>CAIRYG010000001.1 GCA_903882745.1 uncultured Gemmatimonadota bacterium
CGGGAATCGCCGGTACGGGAATCGCCGGTACGGGAATCGCCGGTACGGGAATCGCCGGTACGGGAATCGCCGGTACGGGAATCGCCGGTACGGCCACCACAACCGGCGGCGGCACCGGTGCGGGGGGCAAGCTCGTCATCGGCTGCGCCCGGATCGGGGTCGGTCGCAACTCAGGGGTCAACGACGGCGCCAACGCAGTGCCGGCGGCCAGCGACGCGGCCCGTGAATCAAAGTCGTCGCTCACATCAAACGACCACTCCCCGCAGACGGGCGGCTCACGCGGCGGCAACTCCCCAAGCACGGCGGCCAGCGACGAACGGTCGCCTCCCGTCGGGGCCGTGTCGAACACCCCGAGCGGCAACTGGTCGGAGTCAAAGGAATGCGATCCTGGCGTGTAGTGCAACGAGAAAATCGAGAGCGAAGGGAAATGAGGGCGGTCCGTGAACGCAGTCTCCCGTGACAATCTACTTGCCCACTCCGTGTCACGCCGGGCATCAGCAAAAGGCGGTACCCCGCAGAAGTTCCCGCCGTCCGGAGCTTGTCACAAGGGGGCGCCCTACCCAGTTTTATCAGGCTATGCCCGAAGACGCGCTGATTGTTCGCGGAGCCCGCGAACACAATCTCAAGAACATCGATGTGACCATCCCGCGCGACCGTCTCACGGTCATCACGGGATTATCGGGCTCGGGCAAAAGCTCGCTGGCCTTTGACACGATTTTCGCCGAAGGGCAGCGCCGCTACGTCGAGTCGCTCTCGGCCTACGCGCGACAGTTCCTCGGCCTCATGGAAAAGCCCGACGTCGACGCCATTGAAGGGCTGTCGCCGGCCATCTCCATCGAGCAAAAAACCGCCGGCCACAATCCGCGGTCAACCGTCGGCACCGTCACCGAGATTCACGACTACCTGCGCCTGCTCTACGCCCGCGCCGGAACGCCGCACTGCCCGAACTGTAACCGCCCAGTCGAGCGGCAGAGTGCGGGACAGATCGCCGACACGATCCTCGGCTGGCCGGAAGGCACGCGCATCGAAGTGCTCGCCCCGCTCGTCCGCGGACGCAAAGGCGAGTTTAAAGATCTCTTTGAGTCCGCGCGCAAGCAGGGGTTTGTTCGCGCAGTGGTCGACGGCGCGCTCATCGAGCTCAGCGCGCCGCCCGCCCTCAACCGTCGCGTGAATCACGACGTGTCCGTCGTCGTCGACCGACTGGTCGTCCGCGTCGAAGATCGCGGTCGCTTGGCCGATTCCATCGAGACCGCGCTCCGACTGGCCGATGGGCTCGTCGAACTCGTGCGCCACGGCGATGGGGATTCCACCGAGCGCCAGCTCTTCAGCGAGAAGTACGGCTGCCCAACCTGCGGACTCTCGCTCCCCGAACTCGAGCCGCGGCACTTCTCCTTCAACTCCCCCTTCGGCGCGTGCCCGGCCTGCAGCGGACTCGGTACGAGTCGCTCCGCGAGCGCCGAGCTCGTCCTCGGCGATCCGAGCATCTCGATCCTCGAAGGGGTCGTGCTCCCCTGGGGCGAACCCGATGGTTATCTGCGGAAGGTCATCCTCCCAGGACTCGCGAAGCAGCTCAAGTTCGAGCTGAACACCGCGTGGGGAAAAATCCCGCCCAAGGTGCAGGAGACCCTCCTGTTCGGGCACTCAAAGAAAAAGGGCGAGCCCGCCGTCGAAGGGCGCTGGGAAGGCATCCTCTCGAATGTGCAGCGCCGCTACCAGGAAACCAGTAGCGACGCGATCCGCACGGAACTCGAAGAGTACATGCTCGTCGGTCAGTGCCTAGAGTGCAACGGATTGCGCCTGAAACCCGAGTCGCTCGCGGTGACGGTCGCCGGGCGCAACATCGGCGAGTTCGGCGAGATGTCGGTCAGCGACGCCTACGCTTTTGTGGATTCCATTCCGCTACGCGCCCCCGGAACGCCTGGGCTCGACGCAGGAATCGCGGGACCAATCCAGAAGGAAGTGCGGGAGCGCCTGCGGTTCTTGGTCGACGTGGGGCTCGATTACCTCACGCTCAACCGGAGCGCCGAATCGCTGTCCGGTGGCGAGGCGCAGCGTATCCGTCTCGCCACGCAAATCGGCTCTCGCCTGGTTGGTGTGCTCTACATCCTCGACGAGCCCAGCATCGGCTTACACCAGCGCGACAACGCCCGCCTGCTCGGCACCCTCAAGCGCCTGCGCGACCTCGGCAACACGGTGCTGGTCGTTGAGCACGACGAGGAGACGATCATGGAGGCCGATCACCTGATCGACCTCGGACCCGGTGCCGGCAAGCACGGCGGCGAGGTGATCGCCGCCGGAACGGTCGCCGAAGTGATTGCGAACCCCAAGTCGATCACCGGCCAGTATCTCTCCGGCAAGAAGAAGATCGAATGGAAGGCCGAGCGTCGCCCACGCGACCCGCGGCGTGTGTTACGCGTCGAGGGGGCCACGGAGCACAACCTCCAGAATGTTGATCTCGAGATTCCTCTCGGGTTGTTCGTCGCCGTCACCGGCGTGAGTGGCTCCGGAAAATCGACGCTCGTCGAGGACATTCTCCAGCGCTCGCTCGCGCGCCACTTCTTCCGCGCGCGCGTGATTCCGGGTGCGCACAAGCGCGTCACCGGACTCGAGCATCTCGACAAGGTCATCGACATCGATCAGAGTCCGATCGGTCGCACGCCGCGCTCAAACCCCGCGACCTACACCGGGCTCTTCACCCCGATCCGCGAACTCTTCGCCGAGATGCCGGAGGCCAAGCTCCGCGGCTACGGTCCGGGCCGCTTCTCCTTCAATGTGAAGGGCGGGCGCTGCGAGGCGTGTCAGGGCGACGGACTCGTGAAGATCGAAATGCACTTCCTTCCTGACGTCTACGTCACCTGCGAGACCTGCAAGGGGAAGCGCTACAATCGCGAGACCCTCGAAGTGCGCTTCCGTGGGATGTCGATCAGCGAAGTGCTTGAGCTCACGGTCGAGGACGCGCTGGCGAACTTCGAAAATCAGCCCCGTATTGCGCAAAAGCTGCAAACGCTCAACGACGTCGGGCTCGGCTACATCCACCTCGGACAAAGCGCGACCACGCTGTCGGGCGGTGAGGCGCAGCGCGTCAAGCTCGCGACCGAACTCAGCAAGCGCGACACGGGACGCACGCTCTACATTCTCGACGAGCCCACCACCGGCCTGCATTTCGAGGACGTCCGGATGCTCCTCGAGATTATGCATCGCCTCGTCGATCGCGGGAACACGGTGCTCGTGATCGAGCACAATCTTGATGTCATCAAGACCGCCGACTGGATTGTCGATCTTGGCCCAGACGGCGGAAGCCGCGGCGGCACCATCGTCGCCGCCGGTGCGCCGGAGGACGTCGCCAACACCCCGGGCTCGTACACCGGCGCGTATCTCAAGCCAATCCTCGCGAGGCGCTGATGGTCTCCCTGCTCGATATCATCGGCCCCGTGATGGTGGGTCCGAGTAGCAGCCACACCGCCGGCGCATGCCGCATCGGCCTGCTCGCCCGTGGGCTCGTCGGCGGGACCTTTGATCGTGCCCACATCGAGCTCCACGGCTCATTCGCGCGCACGGGTGAAGGACACGGAACCGACAAAGCGATCATCGGTGGTCTCCTCGGATTCCGCCCCGACGATGATCGCCTGCGCACCGCACTCGACATCGCCGAGCACGAAGGGCTCACGTTCTCGTTCGAGAACACCACCATTTCCGACAACGCGCACCCCAACACGGTTCGCATTACCCTCGACCGCGGACACCGTCATCACTCGCTCATCGGGGAGTCGATCGGTGCGGGCCGCATCCGCATCACCGAGATCGACGGCTATTCGGTCGAAGTGAATGGCAGCCATCACACCATCGTGTTGGTCGCTGAGGACGTCAAAGGCTCCGTCGCACGAATCGCCACACTGCTCGCCGACGACGGCGTCAACATCGCCACCCTTCGCCTCTCGCGTCAGCAGCGCGGCGGCGACGCCTTCATGGTGATCGAGGTCGATGAAGCCCCAGGCGAACAGGTCCGCGACGACCTCCGCGCCCTGCCCTGGGTACGCTGGACCCACCGCCTCGACAAGGTGAGCGCCTAATGTATCGTGCGCTCGCCGACGCCATCCGCGACGCTGACGCTCAGGGGAAGACGCTGAGCCAGGTCGCACTCGAGGCGGAGTCCGCCGATCAGGCGCGTCCCATCAGTGAAATTCGCGACGCGCTCCGTCGTGCACTCATCGTCATGCGCGGCGCCGTGGAGCAGGGCGTCGTCGGCGATCTCAAAAGCGCGAGCGGCCTCGTGGGCGGTGATGCCGCCAAGCTGATGGCCAGCTCCAACGGCCCGCTCTCCAACTCCCTCTTCCGCGACGTCCTCGCGCGCGCGCTCGCCGTCCAAGAGGTCAACGCGGCCATGGGCGTGATCGTCGCCGCGCCGACCGCCGGTGGAGCAGGGGTGCTACCGGCAGTGCTCACGGGGATCGCCGCAGCACGTGGAATCGGCGAGGACGCCCTCGTGAGCGCGCTCGCCACCGCGGGGCTCATTGGTGCGGTGGTCGCCGAACGGGCGTCGCTCAGCGGTGCCGAAGGCGGGTGCCAGGCCGAGACCGGCGCTGCCGCCGGCATGGCCGCTGGCGCCGCCACCGAGATGCTCGGGGGCACACCGTCCCAGGTCGGACACGCCGTGGCGCTTGCGCAGCAGGCCACCCTCGGCCTCATCTGCGACCCACTCGGCGGGCTGGTCGAACTCCCCTGCGTGTTCCGCAACGCCACCGGTGCCGCCATCGCGATGGCGGCCATCGAGATGGCGCTGGCCGGCGTCACCTTTGCGATCCCCGCCGACGAAGTGATCGACGTGATGGGAGAGATCGGCCGCGAGATGGACGTGCGGTACCGCGAAACCGCCGGCGGCGGGCTCGCCGCGACCCCCACCGGGCGCCGCCTGGCACGGGCCCGGCTCGTCCAAATCAAGCGGTCGGACGCCTGAGCCACGGCCTCACCGGCTTCCCCCACTCTGGCGGAATCCTCGTGTCGTGGTGAAACTTCCGGAGTGCGGGTCTCCGTAGTGAGACCAGCAATCAACGGAGCACACCTTATGGTCACGCAAGAAGACATCGAGCAGTTCCTCAGCCGACTCGAGGCAGACGGCGCCACGCACGCGGAAATCGGCCCCGGCATCTGGAACATCAAACCCGCGGGTGAACTCGATTTCGGCGTGGTGGTGCACCGATCGCCACCGGTCCTCGTGCTCCGCGTCAATGTCATGGAGCTCCCGGCCGACGCGACGCAACTCAATGCGCTCACCCGCCGCTTGCTCGAACTGAATGCCACCGATCTCCTCCACGGCTCCTACGGCATCCAGCAGAACACCGTCGTCCTCACCGAGGCCCTCGAGTTGAGCCATCTCGACTTCGAAGAGTTCCTCGCCGCTTACGAAAGCATCACCTTGGCGCTCGCATCGCATATTCGCGAACTGGCGTCGTACCGAGAGGCTCGCTAACGATGGGCATTTTCGACCGCATCGCGACGCTGTTCAAGTCCAACATCAACGACATGATCTCGAAGGCTGAAGATCCGGAGAAGATGCTGGATCAGATCCTCGTGGACATGCGCAATCAGCTCGCCAAGGCCAAGCAGCAAGTGGCCGCTGCCATCGCCGACGAGAAGCGGCTCAAGGATCAGGCGGAGGCCGAGTTCAAGGCCGCCGCTGACTGGGAGAGCAAGGCGATGCTCGCGCTCAAGGAGAATCGCGAAGATCTCGCGCGCCAGGCGCTCATGCGTCAGGGGGAACACCAGAGCCACGGCGAGCAGCTCCACGCCACGTGGGCAGCCCAGCAAGCCGAGACGGAAAAGCTCAAGAACTCGCTCCGCGATCTCAACGACAAGATCGAAGAAGCCAAGCGCAAGAAAAATCTCCTCCTGGCTCGGCAACGTCGCGCGCAGGCGCAGCAGCAGATTTCCGACACCATGTCGGGCATGAGCGAAAACAGCGCCTTCGACGCGTTCGCCCGTATGGAAGCGAAGATCGACACCAACGAGCGCATGATCAAAGCCAGCGCCGAGATCAACGAAGAGTTCTCGGGTGATCGCTTGGCCAACGACTTCAAGCAACTCGAGAAAGTCGCGGGCTCGGCCAGCGCCGACGACAAGCTGCTCGCCCTCAAGCAGAAGATGGGGATGCTCCCGAGCGCGTCGGCCGCGCCGCGCCGCATTGGCGCCGGTGAGGAGATTGTGCAGGCCGAGATTCAGGACAAGAAGTAGCCGTGTCGGCGCGCGGGAGCGGCGCACCCGTCGAGTCGCGGCTGGTGCAACTCGCGCCGGGGCTGGCGGGGCTCATTATCCTCGCCATCCTGGTGGTGCTCGCCAAGAGTGTCGCGTCAATCCTGCTCCTGTTCTTCCTGGCCGTGCTACTCGCGGTCTATCTGGCGGCGGTCCGCGACCTCTTTCACACACGCGCCAAGCTCCCCGCACGGCTCGCGTTCATCGCCGCGGTCGCCTGTTCCTTCGCGCTCGCGTGGATCCTTTGGGTGTTGCTTGTGCCGCCGGTTGTTGAGCAAACGCGGCTCCTGATCTCGCGCCTTCCCGACATCGCCGCCAACTGGAAACTCCAGCTCGCGGCACTGGTCACGCGCTACCCGTTCCTCGACCCGTACATCGGCACGGACCACCAGACGGAGCTCATCCAGTCCGCACTCGGCGAGGCCCAAGGATTTGTGAGCGGGCTACTCCCCAAGGTCTTCGACATCGTGCACGGCGCTATTGAGGTCGTGTCCGTGGGGGTCATGGGGCTGTATCTCGCCCTGCATCCGCAGGAGTACGAAGCGATGGTCGTGGCGGTCACCCCGCCAGCCTACCGCGACGCCACACGCGACGTGCTCGCCGCGCTGAGCCGTACCCTCCGCTCCTGGGTGCTCTCGCAGTTACTCGCGATGACCGTGCTGGGCGCGCTGACCGCCGTGCTGTTCTACTTCGCCAAGGTCCCGTACTGGCTCACCTTTGGCATCTTTGCCGGGGTCGCGGCGATTGTCCCGTTCTTTGGAACCCTGGTCTCCACCGTGCTCCCGGCGCTCTTCGTGCTCGGCGGTGAGGGTGGGATGGCCGGGGCGGTCGTGGTGACGCTCATTGGGGTCGTGGTGCACCTGATCGAGGGCAACCTGGTGGCACCCCTGATTATGCAGCGCGGGGTGCATCTCCCCCCGGTCTTCTCGATCATGGCGGTGCTGATCGTGGGGAAGGTTCTCGGGCCGGTCGGGCTCCTGGTGGCGGTCCCGCTCCTCGCGGTGACGATGGTCTTGGTGCGCACGATTCTCATCCAGCGGGTGTACGGGGATACACAGGCCCGCTAGCTTTCAGCTGTGCCCGAATTCCGCCTCTACAACTCGCTCACGCGCCAGGATGAACCGTTCGCTCCCGCGGACGGCCAGACGGTGCGTTTCTATGCCTGCGGGCCGACGGTCTACAATCCGGCGCACCTTGGGAACTTCCGCACCTTCCTCTTTGAGGATTTGCTGCGACGCGTCATCCGGCTGCGCGGCTGGGATATCGAACAGGTGATGAACCTCACCGACGTCGACGACAAGATCATCAAGCGGGCCACGGAGCAGGGGAAGACGATCCGTGAGGTCACCGACCCGATTGTTGAGATCTTCCACGCCGACCGCGAGTTCCTCCGTGTGCAGCGCGCCGAGCATTATCCGCGCGCGACGGATTACATCGCGGAGATGATCACGCTGGTGCAGCGGCTGGAGCAGAAGGGCGTGGCCTACAAGGCCGACGACAACTCGGTGTACTTCGCGATCGACAAGTTCCCCACGTACGGTACGCTCTCGCGCCTCGACACGCGCGAGATCAAGTCTGGGGCGCGGGTGTCGCAGGACGAGTACGCCAAGGAGAACGCGCAGGACTTTGCGCTCTGGAAGTCCGCCAAGGCGGAGGACGAAGCGTGCGAAGCGGCGTGGGATTCGCCGTGGGGACGCGGCCGGCCCGGCTGGCATCTCGAGTGCTCGGCGATGGCCATGGCCATTCTTGGCGAGACGATCGACCTGCACGCGGGGGGCATCGATTTGATGTTCCCGCACCACGAGGACGAGATCGCGCAGAGTGAGGCCGCCACTGGCAAGCCGTTCGCGCGGTGCTGGTGCCACGGCGAGTTCTTGCTCACCGACGGCACCAAGATGGCCAAGCGTGTTGGGAACGTGGCGACCGTGGCTGATCTCCGTGCCAACAAGGTGAGCCCCGCGGCGCTGCGGCATTTCGTCTTCTCGACGCACTATCGTAAGCAGCTCAATCTGTCGGGCGAAGCGCTTGAGGCGAGTCAGGAAGCGGTGCGTCGTGTGGGTGACTTTGCCGATCGTCTCGAGCGCGAACTGGCGGGCACGCCGGAACTTGCGCAGGTGGCCGAGACATTGATGGTCGAGGCGACCGCGGCGCTGTACGACGACCTGAATGCACCGCGGGCAATGGCGGCGCTGTTCGATTTTATCAGCGCGGCAAATCGAGAATTTGATCGTCGCGGCAGCGATAAGGGCTCGTTGCTCCGCGCGCGCGACGTGTTTGCGCAGGTGAACGCCGTGCTCGATATCATCCCCGAGCGCGGGTTGGACGATGCGACCCTCGCGGCGTGGGTGGAGGAGCAGTTACGATTACGGGCGGACGCCCGCGGACGCCGAGATTTTGCAGCGGCGGATGAGATCCGGAAGGCGATTGAGGCCAAGGGGATTGTGATCGAGGATGCCGCCGGCGCGACACGCTGGAAGGTGGTGCGGTAGCAGGTGCGGTAGCAGTTGCAGGTGCTGGTGGCGATCGCCCAGAGTGGGAGATCGCGAACGTTGCCGATGTAGCTCAGTTGGTAGAGCACCCGATTTGTAATCGGGCGGTCGTCAGTTCGATCCTGACCATCGGCTCTAAAAGGAGTGCACACACGAACGCGGGGCGCGCCAA
>CAIRYG010000002.1 GCA_903882745.1 uncultured Gemmatimonadota bacterium
ACCTTCGCCTTAAAGGCGGGGGCATGATTCCGGCGTTGACGTTTCGACATCTGGAGCTCCTGGGTGAGAGGCGAACATGTCGCCGTGGAGCCCGCCTGTCCACTCATCCGACCTGTTCAGATAACCGAGACCACTTCTCTACACGATCACGGCGCGCGGCGACATGACGATTGTGTCGACCACGCTGACGAACCGTCCGTTCCTGGACAACACCGCCAACCGGTAACGGTCGCGGGTTCCTGCTCGACGACGAAGCCCCCCAGGCAGCTGCCTGGGGGGCTTCGTGTATGGAGTCTCGCCCGTGGATAGCCGCGGGGGAGTCGAGGTGGGCGGTGTGGTGGGCCTTTTGGTGCTATTTTCATGGGTGAGAATTCCCCGTGCGCTCTCGGTCCTCTTTCGGTGCATTGATGCCTGATTCACGATCGCTGACGGGAGGAGAGCGTCTCGCTGCCGCGCTGGTTCGGCATGAGGTGCGTACGCTGTTTACGCTCGCGGGTGGGCATATCTCGCCAATTGTGGTGGCGGCAAAGCATCAGGGCATCCGAGTGATTGATGTGCGCCACGAGGCCAACGCGGTGTTCGCCGCCGATGCCACGGCGCGACTCACCGGAAACATCGGCGTGGCCGTCGTGACGGCCGGACCGGGCCTGACCAACGCGCTGACGCCGCTACGCAACGCCTTGATGGCGCGCTCGCCAGTGGTGCTGCTGTGCGGCGCAACGGCAACCGTGCTGCGAGGGCGCGGCTCGCTGCAGGATATTGATCAAATGGCAGCGGTCCGCTCGCATGTGAAGTGGGCGGGCCAGGTGGATCGCGCCGACGATTTGATTTCGATGTTCGAGCGCGCCGTGGGGATGGCGCTGCAGGGGGTGCGAGGGCCGGTGGCACTGGAGTGCCCGGTGGACTTGCTCTACAACAGCGATCTCGTGCGCGAGATGTACGGCGTGGCCACGCCACTCGGCGCCGATGCGCCCATTCGGAAGCGTGTCGAGCGTTGGTATCTGGAGCGGCATCTTTCGAAAACGCTGGGACACGGTGGACTTCCCGACTCCGACACCCCGGCGCCCGTCGGTGCCCGTCGCACGGTGCCAGCCTCGAACGCGGTGGCGCGGGCGCGCGCGGCGCTTGACCGCGCGGAGCGGCCCGTGTTGCTGGTGGGGAGCCAGGCGATGGATGCGCCCCAGGAGGCCGCTGCGCTGGCGTCGGCCATTCGCGCGCTCGGCGTGCCAACCTACCTCGCCGGGATGGCGCGCGGGCTGTTGGGTGGTGCCGATGCGTTGCAATACCGGCACAAGCGCCGTGAAGCCTTACGTGCCGCCGACTGTGTGATTCTCGCCGGCACGCCCATGGATTTCCGGCTCGATTACGGACGTCATATCGCGCACGGGGCAACGCTGATCACGGCAAACGCCGATCCTGCAGAGCTGAAAAAGAATCGGCGCCCGACCCTAGGCGTGGTTGGGGACGCCGACCTCTTTGTGCGGGCCCTCGCCAAGGGGGAGCCCAGCGCTGCATGGGGAGCGTGGCACACGGCGATGCGTGCGCGAGAGGAGGCGCGCGACGCCGAGATCGTGGCGGGGGCGGCGGATGCGGTGCAGCCGGTGAATCCGATTGCGCTCTGTCGGGCAATCGATGCGTTGCTCACGGACGACGCCACGATTGTCGCGGATGGCGGCGACTTTGTGGCGACGGCCGCCTACGTACTGCGCCCACGGGCGCCGTTGTCCTGGTTGGACCCCGGGGTGTTTGGGACGCTCGGAGTTGGTGCCGGCTTTGCGATGGGCGCGCGGGCGTTGCGTCCGACGGGCGATGTGTGGTTGCTCTACGGCGATGGCGCGGCGGGGTTTAGTCTGATGGAGTTCAGCACGCTGGTACGCCACGGGTTGCCGGTGATTGCGGTGGTTGGCAACGACGGCGCGTGGACCCAGATTATGCGTGATCAGGTGCCGATGCTGGGCGACGATGTCGCGACGGTGCTCGGGCGTGAGGATTACGAAGGGGTTGCCGCGGCGCTCGGTGCGCGGGGATTTCGGATTGCGCGACCGGAGGATGTGGAACGCACGCTCGCCGAGGCGCTGCAGGTAGCGCGGAGCGGGACGCCGGTGCTGGTGAATGTGCACATTGGACTCACCGAATTCCGCAAAGGGGCGATTTCCCTGTGATCCAGAATCGTGGGCGTTGGATGGCGACGGCGGTGTTGCTGCTGCTCGCGTGCAGCGGCGGCGGGAGCTCCAATACACCCACGAGTCCCACGGCCCCCGTGGTGCCGACGCTGGTGCCGGCCAAGTATCTGGTCACGAGTTCCAGCAGCGCGCCAACAACCGGGACGAGCGTCACGCTCACGGCACAACTCGCGACAAGCAGCGGCGTGAGTGTGCCCACGAGCGGGCGCACGGTGAACTGGAGCGCGTCTGGCGCGGGCGGGAGCTTTGCGAGTTCCAGTTCAACCACTGACGCGACCGGAAAGGCCGCGGTGGTGTTCACCACCGGCACAACCGCGGGGACGAGCTACACCTTCACCGCGACCGATAACTCGGCGATTACGGGGCAGTCGGCGGCTGTGACGACCGTGGCCGGCATCCCCTCGACGACCGCGAGTTCGGTGACCGCTGGGGCGCAGAGCATTCCCGCGAACGGAACGAGTACGGTCGTGATCACGGTGCAGCTGCGGGACGCGGCAGGGACCGCGCTCCAGGCGTCTGGGGGCACCCTCACGATGTCGACCAGCAAGGGGACACTGTCGGCGGTCACTGACAGTGCGAATGGTCGATACATCGCCACGCTACGCTCGACCTTCGGGGGAGCGCAGACAGCAACGGTCACCGCGTCGCTCGGTGGGTCCGCACTCACACAGACCGCTGCGGTGAACTTCACGGTTGGTGCGGCCGCCCAGTACCTCGTGACGGCGGCGCCGATCGGGCCGGCCACCGCGCCGGTCGTTGGGCAACCGATGACCGTGAGCGCGCAGCTGCTCGACGCGTACGGCGCGCCTGTACCGACGGCGGGGCGAGTGGTGACTTGGTCCAAGCTCCCTAACTACGGCAGCTTTGCGTCGGCAACGTCGAGCACTGATGCGTCGGGCATTGCGACGGTGTTGTTCACCAGCGACTCCCTCGTGAACACGTATTCGTTTACCGCAACCGAGAGCGGTGGGGTGAAAGGCAGCACCCAGACCGCGATTCGAACAGTCGCGGGTCCCGGTGTGAGCTACACCGTTGCAACGACCGTGACCCAGTTGGTGGCCGGCGGTACGGCAGCGTTCACGGCGCAGTTGCGCGACGCGGCTGGGAACGCGGCACCGGGGATGGGGCTGAACAAGACGGTGACCTGGTCCACCACCAGTGCGGGTGGCAGCTTCTCGCCCGCGACATCACCGGTCGACAGTGGCGGCATTGCGCGCGTGACACTCACGGTGGGCGGAACGGTGGGCCAGAGCCTCACGGTTTCTGGGACCGACGCTCAGGGCATCACGGGACGCTCTCCGGCGTACACCGCGACGGCGGGGACCGTCACGACCGTGCGTCTCACGAGTCCACGCATCCTGCTCCTGCCTCTGGGCAACACGTCGTTTAGCGCCACCTTTCAAGCCCTCAACGAGTTTGGCCTCCAGCTCCCGGTGTCGTTCACGTATGCCGCGCACGGGGGTGCGGCGACGATCTCGCCGAGCGGCCTCGTGTCGGCCGTTGGAGTAGGCCAGGCCATGCTGACGGCCTTTGACCCATCGGGCTTGGTTGGCGACTCCGCACTCGTGGCGGTGGTCGATCCCGCGGGCACCTACGTGCACACGGACCTCACCGCCTTTGATCTCAAGAAAGACACGGTACGCACGGTAACGGTTCTGGCGGACATGCGCGCCTCCGGTGAAAAACTGGGTGCGATCACGCTGCAGGTGCTGTGGGATCCCACGGCGCTGACCTACGTGAGCGACGCGGAAGGGGCGAGCAGTGCTGGCGCCACCGTCAACGCCACGAACGCCGCAACGGGTTCGCTGACACTCACCGTGGCATCGGCCAGCGGCCTTGCCGGCGCGACGGAGTTGCGGCGCATCACCTTCCGTGTGGCGAACGCCGCGAAAAAGGGAACGTTACAACTGCTTGCCTCCGAGTTCGTGGGTGCTGGCACATTCAATTCGTTGCTCGCCAAGGCCTTGGTGTTGTCGAATCCTTTCTACACGCGATAGGAGCCCTGAGTTGATCCCGATGCGCCATCGATTCCTCCGCACACGACTCGGCGTCGTACTCCTGCTCTCCACCGCATGCGCCGACCGAAGGACCGCCGTGATTACCGCCCCGCCCACCGTGCAAGCGGCGAGTATGATGGCCTTCCTCTCGGTCTCGAGCAGTGCGGTGCTCACGGGCGACGAACTCACGGTGAGCGGGAACGTGCGCCTCGGCACAGGCACGCCACGCGTCGGGAGTTATCTCGCGCGAATGGCATACGATCCGGCACAGCTGGAGTTTATCGGCGAGCTCCCCGTTGACGCTGGCGCCCGTGCGGTGAATCCGCAGCAGGGCCAGATCACGGTGGCTGGCGCGTCGGCCGACGGCATCACGAGTGAACGCCTCTTCGCCATGCGCTTCAAGGTGATTGGCGCACATCCACTCACTGCGCTCCAGCTGGAGGTGCAGGAGCTGAACGATGTGGCATACGGGGCGCGCACGGCTTCGCTCCAGCGGAAGTCTTCGCTGTACCTCGACGCCCTGACCTCGCCGTGATGGCAGCGATGCCGTCGCTGCCGTCGGTGCCGATGGTGCCATTTCTGCGATCCGCCGTCGCGGGGCTCCTGCTGCTTAGCACGCGTGGCGCCGAAGTCCTGAGCGCGCAGGCGGGGTGCCCCACCACGGTACCGACCGGGCAACCGGCGCGCCTCTCGCTCGCCGCTGTTGCGGGTACAACCCGCGATACCGTCACCGTCGTCCGGTTGTGTTTGGCGCTCCCGCCAGGGATTAAGGTGGGCAGCTTTCACTTGGAGATTACCTACGATTCACTCCGTGCTCGGGCCACCGTTGCACGACCGGCACCAAGCGGCACACAGGCCGCCAACGTGCTGGTGCCGGGACTGGTGGCGATTGCGGGGGCGGCGCCCGCGGGGTTCGCGCGCGGCACATTGAGCACGATTGTGTTTCGGCGCCGAGGAGGTGCTGTGGGTGGCATGCGGGTGACGTTGCTCGAGTTGAATGCCGTGGATGGGAGCAGCCTGTTGTCCCGCGCGGTGGCCCAAGGACTCGGTGTGTTGACGCCCTCCCCCACGCTCACCGCGGCACCCGTGTTGGAACGGCTGGATCCTGCTACCACCGCAATCGTGCCCGGCGGAGTCGCGCAGGTGATGATTCACGGGCGTGGGTTTACGAGCACCGGCAACGTCCTGATGTTCGGTTCGGCCGTACTCGGCGATCTTCCCTCGAGCGACGGGAGCACGCTGCGCCTGCTGGTGCCCAACGCCTGGCCCTCGAGCGGCGAGGCGCCGCCGCGGGTGATAGACGCTGGGGTGTACTCGATTCGCGTGCGGAATACGCGCGGACTGAGCAATTCGATCTCTCTGACGCTGACGAGTCCATAATGCGTATACACTCACGGCATGGCCCGTTGCCGCAGATGGGGCGGCCGCGCTTCTGGTCGCGCGGGGTCCTGGTTTCGCTCTTGCTGCTGTCCGCCGTTCAGGTGCTGCCGGCGCAAGACGACGATCCGATTCGGCGCGAGGGATTTTTCTATCAACAGCGCGCCTTCCCTGGTGACCGGATTCCCGCGCAAGCGCTCAACGCTGCGCTGGCGCAGATGTACACGCGCTGGCCACAGACACGTGCCGGACGTTCGTCGGGTGTGTTTTCGTCGCTGGTGAACTCCTTTTCGACCTGGACCTCGATCGGGCCGGCCCCGATTGGGCTCGGCGTTGGGAACGAGACCGTTGGACGGATTACGAGTATCGCGTTCGACCCGACGAATGCCCAAGTGCTGTATATCGGTGGTGCGACCGGCGGCGTGTGGAAGACGATCAATGGTGGTACGACCTGGACGCCGTTGACCGACAACGAGTGCGGGCTCGCGACTGGGAGCGTTGCCGTTGATCCCGTGAATCCGCAGATCGTGTATGTGGGCACTGGGGAGGAGAATTTCTCGTCAGACAGCTATCAAGGGTGCGGCGTGTTGCGCTCCACCAACGGAGGGGCCACCTGGACCCAGCTTGGCGCAGCGAGTTTCATTACGGCGAGCGGCACGGCGAGCCGCATCGGAAAGCTCCTGATTGATGGAGCATCGGCCGGATCGACCTCGTCGACCACGCTGTTGGCGGGGAGTCAGACCGGGCTCTGGAAGTCGGTGAACAGCGGTTCGACCTGGAGCTTGTCGCTGGCGGGAATTATCACCGATCTCGTCGCCGACCCGAGTGTGGCTGGCACCTACACCGCAGCAATCGGGTCCATTAGTGGGAGCACGAGCAACGGGGTGTACCGCACGACCGATTATGGCACCACGTGGAGACAACTCTCGGGCGGCCTTCCCACGTCGAGTGCCGGCCGCATTGCGCTGGCCGTGTCGCCGAACTCTCCGAATGTGATGTATGCCGCTGTACAACAGACCTCGGCGAACACGCTCCTCGGGATTTGGAAGACGCTCGACAACGGCAACAGCTGGACGAAACTCACCGCCACGAACGCGTCGTGCGGATCGCAGTGCTGGTATAATCTCGTCCTGACAGTTGATCCAACGCAGCCGGATCGGGTGATCTTCGGCGGTGTGAGTTTGTACAGTTCAACCGACGGCGGCGCGACGTTCAGCGCAATCGGGTCGGCGGTGGTGCATTGGGATCATCACGCGTTCGTGTTTGATCCAACGACTCCGAATAAGATGTACTCGGGCAACGACGGCGGAATCTTTCGATCGTTGGATGGTGGCGCCACCTGGGTGAGCCTCAACACCAATCTCGCGCTCACCCAGTTCTATCCCGGAATTTCCGTGCATCCCACCGACGCGAGTATTGTCGTGGGGGGCGCGCAGGACAACGGAACGCTGCAGTGGAGCGGCACCGCGCGCTGGGCGTCGTTGCCCATTGGCGGCGACGGTGGCTTTACGGCGATCGATTATCGCACGGGGAATACCACATTCGGCAGTTGCCAGTGGCCCACGTGCACCCCGTATCGTCGTGATGCACCCTCAACCAGCTTCCGGACGAAGGGAACGGGACTCGTCTCCAGCGACCGAGGGGCGTTCATTCCGCCGATGGTTATGGACCCGGTGAATCCCACCGTGCTCTATTTCGGCACCTATCGGTTGTACCGCACTGCGAACTCTGGGGATCTCTGGGCGCCTATTTCCGGTGACGTCACCAACGGAACCGGCACCATTCGCACCATCGCCGTTGCGCCGTCGGACACCGCGACGATCTACGTTGGAGCCTCCGACGGTGCCGTACAGGTCTCGACCGATCTTGGGCTGACGTGGACGAATATTTCGGCGGGGCTCCCCCTCAAGAGCGTTACCTACATCGCGGTCGATCCCCGGGATCCGCGCACGGCCGTCGTGACGCTCAGTGGCTTTGGAACGGGGCATGTCTGGAAGACCACCAACCGCGGGGCCAGCTGGACCGACATCTCCTATGACCTGCCGAATGTCCCTGTGAACGCCGTCGTGTTGCAGCGCGGCAGTCGCGAGCTGGATATCGGCACGGACATCGGCGTCTTCGCCCTTCCCGAGGGGCTCACCACCTGGCAGCCACTTGCCGCGGGGCTTCCGAACACGGTGGTGCACGACTTGTTGTATGACGGGAAGCGGGGACGTTTGATTGCCGCGACGCATGGCCGCGGAATGTTCACGCTGGCGGTCGCCGGTGCTGCGCTCCGCGGGAATGTGACCGCGACGGGAACGCTGAGTGCGCTCGATGCACAGGCGATCCTCTCATCCGTGGTTGGGCTGCCCCTCCCCACTGGAGCCAAGCGGTTTCCGAACGGGGATGCGAACTGCGATGGCGATGTGACCGCGGTCGACGCACTGATTGTGTTGTCAAAATTGGTGGGACTCCCGACGGGGACCGCATGCGTGGGGACGGTTCGCTAGGCTCGCCTTGTCCCGGCGGGGAGCGACGGCTACGTTTCAAGGCTGAACGATCGTTCCGGTGCCGCGCCACGCGGTCGCTTGTACCGGTCCGATACGCCCGATTGGGCGCGAGTAGCTCAGCTGGATAGAGCGTTGCCCTCCGAAGGCAAAGGTCGTGGGTTCGACTCCCTCCTCGCGCATGCAGTCCCCCCTCCCCTACGTTCGCAGCCGTCGCGGTCCTGACGCCGCTGCCCTACGTCCGCTGCCATACGCCCGCTGATATTCGCCAGCTTCGTGGACATCGCTGAACTCCGCCGCACACCGATCGCCGACCTGCAGACCATGGCCGAAGGGCTGCGGATTCCCGCGACCTCCGGCCTTCGCAAGCAGGAACTGATCTTCCGCATCCAGCAAACGCTGCTCGAACAGGATGTGGCGCTACGTGCGGAGGGCACCCTCGAGGTGACCTCGGAGGGGTTCGGATTTCTGCGCTCCGCCGATTTTAACTATCTCGCCGGCCCGGACGACGTCTACGTCTCGCAGACGCAGATCAAGCGCTTCAATATCCGCACCGGGGACACGATCCGCGGACGCGTGCGGCCGGCCAAGACGTGGGAGAAATATCTCGCGCTGCTGCAGGTCGAATCGATCAACGGGCTTCCCCCGGAGGCGATTCTCACGCGCGTCACGTTCGACAACCTGCGCCCGCGCTATCCGGACCAGCGGATCCGCCTGGAAGCGCCGACTGGCGACCTCTCGATGCGCGTGATGGACCTGATTGCGCCCATCGGAAAGGGACAGCGCGGCCTGATCGTCGCACCGCCGCGCGCCGGCAAGACGATTCTCCTGCAAAAGATGGCCAACGCTATCGCCGAGAATCACCCCGAGGTCACGCTCATTGTGCTGCTGATCGATGAGCGGCCCGAAGAGGTCACCGACTTTATTGCGTCAGTGCCGAGCGCGGAGGTCGTGAGTTCGACCTTCGACGAGCATGCCTCGCGGCATGTGCAGGTGGCCGATATGGTCATCGAAAAAGCCAAGCGGCTCGTCGAAGCTGGCCAGGACGTGGTGATTCTCCTCGATTCCATCACCCGACTCGCGCGCGCGCACAACACGGTCACGCCGATGTCCGGCAAGATCCTGTCGGGCGGTGTGGACGCCAAGGCGATGGAGAAGCCGAAACGCTTTTTCGGCGCGGCGCGACGCATCGATGGCGGTGGGTCACTCACGATCGTTGCGACCGCGCTGGTGAACACCGGTTCACGGATGGACGAAGTGATCTTCGAAGAGTTCAAGGGCACGGGCAATATGGAGCTCGTCTTGGACCGCGAGATCGCAAACCGCCGCGTGTTCCCCGCGATCGACATGCTCAAGTCGGGAACCCGCAAAGAAGAGTTGCTCCTCTCTGAAACAGAGAAGAATCGCGCCTTCCTGATCCGCCACTTCCTGGGCGATATGGCCGCAGAAGATGCGATTGTCTTTCTGCTGCGCCGGATGGGCCGCACGAAGTCCAACGAAGAGTTCTTTGCTCGGATGGCGGAGGGCGAGTGACCGATTCCGCCGGCGCCCCCCGGACATTCGTACGTGGTCGCTGGATGGCGATCGACCTTGGCGATCGCCGAGTGGGGGTCGCGATCAGCGATCCCACGGGGACCATTGCCTCGCCGGCCGGGTTCATTGAGCGTCGGCCGGGCAAGCGTCCGCCATTGATGGCACTCCTCGCACGGGCGGAGGAACTCGAAGCGCTGGCATTCGTGGTTGGACTCGCGCTCGACGGCAACGGCGACGACACACCCCGTGCGCTCGAAGCACGCCGAATGGCCGAAGAGCTGCGGACCCGCACGGGACACCCGGCCTACCTGGTGGACGAGCGCTTTACAACCGCGCAAGCGCTCCGTGCGATTGCGGAGATGGAAGGCTCAACCCGCGGCCGAAAGGGCGACGTCGACGCGCTCGCGGCGACGATGCTCCTGCAGCACGCGCTTCGGTCGCACGAACTGCAGGAAGCAGCGCTCACGGCAACGCCGACTCCGGAGGCAGATCCCGGTGCATAACGGCTCCGCACACACACGGCTCCTCTCACGCGCCCGCCTCGCCTGCCTGACGGTCGCGGCGGCATTCGTCGCCACCCTTGCCGCCTGCGGCAATGACAGTGGCCCCACGGTGCGCGTGACCATCCGAAAAGGGTCGAGCTTCCGTGAAGCCGCCGAGTCGCTCTCCGCGCACGGCATTGTGAACTCGGCGCGGCTCTTTGGTTTGTACGCCCGCGTACGCGGCGAGGACCGAAAGCTGCACTACGGGACGTATGTGCTGCGGAGGAGCCTCTCCTGGGGCCAAATCCTCGACGCGGTACGACTCGGCAAGGGGATCGTGCACCAGATCACGATTCCCGAAGGGTTCACGATCGCGCAGATCACGCCGTTGCTGGTCGACGAGCTCGAGCTCACCGCCGATTCGATTGATGCGGCCGTTCGCGACCCCGAGCTGCGTGCAAAGCTCGGGATTCCGACCAATACGCTTGAGGGATACCTCTTTCCTGACACCTACACCTTTCCCGACAACGCGACGGCTCGGGATGCCGTGCGCGTGATGGTGGAACGGTTCGAGAAGGTCTGGAAGCCGGAGTGGACGACGCGTGCGGCCGAGGTGAAGATGAGCCGGCACGAGGTGCTGACGCTGGCCAGCATCGTGGAGCGTGAAGTATTCCGGAATGACGAGCGCCCGGTGATTGCGGCCGTGTACCTGAACCGGCTCAAGGCGCATATCCCGTTGCAGGCTGACCCGACCGTGCAGTACGCGCTGGGCAAGAAGCCTGGGCGTGTGCTCTACAAGGATTTGCGGGTCGTGTCGCCGTATAACACGTATTTGAATGCGGGACTCCCGCCTGGCCCGATCGCATCGCCCGGTGCGGCGAGCATTAACGCGGCGTTGCACCCAGCGAAGGTCCCGTATCGGTTTTTTGTGGCGGCCCCAGATGGGCACCACGAGTTCCGGCGCACCTTTACGGAGCATGAAGCCGCGATCGCGATGGTGCGCGCGCAGAAGGCGGCGCTGAATGCGGCCACGACACGCGGCTCGAAGGCGACGCCAGACAGCGTGGCGAAGCCGGCCAAGGACAGCGTCGCCAAGCGGCCCTAGTCGCCCCGTAGAGGCTCGAACGGCCTCGATGACTGACCGGACGACCTACCCCGCGCGAGTCAGTCTGAAACGAGATCCTGGCGCAGCAGCACCGCGTCGTGCAGATACGCGTGCCGCATCTCGTGGCGTTCGCGACGTGTTTCGACGTGCAGCAGCACGCGCAGGCAGCGCGGCAGCGATCCTGAGACATCGAGTTCCTGGGCGCAGAGGAGCGGAATGTCACTCCAGCCATAAGTGCGCGCGGCGTGTGCCGGAAACTCCGAGGTTAGATCAGGGGTCGCCGTGAACACCGCACTGATGATGTCCATGGACGTCAGGTCATTGAGTTCTAGGAGTTCGTCGAGCAACTCATGAACGGCCTGCCGAATGAGCAGGGGGGTATCTGAGGCCACGGTGGTAGCCCCTCGAACAGCGCGCACGTTGTAACGTCCCATCCCGAAATTGTGCAGCGTGACACACGGGCTGTCCACCCTCCGACGCCGTGCGGTAGATTCCTCGTATGTCTCGTGATGCTGCAATCGTCTCGCTGCGTGGCGCCAAGCGCTGGCAGCAGGGACATCCGTGGATCTTCCGTAGCGATGTGTCGCAGCCACCTCTCGGTGCCGCCGGCGCGGTGCGCGTGCGCGACGTGCGCGGGCATGCGCTCGGGTGGGCTCTGTGGAGTCCTGGGTCGGAGATCTCGCTTCGGCTGATCGACGGTGATCCGGACGCGGTGATTGACGGGGCCTGGTGGCATGCCCGGCTTGATCAGGCGCTGGCGCGTCGGGCGCCATTGGCGAGCCAGACGAACGCCTGTCGACTGGTGCACGGGGAGGGCGACGGGCTCCCCTCGTTAGTGGTTGACCGGTTTGACCGCTGGCTGGTGGTGCAGTTGCTGTCGGCGGGGCTTGAGACGTTCCGTGCGGAGATCGTCGACGCGCTCCGGTCGCTGACTGGCGCCGAGGGGGCGCTCGCCCGGAATGACGCGGCGGTGCGCGATCGCGAGGGACTCCCGCGCGGTGTCGAGCCGCTATGGGGAACGGTGCCCGACGAGATCGAGGTGCTGGAGCACGGGGTGCGGTATCTGGCCGCACCGCGCACGGGGCAGAAAACCGGGGCGTTTCTCGACCAGCGAGAAGCCCGGGTGCTCGTGGGGGGCGTCGCGCACGGGCGGGCGCTCGACCTGTTCAGCTATCACGGGTCGTTCGCGTTGCACCTCGCGCGGCGTGCCGATGCGGTGACCGCTGTGGACAGTTCAGGCCCCGCGCTCGCGCGCGCGGCGCAGAATGCCACGCTCAATGGCTTCACGAACGTGACCTGTGCGGAGGCAGACGCTTTTGAGTTTCTGCGTGAGGCTCTGCGGAATGGAGAGCGCTACGACACGATCGTCGTAGATCCGCCGGCGTTTGCCAAGAATCGGCCGTCGCTGCCAGCTGCCGTGCGCGCGTACCGAGATATCAACCTGCATGCGATGAAGCTGCTGACGCCCGGCGGGCTCCTGTATTCCGCCAGTTGCAGTTATCACCTGACCAAGCCGCTCTTTTGGGAGATGCTACAGGATGCGGCCGCTGGTGCGGGGCGTCGGATGGTGCTGCGCTCGCTCACCGGGCAGCCGCTGGATCATCCGGAGGTCCTCACGATTCCCGAGACGGGTTACCTGAAGGGCGCGCTCCTCGAAGCTGCGGACTGAGCCCTTCCCGAGCTACCCGTGCTATCAGTGTCGCTGGCAGCGCGGACAGTAGCAGGTCGAGCGCCCGCCTTGGGTCAGGCGCCGGAGGGTCGCACCGCACCGATCGCAGGGTTCGCCCTCGCGATCGTACACGTGAAATCGATCGGCGCGGTCACTGGTTCGATACCGCTCCGCACGAGCGACGCCATCGGCGAGGGCGTCGCGCACACTCGCGAGCAATCGCGACACGCGTGCCGCGCTCAGTGAGTCGGCCGGCGCTTCGGGGCTGATCCGCGCGCGCCAGAGCGCCTCTGCCGCATAAATATTGCCGATTCCCGCCACGAGCTTCTGGTCGAGCAGCGCCCCCTTGATAGCCCCGCGCCGACGCGCGAGCCTAGCCCTGAAGAACGCCGCCGTAACGCTTGGGTCATCCGCATCGGGGCCGATTGCGAGAACGGGCGGATGCGCCGCCGTGTGCACGCGCACGAGGCACAACGCACGCGGATCGGTGATCGAGACACGCGTACCGTCGTCCAAGGCGATCGCCACGCGCGCGAACCGTGGCAGCGCTTCCCTGAGCGGCGTGAACGACCAGTCGCCGTCGAGCAGGAAGTGCACATGGATCGACGCCCCGTTCGCGAGCCAGACGAGCTGGTGCTTCCCGCGACGCTCTACCGCGACAACGCGCTGCCCCTCCGCATGGCGGCGCGACGCCGCGGGAAGCTGCCGACGTTGCGACGGATGGAGCCCCTCAAGCCGCGTGATCGTGCGTCCGACGACGCGCTCGCGCAGCCGCCGAGCGGCTTCGTCAACTTCTGGTAGTTCAGGCAACTTCCCCTCCCTGATTGACAGACCACCAACCCGCTGGTGAACATCCGATCGTGACCGCCCCCACCTCTCTGCCTTCCGCGACGCAACACCGCACCGCTTCTGTGCAGCGGACGCTTGCCGTCATCCTGGTCCTGAACGTGATCGTGGTCGGGGTCAAAGTCGTAGTGGCCGCACGAACGGGGGCGCTCTCGGTGGTGGGCGCGACGGTTGAGTCGGCGCTCGATGCGATGAACAATGTCATCGCGATCCTCCTGGTGGCACTGGCCGCGCGCGGGCCGGACGATGATCACCCCTACGGCCACGACAAGTTCGAGACACTCGGCGCGCTCGTGATTGTGGGATTTCTCTCGATTTCGTGCTTTGAGTTGGTGCGCAACGCGGTCACGACGCTCGTGCATCACGAGATTCCCGCGACGCCAACGGCGTTTGAGCTCATGCTCCTTGGCGCCACCGCGCTGATCAATATTTTGGTGGTGTGGTATGAGCAGAAGCGGGGCCGTGCCCTTGGGAGCGCGCTCCTGCTCGCTGATGCGGCCCATACCGGAGGTGACATTTTTGTCACCGCCGTCGCGTTTCTGTCGTTGTGGCTCGCCCGATTGGGGTATCCGAACGCTGATGCGTGGCTCACCCTGATTGTCGCGGCGGTGATTGCGTACAGCGGCTATCAGATCTTGAAAGTCACCGTGCCGATCCTTGTCGATGAGCGCGGTGTCGACGCCGAGGAGATTCGGCGCGTGGTCGCGGCGATTCCCGGAATTGCAGGCGTTCCCACTGTGAGATCACGCACTACGGCCTCGGGAATGCTCTTCGCGGAAGTGACGATTCGCTGCGACGGCGCACTGCCCGTGGCGGCCGCGCACGAACTTGCGGATGCGGCGGAAGCGGCCATTCGCACATCGATTGGCGCTGCCGATGTCACCGTGCATGTCGAGCCTGCGTAGCACCACCATCGTCGCGTCAGTGGCGTAGCACCGCAGTCGCCATACATGATGTCGGCAGGTATGACGCCGCAGCGGGTACTTGAGACTCGGTGCGACTGCTATAGCTTGCGGACACGGGAACGTCGTGCCTCTCCCCATTCGCCCTCCGCCTCATGAATCTCCGCGTACAACGCTCGCTGCGACACGAGTACACGTTGTACGTGGACCGTGAAGTCGAGCAGTACAAGGAGACGGTCGGCTACGCCAAGATGATGGATTTGGCGGCGGCCGCGAGCGCGGTGCTCGAAGGGGAGCTGCAGATTGGCATTCGCGAGATGCTCCTCGCGGATGAAGTGAACCGGATCATCATGGTGCGCCTCAAGCTTCCGAGCTTCGAAGTCTGGCGTCGGCGGTTGTTGCGCAACGCATCCGAGCCAAAGAATCCGGAACACTGGGGTCTGCGAGCCGACACACCACTCGCGTATGCGCTCACCACGGACTCTGTCAGCGCCCAAGTGGTGGTCACGGGCGCGCGCGTGCAGGGGTCGTCGCTGTATCTCGCCGCCAATGGCTGTCAGGTGACGGTGCTTGAGCCCGAACACGACATGGTGGAACGCGTCTTGAGTGCGGCCGCCGACGAAGGGCTGGACAATCGAGTGCGCGGCGTCACCACATCGCTTTGGCAGTGGGCTCCCGAAGGACAAATCGCGGCGGTGGTCTGCACGCCGGCGGCATTTGCTGGTTTGTCGGGCATTGAGCGTTCGCAGGTCATTGCACTGTTGCAGTCGGCCACGACCGATGGCGGCGTGCACCTGGTGGAAACGATCATCGCCGGCCAGGAAGCGATTAGCGAGGACGAACTCCGCGCTTCATATAAGTTGGGGTGGGACGTGTCCTTCCATCGGGAAGCTGGCGAGGCCCGTACATTCCTCGCCAAAAAGCACAAATCGTAACGAATTGACACGCCCGACAGCACATCGAACGTGTCTCTCTGCAACACACCGGCCGATCAAGAGCCGGTGTTTTTCTTTTAAATCCATACGCTGCAACACTTTACACATTTCCAGCGGATGGCACCGTCTATGCAATATCCCCCAGATAACAGCTGCGGCGTCCTTCTTATATAGGAGGCTAGGCGGCTCAGCCCTCGGAGGATCACATGGCACGGTCGCGCAAGATGGAGATGGACCTAGAGCCGGTGGGAATTATCCTGTCCTTTGGCACGCCGGTTGAGGAATCGCCGCGGGTGTTGTCCTACGAGTGGGCTCCGGTTCCGCTCAGCGAGCTGGATCCGGCCGAGGCGATTTTAGCCGCCTGATTCGGCACGGTATGAAATGAGGGCGCGCTCCCAGCCGGGGCGCGCCCTCTTTGCAATTCTGACGTTCAACCCACCAAAAAGAACAGAGGGGAGCCAGCTTGCGCTGGTTCCCCTCTGTGCTTTGAAGCAAAAACTACTTCTTCTTCGCGGCCTTCTTCTTCGGCGCGGCCTTCTTCTTTGCAGCCTTCTTCTTGGCAGCCATGGTGCAAGCTCCTTGAAAAGGATTGTGTTCCCCTGGCGATCCCCCGGTGGATCGCTGGGCTCGAAACCGCGATGCTTTGCGGCCCCGCTGGTGACACGGCCTCGATCAGGCGCGTGAAGTTCTTGTCCTTCGTTATCAGTATCGGCACAAACATCGCGCCGCAAAAATTCGTGTCGTGCGTCTTTCCAATACTACAATCGTTCGTGATTCCTGTATAGACAATTGTACGAAGTTCGAGTTCGCGCAAGTACCACCGGCAGGTTATCGGAAATCTCCGGTCCCGCGCGGCGATCGATGGATCGACCGTTGGTGCGCATACGAACCATGAAATCGAACGCGGGGAACGGACGAATTGATGATGCTCATTCTGTGCGGCGTCGCATCGTGCGGAAAAAATGTGCGCACATCGCACGCATCGTAATTGTGTTTTTCAGAGGGAAAACACACGGGGGTTATTTTTCTCACCTCACATCACGCGTGATGTGCACCGCGGTCACCACCAACCGCGCGCCACCGATCACCAACAGTTGTCGCATGTTCCGTTTCACGGCCGTCAGGCGGACTTTGCGATGGCCAACCCTGGCTGGATGACGAAAAATTTATGTCGCGCAAAAGGTGCGTCGCGCGCGTTCCGGTTGCGTGCGGTTCCAAAAATGCGGTCGACAGACCACCTTCGATCATCGACGAATCAGCGCGCGGCCGCGCGCGGCCGGTTGAACATTCTGGCCTCGATGTCCGTTCTCACTTACGCCACGCCGCACCTCTTACCAGTTTTCATACCTATGAAAGCGCTCGTAAAAGAATCCCGCGCGCCGGGATTCGTCCTCAAGGAAGTGCCCGTGCCGACTATCCGGGCTGACGAAGTTCTCATCAAGGTCCGTCGTGCCGGTGTGTGCGGTACCGACGTCCACATTCACGACTGGGACGCGTGGGCCAGCGGGCGATGCAAGCCATCGTTCACCGTCGGCCATGAGTTCGCGGGCGAGGTGGCCGAGGTCGGCTCGCTCGTCACGGACGTCACGATTGGCGACCGCGTGACCGCCGAGGGGCATATCGTCTGCGGGCGATGCCACCTCTGCCGAACGGGAAATGGCCATGTCTGCCCGAACACCAAGATCATTGGCGTGGACCGCGATGGGTGCTTCGCGGAGTTCATTGCGATGCCGGCCAGCAATGTCTGGCACCTGGACGACAACATCCCCTTTGAGATCGGCGGCATCCACGATCCCATGGGCAACGCCTTCCATACGGCGCTCCACGACACGAATCTCCCGGGAAAGACGGTGCTGGTCACCGGCTGCGGCCCGATCGGGATTTTTGCCGTCGGGATCGCGAAGGCCGCCGGTGCCTCGCACATCGTCGCCAGTGATGTAAACCCCAAGCGACTGGAACTGGCGCGCGCGATGGGCGCCAAGTCAGCCGTGCACCCGTCAGAGGCGGAAGCGGCCGTCCGCGCCGCCACCGACGGACTCGGCGTCGATGTTGTGCTCGAGATGAGCGGTGTTCCCGCGGCGATCCACCAGGCGTTCAAGCTGGTGCGCGTCGGTGGCCGCGTGCAGATGCTTGGCATTCCGTCGAATCCGATGGATGTGGACTTTGCCACCGAAGTGATCTTCAAGGGCATCACCGTATACGGCGTGGTCGGGCGTCGGATGTATGACACCTGGATCCAGATCACGCAGTTCCTGCGCTCGGGGCAGTTCGACCCGACCCCGGTAATCACGCATCGGTTCCCACTTGAGCAGCATGCCGAGGCGATTGCGGCCATCAAGTCGGGCGAGGCGGGCAAAGTCATCTTTGAGGTCGCATAACTATGGCGCTCAATGCCGAATTTGCGGCGGATCTTGAGGGACGGATCGCGCAGCTTAAGGCCGACAAGGTCTACAAGACGCTGAACTATCTGGACTCGCCGCAGTCGGCACGGGTCCAGATGGAAGGACGCGGCGAAGTCCTGATCATGTCGTCCAACAACTACCTCGGCCTGTGCAACGAGCCCAGTGTGGTGCAGGCGGGGCTTGATGCCCTGCACAAGTACGGGGCCGGCACGGGGAGCGTCCGCTTTATCTGCGGGACCTTTACGGTGCATCGTGAGCTCGAGACGGCGCTCGCGCGGTTCGTGGGCACGCCGGCGGCGATGTCGTTTGTGTCGGCGTGGAATGCCAACGAGGGGCTCACGGCGACGGTGGTGGAGGAAGGGGACTTTGTTGTCTCCGACGCGCTGAACCATGCCTCGATCATTGATTCCATTCGCTTGGCCAAGTCGATCACCAAGTGCACGACCGCCGTGTACAAGCATGGCGACCTCGACGAACTGGTGGAGAAGCTCAAGGCCAATGCGTCGGCCAAGCGTCGACTGATTTGGACGGATGGCGTGTTCTCCATGGAAGGGAGCGTGGCCAAGCTGCCACAACTCCTGCAGATCGCGCGCGACCACAACGCCGTGCTGATCATGGACGACTCGCACGCGACGGGTGTGCTGGGCGCTACGGGGCGCGGCACCGCGGAGCATTTCGGGGTGGTGGGTGAGGTGGATATCATCACCTCGACGCTTGGGAAGGCCTTGGGTGGGGCGGCGGGTGGCTTTGTGGCTGGGCCCGCCGCGTTGTGCGACATGCTGACGCAGCGGTCGCGTCCGCAGCTGTTCTCCAACGCGCTGGCTCCGACGATCGCCGCGAGTGCGCTGGCGTCCGTGGAGTTCATTGAGGCACATCCGGAGCGCGTGACCCGACTGCACGAGAACGCGAAGCACTTTCGAGCGTCGCTGATCGAAGCGGGGCTCAAGCCGTTGGACGGCGAGACGCCGATTGTGCCGATCATTGTGGGAGAGACCGCCGCGGCGATCCAGATGAGCGAGATGCTGCTCAATGAAGGGATCTTCATCACGGGCTTTGGCTTCCCGGTGGTGCCGCACGGCACGGCGCGCCTGCGCTGTCAGGTGTCGGCGGCGCACACGCGCGACGACCTCGATCACGCGGTTCGGGTGATTCGAAAGGTCGCGGCGCAGGTGGGGATCCTGAAGTAACGACCGTGACCCTCGCGCCGTACACATCGTCCAACTAATGAACCGCTGGGAGGCCCGCAGGGCCGCCCGGCGGTTCACGTGCCCGTGTTGCTGACGCCATTCACGCGAGGTTGGACATGCTTTCGATCCGCCGTAGCCTGCTGTCCCTGACTATGGTCGCTGGCGTGCTGACCCCTAGCATCGCGCGCGCGCAGCAGATGCCGCAGATGGCGCAGGTGGCGCCGCAGCCCTGGCAAGACTCCTGGTTCTGGGGAGCGTACGGCGGCGGCACATCGATCCGCACGAATACCGGACGAGTGACGGCGCCGACCGCAGGCGCCGAGTGGTTTATTACCCGATCGGCCGTGGCGCTGCATGTGTTCGCGGAACAGGCGATTTTCGCCGGCTCCTCGCAGTTGTCGATTGCAGGGATGGCCTCACCTCGCCTTGTCTCGATTGCCGATTTGCGGCGCGTGGGATTCGGCGTGGCGATGCTCTCGCCCGCGGCAGGGAGTTTCAAGCCGTATTTTGAGCTCGGGTATTCGTTGAACCTGGTGGGCTCGGCCATCGACAGTCTGCGGTCCTACGCCACCGCGGCGCAGCGCGATTCCGTGGACAGCGCCATCAACACGGCCAGGTCAACCGGCAGACTCTTTGGCTCGGTCGGCGCCATGGTGCTGATGGGCCAATGGGCGCCCTACCTTCAGGCGACCATCATGCCGACGAAGGGCGCTGGGACGTCACTGATCAACGGCGACGGCATGGGATACACGGTGTCGTTTGGGCTGCGCTACAACTTTGGCCGGTCGAGCGACAAGATCTTTTAGCGCGCGCTCACGGCTGCATTCCGCTTAAACAACACCGAGCAGGTCGCTAGCGACCTGCTCGGTGTTTCGTTCATAGCAACGCACGGGAATGCCGCGCGTGCTTTAGCGATTGCTTCAGCGCGTGCTTCAGCGCACGGCGTTATCCCTTCTTGCCCTTTGGCGCAGCCTTCGCCGCCGTCTTGGCCTTCGCTGCAGGCTTCGCTGCGGGCTTCGCTGCCGACTTCGCCTTGGCGGCTGGCTTTGCAACCGACTTGGCCGCAGGCTTTGCGGGCTTTGCGGGCTTTGCAGCCTTGGTTTCCTTGGCTGGACGTGTCGTCGCGACAGGTGCGGCTTCGACAGCGGGAGCGGCCTTGGGGGCCGGAGCCGGCGAATCGTCGACGACACCAATCAGGAGGAAGTCGGGGGGCAACACGGCCTTGGTGGGACTGCCACGACCCGGACGGCCCGGCGCGCTGCGCGGACCCATGCCACGCGGTACGACCGGGGTGTTTGCGGCCTTCTCGCGATCGGCAACCGCCTTGAGCGCAGCCTCCTTCTCGTTGAGCTGGTCGGAGACACTCGGCACGTTGGCGGCGAGCGCCACTTCAAACGCATCGCCACGCTTGCGAAGATCCACGACGTTGCCGTCATGGGCATCGCGCAGAATACGCGCGAAGTTCCGCTCGCTCAACGACTCGCTGTCGCGCGCGAGAATCGCAAACGCCTTTTCGCGCACGCGCTCGCTCGGCACTGCATCGTCGCCGGTGACGAGCGCCGTCACGGCGTCCTTCACCAAGGCAAACGCTTCGTCGCGAGTGAGACGGATGCCTGTTGTCCCGATGGTCGCATCGGCTGCATGATGCGCATGGGTGACGCGCGGAGCCGCCGCGGCCTGCGGCTGGCGGTCCGGACGCGGCTGACGCTCGTGACGCGGTTCGCGACCACGCTGCGGTGCCGCCGGAGCGGCAATCGGAGCGGCAATCGGAGCGGCCGCTGGAGCGGCTGACGTAACCGCTCCTCCCGTCACGGCCTCGGACTGCGCCGCCGTGCCGTCCTGCCCCGCGATCTCAGACGCCGTAGCCGCTGCGCGTTCGGCGGTGGTGCCCATCGGCGCGTCGTCACGATCCCGACGATTGCGCCCACGACCACCACGACGACCGCGACGACCACCACGCCCTTCGCGTCCTTCACGTCCTTCGCCCGCCTCGGCGCCTTCGCCCGCGGGGGCTGCATCACGCGACGCAGCCGCGGGGACGACCTTGGCTCCCTTGGCGGGGGCAACCTCGAGCTGACCATTGTCGAGCTTGTTCACGATCAGCAGCCCCTTCTGGGCGGCCTCGAGGCAGAACTTGGAGAACTTGGAGAAGTTCAGGTCCTTCTCGTCAAAGGTGCTGTCGATCTCCTGCATCACCTGCTTGAGGCGGTCGCTGCGCATGACGTCGCCGTTGCGCACCATGCGGTCGATCGACTCAATGACGAGTTCCCACGGATCGCGCTTCTGGCCGTTGCTCTCTTCGCCCGCCTTCACCAGACCGGCGAGCGCATTGTACGAGTAGTACTCGTCGCAGTTCTGCACGAGCAGGTCGCTCGACGACTCACGGATGCCGACGCCGATCACGTACTTGCCGTATTCCTTGATCTTCATCACGAGGCTCGAGAAATCCGAGTCGCCCGAAAGGAGGATGAAGGTGCCGATCTCGGGACGCGTGAAGACGAGCTCCATGGCATCAATCGCGAGGCGGATGTCGGTGGCGTTCTTCTTGGCCGAACCGTAGGCCGGGGCCATGATCATGTCGATCGAGGACTCGGCGAGCGGTACGATGTACTGCGGATAGCGGCGCCAATCGGCGTACGCACGCTGGACGGCGACCTTTCCCTTGATGATGTCGGATCCGAGGAGGTTCCGGAGCTCCTGACCGAGGTCGGAGCGGATCCCCATCGTGACGTTGTCAAAATCGATCAGGAGGGCTGCGTTCGGGGCGTGGACGATCCCGCCGATTCCGCTGTGTGCGACCGCCTGTGGGCCGCGATGCATTGGTGCGATGGGCGCCCGCACCTGGGCGATGTGTGAATGTCGTGCCATGTCGGTCAACTTGTCTCCGGCTGTTCGCCGATGCGGAAGCATGCGATGCGCCCCTAGGCGTCTAGCCCAACGGTCTGCGCGATGCGGCAGCTTCCATATGTGTGTGAGGGGGCGAGCGCGCCCATCCGGTGGTCCGACATGCTTCTCATGGGCCCGGTGTTGATGCACCTGAGCTGCCCACGAGGGCCGGACAACGCTTGGTGGCGCGGACGCCGTATCCCTCGCGGTGTCCCCGAGGCGCCGGACGTACCGATGGTCGGGGCCCTAGGCCCAGCACGATCATCGATGCGCTCGGCGCTTCGTACTATAGAACCTAATGGACCTCCGGGGGTTTGTCACCTCGACGGGGGTCCGGCCCCTCCATATGTTCCTAATCGAAACCCTCCCAGCCCCAGGGCCGTAGATACCTGTGTTGAAACGACTCGGCTTCCGTTCCCGACTCTTTGCCATTTTGGCGCTTTTCGCCTTTGTACCGGCGATTGTGCTGACTTTGGCGTGGGGGGCAACGGTTGTGGGATTCCTCGGCCAGATGGACGGAACGGCAGCCTGGGAGCATGCCGCCTCGACTGGGGCGGCGACGATCGCTATCGCCCGCCGTGGGGCACGATCGGCGGCGGACTCGGCGGCGATCGCGGCGCACGAAGGGGAGCTCGCGCGCTCGCTGACCAATGCCGAACGCTTTGGATTCCTGTCGCGCCAGGGGATCCCGGCGCTGTTGGTCTTGGGCACGCTGTTGCTCGCGCTGCTGACCTTTCTCGCCTCGCGCGCCGCGGGGCACTTGAGTCGCCAGCTGAGTCGGCCGCTCACGGAGTTGGTCCGATGGACCGCGCTGGTGCGACGGGGGGAGCCACTCCCGGCGAGCCGAGGGCGCGGCGCTCCGGAGTTTGAGGTGCTCAGGTCGGAGATGCGGCAGATGGAGCTCGGACTTGCCGCCGGTCGACGAGCGGCCGTTGAGGCAGAGCGGCTGGAAGCCTTTCGAGAATCGGCACGTCAGGTCGCACACGAACTGAAGAATCCGCTGACGCCCATTCGTTTTGCTGTTGCGCAGCTGAAACGGAACGTCGGGCCGGAGCTGTCGGAGGTGGTGGAGGTGTTGGATTCAGAGTCGGCGCGACTGGACGCGATGGCTACGAGTTTCGCGCAGTTCGGTCGACTCCCCGAGGGTCCGGTGTCGGAAGTGGACATGGGGGAACTCGTCCGTGCGGTGACGCGTACAACGGTGCCACCTCATGTGCAGTGCGCAGTGGATGTGGCGGACGCACTCCCACACGTGACGGGGCAGTACGACGCCTTGAGTCGGGCGTTGACGAATATTCTCCTGAACGCGGTGCAGGCGACCCACGATGATCCGCGTCTCGCGGTGAGCGTGTGCTTGCGGCAGGCGACGGCTGGAACAGCCGTGGTGGTTGCCGTGCGCGATCACGGTGTGGGGATTGCGCCAGAGCGGCTGGATCGGATTTGGGACCCGTACGTCACAGACAAAACCGGTGGAACAGGGCTCGGGCTGGCGATCGTGAAGCAAACGATGGTTGCGCACCACGGGACCGTGGAAACGGAGAGCACCATGGGGAAAGGGACCGAAATTCGTCTCGTGTTGCCAGCAGCGGGTGATTCGACGCATGGGCGAAGGCTGCTCGCTGAGCCGCAGGAGCGCTGACCCGTGGCCTCTGTCCTGATCATTGACGACGAGCCGAACATCCGCCGCATGGTGGGGGCGCTCCTCGGTTCTGAAGGGTTCGAGGTTCGTGAAGCACCCGACGGCGCGACGGGGGTGACGCGTGCGACCGAGTCGGAGCCCGACCTGGTGCTGCTCGACTTGATGATTCCCGGCCTGCTCGATGGAATGGCGGTGCTGGAACGCCTGCGTGCCGCGTATCCGGATCTGCCGGTGGTGATGATGAGCGGCCGAGCCGGACTTGCCGACGCGGTGAAGGCCACGCGGTTGGGGGCAGTGAATTTTCTCGAGAAGCCGCTGAGCCCTGAGGGCGTGCTGCTCGCGATCAACAGTGCGCTCGAACTGCGCTTGGCCCGCCGCGAGCGTACCGCGTTGCGCGCCGACCTCGGCTTAGCCGGGGAGTTGGTTGGTGAGAGCCCCGCGATGCATGCCTTACGTGCCATGATTGCGCGCGTGGCTCCTAGCGACGCACGTGTGCTGATCACCGGCGAGAGCGGCACGGGCAAAGAATTGGTGGCATCAGCGATCCATGCCGGAAGCCCGCGCCGAGAGCGCCCGTTTGTTCGCGTGAACTGTGCGGCGATTCCGCGTGACTTGGTGGAGAGTGAGATGTTTGGGCACGAGCGTGGCGCCTTCACCGGGGCGACGGACCGCCGACTCGGCCGCTTTGAGCTGGCCCACACCGGGACACTCTTGCTCGACGAAGTCGGGGACCTTGGGGCAGAAGCACAGGCCAAACTGCTGCGCGCGATTGAGGCCAAGGAGATTGAACGTGTCGGCGGTGGAACGCCGATTCGGGTGGACGTGCGCATTGTGGCGGCGACGAATCGCGATCTCGAACGTTCGGTCCGCGATGGACAGTTCCGCGAGGATCTCTATTTCCGCTTGAATGTGATTCCCGTCTCGGTACCGCCACTCCGTGAGCGCCCGTCGGATATCCCAGCGCTCGTGCGTCACTTTGCCGCCCTGCAGCGCCAGCGCTCTGGCCAAGCCGCACCGGTATGGACCGACGAGGCCATTCAGTACTTCATGCGCCATCGTTGGCCCGGCAATGTGCGCGAACTGGCGAACATCGTGGAGCGGTTATCGATCCTGCACGCGGGGGCGCCAATTGGCCTACCAGAGGTGCGGGCGGTGCTTCCGCTCAGCGAGAATGGACAGGTCGGGCTCAGCCCTGCGCTCCCTGATTTCGTTCAGCCGGAGCTCACCCTGAGCGACGCGCTGGACGAGCACGAGAAGTTGCTCATCAGTCGCGCACTTTCGGCGGCCAACGGCGTGGTGGCCGAAGCCGCGCGCCGACTCAACACCGATCGACCGAACCTGTATCGACGTATGAAGCGGCTTGGACTCACCTCGCTTGGAGAGTGACCAGATGCTGGCAATCGTTGCGAACGCGACTCGTGTGGTCGCTTTGGCGTTGCTCGTTCTTGCACACCCGGTAGCGCACGCACTCGCTGCGCAGAATCGTGCCGATGAGAACGGAGCACGGCTGACAAGCGTGGCACGTACCGCAACCGAGCTCTACAATGCCGCGCCCACGACGCGTGCCAACGGCGCCTTCGAACTTGCGCGCGGCACGAGCTCGACCGGCGATGTGGCGGTGCTCAATGGTCCGGTGACCATTGCCGGCACTGTGAACGGCACGCTCGTGGCGATCAACGCGGATGTGCGGTTTGCCCCCGGTGCACGAATCGCTCAGCACCTGATTGTGATTGGCGGAACGATCACCGGACAGGACAGCGCGACGATCGGCGGGGAGATCCGCGTGCAGGCGGAGCTCCTGCGGTACCATCTCGAGGGAGAGAAACTCGTCGCCGAACGTGATGCGGCGTACGACGACGGCTGGTGGTCGCGTCGGAGCATCCGCCACGAGTTTCGGCGCGGCGAGGCGTACACGGATTTCTTTTACGTCGCCTCCCGCGCCTACAATCGTGTGGAGGGATGGTCGTTTGTCGCCGGGCCCCGGTTTCGGCGCATCACCGACTGGGGAAAGATCAACGTCGAGACCTTTGGCGTCGTACGCACCGCGAGCCCCGTCCGATGGGACAACCGCACCCTCGGGCACGACGCGCGTATCGATGTGCAGCTTGGTAAACCGTGGGGCCTGGTGCTTGGGGCACACGTGTTTGACGTGGTGCAGTCCACGGAGTCGTGGCAGCTGAGCGATGGCGAAGTCGGACTGTCGTCCGCTTTGCTGCACCGAGACTATCGTGACTACTACGCCAGACATGGCGGAGAAGGGGTCGTGCGACTCCAAGCCACGGACGAGGCTGACCTCACGATGACCGTGAGTGCCGAAACGTGGGACAATGTCGCCGCACGGAATCCCTGGTCGCTACTGCGCGGCAATGAAGCGTGGAGAGAAAATCCGCTGGAGGCCGTTGGGGCGATGCACCTGCTCTCGGTGCGTGCCCGTGTCGACACGCGCGAGAAGCAACGATCGGCATGGTCCGGCTGGTACGCCACCTTTGACTGGGAGAATGGCACGGGCACGCTCACGTCGCCAGCGGCACCGTGTGCAAAGGAGACGCTCGCGCTCTGCATCGCAGGCCTCACCAAACCGGTGAACTACACCCGCGGCATGGTAGACCTGCGCCGCTACAACCGTATTTCGCCGCATGCGTTCCTGAACCTGCGAATTGCGGCTGGCGGATGGTTGAGCGGTGACGCGCTCCCGCTGCAGAAACGGATGGCGCTCGGTGGTCCAGGCACGTTGCCTGGCTTTGGGTTTCGCGAAACCTCTCTCGCCCCGGACATCCTGAACTGTTCGACGGGCAACGCGATATCTGGCACCCCGGGGTTCTGCGACCGAATGGCGTTGGCGCAGGTGGAGCTCCGCTCGCGGTTGTTCTCGGGGATCTTCCGCGACGACGCCGGGGACGAGTGGTGGCGCCCCGGGCTCAACCATGAAGCGCAGTGGGTGCTCTTTGCAGACGCCGGACGCGGCTGGAATGTGGGCGCCAGCAATGGGGGTGTGAATATCGACAAGGATCGCCTCCCCGATATGAACTCCTTCAAACGGGACATCGGCATCGGTCTCGACTTCGGCGGCCTGGGCTTCTATTGGGCCAAGGCGGTCAGCGATGCGGCCGAACCCGGACGCTTCTTTATGCGATTGGAGCGTCGGTTCTAGCACGTGCGAAACCCCTTCCCTCCCCTGTTCGCGCTCGTCCTCGCACTCACACTCGGGTATGGGACGGTGCTGCACGCGCAGCAGCGTCCCGTGCTGGAGATCACGCTGCCGGAGGCCGCCCAGGTCGCCAACACGGGGCCGGTCGTACAAGCGCGCAACATGTTGTCGTTGAGCAAGGTGCGCGAGCTGCTCGCGGCAAGCTTCCCGCTTCGGCTGCACTTCCGCGTGGAGCTCTGGTCGGAAGGGTCGCTGCTCAATCAGATCGAGCGCACTGCGGAATACGACGTCGTGGTGCGCTACACCGCAATGGATAAACAGTACGAAGTCGTACAGATCGTGAACGACCGTCCACTCCCACTCGGCAAGTACGCGCGGATTGAGGACGCCGAGGCTGCGGTCGCACGTCGTACCCGCGTGGCGATCACGGCGCTCCCGGTGGGCCGTCGGCAATATTATTTGGCCACGCTCGAGACCACGATGTTGAGTCTCACCGACCTCGACGAAGTGGAGCGCTGGTTACGCGGCGATCTTCAACCTGGGCTCACCGGCAAGGCAAACCCTGGCACGATCATCACGCGGGGGCTTCGCACCGTCGCGGCAAAGCTGCTCGGTAGCGAGTCGCGCGAGTACGAGGCTAGTACCCCGATGTTCCGCGTGCCATAGCACGAGCGGGCAGTTGCTCCAGCGCTTCGAGTTGCTCGAGCATTCCCGCACCGTAAAACATCCGAATGTACTTGGCCTGCGCCGGCGTGAGCCGACGCACCGCCCACGAGAGGTGCACGAAGTGCGGCTCAACGGGCGCGTGCTTGGGATGCATGCCGATTTCCTCCGGCAGGCGGTCCGCCTTGCGGGTATTGCAGCCAGAGCAGGCGGTGACCACGTTGGTCCACACATTCAGACCACCGCGCGACAGCGGCACCACATGATCGCGCGTGAGCGATTCTCGCTGGCGGAGCGCGCTATTTGCGCGTCCGCAGTACTGGCAGGTGTAGTCGTCGCGGGCGAAGAGAAAGGTATTGGTCACCTGTCGCCGGAATCGCCGCGGCACATGAATGAACTTCGTGAGTCGGATCACGAGCGGGCGCGGATAGGCCAATCGTTCGGAGCGCACGAGCGCATCCAGATCAGCTTCTACGACCTCGGCCTTGCCATCAATCACCAAGCGCAGTGCACGACGCAACGGCACCATGGTGAGTGGCTCGAACGACGAGTTGAGCGCGAGACAGCCAGCGATCACGTGATCCTCCGATAGGAGACACGACAGCGCCGCTTCTCGCGGGCTGTCACCTACTAGTCGACGCCGTGGGTGGGAGCGGCACTGCGGTGAGCCAACCGTACGGGTCGGGGAGCACCCCCTTCACAATCCCCATGAAGCGGTCGCGAACAGCCTTGTAGACAGGCCCCGGCGCTCCCGTACCGACCGGGAGCTGGTCGATGGACCGAATGGGCGTGATCTCGGCGGCCGTACCGCAGAAGAACGCTTCGTCCACGATGTACAGGAACTCACGCGGCATGACCATCTCGCGCACAGTGTAGCCGAGGTCGGCCGCAATACGCATGATGGAGTCGCGGGTGATACCGTGCAGAATGCCGGAGCTGAGGGGCGCGGTGTAAATGACCCCGTCGCGCACGACGAACAGATTCTCACCGCTTCCTTCCGCCACGAATCCTGCCGAGTCGAGCATAATCCCCTCGGCATAATCGTCGGCCTTGGCCTCGATCTTGGTGAGCTGCGAGTTCAGGTAGTTGCCACCAGCCTTCGCCAGCGCGGGGAAGGTGTTGGGGGCCGCACGACGCCAGCTCGCCACTCGGACATCTGTTCCGGTGAGCAGCGCTTCGTCGCCGAAGTACGAACCCATGTTCCAGCAGATGATCATGGTTTCGATCGGCGCATTCTTTGGCCAGATCCCCATGTTCTCGCCGGTGCGCATGATAATCGGCCGGATATAGCAGTGGCGCAGGCCGTTGGAGGCGATGGTCTGAATGGTCGCATCGCAGAGTTCGTCGATGCTCCACTTGGTCTCAAGGCGGTAGATCTTGGCCGAGTCCTTGAGGCGGCGCATATGGTCGCGCAGCCGGAAAACGGCGCCCGCCTCTGGGGTCTCGTAGCAGCGCATCCCTTCGAAGACGCTCGAGCCGTAATGGAGCGCATGCGCCATGACGTGCACGGTGGCATCAGCCCACTCCACGAGTGAGCCGTCGCGCCAGATTCGTGCGGTTGGTCCTTTCATATCCGTCACAGCATCGCCTTTCGAAGGGTACCGTAGAAAGCTACATGCCGGGCCTCGACGGGCGCTAGCGTGGCAATGGTCACAGCCCTGTTACCTCCTGCCAGCGCGCGCCGTGCGCTCGCGTTAGCCGCGCTGCGCTTTCCACGAGGCGAGCCGTGCAGCGGTCTCCGTGACGCGGGACACGAGTGCCTCAGTGTCGCAGCCAACCACCTGCCCGTCGCGGAGGCGCTCGCGTCCGGCCACCACGACGCGGCACGCGGGTGCACCGGCCATCGACCAAATGAACGTGTCGTATGGGTTGTAGACGGGGTTCGCTCCAACGGGAATCGTGAAGGCCGCGAGATCGGCGGCCTTCCCAGGCTCAAGCGAACCGATGGTGCCGGCCAGCCCGAGCGCTTTGGCTCCGCCGAGGGTGGCAATCTCGACCATTGTTCGGGCATCAAGCACGTCATCGCGCTGCGCGGAGGCGCGTTGCGCGAGCATCGCGAGCCGACCCTCGGCGATCAAATCCATCTGGTTATTGCTGGCCATGGAGTCGGACCCCAAACCCACGTGGATTCCTGCCTGGAGCATTGCCGCGAGCGGGGCGATGCCGTGGCCGAGCTTGGCGTTGGACGCAGGACAGTGGGCCACGCCGCAGCCATGCGCTGCAATGGTGGCGCGGTCGGTGGCGTCGGCCCGCACGGCGTGAATCAGCAATGTGCGCGACGACAGGACGCCACACCGCTCAAGCATCGCAATAGGCGAGCGCCCGCGTGGGCGCACGGGGATGTTGCGCCCGTTGAGGAAGGCCGCGAAGGCGCCATCGCCGTCGACCACGAGGGACTGCTCTTCTTCGCTCTCGGCAATGTGCGTGGCAAGCGGGAGCTTGAGTTCGACGGCGAGCTTGGCGACCGCGGTGAAGAGTTCGTCGCTGACCGAGTATGGCGCGTGGGGCGAGACACCGAGCCCAACGAGCGGCGTGGCCTTGGGATCCAAGGCCCGCATGGTGCGGTGCAGATTATCGACCGCGCGATCGCACTGCTCGGGGTCGGGGCCGAACGTTTCGAGATAAAAGATTCCACGGACGCCGAGCTCGCGCATCGCGTCGAAGCCCGCGGGATCAGGGGCGGTGTCGGCGTAGGTTGTGATGCCGTGCTGCAGCCCTTCGACGACGCCGAGCTGCGCGCTTTCGAACAGCGCGTTGGAATTGAGCACGTCCGTTCGCGCGGCCGTGAGCGTGCGAATCCACGGAAAGAACGACAGCCCTTCCAGCAGCCCACGCATGACGGTGAGATCGAGATGCGTGTGGGTGTTGACGAGCCCCGGGAGGAGGATGGCATTGCCGAGTTCGTCGTGGCGCACGTCGCCCTGCGCGGCGGGTGCCCGATCGCGCGGGCCGACCCAGACGATCGTCTCGCCTTCGACGATCACCGTGCCGTTCTCGATGGCGGGCGCCGTAATCGGCAGGACCCACTTGGCGTGGTAGCGCACCTGTTCGGGCAACGCCACGCGGTGACTCATGGGTTCTTTTTACTCACGACGGTCGTGCGCGGCGGGCAGTAGCGCGTCGGTTCGGTGCCCGGAATGAAGTAGTCCGTGTACGCGTCTTCGTTGGGGCACGCGGGACCGTGCAAGAGACCCGTGCCCGCGTCGATGGTCCGCGACGTAATGGCCGCGGGGCGGGGCCAGTCGGGCGGTGTCGGCTTCCGCTCATAGACTTCGCGCATGAAGGCTGTCCAGGCTGGGGCGGCGAGCCGCCCGCCCTGCGCATTCTTCATGATGGTCTGCGGCTTATCGAGACCCATCCAGACGCCGGCGACGAGATCGGCGGTGTACCCCACGAACCAGACGTTCGTCCCGTCGTTGGTGGTGCCCGTTTTCCCGCCGGCGGGGATGCGGAAGTACTGCCCCACACTGCCGTATGCGGTGCCTTTTCGAATGACGTCCTTCATCATGTCCACCATGAGCCACGCTTCTTCGCGCGACAGCACTTCTTCGCGCTCGGGCTCCGGCTTGTACAGGACGGTCCCCTTCTCGTCTTCGACGCGCACGATCGGTGTCGGAGGGACGCGCCACCCGAGATTGGAGAACACCGAGTAGGAGGCAATCATCTCGAGCGGATAGACGTCGGCCGAGCCGATGTGGACTGACGGATACGGGGGAACCGGCGTGGTGATGCCAAATTTCTTGGCCATCTGCACCACATTCTGCTCGCCGACTTCCATGCCCACGCGAATGGCAATCATGTTGCGCGACTCGTAGAGTCCGTGCCGCATGGTCATGGGGCCCCAGAACTTGAGATCGAAGTTCTGCGGTGTCCACGGCTTGTTGGGATCGAGCTGCGCCATCTCCAGCGGCGAATCATCCACCATGTAACTCGGCGGCCGACCAGCCTGAATCGCGGTGCTGTAGACGATGGGCTTGAAGGTCGAACCCGGCTGACGGAGGCCCTGGGTGGCGCGATCGAACTTCGAGTCTTCGTAATCACGCCCGCCAACTAACGCACGCACCGCGCCCGTGCGAGGGTCGAGCGCAACGAAGGCGCCCTGCAGGTACGGCGAGGCGACGGTGTCGTCGGGAGCGTTCGAGCCGCCGCGCGCGAGCCACTGCTCATACGTGCGATGCGGGAAGGGGCCCCACTGCCCCGCCTCGACTGCGCGAAGCTGACGGTCGAGCGCGCGTTCGGCGGAGCCCTGAAGGTCGAGGTCGAGGGTGGTGAAGACCTTGAGCGGTTTCTGATACAGATCTTTGCCGAACCGTTCATCGAGTGCACGACGCACCCAGTCCACAAAGTACGGGGCCACTTCGCTGGTGCCACCGCGCTTGCGCGACAGGCGCAGTGGGAACGCACTGGCCAATGACGCGTCCGCATCACCAACGGCGCTCGCACGCCGCATGAGTTCGACCACCGTGTTGCGTCGCTGCACCGCGCGGTCTGGAAAGCGGCGCGGGTTATAGCGCTCGGGTGCCTTGGGAAGCGAGGCAAGGGTTGCGGCTTCGGCGATGTTCAGATCTTTGACCGACTTGCCGAAATAGCGATGCGCGGCTGACTCCACGCCATAGGCGCCGTTGCCGAGATAGATCTGATTGAGATAGAGCTCGAGGATCCGATCTTTGGAGTACTTGGCCTCGATGGCGCGTGCGACCTTGGCCTCGCGCAGCTTGCGCGTGAGCGTCTTCTCCCGCGCCTTGAGGTTCTCGGGGAACAGGTTGCGCGCCAGCTGCATCGTGATGGTGGAGAATCCCTGCGAAATGCCGCGATTCCGGACGTTGGCGAGCACCGCGCCAAAGATGCGCGAGAAATCGATCCCGCCGTGGCTGTAAAAGCGCTTGTCCTCGGTGATCACGAACGCTTGCTGCACGTGCTTCGGGATCTGGTCGAGCTTGACGAGGGTTCGGCGCTCCAGGCCGATTTCGGCGATAAAGCGACCGTCGGCTGCGTAGAGGCGGGAGGTCTGGCGGGGCTGGTACTTCTCCAGCTGCTCGAGCGATGGGCACTTGTTGCCACTGCAGACCATCGCCCAGCCGATGCCGAGGCCGGTGACGCCAAGGGCGCCCAGCACCGCCACAACGGCGAGGAAGATGAAAAGAGGGCGACGTTTCATGGCAGAGAGGGAAGTCTAGAGCCGTTGCAGGGGTGGGGCAACGCGCGGCCTGGTCAAATCGGACGGTCGGGGCGAGTGACAGCGCGCCCTGCCCTGCCTAGCTTTGGAGTATGTCTCAGCCCATTTCGTTGCTCGAAGAACTCGCCTGGCGCGGCCTGCTGTACCAACAGACCGAAGGCCTCGCCGCGCATCTCGCCACGGGCCCGGTCCGCGGCTACTGCGGGTTCGACCCGACCGCAGCGAGCCTGCACGTGGGGAACCTCGTTCCGGTCATGGGGCTCGTCCACCTCGCACGCGCCGGGCACACACCGGTGGCGCTCGTTGGTGGCGGCACCGCAATGATCGGCGACCCCTCCGGTAAGGCCAACGAGCGGACGCTGATGACGGTCGAGAAGATCGACGCAAATGCCGCGGCGATTCACGCGCAGCTCGAGGGGATCTGCCAGCGCGCATTGGGCCAGTCGTCGGCTCCGGTGGTGCTGATGCGCAACAACGCCGCCTGGCTGCGCTCGCTGGACCTCGTGAGCTTTCTGCGCGACACCGGCAAGCATTTCTCGATCAACTACATGCTGGCTAAGGACTCGGTGGCCTCGCGCCTCGAGAATGGCATCTCGTTTACCGAGTTCGCGTACATGCTCATGCAGGCGTACGACTTCCTGCATCTGAGCCAGCACGACGGCGTGTCGCTGCAGATTGGCGGGAGCGATCAGTGGGGGAACATGACGGCCGGCACAGAGCTGATCCGTCGCGCATCGTCGGCCGAGGCCTTTGCGGTGACGCTTCCGCTCGTCACAACCTCGAGCGGACAGAAATTCGGCAAGACCGAAGCGGGCGCCGTGTGGCTCGACGCGTCGCTGACCTCGCCCTACCAGTTCTACCAGTTTTGGATCAACGCTGAGGACGCCGACGTCGGGAAGTATCTCCGCATGTTCACGCTACTCGATCAGTCCACGATCGAAGCGCTTGAAGCGTCGCACGCCGAGGCACCGCATGAGCGTCGGGCGCAACGGACGCTCGCGCGTGAGGTGACGACGCTCCTGCACAGTGCGGAGCTTGCCGACGCCGCCGAGCGTGCCAGTCGCATCATCTTCGACAAGAAGCTCGATCCGCGGACGATTGCGGCCGAGGTCTTTGAGATGCTCTCGCGCGAGATTCCGCTAGTGGCGCTCCCGGATGCGGATGTCGATGTGCTGACGGTGCTTGAGCAGGCATTCGCGCAATCGCGCGGCGCTGGGAAAAAGCTCCTGCAGCAGGGCGCGGTGATGGTCAACGGCGAGAAGATTGCCGCAGATGCGCCGATGGTTGCCGCGTCGACTGCCGTGCACGGCCGCTGGTTCTTGGTACGGAAGGGCGCGCGCGATATCGCGCTGGTGAAACTGGGCTGACCGCTCGGCTGGTCGACGCGGCGCTGGCGCGCTTAGATCGGCGCTGGCGCGCTTAGAGCAGTGCGAGCGCCGCGTCGAGTTCGTCAGCCGTGTTGTAGAAGTGCGGGGCGATGCGCACGCACCCTTCGCGCACCGCGTGCGCAACCTTCGCTGCCGCGAGACGAGCGCTCGAGGCGTGCGCGTCGGCGGTGCGGAAGGCCAGCAGGCCCGCGCGGCGTGCCGCGTCGCGAGGGGTCACGAGTGAGACCGTCGGATGGCCATCGACGAATGCCACCGCCCGATCCGCCAGGGAGCTCACGTGCGTCTCGACCGCTGCTGGTCCGAGCTCGAGAAAGAGTCCGATCGACTCGGCCATCGATGCAAAGCTCACGAAGTCCAGGGTGATCACTTCAAAGCGACGCGCATCGCTCGCCCAGGTGGGATCGTAGTCCAAGAACTTGGAGAAATCACCAGCGGTCGCCTGCGACATCCAGCCGACCTCGACCGGCTCCAACTCTTGGACGAGCCCGGGACGCACGTACGCGAACCCGGTACCCCACGGCGACATCAACCACTTCTGGCAGCCCGCCGACAAGATGTCGACATGCACGGCCGACAGATCGAGCGCACGCGGACCGATGCCCTGGATGCCGTCGACGACGAAATAGACGCCTCGCGCCTTGCACGCCGCACCGATGCGCGCGAGATCAATAGCATAGCCACTCCAAAAGCTCACCCACGAGAGCGCCACGACCTTCACTCGGGGGTCGGTTTCGATCGTATGAATGATCGCGTCCTCGTCCGGGTAATCGCCCGCCATCGGCATCAGCCGATACTCGGCGCCCTTCGCCTTCGCCACCGCGAACCAGGGATACACATTCGCGGGAAACTCGCCGTGTGAGCCAAGGATGACATCGCCGTTCCCAAAGGGCAGGGTACGGGCGGCGAGATTCAGACCGTGCGACGTGTTCGTCATCAGCGCAATCGACGACGCGGGGGCGTTGATCAACTGCCCGATCCGCTCGCGTGCGGTGGCGAACACCGGGAACAACATCTCCGGCGACAACCGATGCGGCTCGGCGCGCGTGAGAATCCACTCCTGCTGCGTGTCGCGCGCGCGCTGGGGAATCGGGCCGGTGGATGCATGATCGAGATAGATCGCCTCCCCGCGTACCGCCCAAGGAAATTCATTCGCGCGCAGCTTCAGGACGTCGTACGTCATGGTTGACGGAGTTCAGGAGGAGTATCCGGCGGCTGATGTTTCCAGCGCCGGTGCTGCCAGAAATACTGCTCTGGATACGCCCGCACGAGACGTTCGAGCATGGCCGTAAAGCGGATCATAATGTCATCGACATCACGCTCGCGGTCCCCGGTGTGGGTGACCGGTACGTCCTCCACGACGAGTCGATACTGCCCGTCGGGCTGACGCATGGCTGCGACGAACACCACAGGGATGTCGCCTCGGAGCGCGAACACCGCGCCGCCGCGCGGTGTTTTTGCGGGACGGCCGAAAAAGTTCACGTACGTCGACGCGAGCCCGACAGCAGCTTGGTCGGACAAGAAACCCACGACCTGTCCGTCCCGCAGCAGACGCGGTACGCGTCGCACCGCCTCGCTGTCGTGCACCACGGTTACCCCTAACCGTTCGCGTGTGCGCTTGAAGTACGCTTCCGCGAGCGGATTCGACGCACCGCGCACAATGCCCGCGATCGGCAATCCCCGTGCGCACATATAGGCAGCCGCGAGCTCCCAACTTCCGACGTGGCCGGCCACCAGCACCACCCCTTTCCCCTGCCCGTGGGCCGCGACAAGTCGCCCCCAATCCTCGGGGCAATCGTGGAAGAGCGGGATCGCGTGCTCGGGGCCAATGCTCGCGAGGACGGTCGCTTCCACCGTCACGCGCCCCAGGTTGCGATACGACTCGCGGGCGACTTCGTGCACGCGCGCCTGGTCGAAGTCCGGAAAGGCGGCCGCGATTTGCCGCTCCACGACGCCGCGCCGAATCCCGAACGGGGAATAGCCCCAGGTGCCAATCACACCGGCGACCTGCGCCGCCCGCCGCACGCCGAGTGGAGCGAGCAATCCGGTGAACACCCGCAATGCGGCGTACTCGATGCGGTGCAGGACGGTGGGCCTTCGGAGCGCACGCGCTCTTGGCGTCACCGAGGACGGCCCCGAGGGGACGGGAGCGGTCACGGCTCCGCGCGCTGCAACCCGGCGAGGCGCGCGTAGGAGCCGCCGAGCGCCAGTAGTTCGGGGTGGGTGCCGCGCTCGATCACGCGCCCCTTGTGGAGCACTAAAATCTGCGAGGCATTGGCGATGGTGCTCAACCGGTGCGCAATCACGAACACGGTGCGCCCGGCCAGCAGCCGATCGATCGCTTCTTGAACCAACCGCTCGCTCTCGGTATCGAGGGCCGAGGTCGCTTCGTCGAGAATGAGGATTGGAGGATCGGTGAGCAAGGCGCGCGCGATCGCGATGCGCTGGCGTTGCCCACCCGACAACCGGGTGCCGCGTTCTCCGAGCACAGTGTTGTAGCCGTCTGGGAGCGCGGCAATAAATGCGTGCGCATTCGCCGCACGGGCGGCGGCCTCGACCTGCGCGTCCGTATACCGCTCGGCGGCTCCATAGGCGATGTTCGCACGTACGGTGTCGTTGAAGAGCACCGTATCTTGGCTCACAATGCCGGTGAGCGCGCGGAGCGAGGGGAGCTTGAGATCGCGCGTGTCGATGCCGTCGAGTGTGATGCGACCGCTCGTCGGTTCGATGAAGCGCGGAATCAAATCCACCATGGTGCTCTTCCCCGCTCCGCTCGATCCCACTAATGCCACCACCTCGCCACGGCGTGCGGAGAGCGAGATGTCCTGCAGTACCGGCTCGTCGCCGTACGAGAAGGAGACGTGCTCGAAGGCGAGCGCGCCGGTGAATCCCGCGACGTCGCGCGTGCCGTGATCCGTCTGCGCCTCGGTGGGCTGGTCGAGCACCTCGAACAACCGTTCGGCCGCGGCGAGCGACTGTTGCGCCGTCGTCGGCGCCTGCGACAGTTGCTTGAGCGGTGGCAACAGGCGCATGACCAGCGTCATGAAAGTCAGCAGTGTGCCGCCCTCCATGTGCTTTGAGAACACCAACTCGGCGCCGAACCAAAGCACCATCATGGCGACGACGGTGCCGAGGATTTCGGTGAGGGGGCCAGACAGCAACGAGAGCCGAGTGATCCGGATCATGCCGCGCGTGTAGTTCCCGCTCGCGGCGCTGAACCGCTTGTCTTCGTAGGGTTCGCCCTGAAAGCTCTTCACGAGGCGCACCCCGCTGATCACTTCCTGGAGCACGCTTGTGATTTCGCCGTACTCGTTACGCAGCGTGCGGTGTCCCTTGCGCAACTTGCGAAGGATCGGCTGGATCACCGCGGTGATGAGCGGCGCGATGACCAACGAGATGAGCGCGAGGCGTGGCGAGATGCGCACCAAAATCACGATCGTCACAATGATTTGCGACAGATTCATCACCGACCGGGCAAAGACTTCGGCGAGAATCGCCTTGGCCTGCTCGGTGTCGGTGAGGATTCGGGCCATGATCTGCCCCGTCTTCGTGCGAGAGAACCACCCAAGCGGGAGGCGCTGCATGTGGTGAAAGACGGTGTCGCGCAGATCGCGGGTGAGCCGCTCCTGCAGCGAGGCGCCGATCTGCCCACCCATCCAGAGGAAGAGATTCTTGATGATGACCAGCACCAGCATGACACCGATCACGCCGAGCAGGGAACTGCGCTTGTCGCCGGCGACCAGGAACGGCAACACTAAGGCATTCATCAGGCGCGACAGCCACCCCATCCCGCCCGGGACGACTTGATCAGCGCCGAGCAGCGTGTTCAGGAACGGGATGAGCAGAATGAACGCCGCCCCGTCGAGCGCGGTGCCGATGACATTGCACCCCACGTTGCCGACCAGCCGCCACCAATGGGGGCGGAGGAAGGCGAGCAGGCGGCGGTAAAGGGGCATGGTTCGAATCTAACGGTTCGGGACGGGGGTTCCCACCTTCTGCCCAAGGCAAGTTTGGGGTATCATTGGCCCTGTGCTCACGCCGCCTCCGTATACCCTGCCAGGAACTGAGTTTCCGTTTCGAGCCCTTGCGGCGCTCGCGGGGCGTGCTCCGCTGGGGGGAACTCGCGAGGCCGCGATGGCCACGCTGCTCGCGGCGCGGCTTGCCGATGCCATGGTGCCCCCTGTCGCGCTGCCCGTGACCCTCCGGCGCACCCGGGCGGACGGCGCTCGCCACTGGCTCTCGAGCATTGCCCTGAGCCCCCCCATGCGTGCGGCGATTGCCCGTCTGGTGGAGGTGACCGCGGTCGACGACCCGCATCAGGCGGCGATGGCGCTCACAAAGGTGACCGAGGTCACGGCGCCGCACCTTGACCGAGGGACACGTTTGGAGCTGGAGCGGCTTATCGCTCGCCTGAAGGGGGCTGAAGGAGGCAAGGTCTTGTGAATGCTAGACTTGCCCCCCGTTGCCTCTGCTCGTAATTATAGGTTGCCTTAGCCCCCGTTCGGGAGATTTCTGCACGTGACACGCCCGACCGACCGTTCGCCCTTGGACCTCGCGGTGCATCGTGTGGACGCCATCGCCGATGGGAACCCCGCCGACGATGCGTTCGCGACGGGGTTTCCCAGCATCGACCGATGTGTGGGTGGCGGGATTCGTCGTGGCGATATGGTCTGCCTCGGCGGCGATATTGGGAGCGGAAAATCCAGCCTCGCGCTGGCGATTGCGTTACGAATGGCAGAGGCGGGGCACGGGGTGCTGTTCATCACGAGTGAGATGCACACGGATCGCGTCATTGAGCGTGCGCTGGCGATTGAGGGGCGGATTCGGATTGATGCCCTGTGGAGCGGCGCCTTGGATGAGCAGTCCCGGACCGCCGTAGGTGCTGCCGCGGTTCGACTGCGGCAGCGGATGCCGGCCATCGCGGTGCTCGCGCGCGGTACGACGTCCGACGTGGCGACGTTGCTCTCGGAGCACCCGGGCACGGACGTGGTCGTGCTCGATGCGGTACAGGCGCTCACCACCGGCGTGAGCGGACTTGATGATGCGCTGGCTGGGGCGGTGCGGGATCTCAAGGCACTGGCGCTCGCGGAACGCGTGGCGCTGTTGGTGACCTCGCATGTGCCGGCCTTGCGTGGAGATGGCGGACGGACCGACCGGCGGCCAACGCTTGACGATTTCGATGCGCGTGGCGCGGTCAAGCAATATGCGGACGTCGTGCTCGGGCTGTACCGTGAAGAGATGTACGCGCCGAGCACCGGCGTCGAGGGAGCGACGGAACTGTTGGTTCGAAAAAATCGGAACGGCAGTCTTGGCTATGTGGATCTGTATTTCTACAAGCAGTGGCTGCGGTTTGAAGACATGCTGGATCCTGACCGGTAGGAGAGAGAAATGATGCGCTGGAGAGCACTCGGACTGTTCACCGCCCTCGCGATCGGGGGCGGCACGCGTGTGTCCGCTCAGGTTGTGGCGAAGACTCCTCCGGCGAAGCCGGGCACCACGTCAGACACCACCCAAGCGCCGGCCCCCGCCAAGGCGCCGGCCGCGTCCAAGGCGCCGGCGAGCGGCGTCGGGCAGTCGACCCCGCAGGGGCGTCCTGGGCAGAGCACTCCACAGGGACGCGCGGTGCCACCAGGCCCTGGGCAGAGCACGCCACAGGGACGTGTGGTGCCCAACGGGCCCGGCACGAGCACCCCGCTCGGTCGCGCCGCCGCTGCGTCGTCGGCTGCCGTCACGAGAGCCGGGCTTTCGTCGGCCGTATTGGCGCTCGCAAAGGAACGCGACGCGAGTCCGGAAAACGCGGGAGCGAACCGCGCCCTCGGTATCGCGCTGTACAAACTCAGCAAGTACGACGAAGCGCAGCCGCTGTTGGACAAAGCGCGCCAGCTTGATCCCACCGACGGCGTGGCGGCACTGTACGCCGGCCTGACCGCCGAACAGCTCAAGGACTATCCCGCTGCACGCGCCGCCTACAACGACTACATCCGGAACGGTAAGACCGACAAGGTGCGCTCGGACATTCAATCGCGCCTTGTGTTGATTGCGAAAATGGAGCTCAAGGCGTTAGCGAAGGACGCTGTCTCCAACGAAAAGCGCATCGGGCAGGTGCTGAGTGATCCCAACACCGTCGCGGTGTTGCCGCTCCGCTTTACGGGCCCTGATGCCTCGCTCGCTCCGCTCGAACGCGGACTCGCGGATCTGATTATTACGGATTTAGCGCGCTCGGGGAAACTCAAGGTCGTCGAGCGTGATCAGATGCAAGCAATCGCCGAGGAGATGTCACTTGGCAAGAGTGGTCGCGTGGATCGAGCGACCGCGGTGCGCACCGGCCGTATCATCCAGGCGGGGCGCATCATTCAAGGTGCGCTGACGCAGATTGGCCCAAAGTCGCTCTCGCTCAGCGCCAATATTGTGAGTACAGCCACCTCGGAATCGGAAGGGCAGCCCGCACAGGACGGTACCCTCGACCGCCTGTTTTCCGTGGAAAAAGAGTTTGTCCTAGCGGTCTTCGCGTCCATGAAGGTTTCACTGACTCCCGCCGAACGGCAGGCGATTGACACGCGGCCAACCGCTTCGATTCAGGCGTTCTTGTCCTACAGCCGTGGCCTACAGGCGGAAGACGCCGGCAGGTTCGACGAGGCCGCCAAGCTGTTCGAGAACGCACGCACGATTGACCCGAGTTTCAAGGCCGCCGAAACGCGCCAGCAGTCATCAGTGACCTCGTCACAAGCCTCACAGGTCTCGCTTGTGAAGGTGGAATCGTCGGTCCGTGCCTCGGCAAGCGAAGGCACCGTGGTGCAGGCGGCAGAGAAAGGCCAGGTGGTAAATACCGCGCCTGCAGCAGCTGCTCCCGCGGCGGCACCAGCGGCCAACGCGGACGGGGCCAGCACGAGTAGCACGACCACCGGATCTACGACGAGTGGGACGACCACCGGGACGACCACCGGGACGACCACCGGCACGACCACCGGCACGACTACCGGAACGACCACCGGGACGACTACCGGGACGACTACCGGAACAACCACCGGGACGACGACTGGAACGACGACTGGCACTACCACCGGCAGCTCGGACGGGTCGACCACCACAACCACCGGCGGAACGACCGGCACAACCACTGGCACGACGACCGGCACGACGACCAGCACGACGACCAGCACGACCACCGGCGGCACGACGACTGGAACCACCACGTCGAGTTCCACGACGGGAACCACGACCACAGCTCCGGTGACCACAGCACCGGCCACCACAGCACCGGCCACCACAACAGCGTCCGCACCAACCGTCACGGCGCCAACGGTCACAGCACCCACCGTCACAGCACCGACGGTCACCGCACCGACGGTGACTGCGCCCACCGTGACCGCACCAACCTTTGGCACGTCGCTCGGAACCACCTTGAACCAAGCGGCCGGCGGTGTCGTCCCCACCATCACGAACACGGTGGCGACCACAACCACGACGAATACCAGCACAACCTCCACCGCGACAACGACCACAACAACAACGACAACCACCACGGCGCCAACCACCACGCGGTCGGCCACGGGTGAGAAAACGGGCACCGACAAACCGGCCGCGCGGACTGGAAACATCACCGTGGTCATCCGGAAGCCGTAATGCGTCGCTCCTTCACGATTCTTGCCGCACGCGCGTCGATCGCGCTCGCGTTCGCACTCACGTTCGCGCTCACGTTCGCGCCGACGTTGCGGGCACAGGAGACTGGATTGGCCGCCAGCGCGGTCATTATCGCGCCGACCTACGCGGCCTACTCGATTGGCGGCGGAAAAACTGAAAAACGGGTGGACCAGTATTCGTCTCCCTTTGCGTTCATCATCCCCGTCACCAAGACGTTCACGATCGACTTCTCCACGTCATACGCCGCGAGTACGGTCACCTCAAATGGTGCCGTCACCAGCTCGATTGCGGGGATGACCGACACGCAAGTCCGCGGCAGCCTCATCGTCTTTGACCAGCACGTGGCCCTCACCCTCGGCCTCAACCTGCCGACGGGCCGCTATACGGTCACGGCCGACCAGCAGGAGGCCGCAGGGCAGATTGGCAACTCCTTTCTCATGATGCCCGTCGGAGGCATGGGAGTTGGGCCTGGTGGCACCATGGGGCTCGCCTTTGCCGAGCGGTACGGGGCGTGGAACCTCGGCCTCTCCGGAAGCGTGCGAAAGACGGGGCGGTTTGATGCCTTCCAGCTCACCACCGGCGTGCTGCGGTTTGAGCCCGGTGACGAATATCGCCTGCGCGTGGGTGTCGATCGACCGCTCGGCAACGGGAGTTTCAGCGGGTCGTTGAACTACTCAAAGTTTGGACCCGATATCATCGACTCGTCCGCGTTTCCCACGGGCGACCGCATCATGCTGCAGTCGAGCCTCGCGCTCCCCATCGGCGACAATACCCTGTCCATTGGCTTCTGGGACATGTACCGCCTGTCGGGCGAAATGATCGGCACCGCCGCGCCGTGGGAGAACGTCGCGGACCTCAGCATTGGCTGGTCAATTCGAGGCAAACTTCTCTCACTGCAGACGTCTGTCGAACAGCGCATCTGGCAGATCGAGGGAGCGCGGGCTGGCGACCTCACCAACTTTGGCATCGGCGCCCAGTTCAACATCGGGTCGTTTACGATTGTGCCGAGTAGCACGGTGGCCATCGGCAAACTGCACTCGGCCGAGGGTGGCCCCACCGCAGACCTCCAAGGCATCCGAGGCCAGCTGCTGATCCGCTGGCACTAGACGAGGCTCCCTGGCGTCTGCCCGCGACGGCCGGCGGGCCTTATCTTTAGGACTTCAACCGCAACCAGGCACGAGCATGGCTGGCCACAGCAAATGGAAGACGACGAAGCACGCGAAAGCCGCGACCGACAAAAAGCGCGGCGTGCTTTTCACGAAGCTGATCCGCGAAATCACGGTTGCCGCGAAGACTGGCGGCGGTGATCCCGACGGGAACCCGCGCTTGCGCACCGCGATCGACAACGCGAAGTCGGTGTCGATGCCCAAGGACAACATCGAGCGCGCCGTCGCCAAGGGCACGGGCGATCTCGAGGGTGCGGACTACGTCGAGGTCCTGTACGAAGCCTACGGGCCGGGCGGCGTGGCCATCATGATCGCGGCGCTCACCGACAACCCAACCCGCACCGTGGCCGAAGTGCGCGCCAAGCTGTCCCGCCTCGGCGGAAGCTTCGGCGCCACGAACTCGGTGGCGTTCATGTTTGACCGGAAGGGGCAGATCATTGTCCCCGTGGGGAAGTGGGAAGAAGACCCCGCTATGGAGAAGGCGCTCGAGGCCGGCGCTGAAGACTTCGTGAAGGAAGACGAGAGCTTCATCGTCACAACAGCGCCGTCTGACCTCCATGCCGTGAGCCAAGCGCTCGAAGCGGTCGGACTCAAGCCGGAGTCGGCGGCGTTCGCCTGGATTCCGAAGAACACCGTCGCCGTTGCGGGTGCCGTCGCCCAGAGTGTACTCAAGCTCATCGAGGCCATCGAAGACCTCGACGACGTGCAAAAGGTTGACGCGAACTTCGACATGGACGAATCGGAGATGTCAGAGGCGTGATGCACACCGGGCGGCGCGCGTGATCGTCATCGGAATCGATCCGGGCACCGCTGCAACGGGCTACGGCGTTGTCGCCTCGTCCGCGGGAACGCCGCGGCTCCTGGAATGCGGCGTCATTCGTACCACGGCCGCCGCGCCACTCGCCGAACGCCTCGCCGATATCTTCGAGGGGGTGAGCGAGGTGATCGCTCGGCACAAACCCGATGCAATGGCGGTGGAGTCGGTGTTCTACGCCCGCAATGTGCGGACGACCGTGGTCCTCGGCCATGCGCGCGGCGTGATTCTCCTCGCCGGACAGCGCGCGGGACTCCCGGTGCATGAGTACGCCCCAGCGGTCATCAAAAAGACCGTGGTTGGGCGTGGCGCGGCAACCAAGGAACAGGTGCAATTCATGGTCGCGCGACTGCTGCGACTGAAGACGGCACCGCAACCCTCGGACGCCGCCGACGGCGTGGCCTGCGCCCTGACCTGTCTCCTCGCCGCCAAGCTCGACGCGATGAAGGCCACGGTGTTCGCATGATTGCGCGCATCACGGGGAAGCTGGCCGACAAAGGGATTGACCGGATTGAGATCATGACGCCAGGTGGCGTTGGCTACGAGCTACTGATCCCTCTGGGCGTGCTCGAGTCGCTCCCGCGCGTTGGCGACGACGTATCGCTGCACACGGCGATGGTCGTGAAGGAAGACGGCTGGCAGCTGTTCGGCTTTGCGTCGCAAGAAGATCGCGCGCTGTTCTATACCCTGCTCGGGGCGAGCGGTGTCGGGCCGTCACTGGCACTCGGGTTGATCTCGGCGCTCGGCATCGGCCGCCTCGCCCGTGCCATCGTCGACCGCGACATCACGACGCTCCAAGGGGTGCCGCGCGTCGGCAAGAAGACGGCCGAGCGGCTCTGCGTGGAGCTTGGCGACAAGATGAAGGATTTCGCGAAGATTGGCGGCGCGAGTACCGTGGTGCGCGCCGACGCCGGGAGCGCCGATGCGGTGCGCGCCTTGATGGCGCTCGGATACACGCTCGTGGACGCCGAGAAGGCGGTGCGCGAGGCTGTGGGAGCCGGGATGCATGGCAAGGCGACGTCCGATGTTATCCGGATGGCACTCGCGCTGCTGCAAAAGCGTTAAGCTTTCTCTATGTCCCGCGCCGAAATCACCACCCCAGAGGTCCTGAGCGACGAGAGCGTGGTTGAGCTTTCGTTGCGACCGCAGCGACTGGTCGAGTTTATTGGCCAGCCGAAAGTAAAAGACGCGCTCGACATCGCCATCCAGGCCGCACTGGGACGTCGCGAGACGCTCGACCACACGCTCTTCCACGGTCCACCAGGCTTGGGGAAGACGACGCTCGCCGAGCTCATGGCGCGCGAACTGGGCGTGAACATTCACACGACGTCTGGCCCGGCGCTCGAGAAGCCGGGCGATCTCGTGGGAACGCTCACCAATCTGCGCGCCGGCGACATTCTGTTTATTGACGAAATTCATCGCCTGCGTCCGATCATCGAGGAGTTTTTGTATCCGGCGATGGAGGACTACAAGATCGACATCCGCCTCTCCGACGGGCCGAACGCCCAGACGGTGACGATGGCGATTGAGAAGTTCACGCTCGTCGGCGCGACGACGCGCTACGGGCTGCTGACGTCCCCGCTCCGCGCACGCTTTGGCCTGACCATGCGCCTCGACTTCTACCCTGCCGCGGAGATCGAGACGATTGTGCGTCGCACGGCCGAGGTGCTGGCGGTGGAGTTGCACGACGCGGGCGCGAAGGAAATCGCGCGACGGTCGCGTGGGACACCGCGTATTGCGAATCGGCTGCTTCGCCGCGTGCGCGATTACGCGCAGGTGCGCGCGGGCGGTGTCATTACGCTGGACGTGGCGCGCGAGGCGCTCAAGCTGCTCGACGTCGACGATTTTGGACTCGACGACATGGACGGCCGGATTCTGCGGACCATTATCGAAAAGTTTGATGGAGGCCCGGTGGGGGTCTCGACGATTGCCGCCGCCATCGGCGAGGACTCTGATACGATCGAAGAAGTCTACGAGCCCTTCCTCGTGATGAACGGCTTTCTCCAACGTACCGCGCGCGGGCGCGTGGCGAGCGCACAGGCGTATCGCCACTTGGGCTTCACGCCTCCGCAGCGCGACCAGGCATCGCTGTTCTGAGCCGCACCGCCGATTTCGATTTTGAACTTCCAGCCGAGCTGATCGCGCAGGCGCCAACCGAGCGCCGCGACGGAAGCCGGCTGATGGTCGTCCACCGTGCGTCGGGCAGTATTGAACATCGGCGCTTCACGGATCTCGTGGACTACGTCGGGTCCGGCGATGTGATGGTGCGCAACACCACGCGGGTCTTCCGAGCCCGATTGCTGGGGACGCGCGACTCCGGGGCACCCGCCGAGATTTTCCTCCTCAAACCACTGGGCGACGACCGGTGGGAAGCAATGGTGAACCCCGGCTCCAAGCTGAAAGTCGGGCGTGTGGTGCACGTGGCCGCTGGATTTGACGCGGTGATCGAGGGAATCACCGAGCGCGGCACGCGGATCGTGCAACTCCGTGGCGACGCCCCCGTGGACGCACTCATCGAGCGGCACGGGCACATTCCGCTCCCTCCGTATATCACGCGCGGCGACGCGCTCGCCGATATCGAGCGCTACCAGACGGTGTACGCGCGCGAATCGGGGTCGGTCGCGGCTCCCACGGCGGGTCTGCACTTCACGCCAGAGCTGCTCGCGGACATCGCGGCACGGGGCGTGCAGTTCGCGGACGTGCTGCTCCACGTGGGGGCTGGGACGTTCAAACCCGTCGAGGTTGAGGCGCTCGCCGACCATGTGATGCACGAAGAATGGTTTCGTCTCAGTGAGGCGACCGCACGGGCTGCAAATGCGGCGCGCGGCGCCGGCCGGAAGGTCTGGGCCATTGGCACCACATCGCTGCGCACACTCGAGAGTGTCGTAGACGCCGACGGAGCGATTCAGCCAGCAGAGCGCGAAACGCGAATCTTTATCCATCCGCCGCATGTCGTGCGTGGTGCCGACCGACTCGTCACGAACTTTCACCTTCCCCGCTCCACTCTCCTCATGCTGGTCTCAGCCTTCGCGGGCACCGCGTTAATCCGTGAGGCGTATGCCGAGGCGGTGCGAGAGCGGTATCGGTTCTTCAGTTATGGCGATGCGATGGTGATCTTGTGAGTATGGACTTTTCGTTCGAGGTACAGGCGACCGACGGACGTGCACGCGCGGGGGTGTTCCGCACGCCGCGCGGCGTGGTAGAGACCCCGGTCTTTATGCCGGTGGGGACACTCGCGAGCGTGAAGTCGCTCGACCCCGATGATCTGCGCGCGATGCACGCCCAGATCATTCTGGCCAACGCCTATCACCTGCACCTGCGCCCCACCGACGAGCTGGTGCGACAGATGGGTGGGTTGCACCGCTTTATGGCGTGGGACGCACCGATCCTGACTGATTCGGGCGGCTTCCAGGTGTTTTCGCTGGCGTCGTTGAACAACGTCACCGAGGACGGGGTTTCCTTCAAGTCGCACATTGATGGCTCCGCGCGACACTTCACCCCCGAATCGGTGATGCAGATCGAGACGAATCTCGGGGCCGACGTCATCATGCAGTTCGACCACGTCATTCCGGGGCAAAGTGCGCACTCCGCCTCACAAGACGCCAGCGAACGCAGTCTCCGCTGGCTCGCGCGGTGCCAGACCGAGTTCGATCGGCTGCATGCGATTGAGGGGGCACCACGACAGACGCTCTTTCCGATTGTACAGGGCGGCATCCACGCCGATCTTCGGCGCGAGGCGGCGGTGCACATTGCCGGTGCCGGGGCGTGGGACGGTTTCGCGATCGGCGGGCTGAGTGTGGGCGAGGAAAAGCCCGCGATGTACGAGATGTTAGAAGTCTGCGACGACGCCATTCCCCGCGATCGCCCGCGCTACTTGATGGGCGTTGGCTTTCCCGAGGATCTCGTGGAAGGGGTCGCCCGTGGCGTGGACCTGTTCGACTGCGTGGCGCCCACCCGGATGGGGCGCAACGGCGCGGCGTTCACCGCCGACGGGCGCCTGAATTTACGGAACGCGCGCCATCGGACCGACGAGCGTCCCCTCGACGAGAGCTGCGGCTGTGCCGCCTGCCGGCGGTTCTCCCGGGCCTACATCCGCCACCTCTTCGTGACGGACGAGTTGCTTGGACTACGGCTTCTCAGCCTGCACAATGTACATTTCCTTATTGCCCTGATGCGGCGGGCTCGTGCGGCCGTCCGCGATGGGACCTTCCACGCGTGGAGCCGTGACTGGCTCGCGCGCTACCACTCCGCTCCCAAGAGCCCATGAGCTTCCTGACGAATATCCATCCGGCACTTGCCGCCGCCTTGCAGGGGACGAGCGGCTCGGGACAGCTGTTTATCCTGGTCGCGATGTTCGCGATCTTCTACTTCTTGCTGATTCGCCCGCAGCAGGCCCAGCGGAAGAAGCATGAGTCCGCGCTCCTGAACATCCGCAAGGGCGACGAGATTGTCACCGCCGGCGGAATCGTGGCGGAAATCGTGAGCATGCGTGAGACCGTCAAGGACGGCACGCCGACCAAGACCCTCGAAGACCGCGTCACTATCAAGAGCGGTGAATCCAAGTTCGTGATCGAGCGTGGCCGTATCGCCAAGGTCCTCGGCACCAACGGGAGCGAAGCGAAGGAATAATGGCAGTGCTTGGCATTCGGGTCCTCGGCGACCCAGTCCTGCGTCAAATGACCACGCCCGTCACCGATTTCGGTCCCGGGCTGCAGCAGCTTATTGACGATATGTTCGAGACCATGCATGCCGCGCACGGCGTGGGCCTCGCCGCGCCACAGGTTGGCCGGACGGAGCGCTTGGCAGTGGCCGAGGTCAAGGATGTGCCGTACGTGTTCATCAACCCCGAGATCATTGAGCGCGAGGGGAAGCTGAAGTGGGAGGAGGGGTGTCTCTCCATCCCCGAGCTCTACGGCGATGTGATGCGCAGCAAGCGCGTCGTGGTACAGGCACTCGACCGAGACGGGAAGACGTTCGAGGTCGAGGGCACCGAGCTCCTCGGCGTCTGCATGCAGCACGAGATCGACCATCTCGACGGCAAGCTGTTTATTGACCACCTCAGTTTCCTGAAGCGCCAACGTGCGCTCGCCAACTGGGAGCAGGAGAAGGTGAAGTACCCCAACCTCATTCGCACGATTGTGCCGAACGAAGCGCTCGACCACGACGACGAGCGGATCTGATCGATGCGGATCGCGTTCTTCGGGACACCTGAGTTCGCGACCGCCCCACTGCGCGCGCTGATTGGCGAAGGGCACGAGGTCGTGCTGGTCGTCACGCAGCCTGACCGCCCGCGCGGCCGGTCGCGGTCGCAGCTCGATCCGTCGCCCGTGAAGCTCGTGGCGTTGGAGGAGAATATTCCGGTGCTGCAGCCGGAGCGCCCGCGCGGCGATGCGGCGTTCCTAGAGGCGTTGCGCGCAGCGGCGCCGGATATCTCCGTGGTCGTCGCGTATGGGCATATCCTCCCGCGCGACGTGATAGACCTGCCAACGCATGGCACGCTGAACATTCACGCATCACTGCTGCCCGCGTATCGTGGGGCGGCGCCGATTCAGGCCGCCGTGCGGGACGGGTGCGTGGAGACGGGCGTGACAATCATGCGCATGGTTTCCGCGCTCGACGCGGGCCCCGCGATCCTCACGATTGCGACGCCAATCGCCCCCGATGAGACCGCGGGGGAGCTACAGCTCCGGCTCTCCGAGCTCGGCGCGGCCGCGATTATTGAGGCACTCGCGTTGATTGGTGTCGGTGCGGCAACCGAGATTCCGCAGGACGACGCGCGCGCCACCTACGCGAAAAAAATCGAACGCACAGACGCGCGACTCGATTTTTCACAGCCTGCAGAGATTGTCGCGCGTGCCATTCGCGCCTATGACCCGAAGCCCGGGGCCTGGGCGGTGCACCGTGATGGTGAGGTGCGACTATTCGGCGCGTTGCTAAGCGACGCCACAGGGGCGCCTGGCACGGTTCTGAGCGCCACCCCTGAGGGGATGGTGGTGGCGTGCGGCACTGGGGCGGTGCGGATTACCGAAGTGCATCCGGCCGGGAAGCGCCGTCAGCAGCTGGCGGAATGGCTCCGCGGACGCGGTGTACTCGAGGGTGAGCGACTCAGCTAAGCGCGACGCGGTGTTCCGTACGCCCGCAACGCACGAGGGCGGTCCGAATCGGACCGCCCTCGCGACGTTTGTGCCGAATCAATCTCGACTATGGTGTTCCCGTCGCGGTGAAGATCACTGTTCCGCCACCGGCTGTTGCCACAACGGTGTTGGTGCCCGCGGTTCCCCCGAGAATCAGCGTTACACTCGCGGAGCCGTCGGCACCTGTTGTCACAGTCGCGGTGGCCGCTGGCGCAGCGCCTGCGCTCAGGAGACCGCCGCCGCCAACCACCGCGAACGCCACCGCCTGTCCGGGCACGAGGTTCCCGAACGAATCCTTGACCAGCACCTTCAAGGGCGTCGGAAGTATGCTGGAGCGCGCTCCAGTTTGTGCATCGCCCGCGGTCTTGGTCATGACGGCCGCGCCAGCAGGACTCACCACCACCGTGCCCGACGCGACGGTCGTCACTGCACTGGTCTGCGCGTAGGGACGGACCTGCGCCGTGCCACTCACCGTAAAGCCCCAGCTCCCCGCTGTCGTAATGGTTGATGAGAGACACGTCGCGGCGTTATACGTGCTCAGCACCGACGAGCTGACGGTTGCACCGCCACCACTCCCAGCAAAGGTCAAGGTCACGCTGTCGATGACATTTCCCGTCACGTCCTTGCCTGTGGCGCACCATGTCACGGCATTACCCGCGGTGATCGCCGCCGACGAGCTCACGTTCGTCGTAATCGTTCGGAGCGCGCCCGGATACACATGCGCCTTGAACTCAACCTGACCGATGCCCGCAACGGTCGCCACCATCCGCTTGGCCACGGAGCTTGACGGAATCGCGGCACCATCGATACCGCGCAGCACCCAGCGGTTCTTGGCCAATCCTGTATTGTCGGTAGTGTCGACCGAGTTGATCGCAAAACCGTCGACAGCACTCGACGCCTGCGTCGCCCAGCCGATCGAAACACCCTGCACACCGAGGTTCGTCACCGGGTCAAACACCTGGACCACGAGCGTGTCTCTGAGCGTCGCGCCGGTCGTATCGGTCTGCAAGGTGTCGACAATATTCACCAGGCGAATACGGAAGGCGGGACGCACCGACGAGTGGAACACCACACCGGCGATCGCCGGGAATCCGGTCAGCGAGGCGGTGACACTATCTGTTTGCGCGGTCGTGCCGGTATTGGAGCCAAGGCGCCAGGTCACCGACGCGCGGCCATCCACCCCCGTGACAGCGGGTGACGGCGAGGTCAGGGCATCAGCGTTCGTGGCGGCTTGCGTGAAGCCAACGGTCACGCCCGAGAGCACGTTGCCTCCAGCATCACGCACTTCGACCACCAAAGGAAGTGAGAGAGTCTGCGCCGACTGCCCGGCCTGTCCTTCGCCACTAATAATCCGGAGCGTCGATGGCGTGCCCGACACCGTGGTGGCCGCAGCCGTGTATGTCACGCTGCCAACGCCCGAGACCGTCGCCGTGACGGTCTGCGTACCAATGGTCGGCCCAAGGGTCCATTTTGCGGAATCGAGCCCGGCCGTGTTCGTGGTGCCGGAGCTCTTGGAGATCGCGCCGCCGCCGGTGGCCACGGCCCAGCTCACGCGGGCGCCGAGTGCGGGATTCCCCGCCTGATCCACCACGAGCACCCGGAGGAAGGTGGGGAGGACCGCGCCACTTCCCGCGACCTGATTATTTCCATTATCGACGATTGCCGCGCCGCTCGCACTCATGGTGCCGGTGGCCTGAACGGTTACCGCGGTGAGCCCAGCGACGGTCGCCGTCAGCGTCTGCTGCCCCACCTTGCTGCCCAAGGTCCACTGTGTGGTCGCGAGACCAGCGGCATCGCTCTTGATGCTCGTGGGTGAGGCGCTGCCGCCCGTCCCATTGCCCGCCCCCTGGGCGAACGTAACCGTTGCGCCGGGTACTGGACCGCCGAGGGAGTCGAGAACCTTCACAACGACATTCGCGCCCAACGGCTGCCCGATAGCTCCCGATTGGCCATTCCCGGCATTGAGCACGACTTGCGCGGCCGGCAACCCGCCAGACGTCGTACCGCCGGTACCACCGGTACCGCCAGAGGCGATGCCCGTCGCGGTCAGCGTAATCACCTTTGCGCCAGCGGTCGCGGTCAGCGTTTGGAGCCCGGTGTTCGCGCCGAGTGTCCACGAGGCCTGCGCGCGCCCCATCGCATCAGTGGCAACAACTGCGGGGGAGACCGATCCACCGCCGCTGATCACACTAAATGCGACGGACGTCCCAGCAACCGCAGCACCCGTCGCCGTACGAACCTGCACGGTCAGCGGTGTGCTCAGCGCCGTACTCACGACGCCGCTCTGATTATTGCCAGAGGATACCTGCAGCGAGTCGGCGGTGCCGATCAGGGTAGGTCCGGTCATCGACCGGTCCATACAGCCGAGGATGACTACCGCGCCAAGCGTCGCCGCTAGGCCGATTACGCGCCTCATGCCACCACCATGTCGCGACATCATTCGACCTCGGCCGAATAGGGAAGAACAACCACACGTACGAACGCCCCAAGCGCGGGCGGATAGCCCGGAGCCGAGGGTTGCTACAGGTGTTGACGGCTGGGCTGGGCGGGAGGTCACACCGCCGGGTGCCCACCGCCCGGTTCAGGCGCACCCCCACTCGGCCCCCTTATATTCCGTGGAGACATCTTCCCCAGCCCCCACGCATGGCCCAGCCCCACTCCAGCTCCGGCACCGCGACCCGCGGCGGTATCACGGACGCGCGCTTCGCTTCGGCCGATATCCTTGCCGACATCCGGACCGGACTTCTGCTTGATGCCGCCTTTGACCGCCGCGTTGGGCTGCTCGACCCGCGCGACCGACGGTGGACGCAGGAGCTGGTGTACGGGATGCTGCGCCGACGCGGCCGGCTCGACGCGTTGCTCAGCGACCGCGTGCGCGGCGGGCTGGCTCGCTTGGACCCCGACCTGACCGACCTGCTGCGCCTCGGTTCGTACCAACTCCTCTATATGGGGAGTGTCCCGCCCTACGCCGCGATCGCGCAGACCGTGGAACTCGCCAAACGGCGCCACGGGATTGGCGCGAGCAAGCTCGCAAATGCCGTCCTGCGGCGCCTTGATCGCGAGCGCGACGCGCTGGTTCTGCCGGCGCCCAACGACCCGATCGAGGGCATCGCCACCGAATACTCGCACCCGCGCTGGCTGGTGGCGCGCTGGGTGGCGCGCTGGGGCGAGGACGACACGCGCGCGCTGCTCGAGGCCAACAACCACGAAGCACCGCTGGTGATTCGCCCGTGGGGCGTCGTGCGCGAGCAGCTCGAAGCGATGCTTGAAGCGGCCGGCGTGCAGGTTGGTGACGCACCGCTCGTGCGCGACTCAATGACCATTAGCGGCGCCGCGCTCACCGAACTTGGTGCGTTTCAACAAGGGCTCTTCTTCGTGCAGGATCCGGCCGCGACACTCGTCACGCAGTACGCGGCAATCCCCGCGGGAGCGCTCGTCGCGGACCTGTGCTCGGCACCGGGCGGCAAAACCGTCGAACTCTCGCGCGTCGCCAAGACGGTCATCGCCGCCGACGCATCCGCGGCTCGACTCGCCCGCGTCCTCGAGACCATGACCCGCCTGGAACTTGGCAATGTGATCCCGATGGTCACGGACGCGCGCTTCCCTGCCCTAGCACCGGTTGATGCGGTGTTGGTCGATGCTCCCTGCACGGGCACGGGGACCTTCCGCCGCCACCCCGATGCGCGCTGGCGCCTGCGCACCAGCGATCTCGCGGTGCTCGGCGCCGCTCAACGGTCGATTCTGCGCGCGGCCGCAGCTGTCGTGAAGCCTGGCGGACTGCTGATTTACAGCACCTGCTCGCTGGAAACCGAAGAGAACGACGCCCAGATTGAAACATTCCTGTCGGAGCATCCGGATTTCGTACTCGAACCGCCGCCGGCCGACGCTGTGCCCGCCGCGGTGCTTGATGCCGGCCGCCTCCGCGTCCTTCCGCAGCGCCATGGTTCCGATGGCGCATTCGCGGCGCGCATGCGCCGCAGGAGCTCCTAATGTCTCGCGCTGCGACCGTGCGGATTGCCCCGTCGCTCCTCTCAGCAGACTTCGGCCGGCTCAAGGACGACCTCGCCATGCTCGAAGCCGGTGGCGCCGACTGGCTCCACTTTGACGTGATGGACGGAAGCTTTGTGCCGCCGATCACCTTTGGCACCAAGGTGCTCGAAACGTGCCGCAAGCTCTCGTCGCTGCCGATCGATGTGCACCTGATGGTGAATCATCCCGACACGCAGCTCGAGGATTTCGCCAAAGCCGGGGCGAGCGTGATCACGATTCATTCCGAAGCCGCGTCGCACCTCCATCGCCAGGTCTCGCGGATTCGCGAGCTGGGATGCAAGGCCGGGGTCACGATGAATCCCGGGACGCCACTGGATGACATCCGTGAAGTCATCGCGGATATCGACCTGCTGCTCATCATGAGCGTGAATCCGGGCTACGGCGGGCAGAAGTTCATTCCCGCGTCGCTCAACAAAATTGCGCGAGCGCGCACCATGCTCGACGCGGTGCACAGCTCGGCCGCCCTCGAAGTCGACGGCGGTGTGAGCCGCGAGACGATCACGGCCTGCTGGCAGGCCGGCGCCGACACCTTTGTCGCTGGCAACGCGGTCTTCTCGGCCAAGGATCCGGCCGCTGAGATTCGCGCCCTCCGCGCGCTCTGCAGCGAGACCGTATGACGAATCGCACGCAGTGGATACTCGTCGGCGCAATTGTCGTAGTGGTTGGCGCGGTGCTCACCTTCGGTGCGCGTGCGATGGGAGATTCTGTGCCGACCGTCGAAGCTGGCGCCAAAGCTCCGGCCTTCACTGCGGTGCCGGTCGCCAATGTCGTGGGCACCAAGCCGCGCAGCATCGCCGACTACAAGGGGCAGGTTGTCCTCCTGAATATCTGGGCCACCTGGTGTGATCCGTGCCGCGCCGAGATGCCGAGCATGCAGCGCTTGCACAGCGATCTCGGGCCCCAGGGCCTCAAGATTGTCGCCGTCAGTGTCGATCAGCCCGGCATGGAACAGGCGATTCGTGACTTCACCAAGGAGTTCGGACTCACGTTCGATGTGTTGTACGACGCGACGCAGAACATTCAGCTGCAGTACGTGACGTCCGGCGTCCCCGAGACGTTCGTCATTGGCCGCGATGGCGTGATTCGCAAGCGTATCAGCGGCGGCACCGACTGGAACGCCGAGAGCCAGAAGGCGCTCATCCGGCAACTGCTCGCCGAACCCGCGTCATGAGCTTTCAGCAGTAGCCGTGCGCGTCCTCGGCATTGAGAGCTCCTGCGACGAAACCTCCGCCGCCATCGTCGATGGCGACGGCGCATCGGCTACGCTCCGCTCGCTGGCGATCCTGTCACAGGATGTGCACGCGATCTTTGGTGGCGTCGTTCCTGAAATCGCGTCGCGGGCGCATCTCACGGCGATCGGCCCTGTGGTGTCGCACGCGCTGCGCGAAGCACAACTCGAACTGAGCGACATCGACGCGATTGCCGTGACGAACGCGCCCGGTCTCGTGGGGGCACTCTTGGTGGGCGTCAGCTACGCCAAGGGCCTCGCCGCGACATTGGGTGTGCCACTTGTGGGCGTGCACCATATGGAAGGGCACCTGTTCGCAACATCGCTCGACGACGCGCACGCGGAGCCGCCCTTCACCGCGCTGCTCGTGAGCGGCGGTCACACACTCCTGCTCGATGCGGCCGCGTGGGGTGAATATCGACTCCTGGGCGCCACGCGCGACGACGCCGCCGGCGAAGCCTTTGACAAGGTCGCCAAACTCCTTGGCCTCCCCTACCCCGGCGGACGGCACATCGAGCGACTCGCCATCGAGGGCGATCCCAAGCGCCATCGCTTCTCGCGCCCCATGCTCCACGGCGGACAGCGACTTGGCGACGACGATTTCTTTGACGTGTCGTTCTCAGGCCTGAAGACGGCGGTGCTGCTGGCCGTGCGCGCGGCAGAGGCGGCCGGGACGCTCGAGGCAGAACGGGCGCACATCGCGCGCGGATTCCAAGACGCGCTGATCGACACGCTGGCCGCGAAAACGGTCCGCGCCGCGCAGGCCTTCGGCCGAAACAAGATTGTGCTGGGCGGTGGCGTGGCCTGTAACCGGGCGCTGGTCGCCGAAATGCAACGTCAGCTCACGCGTGCCCGCGGCAAGACCGCAACTGTATTTGCGCCCAGTCTGCGGCTCGCCACCGACAATGCCGCCATGATTGCCCGCGCGGGCCTCTTCCGCCTTGAGCGTGGCGAGCGCGCCACCGCCGGACTCAATGCCTTTGCGTCACAGCCACTTCCCGGCCTCGTCACAGCCGCGACGAACCCTTAGGTTCAGCAGATGCCCCCGACTACGACTGACTTCCTCGGCACCACGATCCATAAGTTTGAGATCGTCCTTGGCCCCCTCCCGATTACTGGGTTCGGGATTTCGATGCTCATGGCCTTCCTCATTGGCCAGTTCGTCGCGACGAGCGAACTCACCCGCCGCGGGCAACACGACTCCGCCGAAGCGATGGGTGACATTGTCGTTGGCGCCGTCATCGGCGGCCTCCTCGGCGCCAAGATCTACTACATGATTCTCTTTCACGAGTCGTTCTTCAGTCGCGGCGGGTTCGTGTTCTGGGGCGGACTCATTGGGGGAATCACGGCCACCGCGATTGTGATTCGCATGAAGAAGCTCCCCTTCACGCGTATCAGCGATGCCACCGCGATTGGGCTCGCGGCCGCATACTCCGTGGGGCGTAGCGGCTGCTGGGCCGTGGGTGATGATTACGGCCGCCCCTGGAACTCTGCGCTCGCCGTAAAGTTTCCCGATGGTGCGCCCCCGTCGACCGTGGGAAACATGGTCTCGCAGTTCGGGGTCGCGGGCGTTCAGGGACACCCCTTCACCGACGTGATGGGCGTGTACCCGACGCAGCTGTTCGAAGTCACGATGGGCTTGGTGATGTTTGCCATCCTCTGGCGGATGCGCGACCATAAGCATGCCGAGGGGTGGCTGTTCGGCGTCTATTGCGTGTTGGCCGGCGTTGAGCGCTTCATTGTGGAGTTCTTCCGCGCCAAGGACGATCGCTTCTTTGCCGGCTTCACGCTCGCGCAGACCATCGCTATTGGCTTTGTGGCGCTCGGCGTGGTGTGGATGCAGATGCGTCGCACACCGCGCGATGGCGCGCCTGGGATCTACGCCCGGACCTAATCGGCCTGTGGAGCGTGGCTAGGCCCGCTCGAGGATGACAACGGCCGCAGCCGTGAGATCGGTGTGTGTGAGCGTGACCCACACCTGACGCACCTCGAGCTCCCGGATGCGTGCCTCCGCGCGGCCGGTGAACCGGAGCGTCGGAGAATTGCCGGGACGCGGGATAACCTCCACCTCGCGCCAGCCGATGAGCCGCGCTTCGTCACTGCCAGCGAGTGCCTTGAACGCCGCTTCTTTCGCCGCGAGGCGTGCGGCGAGGTGCAGCGCAGGCCGCGCGCGTTCGGTGGCGTAGGCGGCTTCAGCCTCTGTGAAGAGGCGGGCGAGCAAGCGCTCGCCTTGGTTCGCGAGCATCTGCTCCACGCGCGCGACGTCCACGACGTCGATTCCGATTCCCGTGATCATCGCTGCACCATGTTCGGCGTGTTGTTGATCGGCGCGCGCAGCCGCTCCGGGAGCGGCGCCACTGTGGGCTGTATGGCAGTCCAGAACGCATCGAGCGCACGATAGAGCACCGCGAGCGCGTCCACCCACCCCTGCCAGCAGCCGTCGCGGTCTGCCTCGCCTGCCCCTGAGAGCCAACGTGCGGCGCGGTCACATCGCTGGAGCGCGTCGAACACGGGCAATGCTGCATCGGTGAGCAAGGCGACCATGGCACGGCGGTCCGGCGCCGACCGGGGCCAGTGCTCGCTCGCGATTTTTTCGATGGCGCTTTCAAAGACCAACTTGAGCGTGGCCGCGTCGAGGGCGCGCAGCTGAGCGCTCAGGGTGCTCGCCACGTGGGCGCTGCGCCGGGCTTCCACGAAGGGAACGAACACGAGATCATGACTGCGCTCACCGAGCGCGTGCACCGCTGCGAATCCACGCAATGAGCGTGTGAACTCCGGCAGGGGGCGCGCCGCAGGCAGTTCAGGCATCGGTGATGCTGTAGCGATAGATCCCGCGAAGTTCGTCGTTACACACGGCTGCACGTTCGCCAGTGCGTAACTCAAATGCTCGGGCAAAGTCGGGGAGGCGTCCCGTGGTGAACTCGGCGCGGGGAATCCCCGTCACGGCAATGGCGGCCTCGATCGCGTCGGGATCACCCTCAACTTCGACCAGCACGTCCATGCGCGGATAGTGCTCCACACGGACCACCGCGCCACGGCATCGGAACTGCACAATGCGGCGGTCGATCTCGCGCGTGACGACGTAGCCGAGATCCTCGAGCATCCGCTTGAGCGCAGCTGGCTCGGTCACGCCAGTGGTGAGCTCCTGCCGGACCTTATAGCCATCCTCGTAGCCTGTTGGGCCTTTCCAGTCGAGTCCGGCGGTCACGCCATCGGCGTTTTCATACACGCGCAGGCGCAGGACACAGTCGCGGAGGGCGAGCGCGCGATCAGCGGTGTCGTAGCGAAGATCATAGAGCCGGCCCTCGAACATCAGGTCGGCGCTGTCCGCGCGAAGTGCTGCCACGACGGCGCCCGGGTCGGCGGCGATCCCCTTCAGTTCCACTTCACGCGACACGGATGGCCTCGAGCACGGCGGCGGTGTCGGAGAGGTCGGCGAACACGGCATCGGGGGCACAGGCCGTGAGTGCGGCCACATCGTAGTGCCCAGTGGCGACGGCAATGGCGCGGGCACCCATGGGGCGTCCACAGGCCACGTCCATCGGAGTGTCGCCGATGATCACGCAGTCGCTGCCCTGAACGGGGCGACCCAGCACGGCTTCGGCGCGAGCGCGAGCGATTGGCGGAAGCTCCGGACGCGCCTCGTGATCGCTGCCATACGCACCCACCACGAACCGATCGGCGTTGATGCCCGCCGCCCGAAGTTTCCGCTCGGCACCGGACACCACATTGCCCGTGAGTAGACCGAGCATGATGTCGTCCTGCTCGTGAACAGCATCGAGGATCGCATGGACTCCCGGAAGCACGAACGCGCCGGTATTCGCACCCTCGAGCTCCGGCTCGAGCTCCACCAAATACCGTGCGATAATCTCGTCCATGTGCACATCGACGCGCGACGCATCGTGTCCCGTTCCAAGCAGCGCCTCCCGCACGATCTGCCGGTCGGTTTTGCCGTCGTATCGATGTCCTTCGGGGCCCGTGTTGCCGATGACCGCCATCAGGGCGCGCTCCATGGCGCGCTTCCCTGCGCCCTGTGTCCAGAGCAGGGTGCCGTCGATATCGAACAGTGCGATCTTCATTCGCCGTGCGCCGGTTCGGCCGTTGAGATTTGACGGGTGAGCCAGAGGCCGGCCATCACGGCGAGGGCACCGGCCCCTTGCCACAGCGTCGGCTGCTCGCCCAGCAATGGCCAGGACACAAGCACGGCGACAATCGGCTGGAGGTTGGTGAACATCGCGGTGCGTGTCGGTCCGATGACGCGCACGCCGCGGTACCAGAAGAGGTACGCCACCCCCAAGGACAGCAACCCGCTGTAGGCGAGCGCCGCCCAGGTGAGCGGGACGATCGCGTGAAAATTGGCCTGCATCACGGTTGGGGCCGCAATCAGCACAATCGGTATGGTTCCGCCCACCAGGGTCCAGGCGGCGAGTTCGGGCCCGTCAATGTGCGTGAGCAGCTTGAGCCACATCGAATAGAAGCCCCAGCACACCACCGCCGCGAGGATCAGCAGGTCGCCGACCACCGACGACACACCGTGTGCTTCATGCGCCGAACCCGCCATCACCACCGCGATGCCGAGGATCGACATGACGACGCCGATGAGGGCGCGCGGCGCGAGCCGTTCGTTGTGAAAAATGCGCATGATGATCGCCATGAATGCCGGGCTAGAGGCAATCACCAGCGACGCGGTCCCCGCTCGGGTCCGCGAGAGCCCGTAGATGAAAAACAGTTGGTAGGCCCCGTGCCCAATGAGGCCGAGTTTCACCAGCTGGAACTTCTCGGAGGTGGTGGTCTTCCCTTGGCCTCGGGCCATCACAAACGCCATCATCGCGATCGTGCCGGACACCATCCGAATGGTCGTGTAGACCAGCGGGTCGAGCACCTGCGTGCCGTACTTGTTGACCGTAAAGTTGCATCCCCAAATCACCGCCGAAGCGATGAGGAGCAACTCGGTCACAACGACTTCGCGGTGGGCTCGGGTCTTGGCGTCGGGCATACTGCAAATCTAACGGGAGGGGGCCTTTCACGGTCGTTGGCGCGTGCCCTTTGACGCCCCTACGTGCGGGGCGCTAGCTTGGCGGATGCATGTTTCCTTCGCGCTTTTCGCCGACGCCGCCAATATCTCGCAGGAAGGCAAGCTGAACGTCCTCGGGGTGTTCGACGCCCTGCAGATTGGCAGCCTTCCCGCCGTCCATCCACGTGCCACCCTGGTGGTGCGCCTGAAGGCCGACGTGACCGACGTCGGGCTTCACACCCTCGCGTTCGGCTGGATGACGCCGCGCGGCGAGGAAATCTGGTCGAGCTCCGGGGAACTTGAGGTGGGGAATCCCCCGCCGGGCGCGACCGACATCGACATTCCGGTCATCGCGTCGATCGACCTGCCCATCAAAGAGGCAGGGGCCCACACGATGCGCGTGGACCTCGACGGCAAGCTACGCGCCGAGCTCACCCTGCACGTCCGGATCGGCGCTCCCTCCATGCCGATGCACGGGATGGTCAGCTAGCGCTGGACCACATCGCGCTGAACATCAGCTCGTGTGTGTTGCGTCACCCGCAACTAGCGCCGTTTGTCCGAGAATCCGTATTCGCGAATCTTCTTGATCAGGGTCGCGCGGGAAATGCCGAGTTCCCGTGCCGCGTGCGTGCGATTGCCGTCGTTGGCGCGCAGGGTGCGATCAATATGCGCCTTCTCGACATCGGACAACGAGCGCGGCTCGTGATGCGCCACGTCGGCACCGCTCGCGCTGTGCACTTCGCGCGGGAGATGCAACAACTCGATCCGCGGCTGACCACGGGCGATCAACATGGCGCGCTCGAGCACATTGCGGAGCTCGCGCACGTTCCCGGGCCACGGATAGCGGAGAATCGCGTCGAGTGACTCGTCGGAGAGCTCGGTCGGGGCGCCGGCCAACGTGGCGCCCAGATCGTCGAGCAGATTGGCCACGAGCTCAAGCAGATCCTCGCGCGACCGCGTGCGCAGGGGCGGGAGATTGATGGGCATCACCGACAGGCGATAGTACAGGTCCTCGCGGAACCGCCCCGCCGTGACTTCGCTCGCCAGGTCGCGCCCAGTGGCAGCGACGACACGAACGTTCGGCGTGATTTCCAAGGTGCCGCCCAGTCGCCGGAAGCCCTTCCCCTCGAGCACCCGCAGCAACTTGGGCTGAAGCGCCGGGGCCAAATCGCCAATCTCGTCGAGGAACACGGTGCCCCCGTCCGCGATCTCAAAGAGACCGCGTTTGGTCGGGCCCTGTCGCCCCTCCGCATCCGACTCGACGCCAAACAGCTCAGACTCGAGCGAGGTCGCCGTCAGCGCCGCACAATTCACTTCGACGAACGGCTTGGAGGCGCGCGGACTCTGCGAGTGCAGCAGTTCGGCCACGCGCCCCTTCCCGGCGCCGCTGTCGCCCACGATCAGCGCCGTGGTCCGATCGCTGGCGGCGAGCAGCGCGACCTGCGCGGCGAGCTCACGCATTGCCGCGGAGGGACCAAAGACGATCGACTTGCCGGCGCCGCGCCGCTCGGTGAGGAACCGATTCAGGCGCCGCAGTGATGCCTTCTCGAGCGCGCGCTCGGCGGCGGCGGCGAGATGGTTGAGATCTACCGGCTTGGTGAGGAAATTCTCGGCCCCTTTGTGCAGGGCCTCGACGGCCATCGGCACGTCGCCGAAGGCCGTCACCATAATGACGACGGGGTGATCTGGGCCAATCTTGGAGAGCACGTCGAATCCCGTCATGTCGGGGAGTCGCACGTCGAGCAGGACGAGATCCGGGCGGAGCCGCTGATACGCCTCGATTCCCTCTGCACCCGAATGCGCTTCGGTCACGACATTCGATCCGTCGTGGCGGAAGAACAGTGCAAAGGCCGACGCAATCGCGACTTCGTCGTCAATAATGAGGATGCTCGCCATGGTTACTCTGCTCGTCAGTGGTGGGCCGCGAGACCATACCCGCTGTCTCGTCTTGGAACATAAGTCGCATGAACCAGTGAATCAATGCTAGACATATCGAAGTAACACACCGGCCAAAGGCGCGGCAGTTGCGTGGAGCCCAACGGAGCCTATAACCTCGCCGTCAGCTTGGGCATGGGCGCCGTTAACTGCCACGAGCGAAATGGTCCGTCCACGGGCAAAGTGCATCGCCGGATGCGGGGTGAAGTCATTGCGAATACAACGGACCAGCAACGACGCGGCATCCGCCACTGACCGAGGAAAGAACAGGCACAAATCGAGCTGCCCATCATCGGTGCGAATATTCGGCCCAGTGGAAATAAAACCGTCAAGCAACGAGCCGACGTTGGCGATCATCGCCATGCCGCAGCGACGCTCAACCGTGACACCATCGACAGTGGCCCTAATAAGAACCTGATCGTTTCGAAGCAGCGCACGAAACCCGGACCAGAGGTACGCCCCCACGCCGAACCGCCGTTTGAGGGCTGGAGAGGCGTCGCGCATCATGGCGACATCCATACCAAAGCCCGCCGTGAGCGCAAAGTGACGGCCATCGGACAGACGGCCCAGGTCAATCCGCACCTCGGTCCCCGCGAGCAGCCGGTGAACCGCACGACCGATGTGCAGGGGCGTCCCGAGATGGCGCGCGAGCTGATTACCGGTCCCGCCTGGCAGCACCCCAACAGGAGGCCCGGACACGGCGAGTTCGCCCACGACCTCCATTGCCGTACCGTCGCCACCGAGGGTGAACACCGCGTCGTACCGCGAGCCGTGCGCCGCGGCAAAGCGCGCCGCATCCCCAGCAGCGGTCGTACGCATCAGTTCCACGCGCACGCCAGCCTTGGCGAAGGCGCGGAGTGCCTCGCCTTCTCCGGTCCGACCCCGCCGAGCGGCGGGGTTGACCACGAGTAACACGGATCGGATTAGAATCGCCATAACCTGAAGAGGTCGAGGCCGAACTGCCGCGGCGTTGGCGCAAACCCGCGGGCGTTCGCGTCGCGGGAACAGAGTACGGCGCTCGTCGGCGGTTCGATACCGAACGAGAATGTCAGATTGGACCGGACCCGATAGTCCACCTTGACGCCGAGCGCATCGGCAAAGGTCGGGGCTTCAGCGGACGAACTGCCCGGTGCGAGCAACTGTCCAACTTGGCAGAGGCCCGCATCGAGGCGCACAAAGGTGTTCACCCCCACCTGTTTGGCGCAGTTGAATCGGGTGCCGCTCAGGAGACCGGCGCCGACATCCGCAATCTTCCCCTGATAGGCATCGAGCCCCGCGGTGCTGATTTGCGCATCGTCACACAGCGTGCCGGTGGCCTTGCCGCCGAGGAATGTCCCGAACGACGAGACGAAAACTCGCGCCGCGGTCGAGCCGATGTCGCCGTTGCGACCACCGATTTCGTCGCTGGGACCGCCGGTCACGAGATAGCTGATCAGATCGCCATTCGTGACCCGCAGCGAGTCGGGGCTCGAGAGTTCGGCGGTCGGCGAGGAGAGCGTACCGCCGATATGTACACGGACCCGGACATCGGGACGCGCCGACTGCGTGCTATACTGCCGCACGGTATGCATCGCGTTGATGCTAAGGGTTGGGTTGAGATCGACATCCCCGAAGAACCGCACATCGCCGGTCTCCACGTCGAACGCCCGCTGCACACCGGGGCCGACGCTGAGCCGATACGAACCGCGGACCGTTTGCAGCGTGCCGACGAGCGCGAGCTGTGACCCAACATTGGCATTGACGGTCCCGCGCTGCAGGCGGCTACGGGTGATGTTGAGCTGACCCCCGAGGTTGATATTGGCTTCCTCGGACCGCAGCCACACATCGCGGCCCATGGTGACCTGAAGGCCGTTCATCGTCAAGTTGTCGACGAATCGCCCAGAGCTCTGCGCAAACAATCGGCGGTCGGCGAAGGCAGACGTATCAATGATGCCAGCGATCTCATTGTCATCCAGCGCAATCAGCTTCTTCTGAAAGAGATTGCTCACATTGAGCACGCCGCGATCCACGGTGAGGCTATCACCGGAGAGTACGGCTCGGTCGAGACTACCGGTGAGCGCAAGCGACCCGCTGACGTCGAGGTCGGCAAACCCCACCCGGTTCAACACATTGAAGTTGCGTGCGGTCAGGCCAAGGTTGAACACCGGGTTCTCGATGTCGCTGATCTTCATGGCGCCGGTGATGCTGGCCTGCGCGCCGCGCGTGGGGCCGGCCCGCGCTGACAGTTTGCGCACCGCGACGCTGTCGCCGAGGAACCGAATGTCGGCTTCGATGCCGGTGAGCGAGGCGCGACCCATCGGCGCGAGCGTCAGGGCACCATCGCGCACGCTCATCTCGCCAAGGAGACGCGGATGCTTCCACGTGCCCGAGACATCGAGATTCACGGCCATCCCGCCCCGCGCGCCGGTGATGGCGCGTGAGAACGATTCCAACAGCACCAGGCCAACGGTATCGGTGCGCACCTGCACACTGATCGGGTCCTCAAGGAAGCGCACCACCCCAGGGCGAAGCGCGAGATCCATCGGCAGTTTCCCTGTCACGCGAAGTGCGGGGATTCCGAGCCTCGTGTACTCCAGCGACGTGGTCAGCCGCTGCGCAGCATACGTGCCCTGTGCCTGCACATGATCCAGCCGGAGTCCTGCGACCTGCGCATCCTCGGCTTGTGCTGTGAGGCGCATCACCGGCTCGCTCCGGGTTCCCGTCAACTCTGCTTGCAACGAGGCCGCGCCTTTGAGTGCGGTCTCGAGCTGCAACAGTTCGCCGAAATCCGCGAGCGGAATGCGGTCGGCACGCAGACTCACCGCGAGCGGCCCCTGATCTGGGACCGCGCCTCGAGCGAGAAAGTGTCCACCCGTGGCGCCCGTGAGCGCGAGCGTGTCGAACGAGAGCGAGGTCCCCACCAGTCGGGCTGCGGCGCCGCGATCGAGCGACCAGGCGTCGGCCGCGGTCACCACCGACAGACTGTCGAGGCGGACGTCGGTCGTGTCGCCGTTCCGCGTGCCCGACAGCGAGGCGCGGGCGCGCGCACCATGGGGCATCTCGCCGGCAATCGTGCCAGAGGCGCGTCGGTCGGGGAGCAGGGCCACGTTCGCCGAGACGCGAACGAACGAGAGCTCCGAGGCGCGCAATGTGTCGAGCCGAATCGTGAGCGGTCCGAGCGGCTGCTTAAGGACATCGCGCAATGCAGCGCTCGCGACGACATGCCGTGCCGTGGTCGCGCCGACGCGCAGGTCGCGCCCGTCGGCACGTAGCTGCAGATCGAGGCGATCGAGCGACCCCACGAGCGCACCCTCGACGCGTGCGGTGCCCTCGAGCGAATCCGCCAACGCGATCGCCTCGGCGCTTCCTCCTGCCGCCGCACCCCGGGCGAGATACCGCCGAAACCCACCGAGCGAATCGACCTCGAACGCGAACGTGATCGAGTCACGCGCGGCCGCGGTGAGCCCGAGTGCGTCGGCTTGGCCCGTTTTGGTGAGCAGGCCGGCCATCGTCTCGAGTCGGAGCGAATCGATGCGTACCTTGCCATCACCGAAGCGCAGCTGCGCGAGGCCGTTGTAGACGCGGACACTGTCCACGACTGAGCGATCGGCGTTGAAGCGGGCGCTCCCGACCAGGTTCGCGAGTGAGTCGCCGGACAGATCGACCGCGAAACGGCCGTTGAGGAAGCTGCTTGGAAGCGTGGGTTTCCCAAATCCCGTGCGCAAATCGAAGCCGCTGAGGGATCCATTTGCGACGGCCCGGACGGTCGGCGCGACGGCATCGAACGCGCCATCGAGCTGTACCCGCCCCGCCTCGCCGGCAAGATCGGTGGTCACGGAGAGGTCGCTGGCGGTGCCCTTCACGCGGAGCGCGCCCGAGAAGTCGCCGCGGAGCGGGATACTCGGATACGACTTCGCGACGGTCGACACTGCGAGGGGAAGCGCGACCGCCGACACATCGAAGATCACGTTCTGCGCCATCGTGATGCGACCGTTCCCCTTAAATCGCGAGACAGGAGAATCCTCGCCATCGCGGTGGGTGAGATCGCCGTCGCGAAAGCGCACGTCCGTCCAGACGGAATCGAGCGTCGCGGTGCCAGACACGAGTCCGTGGATCGACGGGAAGTCCGGGTTGACGAACTGCGCGGTACGCAGGTCGAACTGCGCGACATCAATCTTGAATCCACGAAACTTGGCGTCACCGGGATGCAGAATATTGAGCTCCCCACGCCCCGTGCCCCTCGTAAATGCGCCGGGGACATTCGCGTCGCGGAAGGTGAGACGAGCCTCGTCGACAACAAATCGATGCACCGGTCCCCCGCGTGCGCGCACGGTTCCGGAAATATCTCCGCGCCAGGGATACGGGAACGGTTGGCCGTTGAGCGTCTCGAGCAATGCGAAGTTGGCGGGGAGCAGCTGCATATTGACGTCTTTCAGCACGAGCACCGGGCCGCCGACGGCGTACGTCATGTTGCCGCGCAACCGCGATCCGTTACTCCGCAGGTCCATGTTGGTGATGGCGTAGTCAATCACCCGGGGATCCTTCGGCTCATTCTTGATGAGCAGGTCCATCTTGCCGCCGCCCGTGCGCGGCAGTGTTTCGTAGATCCACGCGATGTCCCGCATCCCGGTGGAGTCACTATGGATCTTGATGTCGTACCGAACGGGTCCGGTCCCCCACCGAATGGTGCCCTTCGCGCGGGCAACCGAGTTGGGCAGCTCGAAGTGCGGGAGCTTGAGCCAGATGGTGTCGCCGAGCCAGTAGAGGCCGCCATTCATGTTGCGGAAGTCGAAGGGCGGGATTTTCTCTACCACATCGAGTCGGGCAATGTCGAACTGTCGGCCGGTGCTGTCGGGATGCCGGAACCGGATGCGATTCAGCGTGGCGTTGGCGTCGGTCCAGCGCCAGGTGCGCTGGAACCCTGGCACGCCCATCGTGGTCACGCGACGAATTTCCAGCTGCTCCTGACCAACGTTGTAGGCGGCTGCACTGTCTCGGCGCGCGCCTTTCAGGGAGTCGTCGGGTTCCCACGGCAACGTCAGTTGGAAGTGGAGTCCATGCACCTGCACGTTTTTGAACAGCACCAACGAACCGAACGCCGTGCGCGGCCCTCGAGGGCGCGGCGGCCCCTCCGCCTCCAGGGGAAACACCTTTCGGAAATTCCAGCGGTGGTCGTTTTCCTCACGGAAAATGACTTTGGGATGCTGAATGTCCGCCGAGCGAACAATGATGCGTCCGTCGAGAATGTCGCGCGGGTCGTAGGTGAAGCGCGCGGGACCGCTCGCAATGAACAGCGAATCGTCTGGGTCGGTGATGTTGAGCGAATCGATCCGAATGTCGGTCAGGAATGACCCACTCATGCGCCCGATGTGCACGCGCCCCTTCATGCCAGTTACGAACTGCCGCTCGAGTTGCCGGCGGATCCAGTCGCGCCCTCCTTCGCTCTGGGTGGCCGCCACCAGTCCGCCAATTGCCCCCGCGCCGATCACAAACATCAGCAGCGCGCTATAGAGGACGACGAGTTGGCGGCGAGGCTGCATCCTAGAATGCCTGCCCGATCGAGAAGTTCAGCGTGAGCTGGCGGAAGAACGACGACTCCCGCGACGGCTGAAATGCCGCGGGACAACTGCCAGCGGCCTGCGACAGTTGTCCGCTCTTGTTCGCCGTCACGCGCAGCGTATTGCCCGGACTCACACAGAATAGGGCACCACCCTGTGAGAGCGGCGCGTCAAAGTACGCCGCACCTGAGGCCCGCTGATACGGGTTGTGCGCGACATCCATGCGAATGAAGCCGATCAGTGTGGAGACGCGCACCCCGAGCCCCGGGGTGAGCACAAACGATTTGAAAGCGAGCGTCGAGCCCGGCGTGCCGCGGTTCCACACTTGGCCGAGGTCGGCGAACGCCGTCCACTGGATGAGCTCCGGATAGAACGGACTCCGGATGCGCGCTTCGAGATTCGCAACGACCAACGCATTGCCGCCCGTGGGCACGGTGCGAATGCTGGTCGAGTCCGCGCGGGCGCGGAAGTACACGGTGTCGGTGGCGTTCGCTGGGTTCCCGCCGCGCGTTCCGTTGGCGCGCACGGTGTCGTACGCACTGGGAATGTAGACCGCAGGGCCAAGTTCGTTCTGTCGGAATCCGCGCACCGTTGTTGGGCCGCCGCCGAACAGGCGTTCCTGCGGCGGCACGCTGAACGCGGCATCCGAAAACGAGAGCGAGGGCCCCACCACCGCGCCAATACGAATCCGCGCCGCGAGGATGATATCCGACGAGAGCGGATAGTAGATCGCGCCGTCGGCGAGAAATTTGTTGAACCGCAACGAATCTTCGGCGCCGGTGTACCGGCCCGCCGTGCGGAGTTCAAGCCGCACCGCGCTTCCGCGCGTGGGATTCTCGGGACTGTCGCCCGTCTCTCGCGAGAGCGAGACGCTGGCCACCCCGAGGCGCCTGAAGTTGTTGAACGAGGCTTGGTCGGCCTGCGTGCAGGCGTTGAACACCGCACAGAGCAGCGCTGGCTGCGCCTGGGTGCGACCATACTCCACGGTGTACGAGAGCGACTGCGACAACCGCCCGAGGGCGCGCGTGAAATTCACATTGCCGCCCACCGGCGTCGTCCGCAGGTAGGCGTTGTATTCGCTCCGTCGCTCGCTAAAAACCGAGACCGATGGGAGAAAATCACGCCACCCCGCGAGTGCGGTCACGGTGGCATTCACGGTGTAGTTGAGATCACCGCTGTAGGCGTCGCTCTTGGCCTGCGGGCAGAGATTCTCCAGCCCGGTCACTGGCTCGCCGACGCCGAGTTTGGAGACCCGCGTACGGACGTCGAGGCGCGTGGCACCCTTGAGCAGATTGAACTTGGTGAGATCCGCGCTCGCACGAAAACAGTCGAGCGTTCCCCATCCGAGTCCGGCGCGGACCGCGTGCATCTGCCCCTCGGTTAGCTCCAAGCGCACACCGATCGTGGAGTCGCGAGGATTCACCACGCTGTCGGGTGTAACGCGCACGAAGTTGAACGCCTCGGTGCGGTACAGTGCCCGCTTGACGGCCTCTAGGTCACGTTCGGCGTACAGATCGCCCGTCGACACGCGCGCGACCCTGCGGATTGCCTCGTCGGTGATCCCGCGCGGCACACCGGGGAGCGGCGTTACGCGAAGGTCGACAGCGCCGATCCGCGCACGTGGACCAACGGCCACCTTGAACGAGAGATCGGCGCGCCGATCCAGGGTGTGCGTGTCGTATCCGACAAACGCTTCGGCATCGGGGTACCCCGTGTTCCGGAGTCGCCGCACGATTGTATCACGCGCGGCATACATCGAGATGGTATCGAACGGCTCGCCTCGGCTCAGCGGCAGGTCGCGTAGGAGCGCCTGATTGTTGGGCACCGAATCGAGACCGTCGACAAAAAAGTCGCGCACGCGAACCGGCTCCCCTTCACGAATCAGGAACCGCACGGTCACGCGCCCGGGGCCCATCGCGGTCACGACCGTGTCGACCGTCGCTTCGCGGTAGCCGTGCACGCGATACCACTTCAGCAGTCGTGCCACGTCGAGCGGGAAGGCTTGCCGGTCAAGGCAACGCCGCGTCCCCAACACCTTGAGCGTGCGACGCGCCCAGCTACTGGGAGCGGTCACAATGCCGGCCTCGAGCGTCGCCGCGGGAAAGGAGCGATTGCCGTCGAATTCGAGCCGGCCAACCTCCACGCTCGCCGCGCCACAGATGCCCGCCTGTGCCCGCGCCGTCGGCGCCGCTATGCTGAGCAGCGCCGCCATCACACAGAGTGCGCGTGGTGCGCTAATCATCCTTCTGGCCAAACACCGCCAGATTGGATGAGTGTCCGGGATTTACCTTCTTCTCCGGATAGATATGGTGCACCGCCTGATTCACCGCGGTTGCGGCTTCGGCGAATCCGCTCGCAATGAGCTTGAGCTTTCCGGCATAGGTCGTGACATCGCCGCAGGCATAGATCCCCGCGCGCCCCGTTTCCATCTCGGAGTTCACCACAATCTCATCCTTGGCGAGATTGAGCCCCCACTCGAGGAGCGGGCCCATATCACTCACAAAGCCCAGCATCGGGAGCACCACATCGGCGGGAATGCGCTTTGTCGTCTTGGCCTTGATGTCCTTGAGCTCGAGCGCCACGATCCGCCCATCCTCGGCGATCACATCCGCCAGCTCATGGAACGTGTGCAAGGACGTGGTACCCGATGCGACCGCGGCCTGCACCTCGGCGACCGTCGCGGCGTGCGCGCGGAATCGGTCGCTCCGGTGCACCAGCGCCACACTCGCGGCAACGCCGCGTAACTGATGCGCCCAGTCGAACGCCGAGTCGCCGCCGCCAATGATGACCACATGTTTCCCCTCGTACACCGAGAGGCTGCCGACGCGATCGTCGATCCCCTTGCCGTACCAGGGCTCGGCGCAGGCCTGTGGTAAGCGCCGTGGCGAGAACGCGCCGATTCCCGCCGCGAGGACAACCGCGCGTGTTGGGAACTCATCGGTCTCGGTGACGAGCACGAAGTGCCCGTCTTCTTCACGCAGCGCGATCACGCGTTGGTTGCAGTGCACGGGCGCGTTGAACTGTCCCTGCTGCGCGACGAGCGCCTTCACGAGATCCTTCGCTAAGACCTTGGGGAATCCCGCCACGTCGAAGATAAATTTTTCTGGATACAGCGCCGCCAACTGCCCGCCGGGCTCGGAGAGCGCGTCGAGGATCTGTGAGGTCGCGCCGCGCATCCCGGCGTAGAACTGGGCGAACAGACCAGCGGGTCCGGCGCCAATGATTGTCACGTCTCGAATGTCATGTCGCATCTGTTAATACTCGCCGCCCGCCAACGGCGAATCAACCGGGCGGATCAGGTTTGGTTAGATTTGTGGATGGCCCTCAAGATCTACACCAAGACCGGCGACGATGGTCGCACGGGACTATACGGCGGCGGACGCGTCCCAAAGGACGACGCCCGCGTTTCTGCCTACGGCGACGTTGACGAGCTCAACGCCATCATCGGCATGGCACGCTCCACCGACATGATGCCCCGCATCGACGAAGTGCTGGCCCCCGTGCAACGCGATTTGTTCGCGATCGGGGCGCTCCTGGCGACGCCAAATCGCGAGAAGCACAAAGAACAACTCGAAAAAGCGCGCATCTCCGATAAGCGAATCGCCCAGCTCGAGCAGGCAATTGACGACGCCGAAGACGAACTGGACCCGCTCAAGGCCTTCATTCTCCCCGGCGGCACCGCCAAGGCGTCGGCGCTCCATGTCGCACGCACCGTCTGCCGTCGCGCAGAGCGCGCGATCATCAGCCTGCAACACACCGGGGCGGATGTGCCGCAGGTCATTATCGTCTACCTGAATCGTCTCTCCGATCTGCTCTTCGTGCTGGCGCGCGTCGCCAACAAGCGAGCGGGTGCGGGCGAGGTGACCTGGTAGCGCGACCCCCCGCGCCACACACCGAGAACCGGACGTGACCCCCGAACTCCCGAGCCTCGAACCCACGTTCGAGCTGCACGGATCGCGCATCTACATCGGCGCCGCCCTGCTCGACGAGGTCGGGCCGTTGGTGCGTCGCGCGCTCGGGACACGCCGCCTGGTGATCCTGAGTGACGACACCGTGGCGCCGCTCTACGCCGCGGGCGTGGCCGAACGCTGCGGGGTCGACGCGCAGGCGATACTCACGATGCCGGCCGGCGAAGCGCACAAGACCCGTGAGAGCTGGTCGCGCTTTACCGACATCATGCTCGACGCCGGTTACGGACGCGACTCGGCGGTCCTCGCCCTCGGCGGTGGCGTCGTCGGCGATATGGCAGGGTTTGTGGCCGCGACTTACATGCGCGGAATTCCGGTGGTGCAGCTCCCCACCACGCTCCTCGCCATGATCGACGCCGCCGTCGGTGGAAAGACCGGCGTCGACACGCGCGCCGGGAAGAACCTGGTCGGGGCCTTTCATCACCCGACGTTGGTGATCGCCGATCCGCGCACCTTCCGGACGCTCCCCGTGGAGCAGCTGCGCAACGGGCTCGCCGAAGCGGTGAAACACGGGGTGGTGGCCAGCGCCGAGAACTTCGCCTTTATTGGCGCCAATGCCGCACAGATTGTGCAGGCCGGAGGCCCCGACGACCTCCTCGGTACCGAACTCGTGCGCCGGAATATCGAGATCAAAGCGGGAGTCGTCGCAGCAGACGAGAAGGAATCCGGGATTCGGAAGATCCTGAACTTTGGGCATACGATTGGCCATGCCGTGGAAACTCTGAGCGGTTACACGCTGCTCCACGGGGAATGCGTGGCGATCGGCATGGTGGTCGAAGCGCGGATCGCTGCGGCGTTGGGACTCGCCGATGCATCGGTCGCTGCGCAGATCACGCACGTGCTGCGCGAGGTAGGACTTCCGGTGACTGTGCCGAGCGCGATTGACGGACACGCGGTGCTCAACGCCACACGCACCGACAAGAAGGCGCGCGATGGTGCCGTGGAATACGCACTCCCGTCGCACATCGGTGCGATGGCGGGCGGCGATCGCGATTGGGGCACCCCCGTTCCGGACGCTGTGGTTCTCGACGCATTGCGCGAAACTGGACGGAAGTAGGCCCTCTTCTGCGATTACCGCAGATTTGTGATAATCCCGTAAGCGTATCCCCTACAACATCTTAGGCGATTTCACGCTGCCTCAACCGCAAGACTCCGGTTCGCGGGTGTTGACCGTTGGCTCCCCCCCTGCATATCCTGACCCGTCAGAGTATTTGGCACGCACGAGTCCAGAAGAGCACCACGAAGACCTGCCCGCGACCCAATCCAGCCATGGATCGGGTGTTCACTACCCAACGCCGTACCGGGGTGTGTATGCAGCATGTGACTCAGCCGAAATCGAAGGGGTTCTTCCGTTCGTCCGCATCGTCGGCGTTCGATCAGTACCTCTTGGACATCCAGAAGCTCCCGCTCATCAAGGATGTGCAAGAAGAACGCCGCCTCGCCCGCCTCGCCCAGAAGGGTGACGAGGCCGCGGCAGAGCGATTGGTGACAGCGAATCTTCGATTCGTCATCTCGTACGTCAAGAAGTATCAGGGCCACGGACTCGACCTGTCCGAACTCGTGGCCATCGGCAACGAAGGACTCCTCAAGGCGGTCCGTAAGTTCGACCCCGAGCAAGGCGTGAAGTTCATCTCCTACGCCGTGTGGTGGGTGCGCCAGGCCGTCCTCAAGGCGCTCGCCGAACAGACGCGCTCCGTGCGCATCCCGCTCAACCAGAACTCCCAGCTGATCCGCCTGTCGCGCGCCGAAACGGTGCTGGCGCAGGTGCTCAAGCGTGACCCGACCGACCACGAACTGGGTCGCCTGCTCGACGAGACGCCGGAGCAGGTCCGCGCGGCCAAGCAGATGTCCGCCACCGAGATCTCGCTCGACGCCCCCGTGGACCGCAGTGACCGCGAAGCCAGCACCCTCGGCGAACGTTTTGCCGGACAGGATGGCCTCGAGATCGAAGAAGTCACCGACTTCAAGCTTATGCGCGAGACCATCGACAAGGTCTTCCAGCGCTACCTCACGCCCCGTGAGCGCAAGATTCTTCAGCTCTACTACGGCCTCGACGATGGTGCCGAAGCGATGACCTTGGAGAAGATTGGCGCGCTGATGGGCGTGACCCGCGAACGCATCCGCCAGATTCGCGAACGTGCCTTTGAGAAGTTGCGCTCCTCGCCGGAAGGACGCTCGCTCATGGGCTTCTGGTCGCCGACCTGACCGAGATTTTCCCCGCCGCTGAACCTCCCGAGAGGGTTCCGTGACGGAACACGAAGGGCCGAGCCTTTGATTGGCTCGGCCCTTCGCGCATCTTAGAGGGTGCCCGTGGAAACCCTCCGCCGAATCGTCGGCGACCGCCATGTTCTCACCCGTAGCAGCGAGCTACTGGTGTACGAGAACGATGCCCTCCCGGGCTATCACAAACGTCCCTCGCTGGTGGTGCTCCCGGGAACGGCAGACGAGGTGGTGGCGGTTGTGCGGGCGCTCTACGCCGCCGGCCGGCAATGGGTGGCACGTGGCGCCGGCACTGGCCTCTCGGGAGGCGCACTCGCCGATGATGTGGTGCTCTTGGGCCTGCATCGCCTCAAGAAAATCATTTCGGTTGATCCCATCGCGCGGCTCGCCGTGGTAGAGCCTGGCGTGGTGAACGCCAATCTCACCAAAGCCGCCACGCCGTTCGGACTTCACTACGCCCCGGATCCCTCGAGTCAGACCGCCTGCACCATTGGCGGGAACGTGGCCGAGAACGCTGGGGGGCCCCATTGCCTGAAGTACGGCGTGACGCTGAATCACGTACACGCGGCAACGGTCGTACTCCCCGACGGCGAGATCGTGAAGCTCGCGGTACCCGCGGACCACGAGGCAGCGCTCGATCTGATGGGCGCGTTCGTCGGGAGCGAAGGGTGCTTCGGCGTGGCACTCGACGTCACCGTGCGTCTCACCCCGAATCCCGAGGGGATCCGCACCATGCTCGCGGACTTCTCGAGCATGGACGATGCAGCGCATGCCACAAGCGCGATTATCGCGGCGGGTATTCTGCCGGCAGCGCTCGAGCTCATGGACGACGCCACGATCGCAGCGGTCGAAGCCTCCGTGTACGCCGCGGGTTATCCCACCGACTGTGCCGCGGTGCTGCTCGTGGAGGTCGATGGCCCGGAGTGCGGCCTCGACGACGATGCCGCGGCGATTGCGGCACTCTGCCGCGAGTGCGGCGCGCGCGACGTTCGTACCGCGCGCGATGCAACCGACCGCGCCCGACTTTGGCAGGGACGCAAGAAAGCCTTTGGCGCTATGGGGCGCGTCGCCTCGCACCTCGCCGTGCAGGACGCCGTGGTGCCGCGCACGCGCCTGGCGCCGATCCTCGCGCGTATTTCCGCGATTGGCACAAAATACGGCGTGCACGTGTGCAACGTCTTCCACGCGGGCGATGGCAACCTGCACCCGAACGTCCCGTACAACGCGGACGATCCGGACGAAAACGCGCGCGTCCACTCAGCCATGAAAGAGATCATGGAGCTCTGTATCGCCGAGGGTGGGACGATCAGTGGTGAGCATGGCGTGGGGTTTGATAAGTTGCCATACATGGAGAAGCTCTTTCCCGGCGACTCGCTCGACGCCATGTGCCGCCTGCGCGACGCGTTCGATCCGCTACGGCGTGCCAATCCAGGGAAGGTCGTGCCATCGCACGCCTGTCGTGAATGGATTTCGGCACCGGGGTTCGAGGCATGAGCACCGTGCTCACACCGTCGACCACCGACGAGCTCGCAACGATTGTGCGCGAGAGCCTGGCCGCGCACCGCTCGCTTGCGGTTCGTGGAGCTGGGCGCTGGGCACTGGCACTCACTCGTGCATCGGGAGCGGCGACGCCGCTCTCGATGGCGACGATGTCCGGCATCGTCGAATACGTCCCTGGCGACCTGACGCTCACAGCGCGAGCAGGAACGACGCTCGCCGAGATCGAGGGCGCCACTCGCGCCAATGGGCAGTGGTGTCCACTGCTGCCGTGGGGAACCGACGACGGGACGCTCGGGGCAACATTCGCGACCGCAACGACTGGGCCCTTCCGCACTGCTCTTGGTGCGCCTCGCGACATCGCGCTCGGGGTCGAGTTCGTGGACGGCACCGGCGCCATCGCGCGCGGTGGTGGACGTGTGGTGAAGAACGTCGCTGGCTTTGACCTCACCCGCCTGATCGTAGGATCGTGGGGAACGCTCGGTGTCATCACTGAGATCAGCATGCGATTGCGCGCACGTCCCGCGCTCGACCGTACCCTCGCGGTGCAGTGCGACGTCGACGACCCCGCCGTGCTGGAGCGCATCGACGCATTCCGGCGCGGGCCGTACGTTCCGCTCGCGTGCGAAGTGCTGAGCGCCGAGCATGCAGGCGCGCTCGGACTCGGCGCGGCACGACTCGTGGTGCGGGTTGGCGGCAACAGCGCGTTTGTGGCGGAGAGTGTGCGGCGTATTGCGGAGTTGGGCACAATCGACGAGCGCGCCGCGGAGCTCTGGACCCAGTACCGCGCGCTCGACCCGCAGCGGCGGCATTTCACCAACGCCTATAGCTCACCACTTGCCGCTCGGATCAAACAAAAGTTTGACCCACACGGGATTTTGAATCCGAACGTCCTCGGCGAGGTCGCAGTATGAGCGTGCCGGCGAGCGAAGCCGCAAAGCGGTTGCTCCCAGGCGCGGAGCTGTGTGTGCATTGCGGCTTCTGCCTGCAAGCGTGCCCCACCTATCTCGCGCTCGACGACGAGAACGATTCGCCGCGTGGTCGCATTGTGCTGATGAAGGCACTCGCCGACGGGTCCATCAGCACCACCGATACAGCGGCGCTTGAGCATCTCGACCGGTGTCTCGGCTGCCGCGCGTGTGAGACCGCCTGTCCGTCAGGGGTGCCCTACGGACAGATGCTCGAGTCGACACGGGAAAGACTGGCCCCCGAACGCCCGTTGCCGCTCATTGCACGCACGATTCTGTGGACCTTTGCACGACAGTGGTCGCTGCTCGTGGCGATGGCCGGCGCACGCCTCCTCCGCGCCACCGGAATCGCGAAGCTCCTGTCCAACCTCCCAGGAAGCGCTGGGTTCGGGATGGCCATGCTCCATTCCACGCGTCGTAGCGCACATCCGCAGCCGTGGACACCGCGCGTCGGTGGCGAGCGTGGGACGGTTGCAACGCTGGACGGCTGCGTGATGGAAGGTCTGTTCAGCGATGTGAATCGCGCCACGGAACGCACCCTGAGCGAGAATGGCTACCGGGTGCAGCACGCGAGCGGTCAACGGTGCTGCGGCGCGCTGCATGCCCACGCGGGCGATGCCACAACGGCGCGCGAACTCGCGCGCACCAACATCGTCGCCTTCGAACAGAGCGGTGCGGAATTCGTGGCGGTCAACTCCGCGGGCTGCGGCTCGATGCTCAAGGAATACGGACACTTGCTGCAGGACGACGCGGCATGGCGCGATCGTGCCGTAGCGTTTTCGGCGAAGGTGCGCGACGTGAGCGAGCTGCTCGCGGTGGCAGGCCCGCTACAGGGCGCAGCCATCGGAAAGCGTGTGACCTATGACGCGCCGTGTCACTTGATGCACGGACAACGCATCCTGAATCCACCCCTCGCAGTGCTCGGCGCGATCGAGGGGCTGCATCTCGTGCCGCTCAACGACTGCGAGCAGTGCTGTGGGAGTGCCGGCATTTATAACCTGATCGAACCCGACGTGTCCGACCGCGTGCTTGCGCCGAAACTCGCAAACATTGAAGCAACCCACGCTCAGATTGTCGCGACGGGGAATCCGGGATGCTTGATGCAGATTGGCGCTGGGCTTGCGCGCTCCGGGAGCGACATCGTGGCGCGCCATCCGATTGAGTTGCTTGACGCGTCCTATGGCCGCCGGGCCCGGAACGGGCAGCCCACGTGACACGTCCGGTGTTCTTGCTCGAGTTCCATGACCTGCTCGTCGATACGCGAGCGGCCCGATTCGCCGCGCTCCGCGAGGCACTGCAGCACGAAGGCATCGCGATTGACGATGATGTGTACGATGCCCGATTCGCCGGGCTGTCCATTGCAGATGCGGTGCGCGCTGCGGCGCAGGGCACCGCACTGGAACTTGACGAGACCGGACTCGACCTTGCCACGATGCGCGCCACCGCGGCCCAGATGGCAGCCGCGTCGCGCGGCATCACCTTGATGCCTGGCGCCGCCGAGTTTGTGCGGAATGCCGCATCGCGGGCCGTGGTGGGGCTTGTTGCGGCCACGTCGCGCACCGAAACGATGCACGTCGTGGAACTCGCAGGCCTCGCTGATCAGTTCAGCCATATCGGGTGCGAGGATGATGGAGGGGCACACACGACGCTCGCCGAGCGGTGGCAGGGCGTGCGGCGTCGGCTCGTGGCCCGGGTGTCGGCCAGTGAGGGCAATGCCGCGGTGATGATTGCGCTGTGTGGAACGGGAGCTGGAATCGATGCCGCAAAGGGACCCGGGGTCCGGGTCTTTGCGACCGGAGCGGTTGCCGCCTCGATTGCGTTCCGTTCCGATGGATGGATCCCCACGCTCGAACGATTGACGGTATCTGAGTTGTTGGCCTTGGAGGCCCATTCCGAATGATCACGCCCACTGCACTGGCCCCTGGCTTTGCGTCACAGGATGATTTTGGCGATGTCGGCGCCGAATATCACGCGCTCCGCGATACGGCTGGTTTGGTCGACCGGAGCAACCGTTTACGCATGCTCTTCACCGGCGGACAGCCAGCTGCGACGCTCACGGGACTCGTGACCAACGACGTGGTGTCCCTGCGCGCGGGAGAGGGACAGTTCGCGGGGGCGCTCACGGCCAAGGGAAAGATCATCGCCGACCTCCGCATCTTGGCTCGCACCGACGACGTGCTGGTTGACTGCGGCGAAGACTGTGGACCCGCATTTGCCGCGATGATCCGACGGTATGTGAATCCACGACTCGCCAAGTACACCGACCTTTCGGCCGTGCTCCGCTGCGTTGGCGTGTACGGTCCAAACAGTGCGGCGGCCGTCGCCGCCGTCCTCTCGTGCGACACACAGGCGGTCATTGCGCTCGCGCCGCACCATCACCTCCGCACACAGTTCAACGACACCCCCGTCCATCTCCTGCGCTCGGTGGCAATCGGCAGCGACGGATTCGACTGTTTGGTGCCGGTGGAACAGGCCGCCGCACTGTGGACAGCGCTCGCGCACCAAGGCGCGCATCCGGTGGGACGCTCAGCCTTTGAGATTGCGCGCGTCGAAGCAGGGATCCCTCGCTGGGGAATCGACATGACGGACGAGACCCTAGCGCACGAAGCAGGCCTCGACACACTCGGCGGTATTTCCTATACCAAAGGGTGCTACACCGGGCAGGAGACGGTCGCGCGGCTGCACTTCCGCGGTCATGTCAACAAACTGCTGCGCGTGGTGCGTGCCACCGCGCCACTTACCACCGGAGCGTCGATCGTGAACGCGGCCGGTGATGTCGTGGGAGATATCCGCAGCGTGGCTGTTTCTCCGCGTGAAGGGCACATCGCGATTGCGATGGTGCGCCTTGCACATGGCGAGGGGCTGATGGCGGTGTCCGCGAGCGGTGCACAGACGCCACTCACGATCGACGCGCCGCCGACACCCTGACCGTGCAGACGCTCGCGAGGTGGCCAGTCGCGACGAAATCGGCGCTGGCACTACTACAGGCACTACCACCGGCACTACCACCGGCACTACTACCGGCACTACTACCGGCACTGCTTCTGGTGACTGCGTGCGCTCCCGGCAGCAGTGCACGTCCGAGCAACATCGCGCCCGAGGTACCGTACACACAGCGCGTGCTCGCGCGCAGCGGCGAGGGTGCGCCCGTGTATCGGATCCCCGCCCTTACGATGACAAAAGCTGGAAGCGTGCTCGCGTCGTACGATGCGCGCCCCTCTGGCAACGACCTCCCATCGCACATCGCCGTGATGCTGCGCCGTAGCACGGACGGAGGGCGCACCTTCGCGCCGCCGATCACGGTGCTGGCCGACACCGCACCCTTCGGCTTCGGCGATCCGAGCTTCGTCGTCGATCGCGTCACGGGGCGCATATTTCTGTTCTACGCAGCCGGGGTACGGCAAGGATTCTTCGGCGCACACGCCGGCGTCGGGGAGACGGACCCAGAAGTCCTCCACGCGGACTACAGCTACTCCGATGACGATGGTCGCTCCTGGCGCCACCGCCGCATCACGGCGCAGATCAAGGACAGTGTGTGGGGCGGGCTCTTTGCCTCGTCAGGTGAGGGGATCCAACTGCGCCACGGACCGCATGCAGGGCGGCTCATTCAGCAGTACGCCATTCGTTACAAAGGCGCCAACTGGGCGGCGAGCGCCTACAGCGACGATCATGGCGAGCACTGGCGCATGGGCCAGCTCGTCGGCCCCGGGAGTGATGAGAACAAAGTCGTCGAACTCGCCGACGGCACCGTCATGCTCAACATTCGCGCGAAGCCCATGCGACGCACCGCACTCTCGCATGATGGCGGTGCCACATGGTCCCTTCCGCGTGACGAGCCGCTCCTCCCCGACCCCGGAAACAACGGGTCCATCATTCGCGTCGCCCCAGATGCGGCCACAACCGATGCTCGCGCGCACTGGCTGCTCTTCAGTAACACCGAGAGCACAACCGCTCGCGTGAATCTCACCGTGAAACTCTCGTGCGACGACGGCCGCACCTGGCCTGTCCGTCGTACCATCGAGGCGGGCCCGTCGGCGTACTCCACGCTCACGCCGCTCGGCAACGGCCGCTTCGGACTCCTCTACGAAGGAGGAGACTACGCGACCATCACCCTCGCCCTCTTTGACGAGCGCTGGCTCGGCGCGGGCTGCCGCTGAACAACCTCAAGGGTCGAGCAAATCCGCGGCGTCTCGAGTCTCAGATAGGCGCTTCGGCTCGGGAGCGCGAACGCCCGGCGGAACAATCAGCGTTGCGCGGCCTCCTTCGCGGAGCACCTTGTCCGCAACGCTGCCGAGCAAGAGTCGCGACAGGCCACGCCCGTGGGTTGAGATCGCCACGACATCCGGATCGCTTGCGTGAATGTGACTGAGAATCGCGCGACTTGGGGTCGCATCAACGGCAACCGCCGACTTGGCCTTGAGCCCAGACGCGTGGAGCTGGGTGCACAGTGCGTCGAGAGCCGCCTTGGCATGCTCGGCAGCGGGACTGACACCAAAGTGATTGTGCGTCGGCTCAACAGCGAGCGCGATCCCATCCCCGGACCACTCCGGGGCCACCACATGCAACAACTCCATCTCGGCATCAAACGTGCGCGCGAGCCACATCGCGTACGGGAATACCTCCTCGGCGACGTCGGACCCGTCGGTCAGCACGAGGAGGCGCTGCACGCCCGGTGTGCGCGCGGCCGCAACTGGGGACATCGCAATCACAGGACAGGGTGCATGGCGCACGACCGCATCGGTCACGCTCCCAATCCAGTTCGGCGCCCAGCCACTCGCATGCTTGGTGCAACAGACAATCGCGAGCACTGCGAGCTCAGTGGCAACGTCGACGATCGATTCCGACAGCGACCCCACGCGGAATTCCGTGACGACCAGCAATCCCGATGTTCGCCGTACATCATCCGCGCGTTGTAACAGCCACGCCTCGGCATCATTGCAGACCAACGCCTCGACGTCAGGGTCGGGAAGAATCGGTCCGAGCTCCGGTGGTCCCGCCATCATCGCCATCGGCTGATGCACACGAACCAGCGCAATCCCAGCGCTCATGCGGCGCGCAATTTCGACCGCGTGAGGAATCGCGGCAGCCGCTTCGGCCGAGCCGTCAAGGGGAACAAGCAACAGGTTGGGCATCGGAGCCTCCCGACTCGCGGTATCGCTGCTCGACGCTCACGTCCGTGGCGTCAGCGCACGCGTACCCGAATAGTGCCCCCGCGCGACCGCCGAGCGTGTCAGCGATACCGCCCGCCAACCCAAGCGAAAAACCCTACAGTGGCTGTCCTACCTCACCCTACTTTGGCCAGCCAGCCTGCGGCAGCGCCTTGGTGATGCGCAGCGCATTCTGGAAATAGAGCTTTTTGAGGACCGCGTCTGGGAGATCAACACCGTAGAGCTTCCAGAAGGCGTGGTAACCCCTGTAGTAGTCGAAGTACTCGTCGGCGGTCTCAAACACACGCCAATAGTAGGGATACTCCTCGGGATAGTAGGCATCCTTGCCGAAGAGGATCCGATCTTGGTACTTCACAAAGAAGTCGTGCGCGCCGCGTGGTTGGCGCCCGATGTCATAGAGCACCGCACCCACCTCCGCGTACAGATTCGGCATGGCGTCAAACATCTTGCCGAGTCGCGCCAGATTGTTGGCGTGCCAGCCGAGGTGTGCAGCTACGAACGTCGTCTTGGAGTGCTTACGGAACAGGTTATCGCGCTCCGTCATTAGCGCTTCGAACTTCGGGAAACGATCGCTCGGATACCGGCGATCGCCAAAGAGCGCGATCTCCAGCCAGCGCTCGTTGTTCAGGTCCATCGCTTCAAAGAACTCCTGCGGATCGGCGGTGTGAATGAACACCGGGATCCCAAGACGGGCGCAGGCGTCCCACACCGGATCGAGCTCCGGGTCATCGATCTTCAGGCGCGTGCCGTCCGCCTTTTTGATGGTAAGACCGAGGCTCTTGGCGATTTCGCCAACGCCGACCGCCCCGGCTTTCACGTCGGCTTCGAGCTGGGCGACAGCCTTCTCCGCCCAGCCGGGCCCGACATTTCGGAAGTCGATTCCGGCGAGGACTCGGATGCGGTCCTTGGATTTTGGATTCGCATTCACGGCGGCCATCGCGCGCACAATGCGATCGCCCGACATGTTGTCGACGGCGACCATCATGCGGACGTTCAGCGTGTCGAGTTGCGCGACCAGCCCGGCGACCGACTCTGGCGAGTTGAGCAGTCCCTGCGGATGCCCGTGATAATCGATCGCCGGGTACTTGGCGCTCTTCACCATGTGCACTGGGGTGACGAGGGTCGAGTGCGGACGGTAGTCCACGATGCTCGGCGCGGGGAACTGCGGTGCCATGCAGCTGCGCGGGCGAATCTCCGCCATTCCTGGTGGGCAGCTCTCACCGGCGGGAATCGTCATGCCGCGTCCCGCGCCCTGCCCGCGGCCGCTCGCGGGTGCCCCCTGTCGTCCACTCGTCGGGTCCTGGGCGAGCACGACAGCCGCAGGGAATACGCAGGTGATGAGCAGCAGCAGCGAGCGACAAGTCAGCGGGCGACGCATGGAAACTCCTAGATGATGTCGAGGTGCTCTAATTTGATGATAGAACGGCGAAGGGCGCGACCACCGAGGTGATCGCGCCCTTCTGCTGTCTGAGGAAGAGAGCCGAGATTACGGCTTCTTCGGGGCCGGAGCAGCGGCCGGGGCAGCGGCCGGAGCGGCAGCCTTGGCGGCCATGGCCGTCGTGTCCTTCTTGGTGGTGTCAGCAGCCGGGGCAGCAGCAGCGGCTTCCGGAGCCTTCGGGGCTTCTTCCTTCTTCGCTTCGCCGCAGGCCGTGATGGCGAGCACCGACGCAACAAGCGCGATCTTCTTCATGAGGAATCTCCTTACGAGTACTGGTTGGCACAGTCGAGACTGCGCCAAATACGCAGTCCTCGGACAGCACAGAATAGTACACATTTTCGAGGGCGAGGTCAAGTGTTAGCAAATCGCCCAAGTCCAATGACTGCAAGACGTTCGCTCGGGGGAAGCTTAGCGCAGGGGGCACCGAGTAACGTTCCCGACTCGGCGGCTCCTGATAATTGGGTACACATCGCGTCCAAGTTGTTGATTGAAAAGCACTTATGTCGCCTCACCCGGAGCACGCGCTGGCGGCAGACTCGCGGCCGAACTGCGGTAAAACAGCGGCGCCACACCCACGGTTAGATTTCCTGACGTCCACCACCGCCTCGGCGAGGTACCGCAATGACGAATCCCCTGCCGACCCTCGACTCGACGCCACACACCGTGCGCGGGGCCTGTCCGCACGACTGCCCTGATACCTGCGCCACGCTCGTAACGGTCGAGAATGGACGCGCCACGCGCATCCAGGGTGATCCGGATCATCCGGTCACGAGTGGATTTCTGTGCGCGAAGGTGAATCGCTACCTCGAACGCACCTACCACAAAGATCGTCTCACCACGCCACTCAAGCGCGTGGGACCGAAAGGCAGTGGACAGTTCGCGCCCGCCACCTGGGACGAAGCGCTCACCGACATCGCCGCTAAGCTCAACGCAATTCGCACGAGCGCGCACGGACCGGAATCGATCCTTCCGTACTCGTACGCGGGGACCATGGGCTACGTGCAGTCGCAGTCCATGGACCGACGCTTCTTTCACCTCATCGGCGCGTCCAAGCTCGATCGCACGATCTGCGCGACAGCCGGCGCGACGGGGATGCAGATGACGGTCGGCGCCAACCTCGGCGCAGACTCCGAAGGGGTGAGTGAGAGCGATCTGATTCTGCTGTGGGGAACGAACACCCTCACGTCAAATCCGCACCTCTGGCCGTTTGTGCTTCAGGCGCGAGCCAAAGGCGCGCGCGTGCTCTGCATTGACCCAATCCGCACGCGCACGGCTGACCAGTGCGACGAATGGATTGCGATTCGTCCGGGCACCGACGCTGCGCTCGCCCTGGGAATGATGCATGTGCTGTTCGCCGACGGCCTTCAAGACGACGATTACATCGCCCAGTACACCCTCGGCGGTGATGCGCTCCGAGAGCGCGTGCGCGAGTATCCACCGGCGCGCGTTGCCCAGATCACGGGGCTCGCCGAGGAGCGTATTGTGGCGCTCGCGCGGGAGTATGGACGCGCGAAGGCTGCGTTTATTCGCGTGAACTACGGCCTTCAGCGTCATGCCGGCGGCGGGATGGCGGTGCGTACCATCGCCTGCTTGCCGGCCGTCACCGGACACTGGCGCCGGCCGGGTGGTGGCGTGCTGCTCTCGAGCAGCGCGAATTTTCAGTTCAACAAGCAACGGCTCGAGCGCCCAGAGCTGTCGCCCGCGGTGCGCACGATCAACATGATCCGGCTCGGCGAGGCGCTCAACGCCCCCGACGCTGGCGTTGGGGGCCCGCCGGTGCAGGCGCTGATCGTGTACAACTCGAATCCCGCGGCGGTCGCACCGGACACCAACGACGTGCGCCGCGGGCTCGCACGAGACGATCTGTTCACTGTGGTGCTCGAGCACTTCCAGACTGACACCGCCGACTGGGCCGACTGGGTGCTTCCCGCGACGACGCAGCTCGAGCATTGGGATGTGCACTTCGCCTACGGACATCTGTACGCGACGCTCAACCAACCGGCGATTGCGCCGATGGGCGAGGCCAAGTCGAACGCCGAGATCTTCCGCCTGCTCGCGGCCACGATGGGGCTCGACCACGAGTGCCTGCGCGACGACGATATCACGCTGGTCAAGCAGGCGCTCGACACCACAGGGGAGCGCATGCACGGGGTGACCTTTGACGCGCTCCTGGAGCACGGCTGGGTGCGGCTCAATGTGCCGCGGCCCTATCTGCCGTATGCGGAAGGTGGATTCACAACGCCTAGCGGGAAATGTGAGTTCTACTCGGAGCGGATGGCGCAGATGGGGCTCGACCCCCTCCCCGCTTTCACCGCACCCTACGAGTTCCCCGATATCGCGACGGAGCTCGCGGCCAAGTATCCACTCACGCTGATTTCAAGCCCGCGGCATCAGTTCTTGAATTCGACGTTCGTGAATGTGGAGTCGCTCCGTTGGAACGCCCAGCCGGAGGTAATGATTCATCCGGTAGATGCCGCGCGTCGCGGGATCATGAATGGGGCCCGCGTGACGATTGCAAACGATCGTGGCGGTTTTACCGCTATCGCACAGGTGACCGATGCCGTGCGCGAGACCGTGGTGTGGGCCCCGTCGATTTGGTGGACCAAGCTGGCCGGCGATGGCGAGAATGCCAACGCCACAACCTCGCAACGCGAGACCGACCTAGGGCATGGCCCTGTGTTTTACGACAACCTGGTAGAGGTATCAGCCGCGTGACCGCTCCGACCCTTCCGACCACACTGGGCGCCCTTCGGCGCTCCCCCTTCGCGACTCCTGACCGTGCGCACCGCACGGTGAAGGACGAGATGCGCAAGAACCTCATCGCCAAGCTCGCCGCCGGCGGCCCTCTGTTTGACGGAGTGCTCGGCTACGAAGACACGGTGATGCCGCAGATCGTGAACGCGCTGCTGTCGAAGCACAACTTTATCCTGCTCGGACTGCGCGGGCAGGCCAAGTCGCGCATTCTGCGTGCGCTCACCACGCTGCTCGATGACGTGATGCCGATTGTGGCGGGCAGCGAGATCAACGATTCGCCGTTCCATCCGATCTCAAAGTTCTCACGCGAACTCATTGCCAAGATGGGCGACGACACGCCCATCGCCTGGGTGAACCGTGACCAGCGCTACGTGGAGAAGCTTGCGACCCCCGACGTCACAGTGGCCGACCTGATTGGCGACCTGGATCCGATCAAGGCCGCGCGCGGCGGGCACATGCTGGCCGACGAGCTGACGATCCACTACGGCATGCTCCCGCGTGCGAACCGCGGAATCTTTGCGCTCAACGAGTTGCCAGACCTTGCGGGGAAGGTGCAGGTCGGCCTGTTCAACATCATGCAGGAAGGGGATGTCCAGATCAAAGGCTACCCCGTGCGCTTGGAGCTCGACGTACTGCTCTGCTTCACCGCGAACCCCGAGGATTACACCGCGCGCGGCAAGATCATCACGCCGCTCAAGGACCGCATCGGAAGCGAGATCATTACGCACTACCCGGAAACGGTGGAGCTCGGCATGAGCATCACCGCGCAGGAGGCGTGGACCGCGCGTGGCGCCGACCGTCCGGTGCGGCTATCGCCGCTGCTCAGCGAGTTGGTGGAGCGTGTCGCGTTCGAAGCGCGTAACGACAAGCGGATCGACAAGCGCAGCGGCGTAAGCCAGCGCATGCCGATCACGGTGGTTGAAAATGTGGTGAGCAACGCGGAGCGCCGTGCGATTCGAAATAATGAGAACGAGATCGTGCCGCGCTTGGCGGACGTCTATGCCGCGCTCCCCGCGATCACCGGCAAGATCGAGCTCGAGTATGAGGGAGAGCTTGTCGGTGGTGCCGCGATTGCGCGCGAGCTGATTCGTCGCGCGGCTGATGGCGTGCTCAAGGAGCACGCGCCGGGAGCGGATACCGACAATATCGTGATCTGGTTCGACGGTGGCTCGGCGCTGCAGGTGAGCGAGGATGCCAGCGCGAGCGTGATGCGGAAGGCCTTCGAGGTGGTGCCCGGCTTGATCGATTTGGTTACGAACAACGGGCTCGCGAATCCCAAGGACGATGCCTTTACCGCGGGTGCCTGCGAGCTCGTGCTGGAGGCGCTCGTAGCGCGTCGAAAGCTGAGCCGGAGCGATCAGGGGCAGTATGCTCGGGCGGCACGGGAGGAAGGACGCCGCCGGCGCGGGAATCCGGAGGAGATGTAAGCGCTCATGCGCATAACCAAATGGGCGCCTCAAGTTGGGGCGCCCATTTGCTTACGCCTCCCGCACCTCCGGATACCGCCGAAACGCCCAGAGCGTGAAGGCGAACATGGCCGCCGCCATTCCACCAATTGCCCAGGCGGAACTACTCTGCCGCGCCACCCAGCCGGCGAAGAACGACCCGATCGGGTTCATCCCCACATACACCATCACGTAGATCGACATCACGCGCCCGCGGAGCGCGTCGGGGACACGCGACTGTAGCAGTGAGTTAATCAGCGCGTTGTTCGTGATGGCCGCGAGACCACAGAGAAAGAGCATCAGCCCACTCAGCACCGGCGACGAACTCGCGGCAAACACCATGATCGCGATTCCCATACCGATCGTCGAGATAGTGAGCATCTGCCCGCGCGGGAGCAACTGCCCCGCCCCAGCAATCGCGAGCGCTCCTGCCAGTGCGCCAGCGCCAAAGCACATCATTAGGGCGCCGTAACCGCCGGCGTCGAGATGCAGGTGATCGCGCGCCATCACGGGGAGCAGCGTCAGCACCGGGATGCTCAACAGTGAAAAGACGGTCACCATGCGCATCAGGATCCACATCACCCGATCGCCGCGCACATAGCGCACCGCTTCCTTGAGCCCCTCGATCGGTGAACCATGCGCCACCACCGGAACCGACGGATCGCGGGGCGGCAGTTTGATCAACGTCAGCCCAATCAGCACCGAGAGATAGCTCAGCGCATTGAACCCAAAGCACCAGGCCAATCCCAGCTGCGCAATCACCAACGCCGCGATACTCGGCCCCACAATACGTGCCAAGTTGAACCCACCGGAGTTCAAGGCGATAGCGTCGAGCAAATCATCCTTGTTCACCAAATCAATAATCAGGCTCTGACGTGCGGGAATCTCAAAGGCCGCGAGTGTCCCGCCGAGCAATGAGAGCGCGACCAGCCAGTGGATCGTCATGTGTCCCGACCAGGCGAACCACCAGATAACCGTCGCTTCGATCAGCATTGCGCCCTGCGCTAAGCGCACGAGCTTCAGCTTGTGCGTGCGATCCGCGAGGACCCCCGCCGGAAGCGAGAGCAAGAGAATCGGGAAGGAACCCGCCGCGCTCACCAATCCCACCATGAAGGGATCGTTGGAGAGCTCAAGGGCGAGCCAGCCGACAGCAACCTGCTGCATCCAGGTGCCAATCAGCGAGATCGTCTGCCCGACAAAAAAGAGCCGAAAATTCCGATGCCGCCCAAGAATCCTGAATGGGTTGAATGCGCGGGCGGAGGTGGCCATGGTTCGTAATCTCGCTCCCCGGAGTCACAGTTTGCAGGGTTCGCGCGCAAGTCATTGCAAGACAAGGAATTACGCCGCACCTATACCCCCGAGCCGGGAACTAGATAACGGGTGCATCGGTTTGCCTTACAGACACAATCCGCTTGATTTAGGGTAGAAAGGAGACGCATGCGCGCACATACCTACACCAAGTTCAGTCCCGAGGCCGCCGATCAGGTGGACCTCCAGTCGCTGTTGGACAACTTGGCTGATTTCCTCCTGCAGTCTGGCTTCGCCGGCGGCACGCAGTATCACCCCTACTGGGGCGAAACGGGCGACGACGCCGACAAGTCGCTCGACGGACTTCGCCAAGCGATTCTCGACGCACTGATTCAAAGCGGACAGTTCACCCCGGAGATGCTCGAAGCGCTGCGCGGCGACGGCGACGACCTCTCCGAGGAGAAACTCGCGCAGCTGCTGGACGACATCGTCAAGCGCCTGATGGAAGAAGGGTTCCTCAAGATGGAGAACCCACCCGAGCTGCCCGCTGGGCACCAAGCAGTAACCGGCAAAGGCGGGCTCGCGCAGCAGGCAGCGAAAGACGTCCAGTTCAATCTCACCGACAAAGGCGTCGACTTCCTGGGCTACAAAGCGCTGCGCGGCATTCTGTCCTCACTCGGCAAGGCGAGCTTCGGCTCGCACGACACGCCGTGGCTCTCCACGGGCATCGAGTCGGACGGATGGAGTAAGCCGTACGAGTTTGGCGACGTGCTCAACCTCGACGTGAACGAAACGCTGAAGAACGCCCTGGTGCGCAACGGGAATCTCGACGTGCCGATCGACCTCGACTACGGCGACCTGATGGTGCGCCAAGCCGAGTATCGCTCGAGCTGCGCCACGGTACTGATGCTCGACTGCTCGCACTCGATGATTCTCTATGGCGAAGACCGCTTTACCCCCGCCAAGAAGGTCGCGCTGGCACTTACGCATCTCATCCGCACGCAGTTTCCGGGCGACACACTGAAAGTGGTGCTCTTTCACGACTCGGCTGAGGAGATTCCGCTGGCCGCGCTCGCTGGGGCACAGGTGGGACCGTATCACACGAATACCGCCGAGGGGCTGAAGATTGCCCGTCGGTTACTGATGGCGCAGAAGAAGGACATGCGGCAGATCGTGATGATCACCGACGGCAAGCCAAGCGCGTTGACTATGCCCGACGGGCAGATCTACAAGAACGCGATGGGGCTCGACGCGTGGGTGCTGCAGGAAACGCTCAAGGAGGTCACAGATTGCCGACGGTCCGGCATTATGGTGAACACCTTCATGCTCGCGCGCGACCCAGCACTGATTCAGTTCGTGAAGATGGTCTCGAGCATCACGCGTGGCCGGGCCTATTTCACGAACACAATGTCGCTCGGGCAGTTCATCCTGATGGACTTCCTGAAACGAAAGACCAAGTCGGTCTCGTAGGGATTGTGTGAAACGTCCGCTCCTCGCCCTGACCTTCCTACTGACGACAGCGATGAGCGTCGCCGAGGCGGCGCCTAGGCGTCCGGAGTGGGCTGGGGGTCCGAAGGTGAAGCCGGATACCGTCGCGGACACGACGTTCTACATCACGAATCGTGTTCGGCGCGCGGGCATCCTGCAGAAGGCCCGCAGCGACTCGTTGGAATTCGGCTTGATGGTGGTACGTTTTGCCGATTTTCCCTCGACCGCGCTGGCGGACCAGTTGCTGCGGCCACTGACGTCAAAGATTGTAGACTCCGTGCGATTATCCCGCGAGGAGTTCGTGCGGGCGCTCGCTGAGGCTGACGCACGCAGTGCGCCCACCGGCGATGGCGCGGTGATGTACGTGCACGGCTACGCGACCTCGTTCCGGCGAGGCATCTCACAGGCGTCGGAAATCATGCATCGCGGGCGTACCGAAGGGCCGCTCATTGTGTTCTCGTGGCCGGCGAACCGCGCGCTGGCCACGCTGCCAACGCGCCGTGCGCTGATCTCCGGGGCGTATCGTGAGGACTCAGCAACGGCGGTCGCGAGTCAACCCGCGTTGCGAGAGGCCATTGGGCTGGTGCTGAGCGCCGTGCGCCCTGGCACCCTCACGCTCCTTGGGCACAGCATGGGAGCGCAGTTGCTGGCGGAGTCGCTACGAGGAGCGTCGCCCCTTCGCGCTGCGCTCACCGCGCAACCGGCTCGGGCGCTCGTGTTCTTTGCTGCCGATATCTCTGCGCAACGGTTCCGTGATTCACTCGCGGTCCCGGTGGTGGCTCTCGCGCAGCGCCGCGTGATTTACGCGGCGAACAACGACCGGATGCTCTCGATTTCGCACTTGGTAAACCGCACCCCGCGCGTGGGCCAAGCGAACGCCGCCAAAGAGCTCGGCGCCGAGGACATCGAGGTTGTGGATGTCACCTCTGGCGTGCGCTCCGACGGCTTCTGGCGGTCGTTTGTGGACCCGCACCATGGCATGCGGTTCGCGGGGAGTGCGCTGTACGACTTCTTTGGTGTGATCCGCGGAATGCCCGCGAGTTGTCGCGTGAACAATGGGATCGCCAACCTGATGGGTGAGCGGGTGTGGCGACTCACCCGTACTCCGATTCCGCCGACCCTGGGTGCGTGCAGTGTCACGGATAACGACCTCCGCCAATGATCGATAGCTCGGTCATTCCCTCAGCGATTTCGGCGGCGGTTCTTGGATTCCTGCTCGGCCTTCGTCACGCGACCGACGCCGACCATGTGGTGGCGGTAACGACGATCGTCGCGCGCGAACGTACGCTGGCGCGCGCCGCCCGTGTGGGGGCGCTCTGGGGCGTTGGCCACTCCCTTACTCTGTTTGTGGTCGGCGGCGCGATTGTGCTGTTCCGGCTGGTCATTCCGCCGCGCATTGGACTCGGTCTCGAGTTCGGTGTTGCGCTGATGTTGATCTTGCTTGGGTTCGACAACCTCCGCGGCAAGGCTTCGCAGCACTCACACGATGCTGAGGTGACGTCGTCGGGCATTCGGCCGCTGGTCATTGGCGTCGTGCATGGACTCGCGGGCTCGGCTGCGATCGCACTCTTGGTGCTTGCGACCATTCGTGATACGGGATGGGCGCTGGCCTATCTCGCAGTCTTCGGCATCGGCACGATCGCGGGAATGATGATTGTTACGGCGCTGCTCGCCGCACCTGCGCTCTATGCGACCACGCGAGTTGTGCGGTTCCAGCGCGGCATCCGACTCGCAGCGGGCGCGCTCAGTTTGATCTTTGGCGCGCTACTCGCGCACGAGATCATTGTGACCAACGGATTGTTCAGCACGACGCCGAGCTGGACCCCGCGCTAGCGACGGGGGGAGTGGCGTCAGGGACGATGATGCTCGTCCGTAGATGCCGCTCTCCAGTTCCCGGTATGAAGCCAGTGCGGCCGCGGGAGTGTGGTGCCCTGCCAGAGCGCGCTGAGCCGGAGCAACACGGTGATCGTGACGGCAATCAAGGCCGACCGCGAGTCGCTCGTCCACCCGAGGTGTAGGAGGCCGAGGTAGATCGAGGCACCGACCAATGCGGCGGCCGACTGCAATCGCCCATGCTTGAAGAGCTGCGGAATCTCGTTGATCACCACATCGCGGATAACGCCGCCACCACTGCTTGTGACGACACCAAGCAGCGCACAAATCACCGCCGGCATCCCAGCGCGCACCGCGAGCGCCGTTCCCGAGACCGTAAAGAATCCCAGGCCGAGTGCGTCAATGATATCCGCGCGAGCCACAAGGGTGCGACTCCACAGGTACAAACGACGGCTGTACACGAACGGGATGCACAACGCCATAATGAGGACGACGTACTCCCAGCGTTGCACGAAAAAGAATGGCCGACGATCGAGGATCAGATCGCGGATAGCACCGCCGCCGAAGGATGTGACAAGAGCCAGGATGTAAACCCCGACCAGATCCATCTCCTTCTTGGCGGCTGTAATCATCGCCGAAAGGGCGGCCGTGACGACAGCGGCGCTCTCGAGGAGGAGTACGGGGTTCACATTCGGGATGGGGATGCCCATCTGTATAACATAGCGGGTCCGGGTTTACTTTCTGCGTAATGCCCCGCCCCCGTTCCTCACGCCCCTCGAAGGCCGCCCTTCGGACGCCCGTTGAGCACCCCGCCAAGCGGAGTGCCCGCCGGCCGGCTCCCGTGGCACTCCCCGACGATGAATCGGCCCGCGACTTCAGCGCACGCCTCCGGCGCTGGTTCAAGCGCAACAGTCGCGACCTCCCGTGGCGCCGCACCCGCGATCCGTACCACGTGCTCGTGTCAGAACTGATGTTGCAGCAAACGCAGGTCTCTCGCGTGCTCGACTATTACGCGCGATTTTTGCAGCGCTTTCCGACGCTCGAAGTGCTGGCGGACGCACCCCCCAAGCGGGTTATGGAGTCCTGGGAAGGGCTGGGTTACTACGCGCGGGCGCGGAACCTGCATGCCTTATCCAAGCAGGTCACCGGCCCCGAGGGCACGGGCACACTCCCTGCACACCACGAAGAACTGCGAAAACTTCCCGGTATCGGGGCCTATACCGCGGGGGCGGTCTCGAGCTTTGCCTTTGAGCGGCGAGCCGCGCTCGTGGACACCAACGTGGCTCGGGTGCTCGCCCGTGTCTTTGCCCCCACGCTCAACCCCAAGCGGCCGCGCGATCTTACCCAACTCTGGACGATTGCCGAATCGGTGCTTCCGCGCACGGGTACGGCGACCTGGGTGCACAATCAGGCTGTGATGGAACTCGGTGCCCTAGTCTGCACCGCGCGCGTCAAGCGCTGCGACGTTTGTCCGCTCAGTACAGTCTGCGCGACCTATGCCGCCGATCACGCCGCATCGAAGCCTCGTGCAAAACGAAAGGCCCCGGCGCGTTAGCGCCGAGGCCTTCGTCACAGCGGTCGGACGTTACTTCGTGATCGTGTGCCGATAGTCGAGCGTCGACTTGTACGGACGCTCGGCATACCCCGTGAAGATCTGACGCGGACGAGCGATCTTCTGCTCCTTGTCGAGCACCATCTCCTCCCACTGCGCCATCCACCCCGACGTGCGGGCGATCGCGAAGAGCACCGTGAAGTAGTCGGTCGGGAAGTGCATCGCGCGATAGATCAGCCCGGTGTAGAAATCGACATTCGGGTAGAGCTTGCGCTTGATGAAGTACTCGTCGGAGAGGGCGATCCGCTCGAGCTCGAGCGCGATCTCCATGTCCTTGGTCATGCCGGAGATGGCGAGCACCTCGTCGCACAGCTTCTTCACGATCTTGGCGCGCGGGTCGTAGCTCTTGTAGACGCGGTGACCGAAGCCCATCAGGCGGCTCTCGCCCTTGCCGCTCTTCACGGCTTCGATGAATGCGGGGATGTTCTTCACATCGCCGATCTCGTCGAGCATGCGGAGCACGGCTTCGTTGGCGCCGCCGTGCAACGGGCCGTAGAGCGCCGCAACGCCGGCCGCGACCGCCGAGAACGGATCGACGTGGCTGGAGCCCACGGCGCGCACGGCGTTGGTCGAGCAGTTCTGCTCGTGGTCCGCGTGCAGGATGAACAGGATGTCGATGGCGCGGGCGTAGACCGGATGCGCCTCGTACTTCGGCTCCGACATGCGCGCGATCATCGAGAGGAAGTTCTCGGCGTACGGCAGCGAGTTGTCGGGATAGACGTAGGGCATCCCCTTCACGTGACGGTACGCGAAGGCGGCGATCGTGGGCATCTTGGCGATCAGGCGGATGAACGCGATGTCGCGCTCACGCGGATCGTGGATGTTCTTGGCGCTCGGGTAGAACGACGAGAGCGCGGCGACACCGGCCGTGAGCATGGACATCGGGTGCGCGTCGTAGCGGAACCCTTCCATGAAGCGGCGGATGTTCTCGTGCACGTAGGTGTGGTACGTGACGTCCTGCACGAACTGATTGTACTCGGCCTGCGTCGGGAGCTCGCCGTGACGCAACAGCCACGCAACCTCAAGGAAGCTCGCCTTCTCCGCGAGCTGATCGATGGGATAGCCGCGATAGCGGAGAATCCCCTTGTCGCCGTCGATGAAGGTGATGGCGCTGCGGCACGATGCGGTGTTCATAAACGCCGGGTCGTAGCCCATGATCCCGAAATCTTCAGGATTGACTTTGATTTGCTTGAGGTCGGCCGTGCGGATCGTCTCGTCGGTGATCGGGGCGTAGTAAATCTTGCCCGTGCGCGAGTCCTTGATCTCGAGGTGGTCGCCGATGGGTGCCTTTGCTTCCGTGCCAGACATTGTTCGATTCCGTTATGCATCGGGTGAGTGGCTCTAGCGGCGGTCGCAGTGCTTCCGCGAATGGCCGAGCCATGCTTAATAGTATCGACCGTTTCTGCCGCTAGGGATGGCTCCCGGGGACCGGCCGCGCGGGGGGCGTCAGGCGGACTCTGATTGACACTCCCCGGTCCCTTCCCTACCTTTGGCAGGAATGCACCCAACCGGAGCCACGCTTGGACGTAGACAGTAGCACGACGCTGTCGGGGATCGCCGCGACGAAGTAGTCGCGCGCCTCCCGCCGACATCGAAATTCGACGCGGGGAGCCCTTCCGGGGCCCTTGGCGGGAGTATCAAAATGGCTACAATCATCCGTCCGACCCCCCCGAAAGGGGGCGTGCTCTCGGACCTCCTCAAGGATGCGGCGGCGCTCGGCGCCGACGAGGTCCTCGCACGACTTGAGACCCGTCGCACGGGGCTCACCGAGGCCGAGGTAGCGACCCGCCGAGCCAAGAATGGGCGCAACGAGGTCGCCCACGAGCGTCCTCCGGCCTGGTACGCCCAGCTCTGGCACGCGTTCTCCACCCCATTCACGGTGGTGCTGGTCGTGCTGGCGGGCCTCTCGTTCGCCACGGGAGACCACGACGCCGCGTACATAGTGGCCGTGATGGTGGCGCTCGCGACCTTTGTCCGGTTCTCCCAGGAATATCGGTCGAGCCAGGCTGCCCAGGCGCTGCGCGCGATGGTCCGGACCAGCGCCAACGTGGAGCGCGCGGACGAGACCGTCGGGGCGGCGGCCGGATCGTCGAAGCGAACGGAACGCCCCATCGAGGAACTCGTTCCGGGCGACATCGTCCACCTCGCCGCGGGCGATATGATCCCGGCCGACGTCCGCCTGCTCACGGCGAAGGATGTGTTCGTGAGCCAGTCGTCGCTCACGGGCGAGGCCATTCCCGTGGAGAAGAGCGACGTTCCGTCGGCGACCCCTCCCGCGGTGCCGACCGACGCCCCGACGCTCTGTTTCATGGGAACGAGCGTCGTGACCGGATCGGCGACCGCGGTGATCGTCTGCACCGGACCGAAGACGCTGTTCGGATCGATGGCCCACGGACTCACGGGCCAGCGCGTGTCCACCGCGTTCGATATCGGCGTCAACAAGGTCAGCTGGCTCCTGATCAGGTTCATGGTAGTGATGGTGCCGATCGTGTTCCTGATCAACGGGCTCACCAAACACGACTGGCTCGAAGCGTTCCTGTTCGGCCTCGCGGTGGCGGTAGGACTCACGCCCGAGATGTTGCCGATGATCGTGACCGCGAACCTGGCCAAGGGCGCGGTGGCGATGTCCAAGCACAAGACGATCGTGAAGCGCCTGAACGCCATCCAGAACTTCGGCGCGATGGACGTGCTCTGCACCGACAAGACCGGCACGCTCACGCAGGACAAGATCGTCCTCGAGCAGCATCTGAACGTGGTAGGCGAGGACGATGATGAGGTCCTGAACCTCGCGTATCTCAACAGCTACTACCAGACCGGCCTGCGCAATCTGCTCGACGTGGCGATCCTCGAGCATGGCGAGCTGCACGACCTGCTCGGCGTGGATACCATCTACAAGAAGGTCGACGAGATCCCGTTCGACTTCTCACGGCGCCGGATGAGCGTGGTAGTGGACCGCGATCTGCAGGTACACGAGCTCATCTGCAAAGGCGCGTTCGAGGAGATCCTCGCCGTGTGCACGCACGTGCGCGACGAGGATCGGGTGGTCCCGCTGGACAAGGACTGCGCGTCCACCGCGCAGGATGTGGTGCGCGAGCTGAACGAGGACGGACTGCGCGTCGTGGCCGTCGCGTATCGCGAGTTCCCCACGCGCGAGCAGCCGTTCACGGTGGCCGACGAATCGGAGCTGATCCTGGCCGGATTCGTCGCCTTCCTCGATCCGCCGAAGGAGTCGGCGGCACCGGCGCTCAAGGCGCTCCGTGACAGCGGCGTGCGCGTGAAGATCCTCACCGGCGACAACGACGTGGTGACCCGCAAGGTGTGTCGCGATGTGGGGTTGCAGGTCGACCGCGTGATCCTCGGCAGCGAGGTCGCGGCGGCCGATGACACCGCGCTGGAGACGATCGCCGATCAAGGCACCGTGTTCGCGAAGCTCACGCCGGCCGACAAGGCGCGCGTGGTTCGGGCGCTACGACGTCGCGGACACACCGTGGGCTTCATGGGCGACGGGATCAACGACGCCTCGGCCCTCCGCGAGGCCGACGTCGGGATCTCGGTGGACACGGCCGTGGATATCGCGAAGGAATCGGCCGACATCATTCTGCTCGAGAAGAGCCTGATGGTGCTCGAAGAAGGCGTGATCGAGGGGCGCAAGACGTTCGGCAACACGATCAAGTACATCAAGATGACGGCGAGCTCGAACTTCGGGAACGTGTTCAGCGTGCTCGCGGCGAGCGCGTTCCTGCCGTTCCTGCCGATGCTCCCGGTGCAGCTCCTCACGCAGAACCTGCTCTACGATTTCTCGCAGATCGCGATCCCCTTCGACGATCTCGACCCCGATTACATCGCCGTCCCACGGCAGTGGAAGGCGGACGATATCGGCCGGTTCATGCTCTTCATCGGACCGATCAGTTCGGTGTTCGACATCATCACCTTCCTGGTGCTCTGGTTCGTGTTCGGGGCCGACGGCAAGGAACATGCGTCGCTCTTCCAGGCGGGGTGGTTCATCGAGGGCCTGCTCTCGCAGACGCTGATCGTGCACATGATCCGCACGGCGAAGATCCCATTCGTGCAAAGCCGGGCGTCGTGGCCGGTACTGATCACGACCGCCGTGGTGATGACGGTGGGGATCGGGATCGCGATGTTGCCGATCGGGGCGAAGCTCGGGTTCGAGGCGCCACCGCCGCTGTATCTGGTGTTCGTGTCGATCATCCTGCTTGCGTACATGTTGCTGACACAGATCGTGAAGCGGTGGTACATCCGGAAGTTCGCGTCCTGGCTGTGAGCGGGGACGGGAAGAAGCGACGAGGGCGCTCCCGGTTGCCGGGAGCGCCCTCGATCGTTCAACAGTCCCTCACTCCGTGGGCGGCTTCCCGCGCTTGCCCCACGTCGGCGACGGCGGCTCCTTGGTCGCGCGCTGCACCGGCTTGGCTGCGAGCTGCTTCAGCCCCTCGGCCACGGCACGCTCCAGCTGGGCATCGTGCCCGGCCGCCATATCCTTCGGCCAGTTCTCGACGTCGATATCTGGCGCCTGCCCGACGTTCTCGACATCCCACTGATTGTCGCGGCGGAAGAAGCCGCCACGCGGCGCAATCATGGACCCACCATCGATAAACCCTGGCGTGTCGGCGGTATGCACGAGGCCGCCCCAGGTCCGCTTGCCCACCAGCGTTCCAATCTTGCGATAGTGGAACATCCAGGGCATAAGATCGCCACCAGAGCCCGCCATCTCATTGATGATCATGATCTTGGGGCCCCAGATGCCGGCCGCAGGACTCGTGAACGGCATACGGTCGCCAGCCACGTTGTTGAAGTAGCCGTCAAAGTCGCGCTGCAGCACGTCGATGATGTAGTCCGCAGCCTGACCGCCGCCGTTGAACCGCTCATCGATGATCGCGCCCTTCCGGTCCTGTTGCGCGAAGTAATAGCGATTGAAACTCGTGTAGCCCGGCTGCCCGGTGTTCGGCAGGTACACATAGGCGAGCTGCCCCTTGGAGAGGGAGTCGACCACATGTCGATTGTGCTCCACCCAGGCGCGGGTGCGGAGCCCCTGATCGTTTGCCACGGGAATCACGGTCACGCGGCGTGCACCATCCATCGAGGCGCGCGAGTTGAGCGTGAGTACCACCTGATGGTTCGCGGTCCCGTCGAGCATGCGATACAGATTGTCGGGCGTCTGCAGCTCCTCGCCGTTGACGGCAAGGATGTAGTCGCCGACGCGCACATCAACACCAGGACCCGCCAACGGCGCGCGCAAATCAGGGTTCCAGCTTTCGGCGTCATAGATCTTGGTGATCTTGTACCGCCCCTGATCAATCGTGAAATCAGCACCGAGCTGGCCACCACTCGCAGCTGGAACTTCCGGGATGTCGCCGCCGCGGACATACGAGTGTCCGATGGCAATCTCCGCACCCATTTGGTCGAGCAGGTAGTTGAGATCCGCGCGATGCATCACGAAGGGGAGCAACTGCTCGTACATCGTGCGCATCTTGGGCCAGTCGGACCCGTGCATGTTCGGCACGTACAGATAGTCCCGCTGATTCCGCCATCCCTCATAGAAGATCTGCTTAAACTCGGCCTTCGGATCGATGTTCGCCCGCAACGCGATGTTGAGCCGGCCCGCGCCAGCCTGCGGAACGGCACGATCTGCATCGACGACAAAGACGGACGGACCACCGGCGGCCGCCGCGCCACCGCGCCCGCCACCAGCGCCAGCGGTGCGATAGATCAGCTTGTGACCATCGGCGCTCACATCGTAGTCAGCAACGCCTGTCACAAACGATGTCGCGCGACGATCACGGAGCTGGTAGCGGTGCAGCGTGGCGCTTGCACCACCGGCCGTGCCCGACGCGGCTACGGTCTCAGTGAAGTAGACCGTACCGGCCACGCCTGCCTTGAGGCGGCCATACTGACGGTTGGTCACCCCCGGCACCGCGATGATGCGCCCGGCAAGTCCATCCCAATCGATGGTGACTGGGCCCGACGCCGCACGCGGCGCAGCATCCGCACCTTCGGCATTGGCACCACCACGTCCGCCGCGGCCACCGGCACCGGCTGCCGCGACACCCGTCTCCTCGTCGCTTTCGGGGAGGAACGGCGATGGCTCATTCTTGCTCAGGACCGCGAGATACAGTGCGAACGTTTCGTCGTGGTCGTAGTTCGACATGTCGAGCCACTGCGACTTCAGCCCGTAGTCCGTGCTGGCAAAGAACCAGAGATACTTGCCGCTTGCGTCCCACGCTGGCGAAATCACGTCGGAGAGTCCGTCCGTGACCTGCTTGGTCACACCGGTCTCCACGTTGTACGCGGCAATCGCCTTGTAGAGCGAGTTCAGGTGCTTCACGTACGCGATCCACTTGGAGTCGGGGCTCCACACGGGATTCATCGTACGCGTCGGCACCATCCAGGGATCTTCGCCAACACTCTTGGCCTGTCCGCTGGCGACATCGAGTACCCAGAGCTTCAGGTCGGTGTCGGTATAGAGAATTTTCTTGCTGTCCGGCGACCAGGCCGGTGTGTAGTAGTGCTTGTTATTCGGCAGCGAGATTTCACGCGCTGGCGTGAGGCCGTCCTGCGCTTCGATGTAGAGCTTGTACTCACCGCTCTTATCGCTGAAATACGAGATCGACTTGCCATCCGGCGACCACGCCGGATCACGCTCGGCGCTCGCACTGGAGTTGGTCAGATTGCGGACATCCCCCTTGTCGGCGGGAACCGTGAAGATCTCACCGCGCGCTTCGATCAGCGCGCGCTTGCCGGTGGGCGACAACGTGATGGTCGAGATACGCCCTGTCACATCCTTCCACCCCGGCATCATCCACGGGAAATCGCCCGTCGCACTGATGCTCACAACCTTGTGCTTGTTGGTCTTCGGATCGAGCTCGTGAATGTAGCCCGCCTGCTCGAACACCACGGCCCCTGCACCGGCATCGAGTGTCTTGACGTCGAAGTCCGAGAAGTCGGTGCATTGCGTGAGCTTCTTGCTCTTGGTGTCGTACGACCAGACGTTCGCGACGCCATCGCGGTCGGAGATGAAATACACGACGTCGCCGAGCCAGGCGGGCTCCATGTCCTTGGAGTCTTTCCACGGTGGCGACTCAAGATCGAGGGTCTTGAGGTCAACAATCCAGATCGGACGGTTCTTGCCGCCACGATAGTTGCGACGCTCTTCGTCCCACGAGTTGTTCATGCGATACGCAGCTCGCTTGCCGTCGGGCGAGAGGCGTCCCTGAAAGGCACGATTCAGCGGGAGCGCCACTTCCACACCGCCGGTCGCGGGCACCGTGTAGAACTTTGGGGCGGCCGTCGGTCCGTTGGTTTCACGGGTCGACGCAAAGAGCACGCTCTTGCCGTCAGGGGTCCACCCCTGCACCACGTCGGGCGCACCATTCCACGTCAGTCGGCGCGGCTCGCCCCCATCAATGCTCACCACGTACACATCCACATTCCCGCCGTACTCGGCGCTGAACGCGACCGTCTTGCCGTCGGGGGAGATTTTGGGATACTCCGTGGCGCCCTGGAAGCTGGTGAGGCGTTTTGCCGGACCACCGGCACGCGACACCACCCAAATATTCTGGGCATAGGCGAAGGCGATGTTTGCCGCGCTCACCGAGGGTTGACGCAGCATCCGCGTCTGGGCGCCCAGCACCGATGCTACGAGCATCGGCGCTGCGACAGCCACGCGGGCGAGGAGCGAATAAGATCGATTCATGATTGAGGGCATTGGGTTACTTCCGCTTGGGAGCTTTATCCGGATCTTCCGCGGCCCACGGGAACACGCCCGCCGGCTTCTGTCGTGGATAGACCTCGTCCAGTGAATTCGCCTCATACATCCGGCCATTCTTCATGACGTACTTGATGGCCGTGCTGTTGCGAATGTTCTGCAAGGGGTTCTTGTCGAGCACCAACAGGTCGGCCAGCTTGCCCGTCTCGAGCGAGCCGATGTCCTTGCCGAGTCCGATTGCTTCGGCGCCCATCTGGGTCGCGACACGGAGCGCGTCATGCGGATCCATGTTCGCCCACGCGACGTTCCATAGTTCCCAATGGAAGCCGATGCCCTGTTGCTGACCGTGCGAACCGATGCCGATTTTTCCGCCAGCGGCGAGGATGTTCTTCATGTCCTCCGAGATCACCTGCATGCCGTACTGCGAGTCGTGGAACCACCCCGCGCTCGCGCCGGTGGTTACCGCGCCCGGCGAACCGCCGCGGCGTAGGATCTTTCCTTCGAGATCGCTCCACGGTGTGAAGCGACGCAGCTTCATGTCGTTGAGCAGATCCATGTGCTCGTACCAGTAGTTCTCGCCCCAGGGGGCACCATACGCCACGATGATCGTGGGCGTGTAGACCATGCCCGATTCCTTGAGCAGGCGCAGCACGTCGCTCTGCAACGGGTAGGTCGGGATGGTGTGCTCGTGCCCGCTATAGCCGTCGATCGCTTCGGTGATGTTCATCTTGATGTCGAGCGACCCTTCGGTCGTCGGCATCAACTTGAGCTCGTTGGCCGCCTGGATGATCCACTGCCGCTGCTCGCGATTTCCAGTGGCGTACTCCTTGAGCGTCTTGGTGTCGTAGTACTCGGAGTAGCGCTTGAGCACCGTGCGTGCGTGCGCCAAGTCGCGGATGTTCTCGCCGTTGGCATTGCTCGCGCCAAAGAGCCCGGGGCCCGTGGAGTAGATACGGGGGCCGAGGATCTTGCCGGCGACGACCTGGTCTTCATACGAGAGGACATCGGTCGTACCCGTCTGCGGATCGCGCCCAGTGGTGACACCGTAGGCGAGGTTCGCGACGTAACTCCACACGGGCTCCCGGTGAACGCTGTTGGAGACGCGCAGGTGCGCATGCGTGTCGACGAAGCCCGGGATGATGGTCTTGCCGCTGACATCCATCACCTTTGCGCCAGCCGGCACGGTCACACTGCCCCGCTTGCCGACGCCAACGATGCGGTTGTTGGTGATGACAATGTCACCACCTTCGATGACTTCCTTGCCCTTCATGGTGACAATCCGCGCGCCGCGCAGCACCACGGAGCCCTGCGGAATGTCGCGCGGTGCCTGAATCCGAATGCGTTGCTCGGCCGGCTGGAACATTGGCGCGGCCGCTGCACCACCGCGTCCACCGCGTCCACCTGCTGCTGGCGCGCCCGTGCTGTCGGTCGCGACGGCGCCGCGGACACGTCGCACGGAATCGTCGAAGGCGCGCGCACGGTCGATGTCGTACACGACATGCGCATTGCCGATCGACCAGTGCACCGTCTTGCCGTCCATTCCCCAGGCGGGGAACTGCGCGCCAATATCGGAGAGCTTCTTGCTCGGGAAGTTTCCGCCGTCGCCGACCGTCACGGTGGGGGCATCGCCACCGAGGTACGGGATGGTGACGAGATAGACGTCGTTGCCGACCTGGGCCAGCGCTTGATCGCCGAGCGGCGAGATCTGTGCCCAGCTGGCGCCGCCGCCACGACCACCACCGCCGCCTGCATCAGCACCGCCGCCGCCCTTGGCAATTCGGAGATGCGTCTTCACATCGGTGCCGTCCCAGCGCATCGAGGCGAGCCCACGTTGGCCACCGTACAAGTAAATGCGGGTGCCGTCGCCGTTCACAAAGTGCGGATTGCTCAGGCCGCCGGACGGAGCGATCAAGGTGAACGCGCCGCCCGAGGCCGGAATCCACACGAGGTCGGCGTTTCCACCACCACCACCGCCGCCCCCCGTCGACATCTCGGAGAAGCTCCGTGAGGGGCTCTTGAGGGCAACAACACGCTGTCCGTCTGGCGTGAACGCGGGGCGCTGCCAGAAGAAGCTCTGCGTCGTCAGTTTCTGCGGCGCGGCGCTCCCGTCACCACGGACGCGGAAGAGTGCGCCGCCGTCGTTGGCGGTGAAGGTGGTGTACGCAATCCACTGACCATCGGCGCTCCAAGCTGGCTGGAACTCACCCAAGTCGCCCGTCGTCAGACGCTTGGGCGTGCCATTCGGGTAGTCCATCACATAGAGATGGTCGAGCGCCACGAACGCCAACCGACGCCCATCGGGCGAGGGCACCGCGTCGCGGATCTGCTTGATGGTAAAGGTCGACGAATCGGAGATCGGATAGTCGTGATGCACGGCCGGTCCGAGCGCCTGCTTCACATCGGCTTCGTACACAATCTCCGTTGCCGCGCTCCCGTCGATTGGCTGTTTCCAGAGCTTTCCATTCCAGGTCGCAATCAGGAACTTCGAGTCGGGCGTGAAGCTCATGCCCGGGTACACGTCGAGCGACGCACGGGATTCCTGATCGTCGCGCGACACGGGGCCGACGAGCCACTTGTCTTCGCCGCTCGCCAAGTCACGAATGCGGAGATACGTCTGATCGATATGGCGCGTGCCGTACACGAGCCACTTTCCGTCGGGCGACAGCGTGGGGCGGAACGCCGAGCCCCAGCGGCTCTCGCGAACACTGACTTCACCGGACTCGCGATCGTAGACGGCGAGCTGGTAATCACTCATCGGCGTGTTGTAGATCCACGAGCCACGCCGCTCGGCGAACCAGAGGTAGCGCGGATCCTTCCCGAACGCGGCGCCAATTTCGCGCATCACGTCGGTGCCCGCGGCGCCACCACGTCCACCGGCGGCATCGCGGCGGATGAGTGCTTGCCCAGTGCCACCGTCCGTGTGGTAGATCCAGAGCTTGGTGCCGCGGGCGGTCACGATGTACTTCCCGTCGGGCGTGAACTCAGGCGACTGATAGTCGTTGGTTTTGCCGCGCGTGATCTGCACGGTGTCCTTCTTGTCGAGCGACATCGTGAAGATGTTCCAGCCGCCGTCGCGGTCGCTCACGAAGGTGATCTTCTTTCCGTCCGGCGAGTAGCGCGGCTGACCGTCGAAGGCCATCCCCTGCGTCAGCGGCGTAGCCTTGCCGCCGGTGATCGGCATTGTGTAGATGTCGCCGAGCAAGTCAAAGACAATCGACTTGCCGTCCGGCGACACGTCGAGCGAGGTCCAGTTCCCCGTTTTCGTCGTGAACGAGAATGTCCGATCAGGACGGAGCGGCAATCCCTCTTGCATGGGATCGCGAGGGGGTTGGGCGCCGCGCTGAGCCAGCAACGTGACGGGGAGCGCGAGTAAGGCGAGGAGCCGCGAAGGGCGCAATGCCATGGCTGTGGACCAAGAGCGAGGGGGAAGGTTTTCCGAGATGTAGAGAAAGTGCGTCAGGCGGCCAGAATCGGCAATGTGCGCGCCTTGAACAGTTGGCACCCCGCCCCGGCATCGCCAGCACGGTTCGGCCGCCCGTCCGGCCGCGCGTCCGTCCGGGTCGCCCATGGCGGCAGCCCCGACTATCGTTCTCTGATGCCTCTTCCGCGCCACGACGCCGACGCCTCACTCGACCCGCAGGACTGGGACGCCTTTCGAGCCCTCGCCCACCGCATGGTGGACGACTCGCTCGCCTTTATTCGCGACCTGCCCGATACGCGCCCCTGGCAGCCGATTCCGGGTGAGGTACGAGCCTCGCTGACGGGGGAGCCCCTCCCGATGGCTGCTCAGTCCCCGGAAGTGGCCTACGAGCAGTTCGTGCGGGAGATTCTCCCCTTCACCAATGGCAACCGACACCCCCGGTTCTGGGGCTGGATCCAAGGCAACGGCACCCCGCTGGGTATGATGGCCGACATGCTCGCCGCCGGCATGAATGCCCATCTGGCCGGGTTGGATCAGTCGCCCAAGCTGGTGGAGCTGCAGGTGATCACCTGGCTCGCCGAGTTGATGGGGATGCCCACGACGTCGAGTGGACTGCTGGTCAGTGGCGGCTCGATGGCGAACATCCTGAGTCTCGCGGTGGCGCGGCACGCGAAGGCGGGTTTTGACGTGCGAACCGAGGGGCTGCACGCGCAGCCGCGCCTCACGGTCTACGCCTCGGTCGAAGTGCATTCGTGGGCCCAGAAGGGGGTGGAACTCTTTGGAATGGGGAGCGCCTCGCTCCGAAAGATTCCCGTCGGTGCGGATATGCGGATGGACCTCTCCGCCCTGCGCGCCACCATTGCGGCCGACCGCGCCGCCGGCATGCGCCCCATCTGTGTGATTGGCACCGCTGGAACCGTCAATAGCGGTGCCACCGACGACCTGAACGCGCTGGCTGACCTCTGTGCGGCCGAGTCGCTCTGGTTCCACGTGGACGGCGCCTTTGGCGCACTGGCGCGCCTCTCGCCCGAACTGGCGCCGATGGTGCATGGCATGGAGCGGGCTGATTCGCTCGCGTTCGACCTCCACAAGTGGATGTACCTCCCCTACGAGATTGCCTGCTTTTTGGTGCGCGACCCCGAGGTACATCGTGCGACGTTTGCGCTGACGCCCAGCTATTTGCGCGACGAAGGGCGCGGGGTGATCGCTGGAGGGATCCCCTTTGCTGACCGGGGGCCGGAGCTCACCCGCGGGTTCAAGGCGCTCAAGGTCTGGATGTCGCTTAAGGCGCACGGGGTGGACGCTTTTACGCAGCTCATTGAGCAGAATGTGGCGCAGGCTCGGGAACTCGAGCGGCGACTGCGGCTGATGCCGGAGGTGGAGGTGGTCACCCCCGTCACGCTCAACATCGTCTGTTTCCGCCTGGTTCGTCCCGGACTCACGGGCGAGCAGGAGGATGCGCTCACCAAGGAGCTTTTGCTGCGCATCCAGGAGGAGGGGACCGCGGTGCCCAGTGGGTCGCAGTTCGATGGGCGGTATATCATCCGAGTAGCCTGTTCGAACCATCGGGCGAAGTGGGAGGATTTTGAACTTTTCCTGCGCGCGGTCTCGAGAATCAGCGGGTCGCTCGTTCCTCACTGAGGTTGCTGTGCATTGCAGTGCCGTTCACAGGTCTGAGTCAGAACAGGTCCGCGCCCACCCGTAAGGAGCCCTCATGCTGTCACGTGTTCGCGTCCTCAGGCCGCTCGCGGCCGGTGCCCTGCTGCTCGCTGCGGCCGCCTTTCCGCACGCCGCCCCGTCGGTGGATCCGGTGATGGTCGCCAAAATCCGCGAAGAGGGACTCCAACACTCCAAAGTCATGGAGTTCGAGAGTTACATCGCCGACGTACTCGGCGCGCGCCTCACCATGTCCAACGACATGAAGCGGGCCCAGAACTGGGTGCAGAGCGAACTCAAAAGCATGGGACTCGCGAATGTCGCCGCCGAACCCTTCATGGACTACGGCGTCACGTGGGACAACGAGTTCGTCTCGCTCCATCTGCTCGAGCCAGACTACACGCCGATGGTCGGCTACCCGATCGCACATACGGCGAGCACGGCAGGAAAGCTTGATGTGTCGGCGGTGATCGTCGACCTGCAGTCGCGCGACGACCTCGCCAAGTACCGCGGTACGATCAAGGGCAAAGCCATCCTGGTCACGCCGCCTGCGGCCGTTGATCTCGCCGTGCTCACCAACGGCGTGCCGCGGCTCACCGACAAAGATCTCGCGGCAATCGAACAGGTCACCATTGTGCCGGCACGTCCGGCAGCGGCACGCACCGTTCGCAACCCCGACCTCCTGAACGCCGAGGAGAAAATGGCGTTCTACAAGGCCGAAGGGGTGGCGGTCGTGCTCCAATGCGAGAGCGGATGGCTCGGCGCGGTGCGCGGGTATTCACGTCCGGGCTCCGCGCGAGACGGCTGGTCACGCGAGGGGATGCTCAACTCGGTGCCGCTCGTTGCCATCACCCCCGAGCATTACAACCGGATGTATCGGATTCTGAAGCGCGGCATCCCCGTCAAGGTTGAAGTGGACGTGCGCAATAAGATCGGTGATCGGGTGGAGCAGGCCATGAACATCGTGGCCGAGATTCCGGGATCAGACTTGAAGGATGAAATCGTGATGATGGGCGCGCACCTCGATACCTGGCACGCGAGCCCGAATGCGAGCGACAACACCTCCGGCGTGGCCGTGGTGATGGAAGCGGCGCGCATCCTCAAGGCGGTGGGGGCCAAGCCGCGGCGCACGATCCGCATTGCCCTCTGGGCCGGTGAGGAGCAGGGACTCTTTGGATCACGCGCGTACGTCAAGAAGCATTTCGGGAATCCCAAGGATTCGACCGTCGGTGCAAAGGCGGACTACAACAAACTCTCCGCCTACTTCAATCAGGACTACGGCGCGGCGCAGTACCGTGGCATCTATCTGCAAGGCAACGAACAGGCCCGTGCAGAGCTCACCGCATGGATGGAGCCCTTCCGCGACCTCGGCATGACAACCGTGTCGAACCAAGGCGTGGGGAGCACCGACCATGTGTCGTTCGACGAAGTCGGGCTCCCGGGGTTTCAGTTCCTTCAGGATCACACCCCAGGCACCGGTGGCCACACCAATATGGATTTCCTCGAAGGAATCCAAGCCAACGACCTGATGAAGAATGCGACGATCATGGCATCGTACGTCTACCACGCCGCGATGGCCGACAACCGCATCCCGCGCAAGGCGCATTAGTCGTCCGCCGATAACTCCACACCAGCTACCCACTCTCGCACGATCCCCATGTCGAATCGTACTCGCGCGCTCTTTCTCGGATTGACCCTCGCTCTCACCGCACCGTTCGGCGTCTCGATGGGTGCGCAGGAGGTGACCCCACTCCGGGTCCTGTTCGTCGGGAACAGCTACATCTACTACAACGACCTCCCGAGCGTGATTGGCGATTTGGCCACCGCGGCGCATGAATCCCGGCCATTCGTTGCCGAACAGGTGCTCGTTGGCGCCGCAACACTCGAGCGACACCTGGCACTCGGCGACGCTATGACGGCGATTCGGCGTGGCGGCTGGGATGTGGTTGTGCTGCAGGAACAGAGCACGCGACCGATCAATAATCCGGCGCTGATGCTTCGCGACGCGCGCACGCTCGCCGACGCAGTCAAGAAAATCGGCGCCAAGCTCGTGTGGTACGAGACCTGGGCCAAGGAGATTGACCCGTCGACCCAGGATTCACTCACGCGCGGCTATCATCGTGCCGCGGCGGCGACGGGCGGCAAGGTCGCGCACGTTGGCGAAGCGTGGGCGGCGTTCCGCGCAGCAGAGACCGTGCCAACCGGCACGCATTCCGCCCTGTTCGTGGCGGACGGCAGCCACCCGAGCGAAGCAGGCACATATCTCGCGGCCTCGGTCTTCTACGCCACACTCTACGGGAAAAGCCCCATTGGGCTCCCCGCGACCTCACGGACCACGCACGAACAGCCCCCACATGGTCCGCCCGCAGGTGCACCCAAGGTCGAGATCTCGAAAGAGATGGCGGCCCGCCTGCAGGCGCTCGCCTGGAGCACGACCAACGCCGTAGGTTCGACCGACCGCTAACCGTCGGTTGCGATCAGCGCAGCGAATCAGCGCAGCGAATCAGCGCGGGGTGCGTTTATCGACCACCACCGCCCCGCCTTTCATCACCCAGCGCACCTTGTTGATCGCCACGTCGATATCGTTCAGCGGATTTCCTTCAACCGCAACGATATCGGCGTAGTAGCCTGGAGCGATACGCCCAATCTTGTCGCTCAGCCCGAGGAGTTCGGCGCCACCGGTTGTCGCCGAGGCAAGCGCCTGCGCCGGCGTCATCCCGGCCTTTACGAGCCACGCGAGTTCGCGGGTGTTCTCGCCGAACATCCAGTACACGGCGTCCGACCCCATCGCGATTTTCACACCGGCCTTCACCGCACGTCGAGCGGTTTCGAGGTTCAGAAGCCGGAACGAATCGAGCCCTGCGACCTGCTCTGGCGTGTAGCCGAGCAACACGGCGTTCTCGGCGTAGAAGCGGTTGTGGTCGATGGTTGGCACATAGTAGGTGCCCTTCCGTGCCCATTCCGCGAGCGTCACGTCGGCCATCCCCGAGACGTGCTCGACCGATTCCGCCCCCGCGCGCATGGCCGCCCGTCCGCCGGTGTCACCGTAGGAATGAATCGCGATGCGTCGTCCGAGTGCGTGGGCGGCATCGACGGCCACCTGCATTTCGCGGTCGGTGAAGGTTTGACGCCCCGTCACGTTCGCGTAGGTGCCGGTCGAACCGTACATCTTGATCCAGTCGGCGCCCGCGGCGACCTGCGTGCGCACCGCTTCGGCAATGTCGAGCGTGTCGACAATGCGCCCCGTGGCGGGACTGCGCGCCGGCGGCCCGCCGTTGCGGCCGGCGGTGGCGCGTGAGAGTCCGTAGCCAACGACATACATCCGGGGCCCGACCATCACGCCCTTGTTGATAGAATCGCGCAGTGCGATATCGACGTAGTTTGACGCGCCCAGGTCGCGCACGGTTGTGACGCCAGTTTCCAGCGTCTTCCGCAGATTCTCGACGGCGAGCATCACCACAGAGTCTTTGTTGCGCGTGACGCCCGTGCCGAGTGGGTTCTCGCGACTCCGCCAGAACGACATGTGCGTGTGCACGTCCACCATGCCTGGCATCGCGGTGTACGGCCGCAGGTCGCGAACCGTCGCACCCTTGGGCACGGCACGATCGCCGGCTCCGACACTCACGATACGATCGCCGTCCACCACGATCACCGCGTCGCGTACGACGCGCCCCGACGCCTCCACGAGCGAACCAAAGCGCAGCGCGACGGGATGCGCGGGCGCGGTTTGCGCCTGTACGGCCATCGCACAGGACGCGACAACGGTGAGAGCACGAGTGATGTGGCGGCGCGGCGCAATTTGCACAGGAGAACTCAGCACGAGGGAAAGCAGATTCAGCGTGGGGTCGAGCGATCGTCCATGCGAATAATCCGCGGCATGCTGAGCGGATGATTCCGGGGATACGGGGCGCTGCTGGGGTCGAGCAACTGCAAGCGGCGCCAGAAATCATGCGAGGTAGCGGCATGCCCCGTCTGTACGAGCAGCTGTCGCGTGAGATCGTCGGCACGCTGCTCGTCGGCATCGCTGAACGGTCCCTCCGGGCGCGCGCTCTTCATACGCAGCCATTGGTCGTCGGTCGCAAACGCGACCGCAGCCGTGGCGACATCAACGGTCGCATCGAGCAGCCGATCCCGCCCACTCCGCGGCGCACTCTGCCGCATGATGGCGTGCGCAATCTCATGGGCGAGGACGACCGCCAGATCGTCGTCCGCACTTACATAGGCCAGCATTCCCGTGGTGACGGCAATCGTACGCCCATCACTCCAGGCATTTGGCGCATCGTCGCGCCAGGACATCAAGGTCATCGCACAGCTGCTGTCGAGCGGAACGGTCAGCGCCAACTCTTTCCCGTCCCGGCGCACCACCACCCCGACGCTCGGCGCGCCGCTCGCCGCCGCAGCAGCTACGCGTGCGCGCATCGACTGCACGATACGCCCACCGGGCGTTGCCGGTACGCCGTCGATCGACACAATACGATCAGCCGCCCGCACACCGGCGCGATCTGCGCCGCTGCCTTTGGCGACCGACACCACCTGCACGGTATCGGTAAAGCCGAGTGTCGTGGCAGCCAACTGCCAGGGCTTGGTGAAGGTGGGATTGTTCGCCAATCGGAATCCCGCGCGACGCGGGCTCTCCGTGCATTGCGACTTGGCCGCTCGGAGCAGCGAAAGGCCGACGTTGTCCAGTCGCGCGTCATCGGTCAGTTGCTGCTGGAGTAGCCCAGCGGATGGCGGATCTCCAGCGCCCGACAAATCGGGGACCAGCGGTGCCTTCCGCACACCCGGAATCGCGCACGCTGTGCTCAACACCGCGACGGTCAAGACCATCGCGCATACCTGTGATCGTGCCCGCATTCGCAGCTCCTGCGGATTCATTCCGCCATCCTCAGAATCGTCTTCCACTCGGTCGTGGATACCGGAATCACCGACAGTCGGCCGGTGCGGATCAACGCCATATTTGCCAGCGACTTGGTCGCTTTGATGGTGGCCAGCGTCACCGGCGTCTTGAGCGGCACCACCGCCTTGAGATCGACCATGAACCAGGTCGGCGCGGCGGGGTTGGACTTCTCGTCAAAATGATCGTGGGTCGCATCGAGCGCCGTGTGATCAGGATACCCTTCCTTCACGACTTCGCAGATCCCAACGATGGCCTGCGGGGTCGTGTTCGAGTGATACCAGAAAACTTGGTCACCCGTTTTCATGCCATCGCGCAAAAAGTTGCGTGCAGAAAAATTCCGCACACCGTCCCAGCACGTTGTTTGCTTGGGCGCCTTGAGCAGTTGTTCAAACGAAAACACATCGGGCTCACTCTTCACGAGCCAATACCGCGTTTCCCCTGACTTGCGCACGAACCACTCGGCCCACGCACCATCTTGGTGCGGGGCCGAGGTCACCGCTTGCGTCTTCGCTGCCAAAATGAAACTCCTTTATGCGATGCCCTTCTGGATGGCCTTGAGCACGGCCTCCGAGAAGATGTCGATTTCGTCAATGCTGGTGTAGACGTTGGGCGTAATGCGAATTCCCTGGAACTCGGGATGTACGATTGGCGTGTTGACGATGCGATAGTTCGCCATCAGCCAGCCGCCGAGCTTCACCGAATCGATGCCGTCGACGCTGAACATGCAGATGGCACCCGACTTGTCTGGGCCCAACGGGGTGAGAACCTTCACGCGATCGCTCGCGGCAAGGAGGCGGTTCGCCCACCGGTCCCGGAGGTAGCGCAGACGCGCAATCTTGCGATCGGCACCGATGCCACGGCTGAACGCCAGCGCCGCGCTCACCGCATTGAAGTTCGCCTGCGGGTGGGTGCCAATCTCCTCGTACTTCCGGATGTTGGCCACATTCCCTTCGCCCGATCCCATGAGCGACCACAGCTTCGGGATTTTTTCCTTGCGCACATAGAGAAAGCCCGTGCCGATTGGCGCGAGCGTCCACTTATGGAGCGACGTCCCGTAGTAATCGACTTCGAGGTCGTCGCGCTTGAAGGGGAAATGATTGAAGGCGTGCGCGCCGTCGACGAACACTTCAATACCCAGCGGCCGCGCCATGCGCACAATATCGCGCACCGGCATGATCTGCCCGCTGAGGTTCGTGATATGCGTCACCTCAATGACCTTCGTCCGCGGAGTAATCGCTTTCCGGAACTGCTCGACGATATACTCGTCCGACGGCGGCGGCACCTTGAAGGAGATCTGCTTGAGCACGATCCCCTCGCGACGCTCACGCTGCTGCCAGGAGTTGATCATCCGGCCGTAGTTCTGATTCGTGGTCAGCACCTCGTCGCCGCGCTTGAGATCGATGCCGAAAATCATGATCTCGTTCGCTTCGGAGGCGTTGCGCACCACCGCCATTTCTTCGATGTCACACCCGAACTCACGCGCGAGATCGCGGCGTGTGCTCTCCATGCGCGGCTCCAGCACACGCCACATGTGCTCCACCGGAAGCTCATTCACGAAGCGCTGATCGCGAATCAACTGCTCGAGCACGTGACTCGGCGTCGGCGAGATGCCGCCGTTGTTGAGATTGATCATGGTGCGGTCGCAGTCGAACGCGCGCTGGATCAGAGCCCAGTACTGTTCGTCTTCGGCCACCGCGAGCGCGGGACGGTCGCCGGCGATCGTGTTGGCCTTGAAGATCTGGCCGAATGCGTTCTCCCGCATGATCGGCAGTGCCACGCCGGCTCCAGCCAGCCCTTTCATGAACGTGCGACGGGTCGTCATGTCGTCCTCAAGGAATAATGATCAGGCCGTTTTGGCCGCCGAACTCATCCTTCATCTTCGCCAAGTTCCCGGGCGAGCGCCACGGGCCATTGTCGATTTTCACCGCCACCCGGTACCGACCGGGCTTGAGAAACCGCTCGGCCTCCCATCCGTCCGACACCCGACGAAGCTGGATCGGCTCCCAGCCCGAGAAGCTTCCGGCCACCGTGACGATAGCCGTCGCAGCAGCCGACACATGAATAAATACGGTGCCGCCCCCATCTGTGGGAACGATTCGGACAACAGCGCCGGCTCCGTCGTCGTCGGACTCACGTGCCGTCGCCCAGGTGTACCGGAGTGCCGCGGAGAGAATCCGCGCGTCAGGGGCACCGCGCACCGGGTCGGCCAGTTGTCGGCCACCCGATACGGTCACCGCGAAACGCGGGCTCAGCTTCAGGGCCATGGCACCGAAAAATGCGGACTGCGCCGCGTCGGTCGTCCGGGTGCCGTTCCGCCAGCTCTGCGAGGCGTCCAGCGTGAGATCGCCGCGCTCATAATGGAGCGCAACGGTGGCATCGTTCACGTCGTACGCGGCGGCATCGCGATTCAAATAAATCCCGGCAGCCGCAAATAGGGGCCAGTCGTCGGTGCGATACCGGGCGAACATGACCGAACCCTGGAGCTCGCGACGTCGCCACCAGGCGCCCATGTCAACGCCCATGCCATGACTGACCGATTCGTCGCGCATGGAGCTTCCGAACCCACCGCCCCCCCACACTCCCCCCTCACCGATGAGCAGACGCTGGCGCAGGTAGCTGCTAGCGTTCCCCCCACGTCCAATATTGGCGAGCCCGAAGATCGCGCCCGTGGCCCCCGTCTCGGTGATCAATCGGCTTTCTGCCGACGGTCGCCACACGAGCGCCGCCACGCTCTGGAACGCGGCCATGCTGTCGCGGGCCCAGGTAGCGCCCGCGGAGAACATCGAGGCGACGCGTGTGTCGGTGCGCTGCCACGAAAGGTTGACAAGCGTGGCGGTGCGAATGTCGCGTCCGAGTTGTTGTAACTCGGCGGCTCCTACCTCCACACGGAGTTCCTGAGGAGACTGCGCTCGTCCCGCCACTGGTGCGGTGAGCAGCCCCCCCAAGAACATCACCCGCGCGGCAAGCCGCGGGGTCATCGCAAGGCCTTAAGGCCTCGGCGTCGATCGAGGATTCAGCGTCGACACGGCAGAAGGCGGGGGAAGGAGGGACATGATGCCGCGCCCTCGCAGGTCGAGCGCCATGGCCGGAGCAAGTCCGGCCTCAACGTCTTCCTGAACGGCGCTGCTAAGTGCCGTAAGTTGCGTCCCTGTCGCCTTCCGCGCCATAAGCTCGAGCACCATTTTCGATGCCTGACCGGGCTCCACATTGCGGGCCACGAGCTGCGTCAACACCCCAATCTCCAGCGCAATCGACCGGCCGGGCGCCTGCTTTCGCAGCGCGCGGAGCGCGGATTCGGGGACGTTCTGCTGCAGTGCATCCGCGCCGGCGCTCAGCTCGTCGTCGGTCGGATTCGGCGCCAGCGCCTTCGCGGCGCGGTGCCAGTTCTCTTCCAACCGCGTCATCGCCGCCTTGATCGACTTGGAGCTGGCACGCTTGGCCACCCCTTCGAGTGCCTTGGCCATCATCGGCTCAACGGGCACCCCACGCGACAGCGCACCGCCGAGTTGCTGACGCACCACTTCACGGGTGGCGTCGTCGCGAATCAGGGTCAGCCGCGAGTCCTGCTGCGCCGATGCCGTGGTGGCGACCGCAACAGCGAGGGCGGCGACCGCGGCACATCTGCGAATGAAAATCATGGAGGCGTCACCATCAGCACGGAGGCATCGCCCCCGAAATCAAGGTCTTTTGCACGTGGAGCGCGGGGGTCGGCAACGAGCGTGGTCCCGTCCACCAAGAACGCGTAGACATGGCGACCGGGCTTTGCGAGCACCGTCGCCGTCCATGGGCCGTCCGTGCCGTAGCGCACCATCGGGGTCTTGGTGTCGTCCCATCCGTTGAAATCGCCAACGACGACGACACTTTTCGCGTTCCGTGCGTCGAACACGAGGGGCACCGGCACCGCCCGAACTTCATGCGAGTTACTGGCCGGCAGTACGCCGCCGGTCACAATCGGGAACTCGCCGGTCGGCTGTCCTTCGAGGGTCGACCGGGCACTCTGGTCAGACCCAGCATTGCCGAAGGCGCCGCGCGAGAAGAAGCCGAGCACCAAGGCTGCCGCGGCCAAAGCGCCCGCCGAGGCCACCGAGAACGCGGGCTGCCGCATCCATTCCATTACCAGCGTGAGTCGGCTGGGCCGCTGCGCCTTATGCGCGCGGACCGCCGCCATCACGCGCGACACGGCCTGCGCGTCGCGTGGCGGTACCACCGCCAGCGCCTGCGCTACCCGTTCGATTGTTTCGTCGCGTTCAAGATCCATTGCGTTTCTCAACCTCAGTCAACCGTATGCGGAGCGTGTCGCACGCCCGCTTCACTCGCATCCGCAATGCCGACAATCCCGCGCCGGTAATCACGGCAATATCCTCATAACTCAGATCTTCCACATGCCGGAGCAAAAAGGCTTCGCGTTGCTCTGGCGGAAGGGTCTCCAGCACCAACCGTACTTCCTCGGCCCAGTCGGCGCCGAATTCCTCTTCGATCTCTATGGGAGAGGCCGCCGACGCGATGGCCAGTTGGACCTCCCCATACTCAATCAGTTCCCGATGCCGCTTGGCACGCCCCAACAGCGTCCGGCAGCGATTCGCCAAGATGCGGAAGAGCCACGGATCAAACCGAGCGTCTTCACGGAACCGGTGGAAGCTGTCGTGCACCCGCACGAAGGCATCCTGAACCGCTTCCTCGGCATCCTGTTCGTTCCCCATCATGTTGCGGGCGAACCGGAGGCACCGCGGATAGTAGAACTCCACGATCTCCAGAAACGCCTGTTCGTCGCCTCGCTGGGCACGAAGGGGGACACTTGGATCGATTTCCGTCACAAACTCGCGTTGGTCGGGGATGGGGGTCCCGCAGATTATCCCTGCGCCTAACAAACCGCCACCGCTACACCGCGTCGAGTTCGCTCTGGTTCCTACACTTCTAATACTCGGCAAGACGCGATGGTGTCACCATATTGTATAAGACACGCGCGCGCGGGAGTTCCCCCTACCCCCAGCTGACCCAGCCCAGCCACCGCCCCAATGACCCTGCCGATTTCCGCTCCTCCCGACCCGACCGGCACCCCCTCGACCGGCACCCCCTCGACCGGCGCCCCCTCAACCGGCGCCCCGGCCCGGGCGGTCGAATCGCGTAACCCGGCCACTGGTGAGGTCTGGCGCCGGTTCGAGCCGGCCACCGCCAGCGAGGTCGCCGCGGCCGTTGCCAAGGCGCGGTCAGCCCAGCCCGCCTGGGCCGAGCGCCCATTGACGGAGCGGATTCGGGTCCTGCGGCGCTTTCACACCGCGCTGTACGCCCGACGCGCGGAGGTCGCCCTCGCGCTGACCCGCGAGAACGGCAAGCCTATTGCCGAAGCGATTGGGTCGGAGATCGCGATCTCGCTGGATTTCGCCAACTATTACGCCGCCGAGGCACCGGCGTTCCTGAAGGCCCCGTGGAAGACGGCGGGGCAGCTGTCCATGAAGCGGAAGCGGATTCGGATTGAGCACGAAGCCCATGGGGTGATTGGGGTGGTCTCGCCCTGGAACTATCCCTTTATGCTGTCGGCTGGACTGATCATCCCCGCCCTGGTCACCGGGAACACGGTCCTGCTCAAGCCTTCGGAGTTCACCCCCACCTCAGGCGCGCTGCTGGCGGAGCTATTTGGTGAAGCGGGGGTCCCGAGCGATGTGTTTGCGGTCCTGCAGGGCGACGGTGCCGTGGGCGCCGCGCTGGTGAACGCCGGCGTCGACAAGGTGTTCTTCACCGGCAGCGTCGCCACTGGGCGAAAGGTCGCGATCGCATGTGCCCAGCAGTTGATCCCCTGTTCCCTTGAACTCGGGGGGAGCGATCCGGCGATTGTGCTCGCCGATGCCGACGTGGGCTACGCCGCGAGTGGCATCGCATGGGCGCGGTTCAGCAATGCGGGGCAAACCTGCGTGGCTCCCAAGCGGGTGTACGTCGAGGCGCCAGCCTACGATGCCTTTGTGACCGCACTTTCGGCCACCGTTCGTGCGCTACGCGTGGGCGATGGTGAGTCGAGCGACACCGAGGTGACCGGAGTGATCCGCCCCTCGTCACAGGCCACGCTCGAGGCGCAGCGCGCCGACGCGGTGGCGCGCGGCGCGACGATTGCCGCCGAGGCTGCCTGCCCCGCGGGAACCGGCGGGAGTTTCGTGAGCCCAACGGTGCTGACCAACGTGCCGAGCGATGCGCGAGTGCTGCTCGAGGAAACGTTCGGCCCGCTGCTGCCGGTGGTGAAGGTCACGAACGTGGACGAAGCCATTGCCCTCTCGAACGCCAGCGAATTTGGGCTGTCGGCGAGCATTTGGACCCGCGACTCTGCACGCGGCGCTGCCTTGGCTCGGCGCATTCAGGCGGGGACCGTTGCGGTGAACGATGCGATTATCGTGGCGGGCATGACCGATGTGCCACACGGCGGCGTGAAGCAAAGCGGACATGGGCGTGCCCACGGTCGTGCGGGGCTCGAGGAATGTGTGCGGAGCAAGACGACCGTCGTCGATCAATTCACCGCGTGGCGTCAGCCCTGGTGGTTCGGCTATGGTGGCGGCACCAATGCCGGCATCGATGCCTTCGTGCGCTTTTCGCACGGCAGCGGCGTGATGGAACGGATCCGCGCGATTCCCGGGCTTCTGCGATTCCTGTTCGCGCCACAGCGACCGCTCTAGGAGATTGGCATTCATGCAGCCGTTGCTTGGCGTTTTCGATTTCTCACTCGCGCTCATTCGCCGCGGATTCTTTGCGGTCGCGCTGGCCCTTGCCGTCGTGTGCGGCATCGACTGGCTTGTGCGGACGCGTCGGATTGGTCCATTTAGCGCAATCGCACGGTTCATGCGGCACAATGTGGACCCACTGTTCCGGCCGGTGGAACAGCGGATTGTGCGGATGGGAGGGCTCCCTAGCAGCGCACCCTGGTGGGGGCTGGTCTTTGTGGTGCTCGCTGGCGTTGTCGTGATTTCGTTGCTCGAGTTTATGCGGGATCAGCTGGCCTATGTTGTGGCTGCCGCGGCTGAAGGGCCGCGCGGCGCGTACCATGTGGTGGTCGCGTGGAGCTTTCTGGTGCTCCGCGCCGCAATCGTGGTGCGTGTGCTGAGTTCATGGATTCGCATCCGGCCCAGCAGCTGGCTCCTCCGGTGGAGCTATCGCCTGACGGAGCCGTTCCTGGCTCCGCTGCGTTCCATTGTGCCGTCGCTTGGGATGATGGACCTCACGCCGATGATCGCGTGGTTCGCGATGGGGCTGATTGAAGGGCTGTTGCATCGCGCCTTGTGAACGGGCGTCAGGTTGCCTCTCGCGGTGCGCGAATGAGTGAGTGGCGATGCCCGTAGTCTTTACCACGCGCCCGGACGGCGCCGTGCGCTTTGCCGTGCGGGTGCAACCGCGGTCGTCGCGCGCCTGCGTGGACGGTGAGCACGGCGACGCCGTGCGGGTCCGCGTGCACGCCGCTCCTGTAGATGGCGGAGCAAATGCCGACGTGATGGCGGTGCTTGCCGATGCACTCGACGTTCCGAAGCGTGACGTGCGGATCGTGAGCGGAGACACCGCGCGGCAGAAGGTGCTCGAGGTGGTCGGACTCACGGCTGATGCCGTGCGCGCACGGCTACTCCCGACGCCCCTCTCCGGCTGAGTCGCGCGACGCCGAGAGCGAACCCCTCGGCGCCGCGCGTGCTCCCTGGCCGTCGTGCGATCAGTGCAGTCGAGCGTTGCCCGAGCGCCCATCGCCGGAACGAGCACCGTACCAACGCAGGACCGCCCAGCTCATCACGAGCGCAACGGCGATGGTCACCACCATCTCGCGCAGATCAAACCGATCCTCAATTCGGAAGAGTCCGTGGACCGCTAGAACATTCCAGATTGTGGCGAGCGTTGCCCGCGCCCAGCGTGTGAAGGTGTTCATCTCTTGGCCTGTGAGGGTGTAGTTAGATCACGAAATACGCGAGGCTGGCGACGACGCCGGTGAGCAAGCAGCCCGCCGCCATGGGGCGCCAATCGGGAAGGATCTTGCTGATGAAGGGCAACACCGCGGCGCATCCTTTCACATCCGTTTGAACAAACCGACCGAATGTTTTTGGCGCGGTCGAGCGAAAGAGTGCCATCGCGTAGGGCGCCTCGCTCGCGAGTGTGCCTCCCGTCGCGGTCGTCTCGCTCCACAGTTCGGCGGAACCCTGTGCGAGCGAGGCCGCGCTGTACACCGCCACCTGATCCACACCGCTCATGGATGAAGCCTCCGCAGCCGCATCAGCAATCGCGGTAAAGACGGTCGCATCATCGGTGGCGGCCCCGAGTCGGTCGACCAGTCGATCGATCACCGCTTGGGCGGCTGCCGAGTACGAGTCGGTGCCCTGCGTGCTGCCAAACGCCGTGGCGAAGGGCGCGGTGAAGAGGGACAGCGCGGGGATGCGCTCGCCGCGGCACCGCGCGGCGGTACGGATTGCAGGAGCGAGGTTCCGCATGGTCGCGTGCCCCTCGCCCTCCTTCATGCGCGCGCGCGGCATACTCGGCGCGAGTTCACGATCTACGAGCGCTATGGTCCACTCGCAGTCCTGCCGGATCCGACGTTCGAGTGCGGGATCCCCCTGTTTCGCGCGGCGGTATTCTTGGATGCCTGTGCGCAGGATGCGGTTGTGTTCTTCGCCGATCCAGCGGAACTCGTCTGGGATGCGACGGCGGGGATCGAGTTCCTGACGGCGCACGGAGGCGCGCCCGCCGGGCGCGACGGCGAGCGTCGGGGCATCGGCCCCAGCCGTGTTGCGGGCGGCGGCCGTTGGAGACGTGGAATCACTGCACGCGGCAACGACCAACACCGTCGCCGAGGCGACCAGGGCAACTCCGGTTGCGATTCTGAAGGTGTTCATAGGAGCATACTCCATGAGCAAAGGGTGGGGCGCAGGCGTTGCGCGATCACGGACCGAACCCAGGGGCCAGCACCACGGCATTGAAGGCCGCGTGGGCGAACATGGGCGCGAGCAGTGACCGGCTCCGCAGCGCGACGAAGCCCAGCAAGAGCCCCGCTGTCCCGCGCTGAAGCGCGGCCGCGAGGGAACGATCTGGCGTGAGGAGCGGGTCATGGGCAGCCGCAAACGCGACACTGCCTAGAAGGAGCGCGAGCGCCGTCCGATAATCGGCGCGCACTTTACATGCGGGAAGCAGGCGGACCAACGCCACGAGCAACACACCCCGGTAGGCAAATTCCTCGGTCGCGGCGGGGAGTACGACTCCGGCGAGCGCAGCGGCCAGTGGTGGGGTGCCGAGGGCGAGGAGGGCGGCTGGAACAAAGAGCGCGATCGCGATGGCCACGCAGAGCACCGCATCGTGGGACCAGCGGACGACCTCGTCGAGATCGAGTCCTCCCCAGGTCGGATGGCCGCTGACTCCCCCCGCCACGGCCAGCGCGAGCGCGAAGGTGAGCATCGCCCCGCTGATGGCCGACGCGGTGGGGTCGGCGAGCCACGACGCGGCGGCCATCCGAACTAGATGGGGCGTCAGCGCGAACCCGGTGACCAAGCAGGCCACCGCCGCGCGCGCGCGTGCGGAACGGGGCACACGAACCGACGAGATCACCACGGGAATCGACGTCACAACAGGGCTCCGGGATCGGGACTGGGGGCGATGCATCGCAGGGGCGATGCATGGCAGGGCACGCGACCACGGTGCGAGTATGCCACCGGGACCCCAGGATGTCGTCACCAAAACCACGCCGCGCGTATCAATCGAATGCGGGGCGCCCCGTCCCAATTTTCACCACGGCCCGGGCCCCTCCCCTGACCCGAACTTGACATATCCGTTCATCCGGATATACTGATAGAAGACATCTGAAGACCGTGGCGATTTCGAGGCAAATTGCGGCCACGTAAAACATCCGCTAAAGCGCCGCCCCGGTGCGCCTCGTAGCCTGCCACCGTTGGCGATCTGTGGCCGGCCGTTCGGGGACTCGATCCCATCGCCGTGGCACGTGCTCGTGACAGCTCCCTACTCGGCACCACCGTTCAACATCTCCTTCGAATTCTTCCCGCCAAAGTCGGCGGAGATGGAGGAGAATCTGTGGCGTGCCATCCAGCGCCTCGAGCCGCTCGCGCCGACCTTTGTGTCGGTGACCTACGGCGCCGGCGGAAGCACCCGTGAGCGCACGCACAACACGGTGCACCGGCTGCTGCAGGAGACCACACTGATCCCCGCCGCGCACCTGACCTGCGTCGCCGCCACCCGCGACGAAGTCAATGCCGTGGCTGACGACTACTGGAACTGCGGCGTCCGACACATTGTGGCCCTCCGCGGCGACCCGCCCGCCGACGGCGATCAGTACACCCCGCATCCCGGGGGCTATGCCTATGCCTCCGACTTGGTCGCGGGACTCAAGGCCCGCCACGATTTCGAAATCAGCGTCGCGACGAACCCCGAAGGGCACCCGCAGTCCGCGTCGCTCGACGACGAAATCGACAACCTGAAACGCAAAATCGACGGCGGCGCGACTCGCGCGATCACGCAGTTCTTCTTTGACAATCGCGCCTACCTGCGTTTCCTCGATCGCGCGCGGAAGGCGGGGGTGAACATCCCGATCGTCCCCGGGATCATGCCGGTCTCAAACTTTGTGCGCACCGCACTCATGGCCGAAAAGGCCGGCGCCAGCGTGCCGCGCAGTGTCGCCAAACGCTTTGAAGGTCTCGAAAATGACATCGAGACACGGCGCCTGGTCGCAGTCGCCGTGGCCGCCGACCAGTGCCAGCAACTCGCCGAGGCCGGCGTGAGCGATTTCCACTTCTACACGCTCAACCGCGCTGACCTCACCTACGCACTCTGCCACTACCTGGGGCTGCGCCCCCGCCCCACGGCCTCATGATGACGACCGCCACACCCTTCACCCGCGCCTCACGACTCGCGCAGCTCGACCGCATCGCCGCCGAACGCATCATGATTCTCGACGGCGCGATGGGCACCGAGATTCAGAAGTTCCGGCTCGTCGAAGCCGACTACCGCGGCACCCGGTTCGCCAACTGGCCAAAGGAGCTCAAGGGCAACAACGACCTCCTGAACCTCACGCGCCCCGATGTCATCCGCACCCTCGAGCAGCGGTATCTCGAAGCCGGCGCTGACATTATCGAGACCAACACCTTCAGCTGCACCCGCGTCGCCATGGCCGACTACGGCATGGAGTCGCTCGCGGCCGAGCTCGCCGAATCAGGCGCACGGATCGCCCGCACGCTGTGCGACGAATTCGAAGCACGCGACGGTCGCCCGCGCTACGTCGCCGGCGTCCTCGGCCCCACCAACCGTTCCGCTGGCATCTCGCCCAAGGTCGAAGATGCCGGCTTCCGCAACATCACGTTCGACGAGCTCGTGTACGACTACGCCGAAAGTGCGCGCGCCTTGCTCGCCGGCGGAGCCGACCTGCTGTTGATCGAGACCATCTTCGACACACTGAACGCTAAGGCGGCCGTGTTCGCGGTCGAGCAGGTGTTCCTCGAAGACGGCGTACGATTCCCGGTCATGATCAGCGGGACGATCACCGACCAGAGCGGACGCACCCTCACGGGGCAGACCACCGAGGCGTTCTTCAACTCCCTCGCGCACGCGCGCCCCTGGTCGATCGGGCTCAACTGCGCCCTCGGCGCCCGCGACCTACGCGGCTATATCCAAGAACTCGCGCGCGTCGCACCGTGCCGGATCAGCGTGCATCCAAACGCCGGCCTCCCGAACGAGATGGGCGGCTACGACGAAACGCCGGCCTTCACGTCGCGTGTGCTGCGCGAGTTCGCCGACGCGGGCCTCGTGAACGTGGTCGGCGGCTGCTGCGGCACCACGCCGGAGCACATTCAGGCCATCGCCGAGGCGATGGTCGGTGTCCCACCGCATGTCCCGACGCCGCCGGCTCCGACGCTCAAGCTGTCGGGACTGGAGCCATTTACCCTCACCGAGACCACGAATTTCGTGAATGTCGGCGAGCGCACGAACGTCACGGGCTCGGCCAAGTTCAAAAAGTTGATTCTCGCGGGGGAGTACGACGCCGCGCTCGAAGTGGCGCGTCAGCAGATCGAGGCGGGAGCGGTCATCATCGACATCAACTTCGATGAAGGCATGCTGGACGCCGAAGAAGCGATGCGCACCTTCCTCAATCTCGCGGCGGCCGAACCGGCGATCGCGCGCGTGCCGTTCATGCTCGACTCCTCCAAGTGGAAGGTGATCGAGACCGGACTCAAGTGCGTCCAAGGCAAAGCAATTGTCAACTCGATCTCGCTGAAGGAAGGCGAAGACGAGTTTATTCGTCAGGCCACGCTCGTGCGGCGCTACGGCGCCGCCGTCATTGTGATGGCGTTCGACGAACAGGGGCAGGCCGACACCGTCGAGCGGAAGCTCTCGATCAGCACGCGTGCGTACAGGATCTTGGTGGACCGCGTGGGCTTCCCCCCCGAGGACATCATCTTCGATCCCAACATCTTTGCGATTGCTACCGGGATCGAAGAGCACAACAACTACGCGGTCGACTTCATTGAGGCCACGCGCCAGATCAAGGCGACGCTTCCGTATGCCCGTGTGAGCGGTGGCGTGAGCAACGTCAGCTTCTCGTTCCGTGGCAACAACCCGGTGCGCGAAGCGATCCACGCCGTGTTCCTCTACCACGCCGTGCAGGCGGGGATGGACATGGGGATCGTGAACGCCGGCGCCCTCACGCTCTATTCCGACATTCCGCCGCAGCTGCTCGAGCGTGTGGAAGATGTGGTGCTCAACCGTCGCCCCGACGCCACGGAGCGCCTGCTCGAAGTGGCCGACAGCGTGAAGGGCGAGGCCAGCACCAAAGGCGCGGACCTCACCTGGCGCACCGGCACGGTGCACGAGCGACTCGCCCACGCGTTGGTACACGGCATCGCAGAGTTCGTGGTCGACGATACCGAAGAAGCGCGGAAACTGGCGGAGCGGCCGATCGAAGTGATCGAAGGGCCGCTGATGTCGGGGATGAACATCGTCGGCGACCTCTTCGGCTCGGGGAAGATGTTTCTCCCGCAGGTGGTGAAGAGCGCGCGCGTGATGAAGCGCGCCGTTGCGCATCTCATTCCGTATATCGAGGCCGAAAAACTCGCCAACGCGGACACGCGCGCCAAGGGAAAAGTGCTCATGGCGACCGTCAAGGGCGATGTGCACGATATTGGCAAGAACATCGTGGGGGTGGTGTTGCAGTGCAACAACTACGAAGTGATCGACCTTGGCGTCATGGTCCCGTGCTCGAAGATTCTGCAGGTCGCCCGCGACGAGAAGGTCGACATCATCGGTCTCTCGGGGCTCATCACGCCGTCGCTCGAGGAAATGTCGTTCGTGGCCGCCGAGATGGAGCGTGAAGGATTCACCATCCCGTTGATGATTGGTGGCGCGACCACGAGCAAGGTGCACACCGCCGTCCGCGTGGAGCCAAACTACAAGAGCGGGCCCGTGATTCACGTGCTGGATGCGTCGCGTGCCGTCGGCGTCGCCAGCAATCTGCTCTCCGACAGCCTGCGCGACAGTTTCGTACAGGAAACGCGCGAGGAGTACGCTGATGTGCGCGTGCGCCGTGCAGAACGTCAGAAGGACATCAAGCGTCAGACGTTAGAGGCAGCCCGCGCGGCAAAGTCGACGCCCGTGTGGACGCCGGCACCGATCCCAAAGATCCAAGGGCTACACACTATCGACGACCGCGAACTCCCACTCGGCGAACTGGTGCCACGCATCGACTGGACCCCGTTCTTTCAGACGTGGGAACTCGCCGGCCACTATCCGGCGATCCTCGAGGATCCGGTCGTCGGGGAGAGTGCGCGGAATGTGTTCGCCGATGCGCAGACGATGCTCCGCAAGATCGTGGACGAGCGCTGGTTGCAGGCACGCGCCGTGATTGGCTTCTTCCCTGCCAACTCCGATGGCGCCGAGGACATTCATCTCTGGCCCGTGGGCACCAATGCCACAGCCGGCGGAACGCCCCACACCGCGCCGCACGCTACGCTGCACACCCTCCGGCAGCAGATGGTCAAGGCGGACGGCCGTGAGAATCACGCATTGGCCGACTTCGTGGCGCCGATTGCAAGCGGCATCACTGACTGGATGGGACTCTTTGCCGTGACCACCGGCATCGGTCTTGATGCCAAGGTGGCGGAGTTTGAGGCCGCGCACGACGACTACAGCTCGATCATGGTCAAGGCGCTCGCGGATCGGCTTGCCGAAGCTGCCGCGGAGCGACTCCACGAGCGTGTACGGCGGGAGTATTGGGGGTACGCCCCGGACGAGCAGCTCGACAACAGCGCGCTCATTCACGAGGAGTATCAGGGCATCCGCCCCGCCCCGGGATACCCCGCCTGCCCAGATCACACGGAGAAGGGGACCCTGTTCCGGGTCCTCGAGGCCACCGAGCGCACCGGAATCCGCATCACCGAGAGTTTTGCCATGGTGCCGACGGCTGCCGTCAGTGGTTACTACTTCTGGCGCCCCGAGGCCCAGTACTTTGGGGTGGGAAAAATTGAGCGCGACCAGGTGGAGTCGTACGCCCGCCGGAAGGGAGTTTCGCAAACTGAAGCCGAGCGGTGGCTAGCGCCGAACCTCAACTACGAACGATAATTAGGGATGACTAATCCCTCCGCCGTGTCCCCAAACGCCCGTCGCGTCCTCGTCATCGATGATGAACTCGCTGTACTACGGGTGGTGGGGTTACTGCTGGAGCGAAACGGGTTCTCAGTTGACACGGCATCGAGTGCTCCGGAAGGACTCGAACTCCTGAAGACGCGGCGGTACCACGTGGTGCTGTCGGACATCATCATGCCCGAACTCTCCGGTGTGGAGTTCCTGCGTGAGATGCGCCGCTACGACATGGATGTCCCCGTCATTTTGATGACCGCGGGTCCGACGCTCGATTCCGCGCTCGACGCGATCGCCTACGGTGCACAGCAGTATCTGCTGAAGCCGGTGGAGCCAGATGCCTTAGTGCAATCGGTGGGACGTGCGGCTGCGCTCGGTGAGCTGGCCCGTCTCAAGCGCAGTGCGTTGGCCTCCGCCGCCAAGACGGGCATCGAACCGATGCCGTTCGGCGATCGCGCCACGCTCGAAGTCATTCTCAAGCGTGCGTTTGACAGCATCACGGTGGTGTTCCAGCCGATCGTGTCGGTGAAGAACCGGACGGTCCTCGGCTACGAAGCATTTATGCGCTGCGACGAGGGGCTCTTTGCCAACTATGCGCAGCTCCTGGCAGCCTCCGAACGCATTGGTTGGCGGACGACGCTCGCGCGGACCTTGTTCCACCGCATCGGGGAGTCGATTGGCGACCTCCCGGAGCAGGCACTGCTGTTCGTGAACATGCACCCGCTCGACGCACAGGAAGGGCTGATCCTTGGCCCCGAAGCGCCACTGGAGCCCATTGCCGGCTCGGTGGTACTCGACGTGAGTGAACGGTGCCCGTCCGACCATCTTTGGGCGCTCGCGCGCGAAGCCGAGCTCATCCGTGGCGCTGGGTACCGGATTGCCATCGATGACCTGGGAACAGGGCCGTCCGGCCTCGCGGCGTTCACACGCCTGTCCCCTGCGTTCGCCAAACTCGATCGCTCCCTGTTCATCGGACTCGATCGCGATCCGGCCTGCGCGCAGGTGGTGCGCGCCATGACAGCACTGTGCAAGGAGCTCAACACCCCGCTGATCGCTGAAGGCGTCGAAACGGTGGGTGAGCGCGATGCGCTCGCGGCCATCGGGATCGACCTCATGCAGGGTAATATCTTTAGTAAGCCGGCCAAGGGTTTCAACGCTCCGAGTTTCTAACAGCGGAGTCCTCGGCGGGCCTCTCTCATTCTCTGCCATCGCTTTCCGCAGACCGGGCCCCATGAACGATACAGCAGCACGACCACTGAGCATCCTCACCGAAGAAGAGTCCGCCTTCCGTGAGGCCGTCGCCGCCTTTGCCGAAGGAGAGGTTCGTCCCCGCGTTGCGGCCATGGAAGCGGCTGCCAAGCTCGACCCCGATCTGATTCCCAAGTACTTCGAGATGGGACTCATGGGCATTCAGGTCCCCGAGGAGTTTGGCGGGGCGGGCGGATCGTTGATGATGACGACGATCGCCGTCGAGGAAATCAGCAAGGTGGACGCAGCCGCGGCCATCATGGTGGATGTCCAGAATACGCTCGTGCTCTACCCCATGCTGCGCTACGCGAATGCTGCGCAGAAAGCCCGTTTTCTGCCGCGCCTCTGCACCGACACCGTCGGCGCCTACGCGTTGAGCGAAGCCGGTTCCGGCTCCGACGCCTTTGGACTCGCGACGCGTGCCGAGAAGGTCGAGGGCGGCTGGTCGCTCACCGGGCGCAAGCTCTGGATTACGAACGGGGCTGAGGCGGACCTCTTCGTGGTGTTCGCCAACGCGGACCCCTCGAAAGGCTACAAGGGGATCACCGCATTTATTGTCGAGCGTTCTATGCCCGGCTTCGCGGTGGGCAAGAAAGAAGACAAGCTCGGCATCCGCGCCTCCAGCACCTGCGAGTTGATTCTCGACGGTGTGTGTGTCCCCGACGAGAACGTGCTCGGCTCAGTGGGCTCCGGGTACAAGATCGCGATCGAGACGTTGAACGAAGGGCGCATTGGGATCGGCGCGCAGATGATCGGCAACGCACAGGGCGCGCTCACGGCGGCCGTCGGCTACGTGAAGGAACGCCGACAGTTCGGGAAGGCGCTCGCCGAGTTCCAGGGGATTCAGTTCCAAATGGCGCAGGTGGCCACAGAACTCGAAGCGGCGCGACTCATGGTGTACAACGCCACGCGCTTGAAGGACGCCGGCTACGACATCGCACGCGAAGGCGCGATGGCAAAGTTGTATGCGTCGCAGGTGTGCGAGCGGGTGACCTCGCTCGCGGTCGAGCTGTTCGGCGGCGCCGGCTACACCAAGGACTACCCCGTCGAGAAGTTTTATCGCGACGCCAAGATTGGCGCGATCTACGAGGGCACGTCCAACATGCAGCTGCACACGATCGCGAAGGCGCTACTCAAATAGCGCCACGCGGCACCCTCACCCTGATGTGGAGGCTCCTCGAGTGAAGCGTCTCGTCGCTGTGTCCGTGTTGTGTGTGGTGGCGTGTAGTGGGAGCGATACGCCCACAAAAGACACGGTGGTGATGTCTATGCCGAGCGCACAGCGCACGGAGCCTGAGGACATCGCGATCACGACCACGGATGGCTCGATGACAATGGCGGTGCGCGGCGACTCGCTGCGTTTGCGTCTGTCGGATGCCACACGCGAGAAGGTGCGCGCGGAACTCGACACCTCCAAGGTGGAGGGGAACGGATTTGGTGCGCGGATCTCCAAGGCGCTCAAGAGTAAGGTCTCGGCGGGCATCGGTGTGGAGATGGCTATCCCCCTCTCGACAATCAAGGACGCGCGTCTCAACGGGAGCCGCCTGGTGATTGAGTCGACGCAGACCGGCAAGGAACTCTTCGATGGCACGCAGGCTGGCGGCAAGCCACTCGGCGACGCGTTCTCGAGCGAGGATGCGAAGCGGCTGATCGACTTTCTGCAGACGAAGATCGCCGCAAAGAAATAGCCGGGGCTTCGCGGGGGAACGCTCCTCTGTTCGAACGTCCGCGCAGGAATCGCGTCCGGTGGTGCGACAAACGACAGTGGGCGGCCAACTCGGCCGCCCACTGTTTTCTCGTTGCGTCTTTATTACGGGACGATGCGGGCCGCCGGTGGCGGTCCGGTGATCGCGTTGAACAGCATCTTGAATGTGGCGGCCGGTTGTGCGCGGAAGGTGATCTCCGGGCCGAACATGTAGATGGTGCCCTGTCCGTAGGTGCCTTCGGCCATGGCCACGCCCTGGTCGAGATAGTTCTGGCCCCACGCCCAACCGCTCTTGAGCGGGCTCGCGGAATCGAACCACGCCACCGGCTTCAGCCCCTTCGCGGCGGCATCAGGTCCGAGGCGGAACACGGGGCTGTTGTCGTAGAACACCGGGCCGTGCGCATCCTGACCGCGCGCCGACGACATCGTCGTGTCGTACGCGACTTCAAGGATCGAGCCCGGCACGTAGAACTTGTCGCTCGGCAGCGCGGTGCCGGCGGTACCCGTCGGCGTGCGCTCCACGAGATGACTCGTGATCGGGAATCCAAACTGCTGCCCGATGTTGATCGACGACGGTCCGATTGCCACGATGCGGCCACCAGCCTGCACGAACTCCTTGAGCTTCGGAATCGTGGTCGCGCTGACATTCCCCTGCATCGACGCAAACTCCGCCGGGAGTTCAGCCGCGGCACCGCCGCGTCCGCCACCCCCGCCACCACCACCGCCGCCACGTCCACCGCGAGCACCGGCGACTGCCGCCGGAATCGAGTTTTCGGGGAAGATGATCACGTCGAACTTCGCACGCAGCCCGCCCGCGTCGAGTTCCTGCGGATACACGACCTTGTACGGAATCTCATACTGTTCGAGCAGCCAACGAATGTGACCGCTCGGCATCGATCCGCCGTACCGATCCCACAGGGCCACGCGTGCGGCGGGGGTCTTGTCGGCGCTCGACGACAAGTCAGAGGCCGCCGGGAAGAACTCCACCCCGACGTCCTTGGACGAGGCGTTCACCACGGCCGTCGACTTGGCGTTGGCTGGCACATACCACGAACCAGCGGAGAAGCTCTTGCCACCCGAGCTCACTGCGCGGTTCAGGCGGTACACATCCGCACCGGCGGCCCACAGGCGGGCGACGACGTGGAATGCATCATTCTGCTTGCCCGACATCACCCAGCCAGCCGAGCTCGCCGCGACGGTCTTGGCGTCCGGTGTGATGCGGTCGGTGAGCGGATCGAGGCGCTTGAAGGGGCCATCGAAACCGTCGAGGTAGCGATCGAACTTCACGCCCATCTGGATTGAGAGCGTCCAGCCGGCGTTGTCGTACGGACGCGACGGCGGGGCACCCGGATAGGCAAAGTCGTTCGGGTGATCCTGCGGTTCAAACATGTCGAGCACGTGCGCACGGAAGGCCTGGTTGCTCTTCACGATGTACGAGCCGGCACCATACTGCTTGCTGCCGACGCTGAAGGGCGCCGTGGCACGGTGCACAATCACACCAGCCTTCTGCATCGCGACCAAGAACTTCTGCGCGGTGAGGAAGTCGGGCTGATCCACCGGAATCACGTAGCCACGCGGCACGCGCAGGTCCTTGCGACGGAAGTTCTCTTCGTACGCTTCCTTCGACGCGCCGCCGCCACGCCCGAAGTCGGCATTGGCCATGGCATCCGCCACTGGGGCGCCCCGACCACCGCGGCCGCCAGCGCCACCGCCGATCTTGGCTTCGGCGTCGGCGAGGATCTTCGGCGTGACAATCCAATCGTCCTTGCCACCGCGCTCAATCATGTCGTGGCCCATGCGCCAGATATTGAACAGCACGGTCTCACGGTAGCGCGAGGCGTAGTCGAGGATCGCCTTGTTAGCGGTCACCGAGTAGTCGATCGACTGCTTGAAATGCCATTCCTGGAACGGCTCGAGCACATACGGCTGGTCGGCGAAGCGCAGCATGCGCGTCGGGACGAACGGAATGGTCATCGGCGTCGGATTGCCGATGGTCTCCGTCAGAATGCCGATCATGTTGTGGAAGTAGGCCATGGTGCGAAGGCCGCCGTTCCACCAGGTCGAGTACGACGACAGCGAGCGGTCGACGACACCCGGCTTGTGCTCCATTTCCATACGCGCGTGGATCGCGGCGCCGACCACGTCGATGCCCGTGATGATCGACTCGTGGAAGTTGTAGTTCGCCGGATCACGGAACGGCGGGGAGAACATCACCGCGCCAGCGGGGCCGGTCTGGTGGTGGTTGTACATGATCTGCGGGAACCAGGTCAGGTACATCCACTTGTTCATGTTGGTGGATTCGTTCTGGTTCGCGATGTAGAAGTCGCGATTGTCGTCGTGCCCGATGTACTTCTGGTAGAGGCGCGGGATGTTCATGTTGCGCTTCTTCGGGTCGGCTTCCTGCATGTACCAGTTGGCCACAAGCTCCATGCCGTCCGGATTCGCATGCACGAACACGATCACGACGTCGTTCAGGATGCGCAGCGTCTCCTCATCGGTGCCGGAGAGCATCTGGTAGTTGGTCTCGATCAGCTGATTGGCGCCGAGGACTTCGGTCGCATGCAATCCGCCGTCAATCCAGACCACCGCCTTTCCTTCCTTGGCGAACGCCTTGGCCTCAGCTTCGCCGATTTCCGCGTAGGCGAGCTTCTTGGAGATCTCGCGGAGCCGGGTGAGCTTCTTGATGTTCTCCGGGCTCGACACGATCATCGACAACTGCGGGCGTCCTTCAGCGGACATCCCCATCGTGTCGAGTTTCGCGCGCGGCGATTCCTTGGCAATCTTCTGCCAATAGCCCATGAACTGGGCGTAGTTCGGCAACCAGTAATCGTCGCCGATGTTGTGCCCAAAGTATTCCTTAGGCGAGGTAATCTTGCCCTGAGCCGAAACGCTGGCTGGGGTCGCGAAGAGCGCGGCGACTGCCAGGGCGATGGCCGAGACGCCGGCGAGCCGGCGTCGAATGGCGGAGGAACGCATGCGAAGCTCCGTGGAACGCGTGCGGTGGGGGTCCGCGGCGGGCCGCGGACAGGGATGAAGTGATACGGCGGCGCGAGAGTGAGCGTTGACCTCCGGCCGTGAGTAGATTCTGGGGCAAGACACCCGCTGAGGGAAGGGGTATTCACTTCCCGGGGTACGATTTTGCACCGCCGTCTGCACTTTCCCTTTTCCGTTCGCGAGGCCTCTGTGACATTCGCCCGTTCTGTTCGCGCCGCCGTGCGCCTGTTGCTCCTGGTTAGCATGATCAGCGGCGCCTTGGCGACCGTAGCTGGCGCACAGGTGACGCAGGCCGAGTATGCGGCCCGCCGCGCCGCCTTGGCCAAATCGCTGACCGGCGACGGGGTGATCCTCGTGCTGGGCAACCGCGAGCCAAAAGAGAACTTCCAGAACTTTTGGCAGTCCGAGCACTTCAACTACCTCACGGGCTTTCTGGAGCCCGAAGCGGCGATGGTGATGGTCAAGAAGGGGGACACGGTGGAGCAGTTCCTCTTCGTCGAACCGCGGGACCCCGCGCAAGAGGTCTGGACCGGCGCCCGCTTGGGGGTCGAGGGGGTGAAGCCCAAGACCGGAATGACGGGCCGTGCGGCGTCCGCACTGCGCGCCACCCTAGACTCGCTGCTCGCGCAGGGCGGCAATCTGTTCACCGTGGGCGACCTGTCCCGCGGCGGTGGCGCTGACGTCCCAGGGAGCACCGCCATCCGAACCGCCGACGACCAGTTCGTCGACCAACTCAAGCTCGCGCACCGCAACGTCACCGTCAGCGACGCCGGCAATCAGGTAAACCGCCTGCGTGGCGCCAAGTCGGCCGCAGAGCTCGCGCTTATCCGGACGGCGGCGCAGGTGAGCGCCAAGGCCCATGTGCAGGCCATGCACGCGATTGCCCCAAATCTTGCCGAGTTCGAAATCCAAGCGCTGGCCGAGTACACCTTCCGCCGGAACGGCGCGGACGGCCCCAGCTACGGGTCCATTGTGGGGTCAGGGCCCAACTCGACGACGCTCCATTACAACAAGGACGACCGCTTCATGAAGGCGGGCGAGATGGTCAACATGGACATGGCCGCCTACTACGGTGGCTACTCCGCCGACATCACCCGTACCGTCCCCGTGAACGGCACCTTTACGCCGGCCCAGAAGGACATTTATCAAATCGTGCTCGATGCACAGATGGCCGCCGAGCGGCAGGTGAAGGCGGGAACACGTTTTACGACACTCAACGACTCCGCCACGGCCGTACTACGGAACGGCCTGACCAAAGTCGGGTTGATCGAGTCGCCGAACGCCACCTACGACTGTGGTAACGGCCGTTCCTGCTCGCAGTTGAGCCTGTACTACATGCACGGACTGGGGCACCCGATCGGACTCGATGTCCACGACGTGGATGTCGGGTTTGGCTCGACGGCACCGCTCGCGGTTGGCAGCGCGTTCACGATTGAGCCCGGCATCTACGTGCGCGAGAACCTCCTCTCGATCATTCCGGACACCCCGAAAAACGCCGAACTGCGCGTGAAAGTCGCGGCAGGGCTCAAGAAGTACGCGAACATTGGCGTCCGCGTCGAGGACGACTATATCGTGACCGCGACTGGCTTTGAGCGCCCGACGAGCGAAGCCCCGCGCACGATCGCCGACATCGAGAAGGAAATGGCCAAGAAGGGGCCCATTCCCGCACGCGACGCGGCGACGGTCGAGGCCTACAAGAAGATTCGTCCGTAACCGGCTCAGCGCCGGTTGGTGTCTCGGCCGGTTTCCCCTCTGAGGATTCCCTGTCGCACGCGCTGCGCCTTGGCTGAGGCCTTGGGGTCGGGCTCAATGCGCCGCTCGATCAGCACCGAAATACGGACCGGAACCTGAACCACAAGGCGCTTGCCGTCGCGCAGGAGTTCGACCGAGACTTTGGCGCCCTCGCGGGCGCTGTACTTCTGGCGCCAGCGCTGCCAGGTCGGATCGCCGGTCGAGACGCCATCGACCGCCGTGATAAGATCGTTCGCTTTGACACCCCCAGCGGCGGCCGCGCCGTTGGGGTCCACCATTCCGACCCGCACACCGAGTGAGTCGGTGGAGAGCGACACGCCAAAGCGCGCCTCGCGGGTGGAATCTGCCCTGATGCGCCAACCGGCTTTCGCGAGCCAGCTTTCTATGGGGTAGCTGTCGCGTCCGTCGACATACCGATTGGCAAAATCCGTGAACTTGAGCCCCTTGGCGGCGCGACTCACGGCCCCCCACCACTCCTCGGGCGTGAAGCCGCGTCCCTGACGAAAGTCATTCGCGTACAGCTCACGGAACACGTCGTCCAGCGAGCCCGCGTTGTCGGTGGCGTCACGAATCAGAATGTCCAGCGCGAGCCCCGCGAGCGATCCCTTGTCGTAGTAGATGTCGCTCGTACCATCGGTCATATGCAGCCAGGTCTGCAACGAGGCGTCTTCCAGCGCGACAGGAACCGTCGCTTCCAGATGCTCAAGCTTCTTCTGCGTGGCACCCAAAAAATCGGGCTCCTTCCACACGCCACCGCGAAGTAGCGAAAGATCCGCGTAATAGTCAGTGATGCCTTCGCTGACCCAGAGCCAGGGCGTCGGCTGCGCCGCCTCATAGCGGTATGGCCACAGATCGATGGGACGCAACCGTTTCACATTGAACGCATGAAAAATCTCGTGCGCATACACCGACGGCACGAAGTCCTCATCGAGCGCCTCGGCCTCGACAAGGGCGACATTCGAGTTCTCGTGCTCTAACGCACTCATCCCGCCGAACCCTTTCTCGGCGATTTGCATGATCTCGTAGCGACGCCACGGGGTATCACCGAAGACCTGTGTTTGCTTGGGAATCACGCGTTTCATTTGGTCGAGCAGCTTGGCACGCTGGCCCACCGTGGTGCTCCCCTCCGGATACGCCGAGAGGCGGAACCAGACGCCAGCGACGAGCGCGCTGTCGACGTCAAAACGGCCAATGAAGAACGGATGGTCGACTAACTCGTGGTACGTTGGCGCGGTGAAGGTGCGAGCCCCGGTGGCAGGGAGTCCGGTGACCACGCGCCAGGCGGGCTCGGTGGTCACCGTGACTTGCGAGGGAAACTCGAGCGGCCGTCCCTCAGGGTAGAGAAAGGCCGCGGTCCCGTTCACGAGGGCGAACTCGTCGCGGGCCCAGTTGCCGGCATTGTCGAGCGTGTCAGCCTTGAGTCGGTACTGGAGCTTCACTTCACCCGGCGCGTCCGAGTAAATGCGCCAGGTGTCAGGGTCGCTCTTGTCCCACCGCAACTCCTTCCCCTTGGCCGTCGCGTGAAAGTCAGAGAGGAAGCGCGCCCAGTTGTTGACCTCGTACGACCCCGGAGTCCACACCGGCATGGAGAGCACCACGGGATCGCGTCCGCTCACGGCGAATGTCATCCCCACCTCGACCGAGCGCTCTACCCCAAGGCCAGCGGTGAAGTTCAGGGTGTACCGCACATCGGTGATGGGCGCAGACCGAAGCGCGACGGGTCGCCCCTGCGCGCCGAGCGGCAGCGCAATCGCGAGGAAGCACAGGGAGCGGAGGGAGCAGCGGGAGCGGACCGAACGGATCACCGGGGGCCTCGTCGGACGTCGGAAGATGAATCAGAACTTGGGGACTATAGCACGGGCGGCGACCGGCGCACCCCTTGGCTGGAAAGGAATCCCCGACAGGCGGTTGCTGACAAGCCCTGCGCGCCCGCACATTCCGAGTATGTCGACTTCCCATGAACCGTACGTGTCCGCCGACCGCAGCCTCACCGAGCTCACCATTGGCTCCGTCGTGCTCGGCTGCGTCCTCGGGCTGATCTTCGCCGCCTCGAGCGTCTACCTCGCGCTGAAGGTTGGCCTCACCGTCAGCGCCTCGATCCCGATTGCAGTGCTGTCGATCACGATTTTCCGATCGATCAACAAGGCGCTCGGAAACACCGAATCGCAAATCCTCCGCAACAACCTCGTGCAGACGGTTGGCTCCGCGGGTGAGTCGATTGCGGCCGGCGTGGTCTTCACGCTCCCTGCGCTCCTCCTGCTCGGATACACACTCCCGTGGACCAAGGTCGCGGCCATCGCGCTCGTGGGTGGACTGCTCGGGATCCTGCTGATGATCCCGCTGCGCCGCTCACTGATTGTGAAAGAGCATGACGTGCTCAAGTACCCCGAAGGCACGGCATGCGCCGAAGTGCTGATTGTCGGCGAGGAGCGCGGGGTACAAGCCAAGACCGTTTTCCTAGGCTTCGGGCTTGGTGCGTTGTACAAATTTCTGAACATCGGCGTGCAGCTCTGGCAGGAGGTCCCAGCGAAGATTCTCTCGCGGATGCTCCCGAATGGCAAGAGTGAGCTGATTGGCGAGATCCGTGCCGAGGTGAGCCCAGAGCTGACCGGCGTGGGATATATCATCGGGGCACGCGTCGGTGGGTATCTCTTTGCGGGCGGCATGCTTTCGTTCTTCGTGCTGATTCCGGCGATCAAATTATTTGGTGCTGGTCTGACCTCGCCGATCTTTCCGGCGACGATGCTGATCAGCAACATGACGCCGATGCAGGTGCGCTCGAACTACGTGTTCTATATCGGCGCAGGCGCCGTGACGGCGGCGGGGCTCATTTCGCTCTTCCGCGCGCTCCCGATGATTGCCCAGGCCATGATCGCCGGCTTCAGTGATGTGCGCGGCGTGGCCAGTGGCGCGCTGAAACGCACGGAACAGGAAGTCTCGATGACGTGGGTGGTCGGTGGCGTGATTGCGTGTGGCGTGGCGATGGTCACACTCCCGCAGATCGGGATCAACGTGCCGGGCGCGATTCTCGCGATTGTTTTTGCCTTTCTGTTTGTTTCGGTGTCGAGCCGCATTTGCGGACAGATTGGCGCCTCCTCCAACCCGATTTCGGGGATGACGGTGGCGGCGGTCCTGCTCACCTCGCTCATTTTCTTTGCGGTCGGTTGGACGGGGATCGAGCACCGCGTGCTCGCGCTCTCCATTGGTGGCGTGGTATGCGTGGCAGCTGCCGTCGGCGCGGCCACGTCGCAGGATCTCAAGACCGGGTACCTGGTGGGTGCCACACCTCGCTCGCAGCAGATCGGCTTGCTGTTCGGCGTCACGACCTCCGCCATCATGATCGGCGGTATGATCTCGTTCCTGAACAACGCGCGCACCACGATCGTCGCGCGCGACTACCCCGGTGTGCAGGTCGCAGCGTTCGACGCCGAGCCGATGACGCTCGACGGCACCAGCTACAAGGTGGGACGCCTCTTCGAGCGCACCGGTGATGCGCCGGCCGGACGGTATCTCGTCGACAACGCCGGCGCGATCAAGTTCCTCGTGGACCCCGGCATTGGGGGGCGCGAAGAGACGGACTACAAGGGCAATAAAGTCACCAAGTTCGACTCCCCCAAAGCGCAGATTATGGCGCTCGTGGTCGACGGCATCCTGACGCAGAAACTTCCGTGGGGACTCATTCTGATTGGCGCCTTCATCGCGATTGTGATGGAGTTGCTTGGCCTCCCTTCACTGGCGGTGGCGGTCGGCACCTACCTCCCGATCTCGACCTCGGCGACCATTTTCATGGGCGGCATCATCCGATGGGCGGTTGAGCGGAAGCCTGCCGCCGGAATGGATACCGGCGATTCAGGCCCTGGCGTGCTCTTTTCCTCTGGATTGATCGCGGGTGGCGCTATCCTGGGAGTGGCGCTTGCCGCGCTCCAAGCGGCGAAGCTCGACCACCTGATTACGGCGACCTCCCTGCTTGGCGAGTCGCTCAACGTGTTCACCGAAAACCCGCTCGTCGCGGTCGCCGCGTATGTACTCTTCCTAGCGGTCCCACTCTACAAAATGGGACGCAAGACCGCGGCCTAACGACCGTGCGCCTCGCGCCCTTCTCCTTCTCTCGAATCTCATGCGTCGACTGATTCCGTTTCTCGCGCTCGCTGCCGCGCACCTCGCGTCGCCATGTCACGCCGCGCTTCGCGCGCAGGCGAACACGACGCCGTCTCCCGCCGACCTGATTGTCACCAACGCCCGCGTCTACACCGTGGACGAGGCGCACCCACTGGCCGAGGCATTCGCCGTGCGCGGGGGACGCGTTGCCTTTGTGGGTGACGCCCGAGGCGCGATGGCGCTCCGCGGCCCGCAAACACGTGTCGTGGACCTTGGCGGCAAGACGGTAATCCCCGGCATGGTTGATGCGCACGGACACGTCTCGGGATTGGGCACCGCACTCGCGGTGGTCGACCTCACCGGCGCGTCGAGTTACGACGAGATTATTGGGCGCGTGGTAGCAAAATCCAAGAGCGTCGCTGCCGGCACGTGGATCACCGGCCGTGGCTGGGATCAAAATCGCTGGGGCAACACGGCCTTCCCAACCCACGACAAACTGACCGCCGCGCTGCCGAACAATCCGGTCGCGCTCACGCGTGTCGATGGTCACGCCCTGCTCGCGAATAAGAAGGCGATGGACGCCGCCGGCCTGTCTGCGGCGACCAAGGACCCGAGCGGCGGGCACATTGAGCGCGCGGCAGATGGTGCGCCAAGTGGCGTGTTCGTCGACAACGCGCAGGCGCTCGTGCAGCGCGTGGTTCCGAACCCCACGCGGGAGGAACAGAAAAAGCAAATCCAGTCCGCGATCGCCGAAGCACAAAAGTGGGGCCTCACGGGCGTGCACGATGCCGGCGAAGGGCAGGACGTGCTCGACATCTTCGAAGAACTCGGCAAGGCCGGTCAGCTCAACTTCCGTCTCTACGCGATGATCAGTGGCGGCCGAGACGAATCGACGCTGCTCGACAAGTGGTTCGCGCGCGGCCCGCAGAGCGGCCTCTACGGCGGCATGCTCTGGGTTCGGAGCATCAAGCTGTACGCCGACGGCGCACTCGGCTCGCGCGGCGCGGCACTCCTTGATCCGTACACGGACGATGCCAAGAACAGCGGCCTCATTCTCACCCCTCCGGACTACATCAAGGCGGTGGCGGTGAAGGCGCTGAAAACTGGATTTCAGGTGAACACGCACGCGATCGGTGATCGTGGCAATCGCGTGGTACTCGATTTGTACGAAGCCGCACTCAAGGAAGTCCCGACCGCAGATCATCGGTTCCGCGTCGAGCATGCACAGATCGTCGATCACGCGGACATCCCGCGCTTTGTGACGCTTGGCGTGATCCCGTCAATGCAGGCGAGCCACCAGACCAGCGATATGTACTGGGCCGGCACACGACTCGGCGTTGCCCGGCTGAATGGTGCGTATGCGTGGCGTTCGTTTATCGACGCTGGGGTCATTGTGCCGAACGGCTCTGATTTTCCCGTGGAGCAAGTGAATCCGCTCATCTCGTTCCATGCGGCCTTCACACGTCAGGACGCCGACAACTGGCCGCCCGCCGGCTGGTATCCCGACCAGCGCATGACCCGCGCCGAAGCACTCAAGTCCATTACGCTGTGGCCGGCGTTCGCAGCATTTCAGGAGAAGGAGATGGGGTCGCTGACGATCGGCAAGTACGCGGACTTCGTGGTGCTCGATCAGGATCTGATGCGCGTGGCACCGGAGTTGATCCTCAAGACGCGCGTCCTCTCCACCTGGGTCGGCGGCAAGACCGTCTACGAGGCCAAGTAATGGCCTCGGCGTCCCCGCGGTCGCTCGCAGCGATTCGCATGGCCATGACTTCGGGCATCATCGCCTTTGCGACCGCGGTCTGGTACATGCGACATTCGTTGAACGCACCGACCCCGCCGAGCGACCCGCTGATCCTGCGGCGTATGGCACTTGGCGCGGCGGTGCTCTCCGTGCTCGGACTCGTGGCGTTGCGGCGGTCACTCGCGAACGCCCCGGTCGAGCGGCGTAACGCTATGAGCGTTATTGCGTGGGCCATTGGCGAGTTCGGGGCGATTGCCGGCGTGTCCGTGTATTTCATCACTGGAATCGAGGCCGTGGCAGCCCCTGGAATGCTGGCCTACATCGTGGCACTCCTGATGTTTCCCATTCGTCGACAGGCTGCGTAGTGCGCGTCATCTCGCTGCTCCCTGCGGCCACCGAGATGGTCGCTGCCCTCGGCGCGACTGAGCTGCTCGTCGGCATTTCGCACGAATGTGATCACCCGACGATTATTGGCTCCCGCGCACGCGTCACGTCGAGCGCCGTTGATTCTGCAGCGGCGCCTGAGACGATCGACGCGCAAGTCCGTGCCCTACACGACGCGGGCGCAAGCCTCTACACGCTCGACGAAACCCTGATTCGCGCGCTTCGGCCCGACGTCATTATCACGCAGGCGCTGTGCGATGTGTGCGCGGTGTCGGAGACTGATGTGCGCGCCCTCGCGTCGCGTCTCGATCCGGTGCCCGTGATTGTCACGATTTCCGCCACAACCCTCGACGGTGTCTTTGACGACATCTCGCGGGTGGCGGCAGCGCTCGACCGCGCAGACGAAGCGGAAGAACTCATCGCCGGCTTCCGCGCACGCATGCGGACCGTGCACGAAACGCTGAAAGCCGCACACGCGCCGCGCCCACGGGTGGCCTTCCTTGAGTGGACGGCACCGGTATTCCCGGGCGGCCATTGGGTCCCCGAAATGATCAAACGTGCGGGCGGTATTGATGTGCTCGCGCAGGCGGGGATGCATGCGAGCGCCATCGAGATTGCACAGGTCGCCGAGGCGAACGCTGACGTCGTGATCGTCGCCCCGTGTGGGTACGACGTCGTCCGCGCGAGTACCGAGGCTACCGCGCTACTCATGGCGCCCGGCTGGGAGTTCCTCACGGGAGCGGCGGTGTGGTCGCTCGACGCGAACGCCTTTTCGAGTCGCCCGGGGCCGCGACTAGTGGACGGGATCGAGATTCTTGCTCGAATCTTCAATCCCGGGTGCTTCACCCCTCTCGACGGCAGTCACGCGCGGCGCATCACCGCGTAACTCGTTCAGATCGCGGGCGACGGCTCGCGGGCGCTCGCGGGGGCGACTTCCCCCGCTCAGCTTCTGGCACTACGATGCGACAGGCGGCGCGACGTCCGCGCCCATCGTGGTTCCTTCTTTCCATCAGCCCCCGTTCCAGATGCTGACGCCGTCATCCGTCGCCTTTCTCAAGCGCCTCCTCGATACCCCGGGCCCGTCTGGCTACGAAGCAGCAACCGCCAAGGTCTGGCGCGAGGAAGCGGGCGCCTTCGCGACCGTGTCGTGTGACGTCCATGGCAACAGCATGGCCGAAGTGTCCGGCACAGGCGGCCCCACCATCATGCTCGCAGGTCACATCGACGAAATCGGCGTGATTATCACGTACATCGACGACGACGGATTTCTCTACATCGGCCCAATCGGTGGCTGGGATCCGCAGGTCCTTGTGGCACAGCGTATCCGTTTCGCGGGTAAGTCGGGTGACGTGATCGGCGTCGTGGGCAAAAAGCCAATTCACCTGATGAAGGTCGAGGATCGCGAGAAAGCGTCGAAGTTCAACGACTTATGGGTCGACATCGGCTGCACGACGCGCGCGCAAGCTGAAGCGGTGGTCTCGATCGGCGATGCCGGTGTGATTGACCAGAAAACGCTCGACTTCCCGAACGATCGCATTGTGTCGCGGTCCATCGACGATCGCATTGGCGCCTTCATTGTGCTCGAGGCACTGCGACGCTATGCCGCGGACCCGGGTGAAGCACGCGTGGTCGCCGTCGCGACCACACAGGAAGAAATTGGCTACCGCGGGGGCGGCGCACTCGTTGGCGCGGAGCGCGTGAATCCCGCTCTGGCGATCGTCGTAGACGTCACCTTCGCCACCGACCACCCTACCGTCGAGAAGAAAGAACTGGGCGAGCACAAGATTGGCGGAGGCCCGGTGCTCACGCGCGGCTCCATTTTGTCGCCGGTTGCGTTCCGCATTATCCGCGACACCGCGGAGTCCATGAAAATCCCGTACAGCCTGCACGCGGTGGGCCGCGACACCAGCACGGACGCCGACGGTATCCATCTCGCACGCCAAGGTGTAGCGACGGCGCTCGTGTCTGTGCCGAACCGCTACATGCACTCGCCGAACGAGATGGTGAGCCTGCTGGATCTCGATCGCACAGCCACGCTCCTTGCCGCGGCCTGCAAGGCTGTGACGTCGGCCACCGACTTCACCAACCGCTAGCCCATGACCCGCCGCACCCTGTTCCCTGCGCTCCTCCTGACCCTCGGTGCCTGCGCGAGCGGCGCCCCGAATGGCGCCACCAATGGCGCCACGCGCCGAGTCGCTGCCGCGCCGTCCTTCAGTGCGGGAAACGACGCCGCGATGATCGCGCGCGATATCGGCTATCTCGCGGATCCGCGCCTCGAAGGGCGAGGCACCGGCACCGCTGGCAACGATTCTGCCGCGGCTTACCTAGTGCGGCGCTACGCCGAGCTCGGACTCACGGGCACGCTACAAAAGTTTGTCGCCAAGGAGCCCGTGCGCGGCGGAGAGCCGCGCGCGCTCCCCACACAAAATGTCTACAGCGTCGTCCCCGGCCGCGATGCGTCGCTCCGCGCGGAGTATGTGATCATTGGCGCCCACTTCGATCACTTGGGACGCAGCTCCACCGGCGCCCTCGACCCGGAAGCCGGTAACATCATTCACCCCGGCGCCGACGACAACGCCAGCGGTACCGCCGCGGTGCTCGCACTCGCCGCGCGCTTCAAGCGCTCGCCTGCCAAGCGCACCGTGCTCTTCGTGAACTTCACCGGCGAAGAACTCGGCCTCCTGGGTTCGGCGTACTTTGCCGACCACGCCCCGGTGCCGATCTCGAGCGTGCAGGCCATGGTCAACTTCGACATGATCGGCCGACTGCGGAACGACAAGCTGATCGTGTACGGTGTGGCAACCGCCACCGAAATGCCCGACATCCTCGCGAAAGCCAACACGGGTGGACTCAAGCTCAACGCCGTGGGCGACGGCTTCGGCCCGTCCGACCACGCGTCGTTCTACGCCAAGGACATGCCGGTGTTGCACATGTTCACCGATCTCCACGATCAATACCATCGCGCCTCGGACGTCGCGTCCACCATCGACGCGGCGGGGGAGGTGCGGGTGGTCGAGTTCGCCGAACGCGTCGTGCGCGATCTCGCCGACCGCCCCGCACGCCTCACCTTCACGAAAGCGCCTACAACCTCCACCCCGCGTGCCGCGGAGCGTACGGGCAGTGGCGTCTACCTCGGCTCGATCCCCGACATGGGCTCCGCCGATGTCGTCGGGATGAAGATTACCGGAGTACGCGCCGGGAGCCCCGCCGATCTCGGCGGGCTCAAAACCAACGATGTCATTGTCGAGTTTGACGGCACCGTGGTGAAAGACATCTACAGCTACACCGACGCACTCAACGCCCACAAACCCGGCGACCTGGTCAAGATTGTGGTGTTGCGTGGTACCGAGCGCACCACGCTCACGGTGACGCTCGGCAAGCGCGGCGGCTGACGGACCGTTCGTGCCGCTGCACACCTGGACGAGCGCCCGCTACGCGATTCCGCTTCCTGACGGCCATCGGTTCCCGATCTCCAAGTACGCGCAGCTCCGCGACCAGGTGATTGCCGATGGCCTCGTCCCCGCCGACCATCTCCACGAACCGGAGCGGGCCACGCACGACGAACTTTCGCGCGTCCACGACGCCGCGTACGTGGACGCCGTCCTGCAGGGCACACTCACCCCTGCTGCCCAGCGCACCGTGGGCTTCCCGTGGTCCCCCGCGCTCGCTGAGCGCTCGTTGCGCGCCGTGGGGGGAACCATCGCTGCCGCGCGCGCGGCGGTCACCAACGGTCTAGCCATGAACCTCGCCGGTGGCACCCACCACGCATTTCCGTCGCACGGCGAAGGATTCTGCGTCTTCAACGACGTGGCAGTGGCCATTCGCGCGCTTCAACATGACGGCCTGATTGCACGCGCGGCGGTCGTGGATCTTGATGTGCATCAAGGCAACGGCACGCACGCCATCTTTGCCGGCGATCCGTCGGTCTTCACCTTTTCGATGCATGGCGGGCGGAACTATCCGTTCCGCAAAGTCGCCGGCACGCTCGACGTGGAGCTCGACGACGGCACCGGCGATGCGATCTACCTCGATCTCCTGCGCACGTACCTGCCGCGCGTGCTCTCTGCATCGCGCCCCGACTTAGTGTGCTTCTTGGCTGGCGCTGATCCCCATGAGGGGGACACGCTCGGTCGCCTCACACTCAGCTTCGACGGCCTCAAGGCCCGGGACTATTTCGTGCTCGAGTCGTGCCGCGCGATCGGTGTTCCGGTGGTCATCACCGTCGCCGGGGGGTACGGGCGCGACGTCAACGACACGGTCCGCGTGCACCTCAACACGGTGGGGATCGCGGCGTCATTCGTTTAGTCTTCTCCGGAATGGCCCCGCTCTCGATTCCCACCCCGCGTACCGACGGCTTTACGACCACCACCGCGAACCCCCTCTATTGGGCGCGATGGGGAGCCGAGGGCGTCGATCCCGTGGTCGTCCTGCACGGCGGCCCGGGTGCGTCGCACGACTACCTGCTCCCGCAGCTCCTCGACGTTGCCGCAACACATGACTGCCTGTTCTACGACCAGCGCGGCGGCGGTCGGAGCAAAACCGATGACCGCACCCCGATCACGTGGGAGGTGCAGGTTGCCGATCTCGCCCGAGTCCTCGACGAACAGGGTGAACGCGCCCCAACCATCGTCGGCTACTCGTGGGGGGCACTCCTCGCGATGCTCTACACCATCGAGGCCGCCGCGGGCCGGGCCGGACCACTCCCCACGCGCCTCGTACTGCTCGACCCAGCCCCGATTTCACGTGCCTGGCGCGGTGAGTTTGAGCGGGAGTTTTCCGCCAGGCAGAACGGCTCCGCGGTCACCGCGCTCCGCGCCGAACTCGCCGCCTCGGGGCTGCGCGAGGCGAATCCCGACGCGTATCGCCAGCGCACCTTCGAACTGAGCGTCGCCGGCTATTTCTCCGATCCTCGCCGAGCCACCGACCTCACCCCATTCCGCGTCACCGGGCGCGTCCAGCAGTCGATCTGGGAAAGCCTCGGCGACTTCGACCTGACCCCCGCCCTCCGCGAACTCCGCGCCCTCCAGATCCCCACCCTCATCGTGCACGGCCGGCAGGATCCGATCCCCCTGGCCTCCTCCGAAGCCGCCGCCGAGGCCATGGGCGCCACCCTCGTGACGCTGGAGGACTGCGGCCACGTGCCGTATGTTGAACAGCAGGAACAACTGATGGCGGCGGTCCGAGCCCACCTCGACCGACGCACCGAATCGTGAAACCCGTGGACCGTGGCTGACGATCCTACCTTTCCGCACGTAGCAACTCTCGACGAGGACGGCCGTCTCTTTCAGGTGACGGTCCGTGTTGGCTTCGACGGGATTGAGCACGTCGGTCGCCTCTGGTTCACCGAGGTCGGCAGCTCCGAACGCGGACTCCCAGATCGCGCCGCAATCCCGGGACGCACGCGCGACGATGTGGTCAGCGCCGCCAAAGCGCTGCTCCCCGATGATTTGGCCAAGCGGCATCGCCGCGCCATCGCCGAGAAGCGGCGTTTCAATGGGCTGCGCCGCGTGACGGATGAGATTGTGACGAAAATTCGCTACATGAATCAGGTCCGCGTCTCGGTTACGGCGGGGATGCTGGATGCTGACGGTGCCGCGCAAGAAATCGAGCTCACGCTCAAACAACTGCACACCCTCGTCGACCAGCTGGCCCCCTACGCCGGCGTGGAAGACTAGAATGCCGGTGGCCAAGAAACGCGCGCCGGCCAAACCGCGGCTGCGCGGCGCAGCGCTCGCGCTCCATGCCGCAGAGATCGGCACGCGACTCGCGGCTCTGTACCCCGACGCGCACTGCGAGCTTGACTACCAGACGCCGCTCCAGCTGCTCGCGGCGACCATCCTCAGCGCCCAGTGCACCGACAAGCGGGTCAACATGGTCACCCCCGCCCTCTTCGAACGGTTCCCCACCGCGCGCGCCCTCGCCGACGCGCCGCTGCTGGAAATTGAAGAGCTGGTGCGAACCACCGGGTTTTACCGCAACAAAGCCAAGAACATCCAGGGCATGGCACGCGCTCTGGTCGCGCATCACGGCGGCGAAGTTCCTACCACCATGGAGGAACTCGTCGTCCTGCCGGGGGTCGGACGAAAGACGGCCAACGTCGTCCTCGGAAACGTCTTCGGCATCAACGCAGGGGTCGTCGTGGACACTCACGTCGCCCGACTCAGCACCCGTTTCGGCCTCACCCGCGAGACCGACCCGGTAAAGATCGAGCAGGCGCTTATCCCACTATTTCCGCGAGAACAATGGACGATTTTGTCCCACTGGATGATCTGGCACGGACGCCGCGTGTGCGACGCGCGGAAGCCCCGCTGCTCCGAATGCACACTCCGCGACATCTGCCCGTCGGCGGCCGCATGACGCGTCGCCTCCTCCTGAGCGCGGTACTTCTCGGCGCGGCCTGTTCGCCGCCCCCCAAACCGGAGCCTGCGCCGGCGCCGGTTCCCGCGACGTCCGTGGTGCCCACGGGCAGTGACCTCTGCTATCTGACGGTCGCCGAGGCGCTCAAGAAGCCGGATATTCCGGCCGAGAAGATCGCCGAGCCGATCGAAATGAAACCGCCGGCATTCAAGGCCCCGTATCCCAAGGGCGTGTTTCAGGGGAAGGGGAACTGGATGCAGATCCGCATTCACGTCTTGGTTGACACCCTCGGCAAGGCGGACATGACCACCTTTGTGGTGGATTCCACCTCCCATCCGTGGTTCGCCACCCAGGTCAAGGCTGCGGTCGGGAAATGGACCTTCCGACCAGCCGAGAAGAGCGGGTGCAAGATCCCCCGGAACTACCAGCTCGGCATCACAATGGGAACGAAGACCGCCAAGTAGTGCCAACCGAACCACTTTCACATTAGAATTGAACCATGTCAAAGACTGCCACGTTCGAAACCAATCTGGGCACCATCGTCGCTGAGCTCTATGAGACCGACGCGCCCCTGACCGTTGCCAACTTCGAGAAGCTCGCCAACAGCGGCTACTACGATGGGCTCAAGTTCCACCGCGTGATCGCCGACTTTGTTGTGCAGGGCGGCTGCCCGAACACCGGCACGTCGCCCAAGGGCCCGCCGGGCACCGGTGGTCCGGGATGGACCATCAAGTGCGAGACCGCCGGGAATCCGCGCACGCACGAAGTGGGTGCACTCTCCATGGCGCATGCCGGAAAGGACACCGGCGGAAGCCAGTTCTTTATGGTGCTGAGCGAAGACAACACCCGTCATTTGAACGGGGTGCATACGGTCTTCGGCAAAATCAACACTGGGCTCGACGTCATGAAGAAGATCAAGCAGAACGACTCCATGACCACCGTTCGGGTCGCGTAAGCAGACCCGCTCTTTCGCCATCGACTTCGAGGTTCCACGATGTCCGGACACCACCACGCGTCTGACAAAAGCTCGGCCTTCACCGGTTTGATTGTCGGTGTCGTTGCGATTGCCGTCATTCTCTTCGCGACCGTCAAGCTGACGAACGACCACTACGCCAGCGAGAAAGCCGAGGCAACGGCCGGTGCGTCCAAGTAGTCGGTTCCTTGGACGGAGTGGCGGGGGGACATGACCTCCGCTGACACCGTCACTGCGCGCCCTCCGGCCTCTGGCCGGGGGGCGCGCTTGCTTTCCTTCCTTGCGCAACCCGCCGCACGGTTACCGCTTGCCGCGTTCACGGCGCTCGTTGCCGGTGGACTCCTGCGGTTTGCGTCCGAAGACTCGGCGGTGATGCTCTGGTCGGTGATGCTCTTGGTCACGGGGCTGCCGGTGGCCGTTCAAACGATTCGCGGATTGCTCCGTGGCGAGTTCGCCGCGGATGTTGTCGCGATGCTCGCCATCCTCACTGCCATCGCGCTGCGCCAACCGGTGGCGGGGTTGGTGATTGTGTTGATGCAAACCGGTGGCGAACTCCTCGACGACTACGCCGAGGGGCGCGCCTCCGACGCCGTTCGTGCCCTCGAGGAAGCCGCCCCCCGCATCGCGCACCGCCAGCACGAGAGCGGCGCTGACGATATCGCAGTCAACGCGATTATCGTCGGTGACCTGCTGTTGGTACGACCCGGGGAAATGATCCCCTGCGACGGACTGGTCACGCGCGGTGCCTCGCACCTCGATGTTGCCCGCCTGACGGGTGAACCGTCGCCGGAGCGCGTACAGGAAGGGAGCATCGTGCGCTCCGGCGCGGTGAACCAAGAGAGCGCGCTGCTCATACGCGCCACCGCCGTCTCCGACGAGAGCCTGTACGCGCAAATCGTGCGCCTGGTCCGCACCGCGCAGAGTGAGAAATCGCCAATCCAGCGCGTGGCCGACCGCTACGCGCTCTGGTTCACGCCGGTCACCCTAGCGGCATGCGCGATTGCGTATCTCGTATCGCACGACCCCACGCGCGTACTCGCCGTGCTGGTCGTCGCCACACCGTGCCCGCTCCTCCTCGCCACCCCGGTGGCCATCATTGGCGGCGTGAACCGCGCCGCGCGACGTCAGATCATTGTGCGGACAGGGGCAGCGCTCGAGCAGATCGGACAGGTGGACGCCGCGGTGTTTGACAAGACAGGAACGCTCACCATCGGGTATCCGCAGGTGGCGGAGGTGATTCCGGTTGCACCATTCGACGCCGACTCCGCCTTGGCACTCGCTGCTGCTGTCGAACATTTCTCCGGGCACCTGCTGGCGCGCAGCACAGTGAATGCCGCGATTGCCAAGCAGCTCGAGATTCCGAGCGCACACAGCGCGATAGAGACCGCTGGGCGCGGCGTCAGCGCGACCGTGGGAACGCGGCAGGTCGCCATTGGATCGCTCTCGTTCGTTGCCGCACAGCAACCCACGGCGGTCGCGGGCCTCTCGCGGGTGCACGAACAGACCACCGGGCTCCGCGCCTGCATGGCGGTTGACGGTGTCGCCGCTGCCGTCATCACCTACGCCGACCTCGCCCGTGACGGCCTCCCCGCGTTCTTCGCCGAACTCCGCGCCCTTGGCGTTTCACGGATCCTGCTCCTCAGCGGCGACCATGAGGCGAACGTCGCCGAGATTGCGCGACGCTTTGGTATCACCGAGGCGCGCGGCGACCTCTTGCCGGCAGGCAAGGTGGAGGTCGTCAAGGAACTGCTCGCGCAGGGGCATCGTGTGCTGATGACGGGCGATGGCACCAACGATGCCCCCGCCCTCAGCGCGGCAACGGTTGGGATCGCCCTCGCGGCACACGGCGGTGGGATCAGCGCCGAAGCCGCCGATATCGTGCTGTTGGCCGACGACGTCACGCGCGTGACCGAAGCCATCCGCATCGGGCGGCACGCCACGCACATCGCCAAACAGAGTATCGCCTGGGGGCTGGGCCTGTCCGCGCTTGCTATGGTCGTCGCGGCGTTCGGCTACATCCCCCCTACCGTCGGTGCGCTGCTCCAAGAGCTCATCGATGTGGCGGTGATTGTGAACGCGCTCCGCGCGAGCAGCGCTCCCGGAAGCTCGTAAGGGAAGGCCCCACCCCTCGCGTGTCAGCGAATCCCCTACGCTGAGGCGGGGCGGTTGCTGATTGTCGTGTTTCCCTCGCAACGGTTCCTTGAAAGGCACGCCATCGGGCGCGACGCGCCCCGAGTGGCGGAGGCCTGCGCGGACCCCCCGTGCAGGATTTGGACGGCCTTTGCGTGGAGCCGCAACACATGGAAGCGCGCCTCGACTCCTTTTCGTATGACGACGCGATCGTACGAAAATTTCTGTTCGCTACGCTGCTGTGGGGAGTGGTCGGCATGTTGGTGGGGTTGCTCATTGCCCTGCAACTCGCCAACCCTGCGTTCAACCTTGGTCAGTACCTGTCGTTTGGACGCTTGCGACCCTTGCACACGAACGCAGTGATTTTCGCGTTCGCGGGAAACGCCGTGTTCACCGGCATCTACTACTCCACGCAGCGACTGCTCAAAGCTCGGATGTTCTCCGATGCCTTGAGCCGTTTCCATTTCTGGGGCTGGCAAGCGATCATCGTTGCCGCAGCCATCACCCTGCCACTCGGCTACACGCAGGCCAAAGAGTATGCCGAACTCGAATGGCCGATCGATATCGCGATCGCCGTGGTCTGGGTCGTGTTTGCAATCAACTTCTTCGGAACCATCGCCAAGCGGCGTGAGCGCCACCTCTACGTGGCGATCTGGTTCTACATCGCGAGCATCATCACGGTCGCGGTGCTGCACATCTTTAACAACCTCAGCATCCCGGCGGGCCCGCTCAAGAGCTATTCGATTTACGCGGGCGTGCAGGATGCATTTATGCAGTGGTGGTATGGGCATAACGCCGTCGCCTTCTTCTTGACGACGCCGTTCCTTGGCTTGATGTACTACTTCATGCCCAAGGCCGCCGAACGGCCGGTCTTTTCGTACAAGCTCTCGATCCTGCACTTCTGGACGCTGGTCTTCCTCTACATCTGGGCCGGCCCGCACCATCTGCACTACACCGCCCTCCCCGATTGGGCGAGCACCTTGGGCATGCTGTTCTCGGTCATGCTCATTGCACCGAGCTGGGGCGGCATGATCAACGGGCTGCTCACCCTGCGCGGTGCCTGGCAAAAGGTCGTCGACGAACCTGTGCTCAAGTTCTTTGTGCTCGCCGTGACTGCCTACGGGATGAGCACCTTTGAAGGCCCGATGCTCTCCATCAAGTCGGTCAACTCACTCGCGCACTACACCGACTGGATTATTGCCCACGTGCACACGGGCGCACTGGGCTGGAACGGCTTCATGACGGCGGGCATGATCTACTGGCTCGCGCCGCGCCTCTTCCAGACGAGTCTGTACAGTAAGAAGCTCGCCGAGTGGCACTTCTGGGTCGCCACCTTGGGCATTCTGCTCTACGTGACGTCGATTTACAGCGCCGGCATCACGCAGGGGCTGATGTGGCGTGCGTTCGATGAGACAGGGCGCCTCCAATTCCCGGACTTCATCGAGACGACCATGCGCCTGATGCCCATGTACTGGGTGCGTGTGGCTGGCGGGACGCTCTACCTGAGCGGCATGATCGTGTTTGTCTACAACATCGTGATGACGTGGGCAGGCCGTCCCAAAACATACGACGTCTTTGTCGTACAGGCCGCACCGCTGGGAACGTATGTGCCACCGCAGGCAGCGCCGGTGGTCGGCGGTGCATGGGCGCGCTTCACAGGGCTCCTCTGGCATCGCACCTGGGAGCGTCTGCCGCTGACCTTCAGCGTGCTGGTCGCCGTCGCGGTGATTGTCGCGTCGCTCTTCGAGATCCTGCCGACGTTCCTGATCAAGAGCAATGTCCCCACCATCGCGAGCGTCAAGCCTTACACGCCGCTCGAGTTAGTGGGTCGCGACCTATACATCCGCGAAGGCTGCTTCAACTGCCACTCGCAGATGATTCGCCCCTTCCGTCACGAGACGGAGCGCTACGGCGAGTACTCCAAGCCCGGCGAGTCGATCTACGATCATCCGTTCCTCTGGGGATCGCGCCGCATCGGCCCGGATCTCGCGCGTGAGGGCGGCAAGTATCCCGCACTCTGGCATGTGCGCCATATGCAGGACCCGCGTTCGATCACGGCCAAGTCGATTATGCCGCCGTATCCACACCTCCTCACGCAGGATCTCGATTTCGCCACCATCCAAAAGCGCGTCGATGTCATGGCGATGCTCGGCGTTCCCTACGGCGACGCGATCAACAAGGCCGAGTCGATGGCGCACGCACAGGCAGATCTGATTGCCGCTGATATCGAAAAGGCTGGTGGACCGGCGGGACTCAAGGACAAGGAGATCACCGCGCTTGTGGCGTATCTCGAACGACTCGGCGTGGACATCCGAGCGGTCAAGCCCGTCACGACGCCGCCCGGAGGCAACTGACCGTGAAATCACTCGCCGACGCCGTCGGAGCATCGGGGCTTTCGGGCTACGCGATTGTTGCCCTCGTCCTCTTTGTCTTTGCCTTCGTGTTGATCTTGATCCCGTTGATGGCTCCGTCGCGCGACGCTGAGTACGAGGCGGACGGACGGATGCCACTCGACGATCTCACGCCCATTCCCGGACGCACGCCGGCCCCGCCGACACCGCGCCCGCAACAGCACGCCTGAGGCCCATCACATGACCAGAGCTGGCGACGATCGCCCGATGATGGATCACGAGTACGACGGCATCCAGGAGTACGACAATCCGATGCCGCGCTGGTGGCTCCTGCTTTTTGCTGTCACGATTGTGTTCGTGCCGGTGTACTACCTGTTGCCCAGCGACATCGGCAACATCACGAAGGCCGACATGTACACCCAAGAGATCGCCGCGTTCAATGCGGCGCATCCCGAGGCCCCAAAGATGACCGCCGAACAGGTGGGCGTATTCGTGGGAAAAGCCGACGCCATTGCCGACGGCAAAGTGGTGTTCATGGCCAACTGTGTCGCCTGCCATCGTGCGGATGGTGGCGGCCAGATCGGCCCGAATCTCACCGACGATTTCTGGATCCACGGCGCGACGCCGCTGGCGATTCACACCACGATTACGGAAGGGGTACTCGCCAAGGGAATGCCGCCCTGGGGCAAGATGCTCAAGCCCGAGCAGATCAACAGCGTGATGGCCTACGTCATTTCGCTCCACGGCTCACACCCGACGAATCCCAAAGAACCGCAGGGGATCCTCGCGACGGCAGAAGCCGCCAAGCCGTGACCGCTCCCGTAGCCTCCGGTCGAGTACTCGCGACGCTGAACTCGGACGGATCCCGCCGGTGGATCCGTCCGAAGCCGTCGTATGGCGCGCACTGGCGGCAACGACGGGCGGTGGCCTACGCACTCATTGCGCTGTACCTCGGCATCCCACATCTCCGCCTGAACGGCATGCCGTTGATGTTGCTCGACCTGCCCCGGCGTGAATTCACCCTGTTCGGCACCACATTTCTGCCGACCGATACGCTGCTGCTGATGCTACTCGGCGTCAGCATTTTGCTTTTCATTTTTCTCCTGACCGCGCTCTTCGGACGTGTCTGGTGCGGGTGGGGATGCCCGCAGACCGTGTGGATGGAGTTTGTCTTCCGTCCGCTCGAGCGCCTCCTCGAAGGGGGCTGGGCTGGCTCACGGCAGCTGGACGCACAGGGGAATCATTTCCACGTGGGGCGGATCATCAAGTACGCGCTCTACGCCGTGCTCGCCGCCGTGCTCGCGAACACCTTCATCGCCTACTTCGTGGGGACCGCCCAGCTCGCGCACTGGATGCGGCAATCGCCATACGATCACCCGACGCCGTTCGTCGTGATGGCCGTGACCACGCTGCTCGTCTTCCTCGACTTCACTTGGTTTCGCGAGCAGACCTGCCTCGTGGCCTGCCCGTACGGCCGCTGGCAGTCCGTGCTCCTCGACAAGTCCTCGCTGATCGTTGCCTACGACCCGACGCGCGGTGAACCACGCGGCAAACCCAAGGATGCAACCGCCAACGCGCACACCGGCGACTGCGTGGACTGCAACGCCTGTGTGCTGACATGTCCGACCGGCATCGACATCCGCGATGGGCTCCAAATGGAGTGCATTCACTGCACGCAGTGTGCCGACGCATGCAACACCGTGATGACCCGCCTCGACCGGCCGACGGGACTCGTGCGCTACACGTCGCGCGAAATCCTCACCGGACAGGCGCGACACATCGTTCGGCCGCGCACGATTATCTACCCACTCGCATTCCTGCTCTTCTTCGGCGCCTTTCTCTACGCACTCACGCATCGCCCCACCGCCGACGTCACACTGCTTGGCGAAGTTGGCGAAACACCGTTCACTCGCAATGCGGACGGAACCGTCACCGACCAGCTCCGCGTGAAGATCGCGAACCGTTCGGGACGCCCACACCAGTACACGGTCACCATCTCCGGCGATCCTGGGGTCAAGGTCATCGCACCGGAACTTCCGCTCACGGTCATCAATGGGCAGAACGCCACCATCAGCTTGTTCTTGATTTCGTCCGCCTCCCTCTTCACGCACGGAGAGCGGCTCATCACGGTAGTCGTCGACGACGGCGAGCATCTGCGGTTCGAGCGCACCTGGCGCTTAGTCGGCCCGTCTGAACGCGAACACGCGCGCGAGAAGGAGAAGACCTCATGAAGAAAGGATGGTACTGGCCGTGGTTCATTGGCATCCTCCTCGGCGCAACAGCGGGTGGTCAGGGCGTGATGCTCTACGCCGCCACACACGACAGCACCTTCTCCCTTGAACCGGATTACTACAAGAAGGCCGTTGCGTTCGACACGGTGATCAAACAAGAACGCGAGAATATCACCTTGGGATGGACCGCGCGCGCCACCATCGGCCCGCTGGTCGACGGCACCCGAGACGTCGCGATCGTCCTCACAGACAGCAGCGCGCAGCGCATTACCGACGCGCATGTCCGCGTGACCGCGATCCATAATCTCGACGGCGACCTCCACGTCTCCCAAGCACTGATCGTTCGCGACGATGGTCGCTTCACCGCCCGGATGCCGCTCCGTCGCGCAGGGCTCTGGGAGCTCCGCGTCGACGCGATGCGCGGACACGAGCGGTTTACACCGAGCGTGCGCGTCGACGTCAGCACTGCAGCACCGAGCGCCGTCACGAAGTGATCCCACTGTTCGGGTCGGTCTTCGCCGCCGCCTTCCTCGGCAGCGCGCACTGCGCCGCAATGTGCGGCGGGATCGCCGGCTTCGCGGCCGGACCCACGGGTGGCGCGCGCGCCGTTGTGGCCTACAACGGAGCGCGCGGATTCATGTACCTCATACTCGGGGCGCTCGCCGGCGCCGCCGGGGCTGGGTTTGACGCCGCCGGCTCCCTCGTGGGACTCCAGCGCCCCGCCGCGATTGTCGCCGGCACCCTCATGGTCCTCTGGGGCACCGCCACCGCGCTCACCGCGATGGGTGTCCACATTGCGGCACATACCATGCCCCCGGTCGCCACGCGGTTCCTCGCGCGTGTCACCCGCGCATTGCGCGAGCGCTCCCCCATGGTGCGCGCCGCCACACTCGGCGCGCTCACGCCGCTCTTACCCTGCGGCTGGCTCTACGCTTTTGTCGCCACCGCTGCCGCAACGGCCACGCCAGCAACTGGGATGCTCGTGATGGCCGCCTTCTGGGCCGGAACCCTCCCCGCAATGGCGGCGCTCGGCGCCGGACTCCAACGCGCACTCGGACCGCTCGCTCGTCGTCTCCCCGCGATCACCGCAACAGCAATGGTGGTGATCGGCGTGCTCACCATCTCGGGAAAATTCCAGCACGCGGTACACACCGCACCCACCACGCACACCACGCCGGTCACGCGCCATGACGGCCACTAAGCCTGAGCGCATCGTCACCGTGCAGGGGGCGCACTGCACGCACTGCACGCATTGCACCCTCCCCGTACCCGCCGGCCTGGTCGTTGATGGTGCCGACCACCAATTCTGTTGCGCCGCCTGCCGCACCGCCTTCGCGATTATCAACGAACACGGCCTCGACGACTACTACGCCTTCGCCGAACGTCGCGATCGCCCCGTCACGTCAAGCGGACGCGGCTACGAGGAGTTCGATCACGAGGCCTTCCGCGCGCTCTATGTGCGCGAGGGTGCCGACGGACTCGCCGAATGCGACCTCTACCTCGACGGCGTGCACTGCGCCTCGTGCGTCTGGCTGGTAGAAAAGGTGCCGCTCGCCATTCCCGGGGTCGTCTCGGCGGAACTCGACATTGGGCGTGCACGGTGTCGCGTGCGCTGGGATCGGACCCGCACGCCGCTCTCCGCCATCGCCCGCTTTCTCGACACACTCGGCTACGTCGCCCACCCGTTCCGTGGCGCGCGCGCCGATGACCTCCGTCGCCGCGAGGATCGCGCCGCGCTCGTGAACATCGGCATTGCTGGCGCGATTGCCGGCAACGTCATGATGATCGCGCTCGCGATCTACGCCGGTTGGTTCGGCGGCATCGACCCCGAGTTCGAACGCTATTTCCGCTGGTGGAGCTTCTTGCTCACCACACCCGCGATGATCTGGCCGGGACGCGTCTTCTTCAAGAGCGCCTGGGGCGCACTCCGGCAGCGCGCGTTACACATGGACGTGCCCATCGCCGTCGCGATCGGCGCCGGCTATCTGCGCGGCGCGGTGAACACCGTCACCGACACCGGCCCCGTCTATTTCGACGGCGTCGCCACCCTCATCTTTCTGCTCCTCGTCGGGCGATTTCTCCAGCAGCGCGCACAACGCGCCGCGGCGGACTCGGCCGAACTCCTCTTCTCGCTCGCCCCGAACACCGCGCGCGTGGTCGGCGACGACGGTGTCATTCGTGAAGTCCCCACCGAAGCCGTCCTGCCGGGCGCTGTGCTCGACGTCCGCGCCGGAGACACCTTGGCCGCCGACGGTGTCATTACCACCGGCCGCTCGGCCATTGATCTCTCACTCCTGACCGGCGAGTCGCGGCCGGTGCGTGTCGCCGAGGGGACGGAAGTGTTTGGCGGCACGGTGAACATCAGCGCACCGCTCCGCGTGGAGGTCACACGCTCCGGTGAATCGAGTCGCATCGGCCGACTCCTCAAGGATGTCGAGGACAGCGCGCGTCGCCGCGCCCCCGTCGTCAAGATGGCCGATCGCATGGCCGGCGCGTTCATCGCGGTCGTGCTCGCGGCGGCGGCGGCCACCTACTGGACGTGGATGCTGCGCGATCCGTCGCGCGCCATCGACAACGCCATCGCCATGTTGGTCGTCACCTGCCCCTGCGCGCTCGCACTCGCGACGCCTATGGCGATCACCGTGGCCATCGGGCGTGCCGCGCGTCGTGGCATCTTGATCAAAGGCGGCGACGCACTCGAGTGCCTCGCCACTCCCGGACTGCTGCTGCTCGACAAGACCGGCACCCTCACCACGGGCCGACTCGAACTCGAACAGTGGGACGGCGATTCCTCGCTGCGCCCGCTGGTGGCGGCACTCGAACAGCATTCGCGGCATCCCGTTGCCGCGGCCGTGCTCCGCGCCATGCACGACGAGCTCCCGCGCCCTGATGACGTCCACGAAACTCTCGGTGGCGGCATCCGCGGACGGGTGCGTGGGCACGACGTGTTGGTCGGAAAGCCGGCGTGGGTGCTCGAGCACAGCGTGGGCGTGCTGGAGACCTTTCCCCCGATCGACGCAGCACTCACCCCGGTGCTCGTGTCCGTGGACGGCATCGTCGTGGCCCGCATGGGCTTCGGTGATCCCATTCGCCCGGAGGCCGCCCAGGCGGTGCGCGCGCTGCGTGCGCGTGGCTGGCATCTTGGGATTCTCTCGGGCGACGACCCGCGCGTGGTAGCCGCGGTGGGCCGCACGCTGGGCATTGCCGCGCAGGACTGTCGCGGTGGCGCCTCACCCGAGGACAAACGCGTGGCGGTGGAGCAGGCGCTGTTGGAGGGCCCCGTCGTGATGGTCGGCGACGGCGTCAACGACGCGGCGGCCATCGCCTCGGCGACCGTGGGTATTGGGGTGCGCGGCGGCGCCGAGGCGTGCCTGGCCGCGTCCGATGTGTTCCTCGCGCGCGGCGGGATCGGGACGTTGTTGGAGCTCGAAACCGGCTCGCGCCGCACACTCGGGCTGATTCGACTCGCCATCGGCTTTTCACTGTTCTACAACGCAGTGGGCGCCATTTTAGCCTTTACCGGGATCATGGACCCGCTCATCGCGGCCATCGTGATGCCGGCCAGTTCGCTGAGTGTCGTAATCGCCGCGTGGCATGGCCGCACCTTTTCGGAGCCGACGTTATGAGTGTGCTCTATGTGCTGGTCCCCGTGGCACTCGCGCTCGCGGCGTGCGCGGTGTTCGCCTATACCTGGTCATCGCGCACCGGTCAGTTCGACGATCTGACGACTCCCGCGCTGCGCGCCCTTCTTGACGAGGCGCCCCACCGCCCCGCCTCCGAGCCTTCGGCGCCGGTTCGGCGCGAGGCGGAGTAGCAGCTGCTCAGTAGCAACTGCTCAGTAGCAACCGCGGGGTAGCAGCCGTTGCCCCGCCGGTTGACTTTACTGACTATCTGGTTAGTTATTAGGAGGCGGCCACGGCCGCCCTTTCTTTTCCCTATTACTGACTGAACGTTCAGTAACCTATGACCGAAGCAGCGCTTTCGCTCGATCACGCAAAGTTCCGGCGACAACCCGAGGTGCGTCCAGGACAAATCCTCGACGCAGCCGTCAAGGTCTTCACTGACCGCGGCATCGCTGCTGCAAAACTCGAGGAAATCGCCACACTCGCGGGCGTGAGCAAAGGCACCATCTACCTCTACTTCCACAGCAAGGAAGAGCTCTTCCGCGAAGTCGTCCGCCAAAAAGTCGTGCCGCTCCTCGCCCTCGCCGACGAAGGCGTCACCGCAGAATCCGCAACAGCGGCACTCCGTGCCTCGCTCGAGCATCACTGGACCTACATGGATCGCGACGACGCCGAAGGCTGGGTCAGACTCGCGCTCCTGGAACTCCACAAGTTCCCCGACCTCGCACAGTTCTATCGCGACGAAGTCGTCAACCGCTCCAACGCGGTCCTTTTCGGCATCATCGAACGGGGGATCGCCGCCGGCGAGTTCCGCCCAATCGACGCCGATGCCGCCGTGATGATGATCAAAGGGATCCTCCTCACGCACGTCATCTGGTGCGGCGCACACTCGCCGAACCCTGCGATGCGCGCGAAACCGCGCGATCAGATCCTGCACGACATCACGGATTTCGTCCTCCACGCACTGCGCCCGGTCACACCGGTCGCGGCAACCGTATTCGAATGAACACGACACGCTCAACCCCGCGCGGGCTCCTCGCCCTCGGCCTGCTCACGATATCCGCGATGCAACTCCTCGCGCAGACGCCCGTCACGCTCACGCTCGGCGGCGCCGCACGCATGGCCGCGCAAGGCAATGCAGCGCCGATCGCCGCCAAGGAGCGGGTGGCGCAGGCCGACGCCCGCGTTCGCCAACGGCTCGCAGATTTTCTGCCCAACTTCTCCGTTGGGTTCAGCGACGTAGAGCGCAACTTCAACTCCGCCAGCATGGGGATCAGCTTCCGCGACGCCACCACGGGCAAGTTCCTCTTCGATCCAAATGGACAAGTGCTCGGACCGGTCCGCGCGTGGGACCTGCGAGGCACCCTGACCCAGAAGATCTACGACTTCGGATCCTTCGCGCGACTTCGCGCCGCACGGGCCTCCGTGTCCGCGGCCACCGCCGACGTTAGTGTCGCCTCGCAGCAGGCGGCCGCCATGGCCGCAGGCGCCTACGTGCGCGCCTCCCGCGCCGACGCGCAGTTGGGCGCCCGGATCGCGGACTCGACCCTCGCCGCAGAGCTGCTCGGGATCGCCCGCGACCAGCTCACGGCCGGCGTTGGCATCGCGCTCGACGTCACGCGGGCCCAGTCGCAGTTGGCAACCGCGCGCGCGCAGCTGATCTCCGCCCGCAACGAACGAAATCGGGCGCGCCTCGAACTGAATCGCGCGCTCGGCGTCCCCGCTGCGCAGATGGTAGTGCTGGCCGACTCACTCGCCACGCTCTCCACGAGCGTCCCAGTCCCCGCCGAGCAGAGCGCGATCGACGTCGCGATGCGCGGCCGCGCCGAGCTGCGCTCCGCCGATGAAGCGACGCGTTCCGCCGAGCGGCAGATCGATGCCCTCCGCGCCGAACGTCTCCCCTCGCTCGGCCTGTTTGCCGATCAGGGCTCCAACGGCAAAGCACTCGAGCACATGATCCCCACCTATACCTGGGGCATCTCCCTCTCGGTGCCGGTCTTCGACGGCTTCCGCCGCGATGGACGTATCGACGAACAAGGCGCGGTGATCCGCGAGCTCGGCGTGCGTCGCAAGGACATCGCCGATCAGGCCGCGACCGATGTACGCGGCGCCCTGCTTGATCTGGCGTCCGCGCGCGAACAGCTCGCCGCGCAAGAAGAACGGCTCGCGCTCGCCAATCAAGAACTCGCGCAGGCGCGCGATCGCTTTACCGCCGGTGTTTCGGGGAACGCCGATGTGATTTCTGCATCGCTCACGCTGAATGCCGCACGCACGCAACTGGTTGATGCTCGCGCCGCCTACTTGGGCGCACGCCTCGCGCTCGCGCGGGCGCAGGGCAATGTGACCGAACTTCCGTAACCGACTTCCTACCTGAGACGATACCGATGGCTTCGAACGTGACTCCCAACACCACCGCATCCGCCGCGCCGCAGAAGCGTGGCAAGATGCTCCCGATTCTTGGAACGCTCACCCTGCTCGGCTGCGTGTGGGCCGGGAAGACCTGGTGGTACAACCAGTCGCACCAGACCACCGACAACGCGCAGGTGGATGGCTCCATCGTCCCCGTGCTCGCGAAGGTTGGCGGCTACGTGAAGGCCGTGCGCATTGCCGAAAACCAGCCGGTGAAGCTTGGCCAGGAGCTGGTGCAGATTGACGACGCCGAGTACGCCGTGCGCGTGCAGCAGGCGGAGGCGGAACTGAGTGCCGCCGCGTACGTGGCGGGCGCCGGTGGCGTCGATGGACAGGCGGAGGCGCAGATTCGCGGCGCCGCGAGCCAGGGCCAAGTGGTACAGGCACAGATCCTCGCCGCGCGGGCCGCACAGGCAAAGGCCGCGGCGGATCTCGCGCGCATGAAGGAGCTCGTGGGCAAGCAGATCGTGTCGCGCCAGCAGCTCGACGCGGCGCAGGCTGCGTATGATCAGGCCAGTGCGCAGCTCACGGCCACGGAGCGTCAGGCTACCTCCGCGGCCGCCCAGCTCTCGAACGCAGAGATCGGGTCGAAGTTCGCGCTCGCGCGCTACACCGGGGCGCAGGCCACGTTGAACAATGCGCGGTTGCAGCTCTCGTACACGAAGGTCGAGGCGCCGGTCACCGGCACCGTGAGCCGCAAGCAGGTGGAGATCGGCCAGCTGGTGCAGGCGGGACAGCCGCTGCTGACGCTCGTGTCGGACAGCGCCGTCTGGATTACCGCGAACTTCAAGGAAACGCAGCTCGCGTTGTTGAAGGTCGGCCAGGTGGTGGATGTTGAGGTTGATTCGTATCCAGGGTGCACGGCGTCAGGAAAGATTGAGAGTCTGAGCGCTGCGACGGGCGCCAAGTTCGCCCTGCTGCCGCCCGACAACTCGACCGGGAACTTCACGAAGGTGGTGCAGCGCGTGCCGGTGCGAATTGCCATCACCGCAGGGTGTGGCGCGGACCGTCCGCTGCGTCCGGGCATGAGCGTGACTGCCTCCGTCGTGACCAAGTAGTCCGATGGCCACCGCAGTCCATCCCGCCATCGGCGCGTCCGCTCCAGCCGCGGACGTCGTCGAGGACAAATACAAGTACAAGTATCTCATCGCGATCGCGGTGACGATGGCAGCGATGCTCGAGCTGATCGACACGAGCATCGTCAACGTTGCCATTCCGCACATGATGGGAAATCTGGGCGCGACCCTCGACGAGATTTCGTGGGTCTCGACCGGCTATATCATCGCGAACGTCATCATCATTCCGATGTCGGGCTGGCTCGCGGCCTACTTCGGCCGACGGCGCTATCTGACGGGATCAATCATGATCTTCGTCGCCTCGTCCTTCTTCTGCGGGGCCGCACACACCCTCTTCGGACTCGTCTTCTGGCGCGTCGTCCAGGGACTCGGCGGCGGCGCACTGCTCTCCACCGCACAATCCACACTCTGGGAAGCCTTTCCGCCCAAGGAAGTCGGCATCGGTCAAGCGATGTTCGGCGTGGGCGTCATGGTTGGCCCGACGCTCGGCCCCACCCTCGGCGGCTACATCGTCGACAACTTTGACTGGCCCTGGATTTTTTACATCAATCTCCCGCTTGGCTTGATCGCGGGACTGATGGTGTGGAGCTACGTCCGCAACTCCGAGTTGCATCAGAAGGCGACCTCGGTGGATTGGCTCGGCATCGGCTTGCTGACGACCGGCGTCGGCGCGTTGCAGTGGATGCTTGAGCGCGGCGAGCGCTACGACTGGTTCGAGTCGCGTTTTGTCACCGTCCTTGGTGTCACGGCACTCGTGTCGTTCGTGTGGCTCATCTACCACGAGCTCACGACCGAGGAGCCGGTGATCAACTTCCGTGTGCTCCATAGTCGGCAGCTGGCCACCGGCGTGGCGATGGCGTCCTTGCTTGGGTTTGCCCTCTTCGGCTCGGTGTTCGTCCTGCCGGTGTTCCTGCAGGGACTCCATGGATTCACCGCCAATCAAACGGGGCTAGTCATTCTCCCCGGTGCGATTTCATCAGCCATCACCATGGCGGTGCTTGGCCGGTTCGCGAGTCGATTCGACGCCCGCCCGCTGATCATCATCGGGGTGCTCGGCTTTCTCTGGTGCATGTGGCGCCTGTCGTTGCTCTCCTACGACAGCGGCGCGGACGACCTCTTCTGGCCGTTGGTGGCCCGCGGTGTGTCACTCGGTCTCATTTTCATTCCGCTCACCGGCGCGTCGATGGCGGAGCTCGAGCCGTGGCAAATCCCCCAGGGGACCGGCATGTTCAACCTCATGCGCCAGCTCGGTGGCTCCATGGGGATCGCGATCGTTGCCACGCTCTTGTCGCGGTTCACGGCACAATCCAAGTCGGTCCTCACCGAGCATGTTGGCATGATCGACCCCAACGTGCTCGCCCGGGTGGACGGGATCAGTCGGGCCATGGTGGCACGCGGCATGAACCCCGCGAGCGCGCACGCCATGGCGCTGCGGATGATCGATCGCTCGGTCGGCGCACAGGCCAGTGTGCTCGCATTTTCGAAGATCTACATCCTGAGCGGCGTCACGCTGTGCTGCGCGATTCCCCTGATGCTTTTCTGGAAGCACGGCAAGGGACGCGCCGCGGTTCAAGCGCATTAGCGCTGGTTTGCGTACAATACAGTGAGGCGGACGCAGGCAGGGGCCGCCCGGAACGATGACCCCACCGGAGGATGTGACCGATGAAACTCAGACTCTATGTAGCACTGGCCCTGATGGCGATGGTCCCCACCTTGGCGACCGCGCAGAAGGGCGGGAAAAGCAGCGGCGGCGGCGATGAAGGCGGCGGTGGTGGTGCACCGGGCGGTGGCGCGTCCTTCAAGGCCCCGACACGCGGCGACTTGGAAGACATGAATCCGGCCTCGTTCCTGATCGACAAGAAAAAGAAGTTGCAGCTCACCGACGAACAGGTTGCGGCCGTCAAGGTGGTCGAGGAACAGATCAAGGAACGCTATAAGGTCAGCCTTGCTGCCTACGATTCGCTGCGTCGCGGCTCGCGCTCCGTGAGTGCCTCGGTGGGAAGCTCACGGTCGAAGCAGAAGTTCGCGACCGACGCTCCATCGCCGGCCGAGCAGGCCTCGATGCAGGTCGCAATGCGCGGGATTCAGCAGGCGCTCATGGGAATCCGCAATCAGCGGACGGCCGATGTCGACGCAGCGTTGGCGGCGATCACCGATCCGGCCGTCAAGGCCAAAGCCATTGCCCTGCTCAAGGATCAGGAAGAGGACTTCATGCGCCTGATGCCGGGCGGCGATCGCGACCGGTAGTTCTCGCCCCCACATTGGGTGGGGATTTGGGAACATCGCGCTCCTGCTCTTGCTTAGATTCCGTAGGACGCGCGCCCAGCCGAGCCGGCTGGGCGCGCCTTGCTTTCGGACCTTTACACTGGCCGCGTTCCGGCCTCCTGTCATGACCGACGCCACCCTGCCCTCCCGATCCGACGCGCTCGCCCTGATGGAGTCCTGGACCCCCAGCGACTCGCTGCGCAAGCACATGCTCTCCGTCGAGGGCGCGATGCGCGCCTACGCCGCCCATTTCGGCGAGGATATTGAGCGCTGGGGACTGGCGGGGCTCATGCACGACTTCGACTACGAGCGGTACCCGAACGATGCCCATGCGGCAGATGCTGAGCACCCTTCGGAAGGTGTTCGGGTGCTGCGCGGCCTCGGGTACCCGGAGGACGTGCTCCAGGCCATTCTCGGCCACGCCCATTACACCGGGGTCGCCCGCGAGACGCGCATGGCCAAGGCCCTGTTCGCGGTGGACGAGTTGTGCGGGATGGTCACCGCCTGCGCCTTGGTCCGGCCAAGTCGGAGTGTGAACGACCTTGAGGTCTCGAGTGTCAAGAAGAAGATGAAAGACAAGGCCTTTGCGCGCGGCGTGAACCGTGAGGACGTCACCCAGGGCGCCGCTGAGCTCGGAGTGGAGCTCGACGCGCACATCACCTTCGTGATTGCGGCCATGCGGGAACGGGCCGCGGTTTTGGGGCTTTCCGGGACGCCAGCGGCGTGACCCTCCCCACCCACCGCGCTCCAACGGTCAGCCTCGCGCCCGCGTATTTGGAGGGTGAGACTTGAGGCAAGCGCGACTGTCGCGCCCCTCCCGATCGGGTCGATCGGGGGACGGCGTTCACACTCGACCGGCAGCTGGTCCGTGACGGACCGTCCACCGGACGAGCGAGATCTCGTACTCTCCGCGCAGCGCGGCGAGCGAGAGGCGTTCTCGCAACTGGTTCGCACGCATCAACGGCGCGCCTATGCCGTGGCGCGAGCGATTGTAGTCAATCATGAAGACGCCGAGGATGCAGTGCAGGAAGCCTTCCTGCACGCCTACAAAGCGCTCGATCGATTTCTGCCGGATCAGGCCTTCGGTGCGTGGTTGCACCGGATCGTGGCCAACGCCGCACTGGACATTACGCGTAGACGGAAGGTACGAGATGCCGACGAGCTCCCGGAGACGGTCGCCTCGCCATTTCGGGACCCCGCCGAAGGGAATGAACTGCGCCAGCGCCTGCAGGACGCGTTGGCCAAGCTGCCCGAGCGGCAGCGGTCGGTGATTGTGTTACATGACGTCGAAGGATTCAAGCATTCTGAAATTGGCCAGCTGCTCGGGATTCCCGAGGGAACAGCGAGATCGGATCTGCATTACGCGCGGTCGCAGTTACGTGGCATTCTGGGACCTGTACGGAGGGATTTATGACAGAGGACTTTCGCGGACCGTCGCTCCTGCGCGACGACGAACTGACCACGACGCTGCGCGAGATCTACGCGGCGCCGGTGGAATCCGCGTATTGGAGCGGATTGGAGGCGCGCATCATGTCGCGCGTGTCCACCAACGATATCGGGGAGGCGTGGTACGTCGTCCCCGAGAAGTGGTTGCGCATCGGCCTCGTGGCGGCAGGGTTCGCCGTGCTCGTGGCGGGGAGCTTGCTCATGCGGAATCAGACGCAGTACGCTCGGGCGGAGTATGAGACCATTATCGATCCGTCGACGATTGACGCCCCAACTCTCGCGGCGCGCGAGCGGATGGCCGAACAGGCCACCATTCGCGCGTTGACGGGTCGCTAGGAGACGTGCAATGAGCCGGTCCAAGAGCATGGCCCTCGCGATGTACCTCCTCGCCGCCCTCGCGGGTGCCGCGGTTGGCGTGGCCGTGGACCGTATTGTGTTCCGCGAGAATGCGCGCTGGTTCGATCAGAAAGCCATGCGGCAACGCACGTTCGATCAGTTGCACCTCACCCCCGGGCAGCGCGACTCCGCCAACCGGATCTTTGACGACCGCAACCATGCGCAGGATTCGATCCTCGCACCGGTGCGGCCGCTCCTGGATTCGGCCAGCACGACTGCCCGCGCACGACTCACCCAACTGCTCACTCCCGAGCAGAAGGCGATTTACGACCAAATGCAGCGCGAGCGCCAACAGCGTGATGCGCAGCGCACGGAGAAGAAATGACGTTCGGCACCATCCGCCAAGCCATGGGAACGTTCGCCACGGGTGCGCTTGCCCTTGGCATCGTGGCCCTCGCCCCGTCGCTCGCCCGTGCTCAGGGCAACGCCGGCGCGCGCCCCATCTCGCTCGAGGAAGCGGTTCGCCTCGCCCAGCAGAACTCGCCGCTGACGGTCCAGGCTCGTAACGCGAATCGCACCAGCGAATCGGCGGTGCGCGCGTCGTTGGCCCAGTTTCTCCCGACCGCGGCGTTCTCGTACTCCGGCAACCAAGCGGGTGGCACGCAGTTCGTGCAGGGAACACCGGTGCCCACCACGGGACTCCCGTGGAGCTACAGCCGGTCGCTGTCGTCGAACTTCACCCTCTACGATGGTGGCCAGCGCAACTACAACCTGCGCGCAGCCCAAGCCAACCTTGAGAGCGCTGGCGCGAACGAAGTGGCCCAGCGCTACAGTGTGGCCCTCACCGTCAAGACGCAGTACTTCAACGTGCTGGCCGCCAACGAGCAGCTCGCCGCGTCGAAGCAGCTCTTGGAGCAGGCACTGCTGCAGTTGACCGTCGCCTCGGCCAAGATGAAGGCCGGCGTCGCCACGCTCGCTGACTCGCTTACCTCCGCGATCGCGGTTGGGAACGCCAAGCTGTCGATCCTCACCGCCGAGAACTCGCTGCGGAACGCCAACGCTGCGCTGACGCGGCTGGTTGCGTCGCCGGTGATGGTCACCGCAACCCTCGCCGATACGATGGACACCGGCAAGGTTGAGCTCGACGAAGCACAGCTCCTCTCCATGGTCTCCGATGGCCCGTCGGTGCGTCAGTCGACGCAGGCACTCGAGGCCGCGCGCGCGCAGCACAAGGCGGCCACCACGCCGTACATGCCGACGCTCGCCTTGAACGCGTCCTACGGACAGAACCCCAAGGCGTCGCAGAACTTCAATTTCGGTGGTGGCCCGACGGCGACCTCGACGCGCTTTGGGCTGTCGTTGAACTACACGATTTTCAATAACTACACGCGCGAGCAGTCGCTGTTGGTCGCGCGGGTGAACGCCGAGAACGCCGAGGCGAATCTCCGCGACGCCAAGGCGCTCGTCGTACAGAACCTCACCACGTTCCTGAGCAACTACCGCACGGCGCAGTCGACCATCGAGCTGCAGCTGCTGACCATTCAGTCGGCGCGGGAAGCACTCCGCGTGGTGCAGCAACGCTACAACCTGGGCACCTCGAGCCTCCTCGAAGTCTTGCAGGCCGAGACGACGCTCGACAACGCCCGGGCGCAGCTCATCAACGCTCGCGTCAATGCGCGCATCGCGAAGGCCAACATCGAAGCGCTGATCGGGCGCGACCTGAAGTAATGACCATGACACTCACCCCGACGTTCCTTTCAAAGCCGGAGTCCGCCGTGAACCGCACGTTCCTGATGCTCACCCTCGTCGCCCTCACGGCCTGTGCCAAGGCCGAGACCAAGGTTGCGACGATCCCCACGGCGACCATTCAGCGTCGCGACATTGTCGTGAACGCCGAGGCGACCGGCATCATTGAGCCAATCAACGTCATCGAGGTCAAGTCGAAGACGGCCTCGGGCCAAGTCACGAAGATGTCGATCGAAATCGGCACCTTCGTCAAGCCCGGCGACCTGATTGTGCAAATCGACACCACCGACCTGCACACGCAGTTCGAGCAGTCGAAAGCGGACTTTACCGCCGCCAGCTCGAACTTCGAAGTGGCCAAGGCACAGCTCACGCGTCAGCAGCAGCTGTTCAAGGAGCGCATCATTACCCAGTCGGAACTGGAAACAGCACAGACTGCGTTTGCAAATGCGCAGGCAACGCAGCTCCGCAACCAGGGGACGCGTGACCTGAACGCCCAGCGCCTCACGGATGCGACGGTCCGTGCCTCGATCACCGGCACCATCATCACCAAGCCGGTCTCGCTCGGCCAAGTGATTCAGGCCGGCGGTGGCTCGGTAAGCGGTGGCTCTGTGATTGCGACGATGGCCGACCTCACCAAGGTTCGGGCCCGCGCGCTCGTGAACGAAACCGACATCGGCGCCGTGGCCGCAGGACAGCCCGCAACGGTGACGGTCGACGCCTTCCCGGATCGTGTCTTCCGCGGCATCGTCGAGAAGATTGAGCCCTCGGCGACCGTTCAGCAGAACGTGACGATGTTCCCCGTACTGATTTCGCTCGATAACAGCGAAGGGCTGCTGCGCCCCGGCATGAACGGCGAAGTCGCCGTGCTGACCGACGAGCGCCTTGGCGTGATTGCCGTTCCGAACGATGCGATCCGTTCGCCGCGTGAAGCGGCGGTCGCCGCTGGCCTGCTCGGCCTGAACCCGGACTCGGTGCGCGCGAAGCTGCGTGGCCCCGGCGGTGGGAATGGCGGCGGTCGTGGCGGTAACGGTGGTGGACGTGGCGGTAGTGGTGGTGGTGCCATGGGTGGTGGTATCGGTGGCGGCGGTGGGCGTGGCGACGCGCAGGTCAGCAAGGGTGAGCTCGACCTCCTCGCCATCCAGGGTGGTGGGCAGGATCGTCAGGGTGGCGGCTTCAGCCGTGGTCCGCAGGTCGAAGTGACTGATGCCGACTGTAAGGCCATTGATGCCGCCATGAAGAAGAAGCCGGCGGTCGCCAAGAAGCTCGACGACCTCCGCACCAAGATGAGCGATCCGAGCGCCGACCGTACCGCACTGCGTGATCAGATGACCGGGCTGTACAAGGACCTGGGCGTCGACATGATGAAGAGCGGCGCCTGCCGTCGTAAAGCCGGCGGCAATGGTGGTGGCGGCCAGGGTGGTGGTGGCCAGGGCGGTGGTGGACGCGGCGGCCGAACCGGTGGCGGCGCTGTGCCGGGCGCCGGTGCGATGGCCAGCGGCCGTCAGCGTCAGCGTACGGGGCTCGTCTTCATCCAGAAGGGCGCCACGTGGGAGCCAAAGTCGGTCCGCCTCGGCGTCGCGAACTATGACTACACCGAAGTGATCGACGGGCTCGCCGAAGGCGACAAGGTTGCAATGCTCAGCGTCGCGGCGCTGCAGGCCAAGCGTCAGGAGCAGAACGACCGCATGAAGTCCATGACCGGTAGCCCGTTGGGTGGTGGAGCCGCTGCGAGTGGCGGTGGTGGTCGCGGTGGTCCTGGCGGTGGCGGCGGTCGAGGCAACTAGCCATGCTCATTGGCGAAACGATTCGCGTCGCACTGGGCGCCCTCCGCGCGAACAAGCTCCGCTCGATGCTCACGATGCTCGGTATCGTGATCGGCGTGTCGGCAGTGATCGCGGTGGTTGCGCTCGGGCGCGGTGCCCAGAAGCAGGTGAACGATCGCATTGCTGCGCTCGGCACCACCCTGCTGACCGTCAACCCGGGCCAAGGGATGACGGGTGGCGTGCGCACGGGCGGCGGCGGCGCCAAGCTGACGATCGACGACGCCACGGCGCTCGTCGATCGTGGCGAGAAGATTGCGGCCGTCCAACCCGAGATCAACGGGAACCTGCAGGTGCAGTTCCTCAACAAGAACACCAACACCTCGATCGTTGGCACCACGTCCAACTATCCTGAGGTTCGCAAGTACGAGATTGAAACGGGACGCTTCTTTACCAAAACCGAAGACCAGACACGCCAGCGTGTGGCCGTGCTTGGTCCGACCGTTGTGGAGAACCTTGGCCTGCAGAGCAACGACGCCATCGTTGGGGAACAGATTCGCATCCGCGGTATCCAGTTCACCGTCGTCGGAGTCTTCAAGTCCAAGGGCCAGGCGAGCGCCTTCTCGAATCCCGACGACCAGATTCTGCTCCCGGTCCAGACGGCGCGGTTCCGCGTCCTCGGCACCAACCGCGTGCGCTCGATCAGTGTGCTCGCGCCGTCAGAGGCAGAGATTCCCGAGACCATGGGCGACATCCAGAAGATTCTGCGCCGCGAACACAAGCTGCGCGCCGGCAAGGATGACGATTTCCAGATCCGCAATCAGTCGGACTTCCTGAACACGCTCGGCGAAACAACGGCCGTGTTCAGCCTCCTGCTCGCGGGCATCGCCGCCGTATCGCTGGTGGTCGGCGGCATCGGCATCATGAACATCATGCTGGTGTCGGTCACCGAGCGTACCCGCGAAATTGGCGTTCGTAAGGCGCTCGGTGCGACCAAGATGAACATTCTGTTCCAGTTCCTCATTGAGGCCGTCGTGCTCTGCCTACTGGGCGGCATGATCGGCATCATGGTGGGCGCGGGCGGCGCTATGGCGTTCAGCAAGTTCTTCGGCTGGAGCACCGAAGTCGGACTCTCGAGCGTCATCGTGGCCTTTGGGTTCTCGGCGTTTGTGGGTGTGGTGTTCGGGGTCTACCCCGCGCGCCGCGCCGCTGGACTCGATCCGATTGTGGCGCTGCGCTACGAGTAGAGCGCGCTGGCAGAAAAGCAAAAAGCGCCGCGGGAGATTCACTCTCCCGCGGCGCTTTTTCTTGTGCAGCGATCGTTACGAGGCGGGGTCGTCGGTGCGCGGTTTCTTGCTTGGCGCAGCAGTGGACGGCGCCACCTTCGTTTCGAACTTGAACAGTTGCTCCGAGAGTTGGCGCACCGGCGTCGTTCCGATGCGCGCGGGCCGGAAGTGCATGCGTGGCATCACGGCGGTGACCGCCTTTGCAAAGTCGTCGTGCGTGGCGTCGATCACGCGAACGGTGTTCATCTCAATGCGTCCGGTCGAATCGACGACAAACCGCAGGGCAGCGTAGCCTTCGATGCCCTTTGCGAGCAGCGTCGCGGGATACTCTGGGGCGGCTGACTCGGGGTCGCGGACCGCGGCACTATCGACTTCCACCACGGTGAACGCGTCGGTGGACCGCGACGGAGTGGCTGGCGGCGCCTCAGTGGTCTCGTCCGCCGTGTTCTGCCCTGGGGCGCCCGTGCCGACGAGCCCGTTGTCGGAGACGGAGCGCGTGCGGCCGTCCAAGATTCCGGCCGCCGTTGAACCGCCGGCGGATGTCGCAAAGCGCAGTCGATCGGAATAGGGGGCTGCCTTGCGCGCTGGCGGAATCAGATAGCGCACCGACTCGGTGAGCAGCTCGACGTCTCGCGCGGAGGGGCTGCTGTCAAAGAGGAAGTGCGCGCCAGAGGCCGACCCCAAGAGCAACAGCGCGTGTGTCGCCACGCTCAGGGTCGTCGACAGCAGGGGGCGCGGCGCACGGACTCCGCGCGATTCGAGCAGCACTTCAAACATTCGACCGCGATGGCCTGAGGCTGAGTGGGGCAGTACCGTAGGACCAGGGGTGCCTTCGAAATATTGACGGCCTCTCACGGCGTCGCCACTCACATCCAGCTCCCGATTGACTTACGATATATCGTGATATAACGTACGATATGTCTTTGAGGAGCGTTCTTATGTGGAATCGGATGTGTGGACCCCGCGAACGCCAAGGGGCGGGACGCGGCTGGGACTGGAAAGGTGATGTCGGGTCTGGCCCATTCTGGTTCGGCTTTGGGCCGCGCCGAGGTGGGCCGCGAGGCGGGAGGATGTTTGAGCAGGGGGATCTCAAGTTTGTCATCTTGCAGCTGTTGGCCGAGAAGCCGCGGCATGGCTACGAGATTATCAAAGATCTCGAGGAACGGTCGGGCGGACGCTATTCGCCAAGCCCCGGCACCGTGTATCCGACCCTGACCTTGCTCGAGGACATGGGGTACGCCTCAGTCGCACCGGAGGAGAGCGGCAAGAAGGTCTATGCCATCACCGACGCGGGGCGCGCGTATCTCGCCGAAAACCGGAGCACCGTTGACGAGGTGCTGGAGCGCCTGGGGCAACTTGGGGCGTCGATCTTTGGTGAACAGATGCGCCCGGCACACGAGGCGATGGCCGCCCTTGGTCGGAGTTATGTGCACCTGACCATGCATCGGGCCGCCGATGCGGCGATGGTCGAGGAGGCGGTTGCCATTCTGCGTCGGACGGCCGGGGACCTCGAGGCATTAGTGGCTCAAAAGTAGCCCCCCCTCAAAGCAGCCCCCCCCCAAGGTTGGACTCTGTTGGGGCCGGCACTACATTTCCCAAACGGGTCGCGGATTGTCCGCGACCCGTTTTCGCACCCCATGTCGTCCGAAGAACCTCCCTCAGTACACGAAACCGCGCAGCATGGCACGCCATCGACTGGCGTGACCGCGATGCGTCCGATTCCGCGCCAGCGCGATCACGTCGAGTCGAATCCGACGGGCCGCCGGTTGGCAGTCCTCACCCTGACCGCGCTCGGCGTTGTCTACGGCGACATCGGCACGAGCCCGCTCTATGCCTTCCGCGAGTGCTTCAAGCCCGAGTACGGCCTGACGCCATCGGCGGAGAATGTCTACGGCGTCTTGTCGATGATTGTGTGGGCGCTGATGCTGGTGGTGAGTCTCAAGTACATCGTCTTCGTGATGCGCGCCGACAATCGTGGGGAGGGCGGAATCTTCGCCATGCTCGCGCTGATTATCGGCAAAGACACCGCGCGCAAACAGCGTCGGTTTCTGCTGATTGTCCTCGGCCTCTTTGGTGCCGCCCTGCTCTACGGCGACGGCGTGATTACCCCGGCAATCTCCGTGCTCGGCGCCATGGAAGGGCTGGAGATTGTGTCACCGAATTTTGAGAGTGTCATTATCCCGGTCACCATTGTGGTGATCTTCGGGCTGTTTTTTATGCAACGCTATGGAACCGCAAAAGTGGGTGCGTTTTTCGGTCCACTGATGTTGATCTGGTTCACTGTGATTGCGGCGACCGGCCTGCACGAGGTCATGCGTTCGCCCGCCATTCTGGCGGCGGTCAACCCGATGTACGCCATCACGTTCATTATGCACAAGGGATGGGCCGCGTTCGTCCTGCTCGGTGCCGTGGTGCTGGCCGTGACGGGAGCCGAAGCGCTGTACGCGGACATGGGGCATTTTGGCAAGAAGCCGATTCGACTGGCCTGGTTCTGGTTCGTCTTCCCGTGCTTGTTGCTGAATTACTTTGGGCAGGGCGCGCTCGTGATGCGCGTGCCGACGGCGGTTGAGAATCCATTCTACCTGCTGGCGCCGCGCGCGATGCTGTACCCGCTCATTGCGATTGCGACGGTGGCCGCGATTATCGCGAGTCAGGCCCTGATCTCAGGCGCATTCTCCCTGACACAGCAGTGCATCCAGCTCGGGTACAGCCCGCGCATGAAGATCGTGCACACGTCCAAGCAGGAAGCCGGGCAGATTTTCATTCCCGAAATCAACAACGCGTTGATGGTCAGCTGCGTGCTGGTGGTGCTCGGCTTCAAGAACTCGAGTGCGCTGGGTGCGGCGTATGGGATCGCCGTCACTGGGACCATGGCGATCACCACCCTGCTCTTCTTCGTGATTGCGGCGGCGCGCTGGAACTGGCCGCTATGGCAGGCGGTGTCGCTCACGGTGGCGTTCCTCGTGCTGGACCTGGCGTTCCTGGGTGCAAACGCGCTCAAGATTGGCCACGGAGGATGGGTGCCGCTCGCCATCGCAATCACCCTCTTCGTGCTGATGACAACTTGGAAGCGTGGCCGAGCGATCCTGCGCGAGCGGTTGCAGGACATCACCATGCCGCTGGACTCGTTCCTCAAGAGCGTCGCGACCTCAAATATCCTGCGCGTGTCCGGTACGTCAGTGTTCATGACGTCCGAGTCGGGCGGTGCGCCGGTGGTGCTCCTGCATCATCTCAAGCACAACAAGGTGCTGCACAAGCAGGTGATTCTCCTCTCGATTGTCACGGAGGAGGTCCCGGAAGTGAGCAATGATGAGCGCGTGGAGTTCGAAATGCTCGATTCCGGGTTCGTGCGGGCAGTGGCACGCTACGGATTCATGGAATCGCCGGACGTGAAGGAAGTGATGGAGCTCCTGCGTCGGCAGGGGGTGAAAACTCGGACGCTCGACACGAGCTATTACCTCGGGCGCGAGCTCCTTCTCCCGCGCGATTTCGCCTGGAAAGCTGGGGGCTTGACCATGAACGTCTGGCGCAAGCGCCTCTTTGCGATCATGTCGAAGAACGCACGAAGTGCGGCGGAGTTCTTCCAGTTGCCGCCGAACCGGGTGGTGGAGCTTGGGACGCAAATCGAGTTCTAGGGGCGCCGGGCACCCGCGCACCGTTCATTGCGCCATATTCCAGTCATGAGTGCCACCCAGAAATCGGCGGACCTGCACGCCTTCGAGCATCATTGGCAGGACGAGGCGGATGCCGCCTTCTTGTACCGACTCCTCGCGACGCTAGAGCCAGATACGTCGAAGGCCGACGTCTATCGCCGACTCGCCGACGTGGAGGACCGCCATGTCACGATCTGGGCGGACCTCATCAGCAAGAACGGCGGCACGGTACGCGCCTTCCGACCCACCGGCCGTACCCGACTGCTCGCCTTCCTCGGGCGCCGCTTTGGCCCGGGCTTCCTGCTCCCGATGTTGCTGAGCGAGGAAGGGCGCGAGGTCAAAGTTTACCTCGACATGCATCGCTCCACGCCGAAGGGCGCGGCCGGTGGCGACGAGGCGTTGCTGCTCGCGCGCGAGTCCAAGGAACATGCGGCGGAGATCGCGCACCTCGCAGGGAAGAACGCGGAGCCCTGGCACCAGACCGAATCGGGCGGACTCCTGCGAAATGTCGTGTACGGCTTCAACGACGGACTCACCGCGAACTTCGGCCTCGCCGCCGGCGTGATCGGCGCGACGGTTGCGGCGCAGCATCACGCGGTGATTGTCGCCGGCGTCGCGGGAATTGTCGCGAACTCGCTGTCTATGGGGTCCAGTGGCTACTTGGCAGCCAAGAGCCAGCACGAGGTGTATCTCAACGAGATCGCGATGGAGAAGGACGAGATTGCGCTCATGCCGGAAGTGGAGCGCGATGAACTCGCCCTGATCTACGAGATGAAGGGGATGCACAAGGAGCAGGCGCACGCCCTCGCCACCGAGGTGATGGCGGATCCTGAGCGCATGCTCGTCGAACAGGTGCAAGAAGAGCTCAAGATCAGCGGCGACCCGGGCTCGCCGATGCGCGAGGCGTGGATCACGGGTGTGGCCACGGCGATCGGATCCTTTATCCCCGTGGCTCCCTTCATTTTCCTCGACGGCGCCTCAGCCATTTGGCTGAGCTTTGCCCTCGCGATGGGGAGTCACTTCCTCGTGGGCGCCATGCGGAGCGTGTTCACGGGACGCGGTGTGATTCGCTCCGGCATGGATATGTTCGTCGTCGGACTCGGCGTTGCCGCCGTTGGCTATTACGTGGGGGAGTGGATCTCGAAGGCGCTGTAAGAATTCCCGTCGTATCAGAGCACGATACTGAGCAGACGCCCAGGAACGAACACAATCTTCTTGGGCGTTCCCGTTACGAACTTCGCAATCGCTGGATCTGCCATCGCGGCCGCGTGTACGTCGTCCTGCGTGGCGGTCTTGGCTACGACCACGGTGCCGCGCGTCTTGCCGCCAATTTGCACGGCAATCGTGACCGTCTCGCCGCCGAGCATCGACGGATCGAAGGTGGGCCAGCCGGAGTCGAACACACTCGTGTCGTGCCCGAGCACGGACCAGAGCTCTTCGGCAATGTGCGGCGCAAAGGACGCCACGAGCTGCACGACGGGGAGCACTTCGTCGCGATGCGGCCGACGCTCGCCACGCCGGAGCACGTTCATGTATTCCATCATCGCGGCAATCGCCGTGTTGTACGAGAGCTTCGACACATCTTCGCCGACCTTCTTGATGGTCGCGTGAAGCGCGCGCATGACCTCGACATCCGGCGCGCCCTCGGTCGCGGCCGCGTGCACCGACTTCCAGAGGCGGTCGAGTAAGCGCTTCACGCCACTGATGCCGGCGTCGCGGAAATCGCCGCCCTCCTCGAACGGTCCGAGGAACATCAGGTAGGTGCGGAACGTATCCGCACCCCACGCTTCGATATACTCGTCGGGGTTCACGATATTCCCCTTCGACTTGGACATCTTTGCGCCGTCGCGGATAATCATTCCGTGCGCACGGAACTTCGTGAACGGCTCTTCAAAGTCCAGATGCCCCGCGTCCTTCATGACCATCGTGAGGAAGCGCGAGTAGAGCAAATGCAGCACCGCGTGCTCGTTGCCGCCAATGTAGGAATTGACCGGCAGCCACTTCTTGGTGGTCTCGCGGTCAAACGGCACATCGTCACGGCCAACGCTCGGATAGCGCAGGAAGTACCAGCCGCTGTCGAGGAAGGTGTCGGAGACATCGGTTTCGCGCCGCGCTTGCTTGCCGCACGTCGGGCAGGGAACGTGGAACCACTCGGCGTGACGCGCGAGCGGCGAGATCCCGGAGTCGTCCGGCTTGAAGTCGGGGATGTTCGGCAGCAACACGGGCAGCTGCGACTCAGGGACCGGTACGGTTCCGCAATCGTCGCAGTAGATGATCGGGATTGGCGGCCCCCAATACCGCTGCCGCGAAATGCACCAGTCGTGTAAGCGATAGTTCACAACCGCCTTGCCGGCGAACTTCGCCTCCAGCCAGGCGGTCACCTGCCGCTTGGCTTCGGCAACGGGATAGTCGTTGAACTGCTGACTGTTGACGAGACGCGCCTCGGCGTCATCCGTGTACGCTTCCGGAAGCGGCGTGTGGCCGTCCTGGTCCTTCCCCGCGACCACGCGCACGATGGGGAGATCAAAGACCTGGGCGAACTCAAAGTCACGCTCATCGTGCCCTGGCACGGCCATGATGGCGCCGGTGCCGTACTCCATGAGTACGTAGTCCGCGGTCCAGATTGGGATCAGCGCCCCAGTGGCTGGGTTTGCCGCGAATGCACCGGTGAACACACCGGTCTTGGTCTTGGTCGTTTTGCGGGTGATGAGATCCTGCTTGGACGCCTGCTGCCGGTACGCCGCGACGGCGTCGCGCTGCTCCTCGCTCGTGATGACATCGAGCAACGGGTGTTCCGGTGAGAGCACGAGGTACGTGGCACCGAAGATGGTGTCAGGGCGGGTGGTGAAGACCGTAATGTTCTGCACCGCCATCGACTCAGACGTCTCGTGCACCGCCGCACTCCCCGCGCCTTCCAGCGGGTTCACGACGCGGAACGTGAGCTCCGCCCCTTCGGATTTTCCGATCCAGGTGCGCTGCGCCGTGCGCGTGGTGTTCGACCAGTCGAGCCCTTCGATGTTGTTGAGCAGGCGCTCGGCGTAGTCGGTGATGCGGAAGAACCACTGCTCGAGGAATCGCTGTTCCACTTCGGCGCCGCAGCGCTCGCACTTGCCGCCTTCGACTTGCTCGTTGGCGAGCACCGTCTTGTCGTTGGGGCACCAGTTGACCGCCGCCTTCTTCTTGAAGGCGAGCCCCTGCTTGTAGAGTTGCAGGAAGACCCACTGCGTCCACTTGTAGTACGACGGATCCGTGGTGTCGACCGTACGATCCCAGTCCACCATGATACCGGCGCGCTGTACCTGACGGGTGAAGTTCGCGACGTTGCGCGGAATCATTTCGGTGGGATGCACGCCGACTTTCAGCGCGTAATTCTCCGAGTGAATCCCGAAGGCGTCGAACCCGAACGGCTCGAACACGTCAAACCCCTGCAACCGCTGGAAGCGCGCGTAGATGTCGTTTCCCGTGAAGGCAAAGAGGTTGCCCACATGGAGCCCCTCGGCCGACGGATAGGGAAACATCAGCAGCGCATAGTACGGCTTCGTGGCGTCGGCTATCTTCGCACGGTTGGTGCCGCGCTGCTGCCAGCGGTCACGCCAGGTGCGCTCGACGACAGCCGGGTCGTAACCGGCCGGTTCGTCGTTGGGGACGTCCGAAGTCGCGGGGTGGTCAGTCATGTTCGTAGGGGGGTGGGCGGCAGGAATCCTTGCCGTGAAATCTAGCCCGTTGGCCCTCTCCCCTGCACCTGTGACCAAGGGGCGGACGGAACGTTGCTCGTGCGCTAGCGGTCTTACTGGTGTAACCCGTCGACCGCGCACTCCGACCCTCAGACGTCGGCCCGCGATTACCTTGCCAGTTCAACCCCGTCGCCGCCGATGGCCCAGACCAACGAGTTCGACCGCCAGATTCTCGAGGCTTTCGGCGCCCAGTACGAACTGGAGCGCGAGCTGTCGGGCGGCGGTATGAGCCGAGTGTTTCTGGCCACCGAGCGAGCGCTGAACCGACAGGTGGTGATCAAGGTCCTCCCGCCTGAACTCGCCGCGGGGGTCAATCGCGAGCGATTCCGGCGCGAGATCCAGCTCGCGGCCCAGCTGCAGCATCCGCATATCGTCCCGCTGTATGCGGCGGGCGAGTTTGGCGAGTTGCTGTACTACACGATGCCCTTTATCGAGGGGGAGTCGCTCAAGCACGCGCTCCATGGGGAGCGTCCGCTGCGATTCACGCCGCGCGAAGTCGTGCGCATTCTACACGACGTGGTCGATGCCCTGGCCTACGCGCACGCACGCGGGGTGGTGCATCGGGACATCAAACCCGGCAACGTGCTCCGGAGCGGCTCACATGCCGTGGTCACAGACTTTGGCGTGGCAAAGGCCATCTCCGCGTCCATGCCCGCCGTGGGTATGACCGCGAGTGGGATGGCGATTGGCACGCCGGCCTACATGGCACCTGAGCAGCTCGCCGGCGACCCTGCGGCGGACCAGCGGGTCGACATTTACGCAGTGGGACTGCTCGCGTACGAGCTCCTGACAGGCGCAGCGCCGTTCGACGGTGCGTCGCCCGCGGAGACGATGGCGGCTCAGCTCACGAAGGCACCGCCGCCCATTGAGCAGGTGCGGACCGACGTCCCGCCCGTCCTGCGCGCCCTCATCATGCGCTGCTTAGCCAAGGATCCTGCGGAGCGCCCGCAACAGGCCACCGAGGTCCTCGCGGAACTCGCCGACATGGCGCTCCCGACGGGGGACTACTCACCGGAGCAGGGCCGCACGAGCCGTCGTGCCTTGGCACTGGCTGCGGTTGTCGCAATCACCGCGGGTGCCGTGGCGCTGTTCGTCATGGCGCGTGGGCGGACCAGTGCCTCGGCGACTCTCGCGACGCCTGTCGCGGCCGACAGCTCGCGGGTGATTGCCGAGAGTGCAGCAGTCACGGCGCTGACCCGCGCCGACTCACTCGCGATCACGGCGGCGATTGAAGCGAAATTTTCAGAGCGCGCATCGGCAATGATGACCCCGCAGGCACGGGCGATTCCAGACGCGAAGGTCATGGCGACGCTTGCTGACTCGCTGCGCGCGGAGATTCAAAAGGCCGTACTCGACTCTCTGCGCACGAACACCCGTGGAACGCGCGGTGGGAGTGACCGTCAGGATTTTCGGAGCCGCAACGGTGGCGCTGGGCGCGGGGTGAGTACGGCGGGCGATTCCGCGCGCGCCGCGATCGCGACCGCCTTCACCGATCGGTCGGTGCTCGCCATGCAACAGGTGACGGGCGCCCAGTGGGCGGCACGAGCGGCCGCCATGGGCCCAGCGCGCCGTGTCGTGGTGGCGGATCCTGCGCCTGATCCGCGGAGCCCCGCGCTCGCCGATTCCGGCGCGGTCATTATGAACCGAATGCGCCGAGCGTTGAGCAACGCCCGCGGTCGCTTTGCGGTGATCGCCGCCGACTCGACGAAAGCCGTGTTGGCAAAAACGCGTAATCCGCGAAGCGTCGCGGAGTCGCTCAACGCCGACATGATTGTGTCGGTGCGGCCAACGGTGGCTCCAGGCGACAGCGTGCGCTGGACGATGACGCTGCGCGACCTGACCGCAACCAGTGGGTTCGTGGAGCGGTCAACGGCCATCACGTTGCCGACGACCATCACCAGCGTGCGCCTGGATTCGCTGATTCGGGTCTCGCTGCGCTGGCTCGATCAAATGGATCGGTCGCCGCGCCGCGTGGCGGTCACGAAGCCAGAGTCGCCTTCTCCCTGAGTGTGGCGACTCCCGCGGGGTCGCCCATCAGGATCAGCTGACACCCCGCACGAACTATGGTGTTGTCGGCGGGATTGAAGAGATACTCGCCGGTGGCCGTCCGCATCGCCAGCAGGAGCATGCTCGCGCCCGCGTCGTGGAGGTGCAGCGCGGCAATGGGCTGGTCCGCGAGCGCGCTTCCGTCGCTGACCGGGACTTCCTCGATGCGAAGGTTCCGGTTGGTATCGCGCAGCATCGTGTCGAGGAACGTCACGACCGTCGGACGGATGAGTTCACTCACGAGGCGCATGCCGCCAATCTGCGCGGGCGACACCACGCCATCGGCTCCCGCCTGCTTCAATCGCGCCGACGCTTTGTCGGTGGAGACGCGGGCGATCACGCGGACGTTTGGATTCAGCTGCCGAGCGAGCACCGTGGTCACCAGCGCATTCTTGTCGTCGTCCGTGCACACGACCAGCCCCGCGGCACGCTGGATGCCGGCGCGAATCAGCGTTTCGTCGTCGGAGCAGTCGCCGTGGAGCGCGGGAATGCTGGGCAACTCCGTCTCCAGTGCAGCGATGTGCGCGTGGTTTTGCTCAATGGTCACGCACTCTCGCTGTGTGCGTACGAGCTCGCGCAGCACGGTGGAGCCGGTCTGCCCCGCACCGCACACGATGAAGTGCCCCGTCATGGCATCAATCCGCTTCTGCATGCGACGTCTCCGGAATCCCTGCGTCAGATCGCCTTCCACGATGAAGGCTGTGATCATCGAGAGTGTGTAGACCGCGGCGGTTGCTCCAAAGAGCAGGATCGCCATGGTGAAAAACTGGGCGCCCACGGAGTCGGTAGGCACCACCTCTTTGAGTCCGGTGGTCGTGAGCATGATGACCGACATGTACAACGCGTCGAGCCATCCGTGCTTGTCGCCACCAATAATCCGGTAGCCCACCACCGCGACCACGAACACCGACACGAGCGCCAGCGCCGCCGTGATGACGCGGCGCTGGAGCCCCTGGAATTCATGCTCGCTGACGCTCACGCTAGCTCCGCGGCTTCGGCCGCTCCGACGCCTTGAAGAGATACGCCGACTTGATCAGTCGTGGCCCCTTCTCGTCGCACGTCGCAAACGAACTCCCCTCGTACGCGCAGGCACCAGCCACGCGACCGTCCTTGGTCACCGCATAGAAGTCGAGATCGAAGTACGGGCGCCCCTTGTCGTCAAGCAGACGCTTCTCGCTCATCGCAATCACCCGCTGCATCACGAGCATCAGCGCCTCTTCCGGCGTCTTCCCTTGCCGCATGAACTCCACGGCCAAGAATGCGCCGCACACCATGATGTTGCTCTCGCCACGACCGGTGCTTCCCGCCGCGCCGACGGTGTTGTCGCAATACTGCCCGGCCCCGATAATCGGCGAGTCGCCGATACGCCCCGGAATCTTCCACGCCATCCCGCTCGTCGTCGTGACGCTGGCGATATCCCCGCTCGCCGTCACGGCGTCCATGTTGATCGTGCCGTGCGTCCAGTTGAGCGCTGCGTTCTCATCAAAGCCGCCCTTCTCTGGCTGGCTTTTGAGGTTTCCGCGATCGGCGTTCCACTTGAGCCACGCGGCGCGCTTGTCGGCGTTGGTCCAGCCGCCGGTCGGCTTGCTCGCTTTCCAACGCAACCAATCCTGCTTGGACTTCTCGGTGAGCAGATCCTGCTCCTTGAACCCCATAGCGAGCGCAAAACGCTTGGCGTCGGCTCCGACAAGCATCAGGTGGTCCGTGTAGTCCATCACCGCCTTGGCCACGAGACTCGGCGTGGCAATCCCCTCGAGCCCCGCCACCGACCCAGCGCGCTTGGTGGGGCCGTGCATGCAGCTGGAATCGAGCTGTACCACCCCTTCCTCGTTGGGCAACCCGCCCAGTCCAACGGATTGATCCGTGGGGTCAAGTTCCTGGGTATTCACGCCGGCAATCACGGCGTCGAGCGGATCGCCGCCTGCCATGATTTTGTCGTAGGCGATCTTCACGCCAGCCGGACGATCGGTGTGGAATCCGTTGGCCGAGCCAACGATCACGGGGCGGGCGCGAAAGTTCGACGTCGGGACCGCGCGTCGGGCGCGCTCGCGCTCGTCGAGCCACTCCGAGGCGCTAATCTCGCGGGGGAGGAAGCCAAGGGCGGCCAGGGCGGCCGACTTCTCAAGGAAATCGCGGCGGGAGTTGGACACGGGCAAGGCTCCGAAGCGGGTGTGGGTACTCCGCTATTGTAGCGCGTAATCAGCGGCCCGGACAGGTGAGGAGCCCAACACGGGATTCCCCACGGACTACAAATCGCGGTAGAACGTCTGCACGCGAACCCCAAGCCAGTCACCCAAGGCCCGATCGATACTCCGTTCCACCGCCGGATGGTCGAGATCTGCAGGGTGCAGCGCGAGTCGCATCACCGGGGCGCTCCGCTGCAACTTCCACCGGAGTCGCTCCTGGAGCACCGATCCGTACGAGCGAAATGCGCCGCGCGCGCTCCAACGCACCACTGGCGAGGCGAGGGCGGTTTTGGTGGTGTGCACGAACACGGTGCCGTCGTCCTCGCTCACGGCGAGTCCCGCCTTCCGGCAAGCCACGTGCGTATCCATCTTGGCGAGCCACGCCGGCGGAACGAACCCGATGGGCTGCAGCCCCATCGCGCGGAGTCGCGCGACACCGCGCGTGATCTTGGCCGATGCCGCTTCGAAATCGAGAGTCAGGAACTCCCCCTCCTGGTTCGTGCGGCCCAGCGCCCGGAGCTCATCACGCCAGCCGCGAGGGGCGCCCACTTCGTCGTGCCGTTCGCCGTGCAAAAAGATTTCTGCACCCTCGGTCGCCCGTTCACGCACCCAGGCGCCAAAAATGGGGTCGCCTTCGATCGGAGAGCCCCCGTGCCAGTCGGGAACGACGAGCAACCCAGGGACAACGCCCCGCGCACGACACATGCGCCACAGGGTCTCCACGCGCGGCTGCAGCGCTGGCGTCACGTCATGGATCGTAATAAGCAACTGCCTGTTGCCCGTGGTCACCGTACCCACCGCCCGTCCCGACGCTCTTCCTGATGGTCGCGCTTCACTTGCTCATACACGGCGAAGATGCGATCAAACACGGTGTCCCACGAGTGGTCGGCCTCCGCATACGCGCGCCCCTTGGCCCCGAGACTCGCCAGGTCAGACTGGAGGAGGCGGATCGCCACCTCTTGGAATGACGCGACACTCCCCGCCTCGAAAATCCCCCCCGCCCCACCGGCCTCGACCTGCTCGCCAATGCCCCCGCGGTTCGCCGCGATCACCGCGGTGCCCGACGCCTGGGCTTCAAGCGGGGCCAAGCCAAAGGTCTCGTTCGAGCTCGGCGCCACAAATAGATCGAGCGCGGCCAGCAGATCGGCGAGTTGCTCGCGGTTGCTCTGGTAGGGGAGAAACCGCACCCATTCGGCGCCGTCAGCCAACGCCTCAAGTTGCGCCTGCATTGGCCCTGCGCCAATCAGCGCGAGGATTGCTCCCGTGCGCCGGTACACCTCGGGCCAGGCGCGGATGGCGAGATCGATTTCCTTTTCCTGTGCGAACCGGCCGACGAAACCCGCGACGGGGCCGTCCGGCAGACCGAGCCGAGCGCGCACCACCTCACGGCGGGCGCGGCGCGACGGATGAAAGTGGTGGAGATCCACGCCGAGTGGAATGTGCGCCACCCGGTCGATGCCCGCGGCACGGAGATCGTCGGCCACGAAGCGTGAGCAGACGATGGACATGGCCACCTGCTGGTCGATCTGCCGTGCGTATCGCCATCCCAGGTCCCACAGGGCCCGCCGGAAGGCGTCCGCCCGCTCGGGAAAGGGAGCGAGAACGCGGGGAAAGTTGCTGTGCCAGAAAGCGACGAGCGGGATATCCAGTCCACGCGTGGCGAGCTTGGCAATCCAGGGAACGAACCCCGGACTCCCGATCTCCACGACGTCGGGACGCTCGTGACACATGATGCGACGGTTGCTGCGCGTCGCCAGCATGAAGCGGTATGGCGCCTGCTTGGGGACCTTCGGTCCTTGCAACCGGTAGCTTCGAACCCCGTCGCTCTGCGCGACGTGGTCGCGGGGCGACGGCAGGACCACCACCTGCCGCAGATCGGGGCGCGCTTCCACATAGACCGACTTCTGGCGCAGGTAGGTACGAATGCCGCCCGTGGTATCGCCATAAAACTCGGTGATATCCAACACCGAGAGGCGCGCCGCCGGGCGCACAATCGGCGGTAACGCCAGTCGCGACAAGTCGACGGTGGAGTCCTTGAGCGCCGTATCGGAGAGATAGACGCGTTCGGCCACGGATTCCGGCAACTCCGTCACGTGCGGGGCTCACTTGGCTGCATACGGAAGGCTACTCGCTCCGGGCGTCCTTTCGCTACCCGCGCCGCGGAACACTCGGTAGCTTTTTTGTATGAACAGCGCACTGTGGAGTAACCTCCTGACCGCGAGCGGAGCATAACGTGCCCGCTGTGAAGCTCGATGGAGCCGGCACGCAGAAGATGAAAACGCTCGACGACTGCCTGATGGCGCTCTCGGGGCTGCATGCGCTGGTGGAGCGGATGGCGAGCGACGTCAAGAATCAGCGGCCGATTGGCATGGCGCCACAGCAAGTCAAACGACTGGCGGTACCGTTGCAAGGGCAGCTCAAGGGACAGTTCGGCATGATTGCCGACGTCGTGACGTCGATGATTCTTGTGGTGGGGCGCGGCGGGAGCGATGCCACCAAGATCCGCGCGTTGCGCGAGCATGTGGGGCAACTGCGCACCGCGTTGGAGATTGCGCAGAATCGCGTCAAGGACAAGCACGCGATCAAGGACGACGTCACCGACGCACCGGCGGATCTGTTGCCGGACGAAGCCGTGGCGTCGAGTGAGACAGGCGGCGCCAACCCAGAGGCGGAGCCGCCAGAGAAGCGGTAGCTTAGAGGCGGGTTCCCCTCCTCTTTTCAGGCTCCCGCCATGTCCCGTCATCGCTCCGCGACGCTGATTGCCGCCCTCGCGTTCGTCCCGTTCCTCGCGCCGCTTGCTGCGCTCGCCGCGCAAACCGCCGCGCAAACCGCTCCACAGACCACCGCGCAGTATCGCTCCCCCGCCGGTGTCGACTATCGCTCGCAAGCCGATCCTGCGGGCACGGTAGCTGCCGCGGCCAAAGCGCTCGCCACGGACCCGCGAAACATCGACCGCATCGTGGCACTCGGCACCGCGCAGGCAGGCGTGCGCCAGATGCGCGAGGCAATCGCGACCTTCACCACAGGGCTCGCCACGCATCCGGACAACGCCCTGCTGCTGCGCTGGCGCGGGCATCGGTATCTGTCGGTCCGCGAGTTCGCCAAGGGGAGGGCCGATCTCACGCGCGGCATCGCGCGCGACAGCTCCATCTACGGACTCTGGTATCACCTCGGGGTGATCCGGTTTGCGGAGGGGGACTTCGACGCCGCGGCAGACGCCTTCACGCACGCGCTTCCCAAGGCACCCGACGCTGGCGAGCTCGCGGGTTCCACCGACTGGCTCTGGATGTCACTCTCGCGCGCCGGCAAGACCGCGGCGGCGAAGGCGATGCTCGACCGCCATCCCGACTCGCTCAGAGTGGACAACGCGTACGCCGCGCGGCTGCGGATGTACCGCGGACTCACCGATCCCGAGAAGGTGTTCACCGCTGCCGACACCGCCGATGTGCAGGTCGCGACGCTCGCGTTCGGCATTGGGAACTGGTATCTGGTGAAGGGCGATACCGTGCGTGCGCGGCAGTATTTCGAGCGTTCGGTGGCGAGCGGTGGCTGGGCCGGCTTCGGATTCATCGTGTCGGAAATCGAACTGCGCCGCACCGCCGGCGCGCCCGCGCTCAAGCCGGGCGAGAAGCCGCTCGTGACGCCGAAGGACTTCGGCAAGTGGGAGTCACTTGGCGCGGCGCGACTCTCGCCGAATGGCGCGTGGGTTGCCGTAGCCATCACCCGCGGCAACGAGGACAACGTGCTGCGCATTCGTGGTGGCGCCCGCGATACGACGATCGTCGTGCCGTACGGTTCTGCGCCGAGCTTTAGCCCCGATTCGCGCTGGGTGAGCTACCTCGTTGGTGTGTCGCCAAAGGAGCGCGATCGCCTGACGAAAGACAAGAAGCCCGTGCACACGGCGATCGTCGTGCGTGACCTCGTGAGCGGCGAGACCGCGACCCTCAGCGATGTGGCGAGTTTCTCGTTGAGCGGCGACGGGCGCTTCATTGCCATGACCCGATACGCCAGCGAGGGAAAACGCGTGCAAGATGTCGTCGTGCAGGAACTGGCGACCGGCACGCGCCTCGTCTTCTCGAGCGTCGCCGAGCAGGCGTGGGCGGATGCGCGCGCGCTGCTTGCGTTCACCATCACCGTCGATGGTGGAACTGGCAACAGCGTGCAGCTGTTCGACGGCAGCACCAGCACGGTGCGCGTGCTGGAGTCGTCGGCCTCGATCTACCGCGGGCTTGCCTGGCGGCCAAAGTCCACCGATCTCGCCGTGCTGCGGACCAGAGTGGATAAAGAGTTCTCCGACACCGCGCACGCGGTGCTTGCGTGGCGGAGCGTCACATCGGCGAGCACAACACTGCGCGCACTCGACGCCGACGCGAGCGCGATTCCCCGCGGTCTCCGTGTGGCCGATTACCGACGTCCCACCTGGAGCAAGGACGGAGCCGCCCTGTACCTCGGCCTCCGCGCGCGTGATGTGATTGCCGACCAGCCCAAGAAGAGCGAGGAGAAAATCTCCGACGTGGAGATCTGGCATACCAACGACGTCCATGTGATTCCCGAGCAGCGGTCGTCGGAAGCGCGGGATCTGCGCGCCACGATGCTCGCGAGCTGGCACCTGAACGACGGCACGATGGTGCGCATCGGCAGCGACCCCGCAGAGACGGTCACGGTGCTCGACGGGGACCGCGTGGCCACAGAGATCGACCGCAAGCCGTATCCATTTGGCCAAAAGTTCGGTCGCCGCGACGAGGACATCTGGACTGTCGATCTCGCGACCGGCGCTCGGAAACGCGTGCTGGAGAAGGTGCGCCACTACTTCGGCGGCAACCCCACGGGCACGCACCTCTCGTGGTTCGACGGGCGCGATTACTGGGTCGTGAATGTCGCGACCGGCGCGCGCACAAATCTCACGGCAACACTCACCGCGAAATCGACGACGCAGGCTGTGGATTTCGTCGACCGCGAGGATGATCATCCGACCGATGTGTTGCCGGCGATTGGCCAGCCCACCTGGACCAAAGACGGATCTCGCCTGCTGGTGAACAGCGCCTACGACGTGTGGTCGCTCGCGCTCGACGGCTCAGGTGGTGTGCGCCTCACCAACGGGTCAGCGGAACAGCTCCAGCATCGCGTCGTGATGTTGGGCGGCGGAACTGGCGGAGGAGCCGGTGGTGGATTCGGCGCCGCCACGGGTGAGCGCGGCGTGGATCTCTCCAAGCCGCTGTACCTCGCACTCTATGGTGCCAAAAGCAAGAAGAGCGGATACGCGCGCCTCATGCCGTCGGGTGAGGTGCAACGCTTGCTCCTCGCCGATCAGTCGGTGGGCGGACTCGCCAAAGCCGACAGTGCCGACCGGTACTCGTTCACGCGACAGAGCTTCGCCGATTCGCCGTCGCTGTACACGGCCGGAGCCGACTTGTCGAATGTCATGGCGATGGCGACCACCAACAGCTTCCAGAAGGACTACGCGTGGGGCAAGGCCGAGCTGATGGACTTCACGAGCACCATCGGGAAGCCGTTGCAGGCCATTCTGTATTACCCCGCGAACTACGACCCGAAAAAGAAGTACCCGATGATCGTGTACACGTACGAGTTGCTCACGCAGGGGCTCCACCGCTACATCACGCCGCGCGAGAACGACTACTACAACGCCAACGTCTTCACGCAGAACGGATACTTTGTGCTGATGCCGGACATCGTGTTCCGGCCGCGCGAACCAGGCGTGTCGGTGCTGTATTCCGTGGAAGCGGCGGTGAAAAAAGTCATCGCCCGCGGGTTGGTCGACCCAGCGCGCATCGGACACACCGGACATTCGCAGGGCGGCTACGAAGCGTATTACCTGGCGACCCACAGCACCCTGTTTGCCACGGCCGTCGCCGGCGCTGGCATTAGCGACATGATCAGCTTTGCCGGCCAGATGCACTGGAGCTCGGTCCCCGAGTTCGATCATTGGGAGACCGGGCAGTTCCGTATGGAGGTCGCCCCGTGGGAGGACATGGCCGCGATGGTCAAGAACTCGCCACTCGACAAAATCCACGTGATGCCCGCCAAGTCACTGCTGCTCGAAATCGGCGGCGACGATCCCACCGTCGACATGCGCCAGGGCGTAGAGTTCTACAACTACGCGCGCCGCGCCGGCAAAGAGGTGGTGATGCTGCTCTACCCCGGCGAAGGGCACGGGCTCGGCAAGAAAGAGAACGCCGTCGACTACGAGCGGCGCATCCTCCAGTGGTTCGGGCACTACCTGAAGGGAGAGCCGGCCGCAAAGTGGATCACCGATGGGCAGAGCTGGCAAGAACGGAAGAAGCTCCTGGACGCCAACAAGTAAACTTTGAGGTTCCGGTGAAACTGCCTCGCACGAGCATCGACGACAATAAAACCGCCGCCGGCCCCACCTTTCGCGGCCGGCCCGTGGACTATGTGATCGATGTGCGCTCCAAGCTCGAGTTCTGGCTCGGACACCTCGACGGCGCGATCTGCATCCCCGTGGGCGGTATGGGACCCGCGCTCGCTGGACGGCCGGAGATCGCCAAGGAGAGCCGGATTCTCGTCTACTGCGCGAGCGGCGCCCGCTCGGCATCCGCGGCCGGTGAGCTCAAGGCCCTCGGCTTTCGCAACGTGGTCGACGGGGGCGGCATCGGCGCCGCAAAGGCGGAGTTCCGCAGCTAACGGCCGCTCGCCGCACCCATATCGCCAATCGCCTCGGGTTGCAGTAGCTTCTCTGCTTCACCCCGAGGCTTCTTATGACCGTCCGCACACCTCTCCTGCTGGCGCTCTTCGCCAGCAGCGCCGTCGTCGCCCCGCTCTCGGCACAGAGCAGCAGCAAGCTGCCCGAGCGCGCCGTGCGCCGCGACATCCCGCTCACCAACATCATTCGCAAGGCGTTCGCTGCCGGTACGCGCGACTCCACGGGACGCCCGGGAAAGAACTACGCGCAACTCCGCACCGACTACACGATCAACGCCAAGCTCGATCCGGCGACCTCACGCATCACCGGGCGCGAGTCGATCGTGATCAGCAACAATACCGCCGATTCGCTCGCCAGCATCGTGATGCGACTCGACCAAAATCTCTTTCTCTTCCAGAGTCCGCATCTCTCGCCCTGGGTGCCGAGCGAGAACACCGACGGCTTCGTGATTACCAAGATGTCGGTCAATGGACAGCCGGTGAACCTCGCGGCGGCAGCCGGCGGCGGTCGTGGCGGGCGTGGTGGCGGAGCCGGTGCCGCCCCGACCGAGAACCGCGCCAGCGGCATGAACACCAGCCGCGCCACGATCTCGCTCGTGAACCCGATCCCCGCCAAGGGCCGCGCGACGCTCGAGGTCGAGTGGAGCCACAAGATCCCCGGCGGCCCCGGCGCCAACCACCGCATGATCCAGCGTTGGGCCGACACGCTCTACCAGCCGACGCAGTGGTACCCGCGCGTCGCCGTCTACGACGACCTCCGCGGCTGGGACCCGGAGCTCTACCTCGGCCCATCGGAGTTTTACAATAACTTTGGCAAGTTCGACGTCAGCATCGATGTGCCCGCCGGCTGGGTCGTGAGCGGCACGGGCGTGCTGCAGAACCCGGAGCAGGTGCTCACCGCCACGGCTCGCGAGCGGCTCAGCCATGTGCTCGAGAGCGACGAGGTCCGCACGATCATCGGGACCGATGAAGTCGGCCCTGGCAAGGCGACCGCCGCTGGCGATCGCCTGATCTGGCACTTTGTTGCGGACACCGTCAACGACTTCGCCTGGGCCACCGCCAAGAAGTTCAACTGGTCGGCCACGCGCGCCACGATCCCGGGAAAAAAGGCGATTCCGGTGCACATGTATTTCCTCCCCGGTAACGCCTCGACCTTTGCCAACGCCGGCCCCATCACCCGCCACGCGCTCGAGTTCTACTCGGGGCTCTGGTTCCCTTACCAGTTCCCCCAAATGACGCTCCAGGACGGCCCCAGCGCCGGCATGGAGTACCCCATGGTGATCAACTCCAACCAGGGCGCCGCCGACCACGAAACCGGCCACCAGTGGTGGCCCATGACCGTCTCCAACAACGAGACCTGGTACGGCTGGATGGACGAAGGCTTCAACCAGTACATGAACATCCTCTCGGCCGCCGACAGCCGCAAAGCACCGCCCGTGCTCGATGGCCAGGGCCAAAGCTACGGCCGCACCAGCGGCAACGAAGCCGAACCCCCCATGATGTGGAACGCGAACTACGCGGGCCCGCAGTACTACAGCTTCACCACCTACTCCAAGACCCCCCTGATGCTCTCCATGCTCGGCGGCGTTGTCGGGGATACGGCCGTCTGGAAGGCGCAGAGTGAGTGGGGAAAGACCTGGATGTTCAAGCATCCGTCCCCGTGGGACTACATGTTCTTCATGAACAAGGCCCTCAAGAAGGACCTGAGCTGGTTCTGGTACTACTGGCTCTTCACGACTGAGAGCGTGGACGGGTCGATCGCGAGTGTCACCACAAAGGGCGCGACCACCAATGTTGTGGTGCGCCAGGACGGGCAGATGCCGTCGCCGGTCGTGCTCAAGGTCGTCTTTGCCGCCAAGGGCGCGCCCATCAAGCCGATGGCCAACGCCACGATGCTCGACAGCGTGACGGCGATCGTGACGTATCCCGTGGACGTCTGGTTCGCCGGCGATCGGACCTTCACCGCCGCACTCAGTTTCGGCGGACGCAAGATCGAGAAAGTGGTATTCGACCCCTTCTGTCGCTTCCCCGATCGTGATCCGTCGGACAACGTCTGGCCCAAGGCTGCGCCGGCTCCAACGGCTGGGCCGGCACCCACACCAGCGGCTGGCGGACGGGGTGGCGGGCGAGCCGGGGGCTGTGGCGCCTGAGGAAGGACGTCTCACCGTATGAGCGACTGCCGCTCTGAGCAGCAGCACCAAGACACCGCGTCCCCGGGCCAGTCCCCAGGCCAGTCCCCGGGGACGCTCTTGCCGTGCGACTCCTCCGTTGTTGCCGTTCTCGTGACCAACAATGATCGGTGCTTGGTGGCCATCGCCCCGATTGCGGTCGGCACGGTGCTCTTTTCCATCACCGGCCGCGAAACACCGACTCCCACGCGCTACTCGCTGCAGGTCGGGGCCACGCTCCACCTCGATCAAGACTGCGCGCGGAGTGAGGACGAGGTGGTGCAGCGCTATTTCTGGCGCTACATGAACCACCACTGCCAGCCGACGGTGGACATTCACGACCGGGCAGTGCGCGCGCGCCGCACCATCCAGGTCGGAGAGGCCATCACCTTCGACTACAACACCACGGAGCTCGACATGGCAGAGCCCTTTGCCTGTCACTGTGGAAGCCCGGAGTGCTTGGGGATCGTGCGTGGGGCGCGCCACTTGAGCCCGGCACAACGCCGGCGTGTTGCCGACCAGCTCTCCCCCTGGTTACTCGACACGACAACGGCAGCCGGCGGCTCAGGGTTTCCCTGAAAAACATGTAGGGCTAACCCATTGATGGGTTGCGCTTTACCACGGGTTAACGCAGGGGGGTCGTCGCAAAAACACGCGGCAATCCCCCGCTCGATTTGGGTTGCTCTGCCCATGCTCGCCCGATACTCTTAAAGCGGTCGGGAAGCATCGTCCGTGCCTCACACCCGACTCACATCATCAGAAAGGACTCTGTGTAATGCCCGGTAAGCATTTGCGCCGGCTACCCACCGCCTTGGTTGTTGCGGTGGCTGCGCTGGCGCTGGCGGCGTGTGGAGATCAGTACCCCAATAGCACGTTCACACATCTCACCGACCTGAACACCGCGACCGACGCGCTCTGGAACCGATTGCTGCTCTTCGGGACCGTGGTGTTCGTCTTCGTCGAGGTGCTCCTCCTCGTCACGATCTTTAAGTTCCGGCAACGTCCGGGCAGTCCCGCGCCGAAGCAGGTCCACGGCAACGCGGTACTGGAGATCACCTGGACCGCGATTCCAGCACTCATCCTTGTGATGATCGCGATTCCCACGGTCAAGACGATCTTCAAGACGCAGGCCAAGGCCGCGACTGGCTCGCTGCAGGTCGAGGTCATCGGCCACCAGTGGTGGTGGGAGTTCCGCTATCCGGAGCTCGGCGTTACCACGGCCAATGAGCTCTACATCCCGGCCGGCCGCACGGTGAACTTCGCGCTCAAGACGAAGGACGTCCTGCACTCCTTCTGGACGCCGAACCTCGGTGGCAAGCGCGATCTCATCTCGAACAAGACCAACTACCTCTGGTACACCCCGAACGCCGACATCGCGGACCAGGTGTTCAACGGGTTCTGCACGGAGTACTGTGGGTCGTCGCATGCCAACATGCGCTTCCACGTGTACACCGTGTCCGAAGGCGACTTCGGGAAGTGGGTGGATCACCAGAAGACCGCAGCCCTCGGCTCGCCGGTCGCAGCAACGCCGGTGATGGCCGCGAGCATGCCAGGGATGCCTGGCATGGCCGGGATGAAGCACGACGCCAAGGTTGCGGCCGCACCTGCCTCAAACATGGCCGCCGACAGCGGGTATGTCTTCCCGCTCAACAAGATTCCGGCACACGCCATTCCGAGCACGCCGCTTCCCACGGGCGAGCGCGAAGTGAAGTTCGACGACACGCTCCTGCCGAATGGCAACGCGGTCGCCGGCCGCGAGCTCATTACGAGCATGGCGAACTTGGGGAAGGCTCCTTGCCTGACCTGCCATATCGTGAAGGGCGAAATGACCATGATGGGACTCACGGATGACGCCGCCTCGGGGCCGAATCTGACCCACTTTGGTACGCGCCATACGCTCGCAGGCGGCATTTACGCGAGCGATGCCAAGATTCTCGCCCGCTGGCTCAAGAATGCTCGCATGATGAAGCCTGGCTCCATCATGCCCACGCTGGGGACCGGGGAGCTCGACCCCCAGTCCGGCAAGAAGCTCGCCGCAGGGCTCGACGACCGGCAGATCGCCGACATCGTCGCCTATCTGATGACGCTCAAGTAAGCGCGAGGACAGAACTCACATGGCCACATACGCCTCCTCCGCTCCCGAGCAGACTGGCATCTGGAGCTGGATCACGACCGTCGATCACAAGCGGATCGGCACGATGTACCTCTTCACCGCCCTGTTCTTCTTCCTCTTCGGTGGACTCGAAGCGGGGCTCATTCGCCTGCAGCTCGCGCAGCCGAACCAGGCGATCATCAGCGCCGAGATGTACAACCAGCTGTTCACGATGCACGGCACGACGATGGTGTTCCTCGCCGTCATGCCGCTCTCGGCAGCGTTCTTCAACTATCTGATTCCGCTGCAGATTGGCGCGCGTGACGTGGCCTTCCCACGTCTCAACGCCTTCAGCTACTGGGTGTATCTGCTCGGCGCCGTGTTCATCACGTTCCCGATCTTCTTCCACGTCGCGCCAAACGGCGGATGGTTCGGGTATGCGCCGCTCACGACCAACCAGTTCTCGCCAGGCGCGAATATCGACTTCTGGGTGATGGGCCTGCAGATCCTCGGCATCAGCTCGCTGGCCGCGGCCTTCAACTTCATCACGACGATCATCAACATGCGCGCCCCAGGGATGACCCTGATGCGTATGCCGATGTTCACCTGGATGTCGTTTGTCGTACAGTTCCTGCTGATCCTTGCCTTCCCCGCCATCACGATCGCGCTCGTGTTCCTGCTGTTCGATCGGTTCTTCGGCACGTCGTTCTACGACATCGCCAAGGGCGCCGACCCGCTGCTCTGGCAGCATCTGTTCTGGGTCTTCGGCCATCCCGAGGTGTACATCCTGATTCTCCCCGCCTTCGGACTGGTGTCGGAGATCCTGCCGACCTTCTCGAAGAAGGCGCTGTTCGGGTACAACGTGATGGTCTACTCGGGCATCATGATCGGCTTCCTCGGCTTCGGCGTGTGGGCGCACCACATGTTCGCGGTTGGCATGGGCGCCGTGGCCGACACGCTGTTCTCGATGGCGACGATGTTGATCGCGATCCCGACCGGCGTAAAGATCTTCAACTGGATCGCGACGCTCTGGGGCGGTCAGATTCGCTTCGTGGCCGCCATGAAGTTCGCGATCGGCCTCGTCGGGCTCTTCACCATCGGCGGTATCTCGGGCGTCATGCACTCGTCGCCCCCGGCCGACCTGCAGCAGACCGACACGTACTTCGTCGTGGCGCACTTTCACTACGTGCTCTTCGGCGGCTCCATGATGGGCATCTTCGGCGGTATCTACTTCTACTTCCCGAAGATGTTCGGCCGCTACATGGACGAAGCGCTGGGCACCTGGCACTTCTGGCTGACCTTCATCGCGATGAACCTCACGTTCTTCCCGATGCACTTCAGCGGACTGTTGGGTATGCCGCGCCGCATCTACACGTACGACGCCGGTCAGGGCTGGGAGAAGTTCAACCTCGCCTCCTCCCTCGGCACGCTGCTGCTGATCATCGCCACGGCAATCTTCGTCATCAACTTCCTGAAGAGCCGGAAGGGCGGACTCCCCGCTCCGCAGGACGCGTGGGGCGCTGCGACGCTCGAGTGGAGCATTCCCTCGCCGCCGCCGGAGTACAACTTTGCGCGCATCCCGATTGTGACCTCGCGGTCGCCGTTGTGGGATATCAAGCATCCGGAGATGAGCTCGGGTGCCGCGCACGCGGATGCAGATCCCGTGCAGGTTGCCAGCGCAAATGCCGTCCCGATGCGCGAAGAAACGGAGCACCACACCGCCGCAGAACTCGGCATTCCGATGCCCCTGAACACGGTCAAGCCCCTCCTGACCGCGCTCGGCATCGTCATCATGTTCAGCGGCCTGATGTTCATCCACCTCGACCACTTCGCGCTTGCGATGGCGGTCTCGCTGAGCGGTGCTGCCCTGTTGATCGGCTCGCTGTACGCGTGGCTGTTCAGCCCGCTCGAGTAACCCGGAGACCGAATCCATGTCTACTGCCACTGCAGCTGCAACGCACGACGACCACGAACACGTGCACTACACGACCACCGGGCTCGATAACCGGAAGATCGCCGTCTGGGCGTTCATTGGGTCGGAGTGCATGCTCTTTGCGTCGCTCATCTCGACGTACCTGATCTACAAGGGACGCTCCAAGGTCGGTCCCTTCCCGCACGAAGCCTGGACCTCGCCCACGGGCGAAGTGTTCAAGCCGATTCTGAACATCCCGGTCACCTCCGCCTCGACCTTCGTCCTGCTCATGTCATCGCTGTTCATGGTGATGGCGCTGGCCGCGGTCGAGAATCGCGGCAAGCCGGGCTACGGCGGCCTCAAGGGGAACTCCAAGTTCTGGCTCGCCACCACGGCGCTCGCCGGCACGGTGTTCCTGGGCTTCCAGGCCTTTGAGTTCACCTCGTTCGTGCACGAAGGGCTCAAGATCACGACCAATCTGTTTGGGTCGTCGTTCTTCACCCTCACCGGATTCCACGGCGCGCACGTGACGGTCGGCGTGCTCTGGCTCCTGACGCTGCTCGCGATCGACATGAAGCGCGGCCTGACCCCGAAGGATTCGCTCGTGGTCGACATCTGCGCCCTGTATTGGCACTTCGTGGACGTGGTGTGGATCGCCATCTTCACGCTCATCTACCTCATCCAGTAGGCCGACGACCATGAGCGATCACGCTTCGCACGCGGGACACGAAGTTCACGAGCATCCGGATTGGAAGCAGTACAAGTGGGTGGCCCTGATCCTCTTTGTGATCACGATCATCGAAGTCTGGGCCTACTACATTCCGGCGTTTGTTGCCTCGAGCGCCTTTGTTCCGATCTTGTTGGTGATGTCAGCGGTCAAGTTCGCGATTGTTGTGGCGTACTACATGCACCTCAAGTACGACAACCGCCTGTTTGTTGCCCTGTTCGTCGGGCCGCTCTTCATCGCCATGTTCACCATTACCGCGCTGCTCCTGCTGTTCGGTAAGCTGTAAATCGCTGTGTGGGTCCAACGGGCCGGTCGCACCTTCGGGTACGGCCGGCCCGTTGGCTATTCGGCCGCGCGGCCCAGCGCCAACGCTCGCATTACGCCCGTCAGCTCTGCATAATTGGGCGAGCCGCCCCGAGCCAGCCACACGAGGATCCTATGACCAGCGTTGCTTCCGAAGCCCCGCGCGAACGCCTGCTCGCGCTCGATGTTTTTCGCGGCGCGACCGTCGCGGGAATGCTTCTCGTCAATAATCCTGGCACCTGGGGCGCCATCTTCCCGCCCCTCGAACACGCGGCGTGGAATGGGTGGACCCCCACCGACCTGATTTTCCCATTCTTCTTGTTCATCGCGGGTATTACCACGCATCTCTCGCTGTCCGGGCGCCGAGCACGCGGCGCAACGGAGTCTGATATCCGACGCCAGATTATTCGGCGCGGCGTCATGATTGTTGGTTTTGGGCTGATGGTCGGGGTCTTCCCCTTCTACGACCTCGCCCGGTGGCAGCACGTGCGAATCCCTGGCGTACTGCAGCGGATTGGTGTGGCGTACACCCTGTCGGCGCTGATTACCATGCGCGGCACCCTCAAACAGCAGGTGATGGTGCTTGTGGCGCTCTTGTACGGTTACTGGTTCGCGATGACCCTGATCCCAGTCCCCGGCGCTGATGGAGGGATCGGCGCAAACCTGCTCGATGCGCCCTCGCGGACCCTCGCCGCGTGGACCGACCGGTTTCTGCTCGACGGCCACCTCTGGGTCAGCTCCAAAACATGGGACCCGGAAGGCCTGCTCTCCACGATTCCGGCCATCGGCACGGCCATGCTGGGCGTCTTCACCGGGCGCTGGCTCGCCGAGAAACGCCCGCTGGAGGAGCGGTTGAACGGGTTATTTGCCGTCGGAGCGATCGGCATGATGATCGGTCTGATGTGGCATTGGTCGTTCCCGATCAATAAGTCGCTCTGGACCAGTTCCTATGTGGTCTTCACGGCTGGCATGGCCTGCGTGATTCTGGCGACGATTTCGTGGATTATCGACGTCCGGCGCGTTACGTGGTGGACCCCCCCACTCGTCATCTATGGAGTGAATCCCATCATCGCCTTTGTGGGTTCGGGGATGATGGCGCGCCTGATTTATACCCTGTGGAAGGTGGACTTCCACGGCAAACAGACCGCAGTGCAAGCCGTCGTCTACCAGAGCGTGTTCGCGCCTTGGTTTGAACCTCGGGTAGCATCGCTGGCCTTTGCGATCTGTTTCGTGCTGTTCTGGTACGGTATCCTCTGGGCGCTTTGGCGTAGGAACATCATATTTAAAGTGTGAACCGCGTGATTTTTTCTTCCCTGCTGGCGCTGGCCCTTCCGATCCATCTTGGGGCCATGACCCCGGTCCAGTACGCCACCTCGCGCCCGACGATTGCCGTCGACGCGACGCGGCCGGCCCCCGCGGTTCCGGGGAAGAAGAAAGGGAAGAAAACAAAGGCATCGGCGAAGCCCGCGGTGAGCACGACCGCCCACGCAAGCACGTCGCGCGCGGTTGGCGCCGTTGGCGCCGTTGGTGCCGACGCGCTGGATGCCCAGTTCCGTTCCGTGCTCAACCGCACGGGCAGCAAGGGCAAGTGGGGCGTCATCGTCATCTCCCTCTCGAGCGGCGACACCTTGTTCAACCACCACGGCGACGACCAGCTCCTCCCGGCGTCGACCATGAAGCTCTTCACCTCCGCGATGGCGCTCGATCGGTTCGGCGTCGGTGGGCACTTTGAGACCGAGGTGTTGCGTGCTGGCGCGATCGGCACCGATGGCACGCTCCGCGGCGATCTGATTTTGCGCGGGGCAGGCGACCCCATGCTCGCTGGAAAGGCCACCGATGAAGCGGGCGAGCCCCCGATGGAAGCACTCGCACGCCGGATTTCGGAAGCGGGCATTCGCCGCGTGAGCGGCACTATCGTCGCCGATGCGTCAGCGTTCGAAGAGCGCCGCATTCCTGATGGATGGAAGAAGAAATATCTGCAGGCTGGCTACGCCGCGCGCGTGTCGGCGCTGAGCTTCAACGAAAACAAGATCACGATGATTGTGCGCCCCGACGGTGATCATGCCGCGGTGTCGTTCAATCCGGCGGTGAGCGGCCTGCCGCTGAGCAACGAAGTGAAAATCGAGAAGGGCTCACGTGGCTCGCGCATCAGCTTCAAGCAGGACTCCACCGGCACGATGATCGTGCGCGGGACCATGGGGAGTCTCGCCCCGCAGCGTGACTTGTACTTTGTGGTCGAGCGGCCGGAACTCTTCGCCGCGGGCGCGCTCCGGGCCGCCCTCATTTCGCGCGGCGTGACCGTTGACGGCGCAACAGTACGCGCCGGGCGCGCGGTGGTCGATGCGCCGCGGGTCACGAGCGTCGCTTCGCCCTCGCTTGAGAAGATCGTCACGCAGATGAACGGCGAAAGCAACAATCACTTCGCCGAGTTGTTGTTCCGTGACGTCGCGCACGGCTCCGGGAGTGCGGGCACCGCCGAGAACGCCAACGTACTCCTCGGCCGGTTCCTCACGGAAAAGGCGCGCGTCGCACCGAAGGCCGTGTTCGCCGCCGATGGCAGCGGACTCTCGACCCTCGATCGCGTGACGCCGAGGGCCATGGTGCAGCTCCTGAGCTACGCCAAGAAGACGGCTTGGGGACCGGTGTTCGAAGCCTCGCTTCCCGTGGCTGGTCGCACGGAGACGCTGCGCAAGCGCATGAAGTGGACCTCGGCCATGGGCAACCTGCACGCCAAGACCGGAACCACGAACGACGTAGCCTCGCTCGGCGGGTACGTAACGAGCAAGACCGGCGAGCTGCTCGCCTTCTCGTTCATCTACAATGGCAACGACCGCTGGCGCGCCAAGGACTCCATGGATCAGATGGGCGTGGCGCTGGCGAGCTTCAGCCGGTAGATCGCGCAGCCGGTAGATCACCAGCCGATAGCTCGCGCAGTCAGCGCCACCGAGGACGGTGAGCGCGCGTGGAGGAAGACCCGCGTTAGGGCTTCCTCCCTCCCGTCCAGATGACGAGCATGCCGCAGGACATATCATTGCCCTGCAGCTCCATCGGAATATTCGCGCCACGCCGATAGAACTCAGCAGCCACGAGCGCCTCGGGACTGAGGTAGGAATCGATGCTCACGGTGTTCTTCGCCGTTGCCGGCTCAAAGCGTCCTCCGGCACGGGCCATGGAGCCCGCGCTGATGCTCTGCGACTTCTTGCCGGGCTGCGGGTTGATGACCGCGCCGTCGATCACCACGGTGACCTCGCATCCCATGACATCGACCGCGGCGACCGTTCCGGTCGCCACATCGCGCCGGAACTGCAGCCCTGGAAACTCCCGGAGGACGTCGGTGGCAAGATTGGGATTGCGCCGCTCAATATCTTCCGGCCCGAGGAAAAATCCACTGCCTGCACCTTTCTGGCGCTCGAGCGCCCGTCGGTAGAAGCCTTGTAGTCCGAGGGGGAGCATCTTCTTTTCGATGATGTCGACCTGCGCCAGACGGTTCACCGTGGGCTCGAGCGTCACCGTGAGGACGCGGGTGGTGTCGTACACAACGACGGTCCCCTTGAACGGCAAGAATCCCAGCCGTCGCGCCTCCAGCTTCATAGGACCCGGAATCACATTCCCAATCGCGATGGTGCCGGACGAGTCCGCGATGCGTGCGTTACCGCCCTCGATCCACGCCGTGGCGAATGGAACCGGCGCACCCTGCGGGGACACCACGCGCAGCGTCCTTCCCTGCGCGTCGGCACGATGCGTCGGTGCGAGCAGGCTCGCGGTAAGGACGAATGCCGTCAGGACGAACACGACAATCCGCGGCGCGGTCGTCCGGCGCACGGCGCTGCCTGCGGATACAGTGTGCTGTCCCATCGCTCCTTAGCGCTTTCGGTCGATGAACGTGGTCATCACCCGCACGAACTCGGGCTGCATGTCCTCGAGCAGCGCGGCGTGATCGCCCTGCTTGATCGTGACCCACTGCTTGTCCTTGACCGTGAGCCGGTCAAAGAACTTGCGCTGTGATGCCTCGGGAGCGAGCGGGTCGTGCTCGCCGGTGATCAGCAGGGTCGGCACCGTGAGCTTGGCTGGCGACAGGGCGTTGTACTCTTCCATCCGCCGCCAGTCGCTCCGGACCGGATCTGCAGCGAGCGCAGCCTTCACATAGAGCTCAATCGCTCGAGCGCTAATGGTGGGTGTGATAAAATCCGAGGCGGCGGCTTTCGCCGTAGTCGCGGCGCGCTTGGGGACAATCGTGTCGGGGCCGGTGACGCTCAGCGAGTCGGGATCTTTCCAATAGCCGAAAAGCACGAGCGATGAAATCAGCTCGGGATGCTGCTGCGCCATCAGGTGCGCCACCGTTGAGCCATTCGACCAGCCAAACAGGGCGGGCTTACCGGTGACACCGCTGTTCTTGGTGACCCATTCGACCGCAGCCGCGAGATCGGCCGCCGAGCGATTCGGGTTCACCCACCCCGATGCGTCGCGCGGGGTGCCGCCGTAGCCGCGCAAGTCGAGCGCGTAGACCGCGTACCCCTTGGCCACGAGCGCATCCATGAGTGAGCGGTGCTCGCCCGGGACCTGGAGATCAAAATCAGGAAGCGAGCTCCAGGTGCGCCCGTGGAGTAGCACAATCGCCCGCGTGGGCTTGGCGGCACGTTTCTCCCACAGCGCCATCGGATGGCCGTCCGACTGCACCGTGTGTTTGATCGGCAGGCCCTGCGCGAACGCGGCGGAAACGCCAGCTGTCAGCACCAAGGCAATCGTTGCGATACGCGTTGCGATACGCGTTGCGATACGAGTCATGCGACCAACTCCTTGATGAGGATACCCCGCGTGGCGAGTTCGGCAATGTATCGCTCGCCCGGCACCGCCTCGTCTGGCGTATGCACGCCGGCAGGCGCCACAACACCAGCCACTTGGAGGAGCCCGGTAATCGCGAGCGAGAAGCCCGTTGTACGCTCCATCGCGGTAATCCCCTTAGCCTCGTCGTACCGGTCCACCAGCTCCCAGCTGTGCGTCACGGGCCTCCCGTCCTTTACCCCGCGCACGACCACGCGGAGTGCCACGAGATCACGCCCCTTGGGCTTCTTGAGCTTGGGGCCCATCGTGGCGACCGCCACATCGCGCGGACTGACCTGCTGCCCCTTCACATCAATCGGCGCGAGGTCGAGCAATCCGAGCTCGCGCACCGCCTCCATGATGTGCGCGTGCCCCGGATACCGGAGCGTCTTGTACTCCATCGACGGGATCTTCCCTTCGTAGCGCTGCGCCATGGTGCTCAGCCCCCCGGCGGTATGGAAGGCCTCGAGCTCCCCCACTGGTGCATCGAACTGCACGGGCTCCACCTCGCTGAGCGCCTTCACTTCCATCCGCTTGCCGTCTCGCACAATCCAGCTGAGCGTCGTGTAGTAGTCGAGCACCCCCTCGAGTGAATACACGATCTGGTATTTGAGTGGGCCTTCGGGCGTCTGCGGAAGGCCGCCAACAAAAATCTTGACGCTCTCCGTGGTATCACAGCGTGAGATGCCCAGTTGTGCGAGAATGTTCACCATGCCTGGCGCGAGCCCGCAATCGGGAATCACGGTGACCCCAGCGGCCTTGGCCTCAGCGTCTAGCGCCTTCTGCTTATTCACAATCCCCGTGTTGCCGCCTAGGTCGCAGAAGTGCACGCCGCACGCGAGCGCGGCGCGGGTCGTCTCGAGATTAAAGTAGTACGGCAGTGCACACATCACCGCGGCAACACCCTGCATGGCCTGTCGCGCGGCGGCAGGGTCGCGCGCGTCCAGCGGGAGCAACACCAATCGCGGATCGTTGCGATACGGCGTGAGGAACGCGGGGAGTGCGCCGAACTCGCGATCCGCGAGGCGCACTTCGGTCACCGCGGGATGTTGCAGGAGGTCGTAGGCGCACGCTGACCCTTGGAGCCCGGCGCCGAGCACAAGCATTCTCATAGGAAATCCGGCCGTAAGGTGATCCGTCGAGAATATTCTCACTACCCCTGTAAAATAGCCCTATCGGCGCGCTAGAGTTAGCACATGACGGAACACTGGAAGCGACGCCTGATTGAGCACGAGGACTGTATTGGCGAGCTCCTGCATCGCGCGCAGACCATTGCGGTGCTGGGGATCAAGGATGGCTCCGATCCGGACCTTCCGGCCAATTACGTTCCGGCCTACGCGCAATCGCAGGGATTCACGATCATCCCGGTCCCGGTCTACTATCCCGAGGTCACCCGAATCCTCGGTGCGCACGTCTACCGGACCATCGCAGCGATTCCTGAGCGCGTGGACCTTGTCACGATTTTTCGGCGCCCCACCGACATCCCCGCGCACCTGGAGGACATTATTGCGGCGCGTCCACGGGCGGTCTGGTTTCAGCTCGGCATTCGCAACGCCGACGCGGCGGATCAACTCGCCCGCGCTGGGATTTGGGTTGTGCAGGACCGATGCCTGCAGGTCGAGCTCCGACAGTGGGGCTGGTAACCCGCTGCTGAGACAGCACGCAACAGCCGAATCCCGCTACTTCGCCGTGAAGGTCGCGAGCACGGCGACGCCGGGGTCCACGGTCAGCGCGCGCGGCGCGCTCCGCATGGGCACCACAACCTCGGCGCGCGACTGCGCACCGATCTCGAGCACCTGCGTGCGTGTTGCGCCCGCGGCGTCGGTGATCGCCACTGGCAGCTTCAGTCGATACGGCGCGAAGCGACTCCCTTGCTCGACCACCACGTGGAGTTCGTGCTTTGTGGTATCGTAGCGCCAGGACGTGGCGAGTTCCGCAACACCGGGGCGTCGCAACCACTGATCAAAGAACCAGCGCAGGTCACGTCCCGCACGCTTCTCCACGGCTGCGCGCAGGTCGTCGGTGAGTGCCGTCGCATGCTTGTGCGCGGCCCAGTAGTCCCGAATACCACCAAAGAAGGCGCTGTCGCCGACTTCCTGTCGCAACATGTGCAGCACCCACCCGCCCTTCTGATAGCTGTTGTCATTGAGCAACGCCATCAAATTTGTCTGCAGGGTATCGATGACAGGGCGCGAAGCGACGTTCGCACTCTTCACGAGCCCCTCGCGATCGCGGCGAAGGTGTCCCACCAACGCCGAGTCGCCAAAGGCGTGCCCGAGGTAGAGCGCCGAGAAGTAGGTGGCGAATCCCTCGGACAACCAGAGATGCCCCCATTCACGTTCGGTCACCGCATCGCCGAACCACTGGTGGGCGGTTTCGTGCGCGATCAATCCCGCATCGGCACCTTTGCGACGGAAGATCTTGTCGTCGTAGAAGATCGCGCTGGCGTTCTCCATCCCGCCGAACCGAGTGCTGCTCTGAAGATGCGAGAGCTTCTCATAGGGAAACGGACCGACCAAACGTCCGAAGTACTCGACAATATCACCCGCGCGCGCGAACTCCCCTGGGGCCATATGCCGTTGTTCCGGCGCCACGTACAACTGTTGCGGTACGCAGCCCGGAAACTCGGCGACACCGCAGGCCGTCGTGCCTAATTCGAAGCGCACCAGTGGCGCGGCCGCAATCACCATGAGGTAGGCGGCAATCGGGCGAGACTCGCGCCAACGCGTCACGGTCCAGCTCACGGGTCGGCCGGCGGATCCGTCGGGATCGCGCGGGGTCGGGAGCGGCGTTTCTTCGACGAGCGAACCATTGGCGATCACGCGGCGATCGCTTGGCGCTTTAACCGTCCACGAAACGGTTGCTTTGTCGGACGGATGGTCGATCGACGGGATCCATCGACGCGCGCGATTCGGCCAGTTGTCGCCGAACGCCATCCATCGTCCGGCGCTGTCTGTCCCGATGATCAACCCATCGGTAACCGCTCCACCATACTGTACCGCGACCGTGAACCGCGACGTCGCGCCTGCGACCGCCACGCGCAGCGACGACGAGTCGCGCACAAAGCGCACGTCTTTTCCGTCGAGCTGGACGCGCGACACGGTCAGATCGAGCAAGTCCAAGCGGAGCGTGTCACCCGGCCCCATGCGCTGCACAGTCAGCACGGCATTCCCGGCGATGGTCTTTCCCGTTTCGGGCAACTCCAGCGACAGGTCGTAGTTGACCACGTGGAACGGGCGCGACGTTGGCGTCGGCGCTCCCTGCTGGGCCCATGCGGTCTGGGCGAGGAACACGGCACCAAGCACGAGCCGGACCGTCTTCATATGTACCTCGGTCAACGCTTGAAAAGTTTACTTAGCAAACCACCACCCGTGACCGGAGAGGTGGGGGGCGCTGCAGCGGCCGCGAACTCGCGCGCGAAATCGACGGTCGACGCAGGTCGCGCGTCGGGATCCCGCGCCATCGCGCGCAACAACGCGTTCTCTACGGCCTCGGGGAACGAGAGATCCGGACGACGTTCCCGCAGGGGAATCGGCTCGGCGCGCAATCGCGCGATCATCAGTTCCTGCTGATTGCGCCCGTCGAACGGGAGCTTTCCCGTGAGCATCTCGTAGGTCATCAGCGCCAGCGAATACACATCCGTGCGCGCGTCGAGCGTTTTGCCGCGCAGCTGCTCGGGACTCATAAACTCTGGCGTGCCGAGGATGATCCCGGTGGCCGTGAGCTTCTCGAGTTCCGCTCCGGAACGTCGTTCCTTGGCGAGGCCAAAGTCCATCACGACCGCCGACTCCACGCCGTCTGCACGGGTGCAGATCATCACGTTCTCGGGCTTCAGATCGCGGTGGATGATCTTGAGATCATGCGCTACTTGCAACCCAGCGCCAATCTCGGTCACCCACCTCGCCACCTGCGACAGGGGAATCACCCCCAATCGGTTGTTCCGGTCGCTCAGTACTTCCCCTTCCACGAAGGGCATTACGACATACACGAGCCCATCCTCTGTTTCGCCCATCCGCACGATATGACACACGTTTGGATGTTCGAGCCGGATGCCGAGCGCGGCCTCACGGCGGAGGCGCGCCATCGCGTTGGTGTCTTGCGACAATCCCGGCGACAGAATCTTGATCGCGTAGCGTTCGTTGGTGGAGACATCGTGCGCGAGATACACGTACGACATTCCCCCTTCCCCGACTTTCTTGACAATATGATATCGACCGTCGAGCACTTGGCCGGCCATGCTCGAGTGGCGCAGTTCCGTCTTTTGCTCGCCCTCGGTTATGGCTGCGCGCGGGGCGGTTTCACCGGGCTGACTGGTTGGCGTCGGTGCAACCGGCGTGCCTCCCATCGGTAGCAGGCGGCCGCCGTCCTTGGCGCAGAACTTCACGTCCCCTTCATACACGGTGCCGCACGTTGGGCAACGCAGCTTCACGCGTCGCTCCCGCCGAGCAGTTCCTGCAGGCCGTCCCACTCAATATTTCCGCCCGACAACACGCACACCGTTGGGCCCGTGGGTGTGACCAGCCCTTCCAACAGGGCCGCAGCCGCAATCGCGCCACTGGGCTCGGCCACCAGCTTGTGCCGATCCAAGAGGAAGCGCATCGCCGTCAGGAGTGCCGCGTCAGGAACCGTCACCACCTCGTCCATGTAGGCTTGATGATGCGCGAAGGGGAGCGTGCCGATACGTACGGCGAGGAGTCCGTCCGCGAGTCCTGAGGGATTCGGGGGGATGTTCACCGGCTCACCCGCCGCGCGTGCCTTGCTCAGCTTCGGCGACCCTTCAGGTTCGATACCGATGACGCGTGCATGCGGGGCAAGCGCTTTGATGGCGGTTGCAACGCCGGACGAAAGTCCGCCGCCGCCAACCTGCACCAGTACCGTGCCGACCTCGGGAAGATCTTCTCCAATCTCGAGCCCAAGCGTGCCCTGGCCGGCAATGATCCACGGATGATCGTAGGGCGGTACCATCGTCGCGCCGGTTGTTGCACAAATTTCCGTAGCACGCGCCATCCGCTCGGCGCTCGTGGTACCCGCAAGCTCGATCGTGGCGCCGAGCCGTTCGGCACCTTCGCGCTTGGCACGCGTGGCCGTGGTCGGCATGACGATTGTGGCCGTGGTGCCAAACAGTCGCGCGGCAAAGGCCACCGCCTGACCGTGATTGCCTGAGGACGGTGCCACGAGTCCACGCGCCCGCTCCTCTGGAGAGAGCTGCGACACGAACCAGTACGCGCCACGGAACTTGAAGGCACCGCCGCGCTGCAGCATCTCCGGCTTGAGATACACCGGAACGCCAGTGTGCGCTTCGAGTGCATCGGAGCGCAGGAGTGGCGTGCGCACGGCGTTCCCACGGAGTCCCGCGGCCGCGCGACGGATGTCGTCGAGGGAGACGAGCGATGGCGTTGGTGAGATGGTCATAAGATTTGCGCGCGATTGCCCTTAGGCCACCGCGTCAATCGCCTCACCGAGCACGCCGACGATCTCCTGCATCTGCGACGGTTCGATAATCAGCGGCGGGGTCAGAGCAATGATATCGCCCGTCTGCCGCACGAGCACGCCGCGCTTGAAGCACTCCAAGAACACGTCCCACGCACGCGTCCCCGGCTTTCCTTCGCGCGGCTCGAGCTCTACCGCACCCACGAGTCCAATGTTGCGGATATCAATGACATTCTTGCGACCGCGCAACGCATGCACCGCGCGCTCCCAGGCCGGGGCCACATCGGCGGCGCGCTGGAAGAGTCCTTCGCGCTCGTACAGGTCGAGCGTCGCAAGTCCCGCCGCCGCCGCGAGTGGGTGCCCCGAATAGGTATAGCCATGGAATAGCTCGATCCCGGCCGGTGCGCCGTTGACGACCGTGTCGTAGATCGTGTGGCGCGCGAACACCGCGCCCATGGGCACCGCACCGTTGGTGAGCCCCTTGGCCGCGCAGATAAGATCAGGGAGCACATTGAAGCGCGTGGCACCAAACGCGGAGCCCGTACGCCCGAAGCCGGTAATGACTTCGTCGAAAATCAACAGGATGCCGTGCGCGTCGCAAATTTTGCGCAAGCGATCCAAATAGCCGACGGGAGGAATCAGCACACCGGTAGACCCGGCCACTGGCTCAACAATCACCGCGGCGATCGTATCCCCACCGCGTTCCGTGATCACGCGCTCGAGGTCGTCGGCCAACTCCGCGCCGTGCTGCGGCTGCCCCTTGCTGAACGCGTTACGCGCCAGATCGTGCGTGTGCGCAATGTGATCCACCGACGGCAACAGCTGCGACGCGAACTGCTTGGCGTTGGTGGGGATGCCGCCAACGGAGATCCCGCCGAAGCCCACCCCGTGATACCCGCGCTGGCGTCCGACAAAGCGCGTGCGCTTGGCATCGCCACGGGCCTGATGGTACGCCAGCGCAATCTTGAGCGCGGTGTCCACCGCCTCGCTCCCCGAGTTCGTGAAGAACACGTGGTCGAGATCGCCGGGAAGCATGTCCGCCAGCCGTTCCGCGAGTGCGAACGAGAGCGAGTGCCCCATCTGGAACGGGGGCGCGTAGTCGAGCGTCTTTGCCGCCGTCGCAATGGCGTCGCTGATCGGCGCTCGGCAATGTCCGGCATTCACGCACCAGAGGCCGGCGACGCCATCGAGCACCTGGCGACCGTCGGCGTCTGTGTAGTGCATGTCCTTCGCCGACACGAGCATGCGCGGCGCCTGCTTGAACGCGCGATTGTTCGTGAACGGCATCCACAACGACTCGAGCGCCGGCGGCGCCTCGAGCGGGGCGTGGAGAAGCGCAGCAAGGGCGCTCGTGCTCGAGGCGATGGTCGTCATGTCCGGGGTCCTAGGTCAGAGTGCGTTCATTCCGTCGGGGCCAACGAGAGCTGACCAGAGTCGGCATCATCGCCGCCCTCGCCTCCCTCGCCGCCTTCCGTCTCCGTGTCGTCCGGCACCACACGCGCGACAGCCGTGATCACATCCCCCATGTCGAGATTGATCAGCTTCACGCCCTGCGTGTTACGTCCCGCGACGCGGACGTCCTTGACTGGGGAGCGAATAATCTGCCCGCCACGGGTGATCAGCATTACCTGATCTTCCGCCAGTACTTCCAGCAGTCCGACCACGTTCCCGGTGCGTTCCGTGCGGTTCACCGTCTTGATGCCCTTGCCGCCGCGCTTCTGCACGCGGTACTCGTCGATCGGCGAGCACTTCCCAAGTCCGAGCTCGGTCACGACCATGAGCGTCGCCTCGCGCTTGACAACCACCATGCCGATCACGGCATCGTCGTCGGCCAGCTCAATGCCCTTCACGCCCGTGGTGTCACGCCCCATTGGACGGGTGTCCTGCTCGTGGAAACGCACCGAGAGACCGTGCTTGGTGGCCAGCACGATGTCGTTCGTGCCGCTGGTCACCTGCACATCAATCAGCTGGTCGCCGTCTTCGATCTTGATGCCCTTCACGCCCGTGCTGCGGACGTTCGAGTACTCGGAGAGTGCCGTCTTCTTGATCGTGCCCTGTCGCGTGCAGAACAGGAGATACTCGTCCTCGGTGAACTTCTTGACCGAGACCATCGCGGCAATGAGCGTATCCGGCGCGACGTTGATGAGATTGACGATCGGCTTGCCCTTGGCGGCGCGCCCAGCCTGCGGAATCTCGTGCACCTTGAGCCAGAAGCAGCGTCCATCCGCCGTGAAGCAGAGGATGTAGGCGTGCGTGCTCGCGGTGAAGAGATGCTCGATGAAGTCCTCGGACTTGAGGTCCGAACCTTGGAGCCCCTTGCCGCCACGACGCTGCTGGCGGTAGGTGGTGATCGAGGTGCGCTTGATGTAGCCCGAGTGCGAGATGGTCACAACCATCTCTTCGTCCGCGATCAGATCTTCGACCGAGAACTCCCCTTCGTCGGCAATGATCGTCGTGCGACGCTCGTCGCCGTACGTGTCGACGATAGCAGCGAGCTCTTCCTTCATGATGGTCATGCGGCGCGTCTTGCTGCCCAGAATATCGTTGAGCTCGCTGATCAGCGCCTGCACCTCCCGCAGCTCCTCTTCCAGCTTCTCGATTTCGAGGCCGGTGAGGCGCGCGAGGCGCATGTTGAGGATCGCTTCCGCCTGCTTCTCGCTGAGCTTGAAGCGGCGCTGCAGTTCCTTGCTCGCGGTGTCCGTGTCGGACGACCCACGAATGACCTTGATGACCGCGTCGATGTTGTCGACCGCAATCTTGAGGCCTTCGAGGATATGTTCGCGATCCTTGGCCTTATTGAGATCGAACTGCGTGCGGCGAACGATCACCTCGTGACGATGCGCGATGAAGTGCTGGAGCACTTCGCGCATCCCCATGATCTTCGGCACGAGCCGCTTGCTGATCGGGTCTGGCACCAGCGCGAGCATGATCACGCCGAACGTGCTCTGCATCGTGGTGTGCTTGTAGAGCTGGTTCAGCACCACACGCGGGATCGCATCACGCTTGAGCTCAATCACAATGCGCATGCCGTCGCGATCCGACTCGTCGCGCAGGTCGCTGATCCCTTCGAGCTTCTTATCGCGGACCTGGTGGGCGATGTCTTCGACGAGGCGCGCCTTGTTCACCTGGTACGGCAACTCGTTGACCACAATCTGCGACTTGTTGCCCTTCTCGTTCTCTTCGATCACCGCGCGGGCGCGCATCACGATCTTGCCGCGTCCCGTCTCGAGGTAATCCTTGATCCCCGCCTTGCCGTAGATGTACGCGCCCGTCGGGAAATCGGGACCGCTGATCAGCATGCGAATCGCATCGACCGACGTCTCGGGGTCGTCGATCAGCGCATTCACCGCCGACGCGACCTCGCGAAGATTGTGCGGCGGAATGTTCGTCGCCATACCCACGGCGATGCCCGACGATCCGTTCACCACAAGATTCGGCAGCGCACTCGGGAGCACCGTCGGCTCTTCGAGGCGATCGTCGAAGTTGGGGCCGAAATCCACGGTGTTCTTGTCGATGTCCGACAGCAGTTCGGTCGCGATCTTCGTCAGACGCGCTTCCGTGTACCGGTACGCGGCCGCGGAGTCGCCGTCGACAGAGCCGAAGTTCCCCTGGCCATCCACGAGCGGATAGCGCAGCGAGAAATCCTGCACCATACGCACGAGCGCGTCGTACACCGACGAGTCGCCGTGCGGGTGGTACTTGCCGAGCACGTCGCCCACCACAGTTGCCGACTTCTTGTACGGACGCCCAGGGACGAGCCCCAGTTCGTTCATGGCGTACAACACGCGGCGATGCACCGGCTTCAGGCCGTCGCGCACGTCGGGGAGCGCGCGACTGACGATCACGCTCATCGAGTAGTTGATGAACGACTCTTTGATCTCGTCGTCGATCAGGCGCGGCAGGATGCGTTCGCGATTGTTCGGAGCGGTCATTTATGGGGGCGAAATGGGGTTTCTTCGGCCTTTGACGCTAACCTAGAAATCTACTCGCTGGGGCCCAGAAAACACAACACCTTTTTCTGCCGCTAAAGCGTTGCTGTGCAAGCCGTTGCGGGGCCCAAAAAACAACGCGCCGCCCGGGTCACCGGCGGCGCGTGCCAACCCTCCACTTTCTGCACGCCGCTTACGCGGCGGGATTCGCCGCACTGGCCTTCGCGTCGGGTAGCAGGTCTTCAAGCCCGTCCGCCACATCCTCACGCTTCGACCCCTGCTCAATGGCCTCGCGCTCGGCCTTATAGCTCTCGTACCACGCGCGCGTGACCTCGCCGGCCAGCTCGCGGTTTCCGAGGCCAAACGACAGTGCCAACGCCAGCGCAATCGCGCCAAAGATGATCGCGAAGGCGGTGGTCACGATGTCGGTGGCCACACCAAGCTCCTGCAGCGACATAAACACCGCGAGCAGAATCACCCCGCCTTTTCCCGCGCGAGCCAGCGTCGGACCGCCGTGCAACGTCCCCGTGCTCGCCAAAATCAGCCCCGCGACAAAATCGCCGAGCACGAGTCCGAGAATCACGATCACGATGGCGGCAATCACACTCGGGATGTAGCTCACCAGCTCACTGAGCACCTGCCCAAGCGAATCGAGCCCGAGCGCATTCGCAGCCACCAGCACCACGGTAAACATCACGAACCAGAAGAGCAGGTTCGCGATCACGCGCGCTGGATTGAAGTGCGTGCCGGAGCGGTCGAGCGCCTGCATCACGCCTCCGCGACGGAGCACATCATTGAGTCGCGTGCGGCGGAGCAGCTTTGAGGCTCCCTTCTGCACGAGCTTGGCAAGCAGGTAGCCCAGCACGAGCACCGCGGCCGCGCCAAGGAGGGCGGGGATGAACTCCCACAGTTGGGACAGGCTCTGTTGGAGCCGCTGGGCAAACGTTTCAGTGGTATTCACAATGTTGGAATCTAGAAGGTCCACTGCAGAAGCGTATGGGCGCCTGGCGTCCGCATGGCGGCAGCCAGCACGCCCTCCGGATGTACCTCGATCCGCCCGAGCTTGCGCCCGGCATCGGCCAGCGGCGTCACAAAACGCTCCGCCATGACCACTCCACCGAGGGCGCCAGCCGCTGTGAGCGCGGCCGTGGCGGCACTAAACCGATCTTTGGATGCCCCGGTGAGGACGCTGACCCCCGCCCCCATCAACCCGCCAGCGGCAGCACCCAGCGAGACAAACTGTGCATCGCCTCGGGTATGGTCGTAGCGGCGCACCATCCACCGGTCTCCAGCCAACATGCCGAGAGCGCTTCCCGCCAAGAGGACACCCGCCTGCTTGGTCTGGGTCAGCTGCGAATTGGCAACGGTCGCATAGGCGGCCGTGGCACCGATCGCGGCGCTCGACCACATGGTTTGCACGTCGCCAGCCGTCACCCGATACGGCACACTGGCCACGTACGCGCCGCCCAAGGGCGCGCCAATCAACATGCCAGCCAATGCCGCAATCGCGGCGCCGCGGTCGCCGGATCCACCCAGGGCGCGCGACGTCCCGAGACCGGCCAGCGAACCGGCATCGGCCCCAAACAGCGCGCCCGCCACTTCGTCGTCGGTCACCCCTTTGCCCGCCGCGAGGGCGAGCGCCGTCCCACCCACAGAGCCAAGAAAGACGGCGCCGGCGGTGGTTTTTGCCCCAGCGTTCGAGATACCGCCCACCAAGAGCGCACCGGCCGCCGCGTGGATTGCCGCGCCATTCGCCAGCCGACGCATTGGCTCGGTGATGGTCATGTCGCGCGAGAGTTCAGCGGCCGCGAAAAACGACCCGCCGGCCATCACCAGGTAGCCCGCCGTCCAGCCGAGGGCTTCTGATGTGATCGTCGTGGCAAAGGCGGGACCGTACACGGTTGCGCCAAGCCAGGTCTGATCGCGCACGAAGGCGCGGTTCAACTCGCCAGTCGGAGCCGGTGCGACAGGCGCGCTGGCCGCCGGCGCGGCAACCGGCGGGGCAACCGGCAGCTGCTGCGCCAGGAGCGGCGCGCTGCCCGCGACACCGGCAGCCAGCGTCACCAACGCGAGAATCGACTGTCGCCGAGTGGCGCGACCAAAGCAGGCTTTCATATGGGAGTTCACAGAGCGAAGTGTGCGTCGTGCGGGTTCTACCCCACAGGACGATTCAATGCCCCCTGACGTTCCAACACCGGCCGTATGGACTCGTGACCGAGAGCTAGTTTCGGGTCCCGCGCTTGATGTCAAAGAGCGCGCTGCGGTGGCACGTTGGGCAGATCAGCCACTCGCGTTGCCGGGCGTAGCCGAGCCCAAAGCTCCCGCCGCCAATGTGGCGCAGCGTCATTGCCACCGAACAGCGCGGACAGTCGGGGGTTCCGCCAGCCGCGACGATCGCGCGAACGGCGGCCTGCTCCTCTCGGGTGTACTGCGCGGCGTCGCTCACGCGATCTGGAGCACGACTTTCCCGAACTGCGCGCCACTCGCGAGATGTGCGAACGCGGCTCGACCATCGGCCAGGTCAAACACGCGATCCACGGGCGGATACAAATGCCCCGCGCGCAACTCAGCGACAATGGCCGCGAACTCCGATGCGCTTCCCATCGTAGAGCCGAGGATCGACCACTGGTTCCAAAAGAGCTTGCGCACATCGGTCTGGAGGGTCGGGCCCGTACTGCCGCCGCAGGTCACAAGCCGCCCCATGCGACCAAGGCTACCGAGCGAGGCGGCCCAACTGTCGGTGCCGCCACTGTCGATCACGACGTCGGCACCGCGCTTCCCGGTGCGGGCACGCACCTCGCGGGCGACGTCGTGGGTGCGGTAGTTGATGGTGTCATCAGCACCGAGCGCCACGGCGCGGGTGAGTTTGTCGTCGCTTCCTGAGGTGACAATCACGCGGGCGCCAATCCGTTTGCAGATCTGCAGCGCGGCGATTGCCACGCCGCCACCGATTCCCTGCACCAGCACGGTGTCGCCGGGCTGGACCTTGGCGCGGGTGTGCACCATGCGCCAGGCGGTGAGCGTTGCCAGGGTGAAGGCGGCGGCGGTGGTGTCGTCGAGGTCGTCGGGGATTCGCTGCACATTGGTTGCAGGGACGGTCACATACTCCGCAAAGGTGCCCGGACGGTGCTCCCCGAGCACCCCGAACTTGATGCAGAGCGGCTGTTGATCGGCCAGGCAGTAGTCGCAGCTGCCGCAGGAGATGCCCGGGTTGATGATTACCCGGTCGCCCACGTGGAGTCCGGTGACGGCGGCCCCGCACTCGTCGATCCGGCCGGTCCCATCGGCACCCAACACCCATCCCGGTGCGTTGCTATGCCCCGGCAGCCCGCCCACCACGAACAGATCGAGCCGGTTGAGGGCGGCCGCGCTCAGCCGCACCCGAACATCGAGCGGGCTGGAGACTTCAGGCGCGGGGAGCTCGGACCGGAAGGTGATCTGGTCCAGTCCACCGTGGGCATCGAGGGTCAGGGCACGCATAATCAGACGTGGGTCGTGAGAAACGAAGCGCAGAATCTGCAGTGGTCGCAGTGAAGCAGGTTATATTTCGGCGTTACGTGGCGCGGCTTCGATGCGCCCTTTCCAGCCAGTCCCTCGACTTCAGTCAGCACAGCAATGATTGCCATCAAGGTTCCGCCCCTCGGCGAGTCTATTACCGAAGCTACCGTATCGCGGTGGCTCAAGAAGGAGGGCGACGCGATCGCCGCCGGCGAGACGTTGGTGGAATTAGAGACGGATAAGATTACGGTCGAAGTGCCCGCGCTCAAAGCGGGGCGCCTGGCCTCGCGCGCCAAAGGCGAGGGGGACGTCGTGGCGGTGAATGATACGCTCGGCGAAATCGACGAGGCAGGCGCGGGCGCTCCGGCGAATGCTCCGGCGACTGCTCCAGCCCCGGCAGCCCCTGCCGCCGCCCCGAGTGCCGCTCCGAGTGCAGCTCCAAGTGCCGCTGCCCAAGACTCAGCAGTTCGCAGCGCACCAGCCGCGCGCCGCCTCGCCGACGAAGCGGGGGTGAACCTGGCCACCGTCGCCGGCACAGGCCGCGGTGGGGTGGTGAGCAAGCCTGACGTCATCGCCGCCATCACACCGGCCGCACCGGCCACACCGGCCGCACCGGCCACACCGGCCACACCGGCCGCACCGGCCGCACCGGCCACAGCGCCCGCGGCAGCTCCTGCCGCCAAGGCGGCCGCACCGGCGGCGCCGGTCGCAGCGCGCCCGGCCGACGGTACCCGCGAGACGCGCGAGAAAATGACGACGCGCCGCAAGCGGATCGCCGAGAACCTCCTCCTCGCGCAGCACGCCACCGCGCACCTGACCACGTTCAACGAAATCGACATGACCGCAATCATGGCGCTCCGCGAACGGATCAAGGAAAAGACGGAAAAAGAGCACGGCGTGAAGCTCAGCTTCATGCCCTTCTTCGCCAAGGCGGCGACGCTCGCGCTCAAGGCCTTCCCGAGCGTCAACGCCCAGATCGACGGCGACTCGATCGTCTACAAGCACTACGTGAACCTGGGCATCGCGGTGGCGAGCGAAGCAGGACTCGTTGTCCCCAATGTGAAGGACGCCGACCGCCTCGGGATTCTCGGCATCTCGCGCGACATCGCTGCGGTCGCCAAGCGTGCGCGCGACAGCAAGCTCACGATGGATGATCTCACCGGCGGCACCTTCACGATCACCAACGGTGGCGTGTTCGGCTCACTCATCTCGACGCCGATCATCAACTATCCGCAGGTCGCGATCCTCGGCCTCCACAAAACGCAGGACCGTCCGATCGCGCTCAACGGACAGGTCGTGATTCGCCCGATGATGTACATCGCGCTCTCCTATGACCACCGCATCATCGACGGGCAGCAGGCGGTGCTCTTCTTGGTGAAGGTCAAGGAGCTGATGGAAGATCCGGCCTCAATGCTGATCGACTGACACCAGTCGGTCGCCCAGCCCAATACCTCATGACCACCGATTCTCTGCTCACCCCCGACGTCGTCGTGATCGGCGGCGGCCCAGGGGGCTACGTTGCCTCGATTCGCGCCGCACAACTCGGGCTCTCCGTCGTGTGCGTTGAAGCGGACACGACCCTCGGCGGCACCTGTGTGAACGTCGGGTGCATCCCCTCCAAGGCGCTCCTCGGCAGTTCCGAACATTACGAGTTCACGCGGCTGCACGCTGAGGAGCATGGCTTCTCGGTGGGCGGCGTGACGCTCAACCTCGCGCAGATGATGAAGCGCAAGGATGATGTGGTGAGCGCCAACACCAAGGGGGTCGAGTTCCTCTTCAAGAAGAACAAGGTCACCTGGGCCAAGGGGTGGGGGCAGCTCAAGCCCGGCAATGTGGTCGAGGTGAAGGGACACGACGGCGTCGTGACCACCTATCGCGCAAAGCATGTGATCATCGCGACCGGTTCGGTGCCGAGTGCTCTTCCCTTCCTGCCGTTCGACGAGGAGCGGGTGCTCTCCAATGTGGGGGCGCTCAAGATCCCCGAGGTGCCGAAGCATCTGATTGTGATTGGCGGCGGCGTGATCGGTCTTGAACTCGGCTCCGTGTGGCGTCGACTTGGCGCGAAAGTCACGGTGGTGGAGTACGCGCCGACGATTCTTCCGGGCAACGACGACGAGATCATCAAGGAAGCGGACAAGATTTTCCGGAAGCAGGGGCTGACCATCATGGCCGGCACCAAGGTCACGGGTGGGGCTCGCGCCGGCGACAAGGTCACGGTGCAGGTCGAGAAGGATGGCACGCCGAGCACCCTCGAGGCCGACTATGTGCTCGTCTCGATTGGTCGCAAGCCGGCGTTGTCGGGCATTGACGCGAAGGCCCTTGGCCTGACACTTGGCGCACGGGGCGAGATCGCCGCCGATGATCAGATGCGTACGAACCTCCCGAACGTGTTCGCGATCGGCGACGCGGTGGGCGGCAAGTTGCTGGCGCACAAGGCGGAAGAGGAAGGGGTAATTGCTGCTGAAGTGATCGCAGGGAAGCCGGTGCACATGCACTACCACAACATGCCTGGCGTGGTCTACACTTGGCCCGAGATTGCGACGGTGGGGCTGACCGAAGCGGAAGTGAAGGCCAGCGGCCGCGCGTACAAGGTTGGAAAGTTTCCGTTCAGTGCGAATGGGCGCGCGCGCACGATGGCCGAGACGAGCGGCTTCGTGAAGTTCATCTGCGACGCCGCGACGGACGAGATCCTTGGCGCGCACCTGATCGGCGCGAACGCGAGCGATCTGCTCACCGAGGTCGTCCTGGCGATGGAGTTCCGCGGCACGAGCGAGGACATCGGGATCACCGTGCATTCGCATCCGACGCTGAGCGAGGCGGTCAAGGAAGCGGCACTCGCGGTGCGGGGGCACGCGATTCACATCTAAGTATCCTGTGTGCAGCTAACCACCGAGGGGCGATGCGTCAGACGCATCGCCCCTCGGTGTTTCAACAGGATAGCAGGCTAGGCGAGATACTTCTCGCGCAGCAGCGTCATGTGATGCGCGGTGTGCCCCGCAATGATCCACGCGATCGCACGACTTGAAACCGGCTTTTCGCTTGCCGTCCCCGTGCGTGTCCATGCGCTCGGCGTGAGCGACTCCACGAGCGTCAGGGTCGCCGCACGGACGGCGGGAAACTCCTCGGCGAGGCTCGCCACAGTTCGGAGCGCGGCATCGGAGGTCGGAACCCAGCGGTCCTGATCGAAGCCCGGAAGCGGGGTGGCATCGGCCCGCGCCACGCGGAGGAGTCGATACGCAAAAACCCGCTCAGTGTCGATCATATGCAGCAACGACTCCTTGAGCGTCCACTTCCCTACCCCGTAGGCGTGATCGCCGCGCGCCTCGGAGACGCCGGCGAGGGCGTCGAGCACGTCCCGCTGCTGGGTGCGGAGCGTGGCGCGAATATCGCCGTCCGCGACCTGCGCCACGTAGTTGCCGTAGTACGGGGCGAACTCGCCGGCGATTGGGCGGGTGCTGGCATCAGACACGAGAGGGCTCCGAATCACGAGAGAAGGCACACAGTGGGGCTGGTGCCGAAATCTATCGCCCGCCGTATCTTGTGGGGCAGGCTCGTTCACCTCACACCAGGACCGCCAGTGACCCATTCACGCCGCGACTTCGTGAAGACCTCGGCAGCCGTCGCCGCTACCACGGCGATTGGCAACCGGATTCTCACCGCGGGCGACGCGTTCGCCTCCTCCGTTCCCTCGGCGGGAGACCCCGCCATCAAAGCGCTTATGCAAGTGGCGCTCGACGTCGCCAAGAGCGGCGGCGCGGGCTACGCCGATGTGCGCGTCTCGGCGCGCCGCCAGCAAAACGTCAACACGCGCGAGCGTATCGTGCAGGGCGTCAGCGATACCGACACCTTCGGACTCGGCGTGCGCACCCTGGTGGACGGCGCCTGGGGCTTTGCCGCGACCAGCGTGCTCACCAAGGACTCGATCGCCGCGACCACCCGTTCGGCGCTCGACCAAGCCAAGGCCAATCGCGCCAGCCAGCTGAAGCCGGTAGTGCTTGCCCCCACGCCGGGCAATCAGGTCGGTGAGTGGAAGAGCCCGATCAAGACCGATCCCTTCACGGTCTCGATTCCAGACAAAGTCGCGCTGTTGCTCGCGGCCAATGAAGCCGCGCTCAAGGTGAAGGGCGTTCGCAACGTGAGCTCGTCGATGTTCTTCCTCCGCGAGGAGAAGACACTGATGACCAGCGACGGGTCCTACATCGTGCAGACGATCTATCGCACCTCACCGTCGATCAGCATCACGGCCGTGAGCAGTGACTTCACCGATTTCCAGACGCGCGCCAGCAGCGATATCGCGCCCATGGGACTCGGCTACGAGTGGGTCACCGACAGCCGCATGCTCGAGCGCGCGCCGGAATTCGCCGCCGACGCGGTCGCAAAGTTGAGTGCGAAGCCGGTGGAGCCGGGACGTTACGACCTACTGCTCCACCCCAGCAATATGTGGCTGACGATCCATGAGACGGTTGCGCATCCGACAGAGCTGGATCGCGCGCTGGGCTTCGAAGCCAACTACGCCGGCACGAGCTTTGTTGCCCCGCCAGATCAGGTGCTCGGCAAGCTCAAGTTCGGCAGCGATGTGATGAACATCGTCGGCGATCGTGAACAGCCCGGCTCGCTCGGCGCCATCGGCTGGGACGACGAAGCGGTGAAGCCGACCAAGTTCGACATCATCAAGAACGGTGTGTTCGTGGACTACCAGACCACGCGCGAACAGGCGTCGATGCTGAGCGATTACTACAAAAAGGCCAACAAGCCGGTGAAGAGCTACGGCTGCTCGTACGCGCAGAGCTGGAGCGATGTGCAGTTCCAGCGCATGCCCAATGTGTCGCTGCAGCCGGGCAAGAACGATTGGTCGTGGAACGATCTCGTGGGGCAGATGGACAAGGGCATCGCGATCGTGGGCGACGGATCATTCTCGATCGACCAGCAGCGCTACAACGGCCAGTTCGCCGGCCAGGTGTTCTACGAGGTGAAGGGCGGAAAGATTGTCGGGCAACTGAAGGACGTGGCGTACCAGTTCAAGACGCCGCTCTTCTGGGGCTCCATGCGCGCCATCGGTGGCGCCAAGAGCTACGAGCTCGGCGGTGCCTTTGGCGATGCCAAGGGACAGCCAGGCCAATCCAACTCCGTGAGTCACGGCTGCGTGCCGGCGATCTTCACCGAGTGCAACATCCTGAACACCGGGAGAAAGGCATGAGCCGCTCAGCCCCCAACTCACTCTACATGCCCGCCGGGATCCTCTCCCGCAGCGAGGCGCAAGAGATCTGCACGCGCGCGATCAAGAACTCGCCCGCTCCTGAAACGCGCGTCAATATCAACAGTTCAGCACGCGCCGACACGCGCTTTGCGTTGAACCAAGTGACCACGAGCGGTCAGAACGCCGACACCACGGTGACGATCACCGCGATCGCCGGCAATCGGTCTGCGAGCGTCACCACCAATCGCTTGGACGAAGCGTCACTCTCGACCGCCGCCAAGCAGGCGTACGAGATTGCACAGCTTGTGCCGCCGAACCCGGAGCGCATGCCGGAACTTGGTGCGCAGAACTACCCCACGCCGCGCGAGCGGGCGGTGACCTTGCCCACGCCCGCGGAGCGTGCCGCCGCGGCCAAGAAGGTCACGGAGAAGGCTCGCGCCGCTGGACTCATTGCGACGGGTTTCATTGAGTGCCGCGCGGGAGCAACTGCGCTTGCGAACTCGAAGGGCCTGTTCGCGTATGACGCGAGCGCGGTGGTGACGATGACGGCCACCGTGCGTTCCACCGACGGCACCGGCTCCGGCTGGGCGTGCAGCGACGGTGAAGTCTTTGGTGATATCGACGCAGATCACGTGGCCGAAACCGCTGTGCAGAAAGCGTTGCAGTCCCGGAATCCTGTAGCGATCGAGCCCGGTCGCTACGTGACGATCCTCGAGCCGACAGCTGTGGGAAATCTGGTGCAGTTGATTGCCGGGGCCACACAGGCGCGCTCTGCCGACGAAGGGCGCTCGTTCTTCTCCAAGGCTGGCGGCGGCAACAAGATCGGCATGAAGGTGGTGGACGAGCGGGTCACACTGCTCACCGATCCTGCCGATAGTCCGAGCACCGGCGGCGGCTACGACGGCGACGGCCTTCCGCTCGAGAAGGTGGTGTGGATTGAGAATGGTGTGGTCAAGAATCTCGCGTACGACCGCTTCTGGGCGCAGAAGCAGGGAGTACAGCCCACGCGTTCCGGTGGTGGTGGCTTTGGTGGCCCGCGTTCACTGCGCATGTTGGGCGGCACCACGAGCACGTCGGACATGATCAAGTCCACCGAGCGTGGTATCCTCGTGACGCGGTTCTGGTATATCCGCGCCGTGGACCCGCGCACGATTCTCTACACCGGACTCACCCGTGATGGGACGTTCTTGATTGAGAACGGACAGGTCACCAAGCCGGTGAAGAACTTCCGCTACAACGAATCACCGATCTTCTTCTTGAACAACTTGGAAGCAGTCGGTCCCGCCGTACGGGTAAACGCCTCGGAAAACCTTGGTGCCGGCGGCGCGACCTGGATGCCGACGATCAAGGTGCGCGAGTTCACCTTCAGTTCGTTGTCGGACGCCGTATAAGGCGCTGGAAGTCGTATGCGACAGAGGCCGACTCGGTATTCGAGTCGGCCTCTTGCGTTACTCCGACGGCGCGCCAGCCATGGCGCTCACCACGGCCTCGCGCGACCAATGGGCGAGGGCACGCGCATCGAGACGCGCAGGCTCGGGCTCATGAGCAACCCAGGTGATGCACGGCGTGAGTCCTGGCGCGGCGACCATACGCCGCAGATGCTTCGGAACCGTGTCGTCTTCGTCGACATAGCCCGCCACCTGCTGCTCGTGCGCCGGATACTCAACACAGGCCACCCACAGCGGCCGACCAGAGAGCCGGACCGATTCAAACAGCGCCGCCTTAAATGGCAGCACGCCGTTGCCATAGGACGTCGCCGCCTCGGGGAACACAATCACGTGCACACCGGCCCGCATCAGATCGGCAAGCTCGGACAGGTGACGGCGCAAGGCACGCGCCGAACGGCGGTCGACAAACACACAGCCACCCAGACGACAGAGAAACCCAATCACAGGAGTTTCCTCCACGTCAGTCGATGTCACAAACACGGCCGGTCGCTGTGCGGCCAACAGGAAGATGTCGACGTACGAGATGTGATTCGCTACCGTCATGCCCGCGCCGCTCGGCGCCTGCGCGAGTCTGTTCCGTGACGAGAGCCTCACCCCAAGACTGCGGATGAACCACGGGCTCATGCGATGCACCCATCGCGCACGGGCGAGGCGTTGATCGATCGGCCGACGCCGCAGGAGGCTCACCAAGCCTAACCCCACCGTCGTAAAACTCGCCACGAGGAAGATGGCCACGAGTCGCGCGATTGAACGGAGTCCGTTCAATCCCAGCGGAAGTGTTGCGCGAACGGGCACAGACTGCGTCAGAGGAACTCCGAAAAAGTAGCGGACAGGAAGCAGCGGCGACCCGACGCACGAATCTACGACGTCAGCACCGATGGTGAAATAGGCGCATGACCGGAGAAAACAAAACGGGCCGCCTCCCGCTGGGAGCCGGCCCGTTCTCGGAGTACCGTGAGCCAGCTCACTCACCCACGCGGGGGAAGCGGGAATACGGTCAGTAGGTCGAGACACCGGAACTCGCGATCGTAGGCGGGCGGGGCAATCACATAGGCCCCCGCACGAATGTACGACCGGAGCAGCGCCGGTAAAATTGCAGACGCGCCTGACACCGGAGGTTCCCCTGCGTTCGCCACGTCCCAGACATGGCGCATATCGCGCGTCATCTCGTAGCGTTTCTGCGGAACCACCCCCTGAAGCGGGCGCAACGCGTGCAGCGAGTCCAACTCCTGCCGCAACCCGCCAAGCAGGGTCACACTTGCAGCGCCACGCTCGAACGTCGGCGGGCAGATCACGCTCGAACAGCCGAACATCTGGTCGGCACCCTGCGACCGCGCCACGTCCACGAGCCCCTTCCACAGCATGCGAAGGACCGCACCGTTGCGATGCTCCGGATGCACGCAGGCGCGCCCGAGTTCGAGTCGAACGCCCGGGCGCGCGAGGAACGGCCCCAGGGCGAATTCACGCGCGGAGTAGAACCCCATCCGACTCGTCTCCGCCACCAAGCGATAGACACCAACGGGCAGGCGTGTCGTGCGGTCGATCACTGCCAAATGAATCGAGTGCCGGTCGAACCCGTCCACGTCGAGGCGGAAGATCGACGGCGGAGACCCGTACTCGGCACGAAACACATCGTACCGCAACTGGAACACCTTGCGGAGTTCGCGCCGGTCGCTGATCACGCGGCATTCATAGCGTGTGCCGACCGCGTCGACGCCGACCGGCTTTAGCGCGAGTTGGCCGTGGGTGCGGAACGCATCAGCCATCGCCCACTGCATGAGCGTGCCGGCGTGGCCCACTGAGCCGCGCACGAGTCGCAGAGGCGCCAATCGTTGTTGTGACGGCATAGACACACGACCTGAGGGATGAGGGACGCAATAACTTTCACCTCCTGCGGTCAGTGTCTCGCAATTTTTGTGTCAGTGTTCGGTCACGGATGTCAGGGCGCTCAGAACGACAACGGGCCGGCTCCCCGTGGGAGCCGGCCCGTTCGTCGTACACGGCACATTAGCCGCGTGCGATTGCGTCCATAATCTGCGACGACATGCTCGCCGGGGTGGTCATGCTGCGACGGCGGCCCACTTCGGCCTGCACGCCACTCCACAACGCGAACGACGTGCCATCGGCCTTGAGCTCCTGCTCGCTGACCGGCTCACCGTCGAGCCACGCATGGAGCGCGGACGACATGGTGGCGGACTCGAGCGGAACTTCACGGTCGATCATGGGATCCTGTGACTGCGCACGCGGCGCGGCCAGTTCTTCGCGACCCGACTCACGTGGGTCCAAGTGTTCCATCATCATGGTGCTCGCTCCTCCAAAAGCTTTTGCAGCGCCTCACGGGCGCGGTGAACGCGCATTTTGAGTGCGCCGACCGACGTATTCAGCAGCTCCGCCATCTCCTCGTAGGATCGCCCTTCCACGTGCTTCATCACGAAGGCTTCTCGCAATGAGGCTGGCAACGAGGCCAGCGCACGGTCGAGGTGACCACGAAGCTCCCCCCGGTCCAGCTCTTCTTCAGGGGTCTCGTATCCAGACGGTTGATCGTCTTCTTCGTAACTGAGATGGGTCCGGCGGATGTTTTTGAGCCAGTCCTTGCACCCATTGGCCACAATCCGGAAGACCCAGGCATCGAAGCGGCCGCGCACCTCACCGAGGTGGTGGAACGCCTTGATAAACGAGTTCTGCAGGATGTCAGCCGCATCATCCGGACTCCCCGTCATGCCGACGGCATGCCGGTACAACGGATCGCTATAACGAACAATCAGCAGCGAAAACGCCTGCTGGTCGCCGGCGAGGACGCGATCGATAATAGCCTGATCGGCGTCTTCCGGAAGCTCCGTAGGGGGAACAGCCGCGGTCATGGTCACGACGCTAGTGTAACCTCCCACGCGCCTCGACGACAGACCTTGCCGGAGCCGCAGCCCCGAAGGGTTACAGCCTCGTCACATCCTAAGGACGAATGCCGCGGCGTCGGGTAACGGCGCGCGCCGTCACGGACGACGGGCCGGAGTTTCTTCGGGCGCATCACAGCCGCGGCGCGGGTCACGGACACAACTGCGCGGCGGCAACGCCGGTCGGCTTGGCCGTGGGGAGCGCAAACCCGTACTTCGCGTTCACCGACTCGGCGACAATGCTCGCGATCACCTGATGCCCCGCGACATTCGGGTGTAGCCCATCGAGGGAGATGTACTGACCATAGGGCGAGGTGCAGCCGAGTTCCGCGGTGGACCGATACGCGCCACGCGCCGTCATCGCGGCATCGAACAGCGCGCTGATATCGGCAAACGCCCAACCTTTGCTCTGCGCCACCGACCGCAGCGTGCTGTTCATTGCCGTGGCCTGCGCGTCGAGCGTCGCCACATCGGCAGCGGTCAGAATAAAATCGTCGGCTCCCGCCACATCGGTGCACGAGAAGGGACGCGACGTTCCCATGCCCGCGGCCAGATACGCAAGCACCGGAACGACGGCCGGTGTGTAGATGAGATTCGTGCTCCCGCTGCAGTCGGCGTTCACCGTGATTCCGGCGGCCGCGAGTGCCACCCGATCGCTCCAGAGGTCGTCGCCCGTGCGGAGTCCCACCGTGCGCGACGGCATCGGCACACTGAGCACCACCGCGCGTGCGCCAGTGGTGGAGACGCTGTCGGCAATGGCGCGGAAGATCGTGTCAAACTTTGCCGCGGGCACATAGGTCCAGAGCGCACTCTGGGTGTAGCTCGTGGCGGCCACGAGTCGCCCGCGCACAATGGCAGGGAGCAACTCACCCCAGCCGAGTTCGAGCGAGACGAAGGTGGGCAGCTGCACAATCATCGCGGTGACCTGCGACTGCGTGCTCGCGAGCACCAGCGGGTACCGCGCGCGGTCGAGGTACGGGGCGAGCCCCGCGCCGGTGATGGACTTGGGGGTGGTGTGCAGCGCGTCGTACGCCGTGGCGTTGAGTAGGGCCAGGTTGTTGAGCGGGAGTGTGTCGACGCCGCGAGCGCCGGCGCAGACGGTGTCGCTCACCGTGATGGCGCGTCCGTCGAGCCGAAGCCCAGTGCGAAGCGGCGCCACGCGCGGGGCGGGGCACCCTGGGGTGGCGAGTTGCGGCGCCACGAACCGCGCGCCCGCGCTGTGCGCGAGAAGCGAGGCCCACCCCTGCACCTGCGAGTCGTAGAGGACACCGCTGCCCTGAGCACCCATCGTCAGCCCCGTACCGATCGCATAAAAGCGACTGAGCGCGCTTGCCCCCTGCACGGCGGCGGTCGGCGCAGTGCCATTGTCGCACGACACAACACCCGCGACGAGCACGAGGGTGAGGATCGCGAGACGACGAAACACGGAGTGGATCATTGCCTGAATTCTAATCGGGGCACCTCTCAGGCGTGACGGAATGCCTCCCATCCGTGTGCGCGCACCAGGGCGGAATGTTCACCCAGGCGAGGCGGATCGCGGCGCACCGTTCCCGGCGCCTGCGGCGCGACCCCGCTTTGCGGCGAGGCGTCCACGTCGCGGAGCGCTTCGCGCACGCCACGCACAATGCCGCACGGCACACCTGCCGCATTGAGCGCGGCAATCCATGTCGCGGCGCTCGCCGTTGCAACGCGCGCCGCGATCGTATCGACCACCAGGTCGCGATGTGCGAGGCGGCCGGCATTGGTCGCGTAGCGTGGATCGCCGAGCGGGGGGAGTTCCAGCGCGCGGACGAGTGCGGCGAACTGCGGGTCGTTGCCGACCGCGATCACCAGGGGCCGGTCGGCGGCATCGAAAAGTTGATAGGGTACCAGATTGGCATGCGCGTTCCCCCAGCGCGCGGCATCGCGTCCCGTGACGAGGGTATTCTGCGCCACGTTCACCAGCGCGCCGACCGCCGAGTGGTAGAGTGCCACGCTCACTCGACGGTCTTCGGCGGGAACGGAGGCACCAGCGGTGAGCTGCGCGCGGGTGCCGACGAGGGCGGCCAGGAGCTGGATGGCGGCGTCCTTGCCGGTGATCACGTCAACGAAGGCCACGCCGGCGCGCATGGGGGCACCGTCGGGCTCGCCGTTGATGCTCATCCAGCCCGATTCCGCCTGCACCACAAAGTCGTAGCCCGCCCGTGTGGAGTCGAGCCCGAAGCCGGTGATCGTGCACCAGACGAGCGCCGGATTGGCATGCAGTAGTTGCGCTGGGGTGATGCCGCGTCGTTCGAGGGTCCCGGGGAGGAAGTTGTCGACGACGGCATCGGCGCTGGCGATGAGGCTCGTGAGGAGCGCGCGATCGGAGGCATCTGCCAAGTCAGCAGTGCAGCTCAGCTTGTTGCGATTGGTGGAGAGGTAGTAGGCACTTTCGCCGCGATCGTCGAACGGCGGTCCCCATCCGCGGGAGTCATCACCGGTTACGGGGCGCTCAATTTTGATGACATCGGCGCCCAGATCGGCGAGTGTAGCGGTGCAATGTGGCCCCGCGAGCACCCGAGTGAGGTCGAGAATGCGGATTCCTTTGAGTGGAAGCATTGGCTAAAATGATTGTATTATGGCGTTATTATGTTCTATTACTGTCACTAAATAGCTGGTCTAAATGCACGAATAAGCCAGAATTGGCACTCAAAAACGACCTTTTTCTGTCGCATCTCTTTATCAGTTAGTCACTTGCGTAGATGTCGATAATTCATATACTTGGCAGAATCACTTCGCGCGGATTCTCGTGATTTTGGTCCAACGACCCAAAAGGTCGATCCGCGCGAGCCTCGGTGTCACGTCACGAGCGACACCTGCTCTATCGCGGAGCATATAACAGAATGACTGACAAGACTCCTGCGGCCGCCAAGGGCGCCGCGGCCGGAACGCCCGACTCGGCGGCAACGCCCGCTACGCCCGTACGTCGTAGTCCGGGCCATCGTGGCGCGGATGTACGAGACACCGTGGCCGAAATGGCTGCCAAGGCGCATGAAATCAGCATGGAGGCCGGCAGCAAGATGTCGGGCGCCGTGCGAGACATTATCAATGCCGCCGCGGGACTGACGACGTTCGCCGTCGAGAGTGCCCGTGACTTGGTGCAGTTCATGGTTCGTCGCGGTCAGATGACGCAGAATGAAGCCGACCGCTTGATTCGCGAGGCCGAAGAGGCGTGGTCCAAGAAACATAAGGGAATGAAGCCTCCCGCCCGAGTCGAGGTGAAGGCCCCAGTCAAAACGGCCGCCAAGCCGGCCGCCAAGCCCGCTGCGAAGCCGGCTGCAAAGGCGCCGGCGAAGCCAGCTGCCAAGCCAGCCGCCAAGCCCGCTGCAAAGCCGGCGGCGAAGGCACCGGCCAAGCCTGCTGCCAAGAAGACACCGGCGCCCAAGAAGTAAGGGCGCCGGGATTTTTGTCCCGGCTGATCACATGACTCCGGTTACTGTTCCGCGCGGCGACGCGCTCGCACTTACGCGAGCGCTTGTCGCCGTGGATTCCCGCAATCCGGCCCTCGTGGTCGATGCGCCGGGCGAACAGGCCGTCGCGCTCCGGTTGGCCGAGATCCTCACCAGTTGGGGACTCGACGTCACGCTGATGGACGCCGGCCCAGGACGACCAAACGTGGTTGCTCGGGCCAAGCATCCCGCCACCCACCGGTCGACCAACCGTTCCCTGCTCTTCAACGGCCACCTCGATACCGTCGGCGTCGAGGGGATGATGCACGCGCCGTGGGACGCCGCCATTCGCGATGGCCGACTCTATGGGCGTGGTGCCACGGACATGAAAGCGGGGGTTGCCGCGATGTGCGCCGCGGCGGTGCACGCGCTCGACGCGGGGCTCGCTGGCGAGGTCATCATCACCGCAGTGGCGGATGAGGAATACGGCAGCATTGGCACGCGCGCGATCATCGACGCTGGAATCCGCGCCGATGCCGCGATCGTCACCGAGCCGACCCGACTCGCCATTGTTCCAGCGCACCGCGGCTTCGCGTGGGCGGACCTCACGGTGCATGGGCGCGCGGCCCACGGAAGTCGCTACGACATCGGCGTGGACGCCAACACCTTGGCCGCGCTCGTGATGGCCGAAGTGGAGCAGCATCAACACACCGTGCTGACCACACGCACGCATCCGTTGCTTGGCCGCGCGTCGGTCCACGCCGCGAATATCCGCGGTGGCTTGGGGCTCTCGACCTACTCCGACAAATGCGTGGTGTCGTATGAGCGCCGCACACTGCCGGGAGAATCGGCGGAGTCGTTTGCCGCCGAGTTACAGGGGGCGTGCGATCGTGTGCGGGCCGTGCGACCCGAACTGCGCGCGGAGATCGCCGTCGGCTTCTCGCAGGGGCCCAACGACATTTCGGTTGAGCACCCGATTGTGCGTGCGCTGGATGCGGCGCTGGTGGCAGAGCAGCGCCCCACGCCGATTGAAGGGCTCGCCTGCTGGACGGATGCCGCCTTGCTCTCCGCTGCGGGGATTCCCGCCATCTGCTTTGGCCCGGGCGACATCGCGTTGGCGCACGCCGCCGAGGAGTATGTGGAGGTGGAAGAGATTGCGATTGCCACGCGCGTGCTCACGCGCCTCGCGCTCGATTGGTGTGGAGTGGCGCGATAATGGCGCAGCTGACGGTGGCGCAGTACGACGCGTTGGAGAATGCGATTCGCGACGGCAAGCGGATTGCGGTGTATCGCCGCGGCACGGAGTACATGGTGGTACCCGATCGGCTCGTACTGCGCGGGCGGCGTGAGGCCATTGAAGCGCGGCATCCGACCACCGGGCAGCCGCTCACGCTGTGGGTTGATGAAGCAGACACGATTGAGGTGTTGAAGTGAGCGACGCGACCTCCCGCGACGTGATTGCGATTTACGCCGACGAATCCTGCCTGGGCAATGGCCGCGAGGGGGACAACCCCGGCGGCGCCGGTGCATTGGTGGAGTACCAGACGGCGGCGGGCGTGATGGTGCGTCGGGACATTTGGCTCAGCGAGCCCGGTACGACCAACAATCGGATGGCGCTACGCTCGGTATCGGAGACGCTTGCAGCAATCGGCGCCCGCGGCGCGCGGTTCCGTGTGGTCTTCACGACGGACTCGCGGTATATCGTCGACGGGATGACGCAGTGGGTCTTTGGGTGGGCGCGCAACGGGTGGAAGCGGAAGACCGGCGCCATCGAGAATCTCGAACTCTGGCGTGGCGCCATAAGGGCCGTGGATGGACATGCCGTGTCCTGGCGCTGGGTCAAGGGACACAACGGCCACGCGCAGAATGAGTACGCCAATCACTTGGCGACCACGGCCGCCGCTGAGCAGTCCAACTCCGGTGGATTGGTGGAATCGGAGTTTGATAGTTGGCTCGCGCTCGCGCGTGCCAAGGGCGCGCGACACGCGAACCCGAGTCCCTTTCCGGACGCCGCGAGCTTCACAGCATCACCCGCTCTTCCCCGGACCTGAACCGAGGCGTCACCGCCATGTCCGAACTGGATCGCCTGTTCGCCACCCTTGTGCGGGTCCTTCGCGACTCGCGCCCGGAATATCTCGCGCAACCGTTTGAGGTTGCCGAACTGATGGGATATGTGCCGTATCGCACGGTGCGGACGGCCATTGGGACCGAGACGAACGATGATTACGCGCACGTGGTGATGCGACTGCTCTCTGGCGAAGGGGGCTACATCTTTGCCGACGAGATGCTGCAGGACGACATGCGCAACGAGTTGTCGTCGCCGAATCCGAATCTCGCGGTGTACCGTTCGTATCTGAACGCGCGTGTGGCGCTGTCGCAGGACCACACGCGCCGTGCGCTGGAACGCATGGAGTCGCTTGACCCAGCGCCCGACCTTGCGCCTACGACTGCCGTGGAGACCGCACTCGAGACGGCACTCGAGACGGCACTCGAGACGGCACTCGACGCGGCTCCGGTGGTCCCGCATCAGCCGGAAAGTGAGCTGAGTGCATTAGCCAACGCGCTCGCAGACTTGGCGGCAGCGCCGGTACGTCCGCGCGCTGCAGGGTCCGCAGGGTCCGCAGGGTCCGGAGGGCCCGAGTGCACGCACTGCGGCCACACCCTGCCCGATGGACGCGCCGCGCACTTCTGCCCCAACTGCGGACAGAACGTGCTCGCGCGCCGCTGTGCCGCGTGCAGCAGCGAGCTCGAAGCGGGATGGAAGTTCTGCATCACCTGCGGGCGCTCCTCCATCTGACGGCGATCCTCTTGGGCATTCGAGGGTTTCAGGTAGACATGCCATACGCGCCGCGTCGACTCCGTTCTGTGCTCGTGACCGCCTTCGCGGCCATCTCCCTGCTCACGCTGGGTGCGCCACACACCGCACGGGCCCAGTCGCCCCGCACCGACACCCGCACCGACACCCGCACCGCCGCCCGCTGGCCGGTGCGATCCCGCGAGCATGTGGACCTCTGGCTCCACGGCTTCGCCATGATCTCGAGCGATAGCTCACAGATTCCGATCTTCGCCCCTACCTATCGCACCGCACTCACGGTCGCCAAACGCTCGGCGAACATCTTCAGCGAGCTCGATGCGAACCACGAATCGCTCGCGAAGCGCCTGCACGACAACCCGTCGCTGCTCGCCGCACAGTTCCTGCCGCTCTACTTCGGGAGCTGGGCTGAGATGGAGTCGGCCCTCGATCTGTTCGTCAAATCCGACGGCAATCCGCGCGCTGCAAAAACTGAGGCATCCGCGGAACTGATGGCCTTTCTCGCGAGCACCTTCCGCAGCACGGAAGACCGCGATTTCGCCCGACGCTTTCTGGCCGGGCTGCGCAGCGAGCGTGATCTGTTCTTCCACAGCTGGTGGCTCGCCGAAACCAAGAAGCGTGATCAGCTGTTCGAGGTGGTGGATTCGCTCTGGCAAAACGTCCAGCGCCCCGCCCTTCAGCCCTTCTTGAACCACACCCAGCTCGGCGATGGCGAGTTGATGCTCTCGCCGTCGCTCGACGCCGAAGGTCGCACGGTGAATGAAGGGAAAAAGATGAATCGTGTGGCCGTTGGCTTTCCGGAATCGCGGGAACATGCCACCGATGTGCTCTTTGCCTTTGCGCACGAAGCGGTGTCGTCGCTGACCACGGCCTCGGTGGACGACAACACCACGCCGGCGGAAAAGCGCAGTGGTGCCGCCGCCAAACTCCAGAGCACGGCCAGTGTGCGCGGCGGGGCGATGCTCGTGGGCAAGATCTCACCCGCGCTCGCGACGAAGTACGCGGCGTTCTATCTGCGTGCTGCGGGCGTCGCGCCGGGCACCGATGTGATGGCGACCTTCGCCAAGACCTTCCCACTCCCTGCCGAGATGTTGGCGTCGATCGAGCGGCAGATTGCGATTGCCTTTGGTGGGATCTAACCGCGTGTCGTCACCTCACGGGCCTTCCCGCGACTATCCCAACGCCGGTCAATCACGTAGCGTTCGTGCATGACGATGCCGTCAGCTCCTAGCCCCCTCGACACGCCCGCGCGGCTCCGCTACGCGGAGAAGTTCGGGCGCGTGGTGCTCCCTGAGGTGTCGCGCACCTTCGCGATCTCGATCCGCTTTCTTCCGGGCACCCTGGGGCGTGCCGTACTCACGGCGTATCTGCTCTGCCGCATTGCCGACACGATCGAAGATGACGGCCACGCCTCCCCTGATCGGAAGCGCGAACTCCTCGACCAGTTCTTGATCTGCCTGCGCGACGCCAGCGTCGCCGACGGATTTCCAGTCGCGGCGGCCGACATTCAGGGCGATCCGGCGCATGTCGATCTGTTGCGTCACACCGACCTCGTGTGCGTGTTGCTCCGCTCGCTCCCCGAACGCACACGCGACCGCGTGATGCACTGGGTGGGCGTGATGGTGCATGGGATGCGAAAGTTCGTGGGGCTCTATCCGAACGGGATTCGCATTCAGACCGTCGCCGAGTATCGCGAGTATTGCTATTACGTGGCCGGCACGGTGGGATGCATGCTCACCGAACTCTGGCAGCTCCATGGCCCAGGCATCGGGAAGCCGGAGTTCACCAAGCTCTGGGACAAGTGTCAGCAGTTTGGCCAGGCGCTGCAGACGGTCAACATCCTGAAAGACATTGCCTGGGACGCGCGCCACGAGAACTCCATCTACATCCCGGAGCACTCGCTCGTAGCACAGGGCAGTGGGCACGCCACCCTGCTCTCCCCCGAGCATCTCGATCGCAACCACGCCGCGGTGGTGGATTTCATTGAGATGGCGTGGAAGGACCTCGACGATGCGCTCGAGTACATCCTGATGATTCCGCGCCGCGCGATCGCTATCCGCGCCTTCTGTGTGCTTCCCCTGCTCTTCGCCTACGCCACCCTGCGCGATCTCACACGCACGCAAGCGATGCTGATCGAGGGGGGCACCGTAAAAATCACGCGGGCCGAAGTGAAATCCTTGATGGTCGCGGGACTCATGGCGCTGGTCAGCAACGTCGCCCTCCGCGCGCTCGTGGAACGGGTGAAGGATCGACGGTTCGCGCCGTTCGCGGCGGCATCAGCCTGACGCGTCGGTGATGTCCTCGCCGATGGGCCCGCTGACCGCGCCAGCTGGATTCCGCGGCGCGTTCCGCACCGATGCTGCCGCCTGCGGCGTGTACAGTGAATCCGCGGGAATCGGGCGCATCATACCGTGCGCGGTGGCCGTGCCGATCGACACCGACGACGTGGTCACCCTCGTGCGGTGGGCATACGCCAACGGCATTCCACTGATCCCGCGCGGCTCCGGCAGCTCTATGGGCAATGGCGCCGTGGGCGAATGGGTCATTGTTGATCTCGGTCAGCTGCGTACGTATGCGCCGGCCAACGCATCCACCGCACGCATGATCTGCGGCACAGGCATCGAACGTGATCGGGCGGAGCAGATCGCCAATCAGGCCGCGCTCTCCTTTCCGGTGGACCCCTCAAGCGGGGCCTTTGCAACACTCGGCGGCATGGTCGCCTGCAATTCGGCGGGAGCACGATCCGTGCGCTTTGGCGCCACGCGTGAGTGGGTCACGGGACTCGAGTGCATTTTTGCCGATGGCACGCGCGCGTGGATTCGGCGCGGTGCCGCGCTTCCGACCGAACTCCCGACGGTGGAACGGTTCCTTCGTGATGTGGCGCCGCGTGTGTTAGCGTCGACCGATCCGCTGGCGCATGTCGGCGTGCGCAAAGAGTCGAGCGGCTACGCCCTGGCCGCCTGGCGCGACAGCCGCGACCTCGTGGATCTGTTGGTGGGGAGCGAGGGCACACTCGCGCTCTTTGTGAACGTCGAGTTGCGGCTGATCCCAATGCGCAGCGCTACGGCGAGTCTCTTTGTCACCTTCGACACGCTCGAAGCTGCCGTCGAAGCTGCCGGCGAGGCCACCCGACTCGGCGCGACGGCGGTGGAGTTGCTCGACAAGACCTTTCTCGACATTGCCCGATCGGCAACGCCGATCACCATTCCTGAGAGCGCGGAAGGAGCGTTGCTGATCGAGGCTGAAGGAGATTCGGAGCGCGGAGCTGCCGACCACATGCGCCAGATGGCGGAGGCATGTCGAGCGGCTGGAGCGGCGAGTGTGCTGGAAGCGCCGGACGATCCCATGGCGAGTCAGATTTGGGCCATTCGTCACGCGGCGAGCCCGACGCTGAGTCGGTTGCATCCGTATCTGTCGTCGATGCAGGTCGTCGAGGACGGCGCGGTGCCACCGGCCAAATTTCCTGCGTATGTGCGCGGGGTTCGGGCGGCATTCGCGGCGCAGCGTATGCAGTGCGTGATCTTCGGACATGCGGGCGATGCCCACGCGCATGTGAATGCGCTGGTCGACGTACGCGAGGCGGATTGGCGCGGCCGACTCGCGGCGGTGCTCGCCAATGTGACGGCGCTCATTGCGCGACTCGGCGGCACGCTGAGCGCCGAGCATGGCGATGGGCGGCTCCGCACCCCGTTGCTGGCGCAGGTGTGGAACGCCGAGTCGGTGGCGCTCTTTGCGGCCACGAAGGTGGCCTTTGACCCGACGGGGATCCTGAACCCCGGGGTCAAGGTGCCGCTGGCTGGGCAAGAGCCATTTCCGGCGATCAAGTACGATCCCGAGGCGGCGGCGATCGCCCCTGAGGCGCGGGTGGCGTTGGACGCTGTGAACCGTTCTCAGGGGTGGGCGCAGCATCGACTGGGGCTGCTGTAGGGCTGGGGGATTGGAGGCGGGGTGGAGCCCTGGCGCCCGTCTGGAGCGTCGGGGCGTTATTTTTCTGGGGAACTCAACCCCCGTACCGATGCCGCATTTCTATACCGAACCCACGATCACTGTTCTCGCTCGGCCGCAGTTCATTGAGCCGGCGCATCTTCCTGTGAACTGGATGGGCGAGAGCACCGATGGTGAGCGGCTCGCGGAGTTCGCGGGGCGTCTCTGCTACATGAGCCAGAAGAACCCGGCCAATCGGACGACGCGCGAGTATCTGGAGAACATCAAGAAGCAGGGACACGGGAGCGTGCTCGAGCATGCGACCTACTCGCTCCTGTTCGAGGGGGTGAGCCGCTCGTTGACGCACGAGTTGGTGCGGCATCGTGCGGGTTTTGCGTATTCGCAGCTGTCGCAGCGCTACGTGGACGAGAGCGAGGCGGCGTTTGTGGTACCGCCGTCGATCATTGGCGATGAGAGCCTTCTGAAGGCTTGGCAGACGCAGATCGAGTCGGCGCAGACGTCGTATGTGGCGTTGGTCGCCGAGTTGATGGAGCGGTATAAGTGGGTGGAGGACAAGGTCCACCGTCGGAAGATGGCGCGCGAGGCCGCGCGCGGCGTGCTGCCGAACTCGACGGAGACGAAGATCGTGGTCACCGCCAATGTGCGCGGCTGGCGCACGATGCTGGAGCTGCGTTCGAGCGAGGGGGCGGAGTTTGAGATCCGGCGGATGGCGGTGATGACGCTGCGGATCATGCAGAAGGAAGCGCCGGGGATGTTCTCGGATTTCGAGACGTACATCGCGCCCGATCGGGCGGAGGCGGCGCGGATCGCTTATCACAAGATCTGAGGGCTTTCGAAACGAGCAGCGCGCGCCGCGACGGGGAGCGTCGGGGCGCGCGCTCTTTTTGTTCGATATTCGATGACTAAACCACTATTTGAGTTGATGTTTCATCATAAGCGGCTTATGTTCAGTCATGCGCCCAATCAATCGTTATCTCGCGACGATCGGTGCTCGCGGAGGCCGGAAGAGCCGCCGCACCCTCAGCCCTGAGGCGGCAGCGGCGATGGTTCGGGTCCGCGAAGCTGGGCGCGCGTATCGGCGTTTCCACGACCAGTGTTTCGCAGCGTGGCCGAGCGACCGTAGGATCACCGCGGCAGATATCGAGTGGGTGGCGGAGCGATTGCTCGCGTTCGGTGATGATGCGGCACGTACAAAAGCTGTGAAGCTCATGCCGTTGGCGCTCGTCGCGGAGCCGCGTTCGGGGCGGCGGCCGGTGCGGTATGACATCACGGCGCGGATCCTGCCGCGCCGAAGTGCGGAGGCCGCAAGCACGTACGTGGTGGCGACGCGCGAGCGTCGGATCGCGATGGTCGAGGAACTGAGCGCGGAGCTCTGGGCGCTCGCGAAGCTGCCTCTGCCGAGCTATTCCAGGGCCGAGATGCCGGTGCACATCATACCGCGAGCCCGCCGCTCGCCGTCGCCATGAATCGAGATTTTCGCGATCTGATCGTCGAGCTGCAGTCAGCGGACGCGCGATTCCTCGTCGTGGGAGCGTACGCCCTCGGCGCGCACGGTATCCCGCGTGCTACCGCGGATTTCGACATCTGGATTGACGCGTCCGCGGAGAACGCAACGCGCGTGATGCGCGCGCTCGCCGAATTCGGTGTGGCGCTCGACGCGCTCGGAATCCGAGCTTCGGACCTTGTAGACCCCGACAAGCTGGTGCACTTCGGCGTGCCGCCCTATCGGATCGACATCATGAGCGCGATCGACGGCGTTGAGTTCGCCGACGCGTGGCAACGCAGGATTATGGAGCGATTCCAGGGGATCCAGGCGCCGTTCATCGGGCGGCAGGACCTGATGGCGAACAAGCGCGCGGTCGGTCGACGGAAGGACCTAGAGGATCTCGAGAACTTACAGGCGCTCGCCGAGCCGGAATGACCGTCGCTACAGTCGGTCGCGCGCTCGTTCGATAGGAATGACCGAGTCCGTAAGGAAGCCGCGCATCTTCCGTGCGGAGCGACGTTAGCCCTCGTCGGAGTCCGTCCAGTCCGCCCCGTCACTTTCCCGGAAGACCGCGAGTTGCTCTTCGCGAGCGGGCGCGTCGATCAAGACCGACCGGAACCCCGCCGAATCGCCACCGGGCGACAACATCAAAGCATGCGGCGAGATCGCAGCACCGGCACCCAGATACGTCTCGAGGAGCGCATTGGCTTCCGAGGCAAGCAGGTCGAGGGCGTGGAGCGGGTTCATGAGCGCTGTTTCCGGTGTCTGGACGAGAGGGACCGACTGGCTTTCCCTAGTGGCTATACCTTGCCTACTGAGTATCGGTCACAACGCCTTATTGATTAATTGAAACTTTCATCGATTCTTAACAAGTCAGCGGACGACGACGTCTGCCCTACGGTCGCATTACGGGAGTGTCACATGTTGAATCGTCGGGTTTTCAGCGCTTGGTGGAGCCTCGGCGCCGCGCGCGTGCTCTGCGGCGGGGTGGCTGCGCTGACCGTGACCGCCTGCGGCGGGAGCGCCGCCGGGAGCGCCGCCGGGAGTGGCGCGCGAACCGCTGCCACCCCGGCGATGGCTCCCTCCGGCCCGCGGGAGCAGACCGCCGACCAACAGCTCTCACATGTCCTGAGCCGGCTCGCCTTCGGAGCACGCCCGGGTGACGTCTCGCGCGTCCGTGAAATGGGGGTGGACCGGTGGATCGACCTCCAGCTGCACCCGGACCGGATTGACGACGCCGCCGCCGAGCAGTTTATGCACGAGAACTACAAGCTGCTGGAGGTCGACGCCGCCGAGCTGCAACGGATGGTTCCCCCGCCTGGCGTGCTGCAGCAGGAAATGGCCGCCCGCACCAAGGGGCGCGAGGCCACCGCCGCCGACAGCGCCGACTATAAAAAGGCACTCGAAGCCAGCCGTCAGCTCGTGGGCGAAGTGAACAGCGCGCGGGTGACGCGCGCCGCCACTAGCCAGCGCCAACTGCAGGAAGTGATGGTCGATTTCTGGCTCAATCACTTCACGGTGTACGCCGCCAAGGGGCCGCAGGCGCGGTATCACTTGGCCGAATACGAGACCAAGTCGATTCGCCCGCATGCGCTCGGGAAGTTCCGCGACCTCCTTGGCGCGGTGGCCAAGAGCCCCGCGATGCTCTTCTACTTGGATAACTGGCAGAGCCAGGCCGACAGTACACGTCCGCGACTTGTGATGGCCGGTGGCCGACTCACCGCGCTCTCGCCCGCGCAGATTCGTGCACTGCAAACGCGCGCGGCCGCTGGGGGACGCGGGCAGCAGGCGATTGCTGCCACTCCACCCCGCGGACGGGCCGGACTCAATGAGAACTACGGGCGTGAGTTGCTCGAACTGCACACCCTGGGCGTGGATGGCGGCTACACACAGGCCGATGTGATCAATGTGGCGCGCGCGCTGACCGGCTGGACACTGCAGGGCCCCCGCCAAGCAGAGAGTGGCTTCAACTTTGTGCCGCTGATGCACGACGCCGGCGAGAAAGTGGTGCTGGGCCATACGCTCGCCGCCGGCCGCGGCGTCGAGGATGGCGAGGAGGTGCTCGACATTGTCGCGCGCCATCCGAGCACCGCGCATTACATCGCCTTCAAACTGGCGCGCCATTTTGTGAGTGATACGCCAAGCCCCGCGCTGGTGGATCGCGCGGCGGCGGTTTTTACGGCGACTGATGGCGACATTCGCGAGGTGCTGCGGACGATTGTGACGAGTCAGGAGTTTTTTGCGGCGTCGACGTATCGCGGCAAGGTGAAAACACCCTTCGAGGTGGTGGTGAGCACCGTGCGCGCGCTCGACGGCAAGCCGGATCCGACGCCGCGCACCGCGCAGCTCGTGGCCGGGCTCGGGCAGCCGATCTTCGGGCATCAGACGCCGGATGGGTGGCCCGACACCGGCGACAAGTGGATGAACACCGGGGCGATCATGCAGCGGATCAACTTTGGCTTTGTAGCGGCAGCTGGTCGGGTACCCGGTGCGGCAGCACTCGGATTCCCTGGCGCTGATGCGCTCAAGAACGCGCCGCTCGAGCAACAAGTGGATGGGGTAACGGCAGCACTGCTTGGGGGGTCGATTTCCGCTGACACACGCGCCGTACTGTTGAGCGGCACGAATCCGCTGCTTACCGCAACACCGGCCGACGGGGCCATGGCGAGTCGCCCATTACCGCCGATCAAGGGGATCAATCAAGTCATTGGTCTCGCGCTCGGCTCTCCCGAATTCCAGCGGCGGTAATCATGCAACGTCGATTCTTTCTGCGGTCTGGTGCGGCCGCGCTCGTCACGATGGGGCTGAGCCCCTCGTTTCTGCGGCGCACCGCGTTCGGCATGGAGTTGCCCGCGGCACAGAAGGGGAAAGTGCTCATCTGCCTCTTTCAGCGCGGCGCGGCCGATGCCTTGAATGTGGTGGTCCCCTTTGGCGACCCCAACTACTACAAGCTCCGTCCCAACATCGCGATTCCGACGCCGCTGAATGGACGCGGGACTGCTGGGGCGATCGACTTGGATGGCTTCTTTGGATTTCACCCGATGCTCGCGCCGTTGCAGCCGCTGTATGCTCGCGGGATGCTCGCACCGATTCACGCGGTTGGAAGCCCGAGCAGCACGCGCTCGCATTTCGACGCGCAGGATTACATGGAGAGCGGCACCCCCGACAACAAAGGCACAGGAGACGGCTGGCTGAATCGCTATCTCGCCATGAACGGCACCTGTCAGCAGTGTGAGGTGACGCCATTCCGCGCGGTGGCCATGGTGGAGCAGACGCCGCGCATCCTGCAGGGGAACGCACCGGCCGTTGCGATGGGTTCGCTCGACCAGTTCACCGTGCGCAGCACGGGGGACGCGGTCACGCGCCTGGAAGCGCTCTACCGCAACGGCACCCCCGATGCGATTCATGGCGCCGGCGCCGAGATGTTTGACGCCGTGAAGATGCTGAAGAGCGCCAACCCGCAACAGTATCAGCCGCGGAATGGTGCCTCGTATCCCAACACGCAATTTGGCAACCGGTTGCGGCAGGTGGCACAGCTCATCAAGTCGAATGTCGGACTTGAGATTGCCTTTGCCGATATCGGCGGCTGGGACACGCATGTGAACCAAGGCAGTGTGACTGGCGCGCTCGCGGGACGACTCGACGATTTCGCCAAGTCGATTGCGGCGCTCGTCACCGACCTCGGCGACAAGATGGACGATGTGGTGATTCTCACCATGAGTGAGTTCGGCCGCATGGCGCGTCAGAATGGCAATGGCGGCACCGATCACGGACATGCCGGCGCCATGATGGTCATTGGCGGCCAGGTGAAAGGACAGAAGGTGTACGGCTCGTGGCCCGGACTGGCGCCCGAGAAGTTGTATGAAGGACGTGACTTAGCACTCACGACCGACTTCCGTACGGTGTTCCGCGAGATTGCCACGCGACACATGGGTGCGACAAAGCCCGAAGCACTCTTTCCAGGGTTCAGCGGCGGCAGCGCACTCGGATTGCTGGGCTAATCTGATTATTGTTCCTGCGTGACCAACCATCGACTGTTGCTCGTTGCCGCGTGTGTGTTTGCCGCGGCAACGCTCCCCGCTCAAAACGCCACCGGCACCGCGACTCCAAGCGCCGCGACTCCAAGCGCGGCGACTCCAAGCGCCGCGACTCGCGCGCCGAATCAGAACGGCCGTGTGCCGATTCTCGAGTATCACCTCATTGGTGACAAAGACGGTACTTACAGCCGCGAGGTGAATCACTTTCGGCGCGACATCCAGCTGTTGTATGATCGCGGGTATCGTCCGATCACCGTTGCGCAGTTGATGGATAAGAAGTTCGACATTCCCGCGGGCACCTCACCGGTCGTCTTCACTTTTGACGACGCGTCGCCGGGGCAGTTCCGCTACCTCGAGAAGAATGGGCAGTTGGAGATTGACCCCAACAGCGCGGTTGGTATTTGGCTCGACTTCAACAAGAAGCATCCGGATTGGAAGAACCGCGCCACCTTCTGCCTGCTCCCGGCGGCGAAGGCGGGGCATGCGTTCTTTGGCGAGAAGGGCATTGAAGGACAGAAGTCCGAGTGGCGCTTCAAGAAAGTGAAGTTCCTGGCGGACCAGGGGTTCGAGCTTTGCAACCACACGCTCTGGCATGCGCAGCTCAACAAGTATCCGGATGGCTTTGTGCAGGAGCAGATTGCGCGTGGCGTGATGGCCATCGATTCGGCGGTGCCGGGCTACAAGGTGCGCACCATGGCACTCCCGCAGGGGCTGTGGCCAAAGAACCGTCCACTGGCTTGGCAGGGGAGCTGGACCGACAAGAAGAGCGGCCGCACGATCCACTACGCGCACGACGGAGTGCTCGAAGTGGCGGGGCCGGCGGCGCCGAGCCCGTTTACCGGGGCATTCAACACGCACAGCCTGCCGCGTGTGCAGGTGATCGGGAACGCGATCGAGAAGACACTCGATCGGCTCGAGGCGACACACGAGCGCTTCGTGGTGGGAAGCGCCAAGCCCTGAGTCACAGTGCCGACGCCGGTCCGTGACCGGCGTCGGTTAGATCTTCCAGTCGCGCAGTGTTTTGAGTGCGCTGCCAAGCGCGGCGCGTTGTGCATCGTGCGTCGCGTTGGCGAGGAGCCCTTCGTACGTCGCAATCGCGAGCTTCAGCGCGACAGGATCATTCTCGGCGCCGGCGAGTGCGGCGGCGTTGTCGGCGAGATTCGCTTGCGCGAGTTGGTCGTCTGGAAAGCGCGTCACCACCTGCTGCCAGCGCTGTGTGCGCTGGCGGGGCGAGGATTCCGTGAGCGCCCAGAGATGCCAGGCGGCGCGATTTTCCGGATCGGCGGCCAGCGCGCGTGAGGCGAGCCCACCCACCACGTCGGGTCCCCGTCCGGTGAGCCAGTACGCGTTGGCGAGTGCAACCAACACTTTCGCGTTGTTCGGTTCGCGGCCAGCGATCACTTCATAGATCGGGCCCGCGACTTCGTGCATTTCGCGGTAGGGCTCGACCGCGATCAGGAGCTGATCGGAGGGTGCCGCTTCGGCGAGTGTGGAGACCTGCTCCAAGAGTCGGGGCACGTCGCCGCGCTGATGATATTCTTGGACGATGGCGCCGAGTGCAGCGCGGATGTCGGTGAAAGGCGAGAGCATAGGCAGAGGAATCTAAACGGTCTGGTGGGAGTGAGTGCACCGCACGGGGGTGCAAGCCCTCACCGACTGGGGGACAGCCGTGGCGACACCCGGTGGGTGGGTTGCGCGATTCGTGAGCGGACGCCATACTCAATGGTGAGCGCCCTGTTGCACTTGGGGGCTGAGAGTTGTCGCTGGTCCGCGTGTGAACTGTCCACGCATACCGCGACCCGAAGATGTGGCGGAGGCTGTGCCTCTGCGCTGTCTCTCCAGATTGAGCAACGTTCGCGTTTCCCCCGTGTTTTTAAGATTCGCGTGGCCATTGTGGGCCTGCGGATAGATGGATGGATTTGCGCTTTTCTTGGCGCCGTAGCGGCCGCTCCGCGGCCATCGTGTACCCAACCGAATCACTCGTACTACACACTGCATGACTGAACCACGACGCCCCGCTCGTCGCGGCCGCACCCCGCGTGCCCGCTCGACCGACGCTGCTCCCGCGCAGGACATGGCCGGGGAAGCCGATCCGTACCGCGACGCCAGCGAGAGTCCTGCGCCCAGTGCGCCCTCACCGGCCACTCCAGACGCCACATCAGACGCCACATCAGATGGATCGGCCAAGCCGCGTCAGCCACGTCGTCGTGGACCGCGCGTCCCGAAGGCGGGAGCAGCCGATGCCGCTGGTACCACTGAATCCACGCCAGAAGCGCCGCGAGCGGAAGCGCCGCGCGTAGAAGCGCCACGCGCCGAACCGATCGCCGAGGCGCCGCAGTCCCCGCGTCACGAGCGTCAGGACCAGCGAATGGATGGGCAGGCCTATTCCCAGCAGCCGCAGGGGCAGGGCCAGCCGCAGGGCCAGGGGCAGGGCCAGTCGCAGGGTGGACGGCACCATCACAATCCGCGCCAGGGGCAGCCGGGGCAGCATCCGGGCCAGGGCGGCGACCAGCAGCGTGGTGCGCGCCGTGGGCGTCGGAATCGTCGGGGTCGTCAGCGGAATGGCAGTGGCGGCGGTATGCAGAACGGCGGCGGACAGGGACCGAATGGCAACATGGCGAGCACCGGGGGATTCACCTCGGGTGAGCCGCGGCTCGACGGGCCGCCGCCGACGGTCTCGCCAGATGCGCCGACGGTTGGCTGGTATGATCCTTCGCGTGACGCTGGGTTCGTCCGCCGACCGGGCAATAGCTATCTCGCCGACCAGGGCGATGCCTACGTGCACCCGTTCTTCGTGCGGAAGTTCGGACTGCGGCGCGGCGACAAGCTGGCCGCGACCACCGGCCGCGATCACCGGAACCGATTGATGGTCACCGATATCACGGCGATCAACGACATGGAACCGAACCTCGAAGTGCGGCGCCCTGACTTTGGGTCGCTCACCGCGAGCTATCCCGAGCGGAAGCTGACGCTCGAGACGGGGCGTTCGGCGAAGGGGGGTCCGGAACTCACGCGTCGCGCGATCGACTTGATTGCGCCGATTGGCTACGGCCAGCGTGCGCTGATCGTGGCGCCGGCCCGCGCCGGCAAAACGATGTTGCTCCAAGCGATCACCGAAGGCGTGGCGATCAATCACCCGAATGCCGTGTTGCTGATCCTGTTGGTGGATGAGCGTCCCGAGGAAGTGAGCGAAGCGATCTCGTGGGGTGTTGGCGAGGTTGTGGCGAGCAGCTTCGATCAGCCGGCGTCGCGCCACGTCGAAGTCACCGAAATGGTACTCGAGCGTGCGCGTCGTGAAGTCGAACTGGGCAAGGACGTCGTGATTGTGCTCGACTCGCTGACGCGTATGGCACGTGCATTCAATACGGCCGAGCGTGGCACGGGACGTACGCTGTCGGGCGGCTTGGACAGCTCGGCGATGGCACGGCCGAAGGCGTTCTTTGGATCGGCCCGTTCGATCGCCCCAGAGCATGGCGGTGGATCGCTCACGATTATTGCGACCGCGCTGGTTGAAACGGGCTCGCGTATGGATGACGTGATCTTCGAAGAGTTCAAGGGCACGGGCAACTGCGAGATCAAGCTCGATCGCGGGCTGGCCGAGAAGCGTATTTTCCCGGCATTCGATATTGCGACGAGCGGGACGCGTCGCGAGGAAAAACTGTATCGGCAGGATCAGATCGACGCGATCTACACGCTGCGTCGCGGGCTGCAGCAGATGCCGCCGACGAGCGGCATGGAGTGGCTGATCAAGCGGATCGCCGGCACGACAAGCAACGAAGCGCTCTTGGCTGGGTTGTAGGTCGTTTCGTTCACGAACGACACGCGGCCCCGCGCACATCGCGCGGGGCCGCGTTGCTTATTCCGGACGACGACGCGTTACTTTGCGACTTCCTCGTAGAGTACGGCCATCGCGCGGAGTCCGCGGCGCAGATTGTCGACGCTGATCCATTCGTCCGGCGCGTGCGCGTTCTCCCCGGGCAATCCAAAGCCCACGAGCAACACCGGTGCTTTCAGAATCCGCTCAAAGTCGCCAACCACGGGAATCGACCCGCCCTCGCCAACAATCACCGCGTCGCGCTTGAACGCCGCTTTGAGTGCGATCTGCGCCGCATCAAACAACGGACCGTCGAGCTCGGCGCGCCACGGCTTTCCACCATGCAGGTGCGTGACGGTGACCTTCACACCAGCGGGCGCGACCTTCTTCACGTGCGCCTTCATCAGCTTTTCGATCTGCTTGGGGTCCTGCCCCGGTACTAATCGGCAGCTGACCTTTGCCATGGACTTGCCGGGGAGCACCGTCTTGGCCCCTTCGCCAGTATAGCCGCTGAGCAGGCCATTCACTTCACAGGTCGGGCGCGTCCACAACTTCTCGAGCGTTGTGTAACCTGGCTCACCACCGAGCGCTTTCACACCAAGTTCGCGCATGAATGTGGTGTCCTTGAACGGCAGCATCTTCATGCCTTTGCGCACGGCGGCGGTGAACGGCTTGATGCCGTCGTAGAACCCCTTGATGGCGACCTTCCCCTTGGCATCGTGGAAGGTCGCGAGGATCCGCGCGAGCGCCATGCCAGGGTTCACCACAGCGCCGCCGTACATGCCGGAATGCAGATCGCTGTTCGGCCCTTCGACGTTGATCTCGAAATAGGCGAGTCCACGGAGCGAGCTCAGGATGCTCGGAATCCCAGGCGCGAACATCGCGGAATCGGAGATCACCACGCCGTCGCAGGCGAGCCGTTTCTTGTGCTGCTCAATAAACGGCGCGAGATGCTCGCTTCCCACTTCTTCTTCGCCCTCGGCGAGCACGATCACATTGCACGGTAGCGTGCCACGCACGGCGAGATGCGCTTCGAGCGCCTTGACGTGCACCCAGAGCTGTCCCTTGTCGTCCACCGAGCCGCGGGCAAAAATCTTGCCGTCGCGAATCGTGGGTTCAAAGGCCGGGCTCGTCCAGAGCTCGAGTGGTTCGGCGGGCTGTACGTCGTAGTGGCCGTAGATCAGCAACGTTGGCGCGCCAGCGGGCGCCTTCCGCCATTCGGCGAGTACCACCGGATGCCCCGGTGTTTCGTGCACGGCGCTCGTGAATCCGATGCTGGTGAGTTTGTCGTTGAGCCACTTCGCCGCGCGACGCGTGTCGGGATTGTGCTCGCTGCGCGCGCTGATGCTCGGAATACGGAGGAAGTCAAAGAGCTCGTCGTGAATGCGCTGATCATTGTCAGCGAGCCAGTGATCGAGATCGGCAGGAACCATCGGCTTGGTGGTGCGACGAGTGGTGCTCATATCAGTTAATCCACGGGAAAGGTTGGGTGCGCAGCGGCCAGTCACCGGTCCACTCGCGCAGGAACCACAAACGCTTGCGTGTGACGACACCATCGCCGCGCACAAGCGCGACCATCTCGCGCTGATCAATGCGGCGGAAACAACAAGCGAGCTTGCGAATCTCTTTGGGCTCGGAGGGCTCTTCGTCGAGCACGAGCAGGATCGCGTCGCCGGGCTTGGCGCGATCGGTGAAGGTGGGACGCAGGTCGTAGTGATTGGGACGTCCCATCAAGTTGAGCGAGAGCACCTGAGGCTTGTCGGCCAGATGGAAGGCGAGCTCGCTCACATCCTGATAGCGCTCGGCTGCCACGAATAGGGTGCCAACATTGAACGCCGCGCGATCGGTGATGTACCCACGATTCCGATCGACCACCGCACCGAGCTGATCCCAGCCCCAGGCTTTGGCGACCTGATCGCGATCGGCGCGGAGCGGGAGAATGGGTGTAATCGTATGCAGGTATATGATGGCCGAGAGTGTGCCCGCAAACACCAGCCCGCCGTTGAACCATTTCTTGGCGCGTTCGCGCACTGGTGGATCACTTGCGAGCAGCACCACCGCTGGCAGCCAGGCAATAGCGGGCCAGTTGGCCTCGACCGATTTGCGCGTGGCGCTGTAGAAGAAGAAGCAGAAGCAGACAATCGGAATGACGCTGAGCACGAGCCGGACACCGTCGGGCGTCGGATCGAGCCCGCGACGAATCGCGCGAACGATGAAGTAGAACAAAATCGGCGATACCAAGCCGATTTGTCCGCCAATGAGCTCGAGCTCGCGATTGAGCGCGCCGAGTGCCCCGCCCTTTGGGTCGCCGAGCCCGTGCTTGAATTGGAAGGCGAAGGCGACCCAGTCGTGTTGCCAGTTCCAGTAGAGTACGGGAGCCAGCACGAGCGAAGCGAGCATCACGGCCAGATAGGGGCCGGGCTCGCCGAGTCGATTTTGCAGTCGTGAGTGGAGCAGGCAGGCGATTGCGATGGCGGCCGGAACGAACACGCTCGTGAACTTGGATGCCATGGCGCAGCCAATGAAGAGCCCTGCCAACGCCCACCAGAGGAGCGTCTTGGGCCGTTCGCGCTCGGTGGCGTGCCCGGGTTCATCGTCCGACTCGGCGCTGATGAGGAGCGCGTGGACCACCGCCCAGATGGTCCAGGCCAGCGCGCACAGCATTGGAGCGTCGGGGGTCGCGAGAATGAATCCCGCGGCCGAGATCGGCATGACGACAAACAGGATGACCGCGAGCCGTCCGGCGGCATCGCCCGCGATCGTCCGAGCCGTGAGGGCTAGCGCGAGTGTTGCAGCGCTTCCGGCGAGGATGGGGAAAAAGCGAACGCCGAGCGGTGTGGAACCGAAGATGAGGGTTCCACCCTTCACTAGCAGGGCGATCATTCCGGGATGGTCGAAGTAGCCCGGCTGCAGGGCGCGCGACCAGTCCCAGTAGTAGGTCTCGTCGGGGAAAAGCGGCACGACGGCGCCAATGACAAGGCGCAAAACGGTCGTGAGACCGAGGATCGTGAGTGCTTGGCGCCACGCGCGGGAATCGTTCACGATGTTAAAGTTCTCCGAAGTACCCCTCTCCCGCCACTCTGGAGTTTGGACCCGATGCCGAATCGCCTTTCGGGGGAGACCAGCCCCTACCTGTTGCAGCACGCCGAGAACCCCGTGGAGTGGTGGCCCTGGGGGCCCGAGGCCTTGGCGGAAGCGCGGCGGCGGGACTGCCCGATTCTGCTCTCGATTGGCTACGCGGCCTGCCATTGGTGCCATGTGATGGCGCACGAGTCGTTCGAGAACGCTGACACCGCGGCGGTGATGAACACGCTGTTCGTGAACATCAAGGTAGACCGCGAGGAGCGCCCGGACCTCGACGGGATTTACATGCAGGCCGTGCAGGCGATGACCGGGCACGGGGGGTGGCCGATGACGATGTTCCTGACACCAGCCGGCGAGCCGTTCTACGGGGGGACCTATTACCCCCCGACCGAACGCCACGGGATGCCCAGTTTCCGACGGGTGATGGAGTCGGTGGCGGAGGCCTGGCATGGCCGACGCGACGATGTGACGCGCGCGGTGAAGTCGATTGGCGAGATCTACACGGCGGCGGCAGGCCCGGCGCGCTCAGGGAACGCCGCGGGCGGCGCGGGCGGCACCGCCGTTACGGCGGACGCGCTCACGACCGCGTATCGTGATGCCGCGCGACGGTTCGAGCCGCTGGAGGGGGGATTTGGCGGCGCGCCAAAATTTCCTCCGTCGATGACGCTCGACTTTGTGCTCCGCTACTGGGCGCGGACGGGCGAGCCAAATGCCCTGATGATGGTGCAGCATTCGTATCAGAAGATGGCGCGGGGTGGCATCCACGATCAGGTCGGGGGCGGCTTTCATCGGTACACGGTGGACGCGCATTGGTTGGTGCCCCACTTCGAGAAGATGCTGTACGACAACGCGCTGCTCTCACGCCTTGGCGTGCATCTGTGGCAGGCAACGGGCGACACCGTGGCGCGCGACGCTGCCCGCGACACACTCGACTGGGTGCTGCGCGAGATGACCGACGCGAACGGTGGATGGTACTCCTCGCTCGATGCCGACAGCGAAGGCGAAGAAGGTAAGTTCTATGTGTGGTCCGAGCCTGAGTTGCGCGCCCTGCTCGGCGCCGATTTCGAAATTGCCGCGGCCTACTGGGGCGTGCGTGCGGCCGGGAACTTTGAGGGCCACACCATTCTGAGCGTGGTGGGCGCAGCGCCCATCGTGCCCGAGCCCGATGCGGTCACACGCGCCCGCGCCGTGCTGTACGCGGCACGGGCCCAGCGCGTGTGGCCGGGGCGCGACGAGAAGATTCTCGCCGCATGGAACGGGCTCATGTTGCGTGGCATGGCCGAAGGGGCGCGCGTGTTCGGCGATGCGCGCTACCGTGCTGCCGCCCTTGCAAACGGGGAGTTCTTGTGGGAGCAGATGGTACGCCAGGGGCGTGCTTGGCGCACGCACATGCGCGGCGAAACACGGATTCCAGGGTTTCTGGAGGACACCGCGGCCGTCGCGCTTGGCATGCTCGCCCTCTACGAGCTCACCTTCGACGCACGCTGGCTCGAGCGGGCGCAGCTGATGGGCGAGGCCTGTGTGCGCGACTTTTGGAGCGACGACGCCCACTCGTTTTATGACACCGCACATGATCATGAGCGGCTCGTGGCACGGCCGCGAGATGTGATGGACAACGCGGTGCCATCGGGGACGTCGCTTGCGGCAGAGTTACTGCTCCGGCTCTGGAGCTACTCTGGCGACGAGGCGTTGCGTGCGAAAGCCGCGGACGCGCTGGATGCGCTCAGTGCCGCGATGGTGCAGTACGCACCGATGTTCGGCCAACTGCTGTGCGCGGCCGACCTCGCGGTGCACGGCGCGACCGAGGTGGTTGTCGCTGGCGCTCCAGAGGGAAATGCGAGCCACGCGATGCGCGATGCGGTTGCCGGCTGTTATGTGCCCGGACTGCTCTTGGCGGGCGGCTCGAGCGGAGAGGGCGCGTTGTTTGCGGGACGTGCACCGATAGACGGGCGTACCGGTGCGTATGTCTGCAGAGCTGGAGTGTGCGATGCGCCAGTGTTTGTGGCAGACGAACTCAATAAGCGACTGCGCGCGCTGTACGCGCACTGAAGGCGCACTGAACGCGATCAGAGATCAGCGCACGATTTATTAATGTTTCGGCAGTTCTCGCAAATCAGCTTGCACTTACGCCACGAGAGTGCGGCGACGCCGCAGTAGTCGCAGGGCACGCCAGGCTCCGGGCGGTCTTCCTGCCGATCGTATGGTGGGATGCCTGCAGTCATGGCGTTCCGCGGAGTCGCGTGGGGCGAGCATCTGGCGTCGGCCCGCTCGTTTCAAGACGATCAAACGCATTACCGTCGCCTTTGAAAATGCGAAGCAGATAGGCCAGCGATGGAATGATCAGCATCATGCCGCCGGTGATCCCAATCACCACGAGCTTGAGCGTGATGTCAGGCGCAGCAGCGTCGCGGAGCGAGAGCGCGCCGGGAATGATCTCCGGAAACTGCGCATAGACCCAACCCCAGAGAATGAGCGAGACTTGCACGGGTGCAGCGATACGGGCCACACGGTATCGGCGATTCGCTAACCCCCAGAGCGCCGTGAGTGCTGCACTCGCGGTGGCGATCTGCAATGGCAGCGCGAGGGGGGCGAACATGACTCCATGCACAATGAAGGCCGCTTGCTCGCGCGCCAAATACAGCACCACACCGGCGACCACGAACACCGCCATCCCCGCCCCGAGTGCGCGTCGCCGGAAATCTTCTTTGAGTCGCTCTTCGTTGGCTTCGACCGTGAGGTAAACGGCCGCGAGGTAGGCGAAGAGCACCAGCGCCAACGCACCGACCGCGAACGCGAAAGGGGTCATCCACGGGGCGACGAAGCGCGCCTGGAACGATGTGGTTGGCGCCGCACCGACAGCCCCCGACACCAGTGCGCCCACGCAAATCCCCAATGGCACCGGTGTGACGGTACTCGCCACAGCAAAGATGACCCCCCATCGCCGCTGCAACGCGCGATGGCTACTGTCGTACGAGCGAAAGGTTAACGCCGAGCCGCGCAGCACGATACCAACCAGCAAGAGCGAGAGCGGAATGTGGAGCGTGATTGCCAGCCGGCTGAAGGCCGCCGGAAAACAGACGAAGGTGAGCACCAGCACAAGAATCAGCCATACATGATTGGCTTCCCAAATGGGGCCGACCGCGTGTTCGATCAATTCACGCTGCTGCTGCTTGCGCGGACCGCCCGCGAGGAGATCCCACACCCCGCCCCCGAAGTCCGCACCGCCGAACAGCACATACGCATTGAGCGCAATCACAAGGATCGCCGCGACCGCGAGCACGAGCGGCGGAGTACCACTCATGGCAGCGGGTCGGTGGAGTACGCCGAAGAGTTGGGCACAGTGCGCAGGATTTGGCTATACAGCAGCCAAGTGACGATGACCGCCAGAAACAGATAGAGCAACGAAAACCCTGTCATCGACCAGATCAGCCCGGGCATCGGCGTCACAGCTTGCGACGTGCGCAGCACCTTGTAGATGATCCACGGCTGACGCCCTACCTCGGTCACAATCCACCCGGCCTCAATGGCGAGGAATCCGAGCGGCGTGCAGAGTGCAAGGCACCAGAGCAGCGGCCGCGAGCTCTCCACCGGACGCTTCTTGAACCATCGCCACGCTACCCAGCTGGCGGCCAGCGAGAGGAGTGTTCCGAGCGCCACCATAATTTGGAACGCGACATGCACAATCGCGACAGGCGGCCACTGATCCCGCGGCACGCTGTCGAGACCTTTCACTTCGGCGAACGGATCGTTGAATGCCAAAATCGAGAGGCCGTACGGCACTTCGATAGCGCCACGGGTCTCAAAGGTGCTCTCGTCAGGGATTCCGCCGATTCGCAGAGGCGCGCCAACCTCGGTGAGAAACTGCCCTTCCATCGCCGCGAGTTTCACGGGTTGCCGCTCGGCCACCCATTGCGCACTGAAGTGTCCAGATTCGGGTTGCAACACTGCCGCCGGCACGCCAACCCAGAGCGCGATCATGAGCGCCGCGCGGTGAAACCGATCGCCGGGATGCTTGAGCAAGAGGAGTGCGTGAATCCCGGCGACGGCCATGCCTGTCGCGCAGTACGAGGCGATGGTCATGTGCAACGTCTGTTGCACGACGGCCGCGTTGAATAGCGCAGCAATCGGATCCACATGCACGGCCTTTCCCTGCACGAGTTCGAATCCGGCGGGAGCATTCATCCACGCATTGGCCATTACCACGAACACGCCGGAGATCATCCCACTCACCGCCACGGCTACCCCAGACCAGAGATGCGCCTTGGGCGAAATCCGATTCCAGCCGTAGAGATAGATGCCGAGGAAAATGGCTTCTGTGAAAAACGCGAAGCCCTCAAGCGAGAAGGGCATCCCAATGATCGGCCCCGCGAACTCCATGAAGCTCGGCCAGAGCAAGCCGAGCTCGAACGAGAGCACAGTACCCGACACCGCGCCAACGGCAAAGAGAATCGCCGTGCCTTTGCTCCAGCGTTTGGCGAGCTCGAGGTACATGGCGTCGCCCGTGCGCTGGGCACGCCATTCGGCGAGCACCATCAACGCGGGCATGCCGATCCCCACCACCGCGAAGATGATGTGAAACGCGAGTGAAATGCCCATCTGGCTGCGAGCGGCGAGTAGATCGCTCATACAATTCCACGCAGCATGGGAACGCTCACTCGAAGTCGAGCGCGAGATTCAGGGCGGGCGCCGAGTGCGTGAGCGCTCCAACGCTAATGCGATCCACGCCCGACTCGGCGATTGCGCGGACCGTGTCGAGTCGCACGCCACCACTGGCTTCGGTCATCACCTGACCTGCCGCGATCGTCACGGCTTCGCGCATCTGCTCGACGGACATGTTGTCGAGCAACACGCTGTCAGCGCCGGCAGCGATCGCAGCACGGAGTTGCTCAAGGGTGTCGCACTCCACCTGCACCGGGATTCCCGAGGTCGCGAACTCGCGCACGCGCCGGACCGCGGTGCCAACATTGCCGTCGACCGCCGCAAGATGGTTGTCCTTAATCAGCACAGCGCTCGCAAGATCCATGCGGTGGTTGGTACCACCGCCGCAGCGAACCGCGTACTTCTCGAGCAGGCGCCAGCCCGGCGTGGTCTTGCGCGTGTCGAGGATGGCCGCGCGCGTACCCTTCACGAGGTCCACATATCGGCGCGTGAGCGACGCGACACCGCTCAGGCGCTGCATAAAGTTGAGGGCGGTGCGTTCTGCGGCGAGAATGCCGCGTGCGTGCCCTGAGATGTGGAGCACCGTGTCTCCGGGGTGAACCGAGCTGCCGTCTGCGCGCTCCGTGCGAATCTGGACGTCGGGATCCGCGAGACGGAACGCCTCAAGCGCGAGTGGAACACCCGCAATCACGCCGGCGTCGCGCGCAACCAGACGCGCGCTTGCACGACGCGACGCATCGACGGTTGCCAGCGTGGTAACATCGTGCTCCGCATGGTCCTCGTGCAACGCCTCCTGCACGAGCGCGCGGAGTGCCGTGTCGGCGAGAGGAAAGCGGAACTCGCTCTCCACGCCGCTCATTCGCCCGGGTCCACGCCGGGGCCCGCAGGCGTCGGCGTTGTACCACCAATGGATACCATGCGGTCGATGGCGAGCTTTGCGCGCGACGCGACCGCCGGATCCACCGTGATCCGATGTTGATTCTTCACAATCGCGTCCAGCAACTTCGGCATCGTGGTGACCTTCATATAGGCACACGACGCCCGTTCATTGGCCGCATAGAACGTCTTGTCGGGATACGCCCGCTGCAGCCGGTGCAGAATCCCCACTTCGGTGGCAACAATAAATTCGTTCGCCGGCGACTCCGCGGGCCGCTTGATCATCCCCTCGGTGGAGAGGATGTGCGCCCCTTCGGGGTCGACATCACCCGCCGAGATCGCCTCAACGACACTCGTGGCGCAACCACACTCCGGATGCACCAGAAACTCGGCCTCGGGGTGCAGCTTGCGTTGGAGCCGAATGTTTTCGGGATCGATGCCGGCGTGTACGTGACACTCGCCCATCCATACCCGAATATTCTTGCGCCCCGTCAAACGGCGCACGTGCGCGCCGAGGAACATGTCGGGAAGAAAAAGAATCTCTTGGTCGGCAGGAATCGCCTCGATCACCTCGACCGCGTTCCCCGACGTGCAGCAGTAGTCGCTCTCGGCCTTCACTTCGGCCGTGGTATTCACGTACGCGACCACCACAGCGCCCGGGTGCTCCGCCTTCCAGGCGCGGAGTTGGTCGGCGTTGATGGTGTCAGCGAGGGAGCACCCCGCGGCAAGATCGGGGAGGAGCACGGTCTTGGTCGGCGACAAGATGGCCGCAGTCTCGGCCATGAAGTGCACGCCACAAAACACAATCGTGTCCGCGGTGGTCCGCGCAGCTTCGCGCGAGAGACCTAGAGAATCGCCAACGAAGTCCGCAACGTCCTGGATTTCGGGACGTTCGTAGTTGTGGGCGAGAATGACGGCGTTGCGCTCACGGGCGGCCCGGCGGATCTCCTCGTGGAGTTCGGCGAACGGGGCCGCTGGGGCGGGAGGGAAAGGCATCCTGTATGATAGCGTCACAACGGGGGGGCGTGGCAGGTGAGAACGCCGGTTTGAGGAATCGCGTTCCCAAGGGGGCGCATTCCTAAGGGGTAGCGTTCCCAAGGCACGGTCCGCGATTATTGCACCTATGGATCTGTTCGAGAGTGCCGGCGGAACCGCGGCGGTCGCCACACGAGTTGTCACACTGACAGGGATCACCCTGACAGTGGGGGCACTGGCATTCCGGCTCTTTGTGGCTGAACGACTTTCGGACTCCACCCTACGGGGAAGCCACCGCGAACTCCCCTCCGTGGCGTGGGTCGGGTTGATCGGCGCCGTGCTGGCCGCGCTCATTGCACCGGTTCGGCTCGTGGTTCAGGCACAGGCCCTTGGCGATGGCACCCAGTCCATGCTCGGGGCCGTGGCCTCGACTGCGTGGGGGATGGCCGTCATTGCGCAGGGGATCACGGCGACCGGCGCCGCGGCGGGATTTGTCGTGGGGCGCTTCGGTTCGGGGCGCACGCAAGCGAACGGCTGGTCGATGGCGGTGGTCGCGACACTCGGCTTGGCGTTGATGCCCGCGCTCACCGGGCATGCGATCGCGGAGAAGCATTGGACCATCGTATCGATGGCGAGCGATTGGGTGCATGTGCTCGCGGCTGGCGGATGGATTGGCACGCTGCTCGTGTTGACCCTCGAGGTCCGCCGTGATGCGGCCGCGCGAGCAGGCGGCGAACGTTCGGCAGTGCTGATTGAGGCGTTCCACCACGTGGCGCTCGTGTGCGCCGGTGCGGTCGTGACGACTGGCGTGCTGAGCCTGTGGCTTCGCGTGCCGCATCCATTTCGCGATCTGTGGCCAAGTGTCTACGCCGATGTTCTGCTCTGGAAGATCGCGCCGGTGGCGATGGTGCTGCTGTTCGGCGCGCTCCACGGCTGGAAGGGCCCGGCGCGCGCGCGCGCGAAGGGCGCGCGCCAAGTGGCCGGCACGCTGCTCTGGGAGTGCATCTTCGCCGCGATTGTGCTGACGGTGACGGGGATGCTCGTGGGGACCGAGCCGCCCGGACTGCGCTAGCTGCCGATCACCACTCGATGTGCTTGCCGCGCCATTTCTTTTTCTCGCGCGGAAAGTCCTGACGGAAGTGGCCGCCACGTGACTCTTTGCGCATCAACGCGGCTTCTGCAATCAGGTGCGCCGTGTCGAGGAGATTCTGCTCTTCGGTCGCACCAGGGGTGATGCGCGACCGAATGTCGTCGAGCTCGGCGATGCACTTACGCAGCCCCTTGGCGGTGCGCGCAATCCCCGCCCCAATCCACATCACTTCGCGAATACGGTCGGCCGCGACTTGTGCGGCACCGCGATCATCAAGCGACGGAACCGACCACTGTGGAAGACGTGGCAGGCGCGGAAGCCGCGGCATCGCAATCATGTCGTTGGCCACACGTTCGGCGAAGACGAGCCCCTCGAGCAGCGAGTTGCTCGCCAGCCGGTTCGCCCCGTGCACGCCCGTGCAGCTCACCTCACCGCAGGCGTAGAGCCGTTCGAGAGAGGAACGCCCGGCGAGATCGGTGATGATCCCGCCCATCATGTAGTGCGCCGCCGGAGTGACGGGAATGCGATCTTTCCGCGGATCGATGCCGCGGGCACGGCAGAGGGCGAAGATCCCAGGAAACCGGCGCGAGAACACGCGTGCCATTTTCCGCGCATCCAGATACACCGCCGACCCGTCCATCTGTTCGCGGAACACCTCACGCGACACGATATCACGCGGTGCGAGCTCCGCGAGCCGATGCCGGCGCGTCATGAAACGCTGACCGCGCTCGTTGACGAGAATCGCCCCTTCGCCGCGCACCGCCTCGGAGATCAGCGCCAGCGGCGTCTCCGGCGTGTTGAGCGCCGTCGGGTGGAACTGCACGAATTCCATATCGGCCAGTCGCACGCCGGCGCGATGCGCGATCGCGAAACCGTCGCCGGTGGCGACGACCGGATTGGTGGTGTAGCGGTACACCTGCCCACAACCGCCCGTGGCGATCACGGTGGCATCGGCAATGATTTCCACCGCGCGCCCAGCGACACTCGCGCGCACGCCAATGCAACGTGTCCCCGACACAATCAGGTCGAGCGCGCGCGCACGCTCGAGGATCGTGATGTTCGGCGTCGCCTTCACGCGCTCGATGAGCGTACGCGCGACTTCTGCACCGGTTTGATCGCCCTGCGCGTGCACAATCCGATGGCGGGAATGGGCCGCTTCCTTTCCCAACGACAACTTGCCACGCGTATCGGTGTCGAACCGCGCGCCAATGCTCGCCAACTCGCGCACGCGCTGCGGCCCCTCTGCCACGAGCACTTCCACCGCGGCGGAATCGCAGAGTGCGGCCCCAGCTGCGAGGGTGTCTTGGCGATGCAACTGCGGCGAGTCTCCCGCCCCGAGCGCCGCCGCAATACCGCCTTGCGCGTAGGCCGTGGCACTATCGAAGAGCGACGCCTTGGTAAGAATCGTGACGTCGCCATGCGCCGATGCACGCCAGGCCGCATGCAGTCCGGCGACACCGGTGCCGATCACCACAAACCGCGTGCGGAGACGTTCGGTCATTGCGGGACCTGTTTTCGATCTTCGTTGGCCCACTTGAAGAAAATGATTGTGGCTGCAAAGAAAATCAGGCCGAGTCCACCCAACTCCATCACACTTCCGGCGAGCTTTTGATCGGAGAGGGCATCAATCAGCGGGAAGGGCGGCGCCATCTCGTAGATCCCGTACAGCGGGAACTCTGCCGAGACGAGGATCATCGCGACCAGCGTATGAAAGAGCGTGCCGAGCAGCAGATAGAGCAGTTTCAGCGGCAACGGGAACTTCCCGTGATTCGGCACGGGCACAATAATCGACCACCAGAAGAGCAACCCGCCCACGAGCCATGCGCTGTCGATCACAAAAGCGCCGAACGGGTACTTCATGTAGCCGTCCACGACCTTCGGCGTGTGCGTGACCGCCACAATCACATTGAACAGGATGGCAGCGACCAGCGGCGTTGTGAGCAGGCGGCCGAGTCTTGCGGGTAGTCCTGACCAGGGTGCACGCGCCGCTTTCTCGATGATAGCGATGCGGAGCCCGTAGAGGAGCAAGGGCGCGGCGAGCAACGCGGTCATCAGGAACTGAATGGCATGGGCGAACGACAAGTACCCGGCGGCGAGTGGTCCGAGTGGCCAGTCGAGCGCGACCCAGAGGGAGGCCAGCCCGCCGATGAGTGCGGCACGGTGCCCAAAGGACATCCGGCGCCAGGGCTCGCCGCGTACCAGTGACACCACGATTGCGATTGCGGCCGCGACAAAGAGCCACACGCCTGGGTATGCGACCCAGCGCCAGCTCCATTGCGTGCCTTGTGCGGAACACCACCATTGCATGCGAGTCGTTCTCAGTCGCGGGAAGGGACAGTCATCGGCGCACGGGCGCTGCCGTGGCGGTGTCGAGATCGGCATAAGTGATCACCGAGACCTCGGTGGTCACCACTCCGCCATGAGCGAAGCGCACAAGCAGTCGAAAGCGTTCCCCACGAGTATAGACGCGGGCCGGCTTCTCGATCATGACGTGGGCGCCCCCTGGGGCGAGGCGCATCGTAGCGCCTGCGGCCAGCGGATACGCTGACGTCGCAACCATCCGCATCGCGCCAGAGGCCAGGTCGTGAAGGTGCTCGTGCATCGTGGCAATGCCTGCGCCTGGGACTTGCACCGCGACGACAGAGTCGGCGGTGGCACCCCGGTTGCGGGCGGTAAAATAGAGCGCCGCGGGTGCATCGCCGATCGGCATCACGAGATACGCGCGCTCCACCGAAAGCGTGGCTGCGGCGGTGCCGCGCGCGAGGAGCTTGGGGATCTCACGCGCCCACTCGGTTTGGCGAGTGCCGAACGGAAACATCACGTGCGCACTGTCGTCCTCGGTGAACACCACCACCGGCGCCGAATGGGTCACGACGGGAGCACCGGCCGAGTCCTTGGACAGGATGGCCGCGGCAAAATTGACGCTCTTCTGGGCACTATCAATCGCGGAGCGGCGGCCCGTAAGCCCTACGTAGCTCGGATTGAAGGCATCTAAGAACTTCCGGAGCACGCTGGCAGAATCACGATCGGGGTCGACGGTCACAAACACCACCCGCGTCCGCGCCCGGTCGGCGGTGGTCAGTTTCTCAAGCGCCGCCGTCATGTTGGCGAGGTGCACCGGGCAGACGTCGGGACAATGCGTGTACCCGAACAGCAGAAAGGTCAGCGTGCCGGCCGTCTCCTTCTGGAATTCGAAGGGGCGCCCGTCGGTCGTGGTCAGCGTAAACGACGGGCGCGGCAGGGCGATCGCGACCGCGGTGGAGTCGGCGGCCGGCGGGACGGGCTTGTCCGAGCGGCTGCAGGCCGTGAGGAGGCAGGCCAGGGCCAACGCCAGGGCCACTACGGGTCCCAACGCCCGAGCGGCGAGAGTCGCGCGGCGCCCCGCCGAGGGGGCGGGCAGGCGGCGGGTGGTGGCGGTCGAACGCATCGGTGGCATCGCCCCTGAAATCTAGCGAGAGTTTCGGGTCCGGACTGCTTGCACACCCCTGCGAAATCAGCGAACGTATCCCTCTTATGCGTCGAATCCTTACGGTCGTGGGCGTGCTACTCGCCGTCCATATCGCGCTGTTATTCGTCCGCCCCTCGGGTGCGGCGGTACCTCCCACGGGCACAGGCCTCAACGTGGGGGTCGTCTTCGACCTCGGCGGCCGTGGCGACAAGTCGTTCAATGACGGGGCCTACGTGGGGGCGATGCGGGCCGCCGAGAAGCTCGGGGCGCACGTGCGGTTTGTTGAACCTGGCGAAGGGTCGGACCGTGAGGCGGGGCTTCGGTTGCTCGCCGCTGAGGGAATGGACCTCGTAATTGGGGTCGGGTTCATCTTTACGGATGACCTGACCGAGCTGGCCAAGGAATACCCCGCCGTGGCGTTCGCCGGCGTCGACTACGCCGTGTCGATCGACAAGGACGGCCAGGTCGTGCAGCCGCCCAAGAACATGGCCGCGCTCAAGTTCCGCGAGGAGCAGGGGTCGTTCTTGGTCGGGGCAATTGCAGCGCTGGTAGGCAACTCCAAGAAGATGGGCTTCGTGGGCGGCATGGACTCGCCCCTGATTCATAAGTTCGAAGCTGGATACCGGGCGGGTGTGAAGGCCGTGTGCGCCGACTGCGAGGTGATTGCGCAGTACGCCGGCGTGACGCCCGAAGCGTTCAGGAATCCCGGGCGCGGCAAGGAACTCGCGCTCAGCCAGTATCAGCAGGGGGTGAACGTCATCTACCACGCCTCCGGCTCGACCGGACTCGGCGTGTTCGAAGCCGCTCGTACGCTGAATAAGTACGGCATCGGGGTGGACGCCGATCAGTACAAAGAAGCGCCGGGACGCGTACTCACGTCGATGGTGAAGCGCGTAGACAACGCGGTGTATGACGTGATTTCGCGCGTGAAGGACAAGTCGTTTACTGGGGGCATCTACAACTTTGGTCTCGCCGAGGACGGCGTGGGCTACGTGTACGACACGAACAACAAGGCGCTGATTTCTGACGCGGTGCGCGCGCGCATTGAGGCGCTGAAGGCCGATATTGTCGCAGGCCGTATCTCTGTCCCGAGCAGCCGATGAGCGCCCCCTTGAGCGCCCCGAACGACACGAAGGCCTTGGCGGTCCGCATGACCGGGATCGATAAACGGTTCGGGCCCGTACGGGCGAACCGCGGCGCATCGCTCGAGGTGCGTCAGGGGGAGATCCACGCGCTGGTGGGAGAAAACGGCGCGGGAAAGTCGACCTTGATGAAAATGCTCGCCGGGATGTTCGCGCCCGACGGTGGCACAATCGAGGTTGGCGGCCGCGACGTGACCGGCTGGAGCACGGCACAGGCTATTGGTACCGGCGTGGGGATGGTGCATCAGCACTTCATGCTCGTGCCGACGCTGACGGTAGCGGAAAATGTGGTACTTGGTCGCGAACCGGTGAGCGTTGCGACCTTTGATGCCGCACGCGCGATCCGTGAGGTCGAATCGCTCTGCGAGCAGAGCGGACTCCAAGTGCCGGCGGATCGCCTGGTCGCCGACCTCTCAGTTGGCGAAGCACAGCGCGTAGAAATCCTCAAGACGCTGTATCGCGGCGCACGCATCCTACTGCTCGATGAACCCACCGCGGTGCTGTCGCCGCCGGAAGTGACCGAGCTCTGGAACGTCTTGCGACGCGTGCGCGATGGTGGCGCCACGATCATCCTGATCACACACAAGCTCGACGAAGTCATGAACGTCACCGAGAACATCACGGTGATGCGCCAAGGCGAAACGGTGGCCCGTATGGCTACGCGCGACACGAGCCCCGAAGGGATCGCGAAAGCGATGGTCGGCCGCGACGTCGACCTCGGCGTGAAGGTCGCCCATGGTGGCGCACGCGCGATGGGTGCGCCGGCGCTCCACGTGAAAAATCTCGTGGTTCGCGGCGCTCGTGTGGAACGCGCCGTGAACGATGTCTCGTTCGCCATCCAGCCCGGCGAGATCCTCGGCATCGCGGGCGTCGAAGGCAACGGACAGACCGAACTACTCGAAGCGCTCGCTGGATTGCGTCCCGCCGTGAGTGGCGCGATGTCACTGGGCGGGCGCGACATCACGGCGTTGAGCGTTCGCGATCGCGGCGACGCTGGACTCTCGCATATCCCTGAGGATCGGCATCGTCGCGGGCTCATTCTCGACTACACCATTGCCGACAACCTGATCCTGGGACAGCAGCATCGCTTCACGAGCGGCGCCGCCATGGACGGAGCGGCGGTGATGGCGCATGCGCAGTCCAAGATCGCGGAGTACGATATCCGACCGACCGATCCGCTGCTTGCGGCCCGAACCCTTTCTGGCGGGAATCAACAGAAGATTGTGATTGCCCGTGAGATGTCGCGGCCGTTCGTTGCGCTGCTCGCGGCCCAGCCGACGCGCGGTGTGGACGTGGGTGCCATTGAGTTCATCCACGGCGAGCTTCGCAAAGCGCGCGAGGCCGGCAAAGCCATACTCCTCGTCAGTGCGGAGTTACGAGAGGTGCTGAGCTTGTCGGATCGCATTGCCGTGATGTACGGCGGGAAGATTGTGACGGTGCTCAACCGCGCCGATGCAAGCGAAGAAATCCTTGGCCCCTTCATGACGGGCGCACGTCGCGAGGTGACCGCATGAACGCCACCCTGAAACGCACCATCGAAGAGGCGGTGCTGCCGCCGCTCGTCGCGCTGGTCGTCGCGCTGATTGTCGGCGATCTCCTCATTCTCGCCTACGGCCAAGCACCCAGCGCGGTGTGGCGCTTATTGATCGATGGCACGTGGGGCAATGCGTACGGCTTCGGCCAAGTGCTCTACAAAGCCACGACGCTCACCTGCACCGGACTCGCGGTGGCAATGTCGCTACGAGCCGGGCTGTTCAACATCGGAGCCGAAGGGCAGCTCGCTGCCGGTGGTTTTGGAGCGGGACTCGCGGGGCTGGCACTGCCAGCCGGCACACCGGCGTTCCTCGCCGTTCCGATCTGCGTGATGGCCGCGATGCTCTGTGGCGGACTGGTCGGCGCCGTCCCGGGAGCGCTTCGCGCAAAGTTCGGCGCGCACGAAGTGATCGTGACGATCATGCTCAACTTTATTGTGCTTGCCCTGCTCAACTATTTCGTCTCGGCCAAGCTCCACGTCCCTGAGACCTTGCATACCCCTGGAGTGCATGCGGGCGGGCTTCCGCGCCTCTCAAACCTCATTGGCGTGTTTCACGGGTCGGCGGCGAACTGGACCATCGTGATCGTCGCACTCGCGGCGGTCGCCGCCTGGTGGTTCCTGTTCAAGACGCGTGCGGGCTACGAACTGCGGGCGGTTGGGCTTCAGCCGGACGCCGCCGAGTACGCGGGCGTGAACGTCGGGATCACCTGGCGCAACGCGCTCATCGTGAGCGGCGCGCTCGCCGGACTCGGCGGCATCAACTTTGTGCTCGGCTACAAGGGCTACTACGAGGATGGCTTCTCCGGTGGCGCTGGCTTTCTTGGCATTGCGGTCGCGCTCGTCGGGCGGAATCATCCGCTTGGCGTCGTGATTGCGGCGCTGTTCTTTGCGACGCTCTCGCAGGGTGGATTGGCGATCAACGCGATGGTGCCCAAGCAGATTGTCGAAGCCTTGCAGGGCATCGTGATTGTCGCGGTGGCGACGTCGGTCCCTGAAGTACGGCGAATCCTGCGCAATGCGGTCTCCAAATCTGGAGGGCAGCACTGATGGGCGCCCTGCTCTTCTTTGCACAGACGGTTCGCATTGCGATTCCCTACCTGTTCGCGGCGGCCGGTGGCGCGCTCGCTGAGCGGGCGGGGGTGGTAAGCCTCACCCTCGAAGGGTTCATGCTCGGCGGCGCCTTTGGCGCGGTGCTTGGCTCGTACTACACACACAGCGCATGGATCGGGCTCGTGGTGGGTGTGGCGTGGGGGCTGGGGCTCGCTGCCGTGCACGCGGTGTCGGCGATTCGCTTCAAGGCCGACCAGATTGTTGTCGGCGTGGCGATCAACCTGTTCACGGTCGGCATCACCCGTTTCTTCCTCCAGCTCGCCTTTGGGTCGAGCTCCAACTCACCGCGCGTGGCTGGGTTCGGTGGCGACGGGGTTGCAGGTGCCGCCGGATTCCTCACGAACCCGCTGATTTGGATGGGCGTGCTGGTGATGCCCGTCGTGTGGTGGATTGTCCAGAAGACCACGTTCGGCCTTCGCGTGCGTGCGGTCGGCGAACATCCGATGGCTGCCGCGAGTGTCGGCGTGCCAGTGAATCGCGTGCGATATGTGGCCGTGCTCGCCTCTGGTGCGCTCGCCGCACTGGGCGGCGTGTATCTCGCACTCGACCAGCATCAGTTCACCGACTCGATGACCGCAGGGCGCGGGTTCATTGCGCTCGCGGCGGTGATTTTCGGACGATGGGATCCGCTCCGCGCGGGGCTCGCCTGCCTCCTGTTCGCTGCGGCCGAGACGCTGCAGATCCAGCTGCAAGCGGCGCAACTGATTCCGTCGCAGTTTGTCGCCATGATCCCCTACGTGCTGACGATTATTGCCGTCGCCGGCGTGGTGGGGCGTTCGCGCGCTCCTGCCGCGCTGGGCCGAACCGAAGACTAGCCCTGCGTCGTCGGCCGGTGTGCTCGGAAGGTATGTTCGGCCGACGAGCCTCGCACCTCATTTCAGCGCTCACCACGGGTTACGGTAACGCTCCACGAGCGGCATCTTTCTAGTCGTTCGCTTGGCGTCCGGCCGCCCAGTATGGGTGGCCCCTCCCCTTGGTATTCTGAGGTCGTTTGGGAAAGCTCGTCGTCTTGATGGTCACCGCGTTTGTGGACATGGTCGGCAACCTGATGGTGTTGCCCCTGTTGCCGTTCGTGGCGAAAAGCTTTCTCGGCCATGGACCGCTGTGGACGGCACTCAATGCGATTGGGGCTGGTGGCCCTGGCGTCGTGGTCTCGCTGCTGGTGGCAATGTTCGCCGTCGCCCAACTCACCAGTGCACCCCTCTGGGGTCGCTTCTCCGACAGATACGGCCGCCGACCGGCGCTGATGATCGGGCTGGGGTCTTCGGCGATCGCGTACGTTCTGTTTGCCTACGCGAATTCGCTTGGCCTCCTGTTCCTGCTCCGTATCGTCCAGGGCGCAGGCGGCGGTACCGTCGGCGTGATTCAGGCCTACGTGGCCGACGCCACCAAGCCTGAGGATCGCAGCAAGGCGCTGGGCTGGCTCTCCGCGGCCACCAATGCGGGCGTCGCGCTCGGCCCCGTGCTTGGCTCAACCGCTGCGCATTTTAGCGATCGGGGGCCAGGGTTGGCGGCCGCGGCGCTGGCCAGCGTCAATATGTTCTTTGCGTGGACCTACCTCCGCGAGTCGCACGACACCAATGCGGTGCGGGCTGCAGGGAAAGTGATCACGAAGTCGAGCGTCGCCGTGCGCCGCGTGGTATCGCATTGGCGCGAGCCGGCCTCACGACTGATCTGGATTTACGCGATTACGATTGGTGCGTTCCAGGGGATGAACACAATTCTCGCGCTGTTCCTCGGCTCGAAGTTCGGCGTGGATAAAACAACGATCGGCTGGTTCTTTACCTACGTCGGGGTGATCTCGATCTTTGCGCGCGCGCTGGTGCTCGGCCGGATGGTGGATTGGCTCGGAGAGCCACAGCTGTCGCGTGTTGGCATGGTCTTACTCGCCACTGGACTCGGTACAATGCCGTTGATGCCGAGTATCCCGTGGCTGGCCGTCAGCGTGGCGTTGATCCCGTTGGGCACAGCGTTCACCTTCCCGTGTGTCACGGGGCTGCTGTCGCGCATGGTGCCTCAGCACGAGCGTGGGCTCTACATGGGGGTCCAACAGACCTTTGGCGGAGCCGCGCGGTCTATCGCGCCGATTTACGCCGGCTGGTCGTTTGACCACCTTGGCCACGGCGTGCCGTACTTCACCGCCGCTGGGGTGGTGCTTGCGACGATCAGCCTCGGCATTGGCATGGAGAAGCATGTGCCGGCCAAGGGCGTCGGCTGACTACGGGCGGGGAATCTCCCACTCTCCAGTCACGGGACTGGCCAGATTCTCGGCCTCGGTGATGAGACGCGCCCCGCGTTGATACGTCGCGAGTGCGTACGCCCATTGCACTAAAACCGTAATGCGATTGCGGAACCCGACCAAGTACAAGATGTGGACGAAGGCCCACAGCAGCCATGCGGGGTACCCCGCAAATTTCAGCCCACCGAACACGGCGACCGCCCGGTTCCGACCAATGGTCGCGAGATCGCCCTTGTTGAAATAGCGGAACGCCTCCGTCTTGTACCCGCGAATCAGCTTCAGAATCTGTTTCCCCGCATGGCTCCCTTCCTGATTTGCGGCAGGCGCCACTCCGGGGACCCAGTCGTTCTCACCACGGCGGACTGCGGCCAGATCGCCGGCCACGAACACTTCGGGATGCCCAGGGACCGACAAGTCAGGCTCAACCAGCACGCGCCCAGCGCGATCTAACTTGCAGCGCAAGTCAGCGGCCAAGGGTGATGCCTGATTTCCTGCCGCCCAGAACACACCGCTGGACGCGATGAACTCGTTCCCAATGTGCACCCCATGATCATCGATCTTGGTGACGATCGAGTTGGTGCGCACCTCGACGTCGAGGTGCTCGAGGTCGCGCGTCGCACGTGCCGAGAGGGATTCTGGAAATCCCGGGAGCACGCGAGGCCCGCCCTCGATCAGGATCACCCGCGTCTTGCTCGTGTCAATCCGCCGGAAATCGCGCTGAATGGCCTTGTGAGCGATCTCTGTAATCGTTCCGGCGAGTTCCACGCCCGTCGGGCCGCCACCGACAATTACGAACGTCATGAGTGCGTCGCGTTCGACTGGATTCACCGCGCGCTCCGCGTGCTCAAACGCGATCAAAAAGCGGCGACGAATTTCGAGTGCGTCTTCAAGACTCTTCAAGCCAGGTGCGTGGCGCTCCCACTGATCGTTCCCGAAGTACGCGTGACGTGATCCGGTGGCGACCACGAGGTAGTCGTAGCGAATCGCACCGACCGCGTCACTGAGATTGATCTCTTTGCGCGCGACGTCAATGGACATCACGCTGCCCAGCAAAACCGTGACGTTGCGTTGCTCACGCAACACCCATCGGATTGGCACCGTGATGTCGCTTGGCGCGAGCGATGCGGTCGCAACTTGATACAGCAGCGGCTGGAACAGGTGATGGTTGGTGCGGTCAATCAGCGTGACATCGACGGCCGCCTCGCGGAATTCACGTGCCGCGGCAAGGCCGGCGAAGCCGCCACCTAGGATGACGATGTGGGGACGCTGCATATCGCTCACTCGGAAATAGTCACTGGGCGAGCGTCGCTGTTCTGCGCACTGCCGCCACCAATGAGCAGACCAACCGTCACGACGGCCACTGCCCCAATCACGTTATACCACAGAAACGCGACCTCGGGCGCCCAGTGGTTCACGCCCGCCACCGCACTCATCCCAAGAATCAGGCCCACGAACGCGCCGTTGGCTCCGGCGCGGGGAACCATAGCCAGAATAAAAACACCAAGGATCGAGCCATAAAAGAATGATCCGTAGCGGTTGACGACTTCGATCAGCGACCCAAGGGTCGCCGCAAAGGTGGCCACGATACAGGCGAATACGCCCCAGAGGCCGGTCGCCGCGCGGGAGATCTTCAGGTAGTGCGTGTCATCGGCGTCGGGGGCGATCCAGCGGCGATACAGGTCAATCACCGTGGTGCTCGAGAGTGAGGCAAGTTCCCCCGACACAGCCGACATCGCCGCCGCAATCACCGCTGCGATAAACAACCCCGCGAGCCCGATCGGCAACTCCGACAGCACAAAGTGCGGGATGATGTAGTTCACATCCTTCGACGGCTGCCCAGTGACCGCTTCCGCCTTCTTGAGGGCCTCGGTACGTACCGCGACCATCGCCTTTTCGCTCAACGCAAACGCAGTGCGATTCTCCGCCGTCGCTTCCGGTGTGGCCACGACACGCGCGGCCTGCTGTCTCGCGTCGAACGCCGCACGGTAGCGCGTATCGAGTGCTGCATACGCGGCCGGATCCGCCGCGCGCACGGCGCGGTCCTGCGCCGGATTGTAGTACATCGGCGGCGAAACAAAAATGTAGAACACGAACACCAGCACGCCAACCAACAGAATCAGTGCCTGTAGCGGGATTTTCCAATACGCACTGATCAAATGCGAGCTGCGCGCTTCATCCACGGTCTTTGCGGTGAGATACCGCTGCACCTGACTCTGGTCGGTGCCAAAGTACGAAAGCATCAAAAAGGTGCCGCCAATGATGCCGCTCCAGAATGTGTACGTCTCGCTCAACTTGAAATTGAAGTCGAACACGCGGAGACGTCCCGCCGCACCGGCAATGTGCAGCGCGGCATCAGGGCTGACGGGAATCCGGAGCAAGAGCACAATCACCACGGCAACTAACGCACTGACCACCAACACCATCTGCTTGACGTCGGTCCAGGCCACCGCCTGCACGCCGCCAATCATGGTGTAGATCACCGTCGGCACGCCGATCAACGCGACGGACCATCCCACGGGCCATCCAAAAATCGCAGAGAAGACGACCGCGGGCGCCGCGATGATCGTGCCGCACGACAGGCCGCGCGACACCAGGAACAGCACGCTCGTCAATGATCGGGTCTTTGCATCGAATCGCCGCTCGAGGAACTCATACGCGGTGTAGACCTTCGCGCGATGCAAGAACGGGACGATCGTGACCCCGAGAATCACGAGCGCAATGGGCAGGCCAAAATAGAACTGCACGAACCGCATGCCGTCGACGGCGCCCTGTCCGGTGGTGCCAATCATCGTCACAGCCGATAGCTGTGTGGCCATTACCGAGAGTCCGACCACCCACCAGGGCAACGAGCGCCCGCCGAGAAAGTAGCCCTCGAGCTTGTTCGTGCCGCGCGACCGACGAATCCCGTCGATCGACACATACAACAGCCACACAATGACAATCGCCCAGTTGATCCAATGCATAGCGCCCTCAGCTGGCGTAGCGAGACTGGAGCAACCACAGCAGGATCCACACGATCAGTTCGGCGCCAAGCACGCGCAGCAGCAACACCCGAAAGGGGGGATGCGTACTCGGTGTGCCTCGCGCCTTGGCGTCACTCACGGCTGCACCTTCTTGAGTGGCGACTCAGTGCCTACGGACAGCATGTTCACAAAGAGTCGCGGGCCACCGCCGACCCCGCCGGGAATCTGCCGGAAGAGCGAGAGCGTCGTGTACACGAACATCCCCTTGCCCACCGGCGCGACCAGCAGCGCGCCGCGCTGCTCGCCCTCGCCCGAGTCGTGCATCTCGAGCGGCGACTGCCACTTGGCATCAATAGTACTCGGCATGTAAACCGCGCGCTCCTGCACCCAGTCGCTCCAGTCGGCGTCACCGATTTTGTTGGGCCAGTTCAACAACTTGTGCTTCGGATCGAGGACCGTCACCTTCGCGTCCTCTTCAGTGACTCGTGCTGCGGGGCCAGACGGGGCGAGCGCAATCGGATACGGCAGCACACCTGGTGTCGCCATTTCGGTTTGCCCGTACTGCACCACCACGGTGCCTCCCTTCCGCGCAAAGTCGATCACGCGCGCGCTGTTCGCAATCAGCTCTTTGTTGGCCTGATAGGCACGCGGACCGATCACCAGCGTGCTGTACCGCGAAAGATTCAACACGGCGAGTTCTGACGGCTTCACCACGGCCACGGGAATATCAAACATCTGCAGGAAGGGAGCGACCGCGTCACCCACGCCTTGCACATACGCCACACTCAAGGTCGCCGGAACCGTCATATCCACCGCCTGCACCCACATGGCTGGCGCGCGATACAACCGCACGGGACGGATGTGCGAATACTCCACGCTGGTGAGGCCGAGGTCGTTGCGCCCCGTCTCCGATTCGGCCACGACACCAAGTTCTTGGCGTCCAGACTTCATCGAACCGCGAAGGCGCAGGAAGAGCTGCCGGCGCTCGTTCGGTGCGAGGGTCACCGATGCGGGAATAGAATCGAGGCGAAGCCCCGGTGGAACGACCGTCCGGAAGGTGAAGGTCTTTGGAGAGTCAGAGTACGATTGCAACGTGAGCGTGAGCGTCTGTTCAGTCGGCTTCCCACTCACCACATACTGCAGATTGCGGTCGAAGGAGAGCGTCACCGGCGGCACCCCCCCGACGGGGCGATCCTGCTGCCCGAGTACCGCATCCGCAAGCTTGTAGATAATCGTGCCCGCATTGTACGCGATGGTGTGGCCCGCGACCTGCAAGGTCACCACCACATTTGACTCGCGGCGCACATCCTCGGCGAGCGCAACAGCGGGCACCATATCGGTCGACGGTCCCGTCGAGACCCGCGCGATGCCGTCCGCCGGCGAACTCCGCGGCGCAAACATGTCGTCGACTTTCCCGCCAAGCCACCAGGGTCGTGTGTCCACCAACCCAATCACACTGCCGATGATACGGACGGCGCTGTCGGGGAGAATGGCGCGCTCGTCCATCGTGGTCGGGCGACGCCCCGTGAGGCGAACGTCCTTGAGTGAGACCTTTGTATTCCCGCGATTGTACACGGTGAGCGACACCGGCATCGAGTCGCCAAAGGCGAGGAGCTCTTTCGGCGCCACCGTCTCGACGGCAACACCGGCCGCGTTCACCGTGGCCTCACTGAGGCGGCGCGCGAGGATCGTCAGCGCCGCATCAAGGTCGAGCTGTGCACTGGAGCAGCCAAGCGCGGGCGACTGTCCCGCCTGCAACACCGTGCTCCGACGCGGGAAGCCGCAGCGCGGCACACTTTCCCGTGCGCCCTGCACCGCTTCTGTCGCGCGGGCCAGCAACGGTACGAGCTCCCCTGGCTTCCGGACATCGAGGGCACGGCGCGCGGAATCGAGCGCGGGCTGTACCGCACGCATCACACCTCGGGCGGCCGCTGTGGGATCACCCTCACTCCGCGCGGTGAAACGCGCGAACGTGGTGTCCACGCCGTCGAAAATCGAGCGCTCCTGTTCGGCCGGGGTCGCGGCGTTCACGCGCGATGCTTCGCGACGCAGTCCGGCCATCACCATACCCTTCGGCTGCTGCACCCCACCAAAGCCCTGCGACCGATGCTGCGCCCGGCTCTCGGCGGCAATTTCCGCATAGCTGCGCCCGAGCACCGGATCAAATTCTCCCACGTTGATCTGCATGGTCGGCGACACCCGATTGAACCCCGTGGTCCGATAGAACTTCGCCGGCTCCCAGGGCTGACCGAACTTCGCGGCCGGAAAGCGGACGGTGTCGCCAGCCGCGTCGAATCCTTCCTTGGCCAAGATCCCCGCGACGGTGTGGTGTCCATGTCCGTCCGCTGCCGTGCCGCTCCACACGGAAATCACAACCTGCGGCCGGAAGGCGCGAATCACCGTCACGACATCGCCGAGCAGCGAATCGTGTGGCCAGTGTTTGAACGTCTCGGTGGAATTCTTTGAGAATCCGAAGTCGAAGGCGCGGGTGAAATACTGATGCCCACCGTCCACACGACGCGCGGCGAGGAGTTCCTCGGTGCGAATCGCGCCGAGTGCTTCGCCAAGTTCGTTGCCGATGAGGTTCTGCCCGCCGTCGCCGCGTGTGAGCGAGAGGTACGCCGTCTCGACGCCGCGTCCACGGGTGAGCCACGCAATCACGCGCGTGTCTTCATCGTCGGGGTGCGCGGCAATCATGAGGACGCGTCCCGTGACAGCGAGCGAGCGGACGAGTTGATCGACCGCCGCCGCTCCACGTTCCTGACCCTGAGCGACTCCCGTCACTCCAACGAGCACGAGCAATGCCGCGACAGTGCGGCGGACGTATCGCATCATGGTCCTCTCCCTTCAGCTGACGGTCTACACACGCTAGAGCGCGCGCATCACTCCGGTGGTGCGTCGAGTGCCGCTGGGGCGAGTGGTGGGCCCCGTCGCATCGGCCACAATTCGCGCCTGCTCGTCGGCATGCGCCTGCGGATAGCCCTCAGCGGGGCTCGCCCGCTCCGGACGACCCACATACCGAATCACGACCGCATTCCCCGCGGATCCCCGAAGACGCGGCGCGACATAGCTCCACGCGCCCATGTTCTTCGGCTCTTCCTGCGCCCACACAAGCTCCGTTGCCTTCGGATACCGATCGAGCACCTTGGAGAGCGCCGCGTGCGGCCATGGATAGAGCTCTTCGACACGCACCATGGCAATGTCGTCGGCGACCGGCTTGGCCACGAGATCGTAGTACACCTTCCCGGAGCAGAACACCACGCGCTTCACGCCAGCCGCGATGGTCGCGGCGCGCGAATCGTCGATCACCTGCTGGAAACCGCCCGTGGCCAAGTCGCTGACATGGCTCGCGGCCTGCGCCAAGCGGAGCAGCGACTTGGGCTGCATCAGGACCAGCGGGCGCCGCTCCGTGAGCGATGCCTGCCAGCGCAGGATGTGAAAGTACTGGGCCGGGGTGGACGGATACGCGACGCGCATGTTGCCTTCGGCGCAGAGCTGCAGAAAGCGCTCGAGGCGTGCACTGCTGTGCTCAGGACCCTGCCCTTCGTAGCCGTGCGGAAGCAGCAGCACGAGTCCCGAGTCCTGGCCCCACTTGGCGCGATCAGCCGCGAGGAACTGGTCGATAATGGGTTGGGCCACGTTCGCGAAATCACCGAACTGCCCTTCCCAGAGCACAAGGGTGTCAGCCGACGCCGTACTGTAGCCGTATTCGAACCCCATCACCGCCATTTCGGAGAGCGCGGAGTTGTAGATCTCAAAAGCGGTCGTCACGCCATCGAGATGGCGCATCGGGACATAGGTCTCGTCGTTCGTCGGGTCGTGCAACACGACGTGGCGATGCGAGAACGTTCCGCGCTCAACATCCTGACCCGTCAGTCGCACCGACATCCCATCGCCAAGAATCGACGCAAAGGCGAGCGCCTCAGCGTGCCCCCAGTCAATGCCACCGGCATCGTCCATGGCTTCGCGGCGACGTTCGAGCTGCTTGGCGAGTCGTGGGTGCGGCGTGAAGCTCGCGGGCCAGTGCAACAGCTGTTCGTTGATCCCGTGGAGCGTTGCGGGCGCGACCGCCGTTACCGGCGGCGTCGGCGAGGCCTCAGCCCCCTCGAAGTCGGTGTGATGCGCTTCGGCTGCTGGGGGTGCTGCTTTGGTCTTCTCGTATCGCGCCTGCAAGGCGGCAGCGACGGACTGATCAACGGCGTCGACATCGCCGGCCGTGACCACCCCTTCCTGCACCAGGCGAGCGCCCCACACCTGACGCGGTGTCGGGTGCGCCTTGATCTTCTCGTAGAGCAGCGGCTGCGTGTACGTGGGCTCGTCGCCCTCGTTATGCCCGTGCCGGCGGTACCCCACGAGATCCACCAGGAAATCGCGGCCAAACGCCGTGCGATACGCCACCGCGATGCGCATAGCAATCACGCACGCCTCGGCGTCGTCCGCGTTGACGTGAATAATCGGCATCTCAAAGCCCTTGGCCAGATCGCTGGCAAAGCGCGTCGAGCGCGAATCTGTCGGATTGGTCGTGAAACCGACTTGGTTGTTCACGATGATGTGCAACGTGCCGCCAACGTCTGTCGCGCGCAGATTCGCGAGATTGAACGTCTCGGCCACGATGCCTTCACCCGGGAACGCCGCGTCGCCGTGAATACAGATCGGCACCACTGACTGTTCGTCACGCTGCCGCGGTTCGCCCGGCACGCGCTGGTGCGCGCGCGCGTACCCCTGGAGCACCGGGTTCACGATTTCGAGGTGACTCGGGTTCGGCACGAGCGACATCCGCACGGTGCGACCCGTGTTGGTCGCGCGATCGCTCTCGAAGCCGAGGTGATACTTCACGTCGCCGGTGCTGCTGTCGTGCAAGTGATCATGGCGGCCAGAGAACTCGGCGAAAATCTGCTCCACCGGCTTCCCGAGAACGCGGACCAGCACATTGATGCGTCCGCGATGCGCCATCGAGATCGCCACGTGGCGCGCGCCAGCGGCGGCGGCCTCTTCGACGACCGTGTCGAGCATGGGGACCAAGGCATCGGTCCCCTCGAGCGAGAATCGCTTGTAGCCTACAAAGGCGCGCCCCAGGAACCGCTCGAGCCCGTCGACCTCGGTGAGGCGCTGCAACAGCTGGCGCTTCTCATCTGGCTCCAGCGGACGCGTCAGCTGCTCCGCGGTGAAGAGCGCGCGAAACCACTGGCGTTCTTCTTCTGACCGGCAGTGCACAAACTCGACTGCGAGATTGCGCATGTAGCGGAACTTCAGGCGGTCGGCCACGTCGCGCGCCGTCTTCATATGCGGGAAACCCAGCGCCGCGCCCGAGACGAGATCGAGATCCGCGTCGGTGATGCCGTAGAACTCCAGCGTCAGCTCGAGCGCTCCCGGAGGCGGCGATCCCAGCGGATCCAGCTGCACCGCGAGATAACCATAGCGCCGAATGGCGTTCACATAGCGCGCAACGCCAACAGCGCGGCGCTCCGCCTCAGGATCCGCAGAACCAGAGGCGGAACCGCCTCCGAACTGCTGGGCCAATGCGAAGAACTGACGCCAAGAGGCATCAACGGAATTTGGGTCGCGACGCCACGCTTCGTACTGCTCGGCGATATAGGCGTCGTTAAAGACGGACGCGACGGGCTCGGGCATCAGTGAAATCTAACCAGTGCCCGTGGGTACGGCAGTCAACGATTTTGGGGGATCGGGACAGGCCGGGTCACCCACGCCTCGCAGTGCTTAGGGATTCCGGATGAGCTCAGTGAGCTGCAACGTGGCGCCGCTCGCGGTGACCGTCCGATGTTCGCCCACGCGATACGTGGGGAAGGCAAAATCAGGCGCCAGCGGGACATTCGGCGCCCACAGGTACCACACGCGGGAGGGCCGTGACGGGTCCACCAGGAGCGACTCGGCAGCGATCATCCGCGGTAGATAGCCGTGTGCTTCGTCGAGCGTCCGCCGCGAGGTCTTAGGGTCCAGTGCCGTGAGCCAGGCCCAGCCGAGCCACCGCGTCTTCACGATGACGGTGGAATCCCCGGGCTGTAGCGACACCATCGCTTTGTCGAGCACGCGTCCGAAGGCGGTGTACTGCAGATTGTAGGCCAACGCATCTTGCCCGTACCCGCAGCACTCGTGCGAGATATGGGTCACGCGAAAGAGCTGCTCCGTGCCGATGGAGAAGGTCCCAATCGCAAGCCGCGTGACGGGATCAAACGACCATCGTACCGATGCCAGGAGGCAGGGCAGCCAGATCGCGACCGCCGCTGTGCGCCAGCGCCGTGACACCCCAGCCTGCGAGAGCGCGACTAGCGCGCCGAGCATGAGGAAGGGTAGGAAGACGGTGAAGTAGCGCAGGTTGCTGTAGGTGCGATACGAGGTGATGACGTACACGCTGATCACCAAGGTCCAGGCGAGGCAGCGCCATCCCGTCGTGGGGGCCAGGTCCGTCCAGTGCCAGCGCCGCCGACGAACCGCGAGCCAGGCGCCAACCACCGTCAGGAGCGACGGCCACCACTGGAACTGCAGGACCGTGACCAAGAACGCTTGGTTTAGCAGACGCCGACTCCAGAGATCCCACGGGCGGAAGTCACGGAGGAGCCCGGACGTCCCTTGCGACGCACCCCAGATTGGCGCCGAGTGCGCCGGATCGACGAACCCAGGCCCGAACACGACGGCCAGATAGATGAATCCGGGAATCGCGAAGAGGAACGTCCGTCGCACGACCCCCGGCTCGCGCAGCAGACTCCACCAGCACAGGGTGGCGGCGACCGCATAGACGATGACCCCCGTCTCTTTCGCGAACGCGAGCACGGTGCCGCCCATCACAATCTCCGGCAGGTTTCGCCGCACCACCCCGCTCAAGAGCCACATCCCCCAGGCGAGCATTGCGGTGTCGACGTTCGGCTGCAACACGGCCGCGAGCACGGCGGGATGAATGGCGACCGCGATCACGAGCATCGCGCGGATGTGTCGGTCCTCGTCCGACGGGAGGACCGCATTGAGGAGCCGTGCCCATCCCGCGAGTGCCACCAGCCCGAGCACTAACTGGGGCGCAAAGAGCGGCATCGCCCCAGGAACGGTGCCAAGGCGCGAGAGCAACATCGGCAGGGTCCACGAGAGCGACACATGTGCCGCACAGCGCTCGATGGTCGCGGGTACGTCGGCCAAGCAGCGCGCGTAGACCCATCCGTCCCAGAACGGGACGATCCCACGGTGCGGCCAGAGCAGTCCCACCATCAATGCAAACCCGAGCGCCACACTGCCAACCGTCCAGCGACGGGCAGCGGAATCCGGGGTGCGGTTGTCGGGCGACGAGGGCATGCCGAACACTACGGCATGGAGATTACGCGCACCGGAGCGCCGGTCTGCACTGCCCCTTCAACGATCACCCGTGCGTAGATCCGACTCCACCCCGGATGCGTTTTGTGCGCGATGCGCCCGGAACGCTTGTCACGGAACGACCCGGCGATTGTCGCGCACGGCTGCGCCCAGTCGGTGCATTCCAGCTCTACACTCCCAACGGCTAGCCGCACCCCAGGCACCACGGCGTCCCAGTCGAGCCCCTCCACCGTGAGGTTCTCCCCCGTCGTGCCGATCGCAATCGGGTGCCCCTCCTGCTGCAGCGCCTGGATGCGCTCCAACGCATACAGACACACCGCTTTGTCAGGCCCGCCGTGCCGATAGTACACGTGCGCATCTGAGAGCAGGCCGTCGCGCGTGATCGTCGCCTCGGGAATCGCGAGCTTCGGCACACCGCCGGCCGACCGATTGATCGACACCACGCGAGCCGGCGACATCAGGGCACCACGGCCGCAACGAGCCGCACGGGAATCCCACCGTTCCGGAAGGTGAGCACCTCACGAAACTCGAGTCCGACCTGTCGTTCGAGTGCCCGATCGGCAGAGAGCACGCCGATGGTCCATCCGCGACAGCGCTCCCGCGCCACATTGCCCAGTTGCGCGTACAAGTTGCGGAGATCGTCGCTCTCGCCCACGCGACCACCGTAGGGCGGGTTCACCAGCAGCAGCCCGGGTCCCTCGGGCACTTCGATCGACGACAACGCGCGCTGAAATATTCTGACATCGTCCACCACGCCGGCGCGTTCCGCATTCGCGAGGGTGGCTTCGGCGGCGCCGCGATCACGATCAGAGGCGAGAATCGGCTGTGGTGCATGCGGGATGGCGAGCGCCGCCGCCTTCTCCCGCACCGCCGCTGCCCCGGGACGTTTGCCCGCTTCTGGCCAGTGCTCACAGCGAAAGGTGCGGCCGAGGCCTGGCGCCATATGCCGCGCAATCAGTGCGCCTTCGATCGGAATCGTCCCCGCCCCGCACATCGCGTCTACGAGTGGCACAGATCCATCGTAGCCCAGCGCCAGCAACATGGAGGCGGCAAGTGTTTCGCGCATCGGCGCCTTGGCTGTGGCCAACCGGTAGCCGCGACGGTGCAGCAGCTCCCCTGAACTGTCGGCACTGATGGTGCACACATCGCGCAGGAACCGCACCACGAAGAGCTGGGCGGGTCCGGTATCGCTCTCGTCCGATTCGTCCTCGTCCGCACTGCTCGCTGCGCGCACGCCCTTCACCCGCGAGGTGATCGCACCCATCACGCGTTCCGCGACGGCATCGGAGTGGTAGAGAATGGACTTCTTGCAGGTCACGCGCAGGCGCACGGTGTCGCCGGCCGCGACAAACTCCTCCCACATCACCGACTTCGCGAGGCGCTCGAGCTCACTAAATGCGGTCGCGCGGAACTGTGCCACGCGCACAATCACCCGCGACACACTGCGCAGCCGGAGGTTGCAGCGCAGCAGCGCGCGGTCGTCCGCGGTGAAGGTGACACCGCCCTCGGTCACTTTGATATCCGACACCGAAAGCTGCGACAACTCGGTCGCGGCAATGTGTTCGAGCCCCGGCGCAACCGAGGCAAAGCATTCGCGACGTGTCGGCGCGGTCACGCCGCCGCCGTGTGATTCGCCGCGCGATTCGCCGCGCGATTCGCCGTGCGCTTCACCTGCCACTTCCAGATGCGGAACGCGTAGAGGACCACAAAGAACGCGGCGAACATCGCGGGTTCTTCAATGTCCTTCTTGACCGACATCCAGTAGTGCACGACGCCGAGGATACCGATTGGATAGACCAGTGTGTGCAAGCGACTCCAGTTCTTCCCACCGAGACGACGAATCATCGCCTTGGTGGAGGTGACAGTCAGCGGGATCATCAGGACGAGCCCCGCCATACCGATCATGATATACGGACGCTTGACCAAGTCCTTGACCAGATCATTCCAGTCGAACTGCACATCAAGGAGTGCGTACGCCACCCAGTGCAGCATGACGTACCCGAACGCGAACAGTCCCATCGTGCGGCGATGCTTCGCGAGCCAGTTCCAGCCCAGCACCTGACGCAGCGGCGTTACCGCCACGGTTGCGATCAGAAAGCGGAGCGTCCACTCACCAAGGAAGTGTTCCGTCGCCTTGACGGGGTTGCTCCCGAGGACATTGGTGCTCCCGACGACATCCGACAACAGCGCGCCGATGGCCACGAGCGCGGGGATGCAGGACGCAACGATCAGCCCCACCGGGAACCATGCGGGTTCCCGGAGCGCACGGACGCGCGCGTACAGGTCGCGCCAGTTCATGCGGAGCGGCCTGCGGAGCGGCCTGCGGAGCGGCCTGCGGAGCCGCCTGCGGAGCGGACGTCAGCGCTGAGCAACTGCGGCTGCATCAGTAGTTCTTTCGGAGATCCATCCCCGCGTACATCGAGCCAACCTGATCCACGTAGCCGTTGAACATCAACGTCTTGCGGCGACGGAGCTTGTCGAGCCCGGTAAGGCCCAAGCGCCGTTCCGTGGCCTGGCTCCACCGCGGATGGTCGACCTCTGGATTCACATTCGAGTAAAACCCATACTCCGACGGATTAGCGATATTCCAGGTGTTCCTGGGTTGCTGCTCCACGAACCGAATGCGCACGATCGACTTGATCCCCTTGAACCCGTACTTCCAAGGGACCACGAGTCGAAGCGGCGCCCCATTCTGATTCGGAAGATCTCGGCCATAGACCCCCGTGGCGAGCATCGTCAGCGGATTCATGGCTTCGTCGAGCCGGAGCCCCTCCACGTATGGCCAGTCGAGCACCCCGCTCTGTTGCCCGGGCATCCGCTTGGGATCATACAGCGTGGTGAACTCCACGTACTTGGCCTTGGCCGTTGGCGCCGCACGCTTGATCACATCCGCCAACGGGATGCCGCGCCACGGAATCACCATCGACCACGCTTCAACGCAGCGATGGCGATAGATGCGATCTTCGATCGCGCTGGGCTTCAGGAAATCTTCCAGCTGATAGTCGCCCGGCTTCCCCACGAGCCCATCGACCTTCACGGTCCACGGCTTGGGCTTGAAGTTCTTGGCCATCTCAATCGGCTCGTCTTTTCCCGTGCCGAATTCGTAGAAGTTGTTGTAGCTCGTCACATCCGACCACGGGGTCGGCTTGTCATCGCTTTGCAGGCCGTACGGCTTCCCGACGGCTTGCGGGTCCTGCCGTCCCAGCACCGCCGCGTGGAGCGCGCGCGGTGACAGCCCGCCCGCGATGGCGCCCAGCCCAACGGCCCCCGCCGCAGCGCCGGCAGCGGCGAGGAAGGTACGACGATTGACATACACCCCCTCAGGAGTGAGTTCGGACGAGGGCAGATCGGTGGCGCGACGAATCAGCATGCGCAGACTCCAGCAGAGGTCAGGTTCTATTATACATAAGGAGCGTCACAAGTTTCCGCTCCCCCTTGTCACCGACTTTCGCCCCAGCGATCATGCCCGCCTGGCTAGATCACCACGTCTTCGGCAACCCCCTCGCCGGCTGGCTCCTTGCCACCGGGACTGTGTTGCTCGCGCTCGGCGTCGTGACCCTACTCCGCAGTTCGCTGCTCCGTTGGCTCGAGGCCGTGAGCGCCCGGACCGAGACGATTCTCGACGATTATCTGATTGTTCTGCTCAAGGCGCTTCGCCCGACCTTCGTCGTGCTGGCCGCCGTGGCTTGGGCCCTCCTCTCGCTGGAAATTCCGGCCGGGTGGGTGCTGATCTGCAAGTGGCTGCTCGTGATTTCGCTGGTCATGCAGGCCTTCCGCTGGGTCAACAAAACGGTCGCCTTCTGGGTCGATAACTACGAGAAGTCGCACGGCGCCGCGGTGGATCGCGCCGCCGTCATGATCATTACCTTCGGCGTTCGACTGGCCTTCTGGGTCATCATCGGGCTCGAGACGCTCCGCTATTTCCACAAGAGTCCCACCACCCTCCTCGCCGGCCTCGGCGTCAGCGGCATTGCCCTCGCGCTCGCCATTCAGAGCGTGCTCGGCGACGTCCTGGCAGCCCTGTCGATTATGCTCGACAAGCCCTTTGTGGTAGGCGACACGATTGCCGCCGACACCTACGAAGGGGTGGTCGAGAAAATCGGCCTGAAGAGCGTACGACTGCGCGCCCCAACCGGCGAGCAGCTGATTTTTGGCAATGCCGACCTGATGCGCAGTCGGATGCGGAACCTCACCCGCCGCTCCAGCCGCCGCGTCACCATTACCCTTTCGATCGCGCCGGGCACGTCGTCCGCCACACTCCAACGTATCCCCGCCATTCTGGCCGAACAGGTGGCGCGCGCGCCGCATGCCGCGCTGGAACGCGCGCATTTGATCGCCATCACGCCGACGGGCTTCGATTTCGAACTCGTGATGACGATCGACACTGCGGTCGGACCCGCAGCGTTCGACGCGCGACAGATGATTCTCTTGGGCGCACTCGCCGAGTTCGAGCGCGAGGGAATCCACCTCGCACATGGCGCGCTGGCGGCCATGGTCCCGCGCGTCGACACTGAAATCCGGTGAGCGAGGCACGACCAATCGCCGCCTCCCGTACCGCGGCGCGGATCGGCTTCGCCGTCGCGACAGCACTCGCGGGGTCGCTGGACCTCATCCTCAACCCCGCGTCGATCAATCCCGACGGCGTGGCGTACATCGAAGTGGGGCGCGCATTGCTCGCGGGGCAACGCCAAGGGATTGTGGGCTACTGGAGTCCGCTCTACTCCGCCTTTGTGGCCGGCGTCCTCGCGCTCTTCCGCGCGACGCCCGCCACCGAAGTGGTCATTGCACGGTCGGCGAATCTGATCTGCTTTTTCGTTGCCGCCTTCGCATTTGAGATGCTGGTCACGGCGTGGCTCGATCGGATCCGCGCCACCGGACGCGTCGCTCACGAATGGCAATGGCGCGTGCCCGCCTACGCGGTCTTCATCTGGACCTGCGTGCGCAATATCGGCATCGCCGAGATCACGCCGGACCTCGGCGTGGCCGCCGCGGTCTTTGCCGCGACCGCGCTCGTGCTCAGCGACGCTCCCGGACCGTCCGATAAGTCCGGACCGTCCGGCACGTCCGCTCGGCGCGCGGCGATCCTGGGCCTCGTGCTCGGCATCGGCTATCTCAATAAGGCTGTGCTCTTTGTGGTGGCCTTCCCGATTCTGGCGGTGTATGCCTGGCGGTCTGGCGTGCGCCCCGCCGCGCTGGCATGTGCCGTATTCCTGCTGGTGTGCGCGCCCTGGATCATTCTGCTCTCCAGTGTGAAGGGACGCCCGACCTTCGGCGATGTTGGGCGCCTCAATGTAGTGTGGTACAACACCAACATCCGGCCGTACCAGCATTGGCAGGGGGACGAAGCAGGACTCGGCACACCGGAGCATCCGACGCGACGCTTGCGGCGTAACCCCGAGGTTTTTGAGTTCGCGACACCATTCACCGTCAGCTACGCGCCCTGGTATGACGCGTCGTACTGGTACGAAGGCGTCGTGAACAATGTCCCCGTGACGACCATGATCGCGCGCGCCAATCGCAGCATTCGCGGTACCTCCAAGCATCTCTGGCCACTCGCGATGGGTGTCCTGCTCCTAGTACTGCTGACGCGCACCGTGCCGCGGCCTTCATCCGTGTGGCTTCGTGACCTGGCGCCGTTCGCGGTGCCGGGGCTCTTTACCTATGCGATCTACGCTTCGATCGCCCTGTACACGCGCTACGTCGCGGCGGCCGCCGCGCTGCTCTACCTCGGCGTGTTCTTGGCCTGGGCACTGCACGCCACGGACGCACAGCGTCGCCGAATTCTGTGCGCCTGGTGGGTGGTCGGGGTGCTGGTCACCGGGCATCTTGCCCGCGAACTGCAGTTCCGCGCGCAGGCCAGCCACGCCGTGACCGGTCGGCATTGGCGCGACGACGACGAGGTGGCGGTCGCCCAGCAACTGCTCGCCACATATCCCGCGGGAACGCTCGTCGCTGGAATTGGCGCGACGGGGAGCTGGATGTACTGGCCCCATTTCGCCGGATTCCGCATGGTGGCCGAATCGCCAAACTACGACGACCTGCATTACTGGGCCGCCTCAGACTCTGCGCGCGCCGATGTGTTGTGCCTGCTGAAACGTGCCGGCGCGCAGTTCGCCGTGTCGGATAGCGTGCCGGACCGTCGGGGCCCGGAGTGGACACGACTCGGCGCGGGGCGCTATGCTCTGCGGACGCTCGCTGATGCCTGCCCTCTCGCCACCGTCCCCTCACGATGACTGATTCGCTCCGCCGTGAACGCACCGCTCGCGCCGAGCGTACCGGGGGGATTTCTGCGGGCCCCATTTATGACAGCGTGTGGCATGCGCTGCGCAGCGCCCCTGGGCCCGCGATGCGCGGCCGCGTGCTCGACTTTGGCGCTGGCACTGGAACACTGACGCGGCGCCTCGCGGAAGAGCCCACAATATCCGAAGTGATTGCCTGTGATCTCGCGCCGGCGGGTGACGCCGCCACTCTCCCGCGGGTGCGTTGGGTCACCACCGACCTGAACGAGCCGCTGCCCCTCCCCGATGCGTCGGTGGATGTCGTAGCGGCGATCGAAGTGATTGAGCATCTCGAGAATCCCCGCGCCGTGGCACGCGAGTGGCGGCGCGTGCTCGTGCCAGGCGGCCTGCTCGTGATGTCGACGCCGAACATCGAGTCGTGGCGATCGATGCTTTCGTTTGCCGTGCGCGGTGAGCACGCCGCCTTCCGCGTGCCCTCGTATCCGTCGCACATCAGCGCACTCGCGGCCGCGGACATTGGTCACGTGCTCCACGAAGCCGGGTTCACAGACATCGCGCTGTCGTACACCAACCACGGCCTGCTCCCCGGTGCGCGCGCGAGCTGGCAGGCGCTGTCGTTGGGGCTGTTGGGTGGACGTCGCTTTTCCGACAACGTGCTCGCCGTCGCCCGCGCGCAGTAATTGGGGCCGGAGCTACTCGATCGTTTTGTGGAAGCGGCGCACGCTAATCGTAAAGAGCAGCACCGCCAGCACGACGAGCGATCCGGTCGGGCGCCAGAGATCGGCGAAACCCGTGCCCTTGAGCATCAGGCCGCGTAATATTTTTAGATAGTACGTGAGTGGGAGCGCCAATCCAACGAACTGTGCCGGCAACGGCATGGACATCCGCGGAAAGAGGTACCCCGAGAGCAGGATGTTCGGCAGCATGAAGAAAAATGAGAGCTGCATGGCCTGCGCTTGACTGCGTGCGACGGTTGAGATCAAGAGCCCGACGCCAAGACTCGCGATGATAAACGGAATCGTGAGCAGATAGAGCAGCGGAAGACTCCCCACAATCGGCACGCGAAAGAACACCCAGCCCATGGTCAGCACCACGGTCATCTGGACGTAGCCGACGATCACGAACGGCACGAGCTTACCAAGCATCAAGCTCGTCTTGCCGATCGGCGTGACAATGAGCTGCTCGAGGGTGCCGCGCTCCCGCTCGCGCACAATCGCCGTCGCGGTGATCAGCGTGAGGGTGATGGTAAGTAACACCCCAATCACCCCGGGCACGATAAACACCGCGCTGCGCTGTGCGGGGTTGTAGAGCGGACGCACCCGCATGTCCAGCGGATTGGCGAGCGACACCCGCTCGGCGATGATTTGCGTGGCGCGCGCCTGGGCGCCCAACTGTGCACCAGAAATAGCCGCACCCGCCGTTTGCGGATCGGCGGCATCGACGAGCATCTGCACCGTGGCCGTGCGTCCGGCGGCAACCTCGCGCCCGTATTCCGGCGGAATCACCAGCGCGGCATTCGCCGTTCCCGCATCGAGGGCGCGGCGCGCTGTCGCTCGATCTGCCACCTCGCCTGCTGGATCAAAGACCCCACTGTTCATGAGCGTCGTCACCAACGCCCGACTCTCGCTCGTGCGCGATTCGTCGAGGACCACCGTCGGGAGGTGGCGCACATCGGTCTGAATCGCGTAGCCGAACAGCAAGAGTTGCGCGGCGGGAAGCACAAGAATCATTCCGAGCGTCAGTCGATCACGCCGGATTTGAATGAACTCCTTCCACAACATAGGCCAGAAGCGCGAATACCTCAGGCGATCGACGAAGCGCGGAGTGTCGCTCACGCGTGCGCTCCTTCGTCCTTCCGCTGCAAGGCAATGAACACGTCTTCGATCGTCGGCTGGCCGAACTGCGTGGTAATCTCGTCTACTGTTCCAAGCCCAATCAGTTTGCCCCGCGACAGGAAGGCCAAGCGCTGACAGCGCTCCGCCTCGTCCATGTAATGCGTGGTCACCAGAATGGTCGTGCCACGCGCTGCCAGCGCGTAGATACTGGCCCAAAAATCACGACGTGCCGCGGGATCAACCCCTGCCGTGGGTTCGTCGAGAAAGAGCATTTCGGGTTCATGCGCCGTCGCGCAGCCCAGCGCGAGCCGCTGCTTCCAGCCACCACTCAACGTGCCGGCGAGCTGGTTTCGGCGCTCGCCGAGTCCCATCTCGGCAATGTGCTGCTCGAGACGTTCGTCGCGTGCACGCCCATGCAGGCCGTACACGGTCGCGTAGAAGCGCATGTTCTCGTAGGCGGTCAAATCGTCGTACAGTCCGTAGCGCTGCGACATATAGCCAATGCGCGTGCGGACACGCTCAGCTTCGCGTTCGACGTCAAACCCCACGACGGTCGCTCGCCCCTCGGTGGGCGCCATGAGCCCGCAGAGCATACGAATGGTCGTGGTCTTTCCCGAGCCGTTTGGGCCGAGGAGCCCAAAGACCTCGCCGCGGTTGATCGTGAGATCGAGACGCTCGACCGCGACCAGACTGCCGAAGACTTTGCGTAGCCCCTCAGTGACGACCGTGGGGCCCTGTGTGGCGGGAGCGGTCACGGCGTGGGAGCCGGCGCGTCAATATGCACGGTGATCGGCAGTCCGGCTTTCAGCATGCCCGTGGTGTCGGTGAATTCAATCTTCACCGCAAAGAGCAGGTCGGCACGCTCCTTCTCGGTGAGCGCGACGCGCGGCGTGAACTCAGCCTTGGTACCGACCGCCACAACATGCCCAGCAAAATCTTTGCCTGGAAAGGCATCGAGCCGCGCGTGCACCGCCTGTCCGGGCTGCACACGAGAGAGCGCTCCCTGATTCACGAACACCCGCACGGTTTGCCGTGCGGTTTCGCCGATCACGAGCGCTGCCTGCCCTGGCGCCACAATCTCTCCCGGCTCCGCCGTGCGCGACATCACCATGCCCGACACCGGCGCCACGAGGACTAAGTCATGCTGCAGTGCTTCGAGGCCAGCCACGCCAGCAGCGGCGCCCTCGGCGTCCGCGGCGGCGGCCGAGCGCCGTTCGCGACGTGCCCCGTCGCGGATGAGTTGCAGCGCGGCCGTGGCGGAGGCGCGGCGTGCCGCGGTGCTTGCCGCGACGGCGCGCGCTGCGTCGTACTGCTGGGCGCTCACCACGGAACGCTGCGCGAGTCCGCGCAGGCGCTGCTCATCGGCGGCCGCGCGTTCGGCTTCGGCGGTGGCGGCGGCAAGGTCTGCCTCCGCGCGCTCAAGTTCGGCGGGACGCGCGCCATTGGTGAGCTCCGCCGAGGCCGCATCGGCGGCGCGCGCACGCGCGGCACGGGCAGCGAGATCCGCCGTGAGCGTTGGCGTGCCAAGTATGACGAGGGTATCACCGCGACGCACGACAGCCCCTTCAGCGACGAGCACGCGCGACACGCGCGCGGCCACGCTCGGCGATACGGAATATTCGACAACTTCCAGTGTCCCCGTTGCCTCGATGCCTGTACTGGCGGCCTGGGTACAGCTCACCAGCGCGAGTGCCGCGAGCGTCGCGAACGTCGCGAACGTCGCGAACGTAGCAAACCGAGGTAGCGTGGCCGTGTGACGGCGCCGGGGCGCGCGGAGCAGACGAGCAAAGGAAGTCATACCATCGATTTTATCGGATGGGCGCCCCGCGCGCTATCAGGATTTCTCGGGCATCGCCGTCGGGCGGACGCTGCCCCCCCGGGAACGGAAGCACCGGGAACGGAAGCACGGGGAACGGAAGCACGGCGCACAGGCGTTGGTCGGTCAGGTAATGGTGTGCGCTCTGCCGTATTGGCGCGCCGTGGCCCAGATTACGCTGCTACCCGTCCCCTTCGCCTCTCCGGAACCCGACTATGGCCGAACAACGCACGCAAAACTTTGCATCGCACGCCGCGATTCATCCGATTTGGCATTACGGCGCCTTTCCGATCCTCGCGATCAACTTCTTCAACGAACTGCGGCACGTGTATCAGGCGCCGTCGACGCACACCGCGTGGGGCGCGATCTTCGCGTTCGGCCTTCTGCTGTGGCTGTTCGCCGCGCGCACGCAGACGCTCGTGGTGCAGAATCGTGTGATTCGTCTCGAGATGCGTCTTCGTCTCCGCGACCTGCTCTCGCCAGAACTCGCCAAGCGGATTCCTGAGATCACCACGGGTCAGCTGATTGGCCTGCGCTTCGCGAGCGACGCCGAATTGCCTGCTCTGGTTGAGCGCTGCCTCAAGGGCGAACTGCCCAACGGCAAGGCGTGCAAGCAGGCCGTGACGAACTGGCAGGCCGACTTCCTCCGCGCATGAGCGACGTCGTCAGCAGTGCCGGCGAGCCGGTCGTCATCACGGTCCGTAAGAACGGATCCTTCGGAGTTGTTGGGAACGTGCGTTTGGTGGACCACGAAGGGAACGAGATTCCCCGCATCAACGACAAGCCGACCATCGCGCTCTGCCGTTGTGGCCACTCGGCGCGCAAGCCGTTTTGCGACGGTGCGCATAAGGCGGCGGGGTTCATTGATCCGCCAGACGCCGCCGAAAGCACGGGCGCACACGCACCAGCCTAACGCGCACCCCTAACACCGACGCTGTGGCAGGTAAACGCCCTTTGGTAAGCGTTTACGAGCCACATCTGAAGTACAGCGAAGTACAGCGAAGTACAGCGAAGTACAGCGAAGTACAGCGAAGTACAGCGAAGTACAGCGAAGTACAGCGAAGTACAGCGAAGTACAGCGAAGTACAGCGAAGTACAGCGAAGTACAGCGAAGTACAG
>CAIRYG010000003.1 GCA_903882745.1 uncultured Gemmatimonadota bacterium
CCAGGTCGGACGCCCGCGTCAGGGCCTCCTTCCGCTCGTGATCCTGCGACGGCAGCTTGAGGAGACAGTCCTTCATCACGGTCCGGATGAACCAACCGAGCAGCACGCGGCTCTCACCGGTCCCAAGCGCGCTGACCACGACCAACCGCGGCACCCGGTGGCGCTTCATCGCCGCAACCACGAGCGCGAGACCCGCCGAGACATAGGTCGGGTTCTCCTTGAACCCCGCGAGCGACGAGGGCGCTGCCGTGATGATCACGGCGTCGTGCCCCACCACCGCGGCATCCACGGCGGCGGCATCGTGAAAGCTCCCCGCTCGCTTCGTGAGCGACGCGTGCTCGACGGTGAGATTCTGGGGGCTGCGTGAGAACGCGGTGACCTGGTGGCCGCGCGCCAGGGCGGCCGAGACTGTGAGGGCACCGGTGCCCTGGGAGGCACCAACCACGAGCAGGCGACGGGAGGGCATGTGTCGTTCAGGTGAGGCGTTAGACATCGACCGCGCACCGTCTCATCTTTCGGCCATGACTGCAAAACACTACACACTGATCGGCCCAGACGGAACGGACGTGCTGAGTACGGTACCGGGAACGCTTGGCGGGAACCGGCGGCGGAAGATTTACGGACGTCTCGACTGCCGGAGCGCGATCGGCTCGCTCCCCACGGGATATGCGAAGCATCGGGTGTTCTTTGCCGACGAGGCGACGGCCATCGCGGCCGGCTACCGACCGTGTGGCACGTGCATGCAGGCGGAGTATAACACTTGGGTGGAAGAAGCCATGCGCTCGGATCGACTGTAGCGACGCGGTCAGCCCTGCGTCGTTCTGTCGCGAAACGCCTCGGCGAGCTCACGATACCCGGCTCGTTTTTCAGCCGGCATTTTGGCGACCAAGTTTCCGGCCATTCCCATGCGCGGAATCTTACGGAAGAACTCTTGATGCCGATCCACAAAGTTCCAGTACAGCGCGTCCCAGGTATCGCACCACTCCCCGCGTGGAAAGTCGCTCATCTTGAGAATGTAGTTCGAGCCGCAGATATACGGTTTCGTGGCGACGATGCCGCCGTCACTGAACTGCCCCATACCGTAGACATTGGGTCCCATGACCCACTCAGACGAGTCGACGTTCATCTCCATGAACCATCGGTGCACCTCGCGCGGATCGACGTCGCACAAGAGCATCACATTACTGAGGACCATGAGTCGCTCGATGTGATGGTTGTAGCCGCGCCGCAGCGCCTTGCGAATCGCGGCATCTACGGGCAACAGTCCCGTGGTGCCGTCATACCAACATGGCTTGAGCGTTCGGGAATGGCCAAAGAAGTTCGACGACGCTTGCTCCTCGCCGTACACCACGTCGATCCCTTTGACAAACTCGCGCCACCCAATCACTTGCCGCAGAAACCCTTCCAGCGAGGCAATCGGCGTATTGCGTTCGCGTGCGACTTGAAGTGCGCGCGTCACGACGGTGGCGGGCGGAAGAATCCCCAGGTTCATCATCGGTGAGAGCACGGAGTGATTGAGCACATCTTCAATCGGGCTTTCTCCGGCGCGAAGCGCGTCCTCGTACGGCCCAAAATCTTCGAGTCGTTCCACAAGAAACTGATCGAGCCACTGGTGCGCTTCTGTGACCTCAGTGGGCAACCAAAACTGGGAGGCCTTTCCAGGGTGATCGGCGTAGTCCCGCTCAACCATCCGGATCACTTCTGCAACCGTTTCAGAGGCGTTCAGCATCGGAATCAACGGCGCTTCATAACCGCGAGGCAGCTTCTTCCGATTCTCGGCGTCATAGCTCCATTGCCCTCCCGTGGGCTCCCCGCTCTCATCGACCAAGACGTGCAGGCGCTTTCGCTGCCACTCGTAGAACGTCTTCATGAACGGACGACGGCCGCCAAATGCTGCGGGAAAGTTCTCGGTCGGTGTGAGGAAGAGGTGAGAAGGTGCAGGAACAACCTGCACCCCTGCCCGCTGACCCCACTCCGCAAAGGCCGACGCGAACGCCCGATCGGCCAACTCGGCGACGCGGATTTCGCGAACGCCGAGTTCGCGCAGCGTTTCTTCGAGTAGTTCGAAATAGGAGCGAGGTGTTGTCCCCAACTCCAGCGTTTGGCTTTCGAGGCGCACGTAATGCACCCGAAAACCCTTGGCCTCCAGCGCCTGGGCGAAACGCCGCATAGACGCGAAGATCAACACTAACTTTTGCTGATGGTACCGATAGCGCGCACACATCGCTCGGCACTCGATCAGCAGAAACTCGTCGTTCGTGGACGCGAGCGACCACTCGGGAAACAACTGATCGCCGAGTACGAGGTTCAGCATCGCATAGCTCCCGACACGAACGGGCCACTACCTGTGTGTGGAATCAACGCCCCATCTCCGGCGGAAGGGATCGTGAACCGCTACTGCGCGAAGGCGTCCGCGGGTAAATCCTTTTCCCCGTTCGCAATGGCCAACACGATTCGCTGCACCACAACACTCGGCTCCAGGCCGCGCGGCATTTTGGGGGCAACGCCACACAGCGCTCGTCCCACAAGGCCCGTTTCCGTGTGTGGCGCACGAATATCGAGCACCGAAATCTTTCGTGCGCGGAGCTCGCGTGCACCGATTACCATGGCGCTGTGCGCCGCAGCCTTTGATGCACAGTAGGCACTCATGCCCATCATCGTCACATCAGCAGCGATGCCGGTGAGGGAGGCAATCACGCCCCCTTCTTTCGTGACTCCGGCCCCGAGCGCGACGACGTTTATTGTTCCGATCGCGTTCGTGTGAAACAGTTCGGCGACGACGTCTGCAGGAACGTCCGCGGCTGACCCAAATGCGACCCGGCCAGCGGCGTTGATAATCCCATCAAATGAGCCGCCAAGCTCGTTGAGGGCGCGAGCCAGTGAGTCTCGCGAGCGAATGTCGCCCGTCGCGTGCACGAGGTGTGCGAGATCGCTTGGAATGTTCGACGGCGTGCGCACAATGAGCACTACGTCTGCGCCATTCGCCGTGAGCTGTCGAGCGGTCTCGGCGCCTAAGACTCCTGCACCCCCAATGACAAGAAATCTTTTCCCTGCGAAAAACGTGTGCATTGATCAATAGCTCGGTGGAAATGAAAGTCGGCAGGTACTCAGGCCTGATGCAGCATCACGATCGCAATGCACATCGCCAGCATCAGCGCGGCCGGTAGGGACTTCACGGGCTGATCGCCGGCTTTGAGGTGCATGGCAAGGGCCCCGACCATCAGGACCGCCACGACGCCGGCCGCGATGGTCACAGGCAGCGGCATCCACAGGCCCGCGATCAGGATGACTCCCGCCGCGATCTTCAACGCCCCCACCACGTACATGGCCGCTTCGGGAAGCCCATAGGCGGCGAACTCCTCCTTGAGGGTCTTCGCGGCACCGCCGCGGTATGCCGTCGGCGATGCGGCGCGGAGGAGCCATACGTTGAGCAGCCCCAGGCCAACGATTGCTTGCAGGACGGACGGAATCGAAATCAGTGGCATATGCGTTATCCTCATCAGTATGAAACGTCATGCCGCATCCGCCGAGTTACGGACAAGGGACACCGTTCTGTGAACATAGCATATCGAGCATCGCTGGTGGTATCGACCGTGATCTTTCTCGGTTACGGTATCCACACGCTGTTTCTCGGCGGTATGGTCGCCGACTTCGAGCGGTTCGGACTGCGCCGTATCCGCCGGCTCACCGGCGCGCTGGAACTGCTTGGGGCGTTCGGACTGATTGCGGGGATGTTCGTGCCCGTACTCGTCGTACCCAGTGCGGCTGCCCTGGCCATGCTCATGCTTTCCGGACTCGCCGCTCGGATTCGCGCCCGCGACGCGTTCGTCGAGTCACTCCCGGCGCTGGCGCTCGTGGTTTTGAATTTGTTTGTTGTGACCTGCGCCTTGGGCGTTCTTGGCGCGGTGTGAGAGCGGCTCCTCGAGGAGTTTCCGGAGGGGGTGGATCACTGCGGAGCTGGATATTCGGCGGACGCCCGCTCATCTCTCGTTGCTGCTCAAGGGGCCGTGACACATGACGATTCACATCATCGGCGTTGACTGTGCCACCGAGAACTCCAAGGTCGGCGTGGCGCGGGGGTCACTCGATCGAGGAGTCGCGCGCATCGACGAGGTCGTCGTGTGCGGCAAGGAGCGTTCGGCTGCGGACTACATTGCGTCGTGGATCAGCTCCACAGATCCCGTGCTCTTAGCCCTCGATGCCCCACTCGGGTGGCCACAACCCCTCGGCGTGTCGCTCGCGAGCCATCGCGCTGGCGATGAACTCATGGTCGCGCCGAACGACATCTTTCGCCGCGCGACCGACCGGTTCACACAGCGTACGCTCGGCAAGACACCACTCGACGTTGGCGCTGATCGGATTGCGCGCACAGCACATGCCGCGCTGCGCGTGTTGGGCGAACTCCGCCGACGTCTCGGGCAACCCGTTCCGCTCGCCTGGTCGCCCGAGCTCACGGCTGGGATTTCCGCGATCGAGGTATATCCTGCAGCGACCCTCGGCGTGTGGGGTGTTCGTTCCTCGCGGTACAAGAACCCGGATCAGGTTGAGGAACGACGAGAGATTATTGCGGCGCTACGACCCCATTTCGTGCTCCCCGCGGATGTGACAGTCCTTGAACACAACGCTGACGCGCTGGATGCGGCGGTCTGCCTGCTCTGCGCCAAGGACTTTCTTCTCGGGCACGCGTCGCCGCCAGACGATCTGTCTGTGGCCGCCGTCGAAGGCTGGATCTGGACGCGCGCGCCGGATGTTCCGCAGCCGTAGCAACCGTCTGTAGCAACCAGCTCGTTCGACTTCAGCCGGCGGGGACTCTCACCCCTCAAGTTTCGAGCACCAGCGGTCGATACCGAACATGATACCGCCACGCATCCGCAGTGGCGGCCACTCGGTATTGGGACCCCATGAGCGCGATAAGTTCGGCGATTCCAACGCGGCTGCCTCCTCTTCGTCCTGTCGCCACGCCAAGCGTCGGCACACGCACGGCAGGAGCGGCAGTGCCACCGCGTTCGGCAAGCATCAGCTTCGATCAATCGCCGCTCGTTGGGGTGGATTCGACCGCGAGCGTGAGCGCGGCGAATCTGGATTCGGCGACCACATCGCTGTCGCTTAATCTGTCGCTGAGAGCTGGGCAGCAATATTCCTTCTCGTTCTACTTCGCGTCGGGCGGTCCAAAGGTGACGCTGGTCGATCCGGCCGGTAAATCGACCGCCGTGACCATGTCGAAGGGGTTCTCCGTCGCGAGCAGCGGGAACTATCAACTGCGCTTCGACGCCAGCTATTCGCTGAAGGACACCGCGAATCTGAGCAATCTCCAGATCAACGCCAAATCCCTGTTGCCCACCACAAGCGGCGACACGCGCATCGACGCGCTGCTCACAGGCGGCACGAGCCAGTGGTGGCATTCGTACGATGCCGTCGCGGTGAAGAGTGCGGTGAAGGTTGGCTCGGCGAATGCGTTGACCGCCGGCAGCTCCGTCACATCGCTCACATACAGCTTTTTGTCGTCGCAGCCGAAAGGGCAGACCATGGACGGATTCACACCCATGAGCGATGCGCAAAAAGGCGCGGTGCGCAAAGCGTTCGACTATTACAGCAAGCTGATCAACGTCACCTTTAAGGAAGTTGCGGGCGAGGGCAACATTAACTTCGGTACCAATAAACAGGCCAGCAGCGCGGGATACGCCAACCTCCCCAACGCGAGTGGCACGAAGGACAAGGACTATTTGTATCTCGCGAACAATGCGGCGACGAACGGCGATCAAGGCGTCCAGGAAGGCGGCTATGGCTATATGACCATTCTCCACGAGATCGGCCATACGCTCGGGCTCAAGCATCCGGGCAACTACAATGCCGGTGGCGGCGGTGCGCCCGCGCCGTACCTCACGACAGCCGACGATAACCGCCAGCATTCCATTATGTCGTACAACGACAACAATGCCTCGCGCGGCGTCACGCCATCGTCGGCTATGCTCTACGACATCGCGGCACTCCAGTACCTGTACGGCGCCAATACGAAGGCATCGACAGCCAACAACGGCGCCTTCGCAATGAGCGACACGAATACGCTCCAGACGCTCTGGTCGACGAACGGCACTGATGTGATTGACCTCACCGCGCTCACCAGCGCGAGCCACGTTGACCTCAACGGCGGTAGCTACTCGGATATCAATATCAAAGCGCCAGCTACGAAAGCGAGCTATTCCGGCAACCAGAATGTGGCGATCGCATACGGTGCGCGCATCAATACTGTAAAACTGTCCTCGCAGAAGGGCCTCGCGGACACTGTTACACTGAATGACGCGTTCAGCACCGGCAGCTTTGACACCATTGGCTCGTTCGATGCGACGGACGACAAGATTTCTCTCAAGAAATCACTGTTTGGCGCCATCACGGCGGCGAACATTGAGTTCGGCACTGAGGCGACGAAAGCGACGTCAAAAATTGTCGTGAATCGTGGCACTGGTGAGATTTTCTACGACGCCGATGGGTCCGGCAAGAAATTCGCCGCCAAGAAGGTGGCGCAGTATCTCGCGCTGCAGGGCCGCGGGGATATTTCGACCTCCAACTTCGTAGCAGTCGCGTAGCATCGCCTGGTAGAGCTTGCGAGGCCCCAGTGACCCGCTCACCTTCAACGGGTGTGCCGACGCCATACCGTCGACACACCCGTCTCTTTTATCAGGCGCGAGGACTCCATGCCCCGGACAATCTTTATTACCCTGCCGGTTACCGAGATGCCCCGCGCTCGGGCGTTCTACGCGGCGCTCGGCTTCTCACCCAACGAGGCGTTCTCCAGCCCGAACTCGGCGTGCTTCATTGTTTCGGACGCGATTTCCCTGATGCTCGCGACGCATGAGCAGTTCCGCCAGATTTCGCCGAAACCCCTGATCCTGCCGACCGAAGGCGCGACCTGCCTCTTCGCCCTCTCCTGCGACAGCCGTGGGGAGGTCGATGCCATGACCACTGCTGCCATCGCCGCGGGTGGCAAATCGTTGCATGACCCCGAAGATCACGGCTTTATGTATTCGCGTGCCTTCGAGGATCCGGACGGTAATGGATTTGGCCCGATGTGGATGGACCCCACCGCTGTGTGAGACCTGCATGACCCGCCACCGTCGAGGCAGTGATCGCCTGGCAACTCCGCGGGGGCGACAGGGGCGATAACCGCCACACTACTTGCCCCCCGCCGAGTGCGACGCGCAATTTTCAACAGCCGATACTGCCCACAATACGGCGGGGGCGATTCACCTCACGTTTGCCGGAATCTCTATGACGCTGTTCTCTCCATCGTATCCAACGGGACTCCCCATTGGAGATTCTTGGCGTGCTGCCAAAACCACGGCCCCGGTCATTTTCCCTTTTGACGGATCGCGCGTCTGCGACAGTCCCGTCGGCAATACGGACGATGCGAATGCGGCGCTCGATCATGCACTCGCGATTCGTCTGACCGTCGGTGCGCTCTCGAGCTACGCACGCAAGGAGTTGCTCGCCCGCACCTGTGCAGCCGTCACCGCGCGCCGTGCGGACTTCGAACATCTTCTCGTCCTCGAAACCGGAAAGCCGCATCGCGACTGTGTGGTCGAAGTTGCCCGCACCATCTTGACGCTCGAAACAGCCGCGGGTGAAGTGTCGCGACTGCACGGCGAAACGGTTCCACTGGATCTCCTCCCGAGCGGCACGGGCATGGTTGGATTTTGGATCCGAAAGCCGATCGGCGTCATCGTCGGCATCACCGGATTCAACTACCCCCTGCTGCTCGCAGCGCACAAAATTGCACCGGCGATTGCGGCAGGCTGTCCGATCATCATCAAGCCTGCCCCACAGACGCCGCTCGCCACGCTGTGGCTGATTCACATCATGCGTGAAATCGCGGCGACGCTCGACGTCCCGCAAGGCATCGTGCAGCTCGTCACCGGCGATGCTGTTGTCGGAGCCACCCTTGTCTCTGACCCCCGCATTGGTGCCGTATCCTTTACGGGGTCTGCGGGTGTGGGCCATGCGATTGCGAAGTTGGCCGCGCCGCGCAAGACGCTCCTCGAGCTGGGATCAAACTCGGCGTTCATTGTCGACGCGAGCGCCGACATTGAAGCGGCCGCTGCCGCCGCCGTACGCGGCAGTTACTACGCCTCCGGCCAGGCCTGCATCTCGGTGCAACGGGTCATCGTCCTCGAGAGTGTGGCCGATGCGTTCGTTGGCGCACTCAAAAAGCATCTGGCCGCCGTGGTCGTGGGCGATCCCCGCAATGCGGCAACACACATCTCGGCGCTCATCAATGAAGCCAGCACGGCGCGCGTCGCCGACTGGATTGCGCAGGCGGTTACCGCTGGCGCTGTGATTGCCCACGGTGGCACGCTCCACGGCGGCGCCTTTGAGCCCACGGTCATTATTGAACCGCCGACGGGAGCGCTCGTCTGGAACGAGGAAATCTTTGGGCCGGTGATGTGTATCCGCACAGTCGCAGACATTGACGCGGCCTTCGCGCTGGTCAACGATTCTCGCTATGGCCTGCACGCGAGCATTTTCACCGCGTCGCTGGCCAATACCTTTGCCGCATTGAACACGCTGGAAGTCGGCGGCGTTGTCGTGAACGAAGTCCCAGGGTTCCGGTCCGACTCCATGCCCTACGGTGGCGTCAAGGACTCGGGAATCGGCCGTGAGGGGCCGCGTTTTGCCGCCGAGGAGTTCACCGTGTCACGCATGGCGATCATTCGCCCACAGATCGGTTAGCAGATCGGATAGCAGATCGGTCAGCAGATCGGTTAGCGCGGATAGGCCTTGGTCTGTCCCGTACGGCCGTTGGTGACAGTAAACGACCCGTCGTTCTGCGCCGTGATCTTGATCCACGCGCTGGTGGATTCGTCCAGGTTGGCGATGCGCTCGTCAGGGAGGTTGGTCACTCCCTGATTGAGCGAGCGGTGGAGCTGCCATCCGTCGATGCTGGGCATCTGCGCGAGTGTCGCGAACGTGGGGGCCTGCGCCCCTTTCCGTGGTCCGTTGTTGAACACTGCGACCCGCGGTTTCACCGCAGCAAAGAACGCTGGGTCGGAGCCGTCGGCACCGCCGTGATGTGCAATCAGGTAGACGTCGGCCTCTCCGATCAGGTTGCGCGGACAGGTCAGCGCATATTGCGGCGGGCCGCTCAGGTCCCCGATGTCAAGGAACCGGAATTTGCCATACTGCAGCCGAATTCCCGTGGAGCGCGGGTTTTCGGTTTTCTCTTGCGCGGGCACACCGGCACTCGCACACGCCGAGTTTGTTGCTCCAGCACCGTCGAGCGGTGTTGGGAGTACCTCACCAGCTGTCGACACCACGACCACGTCGAGCCCGTTGATGGCGAGATGGTCACCAGGTTTGGGTTCTGTGTGCGTGCCCTTGGCACGGAGGGCGACGTAGGCGTCGTAGAGCGCCTGCGTCCCTGGCACCACAACCTCAGCCTCTGCCGAGGGCGCTGCGTGATCGATGAAGTGCCGGATAGGCATCAACTGCGCGAGCTCAATCACACCGCCAGAATGATCGGCGTGATAGTGCGTGAGCATCAGATGATCGATCTGCGTGAGCCCCGCATCGCGTGCGGCGGCCAAAATCCGCTGCGCATCACGTGCGGACTCGGGGGCGCCGGGGGTCGACTGAAAGGTGCCGGTGCCGCCAGGAAAGCCGGCGTCAATCAGAAATCCTTCGCCGGCCGGTGTCTTGATCAGTGTCGCCTGGCCGCCCTCGACATCTACGAAGTAGATGACGAGGGGGCGAGACGTCGACTGCGCCGAGAGGGTCGCGCCCGTCAGGAGGATGGTGGCCAGAAGCCAACAGGTACGACGGATCACGAGGCGCTCTTTCGGTGAATGAGAATCGGTACGGAACCCGCTACTTCCGCTTGACGCACGCGCTGGGGTACTGCTGGCAGTAGCCGACTCGACTATTGCCCATCTGCTTGGATTCGACCACGGCGTGAATGACCGCTCGGCCTAGGGCATCGGCGGCCGCATTGAAAATGGCGCCGAGTTCCTGGTTGTTGAGGTTGTGGCTCGGCGGCGTCGTGGCCATCCCGAACACGGTGTCGCCATCGCCAATGCCATGGATCGGTACAATCGTGCGCGCCAAACCATCGTTCGCAATCACCGCCATCCGCTCGGCCTCGAGATCTTCGAGCGGAGCATCCGTCACGACAATCGCGATGGTGGTGTTGAACGGCGCATCCACCGATCCGTCCCGTGGGCCGCCGCGGCCGCCTGCCGTGGCGGTGCATTCCTGCGCAGTGGGCTGCACGAGGTTGAACTCGTTCGCCAGTTCGAGGTACATCCCGTACGGCAAGCAGGTGCGCGGGTCCACCGGCGAGCCCGACGGATTGAGTGCGACCAACGCCGCCACGGTGTAGCCATTGGACAGCTTGACGCTCGCCGTGCCCATGCCCCAGCCAGCGCCGGTGCCGGCCCCGAATCGTCCGCTGACCACCGGATCCTTCGACGCGAGCTCGGTGGCCTTGTAGCCAAAATCGGCATCGGGGCGCTTTTTGAAGTCGCCACCGCGTCCGAGATCCATCAGAATGGCTGCTGGAACGATAGGCACGACGCCACCGCCAACGGGCACGCCAAAGTTGTGCTCTTCCATCCACTTCATCACGCCAGTCGCAGCGTCCAAACCGAACGCGCTCCCGCCGCTCAGCATGATGGCCTGCACCGCACGCACCTGTCCGCCCGGCTTGAGGAGGTCGGTTTCCTTGGTGCCCGGTGCGCCGCCCATCTGGCTATAGCCAGCGGTGGCGCCACGCTCGGTGCGGATGACCGTCGTGCCCGACCGGTAGCCGTCGCCGAACTTGGAGTACTGCCCGACGAGAAGTCCCGGCACATCGGTGATCGAGTTGGTCGGCCCGGGGCCAACCTGGGTGATGCGCGCGGGTGCCTGTCCGGCCGGACGCGCAGCGGTCGGCTGCTGCGCGTGGAGCGTGGTCGCGAAGACCACGGCGGGAAGGAGTGTGACGATCGCCCGCAGACCACCACACCGCCCCAAACCGGGGCGGGTGGTGGCAGACTTCACGAAGAGACTACGGCTCATTGGAAGGGAAAGATTTGGGTTGCCGTCTTATTCGCCACGAGCACCCGGTTCATGTCGAACTTCATGATCGCGGTCTTCGCCGTGGCATCGTAGGTAAAGCCGTCCATCCCGAACGCCGTCGGGATAAACGACGGGATCACCGCGAGCGTGTATGCCGCGCCATCCTTCGTGTTGCCATTCGCAATGATTTCCGTCTGCGCCACTGGCATGCGAATGCCCAGGTCAGCCATGCGTCGGCCTTCGGCGATAAAGATTTCCTGGCGCATGAGATAGAGCAGATACATCCCGTCATCGAGCGTGGCGGCAGCGGCAATCTGCGCGGCCGTCACCGACGTCCCAGACACGGTCGGCACCGATGTTGTCGCCGTCCGAGCGAGGACGAAGCCATCCAGCAGCGGCGCCCCTGGCGCAAACGACACCTTGGAGTCGGCCGTGTTGGGGTAGTTCACTTTGCCACCGGCACGACCACGGAGCTGCAGGCGACTGTCCACCGTTTCGACGGTGCGCGACTTCACCAGCGTCAGCAGCTGATTCAGGCGGTCCTTCGCGGCCACGAGATTGTTGTCGGCCAGCAACCCTTCCGCAATGATCAGATGCGCTTCCTCGGCCTTGGCGAATGCAATCGGGCTCTGCACCGTCGTACCGCGGTTGGGATACTTGGGATCCAGGAAGTCCAGACGCGGCAGCGGCTGGAAGTTGTTCACCGAACTGGTCAGCACACCCTGCATGCTGTTCGACGGGCCGTTGACCGCATCGAAGGTCGCATTGCGGATAAAGGTCGGATTCGCCGCCAGCAACGCGGTGGCCTCCGAAACTGCCACGGTCTTGTTTCCGAGTCGATAGTTCGCGCGCGCGATGGCCAGCGTATAGCTGTTTTTCGCGGCAACGTCCGTCGACAAGGTGCGGGCCTGCTGGAAGTCGGTGATGGCGCTGGCGAGATGCGTCTGCCAGTCCACTACTTCGCCATTCGCAACCGCCGGCAACCCGACATACATCTCACCAGCCCACAACGAGGCCACGCCGCGATAGTACAGCATCTCGGCCTTGTCGTTGACCGTCACGAGCGGATCGCGCGGAAAGACGCTGTCGAGCCCAAACGTGCCCATGTAGCGCAAGCGCGCAATCGCGTTCTGAATCGACGTGACTTCCGGGTCGATGTACAGAATGTTCGGCGCGTCGAACTGCTGGTTGTTGGTGGTGTAGTTGTTGAAATAGTTATCCGAGACAAGCTCGGCGTTCTGGACCACGCTGTTGAGCGTGATCAAGAACTGACGCTGCGTCCCGCGCAGCCACGCAGCACCAGCGGCTGGCGTGTTGAGGAACTGCTGGTCGGTCAGGTTGGGGTTCTTTACATCGGTGGGGTGAAAGCTGCTACACGAACCGGCAATGATGACGGCCAGCGTCGGCGCAAGCAGGCGCAGGGCCTGTGGCATGTTATGTCGGCGCATGATCAGAATCCGAAGCGAAGAGTGAGAATAAAGCTGCGGGGGCTGCTTTCCGTAGCGTAGTTATATCCGCCAACGGCTGCGCCACCCTGCGTGAGGGCCGACGACAGGTCCGTCTCAGGATCGAAGCTTGAGGCGGCCCACCGGTACGGGTTGGTAACGGAGAACGACATCCGCATATCCTTCGCCAAGCTGGGGAGGAACTTGCTGGGGACGCGGTAATCCGCCGTAATCGTGCGGACGGACACGTAGTCAGATTTCTCCACCCACAGGTTCATGACCTGCTGCCAGATGGCTGCGCGGCTTCCGTTGTACGGGGCCTGCGCGAGCGCTGCCGCCGGCACGTAGCCGTCGGTGCCCGCCACGCCATACAGGTAACGGAAGGCACGGTCAAACGACTGCGTCTGGCCGCCGAACTGATAGTCGGCACTCATGCTCAGCGTAAAGCGCGAACCGATACCAAGCTGCGCACCGAAGCTTCCGAACTCGTCGGGCATCGGCTTGCCGAGGTATGCGAGCTGCTTGATCTCCGTGATCTTGCCCGTGGCATCAAAAATCGCGTTGGCACCGCGCAGGAAACCCACGGGGTAGCCTTCCTGTACCATGCCCTGCACCGTGCTCGCACCATACCCGCTGATGGCGAACGGCGGCGTGCCGCCGAGCTTCATCACCTTGTTGTGGAGCGTGTTGAAGGACGCGTTGAGCGACAACCGGTACATCGGGGTGTTGATCGGCGTCACCGTGGCCCGCAGCTCGAGTCCGTCATTCGCAATTTCGCCGACGTTTGTGATCTGGCTGACTTCGCCAGTCGACGGCGACGGCGGCGCATTGAGCAGCGCGTCCACCGTGCGGGACGAGTACCAGCCGAGTCCCATCGTGATGCGCTCTTGCAGGAACGAGAGATCGACCCCGACTTCTGTGGTGCCCGTACGTTCCGGCTTCAGGTTGCGGTTGCCCGGCTGGCCGAACGTCGCCGCCTGCTGGCCGTTGAACGAGTTGATCGTTACCGTCCGGTCATTGGCGAACGGCTGCGGGAACTGTCCCGCCACACCGTAGGCCGCGCGCACGCGCACATCCGAGAGGTACTTCTCGGTGATGATCTTGCGCAGCCAGTCTTCGTTGCCCAAGGCCCAGACTAGCCCGACCTTCGGGTACGTCTGCGCGCCGGTGTTCGCACCGAAGGCCGTGTTCTTGTCCAAACGAACGCCGAGCTCAACCGTGTACTTCTCGCGCCAGCTGATGTTGCTCTGGCCGTAGATACCGTAGTTGGCCACGCGGTACGCCAGATCTGTGGACGCGGTCACACCGGCACCAGCCAGCGTCTCCTGCCCGTCGCGCACGTTGGTGGCGGTGTACTGCACCTGCACGTCGTCATTGCGGAACAGCTGCGTTCCGACCGACGAGATCACCGAGAGGTCGTTCCCGAACGACGCGGTGTGCTGGGCGCCCGCTTCGAGCGTGAAGCCCGTGAAGGATCGCTCGTAGTTCGAGATTGAGCCGCGATCGGTGGTGCCGGCGGGATACGCCTTGGTCGCGATCAGGAACTCGTTGGTGACAATCGCCCGCTCTTTGCTGAAGCGATTATTGACGCCAAAGGTGACGTGAGCCTTGACCGACGGAAACGGGTCAAAGTCCAGCCGCTGTGACGTTTGGAAGGAGCGCGTAAACACGCGGTTGTTCTGCAAGCGCTCGGCGTTGTTCACGAAGGTCTTGAGCGCAGCCGCGTCGGTCGCGTTCAGGCTGTCGATGTTGTTGTTGAACCCGAAGGCCGACGAACGGCCCGACTCCAACACCCAGAGCGACGTGTATCCGCCCGCGTTGCCATTTCGGAAACGCGGCGTGTCCGTTTCGTTGTACGAAAACGACCCCTGGTACTTGCCCTTGTTGCCGACGTTGGCGCCAAATGCGGTGCGGAAACCAAAGGCGGTGTTGTCGCCATACACACGCTGGGTCTCGCTCGCCCGCACATTGCCGGACAAGCTGTACGTAAACCCGTTCGTGCCGCCCTCGATGCCCGCCGAGTATTGCTGCGTGCGGCCATTCCGGTAGATCAGGTCCTTGGTGGCCTTGAAGAAGTCGAACTGCGTCTGCGGTGTGTCGTACCCATCGCGCGCTTCGAAGTACACCTTCGGGGCGCCGGCGGCACCGCGCTTGGTAAAGATCTGCAGCACGCCGTTGGCGGCATCAGAACCGTAGAGGGTGGTGGCCGCACCGCCGGGGATGAACTCCACACGGTCGATGTTATCCATCGGAAGGTCGGCGATCGCGCTCGTCGCCGCACCCTGCGCACGCACACCCGAGACGTTCATGCCAAGCGTCGCGATGGTGTTGAGGTTGTCCATCCGCACGCCGTCGACGTAGATGACCGGCGTGGAGTTGTTGCTCACCGACGTCACGCCACGGGTGCGCATAATGGACGTCGTACCGACCTGGCCCGACGTCATGCGCACCTGCGCGCCCGGGAGCGTGGTCTGCAGCAACTCGTCCAAGCGCTTGGCTGGCGAGGCTTCAATCACTTCTCGGCTGACCACGTCGACCGTGGTGGCAATGCGGCGCTTGGAGATTTCACCGCCCTGGCCCGTCACGACGACGGCGTCAAGGTCGAGCGGACGCACGGCGAGCGACACATTGACCGTCGCCGTCTGCCCCGCAACAACCGTGACGGTTGCGGTCTTCACCGCGTAGCCAATCATGCGCACTGTGACGGTCCGGCTACCAGCCGGCACGTCGATGAGGCGGTACTGACCGTCTTGGTCAGACCGCGCCGAACGGTCTTTGGTATCAACCATCGTGCTGATCTGCGCGCCAGGCAGTGCGACACCAGAGCGGTCGTCTGTCACCTTACCGACAATGGTTCCGCCGGCTTGTGCGAGGGCTGGCGTGGCCTGCCCCAGCGCCGCCAACATCGCGATACATACCAGGGGCCATCGAAAACGTTGTTGCATGGAAACCTCGTGGAGGAAACGTGCACAGCGAGCGGTGAAAGTCGTTCAGGTGGAGCAGGAACAACAGCGAGCGTGGTACGTGGATGCCCTGCCGGTCAGTTTCCGCCGGTCAGTTCGTGCCAGTCAGTTCGTGCCGGTCAGTTCGTGCCGGTGAGTTCGAGCACGGCGAGGGCAAGCACTTTCGTGGACTGCACCAAGTCGGCAACGGTGCAGTATTCATCGGGCTGATGCGCGAGATCGAGAATCCCGGGTCCATACGCGACACAGTTGGGCACGCCGGCAATCCGGTCGACGTGTTTGTGGTCGTACGTGCCCGGACTCGCCGCCTTCAGCAACGGACGACCCAAGATGTGTTGCGCACCATGGTCGAGGGCTGACACCACCGAGGCGCCATCGGGCGTTTTCACCGGGTGCACGATCATCAGGTCCTGCAGCTCGTAGAACAAATCGGGGGTGTCGCGCGCCGCGCGCTCAAGAAGCTCCACGATTTCCGCACGAGCCGCGTCAAATCCTTCCTCAACCAGAAAACGACGATCGAAGATCGCGCGGCACAGGTCGGCAACGCACGGTGTTTGGATACCATCCACCGACTGCCCACCGGCAATGCCGTTGATGTTGAGCGTCGCATGGCGTGCGCCCAGTGGCTGCACGGGAATGGCGGTGGTCCGTGCACCGAGCGCCGGCATCAACTCCCGACGCATCCGGTCGAGAATGACGCCCATGTGTTCAATGGCATTCACGCCAAGGAAGGGCATCGATCCGTGGGCTATGCGCCCGCGAGTGGTGACTTCAAACCAGTAGACACCGCGATGGCCGATGTAGACGCGATCAGTGTCGGTGGGCTCGGTGATGATGACGGCGTCGGTCCGATCCGCACTGACGCGGCCCTGCTGCGCCAGATACGCCATGCCGGCAAAGCCACCACTCTCTTCATCGACAGTACCGCTGATTTCCACCGAGCCCACCAGCGGAATTCCCGCGCGACGAATTGCTTCAGCGGCGTAAATCGCCGCGGTGATCCCAGCCTTCATGTCGCTCGAGCCACGCCCGTAGATGCGCCCGTCCTTCACGACGCCGCCAAAGGGATCCATCGTCCATCCCGCCCCAGCGGGAACAACATCGAAGTGGCCATTGAGATGCACCAACGGCCGATCCGTGCGGCCGCGCCGCAGCCCGACGACATTCATGCGCGGATGCGTAGCCGTGTGCTCAGGACGTGTGTCCGCCACGGGATAGTCGACCGTAAAATCGCATTCGCCTAAGCGGGCGCCAATCAGCCGCGCGCAGTCTTCGTACGCGTCGCCCGGCGGGTTTACCGTGGGGATACGCAGCATGGCCACCGTGAAGTCGACCATTTCTTCGGTCGCCTCATCAACAGCAGCAAGCACTCGGTCCAAATCACGCGCAGTAAGATTCACAGCGTCAAGTTGCGGACAAGTGCAAAGCTTGTCAAGAAAATGTTTCACCACATAGGTTATGTGGCAGAACCTTTACGTTGGTCCGTTCCCGTACACGAGAACGGTCCTCTCTCCGGCGCCCATCATGCCTTCGTATCTCGCACTGATCCTGGTTTATTCCGCCGCGCAGCTCGCCCTTGGGGCCTGGATCTCACGCCGCGTACGGAGCTCCGGTGACTTTTTCGTTGCTGGCCGCTCCCTCGGCCCAGGGCTGATCTTCAGCACCATGTTAGCCGCGAACATCGGCGCAGGATCTACCGTCGGCGCGACGGGGTTGGGTTACCAAAATGGACTCTCGGCTATCTGGTGGGTCCTCTCAGCGGGCCTTGGGTCATTCGTGTTGGCATTCTGGATTGGGCCGGCCATCCGTCGAGTCGCCGCCGAGCGTGGGTTACACACGGTGGGGGAGTATCTCGAATTTCGCTACGGCGTGACGGTGCGCAGCGTTATTGCCGCGCTACTCTGGATTGGATCGGTGTTCATTCTGGCGGGTCAGCTCATTGCCGTGTCATGGATCCTGTATGTGATCGCGGGCGTGCCCAAGACGTGGGGATGTATTCTCGCGGGCGTGCTGATCACCATCTACTTCGCCGCTGGCGGATTGCTGGCCTCCGCGTACGTCAACGTGGTGCAGCTCACTGTGAAGGTGGTTGGTTTTGCCATTGCCATTCCGGTCGCGCTGGCCGCGGCCGGTGGCTGGACCGCTGTGCGCGCCTTGCAGCCCACCGCGGACTATTGGAATCCGTGGCACGGTGGGACCTCTGGCCTTGTCTATCTCGCGATGCTTGGGCCTGCATTCATTGTCGCCCCAGGGCTCCTGCAAAAGATCTATGGCGCTCGCGATGACCGATCGGTTCGGATTGGCGTGGGCCTCAACGCCCTCGCCTTGTGCGCGTACTCCTTTGTGCCGGTGTTGCTCGGCATGATTGCTCGTGTGCGCTTCCCCGATCTCGCACAACCTGAACTCGCGTTGCCCACGCTGCTCGTGTCTGGTGTACCGGTGGCGGTCGGGGCGTTGGGACTGGCTGCGGTGTTCTCTGCCGAGCTGAGCGCGGCGGATGCGGTGCTGTTTACGCTGACCACGTCGCTCGCGCAGGACTTTTATAAGCGCTTTCTCAATCCGGGCGCGAGTGATTTACAGATGTTGCGGGTTACGCGCATCACCGCCATGCTCGCCGGCACGATGGGTATCGGGATTGCGCTGGTCGCCGCTGGCGTCGTGAGTGCACTGAGTATTTTTTACACGATTATGGGAGTAACGCTCTTCGTGCCGATTGTGACGGGCCTGATGAGTGAGCGGCCGTCATCAACGGAAGCGTTGGCATCGATTGTGAGCGGGACGATCGTGGTGGGGGCGTTCCAGTTGCTGCACGGCGGCAAGCCGCTCGCGGGGATTACCCCGGCGATGGGTGGGTTGGCGGCGGCGATCGTTGCGTTCCTCGTCGCGTATACTATTCGACGCATTATGGGCGGCCCGAGCGAATTGAGTCGGACCGCAGGACCTTCTTCATCCCGGTAACCCACGGACCATGTCCAGCAACGGAATTTTCAGCCTCTCCGGCAAAGTCGCCGCCGTCATTGGCGGTGCGTCAGGCATTGGTGCCGCGGTGGTCAAAGGTGCGGCCGACATGGGCGCCATCGTGCACTGCCTCGACGTCAAGGCGGAGGCCGCAGCTGCGACAGCGGCAGCACTTGGACATAACGTGCACAGTGGTGTGATCGACATTACCGATCAAGCATCGGTAGACGCGGCGCTTGATGGAATCGTGGCCACGCACGGCACGCTCGACATTCTCATTTGCACGCCCGGCATCAATGTGCGCAAAAAGATTCTCGACTACACCAACGAGGAACTGGCGCGCGTGGTCAACGTGAACATTACCGGCAACTTCAATGTGATTCGCGCGGCGGGGCGCATTATGGTCGCGCAGCGGCGCGGGAGTATCGTGCTGTTCTCGTCGATTCGCGCCTCCGTGGTAGAGCCCGGACAGTCTGTGTACGCCGCGACCAAGGCCGGCATTCTGCAGCTGGCGAAGGGTGCGGCGTGCGAGTTCGGCCCGTTTGGTGTGCGCGTCAACTGCGTCGGCCCGGGCGTCACCGAGACGCCGCTCACAGCACCGATCAAGGCGCAGCCTGAGTGGTATAACGCCTATGCCGCCAAGACCACACTGGGGCGCTGGGCGCAGCCGGAAGAGATGGTGGGCCCGACTCTCTTCCTTGCGTCCGATGCGGCGAGCTACGTGAACGGCACGATCATCTATGCCGATGGCGGATGGCTCGCCCAGGATGGCCGGTTTACACCGCCGGGGATGTAGGGGATAGCCATGACGAGCGCATCGAAAACATTTCGCATTGCAGTCATTGCCGGTGACGGTATCGGCCAAGAAGTGATTCCCGCCGGCATCGACGTCCTCCGCGAGGCGGTCCGCACGGAGTCGTGCTCTCTCGACTTCGAGCACTTTCCGTGGGGCTGCGAGTTCTATCAGCGCACCGGCACCATGATGAGCGCCGACGCGCTCGATCGCCTGAAAGATTTCGACGCGATTTACCTGGGCGCGATCGGCGCGGTTGGCGTTCCCGATCATGTCTCGGTGTGGGAGCTGATTCTTCCCATCCGCCAGCGGTTCGACCAGTACGTCAATCTCCGGCCCATGCGACTCTTGGCCGGTGTACCGGGTCCGTTGTCGGGGCGCGGACCAGCAGACATCGACATGGTCTGCGTGCGTGAGAACTCCGAAGGGGAGTACGCCGGCTTTGGTGGACGCATGCATGCGGGCACGCCGCATGAGGTCGCCGAGCAGACGGGAGTTTTCACGAGACGTGGCGTGGATCGCATTGCGCGCTACGCTTTCGAACTCGCTGCGCGTCGACCACGGAAGTTGCTGGCCAGCGCCACCAAGTCGAATGCCTTGCAACACAGCATGGTACTCTGGGATGAGGCCGTGGAGTGTGTCGCCGCCGACTATCCCGCCGTCGAATGGCGTAAGTATCACGTCGATGCCTTGGCCGCCCGCATGGTCACGCATCCGCACACGCTGGACGTCATCGTGGCGTCCAACTTGTTCGGCGATATTCTGACCGACCTCGGCGCTGCGATTTCCGGCAGCCTTGGAGTCGCGCCTGGGGCCAATATCAACCCCGAGCGCCTGCATCCCTCGATGTTCGAGCCGATTCATGGCTCGGCGCCCGACATTGCAGGGCGTGGTATCGCCAACCCGATTGGTGCCATCTGGGCCGGTGCGATGATGCTCGACCATCTCGGAATGACGGGCGCGCATGACCGGATGGTTCGCGCGATCGAACGCGTGGTCCATGACGGCGGGCCGCGTACCCCCGACCTCGGCGGAACGGCCAACACGGCCGATGTCGCGGTGGCGATTGCCGATGCGTTGTCCTAAGCGCCAGACGTCCCCCACCGCACCGGTGTGCGGTGGAGACTCTCTTCACTCTTTCTGAGCAGGGCTATGACACGTCCGCAAATTTCCCATGTGCGTGCTGGTGTGCGCCACAACGCCCATACCACGCGGTGGTCGCCCGTCTACAATCCGTCAACCGGCGACGTGGCAGCGGACGTGCCGCTGGCCGATGCCGTAGACATTGAAGCCTGCATTGCCGACGCGGCCGCTGCGGCACCCGCGTGGGGGGCTCGCTCCGCGCTCGATCGCGCGCGTGTGTTGCTGCGCTGGCGCGAGCTCTGCATTGCGCACACTGAGGAACTCGCCGCGGGAATCAGCCGCGAGCACGGGAAGGTGCTGGCCGATGCGCGAGGCGAACTGCAGCGCGGGCTGGAAGTGGTGGAGTTCGCGACCGGCATTCCGCATCTCATGAAGGGTGAGTTTAGCGATACCGTGGCGCGCGGCATTGATATGTACTCCATGCGGCAGCCGCTCGGCGTCACGGCCGCGATCACGCCGTTCAACTTCCCGGCGATGGTGCCCATGTGGATGTTGGGGCCGGCGCTCGCGTGCGGCAACGCGGTGATCCTCAAGCCCTCGGAGCGCAATCCATCGACGGCCGTACGGTTGGCGGAGTTGTTTGTGGAGGCTGGCGGGCCGCCGGGTGTGTTGAATGTGCTCCATGGCGACGCCGAAGCGGTGAATGCGCTCTGCTCTGATCCGCGCATTCAGGCGGTGAGTTTTGTCGGGTCTACGCCGATTGCACAGCATGTGTATGAGACCTCAGCGCGGCACGGGAAGCGCGTGCAAGCGATGGGCGGCGCGAAGAATCATCTCGTCGTGTTGCCCGATGCCGATCTCGACATGACCACAACCTCGTTGATGGGCGCTGCCTACGGATCGGCAGGCGAGCGCTGCATGGCCATTTCCGTCGCTGTCGTGGTGGGTGATGCGACTGCGGATGCGCTGGTCACACGTCTCACGGACCAGGTGCGCGCGCTCAAGGTCGGGGATCCACTGATCGACGGGCACGACATGGGACCACTCGTCACGGCCGTGCATCGCGATCGGATCGCTGGGTATATCGAAGACGGCGCGCGAGCAGGCGCCACACTCGTCGTGGACGGTCGCACGCATACCGCGACTACCCAGAAGGGCTTCTATCTGGGCGGCACGTTGTTTGACCACGTGACCGCCGATATGTCGATTTATCGCGAAGAGATCTTTGGACCCGTGCTGTGTATTGTGCGTGTGCAAAGTGCCGACGAGGCGCTGGAGCTGTGCAACACGCACCAATACGGCAACGGCGTTGCGATCTTTACGCGCAGTGGTGGCGCGGCACGTGAGTTCGCGCATCGCGTGCAGTGCGGGATGGTGGGCATTAATGTGCCGATCCCGGTGCCCATGGCGTTTTATTCGTTTGGCGGCTGGAAAGCCTCAGCGTTTGGCGATCACAACCAGCATGGCATGGACGGGGTGCGTTTTTACACGCGCGTCAAAACGGTCACGACGCGGTGGCCATCTGGTGCCGATGCGGCCTCGTTTACGATGCCGGTGCTGCGGTAGTGGCACGTTGCGGCCCATCGGCGTGTCCCGGTGGGTTCGCCCACGTGAACATGAGGCCAAAATGCGCGGAGGAGCGCACGTCGTAGCCAATCCGGGAGAAGAGTTGTTCAAGCGGCTTCCAGGTGAGCTCGCCTCCGACCCAGTGGTAGCTCTCAATGGCGAAGTGCACCGGATGCTGCGAGAGCAACGCAAGTGCGCCTTCGACCGCGGCAATTTCAGCTCCTTCGATATCCATCTTCACGTAGCTAGGGACCTCGCCGAACTCGGCGCAGGCGTCCGCGAAGGTGATCGTGTCGACCGACCGCACGTTGGCGTGGTCGGCGTACATCCGATAGTCGTTGAGTCCAGAGCTCATCGTGCCGTCCATCAGGAAATCTGCGGTGCCGGTGGCGCCTGACAGCGCTTTCTTGATTGGGACAACGTTGTGCAGCTTGTGCAGCGCAATGTTCTGGAGCAAGTACGCATAGTTCAGTTCATCGGGCTCGAATGCATAGACCTTTCCTGTCGGCCCGACAAGCTGCGCGAGAAAATACGCGGTGGCCCCTGCATGCGCGCCCACATCCCAGACCACGTCGCCTGGCTTCGGCAGGTGCGCATCGGTGTAGGCGTCCATGTATTCATCTTCCGGAATGGATGGAAAATGAAACGCCACGCCGCTCTTGCGATACCGATGTAACCGCGGCTGAGAAAAATCCAATACCGTTCGCCCGCCGATCGTGTGTGCCTCGATCGTGTCGAAATACATGTTGTAACATTCCAGCATCAGCGGCACCATGACGAACTCCGCGAGGCTCAGGATGATCTCGCGGTCGCCCTTTCGCACCGAGATCACCCCGTTCGGGAATGTCACGACATAGCCGTGGCGCAGACCGTGCACGCAGAGCGCAGCTCGCACGAGAATGCTCGTGGGCCCTCGCGTGACCAGGGAATCTTTGATCCGTTGAATCATGCGTGTCATGGGGGGATGATCGCGTTGGAACGAGCGGCGACTCGCGATATCTCTCGCGAACCGCCGCCCGTTTTAACGATAACAACACTGCACAGCCGCGCGCGAAGTTTCGCTTGCGAAGTACTGCTTGCGAAGTACCGCGCGCGAACTGCGGCGCGCGCGTCCTACGGCTTTACAATAATGACTGTGCGATTCTGCTTCGTCGCGTTGCTGAGCTGCAAGTTATAGCCCATCGGCGTGTTGGTGTGAAAACTTTTGTAGTTCACCGTGGCGTCGTTGATGTGGGCGGCCGCGTCGACGCCCGGAATGCCGATGTCTGGCGACGCCGTGAGGCCGCGCGACTTGAGATCGTTGCCCGTCACATCAGGACTGAACGGCGAGAGACCGAACGACACGTGGTCGATTGAGGCACGCGCGGGTGCGCTCTTGTCAAAGCTCGGGCTGAGCGAGTTGCCGCCACGAATGAGCACGTTGCCACAGTCATCGCACATCCACACTTCGTTCTGACTCCCTTCATCACCCTGCGGCTTCCAACCAATAAGCGTCTCGTAGAATGCGACTTCCGTCTTGTAGTCGCCGACGCCAAAGGAAATGTGGTCGAGCCACACGGTCTTCCAGTTGGTGGATTCAAACGGCGCGGGCTCGCTCCAGGTGATCGCCTTGGCGGTCTTCCGCCCCTTGGCATAGCAGCTATTGCTGAGCACGAGGTCAAAGCCTTGCGGGTCCTTCACATGGAACGCCTCGCATCCGGCCGGGCCGCTGTTATCAGCCACCGGATTGAGCCCACGCTTCTTGAGTTCTGCCTCGATGGTCTTCGCGTTCCAGGGAGTAATGATCCACGCATACGAGTCCCAGGCGACCTGCACCGGGCGACGCTGGCCACCACCGGCCCCGCCGCGACCAGCACCACCGGCCCCGCCGCCGCGCGCGGCCATGGCCGCACTATCGGCCGCCGACAGCACGCGCGGTGGTGGTGGTGGCGCCGGTGTGTAGCCGCCCACAATGACCACCGTCCCCACATCACCCACGTCGAGCACCGCTTGCTTGCCGTCGTCGCTCCGAAGCTTCCAGTTCATCAGGGCCATGTAGTACGCCGCTTCCTTCTTGTAGTCGACGGCGTGCATGGTGAAATGGTCGAGCCCGGTGGTCTTCCACCCGGTCGCGGCGAACGGTGCTGGCGCGTGCGTCGTGTCGCAGATTGGCGTGTGCTCGTTCGGGCGTCCCTTGCAGCTTCCCTGCCCTTCGGCGGCACTCATCGGCACCGACAAGGCAAGTCCGAGGGCAGCACACAGGACGGAACGGGTGAGCAATGACCGGTGGGTGTTCGGCTGGGCCATGAGAGGGTGCGGGCTGAGGGGGTGGACGCGGCGGACGTACCTGCAGGAGAACAGCATAACCGGTGTTTTCATCGGTTTCGCATGATTATACGGCGCAGGCCCCCGCGGCGTTAGAGTCGGCGCCCAATACCAGGCAACTCACCGCCCGGCACACCCAGCAGGATTACATATCGGCATGCGAATCCTCCTCTTGGCGGCCCTCGCCGCGCGTCAACCGCCACCTGCCCTACCGCGTGGCAAGCCAGCCGTCGACGATCGGGGCAATCCGGCTTGCGAGCATATCCGCCCCTAGGGCCGCGAAGAGCGCGGCAAAGACGTCCATCGTGTAGTGGGCGCGGAGCACAATCACCGTGACGGCCTCAACAGCGGCAACCACGATACCTATTGCCGCGAGCCAGGGAGGCGCGGTGTGATAGAGATAGAGCGCGCCAAGCACCGACACGGCCGTGTGCCCAGAAAAGAAGAAATCGTTGCTGGTGCCATAGGTCACCAGTAACGAGGGAAATCCGGGGTAGCGCCAAATCGACCCCTGTGGGATCGGCAGCGTGCAAATCATCTGACACGCCTGTCGCATCAAAAACAGGATCAGCAGCCCCAGGAACGGTCGGAGCGTTGGCCCCAGCACCGCGCTCGCGAGGAGATACAGACCAAATACGTCAATCAGCGCCGACGTAACAATGAGCGTCACATCGGCAGCACGCGGATGATCGGTGAGCCGGCGGTGCAGCGGCGCGCTCCAGTCATGCAAGCGGTCGCCAAGGCCAGCGTTAGCCGGCGCTTTGGCACTAATAACGCGCTGCGTCCAGAACCACAGAAAGAGCGCAACAGCGACGAAGGTCGAGCGAAGCGCAACTTCCGCGAGTGTGTTCATGGGGCAGTATACGGTGCATTCGCGGCCGACGCGAGCAACGCCCGCTCCCCTGGCACCGATCCGGCGGCACGCGGCAGCAGGCGGCACGCGGTGTTGACTCGTCGCCCGACGAGCCCCGGTGATATTTTTCACCTAGCACCAGAACGCCGCTCGGTCCGCTCCCGGATCTTCTTCTTTTATCTCCGCGTGACTCTTCTTTCGGTATCCAACGTCGGCGTCTCCTTTGGCGCGACGGAACTCTTCAAAGACATCACCTTTACCGTCGCCGACGGCGAACGGTGGGGGATCATCGGCCGCAACGGCGCCGGCAAGAGCTCGATCTTCAAAATCATCATCGGCGAGCTCCAGCCCAACGTCGGAAGCGTGGCCCGCAAGCCGGGACTCCGACACGCCCTGCTCGATCAGCACCGCGCCTTCGAAGGCGCCACCACAGTATGGCAAGCGGGCGCTGCCGCCTGGCGTGACGTCATTGCACTCGAACACAGCCTCGCGCAACAAGCCATCGAACTCGGCGAGATGGGCGAAAAGGTCACCGACGAGTTCCTGGAACGGTTCGGGCGCGACCAAGAGCGATTCGCCGATCTGGGAGGCTACGAATACCACGCTCGCGTCGACGCGGTTCTCCAAGGCCTCGGCTTCGACGCCGAGGAGTCCAAGACACGCCTCATCGCGACACTCTCCGGCGGTGAGCGCGGACGTGTAGGCCTCGCGGCGCAACTCATCGCGCCGGCCGACCTACTCCTGCTCGACGAACCGACCAACCATCTCGACCTCGACACCACAACCTGGCTGCAAGAATGGCTGAGCGAAGCCGCCGAAACGGTCATCGTCGTATCGCACGATCGTGCGTTTATGGACGCGGTCTGCACGAATATCTTGCACGTTGAAGCGAAGTCGAGCGAATCGTACAAAGGCAACTACAGCCAGTTCGTGCCACAGCGCGCCGAACGACGGCTCACGCGTGAGCGCGAGCTGGAGAAACAGCGCGCCTACGTTAAGAAGGAAGAGGAGTACATCCGTCGCAACTTGGCTGGGGTCAACTCCTTCCAAGCCAAGGGCAAGCGCAAGCGCCTCGAACGCCTGCCACGTCTCGCACCGCCGCCAGGCGATCCGGCCGCGATGTCGCTCAACTTCGAAGTTGGAGAGCGCGGCGGCGACCAAGTCACCGACATCAAGAATCTCCGCGTCGAAGTGCCAGGACGGGTGCTCGTCGAGGATTTCACCGCGGTGCTGCGCCGCAACGATTTCGTGGCGCTCGTCGGCCCGAACGGCGCGGGCAAGTCATCCTTTATCTCCACCATCCTCGGCGATCGCGCGCCCGCCCACGGCGAAGTGCGCGTGGGCGGCTCAGTGACACCGGCATGGTTCCGACAGGATTTGTCGGATCTCCCACTGCGGATGTCGCTGGCAGACGCCGTTCAGGAGATTCGGCCAACCTGGAGCCGCGGGTCAGTGCAGAATCACCTCGGCGCATTCGGGTTCACCGGCGACGAAGTCTTCCGTGAGATCAGCACCTTGAGCGGCGGCGAGCGCGCGCGTATTGCGCTCGCGCGGATGACGCTGGCGCGCGCAAATCTGCTCGTGCTCGACGAACCAACGAACCACCTCGACGTCGAAAACATCGAAGTGCTCGAGGACGCGCTCGCGGAGTACGACGGCACCGTACTGCTCGTCAGCCACGACCGGGCGTTCCTTCGTGAAGTCGCCACGCGTGTGTGGGCGTTCGATGGCACGCGGCTCGTTGATTTTGATGGCCCGTTTGAGGAATGGGAAGAAGATCGCGCACGGCGGGCGGCGAACGCGCGCAGCTAACAGCTCGGCAACATTCACCTTTCGCGTTATCGTTATTCTATGAGAATCGCACACGCGCTGTATCTCGTGTCAGCCGCCGCTGGGCTGTTGCTCGCCCGCCCGGCCCACGCGCAGGACGCTCGCACCGTCGTACTCCGCTTCCGGAAGGCGGGCGACACGGTCGCTATTCGCAACGCGCAGATTACGATCGATCACACTATCGAGGCCGGGAACACCGACTCGCTCGGCATGATCAGCATTCCCGATCTCGATGATGGTGGCCATATCGTCGAGGCGGTCGCGCGCGGGTACCAGGCGTACTTCGACAAGTTCAAGAGTGGACCGAACGAGCGCATGCCGATCGAGCTCGAGATTCTTGCCGTTGAAGTGGCGATGAAACCCAAGGGACAGCCAACAGAGCTCGCCGCGGCTGGCTTTGATCAACGGCGCACAAAGGCGCAGGGCAAGTTCTTTACCCTCGCGCAGCTCAAGGCTGCCGGCGGCCGTCCGCTCGCCAATCTGCTCAAAATCGACGCCGGTGCAGGCATCGCAACGGGACCGCGCGGGGAGTCGTTTCTCGCCTCCGGCGCTGCGCCAACTCCGGGCGCTCCCTGCTACGCCACCGTGATCCGTGACGGGCTTCGGGTCTATCCGTTTGAGAGCGCTGCACCGCCGGACCTCGATAAGATCTTCACCGATGATCTCGCGGCTGTTGAGCTGTACCCACGTGGTGCAGTCGGGCCCGCCGAACTGAAGGATGCCTCGAGCTGCGGCGCACTGGTGCTCTGGAAGCGGTAGGCACTCGCCCACATCAATGAAGCACGAAGGGCGCCCCCATCCGGGGGCGCCCTTCGTTCACATCGTGGTTGCGTTGGGCCTACTTCGCCGCCGCCAACCGCCGGATCTCACCGGCCATCGTCTTCACCCGAGCGCCGTCCTTGGCACCCTTCACGTCGCCATCGACCTGCGTGGCGAGGGCGTTCAGCGCAGCCGCGCGCGCTGCACCCGACTTCATTTCCGCTGCGTCGAGCGCCGCAGCAATCGCCGAGGTACGGTCGGCAGCGAGTCCGCTTCCGCGCACCAACTGGTCGAGGTACGACCGCACAACCACGAACGCTGCCGGCCAGGTCATCTTCGGCTGGCTCTGCGGATTGTACTCGGTGAAGGTGACCAGCTTGGCCGCAGCAATCTCATTGGCCGAGAGCTGCGCACTGGGCGTCAACTCTAAGATGTCCAGCCCACGATCGAGCTCGGACGAGTAGACCATGCCGTTCCAGTAGTACGCGCCCCACGAACCGCCAATCGTGCCGCTGCCGCGGCGCGCACCGGCTGCCTGACCAGCCATCGCACCCACCGGAACGTCGGCCCCAGCTGGCGGATCGATCGAGCCGCGATCGAAGTACGCGATCTCGAACGCATTGTCCTGGTCCGTGAAGTCCATGACGTCAATGCCGCCCTGGTACCAACCCTGCACGTACAGATCGCGCCCCGGCACCGGAATGATGCCGCCGTTGTGCGACACGCAGTTCTCTTCTGCGGACTGTGCTGCCGGAAGCTTGAAGTAGCCGTGCTGGGCCTGCTTCTTCTTGGCATCGATGGAGATGATCGTGTTGCCGCCGAGTTCCTTCATGCTCGAGGCCTGGCACATCGGACCCGTGCCGCCGCCCCACTCATCCGTCTGGATCGTCTTCTTACCGTCGTTGCTGAACGCGGCGGTGTGACGGCCCTGGAAGTTGTTCGTGTCGGCCAGCGCATCGAGGCGCACCGGCTTTTCAGGATTCGAGATGTCCACCAAAATGGCGTGCGTGGAGCAGGACGCCGAGAGCAGGTGGAGTGCCGGGTAGGCCGTCACGTCGTGACAGTTGCGCGGACCGGTCGGTGCCGGCGCTGCTGCTGGCGCGGCGGCATCACCTGGGGCACCGCCGCGGCCGCCGCGACCACCGGCCGCACGGTTCGGGTTCACCGGCATGCAGAACTGCTTGCACGTGCCGCCGCCATCGAGGCCCGTGAAGATGCGGGCGCCCGGAATCACCACGGCCTGCTCGGGATGATTGAGCGGCACCTTGATGATGTCGAGCTGATACAGCGAGTTCGTCGGATCAGCCGGATCCGTGCCGTTCTTGCAGCCGGCGAGTTCCGTCTCCGGACGAGCGGCCGACTGCCCGGACACATAGAGATAGATGATGTTGGCGTCCGTCGGGCTGGGCACGACGGTGTGCGTGTGCGAGCCTTTGCAGGTTTGCACGTTCTTGACGAGCTTGGGCGCCTTCGGGTTGGTCACGTCGAAGATGCGCACGCCAGCCATGTGGTCCTTGGGGTCCTGCACGCCACCCTTGCCGCAATCATTGCGGTTGCCCGCGCCTTCTGCGGAGATGAAGAGCAAGTTGCCAACCACGGACGGATCGCCCTGCGACGTGATGCACTCGACAACCGAGGCAAGCGTCGGCTTGGCGGTGTCCGTGATATCCCAAATCGTGAAGCCGGCGAAGTTCGCCTGGTACACGAAGTGCGTGCCGAAGGCGAGATCCGAGTTGATGAAGGTCAGGCCACGGACGGTGTCGAACTGCGCCGGCTTCTTGGAGAACGACACAAGGCGCATGTTGCTCGCCGCAACGCCGGCGTCAAATCGGCCCGGCTTGAGGTTCGTGCGAGGATCTTGGGCGCTCGGATAGGTCTGCGCCGATGCAAGACTCGGCGTGATGATCGTCACGAGCAGCAGTATCAAAAGGCGGACAACGCGCATCAGCACACACTCCGGTGGAAGGACGAACGGGACGCCAGCGACGGCGCCTGAGAACGGAAGACGAACTTCGGAAGACGAACTTCGGGAGACGAACTGTTGGTGCTTACTTCGGGGGGAGCTTGGCCATCAGGCCGCGCATGATACCGATCTCACTCGTCTGCGCCGTAACAACATCGTTGGCGAACACGGAGACATCGACTTCCTGGCCTGCGCGTGGCGTCATGAACAGGTCGTCGACCATCTTCAGGGCGCCGGCGTGGTGCATAATCATGAACGTCAGGTAGGCACGATCGAAATCGACCCCCTTGGAATTCTCGAGTTGCGTGAGCTGCTCGTCGGTCAGCATCCCTTCCATCCGTACGTGATGCCACGATGCCGTGTCGGGTGCGAACTGGTTGTTGCGCTCCAACCACTTCTGCATGATCTGGATTTCGGGAATCTGCGACTGGTCGATCTTCTTCGAGAGCTTGAGGACCTGCGCGTTGGCGCCATGGGAGTCCGCCAGGCGCGACATCACAACCGCTTGGGCGTGGTGCGCAATCATCCCCTGCATGAACTCAACATCGGCCTTCGTATAGATCGCGCCCGCAGGGATCACGATCTCGGGGCCCATGTTCATGTGGTCCATACCGCTCATGCCGGCCATTCCCGCCATACCGGACATTCCGCCTTGGGCGGACGCCGTCGACGAGACGCCGGCGAGCAGGGTGCAAACCGCGACTGCGACACCTAAGCGGTAGTTCAGCATGGCGAGTGTTCTCCGTCAGTGTACCGGCTCAAACATCGGACCGGGAGGATCAGGGAACTATTCACAATTTCCCTACAGAAAACGATACAGCGCGCGCGCGTCCGGCACTAGGCGGTAGGCGGTAGGCAACCGCACCTCACGAAGCACCGGACGGCGACACCGCCCCTTACCAGATCCTCGCCCGCAGGTTCTCCGGACGGACCATCGCGTCGCTCTCCTTGCACCCAAAGGCGGCCCGAAACTCCGGCATGTTGGCAAGCGGGCCGTTAACGCGCCATTTGCCGGGCGAGTGTGCGTTGGTCTTGAGGTTCTGCAGCTCCGCCTCGGGACGCTGCAACCCACGCCAAATCTGCGCCCAGGCCAGGAAGAAGCGCTGCTCCGGCGTGAAGCCATCAATCTTGGTGCGGGGTTTGTTGCCGAGCGCCTTTTCCATCGCGAAGTAGGCGACCGTCAGTCCACCCAGATCGGCGATGTTCTCACCCAACGTGAGTCGACCGTTCACGTGCGACTGGTCATCGACCACGGTGTAGCCGTTGAACTGATCCACCACGAGCTGCGCCGCCGATTTGTACTTGGCGGCATCAGACGGGGTCCACCAATCGCGGAGATTCCCCGTCGCATCAAACTGACGACCCGAGTCGTCAAAGCCGTGCGTCATCTCATGACCAATCACCGCGCCGATCGCGCCGTAGTTGACGGCATCGTCCGCTTTCGGATCAAAGAATGGCGCCTGCAGAATACCAGCCGGAAACTGAATCTGATTGAGCGACGAGCTGTAGCTCGCATTGACCGTCGGTGGCGTCATGCTCCATTCCGCACGGTCGGGCGCACGGCCCACGCGCGCCCAGCTCCGCACCGCATTCCACTCCGCCACCGCCCGCTGATTGTCGTAGTACGCGCCCGTGGCGATCGGGAGCGATGTGTAATCGCGCCACTTGTCGGGATAGGCAATCTTCCGGAGGAAGGCGTCGAGCTTCGCAACGGCCTGCACCTTGGTCGTGTCGCTCATCCAGTCGAGCCCCTTGATCCGATCGCGGAGCGCGGAGACGAGGTTGTCGACCATTTTCGCCGCGCGAGCCTTGGCCTCAGGAGAAAAGTTGCGCTTGACCCACTCCTGACCCACAGCCTCTCCGAGCGCCGTGTTCGTGGTGCTTGCACACATTTTTGTGCGCGCCTCCTCTTGGAGCACGCCGCTGGTGATCTGCTGCCAGCGGAACGCCTCAGCGCGGAATGCGGCACTGAGCGAGCCCATGGCACCGTTGGTTACGTGCCACCGCAGGAACGCTTTCCAATCGGCGACTGGCGTTGCCGCGAGGATGGAATCCAGTGCCACAAAGAATGCCGGGGTCCGCACATTCACGTCCCCGACATTCTTGCCACCCTGCTGGCGCACGTAGCGCGCCCAGTCGACATGCGGCGTGGTGCGAGCAAAATCTGTCAGCGGCATCTTGTGGTACATCGCATTCGGATCACGCATATCGGCCTGCGGGATCGATACGCGCGCCAAGGCAGTCTCCAACGCAAGCACGGTGTTCGCGTCGGCCTTGGCCTGACTCGCACTCTCGCCGAGGAGTTGGAACGAGCGGCTTACATGGTCCACGTAATCCGCGCGGCGCTTCACGGCGCGGTCGTTGGTGCCGAGGTAATCTTCGCGGTTCAGCACCAGTCCGCCCTGATTGGCGGAGACGATCACCATCTTGCTGTTCTTGGGATCTGTGGACGGACCCAGTGAGAATGGGGCCACACCGCCACCGCCCCGCCCTCCGCCGCCGGCACCGCGCAGACCAAAGCTCTTCACGATGTCGTCCGTGGTCTTGGCTGCTGCAATGGCGTCGAGCAGCCCCTTGATGGGCTTGGTGCCCGCTTTTTCAATCGCGGTGGTGTCGAGGCAGCTCATATAGAGCGTGCCGATTTTCCATTCATTTGTGCCCGGCTTGGTTTCGCCACCGCGCACGAGCTTGGCGTCGTCGTCGACAATATGCTGCACGATTTCTTGGTTCTTGTCGCCGAGCATGCCGAAGGCGCCGAGCCCAGTTTTGTCCGGCGGAATCACCTGCTTGCTGAGCCAGGTGCCGTTGGCGTACTGATAGAAATCCGTACAGGCCGCGCAGGTGGTGTCGAGGTTGGCGCGATCGAGCGGCTTGGTCGAGGCCCGCTGCGCAAGGACCGGAGACGCAACGACGGAAGAGGCACAGGCGACCACGAGGATCGCGCGAACAACGAGGTGACGAAGTGACATGAGAGACGTCTCGGGCAGAGGTGTTAGGGCTTCCCCAGTTCAAGCGCTTGCCACAGCTTCGCCATCCGCTCGGTGGGAAGCCACGACTTTTGTTCCGTTGGAATTTTCTGGTCGCCGATTGCGATGTACTGCTTGGTTTTCACATCACCCGAATAGCCGGCCTTTTCCAACACCGGCTTCAGAGTGCCACCGGGGCCCACACGCATGGGCAGAATGTCCTCGTAGAACGCCATGGCGATGTCGCGTGACTGCCCAACAATGTGTGCAGCACCCGGTTCGGTCGCTAGCGCCCAGAGTGCGCCGCCGCGACGATTCAGCGCGAATAATCCGCTGATGGTCCAAATGCGCTGGTCGCCATCCTTGCCGCCAATAAAGAGAATCCCCGGCACCGCGCGCGCTGCGGGCGACACGAGGGCCGAGTAATACACGCCGCCCTTGTTCACCACGAAGGCGGCCACCCGTTCTGGCTTCCAGGCGGTGAACTCGTAGTTGAACTGTCCGCCGGCGGACATCCCCCACATCAGAAAAGGGGCCGTTGCAAGCTCGGGATGCTTGGAGCGTGTGGCGAACGTGTTTATGACATCAATCAGCGCCTGACCGCTCCCCTGCGACACGTTCACGTACGCTTCGATGAAACTCTGCGGCGGCTTGTCCTTGAAGTAGCAGGCCACCAGGGCAACGTGATGGCTTGTGGCAAACGCCTGCCAGTCACGATCATCCGCGTCACCACGTCCGTCGCCATTCGACCCGGGGACGAGCACCGCAATCGCCTGCAGCGGGCCTGCGTCAGCCGGCGCCCAAAATCGGAAGGAGGCGATCTCGTAGTTGTTGCCGGGCGCGGCGACTTCGTCCATCGATCCGGGCCCCGGTGGCCCCACCACCGGCGCCTGCATCCGCGCTCCGGCAGCAGGCGCCACACCACCGGCACTCGCCCCGCCCTGAGCGGCGGCGCGGTGCGTGATCACACACATGGCGACCGCAACGGCGATGCGTGTTGCGATGATCCGGCTTTTTGATTGCTTGCTCATGCTGAACGCCTAGAAAAAAGGATTGGGAACGTCGTACGCGCAGAACTATGCGGTGTCCGGCGCCTTGTTGTTCTGTAGTGCCGCCGCGCTACCGCGAATCTCATACCGCACATCGAGCATTCCCGTGGCATATGCATGCACCTCGGCGAGGTGGAGCGCAATATCAGCGCCAAGCGCTCCGAAAAATGGTATGCCGTCACCAATCAGCACCGGCAGGATGGAACACCGCACCTCGTCGGCCAGGCCGAGTCGGAGAAGCTCCCCAGCGACCATCGCACCACCGACGCACCAGATGGTGGTGTGCTGGTGGCGAAGTGTAGCATTGACGAAGGCGGAAAGATCTCCGGCGTAGAACTCGACCGACGGACGGATGCGCGGCAACTCACGCGTCGTCAGCACGTAGACCGGCGTGTCGCCGTAGGCCCATCCCGCTCCACTTTGTGCAAAGCGGAGCGCCGTCTCATACGTCCGCGACCCCATCACATAGCAGTCGATGGTGGCAAGGAATGCGCTGACGTCGGCTGCCGCCATCGTCTCTCCGTCGGCGTAGTGGTCCGACGTGTCGAGCCAATCAACCCGCCCGTCTCTGCGGGCAATAAACCCGTCTAGACTGGCGGCCATGTGAATCGTGACGCGAGAGTCAGCGACGGACATGCGGGAATCGGTGCGAGAGGGGCGCGTTCAGCGGAAAGCTCAGGGCGTCACCCCAGCCTTGGCCAGGGCACTCACGCCCCCAACAATGGGAATCGTGAAGCTGGAGTGGGCGAGGTCTACGGTCAGTCGCGTGCCGGCCTTGGGCCAGAGCGTGAACTGGCGATCGCTCGACATAATCATCACCCCAAGTTGCTGCCCTGGGAGGAGCATCTGATCGTTCGCTTCGAGATCAAAGGTCACGTCGTGAAACGCACCAGGCACGAGCGGCTCGCCCGGGCGCTTGTCGGTGTAGTAGCCACCCGTCGTCAGCGACTTGTAGTTGCGAATGTCAGCCCACCCACGCGTGATGACTCCGCGATTTCCCTCGGAACCACGACGGGCGGAATCGTACGGCAGGGTGACGAGCCACACCGTGAGATTGGCAGCTGATGCACTGGCCGCGACGCGCAGCGTGACGCGTGCGGTCCCCGAGATGTGTACGGTGTCTTTGAGTGTTGCCGTGGCGTACAGCAGACGATTCGCCGACTGGGCGGCGCTCGCATTGGCACTGCCGCTCATCGCGACGTCATCGGTCAGCGAATCCACGCCGCGCGCGGGTGCCTTAAAGCGCATCATCGCAACGCCGCGCCCGCCGCTCTGTCCGTAGAATGTCACAGGAGTAGAACCTGGCACGGGAAAGGTGGCGAAGGGTGCCGGCGCCGGTGCCACCGGACGCTGACCAGGAGCGCTCACCGCGGCGGCCGTATTCGACACAATCCACGCGCGCCCGTCTTTCTCCACGCCGTTGTCTACGCCGTACAGATAGTGACTGAACCAGCGGTTCAGCAGCTCTTCTGGTGGATTCCCACCGTGACCACCCTGATGCAGATAGATCGCCGACGTGATGTGGTGCGCCTGCAGTTCCTCGAACACGCGCACGCTGTGCGAGGGCATCACGTTGTAGTCATTCAAGCCGTGCGCGAGGAGCACCGCGGCCTTGATGTTCTTGACCAGGGGCACCAGGTCGCGCGCGGCCCAGAAGTCGTTGTAGTCACCGGTGGCGCGGTCTTGGCCTTTGGCCCCGGCAAAGATGCCATTCTTCCAGATGCGGTCGCAGTTCGCGCGCCCTGCCGTGTCACCACTGGCGATAAAATCATACAGAACGTCGACATCCTCGCCGAGGTAGCCGCCGGGGGAACGGACAAGGCCGTTGGCGCGGTAGTAGTTGTAGTAGGAGGTGTTCGGGGAGACGGGGACCACCACTTCGAGTCCTTGCACACCGGTCGTGGCGGCGGCGAGCGGGAGGGTGCCCTCGTAGGAGGTGCCGATCATCCCAACTTTTCCGGTGGACCAAGCGGTGGCCTTGACCTCGTCCATTCCTGTTTTGGTGGTGTAGCCCTTGGCGCGTCCGTTCAGCCAGTCGATGACGAACTTCATGGCCATACGCTCCGGGTAGTCACCCACCGTGGGGCATCCCTGCGACTGTCCCGTACCGCTCGCGTCGCTGTGCACGACGGCGAAACCGCGCGGCACCCACTGATTGATCAGCACGTTGGAAATACGGATCCGATCCTCGCGGTACGGCGGCGCGGTCGCCGGCTCCCGTGGGGGCGAGACGGCATCCAGCTCCTGCTTCACATCCCAAGCAGGATCGACCCGCGAGGTGCGGGCGAAGTACGGGCTCGACCCGTACACGATCGACACTTTGAGTCCCTCAGAGTCTGTCTGACCGGGACGGGTGACATCCACAAACACGCGATCCTTCTTGCCGTCTTTGTCGCTGTCGAAGTCCGTTTCGACCCAGAGGTGCTGGCGGATCCAGCGAGTGGAATCCTGGAAGGCCGGAACCACCTGCGCTGTGCCGTTGACGAACACGGGGCCACTCTTGGACGGGCCCTGTGCCGCCGCCGGGGAGGCGCCCAATAGCAGGGCGAGGGAGGCAGCGACCACGAGCGAGCGACGACGGAGCATCGGGACGGGCATTCGGCGTTCCCACGACTGAAGTGCGGGGTCAAAAATCACGATTCGGGAGTATAGGACGGCGCTTCGGCAGAAGATAGTACGGGTGTTCGTTTATCGAACACACGGAATCACTTGACTGGTTACTGGTTCTCACGGCCAAAAGATGACATCTTTGTATGGAATCCCAAACCCTCCAAGTTCCCCCATGAAGCTCGAGTCTCCTTCGTTCGCCAACGGCGCGCCGATTCCGCCGGAGTTCGCGTTCGCGTGCCCCGATGCCACCACCCACATGGTGCTGTCCACCAATCGGTCGCCGGCGCTCACCTGGTCTGGCGTGCCCGAAGGGACCAAGAGTTTCGTGCTCCTCTGTCACGACCCAGAAGTCCCAACGGTCGCCGACGACGTGAACAAGGAAGATCGACGCGTCCCCTTTGATCTGCCGCGCTTCGACTTCTTCCACTGGGTGCTCCTCGACATTGCCGCCGATTGCCGCGCCCTTGCTGCCGGCGAAGGCTCCGAGGGAATCCAGCCGCATGGCAAGCCGGGCCCCGACGCTGCGCAGGGTCGCCGCCACGGCTCCAACGACTACACCATCTGGTTTGCTGGCGACGCCGCCATGGAAGGCACGTACTTCGGGTACGATGGCCCGTGCCCGCCATTCAACGACACAGTGATCCATCCCTACACCTTCACCCTCTACGCGCTCGACGTGGCGCGTTGTCCGGTGGACGGTGTCGTCGATGGGCGCGCCGTTCGCGCCGCGATCGCCGGACATGTGCTGGACAGTGCCGTGCTCGTGGGGACGTACACCCTCGCCGCGGACGCGCGCGCCCGCTGATCGCGCGCGACGCTCGCACGACACCGCCCATTATGGATTCGCCGCCCACCGGTCCGTCAGTGCGCATCAGCGCCAAGCGCCAACTCGAAGTCTTTGAGGCGGTCGCGACGCGGAGTCGCAGTCTCGTGGTCGTCACCGACCAGCTGCGGCGCACCGAATGGGTGAACGCCGTCTTCTGCTCGCACACCGGATACTCGCTCACTGAGATCCTCGGCCTCGAGCTTCACGAGCTGTTACACGGACCGGACACCTCAGCGGACACCGCCGCCGAAATGGCGCGCGTGACGACAGCGGGCGAGCCCTTCACGCTCGAAGTACTGCACTACCGGAAATCTGGGGAGCAATACTGGGCCTTGGTTGAAGGGGAGCCCACGCGAGATGATGCTGGGAACCTCACGGGCTACATCAGCATCCTCACCGATATCACGGAACGCCGCATTGAGGTCACCCATGCGGAGGTCACGCGACGCATCGGCGATCAGCTCCTGACGTCGCGATCGATCGCGCAGGCCGCAGAAGCCGTCGCGCAAGAACTGGTGCGCGCGTACGACATCCGCACCGTGTCCGTGTGGACGGTGGAACCGGAGCAACCCACGCTCCAGTACGTCACAGGTGCGATCTCCGATCCGTCCTGTCGCGACTGGATGGACGTGACGGCCTCCATCAGCTTTGCTGCTGGCACGGAATGGACCTTGGGTGTCGGCGCGCCTGGGGTCGCCTGGGGAACCGCCGCGCCCTGCCAAAAGACCGACTTCCTCACACAGGGCCTTGATGGGCGTTATTCGCGCCGGTCCGAAGCGGCTCGGCGCACCGGCATCCGAACCCTGTGCGCCGTCCCCGTGATGGGAAGCGAAGGGGTCTTGGCCGTTATCGAGTTCGGCGGGTCCCATACCTTTCCGGGGTACGATCAACTCCCAGCACTCCTCGAGCAGGTCGCACAGCTCTTCGGCGCATTTATCACGCAGACGCGAACCCAACGCGCCCTCCGCGCGCTCTTCGATTCGAGTCCCGATGCGCTGCTGGTCGTCGACACTGACGGAACCGTATCGCGTGCCAATGTGCGCGCCAACACCCTCTTCGGAAATGCTGTTGGGAGTTCGCTGGGGACCCTGCTCGACGACGCCCCGAAGCTGCTGACGCAGAACCGTCAGGACACCGCCGGGCTCGTTTATCAAGGGGTGGCACGACGTCTCGACGGCACCACCTTCGACGCCGAATTCACGATTTCTCGATCGAAGGGAATCCACACCGCCTCCGACATTGTGTCGGTCCGTGATCTGACGGAGCGCCGGAAGCATCAAGCGGCACAGCAGATGGTGGCCGAGATGCAGATGGCGGTACAGATATCTGATCAGGCGAATCGTGCCAAAAGTCAGTTCCTCGCGAACATGAGTCACGAAATCCGGACGCCGATGAACTCGATCATCGGCATGTCGTACTTGTGTTTGCAACAAGACCTTGGCGACAAGCAGCGCTCGTATATCGCCAACGTGAACAAATCCGCCCGGGACCTCCTTACGATTATCAACGACATCTTGGACTTCTCCAAGATGGACGCCGGGAAGGTCCAGCTTGAATCTGAGCCACTCGGGATTCAGGAAAGCCTCGAGCAGGTTGACAGTATCTGTGGCCACATGGCGCGTCAGAAGGCGCTGCAATTTTCAGCGCGCGTGGCCGACGATGTTCCGAGATTTGTGGTCGGTGATGCGCTCCGCTTAGGTCAGGTGCTCCTGAACCTCACGGGAAATGCCGTGAAGTTCACGGCGCGCGGTCGGGTAAATGTGGACGTGGCACTCAGCCGCGCGGATGTTGACTCCGTGGAACTTGCGTTTCACGTCAGCGACACCGGCATTGGCCTCACCCCCGAGCAACTCGACCGCATCTTCGCCCCGTTCAGTCAGGCCGATGCGTCAAGCACGCGGAAATACGGCGGCAGTGGGCTCGGGCTCGCTATCTGCAAGCAACTCGTCGAGCTCATGGGCGGGCGTATTTGGGCCGAGAGCACGTTCGGAGAAGGAAGTTGTTTTTCCTTCACCATCCCCTTCAAGCGGGTGGTTGATATGGATGTGCCGGTGGTGGAAGACACGGCGGGGATCGCGGCGGTGGCCGCGGCGCGGGCGCGCTTGGTCGGGGCTCGGGTTTTGGTGGCTGAGGACAACGAGTTCAATCAGATTGTGATTGAGGATCTGCTCACGGGATGCGGCGCAACCGTGACGCTCTGTGCGAATGGCCGTGAAGTACTCGAGGCACTAGCGCGCGCGTCCTTCGATCTCATCTTGATGGATGTCCAGATGCCCGAAATGGACGGCTATGAAGCGACCCGCCAAATCCGCGCGATCCCCGCGTGGGCATCGCAACGGGTCATCGCGATGACCGCGAACGCTATGGATGAGGACCGGCAGCGCTGTCTCGACGCCGGCATGGATGACTTCGAAACCAAGCCGATCGACCCCGACCATTTGTTCGTGACGATGGCGAAGTGGTTGTCAGTCGGCTGATGCAGCAGCGCTCCCCGCGCGATACTCCTGCAACCACGCGTTGCTCCACGGAGTAAAATCGCCGGCGCCGATCGCGGCCCGCGCGGCACGCATCAACTCGGTGAGCATGGTGAGGTTGTGCAGCGCAATGAGGCGCGGCCCCAACGGCTCATCGGCCGCAAACAGATGCCGGAGATACGCGCGATCGTACTCCGTGCAGGCGGGACACGAGCAACCCTCGACAAGCGGCGAGCGATCGAGACGATTCGTCCCTTTGAGTAGCTGGAGCGACCCCTGTGGGGTGAACGCCGTGCCGTGACGCCCCATGCGCGTTGGCGCCACGCAATCAAAGAGGTCGATCCCGCGACGCACACCTTCCACGAGATCATCGGGGAAGCCAACGCCCATCAAGTATCGTGGACGATTCCGCGGAAGCTCATCGCCGCAGAGATCGAGCGTGGCGTACATCTGCGGTTTGGGTTCGCCGGTGGAGAGGCCGCCGACCGCAATGCCGTCCCAGTCGCGCATAGAAAGAATTCCGGCCATCGATGCCCGACGCAACGCAGGATGTACACCGCCCTGCACAATCGGAAACAACGCCTGCGACGGCGCGCGCCGTTCGTCACCATCGGTGGCGGGAAGTGGCGGCGTCCCCGGCGGCACCGGAATGGCGTCGAGTGGCGCGCGCCCTTCACGGGTGAGCCGATCAAACTCGACGGTGCAGCGCTCCAGCCACCGCAGGCTTCGCTCCATCGCCGCACGCGCAGGAGTCACCTCGCTTCCGCCCGCAATGAGCTCGTCGAGCTGCATGATCACGTCGGCGCCAAGATTGCGTTGCACTTGCATCACGCGTTCGGGCGTGTAAGCATGCAACGCACCATCGAGCTTGCTCTTGAACGTCACCCCTGCTTCGCTCACCTCGCGATACCGCGCGAGCGAGAACACCTGAAACCCACCGGAATCGGTCAGCATGGGTCCGTCCCAGCGGGCAAAGGCATGCAACCCGCCGAGCGCGCGGACGACCGCGTCGCCCGGACGCATATACAGGTGGTACGCGTTCGAGAGCAACATGCGCCCCCCCATCCCAGCCACCTCAGAGGTGGTGAGGCCACGAATGGCGGCGTGCGTTCCCACCGGCATAAAGGCGGGGGTCTCCACACGTCCATGCGGTGTCGTAAACTCGGCGGCGCGTGCAGCGCCGTCGGTGGCATGGATCTGGAATGCGAACGGCGTGGAAGGCATCGCCGAAAGGTAGTGGTCGCGGCCGGATGCCGGAGGCGGGGTAGAGCTCAAAATGCTATGTTTCCAGCTATGACTAATCGCCGAGTGCGTCTCGCCGTGGTGTCCGCCGTGGGTGTTGCGCTGACTGGTGCCGTGAGTGGTGGTGTGAGTGGTGCGCGCCTCCACGCGCAAGCAGTCACGACGCCCTGCCCTGCGCCCACAAGCGCGCTCCCGCTGACCTTTTCTGGTCCGCCAACAACGGCCGCGATTACGGCGTGCGATTTGATGACGCGCCTCTACAAGTTCGCCGATGACTCGATGGGCGGGCGAAAGATCGGCACCAGCGACCATGAACGGGCCACCGCGTATCTCGCCGCGGAAGCGAAACGGCTGGGGCTCGAGCCGGCCGGCGAGAATGGCACGTACTTTCAGAACTTGCCGCTGATCTCGCGTGCGCTCGACACGACCGGTACGATGGTGGTTGGGAGTACGACGCTCCGCGCCGGGACCGATTATTTGGTGAGCACCACCGCCACGCGCGCTGGCGACGGCGCCGGCTGGCAACTGGTGTATGGCGGATCGCTCCTCGATACGACGATCACGATGTTCCCGGTGCCGGCGACTGGCACAGTGGTGCTGTTCCGCCCGATTGCCCCGGGCGCGGACGGTAGTGCGATTCAGAAAACGGCGAAGGGAAAATCGTGGGTCGCGTGGTATAACAGTATCAAGAACCGCGCGTCGCTTTCCACAACGCCGGCGCTGTCGGCAACGAGCGTGCGAACGGCCGTGAATCCAACAGCCACCATCCTCCTCGTGAATGAGAGCGCGCCGCTTGCATTGACCCTCACGCCCGCCGCCGCACACACGCTCTTCGGTGGGCCGCTCGACGGTGTCGCCGCAGGAACACCCAGCAAGAGCTTCACGCTCGCGCTGCGATTCATTGACACGCCGCGCATCGACCGCAATGTGATTGCGCGTCTCCCAGGCACCGACCCCAAGCTTCGCGGCCAGTATGTCGCGCTTGGCGCACACTCTGATCATGTGGGGACCGCGCGGGCTGCCGTCGATCATGACTCCGTGCGGGCCGCGCACATGGCCGCGCGCTCTGGCACGGAAGGCGCGGCGAGCCGTCGGCAGACAACCGAAGACGACGAATACGATCGCATCAAGGTGCTGACGGACAGCCTCCATAAATTGCGTCCGATTCGTCGAGACTCCGTGAATAACGGCGCCGACGACGGTGGCTCTGGTTCGGTTGCGCTGCTGGAGATTGCGGAGTCGTTCGCGCGTGGAGCAGCAGGTGCCAAGCCGAAGCGTTCGGTGCTCTTCATCTGGCATACCAACACGGAATCGGCACCCACGCTCTCCGGTTCCAGCTGGTTCCTCGAACATCCGACCGTTCCGCGCGATTCGATTGCCGCGGAAATCAACGTGGACATGATTGGCCGCGGTGAGAAGACGGACGAAGTTGGCATTACCATGACCGACGAGGATCCGCGCTACGGCAATCCCGATTTTGTTGAGGTCATTGGGTCGCGCCGTCGGTCGAACGAACTCACACCGTTGATTGAACGGGCGAATGTCGACGCAAAGCTTGGCCTCAAACTCGACTATGCGGCCGATGCTGAGGGACATCCGGAGGGGTTGGTCTGCCGGAACGATCAGGCGTCATACGCGCGCTATGGAATTCCGGTGGCCTTCTTCACTACAGGCTACCACGCCGATTTCCGTGAGCTCACCGACGAGCCACAGTATGTGCGCTATTCGCATCTGGAGCGGATCGTGAAGCTGGCGGCGTCCACCTCGCTGGCGCTCGCCAACGTGGATCACCGACTGAGCGCCGACACGCCAGCCCCGGATCCGAAGGCGGCATGCAAGCCGTAAGGGCGAACGGCTACGGCACCAGCCAGTAGACGGCGGCCACAATCACCGTGCCGCCAATGAGCGCAGCCACGCCCCACTGACGACGGCGTGGCAGCGCCCACCAAATCAGAATGCCGGAGAGCGATCCGAGGAAGAGGAGGATCGCCGAGAGATCGAGCATCCAGCGCCAAGAGACACCGGTGTCCTTCCCTCGGTGTAGGTCGTCGAGCCGCATCATCAGGCCGCGCCGTTCCACCTTGAGGGTGAGCTTCCCGCTCTTGCGGTCGATATCCGCCTCGGTGTGACGCCCCGGGCCCTTGAGCTCGATATGCAGGCTCGTGTCTTCCACGTCGAAGGTCGACACCGCACCGATGGCGCCGAACTCTGCGCGCAGCGTCTCGACGATCATCAGTTTGTCGGGCCCGGAGGGGCCTGCAAGCAGGGCGCCGGGAAGTACGGCTGTTGTGTCGCGCGTGACCGTCTGTCCGGCAATCCAATCCTCGTGATTGAGCACCACACCGGTGACGGCGAAGAACATCATGAGGAGGAACGCAGACATCGTGAGGTAGATATGGATTGACCTCACAACGCCGGCGAAACGCGCGTACGTGTACGCCACGGTTACTTCTTACCGGCGTCGCAGCTGACGTCGGCGCCGGTGAATGCCGACGCCGTCGGGATCGCCGCCGCAACCGGGCCCTTGCCGCACGCGACAGTCACACTCTTGGCGCTATGTGCGCCATCTTCGAAGGCGACTTCGAGCCAGAACATGTAGGGCCCCGCGGGGGCGGCCGCTCCCTTTTGATCGAGGCCGTCCCACTCGAGCGAGTACTTCCCTACCGGGCGCGTGGCGCGTGTGATGGCGTCAATCAACGGCTGGTCACCCTTGTTGAGCCCCCACCACTTAGACATCTCATGCAGATACTTGGGCTTGTCGCCCCAGAAGGCGAGCGTCCGCACATGCTTGCCGGTGGTATCGGTGATCCACACGGCAACGAACGGCTGATGGCGATTGGCGACCGTCGGTGTGACGTCGATCGCGAGCTTGGCGGTGATGAGCGGGGCGACGGCTGCGTCGTGGCGCGCCGGCGACCGGCGTTCAAGGCGCGCGAAGCCTGCGGTGCGACGTACCGCACCATCAGCGGTCACGAGCATCGCTTCAACCCCTGGCGTCGCCGCGGCGAGCGCGAGCCCCTGCGCTGGCGAGAGCACCGAGAGGGTGGTCGCGAGGGCATTCGCGGTCGCGTTATCAGGCGCAACCACCGTCACGCCGGTCACGTGGTCCACCGGACGGCCAGTGCGAGGGTCGAAGATGTGCGAATAATGTTGCGTGCCAATCGTGAAGCCGCGCTCATAGTCACCGCTGCTCGACACCGCGCCGCCGTGAATCGCGAGCGTGGTCATCGGCGCCGCGTTGTCGGCGTGGCGGGCGGGATCAGCGACGGCCACCGTCCAGCTCCCCCCGCTGGCGGGCGTGCCCCACACGTGGATATCGCCGCCAATGTTGATCAGCGCGCCGCGCAGTTCGGGCACGCTGTCGCGCACCGCCTGAAGCGCCCGATCAATAATGAAACCCTTGCCCAGCGAGTTGAGATCCACACGATGCGTGGTCAACGCCACGATCCGCGTGCCGTCCACGCGCCAGGCGGGTGCCGCAATCTCGCGTGCGAGGCGTGCGGTTTCCTCAGCGGTCGGTGTCGTGCCGCGGAGGGCGGCGGCACGCCATACCGTGGCGAGTTCACCCACGCGCGCTGAGTAGGCGCGGTCAGCGCGCGCGTTCCACGCGGTGTACTGGTTCAGCACGTCGCGTAGTTCCGCCGATGGGTGCTCCAGCGCGCCGGTTGTGAACAGCTGCGAGAGCTCAGACTGATCGTCCCAGCTGCTCAGCACGCGCCGCAGCCGTTCGATCTCCGCGAGCGCCACCCGTTCGGCCCGCTCTGCCGCTTGCGTCGACGCTTGCGTCGATCCTCGCGTCGACGCAGCGACGAAGGTGAAATCAGCAGAGGTGCCGAGGATTCCGTCAAAGTGGAACGCGGCGCTCGTGATGACTGGAGCCGTGATGACTGGAGCCGTGATGACTGGAGTCGTGGGGACCGGAGTCGTGGGGACCTCAGCGCGAACCGTCGACACGTGCGTTCCGGCGATACAGATCAGCGCGAGGAGTGCGGTAGCAGTCTTCATAGGACAGGAGAGGGGTCGGACGGTGGTTACGACCACGGAAAGCTACCGCAGGTTGGACAATCGTGCGACTCCGGCTGCCGAACAGCGCTGGCCCCGCAACAACACGACCGCCCGCCTGAAAGTCTCAGGCGAGCGGCCGTGTGTACCCCCACTGCACTGATTAGAAACGGATATCGACGCGGCTGTAGATGTAGCCGCCATCCGTGCTGTACGGGGAGTTACGCGAGTAAATGAGGCCGCGGAATGCTTGGTACTGCGACTTGTCGGGGTACGTGTTCAAGATGTTTTCTGCGCCAACCTTGAGATCGAGGTGCTTGCCCAGCGAGACATTCGCCACCACGTCGTGGAACGTCATCGGGCTAAATACCTGCGGGTTGTACGTGGGGTAGGTCGTGCCTGGGGTCGCGGTCGCGGGGAATGCATCGGTCCAATCCGACCACGATCCGTAGTAGCGCGAGCGGAACGTGAGATCGACGCCGCCGAGTTTGTATGATGCGGAGAGGGTCGCACGCTGCGCCGGCAACGACTCCTCAGTCAGCTGCTTGGCGTACGGATTCACCGATCGCGAGCCGCCGGTGATATGCGTCTCGAGATAGCTGAGCGCCGCCGTCAGCGTCAGCTCTCCCGCTCCAACGCCGCGGGTATTGTAGACGGTCACGAGATCCAAGCCACGATTCCGCGTGTCGTAGTCGTTCTGCAGGAAGTTCGCGGAATAAATATCCTGAAGGTTCGGGATATGCAGCGCCGTCAATGCCGCGTTCTCGGCGGAGGTCAGCACATAGGACGTGCTGGTGTTCAGGCGATGTGCGATGTCAATCTGATACGCATCCAACGTGGTCTGGAGTCCGAATCCACTCTCCCACACAAGCCCCGCCGAGAGGTTGTTTGACGTCTCGGGCTCGAGCGGCTTGATGTTGACCCCCGTGCGCTTGTTCAAGAGTTGCGCGACTGCTCCCACCGGGCTGAAGCGCCCCGTGGTCGTGATCGAGGCCGTAGCGCTCGGCAGGAACTGTGAGAGTCCTTCGCTGTACACCTGCGCGGTGGTCGGCGCGCGGAATCCCGTCGACACCGTTCCGCGCAGCGCGAACTGCGAGGTGAGCGCCAAGCGCGTGCCGAACTTGTACGTCAGCGACTGCCCAAAGGTCGAGTAGTGCTCAAAGCGCGTGGCCGCACCGACATCCCAACGCTTCGTGATCGGCAAGTCGAGATCGGCGTAGACCGCCTGACTGCTCTGGTCGTGCGAGCCGGCGTTGACCGGCGCATAGCCCGGAAACCCACTCGAGCAGCAGGGCAGCGCCGGCGAGCCGTACGCGCCAGGACCGAACGTGTACGACGCCAGCTCACCGGCGATGATTTCAAAGCGCTCGGTGCGATGTTCCGCGCCAAACGACAAGGCGCCAGGCTTCGTCGGCTCGAACAGCTTGACCGGCAGCGAGCCATCGACGTTGATGTTCATTTCGGTCTGATCAACGGCACCGTCGTCAAAGCTCGTGGGGCTGTTCGGCCCGAGCGAGGCGTTGATCGAGTTCGTCATGAAGTAGCGAATGTGGTTCTTACCGGTCCCGACACTCAGGTCGAGCTTGAGACCACTCGCCCGTTCCGTTTTCACGCCGGCGACAAGACTGAGGTCCGTGTCATGACTGCCGAAGTGCGGCGTGAAACCCGCCGGATAGAGCGACAGCAAGTTCCAACCCGGGAACACCGTACTTGTCTTGAAGACGCTTGCATACGAACCCACTGGGCCACGGTAGTTGAAGTCGCCGACACCGGTGCCCCAGCCGTATGTGCCGAACGCATAGAGCGATACGTTGCCCAGGTTCTGCCCCGCCGTCACGGCGAGACGCGTCGCTTCACGGTCCGGCTTGCCCCAGTGTACCGCAGGGCTCGGGAATACCACGCTGGGATATGCAGCCTGCGAGGACGCGGCGTTGGTTCCCTGCACCGCGCGGGACGTATACCCCGACTTCGTGTATTCGCCGGTCAGCGCAAAAAATCCATTGGCCGAGCGAAACCCACTGTGGAGCCCAACACGCGGGCCTGCGCCGTCGCCAGCAAACTGCTGACCGAACTGCGCGAAGGTCCGGAATCCCGCACTCTCATCGAGGTTCATGTTGATCACACCGGCGATCGCATCCGACCCGTACTGCGCCGCCGCACCGTCGCGCAGCACATCCACGGACTTCAACGCCGAGTTCGCGATCTGATCAAGATCCGGCGCTTGGAAGGCACTGCCGTAGCTCGGGTTCATCATCATCGCCGACCGATGCATGCGCTTGCCGTTGAGCAGCACCAGCGTCTGATCCGGCGACAGGTTCCGCAGCCGCGCTGGCCGGACGAAGATGGTCGCGTCGAGTGCAGGAAGGGTTTGCACGTTGAAGGAGGGCACGAGACTCGCGAGCGTTTCCACGAGTTCGGCTTGCCCCGTCCGCTCCATGACATCGCTCGCAATCACATCGACCGGCGCGATGCTCGTGAGCGATGTGCGAGGCTCGGCGCGCGATCCCACCACCGTCATCTGATCCAGAAACCGCGCACCGAGAGCACTCAGGGTGAAGTCGAGCGTGACCGGAGTGTCCGACTTAATGAACACGCTGTCGCGGGTCACGACCTGAAGGCCGAGCTTGCGCACCGTCAGTGTGTACGGCCCGCCAACGGCGAGCGAGGTAATGGCGTACCGTCCGTCCGCCCGCGATTGCACGCTGACGCTGGTTCCGGTCGACTTTAAGGTGGCGGTGACACGAACCTCCGCGATCTTCGCTCCGTCCGGACCCGTGATTGAGCCCGCGACGGTCCCCACGGCTGGGACTTGTGCAATCAGCGCGGCGGCTGGAACCGCGAGCGAGAGGAGGACACCGACGACTGGTCCGAGATGCTTCGTTTTCATATTGTTCGAGAGGGGGCAGGGAGACATACAGTGTTCGGGGAGAAGTCTCTCCTCCGCGTGACACGGTTCCCGTACCATGGTGCTCCGGTCGGGTCTCAATAAAACCACGATTGAGTAACCCATTCCCGCTCTCGGCCCTGCCGTCCTCTGCGTCGCTGATTGGCGCAGGTCGCCCCGCCTCAGTGGATCGGCGCTGATCCTACGTCGGTACCAATTGCGCTCCACGCATCGCGGATGTTCCTCGCGCCAGCAGCAGGGCCCTCGGGATGGCCGAAGATGCCACGCCCGGCAACAAAACCAAAATCCACCGTCCCGAGTTTTCGATACACGGCCTCGAGTGTCGCGGCGGAGTCACTGCCGCCCGGCACGGGAAGACTCGGCGCAATGGTCCCCATCGGCTCGACGCAGGCGCGCACATTCTCAAGGACCTCGTGCTCGGGCGTGAACATCCGCGGCCCAAACCCCGGCATGATAATCGCATCGCAGCCGGCCAAGCGCTGCAAGCGCGTCATCACACGTGAATGAATACCGTAGCCCGGAACGCGACTCCACGCGGCGATCATCGGAAAATGCGCGATGATGGGCACCGTGGCATGACGACGCAGCATGCGTACGCCGCTCAGCCCAACGGGCATGGTGTTCACGAGCACAGCATTCGCACCCTGCTCCACCGCGACATCATGCAGCGCCACTAACTGATCGACTTCATCGGTGATATTGGCGAGGTATAGCTTCGGCACGCCGGTCACGGCTTCTGCACGCCGCCGCGCCGCGCCGAGGAGGGCTGCGCGTTCCGCGAGCGGACACCACGGCATGTCGGCGAGCATCTCGTCGTCCTTGGCGATGTCGAGCCCGCCAACCCAACTCTCATAGCCAAGCGCTGCAAAGCTCTCCGGCGGGAGCCCGATATTCGGCTTGATCACGCCAAAGAAGATTGGACGATTGAACACCTGAAGTTGCGCACGAAGTCCCGCAATCCCGAACTGTGGTCCGTCGAACTGCGCGAGATAGCTCGCGGGAAACCGAACGTCCTCGAGACGGATCAGCGGAATGCCTGGTGAAAAAAAGACCCCCTCGCCGCAGATCGCCGAGAGCAGGTTCGGCAGACGTGCCCCAAAGTTCCCGTGCGGATGCGCGATCGTGGCGCGGCACGCATGAACCGCACCCGGTCCCGCACCCGGTCCCGCAGTCTGCGGCGAATGCGCAAGCGGAATGGAAAAGCCGTGCGGGAGGGGGCGTGCGTCGAACTCGAGCACTTTGGCTGCGAACTGCGGGCGGACATCTTCATCCACACCGACGCGTTTCCACTGCGCGGTCGACTGCTCGGCGCACAAGTGCGCCGCTGCTTCGCGCGGATCGCCCACACACTCGAAGCTGAAGTCCAGCTCGAGATACTGCTCGCGGTCTATGGCGTCGCGCGTGGCGAAGAAGCCGGCGATGTCGTCCGAGGTCACAACGCCCTCACATGGTCCTCACGTGCGGCTCACGACAGGCTCAGGTAACACGCACGTCTCGCTCGCCAATCACCTGCAGTTGCACTTCGCGTTCGGCGCGCGGTCCGTCGAGTTCCACAAAAAAAATCGATTGCCAAGCGCCAAGCACGAGCGCACCGTCGGCAATGGGAATCGTCTCCGAGGCATTCACAAAGAGCCCCAGCAGATGCGCGTGTGCATTGGCACGCCCATCGACCGTGTGGCGATTATGTCGGTACTCCGCCTCAGACGGTGCGAGCGCCGTGAGAAACTCGACCATGTCGTGCTGCAACTCCGACTCGCGCTCATTGATTGTAAGACGCGCGGTGGTATGCAGCGAAATCACAGTGAGCGACCCATGCCGAATCCCACTCGCGGTGACCCACGCGCGCACCGACTCGGTGATATCAATGATCTCGATGGGCGCCGAGGTGGTGACGCGGAGCGCGTGCCGAAGGAACTCCATGGGTGACGTTACTTCGCGAGCAGGCGATTTAGCACCGTGGCCAGCCGATATCCGGCAAGCGCGACCCGACGCTCTCCCGCCTGACCCGCCGCCGTCTTGTACGCATCACTCGGCACGGCCCCAGCAATCAGTGTGGCGGGATAGAGGAGTTCCTCTGCTAACGTGAGGCTCTCTTTGCCCCACACCTCGGGCCCCGCCTCGAGTTCGGCCTTCGTGAACGCCGTCATGGGCAGTTCCTTTTCGATTCTCGTGGCCCATCCGTCGACGTAGCCACTCCGATCACCCGCGGGCGGCTTCTCGAGGATGTCGAGGATGCCGTCCCAGTAGCTGTGCAAGTTGCTCTGCGCGCCAGCGAGCTTGAGGTCGTTGCCGCCGCGATCGCCCTTGGGGCTTTCGGCGGTCACGCGTGCCGAGAGGTGCAGTGGCTGATGCACGTCGCCGACCAGATGTTCGATCCAGGCCAGTGCGACCGCGCGCGCGCTATCCGGTGCGCCGCTCGCGAGCACCCCCGGCAAGAGTGCGAGGCGCTCGAGTGCGTTCTCGGGATCCGGTGTGAGCTCCGGCACGAGGACAATCTTCCCGTTCTGCTCGCGCCAGTAGTAATCGGTGTAGTGCCAGACCGGTCGATCGTAGGCGTGGTTCGGTGCGGTGCGTCCTTTGACTTGATCCGCCCACACGGAGGTGTGCACGAACAGTGCCTTCTCCCGTTCGGCCGGCGACCCTGACGACGGTTCGGCGTCACCCAGATGCGCTTCTGGCGGACCGCTGCGCAGCAACTGCACCGCGCGTGCGCGCGCTTGCGGCGTAAGATGGTTCCACGCGATCGACGCAATCACCTCGTGGCCCGTAGCGTTCCAGCGACGTGCCGCGGTCGCCGCGGTCACCCCGCTCGCCGTGGCCAGAGTTGTGACCGCCGTGATCAGTGCGAGGGGACGAAAGATCGGAAGCATTGGAGCCTAGTGAGTCGAAGGAGACTACGTGACGACGGAGGCGGTTCGAAGGCGGTTCGCAGGCGGTTCTAAAGCGCATCGTCGGCGCATGAGCCGCGCCTATCGCTAATTATAGAGCATCGATCCCCTGTCGTCCTCCACATTCTGGTGCGGAACTACGCTGTGGCGCTTCATGTTGTGCTCGTCCATCCTGAGATTCACTGGAATACCGGCAATGTGGGGCGAAGCTGCCTCGCGGCCGGGGCCACCCTGCATCTGATCGAGCCGTTGGGCTTCTCGCTCGACGAGCGCGAGCTCAAGCGCGCGGGACTCGACTACTGGGCGCATGTGCCGCTGCGCGTCTGGCCCAACTGGGAGGCCTTCGAGCGCGAACTCCGGACCTTCGGCGAGCCCTGGTTCTTCACCACCCGATCCACTCGGCGGTATTGGGAAGCGCCGCTCGCAACGGCGGCGACGGGGACGGTGCTCATTTTTGGACGGGAAACAGCGGGGCTGCCGCGCGAGCTGCTCGACCGATACCCCGACCGATGCGTGACGATGCCAATGGCGTCGACGGTGGTTCGGTCGCTCAATCTCTCGACAACAGTAGGAATAGCGCTGTACGAGGCGGTCCGACAACAATCACAGATAGGCGAATAAACACCGAATTAGCGACCAGAGCACCCTACCACCCGTCCTAACCGAGGAAAGCCGAATCAGAGGGCGAACAATGCACCGGAATCCCTCCCTTATATAACGATTTGCCCTGCTTGCGCGTCTAGAAAGGGTCCATCCCCCCGCTCTCGTTTTCTCGAATCCGGTCCTCTCTGTGCGCTCCTGGCGTCTGACTCTTCTGTTCGTCTTTTCCCTGTTCATCGGTTCCGCCGCCCAACTTGGCGCGCAGACGGTGGACGTGATCCGCGGCCGAGTGACCGGCCCCGACTCTGCGGCTATTCAAGGGGTGCGCGTGGTCGTCACCTCGCTCTCCGGCGCCGTGAACCGCGAGGCCCGTACCGACCGCAATGGCCGGTTTACTGTGACCTTCCCGAACGGGGAGGGCGACTACTTCGTCACCTACACCTACCTCGGCTACGCCCCGCGCCGCTTTGAGATCAAGCGCGCCGCTGATGAGGATATTCTCATTGCCGATGCGCGCATGTCGAAGACCACGGAGCTCGACGCCATGCGCATCAGCGCACCGCGCGACAAGGTGAACCGCGTGGAAGCCAATGCGGACATCTCCGGCACCGAGAAGACAGCGAGTGTCTCGGCGCTCTCGGCGGCTGACATGGGCAATCTTGCGGCGATGGCGGCATCGCTCCCGGGCGTGACGCTTGTCCCGGGTGCCGATGGCGATCCGTCGGGCTTCTCGGTGCTCGGCCTCTCGGCGGACCAGAACAGCACGACGCTCAACGGCCAGAACTCGAGCGCGTCGGACTTGCCACGCGACGCGGCGTTGTCGGTGAGCTTGAGCACGGGCACGTATGACGTGTCGCGCGGTGGATTCAGCGGCGGCCAGTTGAGTGTGCGCACGCGGTCGGGCACGAACTTCAAGATCCGCACCATGAGCTTGAACCTCGACGCGCCGCAGTTGCAGTGGACCGATGCCGCGGGACGCGCGCTCGGCCAGCAGTACACGAACATTTCGCTCGGCGGCTTGGCCTCGGGCGCCTTTACGCTCGACAAGTCGTTTTACTCGGTCTCGTACCAGCTCGGCCGCCGTTCGAATCCGCTGTCGACGCTGTTGAACATGGATCCGCTCGCGCTGCAGACGACGGGTGTCTCGGCCGACTCGGTGACGCGCCTGCTCGGCATCTTGGCGCTCAAGGGGATCCCGACCACGGTCGGGGCTGCGCCGTCGAACAAGCTGACCGACTCCGGCTCGCTGCTGGGCACCTTTGATCTCACCCCGCCGACGTCGTTCAGCGGCACGGCGCTCAACCTCACGATGAACGCGTCGTGGAACAAGGCGTCGCCGGTGTCGAACCTGCAGACGGAGATGCCCGCGCACAACGGCGAGCGTACGACGGTCAACGGTGGCATTCAGGCCCGTCATTCCGGCTATCTCTTCTCGCTGCTCCTGAGCGAGTCGACCGTGGGCTACAATACGTCGCGCAACGCCTCGGACCCGTACTTGCTCGACGCCAGCGGTTCGGTCCGCATCAACAGCACCTTCGCCGACGGCACCAACGGTTTGAAGACAATCTCGTTCGGCGGAAGCCCGAACCTGAACTCGTCGAATCAAACGTCGAGCACGCAGTTCACGAATCAGCTCTCGTGGTTCAGCGAGAACAACAAGCATCGCGTGAAGCTCTCCACCGAGTTGCGTCGTGACAGCTATGACCAGGACGCCACCACGAACGCACTGGGCAGCTTTAGCTTCAACTCGCTGACCGATCTCGCCAACGGCACGCCGGCGTCGTTCACGCGCTCGCTCTCGCCGCGCACGCGCAATGGCAATCAGATTGTTGGCGCTATGGCGCTCGGCGATTCGTACCGCCAGAGCCAGGAATTGCAGATTCAGTACGGCGTGCGTGTCGACGGCAACCAGCTCTCGGCCACCCCTGCGCTGAACTCCGGGATCCAGTCGCTGTACGGCGTGGCAAACAACTATGTGCCGAATCGTTTGTATGCGAGCCCGCGTATCGGGTTCGCCTACACGTACGGCACGTCGCAGCAGATCCCCGGCTTCGAAGGGGCGTTCCGCGGTCCGCGTGCGGTGATCCGCGGCGGTATCGGCCTCTTTCAGAACACCCCGGCCACCACCCTCATGACGAGTGCGGTCGACAATACTGGCTTGCCTGGTGCGGTGCAGCAGGTGACCTGCGTCGGCGTTGCCGCGCCGTCGCCGGATTGGCAGGGCTATCTCAGCCATTCCTCGTCGATCCCGAACAGCTGCGCCACCGGCGCTGGCAGTTCTGGCTTTAGCAGCACGGCTCCGAACGTCAGCATGTTCGCGAAGGATTACGAAGCCCAGCGCAGCCTGCGCGCGAACATGAACTGGGCGGGCCCGATCCTGAACAATCGTTTCTCGGCAACGTTCGACGTAACCTACTCGAACAACATGAACCAGCCCGGGAACGTCGACCTGAACTTCCTGCCCACGACGCAGTTCAGCCTTGCCAGTGAGGGTGGACGTCCCGTGTTTGTCGCGCCGGCCAGCATTGTGGCAACCTCTGGCGCCATCTCGGCCGCCGGATCGCGCGTCTCGTCGCTGTACAATCGCGTCAACCAGGCGCGGTCGGATCTGCGCTCGGAGAGCAAGCAGTTCACGGTGCGCCTTTCGCCGGCGACCTTCTCGACCACCTGGTCGTGGAGCGTGAACTACGTGTTCTCCGATGTGCAGGAGCAGGTGCGTGGCTTCACCAGCACGGTGGGCAATCCGCTCAGCGTGGACTGGTATCGCTCGGCCAACGCGTCGCGCCATCAGATTGTGTACTCGCTTGGCTACAACTTCTTCGATGCCGTCCGCGTGACCTGGAACGGCAACGTGCGCTCGGGCAACCTGTTCACCCCGATGATTTCGGGTGACGTGAACGGCGACGGTTACTCGAACGACCGCGCCTTTGTGCCGAACCCGGCGACCGCGACAGATCCGGCACTCGCCGCCTCCATGACGCAGCTGCTCGCGTCGGCGACTGGCAATGTGAAGAGCTGCCTGCAGAACCAACTCGGCGCACTGGCCACGCGGAATAGCTGCGAAGGCCCGATGACGCACACGGCGAACATGCAGATCTCGTTCAACCCGCTCAAGCTCGGGTTGCCGCAGCGCGCGATCATCTCGTTCAGCATCTCGAACCCGCTTGGCGCGGCCGACCTGATGCTCCACGGGCAGAACAACTTGCAGGGGTGGGGCACGACGGTGCAGCCCGACCAGTCGCTGCTCTACGTGCGCGGCTTTGACCCGGCTACGCAGCGCTTCAAGTACGAAGTCAACCAGCGCTTCGGATCGACCAGCTTGGCGTTCAACACGGTCCGTACGCCGGTGATTGTCACGGCGCAGATGCGATTCGATCTCGGGCCGACACGCGAAAAGCAGTCACTCGTGCAGCAGCTGAATGCTGGGCGTCGTTCGGGCGGCCAGAAGGTCACAGAGGCCGTCCTGCGCGCGACGTACGCCAGCAGCGGTGGCTTGGTGAATCCGATCAGCACGATCCTGCGTCAGGCCGACTCGCTCAAGCTCAGCGGCCCGCAGGCGGATAGCCTCGCGACGCTCAATCGCTGGTACATCGTGCGCATGGACTCGGCCTGGTCGCCGGTCGCGAAGTACTTGGCCGCGCTCCCCAACGAGTACGACGAGTCCGATGTGTACGAGCGTTATCTCACGGCTCGCAAGAAGACGGTGGACTTGCTGATCAAGTTGTCGAAGCCGCTGACCGGGCTGCTCACGCCGGAACAGTATCGTATGCTTCCCGCGATTGTCGCGAGCTATCTCGATACGCGGTATCTGCAGGGGATTCGCAATGGCACCGCGGGCGGTGCACAGAATCCATTCAACAGCGGTGGTGGTGCCGGTATTCCGGGTGGTGGCGGCGGTGGTGGCGGTGGTGGTCGTAGCGGGAACTAATCGCCCGTCCATCTGACTTTTTGTATAGCCTGTAAATCTTCTTTGGTGATTCGAATGACACGCAAGCATATCTCGATGGCCGCGCTCGCTTTGTGCGTGTGCGCCGTGCAGTCTGTGAAAGCGCAGGACCCGATGCCGGAAAACACGCCGGCCAGTCAGCTCCCGCCAATCAAGCCGTTGGGCGCCGTCTTCGCGAAGTCCAAGGAACTGCTTGGCTCCGTCTCAGCCGTGCGTTCGTTGCCGGGTGGAAAGGTCCTCGTAAACGACATCAACGGCCGCAAGGTCGTGCTATTTGACTCGACCCTCGCGACCACCACGCTGGTCGCGGACACGACCAGTGCAACGGCCAACGCCTACAGCTCGCGCGCTGGTGGCCTGATTCCGTGGAAGGGTGACTCCACGCTGTTTGTCGATCCGTTGTCGCTCTCGATGCTGGTGATTGATGGCAAGGGGAACATCACGCGGGTGATGTCGGTCCCGCGCGCCAACGATGTGAACCTGCTGATTGGCGGACCGAACGGCACGCCAGGCACCGACGCGTCGGGACGCTTGATTTATCGCGGCACTCAGGGGCGCGGTGGTGGTGGACGTGGCCCCAACGGCGCGCAGCCCATCCCGACGCCCGCGCGTGCCGGTGGCGCTGGCGGTGCAGCAGCGACGGCATCGACCGCCGGACTGCCCCCCGGCATGGCCCCGCTTCCGGGTCAGACGACGGCAGCCACGGCAAACACCGGCAACAATCGTGGTGGGGGTGGACGTGGCTTTGGTGGCGGCGCGCAGCCGGATTCGGCGCCGCTCGTCCGCTTCGACCTGATGTCCCGCAAACTCGATACGATCGCCTTTCTCAAAGTCCCCGTGAGCAACGTACGCGTGGCGCAGGGGGATGACGGCCGGATGAATATGCTGGTGACGGTGAATCCGCTCCCAGTGGCTGACGACTGGTCGCTCTTGGCCGACGGATCGATCGCCGTGGTGCGTGCGCGTGATTATCACGTGGATTGGGTTCGCGCGAACGGTACAAAAGATGCGACCGGCAAAACGCCGTTCGATTGGAAGCGGATGAGTGAGGACGAGAAGTCGGCGTTCCTCGACTCGACCAAGGCGTCGCTCGAGAAGTTGCGGGCTCAGGCCGCGGCTGGTGACCAAGCCGGTGCGGCAGCTGCCGCCGCGGCGGCCGGCATCTCGGGAATCCCGGGACTCAACATGGGTGGTGGCGGTGGTGGTGGTGGTCGCGGAGGTGATACCGGCGGCGGCGGCCGTGGCGGCCGTGGTGGTGGCGACACCGGCGGCGGGTTCGGTGGCGGTGGTGGTGGATTCGGCGGCGGCGGACGTGGTGGGCGAGGCGGCGTTGAGCTCCAGCCAATCAACATGGTCTCGCCAAACGAGATGTCCGACTATGTACCGCCCTTCACCCCGGGCGCTGCACTCGGTGATGCCGACGGCAACCTCTGGGTGCGCACAACGCGCGGGATCAATGGCGGCTCCATTTACGACGTCATCTCGCCAAAGGGTGAGTTGCTCAAGCGCGTCGGCATGCCCCCGGGACGTGTCATCTCTGGCTTCGGCACGGGCGGCATCGTCTACATGGGCGTGCGCGAAGAAGGCGGCGTGCGACTCGAAGCGGCACGCGCGCCGTAACGCACGTCGATGGCGAGTTGGATCTGCGGGGGTGTTCTCGAGTGCTCATCACTCGTGAACACCCCCGTTCGATATGGTGCCGAGCAACGCCGAGCGAGTAGCTTGTTCAGTATCCTTCCGTCAGGCGAACTCCGGATGCGGCTCCGAACTCTGTTTCTCGCGATGCTGTGCGCGTGCGTCGTGGACGCGCAATCGGCGCGCACCACCGTCCGTGGCGTCGTGCGCGACAGTATTTCCCACCGACCGCTCGCTGCCGCCACGGTGCAACTGGTAGCACCCGATACCCTTGCCGCGTTTGGTCGTACCGCCATCTCCGACTCCCTCGGTCGTTTCACGCTGACCGATGTCGCAGACGGCCGCTACATGATCGGGTTCTACCATCCGCTGCTCGACTCCCTCGGCGTCGAGCCGCCACCACGCACGGTGCGGGTGGAGGGGCATCAGTCAGTCAGCATTGATCTCGCAACACCGTCGCCGGAGAAGATCCGCGCTGCGGTGTGTGGCGTGCGCGCGGTGACAGACTCTGCGGCACTCCTGATGGGTGTCGTGCGCGACGCGAAGACCCTCACACCGGCGAGTGGTGTAAAGGTCGCGGGCGAATGGCTTGAGCTTGCGTTCCGCCCCGATGGCGTCCAACGGCACCAACCGCGCTTGATCGCAACCACAGGAGACAATGGGTGGTTCGCTATCTGTAATGTGCCCCGTTCCGGCACGATGTTTTTGATCGCGAGTCGCGGGGCCGACAGTACCGATATGATTGACGTGCAGATTCCCGCCGAAGGGTTTCTGCGTCAGGAGTTATTCCTTGGTCCGTCTCGAAAACGTGCCGTAGCAGCCGTCTCGCGTGCCGACAGTGCGGCGGCAACGCCGCGGACGATTCGGGTAGGTGACGAGCGATTGAGCGGTACCGTATTGATTGCGAACGGCTCACGCCCCCTCGCGGGAGCACAGGTGCGTGTCGCGGACGGCGATGCGGCGCGCACGAACGAACGCGGGGAATGGACGATCACGGATGCGCCCGCTGGCACGCGCACGCTCGAGGTGCGAGCGATCGGCTATTACCCCGAACGGAGAACCGTGGACATCTTCGACGGAAGCGCGCCGGTACGCGTCACCCTCTCCACGTTGAAAGCTGTCTTGGATACGGTTCGAATCTCCGCGTCTCGTGTGCGCTATGGGAGCGACCGGAGCGGCTTTGAGCAGCGGGCGCGGACCGCTGGCGTAGGTCGGTTTATCACCGCCGACGACATCAAGCGCCGCCCGGTAACAAATGCGTCGGATGTCTTCCGCCTGATGCCTGGAGTACGTCTCGAGCGTGATAGTTCGGGATTTACCAAACAACTCCAAGTGCGGGGGATGATGGCGGACTGGTGCACCCCGTCGATCTACCTCAACGGCGGGTTCATGAGTGGATTCGACGCCGACGAGATTGATGCGATGGTTCAACCCGAGCAGATCAAAGGAATCGAGATTTACACAGGCCCGGGAATCCCCGCGGCCTTCCAACGAGGAATGACGGGATGCGGCAGTATCGTGATCTGGACGCGCTGATACGACGTCTTGGTATGGGTGTCGTGTTCGCAACGGCGGTGGCGCTGCCCACGCGCGCGGTGGCACAAGCGCCCGCGCTCGCTGGAAGCTGGACCCTCGTGTCACGCCTCGACAGCGGCACCGCCGGCACCACCGGAATCCGCGGCACCCTGCCCGCCGACGGGGCACTCGGGGCAGATCCGATTTCGTTTCTCACGTACGACACCTTCGGCAATGTGTCGGCGCAACTCATGGCGCGGCGGCGCACGGCAGAAATTCCCAAGCCGGCGGCGTCTACACAGTCAGACCCCAACAACAGCGCTCCCTCGGGTGGCTACGATGCCTATTTCGGGCATTACACCGTCGACGTCGCTGCCGGGACGGTCACACACGAACTCCTTGGCGCACTTGCCCCTGCCGACGTCGGCAGAAAGCTCACGCGGCATTTTGTGTTGGATGGGGACGTGCTGCGCCTCTGGTTCGAGACGACGCGTGCCGATGGCACTCCAGTACGTCGCACCCTCACGTGGAACCGCGTGCGCGAGCGGCCTGGCGCATAATCAGCCGGCGAACGGTTCTCGAAGCAGGCGCTGATATTCCACGTACATCGCGGCACGCCAGCGGGCGATCATCCCAAAGGCCAGCGCGAAGAGCACCGCCGCGGTCTGCAACGGCGAGATTAGGTGCCCGATATAGTCGCGGAGCACAAATCGTGTCGCGAGCAGCCCGAACAGAATCCAGAGAAAAGTCTTGGAGCGCTTGAGCACGACGCCCCCGTCCGCGCGACGTTCCAGTCGCGACGTTCGAATCAGCGGCTCGGCGAGTACCACCGCCCCCATAAACACCGCGCCGACAACCCAGAGCAGCGGAATGCGGAATGGCGGATAGAAAAACATCCCAAAGCCCGTTGCCATTCCCAGTGGTGGGATGACAATCAGCGGGATCGTGATAGGACGCTGCGTCTCCCGTATGCGCCAGCCGAGCATGACGGTGGCGCCGCCGAGTGTTGCGGCGACGCCGGTGAAGAGGGAGGTGGGAGAAAGTATCACGATCAGTTGCCAGCAGCACTCCAGCGCGACGACCCGCGCGACTACCCGCGCGGATCCGGCTTGATGACGAAGGGTTGCGTGTAGCTCTTCCCGGCAACGGTCAGCTTGGCCGTGAAGTTGCCTGTGGTCTGTGGCGGTGCGCCACCGCCGCCGCCCCGTCCGCCACGTCCGCCACCGCCGCCGCCTCGGCCACTGCCACCACCCGGAGTAAACACCACCCGGTGCATGCCGGCCGCAGTGGAGAATGGCGCCGGCGCCGGACGCCAGAGCGGCGAGGTGTTGGGGATTCGCTCCGGTGCTACCGTTGCAGCAGCCGTTGCAGCAACCGTTGCAGTCGGCGGTGCAAAGCTCCGCACCACCGCACCACTCGCATCCATGACGTCGAGCGTGACTGTTCCGGACACACCCGGCTTCAGGTAGTAATCCAGATACGCACCGTCCGCCGGGTTCTGGGCTTGTGGTTCGTCCTTCTGTGTGGGCGTGCCGTTGTCGCCGCCCTGATTGTAGAGGATCGCGTCGGCCGGCTTGAACAAGTAGGCATCGCTCGCGAGCACCGTCGCGTTGACCTGCCGGAGCGGGGAGATGTCGTCAATCACCCAGAAGCCGCGACCGTGCGTCGCGACAATAAGGTCCGCGCCGTAGATCTCGAAATCGCGCACCGAGGTCACCGGCAGGTTGAGCTGCAACGGCTGCCAGCTGTCCCCGTCGTCGAGCGAGACAAACGCACCGCGCTCCGTGCCCGCGAAGAGCAGGCCACGACGCTTGGGATCTTCCTTCACCACATGGACGTACACACCCGCGGGCAATCCCTTGGTGATCTTCTGCCAGCTCTTGCCGCTGTCGCGCGTGCGGTAGATGTAGGGCTCGAAGTCTTGCAACTGATGGCGGTCGACGCTCGCGTACGCGACGTTCGCATCAAAGTGCGACCCTTCAATTCCGGTCACACGGCTCCACGCCGTGAGCTCCGGCGGCGTGACATTCTGCCACGTCTTGCCGTCGTCGGTCGTGAGCTGGATATACCCATCGTCAGTGCCGCACCACACCATCGGTGCCTTGAGTGGCGACGGGCACACCGCGTAAATCACGCCACGCTTTCCATTGCGATCCGTCTGCGCTGCAGCAGCGGCATCAAGCGTGCTCGGCACCCCTGGATCCGCCCGTGTAAGATCAGGACTGATTGGCGTCCACGTCTGCGCGGTGTCGGTGCTCTTGAAGAGCGACTCGCCCGCATAGTACAACGCCTTCGGATCCGCCTTTGAGAGCACCAACGGTTGCGTCCAATCACTGCGACCCGCTGGCGCCTGTGTGGACGGCACATTGCGATTGTTCACCAAATCAAAGCGTGCACCACGACCACCGTAGATGATCCCCGGATGCAGCGGATCACCAACCGTCATCCCGCTCTCGCCACCGGCGCCAATCGGCTCCCAGTCACGCATGGAGATGCCGGCGAACTTGCCGCGTGAGGCTACCGCGACCGCGCCGCTATCCTGCTGCGCACCGGTCACCCAATACGGAAAGCGCGGATCGACCGACACGTGATAGATCTGCGCCGTGGGCTGGTTGAGCCAGCTGCTCCACGTCACTTCGGTCGCGTCGTCCGTTTTGGCGTTGCGCGTAATGATCGCACCCTGGTCGCTCGCCACAATCATCGTGTTCGAGTCGTCCGGCGACACCCACGCCTGATGGTAGTCGTCACCACCCGGTGATCCGCGCAGTGCGACCCACGTCTTGCCGCCGTCCTTCGAGCGACTCACGGCCACGTTCGGCACGTACACGATATCCGCGTTCTTCGGATCGACCGCCACCTTCTCGAAGTACCAGCCGCGCCCGTGCAGCGCCTGATCGGCCGAGACGCGTGTCCAGCTCGCGCCCGCGTCATCGCTGCGGAAGAAGCCGCCGAGCGTCGCGGCGGCCGCGCCGCCACCGGCACCGCCGGCGCCACCACCACGTCCGCCCGCAGGCGGAGTTGCCGGCGCCGGCGCCTTCGGATCGGGCAACAGGCAATCCACCACCGCATACAGCCGCTTCGGATTGCTCGCCGCGATCGCGATGCCTGTGCGACCAATCCCCTCGGCGGGGAGGCCCTTGGTCATCGGCTTCCAGGTGGTACCACCGTCGACTGACTTCCACATCCCACCACCCGGGCCGTTCGACGGCGCGTAGGTGTACCAGGGTGGGCGCCGCGTGTTCCAGAGGCCGGCGTAGACAATCTTGGAGTTCGTCGGATCGATCGCGACATCCACCGCGCCGACGTTGTCGTCCTTGAAGAGCACCCGCGTCCACGACTTGCCACCGTCGGTGGTGCGGAAGAGTCCGCGATCTTTGCTCGCTGCGTAGAGCGGTCCAATGGCGGCGACGAAGGCGATGTTCGGATTCTTCGGATCGACGGCGATGCGCCCAATATGCTGCGTGCCGTCGAGGCCGAGGTGCGTCCAGCTCTTCCCCGCGTCGGTTGTCTTGTAGACGCCGTTCCCGAATCCCATGGAATCGCGCAGGGTGGATTCGCCGCTCCCGACGTACACCGTGTCGGGGGCTGACGCTGCCACCGCGATAGCCCCAATGGAGGCAACCGGCTGTCCGTCGAAGATCGGGGTCCAGACGCGCCCGGCGTCGATGGACTTCCAGACGCCGCCGTTGACGGCGCCGAAGTAGAACTCGTTCGGGCGTCCCGGCACGCCGGTCACCGCCGCGGTTCGGCCGCCGCGGAAGGGGCCGAGCATGCGCCAGCGAAGGCCCGAGTAGGCGCTGTCCGCCTGTTGGCGGCCGGTGCGAAGCAGGAACGGATCGTGCGCGCCGTCGCTGGTGGGCTGTGCGTTCAGCAGCCCGCTGCGAAGGAGCGGATCGAGCATCGGAATCGAGATTCCGAGTCGTCCGGCGAGCGCGAGAAAGTCACGACGGTTCTGCGTCACATGAGCCTCAACGGTTGAAGGCGATGGTTGAAGCTACAGCGCGTCGGCGCCGTCCACCATCTCCTGAACCCAGAGGTTCAAGCAGAGGTCGCGCGTACTACGGAACCACCAGAAACTGCCCCATCAGGCCAAGGTCTTCGTGGTTCGACATGTGGCAGTGGAACATGAACGCATCCGTACTGCTCGCGAAATCGGTGAATTTGGCGACCACCACCACCGATTCTCCTTTCGGGATATAGAACGTGTCCTTCCACCCCGATTCGTAGGCTTCTACGGGACCGCCGCTGCGCGAGATGATTTTGAACTGAATGTCGTGCAGGTGAATCGAGTGTCCGAAGATCTGGTTATTGACGATCGTCCATTTTTCGACCGCGTTCAGCTTGATGGTCTGATTGATGTAGCCGTGGTCGAAGAAGACGTTGTCGAAGGAAAAGTTTCCGCCGGCCTGCCCACCAGTGATGTTGATGGTGCGGCTGTTCGTGACGTCGGCGAGCGTCCAATAGCGATTCGTGGTGAGCGCGCCCGGGAGCGTGGTGATGGCACCAGTGGTTGCCGCGGCGACATTGATGTGCAGAATGGGAAAGTCGGTGTTGTTGAGCAGACTGCCGTTAATCGGGCCGGCATTTCCGGACGGCGTCACGGGGTTCCCTTCGTTTCCTGGAAAGCCGAAGGTCTGGCCAGAGTTGAACGCCTTCAGGTCAAGTGACGCACCGACGGCGTCGCTTCCCAAGTTCACCAAGATTTCGACCCGTTCGCCGGGGAGCATGCGCACCCGCGTGACGCCAACCGGCGCATCGAGCAGCCCGCCATCGTTGGTGATCACATAGAAGGTGCGATTGTCACTGAAGCCCAAGTTGAGCGCGCGCTCGATTTCCGCGTTGAGCAGCCGGAAGCGAACAAACTGCTTGGGGAGGCTCACCTGCGCGTTCATCGTGCCGTTGGCGAGCATGTAGTCGCCGTAGTTGTCGATCACGATGTTCTTGGAGAACTGATTCGACGAGAGGAACCGCCGACTCGTCATCACGAGGGGGATGTCGTCGGTACCATAGGTGCGCGGCAGCTGCAGCGCCGACTCGATCGGATCCTTGATGATGATGAACCCGCCGGCCCCCATGGTGAGCTGGTCGTAGGTCTTCGTGTGCAGATGCGGGTGGTACCAATAGGTGCCGGCGTTGTTGCGCACGCGGAATGTCGGGCGCCAGGTTGTGGTAGGCGCGATCGTCTGGTGCGGGCCGCCGTCCATCGAGGCGGGGATATGGAATCCGTGCCAGTGCACCGTGGTGGTGTCTGTCAGCGCGTTGGTCACATTCATCTGCACGCTGTCGCCCTGATTCAGAATCAGAGTCGGGCCCCAGAACTGCTCCCCGTTGTAACCGTAGGTGTCGGTCGCCGTCCCGCTGCGAAACTGCTTGGTGGTTCGCGCGAGCGTGAGGTTGAAGCTCGTGCCCTGAAGCGTCGGCGGGATTCGCAGGTCGTTGTAGGTGCTGGAGCCTGCGTTCGTGCCGCCGTTCGTGGTGCCGTTCGTGTTGGTGGTATTGGTCAGCGTGTTTGCGCTGGTACTGCAGCTCATTGCGGTGGCAACCACGAGGATGCCAGCGCTGACAACGGCAAGCAGGGAACGGGCAGTACGCAGCATCAACGAACTCCGGTACGGGGGGGGGACGAATGATAGGTATTCGACAGCGCGACCGGCAAAAGCATTCCATCTGAGGGGCACACGGCGTCGCCAACGCCAGCGAAACAGCTCCGTCATGCATATTGGAAGTGAGGTCATCTCCGGATCCCCCTCCACCCCCGAGATTCATGTCCGTCAAGTTCCCGCCCGCTCGCCTCGCCGTTGTGTTCGCGACCCTGCTGGCAGCACTCGCCCCGCTCGCCCACGCCCAGACCCCCGACGCCGCCACCCTCAAGGCCCTCAAGTGGCGCTCGATCGGCCCGGTCAACATGGCCGGCCGCATCACGGACGTCGAAGCCGAGCCCAAGAACCCCAAGGTGTTCTACGTCTCCGGCGCGGCCGGCGGCATCTGGAAGACGGTGAACGCGGGCACGACCTTCTTCCCCCTCTGGGATCAGGAAGCCAATGCCTCGATGGGCGACATCGCCATCGCGCCGAGCGACACCAAGATCATCTGGGCCGGCACGGGCGAGCAGAACTCGCGCAACACGGCCGCGCCGGGCTACGGCGTCTACAAGTCGCTCGACGGCGGGCTCACCTGGAAGTCGATGGGGCTGCAAAAGACGCAGCACATCGGCCGCATCATCATCCATCCGACCAACCCGAACATCGTCTACGTCGCCGCCCTGGGAGCGATGTGGACCAGCAATCCGGAGCGCGGTCTGTACAAGACCACCGACGGCGGCAATACCTGGCAGCTGATCAAGTTCATCAGCGACAAAGCCGGCTTCGTCGACGTGACAATGGATCCGCGCGATCCCAACACGCTCTACGCCGCGAGCTACGAGCGGCTCCGCAAGCCGGCCTTCCTCAAGTCGGGCGGCCCGGGCTCCGCGCTCTGGAAGTCCACCGACGCCGGCAAAACGTGGACGGAGATCAAGGGGGGCGGCTTCCCCGCCACCGAGAAGGGGCGCATGAATGTGGTGCTCGCGCCGAGCAACCCGAACATCGTGTATGTGATGGTCGAGGCCGACAGCGTGCGCGGCGCCAAGCCGCAGCAGCTCCTCTCCGGGCTCTATCGTTCGACCGACGCCGGCAAGAACTGGAAGTGGATGAGCACGATCAACAATCGTCCCTTCTACTTCTCGCAGGTGCGTGTCGATCCCAAGAACCCAGACCGCATTTATCGCATGGCGGTGGACTTCGCCTTCAGTGATGACGGCGGCTACTCGTGGAAGCTCTCGATGGTCGGAAACCACGAGGACTATCACGCGATGTGGATCGACCCGAACGACGCCGAGCACTTCATCATTGGCGGCGATGCCGGCGTGTTCCAGACCTGGGACAAGGGCGGCACGTACGACAACGTGAACAACATGCCGATGGGGCAGTTCTACAATGTCAGCTACAATTTTGAGGTCCCGTACCGTGTGTGCGGCGGCCTGCAGGACAACGGCACGAGCTGCGGTCTCTCGCGTCGCAAGAACGGCCAGTTGCAGATGACGGATTGGTTCGCGCCGGGCTCCGCCGACGGCTTGCAGACCGCACAGGATCCGAAGGACGCAAACATCATCTACTACGAGTCGCAGGGCGGCAACATCTCTCGGCGCAACATCGCCACGGGAGAGAACGCGAACATTCGCCCGCGCACGGCGAACACCGCGACCTACACCAACCAGATTGCGGCCATCAAGGGCGACGGCACCAAGCCGCTGACCGACGAACAGAAAAAGCAGATCGCCGATCTCGCGACCCGTATGCAGAAGGAGCTCGCCGATCCGAACTCGGCGGCGCGTTGGAACTGGAACACCCCATTTATTCTCTCGCAGCACGACAACAATGTCTTCTACTCGGGTGCCGACAAACTCTTCAAGTCGGTGCAGAAGGGGGCGAATGCGCGGGCGATCTCGGGCGATCTCTCGCGTGGTGACGCGACCTGGCTGCGGGTGTCGAGTGGCTACGATGTGAACGGGAATCTCGCGGCTGACGGCTCAGGCGGTATCACCCGTGATGCGACCGGCGCCGAAGAGAACGCGACCATTGTGAACATCAATGAGTCGCCGATCCGTGCGGGGATCCTCTACGTCGGAACCGACGACGGGAAAGTGTGGCTCACGCGCAACGATGGCAGCACGTGGGAAGACCTGAGCGATCACTTCCCGGGCGCGCCCCCGATGTCGTACATCAGCAAGATCGACGCCTCGCACTTCGACTCAGCCACCGTCTACGTCACGCGCGACAACCATCGCGAGAACGACTTCACGCCGTACGTGTATGTGTCGAACGACTGGGGAAAGACCTTCAAGTCGATCGCCGCGAACCTCCCGAACGGTGGCGCGCCGAGCTCGGCGTATGTGATCCGCGAAGATCCCGTGAATCCGAACCTGCTGTACGTGGGAACGGAGACCGGCGTGTTTGCGTCGCTCAACAAGGGGCAGAGTTGGTTCCCGCTCAACAGCGGGTTGCCGACTGTGCCGGTGTTCGATCTGCAGATTCATCCGCGCGATCACGAGTTGATTGCCGCGACGCACGGCCGCGCCATCTGGATTGCCGATGTCGCACCGCTGCAGCAGATGACCCCTGAGGTGCTCGCCAAGAGCACGCATCTCTTTGCGCCGACGGTGGCCTTCCAGTACGCGCAGATGATTGTGGCCTCCGAGCCGCGCTCACAGCGTCAGTGGAAGGGCGAGGGTGGCCCGACGGGCGCCGAGATCGCGTATCGCCTTTCGGCGGCCGCGACCGGCACCGCGCGTGTGCTGATTGTGAATGCCGCCGGTGATACGATTGCGCGCCTCACGGGCGGCACGGCGGCGGGGATCAACAAAGTGTCGTGGAACCTGTCGGCATCGCCGTTCGGGGCCCCAGGCGGAGGCGGCATGGACTTCGCGGCCTTTGCGGGAGGCGGCGGCGGTCGTGGTGGCCGCGGTGGCTTTGCAGATACCACGCAGGTTGCGGGCTTCCCGCGCGGGTTCAACCCACGTCCCGCTGAAGCATCCGGTGCGCCAGACACCACCGGAAGTCCGTCGGCGGTAAAGCGTGCGCTCGAGACTCCGGCGCCTGCGGGCGGCGCTGGTGGGCGCGGCGGACGTGGAGGCGGCGGTGGTGGTGGCGGTGGATTCGGCGGCCGCGGTGCGGGCACGGTCGAGACGGGGAACTACCGCGTGGTGCTCGATGTCGGTGGACAGAAGCTCACCACCGTGCTCCGCGTCGTTGAAGTCGCGCCCGGGAACGGGAGTGTGATGACGCCGTTCAGCTGGTAATCGCGGAGCGGTCGCGTTTCGACCTACTGTTCGTTGTCGGTGAATTCAGAACGGTCGCCACATGCGTTGTGGCGACCGTTCTGTTGTGAGGTAGACGCCGCGCGTCAGTTCCGCTTCAGCGGCGCGCCGCAAAGAACAGCAGGAGTGCGCCGACCAGAATGCACCAGAGACTCAAGAGCCCACCGATCGCCAAAAAGAACCCGCTGCGAGGGCGCTCCGTAGCGCCTGGCTGAGGCGGGCTCGCCGGCGGCATGGCTCCTTGAATAAAAAGGCGCACGGTACGCCACACGCCGACCGCGCCGAGAAGCAGCATCGCGGCGCCAGTAACCGTGAGGAGTCGGTGTGGAGTTGGCACGACAGGTATTCTAACGAGTCATGTGACAGTCCGCGATCCGGACCGTCGGATCAGGACCGCGCATACCCCTGCTCGGGGCGCGACGGGCAACACCCACCCCTCACACCCACCCCTCACCCCCAGCTCTGCAACTCCACCACATTCCCCTCAGGGTCCGTCACGTAACACCACGTGACGTGCCGCCCCGCGCGTGTCGTGAGCGTCACCACTTCGCCCACCGCCGTCCCACCGGCCGCCAACACCTGACGGCGCGCGTCAGCAACATCGGTCACCTCAAACGCGATGTGCCCGAACCCAGGGCGGTTCACCGCAGTAGGCATGCGCTCGAGTTGCTCCGAATAATTATAGATCTCGAGCGTTGGCCCAGTGGGCCCATGACCGGGCATGCGCAGATGCACCCCGGTCATCCGCGCCCCAGGCACGCCAGTGCCACGATCGAGCTCCGGACCGACATAGTCCCGCTCCGGTGGCACCAACTGGCACCCAAACAGCTCCTCATAAAAACGGGCCAGCGCGCGCCAATCGGCCGCGATCAAATTCGTGTGGCCGTAGCGCGCGCCCTCAATCATGTGTTGCCCTTCGTGCTGTCGTCCGTGCCCAGCAGATTGCCCTTCGCGAACATCTGCGCGGCCAGCACGGTCTGAATGACCTGCGTGATGTTGTTCGTGGTTGTTTCCGCTGCGCCATCACCGTTCCCACCGGTGATGGTGATCATCTTGCTCTGCGCCAGCGCCGCCGCAATGGCCGGCCCGATCGTCGGCAACATTTCAATCTGACGATAGCGGAAGTACGCTTCCCCGCCCGCCTGGATTGCCGCATTCACCTTCTGAATGCTCTCCGCGGTCGCATCGGCCACTCGGCGAATCCGAATGGCGTCAGCATCGGCGCTGGCTTCGGCTTCAAGACGCACCTTGGCGGCATCGGCGCGTGCCTGCGCGATCTGCGTGGCATCAAGTTCGGCGGTCCGCTGCAACCCGGCGGCTTCCTGTCGCTTGGCTTCGGCCTGCGCGATGAGCGCGGCGTTGCTCGCCTTGGTCTGCTCCAGTTCACGCTGCTTGTCGCTGATCGCACGTTCGGCTTCGAGCTGGGCTTCTTTCGCGCGACGGCTCTGCATCGCTGCCACGATCTCGGCGTTGGCCTGCGCTTCCGCCGCCGACTGCCGACGACGCGCTTCGGCTACTTCGCTCTGCACGATCTTAATGTTGAGCGAGTTGAAGATCAGGCCGAGGTCGGTGAGTTCGCGCGAGCACGCTTTGCGAATGATCACGGCGAGTGGATCGTCCTCGTCTTCCATGGCAGCGGCCGTCGCTGGATCATGCACCGCCACCTGCGCTGGCGCAGCCTTCACGAGCGTGGACGAGCCGCCCTGCCCCGGCAACAGCGAGCGCGACGCACTCGGCGTGGCCTTGGCACTGAACAGCTGATCGTGGGTCAGCAAGTTGATGGCGCGGCGCCCCGAGCTGCTGAGCAGGTCGGTGAGCGTGCTGATCTGATCGGCGTCGCGCTTGGAGAAGAAGCGGTTCGCCGCGGTCTTGATCAGCACGTCGGTATCACCCACCGAGACGATCGCACTCGCGAGGACACGCACCTTGATCGGGCGTGGTGTGCCGGTCTCGTCGATATCTGCCGTTTGATCGGTGATGTCGAGATCGACGTTGATGACTTTGCTGCTGATGGTGGTGCCGGTGGTGAGGAGTGGAATCTCCTTGGACTTTCCGGGCCCACGATAAATCAGCGTGGTGCCGGCGAGCCAGCTCACGAGCCGGATTTCACCAGCTTCGACATTTCGCAGAAACTTGGCGACCACCGCCGGAATCACGACGATAACAAACGCTACGACACCAACAATGACCATCCCGCTGGACATGAACGCATCCATATGTGTTGACGACTCCGAATCGGAGAGAGGAAAAGTGCGGTGCGGCGGCTAGACGAGCGAGACCGTGCACCGATTGCGTGCAGCATCGACATCGTCAATGCGCACACGAGTTCCGACGACCACACGCCCACTGAGGGCGTGGCTGTCGGGATGCAGCGTGCCGAGCACTTGCAACAACTGCCCATCGACTTCAATCGAGATGAGCCCTTGGCCGTTACGATCGAAGGTGCTGACGACGGTCGCTTCGCCAGCGACTGAACTTTCGAGCGTCAGCGCGGGCGCGGACTCGAACTTGAAGCCGAGGTTCCAGAGCGGCGTGACGATCAGCCGCTCAAAGAGGATGCCACCGCCAATGGCGACGGTAAACAGGAGAATGCCGCTGAACAGTGGCCGTGCGACGAGTCCGCTTGCGCCGAGCCCAAGGGCGAGGCTGAAGAGAATGCGCGGCGACATGAGGGCGAGCAGCGAGTTCGTCGCGGTGTCTTTGACGCCGTGGGAATGCCCGTGGGAATGCCCGTGGGAATGCCCGTGGGAATGCCCGTGACTGTGTGAACCGCTGTGGCTGTGCGATCCCCCGTGGCCGTGGCCGTGCGAACTGCTGTGCCGACCGCCGCCTCCAACTGCCATCGCCGCGAGTCCTACCGCGCCGAGTGCGAGCGAGGTCAGATAGATATCCATCGAGAAGAAGCGCCTTACCGCGAGAAGTGGTGCGGGCGTCGACCCAATGCCCGTATCTCTAACGGTATGGGGTGTGCGGGCGGCGGCAATAGTGGGACGCAGCACGACTGCGGGACCGAGGCAATGCGCCTATGCATTTTTGGTGCCGCATATTTCATGACGTAACCCATTGACCAGCATACAGTTACCCTTGCACCTTTTGGTGCAAAGTAGCCTCCGTGCGTGCCCCATCGTAGCTTCTGGAGACCTATGCCGCGCATCTGCCGCCCCCTTCGGATCGCCCGCGTGACCACCTCCGCCGCTCTCGCCGCGGTCCTCGCGATCGCCCTTTCTGTGACCGCCGCGCAGGCGCAGAAGCTCGAGGGGCTCTGGTACGCGCGCAATAACGAAGGAAGTGTGCAGAGCTTCGTGGCAAATGCGGCGCGCATCTCCGTGGTGTCACCACAAGTGTTTTCGATGGATAGCACTGGGGTGATCCGCGGATCAATCTCGCCGTTGATTGTGGAGGCCGCACGCAAGCACGGCGTCAAGCTGGTGCCGCTCGTGATGAACCCGGGGTTCGATCTCGCCTCGCTGCATCGCGTGCTGACCGTGCCTGAGGCGCGCGCCGCGGCCACGCACAATTTGGCGGCGCTGTGCCGTGAGCAACATCTCGATGGGATCCAGTTTGATTTCGAGAATCTCTTTGTCGGCGACCGTGACGCCTTTACGGCCTTCACGCGCGAAGCATCCGACTCAGTACATCGCGCCGGCTGCACCCTCTCGGCGGCCGTGGTACCGCGCACCGACGATGACCGCGGACCGCTGCCGTATCATCAATGGATGTACGACTATTGGCGTGGCGCGTACGACTACAAAGCGCTCGCCGACACGCTCGACTTCTTGTCGTACATGACCTACGCGCAACACACGGCGGGCTCGACGCCGGGGCCAGTCGCGGGGTATCCCTGGATAGAGGCGTCGCTCAAATACGTGCTCGCCGCCGGTGTGCCACCGCAGAAGATTTCGCTCGGGATCCCGAGTTACTCCGACTATTGGTTCCCGGGCTACGATCCCAAGAACGGCGCACGCTCGCGCGCGAGCGATATCGAATACACGCGACTCATGGCGATCCTCGACTCGGCGCACGTGAAACCGCAGTGGGACAACACGCAGAAGGCCTGGTTTGCGCAATGGCCGCGCAACGGCGTGTTCGAACTCGCCTGGGTCGAAGATGCGCGCGCCTTCAAAGCGAAACTGGAACTCGTGCGTAAGTACAAGTTGCGCGGCTACTCGGTGTGGTTGATCGGCACCGAGGATCCGGCGACCTGGAATATTCTGGGACCCATTGCCAAGTGAGGATGCGATGAAGCGGCGTGACTTTGTGGGAACGATTGGCGCGGTCGCAGCGGGGACTTCGGTCCTGCCGTCGCTCGCGCGGGCGATTGAGTTCCTGCCTTCGAACGCGGGTGCGGCCTCGCTCAAGCGGATCGGACTCGAGACGTACTCCGTGCGCGATCGCATGAAGATCGATCCTGACGGCACGCTGCGCGCGGTGCGCGCGATGGGCTACACCGACGTCGAACTCCTCTGGCAGTTCGACAACTTCGGACGCACCACGGCGCAGGTGAAGGCCGTGCTCGCAAGCACCGGGCTCAAGGCGCCGTCGGCGCACATCGCGCCAGAGATTCTGCTCAAGGACTGGAACAAGAGTCTCGACACCGCCAAGGAACTTGGACATGAGTACTTGATCGTGCCGAGTTTGCCGGCGGAGACGGATACATCACTCGACGCCTGGCGGGTGTGGGCCGATCGCTTCAATACCGCCGGCGACGCGGCACGGCGCGCGGGTCTTTGGCTCGCGTTTCATAATGAGCCGAGTCATGTAAAGGCGATCGCGCATCAGGTGCCGTACGATCTCTTCATCTCGCTCACCGATCCGAGCACGGTGCGGTTGCAGCTCGACGTCGGCAACATGTTGCAGGGGGGCGGCGACCCGATGGCGTATCTCACTAAACATGAGGCGCGTTATCACTCATTTCATATCAAGGACGTCGTGGCCGACCGCTCGCATGATACGGAGCTGGGCGCGGGAATCTTTGATATCACGACGTTTCTCGGCGCGGTCAAGAACCTGGACACGAAACCCGTCTACGTGGAGCAGGAATCACCGAAGGATTCGCTGGCGAGCGCGAAGCGGAATCTGGAGTATCTCAGAAAGCTGAGCTTCTAGTCCTGCTTCTCACCACTTCTCCAAGCCGACAATCGGAGGCAAGAGTTTCAGCGACGAAGCGCTCCACTCATCGCTTCCACCAAGCGCAACAGTGCAAGGAGTTGAAGCAGGCTGACAGCGCTATGGCTTATCGTCAGATCGGCGAAAGCGGACAGCGATTGAAGTTGCCGAGGTATCTGGGCGGCTTCGACTCATTACGACGGAAATAGTCCGTCCCGTGGCCACGAAGCGTACTTTGCGCGAAGACGTCCCGAGCGCGTCCATGCTTGAATCGATGGGGAGTTCCTTTCCGGCCTCGGCGCGCCGCAGGTTCCCCAGCTGCCGCGCCCATTCGGATTCTGCTTCTGCGCGTCCGGAAAAATGTCGAACCGCAGCGACGGAAGTGAGCCTGTCCGAGGCACGCATCGTGGTATCAATGCTGTTGGATATGTAGAAGAACACCTCATAGCCGTCAGGGCCGGTTTCGGTGAGACCGGTGTAAGGAAGGGGCCGAGCTTGCGTACGGAGTTGCCTCAGGTCAACACCAGACATTCCAAGCCGGACTCCGCCTAGTTCTGCGAATGGGGCAAACTGCTTGATTTCAGCTGGCTCGAGGCGTGCAGCCTTCACGCAGCCGCCGACGACGATAAGCGCTGAGAGTAGTAGGCGATTTAGGGCGTGCATGTTTGGGTCTTGAGTTGGTTGTTGCCTAAGGCAGCGATTACCAGCTGCTGGAGCGCGTAGTTGAACCAGCCTTGCCGATTGGCGCCGATTGAAGCTCCGACATTGTTGTTGTACCGATCCATGCAACCTTCGGTGGCCTCGATCTCTGGACTGTTTTCGCTTTCGTGAGCGGATCCCCACACGAGCGCACGACCACCTCCGATATCGCGCGCCAACATCGCCATGAAGTACGCATGTCGCATCGCGTCCCATGCGTCGTTGTGCCCCGCACCGTCTGGAGCCGCTTCTCGGACCCAATCGAACGCGTTGTTGCCGTCCAAGAGATACATAGCGCATTCATAATTGTGTTCGTGGCATAAGGTCTTTTCGGTTGGATTCAAGTGCTCGTAGAGGCCCTGATCGATGCCTTCGGGCGCTGCAGCAGGAACACTGCCGCTCGAAGATCCGGTGGAGCCACCCCCGCCTCCGTCCACAGGCCCGCCGAATACTCCAGAGCCTCCCCCGCACGAGATTGTAGCCCAATTGGCCACGACACAGTCGTTGGCGCAGAGAAACACGTCACCATCCCCGAGGTTCGACATTATGCTCGAGGAGCCAACGATCGATGCAGTTCGAAGTTGCGCATACACACGCGCGCATGTCACCCCGCCGCAGTCGACGGAGTCTTCGGCGGGGTCATACCAGCACTGCATGGTCTCAATGAGGTTGGAATAGCCAGGCTGTACCCGGAGGTTCGAACCCTGAGACACACCGAGATCATTTGCGGCGGACGAAAGATAGCGTCGCGTGAAGGCCACAGCCTCCTTGGTCGCTGGAATCGCGCAGGACGCGTCAAGAATCTTGGCTCCTGTTGCCCGATCCCAGCGAACGAGACGTGCGACTCCGATGGGTGCTTTCGACTCTACGACTTGCCCTTCCTCGACGGGGTCGACTGTCCGGACACGCTTTCGACCAGCTAGCTGCGCGGGTAGCGCAAGCACCACGCGCGTCTTACGGGCCTTTTCAGGGGGGTCCGTCGGTCGTCGGGACACTACGTCACAGGAGTTAGTCCCCGCTAGCGCGAGCGCGATAATCGAGGAATGATCATCGTGCTTGCCAGGCACAGTTAGAGACAGCTCGCCGGTCGGAGCGAGAATGCTTAAATCGCGGGAGCAAGCTCCGGCGAGCATCACAGCACACAGTAGTCCTCGACGAATCCGCTTCGACATTCTCATCTCCGGTTCGAGCGCAGGGTGGATGGTAGAGTCAGTCGCGAGTGTAGCAGTTCCCGTATTCACGCGCTAGACGTTTTTGCGCCAAGCCCCGGACACCCTGCCTACCGGCCGTACCTTCAACGCGCTTGCGATACCCCTTCAACCCATTTCTCTCAGGCGCTTGAGTCTTCGCCCCCGCGGGGGGAACTGGTCCATTGCGACAGGGAATGGAATGACGGGCGCTTTGCCGATGTCCATAGGCACAAGGACGCGGGATCGCCGAGTCGGCCCCAGGAAGGCAGCGAGGCGATCCCCAGGCAAGGAGGGAGTATGCGGAGACTCATGGTTGCAGCGGGACTCCTGGTGGTCGCGGTGGCGCAGGCTGGCGCAGGCTGGCGCGCAGGGTGATCCCGGTCGCGGTGGTCCGCCCGATGGGCGCGGTGGTGGCCGCGGCGGGCGAGGTGGCCCCGAGGGTGCGCAGATGCAGGCGTGCCGTGTGGGCGCCGATTCGCTGACCGATGTGCAGAAGAAGCAGGTCGATCAGTTGGCGCAGCAGTTCGAGACGGCAAACAAACTCACGCTCGACAGCCTCAAGGCACTCAGCAAGGAACCGCGACAAGCGCGGATGGCCGCGGTGCGTTCGCTCCAAGAATCGCTGAAGCCAGCGCTCGATGGATGGCACGCGTCGATAGCCTCCGTGCTGACTAAGAGCCAGCTCGACAAGGGATGCGTGCCCCCTCCTCCGGGAGGTCCTCCGGGAGGTCCTCCGGGAGCTCCTCCGGGAGCTCCTCCACGAGGACGCCGCGGTGGCCCGCCGCCGCGCGATTACTAAGACGCGATTACGAAGACGCGATTACGAAGACGCGATCACGAAGCCGCCGTAACTCACACCGCTGGCTTCATGTACCGAACGCCGCTCCCGGAAATTCGGAAGCGGCGTTCCTGCGTTCAGTACCTGTCGCGGGGGCGCTGCCCCGTTTGTACGTTTGACTACAGCCGGACGCGACGACACATCGGCTCCGATTGCGCCTCGCGAATATTCCCATTCCTCGCCCTCTCATGCGCTCACGTCTTCTGCTCGTCGCTCTCGCCGGTCTCTCGGCCGCGCCGCTCGCTGCCCAGCGCCCCGCGCGCACGCCGAGTACGCCGGCTACGCCGAGTACGCCGCGGTCCTCATTCCGTGTCGAGGAGACGACGATCGCCGAGGTGCACGCAGCGTTCGCGAGCAAGCGGTTGACCTGCCATGACCTGGTCGCCGCCTATCTCGACCGCATCGCGCGCTACGACAAGCGCGGCCCTGCGATCAACGCGCTCGTCACGGTCAATGCACAGGCTTTGCTCGTGGCCGACTCGCTCGACCGACGCTACGCCGCCAGCGGTCCTGTGGGACCGCTGCACTGTATTCCAATGATCGTGAAGGACAACTACGAGACGCGTGACCTGCAGACCACCGCCGGTTCGCTCGCACTCAAGGGGTGGATCCCAACCCGCGACGCGACCTTTGTGCGACGTGTGCGCGAGGCGGGCGCCATCATCTTGGCGAAGTCGAATCTCGCCGAGTGGGCGTTCACGCCGTATGAGACAGTGAGTTCGATACTTCCCGGGTATACGAAGAACCCATACGCGCTTGATCGCGTGACTGCCGGATCCAGTGGTGGTACTGCAGCCGCTGTTGCCGCAAACGAAGGGGAGGTCGGACTCGGTACCGATACGGGGAACTCGATCCGTGGCCCGTCGGCGCATCAAGCGCTCGTGGGAATCCGCTCGACGATGGGGCTGACCTCGCGCGCTGGTGTGGTGCCGCTCAACAATGGCAGCGACATCGCCGGACCGATGGCGCGCACCGTGGCCGATGCCGTGGCGGTGTTTCAGGTGGTGGCGGGGGTGGATGCGGATGATCCCGTCACAGCGCCGGCGCGCGACCATCGCGAGGCCGATTACCGGACCTTTGTGAAGCCTGGCTCTCTGAAGGGGGCGCGGATCGGCGTGCTCCGGCAGGCGTACGAGCGGGCCGGGCTCGACAGCGAAGTGGTGACGGTGTTCGGTCGCGCTGTGGCCGCGCTGAAAGCACAGGGTGCCACGATCGTGGACCCCGCGGGGATCGACTCGCTGGCGTCGGTTACACGCGCGGGCGGTGGCGGGTGCAATCCGTTCAAGTACGACCTCGAGCGGTATCTCGCCGCGCGCGGCGAAGGCGCTCCGGTGCACACGATTCGCGAAGTGCTGCGGAGCGGGAACTACCACCCCACGGTGCAGTTGCGTCTGCAGGCGGCAGACAGCGTGTCCGTGCCGCCCGAGGACGCCCCAGGGTGCAAATCGCGGGAGGCAATGCGCGTGCGTTTCCGCGCGGCGGTTGTGGCCATGATGGACTCGCTGAAACTCGACGCGCTGGTGTATCCGACCTGGAGCAATCCTCCTCGGTTGATTGGAGACCTCAACACGCCAGCGGGCGACAACAGTCAGCTGTTCTCGCCCACCACCGGGTTCCCGGCGATCACCGTGCCGATGGGCTACACCCGAGAGAACACCCTCCCTGCGGGGATGACCTTCTTCGGTCGTCCGTGGAGCGAGGGGCGGTTGATCGGGCTCGCATATGGATTTGAGCAGGCCACACATCACCGTAAAGCGCCGACGTCCACGCCATGACCCCGTCGAATTTCCCACCGGGCCCACGTGCGCGCTTCCCCGGTGCGCTCCTCCTGCAGACGCAGGGGGATCTCCTCGGATTCTTCCGGCGCAACGTCGAGACCTTTGGCGATATCTTCGGATTTTCGCCATTCGGGCGTCGCGTGGTCTATCTGCAGCATCCGGACATGATTCGCGATGTCCTCGTCACCAATCAGCGACTCTTCGCCAAGGGGCGCGCGCTCGAGCGTGCACGCCCACTCCTCGGCAACGGTCTGCTCACGAGCGAGGGAGATTTTCACCTTCGCCAGCGTCGGCTCGCACAGCCCGCCTTCCATCGTGATCGTATCACGCAGTACGCGACCGCGATGGTGTCGCTCACCGAACGGATGAGCGCGACCTGGCACGACGGAATGTCGATGGACGTGCACGAACAGATGATGTCGCTGACACTGCATATCGTCGCGTCGACACTCTTTGGCACGACCGTCGATGACGAAGCCAAGGAGCTGCACGACGCGCTGGACGGCGCCCTGGAATCGTTCAACATGCGTATGCTCCCGGGATCGGAGCTGATGGAGCGACTTCCGCTCCCCTGGGTGCGACGCTTCAATCGCTCGCGCGCACGGCTCGATGCCACCGTCTACCGGATTATCCGCGAACGACGCGCGAGCAGCGAGGATCGCGGCGACCTCCTCTCTATGCTCCTCTCGGCGACTGACGCCGAAGGGGACGGCACGGGAATGTCCGACGAGCAACTCCGCGATGAGGTGATGACCCTCTTCCTCGCCGGACACGAGACCACGGCGAATGCCCTCACCTGGGTCTGGTACCTGCTCTGCCGGAACCCGAAGGCTGAGGAACGCCTGCACGCTGAAGTCGATGCCCTAGGGCACACCCCAACCATCGCCGATCTGCCGCGCCTAGAATACACACGGCGGGTCGTCATGGAAGCGATGCGACTCTACCCCCCGGCGTACGCCATCGGCCGACGGGTGCTGGAAGATTACGAAGTCGGCGGGTACACCATCCCTGCCGACAGCATGGTGGTGGTGAGCCAGTTCCTCGTGCACCGCGACCCCCGGTGGTTTCCCAAGCCGGATGTGTTCGATCCCGACCGCTGGTTGCCCGAGATCGCGGCCACGCGCCCCAAGTTCTCCTATTTCCCATTCGGCGCGGGCACCCGGATTTGCATCGGCGAGCAGTTCGCCTGGACGGAAGCGATTCTCGTCGTCGCGACCCTCGCGCAACGCTGGCGCTTTTGGCTGGCCCCAAAACAACGGATCTCGGTGCAGCCACGCATCACCCTCCGGCCCAAGTACGGAATCAAAATGGTGGTGCGGGACCGCTAACGTCGGGACCCGTTTTGGCAGTAGCTTAAGCCGATGCCATTCCTGCTGACTCTCGTCTTCGTCCTGTCAGGGGCCGCCGGCCTGATGTACGAGTCCATTTGGAGCCGCTACCTCGGGCTCTTTGTCGGACACTCCGCGTACGGACAGGTCATCGTCCTCGTGATTTATCTGGGCGGAATGTCCGCCGGTGCAGCACTCGCCGCCCGGCGCTCCGAGCGCATCAAAGAACCGCTCGTCGCCTACGCGATTGTTGAGGTGCTGGTTGGGTTAATCGGGCTCGTCTTCCACGACGCCTTCCTCGCCACCACGAACTTCGCCTACCACACGCTCTTTCCGGCAGTCGCCGGAGGCGCGCTCCTCCCGATTCTGAAGTGGGCCCTGGCGAGTGCCCTGATTCTCCCGCAGTCGCTCCTGCTCGGCGCCACCTTCCCGCTGATGACGGCGGGACTCCTTCGGCGTGCGCGCGGCTCTGGCGTCGGCACAGGACGGCTGATCTCGCTGCTCTATTTCGCCAACTCGATCGGAGCCGCGATCGGCGTGCTCGTCGCCGGCTTCTACCTGATCCAGTTCGTGGGACTCCCGGGCACGCTGGCGACCGCGGCAATCATCAACATCCTGGCTGGACTCGTGGTTTTCGGGGCGGTGCGCCTCAACCAAGAGGCCGAGTCTGAGGGCAGTGTGGCGGCGAGTGCGCCGGAAGCCGCAGCGGGGTCCGTGGAGCCCCACCCCGAGCTCCCCATGCTCTGGCGTGTGCTCCTGATTGTGAGCTTAGGCACCGCGCTCTCGAGTTTCATCTATGAGATCAGCTGGGTGCGCATGCTCTCGCTCGTACTGGGCAGTGCAACGCATTCGTTCGAACTGATGCTCTCGGCGTTCATCCTTGGGCTCGCGCTCGGCGCCTTCTGGGTACGCACCCGCGCGGATCATTTCCGCGATCCACTGCGGACGTTGGCGGTCACCCAATGGGCGATGGGTGCGCTCGCCCTTGGCACGCTGACGGCGTATATGGCCTCGTTCCAGTGGATGGCGACGCTGATTGGTGGCCTCGATCAAACCGTGGAAGGGTACCACTTCTTTACAATCGCCAAGTACGGTATCGCCTTGACCGTGATGCTTCCGGCGACGTTCTGCGCGGGGATCACGCTCCCACTCATCACGCACATGCTGATGCAGGCAGGTGGTGGTGAGAAGTCGATTGGCGCGGTGTACAGCGTGAACACACTGGGCTCGATTGTTGGAGCGGCACTCGCTGCCCTCCTGTTGCTTCCGCTGCTCGGACTCAAGACACTGCTCATTACCGGCGGTGTGATTGATATGGGGATCGGCGTGTGGCTGATGCGGATGGCCGGCGACAAACAGGTGGAACTGCGACGCTTCGGCACCGCGCTACTGGGCGCAACGGTGCTTGTGGTCTTCTCCGTGGTGGCCAATGTGCAACTCGACCGCTCGATCTTGATCAGCGGCGTATTCCGCTACGGCCGCGTACCGAAGCCGGGGACGCGCGACGTGGTGTTCTACAAAGACGGACGCACCGCCACCGTCAGCGTCGTCAAAGCCGAGGACGGCGGATACTCGCTGGCCACAAACGGCAAGCCCGACGCCTCGCTCTCGCCGCGGTGGTTCGAGGCGCCCTCTGAGGGCACGGTGCGCGTGCCCTTTGACGGTGACGAGAGCACCCAGGTGCTGCTCCCCATGATCACCTTGGCCCACGCGCCCAACGCCAAACAGGGCGCCGTGATCGGGAATGGCTCCGGCATGAGCTCGCACCTGCTGCTGGGCAGCCCAACGCTCCAAAAGCTCGTGACTATCGACATCGAGCCCGAGATGATCAATGGGTCGCATCTGTTTTATCCGGCAAACAAGCGCGTCTTTGATGATCCGCGCGCGCAGTATGTGCACGACGACGCCAAGAGCTATTTCGCATCACAGAATCGGAAGTTCGATCTGATCCTCAGTGAGCCGTCGAATCCGTGGGTGAGCGGTGTCAGCGGACTCTTCACCGACGAGTTCTACCAGCGCGTGCGGACCTTCCTGACGCCGGATGGTGTCTTCGGGCAGTGGCTGCACCTCTATGAGATTGACGACGGGCTCGTGCTCAGCGTGATCCGTGCCGTCCATAAGAACTTCCCGTCGTACACGATCTACATGACGGCCGATTTAGACATTTTGATTGTGGCGTCGAACCGCGCCACACTCCCGACGCCAGACTGGAACGTCTTCACCCTGCCTGAAGTCGCGCAGGATCTGCGGCATTTCTTCCCGATTACGCCGCAGGCGCTGGAATCGATTCGTCTCGTCTCGCGCGACGCCCTCGCCCCATTGATGGAAAGTAAGAGCGACGTCGGCGCCAACAGCGACTTCTACCCGACGCTCGATCTTCTCAGCGAGCAGACGCGATATATGAAGGACCACGCCTTTGGGTTTCAGGGACTCAACCAAGGGCGCTACGATGTTGGCGCCGCATTGATGGAACACCGCATTCTCCCAACGACCGCCACCACGAGCGTCCTCGATATCGGGCGTGTGAATGGGCTCGCACTCGGCGCTGCGCTCCGCGCGCCCATGGGCACGGTCGTTCCTGACGGTACGCTCGAGCCGACACCGTTGCGTGAAGCGCGGTCGCGCCTGTCGCAGTTGCAGTCGGTGATAGCCACCGGACACAGCCCGCCGGACTGGCCGATCTTTTTCCGTTTAGCATCGGAAGTGGAGTCGGACCTGCACAGTGGGACCATGGGATGGGCGGACGAACCGTTCTATGCGAGCGTCGCGACCTTTATGGACCGCCAGAACGCACCGCGGAACGCGCGCGATGCATGGCGTTTTCTGCACGCAATTTCAGTCTATGATTGGCCCGTTGCTGCCGAGTTGGCCGATGTGCAAATCAAGTCACGCGTGTCGGGGGTGGGCTGGATCAGCCCCGACTTACTGCGGACTGGTGCGGTCATTGCATACATGCGCACCGGTGAATTCCTGAAGGCGCGCGACGCCTTTGATCGACTCGCTGAGTTCGCACATTGGACGAACACAGATCTCCGGGTCCGTCTGCTCGGCGCACATCTGGCTGCAGCAACGAAGAAGGCGAAAGTTAAATCCTGACCTCGGTGACGTGATGCGTCGTGCGCTGACTCCTGTATTACTCGCCTTCCTTGCTGCGCCTCTCACCGGGGGCGCGCAGAGCGCGACGTCGACGCTGCTGGATCGCGTATTGCGTGCAGAAGACACGCGCGCATCCGACCCCACGGCGATGCTGCCGTTGCTCGAGGCGCTTCGCGGCACTGATCTCACGACCCGACTCGTCGCGATCCGTGCGCTGGGTCGCCTGCAGCGTCCGGATCTTGTACCCCGTCTGGCGTTGATGCTCGACGACGCGGTTTCCATGCGCTCGGAAGCCGCAAATGCGATTGCACAGTCGGTGGCGTCGGTTCCGACCAGTGGCCGCGGTCTCGATTCGGCGCGCACGGTTGTACGCCTCGCACGCGCGGTGCTGCTCATGCGTTTGTCCACCGAGACAGCTCCCGAGGTCGTTGGGGTGCTCGCCCGGTCGTTGGGACGCATCCCCTACATGGACGCCGAGCAACCGGCAGCAGATGAAGGGGCGATTCTCGCGGCCATGAAGCGTGTGGGTGGCTTTCCCGCCCTCCCAGACGACGCTGCTTTCAACGTCCTGCACGGCCTGAATGACATCGCCAAGTCTCGACGGACTCGGCGCGAGCCATCGCCGGCGATGTATGAGGTGTTACGCCGAGCGGTTGCGACATCTCGCGACGCCAAGGTGCGGCGTCTCGCCATCACGGCACTCGCGCCCGCTGCTGGGTTCGACAGCGCAACGCTTGCAATCGCGCGGCGCGATGCGGATCCCGAGGTACGCCGTGGCGTGCTCACAGGCGCCACCAGCCTCACGGCAGTGCAGCACGATTCCCTGCTCCAGTGGGCGCTTCAGGATCCCAGCCCGATTGTTCGACTCGATGCGTTCCGTTTTTGGCGTCAGGGGGTGACCGCTCCCGACTGTGCTCCAGTGATCGCGGCGACACACGATCGTTCTCCTGCCGTCGCGTTGGCTGCTATCGACGCACTCGGCGGGCTGTGCGCTCCCGTCAGGGATCGCATCGCGACGCTGCGCACCTTGGCAGACGCCCTCCCGATGGGTGAAACCGGGCGTGACGCTGGTCAGATGTCCTGGCACCCGGCGGCGCACGCGCTGGTCGCGCTCGCCCGCGCGGATCGAGCATTGGCGCTCCCACTGCTCCCGCGCTTTGCTGGTCATCGACGCCCGCAGGTTCGAGAATACGCCGCCCGAGCCGCAACCGTGTTGCGCGACACCGTCGCACTGTCGGCGTTGCTGACGGACGGGAACCACAATGTGCAGGCGGAGGCGATTGCTGGCATGTCGCAGGTGCGCGGGCACGGTAGTGATGCCGCGTATGTGGGGCTGCTCAGCTCCACTGGGCATCAGGTCGTCATGGCGGCGGCGACTGCCCTTGCCGGCTCGCGCAGCCCGGCCGCACCGAATGCGTTGCTCGATGCGCTTGCTCGCCTGACCGCGGGTCAGCGTGAAAACACGCGCGATGCACGCGTGGCGCTCCTATTGCGCATCCAGGAGCTAGGATCGCAATCGCTTGCAGCACGCGTCACACCGTATCTCGTGGACTTCGACAGTACCGTGGCGAAGAAAGCAGCAGCGATCTTGGGAGGGTGGAGTGGTCAGTCGGTGCAGGCAGCACCGAAGGCGCTCGCAATCCGAGAGGAGCCGTTGGGGAAGACGTATACCACGCGCGGACTTCAGCTTCGCATCACCATGAGCCCCACGAGTGGTGGCGGCGTCATACTCATTGCGTTGTTCCCAACGGAGGCCCCCGCGACGGTGGCGCGCCTCGTGCGTCTTGCGCGCGAACATTACTTCGATGGGCTCACCATTCATCGCATTGTGCCGAACTTTGTGATTCAGGGCGGAAGTCCCGACGCGAACGAATACGTTGGCGACGCCGCGTTTATGCGCGATGAGCTGAGCATGCGTAGCCACACGCGCGGAACGATTGGTATTTCGACCCGCGGGCGTGATACCGGCGACGCGCAGTTCTTTGTAAATCTCGTCGACAATATCCGCCTCGATCACGATTACACGGTCGTGGGTGAAATCTTGCAGGGACTCGCGGTTGCCGATGGCATTTTGGAAGGCGATGTAATGGCGAAGGTCGAGGTTATCGAACGCAGCAACTGATACCGGGACCTGCGCGTACAGATAGTAGATCTCTTAAACGGAGTACAGATCGTGCCTCTCGCACTTGTCGTGTCGCTGTTGGTACAAGCGACGGCCGTCGCCGTTCCTGATTCCACGCTGTCAGGCACGCGCTCGCCGAGTTATACCGCGGATGGTCGTTTGGTGGTGGCGTCGGAGGGGCATCTCTACCTGCGGACCCTCACTGGTTCGTGGGTGCAGGTCACGAAGGGGAGCGGCTGGGATCGTGATCCCGCTGTGGCTCGTGACGGAAAGTCGATCGTGTTTGCGTCGGATCGTGGGGGGAACTACGATCTGTATCGACTCCGATTGACTGGCGATGTTACAACGGGCGAGCCAGAACAGCTGACCAACACGCCGGACGCCGAGACGATGCCTAGTGTTGCATCGGATGGTCGGATTGCATTTGTCCGCGGCTTTGGCGGGGCATCGCGCGTGTGGATTCGCGGAACAGACGGCTCAGACAAGCGCCTTACCGACCACGAGCTGGCGGAGATTTCACCGGCCTTCTCGCCGGACGGGGCGCGCGTGGCCTACGTGGGGGTGAATGAGCTACAGCGAAGGGTGATCGTACGTACGGTGTCCGACGGACGCGAAGCTGTGGTGAACGCGGACAAGAATGCGGAGCGACTCGCCTGGTCGCCTACCGGAGATCGCCTGGCATTCACGAGCATCACCGGACGCTCGCCGATTTTCGTTGCATCGCCTGACGGGCGGTGGACCAATACCGTGGCCACTGTGCACGGCGATCTTGCGTGGTCGCCCGACGGTCGGACGCTTGCTGTCGCTGAACACGACGAGAATGTCCCCGCCTACAATGGGGACCCTGACCGACTCGGGGATCGTTCGGCTGCTGAGAACTTTGCGGCCTCTCGTGATCGCTTACTGCTGCTGAGCGCTCCGCTGCCGGTCGACGCTGGCCTCGCACCGGTCTCGCTTGCTGCCGCGCGCGATCGCGCGGCGCGAAATGCCGATGCATACGACCGCGCCTGGGCGCGCTCGACGTCGCTCTATTTTAGCGCGGCGAACGCGAGCGATCGCCGTGCGCAGTGGGAGGCCGTTAAGGCTAAGCATCGTGGCGACGCGATGGCTGCCAAGAACGACGACGAGCTTGAACGTGCGATTCACGCGATGCTCCGCGAGCGCCCACCACTCAAGGTCGCGGCCACAGGACGTGCGGCGGTTTCCAGTGCGAATCCGGTCAGCACGGAGGCGGGACTCGAGATCTTCCGCGCTGGCGGCAATGTGGTCGATGCGGCCGTTGCGGTCAGCTTTGCACTTGGCGTGGTCGAACCCGATGCCAGTGGCGTTGGCGGCTACGGTCAGATGGTGCTCTATCTGAACACGATGGACAAGCCAACGTTGTTTGAGTTCATGTCGCGTGTGCCCGAGGACGCGGGGCTCTCAAATACCTCGTTGATGGTCAACGGCCGCTATCCCAACGACGGTCCGGTGCTTCCCAACATCCCGGGCACCGTGGCCGGGATGCACTCCGCGTGGAAGAAATACGGCAGTGGCAAGGTGGCCTGGAAGGACATTCTCGCCCCGGCGATTCGTGCGGCGCGCAACGGGTATGTGGTCACCGAGGGGCTCGCCACGACACTCAGTACGGAGCGCGAGCACTTCTTGAAGTACGAGGGGAGTCGCGCGCTCTTCTTCCGAAATGGCAAGCCGCTGGTGGCCGGCGACACGCTCAAGAATCCAGATCTCGCGTGGGTGCTTACGCAGATCGCCGACAAGGGCGCCGACGGATTTTACCGTGGCGATGTGGCCAAGAAGTATGTGGACGATCTCCACGGGAAGGGCAATGCGATGAAGCTGTCGGACATGTCGCGCTACTTCGCGCCGGAGCGCGAGCCTGTTACTGGGAGCTATCGCGGCTTCACCCTGTTCTCGAGTGCGCCGCCAGTGAGCGGCGGGGCTGACTTGGTTGGCAAGCTCAACTTGCTCGAGCAGTTCGAGAAGCCGAAGATGTATGCAGAGGACGCCGCGACGTTCCACGCCATGCTCGCCTCTTGGTCGCTTGTGGCCGGCGGGCGGGTGGCAGATCCAGGACTGTGGCCGGTCTCGCTCGACGGCTACCTGAGCAAGGATACCGCGAAGGTTCGGTGGCGCTGCTATTCACCGGAGCATGCGGTTCGCCCGGGTGATGTTCGCACCGATTCTGGGGGCTGCGCCTCGGCGAATCCGGCAGCGGCGCGCGCGTCGTCGCCGCCACTCGAGCTGGCGTCCGCGAGTCTCGTCGCGAAGCTTGCGTCGATCCCACCAGAAGGTCCGTGCGGCGCCGAGCATGCAATGGAAGTGGAGTTCTGCCACGCGGCGGGCACGACGGCGTTTACTGTGGCCGATGCCGACGGGAATGTTGTGGCCGTGACGCAGACCTTAGGCACCTGGGGCGGAAACTTCTACGTGACCCCGGGACTCGGCTTCTTGAGTAACGATAAACTGACCAGCTACGGTACGGATCCGACGCAGTACGGCTCGCGGCTTCCCTTCGCACGCCATGGGAGCACACTCGCTCCGACGATTGCGTTCAAAGGAAAGAAGCCAGTGTTCGCAGTGGGCGCGGCCGGGAACTCGTGGATCACGAGTGCGGTGTACCAGACGCTTGTCGGTGCACTCGATTTCGGTCTCGACCCGCAGCGTGCGCTTGAACTGCCCCGATTCCTGCCAGGTGGCCGCGGCGCTGGAGCAGCGCCCGCGGGTGGTGCGGTTGGTGGTGGGGCGGCCCCAACAGGTGGACGAGGTGGAGCCGGCGGGCGTGGCGGTGCCGGCGGGGGTGCTGGCGGGGGTGCTAGCGGGGGCAATGGCGGCGCGAGCAGCGGTGCCGTGGTCGTGACGATTGAAGATGGCTTCAACCCCGACGTGCTCCGCCGCATGCGCGCGATGGGCTACGACTTCAATATCGTGTCGCTCAAGGGCGAGCTGCGTGAAGGCTACGGCGCGGCGGTGTCGCTCGACGGCAAGAAGGTCACCGCTGGTGCCGATCCGCGGCGCGCGGGTGCGGCGGGCGCCGTCCCCTGACGCGTATCGATGGACGACGGTTGGACTACGGTGTGCGCGCGGCGCTCGAGGTGGAGCGCCGCGCGACGTTAACGGGCGCCGAGAGCTCGCCCGACTTCACCCAACGCTCGTCAGGACGGTAGACCGTCAGCAGTGAGGGACCGAACGAAGCGGGGAGTTGCAGCCGAACGGCGGCGATCTCGTGCCCAGTGGTGACTTCAGCGGTGACCGAGAGGCGCGAGCTGTGTTCGAATCGCACGCCGTCGGCAAGCCGTGACATGAGTTCGCGCTTGAGCGCGTCGTAGACCTCGTCGGCGGTGGCACCTTGCCAACGACCAAAGGCCACCGGCGCGGAGGCGTCCGCGACTAATCGGGTGCCGCGCTGAATGGTCTGCTCGACCGTCGCGAACTGCTTGGCAAAGTCCGAGCGCGACTTGCTCGTTGCGACGACGAGAAACTCCTGCATCGGCCGCCCCGGCATCCAGGCAGTGTGCAACACATCCGCCCATGGAATCTGCAACCGGAGCTGTACGTAGCCACCGTCGCGCACGACAAGCGTCGCACTGGCCTCGGACAGTTCGTGGGCGGCGATCGGCGTTGCGGCCAACAGCGTCGCGACCAACAGTGCCGCGGCGCCGCACACTCCGAGCCCCACGCGTCGCTTCCGCGAATTCAACATCGGACTCCTTAGAACGAGCGACAGTAGTTCGACGTCGAGGTCTGCGCGCCGTTGGTATAGAACGTGAACGTCCAGCAGAGCGCCGTGGTACGCACGTACTTGATTTGATAACTGGTGGCGCCGGACTGCCACGCCATCGTTGTGGTGCCACCGATCGCGAGCGACGCAGTGGTTGCATCGAGCGTCATGTTGCTCGCTGTGATTGGGGCACCCGGCGGGCGGATGGGCGCATATTTCGCCCCCTGCCCGGCGAGGTCAGGGCTCGGATTCCCGTAGAAGCAGCTGAGCACATACGGGCTCACATCGGTCACATGGTAGGCGTAGCCCGCAGGCGCATTCTGGTGCGTGAGGGTGTTCCCGCCGCAGATGTTATCACGCGTCGCGGTGGTGCCGTCCGGATTTCGATACCCGAAAATCGCATAGCCGTCGAGTGCCCAGCCCAACGGGTGTGAGTCCCAGTAGGCCGTGGGTTGATCACTCATCATGCAAATCGGGGCGGCGTGATAGTGATAGTCATCCGCTCGCCCTGCGTGCCCGTTACAGAGGTCGAGTTCACCCAAGACCTTGGTATCGTTGCCCCCTGGGGTGGAGTCGCACCCGCCCTGTTTGCAGGGATTGAAAATCGGCACGCCATTCACGGCCACACCAATCGGGCCGTCGACGGCCGCTGTCTTGGTCGTCGCAACGGTCGGGACCAATGGAATTTTCCAGGCGTTCGTGCCGGTGAAGTTCTGCGCGATCGGCACCTGCTGATTGGTGGCAGTGATGCCGTTCATCATCGCGTGCTTCATCTGAATGCCGTAGGTACTGAAGTAGCCGTAGGTCGAATCGCAGGTGATGGCCAAACTATTCGTCGTGGAATAACTGCCCAGCGACGTGCGGAGGGACGCGCAGTTGATCATGGCCTGCGTTCGGTTCACCCCGAGGGTGAGCGTGGCCGATGCCAGGGTCACCGGGGCGAGCGCGGCCGTCAGCACAGCGCCGGTCACCTGATTCGCGCTGAGCCCGGTGAGACTGGGGGTGCCGGAGAGCGCATAGATCGTGAAGATGTAGTTCTTGAGTCCCGGCCCCTGCGAGCAGGGGGGCGCGTAGGCGAGCCCGCCGCCATCGTCGGCAAAGCCGGCCGTGCCAACGCCTGTCGCACCGGCGGCGATACTGGTCGCGGTCGGTGGAATATTGTACAGAATCCAGTTGTACTTAACTGTCCCGGGACCTGGGATCGTGGTCATGATCATCGCGTATCCGGTCGTACCGGTGGGCGCGCCGGACCACGAAATGGGTGGCGATTGGGAGCCCCCGTCGCAGGTATAGGTCGTCGGCAGGGTGCCATTGCTCGCGCCCGAGCTCGCCACCGTGAGCGTGCCGCTCCCACCCGTCCCTCCGGTGCCCCCGGTATTGCCAGTGTTGCCCCCCGACCCGCTCGTGTTCGTGTCTGGGGCTGTGCTCTTCGCACTGCAGGCAGCCATGAGCGTGATCATCATGGCCATTACCGAAAGAATCCGAATTCGCATGCGCGGGTTCGAGTAGGGGGGAATCCGAGATATGACGCTCATCGCATACCCCGCGTTAACAGCATCGGACGCCTTTCACAGAACACAAACTAACACGCATATTGGGAGAGTCTGCTCCCCTCCACGCCCGCCGAGTTGCTTATGTCGCCGATTGCCGCCCTGCTCCTGCTGCTTGCCACTGCTCGCCCGGACGTGCGCCCGTTGGTGCGCACTGGCGTTCGCGCCGACTCGGTCGACGTGCTGATTCGTCGCGGAACGGTCTATGACGGCTCCGGCGCCGCCGCCCGGGTGACCGATGTTGGGCTGCGAGGCGACCGCATCGCGTTTGTGGGCGACGCGGCAGCGGCACACCTGACGGCCACCCGGACAATCGATGCCCAAGGGCTGATTGTCGCCCCGGGATTCATTGACCCGCATACCCATGCCTACGAAGGACTCCCGAACCTCAGTGAGACGCGCCGCAAGAATGTAAGCGCCCTTATGCAGGGGGTCACCACCGTGGTGCTGGGCGCCGACGGTCGCGGCCCGGTGAATGTGGCCAGCGTACTCGCCGAATCTGAGTCCCGCGGCCTTGGCACGAACACCTACGCCCTCACCGGCTTCGGCACGGTGCGCACTAGTGTGATGGGCGCCTCGTCCGCCCCGGCGAACGCATCGCAGATCGAGGCCATGCGCGCCCTGGTCACGAACGCCATGCGCGAAGGCGCGTACGGCGTTGGCTCCGGACTCTTCTACGCTCCGCAGAGTTATGCGACCACCGAGGAAGTCATCGCGGTGCTCAAGGGCGCCACTCCGTTCGGCGGCGTGTATGACACACACCAGCGTGACGAGAGCTCCTACACGATCGGCCTGCTGAACTCCACGCGTGAAATCCTCCGCATTGCGCGCGAAACGGGGCTCACCGCGAATGTTGGCCATATCAAAGCACTCGGCGTCGACGTGTGGGGCTACGCCGACAGCTTGATTCGCATCATGAACGACGCGCGCGCAACAGGGCAGAAGGTGGTGGCCGATCAGTACCCGTGGACCGCCAGTGGCACGAGCCTCGCGGCCGCCCTGCTCCCGCGGTGGGCGCAGGCGGGCGGGCGCGATTCGCTCCTGCTTCGCATCGCCGATCCGTCGACGCGCGCGAAGATGCTCAACGAGATGCGCGACAACCTGCGCCGTCGTGGCGGGGACAGCACCCTCCTGCTCACGAGCGGCGGCGCGGCGGCCAAGCCCTACATTGGCAAGACGCTCAAGGACGTCGCAACCACCAAGGGAACGCCCGCCGTCGAAACGGCGCTGGAGATCATTCGCACCATCGGCGACATCAGCATCGCGTCCTTCAACATGATTGAGTCGGACATCGAGACGCTCATGAAGGATCCCTATGTCATGACAAGCTCCGACGGCTCCGAGGGGCACCCGCGCCTCTTCGGCACCTACCCACGAAAGATTCGTCGCTATGTGCTCGACAAGCCGGTCATCACGATGGCCCGCATGATTCAAAGCTCGTCGACCCAAGTCGCCACCGTGTACGGGCTCACCGATCGCGGTGCACTCGCGACCGGCACGTTCGCCGATGTGATTGTCTTTGATCCACGCACGATCCGCGACCAAGCGACCTACACCGAACCCGAGAAACTCTCGACGGGAATGCGCTGGGTGTTCGTGAATGGAAAGCCCGCCGTGGCCAACGGCACGCCGACCGGCGCGATGGCCGGCCGCGCGCTCCGCAAACCCGTCAACTAAGCCACGTCCTGCAACTCAGGGCCGACGGTGTGCTGACCGCCCTTCGTCCTTGCGATCGTCGTCTTTCTTGGATGGTGAATTGTCGTGTGGCCTCGGCCTGCCAGGAGCGGGGTTGGCCGCTGCCGGGGCCGCTGGCGGAGCCGGCGGCGCGGCGGCAATGACCGGGCGTTGCCGCACCACCACCGTCGGACGCCGCGTCATGTAGACCGGCGGGCGGTACATGCGTGAGGCCACCACAATCGTATAGCCATCGTGCCATCCATAGCACGAGCGGCGCTCGTAGCGTACGTACGCCACTTCGCGGTCGCCCAAAAAGAAGCGTAAAGGTCCCACGCGCGCAGCAACAAAGACATGTGACCCACGACCTCCGACCTGCATCATCCCCCCCCAACCAGCGCCGACGACTTCATACCGCAAGCTCATGAGCGCGGGCGACTGATTCAACACAATGAAACGTCCGTCGCATTCGTAGCGCACTTCAATCGGCTCAATCACCGTGATCGGCGGCGGGCCCGTGTTGATGACCGTCTGATTGATGACAGTTGGAGCGGCCTCGACGCGATCATTATCAGTCCCGGTGGCGCCACCGCTGTTCAGTGCGCCGGCATTCACGCGACCACCGACCACATCGCTCCAGCAACGCGCCGTTCCGCGCACCGCATCGGTCGCGGTCGGATCGCTCGCGGCGCGCGCGAACGCGAGTCGCGCGTCGTCGTACGCCTGCTGCGGTAAACCATTCGGCGCGCCGCGCAGCGATGTCACGCGCTGCGTCGCCCCGCACGACAGGGCCGTGTAGCCCTGCAGCGGGCCGGCGACCTCCGTATTCGGCGCCAGCAGACCCGCGAGCAGCCACATGCTCCGCAAGCGCATCGCTGGCGATGACTCCGGCGCCGCAACCACCGACTCATACGCACTCACCAGCGGTGGTGCGAACCACCCATCCAGCATCCCCGCCAACGCATCAAGACGCGCGGGATCCATCTCCGCACGCACCCGTGGCGACTGAATCACACCGGCCATCACCGTTGCGCCGCGCGATCCGCACGAGGTGAGTTCCATAAAATAATTCCAGCCCTCCGTACCCGGCGCAGGCAACGGCTTCTCGAGCACACCGCGCGCGGCACGGTCGCAGTTGGCACCAGGACTTTCCTGCGCCGTCAGAGAAATCGCAGTGAGCGCGAGCATCAGCGTCGCCGCACGAACCGTACGAAACATCGTCGAAGCAGTCATAGTGAGCCTCCAGGGTCTGTATTCGGTACCCCGGGGTTCCGTCCCTGTGCCGTGCTGCATTTGGACACAGTGTGTCCTCTTTCTAGGACACCCGCCATTGTGCATTTCGCGCTTTGGCCACAACGTTGCCTCAGTCCTAACCCGCCTGCACTGCGCAGCCTGCCCGCAGTTCCAACTTCAGCTCCCCCTTCAGCTCCCCCTCCGTGACTGACTCGAAACACTCGCTGTTGCGCGTCCTCGGCGTTGCCTTCGGGGTCGCGATTCTCGTCGGGAACACCATCAGCGTCGGGATCCTCCGCACACCGGGTGAAATCGCCGCCGCCCTCCCGAGCACCCCCTGGTTCCTGGGCGTCTGGATCGCCGGCGGACTCTACGCGATGCTCGGCGCGCTCACCCTCGCCGAGCTCGCGGTGATGATCCCGCAGTCAGGGGGGAACTATGTATTTGCCCGCCGCGCCATGGGAGAGTACCCCGGATTTTTGATTGGATGGACCGACTGGCTGAGCTGCTCCGCCGCTGTGGCCGCATCGGCTATCGCGTTCGGGGAGGTCGTAGCGCTCAGCATTCCGAGGCTAGGCGTTCCCCAATCCGTGATCAGCGTACTCGCCGTGCTCTTTTTCACCGCGATCCAGTGGCCGGGGGTCAAGCAGAGTGACCGCTCACAACAGCTGCTGAGTGTCGTAAAGATTGCCGCATTGCTGACCGTGGCGATCGCGGGCATTTCGAGTACCGGCGCAGTGAGCGGGCCGAGTACCGCGCCTGCGGCACTCCCGACGGGCATGGCTTTTGTGACGGCGCTTATCGTCGTCTTTCAGAGCGTGCTGTTCACATACGATGGGTGGAATGGGGTAACATATTTTGGCGGCGAAATCAGTGACCCCGGCAAACAGATTCCGCGCGCGATGGCCTATGGTGTCCTCGCGGTAGTCGTCGTGTACTTGGGGCTCAATGTGGCCTTTGTCCACGTCCTCGGAATCCACGGACTCGCCGGCGCAAAGTTCGCGGCCTCTGATGCCGCGCAGGTGATGTTCGGCACGCGCGGCGAACTGATTGTGCAAGTGGTCACCGCGATCAGCGCACTGGGCGGAATCAACGCCATTCTGATGCTCACCTCGCGCATCCCCTACGCGATGGCGCGCGACGGACTCCTCCCACGTGCCGTGGCCCGCGTGAATGTCGGGGGGACCCCGGTTGGTGCGCTCGCGGTCACCTCGCTCGTGTGCATTGGTCTCATCGTGTCGGGGAGCTTCAATACGGTCCTGGCACTCGCGGCTTTCTTTTACGTGCTGCAATACGCGGTGAACTTCAGCGCGGTGTTCATGTTGCGGCGCTCCGAACCGGATACCCCCCGCCCCTACCGGGCTTGGGGGTATCCGGTGGTCCCCGCCATCGTGCTGATCGGCGCGATGGCCTTCCTGATTGGGAGTTTCAAGGGGGATTACGAGAACACCATGCGCTCGGTCGCCGTGATTGCGATAAGCGTCCCGGTGTATCTGGTTGCGCGCCGGCTCCTGCGCGGGAGTCCCGCGATCTAAGCAACCGCGAGGGGGCCATTCCCTGCGAGATTGGCCCCCACCCTCGCGGACGCCGTGTCCTCACCCCATTTTCCAGTGGTTGCGCCCTACGTTGCGCAGCGCCCGAGACCCCACCGGAGAATGCCCGATGACCCTGTCGCACCTGATTCGTCGCACCGCCGCCGCTGTCGCGGTTGTGGCCGCGCTCGCCCCATCGCTGTCGGCCCAGGGCCGTGGCGGTTCCGGCGCTGCCGATTCCATCAAGTACAAGTACGCCACCACTGCGCAGCTCGATAAGTACAAAGACGAGATCACGCGCGAGGTCGACGCCAAGGCCAAGATGATCCAGGAGATGGTGGATCAGGTCTTCTCCTTCGGCGAACTCGGCATGCAGGAGTTCGAGACCAGCAAGTATCTCACCGGCATCCTCGAGCAAAACGGCTTCAAGGTCGAGCGCGGCGTGGCAGGAATCCCCACGGCCTTCGTCGCCCGCTGGAGCAGTGGTAGCGGCAAGCCGGTCATCTCGCTCGGCTCCGACATCGACGACATCCCGCAGGCGAGCAACAAGCCCGCCGTCGGCTCGCACGAGCCGCTCGTGGCTGGCGCGCCTGGACATGGCGAAGGCCATAACGCCGGCGTTCCGCTCAACATCGCCGCCGCGCTGGTGGTGAAGAAGATCATGGAGCGCGACCACCTCAGCGGCACCATCGAACTCTGGCCGGGCGTCGCCGAAGAACAGATGGCGGGCAAGGCGTTCCTGGTTCGCGCTGGTGTTTTCAAGAATGTGGACGCGGTGCTTTTCACGCACGTCGGCAACGATCTCGGCGTCAGCTGGGGTCAGAGCAGCAGCAACGCGCTCATCTCCGCGATCTTCAAGTTCAAGGGCGAGAGCGCCCACGCCGCTGGCGCCCCGTGGCGCGGCAAGAGCGCGCTCGACGCCGTGATGCTTATGGCTAACGCGTGGGAGTTCCACCGCGAACACATGGAACTGCCCCAGCGCTCGCACTACGTGATTCCCGACGGCGGCGACCAGCCGAACGTCGTGCCGATCACGAGCAGTATCTGGTTCTATTTCCGTGAGCGCGACTACGACCGCACCATGAAGATGTTCGACGACGCCAAGAAGATGGCGCAGGGTGCCACAATGATGACCGGCACCAAGCTCGACACGGTCATGATGGTTGGCTCGGGCTGGAGCGGTCACTTCAGCCGTCCGATCGCCGAGGCCATGTACGCCAACATTCAGAAAGTCGGGATGCCCAAGTGGGACGAGAACGACCAAGCGCTCGCCAAGGGCTTGCAGCGTGAACTCGGCGTTCGCGAAACGGGGCTCTCCTCCACCGGCGGCCGCCTCGGCGGCCCCGTGAACGAAGCCACCCGCATGGGCGGTGGCTCCGACGACATTGGCGACGTGGCGTGGACCGTTCCGACGATCACGCTGAACTTCCCGTCGAACATCCCAGGTACCCCGGGGCATAACTGGGCCAACGCGATTGCGATGGCCACGCCGATCGCGCACAAGGGCGTTGTAGCTGGCGCCAAGGTTCAGGCGATGACGATGATCGACCTGATCCTGACGCCGCAGATCGTGGTCGACGCAAAGGACTACTTCGACAACGTCCAGACCAAGGAGATCAAGTACAAGCCCTTCATCGCGCCGACCGACCTGCCGCCGATTTGGCTGAACGCCGAGATCATGGCGAAGTACCGCGAGCAGATGAAGAAGTTCTACTACGATCCCAAGAAGTACAAGACGTACCTCGAGCAGCTCGGGATCACCTATCCGACGGTGAAGAAGATCCTGCAGTAGTCACTGCGAGTTGGATGTACGACAGAAGCGCCGCTGCCCATATGGGCTGCGGCGCTTCTGTTTCACGCACCGAAAATTCAGTGACCTGACCAACCTCACGGCGTCTTGGCTACGGCTGAAGACGTTGCCGCAGCTTTCGCGACCACCTTCGTTTTTCCAACCACCGTGACATACTGGTACATCCCCTTCTCCACGTGCGAGCGTCCGTCCTTGGCCGGGATCATGCACGAGAGCACGTACTTCCCTGGCGCCAAGCGTACGGTCAGAAACGTTTCGGCGTTTGTTGTGATCGTGCCAGTGATGCCGACCGTCGTCGTCCATGGCGGTGGCGCCCCATTCTTCGCTCGAATGAAGTCGAAGAACTCCTTGATCGAGTGCCCCGCACCGAGCTCCACCACCGAGAGCTGATGCACATCGCTTCCCTGATTCACCAAATGGAAGGTGACAATTCCCTCGTGGATCGTGGCCGGCGCATCGAAGGCATAGTCGCGCGCGGTGATCCGCGCGTACTGGATCTGCTCACTGGCACTCGCGATCTGTGCACGGGCTGCCCTCGGCGCGATCGCGCCAACACACACCGTGGCTAACACGAACGTCCTGAGCGACCGACGCATAACCAGACCTCCCGAAATGGCGTGACCCGTACCCCTGACGTACGGTGTGAATCCTTGGCGAGAGGCGCAATAAGGGTTACGCCGACAACGGCGGTGAATAACCCTCACCGTGGTTGTAAAACGCAATGCGGGCTCCCTCGTCGCCGAGGGAGCCCGCATGTCCTTGGTCCTGATTACTTCCGGTACGTCGGCGGCTTCGTCTTGTAGCGCGCCGTCAGCTCCTCCTCGCGCGTCATCCCGCTGTTTTCTACCCCGCGAATGAACACATGCTCCGCCTGCGACGCGAACTCAAACGGATCGCCGCTCCACACGACCACGTTTCCTTCGCGTCCTGCGACGAGCGAGCCCACCTTGTCCGCCACACCGAACGTCTCCGCCGGCGCCAGCGTGATGGCGCGCAACGCATCGTCCCACGACATCCCATACGCCACGGCATTCCCCGCCTCGTAGCGAATGTTGCGCGCATTGAAGTTGTTCTCTCCGCCGCCGGCATTTCCGATAAGCGACACATGCACCCCCGCCGCGCGCAGGATGGCGGCATTTTCCTGCCGGCTTCCGAGCGTGTTGAACGAGGTCGGAATGTTGTTCATCGCGCCCACCATCACGGGCACCTTAGCCGCGGCAAGCTCCTTGGCCACCTGCCACGCCTCCGCACCGCCCACGATCACAATCTTGATCGCCAGTTCCTGCGCCAGCGCAACTGCTGCGCGAATATCAGACGCGCGGTCGGCATCAATCGCGAGCGGCATCTTACCACTCATCACAGGTTGAAGGGCCTCAAGCTCCGCGCGCGACGCAACAAAGGCGCGCGTCGCCCCGTTCTCGTAGGCAGCCTTCCGCGCTGCAAACGACTTTGCGTCTGCCAAGAGCTCCCGCAGCTTCCCCTGCACCTCGGCGCGTGACTCCGAACCGCCGCCGATATCGGCGAGCATTGCAACCGGCCCACGCACGGTCATCGCGGCCACACTTTCACCGGCGAGATCAACAACTCCTGCTCGCCCACTCACCAGCAATCCACTCCCTGGCCACACAACGGCAGTCGTCACGCCATCACGACGCGTTTGCGCAATGAAGGTCGAGGCAGGGTTCATTCCCATCCACGCGCTGAAGCTCGCGGCGATCCCTTTCTCCCCTTTGGCGCGCGCATCGTTGTAGCCGCCGCTTTGCGCAGGCACATTGCCTTCGGAGAGTCCGAGGGCTGTGGATGCGTTGAAGAGTCCAGGCGTTACCCACTTGCCCGTCGCGTCAATGCGCGTGGCACCAGCGGGCACTGCGACATTCGCCCCAACGGCGATAATCTTCCCGTCGCGGATGACCACGGTTCCTTTCTCAATCTTCGGACCACTCACCGGGTAGACCGTTCCACCGACAATCGCGATAGTCTGCGCGTCTGCGCTCCTCGCAACCGTCGCAGCCGTCGCACCGATCATCGCGAGCCCCGCTACCGATGATAGCATCTGAGAGATACGCATTAGCGGTTCCCTCCCATGTTGGCCGGTACGAAGCCCAGTTCAAAATCGGTGCGCCATTGTTGTTTGGGATCGGTTCGATCAAAGAGCATCGCGCCATCAATCCAGACTTTTTCCGCGCGTGTGTAAATGCTGAAGGGGTTCCCGCTCCACAGCACGAGATCTGCGTTCTTCCCTGGCACGAGCGAACCGATTTTGTCGTCGAGGCCGAGTGCCCACGCCGGATTGATCGTGAGCCAGCGGATCGCGTCCTCATCGCTCACGTTGATCCCCGCCGCGCGCCCCGCCGCGATGGCCTTGGCCGCTTCCTGATTCAACCGCTGCGAGCCGCTCGGGTCGTCAGAGTGCACGATCGCCTTGCCACCCGCCGCCTGCACGATCGCGAGGTTGGCGCGGATGCCGTCCATCATCTCCATCTTGCCACCGCCCCAATCGGCCCAGAGCGAGGCGCCGATTCCCTCTTTTGCAAGCACATCAGCAACCTTGAACGCTTCGACTCCATGATGGAACGATCGAATCTGGTAGCCGAACTCCTTGGCCACATCGATCATCTGCAACATCTCGTCCGCCATATAGCAGTGATTGTGCACGAGGATGTTCCCTCGCAGCACCTCGGCCAACGTCTCGAGCCCCAGATCGCGCTGCGGCGGATCCCCGGCGCGAGTGGTCAGCCAGTTGTCCCAGCGGCGACGATACGCCTCGGCGTTGATCCACGCTGCGCGATCGCCCGCGATGTTCCCCATCCGCGTCGCCGGACCGCGCGCCTGATACACGCGCATCGGGTTCTCGCCGCACGCCATCTTGAGCCCGTACTTCGCGCCGGGGAACTTCATCTCCTGCACTGAGCGCCCCGGCACGACTTTCAGCACGACGCTGCGTCCGCCGATCAGGTTGCCGGAGCCCGGCAACACCTGGATCGTCGTCACGCCGCCCGCCAAGTCACGCGGGAACTGTGGATCCTGCGGCCACACCGAATGCTCCACCCACACATTCGCCGTCACCGGATTCGTGAGCTCGTTGGCACCGGTTCGCGCGAATCCACCGGGCGCCGCGTTCGCGCCGAGGTGCGAGTGATCGTCCACGATCCCCGGGGTCACGTACTTCCCGGAGCCGTCGATCACCACCGCATCACTCGGCGCATTCACCGTCGCGCCCACCTCGGCGATCTTGCCATCACGGAACAGGATCGCGCCATTCCTGATGAGTGGCCCCGTCGCCGTATAGATATTCACATTGCGGATCACCGTGGTCCGCGACGCGAACGGCTTGTAGGTACTCGGGAAGGGATCTGCGTTCGGGATCGACAGCGCACCTGCACCGGGCGATGTGGTGACGCGAGCCGGCGCGGCTGGAGCCGTAGCGGCGGGAGTCGCGGTCGCCGGCGGCGCGTTCTGTGCCGCGACCCGAGTCGCGACCGGAGTCGCGACGAACGCGAACAACAATGGAGAGAGACGGAAGCGCATAGTCATTCGCTCGTGGTGAGTGGTGAAGGGGAATAACATATCCCGCCTCGCCGCACTCCGCGAACATCGCGTCGCGACCGCTCAGTCCACGATGAACAACCGCGCCCCGGTCGCCGTCGTGGACCGATGCGCCAACGCCCCGTCCGCGACCTGGTAGCTCATCCCGGCCGTGAGTCGCACCGTCCGCCCATCGGCGAGTTCGGTGTCGAGCACCCCGTCGAGCACGAGCAGCACATGCCCCTTCTGGCACCAATGGTCGGCCAGGTAGTTGGCGGAGTAGTCGACCATCCGCACGCGGATCGCCCCGAACTGCTGCGTCCGCCAATGGGCGATCCCCGTCTCGCCCGGGTGGACGGTCGGCGTGACCGCGCTCCAGTCCACAGTCTCGAAGGGTATGTCGGTCATCTGCATGTGAAGAACGTTACAGCCCGCGTCGTGAAGAGGGGAGCCTGGAACCGTCGTTACCTTTCCGTGAAGGTTCCCTAAAATCCCACGACACCCCTGCACTCGGCAACCTCCCCAACTGCGGAGCCACCGTGACCAAGGAGCAGCGCGACGCCGCGGCGGCGACCGGCGCGAAGGACGGGATGGAGATGGGGTTCAAGCGGCTTGAGGAGTACGCGGCGACGATGGGGTGAGGCAGAACATCGATCGACGTGGAAAGCGGCACCGCACGAGCCGTGCGGTGCCGCGTGCGTATGATGTTGCCTCAGTCTTGATCTCGCGTGCTCAGAGTGTCAGCCTCCGAGCCTCGTCACGAACTACTGTGGTTCAAGTTCACCGGAAGATTATGAGCCGTCCGAACGGTGGCTTGACCTACGCGACGACCCTGAAACGCGAATGAGATCTAAGCCACCGAAGGCCTCGACTTCCCCTACGACGGCCCCGCGGAATCGATCTTCCGGCGAGCACGTTCTTCAGCGACGATGAAAGCTAGACTCCCGAGAAGGAGAACAGAGATCGATCCGTACATCACGAAACCGCTAGGGAAAAGTGCGCCGATCAGAACCGCACTGGTCGACAGAATCACAGCGAAGCCGCCTAAGACGCGAGAATTTCGCTGCCGCACGGGCATCTCGGCTGCCTTGATCGCTAGAATCAGGCAAATCACTATCAAGGCCAATCCAGACCCAACAAGATAAGACATATCTCACCTTTCGAATGTCAGACGACTGGTGTGGTGAAGATGCTCGTCACGGTTCTAGCAGGACGTTTGAATACGTAGCAATCATTGATTGTAGACGCAATAGAGGTAGCCACCACCAGCGACGAGGAATGCTCCGGTAGCACGTGCAGCCGCTTCAACAGCTGGGCCAAGCTCAGCGCGATGCTGGAGCCGGAGAACCTGACGCGCCGCGTCTACGGATTCGATACCTTCGCCGGCTTCCCTTCGGTCTCCGAGCAGGACCGCTTTCTCGGTCACGTGGACAAGGCGCACCTGGTGAAGGGCGACGTCTGCGAATCGATCCCCCGGTTCGTCGCCGAGCATCCGCACCTGCTCGTCAGCCTGCTGTTGGGCGGTGCGGCCAGCGCACCGCCCCCCGCTCATATCTAAGAGTGCTCCTAGTTTCCAATCGGCAATACCCGCATCGCACTATCGCGCCAACGGCAACCCGCGGGCCTTGCGAACAGAGTCAACCAAGCCCAACGCTCTAACACGACTTGCCCCGCTGGGAGACCATCCAATCTCCTTGGGGCCGATCGCGATCACGTCGAAGCCCTCGCGAGTGTCGCCGCAGACTCGCCAGTTTGGATTGCCGGCAAGGGACCGAACTAGAGTCCAGGTCGCCGTATCCTCGCGGGCACCCAACGTAGCCACGTACTTCGAAGCATGTGCCAGGGACTCTCTTTGATCCGCGACGCTCGTAAGTATCGATTGAATCACGACGGTGTCGCCAATGGTTCGACCGCCGGGCAGAACACGGAAGTCCGCAACCCAGAGCGCTCGCATGAAGTTCAAAGCAGGGCCGCAGATCGAGTCTTCGCGCACACTTGCGTACGCGCCGACTTTCAATCGTCGACCGGCAATCGCGAGATCGAGATAACGCTCCAGCTGCTGCCGCGCAGAGTCCACTGACAAGGGTTGCGCGATTGCGGCCGACGACTTCGTTCCGGCGCCCCCCGAGGGTTGTCGGACATCGCCGGAAGGTTGACCCGTGCACGCGGTCGCGACGATCAGCGTCAGGGAGAACATACCGAGCATCCCGCTTCGATTTGAGGATCGTGCATTTGCTAGCGCCCTTCCTAGACCGAAACGTCGAATCTGCACTATGGATTGCATGGGACGAGTTGCCGGAAGAAGAGTGGTTGGCTCGCGTTAAGAGGGTCGAAAGAGATCACACCGGTGACGCCGTCGTGGTTCGCTGTGTTCTCCGTCGCGGGCGTCCCGTTATTCGCAAGCCCCAAGATCCGGCCGTTTGTGGAAGGTCCGATGAACAGGCCAGCATGGCCGCCACGAACCACCACGTCGCCCTGTCTCGCTTCCGCAGCAGATACCGCCACGTAGCCGTTGGCCGCAATGAGCCCCGCTGAATAGGTCCGAAACTGGGTAGTGGTAAGGTACTTGGCTAGCGACTTCCAGCCAGTCGAATCGAGGGCAACCTGTGAGGCCGCGAAAACGTAGTCGGTGCAGTCTCCCCACTTGGCAGCGCGGTCCTTGGCGTGCTCACTGCCACCCTTCGCACCGCCTTGCGTGTAGTTCCACTCGCCCGACGCCTTGGCCGCGTCGAACATCTTTCTTGACTCGGCTTCGTTTGCAGAACGCGTACACTCTTCGAACGCAATGCATGCCGTACTGACCTCCGCAGAAGGTCCGCCAATAGCTCGTTCGTCTGAGGAATAGACTCGCTCAGGATGAAAGAGTATCGCCTCTTGCTCAGGCCACAGCCGTGGCCCACTTTCGAGCCCTTGAGGATCGCATCCTCCCAGCAGATCGAGAGGATCTTCGTCGATGGTTGGCACCCATCCGCCGCCGGACTCGCCACCATCGATGACCGTACCGGTTCCGTCGTTGCAATAGTAGCTTGCCCACGAATAGATGTAGCAACCATTGTCACATTGCAACACCTCGTTTCCCCATAGATTGGACGACGCGGCCTGCCCATCCGCGCCCGCGCGATGAGCTGACTGCGCATTCACAATGCGTGTACGTTTCCGTCACAGTCGGCATGTGCATATCCATCGCCGACGCACGCGACGTAGCTCGAGGTCCAGACATTCGCGGAACCAGTCGAGCGGAACAGAGAGTCCGGAACGCCTGGCGCACTCAGATGCCCCGCACGTGAGTCGGGCAACGCCATTGTCGCGAGTTGCCCGAGAAGTGCCCGACCCGTCGAGTCGTTCTTCGGGACGACGCACTCGGCCTGCAGTGTCTTCACGCGTGATCTTGCATCGAGGCGAATATAGGACATCGCCTTCACAATCGTAGAATCACGCGCAAGGCCAGTGAGCGCGAGTGCGCGGCGCGAGCGCCCAACGCTGGCCCTCCATTCAGGAGAGGCGACATCGTATCGTACCGGCACCCCGACCCGAAGTCCACTCGCGTCGAATACTGTGACTGTGCAGAGGTACAGGTTGCTCTCTGTGACCTTGAGTTCGGACGTAGAAACCAAGCCCTCAGGCTCTGCTTCACGAGCCAACGGTGCAGCGCGCTCCGAATGGCAGGCTGCCGTTACGAGAATGGCGATCGCCAGCCATGCACGAATTGATCGTCTCAAGATGTCCTCGAAAGTAGTGTGCCGAACGGGATAGGAATTTCGATCTGGGTCGGTTGAGTGTACGACACGATCACCGCCCGCACGAGCACCGACTGGCGGGTGGCGGCGGGCCCGCCGACTCGTTCGTGCGCCTCGAGGGCCGTGGGAACGGCGGTTGGGAACGGCGGGCACCGTGGGGGGCGCGATGCCGGCGGGGGCCAATCCGTCGCGCCGATGGGGGGCTCCGCGGCCCGGCGTGCGCCTCACGGGAGGCGTGGGTCCGGAGGTGGGTGAGGATCTGGTCGATCACCGACGTCTGCGTGATGATGGCGACGATGCGCATCGCGCCGTGGCAGCTGGGACACGCGAGCGGGTCGACCTCGAAGATCTGCTGAAGCAGGGTCGCCCACCGGCGGGACGCCTCGGTCGGGGCCAGCGGTCGCGCGATCTCTGTCAGACGCTTGTTGAACCAAGATGCGGTGCGAAACGTATTGTTTCGCACCGCATCGCCCCTTAAGGGCGCTTTGGCGCTGCGCCGATGATGCTGTGCCCCAACTCGACTTCCCCTTGGCCCTCGGCCCGCCAGACCCCTCGATCGAGGCGTACGGTTACCGTGGTGCTCGCTACCTCGTATGAGCCCGTCGCACTAGGGGGCGAAATCAATTGCACGTGCACACGCTGCGCCCCATCTGCCTGCGGAACCGGGAGGGACACGCGCAACACGGAAAGCCGTCCACGCGTGACGCATCCGGCCTCGCAGGTCAGCGCGTCGTTGTGTGCTTTGACATGTGCCACCTTGAGATGCCGAGCGATCGCCTCCGCCTCTGCCCGATCCTGCGTCATCGTGCCACGTCCGCGCGCCGGCTGATTCTCGCCGGCATTCCACGCCTCAGGGACGATGTCGAGCTCCCTGGCCTCCGCACGAAGAGCCTTCAGCGCATCGACTGCCGCCGCCTCGCGCGCTGACTTTCCGGAGCCGCGCTCGGCTTTTCCGGTCTGCGCCTCAAGGCCGACGGTCGCGGTGACAAGTAGCGTTACTACCATCGCGATTCTCATGTGAGACTCCCCAGTGAATGAATTCAAAACCACACGCAATGTGATCCCGCTAGTTGCCGGTACACGCCCTACCCATTCGCTCAGCTTCAGCGTCATCAGTACCAAGACCAAACGCGGCATGATAGGCCTCGTGCGCCCGCGTCACGCGGTGTTGGCCTCGAAGCTCGCGCGGTCGCTCAAATCACTCACAGCGCACTCCGTTGATCGGGTCTCCTAAAACTCCCACGATACCCCCGCACTCGGCAACCTCCCCAACTGCGGAGCCACCGTGTGCGTGAAGCTCAACACGTTGTTCCGCACCGACGCCCGGTAGATGTACGCCGCCGCGTTCTCCGTGTCGAACACATTGAACAGATCCACGAAGAACGCGAACTTCCCGCGCGACGTCTCCACCTCGCGCGTCGCCCGCAAGTCCGCGCGGTGATACCACGGCAACCGACTCGCGCCGAGCGCGGTGATCGGTCCGTACTCCGTCAGGATCACCACCTGGCGTCCCGTGCGTCCCACGCGCACCGTGTCCGCCACCGCGTGCACCGGTGACTCGGGCCACCCGCTGTGCACCTGCCACGCGCCGGAGAATCTCCATCCGGAACCGACCGGCTTGTACGAGAGGTCCACGTACGCCGTGTGCTGCTGATCGAAGGTGCGAGGCACGAGCACACCGCTCACTTTGTCCGCGACATACGACTGCGCATAACTCGCCGACACATCCCAGCCGATCTTCGACGTGACCTGCGTGCTCAGCTCCACACCGCGCGCCACCCCTTCGGTCGCATTGCGGAAGGTGCGATCCAGATTCAGCTCCGGAAAGACGATCACGTCCGACCGCAGATTCACGTAGCGCGGCCGCTCCTGCGTCGTGATCCGCTCGTACCCCTCCACGCGCATCGTCGTGTTCGACCAGGGATGATACTCGACGCCGAGCACGCGATGCTCCGCGATGTCCGCGGCGGCGAATGTCGTCACCGCGTCCTGCACCTGGAGCCCGAAGATCTGCTGCGGCTGCACGTAGCGCCCCGTCGCCAATCGCAGCGAGAGTTTGGGCGTGATGGTGATGAGCGCATTCGCACGCGGACTCACCAGCGCATCCTTCGTCCAGCTCGCCTGGTCATACCGCGCGCCGATCTCCGTCACCAGCCAACTGAACGGCTTGAAACGTGGCGCCAAATACGCGCTCGCCTGCGTGCCGTTCGTCTGCATCTTCGTCAGATAGGGCACGATATCATCCACGAGCGTATCCGCCTGCACGCGCCGGATCGAGCGCTGTGCGGAATAGTCGTACGTCCCCTTCTGCGGCTTGAGCTCCGCGCCCCAGCGCCACGCCCATCGGTCGCCGAGTGAGAGCGTCCAGTCGCTGCGCACACCCACGAAGTTGAACTCACGGATATCGTGTACCTTGCTGCGCACGGGCGCCGACCCCTGCTCGTCCCCTTGTCGTTGCCAGGTCAGCTTCCCGCTCGAGAGCACGGTGCGCGCCACGAGCTTGTCGCCGAACTGCCCGTCCCACGTGAGCCAGCCATAGTTGCTGCCGTAGCTGCTCGCGATCGAGCCGTCCTTGATCGCGTATTGCGTCTTGTCCCCCGCGAGCAACAGCTGCGCGGAGAGCGTGTGATGCGCCGAGAGTTCGTACTGCGTCTTGGCGAACACATCGCTGTAGGTGGGGTTCAGCGAGTCCGCGCGCCCAGCGAGTTTGAGCGCCAAGTCCAAGTAGCCGCGTCGTGCCGACACGAGCCAGCTCCCGCGCCCGTTGTCAAACCCACCCTGCGTCTGCGCACGCAAGTTCGTCACGCTCACACCAACCGCCGTTCGCACGCGATCGGTCTTGGGGTCCGTTGATTTCAATGCGAGCACCGAGCCCAACCGCCCACCATGATCGGCAGTGAAACCACTCGTTGTCAGCTCAACCCCGCCAATACTCTGCACATCAAGAATAGAGATGGCGTTATCGAAGTCCTTCATATGAAAGGGTTCGTACAACTCCATCCCATCCAACGTCACGAGCGTCTGATCCACCTCCGCGCCGCGCACATGGAAGCCGGCGCTGAAATCACCACTCGTCACACCGGGCAATCGATTGATGGACCGAAAGAGATCCTCGCCTAACTGCGGGCGTGTCATCAGCTGCTCACGCCCGATGGATTGCATGGACGGCGTCGTCTGCGTCATCAACCCAAAGAACCCAGGGGAAACGACAACCGCCGAGAGCGGGAGGGGAGCGCGCGTCAGTTGCGTGCGGAGCGTGGCAGCAGTGCTGTCACCCCCCACCAAGAGCGCGCTCTGCACGAGCGGCAAAAATCCGAGTCGGGTAAACCGGAGCTGCGCCTCCCCAGCTGGGACGCGTTCCAGCACATACACGCCGTCCTCGCCCGTCACCGTGCGGCGCCCCGCCCCAACGAGCTCCACCCGAACGCCAGAAATCGGCACATGCGCGGAATCGCTCACGACCCCCCTGATCCGAACGAGCCCCTGCGCCTCGACTACTGTCGTAATAAGCGACAATATGGCGATACTAAAGAGCCACTGCAACAGGCTCCGGCCAAGGCGCGCGCAACCGATCAGAAAGACTCCTCCTCAGATACGTCCACAATAAATACGAAACCAACGGCTCGTTACCTCAGACCGACCCCCGCGCGTCACCCCTCGGCGGAGAGGACACGAATAACCGTCTCCCTACTATAAGATACCGCACGCCCTTCGCCCGCCTTGCCATTCCACCGTCCAATGAACAGACTCACCCATACCCGTAAAAACGAGGAATCGTGAGCGTGAGGCCCACTGACGTTGGCACGCCTCTCCACTACCACAAGGTGGTGGACTGCCAGTATGCATGCCCGGCACATACCAATGTGCCTGAGTATCTGCGACTGATCGCCCAAGGAGAATACTCCGAGTCCTACCTCCTCAACCGGGAGTCTAATGTTTTTCCAGGGATCCTCGGCCGCACCTGCGACCGCCCCTGCGAGCCGGCCTGCCGACGCGGGCGCGTAGACGGAACGCCGGTCGCCATCTGCCGCCTCAAACGGGTCGCCGCTGATCTCCGCGACGACATCACCGATCGCCTCCCCACCGCGCCCGCCGTCAAAAACGGCAAGCGCATCGCGATGATTGGCTGCGGCCCCTCCTCGCTCACCGTCGCCAACGACCTGCTCCCACTCGGCTACGACGTCACGATCTACGAAAAGCACTCGCAGGCCGGCGGCCTGATGCGGTTCAACATCCCCGCCTTCCGTCTCCCCGCGCAGGTGCTTGATGACGAAACCGGCTACGTGATCAACATGGGCGCCACCGTGAAATACAACACATCGGTGGACTCGCTCAAGTCACTACTCAATGAGGGATACGACGCGGTGTATGTTGGCAGCGGCGCCCCCAAAGGAAAAGAGCTCGACATCCCGGGCCGCTGGGACGGCAACGCGAAAGACGCCGTCCACATCGGCATCGAATGGCTTGGCTCGGTGCACTTCGGCCATATCGAAAAAATCGAACCGCGCGTGCTCATTATTGGCGTCGGCAATACCGCAATGGATTGCTGCCGCACCTCCAAGCGACTCGGTGCCACTGACGTAAAAGTCATCGCCCGTCGCTCCCGCAAATATTTCAAAGCGTCGCCGTGGGAGCTTGAGGACGCCGAGGAAGAGCAGGTCGAGATTGTTGAGAACCACGCCCCCAAGCGCTTCGTGTACGAGAACGGCACCCTCGTCGGCATGGAGTTCGAAGTACTCGAGTGGACAGAATCGGGCGGCAAGCAGAAGAGCACGGTGAAGAGCACGGTGATCATCCCCTGTGACTCCGTGATCCTCGCGATTGGGCAGGACAACGCCTTCCCTTGGATCGAGCGCGATATCGGCATCACCTTCGGCGAGTGGGACATGCCGGAAGTGGACAAGATCACGCACCAAAGTACGAACCCGAAAGTGTTCTTCGGCGGCGACGCTGCCTGGGGCCCGCAGAATATCATCTGGGCCGTGGAGCATGGACATCAAGCGGCCGTGAGCATCCATCAGTTCTGCCAAGAGCTGAGCCCCGCCGAACGGCTTCCCTTCGGCATGAACTTGGTGAGCGTCAAAAACGGCATGCAGTCGTGGGCGTATAGCAACGACTTCAATCCGAGCCCGCGCGCCAAAATGACGCACGAGGAGCTCGTGAAGCGCTTCTCTGGTGTCGGCGTCGAAGTGGAACTTGGCTTCTCCGCCGAGCAGACGGCGACCGAAGTACAGCGCTGCCTGAACTGTGACATCGAGACGCACTTCGAGAGCAAGTTGTGCATTGAGTGCGACGCGTGCGTGGACGTCTGCCCCACGAGCTGCCTCACAATCGCGCCAGCAACCGAAACGCTCGACGAGCTCCGCGCAAAGCTCAGCGCGCCAGCCGTGAATCTCACGCAAGACATCTACACCTCGAATCCACTCCCACAGACGAAGCGTCTGATGGTGAAGGACGAAGACATCTGCTTGCATTGCGGGCTCTGCGCCGAACGTTGTCCAACGGCCGCGTGGGACATGCGCAAGTTTGAGCTCGTCGTCCCGTATGCCTTCGCCCATAGCGCACAGGCCACCGCATGAGCCAGATCAACGATTTCGCCTTCAAGATGGGCACGGTCAATGGCACGGGGAGCGCGAGTGCCAACTCGATCCTCATGCAAGCCATCTTCCGCATGGGAATCCCCGTCACGGGAAAGAACATCTTCCCGTCGAACATTCAGGGGCTCCCCACCTGGTATGAGATCCGCGTCAGCAAGGACGGCTACACCGCGCGTCCGCCGGAGATCGACCTGATGGTCGCCATCAACCCCGCCACCTACAAAAAGGACGTCGCCTGTGTGCGCCCCGGCGGCTACCTGATGTACGACTCGAGCTGGCCGATGCCCGAGGAGTTGCAGCGTGACGACATCACGATCCTCGGCGTTCCGTTCGGCACGATGTGCGTTGAGACCTTCGAACGCGACCGTGATCGCACACTGCTCCGCAACATTGCCTACGCCGGCGCGCTCGCCGCACTCCTCGAGATCGACATGGACGTCGTCCACGAGATGCTCAACGAGAAGTTCGGCAAGAAAAAAGCGCTCCTCGATTTGAACTTCACGGCCATCCGACTCGGCTACGACTACGCCAAGGCGAACTTCGAGTGCCCGCTCCCCTTCCACCTCAAGCGGATGGATGAGACGAGTGGCCATATCCTGATGGACGGCAACACCGCCTGCGGCTTGGGCGCGGTGTTTGCGGGTGCAACAGTTGGGGCCTGGTATCCGATCACGCCGAGTACGTCGCTGATGGAGGCGTTCAAGGCGTTCTGTGAGGAGTATCGCGTAGACAAGGCGACTGGACTCAACAACTACTGCATCATCCAAGCGGAAGATGAGTTGTCGGCGGCCGGTATTGCGATTGGCGCCAACTGGGCGGGCGCGCGTGCTTTCACGAACACCTCGGGCCCCGGCATTTCGCTGATGCAAGAGTTCATTGGGCTTGCCTACTTCACGGAAATTCCCTGCGTCTTCTTTGACGTACAGCGCGTAGGCCCGGCGACCGGCATGCCGACGCGCACGCAGCAGGGGGATCTCTTCTCGCTTGCGTACGCCTCGCATGGCGACACCAAGCACATCGTGCTCTTCCCGGCGAATCCAGAAGATGCGTTCTATTTGAGCATCACCGCGTTCGACCTGGCGGATCGTTTCCAGACGCCGGTGTTCGTCGCGACCGATCTCGACATCGGAATGAACGACTGGATGGTCAAGCGTCTGCAGTGGGACGACACGCGGACATGGGATCGCGGCAAGGTGTTGAACGCCGAGGAGCTGGAGAAGGTGAAGAGTTTCTCCCGCTACCTCGATGTGGATGGCGACGGGATCGCCGCGCGCACGTTGCCGGGCGTGGGAGCGAAGGGTGCGTATTTTGTGCGCGGCTCGGGGCATAACAAGCACGGCGCGTACACCGAGGATTCTGCCGAATATCAGGAAGTGTTAGATCGACTGGCGCTCAAGTTCCATACCGCGGCCAGCGTCGTCCCTGCACCTGAGTTCTTCGTACAGCCCGATGCAGAGATTGGCATCGTGTCGATCGGCGGCTGTCACGCGGCAGTGCTCGAAGCCGTCGATCGCTTGAAGGATCAGGGGATCGTGGCCGACTACATGCGCATCAAAGCCTTCCCCTTCTGCGATGATGTGCAGGAGTTCTTGGTGAAGCATCCCGTGACTTTTGTCGTGGAGCAGAACCGCGATGCACAGTTACGTGCCATGCTCGCGATCGAAACCGGTGTCGCGCGCGATCGTATGACCGCTGTGCTGGATTACGGCGGCGAGCCGCTGACTGCTCGCGGGGTGGTGAGCGCGGTAACCACGCATCTTCAGGGGGCCATGGTATGACGTCCATTGCGAAGCCACCAGTCCGGCACCCCGGTCTCCCCAAGAACGCGCTCGGCCTCACCAAGCGCGACTACGAAGGGGCCATGAGCACGCTGTGCGCGGGCTGCGGACACGATTCCGTGACCGCCGCACTTGTGCAAGCGTTCTGGGAGAGTGATTGCCCGCCGCATCGCGCCGCCAAGATGAGCGGCATCGGCTGCTCGTCCAAGACGACCGCTTACTTTATGAAGCATTCGCACGGGTTCAACTCCGTGCACGGGCGCATGCCCAGCGTAACCAGTGGTGCCAACGCCGCGAACCGCGACCTGATGTACATCGGTATCTCCGGCGACGGTGATTCGTTAAGCATCGGACTCGGCCAGATGAGCCACGCCATCCGCCGCAATGTGCGGATGCTCTACATGCTCGAGAACAATGGCGTGTACGGACTCACCAAAGGGCAGTTCTCTGCCGCGTCGGACATTGGAAGCACGAGCAAGAAGGGGGAGGCGAATGTGCAGCCGCCCATTGATCCCTGTTTGTTAGCGCTCACCCTTGGCGCAACATTTGTCGCGCGTTCGTTCAGTGGCGACAAGGATCAGCTTGTGCCGATTATCAAGGCGGGGCTCGCGCATAACGGCTTCGCGCTGATCGATGTGATTTCCCCCTGTGTGAGCTTCAACGACCACGAGGGAAGCACCAAGAGCTACAAGTACACCCGTGCGCATGAAGTCGAGCTCACGTCGTCGGACTTCGTGCCGCTTCGCCGCGAGATCACCACGCCGAATGCGGATACGGAGATGACGGCCGTGACGATGCACGACGGCAGCACCGTGCGGTTCCGGAAGACGCACGAAGGCTACGATCCCACGAACCGCGAGCAGGCCTGGCTGCATGTGCGCGAATGCCAGAAGCGAGGCGAGGTCGCGACCGGGATTCTGTATATCGAGGAAGGAGGAAAGGACATGCACGCTCTGGCCAAGACGGTGGAGACGCCGCTGGTGGATCTGCCCTACAGCGTGCTGTGCCCGGGGTCGAAGGCGCTGGATGCGTTGATGGAGGAGTACCGTTGATGCGGCGTTCGCTCACCCATCGCGCTGGCTCCCTCGCGGGAGTGGCGTCGCTCCTGCTTGCCAGCGCCTGCAGTGCCGCGCATACAACGCAGAAGCCCGCGGAGGTTGTCGCGCCGGTGCAGCCAGCCGCAGTACAATCAGTCCGAGCGCAGGCTGCCGCTCCGCGCGCCGATTCAGCAACTATGACACCCCTGTTTTTCTTGAATGGGGTGCGGATTACGCAGGAGAAAATGCAGCAGATCCCCAAGGAGAGCATTGCCTCGGTGGAGGTACTCAAGGGGAAGACGGCGATCGATAAGTATGGGGCCGACGCGATCGGCGGCGTGGTGCTGATCGTGACCAAGTAGCGGTCAGCGGATGTTGAAGGTGATCGCGCCGTAGCGTCGCAGTCGACGTTACGGCGCGATCACATCCAGCCCCGGGAAGTACTCGCGGTACAACCGCCCGTCGCGCGTGAGGAGCCGCATGCGCTTCACCATCGCATGCGCGCCGATGTAAAAGTCGGGGAACGGAGATCGACGCGTGCCCCCGGCGCGTCGGTAGCGGGCGAAGGCCTTGCCCGCGAGGAAAGCGGCCTCCCACGGCAGCGTCTCTCGACGGAGCGAGGGGCGTGGAAGCGCCGCCTCAAGCGCATTGATGTCTGGGAATGGCACCGAGACCTCGGCATAAATGATCGGATTGATCACCAGCACTGAGCTCTGACTGAGCAAGTGCAGCTGGTCGAACGACCACCGATACCACTCCGACTCCTCACGAAAGATGTCGATCAGCACATTGCTGTCGACCAATACGCGGCTCATATCCGCTTCTTCGGCGGCGGCTCCCAGTCCCGGGTCATTGCCATGATTTCGTCCGTCGTCATCCCACAGTCCTTGAGCGCTCCGGACATGCGCGCCAACAACTCGTCCGCCCGCCGCGCGGCCGATGTCTTCGTCATAACCACGGAATCCCCGTCGATCCGGAACTCGACATCCGTGTTCGGATGCATCCCGAGTTGATCCCGGATCTCCTGAGGAATCGTGACCTGCCCCTTGGTCGTGATACGCATGGAACCTCTTCTGAAAGGCTGGTAATACTTTCAATTGTAATACTCCCAACTGGCTGAGCAAGTGAGACGGGAAGTACCGCGGGCTACATTATCGGGCGTGACCCCCCGCTCACCGAACTCAAAAATGCGCAGCCCCAACCGTTCTATTGCCGGCCCCCGCGCCCTCTCACTCCGCGCCCTCTCACTCCGCGCCCTCTCACTCCGCGCCCTGTCGCGCTGCGCGCTCCTCGGCCTCAAGACCGCCCTCGCGGCCGCCCTCACCGCCGCCCCAGCCGCGCTCGCGGCGCAAAGCCCAGCCGCCGCGCCACCGCTCTCCGACGCCGAGCGCCGCGTCTCCCGCGCCGTCGACCAGCGCACCCCGGCCGCGATCGCACTCCTTGAGCGCCTGGTCAACATCAACAGCGGCACCCACAACCTCGCCGGCGTCCGCGCCGTGGGCGCTGTGCTCCGCGCACAGTTCGACTCCCTGGGTTTCACTACGCGATGGGTCGACCAATCCGCGGTAAAACGCGCTGGTCACCTGGTCGCCGAACATCCGGGGCCGGGACCCAAGCTCGTGCTCATCGGACACCTCGACACAGTCTTCGAACCGTCGAGTCCGTTCCAAAAGTTCGAGAAGCTCGCCGACTCCACCGCACGCGGCCCCGGCATTATCGACATGAAAGGCGGCGACGTCATCATCGTCACCGCCCTACGGGCCCTCAAAGACGCGAACCTGCTCGCCCCAATGAACATCACCGTCGTCTTTGACGGCGACGAAGAAGATGCCGGACGCCCACTCTCCGACGCGCGACGCACCCTGATCGACGCCGCGCAAGGCGCGGCCGCCGCCATCGGATTTGAGGACGGCCCAGGAGATCCCACCAAAGGCGTGATCTCGCGGCGCGGCGCCACCAACTGGACCATCCGCACGAGCGGCACTCCGGGGCACGCCTCGCAGATCTTCCGCGACGACATCGGGGCCGGCGCCATCTTTGAGGCCGCGCGCATTCTGCGCGAGTTTCAGTCCACGCTCGCAGGTGAGCGATACCTTGCCTTCAGCCCGGGTCTCATTGCCGGCGGCTCCCAGGTCTCCGTGGACAGCTCCGGCGACGGCGCGACGGCCGCTGGCAAACACAACGTGATCGCCGGCACCGCTGTGGTCACCGGCGACATGCGCACCGTCAGCCCCGATCAACTCGCGCGCACCAAAACGGCCATGCGCGAGATCGTCGCCCAGCATCTCCCCCTCACTAAGGCAGAGATCAGCTTCGACGAAGGCTACCCGCCGATGGCCCCCACCGACGGCAATCGCCGCCTCCTCGGCATCTTCGACGCCGCAGCCCGCGCACTGGGCACGGGGCCCGTCGACGCCGTCGACCCCTCGCGCGCCGGCGCCGCTGACGTGGCATTCATTGCCGATATCGTCCCCATGAACATCGACGGGATCGGACTCTCAGGGCACGACGACCACAGCGATAAGGAAACCGCAGATCTGCGGATGCTCAGTGTGCAGGCCAAGCGCGCTGCGTTGCTGTTGCACCGACTCAGCGTGGCACAGTCCGCACCGCGACCGTAACGTAGCGCTACCTGCCCTAGCGGTTACGGCCCCAAGCGGTCAAGTTTTTGGTAGTTGCTCTGCGCGGTTCGCTTCCCTCCACGGGAGCACGAGCCGAGTTCGTACACTCCGTACCCCCCAACGAAGTGTCCACAGATTCGCGCACCACGGCGGATTCGCGCCAGACGATTCTCAGTCAGATTCGCGTGCTCGTCGCGCAGCTGCATCGCTCGGCGCGGACCGTCGAACGAAAAACCGGCATCACCAACGCGCAGCTTTTTCTGTTGCGACAGCTTGGCGAAGTCGACGGACTCTCGATCAACGATCTCGCCGCACGGGCGCGCACGAGTCAGAGCACGGCATCGATTGTTGCCAAGCGACTCGCCGTGGCGGGGCTCGTCGCGCGCGCGCAATCGACCGCCGATGGCAGGAGCACGATTCTGTCGCTCACGCCGGCGGGACGTCGTATGCTCCGCAAAGCACCGCCCCCACCGGCGCAGTCGCTCTTTGACGGCATCGACGCGTTGACCGACGCCGAAGCCCGCGCGCTCGCCAAAGCGCTTCGGCCGCTCATTCGAAAACTGCATCTCGAATCAGAACAACCGACGGTCCTGTTCGAGGAATAGCGGTATGCGATGCGCGTGCGTCGCTTAGAAGCGCAGCGACAAGCAGCTCAGCCCGCCGTCCATTTTTTCGAACTCCCACATGTCGAGTTCGATCGGGTCGAATCCCATCCACTGGAGGTTCGCCAGGAGATAGGGGAATCCCGTGGCAATCAGCACGCGGTCGTTCACCCGCACGCAGTTCGCTGCATACTCCTCACCGGGGATAATCGGCACCACTTTATATCCCGCAAATTCCGGACGTTCGGCAATCTCCGGCGCGGCAACGAGCGCTTTGTTGCCAAGCGAGGTGAGGCCGCTCTTGAGGTGTAGCAGTCCGGGAATCTTGCGAATGTCGATCGTACGCGCGGGAATCCCGACAGTAGCGAGCAACGCGGTCAGCTGTCGCGCCCCCTCTGCGTTCGTGCGCTCTGAGATCCCGATAAACACTTCGTCTTCGGCCTCACAGATGTCGCCACCGTCGACCGTGCCGGGCGCGACAATCTCGTGCAGCGACGGGAAGAATTCCGCGAGCGAACGCTTCATGCTCACAATCTCGCCCGCGCGACTCGCCGCACCGGGGCGCGTGAGCACGGCACACCCGCGCGCGATCACCGCAGTGTCCTCGACAAATGTCGAGTCCGGATAGGCGTCATCAGGAGGAAGCGTGCTGAGCGTGAGCCCACAGTTCACAAGTGCCTCGCAGTACGCCGCGTGCTGTTGCGCAGCGAGAGCAAGATCGGGGGCCCCAAGGGCGGAGTGCGACGTGATCCCTTGAGTGAACGTCGCACTCGGGGGACGAACGATCGCGCGCGTAAAGGTGTGAGACACAGGTCTGAGTCGGTGAAATCAGCGGGTGAGCTTGGCGCGCACCAGTGCTTCGATGCGTCCTTCGGTATAGCCACTAGTGCCGCAGGGAACAGGATCCTTTGATGCACCCTGCACATCCTGTGCACTGCCCACGAGCGCCACACCCACACGTGAGTTGCCATTGGGGAGTGCTTCAATCATCACGACCGCGGCGATGGTCAGTCGGTAGGCATCGGCATTGGGGCCGGTCATGCCGCTCCCGCAGTTGAACGACGTGGACATCGTCTTTCCTGCGAGCTGGCGCAATTTGATCCAGCCGAGGTTTCCAACGGTGCCGTGAATCGAATCGCGCACGGTCACGGGAATGTCCAGCGTCTTAAAGGCCTCGACCGCAGCGCTAAACACGACGCCTGGCGCGGCCTTCATCTCCGTGTAGTTCGCGACGGTGTCGAGCGCGATCGGATCGGGATAGCCCGGGAGTGCGGTGCGCAGTCGCACCGTCGGTTGTTGTGAACGTGTCTGACCGGGAAGCTGCGCCTCCGCGACGGTGGCACCGACAACGAGGATCACGACAACTCGAAAGGCGCGGGCGAGTGAGATCATGGATGAGTCAAGGAAGTGGGTCGCGAATCGTACACGTGACTGCGCGTGTGTTACCGGAGTTGTTTGGCGAGGAGCGCGCTGATTTTATCTTCGAGCACCCCGGTTGTGCCACACATCGTGGACTCTTTGGTCGCGCCAGCCGGATCAGCAGCACCCGCCGAAAGGGCCACGCGCACGCGGGTGCGATTGGGGCCGAGTGAATCCACAAAGGTCATGAGCGCCATATGCACCTTCCAGCTGTTGGCGTTCGGCCCAAGCACGCCGAGCCCACATTCCACATAGCGTGACAGCTGTGATCCGGCAAAAAACGCGCGAAGTTGCAACGTCGCATTCCCAATCGTGCCGAACGCCACGTCATCGTGATCGAGTGGAATCTTCAAATCCTTCATCACCAGAGCGACCGCGTCGTAGACGCGCGCCTTGGGGGCATCGACCTCGTACGGAGTACCAATCGTATCGAGTGCAATCGGGAGCCGATTGCCGCCAGGCAGCGTGACCCGCGCGCGGTAATCCTGCGCGTGCGCCGTCGCTACGATCGCGCCCGATAGCACGCCGACGGTCAGCGCCTGCATCATCACTCGTCGCATTCGGATTTCCTGAGAGAGGGTCATCCCACCGGTCGCTCGTTCTGGTACGCTACCTGAAGGATGCACCCGATGCGCCGCGCACGCGAGTCCGTACTCGGGAGACCCTACTCTCGAGTCCGTCATCCGTTCAGCGGAGCGACGTCAGAAGTTCGTACCCCTTCGGCCACGGTCCGTGGCCGCTGGCCACATTGATGTGCCCCGCACCAGCAAGAATCTCGAGCTCGCTCCCCCACGCCTGGGCGTATTCAATCGCGCGCGCGAGATCCACATAGGGGTCGTTGTCGCTGGTCACGATAATCGATCGAAACGGGAGTCGCTCGTCGGGGACCGGGCCGAACCCTGTCGGGCCCGACGGATACGCCGGCGCATCCGGATCACTCGGCGCTACCAGCAACGCGCCCTTCACCCGGAAAATGTCGCCGAGATCGGCTTCCGTGGCCCAGTGCGCGATCATTGCGCACGCGGAGCTATGGCCGACGAGCACAAACTTTCCGACCATGTTCTGGATGGTCTGATTGAGGCGCGCCACCCAATCCTCGCAGCGCGGCGCATCCCATTCCGCTTGGATCACGCGCAGACAGGTGTCGTCGCGCCGCTCCCAATGTGACTGCCAGTGGTCGGGACCGGAATTGTTGAGCCCCGGAAGAATCAGCGTCGTCACTGTCATCACATGCCTCGCAGTTGCTCGTCGATACTCCGCGTCTGCGCGGTCACCACATCGCCGGTGTGCAGCGTGCTCTTCTTCTCGATCAGCATCACGTGGCACTCCTCGAGCGCCACCGGATTGTGTCGCATTCCCTTCGGCACGACGAACACATCACCGGCACGCAGATCCACGGGCCCCGATTCGAATTCGATGCGCAACCGCCCCGTGAGGATATGAAAGAGTTCGTCCTCGTGCTCGTGCGCATGCCAGGTAAAACTCCCCAACACCTTCGCAACCTTCACGTAGTAGTCGTCAAACTCCGCGACCACACGCGGCGACCAGAGCTCCGTGAGAGCAGCGGCGGCCGTCGCTGGGTGTACCGGGGCCTTGATCAACGATGGCACATCCATCAGCGGCTCTCCACTGCGCTGTTCCATGGTCCCGGAGGATCGGCGGGCAGTTGTTTGCGAATTGTTTCGGCACGGATCTCTGTGAATCCGCGCGCGAGATAGTTCCCGAGCGCCGCCGGGTGATCCAAGCTGCAGGTGTTGAGTACCACGCGCGTCGCTCCCATCGCCCAGGCGCGGTCAACCGCTTCGGTGAGCAGATGCGCGCCGAACCCTGCGCCAACGTAGGGCGCGAGGAGTCCGAAGTAGTTGAGCTCCACCGCGCCATCGTCCAGCCGTTTGAGCTCGGTATAGCCTGCCGGGATCCCGTCGACGGAGAGCACCCATGTTTCCAGCTCGGGACCCATCGCCGTCGCCCACTGCGCGAGGGTCCACGACCGGCGTTCATACCAGGTCCACGCGGCGCCCACCGCGCAGTAAAAGAAGCGATTGAGCTCCGGCATTGGCACCGGGACCATTGCAAACCGGACCCCGGCACGCCCTGACCGCTTGGGGCGGAAATCGGCCGGCTGTACGAGTTCGAGATAATGGATGGTCACGTCGACGGTGCGCATAGGTGCAAGATATCGCCTGCGTGCGCCGCGGCTACTACCGGGCGTTATCTTGCGATGCGCCTTCTTCCGGGACCCGATATGACCGAGCGCCTCTACTACACCGACGCCTATACGACCCAGTTCACCGCGACCGTTATTGAGGTCGCTGGCGACCGCGTCTATCTCGACCGCACGCTCTTCTACCCCACGAGCGGGGGCCAGCCCCACGACCTCGGCACCTTGGGTGGCGAGCCGATTGCAGATGTCGTGGACGAAGACGATCGCATTGCGCACGTCGTGGCGCGGCCATCGCGGCTCACCGTTGGGCAGCAGATCACCGGCACCATCGACTGGACACGCCGCCACGATCACATGCAGCAGCACACGGGGCAACACCTGCTCTCGGCGGTGTTTGAGGATCTGTTTGGCCACAAGACGGTAAGCGTGCACTTCGGCGACGAATATGCGACGCTCGACCTCGATGTCGATATGCTCTCGGCTGATCGCACCGCGCGCGCCGAACGCCGCGCGAACGAGTTGGTGATGGAAGGGCATTTGGTGCATGTCAGTTTCGAGAACGCCGCCACTGCCACGGGATTGCGGAAGCCGAGTGATCGTGAGGGGGAGATCCGGATTGTGGAGATCGCGGGGATCGATCGGAGTGCGTGCGGTGGTACCCACGTGCGGAACACCGCAGAGATTGGCCCCGTGACAATCCGCCGCGTGGAGAAGAGTAAGAAGCAGGTGCGGGTCGAGTTTCTCTGTGGGTGGCGCGGGTTGCAACGCGCGCGCGCGGACTTTGATGCGCTGCAGAAGATGGCCGCGCAGCTCACCTGCGCAGTGGACGAGCTGCCGACATTGGTGGCGAACGCGAGTGAATCGGCGAAAGCCGCGGATAGCGAGCGTCGGAAGCTCGCGGAGCGACTGGCCGTGTATCAGGTGCGTGAGATGCGCGCGGCCGTGGAAGCTGCAGCCGATGGTGTGGTGCGGATTCACGATGCGACCGCGACGGTGGATGAACTGCGCGCGCGCGCACAGGCCGCGTCGCTTGAACCGCGGACCGTGTATGCCGGTGCGGCAGGCAATCCGGCGACGGTGGTGTTCGCGGCGAGCGAGGACAGCGGCGTGAATGCAGGGGCGGTGCTCAAACCGGTGCTCGCCGCCGCTGGCGGTCGTGGCGGCGGTTCGCCGCGCGTGGCACAGGGGAGTGTGCCCAGCGTAGCGCTGGCGGCAGAGGTCGTGGCAACGATCCTTCAGGTGACCACATGAGCGCGAGCGCACCGCGATCGCACATTCCAAGCGCGGCCTTCTACCTGACCCCAGTCATCTGGGTGCTCGGCATTTCGCTGATCTGTGTGGACATTTTGCACGTAGTGCCAGCGGTGTATGTGCTTAAACCGCTGGTGTGCCTGCTGTTAGTGGCACTTGGCGCAGCCGGGACGAGCGCCGACGCACCGCGCTACAGATTGCTGATTATTGCGGGATTGTCGGTATCCTGTATTGGTGATGTCTTATTGATGTTGCCATATAAGCTGTTTTCTTTCGGTTTATTCGCGTTTCTTATTGCGCACCTGTTCTACATCTCGGCCTTTGCCACCCACGGCGGCGGGCGGCGCGCGAGCAAGGGGGCGCTGGTCGTGTTCGCGGGCTTTGCTGGCGTCATACTCGCCTACCTCTGGCCGTCACTCGGCGCCATGCGGATTCCCGTGGTGCTCTACGTGGGCGTGATCTCCACCATGGCCTGGCAGGCATGGGGACGCGCTGGCCTGGTGCAGACCGCGGCGGCGCGACGCGCGGCACTTGGCGCCGTGCTCTTTCTGATCTCCGACAGCACCCTCGCCATCAACAAGTTCCACGGACCCGAGGGGAGCCCCATCGGGAGTCCCGAGTTCGGGCGCTTTCTGGTGATGTCCACCTACCTGCTCGCGCAGTGGCTGATCGCGCGCTCGGTCGGGGAGTAGCCACAGACACGACGCGCCGCCGCGTCGGACGCGGCGGCGCTCTGGGTACCACATCGCGCCCTATTTCTTTGCGACCTTCGCGTCTTCGATGATCATCGGGTAGCTGTACCCCGCCCCGAAGTTCTTGTCGAGATGCACCACGCCGGTCACGGTAATCGTCGCGTTCAACGCGGCGCCGTCCATCGCCGTGATCGTGATGTCGTGCGTGCCCTTGGCCGCGTCGCCGCTGCCGTCCTGCAAATGGATCCAGTTCTTTCCCATCACGCCAGGGTTGTACTTCACGACTACACCGCGAATGGTGACCGTCTTGCCGGCGAGCGCGCCCCGCTGCGCCCACAACTCGGCGACCGTGCGCGCATCGGCACCACTCGCCTTCTCCACCTTCCCAACTTTGGCGTCTACGGCCGGTGGCGTGCCCACCGACTGAGGTGCAGCACCACCAGCAGCACCACCAGCAGCACCAGCACCCGCCACATCTGCCGGCGGTGCGTCCGGTGGCGTGAGATTGCCGAAGTACACTTCGTCGAAGGTGCGGTTGAGCGTCTTGGACTCAAACTTTCCCATCGCGAGGGCGCCGTACACCGTGACCTGCGTCCCGACGGCGATCTTCGCTTCGGGCACCGCGACCCACACATCGCCCTTCGCCGTCTTCAGTTTGAGATAGACGTACGGCGAGGCTGGAAGCTGCTCCAACACTGAGCCGCTGATGGTATTGAGATCCATCGAGACTGCAGAAGCAGGCGCTTCACTCGAGGCCTGACCGGTGGCCTGACCGGTAGCCTGGCCAAGCGGCCGCTTCTCCGGCTCCTTGGTTGTCGTGCAAGCCACAGCGGTAGCAGCCAATGAGAGCAGCGCGATAGAACGACGCATAGAGAACTCTGCTGGAAAGGGTCGAGGTGGGCCAACCGCTGGGCCCGCGCGGTGGTACCGGTTACTGCTCGTATGGTAACCGAATGACCGTGAGGCTCGAAATGGCAGAATCCCTGACGCGGGTGCGGGGAAACCCGATCAGCCGTGCGCTGTTGGCGGTGCGGACGGGCGAGCCCATGCGTTCTGCGCGAGTCGATCACCAATCCAAACTTTGATAATCGATTGGCGCGTGACGCCGAGTCGCGCAGCCTCTTGATCGAGTGCCTCGATGACCCAGGTCGGGAAGTCGACGTTGATGCGTCGAATCGCGTTTGGACGACGTACGGTGGACAGATCGACATGATCAACCATGTCTTCGCCGTTATCGAATCTGCGATCGAATTCTTCAGCGTCCATAGAGCGCAATCTCCTTTGGCCGCGCACGTCGCACGGAGATGCGAAGTCGATGCCGTGCTTGAGCAAGTTCGCCTCACTCTTCGCCGTATCAAACTCAAATACTGTTCGATTGCCGAATGAGTCTAAAATATACCCTAAGTATTCCATTTTACAACCTTCTTGGGTCCCTTGTGCGATTCACGGGCCCAAAAATTTGGCGCTAAATCCCGAATAAAGCCGCATCGATCCCGCGCCTGACACATCAAATCGCCGCAACGCGAGCGGCGGTGGCACCCGACCCTCGGGCACCACCGCCGCTCTATCTACCTGCCCACCCGCAGGCGGGCTTAGCCCTACTTCGCCCTACTTCGCCACCGCCGGCACGGTGAGCGTAATATCCGCCGCCTTCAGCGCGGCGCTCACCTTGGCGGCACTCGCGAGCACCGCGTTCGCCTCCGCAATGGCCTTGGGCAGCCCGGCCTTCGCCTCCGCAGCCTGCTTCAGCGTGCTGGCACTCGGCGATTCCCAGAAGGCAATGATGTTGTTCTTCGCCGAGCTCACCTTGCCAAGCACGTTCGCCGGATCGGCGCCGCCGCGGCCACCGCCGCCGCCCGCTCCGCCTGCTCCGCCGCGACCACCACCGGTTCCCGGAGCAACCGCAGCCGCCACACCGAACTTCACACGCACAGAGTCGAACTGCTTGCCAAGTGCGTCAACCTGCGCCTTCACGGCATCGGAGACGTTCGTGGCGGCCTTCACCTTGCCTTGCACGGTGAGCAACTGCATGCCGAGGGCCGTGAGCGCGCTCGCCACCTGCTGACCACGACGCTGCGTCTCGTGCAAATCCGTCGCGACGGTGTTGTAGGCCACGCGCGCCGCAGCGGTGAGCTTCACTTCGGGGTCCATCACAATCGTCATCGGCTTGCTGTCGAGCACCGTGGTCCCGGCCAGCAACTCCACGGTGTAGCTCCCTGGCACGACATACGGGCCCGCGGCTCCACCGCCGCCGCCAAAGCCACCACCACGTACGCTACCGCCACCTGCGCCCTCAGTGGCTGCGCACTGATCCTGCGGCAGATAGCCGGCCGAGGGAACCGGGCTTGGCACGCCCGGCACCGCCGGTGCGCCGCCGCCACGTCCACCCCGACCACCACCGGCTCCGCCACCTGCTCCGCCGCCGGCACCACCCACCGCGCCAGAGTCGGCCGCGATCGGCTCAACCCGCATGTCCCAGCACACGGTCTGAATACCCGCGACGTTGCGATTCGCCGGCACGGTCAGCGTGCGCACCACCTTGCCCGCGGCGCGAATGCGCATGCCGAGTCCGGTCACGGGCTTGTTGACCTGGAACTGGATCATGGCATCGGCCGGCGGATTCTCGCCGACGAAATACTGGTGTCCCCAGAACTCGGCGTTGCGTTCGTTCTTGCGCTTGAGCTGTAGCGCGGTCGGCACGCTGTAGAGCTTGGCGTCCGCCACCGCCTTGGCAGCGGTGTACTCCTGAATCGGCTCGAGGTGATCGAGAATCCAGAGCGCGCGGCCATGCGTGGCCACGAGCATCGCATTATCGCGCGGGTGCAGCGTGATCTCGTCGACGCGCACGGTCGGGAAGTTGGCCTTGAGGCGCTTCCAGTTCTTGCCACGATCGAGCGAGAGGAAGATCCCCGTCTCGGTGCCGAGGTAGAGCACGTCGCGGTTCTTCTGATCTTCGGTGATGGTGCGTGCGATTTCTGGACCGAGGTTGTTGACGGTCGCGGTAAACGTTTTGCCGAAATCGGTGCTGACCCAGATGTACGGGGCGTAGTCGTTGAGGCGGTGGTTGTCGACGGTGATGTACACCGTGCCCGCGTCGAACGCCGAGGGCACCACGCGGCTGATGTAGCCCCCCGCGGGGAAGCCCGGAAGATTCTTGGTGATGTTCTCCCACGTCTTGCCACCGTCGCGCGTCACGCTGAGCACGCCGTCGTCGCTGCCGGCGTAGAGCACGCCGGGCTGTTTCTTGCTTTCGCCAATCGCGACGATCGTCGAGTAGCTGACAATCCCGTCGTTCTTGCTGATGGTGATGTCGGCGCCCTTGAGCCCCATCGTCACGATGGTGTCGCGATTGGTGTTGGTGGTGAGGTCTGGGCTGATGACCGTCCACGAGTCGCCGCGATCGGTGCTCTTGAAGAGGCGATTGCCCGCCACATAGAGCACGCTCGGATCGCTGGGCGAGAGCATAATCGGGGTGTCCCACATGAAGCGATACGTCTCGTCCTTCGCCGGCGCAGGGCTCACGTTGAGCGCATTCGGGCGGATCGACTTGGACTCGCCGGTCACCTTGTTGCGGCGGATAATGTTGCCGTCCTGCGATTCGGAATACACGATGCGCGAGTCCCGGAGATCCTGCACGGCTTCAAAGCCATCGCCGCCCTGAATCTGGAAGAACTCGTGGTTGTAGATCCCCTGCTGCGCGCGCGACTGCGAGGGTCCGCACCAGTCGTAGTTGTCCTGCATGCCGCCGCACACGTTGTACGGGCGCTCCATGTCGAAGCTCACATGGTAGAACAGACCGACGGGCATGTTCGCGTGGAAGATCCAGGTCTTCGCGCCGTCGTACGAGGCGCCGAGTCCGCCGTCGCCACCGATCAGCACATGATCGGGGTTCGAGGGGTCGAGCCAGATCGCGTGGATGTCGTCGTGAATCACGAGCGATGCGTCGGTGGCGAACGTTTTGCCGCCGTCGATCGTGAGCTGCATCTTCACGCCGCCCATGTACACCCGCTCGGGGTTCTTGGGATCAATACGCACCTGCGAGAAGTACATCGGGCGCGGGTTGGCGCCGCTCGCCTTGGTCCACGTGGCACCGCCGTCATTGGAGCGGAACAGGCCGTTCGCGTCGGTAGCGCCTTCGACCGCGGCGTACACCGTGTTCACATTCCCGCGGAACACATCGACCGCAATACGGCCGAGCGAACCACCCGGGAATCCGCCGCCGGTGACCTTGGTCCACGTGTCGCCGCCATCTTTCGACTTGAAGAGCGCGCTGCCGGGTCCGCCGCCATTCATGCAGCAGGCCGTGCGACGACGCTGGTACATGGACGCATAGAGCGTCTTGGGGTCAGTGAACGACTGCGCGAGATCATTGGCGCCGGTGTCCTGATCGCCCTTGAGCACGAGCTTCCAGCTCTTGCCGCCGTCGGTCGTCTTGTAGACGCCACGGTCACCACCGGGGCCAAAGAGCGGGCCCGTCGCAGCAACGAGTGCGACGTCGTTGTTGCTGGGATCGAGAATAATGCGATTGATGTGCTTGGAGTCCTTGAGTCCCACATTGGCAAAGGTCTTGCCGCCGTCGGTGGACTTCCACACGCCGTCGCCCCAGCTCGTGGACTGGCGATTGTTCGACTCACCGGTGCCGACCCAAACGATGTCAGGGTTGGTCTGCGACACGGCGACGTCGCCGATGCTGAGCAGTCCGCGATCCTGAAGCAGTGGCGTGAAGGTCGCGCCATTACTGGTGGTCTTCCACACGCCACCGTGCGCGGTTCCGACATACCAAATCGCCGGATTCGCCTCGTAGACGGCAAGATCGGAGATGCGTCCCGACATGATGGCGGGTCCAATCGACCGGAAGTGAAGCTTATTGAATTCCTCGGCCACCGGTGCGCTCTGCGCGCTGAGCGATGCGGTGACGAGGGCGAATGCCGAGGCGAGGCTCAGCCAAGCGCGAGATGCTGGGACGTGCATGAAGAGCTCCAAGGGGGATGGAGAGGAGGACCAACACTCAAAAGTACGAAGAATCGAGGGACGACGTTGGACGGACGGCCGCGACTACGGAGACTTGGTGCTCGGCCCGGTTTCCGGCCACACGACCGCAATACGACGCGCACGCTCGTTGCCGAGTTGCACCTCAACGCTGTACGTGCCGGTCGGGGCGTCATCAAGACGGCCACCGGGGACCTGCACCTGCAAATCCCAGAACAGGGTGTTCATCCCCGCCGTGACACTTGTCTCGATACGCCGCAGCTCACGTCCCGAGACGTCAGTCACGGTAATGGTCGCCATGCCCGCTGTCGCACTGGTCAGTTGCATACGCACCGCGCGACGTCCCCGACGACTCCCGGGGACCGTCTCCCACGGGAAGGGATCGGCGTTCACGGGACGGATCGGATACAGAAAGAGCCCGGTCGGATGCGCGCTGCGATCGCGGATGGGGTCGAGATCGAGCACCCACGCACCGCGCCCATATGTTCCAATCACCAACTCACGCTCGCGCGTTTGGATCGTGAGATCCATCACCGCGGTCGTCGGCAGCAAAGCGCTGAGCGATTCCCATCGCGCACCGCGGTCGCGCGACACGTACACGCCAAGGTCGGTTCCCACATAGAGAATCGCCGAATCGGTGGGATCCTCCTTGATCACATTCACCGCTTCCTGTGGCAGATTCCCGGCAATCGAGCGCCAGGTGCGCCCAGTGTCGGTCGACGCGTACACATAGGGACGCGTGTCGTCTTCGCGGAACCCGGTAAGGCTCGCGTAAATCGTCCCTGCGTTCTTCGCGGAAAATGTCACGCGGCTCACCCACTTTCGGGGGAGGCCACTGTCGATCGCGCGCCAGTTCGCCCCGTCGTCCGTAGACAGCCAGAGATGTCCCCCTTCGGTGCCGCCGGCCAGCATACCGCGCACGAGCGGGGACTCGGTGAGCATCGTAAACGCACCGGTCGGCACGGTCGCGCGATCGCCACCGGCGGGATCGCCGAGGTCGGGGCTCACGACAGTCCAGTTGTCGCCACGATCGGTGGACTTGAGCACCTCATTTCCCGCGGCGTACAGCGTGCGCGGATTATGCGGCGAGATAAAGAACGGTGTGTACCAGCTGAAGCGCACCGACGGAGCACCGCGCGGCGCACGAGGGCGGATGTCCACCGTCGACGGTCCACTGGTGAGCACCGAGCTGCCGGTAATATCCATGCGCATCATCGCGCCGTTTTGATGCTCGTAATAGACGATCCGGTCGTCGGTGGGATCGATCAGCGTCACGTAGCTGTCGCCGCCCGTCCACCGATCGAGGTAGACGCTCTTCCACTGATCAGGGATCGCGTCGTCGAGCGAATTCGTGCTTGGCCCGTACACCGCCGCGTCATCCTGCGTGCCGGCGAAGATCCGGTACGGCGAGTGGTCGTCCGTCGACACAAAGTACATCTGCGCGACGGGGATGTTGTTGAGATGCAACCAACTCTCGCCCGCATCGTACGACATGAACAGTCCGCCGTCGTTGCCGAGCAGGAGGCGGTCGGGGTTCGCAGGATCGATGACCAGTTCGTGGTGATCGAGATGCAGCGCGCGCCCTGGGGTGTCTTGCACGCGGAGGATTTTATCGCCCAGTCGCCGCCAGGTGGCACCGCCGTCAAACGACTGGAAGGCGCGATTGCCGAGAATGTAGAGGTGCTTGGCGTTGCGCGGATCGACGCGAACATCGGCAAACTTCCATCCGAACACGCCGAAAACCTCGTAGAGATCTTCCGTGTTGGCTTTGCGCCAATGCGCACCGCGATCATCGGAGCGATACACTTCGCCGCCAATGTAGGGACGGCCCGTGACGTTGGTTGGTGCTCGGTTATCGAGGAACAGATAGAGCACGCGTGGATCACTCGGCGCGACATCAATATTGGCGCGCCCTAACGGACCCGCGGGGAGTCCATTGGTGACACGCGCCCACGTGGTGCCACCGTCGCGTGAGACGAAGAGTCCGCCGCGTGTGCCTTGCTCAATGCGCCAACCCCACGCGTAGAGCGACTGCGGATCGCGCGGATCCATGACGAGATCAACAACGCCCGTGGAGTCGTCGATGAACAACACTTTCTTCCAGTGCGCGCCGCCGTCGGTGGTGCGATACACACCGCGATCGGGATTCGGGGTCCACTGGCGTCCCATCGCCGCGACATACACGATGTTCGGGTCGGACGGATGGATCAGCACTTTTGCGATGTGCTGTGTTTCGGCGAGTCCCATGGAGCGCCACGAGTCGCCTCCATTCACCGACTTGAATACACCACTGCCACCGTAGGCGTAGCCCGCAAAGCGTGGTTGTGCCTCGCCCGTGCCAACCCAAACCGTCTTCGGATCACTCGGCGCGACCGCCACATCACCAATCGCGAAGGCGCTCTCGTGTTCGAAGATCGGCTTCCAGGTGAGGCCGTTGTTGACTGTCTTCCAGAGATTCCCTGTGCCGACGCCGGCGTAGATCGTGCCGGTGTTTCCGCGCGGGATGGCGATGGCTTCGATCCGTGCGCCGGTTTTCACCGGACCAACGGCGCGCCACGCGAGGGAGCGGAACGGGGATTGGTCGGCCAGCGTCTTATGCGCTGTCCACGCGGCGGTCCGTTCTGCGGCCGTGGTTGCTTGCTGTGCAGACGCACTCGCCTGGAGGGCGAGCAACGAGCCGACGAGCAACACAAACCGCGGTCGAATCATGCCTGTTCCGTGTGCCTCACAAAGGGTGCTGGTGTTCTCCACCTCTATATAGTGGTAGTTTGCATCGCATTCGTCCATCCATGGGCGACACATTGGGGTGTGGTGGCGAGGGGGTTCGCTGGCACATCGAGGCTTTTCTGCGATTGGAGCGCCGTATTCATGGAGATTCGTACCGCATTCGTGGTGGGGTTGGCCGCGGTCTCATTGGTGACTTCGCGTGGAGCACCGAGCGCCTCGGCGAGCGCCTCGGCGAGCGCCACACGGACCGCCCCGTCGACGCAGCTGATCGTCTGCGGGACAGAGGAGCTCTACATTTTGGACATCAGTAGCACCGCACCGAAGAAAGTGTGGAGCTGGCGTGCGGCACAGCGCCCCGAGCTTCCCGAGGGGATGCGGCGCAAGTTCCAGACAATCGCCGAGTGCAAGGCTGTGGAGGGTGGGGCGCGGATCCTGATTACCGCGTCCTCGAATGGTGCGGCGGTGATTGATCGGGCCAGCGGACGCGTGGAGTTCTACGCGACGGCGATGAATGCGCATTCCATTGAGCTCTTGCCCGGGAATCGGGTGGTCGTGGCGGCCTCGCATGTGGGGACCGGCCCGGGCGATCGGTTGAGCGTGTACGATGTGGCGCGGTCGGATGTGGAGCTCTTTCACGTGGACACTCCCTGGCCGCACGGGGTGATTTGGGATGCGCCGCGAAAAATGTTGTGGGCTGATTCGCAGAAAGATGTGGTGGGATATCGCTTGGCCGACTGGGAGAGCGCGACTCCGCGGCTTGTGGCTGAAGTAGTAGTGCCGTTGCCGGATATCAACGGCCACGACATGATGCCCGTGCCGGGCACGCCGCTGCTCACCCTGGCGACCGCCGCCCATACCTGGCTGTTCGATCGGGACACGCACACCCTGTCGTTGCATCCCACGCTTGGTGCGACGGGCAAGATCAAGTCAATCGACACGGAGCCCGAGTCAAAGCGGGTGGTGTGGATTGGGGCGCAAGGGGAGAGCTGGTGGAGCGACACGCTCCGCTTCTTGAATCCCGCGGCGGTAGTGCCGGTGCCTGGCGAGAAGATTTATAAGGCGCGGTGGATTGTGGGGCGGTAAGTCAGAGCGCGATACTCTGGCAGCCAACAAACACGAACGCCGCGTCTCTCGACGCGGCGTTCGTGTTTCGAGTGTTGGCTTTGCTATGGCGTGTGTTTCTTGAAATCGGCGCTCATTCGGAAACTGCGATCGCCGAGGAGGAACTCGGAGAAGTACTCCGCTTGCAGCTGGAACGCATAGGGTGCCATCGGACCGTAGGCGTGTGGCTGTCCCGGGTAGAGCATGAAGTCAAAGCGCTTGCCGCTCTGAATGAGCGCGTTGATCAAGCGGATCGTATTGCTCGGGCTCACGTTGTTGTCTTCGTCACCGGTCTCGAGGAGCAGTTTGCCCTTGAGGTTATTCGCGATGTCGATGTTGGTGGGCACGTAGATCCAGAAGACGCTGTCGGGCACTGCAGCGGCGGTGCCTGTGGCGGTGCCTGTGGCGGTGCCGGTGGCGGTGCGGCCACCCGTCACATTCCCGCCACGACCGGCGGCGCCAACACCACCGCGCCCAGCGCCCGTGCCGGTGCCACGTCCACCACCGAACTCGGTGGTGGCGATCGCGGCGCCCGCCGCGAAATCTGCCGAACGCCCCTTCGACCGCGCCTCTGCTGTCAGACGCGCGGTGTCGGACGCTGCGACCCACTTCAGCCCGTGGTACTGCTCCGACCAGTTGTTGTTGTAGATGTTGTTGTCGTGGTTGCCCGATTCACTCACACCCACCTTGAAGAACTCGTTGTACGGTGGGAGGAGCATCGCCGCCGCGGTCAGGAAGCCGCCGCCCGAGTGGCCGAAGATTCCCACGCGGTCGATGTCGATCCACTTGTGGCGCGAGGCCAGCTGTTCGATTCCCGTCTTCTTGTCGGCCAGCGCGTAGTCGCGCATATCGAAGTAGCCGAAGTCCTGATACATGCTCGACCGCGCGGGTGTCCCGCCGCGATTGCCAATCTGGATCACAATGAAACCCAGCTGCGCGAGCTGCTGCGGTCCCGCCGTGGCATTGAAGGTGCCGGTCACTGACTCGGTTTGCGGCCCCGGATACACATTCGCGATGACGGGATACTTCTTGGTTGAGTCGAAGTCGAACGGCTTCCACATATTGCCGAAAATCTTCGTGACGCCATCGGCCGCGAGTGTTTGGAAGGTCTCGGGATACTTCCATCCCGCTTCCGTGAGGCGCGAGAGGTCAGCGGTTTCGAGATCGAGCACAACCTTGCCGGTGGTTCCATCGCGCAACTGCACACGCGGCACTGTGTCGACGCGCGAGGACTGATCGACGATCCACCGGAAGTTCTCCGAGCGCGTGGAGGCGTGCGACGCATTGCCCGGATCCATCAACGTGATCGCGCCATCGGCGAGGCTCACACGATACAGATGCGTGTTGTAGAGATTCTCCCCGGGCTCGCGACCCTGGCCGCGGATGTAGGCAACACCCTTTACGCTGTCGATGCCGACCACCGCGTCGGCGCGCCATTCGCCTGACGTCAACTGCCGCTTGAGGGTGCCGTCGTAGCTATACAGATAGTAGTGACCCCAGCCATCGCGCTCAGAGAACCAGAGGAAATCACCACCGGCCTTCACGTAGATCGGCGTCTGCAGTTCCAGTGATCCGAAGTCACCCTTCGTGTCGCTCAACAACACCTTGCTTTTGCCGGTCGCGACATCGAGCTCTACGAACTCGACATTGCGCTGCAAGCGGTCGCGACGCACCACGCGAATGGTTGAGCTGTTCTTCCCCATCCAGTAGCTCGCCGGCGCAGCAGCGCCGCCAGCGCCACCGGCACGTCCCCCCTGCTGCGTTACCCCAACCTGACCGGAGGCGACAATGCGCTGATCACGCCAGCGGTCGAGCGGCGCCTTCTTGGCTTCTTTTTCGCCGCGCACATACGTCCAGAGCTCGGGCTTTGGAATGCTGTCTTCGCCAGGCATTGGGTACGCGTACTGCATGAGCGTGGGGCGCGGTGTCGTGAGCGAACGGACCAAAAACATATTCTTCACGCCGCGATTGTCGGTGCGGGTGATGTGGAACGCTTTCGAGTCGAGTGACCAGACCAGCGCCGGCCGCGACGGACGCGCGGCAGCAGCGGCTTGATCGAGCGTCTCGTCGAGCATCTGCTGCGTCGAGTCCTGCTGCCCGCCGCGACCGCTGCCCACGGCAAAGGTGAACTTCTCGATCCCGTCGCGCGTGATCTGCACGGTGTCGCCCTTGGCTTTTTCCCACAGGTACAGATTGTGGTTGCGCGCAAACACGAACGCCGAGCTATCGGGGGCCCAGTTTCGAACATCAGGCGCCGCACCGCGACCTCCGGCGGCCGCGCCTCCGCGACCACCACCACCGCCCGCGCGTCCACCCCCGACGCCAACGGCCGCATCGACTTCTTCATCCTTGGTCATCAGCGAGTCTTGGGCACCGCGGAATAGCCCGAGGCTAGTCAATGTTTCGGTCGCGATGTTCCAGTTGTAGCGCGTGCTATCAACGGCGAAGCGAAGGTGTTTGTGATCCTTGGTGATGTTCACGATCGTGAACAGTTCGTTGAGTGCAAAGGCGTCGACTGCCTTTTTGCGAAGCACCGTGAGCTGTGCGGCCATCTTGGCCTGATCAAAGAGCGGCTTCTTGGTGCGTGTGGCCGCGTTCACGAGATACCAGTGCTCGCCCGTATGGTCGCGCCAGCTGTAAAAGAGCGAATCGCTCTGCCCAATCCAGCGCGGCGTGACGGTCGTGCTGTAGGTCAGCAGGCGCGCGTTCGCGGTGCTGAACTTCTCAAAGAGCGCCCAGTTCGCCTGCGGACCGTTTGGGTTCGGCGGAAGCGCCTGCGCGTGGGCGCGTGTCGTCGAGGCGGCTGTTACCGCGGACGCGGCAATCATGATGCCGATCGCGTGGCGAAGAATCGGCCGAGCGGTGGCGATGAAGTGTCGGGGCGATGCCATACCGAATGTTCCTGCGAGAGATGCCAACCAGACATTGTCGCAAGACAACTGTCGTGCCCCGAACGGTCGGCGTGATGAAAGGGGCAAAATCATGATCACCGTGCTCCAGCACCGACACGGAGTGGTGTGACGGTGCATCGTTACGGCACAGCGTTACGGCACAGCGTTACGGCGCTGGCCGGCGGTACAGCCCGACGAGCGTGCCCTTGGCGCGCACATGCGTTTTCATGGCATCCATCACCGATTCGCGTGTCGGCAGCGTCTGCTGCCCGGCCGCCTGCACATTGATGTTGATATCGAGCGCGTAGAGCTCAAACACATAGTGATGCGCCGGGCCGGTGGACGGCGCGGCGGGACCACGGTAGTACGGGCCACTCACACTGAGCTGACGCACCGTTGCGCCGCCACGACCACCGCTAGCCGCCGCGGGCAGACCAGGGATCGTGAGCGTGGTGCCCTGCGGCAACCCTTCGGGAAGCGCTGTGACCGAACCCGGAATCCCCCACACCATCCAATGCATGGTGTCCGTCGTGCCGTCACCGGTCACGGCGTCGGCGTCGTGCACGAGCAGCACGTAGCTGACGACAGAATCCGGCTGGCCACTCCAGGTCAGTGCCGGCGACACATCGCGTCCGGCCTGCGCATGCTTCTCGGGGATCATTCCGCCATCGCGGAACGCCGACGAGGTGAGCGTCATGATCCGAATCGCGCCGCGGCCACCGCCGCCGCTACGTGCGGCGGCCGCTGGCGCCTGCCCCTGCAGACTTGTTGCGGCACTCAGCACCAGTGCCGTCAACGCCACCACACCACGTGTCACAACCGTCACAGTCCGTGTCATTGTTGGATTCCTCACTTGAATGACGACGGCTGGACTTTCCGCCAGGCATCGTAGCGCATGCGGAGCGTCTTCACAGGATTCAGATTTTCGCCAGCCTTGATCACGTTCGGCCCTCCCTGCTCGGGCTGCGTCACCGTGATGTACATGCTGTAGTTGCCGTTGTTGTGCGCCCAAGTGGAGTCCGACATCCGCAGCGCGCCTTCGCCCGCCTTATCGCCCTTCTCGGCCATCAGCATATACGCGACGTACGCGGTCCGTCCTTCGCACGGAATCGCCGGCATTGACCCATCCGGCAACGCGGGGCAGGTGCAGCGGCTGTCGCCGCCGAACTTGTCCGCTGTCTCGAGCGCGGCCATCACACGGTCGGTGATCGCACCGTTGGTGTTGAGGAATGCGCGCACCGCGTTCGGAATCACTTCACCCGGACGCAGAATGTTGCCCTGAATCGAATAGAAGATCTGCGTGCCCGGCACCTGGCCGTGAATGTCCTGTGACACGTAGCCATTGGTCAGGCCCGAGTGGCCGGCCATGCGCCCCTTGAGATCGACAATGCCAAACTGCCGCGACTGGTACGCGGGGTCGGCACTGAGCAGCTCAATAATGCGCTTGGGGTCTGTCCCCTTCTTGAGCTCCTCAAACACCAGCATCTGGTTGGCATGCGTGCCATCAACGCCGGCCTGACAGGCGGCAACGCCGAGTCCGGGCACGACCACCGCCTGCACGCCCATCAGAAAGCGATCGTTGTTGTTTACGCAGGTCGCTGACGCGATCACGATGCGGCCCGTTGCCATGTCCACCGCAATGACCGACCAGGTGGCGTGCGCAAGATTCGGGAGTGCCGCAACAAGGGCGGTGCCGACCACAATGCTCCGGACGGCTCGCAAGAGAGAGGATATTTTCATTCCCAGAAAGTGTCGAATCACGTAACTCCTTGATATATAATCAGTTAGAGGCTGTTACTTGTAGCTGAATAGTAAATGTGATAGTATTTCTATATGAAAGGTGCACACAGACTGTCACGGATCAAGAACAGCGCACGCACTGAATATGGTGCCTACTTGATTCAATGCACAACCCGATTCTCGCAGTGCAAACGACTGCAGCTGTCGACGAGCATTTATCCTGACACCAAAAATGCGGCAACGATTATCGCTGAGATGAAGCTGATGTTGAAGGAACTGAATCGCGAAGGCAGAGTTGAGCAGCTGCTGCAGCTGCGCGAGCAAAAGGTGAAACTCATTGATTTATACAGCGCATGGAAAAAAGGCAAAGCGCATTTGCTTCAAGGCAATGAACAGAACAATCTGTTAGCTGAACTAGACGAATATAGAAAAACGAGTGGCTTATCTCTGACGACAACAAAAACAAGTGCGTACGTTATTCGCAGCTACCAAACTCGCGGCTTTATCCGTGAGACTCATACGCTGAGCGACTTACCGCATATCGTTCAGAAGCTGCAACATCATTTTTCAAAAGCAAAAAAGCATGACATGTTCAATTACTCGCGTCAGCATTTTCTTGCTTTTCTTCACAAGCACTGTGGTCATTCCAAACAATCGTCGCTGTATTTGTCGGTGCAGAACATTGAGAGCTTGCGAATCACGAACAGAAAACCACATCACCCTTTCGCAACACCGCGCGAGTTGTTTGACATTTGCGAGCAGATTACTAAGCTGTCGCGCATAACACCTGTCACCAAGCTGCTTTACACCGATTGTCTAAAGATGATGACGCTTCACGCATTTCGACCCAGTGAATTTCTTGAGCTGAAATGGGAGCGTGATAAAGCAACTGGGCATCTAAGAATAACGGGCACCAAAACAGCGCAATCAAATCGAGTGGTCCCGTCACTTCTGTATCCAAAGCATTACAATCTGAAAAATCTTAGTGAAAGACGAGTCACGCAAAACGCATTAAACAAAGTGCTTCGCAACCTGCATCTACCCCACACCAGCCGAGATTGCCGAAGAACGTTTTCAGTCTGGGCAGAGAAAGCTGGCATTGAACGAAGTCATATTCTCGCGTATATGGGTCACAAAGGTAGAGAAATGACGGATCTCTATCAGACTCGGGCGATTACACGTGATGAACTAGACGTTGATGCGCAGAAGATGAATGCGTTTATTGATGCTGACTTGAAGCGAGTCGAAGTGAAAAAGAAATCTCATTTCGTGCCCACTACGTAAGTCGAAATTGACGCACACATACAGAAAAGCTCCGATGATGAGTCGGGGCTTTTTCTATGCACTGCAAGTTCTATTTCACAACTAAAGATTTGCCATCTTCGCTGATTTGTTCACCCAGCGCTTGATACACAGCTGCAACATGCGTGAAGTGATGCTTTGTTGATTGTGATTTTGCTTTCTCGCAGAACTCCAACTGTTCCTCACGACACCTCGTGAAGTATTGCTTCAAGTTGATGAGCAGTTGTTTATCAGACATGAGCCGTTTCCATCATGAGCGCATCAATGTCACTGCGCTTATACAATGTTTTGTTCCCAACGCGATATGTCTTGATATGTGTATGTTCGACTAACAATGCTGTTAAGAGAGCGACCATCGTATCCCTGTAATACCCGTGATGTCTGGCTAACTCGCCCGCTGAAACATATGTCTTCTGTGTTTTCATTCGTTTCTCCTGTTTATTTTCTGGCACTCAACTCTGTGTATGTCTGACTCAGTAATCTCGGGACAACTTCTTGCACTTTGCATTTCCACTTCAATGCTAAGAAGTCAATCATAAGCAAATATTTTGCGTCGGTGATTCTGCATAGTAACGTGTTCATGTGTCAGTTTCCTGTGATGCAAATAGTTTTCTGTACGCTGAGTCGCTGATCCAAAAACAGTCCGAACTTGAATCAAGTTGTTTCGTCGTCTGTAAATATTTATCACTGAGAGATTTTGATCCATACCACGTTAAATTCGTGAAGTGTTGTCGTTTTGCAGCATCGTCACGTGAGTATTTCGTGATTAGATATTTTCCGTTTACGCAGCCAATCGTCAGACCCGCCGCTTTCGCTGCATCAATGAACAGATTCTTCGTGACTTTCTTTCTATTAAGATTGCCGATATACACCATTGGGTGTGCGTTCTTTTCTCCGTAATCTTCGACGATGCAAATCATATGCACCGCTTTTCTCATTCGTTTTCTGAGAAAGGAATAAAACGTCGTGATGATTCGTTTTTCGACTTCCGTTGCATCAACATGACGTTTCCAGATTCTGACCTTTCGGCGAGTCGGCAAATTTGCTTGAATCGGTGTTGCATCATCGACGCTGTACTGATGACCTGTTTCCAAGTCGACGCTGAGTAAGCGTCTCCGACGCGTCTTAGCTGTGAATGTTTTATCAAATAGCATACGGTCAGCCGTGATGACGTCACTCTTTGGTTGAAACTGAATGATGTAATCCCACTTCACGTTACTGATTTGTTTCCTGAAATCTGTTCTGTCTGATTCTGTGTTGTCTCGTTTCATTATCTTGTCCCTCTCTGTTCACGTAACGGTGCTCATAGATACACGTGTGTTAAGATGCACGATGCATCTGTAATCGTTGAAGTTGTCTCGAAGCAAACCAGTGAGTCAAAACATTTTTGTTCTCAGCATACCAGATTCTTGTGACTGCAAGAGTTGTGTAATAACACGATGAGGTAGATGACTTTGATTTGTTTCTGAGTTGTTCTTACTTCGTAATACGTATCAATCATTATTTATACTTTCTTATCATTAGACATCTCGCAGTATGAAACAAAGCAGCATCTTTACTCACGTACGTTCCGAGAGTTTAGACGCTGCTGTACAACAAAACTACTAGAGATTTCCTGAATACCGTTTTGTTAAACAGTACTAGTGTCAGTGCGTGATAATCTCGAATACGGTTGAAGCACAGCTATGCGTGTTCTGTTCGGTATTTCGCTTCTTGTTCTTGTGCTCGCTTCACTTTGTACACCGTCGCAGTTGAGCAACCTGCCAGCAATGCAACATGTGTGATTTTCTTCTCTTCTCGTAAAAACTTCATGATTTTTTGAGATTTTGATTTGCCCAGGAACTTCTCGTTCGATTCCTCTGTGCCTGCTTTCCTGCCGATGAATGCGCCGCGTGCTCTCGCAGCAGCGATCCCTTCTGCTTGACGTTCGAGAATATTCACACGCTCGATTTGTGACAGCACTGACAAGACCGCGATGATGATTTGCGCTGTCGCATTCACTTTGCCTTGCTCATCAAGCAGCTGAATCCCCTCTTTCTTGATGATGACTTGAATGCCCAACTCAACGAACTCGTTGATTGTGTGAGCGATATCAAGCGCGTCTCGCCCCAAACGTGAGATTTCCCAGAAATGAATCTCTCGAATCATCCCCTTTCTACAGTCATCGAGCAGTCGTTTCCCCCCTTGTCGCTCGCCAAACTTGATTGATCCCGAGCATTTGTCTTCGTATTGTCTGTCAAAAGTCTGTTTTAACCGCCCAGAATCGCCCAGAATCGCCGTACAGCTCGCAAACCCGTCGATTTGACGCTGTGTGCTCTGCGTCAGTGAACTGACTCGTGCATACGAGACTGTGAGCTTTTGCATTTGACGTTGTGAATGTGTGTGAAACTAGAGTGTAGCTTGAGTACTCTAATAATAGCACATTAATCATGTGCTGTCAAGCCCTTAAGTTGCTGCTAAAGCGTTGTACATCAACGAGTTATGTAGTATTTCGTGGCACTTATGACCATTAGTTCAACTTTGCACACCGAGCTGCAGGTCCGTGCAGAATAAAGTGTAGTCTAAAAATGCTAGCAATTATGCTGGATCTTGTCTTTTTGATAGTAATTTGAATAGTTAAAATACCCCTAATATCGGTAGTTTTGACTGAATTGAGGCTCGTTGATATTTGTAAGTCGTTATACAGCAACAGTTATGGATTGTAGCTATTTGTGGTTTGTTGTCATTCCCAGAAAGTGTCGCACGGGTGGCACGGTCGCAAGCACTCCGACGCGACAGCACGAGGGCTCCCTCGCCCGGAGGTTCCCCAAACCGCCAACCGCGAACACCTTTCACCTGACCACTCGATCCGGAGCCTCCTGATGACCCGCTGTTTCCGCCCCCGCCGCATCCTCGCGGCCCTGCTCGCACTCCCTGTCGTCTGCCTCGCCACACTGGGCGCGCAGGAGACCCCCGCTGAGCGCGCTGCAGCCGCCGAGGTCGTCAAGAAGATGGGGGCGCTCCAGCAGTCGCTCGCCATCCCCGCGCTGGTCAGCCAGCTCACCGCAGCCAACCCGGTGCGCGACGCAATCGCCGCCCGCGCCAAGCAGCTCATGGACACCGAGCTCCTCGCGATGGCCGACGACATCACCAAGCACCCGGAAATCGGTTTCACCGAAACACGCTCGGTGCTCACGATCACCAACTACCTCAAGGCCCACGGCTTCGACATCAAAATCGGAGTCGGCGGCCTCGCGACGGCCTTCGTGGCCACCTATCACAATGGCACACCAGGGCCGAACCTCGGCGTCATTGTGGAATACGACGCCCTTCGCGGCACCAAGGGCAATTTCCACGGCGATCAACACAGCGCCCAGGGCCCAACGGGAATAGCGGCTGGAATCGCAGTCGCGGAGTTCCTGACGCGCAGTAAGACACCAGGGACGGTGACGATTTATGGCACCCCGGCCGAAGAGATGATGCCCCCGCCGGCCAAGACGGTCATGCACGAAGCGCATGTGTTTGACGGCGCCGATATCATCGTGCGCTCGCACTCCAGCACCGCGAGCCAGCGTGCCGCCTCAGGGTTCGGCTCCTGCTGCCTGAACATCGACGGGGTGAAGTACACATTCTCCGGTGCCCCCGCGCATCAGATGACCCCGTGGGAAGGACGCGATGCACTCACCGCGGTGATCCATCTGTTCAACAATGTCGACGCGATGCGGCGCAATATGCGCCCCGAGACCCGTGTGCAGGGGATTATCACGGAAGGTGGAAAGGCACCGAACGTGGTACCGGATCTCGCCGTCGCCGATTTTTATATCCGCTATCCGGACCAAGTGTATCTCGCGCAGGTGCGTGAGATGGTCGACAACGCCGCTCGTGCCGCCGCGCTCGCCACCGGCACGCAAGTGAAGATCGAGCCCTACGGCAGCATGCGCGACGGCATTGCTGAATCCACGCTGAACGAAGTGGCCTTTGCCTACATCAAGAAGTTCGGCGGCACGCATGTGCAGGAAGAGCGCGGCAAGCCGCAGGGATTCGAGGAGACCGGCACCGTCTCACGCGACATCCCGGGCACCGGCTTCTCGGCGTACACCTCGAGCGGCGGGTTCCACACCTATGAGATGGAAGCCGACGCCCTGAGCGCGATCGGTCACGACGGCTTTGTGGTGGACGCGCAGGCCATGGCTGCCCTGCTCTACGACTTTGCCACGCACGCCGACTATCGCGCCGCGGTCAAGCGCGAGTTGGATACGACGAAGGCGCTGTTCGCGGAGTATGTGAAGGCGCTGGAATCGGCGTACCCGCGCCCGGTGGTAAAAGCGCCGTAAGCCGGAAATTGGCGTGATAGTGGCGCATTTATGTGTTTATTGTGGCGCGATAACGCAATGAACTAACGCCGCACCACCGGCTCCCCAAGCTTTGCTTCGGCACGCACGTAGTCCGCAGCCTGCGCGTGCGTGCCGAACCAGACGGTCCCCTTCGGCAGCTTCCGGATATGGGCCAAAAACAGTTCGAGCGCCACAATCCGAGACCGATGCCCGCTGATGTGCGGATGCAACGTCAGCACCACCATCGAATGCTCCTCGAGCGCCTTGTCGAACTCATCGATCCAGACCTGCGCGATCTCGCGCGGTGAGGCGTAGCGCTGGCCGCGCGGATCAAACAGTGGCGCATCGTCAAGAATCCATTGCACCGGAATCTCCACCATGCCCGACGGTGCGCCGCGCTGCAGGAGCTCATACGGACGATCGTCGGACATCAACGAACTTTCGTAGCGGAAGCCAAGGTCGCGGACAATCGACAACGTGTTGGGCGAAAAATTCCAACTCGGCGCGCGATATCCCACGGGCTTCGTGCCCGTGAGTTGCGTCAGCTCCGCAATCGCCTGCGTCAGCAACCGCCGCTCCACGGAATCCGGCAAGGTGGTGTTGAGCTCGTGAATCCATCCGTGGACCGCGAACTCGTGCCGACCACTCTTCTTGATGACGGCGGCCATTGTCGGCGTCAGGCGCAAACTCACACTCGGCACAAAGAAGGTCGCCGGGAGTTGGTACCTGTCGAGCAAGGACACAATGCGTTGCAGCCCAACCCGTGCGCCGTATTGTGCCTCGGAGAGTGAGCCAACGGTCGGCTCGCCGTAGCGGAGCGCGACGGTTTCGTTGTCGACATCGAACGAGAGCAACACCGCGGCTTTCGCTCCGCCAGGCCACTTCGCCGGCGAGAGATCGCGCCCGGCGCGGACGGTATTCACCACGGTTTGCGCGCTATCGAAGCTCCACTGCCACCCCGGCTTTGCCGACGTGACAGGCACCGGCTGCGCCTGCGCGGCAGCCCGCGACGCACTCCCCATGCTGCACACCAGCGTGAAAATAACGGCCACAGCGTTGACGCGAGCAGTTGCTCCCTGTCGTGCGTGCATAATCACTAGCTCCCTGTGTGAGTGGCCGCACTCGGCCGCGAAACCGTTGCAAGTTCGGCGAGAAGTTCTCGGCGAAACATGTGGTAATCCACTTCGGTAGAATGTCGGGGTGCTGCTTCCCACTGATAGTGCGGGTGCGCAATCTCATGAGCAATCGCGGCCGGCAGGTCGCGGGGACGCTGGTAGCGGCCGTGGATGTCGGCACAGGCGAGCTTCGCCTGATAATCCGCCAGCGGCCAGATACACCCCAACGGCTGAAACAGGCCGATAAAGTACAGCGACTGATGCTCGGCGTGCATCATCTTTTTGTAGAGCGGCACCTGTTCGGCGTGCTCGAGATCCAAGAATCCCGCTGGGAAGAACGGAAAGGAGATTTTAAAGCCGGTGCAGGCCACCACCACGTCGTAGTTGTCGGAGCTCCCGTCGGTGAAGTGCACGGAATGGCCGTCGAATCGTGCAATACCGGGACGCGGCACAATGCGCCCGTGGCGGATCACATCCAAGAGTTCCGAGTTGACCGTTGGATGGTGCGACAACACCGGCTCGGTATTCTCTGGCAAGCCGATGTCGCGATACCGGCCCTGCACGAAACCGAGGAGCTTGGTAAGTCCCCACTGCCGCCAGGCGCGCGGAAGCCAGGTGGAACGCGACGCCATCACATCAGAGGGCGTCCCGAATAGATACTTGGGCACGAACCATTGCGGGCTGCGCATGGAGAGGTGCACGGCCTGCGCCATGCGGGCCGTTTCAACAGCCACGTCGCACGCCGAGTTGCCGGCGCCAATGACGAGCACGCGCGCGCCGCGCCAACTGTCGTCGGCCCGTTTGAAATCGTGGCTGTGCATGTAGCGCCCCGCGAAGGTGCCCGGAATCTCCGGCCAGCGCGGATTCCAGTGATGGCCGTTGGCCACCATGAGGTGCGTGAACTGTGTGGTTGTCACACCGTCGGGGCCGGCGACTTCGAGTTCCCATCCACCATCGCGCGTCGGCTGCGCCTGTCGTACGGTGTGATGAAAGCGCACCTGGTCGAGGATTCCAAAATGCCGCGCGTACGATTCAAAGTACGCCTGCAGCTGGCGGTGATTCGGATAATCCGGGTACGCGGCCGGCATGGGAAAATCTTCGTACGACGAGAGCGTCTTGGACGAAATCAGGTGCGTATTCTCGTACACACTCGAGTGACCCAGTGCGTCGTCGAACACCCAGTTGCCGCCCACCTTCCCGCTTTTCTCAAACCAGGTAAATGGAATTCCGGCCTGCGCGCAGTTCTTGGCCGCGGTGATTCCCGATGGGCCGGCGCCGATGATTGCGATGTGCATGCGGAAACCTCCGATCGTTTAGACCAGCGCGCGCACCACGAAGTAGAGCACTGACGGGGCTAGCAGACAGCCGATCCCGGTATGGAAGGTGGCCACAAGGGCGCCGTACGGCACCAACTTTCTGTCGGTCGCCGCGAGCCCTGCCGAGACGCCACTCACGGTGCCAGCGAGTCCACCGAAGACCATCGCGGAGCGGGGCGTCTTGAGGCGCATAAAGTTGGCAAGCATGGGCGTCATCACCATCACAAAAATCGCCTTGAACACGCCGGCCGCGATACTGAGGGTAATGACTTCCGGGGTCGCGCCGATTGCCGTACCGGTGACTGGTCCGACGATGTACGTGATGGCGCCAGCGCCGATCGTCGTGAGACTGACGGCGTCGCGATACCCAAAGGCCCAAGCCACCGACACGCCGATCACAAACGGGAGCACCGTGCCAATCAACAGCGCAATCGCGCCGATCCCACCAGCACGCTTGGCTTCGGCGGGGTGCACTTCAAAGGCCGTCGCGACGATCGCGAAATCGCGGAGCATGTTTCCACCCATCAGGGCGATGCCGCTGAAGTAGGTCACATCGGCGAGTCCTTTGCTCCCGCCGGTCATGCGTCCACCGACGTAGGCGAGTGCGAGGCCAATGAGGATTGCAATCGCTGATCCCTGAATCCGGCCCATCGTGAGCCACCGCGAGATGTAGCCCGAGCAGAGCACAACAAGCCCAATCACCGCAAACGACAAAATGAGTCCGTTGTCGGTGGCGATTTTCTGGAGGAGGGTGTCCATCGGTCAGCTCCTCGTCGCGTTGGGAGACTCGTCGTGCGACCCGATCACTTCACGCCGATTGATCACCGAGATGCAGAGGGTGCATGCGGCCACCGTCAGCACTGCCGCGAGCAGCGCCATTGGGCCGCCGCTTATTGCCTTGAGCACATTTTGCTGCATGGCCATCGCAATCACGACGGGGATGTACAGCGCCGCCCAGTAGTTGACGCCGTCCTCACTCTTGGCCGCGAGCCACCCGCGCGTATGCCCATGGTATCGGGCCGCGATTAGGAGGAGCATGGCGATGCCGACCCCGCCCACGTTGGTTTTAACGCCCAGCGCGCGCCCGAGGAGCTCCCCGAGCACAATGCCAAGGATATGACAGGCAGCGAGCAGGGCGGTGCCGTAGATGGTCATAGAAATCGGGGTCGGGGGGTGGGAAGCGAACGCCCTAATGAAGCGCGCGGAGCGGCTGGCGTAAAGGTCGCGCGCCGCCATACTTCCCTACAGGCTCCTGAAACACCCACTCCTGACCGCGGTTCGCACACAGGGCGCGCATGCCATTACGCTGGGGAGTACTCGGCGCATCCAGCCGGATCTATCACAGGAGTCTCAAGCCCGCGATGCTCGCGTCAGGGCAGACGATTGTGGCGGAGGCGAGTCGCGCCGGTGATTCCTGCGCCGCGTACGATGCGATGCTCGCGCGCACTGATATCGACGCGGTGTACAACCCGCTGCCGAATCACCTGCATGCAGAGTGGACGCATCGCGCATTGGATGCGGGAAAGCATGTGCTGTGCGAGAAGCCCCTGACGCTCTCCGTCGCTGACACGATCGCCGTGTTTGATCACGCCGAGGCCGTGGGACGTGTTGTCCTCGAGGCGTATATGTGGCCGTATCATCCGCGTGCGCGTCGCCTGCTGTCGCTGGTCGCCTCTGGGGAGGTCGGCGCCCCGCAATCCGGGCATTCCGCCTTTAGTTGGCCCATGAATCTGTCGGGCGGCGACCATCGCCTTGACCGCCGCGGCGCTGGAGCGTTGTTCGACGTCGGGCTTTACTGCATTGCCCCATTCATGCTGATGGCCGGGCGCGATCCCGTGCGTGTCGCGGCGAATGCGGTGCGCAACAGCGAGCAGGTCGACACGAGCATGTCGGGGTGGATCGACTGGGGCCATGGATTTGGATCGTCGTTTCACGTCTCGTTCGACGCACCGTCGCACCGCACGATGGCGCTCACGACACGCGACGCGGTGCTCACACTCCCAGGAGCGCACGCGCCGGGCGCGCTGGACACGAGCGAGCTTTGCGTGGAGCGGAGGGATGGGACGGTGGAGCGAATGGCGTGCGAGGGGGCGGATGCCTTTGCCGAGCTCGTGCAGCACGTTGCCGCGGTCATCACCGAGCGTGCAGTGCCGGTGTTTGGGCGCGCGGACAGTGTGCGGTTGGCCGGGGTCCTCGAGGAGTTGCAGCGGGTGAGTGGCTAGCCGTGGGTGAGTGGTTCGCCGTGGGTGAGTGGCTAGCCGCTCCCGCTATCCCTGCATAAACCGCAGCGTGTTTCCGTCCGGGTCGTCCACGTAGAACTCGCGCGTCCCCCAGGTCTGATTCAGTGGTCCTTCGTGCACCTCCACCGGTGCGTCGGGATTGCCTGGCGTCTTCAAACCACGCGCGCGGAACGTCGTGCAGAGCGCATCCACGTCATCGGTCATCACGACAATCGCCTGGCCGAACGCGCCGTCGCCCTGATGGCTCGAGAGAAACAGTAGATCGCCCTCGCGCAGGAGCGCCACGTGCGTCGGATCGCTGACCTCGGCGTCCGCACTCGCCATGACGAAATCCAACACCTGGGTATAAAACGCGAGCGCGGTCTGCATGTGGCGCACGCGAACCGTCGGGACAATCGTCATCGTGCGCTCAGTCGGCACGCCGCGCCAACACGTCCGGCTGCGGGTGAATTCGGAAAGAGCGCCTTTGCCGCGGCCGCATGCGGACGCGCCCGCTTGCAGTCGGCGCGTGCGATAAACATCTCGGCGGCGCGCACGCGAATCCGGAAGTTCCCGGGATCGCTCGCCGCTGCGCCAGCGAATGCGCCGGCGTTGTATAAACGCATCGCGTCAATACGCCCGGCGCTCTGCGCCACAGCGCTCCCCAACAGCAGCACAATCAGCACGGTGCCTACGGTTCGCAGCCCCGGACCCATCGCGAGGCGTCCGCGCCACGGCCCCGCAGCGGCGCCCACGGGAATCATCGCGCCGGCCACGGCCATCACCACCAAGGCATTCACCGGCAACAGCAACACGGCGTCAAAGGCGCCCTCAAGAGACGCAATCAACACCACGCTCGCTCCGGCAATCGCCGCGAGGCGTTCGGTTGCGCTGCGCGCACGATCGTAGCGCGCACGCCACGCCGTAAGCAGCAACAGCGCTACCAGCGCGCCCCATGCGGCCAAGCCCAATACACCGCGCTCCGACAGCGTCGCCATCCAATCACTACTCGGCCACGGGTTCGCCGTCATCCCCGTGGTTTCGCTCATGCTGGGATCACCCGTGGGCGCGAACTTCGGATATTGGACGGGCCAGTTTCCCGCACCAACACCGAGCGGATGCGCCAGCGCCATGCGCGCCGAGTTTTGGTATTGGCGCAGACGGCCCGCCCCCGACCCGTCTTTGTAGTTCACGACCCCCGTCACACTCTCGAGATAGGGATTGTCACTTTTCCACTCGAGACGATTGGGGATCAACAACGCGCCCGCCACGCCGGCGATCAGTGCGGCCAGTGCGACAGAGGCACGGAGCTTTGCGCCCGGCACATCAAACAGCGATGGCCCGCGCACCACCACCACGAACGCCACGGCTCCCCACGCCATCAGTGCTAACCACGACGCGCGCGTGCGCGAGAGCACCAACGCCCCCGCGCAGATGGTGAGCGCGACCGACCAGAGCACCGACGTGATCCACCCGCGCGCCGTCGCGATGCAATAGAAGAGCAGCGGCACACCGGCCGCCGCGAGATGCGCCATGAAGTTGCGATTGCCAAAGGTGCCGCCGGGAGCGCGACTCATTGCGGCCCATTCCATTTTTACACCATAGGCTTGCAGCAGCGCGGTGATTGCCCCAGCAGTCACCACCGCGGCAAGCACGCGCGCCACGGCTCCGCTACGCCCTGCGCGCTGCAGCGAGCGCCCCACAACAAAGGCCATCGCAGCGCTGATCGTGAGCGTGCTTGCACGCCACGCGAGCCATCCGTTTTGTGCGAGTGCCGCGGAGAGCAACGTCAGCGCGAGGTAGGCGATCCAGAGCCAGGCCACCGCGTCCATTTGCACATCGCGCACGCGACGCGCACGCCACAGTGCGACCGCGCCCGTGAGCAGCACCGTGAGTTGGAGCAGCAGTTCTTTGGGCACCAAGAATCGATCAAGATCGAACGACCGATACGGGAGCACCATCAGCACGCAGGCGAGCGCCCCCACGCCGAGCGCGGCGACCATGAAGCGATCAGCACCGGTCGGCGACGACGCGGCTGGGGGAGTGGTGCTCGTGCTCATCAAACCTCGCGAAGTCGGCGGCGCTAGTGATGCTGGAATGTCAGCGCGCGAACTACGCGGGGCAAGCGAAGATCAGGGGGAGGTGGAAATTGGCAGACCCGTGGGGCTCGCTCAGTCCGGCTGCGGCATGAGCGGCAGCTTGGGTTGCCGCGTGATTGGCGCGGTCGCGGCGAGCCCTGCTGAGCCGGCGCTGTTGCGCGGGAGGATGTTCACCTTGGCTCGGCGCATGGTCGCCCAGAGGTTGGCAATAAACAGGTAGGCTGCTGCTGCGGAGAGGAGGCCGCCGGCCATCATCAGGGGTTCGGCGAGCGTCCAGCCGTGAATCCGCCCCGCGAGCCCGCCGACCAGCACCAGGACCCCCAGCTGGCTTGCCCACCACTGCCAGTAGCCGAACTCCCGGAGCACCAGCGGCTGGCCGAAAAAGCGGGGAATCACATGGAGGGCTACCCCGTAGATGATCTGCGCCACAAAGCCCAGGAGCAGCAGGTGCATATGCGCCACGCGGTACATCGTGAGCATCGGCCATACTGCCATGGCGAGGCCTAGGGTGACCCCCACCCCGAACCAGACCAGGCAGGCCTGCAGGTACTTCTGCACGAACCAGTCCATGCCGTCCTCCGCCCAGTCAGACCGGGCTATAATGGTATGTTAGATACCACTATAGTACCGACTGCCGGTGGGGTCCGGATTCAGGGATTCCCCCACACCATCCGCCGGCCTTGAGCACTTGGCGTACAAGCCGCGTAGATTCAACGGACGGCCATTAGCCCCACGGGAGAATCATGGCGAACGACGATAAGAAGATTGCCGCACTGGTCAAGAAGCTCACCAGTCAGCCCAAGCCGAAGACCGAGTTCGGCAAGACGTATGACAAGACAGCCCCGGCGCGCATCGTGGATGACAACGATCTCGATCGCGACAAGTTCTTCAAAGAGATGAAGCGGCGGGAGTTCTAGGGTAGCCGTTGGTCGCGAGCGGCGAACCGTCGCTTACGGCCGCAGCAACACCCGCACGGAATCCACGGATCCGTCCGTCTTGGCTGGCGTTACGCCGAGCAGCTTCGCGATCAGTGAGTAGACATGCACGTTCTGGAACGGGGGCACCACCACCCCGCTCTTGAATGCGGGCCCTGACGCCACGAAGAGCGCGCCCATACTCACCAACTGATTGTCGTAGCCGTGCGCGCCACCATTCGCGCTGCGCGGTGCGTTCACGGCGCGCGCACGCGTGGTGATGCTCCACCCTTCGTCGGCAATCAACACGATCGGCGAGATATGCTTGTGCGCGTTGAAGTGAAAACGCGCCGGCACCTCGCTTTTCTTGAACACCTGCAGATGCGGGTGCTTGTCCTTGAGCGCTGCGTACACCGGCTCGAGTTTGCCGTTCAGTGGCGCGAGCGCGCCGACCGGAGTCCAGTCGACGACCTCCACATCACTCATCGTGATGTAGTCGTCCAAATAGATCTGCCGCTCGGTGCTCACCGCGGCCATCCCGTGATCGGCCACCACAATCAGATTCACCTGGTCGCCAAACTTCCGCGCGGCGATGCCATCCATGATCGCGCCGATCGCGGAATCTGCGCGCGCGATAGCGGAATCATTCTGCACGCTCATCGGGCCGTAGTTATGCCCCGCATCGTCCGTAGCCTGGAAGTACGCCGTCACAAGACGCGGCGCACTGTCGGCGGGCATGTCGAGGAACTCCAACACTTTTCGCACACGATCGGCGTACGGCATGGTGCCATTGAACTTCACCCACCAGTGCGGACGAATCCCACCGATTGGCGCCTCACTGCCGGGCCACAAGAACGGCGCCGTGCGCACCCCCTGCTTCTCTGCCGTCACCCAGATGGGCTCGCCGTCCCACCAGCGCGCGTCGCGTACCGCGGGGTTATCACCGATCGCGAACTTTCCCAGCTCGGGGTCCGACATGGCGTTCGCCACAATTCCGTGGTGCTCGGGATACAACCCCGTGACGAGCGAGTAGTGATTGGGGAATGTCTTGGACGGAAACGATGGCACCATGCGTTCTGCGCGCACCCCGCGCGCCGCAAGCTCGCGCAGTCGTACCGCCCAGGGGCGCGTGATATAATCCGCGCGGAATCCGTCGAGCGAGATCAGCACAACGACGGACTTCTTGGGGGCCTGACTCGGATTCGCTGTCGGCGCGCCGGCGAGCGCGCCGGTTCGCGCGCCGAGCAGTCCAATGGCAACAACGGCGGTAGCGAGCGCGGAGGCGCGGCGAACGAAGGATGTCATTGCTGGAACATAGAGGACATCTGTAAAAACCGTGTGACGAACCACGCAGTGGCTACGCCGTCGGGCTCTCCTCGTCCAGCGTCAACATACGACGCAACACCTTGCCAATCAACGACTTAGGCAGCTCACTCCGGAACACCACCTTCTCAGGCACCTTGTAATGCGCCAAGTGCGCCTTCGCATGCTCCCGTAGCTCCTCCGCGGTTGCGCTCGCTCCCGGACGCAACACCACAAAGGCCACGGCAATCTCCCCGCGCGCCATATCGGGGAAGCCGCGGACCCCCACCTCGGCGACTGCCGGATGCGTCGCGATCACTTCCTCGATCTCGCGCGGCCAGACCTGGAATCCGTTGGGCTTGATCAGGTCCTTCTTGCGGTCCACAATAAAGAGGTAGCCGTCACTGTCCATGTAGCCGAGGTCGCCGGTGCGGAGCCAGCGGGTGCCTGCGGCATCGGCCCAGAGCATCAGCGCCGACTCTTCGGGATTGCGCCAGTAGCCCTCCATCAGTTGCCGCGCGGCAATCAAGATCTCACCGACTTCGTTCGTGGGCATCAGCGTCGCCGGATTGTCGACGTCCGCAATGCAGACGTTGACGTCCGGAAGCGGGAGCCCCACGGAGCCGATTTTGCTGATCCCCTGTACCGGCGAGGCGGTGGCCGCGAGCAGCGACTCGGTGAGCGAATACCCTTCGATAATCTGCGCGCCACTCACCGCTTCGAACCGCTTCTTGGTTTCGGCCATCAGCGGAGCAGCACCACTGACGCACACCCTGAGGCAGCTAAAATCGACCTTCCCTGCCTTGACCTCGGGGCGATTCAGCAGGGTGTTGTAGAGCGTCGGCACGCCGGCGAATACCTGCGGCCGTGTTTGTGCCAAGGTCTTGAGGAGATCGGGGATGTCGCGCGGGTTGGGCACCAACACAATCGGGTTGTGGCCGATGAAGGCCACCGACTGCGCCGCACAGGCGCCGTAGGAGTGGAACATCGGGAGTGGGAGCATGAACTTGCCCGTCCACGCTGGGAGCGCGTCGGACACCCACGTCTGGAGCTGGAGCCCCGAGGTCACGAGATCGCGGTGCTTGCCCGGAACGCACTTGGGGGTGCCCGTGGTGCCGCCGCTCATCAGGAGCAGGGCGATGTCATCGGGGCGGGCGCCCTCGCCGGTGGGTGCCTTGCCGTCGTTGGCGGCCAGGAGATCGGCGAGCGCGGGATCGCCATCACGACGGGTGATCCGATGCCCAGCTTTCTTCTCGAGCGCCACCGTGAAGACCCAGCGTAGCAGCGTCGGGAAATATTCTTTGATGTTCGTGGTGATCACGCGGCGCACCGAGGTGCGCGACTGCACCGCCTTGATCCGCTCGTAGAACGGCGTGAGTGCGACGACCACCGAGGGATCGCTCGTTTGGAGAGGAGACACGAGCTCCTCTTCCGTGTAGATCGGGTTCAGTGGAGCGAGGCTGGCGCCGAGTTTCCAGGCCGCGAGTTCCACAATAAAGAATTGCGGGCAGTTGGGGAGCATGGCCGCCACCCGGTCGCCGCGTTTGACCCCGAGTTTCTGAAGGGCCGCGGCGAAGGCGTTCGCCGAGCGCTCGAGGTCCGCGTAGGAGAAGGGGCGCCCCTTGAAGATGAAGGCGGGGTGCTCCGGACGTTCCGCGGCGGTGTCGTGGATGTAATCCGCGAGGGTGCGCTCTGGGTATTGGCCCAGCGTGCGGGGAACGCCTGCGTCGTAGTGTGCGAACCAGGGGTGCTCGGAGTGCTCAGTCATGGTGCGGAACCGGGTTGTTCTGGATAGGTTCAACAAATGCTCGTTAGGCCGAACTGTCCACTTTTGAACATGCCGAATATGCATCGTCGCACGGTCCGCCACATCCTCGCCGCCCTTGGCGTCAGCCTTGGCGTCAGCCTTGGATTCTCCCTGGCCCTCCCCGCCGCAGTCGCTGCGCAGGGACGCCCCCTCCCGACGGACGATCCGTCGGTCAAGAAGGGAATGGACAACATCAAGTCATGGAACGCCTGGATTCTCGAGCAGCAGGTTGGGCTCTGCGAAATTCCCGCGCCGCCGTTCAAGGAAACTGCCCGCGGGCTCGAGTTCCGCAAGCGGATTGCGGCACTCGGCTATCCGCAGGCGAAGATCGACTCGATTGGCAATGTGATTGTCGAGCGCCCCGGCACGGGGAATGGCCCCACGGTGATGATCGCCGGGCATCTCGACACCGTCTTCCCGGAAGGGACGGACGTGAAGGTGAAGAAGACCGGCGACCGCTATGACGCGCCTGGCATTGGCGACGATTGCCGCGGACTCGCGGTGGTGTTGTCGGTGGCGAAGGCGCTGAACGAAGGGGCCATCAAGACCACCGGCAAGGTGATTCTCGTGGCCAATGTCGGCGAAGAAGGCCCGGGTGATCTGCGCGGGGTGCGTTACATGTTCGGCGGCGCGTACAAGGGAAAGGTTGACTACTTCATCTCGGTCGACGGTCTCGGCATTCATGTCACGGATCGCGCGGTGGGGAGCAAGCGCTACAGTGTGAAGTTCACGGGCCCGGGCGGGCACTCGTACGGCGCGTTTGGTATGCCGAGTGCGATCCACGCGATGGGGCGCGCGATTGCGAACATTTCGGATTTGCAGGTGCCGAGTGGCGCCAAGACGACGTTCAATGTGGGGATCGTGAAGGGTGGCACGTCGGTGAACACCATTTCTCCCGACGGCACGATGGATGTAGACATGCGCTCGGAGTCGGTGACAAACCTCGACGAGATGGACAAGCGCATTCAGGACGCGATTGCCAAGGGACTCGCGGCGGAGAATGCGCGGTGGCCGAACTCCAAGGCGAAGATCGCGGTGAAGTACGACACGATTGGGATTCGTCCGGTGGGGAAGGTGCCGCAGACCGAAGCCACGCCGATTGTGGCGACTGCACTCGCGGCGGGAAAGGCGCTTGGGCAGACCAAGGTTGAAACGGGTGCGTCGAGCACGGATTCGAATATCCCCATGAGCTTGGGGATTCAGGCCATCACGATCGGCGGTGGCGGTTCCGGCGGTGGTGCACACGCGATCACGGAGTGGTATCAGGACGGCCCCGAGGGGTATAAGGGACCACAGTGGGCGTTGCTGCTGGTCGCCGCGCTGGCGGGGATGCCGAAGTCGATCACGCCGTAAACAGAACATTGCGCTTTCATCCGGGAGATACCGTGACGCTGTTCCTTCGTGGGGCTGTGCGGTCGGCGATGGTGGCTGGCCTGTGTGCCAGTGCGTTGGCTGGCGCTGTTGCAGGCACCGTGGGTGCGCAGGTGGTGCCGATGTCGCCGATGGGCGCGTCGGGTCCGGCGCGACCGAAGATGGATCCGACGGGTGTGGGCGATACCTCGATCTTCGCGCCGCTGGTGATCGGCACAAGCCCGAGCGCGGTGCGCACGGGCAGCGGCGCACCAGGCGCACGCTATTGGCAAAACAGGGCCGACTACGATCTCAAGGCGACTCTCGACACCACCAAACAGTCCGTGCTGGGCGAGATGACGGTGAAGTACACCAACAACTCGCCTGACACGCTGACCTTTATTTGGCTGCAAACTGAGCAGAACGCGTTCAAAGCCAACTCCCTGAACTCGTACATTTTTCCGCAGGGGTCACGGTTCGGCGCGCGAGACTTCGCGGGCGGCTACACGTTCTCCCGCGTGGAGCAGCTGCTCCCGGCGATGGGCGGTAAGCCGATGCGTCGCGTTGCGGTGACGACGCGCGACAACGAAACGATGTTCAAGGTGAATCTCGCCGAACCGTTGGCACCTGGACGCTCGGCGACGATTAACATCGCCTACAGTTTTCCGGTGCCTGAGCATGGCGCCGACCGCATGGGACGCGACGGCAAGCTCTACGAGATTGCGCAGTGGTATCCGCGTGTGGCGGTGTACGACGACGTGCGCGGCTGGAACACCGAGCCGTATCTCGGACAGGGCGAGTTCTATTTGGACTACGGCGACTTTACACTCAGCGTGACCGTGCCGGCTGGATACATCGTGGCCGCCACCGGATCGCTCGACAATGCCAAGGATGTGCTCACCCCGGCGCAGATCACGCGCTTGGCCGAAGCGGCCAAGTCGGAGAAGGTGGTGAACATCATCACCGCGGACGAACTCAAGAGTGGCGCGGCGCGTCCCAAGAAGGACGGGATGCAGACCTGGAAGTTCACCGCCAAGAATGTGCGCGACGCGGTGTGGGCGGCGAGCCCGGAGTATCAGTGGGACGCCTCGAGCTACAAGGGGACGATGGCGTTTGCGTATTACCGTCCGTCGGCCGAGGCGCTCTGGAAGGAAGCGGCCGACATGAGCCGTATGAGCATTCAGGAATACTCGGAGCGGTGGTTCCAGTATCCGTGGCCGCACATCTCGGCGGTTGAAGGACCGATCAGCGGGATGGAGTATCCGATGATCGCCATGGAGACCAAGAGCGACACCAAGCAGGAGTTGTACAACGTGGTGACGCACGAGATCGGGCATATGTGGTTCCCGATGATCGTTGGCAGCAATGAGCGCGTGTACATGTGGCAGGACGAAGGGTTCAACACCTTCATCAATACTTTCTCGGAGGCAAAGCGGTACCCCGAGGGTGGCGACCAGATGAAGCGCGCCGCGCAGGAGCGCGCGATGATCGAAAATCTTATGCGGTCACAGATGGACCGCACGATCAACGTGGGCCCGGATCGGATTGATCCGAATCTTCTGGGCTTCCAGGCGTACGTCAAACCGTCGGTCGGACTGCAGTTGTTGCGTCAGGAGATTCTTGGTCCTGAGGCCTTTGACGACGCGTTCCGCGCCTACACCAAGCGTTGGGCCTTTAAGCATCCGACGCCTGCTGATTTCTTCCGCACCATGGAAGATGTGGGCGGTCGCCGTTTGGATTGGTTCTTCCGCGAGTGGTTCATCGAGAATCCGCACTTCGATCAGGGCGTCGATGATGTCAGCCAGCGAAGCAAGGGTGACACCACGCAGGTCACCGTGGTGTATGGAAATCACGCGCGGGGGGTTCTGCCCATCCGTGCGCGGTTCACGTTCAGCGACGGAACAACGAAGGAGTACGACTATCCCGCTGAAGTGTGGAGCACCAACACGCTACGCTACGCGCGGCAGTACAACTTCACGGGAAAGAAGCTGGTGAAGGTCGAGCTCGATCCGGACCATCGGTTGGTGGACACGGATCGCTCGAACAACGTATGGACGGCGTCAGCACCGCCGACCCAGCCGTAACGGAGGGGATCATGGATCGTCGACATTTTCTCGGAGCGGCGACGGCGCTTGGCGCGTTGGCGCTCGTCGCGCCGCGCGGAGCACTCGCCAGCGTGCGGGGCGCAGCACCGCTCAAGATGACGGTGTACAAGAGCCCGAGTTGCGGCTGCTGTAAAAGCTGGATTGCCTACATGAAGAAGGAAGGGTTCGACCTCAAGGTGATCGACATGGACGACCTCTCCGACATCAAGCGCAGCACCGGGGTCTTTTCGGCGATGGAGTCGTGCCACACGGGGCTGATTGGATCCTATGTGGTGGAAGGACATGTGCCGGCGGATCTTATTCGGAAGATGCTCGCGGAGCAGCCGAAGATTCTGGGGCTGTCGGTGCCGGGAATGGTCAACGGACCGCCGGGAATGGACGACGGGCCGAAGCAGCCGTATCAGGTGATTGCCTTCACGCGCGACGGGAAATCGAGCGTGTACGCGCGGCGGAGTTAGCCGTTCCCTGACGAACGATCACGCGGCGCCGGCGATTATCGCCGGCGCCGCGTGCGTTTCTGGCGTGGGCTACTTCTTGGCCCAGAGGCTGAGTATGGCGACGATCTGGACGGCCCAGGCGAGATACATCCAGCGCGTTTGGGCCGCGAGGCTCTTTTCGATCTTCACTTCGAAGTCAGCAAAGCGCGTCTCCATCTTCACTTCGAAGTCAGCCAGGCGCTTCTCCAGCTTCACTTCGAAGTCAGCAAAGCGCTTCTCCAGCTTCAGCTCGAGCTCTGCGAACCGCGTCTCCCACTTGGCGTCCATTGCCGCAAAGCGCCCCTCCCACTTGGCGTCCATCGCGGCAAACCGCGTCTCCCACTTCGCCTCATGCTGCGCGAAGCGTTGCTCCACCTTCGCATCGAACCGTGCGAAGTTGAGCTCATTGAGATCCTTCAGGTCGTTCCGATACGTGGTGTCCACGTCGTTGAACCACCGTACGAGTTCGTTGGTAACTTGTTCGCCCAAACGTTCGTAAAACGCTTGGGACAACCGCGCAGTGACCGGCACCTCTCGTCTCCCGTGAGTGATGCCCTACAGTACATAATACGCTCGGCGGGCCGAGTACCGAAAGAGCGCGCCGAGTGGCTTAAACGCGCAACGGCCCGCATCGCTGCGGACCGCCGGCTTATGACGTTTGGAACTGGAGCGGGTGGAATCGAACCACCAACCATCGCATTAACAGTGCGGTGCTCTGCCAGTTGAGCTACACCCCAATGGTGGCGGACCCGAGTCTCGCAAGACCGCCACATATAAATCTCGGCTGCCCCCCAGAATACTTGAGCGGCGAGCAATTCGTAATGCTGCAAACTGAACCAAATGGGACCGAACCTGCTAACTTTCGGCCTCCCCCCTTTTGCACGAGAGCTATGCGCGCCTCTTCGCTGATTCTTACCACGCTGCTGCTTGCTGCCTGTACTGGCGGCACCGACGCCAAGTCCACGGCAAAGAACGCGGCCGATCAAATCGTCGAGTCCACAGGGCCGGGTGAGCGCTTTGAAAGCGCGCGCGGACAGTTCGCGATGGAGTTTCCCGTGTATTGGAAGGGACAATATCGCGCGGTTGAACGGAACGATTCCACGGCCGGCGCGCGTATGGCGGTGGAGTTTGTCTTCACGCCGGCGGCAGGAAGTGGCGAAAAGGAAAGCACGCTGTTCTTGGTTCGCATATTCTCGAGCAAGGCGTGGTCGCAGCTCAAGGGGCGTCCCGGCCCACCAATCGCGGTGGAGGCGGGGTCGAAGGGCGACGACGTCTACGGCCTCTCCTTCGCGGGAAAGAACCCGTATCCCGCCGGCACGGCCATTGCGGCAAAGTTCGATTCGCTGATGCTCAGTGTCGTGAATGGCCCGCCGACGGTCAGGCTCAGCACGAAGTAGACGTCTCCCGCGGGTATTCCGGGTGAGTCCCACCAGCCCTTGACTTTGTTTTCAGAGCCTGTCATTATTACCGCACAATTGAAGCCCGTGGTCATTTGCCGCCTATTGCAGCCACGCTAAAGAAATGCTAAAAACGCGACCGCCTGGTGGCCCCTATGCCCCCGGGCATTTTTGTATCCGGCACTCTCGCGGATACCACCAGGCGATCTAGTTCCACTCTCGATGCGTCTACGCGGCCGTTCTCCCCCCAGGAGAATGGCCGTTTTGCGTAAGACCCTTTGCCTGACGAACCGCCGATGACCGCAACCACCGCCAACTGCTCCACCCGCTCCGCAACCAAGAAGGTCACCGTCAACACGCTCGCCGCCCTCAAGGCGCGCGACGAAAAGGCGGTGTTCGTCACCGCCTATGACTACCCGACGGCCACCTTCGCTGACCGCGCAGGGGTCGACCTGCTCCTGGTCGGCGACTCGGCCGCCATGACAGTCCTGGGCCACGCGAACACCCTCTCGATCACGATGACCGAGATGTTGGTCTTCGCCCGTGCGGTGGCGCGCGGTGCGCAGCGCGCCTTTGTCGTCGGCGACCTCCCCTTCCTCTCGTACCAAGTCAACAACGACGACGCGGTGCGTAACGCCGGTGCTTTCATCGCCGCCGGGTGCGATGCGGTGAAGCTCGAAGGTGGGGTGCGCGTCGCCGACCGCGTGCGCGCGATCACCGACGCGGGAATCGCCGTCATGGGACACCTTGGTCTCACTCCACAGTCGATCGGCCAGCAAGGCGGGTACCGCGTGCAAGGCAAGACGCTCGCCGCCACGCAGCGTGTACTCGACGATGCGCTCGCCCTGCAGGACGCCGGCGCCTTCGCCATCCTGTTCGAAGCGCTGCCGCCAGAGAGCGCTGCCTACATCCGCGAGCGCCTCGACATCATCTGCTACGGCATCGGCGCAGGCCCGCACCTCGACGGCCAGCTCGTCATCTCGCACGACATCCTCGGCAACTTCGTCGGCGATATCGCACCGAAGTTCGTGAGCCGCTACGCGAACCTCGACCAGGTGGTCGAGGATGCGTTCCGCCGTTATGCGACCGACGTGCGCGCGCAGCGATTCCCTGCCCCGAATCACTGGTACAGCATCGACGCGAGCGAAGCCGCCGCGCTCACACAGTTGTCACGCGAGCCCTTCGCTCGTAAGACGGCCTGATTTTTCACACCGTTCCATCACTTCTCAGGAGCTCCACCCGTGCCTGCTACCCTGTTCCTCCCCGCCGTCCTCGCAAAGTTGGCTGACGCTAAGGAAATCCGTGTGTCCGGAAGCACCGTTGGCGAACTCGTAGCCGATGCCGCCGCGCGCTACCCGGAACTCGCGCCGCGTCTCCGCGACACCGACGGCAATCCCTACGCCTACGTGACCTTCTACCTGAACGACGAAGACATTCGATTCAACGGCGGCTTTTCGGCCACCGTCAACGATGGTGACGAACTCACCGTCGTCCCCGCCATCGCCGGAGGCTGAGCCACCCATGTCCGCTGCTACGCTCCTTTCCGAAACGCCGGCCACCGCCGACGCGCTCCCCGATCTCTCGCCGGAAGAAATTCTCCGCTACTCACGGCACGTGATCATCCCTGACGTGGGGCTCTCTGGGCAAAAAAAGCTCAAGGCCGCACGCGTCCTGCTGATCGGCGCAGGAGGATTGGGCTCGCCGCTCGGTCTCTACCTTGCCGCCGCCGGCGTGGGACACATCGGACTCGTGGACTTCGACGTCGTGGACGTCACCAATCTCCAACGCCAACTTCTGCACGGCACCAAGGACGTCGGGCGCAAGAAGCTCGACTCGGCGCGCGACCGGATCCTCGACGTGAATCCCAACGTGGAACTCACCACGTACGAGACCGCGCTCACGAGTGAGAATGCCTTGGAGATCATCTCAGGCTATGATCTGGTCATCGACGGCACCGACAACTTCCCCACGCGCTATCTCGTCAATGACGCGTGCGTGCTGCTCGGCAAGCCGAACGTGTATGGCAGCATCTATCGGTTCGAAGGGCAAGCCTCGGTGTTCTCCACCGAGAACGGCCCCTGCTACCGCTGCCTCTATCCCTCGCCGCCGCCTCCGGGACTGGTGCCCTCGTGCGCCGAGGGCGGTGTGCTCGGCGTGCTTCCTGGGCTGGTCGGCACGATCCAGGCCACCGAAGCGATCAAGCTGATCCTCGGCATCGGTGAGCCCCTCATCGGGCGTCTGCTTCTGGTGGACGCGCTCGACGCGAAGTTCCGCACCGTGAAGCTGCGCAAGAACCCCGAGTGCCCCTCGTGCGGCACGCGGGAGATCACGACGCTGATCGACTACCAGGAGTTCTGCGGCGTGCCGCAGGCCGCCGCTGCAACGGCGCGTGAAGGTGAGCTCCCCGAGATCCTCCCGCGCGAGCTCGCCGAACGCTTGAAGCTCGGCACCGTGGACCTGATCGACGTCCGCGAACCGCACGAGTGGGAGATCGCCCGCATCGATGGTGCGCGACTGATTCCGCTTGCCACGGTCGCGGATCGTCTCCACGAACTCGATCGCACACGCGACATCGTGCTCCAATGCAAAGGCGGCGTGCGGAGCGCGAAAGCACTGCGCACCCTGCAGGCCGCCGGCTTCACACGCGTGTTGAATCTCGTCGGCGGAATCACCCGCTACAGCGACGACGTCGACCCCACTATCCCGAAGTACTAGTCATGGCCACGTCATTGGTTGAACCCGTCATCACCTCACGCGCGCCGCTCGGTATCCTGCCGCAGGTCTGCAAACTCTGCGGCACGGAGCAGGAAGCCGCACCGATCGCCATCTGCGACAAGTGCCTCGGCCCGCTCGAGCCGATTTATCCGAAGGCTCGCACACTCCCAGGACGCGAAGACATCGCACGCCGTGCACCGAATCTTTGGCGCTATCGCGAGTGGCTGCCGTTCGTCGGTGAGCCGGTGTACTCGCGCGACACGGGGTTCACGCCGCTCATCGAGGCACCGCGTCTCGCTGCGCACCTGGGCGTGGGGCGCGTGTGGATCAAGAACGACGCCGTGAGTCAGCCTACGCTCTCGTTCAAGGACCGCGTGGTCACCACGGCCATCAACGCCGCGCACGCGTTCGGGCTGGACACGATCGGCTGCGCGTCCACGGGCAATCTCGCGAACGCTGTGGCCGCACACGCCGCGCGCGCGGGACTCAAGGCGTGGATCTTTATCCCCGAGAATCTCGAGCAGGCCAAGATCCTAGGCACCGCGATCTACAACCCGAATCTTGTGCGGGTGAAGGGGCACTACGACGATGTGAACCGTCTGTGCGCGCAACTCGCGGACCGTTTCGGCTGGGGCATCGTGAATGTGAACCTCCGCGGCTACTATGGCGAAGGCTCCAAGACGATGGGCTTCGAGATCGCGGAACAGTTGGGATGGCGTTTGCCGACGGCCGTTATCGCACCGATGGCCGGTGGCTCGCTGCTCACGAAGCTTCGCAAAGCCTTCAAGGAGTTCCAGTCCGCGGAGCTCGTTAGTGGACCGCTGCCACGGTTGTATGGCGCGCAGGCGAGTGGGTGCGCGCCGATCGTGCGACTGGTGGAGAGTGGTGGCGCGCAGATTGTGCCCGAGATTCCCAACACCATCGCTAAGAGCATCGCTATCGGAAATCCGGCTGACGGCCCCTATGCCGCCAAAGCGATCGTCGAGAGTGGCGGATGGGGCGCGAAGGTGAGCGACGAGGAGATCGTGGCGGCCATCAGGTTGTTGGCCGAGACGACTGGAGTGTTTACGGAGACCGCTGGCGGGGCGACGGTGGCCGGCGCGGTACAGCTCGCCCGCGAGGGCAAGCTCACGGCCGACGATGAGCTCGTCATCTGCATCACGGGCAACGGACTCAAGACCCTCGACGTGGTAGAAGGGGTGCTCCCCGAGTCGCCGATTGTGGAGGCCAAGGTGCGGCAGGTGGCCGATTTGGTGAAAGCGCGGGGGTGAGCGTATACTAACTGTGAACATTTCATGAATTCACAGGATCTTGTATGCGCCCATTCTTGACCGCTGTTCTGTGTCTCGGAGCCCTCGCCGCCCCAGTTGCGGCGCAGGGCTCAAAGCCGATCGCCGTCGACCTCAGGAGCGAGAAGGTCGGTAAAGAGCCCAAGCTCTTCCTCCCCATGGTCGGCGACTGGGTGGTGTCCAAAGACGACGGGCGGAACGTGATCCTTGTGGACGGCCGCAAGTGGAAACGCGGCCAGCCCGCCGGCGGCCTAGCCGATAAGGCGCGCGAAATCTACGGCGCTCGGCATGAGGACTTCATCGACAATGTGAAGGCCTTCGCCTATTTCCCGATCGCCGTGGCCAAGAACATCGACAACTTCGAGAACGGTGAGATCACCGTGAAGTTCAAGATGATCGGCGGCGCGCTCGACCGGTGCGGCGGGATCCTCTTCAACGTAAAGCCCAAGGGCGACTATCTCGCCGTGCGCTTCAACGGCACCGAGGACAACGTGGTGCTCTGGACCTTCAACGACGGCAAGCGCACCTTCGTGAAGCGTGGCACCGGCAGCTATCCGCTCGAACTCGGCACGTGGAACGAGCTCAAAGCCGTGGTACACGGCACTGACTTCAAGGCGTATCTCAACGGTCAGCTCGCGGTGGAGTTCGCGCTCAAGGAACCGGTGTCGGGGAAGGTCGGGTTGTGGAGCAAGACCGACAGCATGACGGAGTTCGAGGGGTTCACCGTGCTGAGGACCGACAAGTGAAGGGGCGGCGTGTGATGGTGATGGCCGCGATGAGTGTGCTCGCGGTGCCGGCGATTGGTCTTTCGCAGGGTGCAAAGGCAGCAGCGACATCGCGTGTCGGCAAGTGCGCCCTGCCCGACACCACCAAGGCGTGGGCCAAGGATCAGCGCGCGTGGCTCGTAGAACCGGCCAAGGATTGGACCAACGACTCGTTACGTACGGCACTGCTGCACGCCGCCGGGCTCGATGCAAAAAGTGCGCTGGCACTGAAGCCGGGGTTCACCCTGAAGGACGCCTCGGCAGTTGGCGGCACCGCAGGCGATGAGGTGCGTGCGCTCCTGAAGCAGCGACTTGCCACGCGCGGATCGGAGTGGCCGACGCGCTCCGTGGTCGGCGCTGCGGGCATGCACGCCGCATGGATGCTCGTCCTCGGCGACTCCGCGCTTGAAGCGGGCGCAACCCGTCGTTTTATGGAAGCCGGCCCCGCAGAATCATTTGCAACCGACGTGGCGATGCTCGAAGATCGGATTCGCGTACGCAATGGGCGCGGACAACTCTACGGCACGATGCTCGTCGCCGACGCACAGGGCGTCTATGCACCAACCCATCTGGAAGATGAGCCGCATGCCGATCTGCGGCGTGAAGGGGCGATGTTGCCAGCGCTGAAGCAGGCGCTGTGCGCGGCAAACAAGAAGTAGTCAGCTAGCGCGGGGGGGGGTGCTATCCACAGGCGTCCGCATTCGCGACCTTATCCTGATGCGGGTGGGGCAGCTCCTTGTAAAACCGAACGGTTGGGTTATATTCTACCATGCCGACGGTACTTCGCCTCAATGGCTTTCGGGTCGTCATCTTCCTGCCTCCGCGAGAGCATACGCCGCCGCATGTGCACGTGCAGCACGCCACAGGTGAAGCGGTGATCATGTTGGCGACGACAGGAAGGAAGCAGTCATTGACTTCCGTGACCGGCCTGCGCGATGCTGATGTCGCACGCGCCTTCTGGATCGTCGAATCGCATTCGGAATACCTCCTCGAACGCTGGACGGAGTTCCATGGCTAAGTCCAAGACGGCGCTTACCACGATCCTCGGGCAGCTACCGACCGCACGGGCGGTCGCGAAACGCGAAAAGGACGAAGGTCGCCGCGCGATCGGCGCGCACTACGATCGGCGCACGCAGCGGATCCTGGTCGAACTCACGAGCGGATTCCTGTTCGGCTTCCCGGCCGCCTCGATTCCCGAGTTGGCGCACGCACCAATCGAACAGCGCGCACGCGTTACCGTGAGCTCCGGAGGCGGAGGTCTTCACTGGCCGGGGCTCGACGTTGACCTGAGTGTCCCTGGACTCCTACTCGCATCGGTGGGACGCAAGGAGCGGCTGCTCGAACTCGCGCGTTTCGCGGGTCAATCCAGCAGTCCCGCGAAGGCAGCAGCGGCTCGCGCCAACGGTGCGAAGGGCGGACGACCGAAGAAGGCGGTGGCGCGATAGTTCGGACCGAACCGTGAACTCCGCCGGGCGCCTCGCTATCGCGAGTGTATGCTTCACCCTGACGTTCGCTCCTGTGAGCAGTGAGAGTCAGGGCCTCGTCCGCGCCCGCCCCTGCCGCGGCGAAACCATAACGGCCATCACCTACTCGCAGCGCCCGCCAGCATTTGGCGGGCAACTCGCCGAGGCCAATCGGCGGTGGCAGGAGTTCACCGGCCTTCCGCACAAGACCACGCGCTCAGACCTGATTGCGCATTATGTCCCCGTCACCGTCGGGGACAGCTGCACCGAGTTCGCCCGCCACGAGACCGAACGCATGGTGCGCGGCCAACCCTTCATTGCCGACGCCGTCGTACGGCCCATTGATGATGGTGCCGGCCGCGTTCGCCTCGAAATCGACACGATCGACGAGCTGCCGATGATCCTCACCGGCAGCCTCGGCCACGGAACACTCTCCAGCCTCGGCGTCGGGAACGGCAACATCGGAGGTAACGGACTCGCGGCCAGTGTATTCGTGGAGCGCGGGTTCAGCTATCGCAACGGCTACGGATTTGATGCCACGCAGTACGGCCTGTTGGACAAGCCGTGGAATCTCTCGCTGCGCGCCAAACAAAGTCCAACCGGCGAAGCCTGGGGCGTGGAGTTCGCCAACCCTCTGCTCACCGACTTGCAGCGGTTGAGCTTTCACACCGGTATTACCTCCACAACGGACTACTACGGCCTCACGCGACCGACCGGCGATGCGATCGGGCTCTTCGTCCGTCGAACGGCATACGATGCCGGTATGGTCTGGCGACTCGGGACACCAGGCGGCGTAGTCGGCCTGCTCGGTGGTCTGCTGATGGGCGAAGACACGCGCATCGATCGGGATAATTTTGTGGTGCTGTCCGACAGTGGGCTCGTGCCGACCGCACCGATTCCCGCATTGCTCAGTGGCGTCGCGCCCTTCACCGTCACGCGTGCAACGGTTGTCACAGGGTATCGTGCGCTCACATACAAAACCGTCCGTAACTTCGACGCGCTGCGCGCGCAGCAAGACGTCGCCACCGGCACGCAGCTCATTGTGATTGCCGGGCCGAGTCTTCGCGCTTCAACAGGAGCGAATGACTATTACGTGAATGGTGATTTCTACGCGGCGAGTGGCGGGCCTGGATCATTCGCGGAGCTGCGGATTGTTGGCGAAACGCGCATGCAGCAGAGCACGCACGAGCTCAAAGGCGTGGTCGGCAGCGCTACCGCAGCGTGGTACACCAAGCCGTCGGCGACGCGCACCCGCGTGCTGAACGCGGAGCTCTCCGGCATCCGATCGCTCACCTATCCCATGCAACTGACGCTTGCCGATCAGGAGGGCGGGCTCCGTGGCTTCGTAGGTTCGCACGAGGCGGGAGGCGCGCGTTTCGTGATACGCGCCGAGGAGCGTCAGTTGCTCAACTGGTATTTTCCGCGGGCAGATTTTGCGGTGGCGGAGTTTGTCGACGCCGGCAAGGTCTGGGCCGGCGGTGCGCCGCTGAGTAACACGAGCGAGGTGAAGGCGTCCGTTGGTCTTTCGCTGCTGGGCTCGTATCCGTCGGGCGGAATGCGTGTCTACCGACTCGACCTTGGAATCCCCCTGAACAACCGGGGCGGCTCCTCGTGGGAGGTGCGTCTGTCGGCGAACGACATTTCGCACTGGATTCTCCGCGAAGCGCGCGACGTGACCCGCGCACGCTCGGCAGCGGTGCCACGCAACGTTTTGAACTTCGCGCCGCGGTGATGATCGACCGTGATGATCGACCGTGACGGTCTGACCATCACCGCGTGACCGGCTGTTAGCGCGGCACTCCGGGTCGGCCGGCCGGTTTGTTGTCCGCAGCGCGCTCTGGGGTTTTGGCCGCAGAGGGAGCCGTCGCTGGCGCAGCGGGCCCCGCCTTCGCGCCCTGCGCCACCGCGCCACCGAAGAACAGTGAGTTGAACACGACCTTGAACGTGCCAAACGGCTGACCGCGCCACTGCGGACGGAAGCCGACCAGCACGACGTGGCCCCGCCCGTGCTTCACATCAACGGCAGCGGCCTGTCCCTGCAGATACTTCTCGCCGAGCAGGTAGCCGGAGAGGAGCGGCGAGCCTTCCTTGGCGTAGCGCGCGAGGACCGTGCCTTCGAAGCCTTCAGTAGTGGCGAATGCTGGGCTCCCGTCGACGAACACCTTTGACTTGTCTGGCATCCCGGCCATCACCGGATGCGAACCGTCGGCGTTCACTTCGAGAATGCTTCCACTCGAGAAGTAGTCCGTACGCTTGAGACCCGCGACCACGTTCTTGACCGGCAGATGCAGCGCGTTGATGGCGAAGTCGCTGCTCTGACTGAAGGTGATCATCGATCCGCCGGCGCGCACAAAGGCGTCGAGCGCACGGATCCCGGCATCACCAATCCCGCCTTCGAAGCGGGGCGGCACGCTTCCCTTTGCAAAGCCGTCGGTGATCGAGCCTGCGCGATCACTCGCAAAGAGGATCACATCGTACTTGCTGTTGAGATCGCCCGCCTGGATGTCGGAGTTGTTGAGGATCGTGTACTTGAAGCCCCAGCTGTCGAGCAGCCATTCCGTCCACCCTTCATCCATGCTTGCGGTGAACGACTTGTAGATGGCGACGCGGTTGCGGACGGTTGCTCCGCTCGACGTCGCCGTCCGGCGTTCCGCGCGCAAGCCGAGTTCTTCGGCGTGGGCAACCGCTTTCTCGAGGCCTGTTCCGCTGAGCACATAGCGGCCATTGTCGAAGCTCGCCGTAGCGCCATCGTTCATCGCGCGCGCGAGCACACGGAACGAATTGTTCTGTGCCGGGTCGAGCACCAGCTGGTCGCCGGTGCCGCTAATACGCGCGGGCGGAGGAACGATGCCCGCTGCGCCCATGTTTGTTGTGAATGGGGCGTCGGCGTTGGCCAGGTCACTCCCCTTGCCCTGCAAAGGCTTCAGTGCGGCACGGAACTCAGCGCTCAACGGAGACTTGGCCTCGAGCACCTTCACGTCCATCTGATACGGCAGCGTCCACCCGGCCGCGTCGTACGGTTGCTCTGGAGGCCCGCCAGGATATTCGCGCAAATCCGGGTAGTCCTGCTTTTCAAGGACCTGACGCGCGAGCTCGCCGAACTCCTGGTCCATCGGAATAACCCAGGTCCCACGCGCGTACGTGGTGTTTTCGTAGCGCACGTCGCGCTCGAGTTGCGACACACGGATCCCGTTAAAGGCCAGCCGGCGCAACAACTCAACGGCGGTGCCCGGATCGCGCTGGTTCTGCGGCACGATGTACGCATACGGCGGATTAGCCGTGTACTTGGCGATCGTGTTGCGACCCGCCTGATACCGATTGTACATCAGCTCCTCGCGGTACTTCACCGCGTAGTCGAGCACGGCCATCGACGCGGTGCGCATGTAATCCACGGCGTCCTTCAAGCGCCACCACCCACCCTGCCAGGGACTGTTGTACAGCGACGTCGGGCGCAGATTATCGGCGCCAATATCACGCACGGTGTAGAAGTGCGGGGTGGCGTACTGATAGAGCGCGGTTTCGGTCCAGAACGACGCAATGTTCTGCAGCATCGGCAGATAGTCGATATACCCGGGATACCAGGCGTCGAACCCCGTGCCCATGTGCGTGGCGCCTGGCTTTCCTTCCTGCTCAAGATTCTGCGCGATCGTCATCCCAATCGTGTTCACTTCGCGCGACATCATCGGGTTCACGCGCGGCGCAATCGGATCGGCGAAGGGCGGCAACCAAATGCGCGTCGGGAAGGGCGCCGTCTGATGTTGCACATAAATGATATTCGGCTCCCACTGACGCCAGGTACGCGCCACGACGCGTGACTCTACGACGTTCAGCATGTAGCCGTCACGATTATTGTCGTGTCCGATGTACTTCTGATACAACTCGTGGAGCGGGCTCACCTCGTATGGCGTGCCCACATTCTCGCGGTACCAGTTCACGACAATGTTCTGTCCGTCCGGGTTGATACTCGGCCAGAGGAACAGCACCGTGTTGTCGAGGATCGCCTTGATCTTCGGATCATCCGGCTTCGACAAGATGTCGTAGGCAAGCTGGATGGTGTGTTGCGATCCCGCGATTTCGCTCGCGTGCAGCCCGCCGCTGATGTCCACGAACGCCTTTCCTTCCTTGGCGAGCGCGTGGGCCTGTTCGTCGGTGAGTCCAGCGGGATGCGCCAACTTCTGCGCGATGTCCCGATAGTGGTCGAGCTTCGCGAGGTTCTCGGGTGACGAGATGACCGCGAGCGTCCACGGGTGCCCGGTAGACGTCTTGCCGACGTCGAGCAGCTTGATGCGATTGCTCGACGCGGCCAACCGCTGAAAGTAGCGGATGCTCTCGTCGTAGGTGGCGAGCTTGAAATCGGCGCCGACGGTGAAGCCCAAGACCGATTCAGGGGTCGGAATGGCGGCCTGCTGCGCGTGAGCGCGCGGCGCGGCAACGGTCAGGAGCGCGGCGAACAGCGAAAGAGCCGCACCGACGCGAATGCTCGACGTCGTGCGGCCCATGCGGGATAATCTGATGAGAGCGGTCATACTGCCAATATGCCGCACTCACCGCCTATCGGGAATGTCTGTTACGGCGTACCGGGCGTCTTACCGTCCGGGGTCTTGGGCTGGGCCGTGCGGGGCGTCGTCGTTCCCGAGGTAGTGCCGCTCGACGAACCGCCGCTCGAGCCACTGCTGGAGCCACTGCTGGAGCCACTGCTCGACCCGCTGCTCGAGCCGCCGCCCGATGACGTTGAGGTGCGTGGCGCTCCCGTGCTCCCACTGCCGGTGCCGCCCTGCTGGTACCCGCCGCCTTTCACCACGCGACCATGCGGTACCGGACTGGAGGGGCTCCAGGCGTCGTTGCGCACAATCACGACCGGTGTATTCCCAAAGTACCAGCCAGTTCCGAATCCGTACCCACCATATCCGTAACTGTTGTACCCGTAGTTCATCCCCGGACCGTAGCCGTAGTAGGCGTACGGCGAGTACCCGTAGGGGGAATATCCAAAGGGATACAGCCCCATCCCGTAATAGCCTTGCCACCCGTAATACGGATCAGAGATGCGCCCGTAGCCGGTGCCGCGCTCACTGCGCGAGCCGCCGAGTTCGTCGGGAATAAAGTCGGTGTCGCCGGTTGTCGGATTCACCGCAAAGACCGTCGGATAGCTCAGCGCGACCATCAGGTCGGTCACGCGATCCGGAACCTTGGCATCGGCCAAGCTGATGAGTGCCGCAGCATCGAGGTTGAAACGCTGCTTGCGTTCGGTCAGAAACGCTTCCACTACCGTTCCGTCGACGGCCTTCACGGCTTCCTTCACCGCATCAATCGCCACGGGGCGTGTTGCGAGCAACCGCGACGTGGCCGCACCAGCGCGATTCACCTGCAGCGACGCCATCGCATCCTGTGGCAGTCCGGCTGGTGGCAACGCGGATGTATAGCGCGCTGCATGCACCCCACTGTACTCCCCGGAGGTCATCCCCTGTACCTGCAGCATGTTCGACTGCCCCGCCATCGCAATGATCGCACTCGCGTTGCGCTTCATATCAGCGGCACACGTCATCTCTGAGCGCACATACACGCGATCGCCGTCTTTCGAGAAGCTCGCCTGCTCCCATCCGGTGCACCCTTCTTTGGCCACCGCATGGCGTGCGCCGCTCGCATCAACCGCGGTGCGCTCCACCACCTTGCCGTCGGTGATCGTAATGAAGTCGACCGTCGATCCTCCAGTGGGTACCACGCACAGCTGCGGCGGTGTGACGCCGCCGAGCATCGCAGCCTGCTGCGGTGCCCAGCATCCGACCCACGGATGCCAGCGCAGATCGCCGCCCTGCTGCGCGGACGCAGCCGGTGCGAGCACGCAGGACAGCACGGCGGCGATTGCCGTCGAGCGAAGTGCCCGAGTGGTGATGGTCATGTTCGTCTCCTCAGAACCTGAAGTGAAGACCGATACTCGTCGCGACCCCAGAGAGGTCGATCCGATTGAATCCGGTGTAATCCCCGCCGAGTGCAGCACTCGCCGCGGTGTAGCGCATGTCTGTCGAAATCGCGTAGCGCGGACTCAGTGAGTAATCAAAACCTGCGAACGCCTGGCCCGTTGGCGTCCACCCCGATGATTTATAGTCGTCGGGGAACACATTCTTGGTTTTCATGTCGATGAAATCGCCATTCTGGCGGAACTGGTACCACATCCCTCCGCCGCTCAGACCAACATACGGCGTGAACTTCGTGGGCACCCAGGCGAGACGCCCGATGCTCCGGCCATTCGGTACCAAGTAATACTTGATGCCAAGGGTGACCGGCATACGCTGCAAGGAGGTGTACTGCTCGATGGGCTTGTTGAGATTGTCCATCCAGTTTCGGAACTCGGACTTTGTGTTGGAGCCTCCAAAGTCGATGCCGATGGTAATGTCGTAGCGATCGCTGGCGTGAATCTGCAGGTCGGCGCCAATCGACGCGGCGTTGAACGCGCTTTTGTCGAGGGTGAGATCCTTGATGGTCTGTGCGAACAGATCACTCGCCGCATTGGGCATCGTGAACCCACCCCGAATCACGAGCGACGCATCAGGGCGACCAAACAAGAATCCCTTGCCGGAATCCTGCGCCTGTGCCGGCGTGCTGACGGCGCTCAACACACTCAGAGCACTCAGAGCAGTTACGCCAATCGCGGACGCCCACACCAACCGCGCACAGCGCGCGGCTAGTCGGGTCCAACGGAGTGCAGTCTTCTCTTGGCTACACGAACCGGGCATCTCCCCCTCCTCCGCCCTGCGACGGACCAGCCCCCGGAACGGACCGGAACCTACCGGGCCACCCGAAGCGTGATACCTATATACCATACGCAGTCGGGGGCGTTCCGTTTCACCCCCCAACCGCCCGCCGCCATCAAAATATCACAAATCTGCCAGTTTAGGCGCGCTCGAAGGTCACTGTGGCGGCCATCTGCTCCATGGCTTCCCGCTTCTTCTTGGGCATCAACAGGCCGAAGATCCGCCAGATCGCCGCCCCCTGCATCTCCCGCTTGAGGCGTCGCGCTTCGAGGGCGTTGTAGCGCACCCGGCGCTCCATCCACCCCATCGGCGTGAACCAGGCGGTGCCCTCGGCCGGTGCGAACTGGAACGGCGCGTTCCCCCGCTGTACCTCCTGCCCCCAGCTCTTGCTCATGAACTCGATGAGGATGGGGTTGGCGAGATCGATGATCCACCAGCCGAAGCTCGGGACAGCCGCCAGCGCACGCGCGAGCGCCTCGACATCGGCCGGCGTCAGGTAAATGAGTAACCCTTCGGCGATCACGAGCACGCGCTTGGCATTGGCGCCGAGTTCGGCGAACAGCGCGTCACGGTCAGCAGCGATCCGGAGATCCACGCCACGTGACTCGTAGTGGCACTTGGGTTTCGCATCGCCGATGATCCCTGCCTTGTAGGCCAGGATCTCGGGGAAGTCCACGTCCACCCAGCGGAGTTCGGGGTCGAGGTCCAGCCGCCACGGGCGCGCGTCGAGACCAGCGGCGATGTTCAGCACGAGGTCGACCTGCTCGCGTTTGATCGTGTCGAGGATCTCCTCGTCGAACACCTGTGTGCGAACGATCATGGCCCACGCGGTCCGACGGCCGTACTTCATCGAGTCGACGATCCGCTCGCCCTGCTCGCCGGCCAGCTTGGCGGCAAAGGGATCACGGAAGAGCGCGTCCGGACGCGCACTCTCCATGGCGCGGTACACCGCGACCCAACGGGCGGTATCGGAAACGTGCGAGATCGTCATGTCGGGCTCCCAGTGCAACGACGAGGGTGACGCTCGCTCGTGACCTGTCCGCAGAGCCTACTTGCGCACGAGCGGCTTGAACTTGATGCGGTGCGGTTGATCGGCATCGGGACCCTTCCGCTTACGCAGGTCCTCGATGTACAGGCCATAGTTTCCTTCGAACCACACCACTTCCGAGTCCCCTTCGAACGCGAGAATGTGCGTTGCGATTCGGTCGAGGAACCAACGATCGTGCGTGATGACTACCGCACAGCCGGCGAAGTCGAGCAACGCTTCTTCGAGCGCGCGCAGCGTGTCGACGTCGAGATCGTTCGTTGGTTCGTCGAGCAGCAGGAGGTTGGCCCCTTCCATGAGCGTCTTGGCGAGATGCAACCGGTTGCGTTCGCCGCCGGAGAGGATGCCGACCTTTTTCTGCTGATCCGAGCCGCGGAAGTTGAAGCTGCTCAAATACGCGCGGCTGTTCAGCTCTTTCTTGCCGACCATGATTTGCTCGAGCCCGCCGGAAATCTCCTGCCACGCGGAGTTGTCGGGGTTCAGCGTGCGCGACTGATCGACGTAGGCCATCTGCACCGTCTCGCCGATCTTGACCTCGCCGCTGTCGAGCGGCTCCTTGCCCCCCATGATCTTGAACAGGGTGGTCTTGCCGGCGCCGTTGGGACCGATAATCCCCACGATGCCACCGCGCGGCAACGAGAAGTTCAGATCGTCAAATAGCAGCTTCTCGCCGAACGCCTTGCCGGCCTTCTTCGCGATCACCACATCGTTGCCCAAGCGCGCTGGGGTGGGGATCACGATTTCGTTGGACGCGACCTTGGCCTGCTGCTCTTCGCTCTGCAAATCCTCAAACGCCTGGATACGCGCCTTGCTCTTGGCCTGCCGAGCACGCGGGGCCATTCGCACCCACTCGAGCTCACGCTGCAACGTGCGCTGACGGGCGCTCGCCGTCTTCTCCTCAAGCGCCATACGGCTCTGCTTCTGATCGAGCCAGCTGGTGTAGTTCCCTTCCCACGGGATTCCCTTGCCGCGGTCGAGCTCGAGGATCCACTGCGCCACGTTATCCAAGAAGTAGCGATCGTGCGTGATGGCCACGACGGTCCCTGGGAACGACGCGAGGAACTGCTCGAGCCAGGCCACGCTCTCGGCGTCCAAGTGGTTCGTGGGTTCGTCGAGCAGGAGCATGTCCGGCTCTTCGAGCAGCACCTTGCACAACGCCACGCGACGGCGCTCACCACCCGAGAGGTTGGTGACCTCAGCGTCGGCGGGCGGGAGACGCAGGGCGTCCATCGCGATCTCGACCTTGCGATCGAGCTCCCACAGATTGTGGTTGTCGATGTATTCCTGAAGCTTCCCCTGCTCTTCCAGTAGGTCGTTCATCTCGTCGTCGCTCATGGGCTCGGCGAACTTCATCGAGACCTCATTGAAGCGGTCGAGCTTGGCGCGCTGGACGGCGACGGCCTCGTCGACGTTCCCCTTTACGGTTTTGTTGGGGTCGAGCTGTGGCTCTTGGGGGAGGTACCCGATGCGCGTGCCTTTATGCGCCCAGGCTTCCCCCTGAAATTCCTGATCGACACCGGCCATGATGCGCAGGAGCGACGATTTGCCGGCGCCGTTGGGGCCGAGCACGCCGATCTTGGCGCCTGGGTAGAAGGAGAGCCAAATATCGTCCAGGATGATGCGCTGGGGCGGAATCACCTTGCGCAACGCCTTCATGACGTAGATAAACTGCGGAGCCATACAACTGCCTCTCTTGCTCTCTATGAGAGCGCGCGCGGGGACGCCAAATAATGCGTTGACAGAGGGATAAGTCCCATAACGTATCCCATAATTTTGGATTGTTGCGTTCGTCGTGGCCGCTCCCCGGGTGTGCGAGTGCAGCCACACCGAAAGTTAGCGGTCCGTGACCGGTGGTGGGAGGCAATCCGGTGGGTATTCACGGGCTTTTTTTCGCTCGCCCGGACCACCATTCCCGATAGCGAACGAGGCAAGGGGTAGGGCCATCTTCACGCTGTTGTGTCACCCGCACCCTGCGGTGCCGTGATCCTGCCTATATGTTCGGAGACGGCCACGACACGCCAGCACCAATCCACGCATTCCCCCACCGGACCGCCACGTGCTCGACCACCTCTTCCTTCGGGGAACGTACTTCCCCGCGCATGCCGACAACCGGATGCAATTCGAAGGCGAAGTCGAGCTGGCACGGGCACGCTACCTCGCCGAACAGCCGGCCACACTGACACGACTGCTCCGGCAGCGCTACGCGTGGATGCGGCCCTATCTGGCCAATCGCACGCAGGTCGTAGAACTCGGCTCCGGCGCTGGTTTCGCCAAGCAATTCCTGCCGGACGTCCCGATTCTGCTCACCGACGTCGGCCACTACCCGTGGATCGACCTCGAGGTCAATGCGATGCAACCGCCATTCGCACCGGCGAGCGTCGACGCGTTCATCTGCTCGCACATGATCCACCACCTCTATTCGCCACGGCAGTTTCTGGACATCGTGCACGAACAGCTCCGGCCAGGTGGGCTCCTCGTCATTCAGGAAGTCCACACCGGGTTAATGCTCCGCATACTCCTGCGCCTGATGCGACACGAAGGCTGGTCGTTTGACGTGGACGTGTTCGATCGGAACGCGGTGGCCAACGATCCCAGCGACCCCTGGTCCGCGAACTGCGCGATTCCACGCCTGTTATTTGACGATCATGCACGGTTCGCCCGCGAGGTGCCGGGATTCCATATTCTGCACGATGCGTTGAGCGAAACGCTGCTCTTTCCGCTGTCTGGCGGCGTGATTGCACAAACGTGGCGCCCGGCCCTGCCCGCCTTCCTTCTTGATCTCGTCGAGTGGCTGGATCGTGGGCTGGTCGCGCTCGCCCCAAATGTCTGTGCCATGGGCCGGTCGCTCGTTCTGCAAAAGGTGGGCTGAGGGAGCACGGTCGTGCTAACTTATCCCTGGTGACCTGCCGCTCCCTGCCCCTCGCATGAGGCTGCTCCACCCTCAGGCCGATGCCGACCTCTCGGCGCTCTGGTACCGCTACCGGTTCCTGGCGTCGTATATGGTCATCGGAGCGCTATCGCTCGTACTCGAGGTAGGGATCCTCCACACTCTCGAGAACGGGTTCGGCCTTCCGCGTCTCTACGCGGCGAGTGTCGGCGTCGGCTGCGCCGTGCTGACCGCCTATTATCTCAACGCGCGCTTCAATTTCAAGATTCCGCCGGCCAAGCGCTGGCGTGCGTTCCGCTACTTCGCGCTGATTTCGGCCTTCTCGCTCGCCCTCAACTACATCTTCAAGTCACGACTCGGCGCGATGGGATGGAGCTACGAACAGTCGCGCATTGTCACGTCGGGCGCGTTGTTTCTCATTGCGTACACGTTGCATCGACGCTACTCCTTTCACGATTTCAAGCAGGTGGGAGTCGCCGTCTACGTGGATCGCGTCGAAGATATTCGCGGCATCTGGGAGAAAGTTGGCGCGTATCCGAACTTCATCCATGTCGATCTCGTCGACCGCACGGTCGCACCGGACAAGGAAGCGCCCGCCAGTAATCGCGCGGAGGTCGTACGCGCGTTCTGGCCTGATAAACCGGTGCACGTCCACGTCATGTCGCGAACGCCGTCGCGGTGGTTGCCAGACCTGCTCCCGTACGCGGATGTGATTTTTGTGCACCTCAACCTCGACGAGCCGATTGCCGATGTGTTGCACGCCATTCACCAAGGGCGTCGGAAGGCTGGCATCTGCGTGCGGGTCACGGAGTCGGTAGACGCGGTGCGTCCGTTCTTGGCTGAGGTCAAGCATATTCTGCTCCTTGCCATCGAGAACCCCGGCGCGTCGGGTCAGGTGCAGAACCCGCACGTGCGTGAGCAAATTCGCGAGCTCAGCCGCTGGACAGAACGCGGGCGGCTCACGGTCTGTGTCGACGGTGGCGTCAATGAGCACAACATTGGCAGACTCGACGTGGAGCTGGCCGTCTCCGCGTCGTCGGTGCTCAATAGTGCCGATCCGCGACGGCAGATCCTGCGGCTCCAAACCTCGAGCGCGTACGAAGCGCCGTGACCATGTCGCTGTGAGCAACCGTCGGTGAGCACTCCCTCGAACGCGACGCAGCGCGACGATACGCGCGAGGACCAGCGCGACGGCGCGCGCACCGCGATCATCAGTGCGCTTGCTCCCATTGATGGGGTGCGTAGCGTGCGTTTCGTCGGATCGTATTGGGAGGCAGACGCCACAACTGCGCCGGGCGATGTGGACGTCGTCGTCATTCTCTCAACACTCACACGCACGCGTTTCGAAGCCTGCAGGGCCGCCGTCCGTGCGATCGGCGGTCACGTGTTCGGACTGCCCGGCCTCCCCGTGCAGATCAACGACACGTTCGGCCCACAGAAACTGGGCGCCGGCGATCAGGTCGTTGTGCACCTGATGATTTATGACGTGGCATCGCATCGCGCGCATGTGCTCGCCAGTCCGTTTACCTGCCTCGATTGGGAGCGCGTGGATCACGGGTACGGCCCGTCATTGCGCGAGACCTACGCTGTGGCGCCCATCGCACCGCCGACGCTGCTCGACGCGCGCCGCGGCGTCGCGAACTACCTCGACGATCTCAACGCGGGCACCGTGAGTGTGCGGTCGTACGCGTGGAACGTCGACGGCACGGCATCACTCGCCGTGCAGCAGATTTCGCTCGATGCACGGAATCGTGGCGAGTTTGCCGTGCATGTGGTCAAACATCTGCTCACGAACCTTACCAAGGTCCTGACGGGCCGTAACGAGCCCCTCACCGACGACGCGCTCGCGGCGGCATGGGCGCGATGGGTGCCGAGCTCGGCGGCGCTCTGTCCAGAATACCTCGCGATGCTTGCCGCCAAACGCACCGGCGTCGTGGAGTATGCGCCGCGGGCTGTCGATGTGGCGATTGAATTCGCAGCAGGATTCGCGGCCGCGCTTGATGCACTCATTGCGGCGTTGCCGCGTATCGTCTGGATACGGCACGCAGCCACTGCACTCAACGACGGCACCTTCCTCGGCCAAGGGCGCGACCCATCGGTGGCTGATGCCGCTGCCATTGCCCCCCTCGGTGGGCAGTGGGTACGCGTCCAGTCGAGCACCGCGCGACGTGCGCTGGAGACGGCAGCGCGACTCGCTCCCGGAGTATCGGTCACGCACGATCCGCGCCTCGCAGAAATTGACTACGGAGCAGCTGAAAGACTCACCTACGCGGACCTCGCCGAGCAGTTTCCTGCGGTGGTCCGTGATTGGCAGTCAGGAGGTGACGCCGCATTTCCGGGCGGAGAATGTCATGGCGATGTGCTCGCGCGACTCGACGCCGCGATTCGCGATCTCACGCAACTCAGCGGCTCTGCCCTCGTGGTCACGCACAACGTCGTGCTCCGGACATTGCTGGGGTCGCGACTGAATATTCCGCGCCACGACTGGCATCGGATTTCGGTTAATCATGTGGATCCCATTGAGTCCTTCGTCATTGGTGATCGGGTCGTGCCCTACCTCGCTCCTGCGCGGCTTGGTGCAATTCTTGATTGTGGAGTTGGCGCATGACATTCGGCTTCTTCATTGATCCCTCGCCGGCGCTTGCGTCACTCGTACTCGAGCGGAAGGCGGCGGCCGGTACACGGTGGCCACAGGCCACGTACCTCTCGCATCCGGTGCACGCGACACTGCTGGCGGGTGCCTTTGCTGAGATGTCTGAGTGGTTGCCACTCCTCTCGGCACGCGTCGCGACGGCTGCGCCATTCTGGATTGAATGTCGTACGCCGGTTGTCTTTGCAAACGACCCAATCACCGGCGGAGCGACCGTGGTGATTGACGTCCTACCGGCGGCCGCGCTCCATGCGCTCCAACTGATGGTCGCTGAGACCGTTGCTCCGTTTCGAGATGTCGCGGTGGCTGAGTCCCTCGCGGCGCGAGTTCGAGATGCCGAGGCCGCCGAGTGCACGCGCGCATTCGGCAGTCCGTGGGTTGGTGCACACTGGCGCCCGCATTTTACGATCGGATCGTTTGCGGTGGACCCGAGTGCTCCCGAGTTGGCGTCGCTACTGGCGCCGTTCGCGCCGTTGTCGGTTCCTGTCCGATCGGTATCGGTGTGGAAGATTGCTGGCGATGTGCACGAACGGTGCGCCGAAATCACGTTTGGTGGAGCGGTAGGGGGATGAGTCGTCGCGTCAATCTCATCCCAGCTGCTGGTGCGGGTGCGCGTTTCGTGGAGGCGGGTTACGCGACGCCGAAGCCGCTCCTCCCCGTAGATGGAGAGCCGATGATTGTGCGAGCCGCGCGCGCGCTGCCAGAGGCGGATCTCTACATTTTTTGCTGTCGCGCGGAGCATCTCGCGCAGTTCCCGATTGAGGCAACACTCCGGGCGGCGTTTTCGCGCTGTGAGATTGTCACCGTTCCCGCGCTGACCGCTGGTCAGGCAGCGACCTGTTTACTCGCGGAACCTGTATTGCTGGAGGACGACGAGCTCACGATCGGCCCGTGCGACGCCGAGGTGACACGGATCAGTGACGGTCCGCTGTGGACACAGCCGGGGATCGACGCGCTGATCTGGACGTTCCGTGGAAGTGAGGCCGTCCTGCAGGACCCGCGTATGTATGGCTGGGTCGACGTTGGTTCCGATGGGGTGGTGCGGCGTGTGTCGGTGAAGGTGCCGATCAGCGAGACGCCGCTAGAGGATCACGCGGTCGTTGGCACGTTCAGCTTCCGACGTGCTGGCGATTTCCTGCGCGCGGCGCATCGGCTGGTGAATGCAGATCGACGAGTGCGTGGCGAGTTCTACGTGGACGACGTGATGAACGACGCGATTGCACTAGGGACGCACACCGGGGTTTTGGAAGTGCGCGAGTATGTCGGATGGGGAACGCCACTGGATTACGATCGCTACTTGGGCGGTGTGGTCGATTGAGGCGTGGTCTGTGGGCACTGTTCGTCACGCTCTCCGCCTGCTCGGCACGCGGTGAGCTCACGCGAGTCGCGACGCCTACCACTGCACCTCCACCGTTCATTGCCATGTCAGTAACCGACGCGCGTGTGCGAGCACGGCGTGACAGCGTCCAGCTCGTGTGGTCAGCTCAGAATGTCACATCCTGCGTGGCCTCGGGCGCCTGGTCCGGAGTGCAACAAGCAGAGTCTGCGCTGTGGATCAAGCCGCAGGCCTCTGGGGTGTTGACCTACACGTTGCAATGCACCGGCCTTGGCGGAATTTCCTCTGCGAGTGCGACCGTCGAAGGGTGGCTACCGCTCGCCGTTGCACAAACGTCGTATGCGAATTTTAAAGACGTTGGGGTCATCACAACGCTCATTCCCAGCCTCTATTCACCCCATGCATACGGTGATTTTTTGCAAACAGGAGAACGGATCCTGTTCCAGACCGATCTGACCTACAGTGCGAGCAAGCCCATTGAGCTTGCGACGCCGGCAGTGTACAGATTTTCGCAGATGCTGAACGGTGGTTGGCGCACCACTCTCGGGTTTCTCTCCGCGTCGGGCCCGCAACCGTGTATTCATCCTCGGCAATCGCTTGTCGCTGATTTTAATGGCGACGGAAAACCTGACGTTTTTATCGCGTGCCACGGCTATGACAGCGCTCCGAGCCCAGGAGAGCGCAATCAAGTCATTCTGAGCAGTCCCTCCGGCATGTATACGCTCAGCGATGCCTCTCCAGACATCGGGTTCTGGCACGGTGCGGCGGCGGCGGATATGAATGGCGACGGCACCATTGATGTGGTGTTGGCAAACGGGCGCGAGGTCGTGCTATTCGCAAACGACGGGCACGGACATTTTAGCCGAGTCCCTGGGAATTTCCTCGGCGGCTTGGTTCCCCAGGCTGCCTGGTGGACCGTGCAGATCACCGATGTGGATGATGATGGTATCCTCGACCTCCTGCTTGGCGGCAATAACTTTGTGTACGGCAATTGTCCGGGCGATCCGAGCTGTCTGAACATAGATGCATCTACCGTACTCCTTGGCATGACGGGCGGCGGTTTCTCGAGAGCCGTCCGACTACCATCGGTCGCGGGGCAACCGATGGTGCTCGATTTCGTCGTGACCGGAACGGGCCCCACCCGGGCGATCTGGATTGATCGTACCTCCGATGCCTATTCGAGTCGGACCGTGCAGCGCGTCTCGTGGCGCACTCTCGAGTCTTCCGTCATCTTCACAAGTGCAGACAAATGGATGCCGTGGTTGATTCCGCTCAACGTGAATGGCACCTGGTACATCGGGACCGATCAAGCCCAGGACAATTTCGTTCCTGTCCGGGTTCCGTGAATGGTCGTTCGTGCGTAGGCTACGAAACATTGCATCCGCTGTGGCGTTCTGTTAATCGGAGGTATTAGCACGTGGATTTTACACTCATCGCCGAACGACTCTCGGGCAGTCCTGTGACCGCAATTCCCGCGCTTTTCGTGGCAGGGCTGCTCACGAGTCTCACCCCGTGCGTCTATCCCATGATTCCGATCACGGCGGCGATTGTTGGAGGCTCCTCGGTCGGCGCTCCGCCAACACGCGGTCGCACGGTCGCCCTGACGCTGAGCTACGTCCTCGGACTCTCGGTGGTGTATTCCGCACTCGGGCTCTTCGCGGGACTCTCGGGAACACTCTTCGGAAGCGTCAGCAGTAATCCGTGGCTCTACTTTGGCATGGCGAATTTGCTGATCATCGCGGCGCTCGGCATGCTTGACGTGATTCCGGTACGGTTACCGTCGTCGATCATGCAGCGTGCCGCGACGGCTGGCGAAGGTGGGCGGATTGCGGGAGCCCTAACCATGGGAGCCGTCAGCGGTCTTGTAGCTGCACCGTGCTCAGCGCCGGTGATGGCCGCGGTGCTCACCTGGGTGACCACCACTAAGTCAGCGGTGCTCGGATTCGTCTACTTGTTCTCGTTCTCGCTGGGCATGTGTACGCTGCTCGTGGTCGTTGGTCTTTCTTCTGGTTCGCTCGCAAAGCTCCCACGCGCTGGCGCCTGGATGTTGTGGGTGAAGCGGGCCTTTGCGCTCATCATGGTTGGCGTGGCTGAGTACTACCTCTTGAAGGCAGGTGAGTTGTGGATCTGAAACACATCCTCCGCGGCGCGACCGCATTCGTGATGATGACCGCCGGTATGACGCTCGCGGCGCAGGAGTCTGGCATCCCGGTGGGGAGCAAGGCGCCGGGTGGAATGCTCGAAGGACTCGACGGGAAACCGGCAGATCTCGGCGCGTTAGTCGCCAAGGGCCCCACCGTCATTGAGTTCTGGGCGACCTGGTGCGAGAACTGCAAAGATCTCGAACCGACGCTGATCGCCGCCCAAAAGAAATACGGCGGCAAGGTACAGTTCGTCGGCGTCTCAGTGAGCGTGAATCAATCGCCCGAATTGGTAAAGCGATACGTCGCCAAGCACGGACTGGCCGGCGTGCAACTCTACGACCGCAAGGGCGTTGCCGTAGATGCGTACGATGTGCCCGCGACAAGCTTTGTGGTGGTCATCAACAAAGCCGGGAAGATTATTTATACCGGACTCGGCGGAAAACAGGATCTCGACGCGGCGATCAAGAAGGCGCTGTAACCGGCCCTGCCACTGGCCCCGTCAGCCGCAGATCAAACAGCAGCTTGGGCGGTTGTGGGTCGCGGGTGTGGTACACGCGTAGCGTGTGCATCGTGAACGGTTCGCTCTCGCGGACGGCGAGCATCGGCTTGAGCGACTCCGGCGTGATGGTCGGATAGAAGCTCAGTGTACAGTGCGGCGTAAATGGATACCGTGCCTGCGCACAACGGACCCCGCTCGTCGCGAGTCGTTCGTGCAACGTCCGCACCGGTCCGTGCGGATCGAGCGGCAGCACAACGATCTCGCGCTGCAAAAATCGAACGGGACGGCCAAACTGAAGTGTCAGGGGCGGCGTGCTCGCGGCGATGGGCTCCAGCAATCGCTTCAACTCCGCGATCGACGTCTCCGGAGTGATAGGGCCGACACCTGACGAGCCGAGCATCGTGACATGCGGGGGGGCTTCTCGCGCCATCTTGATGTCGAATCGTTCTTGGAGCGCTTTCACGCGCATGGCCACTGGGCCGTCAAGTTCGGCGATGATGAAGATGCCGTTCACGGGTGGCGATCGTGCCAGCGCACCGTCATGAGGCCACCAACCGTACCGATTCCGGCACCGAGCAGCACATCGCTCGCCCAGTGCTTGTGGTCGTACACGCGCGACGCGGCCGTGAGCGCTGCCGCCGTGTAGAGCAGCGGGCCAAAGATCTTCGCGTCGCGCGAGGAACGTCGCGCAACACTCGCGGTGATGGCGGACGCGAATGCGAAGGCCGCCGTCGCATGACCCGACGGGAACGACTGATACGCGCCATCGCTCACACCACGACCGAACGCGAAGTTATGCGCATTGGTGGAATCGGCATAGGGGCGGGCGCGCCCCGCAGCGGCTTTTATGGCGATGGTGATAGCGCTGCTTACTGCAACCGCTTCAAAAGCCATTTGGCCGTCGTGAGCGGTGTTCGGGTCATGAAATATTTTCCCCCCGGCCCACATGGCGGCGCTGATGGCCAGCGATCCGGGATCACCGAACAAGCGCGCACCGGTCATGGTGTTCTTGAGGATCGCGTTGTTCTGCAAGGCTGACTGCCGGAACCACTCGGTGATTACTTGGTCGCGCTGGAAGAGCAGCAACGCGCCCGCCGTAGTTACGCCGAGGATGGTCGCATCGCTGCCGCGAAATATCGAGCTGTCGCGCGGCGCGGTTTGTGCGAACGTGGCGTTGGGTGTGCTCGCGGCTGTTGCGACCGCGAACACCAAGGACGCTGTTACTTGGACGAAACTTCGAACGATGGACGTCATAAATGTTGTGCGGGAGCGCCAAGCATGATGCGATCGAGACGAGAGTTCCGATTGCGTACGTGGAATCGCACGAGCCAGATGCCGGAGAGGAGCCCAAGCAGCGCGCCGGCCGCAACGTCGCTGAACCAGTGTTGATCGGTGTAGACGCGAGAGAACGCCACAAGAAACGCGGCCGCGAAATAGAGCATGGTACCAGACCACCGCAGGAGTCCCGGCTGACGCGCCAACACCGTGAAACATACTGCTGTGGTAAAGCCGAAGGTCGCGGTGGTGTGGCCTGAGGGCATGGAGAAGAAATGCGCGTCTGTCCATCCGTGCAAAAAGGACCAATGCCACGGAGCGCCTGGCGTTACGAAGGGACGCGAACGGCCAGCGAACCCCTTGATGATGGCGCTGATCGCACTCGACAGGGCGATCCCTTCAGCACCGCGAAGCCCAAACTCCGCCATGCCTCGGCGTTTGAGCAGTCGTCCTGCCATCAAGACGAGAAGGCTGTAGAAAACGACGCCGTCGCCGCCCCACCAGTTGAAGTCACGACTGAGTTGCTGCAGCGGTGTCGACGACTGCATGGCGCTGCTCCGCACGGCTCGCTGGATGTCGGCGTCGAGACGATACACCGGATTCTGCGGGTTGGGTGCGGTGCTGTCCTGCGCGGTGGCATCGAGCGCGGTGGCATCGAGCGCGGCGCTCGCGGTGGTTTGATGAGTCATCACGCTACCAGTCACCGCGCTGTCCGGTTGCGGTAATCACGCGGGTGAGTCGGAGTGCCGCGTTGGCCCAGTTGGTGCGTGTCGCCTCACGCGCCTTGATCAGCTCACCGCTACGGATTGCCGCGATAATGCGTCGATGCTCCTTGACCGAATCACCGATCGCGGTTGCAAGGAGCGTGACATACAGCCGTTCATAACGCTCGGCCTGTGGTTTTACGGCGTCGTGCAGTGCCCGTAACCGTGGTCCAGCCGACGCATGGACATAGCTGGCGTGAAAGCGGTAGTCGAGCTGAAAGAGTGCCTGGTGATCGGGACGCTTCGCGGCCGCAGCCTGAGCGAACGCTTCGTTGATCTCGTGCAGCGTGTCGGCCAGTACGTGGCGCTCGCGCTTGGGCAGGCTTGCGGCAACTTCTGCGGCCTCACCTTCGAGCGCGCCGACGAGATGAAACAGCTCGTGCGCATCAGCGGCGGTCAGCGGTGCAACCACAAGCCGAAGTTGGCGCGCGGTGCGCTCTCCTGCGACGTAGCCCTCCTGTCGCAGCCGTTCGAGCGCCGCACGGAGCGGTGTTCGACTGACGCCGAGCCGTTCGGCCAGTTCGAGTTCTACTAGGCGCGTACCCGGCGACAGGCGCCCCTGCACAATCAGGTCGCGCAGTCGTTCGTAGACGGCGGCTGGGCGCGGGCGGGCGCTGCGGGTAGGAGTCACTTGGGAGTTGTCCAACCAGTCCAGCCCGGTCCGCGGACGACTTGGCCCGGCTTCGCGCCGGTGTGCGCGCCATCCCGGATGACTTCCACCCCATTCACAATCACCGCGTTCACACCGACGGAGAGTTGGTGTGGCTTCTCGAAGGTGGCTTTGTCGGCGATGGTGGCTGGGTCGAACACCACGATGTCGGCTTTCATCCCTTCCTTGATGAGGCCACGATCCCCGATCGAGAGACGCGTGGCCACTGCAGACGTTGCCTTACGCACCGCGTCTTCGAGTGAGAGCACCTGCTCCTCGCGCACATACTTTCCGAAGAGGCGCGGGAAGTTGCCGTAGGCGCGGGGATGTGTCATCCCGACCGCCGTCGCGGGATCGTTAGCACCAGCGTCGGTCCCGAATTTCATCCACGGCTGCTTGATCTGCAGCTTCACATTGTCTTCGCTCATGCGGAAGAGGATTTCACCCAGCTTCGCCTCTTCGGCGATGTTCAGATCAATCAGGGCATCAGTCCAGTGCTTGCCCATCGCGGCTGCAATTTCGGTGATACGCTTGCCTTCATATTGCTTGAACTCAGGCTTCGTGAATCCCACGACCATCACGTTTTGCGGGGCTTCGAGGCAGCTGTTTTCAAATCCTGGAATCTCGCGCTGCAGGTCGATCTTCACCTGCTCACGGATCTTTGGGTTACGGAGATTCTCGAGCAACTTGCCGTCAGCCGCGTACTGCGGCGCGATGCAGCTCGCAAACCCGTTGGCGCCGGCGATGTACAGGTACATATCGGCCTGGACATCCTGTCCCGCCGCTCGGGCGGCATCAATCCGGGCGATGGCGGCCGGCATCTTGTCCCAGTTGCGCAGTCCCGAGGCCTTGAGATGATAGATCTCCGTGGGGACGCCTCCTTCGCGGCCGATCCGAATGGCTTCGTCGACCGACTCGAGTAGATGGTCCCCTTCGTTACGCATGTGCGTGATGTACACGCCGCCAAATGGGGCCATCGCCTTCGCCGAGTTGATCAGGTCTTCCGTGGTGTTGTAGTTGTCTGGCGGGTACATCAGGGCGCTGGCGACACCAAAGGCACCGTCTTGCATGGCGCGCCGCACCATCGCCATGGAGCTGTCGCGCTGCGCCGCGGTGAACGCGCCCATCTCGGCGCCCTTGGCGTAGGCGCGTACTGTGCCGGAGCCGACGAACGAGCCGATGTTCTCCGAGGCGCCGCGGGCTACCATGAAGTCGAGCCACTGCCCAAAGCCATGCGCGCCCGTGAAGCGCTGCGCGAGGCGACGGCTGGTGCTGTCGGTCACGAGCGCCAGCAACTTGTCGTTCACGGGCGCTGGGGTGTCGCCTTCGCCGAGGATTGCGGTGGTGATCCCCTGGACGACCATCGAGAGGACGCGCCCGTTACCGGTCATAAAGTCTTCGTTAGACTGCGACTGGATGTCGATGAAACCGGGGGAGACCACCTGCCCGCGCGCGTCGAGTTGTCGCTTAGTCACGGCGGCAGTGAGGGCATGTCGTGGCGCGATTTTCACGATGCGATCGCCGCGCACTCCGACATCTCCCCAGAACCAGGCATTGCCCGATCCGTCAACGATTCGGCCGTTGGTGATGACGAGATCGTAGGCGGCGTCTGCGGGCGCCGGTGCTTGGGCCGGTGCTGACGCGGCACCGTGCGTGACGGTCACCGAGCACGCGGCAACAATCCAGGCGAGCGGAAGAAGAGCGGCAAGCTTGCGCATACAGGACTCCGGCGGCAGTTTTGTATACAATACTGTGTACAATGTGCGGCGCTGGTGCGCCGCTCGCAAGTCACCGCCTCACCGGCCCCGTTGCGCATGTCTCGTGTTGCGTTCGTTCCACCGCCTGCGGGCTACACCATCCGCCATCTCGCCTCGCACGCCGAACGCGCGGAGGTCGTGCGTTTGCAGGACGACACCTGGGGAGCAGGATTCAGCGAGCGGATTCCCGCCGCGATGCTATTGGTCGGGCCGAAACTCGGCGGGATCAGCGCTGGCGCCTTTGATGCCAGCGGGCGCATGGTTGGGTTCGTTTTCGGCCTGACCGGCCTCCGCGATGGCGTGCTGACCCACTGGTCCGACATGCTGGCCGTACGCCCGGAGGCCCAGGGGCAGCGCCTGGGTGAGGCGCTCAAGCATTGGCAGCGTGCCGAGTGTCAACGGATGGGCGTGCAGGTGATGCACTGGACCTTTGACCCTTTTGTGGCGCGCAATGCGCACCTCAACCTCAACCTGCTGGGCGCCGGCGTCCACCAGTTTGTGCCCGATATGTATGGGGTGGACACGGGGAGCCATATCCATGGCCCGCTTGGTACGGATCGGTTCGTGGCGTCCTGGGCGGTCAGTTCTGAGCCTACGGCACTGCCTGGTGATCCTGCGATGGTTGAAGGGGTGGCCGTGGTGGCCGGGCCGCAGGGCAGTTGTCTGTCCGCCGAGGAGGCGTTGCCTGAGGCCGAGCGCGTCGCCGTCCGCATTCCCACCGACTATCATCACCTGTTAGACCACGATCTTGCGCAGGCGCGTGTCTGGCGCCTCGCGGCACGACGTGCCTTTCTGCACTATCTCTCCACCGGATACCGTGTCTCGGCGTTCGTCCCCAGTCGGACGTCCGATGCCACCTATCTCCTGACGCGGAGTACCTGAGAATGCCGAGCATGCGTATTGATCGCATTACCCTGCGCGAGATTCGACTGGCGCTCAAAGAGCCGTTCCGTATTTCGTCTGGGGTAGTCCAGGAGCGTCGCATCATGCTGCTCGAGTTGCACGACGCGTCCGGCGCGACGACGTGGAGCGAGTGCGTGGCCGGCGAACTGCCGAACTACTCGAGCGAGACCATCGACACGGCGTGGCTGGCGATTTCGCAGTGGGTCGCGCCGCGCGTCATCGGGCGTGAGATCGCGCATCCTGGCGAGCTGCACGAGGTACTCGAGCGTGACTTTCGCGAGCATCGCATGGCGAAAGCCGGGGTGGAGATGGGATGCTGGGGCCTCGCCGCAACGCTTGCGGGGCAACCGCTCGCGCGATTCATCGGCGGGACGCGCACGCAGATCGCCGCCGGTATTTCGCTTGGGATTCAGGCAAGCCCCGCAGCGTTGATTGAGAAGGCCGGCGCTGCGCTCGCGGAGGGCTATCGCAAGGTCAAAATCAAGATTGAGCCCGGCAAGGATGTTGAGTGGCTGCGTGCGGCGCGTGCGGCACTTGGCAGCGATGCGCACTTGATGGCCGATGCCAATAACGCCTATACGCTCGACGACACCGATCGCCTTGCAGCGCTGGATGAGCTGGATTTGATGATGATCGAGCAACCGCTCGCGCACGATGATCTGGTGCGGCACGCGGCGTTGCAGCGGAGCCTTCGGACGCCCATTTGCTTGGATGAGACCATCACGTCGCTCGACCGCGCGCAGGACATGATCGCGCTCAAGAGCGGCCGGATTATCAATATCAAAGCCGGTCGGGTTGGCGGGTTCGCGCAGTCGCTTGCGATTCATGATCTGTGCGAGTCGCAGGGAATTCCGGTGTGGTGTGGTGGCATGTTGGAGAGCGGCATCGGGCGCGCATACAATGTGGCGCTTGCGTCGCTCCCGAACTTCACGCTCCCGGGCGATGTGAGTCCGAGTGCGCGTTATTGGGCCCGCGATGTGGTGAACCCGGAGTGGACCATGAAGAACGGGATGGTCACCGTGCCGCTTGACGTGCCAGGGATTGGCGTGGAAGTCGACACGGCTATGATCGAGTCGATCACCGTGCGGCGCGAGGTCCTCGCGTAGTGGGAGCCTCTGCGAGTGCCCCCATAGGAGCACACGGATTGCCGTTTACCGACGCGGACCGTGCGCTGCTGAGCACGCTGCGGCGCGACTTGCACGCACATCCTGAACTTTCCTGGCAGGAGACGTGGACGCAGGAACGGCTCGAACGGGCGCTTCGCGAGATCGGCGTCGCGGATCTGCGGCGGATTGCTGGGACTGGGGTGCTCGCCGTGATTCCTGGCACCGTACTGGGCGCCCCGGTGGTCGCGCTCCGCGGCGACATCGACGCACTGCCAATCACCGAAGCTACAGGGCTGCCATACACCTCGAGAGTCGCCGGTGTGATGCACGCGTGTGGGCATGACATCCACGCCTCGTGGGCGGTGGGTGCCGCGCTGTTGCTGGCACGTACACCTGCTGCGAGTGAGGTGCGCATCCTCCTGCAGCCGGCCGAAGAAGTCGGCCAAGGGGCGCGGGCGGTGCTTGAGAGCGGCGCGCTCGACGATGTCGCCATAATGTTTGGCGCGCATGTTGACCGTCGCTTCACGGTTGGGCAGGTCGTAGCGCAGGCCGGGCCGCTGGCGGCGAGCACCGACTCGTTCACGATCACGCTCCACGGCGCTGGTGCCCACGGTGCGCGCCCGCAGGAGTCGGCAGACCCGATCGTCGGAGCGGGTGCGCTGATTATGGCGCTGCAGACGATTGTTGCGCGTCGACTCGACCCTGCGCTCCCCGGCGTGGTGACGGTCGGCACACTCCGTGCGGGCACGGCGGCGAACATTATTCCCGAGTCAGCAGAACTTTCGGGCACAGTGCGCGCGACCACCCCGGCGTCGCGTGCCCTGCTCACACGCGAGGTCGCACGGATTGCCGACGCTGTGGCGTTGACCCACGGCCTTCGCGCGACGGTCGCATTCAGTGATGGTACGCCGCCGGTCGTGAATGATCCGCGTGCCGCGACGATCGCCGCCGATGCCGCGCGCACTGTACTTGGTGCGGCGTCGGTTGTCCCGCTTGGTACCACCAACATGGGGGGCGAGGACTTCGCCTTTTATCAGGAGCGAATCCCAGGCTGCTTCTTGCGCGTCGGCGCTCGTGAGCCTGGCGGCGAGCCCACGGCCGCACATTCGCCGCGGTTCGCGCCAGACGAGGACGCGTTGTTCATTGGTGCGGCCGTGTTGGCGGAGTGCGCGCGGCTAGTGGGAGTGGCAGCGCCGTGAGATCGCCTGACACGCACGTGCGAGATCAACATGTGCGTGAGAGGCGCGTGCTCGTGGTTGACGCGCGCGTCCTGTGGGGCTCGGGGATTGGTCGTCATGTGCGGGAAGTCACCGCGCGCATCGTCGCGGCTGGGGAGTTCGCCGAGGTGGTGCTGGTGGGTGATTTACGGGAGCTTGCCGCGTGGTGCGCGACACTTTCCTCGGCGACACCAACGCGTATCATCGCGCTCAGTGGTGGGCGCTATTCGGTAGCCGCGCAGCTCAAGTGGCCGCAGCTGGCGCGGTCGCTTCCAGAGCGGAGCGTGGTCTGGTTTCCGCATTGGGATGCGCCATTCTTTTTCGCGCGGCGGCCCACGGTCGTTACGGTGCACGACCTGATTCCGCTTCGAGTGGCTGACCATACGAGCGCCGTGAAGCGTGGACTGATGCGTGCGCTGTTGCGTCGCGTCACGCGGCGTGCGGATCGCGTGGTGACCGTTTCGCAGTTCACGCGCGATGACCTCGAGTCGCACGACGCTGCGCTGCGCGGTCATGTCCGAGTGATTTGTGGAGGCGGGGTACCGGATGCTTTTGTGGAGCACACGGACAGCGCGCTGCCGCCTGGGGTCACCGCACCATTTCTGCTCGTCGTCGCAAATCGGAAGCCTCACAAGAACATTGAGCTCGCGGTTGAGGTCTTGGCGCGGCTTCACGAACAACATCCGACCCTCACCCTGGTGGTTGCTGGCGAGCGCTTTGCGCACTGGGACCGCACTGTTGCGCTCGCCGCTCGGCTTGGCGTGGCAGATCGGATCGTTGATGTCGAGACCCTCGACGATGCGCGCCTGGCTGCGCTGTATGCTGGGGCGGCGTGCTTTTTGATGCCGTCGCGCTACGAGGGGTTCGGACTCCCTGTGCTCGAGGCAATGGCAAGCGGTACGCCAGCGGTCGTGGCGCGTGCCACGTCGCTTCCGGAGGTCGTGGGTGATGCCGCTTTATTGGCGGACCCTGACGATGTAGACGCTTTTACTGCAGCGGTCGCGTCTGTGCTGAACGACCCAGCGGAGGCCGCGCGACTTCGTGCCGCGGGCACACGGCGCGCGCTTGAGTATTCATGGGACCGCACCGCCGCCGACATGCTGCGCGTTTTTCGCGAGGTGCTGCCGTGACGCAAACGGCCGTCGCGCGTGTGGTCGTGATTGTGCTCAACTGGAACGGTGAGCAGGACACGACGGAGTGCCTCGCGTCGCTCGCGCGGGACGCGAGTGTGCCCCATACCACGCTGCTCGTCGACAACGCGTCGGCCGATGGCAGCGGCACGCGACTGCACGCGCGATTCCCCGAGCTCCCGTATCTGCAGACGACGCAAAACCTGGGCTACGCGGGCGGAAACAATGCTGGTATTGCCTGGGCGCTCGAGCATGGCGCGGAGTATATCCTCGTGCTCAATAACGACACGGTGGTACTCCCGGGATGCGTGGGTGCGCTCGTGTCTGCGCTTGAGGGCTCCCCTCAGCTCGCGGCAACCGCACCCACGATTGCGCATCACGCGCAGCCTGATTTGATGTGGTGGGCCGGCGGGGAGTTTTCGGTTACCAAGGGGCTTGGCGTGAGTCACCTCACGCCACCCGCGAGCGATGCACCGACCGTCGTGCCGTGCACATTCTTGAGTGGGTGCGCGCTGATGATGCGCGCCGATGCCATTCGCGCTGTGGGCACCTTTCCAGACGACTACTTCGCGTACATGGAGGATGTGGAATGGGGGGTGCGCGCCATGCGTGCCGGGTGGTCCCTCGGCTGGGTACCAGCGGCGCGACTACTGCATAAAGTCCCCGCGCGGGGCACTCCAGATTCCCCCTTTCAAATCACGATGCGCGATCGCAATCGGCGGCGGATTGTGCGCACGCATCTGACGTGGTCGCAGGCGCTCCGTTTTCATGCCTGGTTCTGGCCGACGCGGCTGGTGACGGGCCTTCGGTATCTGCTCGCGGGTGATGCGGCTCGCTTGCGGGCGCTCTGGGTGGGGGCGATATCACGGTAGTCGCTGTTCCGTCACAACGAACATTCCGCACGGCCCACTAGCCACAGACGGCTGACAGACGTTAGCGTACCACTGTGATCATTTCCCGCTGCCGGTTTATCCCATTGTCGTTCGCTCGCTTCTTGCTGGGGCTCGTCGTTGCCTGCGCGATCACGGCGCCAACCGCCTCGGCGCAAGACAACCCGTCGTTCGTCCTCCGTCCCGGCGACGTTGTGAAGGTGCTCGTCTGGCGCGAAAAGGACATGAGCGGCGACTTCAAGGTCGATGAAAGTGGACGGTTGGTGCTGCCGCTCATCGGCCGGCGCGACGTCACGCACACCGCGTGGGAGATCCTGCGCGATTCGCTGTTGGAAGGCTACGCGCGTCAGTTGAAGAATCCCTCGGTCATCCTCACGCCGATGCGGCGCGTGCTCGTCCTCGGGGAAGTCACCAAGCCTGGCCAGATTCTGCTGGATCCCACGATGACCTTCGCCAGCGCGGTCGCACTGGCGGGGGGCGCCAACATGCAGGGCGATTTGCGGCGCGTGCGCATTGTGCGCGAGGGTCGCACCATTGTGAAGCAGGCACCCGTCGACAGCTTAATCTTCGCCGCCGATGTGCGCAGCGGGGATCAAGTCTACGTGGATCGCCTTTCCTGGTTTGATCGCAACAGCGCCTTTGTGGCCTCTGCCGCGCTCTCGCTCACCGGGATTTTGGTCTCGCTGATCCGCCGGTAATTCTGCGCGGCGCGGGACGTCGGGGCGCTTAGCGCCAGCCGCGAACGCCCGCCGCGATATACAGGTTGAACTGGTCGTTGTTGGCGATCGTGTAGCGGTTCAGCTCATACGACGGCATAATCGTGAGCGTGTAGTCGCGCTTCCCCGAAAAGTGCATCCGCTCAAAGCGCAGCGAATACAGCACGTCGGCGGGGCGGACCTGCGTCGTGGAGGGGAGGTAGGGTTCATCCTCCATCACGAGGCTGCGCTGGAAGGTCCACGACGACCGGCCAGCAGCGGTAAAGTCTTCGACCGCGAGGCGGAATCCGGCGCCGCCATAGGCATCAGGGGCGCCAAGGAGTTGGCCGCGGAGGGTGTGGCCTTGAACCACTTCATAGTGTAAGTAGGGTGGTTCAGAGGCCGAAAAGCCCCGCTGTCCGCGCTCTTGGTGTGCGAGTTGCCCATTCACGACTTCCGCTCGCACCACACGAATTCGCTCTGGTGTTGTTACGATCGCGTACTGAACACCCAGCATGATGGACGCGAGGTCATCAGGCTTCTCCAAAAGCGTGCGAAAATCCCCAGCGTAGTCTTCTCGGTAAATCTCTCCGAAAATTTCTGCTCCTGCCTTTGGCGCGACCCAACGGAAAAATGCCGACGCCATTCCGTTCTCACCCGGGATATTGATGTTCGCGGCATCCGTTCCGAAATTCCGGTTGAATCCGCCGACGAAAGGTCGACTGAGTTGTGACCAGGTCACACTTTTCGGCATCCACATCTCTGTCCACTTCATGGCGCCGATTTCCAAGCCATCGATCCAACGCGGGACAAAGGAACCCACAATCGCCGTGGCCAGGCGATCGGGGTGATCGGCACTATGCGGTGAAAACGACGACTGGCCAAGCGTTCCCGCCAGATAGCGCAGCTGGAATCGGCCAATACCGATCGATACCGGGTGTGGCGTCGCAACGGTGAGGTGCGGGAACCCGCCACCATTGGGACTCAGGATGAGTGCATAGCTGCGCCCTGGTCCCCACCGCTGCACCTGATTCGAGAGTGAAAGCAGAAGCACTGGAAGGTCAAGCTGAACGGAACTTTCGCCGAGATCCACTCGGCCGTAGGTACCGGTGCCGAAGCGTTGCGGCAAGTCTATACTGCCATCGTGTCGAGGATCCGTGTTCGGGATGTCGCTCGGCGCCGCCGCAAACCCCGCATTCTGATTCACAAACGCCACCGGCGCGATCTGATACCGGAAGCGCCAGAATCGACCGGTCACCCCCCACTGAAGTTGCGCGTTCAACCCGCGGCCGGACCACGCCGGCCCTTCCATGTCGCGCACGGGGAAGCCGGAGTTGAACCACAGACGGGCGTCGGGCCGAAGCCAGGTAAACCCCTTCTCGCCGCCGTTATCGCTGTTCGAGAATCGCTCGCGCCAGGGATGATCGCCACGCGGCGTGAGCCCCGACACTTCCCCAGCAGCAAATGGCTGCATCGACCATGGATGCAGGGGAACCTCGCCGGCAATCTGCAGCACCCGCAGATACCGTTCCGCCTCGCCCCCAACCTGCAGCACGCCGCCCAGGTCGAGTCGGGTGGACGTCTGCGCGTGCAGCGTGGGCAGCCCCGCGAACAGGGCTAGCACGCCTCCTGCAAGCGCTGCGCGCCAACCCGTACAGGTGTCTCGCATTCGGTGTCCGAGGGTTATGATTAGGGGTCGGCCGTCGTCCGAAGATTAGTCGATGTCGCTGACCGCTGGCTACCTCCCCATCGCTCTGATCCTGAGTCCTCACTTGATGCGGCTCCGTCCCCTCACGCGTCAGTCGCTCCTGTTGGCGCTGGCCGTGATGGTCGTTCCCAATTTGGCGTGGGGACAGGCCCCCGCGCAGCAGCGACTCGTCGTACTTGAGGTCCCGGGTCAAGAACTCGATGACCTGTCGCGTTCGAAAGCCGCCCTCCGCAACACCTCGGATAGCACCGCCACGAGCTATCTCATGCGGTCCGTATCGACCCGGCTCGCACGCTCGCCACGCGACGGCTTGGTGCGCGTTGATCTGGTGGCCCCGGAATACCGGACCGTATGGAACTCGCAACTTCCATGGTCCCAGAACGATGGAGCGTTGTTCGCGGGCCGCGGGATGAACACGGTCTTGCGCGGCGGGCTGGTGTTTGAGGTCGGCCCCGTGCGCGCCATCGTCGCGCCAGAACTGATCAACGAACAGAATCTGGATTTCCAGACAATCCCGTACGCCGACAAGGGCGCGCGCTCCATCTGGGCGAATCCCTTCCACGGTCTCCCGGAATCCATCGACCTCCCGCTGCGATTCGGCAACCGGGGCCGACGCCGCGCGGCCAGCGGACAGAGTAGTCTGACCATCGATATCGGACCGGTGGTCACCGGGATCACGGCAGAAAACCAGTGGTGGGGTCCCAGCATGCGAAATGCGCTGGTACTCGGACCGAACGCCGCCGGCGTACCACGCATCTTCCTGCGGACTCGGCAACCGCTGCCGACGCGCTACGGCACCTTTGACGCGCAGTGGTTCCTTGGGCGACTCAGCGAATCGAACTACTTCGACTACGACTCCACCAACAACTCGCGCGCACTCAGTGGAGTTGTCGCCACATGGCGACCCCCGCACACGAGTCACGCAGAGTTCGGCGTCACCCGACTGGTCATGACGCCGGTCGTTTCCAATGACATCTCGCTCGGCACCGCATTCAACGTGTTCCACGATGTCGGCCGACCGAACACGCAACCGAAGCACCCGGGCAACTACACCGCGCCCGATCAAATTTTCTCGCTGTTCGGCCGCCTCGCCCTTCCAGACGATGGTTTCGAAAGCTGGTTCGAGTGGGCGAGAACCGAGCAGCCGATCTCCTTCCGCGACCTCCTCGAGCAGCCCGCCCACTCGCAAGGGTATACGATTGGCGCGCAGCTCGTGCGCCCACTGGCTGACAGTGCCACAAACCTGAGGTTCCGCGTCGAAGCCACGTACTTCGAACCAAGCCCCTCGCTGCGATTCCAGCCAGGACTCTTGACCTCGTACACAAGCCGTGCGGTCCCGCAGGGATTTACACAGGATGGGCAGATGCTTGGGGCCACTATCGGCCCGGGCTCAAGCAGTCAGTTCGCGAGCCTCGATTTCATCCGGACTCGCTGGACAGCCGGCCTCTTCGGCGGGCGCATTCGCTATGACAACGGCATGTTGTTCGAGTCGACCATTCCGGGAGTGAAGCGCGAGGACATCATGATGTTTATGGGATTTCGTGGACATCTCGTCTGGCGCGGCCTCCGGGTGGGCGCCGAGTTTCAGAACATGGTTCGGCTCAACTACCTGTACCAGGCGTATCTGGCCGATGAACGGACCGGGACTAGCTCTGGCATAGACTTCCGAAATCGTACACTTTCCATTGTGCTTTCTCCTGCCAAAGGTTTCTAAGTGACCGCTCCGGCTTCGTCCCATGATCCGTCGCTCCGCGAACTGTCGCAGCGCGTGGCTCGTCGGTGGCGCCCGATGCTGGTCGTTGCCGTCCTTATTTTCAGCGCGGTAGCGGCGTGGACCTTTACCGCGGCTCCTCGCTACCTGAGCGCCGCGCTGCTCCGCATTGACAATCGTTCGGGCGGCGGCGGGATGCTCGACCAGCTGCAGTCAATTCCGGGCGCTAGCCTTGCCGGGCTCGGAAAAGACGAACTCGAAACAGAGATTGGCGTCCTGCACAGTCGGCACCTCGCCGACGCGGCCATTGACAGCTTCTCACTCGCCGTGCGTGTGCGTGAGCCCAAGAACGGCCGCCGCTTTCTCGAGCTCGCCACGGTTGGCGAGCTCGAAGCGGGTGGCCGCCTCACCCTGGATCGCAGCGCTGACGGGAGCTACTCCGTCAGCGCGGAAAAGTGGAAGGGCGCCCCCACCCCACAGCCAGTGCTCGCCCGCGGCGACACCATCCGGTTGGGTGGACTTCGACTGCGCGTGATACCTGATTCGGCAGTGCCGGACCGTTTCGTGCTCGACATCTTGCCGCGTTATCGCATTCGCGCTCACGTCGACAAGCGCATGGAAGTGCGACGCCAGGACGGAGGCTCCCGTTTGGTGCTGGTATCCTTCGAGGATGAGGATCGACAGCTCGCGGCGGCGGTCGTACGCAAAGTCGTCACGCAGTTCATGCGCGAAACGCAACAGAACGAGCAGAACGATGCCGCCAGCCAAGTCTCCGAACTCCGCCAGCAGGTGGAGACTCAAAAGGGGCGCGTCCGCGAGGCTGAAGAAGCGCTCCGTGCGTATCAGCAATCAGCACAGGTCTTAGCGCCAGAAGAACAAGCAAATCAGCAAGTGAAGCGCGTCGCGCTCCTGAGCGCACAGGTGGATGCGCTCACCATCGAGCGGCGCGCTCTTGCCAAGATGATCGATCTTGTGCGTCCGCGCGCGCAAGGCGGCCGCGAGCCTGGCGCGTACCGACAGATGGCAACGTTTCCCTCGTTGATCGCAAACAAGGGGATTCAAGACCTCCTCAACTCGTTGATTACCCTCGAGAACAAGCGCGCGGAATTTACCGTGCGCCGCACCGAGGACAATGACGAAGTCCGCGGCCTCAATCAACGCATTGCCGATCTCGAACGGCAACTGCAGCGCATCAGCGATCAATATCTGGAAGGGCTCGACCAGCAGCTCTCCACCGCATCCCAGCAGATCCGGGCCATCGCCGACACCACGCGCATCCTCCCAGAACAGCAGATGCAGTACATCCGCCTCGTGCGTGATCGGACAATTGCCAGCGAGACCTACCTGCTCCTGCTCAAGCAGCTCAAACAGTCCGAAATCGCCGACGCGATCCGCTTGCAACGCATTCGCATTGTGGATGCGCCGCAGGTCGCGAGTGCCGACGACCCCGAATATCCCAAACCGCTGGTCCAGCTAGTCCTCGGTGCCCTCATCGCTGCCGCTGCCGCCGTCGGACTCGGCTTGTTCTTGGAGCTGTGGAGCGATCGCCGCTGAGCACCGCACGCGCGCGCGACAGTCTACGCATCGCTGTACTCTCGGCGAAGGATCCGCTCGACCGTCGCGCCACATCCGGAACGCCGTTCTACATGTGCCGTGCCCTGAGCGCACTCGGACACGAGATGATTCCACTCGGGCCCATACGTCCAGTGGCCGAGCAGTGGCGCCGCGTGCGGAACAAGGTGACGGCACTCGCCACCGGCAAGTGCTGGCCCTATGAGCACTCTGCGGCTCTGGCACACGCCTATGCGCGGCAGTTCACGCAGCGGCTGCGCGAGGTCGGCGCTGTTGATGCCATCTTTGCGCCATTTGCGAGTACTGAGCTGAGTGCGCTCGATGTGCAAGTTCCGGTGATCTATACCGGGGACGCGACCATTCCGCTGCTGCAGGAGTATCATCCCGGCTTTAGCCGATTCACGACGTCGTATGCCACCGAGGCGCGCGCCGTAGAGCGACGTGCGTTGGCTCGTGCGTCGGTGATCAGTTATCCCTCACACTGGGCGTCGGCGAGCGCTATTGAGGACTGTGGGGCGTCTGCTGCACGCATATGCATTGCGCCATTCGGGCCGAATCTCGATCATGTGCCTTCCGCATCCGATGTCCAACGCGCGAAGTCGCGGGCTTCGCTCAGCGTGCTTTTTGTGGGCACCACGTGGAACGAGAAGGGTGGACCCATTGCTGTACGTGCGGTAGAAATGCTTCGCGCCGAAGGGGTCGCGGCATCGCTGACGGTCTGCGGCGTCACACCGCCGGACCGTGATCGGCGGCCGTGGATGACCGTCATTCCTCGACTCGACAAGAATATGCCGCAGCAGCAAGCGCAGCTCGTGTCGCTTATGCTCGACGCGCGTGTGGTGCTCGTCCCAACGCGGAATGATTGTTACGGCGTTGTCTTTGCTGAGGCGGCGGCCTGTGGAACGCCTTCCATCGCGACTGATACCGGTGGCGTCTCTGCCGCCGTGATTGAAGGAGTAACAGGGCATCTCCTGCCTCCCGATGCGCCAGCAGAAGCGTATGCGAATCTCATCGCCCCACTCTTCGATGACGCCGCTCGCTATGCGTCACTGAGCGCGTCGGCGCGCGCGCATCATGAAACAGTGCAGAACTGGGAGCAGTGGGCAACAACCATCAGCGCGCGTATCAGCGCGGCGTGTTGCCCCGTAGATAATCGCTAGGGCGTGACGCGGTAGGTGAACGTCGTGGTCGACCCGCGTGTAATAATGACTGAGTTATACGCGAGCCCCACCACATCCACATAGGTGTAGCCAGCCTTGGGACGAATGGCGACGCCGTACTCTCCGCACTGCAGATTCGTGAACGTATACGTCCCCGACGCATCGGTGGCAGTCTCGAGCAAAATCGACGTCGCGGTGTAGAGTCTCACTGGAAACGCCGGTACGCCGGAGCCATTGCCGCCGAGTACGCGAATGGCAACTGAACCCGTGCATGGCGTGATTTGTATTGTCACGGAGTCGCGCGCACCGCTGTCGATCGGAATCGGCCGACTGTACAACCGGGTTGGCGATGTCGGCGTTTCGAACCGATCAGGATTCGCGACGCTGGCGAAATACAGACCATATGGAACGTCCGTAAAAACGTACTTTCCGGTCGAGTCCGTCTGACCTCCTCGATAGTGCGAAAAATTATCATTAAGTGTGACGGGAATCCCCGTGAGCGCCACGCCATCCGACTTCGCCACACGCACCACGACGGTTCCAGGCCCTTCGTGCACGAGCGTGAACGACACTACAGGGCTGGACGTTGGACTTACCGTCAATCCGTCCTTGATCATATCGAGGGGGGCTCCAGTCAAAACCCCGGGACTATGATATCCCGCCGGAAGACTGTCAGCCCACACCCCGTATTCGCCATCCGGTACATCGGCGAACACATAACTGCCCGACGCATCCGTTTTGCCGTATCCCATCGGCCTCGGACCGGTATACAGTAGCAAGCGAACATTAGGAACTGGCGCCCCGCGAGCACTCACGACCTTCACCGACACGGAATGGTACCGCGCGGGACTCGTGACCCACCGATCGCACGCTACAATCACAAGGAGCACCAACACCGCGGCGATGCGCACACGTGTGAGAGCCGGAGTAAGCGCGCGCCAAATTCGCATCACGCCTCCGTCCTTCGTCCGTGCGACACGTGGTGAATCACTAGGGTGCTCCAACTCAATGCCATGATTGTCCAGAAGAGCGGCTCAGTTGTGAGTTGGTAGAATACATTGAAGACCGCGAGCGCAGCAACCATCGGTCGGTATGGCCCCGCTCGAAAAGCAGGGACGAGCGCAATGAGTAGCACAAGCGCCAACGCCACGATCCCACTCTCCGCAAACATCGACACGTACAGCGAGTGGTAGTTGCCGTACCGGCTCCCCGGAAACAGGTCCTGCAGGAACACATAGGAGCTTCCGAATCCTCTTCCGATGGCCACAGTCGGCACACTCGATGTTGCATCCGCCATGCCGCGCTTGAGCAGCGCCAGATGTCCCTGCGCGGAACCTTCGGCAACAGAGAAACGCGTCGCAAACGGGGCGCTCGCACGTTCGAGGATTCCGAACGTTCTTGGAACGATCATAAGATATACAGCACTCAGCAGTACGAACATGGCGCCAACAAATGCGGAGCCGGGACGCAAGCGAATTCGCGTCCGCTCAAGCAATGTCATCACGACTAAAATTATCGCTGCAATCACCGACGACCGAGACAACGTGCCGAGCAGGAACACCACAATCAGAAAAATCCACGGCATCCCCAATCGCGCTCGTACCTTTAGCGACTCCCGTGCCTGCAGCAACACCGCCAGATAAAACACCAGCAGGATCCCACCGCGATTCGGATCGAACGCACTTCCTGAAAAACGCGGAATCAAGCCGGAGTACTTCGACGCAATCGTGTGCAACACCACGGGACCAATGTGAATGTCCTGCGGAACTTTCGATAAAAACGCAAATCCCTGCAACACATTGAACCCCAGAAACACAAGCAGTCCGAGTTTGACACCGGGCAGCATGCGCCCCGCGTCTGCGCGCACATCGGGACGCAGCAGCACAACGGCGAGACTCCCAACAATCTGCACCGCCATCAAGAAGGTGCGCTGGGCGGAGAGCGATGGATCAGGGCTCACGAATACCGAAATCCCGGCGACAACAACCAACGCGCACACGAGCACAACGTAGCGCATCATCGGCCGCGGAACGTCCAGGAGCTTCGGCGCGCGCAGTCGATCGACCAAGACACTCACGATCAACAGCGGTGTCAACACAAGAAATGGCGTCAGCGAAAACGTCGTGGCACCACCCAACAAGTCGAGTCGGTCCGCGCCAAGCAGCGCAATCCACAGTGTGAGCAGTACATCACGACCGCGTGCGGGCAACGGATGCACAGGCGCGTTCGTCATCCACGCACCACCATGCCGAGGTTCCGCAACACTCCATACTCCGCTCGGCAGCGCCAGCGCAGAATCGAGAACTTTCGCTCGAACACGCCGAGCGTGGGGATCCGTGAATAGGCCGTCACAAAACGACGATCCTCCGCGGTCATCACCGGCCCAACGCGTGCGTCCAACGCCCCTGCCTGGAGTGCGGTCTCGTCAATGGAACGACGGGCCGCCCCACGCCGCGTGATGGCCGTTCCCACGCGCTGTGGCAACCGATGCCACGCCCCCTCCCACGCAGGACGCGCCGCCCCCACCACATTCTCCCCGTGCTGCCGATACAGCACGGTCGGCTCGTGGATCGCCTCGACCACACCACAACTCACCGCAACGGCGGCCAGCCACCAGTCGTGCATCACAGCTTCGGCAGGCACGGGGAGCGCGCGCTCCAGCAACGCACGATTCACCAGGACCGTGGCGCCCGTCACAAGGCCCTGCAGCACAACCCGCGGGACCGTGGCCGGTTCGGGACGAAGATGCGTCAATGCCCAAAACGAATCAGCGACAGGGCACAATTCTCCGTCCACAACGCGAAGATCGGTGTGTACGAGCACTGGGCCCGGTCTCCGCTCCTCAGCCTCTCGCATACGTGCCATGGAGATCCGCATCTTGTGCGGCATCCAGACATCGTCCTGATCGGCACACATCACGTACGCTGCGCTGCTCGCCACATGCTGCAGGAGCGCGCCAAACGAATGCGTCACACCAAGACGCCCCCGATGATCCTCTATCACCTGCACCCGTGCGTCCGTGCTCGCGAACTCGCGCAGCAGTTCTCTGGTGCCGTCGTCTGACCCATCATCGCGAAACCACACCCGCCAGGCCGCGTCCTCTTGTGCACGCAGGCTCTCCATAAACGCCGAGAGATGCCGCACACCATTGTACGTGGCGCACACGACGTCGATGATCGGAGCGGAAGCGGTCGTCAGCATCATGGCCGTTCCTGCGGGACCAACCGTCGAGCACGATCGCGCACATACAGCACCGCCAACGAGACGGCCACAATCAACTCGGCGGTAACAGCACTCACCGCCATCCCGGGAGCGCCGAACCGCGGCACAATAATCGGCACCATCGCGAGGTTGCACACACCCGCGGCCATCACGGCAGCGAGAAAGGCACGTTCCCGCCCAAATGGAACAGCCCAATACATGCCAAACACTGTGCCGACTGCAGTCGTCGGAGGAAGCAGCGCGAGAATGCGCAGCACCGGAATCGCTTCCTCATAGCCAGGCCCAAGCATCGTCTGCACAACCCACGGTGCCGCGACGGCAAGCGAGAGCCCGAACACCGTCCCGACACCGCCAAGCACGACTAACAGCTTGCGAATTTCCTGATGCGCGCGCTGCGGATCCTTGGCGTGTAGATGGCTCACCCGCGGCATAAAGACCAACGTGATGGGCTGCAACAAGTTGAGAACGGATCGCACCAGCCGCTCAGGACCACCAAACATCGAGACACTCGACTGCACCGCAACGCGCCCCATCAACGACGCATTGGCTTGGTTGTAGAGCCCCGAGGACAGACGAAAGGCAAAGAGTGAGAACGTCGCACGCAGCGATGCCCACCCTTCCGTTAGGACCAGTCGTCCCGCCGGGCGCGCGCGAACGAGCGCAGCACTTAGCAGCGTAAGCGACGCAATGGCGCCGAGCGCCTGCAGTTGGAGCACACGCCAAGCATCGCCGGGCAGCAACACCAGCACAAACACCGATACCGCAGCCGAGATTTTGGTAATGGTCTCAACCACCAGTGCGAACCGAAGTTGGCCGGTCCCCTGGAAGTACCAGAACGGATTCAGCCCGCGCGCCACCGCAAATGCGATCGTCCACGAGAGCATGCGGTAGTCCGACAGCGCCGGATGGAGGATGAGCATCAGCGCAACCGCAATCACACTCGCCGCACCAAGCACCAGTAGCTTCGCGGTCTGCACACCAGACACAATCCGGTCGAGCCCGCGCGCATCATCGCGCGCAGCCGCCGCCGAGCGTGTCGCGGAGAGGTCGAATCCAAAATCGAGGGCGAGCATCGCCCACGCCGCGAGCGATTGCATGACGAGAACCTCGCCCCATCCATCCCGCCCAAGCACCCGTGCTAAATAGGGCACCGTGAGCAACGGCACGAGCAAACTGGTGCCATGGGCCAGCAGCGACAGGCGCGTGTCGGCGCGCACACGACTGCGGTCCGTTGACGGCTGGGAGGAGGCACGCTCGCCGATTTCTTCCGTCGAGGGGCCCAAGGTGCTCGGAGTCTTCATTCCACCCCAAAACTACTCCATCGGGCAGGCTCTTGGGGTGGCGTTTGACCTTACGCCGGCCCCCGCAATACCTCCCGCGACCGCTCCAAATCCCGCTCAAACGCCCCCTCCGCCTGCGCACCAATCACGGGGTCCTGAATCATCGCATCCAACTCGTAGTTGATCGCCACACCAAGCGGATTGAAATCAGTCGACCCCACGCGCAGCCAGATCCCATCGACCACGGTGGTCTTTGCATGCATCATCTCGCCGTTCCACTCCCAGATCCGCACTCCATTCCGCAGCAGTCGCTGGTAATAGCCGCGCGTCAGCCGGTGAATCCACGGATGGTCGTATCGGCTTGGGACCAGCAACCGCACATCGACCCCGTCGCGCGCGGCGCCGGTCAGGGCGTCTACTTCCGCAAAACTGGGCACAAAGTACGCGCTCGCCACCCAAATCGAACGCCGCGCCGCAGCCGCCTGGAGGTGCAACGAACGCCCCACGCGGAGCCGCCATGGTTCCCCCTCAACGATCCCCACGAGCGCGCCCTGACAGCGTGCTGGGTCGATGTGGACCCCTCCTCGCGACTCCCGCCGTAAGACCGACCGTGGCGTCCGGGGCTGTCGCTCGTCTGCCCGCTCCCACATTCCCGCAAAAGCCGCCGCCATGTCCCGCGCCGCCGGCCCCTCGATCCGCACACAGGTGTCGCGCCAGACCGACGCCCGTTTCCGGAGCAGCCCGCGCTCCCATTGCTCTCCGAGCCCGATGCCCCCGGTGAGGCCTACCACCCCGTCGACAGCGAGCAACTTCCGATGATCGCGCGGGACGACCCCAAACCACGGCTTGAAGCCCGGTGGATTGAAGACCCGCACCTCGATCCCGGCCGCTCGCAGCTCGTGCAGCAACCGCGACGACCCGAGCGCCCCCACCCAGTCGGTGAGCAGCCGGACCCGCACCCCGCGCCGGACCGCGGCCCCCAGCGCGTCGCCAAAGCGGCGTCCCACGGCGTCGTCGCGCACGATATAGCTCTCGAGACAGACCTCCGTCCGGGCCCGCGCGATCATCGTCAGCATGGCCTCGAACGTGGCATCCCCGTCGGTCAGCAGCTGCACGGCATTCCCTGTCGACACATCGGCCGACGCCAGTCGCCAGAGGGCGTGGGCAAACGACGGCCCCTCCCCTTCCGACAGCGCCGGCGGGCGCGGCGGCACCGGGGTCGGATGTCGCATCGTCCCACGCGGGGGCTTTTCGTGCGTGCTCACCCTCGGACAATGCCTGCGCCACCACGCCGAGGGAAGGGCGTGATAACTTTTCAAGCCCTTGCCCAGCGACGTTTCCGCTGACATATCACGGTATGCTCAAAATCGACCTCACCGGCCGCCGGGCCCTCGTGGCCGGCGTTGCTGACGACGAAGGCTTCGGATTCGCGATCGCCAAGGCACTCGCCGAGGCGGGCGCCACCGTCTGCGTGGCCACCTGGCCCCCTGCGCTCAACATCTTCCGCAACCTGCTCGACCGCGGGAAGATCGACGACTCCCGTCGCATGAGCGACGGCTCCCTGCTGCAGTTCGAGAAGATCTACCCCCTCGACGCCGCCTTCGACACACTCGAGCTTGCCCCCGCCGAAGTCCGCGAGAACAAGCGGTACCGCGACGTCGGCGATTTCTCGATCGACGGACTGGGCACAGCCATCGAAGCTGACTTCGGCCCCAACTCGCTCGACATTGTCGTGCACTCGCTCGCCAACGGGCCCGAAGTGAAAAAGTCGCTCATCCACACCAGCCGCGCCGGTTACTTGGCCGCAATGGGCGTGAGCGCCTACTCCATGATCAGTATGGTCAACCGCCTCGGCCCCCTCACGCGCCATGGCGGCGCCTTCTGCTCGCTGTCGTACATGGCCGGCGAACGCGTCGTGCCCGGCTACGGCGGCGGCATGTCGTCCGCGAAAGCCGCGCTCGAGAGCGACACGCGCGTGCTCGCGTACGAAGCTGGACGCCTCTTCGGCGTGCGCGTGAATACGATCAGCGCTGGGCCGTTGGCCTCACGCGCGGCGAGCGCTATCGGCATCGTGGAGATTCTCACCTCGTACTACGAGGCGAACTCCCCGATCACCGACAAACTTACCGCCGAAGAAGTTGGCAACGCCGCGGCGTTCCTCTGCTCGCCAATGGCAAGCGGCATTACGGGCACCACCATGTACGTGGACAAAGGCTTCCACGCCATGGGAATCGCCGTCGATCGCCACACCCCGGGCACCTACGATCCGGTCGCGAAGCCGTAAGCCGCGCGGTCCGCAACGAGAAGCGCCGCCCGTCACTCGACGGGCGGCGCTCGTGCATGCGAACCATCACAACGTGCGTTCCATCATCGAGACCGCATACGAAGCAGTGCCTGCGCCGTCGTCATACTCGCGCACGCCAACCTCAACAAATCCCATCTGCTGGTGGAACTCCACCGACGTAGGGTTCGGCGGCCGCACATTCACCTCGAGCGTCACGCGCGGCCACCGGCCGCGCACAAACTGCTCGAGATCGGCATACAACAGGCGCCCCACCCCACTCCGCCGCGCGCGCGGCGCCACCACCACGCGATCCAAATACACAAACGCCTCTGGCGCGTTGCCGTACCGCTCGGCGAACCACGCGTAGTTGTCACTCCAATACGAGGTCCCTGGAGCAACACAGAGGACGAACCCGGCAATGCCGGATTCGTCCTCTGCGACGCGAAAATAGCTCGCGTATCCCACCAACGCCTCAAACCGCTCCGCGTCGAGTGCGTTCACGTGCGGTACCGCGCCATTGTTCAGCACGAGTACCGCCGCGTGATCCGCTACCACAGCATCGCGTATGTGAAGCCCCACCTTACATCGCCAACTTTGGCTTTGGCTTGGTATCAATCTCCGGCAGTCCGTACTTCTTCAACAGCTCGTTGTACTTCTTCAGATCCTCGGCGTAAATCTTCTTCATGCGCCCGGTCTGTACGTCGAGCTTGCCGTTCAGCTCATTGAACACCTGCACAGCCTGCGTCGTCGGACGGCCTGGCGCCGAGCCCACGCTGCCGTTGAGCGCCGCCAACTTGTTGTTGAGCTTGATCGGGAAGTTGAGCGGATCCTGCCCGCTCTGATTCTTGATCTGGTACACTTCGGCCTCGACACCCGTGACGTTCGTCTTGAGCGCACCACCGGCGCTCGTCAATTCTGCCACGCCCGCCGCCGGTGCCTTCTTGAGACGGTCTTCGATCTCCGACTTTACGTAGCGCATGGAGATCACCGCTTCGTTCGCTTCCGACACCCGGTCACGCAGCTTCATCAGGAAGGTGAACTGCGCCAGTTGATCTTCGGCGCTGGCGGTGCTGCGCGGATCATTCTTGAGCTTGAACGTCTGCGTCTGCGCCGGGCCACCGCCCACGCGCATCCGCACGCTGTACGTCCCCGCCGGAGCCACCGGACCGCGCGTATCGCCGGCCCAGAGAATCATCCCCGGGAAGGTTACGGCATCGGGGTATCGCAGGTTCCACGAGAAGGTGTTGAGCCCCGCCTTGTTCGGCACGACCGGCACAGGAGCCGGCGGACGCGGTCCATCTTCGTCGGCCGGAGCCGCCGGGGTCGGCGTTGCCGATGAATCCGGCTTCGACGAATACGCCTTGATCACCTTGCCCTGCGCATCAAGGAACTCGAGCGACACATCCTGCCCGCCCTTAGCCAACGTGTAGTACACCACCGCGCCACTCGGCGCGGCACCGCCACCGCCACGACCACCACGCCCGCCGCCCCACTCCACACGATACGCGTCGCGCGGCTTGTAGAGATTGGCATCCTTCGCAATCGACGCCGGCGTCATCTGACGGATCGGCGAGAGATCGTCGAACACATAGAACGACCGACCGTGCGTCGCGATAATCAGATCGCCGTCCTTGATCGTCAGGTCATGCACCGGCACGAGCGGCAAGTTCAAACGCATCGACTGCCAGTGCGCACCGTCGTCCCACGACACCCACGCGCCATGCTCGGTGCCCGCGTACAGCAGTCCCTTCTTCTCGGGATCTTCGCGAATCGCGCGCGAGAAATCGGACTCGCCAATACCGGTGTTGATCGGCGTCCATGTCGCGCCGAAGTCGGTGGTCTTGAAGAAGTACGGCGCGAAATCGTCCTGCTGATACCGGTTCGCCGCGAGGTACGCGGTGCCCGGCGCAAAGTGACTGGCTTCTACGAGCGAGATACGCGCGAAGTCGCCCAGTCCCTTGGGCGTGATGTTCTTCCAGGTTTTGCCGTTGTCCTTGGTGATGAACACGAGGCCGTCGTCCGAACCCGTCCAGATCACACCCTTCGTGATCGGCGACTCGGCGATCGTGAACACCACGCCGTACGTCTCTACGCCCGTTTGGTCCTTGGTGATCGGTCCACCAGAGGCGCCAAGCGTCTTGGGATCGTTGCGCGCCAAACGCGGGCTCATGATCTGGAAGCTCTGCCCTTCGTCGTGCGTCACAAAGAGATTGCTGCCGCCCACGTACATCGTCTTCGGATCGTGCGGCGAGAAGGTGATCGGGAAGGTCCACTGGAACTTGTACTTGATGTCTTCCGACGAAATACCCATCGGGTTGTCCGGCCAGGGATTCACATCGCGCGTGAGCCCCGTGCGCATATCCTTGCGCGTGAGCAACCCGCCGTAGCTGCCGGCGAAGACGATGCTCGGGTTCAGGGGGCTCGCCGCGATGTAGCCCGACTCGCCGCCGCCCGCGTCTTGCCAATCATTGATCGTGATTGCCCCAGCCTTTCGGCTCGGCCCGCACAGCGTGCTGTTGTCCTGCTGCGCGCCGCAAATCTTATACGGGAAATCGTTGGTCGTGGCGACGTGGTACATCTGCGCCGTGGCAAAGTTCTGCTCGGTCCAGGTGCGACCGCCATTTGTCGACACGTTGGCGCCGCCATCGTTGGAATTGATGATGCGGTTCGGATCACTCGGTGCAATCCACACGTCGTGGTTGTCGCCGTGCGGCACATTGAACGACTGCGGGAAGGTTTTGCCGCCATCGCGCGAGCGATAGAAGCCCGTGTTCACCGCATACACCGCGTTTGAGTCCTTCGGGTCGGCGTAGATGCGTGAGTAGTACCAGGCGCGCTGACGCAGCTTGCGGTCTTCATTGATCTTGGCCCAGGTATTGCCGCCGTCGTCAGACCGATAGACGCCGCCTTCTTCTGCTTCGATCAGTGCCCAGACGCGCGACGACTTCGCCGGCGACACCGCGATGCCGACCTTGCCCCAGAGTCCCTTCGGCATGCCAGGATTGGCGGTGATCTCCTTCCACGTCTCACCACCGTCGACCGACTTGAACATCCCGCCACCCGGACCGCCGGAGTTCAGCGACCACGGGGTGCGATACGCATTCCAGAACGCCGCATACAAAATGTTCGGATCGTTCGGATCAAGAATCAAATCAGAAATGCCCACATTTTCATTGCGATACAAGACTTTCTTCCAGCTCTTGCCACCGTCCGTGGTCTTGAACACGCCACGCTGCTCGTTCGGACCGAACGCATGCCCCAACACGCCAATCCAGATGATGTCCGGATTCGTCGGGTGAATACGCACGCGGTTCACATGGTTCTTCACGTCGAAGAACGTGTTGCGGGTCCACGTCTTGCCAGCGTCCTTCGACATCCAGACGCCGTCGCCAGGGGCCGCATTGCCGCGAATATCACTCTCGCCGCCGCCCACCCAGACGATGTCCGGGTTCGAGGCCGCGACCGCAATGGCACCGATCGTACCGCCGAAATACTTGTCCGTCGTCGGCTGCCAGGTGGTGCCGCCGTCGGTAGTCTTGAAGACGCCACCACCGACCGTTCCCATGTAGTACTCGTTGGTTCGCTTATCCGAGCCGGCTACCGCCACCGACCGACCACCGCGGAACGGGCCGATCTCGCGCCAGCGCATCCCCACGAAAGCCAAAGAGTCGAAACTCTGCGCCACCAACGACCACGGTAGCAAAAGTGTCACAAAAAGAGCGTACAGCGAGGAACGTCGGGCGGGGGTGTTCACGCGAGTCTCCATGAAACGCTGGTTATTCGGGGTCGGACGCAACCGACACCCGCGAGCAAGTCCCAGTGGTCGTGACACGGCACGGCCGCTCGGTACATTTATTCAAGATATCACAGGTCCCCGCTCCTCTGCCCCTCCCCCGCCATCGGCCCGAGCAATCAGCGCGAGCCATCGGCGGGCCCTCACCTCGAGGCACACGTGCTCCGCACCGTCCGCTCCCGCGTCGCCCCTGCTCGACTGGCTGGACTCCTGCTGGCACCGATCGTCCTGCTCGCGGCCTGCCGCGGAGGCTCCGATCCGGCCCCGAACACCGTCTCCTTGGACGCCAAGGGGCAACTCCCAACGGGGCGCACCCTCGACCCGGCCGGGGTCGCATGGGACGTCGGTTCCATGCCCCTCGCGATGTCGCTCTCGCCGGACGGCTCCAAGATTGTGATCCTCCTCAATGGCTACCGCGAGCAGGGGGTCCAGGTTCTCGATCGCGCCACCGGCAAAATCGAACAAACCGCCACCCAGACAGCCGCCTTCCTCGGCCTGGCCTTCTCCCCCGACGGCAAGACCCTCTACGCGTCAGGCGGCAATCAAGACGTGGTGTACCGCTACGCGTGGAGCGGCAACAAAGCCACGCTCACCGACAGCCTCGTCCTCGCGGTCAAAACCCGCCCGAATGGCAATCGCTATCCGGCGGGACTCGCTCCCTCGCCCGACGGGAAGTACCTCTACGTCGCCGAAAATCTGGCCGATTCGCTCGCGGTGATTGATCTCGCCACAGGCAAAGTGGTGCAACGCCTCGCCACCGAGCGCTACCCGTACGGCGTAGCCGTCACCCCCGACAATAGCGTCTTCGTGTCGAGCTGGGGCGGCAACACCCTCTCCGTCTTCACCCGCACGAGCTCCGGCGCGCTCGACGCACAGCGGCGCATCAAGGTCGGACGCCACCCATCCGCACTTCTCCTGAACGGTGACGGCTCACGTCTTTTTGTCGCCTCTGCCTCCACCGATCGCATCACCGTCGTGGATACCAAGGCGCGCCGCGTCCAAACCGAACTCTTCGACTCGCCGGTCGGCGGCCCAGGCGAAGGAAGCACGCCGAGCGCGATGTCGCTTTCGGCGGATGGCACGCGACTGTATGTCGCTGAGTCCGACAACAACGCCATCGCTCTGATTGACCTCGAAGCCTCCACCGCCGGCGTTGCCGCAGCCAAGGGAGAAGACAAAGTCGTGGGTCGCGTGCCGACCCACTGGTACCCGACGGCCGTCGTCGCTCGCAACGACTCATTAATTGTGCTCACCGGGAAGGGACGCGGCACCAAAGCGAACCCCGACGGTCCGCGCCCAGGCGTAGAACGCGGCGAAGCAGGCTACAACAACAACGCCTACACGTTGGGTCAGACCAGCGGCACGGTGCTGACCTCCACCACAGCGCGCGCGTCTGGGGCAGACTTGGACGCGCTGAGCGCCCGTGTGGCCCGCGCGAATCACTGGGGGGAGCCGCGCGTCGACGCCGCGCTCCCCCCGTTCGAGCATGTGATATACATCGTGAAGGAGAATCGCACCTACGATCAAATCTTCGGCGATCTCCCCCAGGCCGACGGCGACACCTCACTCGTCTTCTTCCCGCGCGCAGTCTCGCCAAATCATCATGCGCTCGCCGAACGCTTCGGCATCATGGACCGTTTTTTTGTGAACGCCGAGGTGAGCCCCGACGGCCACAACTGGTCGATGGCCGCCTACACCACCGACTACACGCAGAAGACGGTCCCGCAGAATTATTCGCGCCCCAGCCGCGGCCGGAGCTACGACTGGGAAGGACAAAACCGGAATGTCACGCCGGCTGACGACGAAGATGTCGCCGAGCCAGCGAACGGCTACATCTGGAACCTCGCGCAACGCGCGAATGTCTCGTTCCGCAACTACGGCGAGTTCGTCGTCCCCGAAGGTGGTGGACGTGGCGGTGCGTCAATGCCGCGCGGTTACACGGGCGCGAAACCCTTCCTGCGCTCGCACACGAACCCGGATTACCCCGCCTTCGATACCAGTGTCCCTGATCAGAAACGCGCTGACGTGTGGATCGCAGACCTCAAGGGATTCATTGCGAAGGGCGTGATGCCGCAGTTGCAGATTCTGCGCCTGCCGAACGACCACACGGCCGGCGCACGCGCCGACGCGCCGAGCCCCAAGGCGCTGGTTGCCGACAATGACCTCGCCCTGGGCCGCATCGTCGAAGCGGTGTCCACATCACCCTTCTGGAAGAACACCGTCATCTTTGTGGTCGAAGACGACGCGCAGAACGGCTCCGACCATGTCGACTCACATCGCGCTCCCGCGCTGATCATCTCGGCGTACAACAAGCCTGGCGTGTATCACCGCTTTATCAATACCACGGATTTCATCGCGACGATGGAACGCGTTCTGAAGTTGGGATCCCTCTCGCAGTTCGATTTCTTTGGACGGCCGGTTACCGAAATCTTCGGCACCTCGGCAGATCTTCGCCCGTATGCGGCGCTCACGCCCGCGCAGCGCCTCGACGAAGTCAACAAGGCCGGCACCCGCGAAGCGCGCGAATCGGCGACACTCGACCTCACCTTCGAAGACACCGCCGACGAGCAGCTCTTCAACCAGATCCTCTGGCGCACCATCAAGGGGCCGAAGGTGCCGTACCCCGGCACGCGTCGTATGTCCACGCTCGAATACACCCGCGCGCGTTGAGTCTCCGTCGCTGGCTGATCCTTATTGCATCGTTCGCCGCAACCATCGGCGCGTCGGTGTACATCGTGTGGAAAGGATGGGCCAAGGGCGGAGCTCCGCCCACAATTCCGCTCGCGGTACATGCGCTGGCGTTCGCTGCCGTGCTCGCCGAAGTCGTGACGCGCACCGTGAAGTTGCAGTGGAGCGCTGGCGCACTGCACATCCCGCTGAAGTTCTGGACTTCGATGCGCGTCTGCCTTGGCGGTGATTTCGCTGCGTCCGTCACGCCGGCGCGCTCGGGCGCCGAACCCGCCCGCTACTTCGTGCTGTCTGAAGCGGGGGTGAGTCCAGCAAACAATGTGCTCCTGCTCTTCACCGAGCTGTTCCTCGAGATGTCGTCGCTCGCAGTGCTCTGTGTGATCCTTGCCTTCGCGTTCCACGGCAGTGGGCGCGTGGTGCAGTTGATGACGGCGATGGTCGGCGGCTACGCGATCGTCGTACTCTCGATTGGCGCCATCGGACTCTTTCTCGCCAAGCGCAACGCGCACGGTCCGCCACCCACCTGGGCAGTCGCGATCGGTCTTCACGCAGGCCGCTGGCGCACCATTCAGAAGTCGCTGCGCTCCCTGCGTACCGGAATCAACGCCCTCAAGCACGCACGATTCGGCATGCTCTTCGCCGCCGCGCTTTCCTCGATGGTGCATGTCTCGCTCCGCCTGGCGGTATTGCCGATCATCGCGCTTGCGATGGATCCCAACCTCCCGCTCGCACAGCTCGTGCTCTGGCCGCTGGTCTTTCTCTACGGTGGCGCAGTGGCACCCGCTCCCGGCGGCGGCGGCGCAGTGGAAGCCTCATTCAACTGGGCCTTCTCCGGCGTCATGACCCCGGCCCAACTCGGCGGCGCCCTCGTCTGGTGGCGCTTCTATTCCTTCTACCTCTACATCCTGCTCGGTGCGCTCGCCGCTCGCGGCAGTGTGCTCAAGGTGCTCCGCAACCAACAGCACGGCCGACTCCACGCGAAGGCCGGAACCAACGCAGGAACCAAAGCCGGAACCAAAACCTCGTGATGTACCATCTCTTTACCGCCGACTGGGCCGAAGCGCTCCGTCAAGCAATTGACAGTGATCCAACTTTTAACAGCGCCGGCGCCTCGTGGAAGTGGCCCGCCGCCTTCGTGCTCACACCCACGCCATCACTGGGCGTCGGGCAGGACGTGGCCGTCCAGCTCACCCTCGACGGTGGACGCTGCACCGAGGCGCGCATCATCACCGCCCCAGAGGTAAACGCGCCCTTCGTTTTCCGCGCCGACTACCCAACCTGGAAAGCGCTCGCCGAAGGCAAACTCGACGCACTCAGCGCCGTCATGCAGCGCCGCGTCTCGTTTACAGGGTCGCTCCCCCGACTCTTAGGCAACGCGGCCGCCGCCAAAGCGCTCGTGGCCTGCGCGCAGCGTGTCCCGACCTACTTTCCCGATCTCCCGGCCTGAGTCACAAAGTCCAGTCGCAGATTTCGTCAGCGTGTTTCTTGGGCTAACTTTCGATTGAGCGCACACCGCTGCGCCCTCTCGCCCCTTGCCCGAGGATTGTTCCGTGCCCCTGTCCGACGCCGAACTCCAGACACTCGCGATCAACACCGTCCGCACCCTTTCCATGGATGCGGTACAAGCGGCTGAGTCCGGACACCCCGGCACACCGATGGCGCTCGCGCCACTCGCGTATGCGCTCTATCACACGCATCTCAAGCACAATCCGGCCGATCCGCACTGGCCCGATCGTGATCGCTTCGTGCTCAGCGTCGGCCATGCGTCGATGTTCCTCTACTCGACGCTTTACCTGAGCGGCTACGATCTCTCGCTCGACGACATCAAGAACTTCCGTCAGTGGGAGAGCAAGACACCCGGACATCCCGAAGTCGGCCACACCGCCGGCGTCGAGACCACCACCGGCCCACTCGGCCAAGGGGTCGCGAACGCGGTCGGGCTCGCCCTCGCCGAACGTCATCTCGCGCCGACCTTCAACAAGGACGGCCATTCGATCGTGGACCACTACACGTGGTTCATCGCCGGCGACGGCTGCCTCATGGAAGGGATCTCGCACGAAGCTGCCTCGTTCGCCGGTCAGCAAAAACTCGGCAAACTCATCGGCTTTTTTGACGACAACAGCATTACCATCGACGGCCCCGCCAACATCTCCTGCTCGGACGATGCCGCCAAGCGCTTCGACGCGTACGGTTGGCAGGTGCTGCACGTCTCCGATGTGAACGATCTCGCGCAGATCGACGACGCAGTCGCCGCCGCCAAGGCCGACACGCAGCGCCCCACGCTGATCATCACCAAGACGGTGATCGGCTTCGGCAGCCCGAACCGCGCCGGTCTCTCCAAGGCGCACGGCGAGCCGCTCGGCAAGGATGAGATCGCCCTCACCAAAGCCGCCCTCGGCTGGCCCTCCACCGAACCCTTCACCGTTCCGGCGGAGGCACTCGCGCATTGGCGCGAGATCGGCCCACGCGGGGCGGCGGCACAGGATGCGTGGCGCAAGCAGCTGATCGCCTACAGCAAGGCCAATCCCGACGACGCCAAGGAGTTCGGGCGCCGCATGCATGGCGATCTCCCCGCCGGTTGGGAGAGCGCGCTGCCGGTGTTCGATGCGAGCAATGGCAATGTCGCATCGCGTGCGGCGAGTGGTGTGGTGATCAACGCCGTCGCGCCGAAGATCCCCGAGCTGATCGGCGGCTCCGCCGATCTCGCGGGCTCGAACGTCACGACGATCAAGGGCTCCGCTGCTGTGCAGTCGGCGACGCCGGCCGGCCGCAACATCAACTACGGCATCCGCGAGCATGGCATGGGCGCCATCATGAATGGCATGGCGCTGCACGGCGGTGTCATCCCCTTCGGCGGCACTTTCCTGGTGTTCGCCGACTACATGCGCCCCGCCATCCGCTTGGCGGCGCTCATGAAGCAGCAGGTGATCTACGTCTTCACGCACGACTCCATCGGACTCGGCGAGGACGGTCCCACGCACCAGCCGGTGGAGCAACTCGCGAGCCTGCGGTGCATCCCGAACCTCCTCGTGCTCCGTCCGTCGGACGCCAACGAGACGAGCGAAGCCTGGCGCACCGCGCTCGCGCATCGCACCGGCCCGTCGGCGATCGTGCTCACGCGCCAGAAGCTGCCGCTCATCGACCGCACGAAGTTCGGCGCGGTGAGCGGCGCCTCGCACGGCGCGTATGTGCTCGCCGATTCGGCGAGCGGCCCGCCGCGCGCGGTGATCCTTGCGACGGGCTCGGAAGTGGAGATCGCGCTCAAGGCGCGCGATCTGCTGGCCGCCGAGCGTGTGGGGGTGCGGGTGGTGAGCGCGCCGTCGCTGGAGATCTTCGCGGCGCAGAGCGCCGAGTATCGTGCCAGTGTTCTGCCGGAAGGCGTGAAGCGTGTGGCGATCGAAGCCGCGCATCCGATGCCGTGGTATCGGTGGGTCGGGGATTCCGGTGCGGTGATCGGGATCGAGACGTTCGGGGCTTCGGCGCCGTATCAGACGTTGTATGCGGAGTATGGGATCACGGCGGAGAAGTTGGTGGAGGCGGTGAAGCGGGTGATTGCGGGGTGAACAGAAGTGTCCTTCACCGCTTCGCCACTCGCTTCTTCAGTGCTCGATTTGTCGCCAGGCAAGTTCACGTGGCTCTCGACGATCGTTGCGGTTCAGCTTCGAAACCAGCACCCGATTCGCATCGCCATCCTCGATGCGATCCGACACTGCGAGTGACAAACGGCGAGTCGGGCGCCCTGAGCGGTCGATGAGTGTCCACACCGTCGAGTCTGCCATCGGGGCGGGGAAACTGCGGATCCAGATTCCTGCCCCAGCGCGCACAACGCTCGTGGCGAACGGCACGACGGGCAGCGCCATGTCCTTCGCTCTTCGATAGTAGAAGATCGTCTGACAAACGATATCGCCACTTCCTGCTACGCACGCCTCACGCGTACTCGCGGAGTCCACGTTCGGATAGTGCTCGTGAACTGCGGCCGTGAAGGTGGATTCTCGCTCCTCAGCAGTCGGAGCACGCGCCAGTGCTCGAACTAGAATTAGCCGCTTAGGATGACCCATCAGGTCGTAGGTCTCGATCCTGCCGGCCTCACGATCGGACACCAGCCAGATCTCGGTCGACGGACCCGCGTTCACCGAATCCACAACCGCAACGAACGGCTTCGGCATGAATTGAGGGGTCGGCGGCTGGAGGTCGCGGTCCTTGACTCGGCGGGTCCGGATTGCGACCGGCACCGCTCTTCGAAGCGATGGGTTTGCGACACTGAGGGGAGCGAATACCAAGTGCGCAGATCCCTCTGTGCCAATGGTGTCCCCGTCGGCTAACGTAAGCAGCACCACGGCTTCCGAAGCAATCGCTCCACCGATGATCGTCTCACCATCCAACACCTGCTCACGCCCGCGTGTACTCGCGTACTCCCGGACTTGCCCAACAGCGCCCGCGAATGAGAACGTGGTCAGCGACGCATTCGAGAGGTCGAGCACCAGCACCGACGAGTCTGCCGCGAGCCGGATGTCGATTACCTGTCGAAGTTGTCCGGGAAGGTCGCCGTTGTGGGCCCACGTCACACTTCGGTGATTCGCGGAATCCAACCACGACAGTCCCGCATACGAATCAAAGAGCAGGGTTCCGTTTCCCGGACCACGAAATCCTCTATCTCGTCGCGGCGACTGTTGACATGCGTCCCGACGGGGCCCACATACCACTCCTTCCGTTGTTAGGCGCGAGACCGATACCCCGCGCCACTCAGCCTCATCGACGATCAGGGTGTCGGGGAATGCTCTGATCGGGGCATACGCGCGCCGATCTGCGTGGCGCCAGAGGAGCGCGCCGCACATCGCGGCAAGCGCGAAGAACAACCCTATGCCTGGCGACAGTCTCACGCCTGCGCGAGCATTGTTGGTCTCAGTCCGCATACTGAAGCAGAACGCTAGCGCTCGCGCACAACTTTTGCCAACTCATCTCGGTCCACGAAGCCCTTGTAGAGCCGCTTTCCGATGATAACCACGGGCGTCGACGTAAGCGCGAAACGTCGCGCGTCCCGCTCGTCCGCTAGGACCTTCTCCATTAGCCTCTGCTGAACGACACACGAATCGAATTGCGAAATTGAAGCGACGCCTGCCCGTTCGGCGAAGGTTTGCCAGCTCGTTTTCCCGATCTCCTGCTGATGCGCATACAGGGCGTCATGATATTCCGCAAAGCGGCCTTGTTGCGCCGCGCATTCTGACGCAAGGGCAGCAGTCTCCGCGAACGGATGGATCGAGCGCAGCGGCAGATGCCGAAAGCGAACGGCGACGGTGCTCGGATTGCGGCGAACCAGATCCTCCAACTCGACACGCTGCTTCGCGCAGAATGGACACTGAAAGTCAGAGAATTCTACCATGACGATGGTGGCGCTGGAATCTCCAATGAACGAACCTCCACTCTGAAGTCCGGACGTGTCGGCTAGAATCGTAGCGACCGGCGGCGGTGTCTCCAATGGAGCGGCGAGTCGATACCATACCAGCGCGACGATGCCCACAAGGCCAATCGCAAAGACTGCAACTGCGAGCGCGCTACCTGGCGAGCGCGAGGGCGTACGAGGAGTCATCGGCTCACCGCCCTGTTCCGCGGCGCGCGGTGTCGGGCCGAATCGTCGGCCCTCCGCCGGTCCCCGTCACAAGTGAATCAGCCACACGCCGGGGGAGTAGATGAAACAGATCGAGCGTCGATGCCACACGCAGGACGGACCCATGCGTCGCCGCGATGATTCTCCCTTCCTCATTCCGCACCACGAGCGCCGGCACACGATTCACATATCGATTGTCGCTCGCCGAATCATGGACCCACGCGAACGTGAAGAACAATGAATAGTGGTCCATTCGAAGGCGCGCAATAGCTGTGGCGCAATTGGCGCGAATTTGCATTGGCGCGAATTTGCATTGGCGCGAATTTGCATTGGCGCAAAGTTGCCTTGACGCGAATGTGCGTTGAGGCGAATCTGCATTGACGCGTCGTCACTTCAGCGCAAAGTTTGTTTCCATGATCTGGCCCGGCGGATATGTCACAAGACGACAGCCTGCGAAGAGTGTCAGGTCACGACGTCCGCCACTTGCAAGCAGCGCGGCTCGTGCTTCGTCTCAGGGTGACGAGCGCGACATGAACAAGTCATCGATGGAGGGTGAGTGATGCGACTCCGCATAGTCGTGATGTTCTTGGCCTTGGTCCTGGTTGCCGTTCGCGTGCATGCTCAGGTGCGACGTGAGGTCATCTCCGGTCGTGTCTCCGTCGACAGCAACCGTAGCGTTGTCGGTGCGACAGTATCTGTCACACGTGCACCCGATCGGGCGCTCTTCCAAGTGCTCACGGATACCGCCGGACGTTTTCGTCTCGTCATTGACTCAGGCACGGGCGATTACCTCGTGCACGTGAGTGCAAGGCCATCGGATGCCCGCGCACCAGTCCGCAAGCGCGTGACGCGCGAGCGCGTGAGCGATTCGCTGTACGTCGTAGATGTGGTGCTGAGGGATTTGCTGCGGCCTCCGGTCCTTGGTACCGTCAGAGTTCAAGCTCGACGACCGCGGATTGAGCGCGACCCGGATTCATTCGGGTCTAGTGCTGGCGGCGGCGAGCAGCTCGCCATTGGTATCGCGGCCGCAGTTGCGCCGGCCGACAAGGGAGATCTTTCAGGTCTCGCCGCGAGTCTCCCGGGCGTCTCTGCGACTGGATCAGGCTTTTCCGTGCTAGGACTCGGTTCAGATCAGAACGTTGTCACGATGAACGGTCTCTCCTTCGCGGGCGCAAGCCTTCCGCGGGATGCCCAGTACTCAGTGCGAGTTGCAACCTCGGCGTTCGATCCATCGCGAGGCTGGTTCGGAGGGGCGGAGACCCGCGTGGATCTCCAAGCGGGCTCGCTGTTTGCGCTGCGGAGCGGATCCTTGACCCTCGATTCCCCCGCGCTACAGCAGACCGACGCCGCCGGGGCATCGCTCGATGCGCGATTCGGTACCTTAACCCTCGGCACGGGTGCCTCGGGTTTGACGGCGCACGATCGGCTCGCCTTCAACTATGGGATTCAGGTCTCGCAGCGCAACGCCGACGCCCCAGACTTCCTGAACGCCTCTGCCTCAGCGCTACAGGTTCTCGGGGTCTCCACCGATTCCCTCGCCCGCCTTCGTGCGACGCTCGCAGCATTTGGCCTGAACCAGCCAGCGAGTTCTCCAACCGACCAGCAGCTCCGGCGGGTCAGTTTCGTCACTCGCCTCAATACGCCGGAGGTCTCACCCATCACGTTCGATGACGCAAGCCGATCGAGCGGAGTGATCTTCTATCTCTTCGACGAGCGGGCTACGAACGCAGGCGCATCCCCTTTCAACACGATTCAGACTGCTACCGGCCACCATCGATCTGTGGCGGTGCTGCAAGGAGTCCATTCGGTCATTCCGCGGCCAGAGCTACTCGCGGACTTCCGGGGGTCCATCACCTTCGCCAACGATGAACCATCGATCAACTCGCTGATGCCTTTCGGATTGATCACCTTGCGCTCCGGTCAACCCGATGGCTCGATCACCACTACTGCTTTGGGCGTTGGCGGGAGTCGCCGCACGTCGCAACCCGTCCGTACCGCCTCCTGGGAGTTACAGGGCGACATTAAGGGCATTGTTCCACAATGGGCGACCCACCGGTTACGCGTCACGGCTGACGCGCGCGTGGACCTCGTGGACTCCGGCGTCGGGCAAGGCGATCGCGGTACCTTCTCTTTCCCGAACCTGGATGCATTCGCCGCCGGACGTGCGAGTGCCTTTCAACGCACGCTGGCAGGCACCGATGCAAGATCCGCAGCGGCAAATGCGTTCGTCGCGCTAGGAGATCTCTGGCGGCCGTCGCGGACTTTTTCAATTATGTATGGGCTCCGTGCCGAGGCGTCCCAATTCTTCACGGTTCCTGAGTCGAATGACGCCCTTCAGCGATTGATCGGCGAGGATAATCGCGCGATTCCGAATACGATGCATCTGAGTCCACGGGTTGGATTCACGTGGACGTATGCCAAGTCTCCGCGCGGGAATCTGATTCGCTCGTCGTCGATCGGTCAGTTACAGACGCCTGCGCTCGGCGTGCTGCGCGGGGGGTTTGGGGAGTTCCGATCCTTTCTACCGGCCTCCCTCGAGGTGCCAGCGATCGCAGGCTCCCGGGCAGGCGGTCTTTCGCGGACGATCCGCTGTCTTGGAGCGGCTGTTCCTCAGATTGATTGGCGCGGATTTGCTCGCGATTCCGCGAACATTCCTTCGGACTGTTCGAGCAACGGCGGTAGTTCCGAGAGCCCTGTTCCAGATGTAGCGCTTCTCGGCAGAGGCTTTGATGCTTCGAGAAGCTGGCGGGGCAACCTCACGTGGACTTCGCACCTCGGGAATATCGTTTGGGCAATCGATGGAACCCTGTCGTGGAATGTCAATCAGCCGAGCTTCACGGACGCGAACTTCACATCCACTGGCTCGTTCTTCAGCGCGGACGAAGGGCGGGCAATTTTCGTACCGGTCGGCGCGATCAATACCTCGACCGGATTGGTTGACATCTTGGCCGCCCGCAAGAATGGCGCGTTCGGACGGGTGTTGGTGCAACGCAGTGATGCACGATCAGAGGCGCGCCAACTGACCGTCAGTATCGCCCCTATGCTTGCGTTGACTCCACAGCGGTTCTACTCCTCGCTGTCGTACACCTTCAGCGATGTCCGTACGCACGTACGCGGGCGCGATGCGACCGTGTTCAGTGCCCCCGACGCCTTTTCGTGGTCCCGCGCGGACGGCGCGTCGCGACATGCCTTCATCTTGCAGGCAGGTGCGGAGTTTGGGGGGACGTCCGTTTCGCTTTTCGGGCGTCTCTCGTCAGGAATCGCGTACACGCCGATTCTGGGAGCTGACGTGAATGGCGATGGCGCCGTCAATGATCGGGCCTTCGTGTTCGATCCTGCCCGTACGACAGACGCCGCTCTCGCGCAGGGAATGCGGACGCTCTTGGCGACCGCACCGCCTGAGGCAGGCGCATGCCTCAGGCGCTTTCTCGGGAAGGCAGTCGATGGGGGCGGTTGCGAAGGACCCTGGTCGGCACAGCTCAACGCACGGGTCGCCTTCAATACCAAATCGTGGGGACGCCTCGGTGAGCGCGCAACTGTATCGCTCTATTTCGCGAACGTTCTATCCGGGCTTGACGCACTGATGCACGGTGACGCGTTGCGCGGCTGGGGGTCGACGACGGCGCCGGATCCGGTGTTGTATTCCGTCACGGGTTTCGACCCCTCAACTGCGCGATTCCGCTACCTTGCAAATCCGCGATTCGGTACGACGAGTCCATCTCAAACAACGAACCGGGCGCCCTTTCGCGTAACGTTGAGCATCCAGCTAGACCTCGGTCAGCCCGTGATTGAGCAGCAGCTCACGAGATACCTTCAGCCAGGAAGGCGAGGCTACCCGGGAAAGCGTTTGACTGCGGAAGAGCTCAAGACAAGGTACCAGCGCTCAGCCACGGATCCCTATCAACTGATCTTCTCGGAAAGCGATTCGCTACTGCTGTCTCCGGATCAAGTACGAGCCTTGCTCGAAGCACAGCAGCGCTATCACGCGACGACGGACAGCATTTGGCTTGACTTGGCGGGATATCTGGCCGGCTTGCCGGATCGATACGATGCGACTGAGGCGCTCCGTCGCCATGTGCTCGCCATCGATGCCGCCTGGGAGGCCGCGAGACTTAGCATCCGTGCGGAGGCTCCGAAGTTGCTCACCACGCTCCAGCTTCGACTGCTCCCGTCTTTCGCTGGAACGCTACTCCGAGCGGAACAGCCGATTCACGGGCCAAGGAATCTCGTCTTTGGATTCTGAGGCCAGCGCCACGCGCGAGCATAACGAAAGACCTCGCGATCCCGAAGGCGTTTCAGTACCCATCCTTCGTCCAAACCAACACCATCCCACACCGCCGGTCCGCCCCGCCGAACTGCAACGGCACACTCGCCGGCCCGCTGTAGATCTCCACCCCCGCCACATCACGCGGCGCGGGGAGCAGCGTCATCGGGAACCCGGCCGGCAACGGAATACCGTCGAGCAGGAACTGCATCGGGCAATACCCACTGATGCCGCCCCCCTCGCGGTTCGACAGCGCCACCAGGTTCCCGTTGTTCGTGTTGTCCGGCGTCAGCGACATCGTCTTCGAGAACCGCAGCACATCCGGCAACGTGAGCGCCACCCGCCGTTCAAAATCCTCGGCGGTAAAGAACTCCCCCTGCGCGAGCTTCTTCCGCTGCTCAAACTCCAACATCCGTAACGACTGCTTCTTCTCGGTGATCTGCACCGCCGCTAATCCCTGCGCGGCACGCTCAAGGGTGTAGCTCAGCCGCACCGTGTCGCCCGAAGGCACGTCGATCACCGCCGACGTCGGGCGATACCCGATCCGCTTCACAATCAACAGGTACTGACCTGGCACGACATCAATAAACCGGAAACGTCCGCCCGGCGTCGTGTTGATCTTCGTCGCAGTACGCAGCACGGTAATCTCCGCCCCTGCCAATGGAACGAGATTGGTATCCGACACAAATCCGTCAATCACACCGCGCGGCGGCGCCGTCGGTACACCGGCCGATGACGGCACAGTCGCCTTGCGCTGCGCGGCCATCACAGTCGGCAACGCCAGCACCAAGCACGCTACGGGCAAAATTCGCGAGGTCCTCATAGTGCTAAATATTACCCGCTCCAGATGGTTTTGCTTCGTCGAGCCGCCGCAACTTCCGCAATGACGGAAGCCGCCAGGCAGTAAACGCCACCACACCGAGGGTCGCCACACCCCCCATCACCACGCTCGGCACCGTCCCCAACCACTGCGCCGTCACCCCAGACTCGAACATTCCAATCTCATTGGACGACCCAATAAACACCGAGTTCACCGCACTCACCCGCCCCATCATATGCACGGGAGTCACCGTCTGAATGAGCGTCGATCGAATGAACACACTCACCATATCGGCCGCGCCACTCACCACCAACACCGCCACACTCAGCGGGAAGCTGGTGCTCGCCCCGAACAGAATCATGCACACCCCGAACAGCGCCACCACACTGAACAACGTGCGCCCCGCACGCTCCATCGGCTTCCGATGCGCCAGCGCAAAGCTCATCCCCACGGCCCCAATACTCGGCGCCGCCCGCAATAGCCCCAACCCCTTGGGCCCCACATGCAGAATCTCCGCCGCGAACACGGGTAACAACGCCACCGCCCCGCCGAACAACACCGAAAACAAATCAAGGGTCAACGCGCCCAGCAGGATCCGCTCCTTGAACACAAAGCGCACCCCCGCCTTGAGGCTCTCGGCAATCTCTTCCGTGTGATGCGCCTCGAGCACCGACCGGTGCCGTACCAGCCAAATGAAGCTGAACCCCACCACGGTCATCGCAACGTCCACCGAGTAGGCCAACGACGCACCGCCAGTCGCATACAGCACGCCGCCGAGGGCCGGGCCGAGCACAGAGGCCAGCTGCCATGATCCACTGCGCCAGGTGATGGCGTTCGCATACAGCTCGCGCGGCACAATCTCTGCCCCAAGCGCCTGTCGCGCCGGCTGCAAGAAGGCGCGCGCGAATCCACTCGTGACAATCACCGCGTAAATCGCGCGCGTCACCGTCTGCGGCGCATGTGAGAGAAAGAGCGGCAGCACCAGCAGCGCAACAGAACAGCCCGTCAGCACCATCAGCGCCGTGAGCGCAATCCGACGCCGGTCGTGCTTGTCAGCCACATGCCCCGCATAGAGCGACATCCCAATGAAGGGAATCGCCTCGGCTAGCCCGATCAGCCCCAGCGCAAGCTTGTCGTGCGTCAGCTCATAGATCTGCCAGCCAACAACCGTCCCCTGGATCTGGATCGCCATGGTAAAGGCGAGCAAACCCACGATGTACCGACGGAAGTTCGGGATCGCGAGCGCAGCGTACGGATTTGTAACGGAAGTCGGGGCGGTGTTGGGCACTCTCTATCCTAGTATCAGGACACCCCCCTTGCCACTTGCCACGCCGAGCGCGAATGTGACGTGAGACGTTCACCGTCACAACTTTCGAGGCGGATTACCAATGAAGAAGCTCCGCGTGCTGCTGCTGACACACCCGCAGCTGATTCCCCCAGAACGCCGGGAGGATCTCACGCCGCAGGAGTTTATGGCGGTCAAAACCGAATTCGACGTGGTCACGACCCTCAAGGCTATGGGCCACGAGCTCCTCGTCCTCGGTGTGCAATACGAGCTACGCCCGATCCGCGATGCCGTCGATACCTTCCGTCCAGACATCGTGTTCAATATGCTCGAGGAATTTCACGGCGAGGTGCTCTTCGACCAGAACATCGTGAGCTATCTCGAGCTGCTGCAGGTCCCGTACACCGGCTGCAATCCGCGCGGCATGATGATCGCGCGCGACAAAGCGATCTCCAAGAAGTTGCTCGCCTACCACGGGCTCACCATCCCGGCGTTCGCCGTCTTTCCGATGGGCGCCACAATCAAACGTCCCGCACAGCTCCAGTTTCCGCTCATTGTGAAATCGCTCACCGTGGATTCCTCGGTCGGAATCGCGCGAACCTCGATCGTTGATACGGACGCAAAGCTCGCCGAACGTGTGACGTTTATTCATGATCGTGTGCGCACGGCGGCAATCGCTGAGCAGTTTATTGAGGGCCGCGAGATTTATGTCTCGTTGCTCGGGAATGAGCGGGTGCAGAGTTTCCCTGCGTGGGAACTCGTGGCCGAAAAGAAGCCTGACCATGTGCCATTGCTCGCAACACGGCAGGCGAAGCATGATCTCGAGTATCAAGCGCGCCACGGCATCAAGTTTACGCGCGCCGAGGTCACCGATGCGCAGCAGGAGACGCTGGCCAAGGTGAGCAAGCAGATTTTTAAGATTTTGGAGTTGTCGGGGTACGGGCGAGTGGATTTCCGCTTGGGCGCCGACGGGAAATTTTATTTCTTAGAAGCTAATCCGAACCCTGAGATCGCGAGCCGCGAGGAGTACGCGGCGTCGGCGCGGGCGGTGGGGATCGAGTATCCGGAGCTGTTGCAGCGGATTTTGAATTTGGGGTTGCGGCGGCGGCTGTTGAGCTAAGGCGCAGCAGTGACATCGTTTTGTCCCAAACGTTGGCTTGATTGACTGGGAGTGTGTATACTGAGGTAGTGACCCTCCCGGAGATTGGACCTATGGCGGATACGCCGAACACCAAGACTAAGGCGCAGGAGACGTTGGACCGCCTTCCCGAGTCGGCGAACTGGGACGACGTCATGTACGAGCTCTACGTGCGCGAGGCCATCGACGCCGGCATGGCTGATGTCGCCGCGGGACGGACGCTGACCCACGCTGAAGTTCGCGCTCGGCTCCAGGAACGGCTCCGCCGCGCGTCGTGATGCTTCCGGTCCTCTGGACCGAAACGGCCGTTGATCATCTCGATGCGATCATTGATTATATCGGCGCCGTTTCTCCAATTTATGCGCTCAGGCTCGCGGATCGGTTCTTGGCGCACGCCGAACGCGTCGGCGAGTTTCCGGAGTCCGGCCGTCGCGTTACGGAGGCGGATCACCCGATGATCCGTGAGGTGTTCGAGGGGCCGTATCGGATCATGTATCTGGTCCAACCGAACCGTGTCGATATCCTCGCGATCGTTCATGGCCGTCAGCAGGTGATCTGGCCGACGAGCTAGACAGTTTTCTCCCTAGATGGGGGTCACGGCCGAGAAGACCTTGACTGTGATCAACCTCAAGGTGGCAAAGCGTAGATAAACACAGGGCGCACATCCTCACGATGTGCGCCCTGTGCTCATGTCCTACGCGACCATCACTTCGTATGCGTCAGCCACCCGTGCGTATCCGCCACCCGCCCGTGCACCACATCCAGATACCGCGCAGAAATCGCCTTCGCCACCGGGCCCGGCTTCCCATCACCAACCGGGATCTTGTCCACGCTCCGCACCGGCGCGACTTCCGTCGCCGTGCCGCTCAGGAACACTTCGTCTGACGTGTAGAGCGTCTCACGCGCCATTCCCTGCACGCGCACCTCGATCCCCAAATCCTTGGCGATCGTCACCACCGTGTCGCGTGTGATACCCGGCAGCAGCGTGCCGTCCACGGGGGGCGTGTAAATCACGCCATTGCTCACCGCGAACACGTTCTGTCCGGAGCCCTCGCTAACCAGCCCTTCGGGGCCGAGCGCAATCGCTTCATCGTAGCCGTCGAGCAGCGCTTCCATCTTGATCAGCTGACCGCTCAGATAGTTGCCGGCAATCTTCGCCACCGCGGGAATCGTGTTCGGTGCCACGCGGTTCCAGCTCGCCACGCAGGCATCGACCCCCTTCTCGAGCGCACCCGCGCCCAGGTAGTCCGTCCACGGCCAGCAGGGGAGGTAAACCTCGACAGGGCTTTCGAACGGCACCATCCCCGCCGCACCGTATCCGCGCAGCACCATCGGACGGATATAGCAGGTATCTAGGTTGTTCTTGTTCACCAACTCACGCGTCGCCTGCAGAATCTGCTCCGGCGTGAACGTCATCGGCATGCGGTAGATCTTGCACGAATCGAACATCCGCTTGAGATGCTCTTTCAGCCGGAAGATCGCGGGGCCTTTCGAGGTGGGATAACAACGAACCCCCTCAAAGACTGCCGATCCGAACTGCACCGAGTGCGCCAGGATGTGGACGTTCGCGTTGTGCCACGGCAGCCACTCGCCGTCGCGCCAGATCCATTCCGATTCTGCGATCTTCGCCATTGTTCGATAGGATAAAAGAAGTGCGGGCCGCTCGCGTCGCGGCCCGCACAAAGTTACAACATCAGCAACTGGACCGCCTACCCTGTCGAGCGCGCATTGTCGAGCGCCCACCGCCTACCGCGCGAACGACCCCTTCGACCAGATCAGGATCAGCCCGCAGCTACTCATAATGGGGGCATACTTGGCCGGCGCCATCGCCGCCTTGGTGTAAATCTCCACAGCCGCAATGTTGCTCTTGGGGTAATCCACCAAGATTTGCGTGTCGCTCGTGAAACCGTCAATCTTGACGGTCGGCTGGCAGTAACCGGTGGTGGCGGACATATAGAGGGTCATCTGCGGTGGGTTTCCCTCGATCATCAGCCCCGCCCGCCCCTGAAAAATTGACCGCGTGTTGTACAGCGTGTTGATCTGCGCGGTGTCAATGAAGGTGCCGAAGCCAAGTTTTTTGCGCTCCTCATAGTCGGCCTTCATCATCGGGACGGCCGTACGTTCCGTCACCTTCACGCCAGGAAGAAATACCGATTTCGTGAGCTCAATCGTCACGCTCGGCGCGTTGTCTTCCGTCACATCAACCTGCGTAATCACCGGCGAATACCCGATCGCTCGCGCCATCAACGAGCGCGATCCCGCGGGCACGTTCGGAATCACAAAGCGCCCCTGCGAATCGGTGCCGGTGCCAATCTCCACGCCGTCAATATCAACAATCGCGGTGGTAATCCCTTGGCGCCGCGTATCGCGCACCACCCCGCGGACGGTGCCCATTTTCCCTGCGGCGCCGAGCACGAGGTCTTGCTTGCGAAGCGGCACGCTGTCGCCCGGAACCGCGATCGTCCCTGAGTTGTACTGCTGGCTATACGCAATCACGTACACCGGAGCGATCGGCGGCACGCTGCACAAATAGTAGTTGCCCGTCGAATCAGTCTTCACATCCACAACGCGCGCCCGATCCGGATCATCGCCCGGGGCGCCAGGGTCCCACGAGGCGTGAATGCGAACGCCCGAGAGTAACACCGCGTTCTTGGCCGCCGAACGTGCACTCCCAAAGATGATCGCCTCGCGCCCCGCCTCGAATTTCACGCCAGGGCAGAGCCGCGCGCGCACCGTCTCAATCGACGGCGTCGCCAGAATGATCGCCTTGCGGTTGGACTGCGGCGTAAACACAGCGCTCAGGCTGCCAATTCCGGTGCGATCCAAGAACTCGCCGAACGCCGAAATGCGTTTGATCGTCCCCTTGGTCACCAACACAAAGGCGCCGAAATCGTCGGTGGTGCTTGTGGCCCCCTCAATATCCGCCATCACAGTCAGGCCGGCGAGCGGGGCCTTGAGCAGGCTATCAAACACAATCCCGCGCACGGTGTCGGCCACGGCACTCGGCGCCGTACTCGGCACGGCACTCGGTGACGCAACGGTTGCCTGCACCGCACGAGGAGCCAAAGCGCCAATAACCAACAGGGCACCGAGCAGCAGGCCACGAATCGTAGGGATCAACGGAGCTCTCATTCGGGATTTCACTAAAGGAATCGGGGCACCAGACCGACGGCCCCATTCACTCATAGCAACTTAGTCGCCCAAGGGTTCCCCGTCACCGGAACCCCCAGTCGGCACACTCGCTCAACCCGTACGGCGGCGCGCGGTCACCTCCACCTCAATCTTCATCCGCGGGTCGGATAACCCAGCCACGAGCATCGTCGCCGCCGGCCGCACCTCGCCGAAATACTTCCGAAACACCGGCCAGCACGTCTTAAAATCGCCGGCATTCGGAAAGATGTACTGCACACGCACCACATCCTTCCACCCCGCCTCCGCCTTCACCAGCGCCTCCTCAATGTTCCGAAACGTCTGCTCCGCCTGCTCGGCGACATCCTCCGAAATGGTCATCGTCGCGTAATCAAAACCCGTGGTTCCAGAGACAAAAACCCACTTCCCCTCCACCACCGCGCGCGAATACCCAACCTCCGCCTCAAATGTCGAACCTGAGCTAATCAGTGTGCGCGCCATAAGACTCCCAAGAATGCAGGTGATAGGACTCCCTGAAGTCTGGCCGTCGCGCACCCGTTCGCCAACCGCGCCCGCGCACCCGCGTTGACTCTGTCGCGTCATCCGCACACTTTCGGTATGTCGCTTTCCGTACCAGAACCCAACACGTCATGAGCATGGATCGCCGTGAATTCATTACCGCGTCGGCGATCGGCTCGCTGACGCTCGGTCACTCCGTGATCACGCCAGGAGATCTCCTCGTGGATACCCGTCCCTCGGACACCCCAGCCCAGCCTCGCACCGGCACGCGCAAAATCCTCATTGCCGGCGGCGGCTTCAATACCGCCTACATCCGCTACATGGCGGCCCTCTCCGGCAAGAAGCGCCCGCGCATCTGCTACCTCCCCACCGCCTCGGCGGACGCCGAGGACGGGATCATCCGCTTTTATGAGAACTGCGCGCCGCTCGACGTGGAGCCGCATGTACAGCGGAGCTTCATCGAGAGTCTTACGCAGCACCAAGGCTGGGACGACGTCTTCCTCTCCATGGACGGCATCGTCGTCTCAGGCGGGAACACGCTCAATCAGCAAGCCATCTGGAAGGCACAGGGCATCGATGCCGTCCTCCGCCAAGCCTGGGACAAAGGCGTGGTCTTGGGCGGCGCGTCCGCTGGCTCGCTCTGCTGGTTCGAGGAAGGCACCACCGACTCGCGCCCCAAGGCGCTCTCGATCGTGAAGTGCATGGGTTTCCTCAAGGGGAGCCATTCGCCACACTATGACGCCGAAGCCGGACGCCGGCCGCTCTATCACAAACTGATCGGCGACGGCACCATGAAGCCGGGTTATGCCTGCGACAACGACGCCGGCATCTACTTCGAAGACAACACCGTCGCGCGCGTGGTCTCCGCACGCCCCGGCGCCAAGGTCTACTACGTGAGTGTCGTCAACGGCGCCGTGGTTGAAAAAGTCCACGAGCCCGAGATGATCGCCTGAGTTCACCGCATATGCGAGAAGGGCCGAGCACCGTCGTCCGGTGCCCGGCCCTTCATCGTTCACACGACGGTGTTACGGAACGATCGCGTTCCCCAGCTGCGAGATCGCATCCTTGAGCATGTTCACACGCGGCGCATCGCACGACCCCTTCGCATCGGCATCGAGCTGCGACGTAATGCTCGCGAGCGCCGACGTGCGCGCTGGCCCCGACGACTTCTCGGCGCTGCTCAACGACCCGCGAATCGACGAGATCCGACCAGCCGCGAGGCAGCCCTTCCGCTCCAGCTGATCCACATACGAGCGCGCCAATGCAAAACTTGGCGGCCACGAAATCTGCGGCTGACCCTGCGCGTTCAAGTAGCTCCACCGCACGGTCTTCGCCGCATCAATCTCGTTTTGCGAGATGAACTCACTCGCCGTCAACTCTGCCACGTCGAGACCACGGGCGATCTCCGAGCTCACGATCGATCCGTTGTACCAATACACCGACCACGATCCACCCATTGAGAAGCGGGTGCCGTCCACCGGACCGCGATCGAAAAAGGCAATTTCCTTGGGATTCTTGGCATCGGTCCAATCGAACACCGAGATGCCGCCCTGATACCACGCCTGCACCATCACATCGCGCCCGGGAATCGGGATCAGCGATCCATTGTGCGCCACGCAGTTCTCAAACTCTGTCTGCGCGGCCGGGAGCTTGTAATAACCCTGGAACTGCATCTTGTTGTTTACAATCGTGAAGATCGCATCGGATCCCCATTCCTTCTTGTCGGTCGCGCGGCACTTCGGCGCGCCGCCACCGCCCCATTCGTCGGAGAAGAGGATCTTCGTGCCGTCGTTGTTGAATGTCGCGGAGTGCCAGTAGGCGAAATTCGAATCCGCGACCGCATCCAAACGCTTGGGGTTCGCGGGATCACGAATATCCAGCAGGATGCCGTGCCCCTCACAGGCGCCACCGGCGAGTCCCTTCGACGGGTACACCGTGATGTCGTGACACTGCCGTCCCGCCGCAACCGGATCGCCAGCCTTCTGCTGCGGCCCCATCATCCCTTCAATAATCTTGGGCAAGTTCGCACGGAGCGACGCACTGTCAGCCGCAGTCGGCGTGCCCGACCCGCCGCGCGCCTTCACAACATTGTCGAGCATCGGCCCCGTGAAGTTCGGCGGGAGCACCATCTCGCCCATCCCAGGTACACTTGCCGTGAAGCCACCCTTCGCGCGCGCCTCCGCGGCGGCCTTGGCCCCCTTCTCGCGATCAATCTCCGACTCGCCGTGACTCGGCATCACCTTAAGTCCTTCAAAGACATTCGACCGATTCACGACCGCCGCGTTCTCCGGATGCGCGACCGGCACCTTGATGATTTCAATACGCCACAGCGACGAGTTGGGATCCTTGTCCGGCGCCGCGCTCACGCAGCCCGGAAGTTCGTCAGCAGAACGAATGGCCGACGACCCAGAGATGTAGATGTAGATGTTCTCCTTGTCGGCCGGGCTCTCGAGCACCGTGTGCGTGTGCGACCCGCGACAGGTCTGCACATTTTTAATCAGCTTGGGATGCGCAATGTCGGTGATGTCGAAAATACGGACGCCGCGAACGCGATCCTTCGACACGGGATCTGGCACGCCGCCGCCCATGCAGTCCACGCGGCCATTATTGGCCTCGGCGGACATGAACAGCAGGTTCTTGTACACCGACACGTCGTTCTGCGACGCCGGGCACGGAAAGGCGGTCACCAGCGTCGGCTTGTTGGGGTTCGCAATGTCCCACACCTGCAGCCCGTTGTAGTTGCCCTGGATCGCGTAGTGCCCCGTGAATGCGATGTCGGAGTTTGTCTGGCCCAGGAATCCGGGGGGCGATGCGACCTTGGCGTTGATGCGTAGGTTCGAGATCGCTTCACCAGCATCCATAAGACCAGCCTTGAGGCCGACGCGCGGGTCCGGCTTGCCCATGGGCGCCGGAGTCTGTGCGACCTTCGCTGGGGGCGAGCACGCGGCGATCACGGTGATCGTGACCATCGCGGCCAGGGAACGGAACGAACGCTGCATTACATCCTCCTCGAGGGGAAAGGGACTCGAACGCACTTCATGGTATGCGGCGCACCCAGAAACTATGGCGTACCGACCGTCAACAGCATCTGAAACATCCGATTGATCTCGGTGGTCTGATCGACTTCCACGTCATTCGCGAACTTGAAGATTGTTTCATCCTGCCCGGCACCGTAGGCCGCAAACAACTCCTTCACCATCGACACCGCACCGCGATGGTGCTGAATCATTCCGGTGAGGAAAAGCCGATCGAAGGTCGCGCCGCGGGCGGAATCGAGCTCCTGCATTTGTGCTTCCGTGAGCATTCCCGGCATCAGCATCGTGTGCTCCATGCCGCTCATCTGCATTGTCATGCCCGCAGGATTTGGCGTAGGCACCGGTTGATTGCGCGCTTCGAGCCAGCGCGACATCAGCGCAATTTCGTCGGTCTGCGCATTGATGATGCGCTCGCACAACCGCTGCAACTCGGGATTCGCGCCGTGCGTTGGCGCCCACTTGGCCATCACAATTGCCTGCGCATGATGGTGCATCATGCTGGACATGAACTCGATATCCGCCTTCACATAGGGGAGGCGGGCGCTGTCGGCGCGGGCCTTGGCGATTGCGCCCGCCAGTCCGGTGAGCGGCTTCGCGGTGGACGCCGACTGTGCGGCCGCCGCGACTGCCGAAACCACGGTCGTCGCGTACGCCGCAACGGCGAACAGCGCGAGCGCGAACAGTTTGGCAATGCGTCGATTGGTCATGGCACCCACGATTCGGGGAAACGATGCCGGTCACGCTGGCGGTCCGCGCCAGTGCCCTAAGATACTCGTGTACTGCCCTCTCTACGGTCCTTGGGGGGCGCAAGTTCCAGCGGAACACCCAGCCGTCCAAGGCGCGGTTCAGCGAGGTCCCAAGGGAATGCTATATTCCCTCAACCCTGCCCTTCCTTCCCCTTTTGACGCGCCCTCACATGCTTCGCACTCTCCGTGGAATCCGCTTCGCTGCTTTGGCACTCGCCGCCGTTTGCACGCTCTCGGCGGCCGTAGCACCCGCGCGCTTCCACACAAAGCTGGTGAAGTCCGCGCCCGCTGCGAACGATACCCTCGCGACTGCGCCAACGGCGATCTCGCTCTGGTTCAACGAGGCGGTCGATCTCAAGGTCACCACCGTGAAGGTCGCCGGGGCTTCAGGTGCCGTGAAGACCGGCGCCCTCACCCGCGACGCAAAGTTGAAGGACGCGCCAGTGGTCGCCGCGATTTCCTCAGCGCTCGCCGCTGGCAAGTACACGGTCAGCTGGAGCGTCGCCGGCGACGATGGGCACCCGGTAAAGGGGACCTTCGATTTCGTGGTGAAGGGCGCGAAGTAATCGCGCCTTTTGGTCTTAGGGCGCGCCGAGTGGGCTCGGCGCGCACCCCGTGCGCTGCACCGTGTAGGCGATGTGCGAGACTCGCCACGCCCCCTGCGCTTTCTCGAGCGTGAAGGTGTCCACCCCGCAGTGCGAGAACACCCCGTCGAGGTGAAAGTCGTACGGAGCGTGAATGGTGGCGATCGGCCCTTGGAGAAAGAGCGTCGGCTCCCACATCCGCTCGAGGTATTTCGGCCCCGGCGCCGCGAGGGTGGCCAGGAAGGCGCTGTCGGTCTGTACGCGAGGCCCTGTGGTGGCCGACGCCGGATCGTTCACTGAGACCAGCTGCGCCCCGGGAAGCATCAGCGGCCGTGCGCGCATGGCATCGCGGGTCGAAATGGCGGCGAGGAGGTTCTGTGCCGCAGCCAGGGCAGCTGTCGAATCCGCACGGCGATCCACAGGGGCGACCTGCGCCGCCCGTGGAGTCGCCGGCCCAGCGACCTGCCCAGCGACCTGCCCCGACGACTGCGCGCCTGCCGAGGTGGCCAAAAGGCAGAACACGGCTCCAGTGAGGATGGGACGTCGCATTAGAGTCAGCCCGGAATAGGGGGGAGGGAACAGACAGCGCGTGATGGTCAAGCTAATCAGGAGACTCCTCACCTTGTCGGCGCCTGCGTACGCCGAGGTTTGATGTTCGTCATTTGGTGTTTTGAAATTTGACAGCTCCATTATAACCCTCAACGTACCGTATTCAGCGGTTATATCTTTGTCGAATTATTGGTGCTGAATATCCCTCAAAATGTAGGTGCCCGGGATGAAGAATCACCGTTTTTCGATCGCCACAAAGGTTCTCGCCGCTCTCTCCGTATTGCTGGTTTTGTCAGCGGCCGGCTGCGGTAGCAAGACCACCACGGCTCCCGTGAGCAAAGCGCCATTCACCGGCACTTTCGCGGGGTACTGACCATGAAATCGTCCAAAATGTTTACGTTTTTGTGCGCCGTCGTAGCTGTCGCTACCGCAGGGCACGCGGCTGGCGCGCAGAATAGCTCCGATATGACCGGCGCTCCGTTCTCCCTGGTTGCCCCTGCCTGCACAGTGACCGCAGGCGTTGTGACGGCGCCCAGTGCTGGCTCGAACTGTCACCAGCAGCCCGACATCCAGACCATTACGCTTTACAAGGTTGTGCTCTGCGGCGCCAAGCCGACGGCGCCCAAGGCCAATGCTGCAACGGACATTTCGGCGTGCAAATCCATCTTTCAGAAGGATGCCGGACAGGCCATTACGGTCTCGAAGACCGCCACGACCCCGCTCGATTCGGCCAGCACCCATCGCCCGGACAACGCGACCTACAGCTATGTGTACGTCGAAGCCTCCGACACGATGCTGATCAAGGGGAAGGCCACGTTCAACAAGAGCATGGGCGACTCGAACGGCCTCACCACGGGGAGCACCTGCTGGAGCGTCGCGCTCACCGGGGGATTCTTCAACTGGTCGAACAACACCCAGGGATCGATGCCGCTGGCGACCAAGTGCGGCACCGCCACGGACGCCACGTATGCGTCCACGACGGTCATCTGGAACAGCTTTGACGGCGCCAGCTTTGTGAACGCCATCACGAACCTGCCGCTGTCGAATGGCGGCACGACGGCCGTCACCAACTCGGTCGATGCCTTCTTGCTCTCGAGCACTGGCTTCCTCGCGACGCCGACCGGCGCCGCGGTGAACCTGCCGAACGGTGTCGCGCGTCTTGGTGCCATCATGAAGCTTCCGACGGCCGTGACCGTTTCCGACGCGACCGCGGGCTTCACGCTCTCGTACAACAACTCGCTCGGGACGCAGATCAGCACGCAGACCCTGCGCAACGCCGTGCAGAATGTGTCGAAGTTCGGATCAGGCCCCTTCGACATGACGTTCACCCTCCGGTAGTGCTTCGCGGGATATTACCTGCGCAGTCGGAGTCTGGGCAGTAGGAGTCTGGGCAAATGAAAAGACGGCACGAGTTCGTGCCGTCTTTTCATTTGTCTGAGGCCCTGCGACGGGTCGCGTTAGATTACGCACTCATGCTGCCTATCGCCGCCGCCCACGAGCTCTCCGCCGTCGCCGCACTGATGCGCGCAACGATCGAGCCGCTCGCGTACTACAACGCGCGCGCGATTACCGCCGAGTTGACCAAGTACACCGAGGACACACTGCGGGCGCGCGTCGAACGGGACGCGCAGGCTGTGCTCGTCACTCGCGATGACGACGGCATCACCGGATTCTGCGTGAGCCGGTTCGACGACGGCACCATCTGGCTCGATTGGTTCGGCGTCGCCGCGCGAGCGCGGGGGCGGGGCGTGGGCGCGGCGTTGCTCCGCGCACTGCAAGCCACGCTGCCATCCCGCGACGCCCACAAAATTTGGTGCGACTCGCGCACGGACAACATCGAGTCGCGCGCCGTGCTCGAGCGCGCAGGGTTCCGTCGGATCGCCACCCTCGCCAACCACTGGTACCACCAGGACTACTTTCTCTGGGAGTGGTACCCTTAAACAGCAATGGCCGCGTATCGCGGCCACTGCGCATCGCGTTTCACAACCCGACTACTCGTTGACGTGCACCACCGTTGCCGGCGAGAACCCATTGAAGGTCGTCGCTGAGGCATGTGCGTACGCGCCAATCATCTCGCTATACACGAGATCGTCGCACTTGAGCTCCGGCAAGTTCTCGGCCATCGAGATCACATCGAGCGCGTCGCAGGTCGGACCGAACACCGCCGAGAGTTTGGTTTTGCCGCGCCGGAACGACTTCACCGGGTAGCGGCAGTGATCAAAGATCTGCCCTGAGTAGGTGTGGTAGACGCCGTCGTTGATGTAGTACGACGGCTTGCCGTCACGCACAGCCTTGCCGATCACCTTGGCGACGCTCGTTCCTGCGGTCGCGACAAAAAAGCGGCCGGGTTCCGCGAGAATCTCAATCTCCTTGGGGAACAGCCGTTTGATCTCGGAATTGATGACCCGTGCGAGCTCGCGGAAGGGACGCACCGTGTCGTCGTACGGCGCAGGGAAGCCGCCGCCGATGTCTACGAGGTTCATCTTCGTGTAGCCGCGCGACTTCGCTTCGGCAAAAATATCGGCCGTGAGGTTCAGCGCCTCAACGTAGTTCTGGTAGTTGGTCGTCTGGCTCCCGACGTGGAAGCTGACGCCTTCGACCACGAGCCCGCGACGATCCGCTTCGAGGATGAGATCGACTGCCTCGCCCGGCGAAGCGCCGAACTTCGACGAGAGTTCCACCATCGCGCCGGTGTTCGACACCTTGAGCCGCAGCACGAGCCCTGCGTGGGGTGCGTGGCGCGCGATCTTGTCAATCTCTGTCACATTGTCGAACGTGACCAGCGGCTTGTACTTATCGAGCTCGGCGAGCGTTTCCACCGGCTTGATCGGATTGGCGTAGATAATCTTGTTCCAGATCCAATCTTGCCGTTCCTTCGCCGGCATCTTCTTGATGTTCTCGTACACGAGGTCGAACTCGGGCATCGACGCCACGTCGAAACTTGCGCCCTCCTCGAACAGCGTGCGCACAATCGCAGCATCAGCTCCCGCTTTCACCGCAAAATACGGCTGGACGCGCGGCAGATACCGGCGAAACATCCGGATGTTTTTCCGGAGTTCGTCGTGGTCGATTACGAGCAGCGGCGTGCCGTGCTCCTCGGCCAATCGCTGCAACCGAGCCTTTGCAATCATTCGCCGTCCTTCATCAAGAAGTTCTTGAACTGCCAGGGATCGCGCCGGTCAAAGTTCGGCTTGTTGTAGCCCAGGAATGGATTCGTGTAGTTCTTGAGCGGCGTCCAATCGGACGGGGTCGAGATGAACGTGCCGAGGTACGGCTTGGCGATGCCGAGCACGTACTCGTGCGGGAGGTCGTCGGGGACGACGACGCCCATTTCGGGATTCTCGATCATCCACATGGTGGCGGCAACCACGGAGATTGCGACCTGCATGGTGGTGGCGTTCTGGTGCGGCACCAACTTGCGCGACTGTTCGATGCTCAGGTCGCTCCCCGTCCACCAGCTCTGGTACGGGTGTCCCATGATTAGCGCGCCGAGGATGTCGGAGCCACTGGTGATTTCATCGTTCATGATGCGCTGATTGTCGTTCAGCTTGTAGTCGTAGCCGCGCATCTCGTTGAGCGACGCGATGGCCGCGTCGGTCGGGCAGTAGGCGTAGTGGACCGTGGGGCGGTACACCGGCTTGCCTTTCTCCCAGACCGTCAGGTGATCGGAGATCGTGAAGGCTTCGCCGTGGCGAACGACCATGCCGCGCACCGTGTAGTTCGGCACCCAGGTACGGACCCAGACGTCCATGCCCATGCGGGCGAGGCAGATCTGGTTCTTGGGGCCTTCTTTGTGCGTGTAGGCGTGTGCCGGGAGTTCCTTCTCGTGCGTGCCCCAGCCCATTTCGGCCGTTGTTTGTCCTTCTTCGCGGAAGCCTTCGATGCTCCAGGTGTTGACGAACTCGTCGACCTGCTTTGGCTTGTTGGAGATTTGTGTATCGCGCTCCGAGCAGTGGATGACCTTCACGCCCAGCTGGTGTGAGAGGTGGTTCCAGGCCTGCGTCTGCGCGAGCTCGGCGATGAGTTCGGCTTTCTTTCCTTTGAACTTTTTGTCGGCGAGCGAGGCGGCCGCGATGTCGAGGAGCCCTTGTTTGGTGAAGTGGGAGATGAGTCCCGGGTTGGCGCCGTGTTCGAGCACCGCGGTCGGGCCCTTGGTTTTCCACTTGGCCATCATGCGACGGACGTTCATGTGGCGCCAGTAGAGCGTCTTCTCGGTCGGGTGCTGCTTGGGGCCGGCGGCGTACGGGTCCCAGAGCTCTGTGGAGGTGTTGATGTAGAGCACCCCGTGCTTGTGGCACCAATCGAGGATTTCGCAGGCGTCGATGTTCCAGGCGAGGTCGATGACGACGTCGCCGGCGCTCACGTATTTCTTGAGCTGCGCCCCCATGTTTTTCTCGGTGATGCGGTCACGCACCCAGTGCACGCCCTTGGCGATGTACTTTTTCAGTTTGCCGGAGCGATCCTCGAAATCCATGACCGTGACGTTGCTTGGCGCGACGCGGAGGTGCTTGAAGAGGATCGGGAGGGCGCATTCGGCAACGGCGCCGTAGCCGACAAAGAGGATCTTGTTTTTGAACTGGGTCATGGGATGTCTAGAGAAGAGCGTCGGCGGGCGGGTGGAATCCCCAGGGGCCATCGCAAGAAGGTGAATGTACTTGAATTTCTTGTCGAGGGAATCTGAGATACAACAAAGGGGAGACGGATAACCCGTCCCCCCTTCGACACCGCAGACATGGGTAGGCCATTCTGACGGCAGTTCGGTCGAGTCTTGCGTGCAGCTGAAATGGCTAGGGAGGGAATCGAACCCCCGACACGCGGATTTTCAGTCCGCTGCTCTACCAACTGAGCTACCTAGCCGTAGCCACGAAAGATATTCACCCTACCCCCCTTCGCCAACCCTTCCCCTCGCCCAATATCACCGGGACCCTTAGTATCAGGGATTGGCGTGTTACGGCACCAGCGCCGCTTCCCTCCCCAGGACCCCCTATGAACGTCTTGCGCCTCCTCCGCTCCGGAGTGCTCACCTGCGCGCCCCTCCTGGCCGCGCCACTGGCTGCCCAGACGAAGGCGCCTGCACCTACGGCGGCCGCCAAGGCCCTCCGCGTCCCCTACACCCTCGACTCCCTCCCGAATGGGCTGACCCTCATCGTTCATGAGGATCACTCGACCCCCATCGTCACCACCGACGTCTGGTTCCATGTCGGCTCGGGCGACGAGAAGCCCGGGCGCACGGGGTTCGCCCACCTCTTTGAGCACCTGATGTTCATGGGCTCGGAGCACGCCGAAAACCCCCAGTTCGACCGGCTCCTCGAGGCGGCCGGAGCCAACAACAACGGCTCGACCACCGAAGACCGCACGAACTACTACGAATCCGGCCCAAGCTCGGCGCTCCCCCTCATGATCTGGCTCGAAGCTGATCGCATGGGATGGCTGCTCCCCACCATGGACAAACCAAAGGTGGACCTCCAGCGCGACGTCGTGAAGAACGAGCGGCGCCAGTCCTACGAGAACCAGCCCTACGGTCTTGTGGCCGACTACGAGCCAAAACTGATGTACCCGGCGGGCCACCCCTACTCCTGGCCCGTGATCGGCTCCATGACCGATCTCTCCGCCGCTTCCGTAGACGACGTCAAGAATTTCTTCCGCCAGTACTACGCGCCGAACAACGCCACCATCGTGGTAGCGGGTGATGTGAAGGCCGCCGAGGTGAAGGCGCTGGTGCGGAAGTATTTCGCGGCGGTGCCACGCGGTCCAAAGATCGAACGTCCCGCGCCCGCGGCGTTCACGGTGCGTGACACCGCCGTCACACTCGAGGACCGTGTGCAGCTCCCGCGCCTGTATCTCGAGTGGCACACCGTGAAGGGGTGGCACGCGGATGACGCGGCGCTCGAGATCGCAGGGCGCATCCTTGCTGGTGCGCGCACCTCGCGCCTCACACAAGCGCTCGTCTACAGCAACGAACTTGCCACGGGAGTCTCCGCGCGCCAGGACGGCAAGCACCTCGACGGTGATTTCGGGATTGTCGCGACCGCACGTCCGGGGAAGGGACTCGACACACTCCGCGCGGTTGTCGACGCCGAGCTGCGGAAGCTCGCGGGCGAGGGTCCGAATGCGCGTGAGCTCGAGCAGGCCAAGAATAGTATTGAGGCCAACTTCCTCCGCAGCATTGAGTCAGTGATGGGCAAAGCCGATCAGCTCAACGAGTACTTCTCTGTGACAGGGAACCCGGATTCGTTCCAGGCCGATCTCGGTCGCTATCGCAAGGTGACCGCCGCCGACGTGCAGCGTGTGATCACGCAGTATCTCCTCTCGAATCGCGTGATGATCTCCGTGGTGCCGCAGGGCAAGCTCGAACTCGCAGCCAAGAAGGGGGTGGCCCAGTGAACCGCGCATCGTTGGTCCGGACGCTGATCGCCGCGTCGTGCATGGCGCCATCGCTCCTCGGTGCCCAGAGCGGCAAGGGCGCCGAGTCGTTCGATCGCACCAAAGTCCCCGCGCTCGGCAAGACGCCGTTGCTCAAACTGCCGCTGGTCGAAAAGGGCACGCTCGGCAACGGCGTGGCCATTCAGTTAGTGGGACAGCACGAAGTGCCGCTCGTGCAGGTAACGCTCGTCATCGAGGGCGGGTCGCGGCTTGATGCCGCGCGGCCGGGGCTCGCAGCCTTCGCCGCGCGCTTGCTCACCGAAGGTGCCGGCTCGCGTGACGCCAACGCACTGCAGAGCGAGCTCGCCTTCCTCGGCGCATCGCTCAACGCGGGTGCGGCGGGCGACTACTTCAGCATCTCGCTCAATGTGCCCAAGCGGTCACTCAGTGCGGCACTCGACCTGATGGCCGATGTCGCGCTGCGACCGTCGTACAGAGCGTCGGAGGTTCGCAAGCAGCGGGACCTGCTACTCGCGAGCATTCTGCAGCGCAAAGATCAGCCCACGCAGGTCGCGTCCATCGCGTTCAATCAGTTGATGTTCCCCGAGGGGCATCCGTACCACAATCCGGCCGGCGGCGACAGCACCACCATCACCACACTCGACTCGGCGCAGGTGCGCGCGTTCTACAACGCGGCATTCGTGCCGTCGCGCGCAAAGTTTGTGGTGGTCGGCGATATCTCGCTCGGCGAGATCAAGCCCATGCTCGACGCGCGCTTTGGCGCGTGGACATCAGCCCCCGCGCTCCCGATCCCCGTGGTCACGAGCAAGGCAACGAGCAACAGCGCCGTGAAGGTGTATCTGGTGGACAAGCCCGGCGCGGCGCAAAGCGTGATTTATGTCGGCGCGCCGGGCGCGGATCGCCTCAGCGCGGATTATCCCGCCCTGATGGTTATGAACACAATCCTTGGCGGCTCATTCTCCTCGCGTCTCAATCAGAACCTGCGCGAGAAACTCGGCTACACCTACGGCATCAGCAGCGCGTTCCGCTGGTCGCCCATCCCAGGGCCGTTCGCGATTTCCAGTTCGGTCCGTACCAACGTGACCGATAGCTCGCTAGTAGAAATCTTCAAGGAGATCCGCGCACTACGCGATGTACCGGTGGACGCGGTGGAACTCACGCGGGCCAAGAACTACGAGGCGCTCGCAATCCCGGGCCGATTCGAGACCAACGGGCAGATTGCGGGACAGTTCGTGTCGCTCGGCGCCTTTGGGCTCCCGCTCTCGTCGGTCAGTGCACTCGGAGCGCAGATCAATGCCGTGACTTCCGCCGATGTGCAGCGCGTGGCGCGGCAGTACCTGCCGGTGGATCAGGTCACGGTGCTGATTGTCGGGGATCTGGCGAAGATTCGCGCCGGGGTGGAGGCGCTGAAGCTGGGGGTGAGTCAGGTGGTTGAGGTGGGGCGGATTGTGCGGTAGGACGTTTCCGAACGATATCGCCGACACATTGAGTGCGGCGCGGACTGGTGCTCACCGCCGCTTCGCGCCGCCCTTTTTATGCGTCACCGTAATCACCGACTTCACCCCCCCACGAATATTAAAATCCCCCACCACGGTCATCGACCGCGGCTTCGACGCTTTCACCAGATCATCCAAAATTCGGTTCACCACCCGCTCATAAAAAATCCCGTCGTTGCGGAAGCTCCACAGATACAGCTTCAGTGACTTCAGCTCCAGACACACCTTGTCCGGCACATAGGTGATGTTGATCGTCGCAAAGTCCGGCGCGCCACCCTTGAGCAACGCGAGCTCGGTTGCGTCGCTCTCCACGCCGCCCAACGGGCAGAGCGAGGTGAACTCCGGGCAGGTCATAAAAATCTCGTAATCGCGACGCGCATACGGGTTCGGGAACGTCTCCAGCAATTCGGGCTGTGGCATACAATGGGCTCGGGTGCGCGCATCCAACGCAAAACGGCGTCAAATATCGCTGGTTCTGTCAGTGAATCCTGCTGATACGAAAGACTGCGATCGGTGCGAACACCAGACTCCATCCCCTCCCTACAGCCGGCCCCGCAACGCCAGCTGCACAATCCGCTCACACAACTCGGGAAACAAAATCCCATCCGCCGCCGCTGCCTGCGGAATGAGACTCAACTCCGTCATCCCAGGCAACGTGTTCGCCTCAAGGCAATGGAACGTCCCGTCATGCGCCATCCGGAAATCAATACGCGCATACCCACCTAACTTCAGCGCGCGAAACGCCACAAGCGCGAGTCGCTGCACCTCGGTCCGCTCCGCATCCGACAGCGCCGCCGGAAACACTTCAACCGCCATCCCGGCGGTGTATTTGCACTCGTAATCGTAAATCTCGTGCTTGGGGATAATCTCCCCCACCGGAAGCGTGTGATCCCCCAACACGCCAACGGTCAACTCCCGCCCAGCAATAAACTCCTCAATCATCACTTCATCGTCGTACCGGAACGCCTCGGCAATCGCGAGCGCGAGATCCTCCTCGCGCTTCACCAACGAGAGCCCAACGGTCGACCCCTGCTTGCTGGGCTTCACAATCATCGGCATCCCAATCGCCGCCACCGCCCCCGCCGCATACTCGGCGGTCCGCCACGCGTCGCTCTCACCGAGTCGCGCCATCCACCACTTCGGTGTCGGCACGCCGGCATCCTTCAAGATTCGCTTGGAGAGATCCTTGTCCATCGCGAGCGCGCTCGCGAGATGCCCGCTCCCGGTGTACGGCACGCCGGTCAGATCAAGCAGCGCCTGAATCGTCCCGTCCTCTCCCTGGCCGCCATGCAAGCCAAGGAACACAACATCCACATCGCCCGCCTGCGGCATCGCGCGCACCGTCGCCGGCAACGCAGTCGCAGACAGGCGCAGCAGCGCCTCCTGCTCCGGCGGCAAGGTACGCATCACACCAGACGCCAACATGTCCGATTCTTCGGCCGCGGTCAGCGCACCGTGCACGGTGTCGACCGCAGTCACCGTGTGACCGCGCGACCGCAACGCCTGCGCCACACGTAGGCCGCTCGCGAGCGACACATCGCGCTCCGACGAGGTCCCCCCCATGAGCACCGTGATGCGCACGCGCCGGCCCTACCGCGCCATGAGGAACTGCAGCATGTCGCCGCGCGTCACAATGCCGCGAATCTCGCCATCCACACGCACCAGCACCGCAGGGTTCGCTTTAGTCAGCACTTTCACAATGGCGTCCACCGGCGTTCCAGCATCGACCACAGGGAAGGCGGAATCCATCACACTGCTCACCGGACGCTCCAACAGCTTCACATCCTCAAGCCCCTTGGTCGCCAGCGCACCATCGCTCACCGAACCCACACAGTTCCCACCATCCATCACCGGCAACTGCGACACATCATGCAGGCTCATCAGCGTGATCGCCTGCCGCACGGTGTTCGTCGGCGCAAGACTGACCACCGCGCCCGCACCACTCGAGGACTTTCCTTCGATGATCTGCAGCAACGTCGCCTTCTCGACATCGAGCATCTGGTTCTCACGCATCCACTCGTCGTTGTACAGCTTCGACAAATAGCGCTCGCCCGTATCACACAGAAAGGTGACCACGCAGGCGTTCGGATCGTTCACCCGACGCGCCACCGACAACGCGGCATGCACAAGCAATCCGGCCGAACCGCCGATGAACATCCCCTCTTCACGCGTCATTCGGCGCGCCATCGCAAACGCATCGCGATCGCTCACATTCTGGAACTCGTCAATCAGGCTCATATCGAGCGTCTCGGGTAGCTTGTCCTGCCCGATCCCTTCCACCTTATACGGCGCCCCCACCGGCGTCCGCGTGCCATTGCTCCGCCACAACTCGGCGAGGATAGACCCGACCGGATCGGCACAGATCACCTGCACCTTCGGATTCATCTTCTTGAGATAGCGCCCCGTGCCGGTAATCGTCCCGCCGGTGCCAGCGCCAGCAATGAGATGCGTGACCTTCCCCTCGGTCTGCTCCCAAATCTCAGGCCCCGTCGTCGCGTAATGCGCCTCGGGGTTTGCCTGGTTGTAGAACTGGTTCGCCAGCACCGCGTTCGGCGTTTCTTTCGCGATCCGCTTGGCGGTCATCACATAGCTGTCCGGATGATCAGGCGGCACCGCGGTCGGCGTGATAATCACATCCGCGCCAAAGGCTTTCAGTAGCCGCACTTTTTCCTGCGACATCTTGTCGGGCATCGTGAAGATGCACTTGTATCCCTTCTTGGTCGCCGCCAACGCAAGCGCGACGCCGGTATTCCCACTGGTGCCTTCGACAATCACGCCGCCGGGCTTGAGCGTCCCAGACTTCTCCGCGGCCTCAATAATCGCCATCCCGATCCGGTCCTTCACCGATCCACCAGGATTAAACAACTCCGCCTTCACCCACACCGGGGTTGTAATCCCCTTGGTCACCTGGTGCAGGCGAATCAGCGGCGTCCACCCGATCGTGTCGAGAATCGAGTCGTAGACCTTGAGGTCGTTCTTGGGTGCTGGCATCGGTGTCCGGTGGGTCGAAGGGGAAAGTGAAATCTACCCGGCCACGTCGCGGTGCGCTTCCGGGTGCGCGTCCCGGTGCGCGTCCCGCTTGGCTTCGTGACTGAGCTGTGCAAGCAGGGTCAGCGCTTCGAGCGGAGTCACGGCGTCCGGATTCAGGGCACGGAGTCGTTCAAGCACGGGGTGCGGTACGGCAGCTGCAGCAAAAAGTCCAAGCTGATCGCTGGGCGGGACCACGGTCGCGCGCCGCACGCTCCGCGCCGGCACCGAACCACCCCCCGTGCCAGCCAACGCCTCGGCGAGCTGCTCGCTCTCAAGCAGCGCCAACAACGTGCGCGCACGCGCAATCACCGGCGCGGGGAGACCAGCCAGCCGCCCGACCTCAATGCCGTACGAGCGATCCGCTCCACCCGGCTTGAGTCGATGTAAGAAGAGAATTTTCTCGCCAGCTTCCTTTACTTCCACGTTATAGTTGCGAACTGCTACTAATTCGTCGGCTAGCTGCGTCAGCTCGTGATAGTGTGTCGCGAATACGGTCTTGCACCCGATCCGCTCGTGCAGGTGCTCACTCACCGCCCACGCAATGCTTACGCCATCCCAGGTACTGGTCCCACGGCCGATTTCGTCGAGCAACACGAGACTGCGCGCCGTGGCTGTGTGCAAAATCGCACTGGTCTCCGACATCTCCACCATGAAGGTGGACTGCCCGCGCACCAAGTTGTCGCTCGCCCCAACGCGCGTGAACACGCGGTCCGCAATCCCCACCACCGCACGCGTCGCCGGCACAAAGCTTCCCATCTGCGCCATGAGCACGAGCAAGCCAATTTGTCGCAATATGGTACTTTTTCCGGCCATGTTCGGGCCGGTCAAAATGATCATCCGTGCATCCTGCGTCAGCGTCACATCGTTGGGAATAAACTGATCGCGTGGCATCATCCGCTCCACCACGGGATGCCGGCCACCGACAATATCCAACGTCATCCCCTCACCGACCTCGGGACGCACATACCCCTCGCGCGCGGCAACCTCGGCGAGCGTGCCAAGCACGTCCAACCGCGCGAGTGTCGACGCCACACCCTGCAATCGCCCGATCTGTGCCCCCGCCATTCCGCGCAGCGCCTCAAACAGCTGCCGCTCGAGGGTCTCAATGCGCTCGGTGGCGTGCAGCACCTTTTCCTCGAACTCCTTGAGCGCCGGCGTGATATACCGCTCCGCACCGGTCAACGTCTGACGACGCTGATAATCCGCAGGCACCAGATGCGCGTTCGTGTTCGTGATCTCAATGAAATAGCCGAACACGCGATTGTAGCCGACCTTGAGCGAGGTAATTCCCGTGCGCTCACGCTCCGCCGTTTGCATCGCGGCAATGGCATCCTTCCCACCAGTCGCGATGGCGCGCAGTTCGTCCAAGCTGGCGTCGACGCCAGCGGCGATAGTCTCGCCTTCGCCAACACTCGTCCCGGGACGCTCAACCAACACCCGTTGGATCTCCGTCGCGAGATCAACACACGAGTCCCACGCGGCAACAATCTCGGCGAGCGCTCCTGCCGGCTTCGTGCGCTGCAAGGCGCGCTCAACGTCTGGTAATCGCCCAAGGGAATCACCCAACGCACGAAGGTCGCGCGGATTCGCGCGGCCCGCCGCTGCCTTCCCGGCAAGACGCTCCACATCGCGGACGCCGTCGAGAGCGGTGCGCAACGCGGTGCGGGCGAGGGCATCGGAGACCAACCCAGCAACGGCATCGAGACGTGCGGTGATCGCGACCACATCCGTCAACGGCGCCAAAATCCACTGGCGCAGCATGCGCGCACCCATCGGCGTCTGCGTACGATCCAGCACACCCAGCAGCGTGCCGGATTGGTCACCGCCACGCAGCGACTCCACCAACTCCAAGTTGCGCCGCGTCATGTCGTCCAGCGGCATCACACCACCGGGCCGCTCAATAATGGGCCGCGCGAGGTGTGGAATCCCAGCGGGCTGCAGCTCGCGCAGATAGCGCATCAATGCACCAGCAGCACCAACGGCGGCCACATCTACGGCGCCAATGCCAAAGCCCTCGAGCGAGCGCACCGCAAAGTGCTCCGCCAGCGCCTGCTCCGCGAGCGCGGACTCAAACTCCCAGCCCTCGCGCTCGGTTGTCAGCACATCAAGCCCGCGCGCAAGCAGTGCACTCTCGCTGTTTCCGGCCGGAGTGATCACCTCACGCGGTGATATGCGCGAGAGCGCTGCCGGCGCATCACCGGAGCGGGCCGTCACCAAGCGAAGTTCGCCCGTGGACACATCGACCGCCGCAATGCCGATCAACTCCCCAACCACCTGCATGGCGCAAAGAAAATTGTTCCGCGCGCCATCAAGGAGATCATCGCTGAACGCCGCGCCAGGGGTAATCGTCTCGACGACTTCGCGCCGCACGATGCCCTTCGCCAGCTTGGGATCTTCCACCTGCTCGCAGATGGCAACGCGGAACCCCTGCTGCACGAGTCGACGCAGATAGTCATTCGCCGCCTTCACCGGCACACCGGCCAGCGGCACCGCGTTCGCGCCGCCATTGTTGCGCGACGTCAACGTCAATCCGAGCACACGCGACGCGACTTCGGCGTCCTCGTAAAACATCTCGTAAAAATCACCCATCCGAAAAAACAGGATGGCGTGTTGATGCCGCGCCTTGATGTCGCGGTACTGCTGCATGAGCGGCGTCGCTTCTTTACTCACGGCTTCTCCGCCTCCGTGACAATCGCGGTGATCTGCAACGCCTGGAGTTTCTCGACGATCGCGACGGCCTCTGCACGCGTTGCGAATCGTCCGATCCGCACGCGATACGGACGGTCTGCCGTCACGCGCACATCGTAGCCACGAGCTGTCATCTTCGCACTCAAGCGTTCCGCGTCGCCGAGCACCTGATAGGCGGCCAGCTGCACGGTCCAGTGACCCGCAACGGCCGAACGCTGCACCTCGGCGCGCGCAGAATCGGCGCGCAGTGAATCCAGTCGGACCGAGTCAGCCGCAATCGCAGAACCGCCACACCCACGTTGCGCGTACGCAATCTGATTCAAGAGCTCGATCTCCGTGGGTGCCGCCCGTTGTTTCGACTCCGCGAGTGATGCACAGCCCCGCGCCACGGCGCCCTCTTCAAGCAATACTCGGCCGATCAAGAACTGTGCGTGGGTGCGGGTCGCGCCCTCTGGATGATCGAGGAGTAATCGTTCCAAGTACCGCTTTGCCGCGGCACGTCCACCGCGCGCGATTTCCGTCTGCGCTAATCGCAACAACGCCCACTCTGCGCGCGGCGACTGCGCAAACTCTACCGTGATGCGGAGATAATCACGCCGAGCCTGCTCTGGTGAATCGGAAAACACGGCCCGCCAGTACAACCCGTCGGGCAGTATCGGTGACCCGTCCTTTGCGGCGGTGATCACGGAGTCGATCACCGCGCGTGCCGCCAGCGCCTGGCCGGCATTCACTATCTGCGCCACACGACGAAACACGGCGGAGTCGCTGGCGGTCGGGCGCGATGCCGATTGCGCGTTGAGCACAGAGGCCAGGCCTGTCAGTGCCATCGCAGCACCGAGGTGCCGCAACGAACGTACGCTCATGCTAGACATTGCCATCCCCTTCGGCTCACGCGGCCACTCGACGTTTGCTACCCGCCGAGAGCGCGAGAACGAGCGACACGAGCACCTGCTCTTCGGTGGACACCTTGGAGTCCTTGAGCGCACGATCCGCCGCAAGGAGCATCGGGAGGGCGTGATCGATGTCGGCGGCAGTCCACTTGGGCATCGCCCGAACCCACACCTTCACCGCCTCGCCCCACGGGCGCCCGGTGATCGACGACGGATTCGCCTTGAGGAGCCCAAACAGTTCACTCTCGAGCCGGCCCTGCGCCACGCCACGATCCTTGGCGGCCATCGCCCAGCCGATCGCGAGAATCTGCGTGGTAAGTGCCATGACGATCGACACACCGGTGGTTTTGGGCTGCAGTAGAATCGGCGCAATGAGCCGAATGCCGCGCGTGCCGTCACGCTGCGCAACCGCATCAAGCAAATCAGCGAGCGTCTCTCCCGCTGTGACGCCCACGATCGCGGCAATCGCGGCATCGTCGATCTCGGCGCCATTGGTGTAGTTGCGCAGCTTGTCGAGTTCGCCAGCCATGAGGGCAAGATCGTTCCCCGCCGCGCTGCACAGCAGTTCTGCGGCCGAGGGGGTGATCGTGACGTCCAGTTGCCCCGCGCGGTGCGCAACCCATTTGACGAGGGCGTCTTCGCTTAGCGTATCGAACGGCACCGACACCACCTTGGCGTTGAGCTCGGCGTCCGCTTTTGCACCAGCTGGTGAGACCAGGAGCAAGATCGTGTCTGATGCTGGGCGATCGAGATATTTGAGCAAAATGCCGCGCGCGTCCTTTTTGAGCGACGGCACATCGCGCACCACCATCACGCGTCGTTCGGCCATCATCGGCATCGCTTCGAGCGCTGTCGCCAGCGTTCGCGCGTCTACTTCCCCGCCGCGGCGCGTCTCAAGATTGAAGTCGCGGGTGGCTGGGTCCGTGGCGCGAGCGATCACGTCGCGGATCCAGCTGTCCTTCAGGAAGTCCTCGTCCCCATGAAAATGATACGCCGGCTCGAACGCCCCACTTTTCAGGGCTGTTTTGAGGGCACTTAGGGGGGAGGGAGCCATGCTCTGAATATACCATCTCTCGCTCTTGTACGAGCCGTGCCTGGAGGCGTGCGCGGAAGCCCCGCGAGGGGCGGATGCGGGGAAGATTCTGGACAAGAAAAAGCCCGCGACGGAGGGCCACGTCTCGGGCGGCGCACAAACTACAGGTCGTGATATGCGAAAGGACGGCCGCCAGGTCGGGCGCCGTCAGCTCGTGATCGACAAATGCGCGGTGCTGCTCTCGAAAAGTTCGGCAGTCCATCTGGCAGGGGTTGATCGTCACGGTACCCCGAGTGTCGCATTCAGGTTCCCGCCCCCACGACCCCCCTGCCAGATGGCCCCCACTGTTCCTGCCGAACGAGAGTCCCTCTTTTCCAAACTTCCGAGCGCTGCCAGCAGTCCCCCAACCCCAGCAGTTGTCTCCCCCCTACACCCACACCTGCAGAAGCACCTTCAGAAGCACCTGCACCTGCTCGTTAGCGAAGCGACGGTTCAATAATCTCGGCAAAGGAGTTGCGCGCCCGGTTCAAGCGCGACTTCACGGTGCCAAGGTTGCAATGCGTGATCTCGCTGATCTCCTCGTACGAACGCCCTTCCAGTTCACGAAGGACGAACACTTCACGGTGGTGCTCCGGCAGGGCAGCCACCGATTCTTCGACCATCTGCCGCACATGGCGCTTGCGGAACTGGTCGTCCGGACGTGCGGTCGGATCTTCAAACTCCAACGGCCGCTCCTCGTCCTCCCACCCCTGCGTGATCGAGGTAAACAGCACCAGCGGATTCCGTGAGCGATTGCGCAGTTCATTCTTGGCCAAGTTCGACGCAATCGTGTAGATCCAGGTCGAGAACTTCTTCGACCGATCGAAGCGCCCCAAATGGCGATGCACGCGAATGAACACTTCCTGCACCAGATCTTCGGCGCGCTCGCGGTCCGTGACGATGCGGTAGACGAAGTTCAGCAACCGCCCCTGATAGCGCTCAACAATCGCGTCGAATGCGCGGGTATCCCCCATCAGATAGCCCTTCACCAGATCGTGATCCGTGAGCGCCTGCAGTTCGGCCATCGGCCGGAAGGCGGGCTGAAAACTGGTCTCGGACTTGAGCGCGGCAGCGTGGGCCATGGCGACTGACTCCTCTGGATTGGGACAGTGTCTCTGCCCCCCCTCAAAAGCATATGCCGTGCCACGCGTCTTGATTCTTTAATGTGTTGTTATATAACGACTTAGCTTTTCACGTCCGCACCAGAATCGTCCAAATACTAAGAATGGGGTGTCCTAAAAATAGGACACCCCACTGACCTGCAGTCCGCCGCCCTCCCCTTACCTGCCCATCCGGAACCCCGCCGCAAAGAGAATCCCCACCAACGTCTTCGCGTCAATAATCTCCCCGCGCTCAATCATCGCCAGCACCTCGGAGAGCGGCTTGGCCGACACCTCAATGAACTCGTCCGCCTCACGCGCCGATTCTCCCACGCTCAGGCCTGTGGCCATGAAGATATGGATCTTCTCGTCGGTGAATCCCGGCGTGGTCAGAAAGCCGGTCAACGGAACCATCGCCGTTGCGGTGCAGCCGGTCTCCTCGCGAAGCTCACGGTGCGCGCACGCGATTGGCGCCTCGCCGGCATCGAGCCGGCCCGCGGGGATTTCCCACAAATACCCACCGGCCGCGTAGCGATACTGCCGGATCAACAAAATCTGCGGATCGTCCCCGGCCGGATCACTCAGGAAGGGCACCACCGCCGCCGCGCCGGAGTGATGGATCATGTCCATCTCGCGCACACTTCCGTCCGGCAAGCGCACGGTGTCGACATCCAACGAAATCACACGCCCGGTGTGCACATGTCGGCTCGACACTTTGCCAGGCTCCACGTCGCCTCCCTCCACCGGACCACTCACCAAGCGCGACTTGCCCTCACGCATCTGCCGCGGGCTCCACCACATCGAGGGGGCCAATCCCCAATGCGTCCAACGGCGCACGAATCGCTTCGCGATCACCAACCGCGAGTACCAGCAACTCCTCGGGATGCAAATGCTGTTCGGCCGCGCGACGCACCGACTCGGCCGTCACCCCGCGCACCCGCTGGCGATAGGTCGTGTAGTAATCATCTGGCAACCCGTACGACGAAGCCGTCGCAATCGCCTGCGCCACTGCAGTCGTCGTCTCGTAGCGAATCGGGAACACACCATCCAAGTAGGCCGTCGCAAGGGAGAGTTCATCAGCGCTCACGGTCTCGCTCCGCATGCGGTCAATCTCGAGGAGAATCTCGCGCACCGCCGCATCGGTCACCTCGGTTTTCACCGCCGTCGACACGACAAACGGTCCCGCGCCTCGGCGCCAATCAAACATCGAGTTCGCACCGTACGTGTACGCATGCTTCTCGCGCAGATTCAAGTTGATCCGCGACGAGAACAACCCGCCAAGCAGCGCGTTCATCACAACCACGTCAAAGAAATCGGGATGCAGGCGCGGAAGTCCGCGATGCCCCACACGCAACTCAGACTGCGGGGCATCGGCCTTGTGCACCACGCGCACGCGGCGCCCACCAGCAACCGTGCGATCATCAACAGTCGCCGGCATAGCGCCAGCCGCTGCATCCCCACGCCACGATCCGAGCGCGCGCTCCACCAAGGCCACACCGCGCTCAGGGGTCACATCGCCCGTCAACACAATCGTCATCCGACTCGGTGCGACATGCGCGGCGTGGAACGCCTGCACGATCTCCGGCGAGAGACCGCGCACCGTGGTTGGGGATCCGCCCGCTGACACGCGATAGCGCGAACCGTCGACGTATAAAAATTCCCGGAACTGTTCAGCCGCGAGGCCGCGCGGTTCTACGCGCTGCTGCAGTAAATCGGCGAGGCGCTCTTCTTTGAGTCGCTCCACATCGCGCGCGCGGAACCCTGGCGTGATCAGCACCTCACCAAGGAGCGCCATGGCCTGCTCGAGGCGATCTGGGGTGACGGCAACATGGGCCATGAAGCTGTCCCAGTCAGCGCCGGCGTCGATGCTGGCGCCAAGACGTTCGCACTGTTCGGTGAGTGAAGCGCCGTCGAGTCGTGCCGTTCCTTCCGTGAGCGCCGACGCGGTGAGCAGTGACGCCCCTTCGTGCCCAACCGCATCGCGCGTGGCGCCGGCATCGACCATCGCGAGCACCGTGACCATCGGCAAGCGGTGCATTGGCGCGACGGAAACACGAAGGCCGTTCGCCAGCGTGGCGTGATGCACCGCTGGAAATTCCCAGGGACGTCCCGGGCCGGCGACTGGGCGAGTGGACATACTCATGCGCCCACCTCCTCGACAACTCCAGGCGTGACAGCACCGGCAGCACCAGAACCACCAGCCGCGCGCGGGACGTACACAAGCGATGCCCGATTATCAGCCCCAAGGCGCGCGCGCGCAAAGGCGCTCACCTGCTCCACGGTCACCGCCCGATACCGGTCGATTTGTTCGTTCAGCAACGCGGCATCTCCGAAATAAGTAGCAAATTGCGACAATTTATCGGCTCGCTCGCCCGCCGACTGGAGCGCGCCAATTAAATCCGTCTCGATCAGCGCGAGCGCACGCGCGAGTTCGTCCGCCGTGACACCGTCACGATGCAGTCGATCGACCTCAGCGCCCACTGCCGCTTCGAGCTGTTCGAGTGTCACGCCGGGGCGCGCCATCGCGTCAACCACCAGCAAATCGCTGCCTTTGCTGAGATCATACGTAAAGGCCGACACTTCTTGCGCGACTTCTTGCTCACGCACCAGCGACCGGTAGAGCCGACTGCCGCGCCGACTGCCGAGGATCGCGCCGCAGATGCTCGCCGCGTAATACTCCGCGGAGCCGAACACGGGTGAGCGGAAGGCCAGGAAGAGGCGTGGCAACACCACATCATCTTCAAAGACCGCGCGCTGCGCGCCGCCGAATGACGGCGCCACCGTGAACGACGGCAACTCTGGACGCGCCGCGGCGCGCGGAATGGGTCCGAAATATTGCGCCACCAGCGCGCGCGCCTCGGTGGGATCAAAGTCCCCCGCAATCGTCAGCACCGCGTTGTCCGGGGAATACCAGGTGCGGAAGAACTCGGCGATGTCCTCAAGACTCGCCTCACTCAAGTGCTCCATTGAGCCGATCAGCGAATGGTGGAACGGATGCTCCGGCGGAAAACACAATGCCGGGAGTCGCTCCCACCAGGTGCCGTAGGGCTGATTGTCCACCGACCAGCGGCGCTCATTCTTCACGACGTCGCGCTGGGTGTCGAGTTTTTCTTGCGTCATCGCGGGGAGCAGTGCGCCCATGCGATCGGCTTCGAGCCAGAGCGCGGTCGCTAAGTGATTCGACGGCACCGTCTCGTAATAATTGGTGCGGTCGAGCCAGGTGGAGCCGTTGAGCGTTCCGCCGGCGCGTTGCACGAGTTCAAAATGTTCGTTGGCGCCCACATGCTCGGATCCCTGAAAAAGCATGTGTTCAAACAGGTGCGCGAACCCGGTGCGCCCCTCCCGTTCGTTGGCCGATCCAACATGGTACCACAGGTTCACGGCCACGATCGGCGCCGAGTGATCCTCGGAGAGGGTCACGAGCAATCCGTTTGGCAGACGGTAGGACTCTACAGGAATGCGCATTTCGTTTCGTATCACCAATCGAGGACAAGCGCCACCGGCGCTTTGATGGACTCCGCTAACAGAAAACTCCAGTGATTCCAGATGCGACTCCCGGCGCGTGATGGGAGCGCCGGGGAGGTGAGTGGCTCGATCCCGTACCGTCGACCGATGATCTCGAGTCGCAGCATGTGGAAGGGATCGCTCACAACAATCGCCGTCTGCAGTTGCTGGGTGTGCATCAGTTCGATTGCCGAACGCATGCTTTGCGACGAGGTCCGTCCCATGCTCTCGAGCAGAATGGCCGTGTCAGGCACCCCGCGCGACATCACGTAGTGACGCGACACTCCAGCCTCAGACAGGGTATCCCCGGTGCCGAAGCCTCCGGTGAGCACCATGCGCTTTGCGAGCCCGAGCTGCCAGAGCGCCACCGCATGATCCAGCCGCGAACGCAACACCGGCGACGGTTTTCCCTGATACTGCGCCGCCCCCATCACAATAATCGCATCCGCATGCTCGGCGTCATCTTCGAGCGCCCAAGCGAGCACGGCGCTCAGGGATGTGAGCCACCCCACCAATAAGAGACCAATCGCCCAGCGCACCCAGCGGACCCACGGACGGCGAGCCACTACAGGTCAACCCGCGTTCCGGGCGTCGGGCAATGAGGGGTCAGTCCGTCTTCGGTCACGAGTGCCGCGAAGGCATCCTGGGCCTCCGGCTCCCCGTGCACGAGCCACACATCACGCAGTGTCGCGGACTGCGCACGCGCGGTGCGAATCCATTCGTGCAGTTCAGAGCGACCCGCATGCGCGCTATAGCCACTGATGATCTCGACCTGCGCACGGAGGGGCACTTCATCGCCGTACACCTTCACGAGTGGCTGCTTCTCCACAATGCGCCGTCCCAGGGTGTGCTCCGCCATGAAGCCCACCACAAGAATTGTGTTCCGTGGATCCGCGGCTCCGTGCGAGAGGTGATGCAAGATCCGCCCTGACTCGGCCATCCCTGAGGCGGCGATAATCACCGCAGGGCCTGGCGTTGTATCGAGGGCCTTGGATTCCTCCACCGACTCCGTGAAGCGCAGCAGCGGGAACTTGAACAGCCCTGCTGGGTCGTCGCGGTGCGAGCGCACAAAGGGCTCGTCGTCGTCAAAGATCGCGGTGTTCTTCTCGAAGACCGCCGTCGCCTTGGTCGCCAAGGGACTATCAATCACGATCGGCATACGCGGAATCTTTCCCTGCTCCGCCAACTGATGCAGGTCGTATACCAGTTCCTGTGTTCGCCCAACGGCGAAGGCGGGAATCAGCACTTTTCCGCCGCGCGCGGCCGTCTCACGCACGACCTTGGCGAGCGCGTCCATTCCGCCGGTGGTCGACGGATGCTCACGGTTGCCGTAGGTGCTCTCCATGATCACCAGGTCAGCACGTTCGGGAACCACCGGATCGCGGATAATCGGCAGTCCCACGCGCCCGATATCGCCACTGAAGACGAGGCGTACGGTGCGATTGCCCTCGGTGCACTCAAGCAGCACCGACGCGGACCCAAGGATATGGCCGGCGTCCAGAAAGGTCGCTTTCACCCCCGGCGCGACATCCACGACACGACCATATCGAGTGCCTTGCATGAGTTCGAGGGTCCGCACGACGTCCTTCGACCCATACAGCGGCTCCGCGTGCTGCTGTTTGCGGCGCGACAGGAACTCCGCGTCCTTCTCTTGGATGTGCGCCGAATCGGCGAGCATCACCTCACAGAGGTCGCGTGTTGCGGTCGTGGCGTGGATGGGTCCCTTATACCCCTCGTGCACGAGGAAGGGAATTCGCCCCGCATGATCGATATGCGCGTGCGAGAGGACGACCGCCGATATGGTGTGCGGGTCGACCGGAAGCTGGTGGTTCTTTTTGAGGACGTCGGCCCGCTTTCCCTGGAACAACCCGCAGTCGAGCAGAATCGTCTGCCCGTTGACGCGCAGGATATGGCACGACCCGGTGACTTCGCGGGCCGCTCCATGGAACTCGAGTTGCACCGGAACTCCGGGGTCAGCGCTCGGGCTGCGAGGCCCGGGCAAAGATGATGGTCAAGCGATAGGGATCGGGCGTCATCATCGTGGGGTCCCACCCGCCGCGGCTCCGCTCATTGAGCAGATCGGTCAGGGCGTCCTCATCCTCGCGCGTACGCCCCGTAAGGCGCAGGATCACGGCCTGGTATTCTTTCATGAAGGGAAGAATAGTAGTATCCGCAGCATGACAACAACGCCTCCGGCTCGCAGCACCCCCCTCTTCACCGTGGTGCAGCACCCACTCGTACGCCACAAGGTGACGCTCCTCCGCGACAAAAACACCCCGAAAAAGATCTTTAAGGAGCTCGTGGACGAGATCGCCATGCTCATGGCGTACGAGGCCACGGCGGATCTCGCGCTGGAGCAGGTCTCCGTGGAGACCCCTCTCGAGACCACCCAGGGTGAGCGCCTTGCCGGAAAAAAGCTCACCCTCGTGCCGATCCTCCGCGCGGGACTTGGCATGGTCGACGGCATTCTGCGGCTGGTCCCGTCGGCACGCGTTGGGCATATCGGGCTCTACCGTGACCACGATACCCTCGAGCCGGTGGACTACTACTTCAAGATTCCCGCCGACGCCCCGGAACGTGAGTTCCTCCTCCTTGATCCGATGCTCGCCACGGGCGGGAGCGCGGTCGCTGCCATCACCGCGCTCAAGCGCGCCGGTGCACAGCGCATCCGTTTTCTCTGCCTGGTAGCGGCCCCAGCGGGCGTGACGCGGGTACACGAGGCACACCCCGACGTCCCGATTATCTGCGCCGCTCTCGACCGCGAGCTGAACGCGCACGGCTACATCCTGCCAGGATTGGGCGACGCCGGCGATCGTCTGTTCGGAACGCGCTAGCATTAATTGGTCAGCGCCACAAGAGGCTGACAGGCGCGATTCCGTTGTCGTACATTTGGTCTGCAAACACGTGTGCGCACCCCACCGCTGCTTCATTCCGCTGCTTCGTACCCTCGCTTCGTACCCTGACGACGCCTGATGATCATCAACCTGCTGCCTGACTTTCTGGCGATCCTGCATAGCACGGATCGGGCAGCAGCGTACGAGCGCTATTTCGAGCAGCACCGCCCGCTCCTCGAGGCGTATTGGCACAACTACGTGGTCGATCCGCGCGGCCCGCACTTCGCCGAGGTGGTGCGCGACACGGTGAACGCCGATCGCAGTGATCTGCTCGCGATGCTCGAGCGCACCGATATCGACGCGATCGCGCGCGACACGGAAGCGCAGTGCGCGGAACTGATGGAAATCGATAGCACCATTGACGTGCTCATCATGGTGGGCGTCGGCGGCGCCAATGCTGGTGAGCTGGTCGTCAACGGACGCGCCGTGGCATTCGTCTGCCTCGAGCACTTCACCTCCGTGGCCAACCCCACCACCCACGCCCTGGGCCTCGATCCCGAGCTGATTCCCATGTGGCTCGCGCACGAAATCGCGCACGGGGTGCGGTACACGTCGCCGCAGAGCCGGAGCGAAATGCGCCCGCAGATCGCCGATGCCGGTGGTGTGTATTCGTATTGGGAAACCGGCCGGAGCGTGTCACTCCGGGAGCATCTCGTGAACGAAGGACTCGCCGTGCAGGCGGCGCGGCGTTTTAGCCCGGGACATGCGCCGTGGGAATATTTCGGATTCCAGCGCAAGCAGTACGCGCGGATCCGCGAGCTCGAGAGCGTGCTCACCCGCGCCGTAGCCGACGATCTTGAGCGCGCCGGACTCGGCCTGCGACTCCGGTGGCTCTCGGGCGGTATGAGTGACGAGGCCCGCACCGTGCAGCGTCATGTGATGCCCGAACGTGCCGGCTATTTCCTGGGCGCCCGCATGGTTGAGGACGCGATCACCGAGAAGGGGCTCCCATGGGCGCTGCGCGCGAGCGCGACGGAGTTACTGGCGCTCGCAGAAGGGGCCGCACGCACCGCGTAGCGTTGCGGTAGTGCGGGGTGCGCCGCGGCGAGTTACTTGCCGACGCAAAAGCTCGAGAAGACCTTCGCTAAGACATCTTCGATATCCACGGCGCCCACAAGCTCTTCGAGTGCGTGCGCCGCGGCGCGCACATGCGATGCGGCCACGGGTGCTGGCAACGCGCCGTCGGCCCAGGCGGCACGAAATGCGAGCAGTTCGTTGCGCGCGGTGGTAATCGCGCTCTGATGTCGCGCGCGAGTAAGCAGTGGGGTGTTCGTATCGAGCACGCCCACGCGCTCCTCCAACTGCGCGCGCATCACGGTGGTGATGGCGGCAAGGAGCGCAGTCTGCCCATCGCCGGTGCGCGCGCTCACGGGCACCAGGTGTGCAAAGTGTGATCCGGCGTCTGCAATATCGTAACTAGTTGTTACTAAATCACGCTTCGTCAGCGCTCCAATCATGGGCGCTGCGGAACGCCCGCGGATTTCCGTGGCGGCCGCGGCGAGTGCCGCTGGTGTCTCGCCGCACACCACCACCACATGCGCAGACGCCACGTACCGCTCGCTGACCTCAATCCCAAGGCGTTCGACGGGGTCTTCGGTCTCGCGGAGCCCAGCGGTATCCACCAGTCGGAGTGGCCAAGGCTCGTGATCAAGCAACACCTCCACCGCGTCGCGGGTGGTGCCGGGAACATCACTGACAATCACTCGGCGCTCACCGACCAGCGCGTTGAGCAGGGAGGACTTTCCAACATTCGGCGCCCCCGCCAGCACCACGGTCACGCCATCGCGGCCGAGGACGGCGGCGGGTACAGTGGCTAAGAGCGCCTCAAGTCGTTCCACGAGGGTGTCGCACGCGGTGGTGATCCGTGCGCGTGGCACAGGGCCACCATCTTCTTCAGGGAAATCGATATCGTAGGCGAGCAGGGCGTCGAGCTCAATGACTGCCGCGCGGAGCGCATCGAGTGCGCGCGACAGCGCGCCGTCGAGCTGCGTGAGCGCGGCGCGGTGAGTGGCCGTGGAGCGTGCATCAATCAGGTCTGCCACCGCTTCGGCGCGCAGGAGATCGAGTTTGCCGGCGAGGACTGCGCGCTCTGTGAACTCTCCGGGCAACGCCTGGCGTGCCCCCGCGTGTAACAGCGCTGCGCACACCGCAGTCGGCACAACACGCCCTCCGTGCGTCGCAAACTCGATCACCGTCTCGCCGGTGTACGAGTGAGGCGCTGGGAAGCGTGTGACCAGCGCATCGTCGAGCGGTGCGGTGGGATCGTCGCACGCGTGCAGTCGTGTGCGTGTGGCGACACGTGGCGCGCACCGCGCGACCGACACTCCAAGGCGCGCGGCGATTGCCTCCGCCTGCGGACCACTCAAACGGACAATGGCCACCGCCGAACGGCCAGGGGCCGTGGCGATGGCCACAATCGTGTCGCCACGAAGGGTCGTGCTTGTCAGCCGGTGGCCTTGGCCTTGGCCCGCTCGTTCGCGATCAACCACTGTTGCGGGAGCGCCGCGATCTGCTGGACGGTGTAATAGAGCGAGAGTCCGGCAGCCGACTGGAGCAGGAAGAAGGTGAACATGAGCGGCATCATCCAGCTCATCATCTTCGCCTGCGGGTTATCGGGCATGTTGCGCAAGCCAATCCAGCTCAGCACGTACATCGAGATTCCCATGAGCAGCGGCAGGATGTACAGCGGATCATGCAGCGAGATGTCGTGCAACCAGAGGAACGACACGCCGCGGAACTCGATCGTGTTCTGGAAAACAAAGAACAGCGACATGAGCACCGGCATGGGAATGAGCGCCGGCACACATCCCGAGAGCGGCGAGAGCGGACTCATGCCATGATCTTTATAGATCCGCATGATTTCGGCCTGCTGCTTCTGTGGGTCGCTCTTGTACTTGGCCTGCACCGCGGTCAGTTCCGGCTGCAAGCGCTGCATACGGAGGCTGGCGCGCATGGCGCTCGCATTCAACGGCCACAGGACAATGCGGATCGTGACGCCAAAGATGACAAGCACCCAGCCGTAGTTGAGGCCGAGGACTTTTTTCATCCAGAGCAGAATGCGCATGACGATCGTCGAGAAGGGCTGCACCACCGGCTGCATGAAGCCGCCGTATGGATTGGCCGTCTCGAACTCGCGTCCCATTTTGCGGAGGCGCTCCCAGGACTGTGGGCCGGCGAACAGTTCAAAGGTCGCAGCGCCCGCCTTGAGCGGCATGACGACCGTCGCCTGACCCAATCGGGCTTGTTTCTTTTCGCGGGGACCGCCGACCATGTTCACTTCAGAGAACGGGGTTCCCCCCTTTTCTGGTGTTAGCAGGCCGACCAGGAAGTATTTGTCCTTGGCCACGGCCCAGGTGAGCGGCCCTGACTCAAGCTTCGTTTCCCCTTCGTCCAGTTTGGTGAACAGGGTGCCCTTCGCGCTCTTATTGACGGGCTTCACGGCATAGGACAGCGCCCGCAAATCGCCCGCGGAATCTGCTTCTTGGCTGTCGAAGCCGCGCGGCAGATCCACGAGTAAGAACGCCGACTCGGGCACGCCGGTCAGACGAACCGCGGTGGTGCTGACATAGGTGTCGCGCGACATCGTATAGCTGATCGTCGCCGTCACTGGCCCACTGGTGCTCGTGGTGGTGCCCGTAAAGGTCACCGTCGGGTCGCCGTTGGTCGCCGTCCCGCGCTGCGCGCTGAAGTTCAGCGCATCAAGCCGGATGGTGTCGGTCGCCGAGATCACGCGATACCGGAGCAACGCTTGGGTGCCGTGCTTGATGCGCACCCCACCAGTCGGCGCATTGAGCGCGGGGTAGCTGTCGACCTGGACATACAACGGCGCCGCGCCGATCGAGCCGTAGGCGGTCCGTGCTAGCGGCGTCTCAACGGTCAGCGTTTCGGCGGGAACCGCGGGGACCGTCTGTGCGGTGGCGCCAATCGTCGCGGCGCTACGTGGGGCCGCTCCGGCTGAGTTCGCGCCAGTCGCCTGGACGGCTGCCGGAGCGCCGGTGGTGGTCGTCGCGGGTGTGGACCCAACGGCGACAGTCGTGGAGTCCACCGAGGCTGTGATGGCCTTGGGTGGGGCAGGAAAGAGCCGAGGCGTGAGGACAACCACCACGCCAGTCAGCACGAGAGCGAGAAAGAAGCGCCGTTCCATCAGCGAAGTCTGCGCAAGTTAGGGAACCGGGTCATAGCCCCCGGGACGGAAGGGATGACAGCGCGCAATGCGCCGGACAGCCATCCACCCACCACGCCAAGCACCGTGTTTCTGTAGTGCCTCGATCGCATAGTGGGAGCACGTTGGATAATAACGGCACGACGCCGCGAGGTGCGGCGAGATCACCAGCTGATACCCTCGAACGCACCGAATGAAGAACCGCTGCATTAAGGCGACGGAATCTTCGCGGGTGGAGCGAGTGGAGCGGACGGAGCGAGTGTGAGTTTCGCCGTGATGCTGGCGATCTCCAGTTGGAGCGTTGCGAACGATGCGCCGTATGCAGCCGGCAGCGCGCGCACGACGACATCGAGCACCGCTCCACTCGCATCCACTTTCGGCAACAGCTCACACCGTATCAAGCTACGGAGCCGCCGCTTCACAAGATTCCGTTCGACGGAGTTGTGACCATACTTTGGCACAATCACTCCGGCTCGGACCCGACGCAGAAGGGAAGCGATGTACCGAACCTCGAGGTGCGTGGCTCGGACTCGCTTCCCTTTCTGACGAACGGCTTCGAGCTCCCCCTCCCGCGTCAGTCGCGACGCCGGCGGGAAACGGAAACGATCAGGCGCCGGCGTACTTCGACGGCAGTTTGACGGTCAACTGCTTGCGCCCCTTCTTTCGACGGCGGCTCAGCACTTCACGTCCCCACTTGTCTGCCATCCGCGTACGAAAGCCGTGCGTCTTGAGACGACGGGTGTTGCGCGGACGGTAAGTTGGCTTCCCCATAGCTGCTCCAAAAAGCGCTGTTCAACTGCGATTCAAAATGCGGTTCAAATCGTATGAACCCAAGTCTGCTAAACGTAGTCGTGGGAAACACATACATCAAGTCCACCCCACCATTTCGCCGCATTTGTTCGCAAGCACGAGTGTTGACTTATCCACATACGACCCGTACTCTTTGCCCCCTCGCCCCTCGCTCCTTCGGCGAACGAAACCGTACCGTGCTGTGCCTTCGTCACACAGCACTCGCACAGCACTCGCACAGCACTCGCACAGCACTCGCACAGCACTCGCACGGCCCTCGTACGCCACCCGCACCACACTCGTGACACCCTCTGTGACACTCTCCGCAGCTGAAGCTTGGGATCGTCTCCTCGATCGCGCAAAGACCGAGCTCCCGGAGCATGTCATTGACACGTGGCTCACGCCGCTCGCGCCGGAGAGCTTCGACGGCGAGGCGCTGATCCTGACCGCACCGGACCAGTGGTCGGTGGAGTGGAACGAGAGCAAGCATCTGGCCCTCCTGGAGGGCTATGCGCCGGCCTGCATCGGGCACCCGGTGAAGGTGGTCTTCAGGGTCCAAGCGGAACGTCTCAAAAGGTCGCAAATGGACCTTTTCATGCCGCAAAAGAGCGCCACCATGGCGCCACAACAGCGAGACAATAGCGTCGTTTTAAGTACTTTGAACGATCGCTACCTCTTCGACTCGTACGTCATCGGACGGTCCAACGAACTCGCAGCAGCCGCCGCGTCCGCAGTCGCTGCAGCACCCGGAAAGACCTACAACCCGCTCTTCATCTACGGCGCCACGGGACTCGGCAAAACGCACCTCATGCAGGCCATCGCACACGATATCCTGGCCCGCACCCCAAACTGCCGCGTCATGTACATCAGCACCGAGCAGTTCACCAACGACGTCGTCACCTCGATCACAAAACGGACCATGCACGATTTCCGTCGTCGCTACCGCGAAACGGATCTCCTGCTGGTCGACGACGTGCACTTCCTCGGCGGCAAAGAAGCAACCCAAGAAGAGTTCTTCCATACCTTCAACGCCATCTATGAAGCGGGACGGCAGATCGTGCTCACCAGCGATCGCCCCCCCTCAGAGATCCCCAAACTCGAAGCGCGACTCGTCAGTCGCTTCGAATGGGGGATGGTCGCCGACATTGCGCCACCTGACCTCGAGCATCGCATCGCCATCCTGCGCCAAAAAGCGCAGGCCGATCATCTCGAACACACGATCCCCGATGACGTTCTCCACTTCATCGCCGATCATGTTCAGGCCAATGTTCGAGAGCTTGAAGGCTCCATCATCAAGCTCCTGGCCTACGCCTCGCTCAAACATCGCGTGGTCACGGTCGACCTGGCCCGTGAAGCACTTCGGGACAAGCTGAAATCGAATGATGCTGCTCCGCCGCGGTCCTCTCGCCATGATAGAATGCGGACCGTGCAGCAGCGGGTCGCCGGCGAATGGGGGGTGACGGTCGACGGTCTGCAGTCCAAGACGCGCACCAAGATCCTCACGACCCCGCGACAAGTGGCGATGTACTTGGCGCGCGAGATTCTCGGGCTCCAGCTCGTGGAAATCGGGCAGGCGTTTGGGGGTCGCGACCACTCAACCGTGATCCATAGCTTGGAGCGTGTCGCAGAAATGATGAAGGAAGATGGGGAGTTCCGGAGCCGTGTGGAAAAGGTGAGGGAAACTCTGCGTCATGAACAATGATCAACATCCTGTCCCCATTTCCTGGTGGGGTTTTCACGTAACCCACGGGCGTCCCCACGTTTCACACAGTGGTTCCACATCAGGTGAAGCATCAGAAGTGCAAGTCAGATAACGACTTTCCTTGCTTTTCAACTTTCCACGCCTTACTACTACTACTGCGAATTAGATATCTAATTCATGTAGATACTAGTCCGGGCGCGGGATCCACATTCTCCTTATCCAGGGGACAGGTCGGGAATGCGATTTACTATCTCGCGTGAGAAGTTGCAGGAAGGGCTCGCCGCGGTCACACCGGCAGTCCCATCCAAGACGACGTTGCCGGTGCTCGCGAACCTTCTCGTGGAGACCACCGAGAAGGGGATTCGAATCTCCGGCACCGATCTCGATATCGCCGTCAGCACGGAAGTCACCGCTGATGTCGAAGCGCCAGGCGCCATCACGATTCCTGCACGGAAGCTTGCAGAGATCGCGCGTGAGCTGCCGCCGGCATCGGTCAAGATTACGGCCGCCGGCGATCAGCGCATCACCCTGGAATGTGGTCGCTCAAAGTTCAAACTCCTCGGCTTGCCCAAGAGTGAGTTTCCGAGCTTTCCGGCGGTTGCCTTTGAGAAAGCGCTTCGCATCCCCTCGGGTGATCTGCAGCGTCTGATCTCCCACACCTCGTTTGCTGTGAGCAACGAGGAGAGCCGTCCGATTTTGAACGGGGTGCTCTGGGAAGTCCGCGCCGAATACATGCGCATGGTTGCCACGAACGGCCATCGCCTTGCCAAGATGGAGGTGCCGGTAGGCGCCAAGGCTGCCAAAGCCGCTCAGGGCGACCTTATCATCCCGCCCAAGGCCTTGGACCAGATTCACCGCCTTTTCCCCGCAGAAGAGGAGCTAGAGGTCGCGCAGGGGGATAACCACCTGGGCTTCCGCTCGCCGTTCACCTCGGTGTTCACCCGCCTGATCGAAGGGCCGTATCCGCCATACGATCAGGTGATCCCGAAGGACAACGACAAGGTCGCCACGATCGACAAGGCCGCGTTCGCCAGCGCGCTGAAGCGCATGCTGATTGTCGCCTCCGACCAGACCCACCGGATCCGCCTCTCGTTCAACTCGGGCATGCTCAAGTTCTCGGTCAGCACGCCGGATCTTGGCGATGCACAGGATGAGCTGCCGGTGCGCTACAACGGCGATCCGCTCGACATTGGATTCAACGGCACCTACTTGCTCGATATCCTGCGCTACATGCCCACCGACGAGATCCGCCTGACATTCAAGGCGCCGGATCGTGCGGCTACGATCGAACCAGAGGGTTGGACCGATCCCGCGAAGTATCTCTGCCTCCTGATGCCGCTGCGCTTGGTCGACTAAGGAGCAGCCACAGCAACAACGCGAACGCAACGCGAGCACAGCGCGGAGTGGGAGATTAACTTCCGCGCGCGAGTGTAATCACAGCCGCCTGCTGCACACGTTGTGTGCGCAGGCGGCTTTGCATGGTGAACTCTAGGGTGCTTGTGCCTGAGCCGCCCAGGAACTCACCGGTCGCAGGCTCGAGCTCAAACTGCACAGTGCCACGTCCCGTGCCACTGAATTTCACCCGCTCACCGAATTGCTCACCGTCGCCTGAAAGCATGGTGTGTGTGTCGCGCTGCACGGTGAGCACCGCACGTCCGCCACGCTCCGCCACCGCGCGCACCTGAAAGTCGCGACGCACGGAAAGGTGCAGCGGAATTCCATCGCGACAACTCACATAACTCGTGCTGTCGCGCCAGGTCGTTCCCACGCGCAGGGTGTCGGGCGCGCGGAACCACAGGTCGCGAATTCCCTGAACCACCGTCCACGCGACACTACTGCACGTGGCGCCTTCCACCGGCGTTGTGAGTGTCCACTGCAGTGCCGCACTGAGTCCCGACGGGGTGGCGGACGCGGCAACCGTGATCGGAAGTGTGATCCCCGCCGGCGTTGCTGGGGCACGTGAACCGGCGGTCACACGGAACGACGTCAACGATCCGCTGATCCGATTTGCCGAAACAAATTGCGTGAACGCCGCGCCGAGTTCACTGGCAACGGTGTCGATCTTGGTGAGGGTGTCTTGGCGCGTCGTAATCAGGGCGCGCTGTGTGATGAGGTACGCGCGGCGCTCACGCACCGGCGTCCAGCTCCACGGCCCATCGGTCACCGACACAGGCACCACGGCAGGCGCAGCGCGTGGCGGTTCAGGAACAATCACCTGCTGTGGAACGGGAGGGCGGCACGCCGCAACAGCGACGGCGACCGTCACAGTCAACAACGCGCGACCTCCACCGCCGTGACGCACCATACGAAAAAAAGAAGGTGGGAAGGGGAATCCCTCGGCCTATAAGCCGGGTTTTGTCAGAGCCTTGCGACTCCGGACGGTCATTTCTCTCGGAGTACGGTCGCCCGTACCCTCTAGCGGCCTACCCGCGGTGTATTGATCGCAGAGGACTGCTGCTCACCGCCTATTCGGCCTTGCTCCAGCTGGGGTTTACCGTGCCGTCCGTGTTGCCACGAACGCGGTGGGCTCTTACCCCACCTTTTCACCCTTACCTCCGTTTCCGAAGGCGGTCTCATTCTCTGTGGCACTATCCGTCACCTCTCGCGAGGTGCCCAGGCGTTACCTGGCAACTTGTCCATGGAGCCCGGACTTTCCTCGATGCAGTAATCCTGCCACCACGTCGCGACCGTCCGGCCGAGGGAACCCCTCATCGGAATAGTAGCCATTTCCGCTCTGTCGTGCGACGGGGGCACCGATGGGCACGGGGTGACAGGGTGGTGACGACGGCGTCGCATCCTCCTTCCACACGATCAAACACACTACCCGAGGAGGGGCACGTGACAACATCGACCGAGCGACTTCCACCTATTGCGACTGTGCTGGAACCATCCGAGCGACGGAGCGTCGACGCGGCCGGCGCTGGTCTGTACCGCACGTTGCATCGCGAATCACTCGACGAAGTGCGGCGCGATCTCAAGGAGCGGCGCATAAGTGCGGTGGTGGTATCTGTGGCGCGCTGTGTGCGTGAGGAGCCAGCACACATGCAGGCGGTGGTTCGGGACTTTCCACGGATTCCCACCGTGGCCTTAGTCTCTGCGGCGACGGACACGGACCCCGCATCGGTGCTTGCGCTTGGCAACTGTGGTGTGCGGACACTCGTTGATGTGCGTTACGCAGCCGGGTGGGGGCGTCTCCGTGATGTGCTTGGTGCCGAAGTCACCAACGACATGGATCGGATCGCGCTTGGGGTGTTGCAAGACGACCTGCGTGACGCAAGTCCTGACTGCTGGAAGTTCTTCGAAGCGCTCTTCACACGATCCTATAGCGCGCCAACTATCCGTGTGCTCGCGCGTCGACTTGGGGTGTTGCCGAGCACATTGATGAGCCGTTTCTTCCGTGCGCAACTTCCCGCGCCGAAGCGGTATCTCGCCTTCGCGCGACTCGTACGCGCGGCACGGCTCTTTGAGAATCCCGGGTTGTCGGTCGCGGACGTTGCCACACATCTCGACTATTCATCGCCGCAGAGTTTTGGTCGACACATCAAGACCGTGCTCGCGATTAACGCCACGGACTTTCGCCGTCGGTATGGCGGTCAAGAAATGTTGCAACGGTTCCGCGAGACGCTGGTGATTCCTCACCTCCCCGCGCTGTGTGAGCTCCGCCCACTCGCGCGGCGTATTCCCGGGACCGAAGCGGCACTGCTGTCGGGCGTGCCCGTTCACACACACACGGACAGGGAGCGTGCGCCGGTGCGGGGGTACATCGTGGAGCCTTCCGCCGCGTCGGTGCTGTTTGCGCCTAAAGTGCCCCGGCTGCTCCAGTAATCCACACGGGGCCAACGAGTCTCCGCGCAGCGTGTGGCAGCGTGTTGCGCTGGAGACTTGTTGGCCTGGTTGCCGTCACGCCATTAGCGCAACGATCTGCGAGGCCCGCGCGAGCGAGATCGACTCCACCCCTGCGGCGCGGATGGCTTCGACACCACCTTCTTCTCGATCAACCACCGCGAGTACCCCCAGCACCGTGCCGCCTGCCGCGCGCACCGCCTCCACCGCCTTGAGCGCGGAGCCACCAGTGGTGATCACATCTTCAATCACCACCACGCGATCGCCGCTGCGATACGGCCCCTCGATGAGCTTGCCAGTCCCGTGTGTTTTCGCTTCCTTCCGCACAGTGAAAGCGCGCACCGGTGTGCCGGCGAGTGCACTGGCGTGGGCAATCGCGTACGACACAGGGTCAGCGCCGAGGGTGAGTCCACCCACGGCATCTGGGGTCCAGCCGGCATCGCGGATCGCTGCGAGTCCGAGTGGTCCAATAGTGGCGAGTCCATCAGGACTCATCGTCGTGAGTCGGCAATCGACGTACAGTGTCGACTGACGACCAGAGGCGAGGGTAAAGTTACCGCGCTTCGCCGAGCGTTCGGCGAGCATCGAGAGCAGGCGTTCAGTAGGCGTCATGACGGCGGAGGTTAGGCGAGCGTGAGGGATGCGTCAAGGCAACGACGGATGATAGGCGGTCGGAACTGATGGCGGAACGTCCAGAGACCCTTGCTGAGACGCGCGCGCAGTTGCGTCCGTCGACGTTTGCGATTGGCGCCGTGTTCGTCGGGCTCTTTGTGGCGCTCGCCATTGGCGACCATTACGTCGGGCTCCACGGATCACTCGGCGTGCGTCTCGCGCTCTGGGGGGCGGTGGGCCTGGCGGTGCTCGCGTTGTGTGTCGGGCTTGTCCAGCAGCGCAAGCAGGCGGCGGATATTGCAGACCGATCGGCGGAGTTGGAGCAGTTGTCGGGGGAGTTGTATCGCGCGAATCGCGCAAAGGGCGAGTTTCTTGCGAATGTCTCGCACGAGTTACGCACCCCGCTCGCGGCGATCGTTGGGTTTGTGGATCTCTTGCGCGACGGCGCCTATGGTGAGCTCTCGCCGCGCCAGGTTGGGCCAGTCGAGCGGATTGAGTCGTCGGCGAATCATCTGCAGACATTGGTCGAGCAGGTGTTGGATCTCGCCAAGATGGCCGCGGGGCGGCTCGACGTGCATACGGAGCTCATCAAGCTGCGACCGTTTGTGATTGACGTGGCGAGTGAAGTCGAGCCGCTGATTACAGAGCGCGGGCTCTCGTTCTCGATCGCCATTCCTGCAACACTGCCGCGCATTGCGACCGACCCGACACACCTCCGGCAGATTTTAGTGAACCTGCTAGGGAATGCCATCAAGTTCACCCCGTCGGGGAGCGTCACGTTGCGCGCGGCGTTGGTGTCGGATGGTGATGTGGCGCGCTTTGCGGCCTCCGCGAATCGGCACCCATTGTTGGCGAGCGGTGGGTCGTGGGTGGCGCTTCAGGTGGCGGACACTGGCATTGGCATCGCGGAGAAGGATCTTCTTCGCGTCTTTGAGGAGTTCGAGCAGGTGAATGCCGGGCCGCGCGGCGATTCGGCGCGCCGCGGGACGGGTCTTGGACTCGCGATTTCGCGTCGGCTCGCGCGATTGCTGGACGGCGATATTACCGTCGAGAGCACGTTTGGAGTCGGGTCGTCATTTACGGTCTGGTTGCCCGCTGACAGTCCCACGCCACCCGCGGCCGACCTGCGCTGACGGTCGGCTCAGCTCTTGAGGCCGAAGAATCCTTTCATCTTCGAGAAGAGTCCACCGTCGTCACTTCCCGGCTTCCCCACATCCTGGAGCGCGACCTCGAGTGCCTTGGCGAAGGCCAAGACATCCGGGAATCGGTCGGCGGGTGCTTTCGCGAGCGCCTTCATAACGGCAGTCTCGACGCTGCTCGGGTAGGCAATGCCGTGCACAGCCTTGTTGAGCGCGATCGGCGGCTGTGTCAGCAGCTGCGTGAACATGTCACGCGGCGTCTTGGCAGTGTAGGGCAACACCCCTGTGAGGAGCAGGTAGGCGATCGTGCCAAGGCTGTACTGATCGGCGGCGGCGGTCACCACTTCACCGGAGAGCGCTTCGGGGGCCACGTACATCAGGGTCCCCACAAAGAACCCGGCGCGGGTCAGCCGCTCATTGGGTGCGGAGTCGGTGGCCATGGCGATGCCGAAGTCGAGCAGCTTCACATTCCGAGACACCGGATCGTACATCAGGTTCTCGGGCTTCAGATCGCGGTGTACGACGCCTGTGGCGTGGGCGGCATAGACGGCATCGGCAATCTGCAGGATGATGGCCGCGACCTCGTCAGGCTTGAGCGGGGCGTTCCGCTTGGCGTAGCCCTCAAGAATCTCCCCTGGTGCCCACTCGATGGCCAGAAAGTGGAGCCCTTCGGGGGATTGCCCAGCCTCTATGGTCCGAACGACCTTTGGGTGGACGACGCGCCCGCCAAATTGCGCTTCCCGCAGGAACCGGGTGACCGCCGTCGTGTCCTGTCGGAGTTTGTCCTTGAGGACTTTGACCGCAACGGCCCCATGTTCTGGGTGTTCGGCGCGATATACTACGGCAGTTCCCCCTTCCCCGATGCGATCGAGGAGGGAATAGCCGGCGAGTGTTGTTCCAACGAGGGGGTCTCTAGCCACGCGGCGAAGCTAACCTTCCGCGAGGCGGCGTGCAAGCGAAACGATGTGGCGGACTGAGGGTAATCCTGTACATGTCGACGAATCTTTCTCGAATGCCCGGAGTTTGCATGTTCATGAGGATGTGGCGTGGTGGATTGTGCGGGGGACTGGTGGTGGCGTTCGCCGCCTGTGGCGGCGCGCGCCCTGCTGGCGGGCCGGCGGGTGCTCCTGCCCCTGTGTCTGCAGGCGGTTCATCCGGCAACGCCACCGCTCCTGCTGTGGCGTCCACCGGACCGCAGTTCGACCAAGTGGGACTCTATCAGCAGCTCGGGCTGCTTGCACGTGGCGCGCCGATGCCCTTTGTCGGCAATGCCTCTTTTCTCGCGACCGGCACACAGGACTCGACCCACGTGCTGATTGGGCTCGGGATTTCGAATGCCTCGCTCACCTTCTCACGCGACGGGGATCGTTTCCGCGCGGGATACTCGGTGGAAATCGCGGTCAAGCAGAATGGCGCCACGGTGAAGCAGTCCGATGCGCGGGAGTCCGTGCTGCTCAGCAGTTTTCGTGAGACCTCACGGATCGACGAGAGCATCATCTTTCAAGAACTCCTCACACTGACGCCAGGGAGCTACAATCTCGTCCTCACGGTTCGCGATGACGGAAGCTCGCGTGCCAACACTGAGGACGTGACACTGCTCGTCCCCCAGGTGAAGGATGGAATGCTCTCCTCGCCGATCACCTTTGCGCGCGCGGTCACTCGCAACAACAGGGACTCGCTTCCGCAGATCGTCTCAAGCCCCACCTCGACAATCACGTTCGGCAGCGACTCGATGGTGCCGCTCTACCTCGAAGGCTACAGCAGCGCGGCGGGGGCACGACTCCCCATTCGCTATGCCGTGATGAGTGAGAAGGGGCAGACCATCTTCGCGGATTCCACCTCACTCCCCAAGCGCGGCAACCTGTATTCGGGTGTGGTGATGATTCCTGTTGCGCGCCTGACGATCGGTGCGGCGCAGGTCGCGTTCCTGCAGCCCGGACGCTCGGATAGCGTCAAGGTGCCAATCTTTATTGGCTTTGGTGAGGATCTACCGGTTACCACCTACGAGGACATGATCACCTACCTCCGGTGGTTTGCCCCGTCGTATGAACTCAACACACTCCGTGATACCGCCCCAGCGTTTCGCGCGGGTGCGTGGGCAAGCTTCGTAAAGCGCCACGCCACACTCGGTGGAAGCAACGAGCCCCTGCGCGATTATTTCCGCCGGCTCCTTGGCGCGAATGCACGGTTCCGCGAAGAGGGGATCCCAGGCTGGACCACCGACCGCGGCAAAGTGTTGCTCGGACTTGGTGAACCGGACCAAGTGTTTGATCAACGAAACTCCACCGATTTCGGACAGCGTGGACGATCACAGATTTGGGATTATCGCAACCAGAACCTACAGCTCACCTTCTACGACCAAACAGGCTTTGGTCGTTGGAGACTGGTGAACAGCAGCGAGATTGCCTTTCAGGCCGCGTGGCGCCGCAGAATCACGCCGTAACGGAAGCAACAACGCCCTCCGGTGCTCAGGCACCGGAGGGCGTTGCGCTATCGTTGACCCGCGAAATCACCCGCAAGCTACTCCATCTCGCCACGGCGCTCATTCCGGTGGGCTACCACTTTGGCCTTCCCGCGCAATGGATCAGTCGCGCCCTCGCGCTTGCCGCGCTCGTTGCACTTGGCGTTGAGTGGCTCCGCTGGAACAACACGACCGTCGGTATGCGCTTCACCACTTGGTTCGGCGCGTTGCTCCGTCCGCGCGAGAGGCACCATCTGACAGGCGCTACCTGGCTGTGTCTTTCGTGCCTCGCCGCGGTGGTGCTGCTCCCCGCCCCCGCTGCGATTGCAGCGATGTGGTGTGCCACCATCGGGGACCCCGCCGCCGCGATCGTTGGGCGCGCTCTGGCGCGCCAGGGTGGCCACAAGACCTGGGCGGGCTCACTGGCCTGTCTGGTATGCAGCGCCATTGGCGTGTGGTGGCTGACCCCGCTTGCTCCTCTGGCAGCCGTGCTAGTCGGTACCGTTGCCGCCGTCGCGGAACGCCCCCAGGGCCCGCTCGACGACAATATTCGGGTAACCCTCGCAACCGGGGCGCTCACCCTCTGGTTGTCCTAACAGGTTCCCTGTAGCTTCTCGGCCGGTTGTCGCTGGTGCCAAGGCCGCACGCGGGCGAAACTTCTCCTATGCCTCCAGCCCCCTCTCCGCGCCTCTTTCTGATCGACGGGTACGCGATGATCTATCGCGCATTCTTCGCCTATGGCGCGCAGCCCCTGATCAACTCCAAGGGCGAGAACACCTCGATCGCCCGCGGCGCCTACGATTTCCTCCGGCGCCTCATGGACAAGCACAAGCCGGAATACCTCGGCTGGGTGCACGACGCCGGGCTCTCATTCCGTCACGAGCGGTATCCAGCGTACAAGGCCACGCGCGAACGGCTGGATCCAGCTATGCAGGCCGATTTCGATACGGGGGTCGAGCGGATCTCGCAGATCCTCACGGCCATGCAGATCCCGATTCTCAAACTCGAGCACTACGAGGCCGACGATGTGATCGGCACTCTTGTACGCCAAGCGCCAAAGCTCGGCGTGAACGGCGTTATCGTCTCAGGCGACAAAGATTTCGTGCAGCTGGTGGATGATGGCATTTGGATTCTGAATCCCTGGCACGGTCGCCCCGGGTTTACCTCGGAGAAGTGGTACGATCGCGAGAACGCGGCCGAGCGCCTGGGGGTCATCCCTGAGCGCGTGATCGACTACCTCGCCCTTCTCGGGGACGCGAGCGACAACGTACCCGGGGTGAAAGGGATCGGCGATAAGTCTGCGATTGCCCTCATTGAAAAGTGGGGCTCACTCGAGAATATCCTCGAGCACATCGACGACGTTGAACCCACGCGTGCACGCAACGCGTTGAAGGAATTCCGGGACAACGGTGTTCTCTCCAAGAAATTAGTAACAATTCGCGACGATTTACCGATGACGCTCGACCTCGAGAGCCTCAAGGTCAGCACACCGGATTGGAATCGACTGCGCGATCTCTTTGTTGAGCTGGAGTTCCGCGGCAATGCACAGGAAGCGGCAGCACATGCTAGCGGCGTGCCGCCTGAGCCCCGTGGCGCGACCTCTGCACCCCCCGCTGCTCCAGTTGTTGTTCCCGATACAATTCCACGGCGCTACACCGTCGTCGACACCGTTGAGGCTGTTGCGGCACTCTGCGCGCGCGCACGGAGCGCGCCGTTTCTGTCGTTCGATACCGAAACAGTGCTCGAGCAGGGAGCGCCACCGATCATCACCCCGCATCGCGCGAACCTCGTGAGCCTCTCACTGGCGTTCGAAGAGGGAGAAGCGTTCTATCTCCCCTTCGCACACCGTGGGTGGGCGAGTGATCAGGGTGATCTTTTGCTCTCGACGCCAAAGTCGCCCAGTACCGCGGCGAGTGGTGGAAGTATTGCGGCGCGCGCTATCGCGGAAGGCGGCTCGGGCGAGGTGAAAAATCTTCCCTCGATCCTCTCAAGCGAGATGGCGCCACTGCGCGATCTCTTGGGAGATGCGTCGGTCAAGAAGACGGCCCACAACGCGAAGTACGATCTGCTGGTGTTGCGTCGCGCAGGGGTCGAGCTTCGAGGTCTCGACTTCGATTCGATGCTGGCGAGTTATGTCCTCGATCCAGGGCGTCGATCGCACGCCATTGATGCGCTGGCGATTGAGTTCCTGCAACTTGCCATGACCGGCTACGACGAGCTCACAGGCAAGGGCAAGGCACAAATCCCGTTTGATCAAGTGCCCATCTCCGCGGCCTGCGAGTACTCGTGCGCCGATGCGGATATCGCGCTCCGACTCCGCAAACTCTTTGAGCCGAAACTCAAGGAGTCTGGCGCCGACGCACTCCTGCGTGATGTGGAGATGCCGCTGGTCGAGGTCTTGGCACGGATGGAGTGGAACGGCATCGCGATCGATGTGCCGTGGTTCCACTCCCTCAAGACCCGTTTCGCACGCGAGCGCGGTGCGGTTGAAGTGCAGATCTACGAGGCCGCCGGCGAGGAGTTCAACATCAACTCCAACAAGCAACTCGGCGTCATTCTCTTTGGAAAACTCGGACTTCCCGTCAAGAAGAAGACATCGACAGGGCCAAGTACCGATGCGTCGGTCCTGACGGAACTGGCAGAAGAAGGGCACGCCCTGCCGTCGTTGTTGATGGAGTATCGTGAACTTGCGAAGCTCGAGAGCACCTATCTCGACACGCTCCCCGTGCTGGTGAATCCACGCGACGGGCGCTTGCACACGTCGTTCAATCAACATGTGGCGAGCACCGGGCGACTGGCCTCGAGTGATCCGAATCTTCAGAACATTCCCATCCGGCGCGAACTCGGCAAGGAAATCCGCAAAGGATTCATTCCGGAGCCCGGGTGGACGATGCTGGCCGCTGACTATTCGCAGATCGAGCTGCGCTTGCTCGCGCATCTGTCGCATGATCCGGCATTTGTGGAAGCCTTCAAGGCAGGCGGTGACATTCACCGTCAGACCGCCGCGATTATTTTTGGCGTTGACCTCAGTGCCGTCACGAGCGAGATGCGCGCGCGCGCCAAGACGATTAACTTTGCGACGATTTACGGGCAGGGAGCGTTTGCCCTGTCGCGACAGCTGAAGATCGAGGTCTCTGAGGCGAAGGCGTTTATTGAGACGTACTTCGAGCGATTCGCCGGTGTCCGGTCGTTCCTCGACACCACCGTCGAAGAGGCGCGCGCGAAAGGGTACGTGGAGACGATTTTCAAACGTCGTCGCTACATCCCGGAAATCAACGATCGGAATTTCAACATCCGTGCCTTTGGCGAGCGCACCGCGCAGAACTCCCCGATTCAGGGGTCGGCGGCTGATTTGATCAAGGTGGCGATGATTCGCCTGCATCATGCGCTGCAAGCTGGCGCGCTGAAGAGCCGGATGTTGCTCCAGGTGCACGACGAACTCGTGTTTGAGTGTCCGCCGGACGAACTCGAGGCGTTGCGGGCCTTGGTCAATCACGAGATGACCACAGCGGTGCAACTGGATGTTCCGCTGGTGGTCGATATTGGAACTGGGCCGAACTGGCTCGAGACAAAGCGATAACCCTCACACGCGGTGGAGGCTCGATGACGGATCGGAAGGAGTACTCGCTGGCTATCAGGCGCTGGTGTGGTTTTACGTTGATTGAGTTGGTGATTGTGGTGGTGCTGATTGGCATTTTGGCGGCCATCGCAATCCCCCAATTCAAGAACACCAAGGGAAAAGCAAACGCCGCCTCGCTCAAGTCAGACCTGCGCAACCTTGCGGTTGCCGAGGAATCGTACTTTTACGAGAATGCAGTCTATTCCAAGTCGATGACGGATTTGGTGTTCTCGACGTCGCCCGAGGTGGTCTTGTCGATTACCACCGCCGGCAGAACCGGCTTCTCTGCTATTGCGACACACCCGGCGTCGTATCCACTGACCTGTGCGATTTTCGTGGGGACAGTGTCGCCACAACCCCCAGCGACCACGGAAGGGTTGATCGGGTGTCAGTAAGCGACACACGCGAGTGGCGAATTGAAGGGCCGTGGATTGAGTTCGAGCGACGGCGCGACGGGATGATTCACGCAATGTCGGGGGGCCTCTGGTTGCATCGGCACGTGTGGAAGGGTCGTCCGATGGCGCATTTAGTGTCGACGGATCGATTCACCTTGGTGCGATGGGGTATCAGCGTGGGATTGAATCCCCATCGGCTGCAGTTCAAACCGCTGCGTGATCCACGCGATGACGTGCGTCGCGACGCATGGCATTGGGATCTTGTGGGACCTTGGCTTCCACCGCGCCTATGATGCATTCGCACATCGCTTCAGTCTTCCACTCACGAGCTCCACGGCGCTTCGCGCCGGCTCTCGTGTTGCTGTCTGCGCTGGCCTGCGGAAAGAGCGACGTACCAGCGATCAAGTCGGCGCATCCAGAGGTGGCCACTCGTGTTGTCAGTGGGGGCACGGCATCGCAGTCAGCCCCCGCCATCACCGCGTGGGACGACTCGCTTGGCGGAGTAGTGGCTGTTATGTCTGTTGAGCGCGGCGCTCCCGTTGTCTTTGCCCGCGACTCGTTGACGGCGGTACCGCGGACTGTCGAACTGTTTTCACACGACCCGCAGCTGCAACCAGCGTTACTGGCTGCAGGCCCCGCGACCCGCGAGTGCGCGCGCCAGCGTACCGCCACTGTCACCACACCGACACGACCAGGAGTGCCGGTCTGGTCGCTCGCACTGGATTCTGGCGTCGCAAATCCAATCGGCATCTCCAGTCTGGATGACCTCCCCCCACGGGACTCAAGCGCAACCATCGTTCGCTTACGCCGACTCGCAGGGACTATTCCAGAGGATTCCACCTCCGCTCCGTTCCGTGGACTTCCTGTGGTGGTGCGCGAGTCGTGGCGCGTGATGACCGCAGACGGAACACCAGTCTGGATCACTATCTCCACACGCACACTCGGCACGGAGTCGAATCCGCGCCTCGAACTTCTGACAATGATCACGGAGCCTGATGCGACGGCAAAAGACGCCTGGCGCATTGCCTGGTCGCGCCGCGAGTCAGGGCCAGAGGACAAAGTCGTCGGCGCTGATCTGCTCGCAGCGGTCGCGCTACATGAGTCGCGCATGATCATGGCGATGTCACGCAGCGGTGATCACGGCGAGGAGATTGAAATCCTCGATCGGCCACAGCCCGGTACCTGGCGGCTGCGGTGGAGCTCTGCCGCCTTAGGCTGCGACGCGCGCTGAGCGTCCCTGCCTCACAAGCTGTGCGCCGAGCCGTGCGTAAAGCTGCGCTCTAGCCGCGCGCGCCCAACGCCGCCGGCGCGGCGGCGCGTTCCCCAGCTCCCGCGAGTGCGATAAGGGTCAGCACATACGGGAGGGCCAGCGCAAACTGATAGGGAATCCCCCACCCCATCGCTTGGGCGAAGTACTGGAGCGCACTGGCCGCACCAAACAACAACGCCGCGCCGCTAACACCAACCGCGGACCACCGCCCAAGGACAACAATCGCAATCGCAATAAATCCGCGACCCGCGGAGATCCCTTCGTTGAAGGTGCCAACCTGCGCGAGGACGAGCGTTCCACCGCCGAGTCCGCCCATGGCACCACAAAAGAGGAGCGCGGCCCAACGCACACGAGCCGGTGAGATTCCTGCTGCGCTCGCCGCCTCTGGCCGTTCACCAACCGCACGCAAGGCGAGTCCCGCTCCTGTGCGGCGCAGCCACCATGCCAGGCAGGGTACAATCACATACAGCAGATAGGTGATCGGCGGCTGGCCGAAGAGTGCTTCACCAATCCACGGAATGCTGTGCAAAAGTGGAATGGGAAGTGGGGCAAGAGTTGGCGTCTCAAGCGCGGCGCCCGTGGTGCCGAAAAAAATTCGGTAGAGCGTACCGGTGGCACCAACGCCGAGCATACTGATGGCGGTGCCGGTGATGATATGATCCGCTCTTAGTGTCACTACAAAGAATGCAAAGATCGCGGCGACGAACATTCCGGCAACAACGGCACCTAAGAAACCCACACCAACTCCCGCTGCTCCTGCCGCGACGAGACCGCCAAACGCCCCAGCGATTATTGTGCCCTCGAGCCCGATGTTGATCACGCCGGCGCGCTCGGCGACCAACTCACCAAGCGCCGCAAAGGCAAGCGGCGTCGCGGTGCGCACCGTGGCTTCAAAGAATGGGGCGATCGCGTCGGTCATGGACGCACCTCTCCACGACTGCGCGACCACTCAAGCGCGATCACGCCAAGCACCACCAGTGCCTCGACCACCGCGACAAACTGGAACGGCACGCCAGCATCACGCTGCATAGCCGCCGCTCCCGCCTCGAGCGCACCAAAAAATATTCCCGTGCCAATCACCGCCAATGGGTGGAGCCTGGCCAGCAAGGCTACGGCAATCGCGGTGTACCCAAAGCCAGGAGAGATCCCTTCATACAACGCATAGGTGACACCCGTGACTTCGACACCGCCCGCCAGTCCAGCAATGGCACCACTCAGCAGGAACGCCGTGAACATCACACGCGGAACCACAACATGCCCCGCACTCGCGGCCGCAGCTGGCCCTGCACCAACGGCTCGCAGTCGGAATCCCAGGGCTGTGGATCGAAACATCCACCAGAGCGCCAGCGCGAGCACAAGGGCAATCGCGTAGCCGAAGTGGAGTCGCTGTCCACTGATCAGGAGCGGGAGATGGGCGGAAGTGGAAAACGTTTCTGTTTGCGGATAGACATGCGTCGGCTCCTGCAGCGGCCCACGCACGAGATATGACACCAGGTATTGTGCGACAAAGTTCAGCATCAGGGTGCTAATCACTTCGAGCACACCGAACCGACGCCTCAGCCATCCCGCAATCGCCGCCCAGAGCGCACCGGCGAGTATCGCTGCGGGAACAGCCACCCAAAGGACGAGTGTTCCTCCAATTCCACTGAGCGCAAGCGCACTCGCGGCACTCGCTCCCGCAAGGAACTGCCCCTCTGCGCCAATGTTCATCACACCGGATCGAAAGGCGAGTGCCACGGCGAGCCCAAGCAACGTGAGTGGTGTCGCGCGCACGAGCGTCGCGGACCAAAAGGCATACGCGCTACCAAATGATCCGCGCCAAAACGCCTGAAACGATTGCGCGATGTCATGATGACCCGCGACAATCACCAGAACAATCACACCGACAACCGCCGCGGCGACCACCACCGGCGGGAGGAGTTGTCGCCACGAATGCGACCGGCGCTCGGTATGCGTGGTCATGTGAGTCCCACCATCGCGCGGCCAACGGCGTGCCGGTCCACGGCCACATCTCGCACAGTGCCAGCGAAACACACCACCATTCGGTCGCTCACACTGAACAGTTCGTCCAAGTCACTGGAATGGATCACCACCGCAACCCCGGCATCGCGCGCGGCGCGCAGCGCGTCGAGGACCTGCGAGGCAGCGCGGACATCGAGGCCACGGGTGGGATTCTCGACGATCAGCGCCGCGGGTGCCCCTTCGAGTTCGCGTGCGAGCACAAACTTCTGTTGATTTCCACCCGAGAGCGACGCCATGGAGTTGTGCACGCTGTTCGTGCGAACGTCCTGTGTCCGCACCCCAGCCTCCGCGCGCGCCGCATACCCTCGCCACGCCAGTGTTCCGCTGGCGGTCCCCGCATCCTTGAGCGCGAAGTTCTCAACGAGCGTCCACGCACCGATCACTGCGTCGCGGTGACGATCTTCGGGAACAAAACCGATCTGTGCAGGGCGGGTCGCGCTCCCAGCATACGGCGCGCAGCGCCCCGCCATCACCCGCAGCAGTTCGAGTTGGCCCGCCCCCTCCACACCAGCGACACCAAGAATCTCACCACCAAACACTCGCACCTTCACACCCTTCAGCCGATCAGTGCCTCGGCTATCCCGCACCCGCACATCGTCGACGGTGAGCACCGGTACGGCTGAGAGATGCGCGGGAGTGCGAACGTGCGGTGCGGTGAGCGTCGTCGCCTCTCCAAGAAGTGCAGCCAGCACCTCAATCTCACTCGCATCCTTGGCCGGCACCTGCAGCACCGTGCGGCCGCGGCGTAGCACCGTGATGTCGTCGGCAATCTGGAGCGCTTCGCGCACCTTGTGGGTGATCAACACCACCGTGCGCCCACTCTCCACGAAGCGACGGAGCCACGCATACAGGTCCTGCGTTTCCTGCGGCGACAACACAGCGGTCGGTTCATCGAGAATCAAGACGCGCGCGTCGTGCGAGAGCGCCTTGAGAATCTCGAGGCGCTGTTGTGCGCCTACTGGGAGCTCTCCCGCGCGTGCCGTAGGGTCGATCGCGAGTCCCGTCTCAGCAACCAGAGCGGCCACGCGCTCAGCGGCTGCCCGTGGATCGAATCCACTGAACATCCCCCCGCGCCCAAGACTGATGTTCTCGGCGACGGTCATCGCCGGCACGAGCAGGAAATGCTGGTGCACCATACCGACGCCGGCGCGGAGCGCATCGGCACTTGATCGCCAGACACACAACTGCCCGTCTACCTGGATCGTGCCGGTGTCGGGCTTCGCCATGCCGAACGCCAGGCGCATGAGCGTTGTCTTTCCTGCACCATTCTCGCCGAGGAGTGCGTGCAGCGTGCCGCGACGCACGTTGAGCGTGGAACGGTCGAGCGCCTGCGTGGCGCCAAACCGTTTGCTGATATCCCGCAGTGAGAGCGCGAGTGGCGTTGCGTCGGGAGTAGGCGCGCTCACCACGAGGTGCTCATCACGAGGTGCTCACAATCCCGTGGGGGCCGAAATCCAGCTCCACGGAATACCGAATGACGTGGTCACGTGATCGGCCAGCGCGCGCACGCCAAGTGTTTCAGTTGCGTAGTGGCCGGCATAAATAATGACGAGCCCCTTCTCGGGGGCGTCGACGGCGCTCCAGTGCGGCCCCTCACCCACAATCAACGTATCAACGCCCAGCGCCACCGCCTCGGCGATAGTCGAGTGCCCAGCGCCGGCGCCCGAACAAATCGCCCAGTGTTTGGTCTGCCGGTTTGGCGACATCGCGCTCGCGATTGCGGTACCGCCGTGGCCGGCGGAGAACGTCTGGCAACGTTCGAGCAATGTCGCGGTGGGAAGCTCGCTCCGACCACGCACACCGCAGTAAATGTGTTCGTGTTTCGCGAAGCCGCCGTCAGGGACAAGTCCGAGCTCCGCGGCCAACAGCCGCGAGTTCCCGATCCGTTCGTGCGCGTCGAGCGGGAGGTGCGCCGAATAGAGCGCTACGTCGTGGTCGATGAGCAGGCGCACTCGTTCGAGGTGCGGACCCGTGAGTGTCTGCAGCCCGCCCCAGAAGAGTCCGTGGTGTACGACTAAGAGGTTTGCCCCTGCGGCAATCGTCTGTTCGATCGTGTGGCGCGAGCAGTCGACGGCCGCGGCGATCTTGACGATCGGCGCTCGATTTCCGACCTGCACACCGTTCAGCGCCGTTTTGTAGTCAGGCGTGTCTGCGGTGCGGAGCAGTGTGTCGAGCTCGCGCGCGATCTGCTCTAGGGGAACTCCTGTAACTCCCGCGGGCGTCGTGGTCACTTGGCTCCAGTGGGCTGCACTGCAGGGGGCAGCACAAAGGTGCCTGCTTTCATGAGCTGCTGTACCGAGTCGACCCGCGCGCGCATGGCGGCGGGAATCGTCTGCAGGGTTGCGGGGTTCGGGACCCAGCGCACCACATCGGTTTTCGTGTCGAGCCGCACGACGCGGGGCTGAAAGTTTCCGCCCTTCACTTCGCGGGCCATCACGAGAAATGCGTGTGGCACGTCGATCACCACACTACCCAGTGTGACACTCGGCGCGACGTTGTTCTGATCGGCGTTCGATCCGATCACCCAAATGCCCTTTCCTTCCTTGGCGGCCTGGAACACACCGAGCCCAGCTGCGTCGGCGTTCTGGAAGATCACGTCGGCGCCGCGCCCAATCAGCGCGAGTGCCTGTTCTTTCCCCGCGCTCGCGTCATCCCAGTTTCCAATGAAGGCGGTGACGACTTTGATTTTCGGATTGACAGAGAGCGCGCCCGCCGTGAACGCCGCGAAGCTGGACTTCACTGGCGGCAACTCCGTGCCGCCAATGCATCCCACCGTTCCTGTCTTCGTGACCGCGGCGGCTGCCATCCCTGCCAGGTAGCTGGGGTCTTCGAAGGCGAATGACATCGCGGCGATGTTTGGCCCCGACGAGTTGCCACCGGTCGTGATATAGATGGTCTTGGGAAACTCCGGGCCGACGCGCTTGGCGGCATCCTGGAACTCAAACCCATGGCCGATCACCATGGTATACCCCTGCGCGCCGTACTGGCGGAAGTTTTCCTCAAACTCGGCGGGGGTCTTGGTCTGGATATGACTGACCGCTGCGCCGAGGCTGTCCTTGATGCGCATCAGTCCGGAATAGGCGCCACCATTCCACGACTGGTCGGTGATCGGCCCTGGTGTCAGGAGGGCAACTTTCATGGCGCCCGCGGTTCCCGCTGCTCCGGATTCCGCGGCCGGCTTTCCGCCTTTTGTGCCGCCGCAGGCCATGGCGAGCAACGCGACAGTGTTGATAAACCAAACCATTGCACGGCGTGTCATCGTAATATTCATAACTAAAACGTTATCCAGCAACGAGATAATGGTGAATTATAAACAAATGATTGCCATTGGTGCTGGATGTGCATAATGGCAAACGCTTGTGGATTACTTATTCCTGCGACGGAGCCCCGGTTGATGCCACGAGTTCCGACATCCGCACATGCCCCGTGATCTGTGCCCCTTCCATCACCACGATCGACTTGGTGTCAATGTCGCCTTGCACCGTCGCGGTTCCCTGAAGCTCGAGCCGATTGGTCGCCCGGACCGATCCGATCACATCGCCGCCAATCACCACCTCATCCGCTTCGACATTCCCATGAATCGCGCCACCTCGGCCTAACAAGATCTGTCGCGCCCCGATCACCGAGCCGTCCACGCGCCCGTCAATCTTGATAACACCACCGCTCGCGATGTCGCCACTGATCCGCATCCCCGCGGCGATGATCGACAGTGACGTCTCGGCCATGCGTCCCGCACTTCGCGTGTCACTGGCGGCGCTATCCTTTCCGAAAAGAGCCATACGTCACTTCTCCTTGGGATTCTTCTTTGGTGACTTCTGTGCTGGCTCAGCCGGCGTGACGGCGACCTTTGATGCCGTCAGTAAGCGCTGCACCTGCCCATAGCGATCCTGCAACTCCGCCAGGGTGCGCTGGAGCGTGTCCAACCGTTGTGCGTCCTGCTCGAGATGTGCGATGCGCTGGTTCAGCAACGGAACCCGCGCAGATTGCACGGCAAAGTAGCCCCAGCTCAACAGGCCAATCGAAAGAATGGCAAGAAAGAGCTTCGATGTCAGCACACGCAGCGCCTGCACCTGCCACGGCAGGAGCACCAATGTGCGGTGCGCTAATCCATTCTCGCGCTGCACGTGGATCAACATCGACCCCGAATCACGCGCGAAGATATTTCCGTGGTGCTGTGCCCCAGATGCGCGCTCACTCACAACGCGTCTCGATTGGCCCCGAGTACGATGTCGAGCACGCGCTCAAGGTCATCGGAGGAGTAGAAGCTGATCCGGATCTCCCCTTTTTCCTTGGCCGAGAGATTGATCTTCACCGCTGTCTGCAGCTGCTTGCGGAGCTCTTCTTCGATGCGGGCTACTTCTGGCGGCCGCACCACGCCGGCCTTTGGCGCGGCCCCGCCCTTGGTCGCTGCCCGTGCCGTGCCAGCTTCACGCACACGACGTTCGACCTCACGCACATTCAGCCCCTCGGCGATAATCGCCTTGGCGAGCTCGACCATACGATGATCGTCGCCGAGTGAGAGGAGTGCGCGCGCGTGGCCGATCGTGAGTTCCCCTTCGCGGACCATGCGTCGGACAGTGGACGGGAGCGCGAGCAGGCGCAGTGTGTTGGCGACAGTGGAGCGGTCTTTGCCGACGACATCGGCGACTTCTTGCTGCGTGAGCGAGAACTGCGAAATCAGTTGCTGATAGCCTTCGCCTTCTTCGATCGGGTTGAGGTCGGCGCGTTGCAGGTTCTCAACGAGGGCGAGTGTGAGCGCGGCCTTGTCATCGGTTTCGGCGGCGCCGCGCACGATGGCGGGGATTTCCGACCATCCGATGCGCGTGACGGCGCGAAAGCGTCGCTCACCCGCGATCAGTTCGTAGCCCGCGCCCGCGACCCGCACTGTGACAGGCTGGAGCAGTCCATTCGATCGGATGCTTGCTTCGAGGTCGGCGAGGTCCGCGGCGCTGAACTCTTTGCGTGGCTGGAGCGGATTCGGGCGAATCAGTGCGAGGGGGAGCGACCGGAGCGCGGAGCGTGGTTCTGCGGCCGGCGTTGGGGCAGGTGCCGCGATCGCAGGTGCCGTTCCCGCAGGTGGTGCGACCGGTTTTGCAGCCGCCGGCGCGACAGGTGGCGCTGGCACCGTGAGCACCGGAGCGACGGCAGGGGGCGCAGGGGTGGCTGGCACCTGTGTGTGGCGAGCGGAGAGGAGCGCTTCGAGCCCTCGTCCAAGGCGGCGCGGTTTTTCAGTCGACATATTTGTGTGCTCCTGTATACGTAAGTCGTTGGTGTGTAATAACTTACGATACTTTTACGAGGCCCTGTTTCGGCCAATGATGGAGTTGCGTTCGATCAATTCCTTGGCGACACCCATGTAGGCTTGTGCGCCGACTGATGCCACGTCGTAGAGGATGATCGGCTTGCCGAAACTTGGGGCTTCGGCGAGTCGCACATTACGCGGGACCACCGCCTGGAAGACCTTGGCACCGAAGTAATCGCGGGCATCGGCGGCGACCTGACGGGAAAGGTTCAGGCGGGCGTCGTACATGGTGAGCAGTACGCCATCGATGGCGAGGGTTGGATTCACCCCCTGCTGTACCAGATGGACCGTATTCAGCAGCTGCGAGAGCCCTTCGAGGGCGTAGTACTCGCACTGCAGCGGAATCAGGAGGGCATCCGCTGCTGCGAGCATATTGATCGTGATCAACCCCAGCGACGGGGGGCAATCGATGAGGATGAAGTCGTAGTTCTCGCGCACCGACTCCAGTGCATGGCGCATGGAGTGTTCGCGGTCGACCCGACTCACCAGCTCAACCTCTGCTGCGGCGAGATCTGGGGTCGCGGGGATGACGTCGAGGTGCTTGAACTGCACTTCGCGCACCGTGGCGGCGACAATCGTGGTAGGGTCGAGGAGGACGTCGTAGACCGTGGTCTCGTACGACTCTTTCTCAAGCCCGATGCCGCTCGTAGCATTCCCCTGGGGATCACCATCAACAAGGAGGACGCGCTGTTCAGCGGCCGCGAGACTAGCGGCGAGATTGACGGCGGTTGTGGTCTTGCCAACCCCACCCTTCTGGTTGGCGATTGCGATAACTCGAGCCACGGCGATGTGTTCCGGTAACGGTGAGACGGAGGAGCTCCCCCTCAAGATACCGGCGTGTGGAGGGGAAGGGCAAGGCGGATTGTTTCACGTGGAACAATCCGACGCAAAGCCACCCCTCCCATACACCTCAGCGGGGGATAAAGCCCCAGCGACCGCTCACGGTAGCGCTCACGGTGATCATTCCCTCGGCAACTGGCATTGGCGCGGAGGCCCGGGAGGCAAAGGAGAGCGCCGGAGCACCGTACATTCGGACCATATCGGGCTGTGCATTGAGTTCAATGAGACCGCCGAGTGTTCCGCCGGCAGCAAGCGCCATGGATTCGGCCTCCCCACGGGACTTGGTCACGGCAAGCACCAATGCCTGCCGTCGAGCCTCTGGTTCCTTGGAGGAGCTGAAGCGGAGCCCCTGGATACCTGTGGCCTCCCCAGAGAGGCCGGCATCAACAACAGAGCCCACCTGGTCGATCCGCAACACTTCGACTCGAATCGAGCTGACGGCCACATACCCCGAGACTCGCTGGCGCTGGCCGGGGGCGGGGTTTGAATACTCGGGATTGATCTGTAGGGATGCGGTCTGGAGCTGATCCGCACCGATTCCAAGGGCGCGCAGCGTGTCCAACACCTGCTTCTGGCGTCGCGCAGTCTCACTCCCGGCCTTCGAGGCGGTCACGCCTCGACTTTCCACGCTGAGGGTCAGGGTGGCTCGGTCTGGACGTAGCTCGACCTCGCCCGTTGCTGAGCTGTTGAGCTGTGGAGCTTTGAGTGATGGCGTTCCTGCACCAGTCTGCCCATCCTGCGCGCGCGCAGCCGAACCGCTACCAAGGATGAGTACGGATCCGACGACTACGCTGAACCACCCCGAAAGACGGTGCATCTCCACTCCGTTGTAATAGTTCTATTGTGTTACTAATAGTGCCGAAATAAACGCATAGTGCTACTAATACGCCCCGCGGGTGCTCGGGCGCGGCTCGCATATCATCGTACACCTGAGGAGCCACAATGGGGGACGCTTCTCGATCTGAGCGCTGCGAGACGCGGCGAGTTTGTGTGACCGAAGCCACGAGACACTGCGAGACACTGCGAGACGCTGTGAGACTCCGTGAAACTCCGCGAACCCTACGGCGCCCTACGGCGCGCCACGCCGCCAATGCGACAACACGGAATCGCGCGACAGCGGCATCCACTCCAGCGCGCCGCCAACCTCTGCTGCGCGTCGGCGCATCAGATACACCATGCGCCGTGGGTACTGCGCCATAAGGAGCGAGTCGCGCGCACCCAGGTCGCGCGCATACACATTCCCGCTCGTGCGATCCAACAGCACGGGCGGGAGCAAGGCGTAGCCCGCGCGATCTTCGTTCAATCGCGCCACGCACGTCGCGTCGTAGGGCGCGCCGCGACGGAAACGTTCCGTGCTATCAGGGGAAAAGGGACTTCCTGTGACGACACTCGAATCGGCACGCAGCGGTGCAAGCGCCCGTTCGGCCACTGCCCCCCGTGCGCCGGAGTACTCAAGGGCACGAATCGCTCGGTCGAGCGTACAGGCATCCACGTCGTGATACAGTGCCGCCGCCGCACTCCGTGACACATCGAGCGCCCAGAGGCGCGCCACAATTTCTGAGCCCCACGACTCGCGCACAAACACCAGTGCATCCCGTGCCCCCGCCGCGGTGGCCGAGGCCCCGTAGTCGTCGCGCATAGACGACAGCCCACTGCGATACTGCGCCACTCGCACCGGCAACGCAAAGACAACCGCCATCACCACACCAGAAAGGAGTGCGGCATTCGTGGCGACCGATACCACACCCACTCCATATCGGTCACGCACTACACGCGGGAGCCGTGCGCTCCAGAGGACCAGGACCGGGAGCCACGAAAACACAAAGCGCGGACCGAGGAAAAACCCATCGTGCCAGTAGGCGAAATACAGCGCGCCGAGAAATGCCGAGCTCGCCAATAAATAGCGATCAATGACCGAGCAGCGACGGGTAAGCCAGAGCGCCGCCACCGCTGGCAGCAGCGCGGGAAATGGCGACTCAAACAGATACGTCTGCAGGCGCGTGACGTAGAGCGAAAGCAACGCGAGCCCGCGCGCGGGAGTGTGTGCAGCTCCCCACGGCGCCGCATGGAAGCCGAGTCCGTGCGATGCGCCCCAGAGCACTTCGTAGCCGAAGCGCAGGGGGGAGCCCGTGGTGCGAGCGTTCACCCACATCATAACGGCAAAGGGCACTGCGATTCCGGCCGCAGAGGCGAGGGCATCGGCCCAGCGCGCCGGGGTCTTGAGTGCGCGCCCGAGGAACCAGAGGCCCGCAGGAAGGGCGAACGCAAAGGCGTCGAGTGGTCGGATCGTGGCCGCGGCCCCGAGTCCGAGTCCGCAGATAAATGCTGGCGCCAGAGCCACCACCGTCCGATTCGCCGAACCGGCATCAGGCACCACGGCAGCGTCGCGCGCCATCAGTTGAGCAATGGCCACTATGGCGACCATCACAAAGAGCAGCGCCGTCACATGATTCATGTGCGACGCAAACATGAACGCCCCAAACGGAGCCGCAGCAAAGAGCGCGGTCGTGCCAACCTGCCAGCGGGCCGAGGCGTCGGGATCGGTGTAGCGAAGGAGTCGTGCAAAGAGCGCAACGCAGAGCGCGCCCGAGACCGGACCCACAAGCCAGGTCGCGCCAAAGAGTTCGCCGAGGGCCAACATCGCCGGCCCACCGGGCGGGAACTGCGAGTAGACCTTGCCGCCGGTGTCGACCACGTGGAGCACCGAGAAGAACTCTCGGTAGCGCTCAACAGGGGCGAACAACTGTCCGGCCGCGTAGAGCCGTGCCTGCATCACCTGCACGAGTTCGTCGATGAGCAGCGGACGGCCATCGAAAACGAGTCGCGCAATGCAGGCGTAGAGCGCAAGCGCCGCTACGGGAATTGCCCAATCGCGAAGCGCCCAACCGGTGTGTACATGACCATGCGCGTTGCGCGGTCCCGCTGTGCCGCTGCGCGCGCGCCACACAATCACCGCCAATACGGCGACCGTCGCGCAGATCGCCGAGCCCGTGCCCCAGTCGCCCCATTGGGCGAGGTACTGTGCCAGTGATTGCGCGCGGGCACGTTCGTCGGTGAACCCTCCGGTGACCAGACTCGCGATCGGCAGGCAGCCGAGCACCAGCAGACACAGCGCGATCAACCTCGGGACGAGTGGGCCCGACCAACGCCCCTCGCGCTCTGTCGCGTCCACCGGTCCTTCAGCGGCGTGCGCTGTCACTCAGTGAGTGCCGCGTCTGACGCGAGCGCGGAGTCTGATGCGAGCGCCGCCTGCGGCTGCCGTAGGCGCTCGATCTCGAGGACCAGATTTTGGAGATCGGCAGGACTCACACCCGGGATACTCGAGGCCTGTGCGATGGTCTGTGGGCGCCGCGCCGCGAGCTTTTGCCGCGATTCCATCGAGAGCGTCTTCATGCGCTCGTATGGCGCGTCTGCTGGCAGTGGCAGTTCTGCCATGCGCGCCAGGCGATTGGCCGCAAATCGCTCTTTCTCGAAGTAGCCGGAATATTTGATTTCGAGATCCACTGTGGTGAGCTCGTCGCGCGAGAACGATTCGGTGACGCCGACTGCGGTGAGCACGTCCTCGAGGGCGACGCCGTTGCGCTTGGCCAGTTCCACCACGCGCACCGCGTGGTGTAGGGGCAAACCGCCTGCGGCAGTGACCAATCGCTCGACGAGATCGGGGCGCGCGCTCGTTTCGCGTGCCACCTGCCAGAGGCGATCGTATTCCGAGGCTCGCGCATCAATGCCTGCGCGCTCCGCATCGGTGTAGATCCCCTGTGCGAGGCCGATGGGCGCAAGACGGTGCAGCGCGTTGTCCTGCCGCACGGTGAGCCGAAACTCAGAGCGCGAGGTGAAGAGTCGGTAGGGCTCATCGACGCCGCGTGTGACGAGGTCGTCGACGAGCACGCCGATGTACGAACTTTCGCGCCCCAGGACGAGCGGGGCGCGGTCGCGGGCGCGCAGCCCGGCATTCAACCCCGCGAGGACCCCCTGCCCACCCGCTTCTTCATAGCCGGTGGTGCCATTGATCTGTCCGGCGAGGAACAATCCGTCAATCGCGCGAACCTCGAGCCAGGGATGCAACTGCGTGGGTGGATAATAGTCGTACTCGATCGCATAGCCGGCGCGCGTCATCTCCACCTGCTCAAGGCCACGCACGGAGCGCAGCATCTCGATCTGCACCTTGGCGGGGAGTGAGGTGGAGAGCCCGTTCACGTACAGCTCGTGCGTGTCGAGCCCTTCGGGTTCCAAAAAGAGCTGATGCCGTTCGGCGTCGGGGAACCGGACAATCTTGTCTTCGATACTGGGGCAGTAGCGCGGGCCGCGCGCGCCAATGGCTCCGCCATACATCGCCGATTCGTTGATATGGTCGGCGACGATCTGCTTGGTTGGGGTATCGGCGAAGGCGATCCAGCAGGCGAGCTGCTCAAGGGGAGCGGGGCGTGCGGTGTCGAGTGCCGACCAGCGATAATCGAAATCGGCGAGTTCGGATTCTTGCCGTTCGAGGGCGGAGTAGTCCACCGACCGGCCGTCGATGCGCGGCGGCGTTCCCGTTTTGAAGCGCTCGACCGTTAGTCCGACCGCTGCGAGTTGTTCGGCGAGGTGTGTCGTGCTCTGTTCGCCCGCGCGCCCACCGGCGAGCGCCGTGTCGGTGCCAATATGGATGCGGCCACGGAGGAAAGTGCCCGTGGTGATGACCACGGCGCGCGCGCTAAAGCGACGTCCTTCCATGGTCTCCACCCCGCGCACCGCCGGATCGCCAGGGGCGAACAGCAGTTGGCGCACAGTGCCCTGCACCAGCGAAACCCCAGGATGCTCCTCGAGCAGCGACCGGACGGCCCGTCGATACAAACCACGGTCCGCCTGCGCGCGCGGAGCCCACACGGCCGGCCCCTTTCCGCGATTGAGCATACGGAACTGAATCGTCGCGCGATCAATAGCCCGTCCCATAATGCCACCAAGGGCGTCGATTTCGCGCACGACAGTTCCCTTGGCCACCCCGCCGATCGCGGGATTACACGACATCTGCCCGATCGTCTCAACCGAGCTGGTGACGAGCGCCACGCGCGCGCCACTTCCGATTGCGCGCGCCGCGGCCACAGCGGCTTCGGCGCCGGCGTGCCCACCGCCAACGACGATGACGTCGTACGCAGACTCCACCGAGTGCTCCGAGGAATTCCCCAAGTTCAGCTCAACCCTTGCTCTGGTCATTCCTTCAAAGGTATCCTGCCTGCATGCCACTTCCACTGTCTTCCAGCGCCACCACCCTGTTGGTGCGCAAAAGTGCCTTTGAACGGTCCGGCCTGACCCGGGTCCAGATCGACCAAGCGCTGACCCTCACGGACAATGAATTCCGCGTCGAAAAGGATCTCGTCGCCATTGGGCCAATCTTTGACGACGACGGCCTGGCCGCGCTGATCGAGGCCTTTGAGAAGGCCGGATTGGTCTTTTTCGACGATTTCTTTGAGATGCCCGGGAACTGGCCGGAGTGGCTGGCGCTGTTTGGGATGTCAAACGACGCCTAGTACTCGGCCGACTCCCTGCCGACCAATAAAAAGGGCCGACACCACAGACGGTGTCGGCCCTTTCTCACAACCGCGCCTGCCAGCCGCGCCTAATAACCGCGCCTGCTCTACTTCACGCCAAGGTTCTTCTTAAAAAAGGCGATCGTCTTGGGCCAGGCATCCTTGGTGGCCGTCAGGTTCGCCTGACCGGCAGCATCCGGGGTGTCGTCCTGTGCGCGGAGGAATCCATGGATCGCCCCCTCATAGTTGGTCGACTCGTATGTCTTCCCCAGCGACTTCATGGCCGCCGCAAGATCGGGCATGGCGGCCGTGATCCGGGCGTCGCCGGTGCCGCTCAGCAGCATCACAGGAACCTGGATCTTCTTGAGCGAGTCCACCGCCGGAATCTGCTTGGTCGGATCGGCAGGATTTGGGCCAGTGTATGGGAGACCATAATACGCCACGGACGCGGCGTGCCCCTTGCTGTTGAACACGGCATGATTGAACGCCACCGAACCACCCCAGCAATAGCCAACCACGCCGTACTTCTTCTCGGCGGCGGGCTGTGACATGGCGTATGTCGCAGCGGCGAGCACTCCAGCGTCCTTATCGGCGTTCGGCACGCCACGGATGATCTTCTGCGACGAGTCACGCGTGAGTTCATCGGTCGACGGTCCACCGCGAACGCGCGAGTTCAGGTCTGGGGCAATCGCGATAAACCCTTCGGCCGCAACTTGGTCAGCAACGCCACGCACCCAGGTCGACAACCCGTAGATCTCGTGCACCACCACGACAACAGGCGCCTTCTTGCTGCCGACTGGATAGACAATCCACGCCATCAGCGAGTCCTTGGAGCCAGGTGCCCACGCAATCTTCACCCATTCGGCGTGACGCGGGCTCGCCTGAATGCGCGCGGCCGCGGCGTTATTACTCGCGGGAAGCCCCGGGACTCCCTGCCAATCCGCACTGCGATTGCTCGCAGACGCGGTCGACCGAATATCGGCGACCGACATGTGCGACATGTGATCGTCCATTGCAGGGGAGCGGGACGGACGCCACTGCTGCACGGAGCAGGCCGCGAGAAGCATGGTGGCTGAAACACTAATTGCGCGACGCTGCATAAGTATCCCTCAAAGGGGTTGATGACACCGAGTATAATAGATTGGCCGGACCGCTGGTGCGAGGGGGCAACCGTAGTGCCCGCGGTTGGCGAGGTGCCCGATGTTCGCCACGCGCGCCCCGTGCGCGCTGATACCAAACTGTTGCTTGCAAAGGACGTCTACGGGACGTAGCGTAGAACTCTACACCTCATCACATCTATATGATTGCGACCGTGCTGACCCCTGCCCTCCTTTTTGCCCTTCAAGTCCAGGCTCCCGCACCTCAGCGCGACGTCGTAAAGCCTGGGGTGATTGCGACAAACCAGCGGGTCACCCCCGCCGGCGTCCAGACTGTATTCAATGACCGCGTGGGCGGCGTTCGCTTTGGTGAACGGTCCGACGAGATCTGGGTTGGCGCGCAGAGCGCGGTGTGGCGCATGTCCTGGCGCGACAATCGAGTGCTCGCAAAGGCAACGTTTGATGGCCGTCCCGGCGTCCATGGCGTGACCATGGATCCTGTGCTTGGGCGCGTGCTCGTCTCAACCGTCGGGCGCTTGCCCGACGCCGTTGCGCAGAGTCGGCTACCGGGCGGTCCTCCGCTCGCCCGAGCCAAGAGTTTCTCGCAGCTCTTTTTCTACGATCGCGCAGGCACTGCACCCGCCGCGGTTGCGGGTGGCGACAGTGTCGTCGTCGCCGCCGTGTCCGGCCGGCTTGGCGAGTTTATGTCTGGTGCACCGGCGGTGGCACGTCGTGCGGGCGCGGACGGCAAGCGACTCGCGGTTCTGCCGCTGCCGGCCAATGATCAACTCGCAGTGCTCGACGCCGAGACGGGTAAGCAGCTTTCGGTGATCGACATGGGAGTGCTCCCGATCGCGGCCGTTATCAATGAAGCGGGGACGGTGGCGTATGTCTCCGTCTTTGGCGGACCAAAGCCGAAGCCCGGTGAGCTCGCCACCAAGCAGTGCTGCGATCCACTCGCCGAGGATGTGCGGGTGGACACGCGCGGCATTGCACAGCCAGGGACGATCGCGCGAATCGATCTGACCACCGGGACTATCACGACCAACATCATTGTTGGGCGTCATCCGAGTGGACTCGTGTGGGACGAGAAGCGGAACCGCCTCTACGTTGCCAACGGAAACAGCGATGCGGTGAGTGTCATTGACACGCGCTCCAACACGCTCGCGGGCGTGATTGAGATTGCACCATTCCGCGAGCGCAAAATTGGGTACGCGCCAACCGCGGTCGCACTCTCCCCCGACTTCAACAAGCTCTACGTCACACTCGGCGGCCTAAACGCGGTGGGAGTGTACGATGTGTCGGCGACCCTCGGACTCAAGTACGGTGTGTTCAAGGGGCTGATTCCGACCGGGTGGTACCCCGCCAGCATCGACATCAGTGGCGACGGCACGACGATCGCCGTGGGTACGCTCCTTGGTGTTGGCTCTGGAGACGGACGCACGAGCGGGCACCCGGGCAAGACGGCCGGCTTTGTGCATGCGGTGCGTGGTTCGGTCAACGTGATTCCGGTTCCGACGGACGCCGAACTCACCGCCTACACGACGAGTGTCGCCCAGAACAATCGCTTGACCCTGCTGACGCAGCCTGATCGCGCGCTCGCCGTGCGTCCGACCGCGAGTGCGCGCGCCGTACCAGAGCGTCCTGGCGAGGCGAGTTTGATCAATCACGTGGTGTTCATCGTGAAGGAAAACCGCACCTACGATCAGGTACTTGGCGATATTGGCAAGGGGGCCAGTGACTCGACGCTCGCCATGTACGGGCGGGATATTACGCCGAACACCCACGCGCTCGCCGATCAGTATGTGCTGCTCGACCATTTCTTCGCCTCCGGCGGCAACTCCGCGGACGGGCACCAGTGGCTCGTGTCGGCGAATGAGACCGAGTATCCGATGTGGCCGCTGTATTATGGCCGTTCGTATCCGTCCGAGGGACGCGACGCCTTGGCGTACTCGAGCGGCGGGTTCCTGTGGGAAGGCGCGCAGGCCAAGGGGAAAAAGGTCAGTGTGTTTGGTGAATATGCGCCGCCGCCCAAGGATCGCGACGTTTCCGTACGGCAGAAATACCTCGCCGAGTGGCGCGATCGGCAGCCGCACGATCCGGCCTATTTCCGTGAGCTTGTGAAGAAGGACTACAACACCACGTCGCCGATCGCGTCGCTTGATCGCACGCTGGTGCGCGAATATCCGTCGTGGACGCAGGATGTTCCGGACGTAATGAAGGCCGATATTTTCACCGAGAATGTCAAGGAATGGGAAGCCAAGAAGGCGATGCCCAACCTGGTGATGGTGATTCTGCCGAGTGACCACACGGATGGGACGGCCGCAGGGCGTAGCACGCCCGCCTCGCATCAGGCGGATAACGACCTCGCGCTTGGCATTATGGTGGAGAGCCTTACCAAGAGTTCGTTCTGGAAGGACATGGCGATCTTCGTGGTTGAGGATGATGCGCAGAACGGCGTCGACCATATTGATGGGCATCGCACGGTGGCGCTGGCGGTGTCGCCGTACACGAAGCGCGGGAGCATTGATAGCACGTTTTACGGGCAGCCCAGCATGGTGAAGACCATTGAGTTGATGCTCGGGCTCCCGGCGATGAGCATGTTTGATCTGGTGGCGCCGGACATGCGCGCGAGCTTCATTCGGCCTAATGAGAAGCCCGATTTCACGACCTACTCGGCGATTATGCCGAAGCAGTCGCTCTTTGATGTGAATGTGAAGCTTGGGGCGATTACGGGGCCGTATGCCAAGGAGCGCCGGAATGCGGCGTTGCAGAGTGCGCGGATGGACTTCAGCGCGCCGGATGAGGCGCCGAGTGATTTGTTGAACCAGATTCTTTGGCACGAAGCCAAGGGGTGGGGGGTGAAATACCCTGGGGTGAAGCAGTCGCTGTTCTCGCCGTTCGCGATTGATATTCCGGATGATGAGCGTCGGGAGAAGGCGACGGAGAAGGCGGCAGAGAAATCCGCGGCCAAGAAGGCGAGAAACTGAGTTGATGGACGGATGGAGAAAGGGGCGCACCAGTAGTGGTGCGCCCCTTTGTGTTTCGCAGGCGGTGAGCTGTCAGTCCTCGCGCGGAATCAGATCGAGGGGGCCGTCGCTGGTGGTGAGTGCGAGCCGCGGAACCGTGCGGATTGTGATGGCGTCGATGGTGTTTGGCCAGTTGTCCGGGATGCCGCGATGTTTGGCGCGCAGTGCAGTGAGCGCTGCGGCAACGCGATCGAGGTTTTTCGGGCTGGGATCGTAAATCGCCGTCAGAACCCCCTGTTTGGAGCTGAGTAAAACACGAACATCGGCGCCGTGGGCGTCAAACGCTCCCAAACGGACGGTTGGTGTTTTGGCTGCCCCAGATATGGACGTGTCTGCGTTCGCGTCTTGGCGGGGCTTTTTTGGAGGACGTCCTCGTGGCGCAGCGACCGAAAAATTCCGGGCGGAGCTCAATGCGGCGCTCGAGGACGAGAGGAATCGGTCCATATCTAACTGGATGGCGACCGATCCATCCGGGGTTGCATTGAGCCGGACCTTGGTTGAGGCGAGCCCATTGAGGGTCGCGTCAGCGATTTTTGCGGCAGCGCGGAGGGGGAGTCCGAGGTCGGTATGAATCAGACGGACCAGGCGCCACCATCTGGTGTCGTTAGGGGTGCGCTGAATGTCGGTATGCAGAAGCCGGCTGGCGTTGTAGAGCCAGGTGGTTGAGCATCCAACGGCGCTAGAAAGCACAAGATCTGAGAGCATTGTGTACAACTGTACTAACTAAATGTCTTTTGCGCTAGTTGTGATGCAGTACATGCGTTCTGATTACAGTCGAAAAAGCCCAAGAAAACAGCAAAAGCCGACCAAAACTGGCCGGCTTTTAACTAACACTCCAAAATACAGTCATTAAATAAATAACTTCGAGCCAAAAATCTCAAAAAGCAGCCGCAAACCAATGAGCGACCGTCGACTCCATAAAAAACCGCTGAGAAAATGGCAAACCTTCGACCCAGCCTACATGGCCACCCAATTCCGTGAAAAGTGGGCGCAGATTGTGGTTGCGACCGGCGATCACCGACACTTGGTCGAGAATAGCCGCCGGCAGAAATGGGTCGTTGCGAGCGCTTAGCAGTAACGTAGGCACCTGAATCCGATCCAAGAAGCCGATTGAGCTGGACTTTGCGTAGTAGTCCGCCGCACCACGAAAGCCGTGTACAGGGCCAGTCACGAGGTCATCGAATTCCCCGAATGTGCGGCATTCCAGGAGCTTTTTCCGGTCACAGAAGTCGGGATACTGCTCGAGTTTTGCGAGCGTCTTGGCCGTCAGCGTCTTCAAAAAGTGCTTCACGTACTGGCGCGCGAAGCCCTGCTCGAGGTGGCGCGACCCGGCGGCGAGATCAAAGGGGGTACTCACCGCTGCTGCGCGAACCACCTGCGGCGGGGTGGCGGACCCCTGCTCGCCGAGCCACTTCAGTGTGACATTGCCGCCCAGGGACACGCCGACCAGCACGATCGGCGTCTCCGGAGACTCGGAAATCAAGCGCCGGACCACAAGGTCGAGGTCTGTCGTCTCCCCAGAGTGGTACATACGCCGGGCGCTGTTCCGCTGGCCGTCACAGCTCCTGAAGAGCATCAGGTCGCCGCTCCAGCCGAATGCGCGAACCTGAGCCAGCAGACCGTGGGCGTATTTCGCGGTCAGCTTCCCCTCGAGCCCGTGCAACATCAGCAGGTGCGGAACCCCGGGCCGAGCACGGCCCATACGTGCGAGTGTGAGGTGATCGTCGTCGGGGGTGGTCCACCGCTCGAGGCGATCGTGCACCGTAGGCTGGTAGCGACCGAACTTCCCCCACACGGTCGGGAGGTGCGGTCCGGGAAGCCACCAGGCGGGCCGGAAGGATTCGGGGGAAAAATCGCGCATCGGGTGATATTATAACGCGTGGCGTCGCACGGCAGTTGGTATTTGCGCCCAATGCACACTCAAGAGGAAGACGCGTGGAAGTCCAGGTATTCGGAACCCAGAAGAACCAGGATGTCCGAAAAGCGCTGCGCTTTTGGAGTGAGCGCCGCGTCAAAGTTCATTTTGTGGACCTCAAGGAGAAGGCTGCAAGTAAGGGCGAGCTGCAACGATTCACGCAGAAGTTCGGAATCAGCGCACTGATCGATAAGTCATCCAAGCGCTACGCGGAGCTCGGGCTCGGCGCGGGCCGCTACGATGACGCCAAGTGGATGCAGTGGCTGACCGAAGAGCCGCTGCTGTTGGTAATGCCGTTGACCCGCTGGCAGCACAAGGTCACCGTTGGGTACGCCGAATCGGACTGGAAGGACTGGGTCACTCAAGACAAAGGCTCGTAACGATGCTGCTGCTGTGGGTGGGATTCATTGCCTTCGTGTGCATGCTGCTCGCGCTCGACCTTGGCGTATTCAACAAGACCGAACATGCGCCCAGCGTGAAGGAAGCGCTAGCGTTTACGGCGATGACCGTTGCGCTCGCGGTGGCGTTCGGCGGCTTCATCTATGAAGGCTACGCGAACCACTGGGCCGGACTCGGCACCGTGATCGATGCGGTTGACGGCCAGTACAATGGCGGCCGACTCGCGGCGGTAAAATTCTTCACGGGCTACATCGTGGAGATGAGCCTCTCGATGGACAACGTGTTTGTGATTGCGTTGATCTTCGAGCATCTCAAGGTGCCACGGACCTTGCAGCACCGCGTGCTCTTCTGGGGTGTTCTTGGTGCGCTCGTTATGCGCGGCGTGATGATTGGCGGCGGCGCGGCGCTCGTTGCGCGCTATCACTTTGTGTTCTATATCTTCGGCGCCTTCTTGATCATTACGGCGCTCAAGATGCTCTTTGCCAAAGGCGAGAGCGAATCGCCCGAAGAGACCTCGATCGTGCGGTGGCTCAATAAACATTTCCGAGTGGCCAAGACTTTTCACGGACGCCACTTCGTGATCACAGAAAATGGCAAGAAGGTGATTACGCCGCTCTTCGTGGCGCTGGTCCTTGTGGAGAGCACCGATCTCCTGTTTGCGGTGGATAGCATTCCCGCAATTTTTGCAATCACGACAGATGCGTTCCTGGTGTTCACCAGCAACGTGTTCGCCATTCTCTGTCTCCGATCCCTCTACTTTGGATTGGCCGGCATGATTGAAAAATTCCGGTATCTCAAATTGAGCCTGGCACTGATTCTGGCACTCGTCGGCACCAAGATGCTGTTTGCCGACTGGCTCACGGAGCATGTGGGCGAAAAACAAAACTTCATTATGCTGGGGGTTGTCGCGGGGATTCTCGCACTGGGCGCCCTCGCGAGTAGCGTGATCACGCCCGCCCGCCACCACAAAACCAAACCGTAGTTCGATGTCTACAGAACTGCTGGTCGGTGCCGCGATTGTCCTGCAGTTGGTCATCCTGGCGGTGCTTCTGCTGCGCCGTCCCGCCGACCCGGCCGCGCAGATGGACGCGGCCATGCAGCGGGTACGCGACGAGCTCCAGCAGTCGCGCGGCGAACAGCAACGCACCGCCGGCGATTTGCGCAGCGAGATCAACGCGCGGCTCGATTCGCAGATCACCGCGCTGCAGCGCGGGCTCGGCGAGATGCAGGCGCTGACCTCTGGTATGGACGATCTTCGCAAAGTGCTCGGCAACGTCAAGGTGCGCGGCATCTGGGGCGAGTATCAGCTGGGGGGAATTCTCGAGCAGTTCCTCACGAGCGCGCAGTATGTGGCGAACTTTGTACCGGATCCGACGTCGCGGGAATCGGTGGAATACGCCGTACGCTTCCCAGGGCGCGATGGTGCGACCACGCCGCTCTATCTCCCGATCGACGCTAAGTTCCCGCAGGAAGATTTCCTACGACTCGTTGACGCGTCCGAGAGTGGCAACGCCGACGATGTGCGTGCCGCGCGTGAAGGGTTGATGCGCGCGGTGCGGAAAGCCGCGAAGGATATCAGCACCAAGTATTTGCGTCCGCCAACGACGACGGATTTCGCCGTGATGTTCCTGCCAACAGAATCGCTCTTTGCCGAAGTGGCCCGCGAGCCCGGGCTGTTGGAGGAGATGCAGCGCGAGTACCGGGTAAACCTCGCGGGACCGACAACCCTTGCGGCATTGCTCACCAGCCTGCGCGTTGGGTTCCACTCGCTGGCGATTGAACAACGCGCAGGCGAGGTTCGGGAGCTCCTGGGGGCGGTCAAGGCAGAGTTCGGCAAGTTCAACGAAACAATCGCGCGCGCCCAGAAGCAGCTGGCCACGGTAGGGACGACCCTCGACGAAACGGGTCGTCGCACCCGGGCGATGGAGCGAAAATTGAGAGAGGTGGAGGCCGCACCTGGTCCTGCTGCCGAGCGCCTCCTCGAACTTGGCCCCGGGCTTGGTGACGAGACTGAGACGTGACGTGACGGAGGAGGAATCCGTCAATCTCGCGACAGCTTCCAGCCGGGACTAAATGGCGTACATCACCTGTTCGAACTGCGGCGCTAAGGCGCTTGAGATTGCCACGCTGTGCCCGCGCTGCCAGCGCCCCTTCCCCTCACGGGAGGAGCGCCGCGCGAGCCAGCCAGTGCAAAAACCAGCGCCCAAGGCCCCGTGGTATATGGCGGGGCTCGCGGTGTTGGTGATCGCCGGTGTGTGGATTGCGTGGAGCACGGCACGACAGGCCGCGGCAGATAAAAAGGCGGCGGCGGCTCGAGTCATTCCGGTCGAGGCGGTTCCCGCTCCCGATACGACCACAACCGCGATGTTGGACTCGACGGCGCTGAATCCCGCGCCCATTACACCACCGCCGGTCGCTCCAACACCAACACCAGCGCCAACACCGGCGCCAGCATCAGTATCAGCACGCGCGGAGCCTGTGGTTGAACTGCCTCGGGCGTTAGCCCCAAAACTCTCGGCCCCGAAGCGCTCTGCCCCGCCAGAGAGTGGGACATGGCAACATGGGGTTGTAGCACTTCCGGTGAACGTTCGCGAGAAGTCAGCGCGCGGGGCAAAGGTGCTCCTCGTGCTGGCGAAGGGCGACACCGTACTAGTCGGTGAACAAATCACAGGCTGGACGCACGTGCGTGTCGATGGAATCGACGGCTGGGTCGACTCGCGTCGTCTCTCAGGGGTGCGCCCGCGGCGTTGACGGTACCGCGCGCGCGCCGCTCCATCGTTTACGGATTTTCACGGTGCGCTCCAGATCGTCGGCGCTTTGCAGCACCTTCTGTCGGAGATCGAGCGCCAGCTTGGGGTTATCGGCCAGATATTGCTGCACGGTTTTGAGCGCGGCTTCGCTCTTGTGGCCACCAATGAAGGCGCCGAGCCAACTCCCAAGGAAGAAGATGCGACGGTTCGCTTGAATGTACGGGAGCGAATCCAATGCCGGACGCAGATACGGCAGGGTCAATTCGTCGTGATCACCGCTGTTAAAAATGCCGAATGATCCGCTGGCCCAGTCTTCGTTGAGCGACTTGTCCGAGAAGTACCGGGCAAAGTAGTCCTTCTTGACGTCGGCATTCTTGCGTCCCGCACCAGCGGTGAAGGCGCGACGACGACCGTCGGGGGTGGTGTCGCGCAGGATCTGCGTTGCGAGGAGACTCGGCGCGTCTTTGTAATCGACAACCGTGAGCCGATCGACAATGCTCCACCGCGTCGGATCTTTCATCGGCTCGCCGGCAACGCTATCGGCGTTGAGGAGTGTGGTGAGCTTGGCGAGCGCCTCGTCACTCTTGGCGAGGCCGATATACGAGTCGATGTAGGCGCGGCGAATCCCAAAGGGAAGCGCGGTGTTCGTGGCGCCGGCCCAGAGGGCATCTTCGATGCGCGGGCGGAGCATTTCGCGGGCACTGTCGGCGGCGTAGGTGGTTGCGGCGCGCACCATGCGGCTCAGGATGCTCGGAAAAATCTGTTCGTCTTTTTCGCGCGGCAGTTCACTGAGCGCGAGTCGCGCGAATCGAATTGGATCGTACTGTGCGTCGCGCACCTGATCCCAGAGAGCGCCCCACAACATCGTGCGCAGGAAGGGATCTTGCACCGCGCCGAGTGCGCCGTCCTCGAGGGCCGTCACGCTGGCGATGTCGAGGATGGTGAGGAAGTAGCCGTAGTCGTTGCTATTGGCAAAGACGAATTGCGGGGCCGGCTTACCGATGGCGGCGGTGACGGATGTGGTTTTGTTGCGCATCTCCACGGGAATGTGGACGGCGGGCTGTCCGGCGTAGGAGAGCAGCACATCGGTGCGCATCGGCCAGGGGCCGGCGCCAGAGAGTGCTTGCGCGGGCCGCTGAACGAGATCGAGCGCGGTGATCTTTCCGTTTTTGATTGTCAGATGCTGTTCGACAATCGGCATGCCGGGGCGGAGCATGAAGTTTTTGCCGAAGTCGTCCATGGTGCGCGTCCACTGTGCCGCGCTGCCGGGTTTGGTTGCCGCTTTGCCGACCGAGTTGAGCAGGTCTTGCCAGGTCGCGTTGGCGTAGGCGTGGGTGGTGAGGAAGGAGCGCACGCCAGCTTGGAACGCCTCCTCGCCCACCAGATAGTTCAACTGCTTGAGCACACTTGGCGCTTTGTTATAAACGATTGGGCCGTAGTTCGATTTCGCCTGATCGAGATTGCCGAGTTTTTGCCAGAGCGAGTTGGTGCCGGTGGTTTGGTCGACGCCGTAGGCTGTGGGCTTGTTGCCTTGGTAGAAGGTCTTCCATGCGCCGGTGGTGGAATCGAGCGACCACTGCGCTTTGGCGGCCATGTAGGTGGCGAAGCCTTCTTTGAGCCAGAGATCGTCGAACCATTTCATGGTGACCAGATCACCGAACCATTGGTGCGCGACTTCGTGGAGGATCGTGGAGAAGCGTCCGAGTCTCCGGGCGAGTGTGGGGCGATCGCGGAAGATGAAGGAGTTCTCGTTGTACATCACGAGTCCTGGGTGCTCCATGCCGCCGAAGGGGAAGGCTGGGGCGAGGAGGATGTCGAACTTTTCGAACGGGTAGGCGCGATCGAAGTACTGCTCCATCCAAGTGATGGCGCGGTGGTTGAGTGCGAGGATCGAGTCGGTGTCGGCTTCTTTGAAGCGCGAGCGGCGCACGAGGACGCTGATGGTGCGACCGTTGACCGTTGAGGTCGCGCGCTGCCAGGAGCCCGCGGCGAAGGCGATCAGGTACGTGGAGAGCGGGCGCGTTTCGGTGAAGTGGGTGGTGCGGGTGCCGGCACCTGTTTCGATGCGCGCGACCGAACCATTGGCGAGCACATTCCACTCGAGTGGTGCGCGGAGGTGGAAGGTGACGCGCGCTTTGAGGTCGGGCTGGTCGAAGCAGGGGAAGAGTTGATTCGCGTCGGCGGGGACGAGGAGGGTGTAGAGGTAATCGCTGCCGTCGGTGTCGTGCGTTTTGATGATGCTGGCACCGCTGGCGGCGATGTCGGTGACGAAGGAGAACTCGAGGGAGTTTTCGGTATTGAGGAGCGCGGAGGCGGGGACGCGGATGTGATTGCCATTGAAGGCGGCCGCGTCGATGGTGTTGCCGTTGGCGCTGAGGGCGGTGAGGCGTCGGCCGCGGAAGTCGACGATCACGTCGCCGGAGCCTTTGCGCATGAAGCGGATGGTGACGTGGCCGAGCGCCGAGTCTGGGGCGGTGACGTCGAGGGCGAGGTCGTAGCGGAGTTCGCTGATGCTGGCGAAGCGGGCGGTTGCGAGCTCTTTGGAGACGCCGTGCCCGAGGAGGGCGGCGGTCGGGTCGGCTTTGGGGTTGCCGTTGGGCTTTGTGGCGGTGATCGGTCCCTGCGCGGGCGACGTGGCGGGCGCCAGGAGGAGCGAGAGGGCGCAGGCGAGGACGGCGGGCGTAGGGAGGCGCACGAGGGGGCGATGAAAGTGAGGCGGACTACGGACTACCGGATTGTGGGCCGGTGGGGGCGGGGGGTCAAGGGACCGCCGGCGTTAAGCGCCCAGGACCGGAATGCCGATACCGGCGAGATAATCGAAGGTCTCGTCGTAGAACGCGGGGGGGCGTGTGGGGTCCTCCTCATCACCGGGCGGGATGAAGATGGCCATACCTTGCCTAGCACGGGTCAAGAGAACCCGATAGGCGTTGAGGAGGTAGCGCTTTCTGATAGGATTTGTAGCACCGACCTTCTGCCACCTCGAGCCCTTGAACTCATTGTACGTCCACTTGTTTGCGGCTATTCGCAGGTCCGCGTCCCACGTGACAAGCGTCCAGTCGAGTTCGAGGCCCTGCACCTGGAATTCGGTGGCCGCGTCCTCGAGATAATAGCTCGAGCGCGTATCATTCCGGTCACTGAGAAACCAATGCACCGGGTTCACTTGGATGCGCACGTCAATCGCATGAGGCTTCAGACGCTGAGCAGCGGAAGAAGCCACAAGCCCGAAGCGCTCCGTTCCCCTTGCGTTGTTTTTGATCCATCCTTTGGCGGCTTGCAGATCTCGCGTCAGCACAATCGGGTACTTTTCCAGCAACTCACGAGTGCACGACCGCGCCGCCTCGACTTCGAGATCCAAGATTGCGCGAACCAGATGGGATAGCCGCTCAGCACGAAAGGAGCGCATCGACGTCGCCAGATGGAGGTCGCTTGTGTACGAGACTCCCGTGTGATCCTTCAGTCTCGCGAGCGCATCCTCCGCCGCGTATTCCGATTCCGCGAGAGTCGAAGACACGTGAATCTTCCAGTTCGGGAATCGTTCGCGAGCGGCGTCCAACCATGCTGAGATTCCTGCCTCGCCTTTATGGATCTCCTGGCCACCGCCGACGAGACAAACGATGACTGCCCAGTCGACATGGCGATCGAGATAGGAAATCAAGAAGGCTGACTCCGACTCATCGAAGTCCGGCTGTCCCTTCTTCCGACGCATGAAATCAGAGGTCTGCTTGCGATCCCAAGCGCGTTGGGCCTCGTCGAAAATCACCAGATGGTCGCCAGGAGCATCCGCACTCCGCAGCGCATCGTCTCGGAAGTGATGGATGTTCTGGATGAACGTCTTGACGATTCGCCGAGCATCTCCCTTGCGTACCCGCTCCGTACCAGCCGCCTTCTGTTCGATGTAGTCGAGCGCAAGCACCTCTCGCAGCACTTCGACCAACGGACCATTCCCAGACAGAAAAACCGAATGTTGCGCGTCCGGGCCAAGTCGCTTAGTCGCAAGGTTGAGTCCGACCAAGGTTTTTCCAGCCCCCGGCACACCGGTGACGAAAACGATCGCCTTCTCGCGATTCACCTGCGCTAAATCTGCAATCCGCTCTACACACGCCGAGGTGGTCACGAGGTTCTTGGCCCCTGCATCGTTGCGCGTAATCGAATCCACCGAATGTTCTCGATAGAGCGCTCGTGCGGCCTCGATAATTGTGGGAGTTGGCCGGTACCGGCTCGCAGCCCAAGATACCGCGTCGATTGCAACTCCCGTTGCTTGTAGCTCCGCATCCATAAGCAATGCGCGCAGGCCAGCGGCATTGCAGTTCGCAGGCGGAAACACATGGTCGCGGAACGGCGACCGAAAGGAGACGTCCGAACGCTTGGCATCGGTCGCGACAAGAATCGGAAAGATTGAGGCCTCGTGACTCGCCTCGTGGAAATTCTTGAGATCAAGCGCGTAGTCCCACACCTGATCGCGCCCGCTGCGATCGTATTCGCGTGCGCCCACCTTAAATTCGATCACCACGAGTGCGGCGCCGAGGATCACTACAACATCGACGCGGCTCCCAATACGCGGCACGATGTACTCGAGGGTGACCGAGCCGTGTAGCCCGTCGAGCGCTTCGTGCAGAATCCCTATCTGCGCGCGCCACGCATCGCGCTGTTCCTGTGTGATGTCGAAGCCCGATCCGTCCGCTAGCGTACCAAGGATTCTCGGCGCGGGCTCAGCTACGAAACGCGCAATCGTCTCGATCGTGTAATAGCTGGCGTTCGCTCCTAGGGGCATGGATCTCAAGTTGTATCAGAACCCATCCACCCGCCAGGGACCCGCCTCCGCCCGCCCCCGCACATCACAGCCGTGCATGTGGTCGTTCACCAGCCCCATCGCTTGCATGAAGGCGTAGGCAGTGGTGGGCCCAACAAAGCTCCACCCGCGCGCCTTCAGCTCCTTGCTGAGTGCGGTCGATTCCGGCGTGCTGGGCATGGCGCGAAGCACGTCCAACGTCATACGCGCTGGTCGCGTGTGCGCTTCGGGTTCAAAGCGCCACACAAAATCCGCCAACGACCCCTCGGTCTCAATCAACGCAATACACCGCCGCGCATTGTTGATCGTGCTCTCAATCTTCCCGCGGTGCCGCACAATCCCGGCATCGCCTAACAATCGTGTCACATCTTGGGCCCCAAAGCTCGCGACACGCTCCAGGTCGAAATCCGCGAACGCGCGACGAAAATTCTCCCGCTTGCGCAGGATCGTGAGCCAACTGAGCCCGCTCTGGAACCCCTCCAGCGAGATTTTCTCAAAGAGCCGACGGTCGTCGCGCACCGGAAAGCCCCATTCGCTGTCATGGTACGCGATGTAGTCCGGCCCCGCCTGACACCACGAGCAGCGCGTTACCCCATCCACTGTAAAAAGACCGCTGGCCGCCACAAACACTCCCGCCAAGAGCGTGGTAAATCACAAGAGCTCGCCGTATCGTATAATAGATGGGGGTTACACCCCCGTGCGTACACACCCTGCCTATCCGACCATGACCACTCGTCGCGATTTCTTCTCGGTTTCCGCCGCATCCGCCGCCGCACTCGCACTCGGCGCTGACGCACTCGGCGCTGACACACTCGGCGCGCACACCGCGCACGCACAAGGAAAACCCGCCGCACCAGAACTTCCGCCCGCTATCAAAGCGCTGACCTCAATGAAGGCGCTCGCTAAACCCATCACCGTCGACGAACGGCGCGCACGCCTCGACAAGGCGCGCACCCTCATGAAAGCCAACAACATCGACGCGCTGATGCTCACCGGCGGCACCTCGATGGAATACTTCACAGGCATCCGCTGGGGACTCAGCGAGCGCCTGCTCACGGCAATCATTCCCGTGAAAGGATCGGCGTTCCTCGTCACACCGAAATTCGAAGAAGAGCGCGCCATGGAGCAGGCACACCTCGGCCCCCTCGGGAAAGACGCCGATGTGTATGCGTGGGAAGAAGACGAAAGCCCCTACGAACTCATCGCCAAAGGGTTCAAAGCCCGTGGCCTCTCGAGCGCCACCATCGGCGCCGAAGAAACGGTCCGATTCCAGTACGTCGATGGCGCACAGCATCTGAGCGCCATGAAAGTCGTGAGCGGAACCCCCATCACGGCCGGCTGCCGCATGGTCAAGGACGCGCACGAAATCGCCCTCATGCGGCTCGCCAGCCAAGTGACGCTCAAAGCCTACGAGGCTGCCTGGAAGTCGCTCAAAGAAGGGATGACGCAGGACGACTTTGCGAAACTCGTGTCCCAAGCACACCATCAGCTGGGCTTCGACGGCTCTGCCGGCGTTCAAGTTGGAAAATACTCCGCGCTTCCCCACGGATCGACCACGCCGCAGGTCGTACGCGAAGGATCGATCCTGCTGATCGACGGCGGATGCAAAGTTGAAGGCTACTCGAGCGATCTCTCGCGTACCTTCGTGCTCGGTAAGGCCACGCAGCGCATGAAAGACGTCTTTGAGATCGAGCACAAAGCGCAGACGACGGCCGTGAAAACTGCTCGCCCGGGCTTGCCCTGCGAGGCGGTCGATGCCGCCGCGCGCAAGGTGATTACCGATGCTGGATTCGGTCCCGACTACAAGTATTTCTCACACCGCGTCGGACACGGGATGGGAATGGACGGACACGAGTGGCCATATCTGGTGCGCGGGAACAAACTTCCGCTGCAGCCTGGCATGGTCTTCAGCGACGAACCCGGGATCTACATTCCGGGCGAGTTCGGGATCCGACTTGAGGACGATATGGTCATCACCGAAAATGGCGCGGAACTCTTCACGCCACAGAGCCCAAGTCTCGAAAAGCCGTTCGCCACCCCCTGATCTCGGAGTTGCATGCTCGGATTCGCCTTAGCCCTGCAGATTATTGCCGTCACCGGCGTGACGCAGGGTGTAGACACCAGCACGTACAAAACACCGGCGCTTCGCGCGTTGGTGCTCGAAGCGGCGCGTATCAATCACCGCGTGCCGGCAACGCTCGGCCGCTATCATGCGCAGCTGGAAAGCGAAATCTCGATCGGCAAGACGAATGGTGTCGGTGCAGAAAACTCCCTGACCCTCGAACAAGTCGCGAGCGATCTCACCTGGAATCGACTCGGCGAGTTTGAACAGCATGTGATTGGCTACCGCCAGCAGGCGGCCGGCTTGCAGTTCTCAACACTCGGCGTGCTGCAGAACTCGTGGGCCGTGCCCTCGCTGTACGGCAATCGACTGGCGTTGCTTTTTGGGAGTGACACCGGGCGTCGAGGCATTGGCCGAGGCTCGAATGATCGTCGTACGATGTTTGCGGTGCACCCACTGAGCGACGATCGCGAGCGGTATTATCGCTATGCCGGCGGCGACACGATCCAAGAATTGAAAGTTGGCGACCGCACGATTCGGATTGTGCGCATCGACGTGGCGCCACATGGCGTGCTGCCCGCGCGCTCGGTGGTGTTCACCGGTGAAGTGGATCTCGACGTGGACCGCAAACATATCGTGCGGATGCGCGGCGCCTTTGCGGTGGCCGGCGATGAACCACAGGGTGCGCTGAATGGGATTCTCAAAGCCACGCGCCTCGAGGGAATCGCCTATGTGGAGCTGGTGAACAGCGAGGTCAATCAAGAGTTTTGGTTGCCGAGTTATCAGCGGTTTGAGGCACAGGCCACCGCGGCGGTGCTTGGCGATTCCAAGGCGGTGTTCCGGATTGTGTCACGATTCCGGAACTATGAAATCGAAACGCCAGCGCAGGCGCATCTCGCGGTGGCGGACACCCTGCGGTCGGCGGTACATGCGCTGACGAAAGCGACGCTGGATTCTTTGGCCAAGTACGGGACCTGGAACGAAGAAATCGGAGCAGCGACGTCAGCGACACATGCTGATGATTTCACGGATGTGTCTCCTGCGCGGTATCGTGGTGAAGGTCCGGGCAAGGTGGAGCTCCAAGGGGAGCGCCTCTCTGATTTTGTGCGCTTCAACAGAATTGAAGGGCTCTATACGGGCGCGGGTCTGACGTACCACGGCAATGCAACATTTCCCGGCTACGATTTCCATCTGCAGGGTGGCTATGCCTGGACCGAGCAAACGCTTCGTGGTCGAGCAGCGGTAGAACTCAAGCGCGGTGCGTGGCGGTATGCCATTCGCGCTGGGCGCTCGCTCGACAACACCAATGACTTCCGCAACACCTTCGACTCTGCCGGATCAGTGGGTTCGTACTTTGGCCAGGATCAATACGACTATGTGAGTCGTGGTTTCGCCTTGGCCTCAGTACAGCGCGATCTGTTCGGCAGCGACGGGCGTGTGCGCCTTGAAAGTGGCTGGATGCGAGATGAGGCCACGGTGAACCATGTGGGCTGGTCCCCGGTCAAAGGGAAACGCTATCTCCCGAATCGCACAATCGCTCCGGGTGATTACCTCCGCACGCAGTTGGTGTTTCAGTGGCATCCCGATGCGAACGCCGAGTATATGCGGACGGGGTGGGGGGCGCAGTTCAAGTATGTGCGCGGCGATGGCCAGGTAAAATTTCAGCGCCTTGAGGTTCGCGCGGAAGAGCGTGTGAATCGTGGGCGGTGGACGTACGCTGGGCGATTCGACGCCGGCACGATGTTGGGGAGCGATTTCCCTCCGCAGTATTTGTTTGAGGCCGGGAGTGAGAGCGGGCTCACCGGCTACAACTACAAGGAGTTCGTGGGAACCGAGGCGGCGCTTCTGCGCGGACTGGCGATGTACCGGCTTGGGGTGCTCGAACAGCCGATTCGGCTCACGGAGCGCTTTTGGCTGCCCGGGATCGCGCCGGCCGTGTCATTCAGCATGCAGACTGTGTGGACCGCGATTCCTGGCGGTACCCCGGCGAGCATCGGGTTGAATGCACTCACAACGCCGCCGCCGTATAGCTGCTCGATTGCGTCGGCGGCGCGGTCGAACGTGCTTGGGATTGGAGAAACGTTCAATGCGGCGTCGAACGGCGCACCGTGCGCCACAGACTACACCGGCGTCGCGAGCCCGGCCCGCACGACTATTTCGGCAGGGCTGCGATTCTTTGGTGGCGCGTTCGGTGTCGTGATTGGCCGTCCGATCGACCACAGTGCCCCGTGGAAGCTCGACGTGCAGTTCGGACGGCTGTTCTAGGCGGCTTCTCTAGAACTCGCCGATGAACCCGATCTCGGGTTCGAGCCGCTCGCTGAACTTCTCGAACACGGCGTGTTGGGCATGGGCGATCAGCGCGCGGACATCGGCCGCGGTCGCCCCGCCCAGATTGACCATGATATTGGCGTGGATATGCGAGATCTGCGCCCCGCCAATCCGGTGGCCCTTGAGGCCGAGTTGATCAATGAGCCGCCCAGCGCCCACCCCTTCGATCTTCTTGAAAATCGACCCGGCGCTCGGATGTACATCCAGCCAAGGATGCCGCGACCCGCGCCAGCTCAGGTTCTCCTGGAGCACGCGGTGCATCGCGAACGGGTCCCCGGGCGCGAGCTTGAAGGTCACCGCCAGGGCGATCTCCCCCGAGCCATGCAGGCGGCTCGTGTCGTAGCCAAAGGCCATCTCCTCGCCGCTGACGGTGCGTCGAGCGCCGTCGGCCAGCAGCAGCTCCACCGACTCCACGACCTCGGCGATAAACATCGTCCGTTCACGCTCAGGGGCCGGCGACAGGAAGTGCAGGTTCTGCCAGACCGCCCCACCGACGGTGCTCGGGATCCCCACGTAGTGTTCCAGCCCGGAGAGCCCCTTCCCGACCGCGATTTTGATCAGATTAGCGACAGACGTGCCGCTCTCCGCCCGAACGCGGTCCGGGGCGGGAAACTCTACGTGTCCCGCAGTGTTTCTAATAACGAGCCCACGGAATCCCTTATCGCCGACCAGGATATTGGCCCCGAGGCCCAGCACGAACCAGGGGATCCCGGCCGAACGGGCCGCGGTCACAGCGCTGGCGAGTTCGTCTGCCGTGGTGGCATCGTATAGGAGGTCTGCGGGCCCGCCAATCTTGAACGAGGTATACGGGGCCAGCGGAACAGCAGTACGCAGTTGCTCAACGGCGATCGCGCCGCGGAGCGCTTCACGCATCGCGTCGGTGGATTTGGCCGGGGCGGAGACTTCACGGGACATGATGAAGGAAATCAACAAGCGCTGGCGTCGGATTGCCAGCGCAACGACCATCTTCGCGGGTTCTGTGCTGGCAGCGCTGGCGGCCGATACACTCGCCGCCGTGCCGGCTCAGGCTCAGCGCGCCGAGCTGGAAAAGGTGATCCAGCGCAAGGTGCTCCCGAACGGCCTCGAAGTGATTGTCTTTGAGTCGCACGGGGTTCCGATTGTGACCGCCGAGATCACGGTGCGGAACGGAAGCTTTACCCAGACGCCGGAATACGCCGGGCTCGCGCACCTCTACGAGCATATGTACTTCAAGGCCAACGACCAGTTTCCAAACCCCGATCAGTACATCGATCGTGCGTCGGAACTCGGTGCGGTGTTCAATGCGAGCACGCGCGAGGAGCAGGTGAATTACTTTCTCACCCTCTCGTCAGATTCGCTCGAGCCCGGACTCAAGTTCCTGGTGGCACCGCTCCTTGCGCCAAAATTTCGCCCTGACGAGCTCGAACGTGAGCGCCAGGTGGTGATCGGTGAGTACGACCGCAATGAGTCGTCCCCGTTTTTCCGCCTCGAAGAAGCAATGGGAAAGAAGCTCTGGACCACCGAGTGGAGCCGCAAAAATGTTATTGGCGACCGCAAGGTGATTAGCACCACCACGCCAGACAAAATGCGGGCGATTCGCGATCTGTACTACGTCCCGAACAACTCGGTGCTGATCATTACCGGCGACGTCAATCCGACCGCGGCGTTCGCGCTCGCTGAGCGGATTTTCACGCCGTGGAAGCGCGGCGACGATCCATTTGTGAAAGCGCCCGTACCGTCGATTCCGCCGCTCACGAAGAGTGAGGGAGTGATTGTCGAAGAGGATGTGAACGCTGTTAGTGTTGTGATTCAGTGGCACGGCCCGAGTGTCCGGAAGGACGAAGCGGCGACGTTTGTTGCTGACGTTTACTCGGATGTGCTGAATAATCAACAGTCGCGCTTCCAGAAAAAGTTGGTGGACAGCGGGCTCTGGCAGGGTGTGGCGGTGAACTACTACACACTCGACAACGTTGGTCCGATTTCTGTGAGTGGGCAAACGTCAGCCGAAAAACTACGACCGGCGATGGCTGCGCTCTACAAGGAACTTGAAGCGTCCACCAAGCCTGGCTATTTCACGCAGGAAGAACTTGAAGCCACCAAGGCATCGCGCGCCGTGTCGAGCGCTTTCGGTCGCGAGAAGGCCAGCGACTTCTCCCACACGATCGGCTTCTGGTGGGCGGCCTCAGGACTTGAGTACTACATGAAATACGTCGACGAAATGGCCAAGCGTACCCCCGCAGATCTTCGGAGCTACGCCACCAAGTACATCATCGGCAAGCCACATATTGTTGGTGTCATGATGACCCCCGCCGATCGCGCCAAGCTCAAGCTCACGCCTGACGAGCTCGCTCGGCTCGGGGAGACGGTACCATGAAGCGTTTCTTGCTGAGTGTCGTATTGCTGTTCGTCGCGGTCCCAGGTGGCGCGCAGATTCAACGCGACACCGCGACGACGAGCTACACCGTCTCCGGCGTGAAAGTCATTCATCGACGCACGAATACGTCGATCGTCGTTGCGAATCTGTATCTGCTTGGTGGTGCGCGGCAGCTTACCCCCGCGACCTCGGGGATTGAGACCTTCTTGCTTGCGGTGACCGAGCGTGGCACCAAGGGCTATTCCCGAGATGTGCTGCGCCGCGCAATGGCGCGCACTGGGAGCGAGATCGGTGTGAGCCCTAAAGAAGATTGGACCGTCTTCGGGCTTCGCACCACCAAGACCGAGCTCGACTCGTCCTGGGCGATTTTCGCCGATCGCCTCATGCGCCCGAACATCGACACGAGCGATGTCGAGTTCATTCGTGATCAACTCGTCACGGGGATTCGTCAGCGGGCCGATAGCCCCGACGCCACGCTGGATTACCTCGCGGACAGCATCACGTTCGCGGGATCTCCCTTTGCGCTGGATCCTGTTGGGTCGGCCGCATCAGTTGCCAAGATCACCACTGCGCAACTTCGGGCGTATCACAAGAATGCGTTTGTGACGTCGCGCATGATGCTCGTTGTTGTGGGCGATGTGTCGCGCGAGAAGATCGAAGCATTGGTCAACAGGAGCATTGGCAAGCTTCCCGCCGGAACCTATGCCTGGACCGCACCCGATACACTCGCCACGGCTCGGGCCGATGTGGTGTTTCTGCGCCGCCAGCTCCCGACGAATTATTTGCAAGGCTATTTCCTCGGTCCACGCGCCGATTCTCCCGATGCGGCGCCACTGCGTGTCGCCGCCGCGGTACTCTCTGGGCGGCTCTTCAGTGAGATTCGCAGCAAGCGGAATCTGACCTACGCGGTGTCGTCAAGTTTCCGCGATCACGGAATCACGACGATCGGGTTGTATGTGACCACGAATGATCCCGAGCAGACCGTGTCCATTATGCGCAACGAAGTGCGGGCGCTCAAAGATCTCACGATCAACACGCAACTCCTGCGCCCGTTGATTCAGCAGTTCATTACCGAGTACTTCCTCGAAAACGAAACGATCGGGGCGCAGGCAGATTTCTTGGCGCGCAATCAGTTGTATCGCGGGGACTTCCGCGCAGCCGAACGGTTCGTCCAAGACCTGCGCAATGTGACGGGTTCTGATATTCAACGCGTGATGCGCCGCTATTTCCAGAACGTCCGATGGGCGTACATCGGCGAGCCGTCGAAGATCCGCCGCGAACGGCTGCTCGATTTTTGAGTGACGCTTAGCGCGCCCGCGCTCTGAGCACGTCCCGCACGCCGTCGAGGGAGCCCCCGACGGCGTGCAGTGCAACCAGGGCATGATAGATCAAGTCAGCCGCCTCTTCCGTCGCGCGCGCGACATCACCATCGGCACACGCCGTGACGAACTCACTCGATTCTTCGCCAATCTTCTTGAGCCGAAGATTTCGGTCCGCAAACAACTTGGCCGTGTAACTCGCCCCCGCGTCGGCGCCACGACGCGACGCAATCGTCTCGTCGAGCTCCCCCAGTTCCTCAGCGGCGCCATCACCAAAGCAGGTAGCGGCGCCTGTGTGACAGGCGGGGCCCGCCGATACGACGCGGGCGAGGATTGCATCGCGGTCACAGTCGGCAGTCAGCGATACGACACGCTGCACATTCCCGCTCGTGGCACCCTTGTGCCAGAGTCCACGCGTGCGCGAATGGTAGTGCATCTCGCCGGTCGTCAACGTCTGCTCGAGTGCTTCACGGTCAGCAAAGGCGATCATGAGGACTTGGCCTGAGCGGGCGTCCTGTGTGACGACACTCACGAACCCGTTTCCTTTGGCGAAGTCCAGCGACGTGAGATCAAGCATTGGCGCTCGTGAGCAGAGCCCGCGCTTCCTGAGCGAGGGCTGCGTTAGTAGCGATAGCGTGTCCGCCGAACGGCGTTGCCGCGCCACTGATATCCGTAAACACACCACCTGCTTCCGTGATAATCGGCTGAAAGCAGGCCACATCCCACGCATTCGCAATCGGATCGATCATGACGTCCGCGCGTCCCGTCGCGACCAAGAGATACCCGTAGGCATCGCCCCAGCTGCGGCACACCCCGGCGGCTTGTGAGAGACGATCCCACCCTGCTGCAGTAATGGGCGCGCAGATGGTGCGCGGGTCGGTGATCAACACCGTTCCCTCGCTGAGCACCGACGTGGTACTTACCTGGGCGCGACTCCCATTGTGCCACGCGCCACAACCATTGGCCGCGACCAGTGATTCACCAACGGCCGGAAAGTTCGCCGCCCCGGCGAGTACGGTGTCACCCTCAACGACAGCGACCAACGAACCCCAGAGCGGAACCCCACGAACAAAGGCCTTAGTCCCGTCAATTGGGTCAATGATCCAGCGACGTCCAGTCTGACCACGAATCTCGCCAAACTCCTCGCCGAGCACCGCATCGCCCGGAAATCGCGCATTGATCCAGGCGCGGACTGCGGCTTCAGCGCCGCGGTCCGCAATCGTGACGGGGCTTCCGTCCTCTTTGGTCTCTACCGCGACGCCGGTGCGATAGTGCCGCAGTGCGAAGTCGGCCGCCAGCGCTGCCGCCTCACTCGCGGCCTGCATGAGCGATTCAATCGGCACGCGCGTCATGCGGCGACCTGTCGTACGGGAATGGTTGCATCGCGCATCGCGCCCTTGAGTGCTGCGATGCTCGTGACGCCATCATGGAGAATGCCGGCAACGAGGGCCGCATCGGCCTCCCCTGCGAGAATCGCGTCGCACACATGGCTGGCATTGCCAGCACCACCACTCGCGATGACCGGCACAGACACCGCGTGCACAATCGCCCGAGTCAGCTCGAGATCGTAGCCGTCGCGTGCGCCATCGCGATCAATGCTTGTCAGCAAAATCTCCCCTGCCCCGCGCGCAACAACCTCCCGTGCCCACGCAACAGCATCGAGTGCGGTCGCGGTGCGGCCGCCGGCGGTATACACCCGCCACCCAGTTCCCTCGCGCTTGGCGTCGATGCTCGCCACCACACATTGTGTCCCAAAGCGCTCCGCGCCCGCGGTGAAAATCGACGGATCGCGCACCCCTGCCGAATTCACCGCCACTTTGTCCGCGCCCGCGCGCAGCGCGAGGCCGATGTCCTCGACCGTGCGAATCCCTCCACCGATTGTCAGTGGAATAAACAACCGCTCCGCCGTGCGCCGCGCTAACTCAAACAAGGTCGCGCGCTCCTCATGCGTGGCCGTGATGTCCAGAAAGACGAGCTCGTCGGCTCCCTCGCGCTCGTAGCGCTCCGCAAGCTCCACGGGATCGCCCACATCGCGCAGGCCCACAAAGCCCGTGCCCTTCACCACGCGCCCGGCTTGTACATCAAGGCACACAATCAACCGCCGCGTCAGACTCACGGCGCGCCCTGCTGCACCGACACCGAGCCCTTGGTGCTGAAGACACTCCCGGTATCCGTGAGTGCCTGACGCAAGCAAAATCCGAGTGCTTTGAATGCCGCCTCAACAATGTGATGCCGGTCCTTTCCTCGGAACACCCGAATGTGCAGCGTAAACCGCGCGGCATCGCAGAACGAACGGAACCAATGCTCATACAACGAACTCGGCACGGGCCCCTGATAAAAGGGCCGGCCACCAGCGTCGAGCACCGCCTGCACGAGCGCTTCATCCATTGGGACGGTGCGCTCCCCGTAGCGCGCCGCACCCACGGGGACGATGCCCGCAATCGCTTGTCCCACGGTGAGCGCAACATCTTCAACAATGTGATGCCGAAGATCACCCGTCGCCGTCACGGTGAGGTCTACGCCACTGTACTTCGCGAGCGCGGTGAGCATGTGATCAAGGAACGGCACGGTGGTGCTGACCGTCGCGACGCCCGTGCCAATGCGCGCTTCCACACGGATCGTGGTCTCCTTGGTCGCACGTTCCACCACAGATGTCGGGTTCATCGTCCGAACTCCTCCGCGACGGCGCGCGGGTCGAGGATGCCCGTGTACAGGGCCATGCCGAGCACTGCGCCGGCGACACCCATGTCATCGAGCGCACGCATTTCACCAATCGACGCGATGCCGCCGGACGCAAAGACCGGATGCGAACTCGCGTCCACCACGTCCTCCATCAAGCGCATATCGGTGCCGCCCATCAACCCCTCGCGATGCACGGCGGTCACCAAGAACCCCGCGAGCGGCAACGCCGAGAACTCGTCCACGAAGTCCACCACACGGATACTCGTGTCCTTGGCCCAGCCTCGCGTGGTGATTTTCCGCTCGCGCACATCTGCAGCCACAATGATGTGCCCAGGGTGCGCATCGGCAATCTCAATGAGCCAATCGGTCTCCTCGATTGCCCGTGTCCCCACGACGACAAACCGCGCACCGTCGTCCAGCAACTCCTGCACGCGTTCAGCGGTGCGAACGCCACCACCCACCTGCGCTGGCGCTTCGTCGTCCTCGAGGAGCGCGCGGATTGCAGCGTGATTGTTGCCACGATTCGTCGCAGCGTCGAGATCGACGCAGTGTAGACGAGTGAAGCCGGTGCGTACCCACTCGCGCGCCACCTCAATTGGATTCTCGAGTCGCACGACCTCGTTGGCGTAGTCGCCACCAACAAGCTGCACAACTTTCCCTTCACGCAAATCAATGGCTGGAATGGCCAACATGGTCAGAGAGACTCGAGGAATAACTGAATAAAGCGCACGCCTGGCGCCGAGGATTTTTCAGGATGGAACTGCACGCCAACGGTACGCGCGGTGCGGACCGATGCCGGAAAACGGTCATTCCCGTGTGATGACCAGGCACTCACCACCGACGAATCCGCGGGGCGGCAGACATAACTGTTCGCGTAATACGCCGTTTCAAGTTTTGCAGCGCGCAGATCGACGTCTGTGACATCGTCGAGGGTATTCCACCCAATCTGCGGGAGCTGCGGTGCATCAATCTTGGTCACACGCCCGCTGAACAGGCCGAGCCCCTCGCCTGCCCCTTCGTCGCTGGCCTCGAACATGAGCTGCATGCCCAGACAGATACCGATACACGGGAGTCCATCACGGAGCGCATCGCGCATGGCGTCACGCGCCGGCGCGAGCGCTGCCGCTGCCGGCGCAAACGCACCGACGCCGGGGAGCACAAGGACATCCGTGGCGAGCGCCGCGCGCGGATCGGCCTCGAGCCGCACGGTACGCCCCTCCCCGCGCAGCGCTTTCGCCAGCGAGTGGAGGTTGCCCGCCCCGTAATCGAACAGCGTGATCTGCATCAGCGCACAGTGTCCATTGCGGCGAGGAGTCGCTCCATCATGGCCCATGGTCCGGCGGTGATTCGTAATGCACCGCCAATGCCAGGCAGCGACGCGAAGGCACGAATCCCAATGCCGCGCGCGCGCGCCGCTTCTGCGTATTCCACCGCACGTGCGGTGGGGACGCAGAGAAAATTCGTCGCCGACGGAAGTGCGACGAGTCCGCGCGTCGCCAACTCGGCGGCAACACGGTCACGATTCACCACCGCCTCAGCCGCACGCGCCACCACCCAGTCGTGATCGAGGGTCATCGCCGCAACGGCCGCGCGCTCCGCGAGTGCGTTGAGCTTGTAGGGCCCGCGCGACCGCTCAATCGTGGCGGTGATTTCCGGCGACGCGACGCCGTAGCCCACACGTAGTCCGGCGAGCCCGTAGGCTTTGGACAACGTGCGCGCTACGACCACACGACCGAGCGATGGCGCCTCGGCGATCAGTCCAGGATCGCCCGAAAACTCCACGTACGCTTCATCCAAAATCACCAACCCCGGTGCCTCAGCGATCACGCGCCGAATGTCGGCCGCCGGCGTGCTCGTTCCCGTGGGATTATTCGGTTGGCACAAATAAATAATCCGCGCGCCGGTTGCGAGCAGCGCGTCGACGTCCATCGTATGCGACGCCGTCAACGGCACCGCGACAGGGGTCACGCCATTGATGCGACCGAACACCGGCAACATCACGAAGGTCGGATCGGGGTGCGCGATCGTGTCGCCCTGCGCCGCAAAGGCGCGGATCGCACAATCGAGGATGTCGTCCGAGCCATTGCCCGTCACCACACAGGACGGAGCAATCCCGGCCTGTGCCGCCACCGTCTCCTTGAGAGACTGGCCATACAAATCCGGATACTCGGCGACATCCAACCCTGCGCGCAGCGCCGCCGCGGCGTGCGGCGGCGTGCCCCACAGATTGGTGTTGTCGGCGAGATTTACCTCGACCGCTGCTCCCGTGCGGTAAATCGGAATGGTGTCGAAACCGTCGCGGGGCAGTTCAGCTGGCGTGCGTTGCGTCATGAGGCATTAATCCATTGACGGGCCGCCGCGGCATGACCGGGCAACCCTTCGGCATCGGCAAAGCGACCCACATCGTCGGCAAGACGTCCCGCTGCCGCACGATCGATCACCTGCCAGGTGGTCCAACGATAAAAGTCGAGTGTCGAGAGCCCGGAATAGCTTCGTGCCATCCCGCCAGTGGGCAACACATGATTTGCCCCTGACATATAGTCGCCGAAAGACACGCTGCTCGCCTCCCCCACAAACACCGTTCCGGCATTGCGGAGTTCCGCCGCGACCGCGGAGGCGTCGCGTGTGGCGATGAGTGCATGCTCCGCCGCATAGAGCGTCCCGAAGGCGATTGCCTGGTCGCGCGTCCCCACGGTGATCACTCCCCCCTTGGCCGCGAACGATTCGCGTACAATGCGTTCCCGCGGCGTGAGTGGCACTAGTCGCTCAAGTTCCGCCAAGACTAACGGCGCAATCGCCGGTGCCCAGGTCACAAGAACCACCGAGGCCAGCGGATCGTGCTCCGCCTGCGCAATCATCTCCGTGGCAATCACCACGGGATCTGCCCATTCGTCGGCAATCACCAACAACTCCGAGGGGCCCGCCGGCGCATCGATCGCCACGACTCCTGCGACCTGCAGCTTTGCTTCGGCAACATATGCGTTCCCTGGTCCTACAATCCGATCCACCGCTGGAATCGTGGCTGTGCCGTAGGCCATCGCCGCAACGGCGCCGGCACCACCCACGGTGAACATCCGATCCACCCCAGCAAGCTCGGCGGCCGCCATCAACACGGCCGACGGGAGCCCTGACGCATCTGGCGGCGAGCACACGATCACCTCGCCCACGCCGGCCACGCGCGCCGGTACGGCGCCCATAAGCAAGCTGCTCGGATATGTGGCCCGCCCACCCGGCGCGTACACCCCAACGCGACCGAGCGGATCGGGACGCCGCCCAATGCGCACGCCGTCCGCGGTGACGACTTCACTGGCCACGGGCCGGAACGCCTCATGCACCGCGCGAATATTCGCGGCCGAACGTTCCAGTGCACGGCGGAGCGCGGGGTCGAGCGCGTCGAGTGCTACGCGCCAGCGCGCACGCGGCACCTCGAGCGTCTCAAGTGTGACCCCGTCGAACTCGCGCGCATACGCGCGAAGCGCGGCATCGCCTTCCGTGCGCACTCGCTCGACCACGGCCGCGGTGCGCGTACGGATTCCCACATCACGACTGGTGGCGCGATCGAAAAGTGCGGCGCGTGCCGCATAGTTCAACGCCTCGAGCGGACCGACTGCGGCAAAATGGACGCGACTCATGCGGTGAGTCGCTCGATGCGTGTGAGCAGAATCCCAGCACCACCCAGCTTCTTGAGCTCACTGATCGTGCGGTACACGCCCTTGGCGTCTACCACCGCGTGCACGGCGACCATCACGCCGTCGTTCATCAGATCAATCACCGTGGGGCCTGTGATCCCCGGGAGTAGCGCCCGCACGTTGTCGAGCTGCGCACGCGGCACGTTCGCCATCAGGTAGCGCTTGCTGCGTGCCGCGACCACTGACTGCAGCGCCGAGGTCAGTTCATCGAGCGCGGCTGCGCGTCCGATGTCATCAGACGGTGTCGCGTGCGTGATCAGTCGCGCGGACGACTGCAGCACCAATGCAATCTCCTTGAGCCCGTTCACCTTGAGCGTACTTCCGGTGCTTGAGAGATCAACAATCAGATCGGCGATCCCCAGGTGCGGCGTCACTTCCACCGCGCCACTCACCGGGACCACTGTGATTGGTTTGCCCGCCTCGCGGAAGAACGCCCGCGTGAGATTCGGGAACACCGTCGCGATGCGCGGGGTGCCGGTGATTGCGTCGATCGATGGTACGCCACTCTCTTCACGCGACGCGACCACTAAGCGACAACGCCCGAACTCCAGATCGAGGCGCGATGTGAGTGGCCGCTCCGATTCACGGACCAGATCCCAGCCCGTGATCCCGGCATCGGCCGCGCCGTCGGCGACGAACTCTGGGATGTCCTGCGCGCGCACGAAGATCGCTTCGAACTCACCGCCGAGCGATGCGGTGAGTGAGCGTTCTGAGGTGGCGCGCACTTCGAGTCCGGCGTCGGCGAGGAGTTCGCGGCAGTCGAGGTTCAGGCGTCCTTTACTAGGCAGTGCGATACGAAGCATTATGGGGACCGGAAAAAGAGTGTCACAAACAAAAGCGGCCCGTCCGGTGTTGGACGGGCCGAGCATTGGGCGGTGGAGTGTGTCGCCGAGTGGCTAGGCGGACATCCGGACACGCGCGTCAATGACACGACCCGTGGGGGCGTGATGATGATGGCGATGATGGACGAGCGTCCGGGCGTGTGTCTGGCGCATTGTGAGATGAAGTGTAGTGTCTTAGCGTGAATCGGTCAACGTGAGCGCGTGAATGTGTGTTCGAGTGTCCTTGTGACGGGAGTCCGCATGAAGTCGTGGCAGCGTGGCGTATGGTTGGCGGTTGTTCTGATGGTGGTTACCGGTTGCCAGAAGGCGGCGCCGCTGAAAGGCGACACCATGGCAGCCGCGGTTGCGCACGTCGACGGTGACTCGGCGGCGCCCATCAAGTTTTTGTATTTCGATGATCTGGTGTGTGACGACTGTCGCCAGTTCTCGGCGAACGCGGCCGAACCGTTGCGGACGCAGTGGGTGGCGACCAAGAAGCTGCAGCTGACGGTGATTGATCTGGCGTGGCACCGGGGGAGCGTGGCCGGGAGTGCGGCGACCGTGTGCGCAGCGGAGCAGGGCAAGTGGTGGGAGATGCACGAGCTGTTGTTCGCGCGGCAGGACACGTGGAAGCGCGCAGGGGACATCCCGGCGGCGCTCCAGGGGTATGCCGGGGAGCTCGGGTTGGATACGGCTAGGTTCGGGCGCTGTGCCGCCACCAAGGACCACCAGCGGCGTCTGGACGCGGCGGACGATGTCGCGCGACTGACCGGGGTGCGCGGAACGCCGGCGTTCGTGGTGAATGGGCGGGCCTTTTTTGGCGCCCAGGATTGGGGGTGGATGGAGCAGGTGCTCAAGGCGTACGAGGCGGGCAAGCCCGAGTTGGCTCCTCCGCCGCCGCTGTCGATTCCGACCAAGAAGGTGGTCGATTCGGTGCGGTTGCGGCAGTTGCAGGATTCGGTGGCGACCGCGCGGAAATCGCCGCGGAACTCGCTGCGGAACTCCCCGTGAAACTGTTGCGTTATAGGGATGTTGTGAATAATTTCACAAACCGGGGCTTGATCACCCCGTCGTTGGAATTCCAACTCATTTCGTACTGAATGTACTGGAGGCTTTTTAGCATGCGTGCTATCCGTTTTGCGCTCCTCTCGAGCGCTGTTGTGCTCGCCGCTTGCGGCGGGAAGAAGGAAGATGCGGCTCCGGCCGCTGAGGCTGCTCCGGCAGCGGCTGCGGCTCCGGCTCCGGCTCCGGCTGGCGCTGCTGCGGTCACCGGCACGACCCATGAAGTGCAGATGACGGGCGACGCGACGGGCTACAAGTTCAGCCAGGCCGCGATCACCGTGAAGGCTGGCGACGCGATCAAGTTCACGTTCGTTTCCGGCGGCCCGCACAACGTTGCCATCGACCCAGCCGGCGTGCCGGCCGATGTGAAGAGCGTCCTCGACGCGAACTTCGGCGCGGACAAGATGGGCGAGCTCTCGAGCAAGATGCTGCTGAACGCTGGCGATTCGGTCACGATTTCGTTCGCGGGCATCAAGCCGGGCGTGTACGAGTTCCATTGCACGCCGCACCTCGCGATGAACATGAAGATCAAGGTCACGGTCCAGTAGTCTCGGATCGCACCAGGCACCAGGAACCAGGCACCACGTGGTACGAAGGACAAAGGCGGGGCGCCCGAACGGGTTCCCCGCCTTTTTCGTGTCCAAAAACGACAATTTGATGTATTATTGCGCCACTATCGAATCATACATAGCGCACAAACATGCCATTTTCGATAAATAGCAGCATCCATACGGAATCGAAGGCCAGGTACCAGTGCCCCGCCCGTCGTCTTCCGACCGTCGCGCCAGGCCATCCCGGATCCGCTCGCGCGTCCTCTGCCATTCCGCTAGCTTTCGCCCAAGAACTCCCCTGCTCTCCCCTCGATCGCGATCCCACGGATGAACGGCTACTCCGATCGCATCAACCATGCCTTCGCCTTCGCCGCGAAGCACCATGACCGCGAGGTCCGGAAAGGCACGCGCCTTCCCTACCTCACGCATCCGGCGAACGTCGCCATCATCCTCACCCGCTATGGGCAGGACGAAGAGACGGTCTTGAGTGGTATTCTGCTCAACGTGGTTCAGGACTACACGCGCGACGGCTGGACGCGCGAAGAAATCGCCGATCGGCTCGAGGAAAAGTTCGGCGCCGATGTGCTCGACACCACCATCGCGATTGCCACGCGCAAGTTTGACGACGACGGCTACGAGATGGATCGCGACGAGCAGCGCGCCGACTATCTCGCGCGTCTCGCCCGCTCCGGACAGCGCTCGCGGTGGCTCGCGGCTGCGGACCATGTGCACAACGGCGCCTCGATCATTGCCGACTTAGGCCGCACCGTGGATCCCGATAGCGTGTGGGGCCGTTTCGCTGCCGGACGCGTCGGCACCGAACGCTGGTACCGCGCCGTGTACGAGCGCCTAGTCGAGATCGGTTTCAGTGGCCCGATCCTCGACGAACTCAAAGCCGTGAGCTCCGAGATTTCGAACTTCGGGAACTGAACACGAGCGGTGTTGCACACGCCGCACGCGTTGCACGCGTTGCGCACAAAACAGCGGGGCCGCGCATCACGCGCGGCCCCGCTTCCCTGCTCTACTCGGCACCAGCCCTCACGCCTTCGGATACCGCAGCTCCACGTATTCGTTCAACAACTGCAAGAACTCCGGCACAATGTTGTCGCCTTTGAGCGTCACGCGCAGCGCGCCGTCGACGTACACCGGCGCCTTGGGTTCCTCAAACGTGCCCGGGAGCGAGATCCCGATGTTCGCGTGCTTCGACTCGCCGGGCCCGTTCACGACGCAGCCCATCACCGCGACTTTCATCTCCTCGACGCCAACGTGGACGCCGCGCCAGATCGGCATCTGCTCGCGCAAATAGCCCTGAATATCTTCGGCCATCTTTTGGAAGAAGGTGCTCGTCGTGCGTCCACATCCCGGACACGCCGTCACCTGCGGCGTGAACGAGCGGAGCCCCAGCGACTGCAGCACCTGCTGCGCCACAAAAACTTCCTCGGCGCGATCGCCACCCGGACGTGGCGTGAGCGAGACACGAATCGTGTCGCCGATGCCTTCGGCGAGGACCAGCGACAGCGCCGCCGTGGTCGCGACCACACCCTTGGTGCCGAGCCCCGCTTCGGTGAGCCCGAGGTGCAGCGGATAGTTGCAGCGCAGCGCCAGCCGCCGATAGCACTCGAGCAGATCTTGCACCTGCGAGATTTTCGCCGAGATGATGATGCGGTCGTGCGAAAGCCCCACCTCTTCGGCGAGGGCTGCCGAGCGCAACGCGGACTCGAGCATCGCTTCCATGTACACGTCTTTCGCGTCGGCCGGCTGCGCGAGCGCCGCGTTCGCGTCCATCATCGACGTGAGCAAGTCTTGATCGAGCGAGCCCCAGTTCACCCCGATGCGCACGGGCTTGTCGTTGTCGACGGCCACCTGCACGATCGTGCGAAAGTTGTCGTCGCGCCGTTTGGCGCCGACGTTGCCCGGATTAATTCGATACTTGGCCAGCGCGCGCGCCGTCTCCGGATACTTCACCAACAACAGATGCCCGTTGTAGTGGAAGTCGCCAATGATCGGCACCGTGCAGCCCAGGTCAGCGCAACGTTGCACGATTTCGGGGACCGCGGCGGCCGCTTCGTCGTTGTTGACGGTGATGCGCACCAGCTGCGAACCCGCCGTCGCGAGCGCGGCGATTTGCGCGGCGGTGCCAACGGCATCGGCGGTGTCGGTGTTCGTCATCGATTGCACGACGATCGGCTGTGCCGATCCCACGGCGACATTGCCGACCATGGCGGTGACGGTCGTGCGGCGGGGCTTGAAGACCACAGGCGCTCCTATCGGGTCCAGAGGTGGGGCAGGGGAACAGGAGAAAAATAGCCACCCACTTGGCGGGGCGGGGGCTGGGGCGCAACTTCTAGGGGGCTGGGACCGTCATATGTGAAGGACCCAGCAGGCGGACGGCGCGCGCAGTGCCTCCGTCGGACGTTTCCCCAGCTTCTGTGTATCCGACTATGGCCGACTCAACGAATAGCCCCACGCGCTCCCCGAGCTTCTTCCGCCGCCACTGGGGGAAGCTGACGCTGACCACCGTGATTCTGGTGCCCGCGCTCCTCTTTACGATCTGGGCTGGGGCAGCTCTGACCTTTACCTATTCGAGCGGCGAGCGCTCGGGCTTCCTGCAGAAGCTCTCCCAGAAGGGGTGGGTCTGCAAGACTTGGGAGGGGGAGCTGGCGATGGTGAACATGCCGGGGGCGATGAGCCAGATGTTCAACTTCTCGGTGCGGAGCGACTCGATTGCCGAGGTGATCAATGGGGCGATGGTGCAGAACCGGCGGGTGGTGCTGACCTATAAGCAGCACGTGGGGGTACCGACCAGTTGTTTCGGAGAGACCCAGTACTTCGTCTCTGGGGTGAAGGTGATTCCGTAGGTGCCTTTTTTGGTGGTCCCAAGGGGGGTCGGGGGCTGAGGGGTTGACAGGGGTCAGGCCGGATTTTGGGGTGCCTCTTGCACTTTTGGCCGGATATCTGTAGGTTCTCAGGGTTGCGCATTGTCACTCGGTTCTTGACTGGGGGTGTGCAACGGTCCATCGCGGGGGATCTCATTGATCCCGCGAAGTAGAACAGATTGTCAGGGTACGGCGTGTTCCGCTCCCTGCAACAATCATCACACAGGAGTTGGGAATGCGTACGACCGGAAAGGTGAAGTGGTTCAACGACGCGAAGGGCTTTGGTTTCATCACGCCCGACAACGGCCAGAAGGATTGCTTCGTGCACTACAGCGCCATCCAGGGTTCGGGCTTCAAGAGCCTGGCCGAGGGTGATGCGGTTGAGTTCGATATCGTTCAGGGCCAGAAGGGCCCGGCGGCAGAGAACGTCACGAAGGTTGGCGGCTGAGCTAAGCTCTAGTCACTGAACCACGCACCAAAAGGCGGGGCGCTCCTTCGGGGGCGCCCCGCTTTGCATGTTGCTGGTGTGCGTTCAATAGGCTTGCGGTCGGTCATGAGCGGTCCCTTCACGAGCTAGGGCTGCGCACGCTCGTTGCGGGACCGCTCACGACCTCCCTATCGCCGCGGGCGGGGCCTGGTGCTACCTTTTCGCGCGTTCGCGCGTTCGGGCTGGCGGGCGGGGCGACCGCGCTTCGGGGGGTTCGGGGCAGTGGAGAGCTGTTCGGCGACCGAGGCGTTCAGATGGGCGCGGAGGGCGGCGATGTCTACGCGGAGCGAGATCGTGCGGGAGGTCGCCAGTTCCACCGGGGGCTGATCGGCGGGGGTGGACAGGCCGGTGCCACGCTGTTCCTGCTGCAGGAGCTCGAGCGCCAGGGGGCAGGCACTGGCGAGCGAGGCACCCAGGTCGCGGGCGAGGAGGAAGGAGAGGGTGATGGGGACGAGCGCGGAATCAGGGATTGGGCGCTGGCGCCCTTGCACGGAGCGCGGCACAAGATCCCGCCCTTCTCGGCTCAGGAAGAGCCGCAGTTGGGTGGGTGACACGCCGGCTACGGCGGCAGCGGTTGAGATGCTCAGGAGCGGCATTGTATATCAAAAAAGATAATAATAACCACAATTAGCGCAAGCTGCCGCTTTTTGGCTGGAAATGGGTGAAATTCGACTACATATGTTCACCTCAAATATTAACTGTAGCAATAACACGCCATTTCTGCCGCAAAAAGACCTACTTCCGGCCTTCTATATGAACAACAGCAACGCCCAGCCGCACAGATCTCGCCTGAATTTGGCCGCATCGGCCTTCTTCACGACCATTCTCGCGATCATTCTCCCGATCATTGTCGCTGGCTGCGCCGCACAAACTGGCGCGGTCAGCGCCAAGCCAAACCCAATCAGTACCGGACTTCCCGCAGTTCCGGCGGCAATCGCCCCGCAAATGGGCGCTGGCGCGGCCGGATCCGCAACAAACAGAGCGCCCCAGCCGCAACAAATCCCCGCCGCCCCCCTTGGCCCGCGCCCCAAAGTCCTCATCATCGCCACCGGCGGCACAATTGCCGGCGCGCAAGAGCAGCCAGGAACCACCGGAGCATACCGCGCAGGGTCGCTGACCGCAGAACAAATCATTGCCAGCGTTCCCGAACTGCCGCGCTACGCAGACGTCGAAAGCGAACAGTTCTCGAACGTCGCGAGCACGGCCATCACACCGGCGCAATGGATCGCGCTGTCGCGTCGCATCAATAAAGTGCTGAGCGAGCGCAAAGATCTGGCCGGTGTTGTTGTCACCCACGGCACCGACCGACTCGAAGAAACAGCCTTCTTTCTCTACCTCACCATTCGCAGCGACAAGCCGGTGGTGGTGGTCGGTGCACAACACCCGGCCACGGGACTCTCCCCCGACGGACCGATCAACTTGCTCGGCGCCGTGCGCACAGCGGCATCGACCGCGGCCGTGGGAAAGGGCGTGATGGTTGTGATGGACGACCGCATCATTAGCGCCCGCGAAACGCGCAAAAACTATCAGCGCGTGGGCGGATTCAGCGGCGGCGACATGGGACTACTCGGCGTTGTCGCGAGCAGTGGCGTAGAATTTTTCTTTGCGCCGGTGCGCAAACATGGGAGCCAGAGCGAGTTCGATCTCGCCGGCGTCGACAGCGTGCTGCCACGCGTGGAACTCACCTTCAGCTATCCCGGCGGCACAGGGGTCACCTTCGATACGCTGCCAGCTGCCGTGGTTGTCGCAACCACCGGATTCACGCGCGCCGAAGGAACCTCGTATCAGGCACTGCGTCGGAAGGGGGTGGTTGTCGCCACAGCATTCCCGTCGGGTGACAACGTGACTGCGGTGGGCGGTGGCGAAGGTGGGCCGCCGGCCGGTGCCACGAGTGCCACGAGTGCCACGAGTGCCACGGGTGCGAACGGCGGGCGCGGCGGGGCAGGGGGAGCGGGCGCAACGGGAACTGCCGCGGGAACTGCGTCGGGTAGCGCTATTGATCAGCCGCCGCTCCCACCGCAGGTGACCGTGCAACATCTGACACCACAAAAAGCGCGCATCCTAATGATGGTCGCGCTCACGAAGACGCACGATCCGCGCGAGTTACAGAAAATCTTTTTGCAGTACTGAGCCGCACGCGCACGCGAACGCGCGCGCGCACGCTTTCGCGGCGCAGCTCAGCGCGTCGGCTGCGTGCGGCGAAGCATCTCGAGATAGTACGCGCGCAGCACGGCATTCATGCGCGTTTGGTAGCCGGGGCCCTGAGCGCGGAACCAGTCGAACACGTCGGAGTCGAGGCGGAGCGAGAGCGCAGTTTTGCCTTCTGGAAAAACCATAACGGCGTCTTTCCAGAAATCGTCCGGAAAAAATGGCAGTTCCTCTGGTGCCGTTGCCTCAACCTCGGCTTCCGTCATAGCATCCATGCGCGCAAAATCAGCGAGCCCACGGGTCGGGACCATCGGGCGATTGGTGCTTCTGGGCATAGAGACGTCGCTCCTTATCGTTGCTGCGTCGAGCACTAATAATCCGGCGAGATATGGCCCCATTCGACCGTCGCCGATCTGTGAAGACCACTGTTATCAATCGACCAAATGCGATACCTACCGCGACATTTCGAACTTCGCCGTAGTCGTGCCGTTGATCCACCCTGGTGATTAAGGGCCCCTCGAAGATCATGGACGCGACCGCAAAGTCGAACCCACGACGCCAATAGGTCTCGGCGCTCTTCGCCTCGTCCCATTCGAACGTCACAATTGACTATACACGTGTATATACACCCTGGCAACCTCAAGCAGTAGATCCCCCAAGATGAGCCTTCGGTATGCGATAACCGTCACCGAAACATTTCGGGACGGAGCCTTCCATCGCATCCCAATCCGCGTCGCCTCAGCATTGCGCCCGCACTCGGCGCGCGCTCGATTTCCACGCATGTCGACCAAACTCCGCACGCAGCTCCGCCATATCGTGGCCACCGCCCTTGCGCTGATTCCGCTGGTCGCGCTGCTCACGCCGTTCACCGTCGCCCACACGCAAGGCGCGCCCACCACCTGGGACGCCTACGCGGTGCGCTACGCGACCTTGCCGCAGTTCAAAGTCTCGGGCTTGATTGCCGGCGCCGACACGAGCCGCCGGCTCGACATTGCGATGATGGTCTGGCTGCTCAAGGGACCTGGCGGGCGGAATGTGGTGGTCGATGCCGGTTTCACACGCGATGACCTAATTGCGCGGTGGAAACCCACGGGCTTTCTGCGGCCAGACTCCGCGGTTGCGCTCGCGGGAGTAGCAGCGCGTGAGGTGACTGACGTGATTGTCTCACACATTCACTGGGATCACTTTGATGGCGCGGCGCTCTTTCCGAATGCGCGCATCTGGGTGCAGCGCGAGGAAGTCGACCATCATATTGACTCCACCGGCAAGCGCATCAACAACACGATCGACGCGCCTGACGCCGCAATGCTGCACGCGCTGCGCACCGCGGGGCGCCTACGCCTCGTGGATGGTGATGCCAAGGAGGTTATCCCCGGAATCACGGTCTACACGGGCGGCAAGCACACCTTTGCGTCGCAGTATGCGAGTGTGCGACTCACCGGCGGATCGACGGCGGTGATCGCGAGCGACAATGTGTATCTGTACGAGAACCTCACGCAGCATCGACCGATCGCCCAGACGCTCGACTCACTGAGCAATGTGGCGCAGCACGCGCGCATGCGCGCATTGGCGGCGGAACGGTTAATTGTGCCCGGGCACGATCCCGCGGTACTGGAGCGATTCGAGCGGGTGGGGGAGCGGGTGGTACGGATTCGGTAGCTGCCGGAGCGCCGACTACTTAATCCGCGCGGCGAGTGCGGGGGGTAAACGCCGCGAGTATCCGATCATGCGGAGCGTCTGCTTGGGTTCGCGCGTGACGCCACGCATGAGCACTTCTAGCGGGGTGGAGAGATTCCGGCTCCCTTTGAGCAGACGCGAGATGTAGCCCGGGGAAACGCCGAGTAGCTCTTCCCAGCGGTGACGCGGCACGTCGGCGAATTCGTGGCCGATGACCGAGACGAACTCCTCCACGGCCTTGCGCTTGCGTTCGTCGTACAAGCGTTCGAGGACCTCGCTGAATCGCTGCAAGGAAGCCCCTCGCACATATACGTCACCACACTTCGTACAGATCGGCACGCGCATCGATTCGTCGAACCGCAGGTCGTATTCGTCGCGGAGATCGAACGTTCGTCCGCTGAGCTCGCGGACGCTGACGGCGTTCTGTCGGCAGAATAGGCAGCGGGCGACGACACCAGGCTCAAGTTGGTAGATACTCATGGAGGATTCTGGTAGAGGTCACTTTGTAGGCTCGAGCAAGCGAATCACTCGTCCCGTGATCGTCGTCAGTGGGCGTTCGGGCGGGTGGTGAGAGATCACCACGAGTCCATCATCGCCTTCATTGAGTTTCACGTACCATCCGATTCCATCGCGGTCATAACCGTACACGTCGAACCATTCGTCAACCAACGCAACTGATTCGACGAAGTCCACGTCGCGCAGCAGCTGCACCGTGCCCCGTACGTATTCCTCGGCAGCGACGAGCGAGACGCCGAGTCGCCGCGCCGTTGGATCCAAGGCGCGGGAGGGACGAACAGCGGAGGTCTCCGAACGCATTGCCAGCCGCCGCAACCGCTCGAGATTCCACCGCGGCCGATGCCGGCAGCGAGTTCGGCAGGTGCAACCATACTTGAACATAGTTCAATAGCCGAATACGACGCAAGGGCGCGGCGTGAATGCTCTGGCATGACCGCGCGAGGTGCGTCTACAATGGCACACGGCGTACGAGGAACCCGCATCAAAATTTTGCGTGGTGTGGCCGAATGTTGCGCGTGTCCGCGCGAGGGATTCCACTGCACGCACAAAAGCGGGCCCGGTCGCGCGACCGGACCCGCGAGAATGGCGAACCGCATGGACAGACTCCTGAAAAGAGGAAGAGTTGAACATGCGGACGCGGTCTGACAGTAGAGGAGTTTCCGTTCGGCGGGGATCACGCCAATTCCGAGCCTGAGGGGGTATCCGCAAAACTGAGTGGGAATGCTACGAGCGGGAATGGAATGGTGCGAGGTTGTCGCTGGCAAACTTCGATATTGCGCTTAGAAGCAACCGCACCTCCCCCAATCCCGAGGCCCTCCGTTGACGCACGTACTCGAAATCGGTAGTCTTACTGGTAAGACCAACCGAGAGGACATCATGAGTGCGACATCGACGACGACCCTTTCCTCGAAAGGGCAGGTGGTGATTCCAGAAGAGATCCGCGAGCGGCTGGGGCTGAAGCCGGGGACGCAGTTCGTGGTGGTGGCGGATCGGGATGCGGTGGTGCTGAAGGTCCTGAACGCTCCGAAGCTCGACGATTTCGCTGAGCTCCTTGCGCACGCACGGAAGTCTGCCCGTGAAAGCGGGATGCGCCGCTCGGACGTCACGGCGGCGATCAAGAAGGTCAGGCGCGAGCGGTGAGGGTTGTGCTCGACACGAACGTCCTGGTCTCCGGGATATTCTTCGGTGGCGTGCCCGCCGAGATTCTCAGGGCGTGGTCGAGTGGGAGCTTCGAGCTCGTGGTCTCTCCGCAGATACTTGACGAGTACCGCCGCATCTGCCGGGAGCTGGGAGACAGCTACCTCAAGGCAGGGGCCAACTATCCGTCCATTCTCGAAAAAATTGCGGGCGCATCGTTGATCGCGCCGGACCAGCCACTTGAGGTCCAAGTATGCGATGATCCATACGACGATGTGTTCTTGGCGGTCGCCAAGGTCGGGCGCGCCTCAAAAATCGTCTCTGGCGATAGGGCGCTGTTGAGAACATCCGGCTGGAGTGGGATAGCTGTCGTGACACCGAGACAATTCGCTGCCGCTCATCTTTCTTCTTGACGCCAGGCACGCTCCGTTGGAATCTCCAACTCTCAATCCAGCGTCCGTACCTGGCCGATCGATTGCGGGCCCGCCTCTACACGATCCCCAGTATTCGCTCCAGCCCGTCGAGTGCCGACGTCGGAAAGAGATCTGGGATCACCGCCGGAAGCGCGAGTATCGGCACCGCGATTGCCACGGGCTCCTGGCGCCTATCCGTGCTTGGAACACGCGTGATCCACCCCGCGCGCTTCAGTGCGGTGAGCACATTGCGGCCCGTGCGCTCCGACATCCGGAGTGCGGCATACGCGTCACACGATCCGCCCTTGCCAGGAGGGCGTGTGACAGCGTGGGGAGGAGCGGCTCGAGCTCGAAGATGGCGTTCACGGCGGGGTCGATGTGGCGTATTATTGCCGTGATCTGAACGCTTGTCGGTAGGGCTCGGCTATCCACCGACGCCGAGCCGATTCGCGAGCGCCTGCGACGTCTCGCGCACCGCGCGATCGAGCGCCTCGAGCATCGACGCATCACCGTGCATGGCCGCCACTTCATGCAAGACACCGGGCAGCGCCGCGCGCACCGCATGCACCACGACCGCCGCCAGTTCGCGCACCCGTCGCTCCGGCAACCGGAACTCCCGCGCTGCCACCCGCACGCTCGCCGGGGTGAGTGCCTGCGGATGTGTGGTCCCGCCAAAGGAGAGCGAGAACGTCCGATCGAGCGACGCGAACACCGTCGTCACCACGACATCGTACGCCGGCGCGAGGCGCAGGCGCTCGGGCACCTCATACATCACACTCACGTTCTTCGCGTGCGCATCGTAGTTCCCCACGGCCGCATTGGCCACGGCCCAGCGGAACAGTGACTCGCGATCGTCGAGTGGAGCAACACTCCAGCGGTCGAGCACGGCGACGAGCTCCTGAAAGGTCGGTGCCCCGTGGTTCGCGTACTTGTTGCGGGAGAGGCGGCCGGTCAACTGGCAGCCGTCCTCAGCGTGAAGGCGTCCCACCGATCCATCGGCCCTGACCACGCGATCGAACCGGGCACTCTCGTGCGCACTCTGGTCCGCCGCACAGCGCTCACTCGATGCCGTCGGGACGCCAGCAGCGCGCATGAGCCGCATGCCGACCAACTCAGCTTCCAGCAACCCCGGGAACTGCGCGTTCTGTCGCTTCACCACGACGGTCGTCGGCGCGCCGTTGCGCGGGAACATGTAGCGCGCCGCCGCGCCGCCGGTCTGCGGCATGCGCCAGAGCGCAAGCTTGGCCTGCGCCCCGGAGAGCGAGGCGCGGCCACTGACCGCACGCACCTGCGATTCTGCTCCGGCGAACGCCGAGCGCATCGCGTCGGCTGAGAGGGGTTCATACTCTGGAGTCCTGGGGCGCTCCATCCCCTCCGGCCAGAGTTGGAGTGCGCCCGCGCACTCGCTTCCCACGGCGCCGAGCAATCCGAGCGTGTCGCTGACATCGTGTTTCGTTGATTGCGCGAGGGTATCACGCAGTGCGCCCTCGGGCAAGAGATTCTCGAACACGCACTCGGCGTCGCGTCCCACATATGGACGCGCGCGCACCGGGCATCGCACACCGACCGCATGTTCGAGGCGTGCCGTCGTCGCGACTTCAGCGTCGTAGGTGAAGCGGAGTTCGTTGGTGGTGGTGGTGTCGAGCACCCCGACGCGATCTGTGTCGCACCAGACGACGAGGCGAGTCATCGGTCGGCTTCCCTGCCGTGGGATTGCAGCGATCGGGCGGGGTCGCGCGGCACGAGGACCACATCGAATCCGAGGTCGGCGAGCACGGCCAGGGTGAGATTGAGCTGCGAGCCGCCGGTCCCACGCTCAAGCCCACTGAGCATAGTGGAGCTGACGCCGAGTCGAGCGGCTGCATCGACTTGGCGTCCGAGCGTCCGGGCGCGCGCCGACCGGACGACCTCGGCGACGTCCTTTGGGGTCACCACGCAGAGACCGCGCTCCGAGGTGTCGGACGCGGGCTTTCGCAGCTGGGTGAGATCGGGCTGAGATTGTCGAGGCATGGTTTCTCTAAATACTCTAAGAAAATCTTAAAGCCGCTTTCGTGATTAGATACGATATATCAGTTTTAGTAAGATGTCAATATATAAACATCTTTTAAATATTTTAGGAGCTACTCCGAGCGAGAGGGGAAAGCTCCCCCATGCCGATCCGAACGCGCCGTGCGGAAGCGCGATCAGCCGAGCGCCAGCACTTCACGCAGCGATTGGTCCACGCGCAGCATGGTAACGGTGGTGAGCGCTGACATCGGTCCCTTCACCAACCGCCGATTGTCGATTGCGCGCAGCTGATCGATCATCACATCGGACTTGAGCGTGCGTCGGTGTGCGGCCACTCGCACCCGCAACGGTTCAGCGTTGTCCACGAGGTTTGTGGTGAGCGGCAACACCAGCGTGGACGGGTGCCCCGCCGCGCTCAATGCAGTGGCCTGGACCACGAGCACCGGCCGCGTTTTGCCGGGCTCGGTCCCTTGCCGCGGATTGAGATCCGCGAGCCAGATCTCGCCGCGGCGCGGGCTAGACATCGCTGCGGAGGTCGTCGATGGCGTCGAACTCCGCGTTCACGCGTATGCTCTCGTCGCGCACCCGGTGTGAGGCATCGGCCAGGCGCTTGTTGCGCATTGCCTGCTCGGTCTCACGGTTGAGCTGCTCGATCGCGCGTCGGATATACTCGGCGCGGGTGATTCCCAGGGAGGTGGCGCCGCGGCCGCTCGCAAGGAGGAGTTCGGCGGGGAGCTTGAGCGAAATGGCGGGCATGGATATCTCTGATGGATACTCAGATAAGATATCCACGGCGTTCGAGGATTGGGAGGCCATCAGCCAAGATGGCGCCTTCCGTTCTGGGGTGACTACCAAAGGGTCCCCGGTGCCACCGAAAGGTTGCATGGGTCGACTGTCAGTGGTCCCCCCTTCTATACAGCTGACAATCCGACACTATCGGCCCACCCCCTTCAGCAGTACAATCATCAAGACAATGCCCTCCACGGCCGCGCGTCCACCCAAGGTTCAGCGATGGATCGATCTCATCGCCGCGTTGCTGCGTCGGCATTATCCGGTGAGCTTCGACGACCTGGCCAAAGAAGTCCCGGCCTATCTCAACCCGAAGCAGAAGCAGGACGCCCGCATGCGGATGTTCGAGCGCGACAAGGACGAGCTGCGCGAACTCGGCGTGCCGATCGAGTCGGTGCCGGACGAGCACGGCGCGCTCAACCAGTACCGGCTCAAGTCGCGGAACTTCTACCTGCCGTATCTCGCGGTGAAGGAATCCGGCACCACCACCCCGCCCAAACCCAAGAAGAAGGCCACGGGGATGGGGTACCAGTCACTCCCCACGCTCGCCATCGAGCCCGACGAGCTCGCGATGATCGGCCGCGCGGCGTCGCGGGTGCAGCAGATGCACCATCCGGTGTTGGCGGCGAGTGTGGCGACGGCGATGCGCAAACTCGCCTTCGATATGGGGGCGGTGGAGATGGGAGCGCGCGAGATCATCCTGCCGCCCACGGACCGGCCGAGTGTGACGGTGCTGGAGGCACTCGACCAGGCGGTGCGCCGGCGGAAGCGGGTGGAGTTCGAGTACTGGAGCATCGAGCGCAACGCCCGCGGCCGGCGCACGGTGGAGCCGTACGGGTTGGTGTTCAAGAGCGGGCACTGGTACCTGCTCGCGCGCGACCCGGAGGCGAGCACCGCGGTACGCCACTTCAAAGTGAGCCGCATCAAGGACCCGGTGGTGAACAGCGCCAAGGCGCAGAGCGCCGACTACGAGATCCCGAGCGACTTCGACCTCTGGTCGCATACCGCCACGCAGCACGCCTGGGAACTCGGCGATGGTGATGCGGTGCAGGTGACGGTGCGGTTCGACCGCACGGATCGTCACGCGGCGGTGGCGCTCACGCTCGGGGAAGCGGTGGCGGATGATGCGGATTGCCGAGTGTTCCGCGTGCGGCGGAGCGCGGCTTTTGCGCGGTGGATGTTGTCGTTCGCGGGAGCGGCACGGCCGGTGAGTCCGCCGGAGATGGTGGAAGAGTTCCGGGAGTTGGCGCGGGCGACGGCGGCGTTGTACGCGGAGCAGGCGAGTTGAGCGCGGCGTCGGTGGCGGCTGGGAAGGAAAAGCCCAAGACGATTGATGATGCGGCCGCGCAGCTGAAGCGGTTGTTGATCACGCTGCCGATGCTGGCGGACGATAGTGCGCACAAGGTGGCGGATGTGGCGGAGTCGTTGGGTGTTTCGGAAGAGACGCTCGCGCGGGATCTGCGGACGCTAGTCACGCGGTTTGATGATGGGCCGGGTGGGTTCGTGGAGGGGGTGCGGTTGGCGTTCGGGGCGGATACGGTGCAGTTGGAGTCGCATCTGTTCAAGCGGCCGATGGGGTTGACTGCTGATGAGATCGGGGCGCTTGAGGTTGGGTTGGCTGCGTTGGAACGAGAGTTACCGCCTCATGAGGCGGCTGTTGCGGCTCGAGCGCGGGAACGACTGGTCGCGGCCGCTGCTGAGAATGCGCTACGGGATGGGGGCGCTGGCGATAGAGTGGCGTCGCAGCTGGTGGGATCAGAGCTGGAAGGGGCGCTACTCGCTGAGCTCAGGGCGGCGATTGGTGCGCGACGGAAGGCGGAGATTGTGTATCGGTCGAGTGGGGCGCCGGAGGGGGCGGCTCGATCTGTGCATCCTTACGGAGTGGTGTATTCGCGAGGGAAGTGGTTCCTGATCGGGATGTGTGAGAAGGCGGCGGAGATCCGGATATTCCGTCTGGATCGGATGGTGTCGGTCTCTGAACTCGAGCAGAAGGCGGAGATTCCAGTGGCATTTGATCTCAATCGTGCTCTGGTGGATGGGCGTGGGGTGTTAGGGCATGGAGAAGAGATGCTGGTGGTTCAGTATTCGCCGGCAATCGCAAGATGGATTGCAGAGCAATCGGATCGCTCGATCACTACCGACGAGCCACTCACTCTCAGCCACGCGCTTCTAGACGACGCATGGGCCCTCGGCCACGCATTGCAATACGCAGATCAAGCGAAGGTGCTTGAGCCACGACGTGTAGTAATGCAAATCCGGCGCGTGGCATCAACGCTCTCGTCGGACCCCACGGTGAACTCGTGATCCCTCGCGTATAGACACGAGTGCAACGTCTCTGCGAACTGAGATGGAAAACCATGACTAACCATCGGAATCGGCATAACGATCTCAATCACGGCAACGGCTGTCAGACTTGGGCAACAAGTGTATCCGAACACGATCGGAGCCGGAGTGATGCAGAAGGCATATGTTTGTAGGCGGTCGCCTCGTGGAAATATCAGAGGCTTTCTCACGATGTACCTATCCAGCATCCCGAAATCGGTGTTAGAGCAGCCCTACAGCCTGAGCTTTACAGCCGCGTCCCTCCGGCCAGATCTCGCACGCGTACTGGCCGACCACTTCCTCAGCTCAGGAGACTGGGAGGTCGTCAAGCGGGATGTTCTCGCTACTAATGCACTCCAGGCGCGAACGCCGAGTAGCGGAATTCGGCTCGAACGGGAGTTTCGCCAGCGCCTGATGACTCTCACACCTGAACAGCTTCGCCTTCTCTCCAATGGCTCAGCCGATGAACGAGCCGCAATGACATGGCTCGCAATGCTAAAGTACAACGCCTTTGTCTTCGAGTTCGTGGCCGATTGCCTGCGGGATAAACTCGAATCGCTCGATACAACCCTGAGGCCGTCCGATTATGAGCGATTCATTGATTCCAGGTCAACAGCTCATCCCGAACTCTCGGGACTCAAGGAAACTTCGAGAAAGAAGATCCGCGCGGTGCTTCGGCGAATGCTGACCGAAGCTGGATTGCTTGTGCCCGGCAACGCCCTCGGCACACTTCAACGCGCAATTCCAAGCCCATCAGCGCTCGCTGCGATCCAGACCGATAACCGTTCCTGGCTAGCGGGATTCCTCCTGTCCGACGCGGAGATCGCCCGTCTGTGAGCGCCCAGGATCTTCACACCCTCGCAGAGCGTCTCTTCAAGATCCTCAGCAGCGCCGACTTCCTAGCGATGAAGGGGCTCGCGAACGAGGTCCCGATCTTCATTCAAGCGTATGAGCCAGTGCAGGAAGTTGGGGTGCGTCAGATGATCGATGGCCTGACGAGCCGACTGCGGAGCAAAGGGTTGGAGGTAAAGACCTTGGATCTGTTCACGCTGGTGCTTGAGGAGCTCGAGGAGCACGAGCTCCTGAACGACATTATGGAGAACGAAGCGAGCTGGGAGAAGGTTGAGTTGTTCGAAACGCTGAGGAACTACTCCGACCCACAGACCCACCTCATCCCGCGTCTGATGAAGGCAATCGGTCACGACAACCAGATCACGCTTCTCACCGGCGTAGGGCGCGTTTATCCGTTCCTGCGTACGCACACGATCCTTGAGTCACTGCAGCCGGCAATGCTGCCGCATCCCGTGGTGATGTTCTTTCCCGGCGAATACACGCAAGAGGTGGGCGGTGGTTCACACCTCAGACTGTTCGGAACGCACCCGAGCCCTCGTATCCACAATCCGTACTATCGGGCGCTGAACCTCGATCACTACCGTCTGGCGGACACACGATGAAGATCAAGAACCTCTTTTTGAAGCCTCTTGAACGTCCGATCGACGGCGTAATCAAGGCAGACGATGATCGCAACCTTCAGACAGAACTCGACGAGTACGTAATCACGCGCGACGTGGCAAGGGGGCTTAGTACGCTCACCGAGCGCTACCTCGATGACCGTACGGCAAACGGTGTATGGATCTCCGGCTTCTTTGGCTCGGGAAAGTCGCACCTCCTTAAGATGCTGTCGTTGGTTCTCGATGGCCGACCACTCGCGAACGGAACGCGGGGATCAGACATACTACTCCCGAAGATCGAGGATGAAATCGTCCAGGCCGCCCTGCGAAAGGCGGCTGGCGTCCCATCGCGCAGTATTCTCTTCAACATCGACCAGAAATTCGACGGAATCGGCGGCGACCACGCCGCGCCGATTCTCGAAGTCTTCGTCAAGGTCATGAACGAGATGCAGGGCTACTTCGGCAACCAAGGCTACATCGCGCAGTTCGAGCACGATCTCGACAAGCGTGAGGAGTTTCAACCGTTCCGAGCTACGTACGAAAAGGTGAACGGCCGCACTTGGGAGGCGGACCGCGAGGCGGTCACGACCGTCCGTGCCTCGGCGTTCGACAAGGCGTACGCTGAACACTTTGGCATTCCCATCTCGGACGCACGAGGTGTAATCAAACGGGTTCGAGAGGACTACAAGGTCTCGATCGAAAGTTTCGCGCACAGGGTTCGCGACTACATCGATAAACAACCCGCGGGCTTCCGACTCAATTTCTTCATCGACGAGGTTGGCCAGTTCATCGGCCAGGACTCCAAGCGGATGCTCAACCTTCAGACTGTTGCTGAGACGCTCGGCACGATCTGTGGTGGCCGCGCGTGGGTGTTCGTCACCTCACAAGCAGATCTCGAAGGCGTGCTTGGTGACTTCAGGAATCTTCAGGCTCAGGATATTTCAAAGATCCAGGGGCGCTTCAAGACGCGCATCACTCTCGCGAGCGCCGATGTCCGCGAGGTCATTCAGAAGCGCCTGCTTGCGAAGAAAGAGTCCGAGCCCGAGGCGCTCACGGTGATCTGGGACAAGGAGAAGGACAACCTTCAGACGCTATTTCGATTCGGCGATCAATCTCGATCCTACAATGGCTGGCGCGGAAGCGACGAGTTCTGCGGCCTGTACCCGTTTCATCCGTACCAGTTCGAACTGTTCCAGGAAGCCATCACGCAGCTCTCAAAGCAAGGTGCCTTTACCGGCCGACATCAGTCAGTCGGTGAGCGTTCCATGCTTGCGGTGTTTCAGGAGGTCGCCAAGTCCGTTCGCGACGATCAGATAGGCCGGCTCGCTACGTTTGATCACATGTATGACGGGATTGCGGCATCGCTTCGCGGCGACATGCAGACGTCAATCAAGCTAGCTGAGCGTCAACTTGGAGATCTACAGCTTCGCATCCTCAAATCGTTGTTTCTGCTCAAATGGGTACGCGAGTTCAAGGCGACCCCGCGCAATGTCGCGATCTTGCTCATCGACCGCCCTGACGTCGATATCCGAGCCCACGAGCAGGCGGTGAAGGAAGCGCTCGCCATGCTTGAGAGCCAGTCGTACCTTCAGCGGAATGGCGGCGAATACGAGTTTCTGACCGATGCGGAAAAGGACATCGAAGTCGAAATCAAAAATACGGAAGTTGACGATTCGGCCGTTGCCAAGCTGTTGGTCGATACTCTGTTCAGTGACGTGTTGCGCGACCAGAAGATCCGCTACGACGCCAATCAACAGGACTATTCGTATGCGCGGAAACTGGACGACGTGGTCATGGGACGCGAAGCCGACATCGGCCTGAATATCGTCACGGCCGAACATCCCAATTATGGACAGCTGACGACGCTGGCTGCCCAGAATATGGGTCGCCACGAGCTACTGGCCGTGCTTCCCGCGGATACACGGCTGAACGACCTGGCCAGGCTGTACCTGAAGGCGGACAAGTACATTCGGCAGAACTCCGGCGGCAACGACGCGAGTCGGCGGACGATTCTCGAGCAGCGAGGTCAACAGAACGCCACGCGCCGAGCCGAGATGATCACGCTTGCTAACGACTTCCTGAGTCGCGCGGCGCTGTATCTCAATGGCGCACGGCTGGAATCCGCAGGCCACGGGGAACCTCGGGGTCGGTTCAGCAAGGCGCTCCAAGAATTGATCGAATTTGCCTATCCGAGGCTCAAGCTACTGAAGGGAGGCAGAAGTGGCTCCGCTTTTCTGTACAGCTAAACGAGCTTGGATAAGTGGAGGCGGGGTGGGTCAGGCCGCCGCCGCGAGCGACGACCGGGTAAAGTATGCCTCGTCGGGGGTCTGGTCCGCAAGACTAGAGTGCGGACGGCG
>CAIRYG010000004.1 GCA_903882745.1 uncultured Gemmatimonadota bacterium
ACCGGCGATTCCCGTACCGGCGATTCCCGTACCGGCGATTCCCGTACCGGCGATTCCCGTACCGGCGATTCCCGTACCGGCGATTCCCGTACCGGCGATTCCCGTACCGGCGATCCCCGTGGCGGTGGTTGCGCCAGCGGTGAGTGTGACGCCTCCGGTGAGTCCTGCTGCGCCGCCTGCGCCCCCGACGCCCCCGACGCCCCCGGCGACCGCCGCGGCTTCCGCGGCTTCCGCGGCTGCGCCGTCCGGCGTCCCGTCGCTCCCCGCGCTGGCCGAACTGAAGAGCCTTCACGACGCGCAGCCTGGTGACGCGGCCTCCGCGATTGCGCTCGCGACCATGCTCGATCAGCGTGGGAATATTCAGGGGGCGCTCAGCGTGTTGCTGCGTTCAATCGAGGCCGGGGCGGATGGCGTTGCGTTGCGGTGCGCGCGCGCGACGATTCTCGCTGGCCGGCTTCGCTTTGACGATGCCGAGGCCGAACTCCAGCGAGCGGCCAAACTCCGCGCGGGTGACACCGAGGTGCTCCTGCTTCAGGGGATCCTCGCCTGCCGACGCGCCAAGTGGCGCGAGGCGGTGGAGCCATTGACGCACGTGGTGAAGATCGATCCCTCGTCGGCCGCCGCGCACTTCTACCTGGGCGAAGCGCTGAGCCGGTTCGATCGCTTGCCCGAGGCGCTCGCTGCGTATGAGCGCGCGACGGAGCTTGAGGCCACCAACTGGCGTGCGTGGAAGGGTGCTGGCATGGTGCTCGACCGCCTCGGGCGTTCGGCGGACGCCGCGACGTTTTATCGTCGCGCCCGCGACGTACAGCGCGGCTGACCGCAGACATTTGCCCGTGCGGTCGGTCGCAGCAACATCGCCGTCGGTCCGTCGTGGGCGCTGGCGTGCGCTCATGGCCGCCGCGATTGTCGTGGCGTGGATCGCGGGCGTCGCGCTGCTCGTGCGCCGCGAGTTTTTCTTGGGGAGCGCGGCACGTCTCGCAGGCGCGGCCCTTCGCCTGAGTCCCGGGGCGAGCTATTTCGCCGTGTGGCAAGGCGGCAACCAGATCGGTTTCGCCTCCAACACGCTGGATACGCTCACCACCGGGATCGAAGTGGTGGACTGGTTCGTTGCCGACCTGCCGGTTGCTGGGAGCACGCAGCGCGCGAGCGCGCGTTCGGTGATTCATCTCTCGCGTGCGCTGGCGCTGCAGTCGTTCGACGTCCAGGTGGAGACGCAGGGAACGCCGCTGCACGTGGGCGGTCGCACCGATGGGGACAGCGCTGTGGTGTTCGCACTCAGCACGGGCACGACCAAGCCCGACAGCCAGCGCGTGGCCGTGCGCGGACCGATTCTCCTGCCGACGCTCGTACCACTGGTGATTGCGCTCGGCGAGACGCCGCAGGTCGGCAAGACGTACCGCATTCCGACCTTCGACCCGCAAGCAATGCTGTCGCGGGACCTCGCCATGGCGGTACGTGCGGAGTCGCTGTTCACCACGGTGGACAGCGCGCGCTACGACCAAGGGCGCGCGGAATGGGTGGCGGCGCATTCCGATACGACCCGGGCGTGGCGCGTTGAGCCCGTCAATGGGAACGGGTTCACCGGATGGATCGACAGCGATGGGCGCGTGGTTGAGAGTACGCAGCCCGGAGGGATCACCTTGCGGCGTGCGCCGTACCAGATCGCGTTCGAGAACTGGCGGATCGCACGGGATCGTCGCGCGGTCACCGCCGCCGGCGCTCGCGCAAACGACATCATCGAGCGCTCGGCGATTAGCGCGGGAGCCTCCATGGGGCGTGCGCGACTCGCGGCGCTCACGGTGCGACTGCGCGGTGTCGCCCTCGACGGATACGACCTGGCGGGCGGACGCCAGCAGTTGCGAGGGGACGAACTCCGCATCGCGCGCGAGACACCCGAGGCACTCGTGGCAACCTGGTCACTCAGTGGCGGTGGCGCGCTTGGCCGCACGCTTGATCGCGCGCGCTTTCGGCAGGAGCTTGCGGCCGAACCCTTGCTGCAGTCGAGTGACGAGCGGATTGTGTCGCTGGCGGTGCGCATTGCCGGCAATGATCGTGATCCGCGTGTTGTGGCCGAGAAATTGACCCGTTGGGTGTATGATTCGCTGACGAAGGCCGTCACGCTGAGCGTCCCGAACGCGCTCGACGTACTGCGGACACGAACCGGCGACTGCAACGAGCACACGCAGCTGTATGTCGCGCTCGCGCGGGCCGCGGGGATTCCCGCGCGGATCGCCACGGGGCTCGCGTACGTCGGTGGAAAGTTCTACTACCATGCATGGCCAGAGATTTGGCTCTCTGACTGGGTCGCGGTGGATCCGACCTTTGGCCAGTTCCCCGCCGATGCCTCGCATCTCCGATTCGTGGTTGGTGGACTCGCGCGCCAGACCCAACTCCTCCGACTTATTGGCGCGCTGCATATCGACGTCACGGCCGCGCGATGACTCCTCTTCCGATGCCCCGATGATCGAACTCAGCGGACTGACCAAAAAGTACGGCAACTTCACGGCAGTCGATGGCATCGACCTGAAGGTGCCGCGCGGCGAGCTGTTCGGATTCCTTGGTCCGAACGGTGCCGGCAAGACCACGACGCTGCGCATGATCGCCGGGATCTTGAAGCCGACGGCTGGATCGGTGCGGATTGCGGGCATCGACCTGGCCGCGGATCCGATCGCGGCAAAAGCGCAACTCGGCTTCATTCCCGACCGTCCCTTTATCTACGAGAAGTTGACCGGGACAGAATTCTTGCGATTTGTTGCGGGGCTCTTTGGACAGGCGGGCCCCGACGTTGAGCACCGCGCGCGCGAACTGATGGCGCTGTTCGATTTGGAGGAGTGGCGGGACGAACTCGTGGAGAGTTATTCGCACGGCATGCGCCAGAAGTTGATTATCTCGAGCGCGTTCGTGCACCGCCCGGCGGTGATTGTCGTGGACGAGCCGCATGTGGGACTTGATCCGAAGTCGATCAAGATTCTCCGCGACCTATTCAAGGAATACACGCGGCGCGGGCATACGATCATGATGAGCACCCACACGCTCGAGGCCGCCGAGAGTTTGTGCGATCGCATTGCCATCATTCATGCGGGGCGGATTGCGGCGTGCGGTACGATGGACGAGCTGCAGGCAGGCGCGGCCGAGGGGCGTGGCCTCGAGGAGATTTTTCTCCGGTTGACCGGCCAGCGGGCAGCGCGTGATCTCATGGACGTGTTGGACGCGTGATCCGTTCCCGCGAGCCCAAGCCAACGGAGGCCGGTTTCGACGCGCTTCCCGACGCGCCACTCCTGCACATCCTCACACCCAAGTGGCTGACCGCGCGCGCGCGCGCGATGACCGGCGAACGTGGACGCGGAGCACGCCTCGCGCTGCTCGCGGTGGTCGGGGTGCTGTTCTGGAGTTTTGTGTTCACGGTGTTGTACCGTTTGCTGTTGTACTTCAAGGGCGTGCAGGAGATCGGACCGCTGCTCGCAGGTAAGTTGCTCGGGCTGATCCTCGTGAGCTTCTTTTCGATTCTACTGTTGTCGAATGTGATCACCGCGCTCTCGAGTTTCTTTCTCGCGAAAGACCTCGACTTGTTGGTGTCGGCGCCTGTGGACTGGTTACGCGTCTACTTGGCCGAGCTCTTGGAGACGGTGCTGGCGTCGAGCTGGATGGTGGCGCTGATGGCGGTTCCGATGTTTGCCGCGTATGGCATCGCGTATCACGGTGGGTGGAGTTTCGCCGTCCTCGCGATTGCCGTGTTTATTCCCTTTCTCGTGCTCCCTTCGGCGATCGGGAGCGCGTTGACACTGCTGCTCGTCAACATTTTTCCCGCGCGCAGAACACGCGACATTCTGAGCGTGATCGCGGTGGTCACGGCGGCAGGCATTGTGCTGCTGTTCCGGCTGGTACGCCCGGAGCGGCTCGCCCGCCCCGAGGGGTTTCGCTCGTTGGTGGAGTTCGTCTCGGTCCTGCGGACGCCGACCTCCCCCCTACTGCCCAGCGAGTGGGCGCAGCGCAGCATCATGCAAGCGCTGACCGGAACGCACGACTGGCTCGCGCTGTATTTGCTCTGGACCACGGCTGCGGCCGCCGTCACATTTGGTGCACTGCTGCACCGTCGCCTGTACCTCGGCGGCTTCAGCAAGGCCCAGGAAAGCTCGCAACGGTCGGTTTCCTCGGGACGCCTCACCGACATCGGCCAGCGGCTCCTTGCCCCACTCGGCGTCCTCCGCCGCGAGCTGGTCACCAAAGAACTGCGCGTCTTTTTCCGCGACACCACGCAATGGTCGCAGTTGATTCTGCTCGCCGTGCTGGTCGTCGTCTATGTGTTCAACATCAAGTTCCTGCCGTTACGGGGCGAGGGGATCACCTTTTTCCTGGTCAATGTCATTCCTTTCTTGAATCTCGTGCTGGCGGGCTTTGTCTTGGCATCCATTGCCGCGCGTTTCATCTTTCCCGGGGTGTCCTTGGAAGGGCGAACGCTGTGGTTGCTGCGATCGAGCCCGATGCAGGTGCGCGATCTGCTCTGGGCGAAGTTCTGGGTGGGGACCACACCGCTCCTGGTGTTAGCACTCGGAATTGTGGGGGTGACGGACTACCTCCTGCAGGTGTCTGCGTTCATGTTCCTCGTATCGGTCTTGTCGATTACACTCCTCACCTTCGCGGTCGCGGGAATGGCTTTAGGGTTCGGCACGCTGTTTCCGCAGTATGAAACAGAAAATGCCGCGCAAATTCCCACCTCGTTCGGTGGCCTGTTGTTTATGATGGCGTCGATCACGGTGATTGGCGCGGTGGTGATTCTGGAAGCGAAGCCGGTCTACGGCTATCTGTCGGCAGCGGCGTTCGGCACACACGCTGATCCGACCGAGATGATCTTGGGATTCACGGCCGCAACGATGCTGTGCATTGCGGCGACAATCCTTCCTATACGCGCGGCGCTCCGGCGCCTCGAGGTGGTTGAACGGTGATGCAAATCGGAGTGGCGCACGAGACGGACATTCAGGCGGTGGTCGACCTGAACAATCGATTCGCCCCGCAGGGACTCACGCTGCAGCGCTCGCCAGATTTCGCGTACGCGCATCTCCACGACTATCGCGTGGTGCGTAACGCGGACGGCGGCATTGTGGGCTGTGTCGCACTGGACGAGTACTCGCCGTCCGTGGTCGAGCTGATCTCGCTTGCGGTCTCACCGGACGCGCAGGGGCTCGGGCATGGGAAGTTGCTGATCGCCGCTGCCGAACAGCTCGCCCGCACGCGAGGCTACACGGAACTGTTCGCCGTCTCCTATTCCGACGATCTCTTTCTCGCCTGTGGCTTCGACCACTCGGCGCTCTCGCGCTTCCCAGAAAAAATCGCGCGATACCAGGCGCTCGATCAGAGCGAGATCTTAGTTGGCGAAAAACATTGTTTCGCGAAGGTGCTGCGCTAACGATCGCGCGTTTTCGCTACACGCAGCCGATCACCTAGAGCGCGGCTGCCTTCCAGCGCTCGACCGCTGCTTCGGCCGCTGCGCCCTGTGCCTCCGCCTGCGCGCGATCCGCAGCCTGCGCGGCGCCAATCGCTGCGGCGAGTCGGAGCAGTGCCCCGATCCACAGAATAGCAGCACCGACGGCAAGCAACGTGCGCAGCGGCCACAACGTGATACGGACCATCGCGCCGCCCGGGCCGATTTCGAGCAGTGCGAGCTGTGCGTCGACGAGCACGCCGGCCGATACGCCCGTGATCCTCACCGGTTCATACCGTGATTCTCCTCGACCGTCCACATATTCCCGCTGTTCGGCGGTAATCAGCGGGAGTCGACGGCCACCAACGCGTGGAGCAACTGCGACCGCGAGTACATACTGATTCGGCGGCCGCTCGAATCGACTCGTGCCCTGACTGGCGAAGGTCCAGAGGCGACCGAAGCGATCCGTGAGCGAGGTCGACTGGCCGTCGACGAGTGGAACATCCGCCGTCGTGCGCAGTGGGATACCGGTGAGTGCCACTGCGATCACGGCGACCCCGGTCAGACTCACGCGTCGGGCGAAGCCGTTGATCCCTTCCTCATGTGGCGTTGCTGTCATCCAGGAGACCACAAACGCCGTAACCAGTACGACCACCGCGCCAAGATGCAGTTGGTCCCACAGTCGAAAGGTCCCATTTCCAATTTGCGACGCGGCACGGATGCCAAGCAGGACCGCAGGGAGCAGCACGAGTTCGGTCGCCACGGCGAGCTGACGCACCAGCGCCGTCATGCGCATGGAGAACGGACGATTGAGGGCGGCCAGCGCACCAACGAGTGCGGCCGCGGTCGCAAGGCCCAGTCCAATGAGAATGAGCGGGTTCGCCAGCACGATCGACACGCGCTGCAACTCGGGCTCCATCCCCAATCCGTCAATCGGGGCTGGGTCGATCAGGGCAAATGGATTGTGCTGGAGCACGCACAGCGTGAGCGCAAAAAGCACCGCGACCGCGAGCGATAGCACGAGCATCGGGCCGCGTCGGCCATCCTCGCCGAGCGCGCGTCGCGCTCCCCATGCGGCGGCCATCGCGAGTCCCGTGGACCACAGGAGGAGTACTCCCGGTGGGCCCGAGGAGATAGCGCCGAGCTTGAGGGCATCGGGGAGGCTGAAGGCGGTGAACGTGGCAACGTAGCGCACGGCGAACTCACTCGCGACGAGCACCCGTGCGAGCACCGCAAGCGCGGCCGTGGTGAGCACGGCCGCGGCCGCGAGCGCCCACGATGCGCCCGCCGCGTAGGCAGGCCGTCGGAGTGCGCCGGCCAGGGTCGCCAGCGTTGCCGCGACGGCTGCGCAAGCGAAGGCACCCCAGAGGACGAACTGACCCAGCGATGTCATGTGCGCCTCATCGGTCGAAATGCCGCATGAGCACCGCCCCCGATGCCCCGCCGATGGCGTCCCAGGTCAGATCGCGGAGACTGAAGTCGGCGTTCCGATGTCGATCCAGGAGTTCTTTTCCGACTCCGACCGCAGCGGTGACGCCCGCGGCGCTCCAACTCGCATTGGCATACGTCATGCCGCGCGACCGGAGTGCCGTGTGCGTCACGGATTGGATGAGCGCCGATGCCGTGAAGTGCAGCAGTTTGTCCGGACCGAACCACCGATCGCCTGGAGATGCTGGCGTGGGAGCAGGGCCGCTCCAGAGCGCGAACACGAGGATGAAGTTCATTGGCGATTACTCGGCGTCACGCGCCCACGCGACCGCAGCGCGGACCCCACGGTGCCAGCCCTTCATTGCGTGCTGCGCAGCAACTGCTCCCTCGCCGGGCACAAACCGTTGGTAGGTGCGCGCGGTGAGGAACGCCTGGGCGCTTGGCCAGACGCCCACCGAAATACCGGCCAACGCACCGGCGCCCATCGCGGTGATCTCGACGATATCGGGGCGTTCGACCGGAACACCGAGCACATCGGACTGAAACTGCATCAACCATCCGTTCGCTGCGGCACCACCATCGACGCGGAGCACGTCGAGTGGCGCACCGCTCGCCTCGCGCATCGCGCGCAGCACATCTGCCGTACCAAAGCACATGGCTTCGAGCGCCGCGCGCACGAGGTGCTCGCGCGTGGTCCCACGCGTAAGACCAACGATCGTTCCACGCGCCGCGGACTCCCACACAGGGGCGCCCAGTCCGGTGAGCGCGGGGACGAAGTACACGCCATCGTTTGAAGTCAGACTCCGCGCCATGGCCTCCGAATCTCCCGCGCGCTCGAGCAGGCCGAGGCCGTCGCGGAGCCATTGGACGGCTGCTCCGGCGATGAAGATGCTCGCTTCGAGCGCGTAGGCGGGAGCGCCCGTGGCGTCACAGCAGATGGTGGTGAGCAACCCCTGCCCGCCCGTGGGTCGTGTCGCGCCCGTGTTGAGGAGCAGGAATGCGCCGGTGCCGTAGGTGTTCTTGCTCGTGCCAGGCGCCCAGCAGCCTTGACCGAAGAGCGCGGCTTGCTGATCCCCCGCCACTCCACCGATTGGCAGTGCGAGTCCGAGGTGTTCGGGGGCCGTCACACCGAACGATCCGCTGGACGGCCGGACCTCGGGAAGCAAGGACGGCGGCACATTGAACAGGGCACAGAGAGGCGCGCTCCACGACATGGTATTGATGTCGTAGAGCATTGTGCGCGACGCATTCGTGGGATCGGTCGCGTGCACCGCGCCATTGGTGAGACGCCAGATGAGCCAGCTATCGATTGTGCCGGCGGCGATCGTGTCGAGCGAACGCGGGGCGACGCCTAATCGATGCTCCAGCAGCCATTCGAGTTTTGTCGCTGAGAAATACGGATCGGTGACCAGGCCAGTGGCCGCGGCAATGGCGTCGCGCTGCGACGCGAGCGCCGCGAGCGCCGCGCACCGTGCGGCGGTGCGGCGATCCTGCCAGACGATGGCGCGCCCGATTGGCACGCTGGTGGCGCGATCCCAGAGCAGCACCGTCTCGCGCTGATTCGTGATGCCGAGCACCTCGGGGACAATGCCGTTCGCGGCGCTCTGCGCGATCGCTTCACGTGCGGCCTCTACGGTGCGCGCAAAGATTTCGTCGGCGTCATGCTCTACCCATCCCGGCTCGGGGAAGTACTGCGTGATTTCCCGATACCCGCGCCCACGAATCTGCCCGTCTTCGGAGATGACCAGACAGGTCGAGCCCGTGGTTCCTTGATCGATGGCGAGGACGGCACGCATCAGTCTGTTCGCCCGTGCGGGAAGGTGAATGCATAGGGCGCGCGGTAGATGCCGCGATCGGTGATGATGGCTGTCACGAGCTCGTGCGGGGTCACGTCGAAGGCTGGGTTCCGCACGGGGATGTTCACTGGCGCGACCACCGTATCACGCACATGACGCACTTCGTCGGCGTGGCGTTGCTCGATGTCGATGGCCGCCCCAGACGCGGTTGCATGATCAATCGTGCTCCAGGGTGCGCATACATAGAATGGGATGCCGTGGTGCTTGGCAATCACCGCCACGTTGTAGGTGCCGATCTTGTTCGCGACGTCGCCATTGCGGACGATCCGATCGGCGCCGACCAAGACCATGTCGATCTCGCCGGCGCGCATCAGGCTCGCGGCCATCGCGTCGGTAATCACAGTGACCGGCACCCCCGCGCGTTCGAGCTCCCACGCGGTGAGCCGGCTTCCCTGTAACAGCGGGCGTGTTTCGTCGGCAAACACCTGAACCGAACGGCCGGCTTCGTGCGCGACGTACACAGGAGCGAGCGCGGTGCCGATTCCCGCGGTGGCGAGCGCGCCGGCGTTGCAGTGGGTCAGGATGCGCGTACCGTCGGGAATCAGCGTGGCACCCCGCGTGCCGATGGCGCGACACATGGCGATGTCTTCGTCGAGAATCGCGGTGGCTTCGCGCCGCAGTATATCGAGGAGTTCCGCACTCGTCGCCACCGGGCGTGCGGCGGCGACATCCTGCATACGCTGCATAGCCCAGGAGAGGTTCACTGCCGTCGGGCGCGTACCGCCAATCAGCCCCGCATGGGCCTGGAGGCGCGCGCGGACGAGGTGGGGATCCTCGTCACGGAAGGGGAGCAGTGAGGCCACCAGGCCAATCGCGGCCGCCACACCGATGGCGGGTGCCCCGCGCACGGCGAGCGTGCGAATGGCCTCCATGACCTCCTCGACCGTGCGCAACTCCCGTTCGACACAGGCGTCGGGAAGTCGGCGTTGGTCGATAATGCGGAGGGCGTCGCCCGCAGGCGACCACTGCACGGCACGGATGGGTTCCACATGAGAAACTTAACCCCCGCCGACGCGCGGCGGCATTCGCGGATAGATTTCACCCTCACCTCCTCCGACCGCCCTACCATGTCATACGAGATGCTGCTCGTCGAGATTGTGGACCGCATTGCCACGATCACGATCAATCGCCCCGACAAGCTCAACGTACTCAACGCCACGCTCATGGGTGAGATTGGGGTGAGCGTCGCCGCGCTCCACGCGGACCCCAGCGTCGGCGCCATCATCCTGACGGGCGCGGGTCGCGCCTTCGTCGCGGGCGCGGACATCGCAGCCATCGCGACTCAGGATGCGGCCGCGCTTGCCGACACCTCGCGCATCGGGCAGCAGGTCTTTCGGTCGATCGAGCGTGGCCCCAAGCCGGTGATTGCGGCCATCAACGGATTCGCGTTCGGGGGCGGCTGCGAACTCGCGCTCGCCTGCCACATTCGTATCGTCTCGCAGAGCGCCAAGCTCGGCGTTCCCGAGGTAAAACTCGGACTGATCCCTGGCTACGGCGGCACGCAGCGCCTCGCGCGCTTGATTGGACGAGGACGCGCCCTGCAGCTGCTGCTGACCGGCGACCCGATTGACGGGGCCGAGGCGTATCGGCTGGGGATCGCAAATGCCGTGGTCGCACCGGACGCCTTACTCGAGACCGCCCGCACGATGGCGACGGCAATCCTCAAGAACGGCCCGCTCGCGCTGGCGGCGGCGATCAACGTGGTGGACCGCGGACTCGACCTCCCGCTCGACCAGGCGCTCGAGCTCGAATCTGACCTGTTTGGGGGACTCGCAAACACCGCCGACATGAAGGAAGGCACCAGCGCCTTCCTCGAGAAGCGCCCCGCTGTCTTCCGCGGCGCCTGAGCCGGGCGTGTCACTGCCCGCTGTGCAGGTGCCAACGAGCGCGCGCGTCACTCTGCGCGCGCTGGCGCTTCGCGATTTCCGAAATATCGCGACAGCGGAGCTCCGGTTTCCCGCCGACGGCGTGGCAATTATTGGTGAGAATGGGCACGGCAAGACGAATCTCCTCGAAGCGATCGCCTACCTGGAGCTCCTCCGCTCGACACGGGGCGCGCGCGACCGCGACCTGATTCGCTTTGGCGCGGCGGGCTTCCACATTGGCGCCGTGATGGGAGGGGCACAGGCCCAGAGCTGCGGCGCCGGTGCGGATCGCGCGGGCCGCAAGAAAGTCACCCTCGACGGCGTCGAGATTACACGCCTGACCGACGCACTCGGCGCACTTCCCTCGGTGGGGTTCTCCCCGGCTGATGTGGTGCTGGTGGCTGGCGCGCCGGCCGAACGTCGCCGGTACCTCGACATCGTGCTCGCGCTGACCTCCGCGCCATACCTGCACGCGTTGCGCCAATATCGTGCGGCGCTCGCTCGGCGGAATGCCACACTCCGCGACGCGGCACGCAGCACAGCGGCGGCAGCGTCGGTGGCCGCCTGGGAGCCCATGCTCGCGCAGCACGGGGCCGTGCTGATCGAGGAACGACGGGCGTGGGTCGCGTTGCAAGCCGATGAGTTCGCACGGCTGGTGCACGCCATTGGAGAGCGCGCACCGATGACCCTCGAATACGGCTCGTCGCTTGCCGACGCGCAGGACTGCCGCGGCGCGCTGGCCGATGCGCTGCAGCGTGGGCGTGACCACGACATCCGGCGCGGCCTCACGCACGCGGGCCCACATCGTGATGACCTCAGCATCTCCCTCGACGGGCGCGACCTGCGCACCGTTGGATCCGCAGGCCAGCAGCGCACCGCGGCGATCGCGCTCAGGCTCTTGGAGGCGGCCACCCTCCGCGCGCGCGGGGCGCAGCCGCTCCTCCTGCTCGACGACCCCTTCGCCGAACTCGATCGACGGCGCGCCGACCGCGTGCTCGCGCTGATCGACGCCGCCTCGTCGCACGGCCTCGGGCAGACGGTACTCTGCGTGCCCCGCGAAGAAGAAATCCCCGACGGCTTCACTCGGCTGGAACGGTGGCGCGTGATCGACGGCGTGTTTACGCCGGTGCGTGCTGGATGAGGCGCCGATGAGCGACGAGCGTCCCAAGAGCAAGCCAAGCAGCATCGGTGATGCGCTGGCCAGCTTTCTCAAGGAGAGCGGACTCGATGGACGGGTGGGTCGCGCGCGCGTGCTCGTTGAGTGGCACACCATTGTCGGGGCACAAATCGCTGGGGTGACCGCCCCGCGCATGCTCACGGACGACGGCACCTTATTCGTTGGCGTGAAGACGCACGGCTGGATGCAAGAACTGTCGATGATGGAGCGCACGTTGGTTGCCAAAATCAACGCGCATCCGGGGCCAGCCGCGGTGAAGCGCATCCGGTGGGAGCTGATCCGCTAGGGGGCTGGTAAGTCCTTGGGGGACGGCTCTTTGCGGGCTGCAGACCGACGCGTGTTTCGGCCGCTTCAGTGATTGCGCCCGCGCGTACAACTGCCTAATTTTCGGTGTTCCGGTCGAGAGGGGAGATTCGGCATTTCTTCGCGCCGATTTTCACGCTCGTCCGACCCCCCGTTCAGCCTCCTCCTTCGAGTCCAATGGCCAAGACGAACGACGCTGCCGATTCCCACTACGGTGCCTCTAACATCCAGGTACTGAAGGGGCTCGAGGCGGTGCGCAAACGCCCGGGCATGTACATCGGCAGCACGAGCAGTCGTGGTCTGCACCACCTCGTGTACGAGGTCGTCGACAACTCGATCGACGAAGCGCTCGCGGGCTACTGCGACAGCGTCAAGGTGACGATCCACGGGGACAACTCGATCACGGTTGAGGACAACGGGCGCGGCATCCCCGTTGACATCCATCCGATCGAGAAAATTCCGGGCATCGAACTCGCCATGACGGTGCTGCACGCCGGCGGTAAGTTCGACAAGAACTCCTACAAAGTCTCGGGCGGTTTGCACGGCGTGGGCGTGTCGGTCGTGAACGCGCTCTCCGAGACGCTCAAGGTGTGGGTCAAGCTCGACGGGAAAGAGCATTACATGGACTTCACGCGTGGCGACACGACGACGAAGCTCAAAGTGCTCGGCAAGGTCCCCGCAAAGGAGAGCGGCACGAAGGTCTGGTTTAAGCCGGACGCCGAAATCTTCACCGAACTTGTGTACGACTACTCGATTCTTGCATCGCGCCTCCGGGAACTCTCGTTCCTGAATAAGGGCGTGATGATCTCGCTGACCGACGAGCGCGAGGGCCAAGAAAAGTCTGAGCACTACCACGCGAAGGGCGGACTCAAGGAGTTCGTCGCCTACTTGAACCAGAGCCGCAAGGCGCTGCACACCGACATCGTCCATCTCGACACCGAGAAGGACGACATCGGGATCGAACTCGCGATCCAGTACAACGACGGCTACAGCGAGACGATGTTCTCGTTCGTCAACAACATCAACACGCACGAGGGTGGCACGCACCTCACCGGCTTCAAGTCGGCACTCACGAGCGTGATCAACAAGCATCTCGACAAGTCGTCGTTCGCCAAGAAAGACAAGGACATCAAGCTCACCGGCGACGACGTGCGTGAAGGACTCACCGCCGTACTCTCGGTGAAGGTCCGCGAACCGCAGTTCGAAGGCCAGACCAAGACCAAGCTCGGCAACTCTGAAGTCGAGAGCGCGGTCAAGACGGTCGTCAACGAGTGGCTCGCCGATTATCTCGAAGGGCATCCGCGTGTCGCCAACATCATCCTCGAGAAGGCACTCTCGGCGGCTCGTGCGCGCGAAGCGGCCCGCAAAGCGCGTGACCTCACCCGCAAGAAGTCGGCGCTCGACGTCGGCAACTTGCCGGGCAAGCTCGCCGATTGCTCACTGAGCGATCCGGCGATGTGCGAGATCTACTTGGTCGAAGGTGACTCGGCCGGTGGCTCCGCCAAGATGGGACGTGACCGCATGTTCCAGGCGATCCTCCCGCTGCGCGGCAAAATCTTGAACGTCGAGAAAGCGCGCATCGACAAGATCCTCTCGAACGACGAGATCCGGACGATCATCACGGCGATCGGTGCCGGCATCGGCGAGGACGAGTTCCAGATCGGCAACGCCCGCTACCACAAAATCATCATCATGACGGACGCCGACGTCGACGGCGCCCACATCCGCACCCTGCTGCTGACCTTCTTCTATCGGCAGATGCCGCAGCTGATTGAGTCGGGCTTCGTGTACATCGCGCAGCCGCCGCTCTTCCGCGTCGCGAAGGGGAAGGAAGAGTATTACGCCTACGACATGGCCGAGCGTGAAGAAATCACGAAGCGCTTGGGCGGCGGTGATGCCAACAAAACCAACATCAACATCCAGCGCTACAAGGGTCTCGGCGAAATGAACCCCGACCAGCTCTGGAAGACCACGATGGACCCGGAGACGCGCACGATCCTCCAGGTCACCGTCGAGGACGCTGTACATGCCAACGAACTGTTCCAGACCCTGATGGGCGACGAAGTCGAGCCACGCCGAGTCTTCATCGAGACGAACGCGAAGTTCGCGAGCAACCTCGACATCTAACAACGCAACGCGACGTGCTCCTGTAGATATACAAAGACCCCGCCGGCGGATTCGCCGGCGGGGTCTTTTGCCTATCCGAGCTAGTGCATCGGCTTCGCGCCAGTCTTCAGATCGCGCGCGAACGCAACGTGTGCGACCGCGAGGATCACCACGGGAACGGCCATCGCGACCGCGAGGAGCCCCCAGAGGAGCGGCGTAATGCCACCCGTGGCGCCAGGAGCGCCGCTGGTGACCGTCGGACGCCAGATGAAGAGAAGGAACGCGTACAACGCCACGATCCCACCCGCCATCGTCATTGCGCCCTGCGCCGCCATCTTCTCGAACTTCTCCATCGTGCGCGCTCCCTGTAGACCCTGTCTGTGTGGCCGAATCCCTCGATAGGGCCAGAATGCTGTTGAATTTAGGCGATCAGTTCCACTCCGCCAGTCGTAATCCGATGCGAAATCAACGGTCGGGGCTGAACCGCCCCCGGGCCGATCACAATGGCCTGGGCCAAGGCGGCACGCCCCGCCTCGGCGGATGCGTCGTCCCTCGCTTCGATCATCGCCAAGGTCGCGCCGGCCCGCACGGCATCGCCCGGACGCGTGGTAATCCGGAACCCCACGGATGGGTCGATGGCATCTGCCATCGTGTTGCGCCCTCCGCCCATGGCCGTGATTCCCTTCCCCACAGTCCTCGGCTCCACGCGCTGCACGATCCCGTCACAGGCGGCAACGAAGGGGATCCGAAGGGCTGGCTGCGGGAGGACCCCGGTGGGATCATCACAGACGCGGGGATCCCCACCCTGCGCGGCGACGATCTCACGGAACCGTTGCAGCGCCGCGCCGCTCTCCACGGCCCCTCGAGCGCGGGTCAACGCGCCGTCGAGCGTGGCATCCGTGCCGCCCAGGACCAGCATCTCGGCGGCGGTTCGAAGCGTCAGTTCCCGAAGGTCTGCGGGGCCGCCACCCTTGAGCAGGTCAACAGATTCCTCAATCTCGTTGGCGTTCCCACAGGCGACGCCAAGCGGCGAGTCCATGTTTGTGAGCAGCGCCACCACCGGCACTGAGTGGCGTGCCCCAAGGGCAATCATGGTGTGGGCGAGAGTAAGCGCATCGTCGAGCTTGGGCATGAAGGAGCCCGCCCCGGTCTTGACGTCGAGGACGAGACCGGTGAGTGACTCCGCCATCTTCTTGCTCATAATCGACGCCGAGATCAGGGGGATGCTCTCCACGGTTCCGGTGGCATCGCGTAGGGCGTAGAGGATCCGATCAGCGGGGGCAATCTCCCCCGACTGCCCGATCAGCGCGCAATGGAGCCGCTCCAGTTGGCGTGTGGCGTCCACGAGCGGCATGCGCGTCTGGAAGCCGGGAATCGACTCGAGCTTGTCGAGTGTTCCCCCGGTATGCCCAAGCCCACGCCCAGACATCATCGGCACGGCCACCCCGCAGGCGGCGACGATTGGTGCTAGGGCGATGGACACTTTGTCCCCAACCCCGCCAGTGCTGTGCTTGTCCACGCGGCCGACGGGCAAATGCCGTAGCTCCAGCGATTGGCCGCTCGCGAGCATCCCCTCCATAAGGGCTGTGGTTTCGCGCTCTGTCAGCCCCCGGAAATAGATTGCCATGAGGAGCGCAGACACCTGGTAGTCGGCGAGCGTTCCTGCGGCGAGATCGCGGGTAAACAGGTGCCATGCGTCGGCGGGGATTTCACCGCCGTCGCGCTTGCACTCGATCAGGTCGCGGAGTGTCATTGACCCCGTCCGCTGGTGTGGCGAACGTTCGGGTAGTTCAGGGGAAACTTCTTTCGCAGGTGGCGCATGGCCTTGGGTCGGCGGGGTACGGCAGTCCTTTGCTTCGGAATCGCGCTTGCCGCGTTGGTGGCGAGCGCACGTCCTGCATTGTCGCAGTCCACCGCGCGGGAACAGATCGCGCTCGGCGACCACGAATACACGCTCCGCAAGGTGCCCGCCGCGCTTGATCGATATCGCGCCGCGCTCCAATCGGAACCTAAGAACTACGATGCGTTGTGGAAAGCGTCACGGGCCGAAGTGGACCTCGCTGAATCGTACGGTAAAGGAAAAGCCCAGGACGAGGCGCTGAGCCAAGCCGAATCGTATGGGCGGCGTGCGGCTGAGGTAAACCCACTCGGCGCCGATGGGCACTTCGCCTTGGCGCGCGCGGCGGGACGCCGAGCGTTGAGCGTGAGTCCGCGCGATCGCATCAAGTTTGCGGATCTCGTTCGGGTGGAGGCACTCGCCGCCCTCAAGGGCGATTCCTTGCATGCCGGCGCGTTGCATGTGCTCGGCATGTGGCATGCCGAAGTGATGCGAACGGACGTGGTGTCCCGGATGCTCGCACGCGCCTTTTTCAAGACGGACATGTTCAAGGTGGCCAGCTGGGACGAGGCACAGCGGTTTATGGAAAAGTCGGTTGCGCTGGACCCCCTGCGTTTGGTACACCGCATGGACCTTGCCGCGATCTACGCCGACCGGGGGATGAAGGCCAAGGCACGCGCCACATATGAAAGCGTGATTGCGGCGCCCGTTCGTGAGTTCAACGACGAGGCGTATCAGCGTCTTGCTGCCGAGCGAGTGCGCAAGCTGTGACGAAAGCTGTGACGCCAACCGCCGCGCGAGCCGCCGAGCTGCGTCAGGTGCTGGAACGGGCATCGCACGACTACTACGTGCTCGATCGGCCGACGCTGCCGGACCGCGACTATGATATGCTGTTCCGCGAGCTGCAGGCAATTGAGCGTGAGCATCCTGAGTTGCGGACGCTGGACTCGCCGACGATGCGCGTTGGGGCGGAGCCCGCCACCAGTTTTGCGAAGCATGCGCATTTGGTCCCGATGATCTCGCTCGACAATGCGTTTAGTGACGACGAAGTCGTGGACTGGGACACGCGCGCGGTGAAGATCGTGAGCGAGGCGGTCGCGGCTGACGGGTACTGCACGGAGCTCAAGATTGATGGTGCGGCGGTGAGCCTCACGTATCGCGACGGCGTGTTTGTGACGGGCGCGACGCGTGGCAACGGTACGGTGGGCGAGGACATTACGGCGAACCTCCGCACCATTCGTGGGATTCCGCTCCGGCTTCACGGCACGGGGCATCCCCCGGTGATTGAGATTCGCGGCGAAGTGTACTTTCCGTTCGACGGCTTTGAGCAACTCAATGAGGAGCGCGCACAGGCTGGAGAGCCCGTGTTTGCGAACCCGCGGAACAGTGCGGCGGGCTCGCTCCGACAGCAGGACCCGGCGATCACGGCGGCGCGCCCGTTGCGCTTTTTCGGCTACGCCTTTGCGGTCCCTGGCAGCGCAACGCTCCCGTTCCGGACGCAGTGGGAACTGCTCGACACGCTTGTCGCGTGGGGCGTCCCCGTTGCCCCGCATCGCAAGCGGTGCGCGACGCTCGCGGACGTGCATGCCCACGCACATGAGGTGGAGACGACCACACGCGCCGCGCTCAACTTTGGCATCGACGGCTTGGTCGTGAAGGTGAATTCGCTGGCGCTGCAGGGCGAGCTGGGTGTGGTCGGCGGCCGTGTTCCTCGCTGGGCGATTGCGCGAAAGTTTGCGCCAGACATCGCCGAAACGCGACTGCTCGCCATCGAGGTCAACGTGGGCCGAACCGGCAAGATCAATCCCTATGCCGTGCTCGAGCCGGTTGAAGTCGGCGGCACCACCGTCCGGTATGCGACGCTCCACAATTTCGAACTGATCACGCATAAGGATCTGCGCGTCGGCGACGTTGTGCTCCTCAAGCGTGCCGGCGAAGTGATTCCGCAGATCATCGGGCCGGTGCCTGAGAAGCGCGACCCCGCGAACCCGCCGGCTCGGACTGCGTTCCCCGAGGTGTGTCCCTCGTGTGGGGACGCAGTGCGTCGCGACGAAAAGGATATCTTCTGCGAAAATGACCGCTGCCCGGGTCGACGCCTCGAAGCACTCGTGCACTTCGCATCACGCGGTGCAATGGACATCGACGGCCTCAGCACCGCGCGCATCGAGCAGCTGGTTGAGAGCGGCATGGTGCACGACAGCGCAGATCTCTACCAGCTCACCACCGCGCAGATCGCCGAACTCGAGCGGTTCGCGGCCAAGAGTGCGCAGGCGCTGGTCGATGCCATTGCGGCCTCCAAAGCGCAGCCGCTCTCGCGCCTGCTCTTTGGCCTCGGGATCCGCCACGTGGGCGCCGAGGCCGGCCAGTTGCTCGCGCGACAGTTCGGAACGCTCGACGAACTCGCCGCGTCGGCCGTGCGTGGTCCTGACGCCATCGAGGCGGTCCACGGCATTGGCCCGATTATCGCCACGTCGGTCCACGACTACTTCACCGACCCGCAGGTACAGGGGTTGCTCGACCGACTCAAGACGTCCGGTGTGAATACGGTCGAACCCCAGAAGGCCGAGGTGTCGTCGGTGTTCAAGGGGCTCACGGTGGTCGTCACGGGGACCCTCCCGACGCTGAGTCGCAATGAGGCCAAGGAGCTTATTCAGTCCGCCGGTGGCAAGGTGACCGATTCTGTCTCCAAGGCGACCCGTTTGCTGGTCGTGGGAGCGGACGCCGGGAGCAAGCTCGACAAGGCCCGCGCACTCGGCACCGAAGTCATTGATGAGGCCGAACTCTTGCGCCGCGTTGGGCGCTGAGTCTTTCTTTGAGTCAGTGACCACCCCCATCAATCTTCCGGCCGACGCCCTCGTCGCCTTTCCGCGTGAATCGCTCCTCGCGCTGCGCGCGGCGATGCGTCGCGACGTCGGCGACGCCGCGGACACGTGGTTGCAGGAGGGCGGGTTCGCTGCCGGCGCGCCAGTGTTCGCCGCCTTTGAACGGTGGACAGCCGCCCGCGGGCTCGAGGCGCCGTCCTCGCTCGGCGTCGACCAGTTCCGTGAGCTCTCGGCGCAGTTCTTCCGCGAGAGCGGATGGGGCGACGTCACCGTCAGCTCCCTGAACGGGGTGGTGGCGTCTCTCGCGGCCCCTGACTGGGCCGAATCCGACCTGGGGGCCGCGCTCGCGTATCCGGGCTGCCACTACTCGGCGGGACTGCTCGCCGATTTTTTCAGTCATGTGGCCGATGCCCCGCTGGCCGCGCTCGAGGTCGAGTGCCGGTCGAGTGGCGGAGCGCAGTGCCGCTTTCTGGTTGGCAGCGAGCGCGTGCTGACAACGATCTACGAGCGGATGGCGACCGGCGTGGACTACGCTGTCGCCGTCGCGTCGATCGCGGGTTAGTCGAGCCCCTCGTACTTCGGGTTCGGCGAGAGCTCGCCGTCCACCAGAATCTCGCGATCCCAGGGTAGGACAATCGAGTTCTCGAGTTCCATCGCATGGAAGTCGGGAACAAAGCTCCCCGTCTTGAAGCTCACGGCCGTGCGAATCTCGGCGGCCCCCGAGTTCAGAATGGCCGCGATCGCCAATCGCAGGGTGTCGCCCGAGTCACAGGTCTCGTCGACGATCAGCACGCGCTTGCCACGGACGTCAGACGGCGCCTCCCCGAAGACCGACGGCGTTGCCCGCACCGTCTCGGCGCGATATCGACGGCTGACCATCATCGAGTGGAATGGACGGTCTAAAATGGCAGCGACGACCGCCCCCGGCACCACGCCGGCGTTCGCGATCCCAATGACCAACTCCGGATCGAACTCACGCGCGACTTTGAGCGCGAGCGCGCGTGAGAGTTCACCGAAGACTGGCCAGTCGACGACGAAGGCTGCCTTGTGCGGACGGGTGGGCCGTTTGGTGGTCATACCGGAAGCTATGGCGGGCGCATTCGGGTGGGTACTCGGGGGGCCGCTGATGGGGCCGCTGAGGGGGCCGCTGAGGGGGCCGCTGAGGGGGCCGGAAGGGGGCTGGGGACCCCGGTCCAGGTTGCTCGCCCTCACGTGTACCCCTAGCTTGTGCCGTTGAGGGGGAGCGGCGCGTCTTTGTGTGGGGGAAGTGTCCCCCGGATGCCCGATAGTCCCTCTGCCCTGCCCCCGCCTCTATGTCCTGGTTGAGCCGCCTTCTTGGTGGCAGCTCCGACTCAAGCCCCAGACCGCAGCGCCTCGACTATCTGTCCGAGGCGCTGGTCTTGGAGCGTCAGGGGGACTACGACGCCGCCCTCACCTCGTATCGGCTCGCGCTTCGCGACAACCCGAACGACCTGAAGGTGCTCCAGAATATGGCCATCGCCTTTTCGCGGACCGGACGTCTGGAAGAAGCGGTGCGGGCCTATCGGCGCTCGCTGGAGATTGACCCAACCCTCTCGGGGGCGCACTACGGGTTGGCCTTCCTGCTGATCAAACGCAACGATCCCGCCGGCGCTGAGAAGCATCTGGCCGCATTTCTCGCTCGGCCTCCCGCTGGCGACGAGGCCGAGCGCTGGATCCGCCACGCACAGGCGACGCTCGATCAACTCCGCCAGGACGCGAGCGGTACGACGTCGGCGAGCGAGGGATAGGGTGGGCGCGATTCTCGCAGTGGTCAGTCAAAAGGGTGGCGTCGGCAAGACCACGACCGCGGTGAACCTCGCGGCGGCATTCGCGCGACGTGGTCTCAAGACGCTGATTGTCGACGTCGACCCGCAGGGGTCGGTGCGCTACGGCGCTGGGCTTCGACAGGGCCACTCGACGCTGGGGTTTGCCGACTACCTGGCCGGCACCGTGGCACTCCGCGACGTGATTCTCCCCACATCGCTGCCGTGGCTCCGCGTGATGCTGGTGGGAAGTGTCGCCGATAACGCCGACCATTCGGACTACTCGAGCGAGATTGCGGTTGGCGATCTGCTCCCACAAATGCTCGCCGTGGCACGCGAGCGATGCGATATCGTCGTGGTCGACACCCCACCTGGACTGGGCGCCGTCACGCGACGCGTGCTGGAATGCAGCGATCGCGTGCTGGTGCCGTTGCAGTGCGAACCGCTCGTGCTCCAGACCACCCCGCAGATTCTGCGGGGGATCCAGAGCGTGGTCGCCACGCACCCCGCGTTGGTCTTCGACGGAATCCTCCTCACGATGTACGAGGCGGGTAACGCCGCCTGCGAGCGCACGGCGGCCCATGTGCGCCAGCACATCCCCGCCAAGTTGCTCTTTGACTTCACGATTCCTCGCAGTGCCGCCGTGAGCGATGCCTTCTCGGCCGGCGTTCCTGCCGTGGTGCGGAGCCCCGCCGACCCCGCGTCGCAGGCGTACGTGAACCTCGCGACGAGACTCGCCGAGCGGTTCCGCCCATGAACCGCCGCGTATTCGTGCCGCTCGGGCTGGCACTCGCCGCGGCGATTGGCGCGGCGTGCACCGCGGTACCCACGGATGCGAACCGCGCGGTGTCCTTGGAGTTCGACACGACCGCCTTTCCGGCGATCGTGTCGGGCGATACCCTCCGCGACTCACTCGGCGTTACAGCCCCGCTCCATCCGCTGGCGTACAACAGCCTAGGCGCTGTGATGAGCGGCGCGCGGTTCAGCTTCGTCACCTTCGACACCGGGCTGACGATCACGTCCGCGGGCGTCGTGACAGCGCAGGGCCGCAATGGAACCGTCCGATTCTTGGCGTCGATCAATGGCATCCAGAGTGTGCAGCGCACGTTGGAGATTACGCGTCGCCCCGACACCGTCTTTGCGACCGGCAAACAGCGCGACACACTCGTGTATGCGCTCCCTGATGTGCCCGCGACGAATACGTACACCGGCATTGGGGTGACGCTCGTCAGTGGCGACAGCTCCGGCGGCGTGAAATTCCCGAAAGGGTGGCTCGTGTCGTATCGCGTGCTCTACCACGGGCTCGTGAAGCCGAAGGGCGACACCACGGTCGCAACGCTGCTGAACGATGGATCGCTCCCCTCGGTGGTCGATACCTCCGATGCGTCGGGGCTCACGGGGCGAAAGCTCCGCGTGCGCCCAATCGGCCTGCTGGGGAACCCCGATTCCGTGATCGTTGAGGCCACGGCGCGCTACAAGGGGGCCCAGGTGCGTGGCTCACCCGTGCGCTTCGTCATTATTACGCGGCCCAAGAGCTGACCCACGCGGCGGGTACCCCGCACCACCGGTACGCCGCTCGAAGTCACGGTGGGTGCTGGCGCCTGTGGTGACAGGCTGTAGAATCAGCATACTATGACCGACGCACAGACGAAGTCCTCGCCCGCGTCCCGCCCGACGCCTGGCACGCTGAACGCCCTGTTCTTCACCGGACTCGAGAAGTTCGACCGCCCCGACGCCTACCAGGTGCGGCGCGACGGACGCTATCAGCCAATAAGCCATGCGGAGGTGCTGCTTCGTGTGCGTCGGATTGCCCTCGGTCTCGCAGAGCTTGGCCTCGCGCGCGGCGACCGTGTTGCCATCCTCTCCGAGAACCGCCCCGAGTGGGCCTTTGCAGACTGGGCCTGCCTCTCGGTGGGGATGGCGGATGTGCCCGTCTACCCGACGCTACCGGCGGATCAGATCGCGCACATTCTGCGCGACTCTGGCGCCGTCGCAATTTTTGTGTCGAACGCCGATCAGGCCGCAAAAATCGCTGCGATCCGGAGCGAACTACCAGGGCTCAAGTACGTCATCACCTTCCTTCCCGACGCGGCCCCCGGCGTTGACCTGACGCTCGCCGCCCTCGACGCGCGCGGCGCATCGGCGGATTCCCCCGAGCGCGCAGCGGCCTGGAAGGCGGACGCTCTGACGGTGCACCCCGACGACCTGGCCACGCTGATCTACACCTCGGGGACGACCGGACTCCCAAAGGGCGTGATGCTCACGCACAACAATCTGTATTCGAACGTTGTGGAGAGCAGCACGAAGATTCCATTTACGGGGCACGATGTGGCGCTTTCCTTCTTGCCACTGTCGCACGTGTTCGAGCGGATGGGCGACTATCTCTTCTGGGCCACCGGCACCTCGATTGCGTACGCCGAGAGCATTGATACCGTCCCGCTGAATCTGCAGGAAGTGCGTCCGACGTTCTGCATGTCGGTGCCGCGCCTGTACGAGAAGATGTACGCACGCATCCTCGAAAGCGCCGTGGCCGGCGGCGGGCTGAAGAAGCGCATCTTCTTCTGGGCACGTGCCGTCGCTGAGCGCTGGGCCGACGAAAAGTTGGCGGGCCGCGAACCCACGGGGCTACTGGCATGGAAGTACGCGCTCGCGCAGAAGCTCGTGTTCAGCAAGCTCTTGGAGCGCACCGGCGGACGCCTGCGATTCTTTGTGTCAGGCGGCGCTCCGTTGGCACCGGAGATCAACAAGTTCTTTTATGCCGCGGGCTTGGTGATTCTCGAAGGCTACGGACTGACCGAGACCTCTCCAGTGATTTCCGTGAACATTCCGGGTGCGTTCCGAATTGGGACCGTCGGCAAACCGATCGACGGCGTTGAGGTCGTTATCGCGACCGACGGTGAGATCCTCACGCGCGGCCCGCACGTCATGCGCGGCTATTACAACAACGCCGTGGCGACCGCCGAAGCGATTGACGCCGACGGTTGGTTCCACACGGGCGACATCGGCGTGCTCGAGGACGGATTCCTCCGCATCACCGATCGCAAAAAGGACATCATTGTCACGGCGGGTGGTAAGAACATCGCGCCGCAGCCCATCGAGAACACGATCAAGACCAATAAGTACATCAGCCAAGCGGTGATGATCGGCGATCGGCGCAAGTTCCCCGTGCTGCTCGTCGTGCCGAACTTTGATCAACTCGAACCGTGGGCCAGGCGCCAGCACATCACGTGGACAGATCGCGCGCAGTTACTGACCATGCCGACGATCACCGCCAAGATCGAACAGGAAGTCGCGAAGGAGACCGCGGCACTCGCACACTTTGAATCGCCAAAGAAGATCGCCATTCTCGAACATGATTTCTCGGTCGAGCGCGGAGAACTCACCCCAACGCTCAAGGTGAAGCGTCGCGTGATTGACCGCGACTACAAGGCGCTCATTGATGCGTTGTACGCGGAGCCGCACGGCGGGGAGTGACGAGCGCGCTCGTATCGAACGCGGCCACCTTCTGCGCGACCCATTGGTCCGCGTCGCGGGCGAGTTCTTCCATCCCGTGCGGCAGCTCCGTCCCCACCGGCGCAAGCAGACGCCCGCCCTGGGTGAGCGTTGCGGCTGCCGCCGCCGCGAGCGTTGCGGAGGATCGATCGATCGCGATGCCACGCACGCTTCCGCGCGCGAGCGGTACCTGATCGCCCGCCCCGCGAATCGTGGCCTCCGCGCCAACGCCGTCCGGCGGAGAGAGCAGGATCCATCGGGCCGTGTCGAAGGTGGCGAGTGCCTGCGTGGCCGTCGCGATGGCGCCGCCGAGCACGTAGAGGCCGCCGCGTTCATCGACGTTGAGTAGAGCGGCCAGCCGGAGCGCCCCATCCGCATCGAGCACAGCACCGGGCGGGAGGCAGGCCGGTTCGTCGTCGCCCATCCACGCGGCACCGTCGGTAATGCGAAACTCCCGCTGACAGATGGGACAGCCGAGTGTTCCCTCGAGAATCCGACGGTCCTCGGACCGGTCAGCATGCGCCACGAGCCACGACTCCGCGTGCGCACCCGTGCAGCGGAGCCGATCAATCAGCTCAACATGCATGGGCTCAGCTCCGGGAGAGTCGCAACTCGTCGATATTGACCGACGCGGGCTGCGTGACCGCAAAGAGTACCGCGCGCGCGACGTCGTCGGCCCGCAGCATTTGGTCGCGGTTTGGCAAATCACTGCGGGAATCCGGATTCAGGAGATCCCACAGGGCCGTGTCCGTCGGTCCGGGCGACACGAGCGTGGCGCGCACGCCACTGCCACGCGTCTCGACACGGAGCACTTCGTGCATAGCGCGTGCGCCGAACTTCGTTGCGGCGTAGGCACCGTTCTCGGCGAAGACCGTGCGATCCGCCACTGATCCGATCGTGACAATGTGTCCCGTGCCCGCCGCTCGCATCGCGGGGAGCATGCCGCGGATGAACCGGAACGGGGCGACCAAGTTGGCCGCGATCGCATCCGACAGTTGCGTGTCGGTCAGCTCGTGCATGGGTGCAAAGGGGAACACCCCCGCGCAGTTCACAAGGAGCGTCGGCACCCCGTCGAGGCGCTGCGGGATTGCCTCGAGCACTGCAGCGACTGCGCCCGCATCCGAGAGATCACAGGGCACCGAAACGCCGTAGCGTCCGAGCGACCCGGCGATCCGGTCGAGGGCTTCCTTTCCGCGCGCGACCAACGCGACACGTGCGCCCCCCCCAGCGAGGGCGCGCGCAATGGCCTCGCCCACCCCGCGCGATGCGCCGGTGACGACCGCCCGAGTACCGGCGAGCGGCGTCTGGTGTGTCACCGCAACGGGGATGAGGGCCCGTACGCCAAGCGGAGGAACTCGTTGCGCGTCATCGCGTCGTCGCGGAAGCTACCGCGCAACGCCGAGGTGATGGTCTTGGAGTTCTGCTTCTCCACACCACGCATCATCATGCAGAGGTGATTGGCCTCAATCACCACCCCCACGCCCAACGGCTTGAGCACATCCTCGATGGCTGTGGCCACCTGCTCGGTGAGCCGCTCCTGCACCTGCAAACGCCGCGAGAAAATCTCCACGATGCGCGGAAGCTTGGAGAGCCCGACAATGCGACCGTTCGGGATATAGGCAATGTGCGCCTTGCCGAAGAACGGCAGCATGTGATGCTCGCACATCGAGTAGAGCTCGATGTCCCGCACCATCACCATCGAATGATGGTCCTCCTCGAACACGGCGTCGCCCACGACGTCGAGCACGTCCATCTGATAGCCACGCGTGAGCCAGGTCATCGACTTGGCAACTCGACTTGGCGTCTTCGCCAGGCCTTCGCGATTCGGATCCTCGCCCACGAGCTCGAGTTCGCGCCGAATCAGATTTTCAAATTCAAGATAGCGATCACCGCCGAGCTCGCGGCCGACCTCGAAGGGGTCGTCCACGGAATCCAAGCGCCGCATGGCGCTGGACGAGTCACCGCCCATCGTATTCGACATAGTTGTTCTCCGTTTCCCAGAGACGAAGCCGTGACAGACGGCCCGGCCGTAGTGCGGGCTCAAGGAGCCGCCAGCATGCCAGAATAATGTTCTCTGAGGTCGGATTAGTTCCCTGCAGAAAGGGAACCTCGAGATTCAGGTTGCGGTGGTCTACCTGCGACACGAACTCGGACTCGACAATCCGCTTGACCTCACCAAGATCAATGACGTAACCCGTGATCGGATCTGGCTCGCCGGTCAACGACACTTCTAGGACATAATTATGACCGTGCCAGTTCGGATTATTGCACTTTCCAAACAGCCGGGTGTTTTCCTCGTCGCTCAGCGCGGGGTTGTGCACCCGATGCGCGGCGTTGAACGTGAGGCGGCGCGTGACAGTGACCAAGGGCATAGTCGAAGTTTACTTCAACGTCGGCCTGAGAGCCACTTCGCCACCAACGCGCCACCAATAAATCCGCCGAGATGTTCCTGCCAGCTGATGCCGGGCTGTCCGGGCAACACGCCAAAGACGAGCCCGCCCCACATGACCGTTACCCCAAGGCTGACCACGATTGTCCCAACGCTGCGGGCAAACCACCCACCGAGCATCAAGAATCCGAAATAGCCGAAGATCACGCCGCTCGCCCCAATATGCACACTGCCCGGTGCGCCCAGGAGCCACGCGGCGAGCCCACCCACGATCGTCGCGACAACGCTGACCCAGACGAAGTGTCGGGTGCTCCGCAGCAGCACGAGCCACCCGAGCACCAGAAACGACGCCGAGTTGGCCATAAGGTGCGCCAGGTTCGCGTGCAGAAAGGGCGCGGCGAAGATGCCCCAGAGCCCCTGCTCGGTCCACGGTTGCACGCCAAAGACATCCAGCGCGTGCGCCAGGAGTTGGTCCACGCCGAACACACCCCACATCACCGCGAGTGACCCGCCTAAGACCCGCACGTGCTGCTTGACCGCGCCAGTGGTGGCGCGCCACAGACTCGGCGACTGCGTGGAACGGCGGCGTGGGAGTGCCATACTCGCACGATGGCGGAGTGTTGCGGCAAACGAAAGCCCCGCCGTCAGTGACGGCGGGGCTTCAGTTGAGGCAAAAACGTGGCCAGAAGGTGGAACGAAGAGGGGTTTTTGAAGCCCTGTCGAATTTATGAGGTCCTCACCCAGCTTTCCGCCTTCCCGCCGTGCGGGCATGGCGTTAACCAAGATATCGAACCCACTCGGAGGACTTATCGGCTCAAAAGTTATTCCTCTTCGCCCCTACTGTGCGGGAATGTAGGATGCGGTATCTTTCGAGTCAACGCACAAAACCCCTACAGGAGTCGGACCCGATGGACGTCGGCATCATTGCAGCGATCGGCATGCTCGTGCTCTGGGGCGTGGGCACTTTTGCGTTCGAGGCGCCGGGGTACATCCACATGCTCCTGACCGGCGGCGTGTTCCTGCTCGTGTGGCGCATCGTCAAGAAACAAGACGACGCGACCGCGAAGGGACGACGCTAAATCTCCCAGTTCGAGACGAGGAGCCCCGCCGGCGGCGTGCGCTCCTCGTAGTCGCTGAGCGACATCCGAAGGTCGGTCCACCGCACGCGCGCTCCGACCTCGACCAACATCCGGAACGTGCGCGTGTGCTCGCTTTGCACGCGAATCGCGGCACGGATCGCGCCGCTGCGTCGCGCGTAGTCGGCGAGCAACGGCAGCATGTCCATGAGCAATGACTCGTCGTCGAGGACCACTTTCAGCACGCGCAGTTCCTCGCGCGCACGGCCTTCGACCAGCGACGTGCTGTGGCAGAGCGCAAACCCTGCCAATCGATCGCCCTCGTGCAGCAGAATCGTATCGCCGAGTCCCAGCGCGGCGGTGAGACGAAGCTCGCGCGTGTAGTCGTAACCGGGCTGGACGCGATCCGCGAGCGCCGCGCAGTCTGCAATTGCGCGCTCGTGTTCAGCCGCGCCGAGCGCCGAGAGCAGTGTGGGTGCCCGGAGTGAAGGCGATGCCTCGAGTGTCATAGTGAGCGTCAGGCGACCGGGCACAAAACCGATCGACGCGTAGAAGCCGATGTTGTCCATCGTCCGCGGCATCGTTTCGAGGCCAATCACACGACAGCCGACTGTCTTCAAGTGATCAATCGCGGCGCGCACAATCACCTTGCCGTACCCAAGGCCCTGCCAATCTTCCCGCACCGCGAGCGGCCCCATCCAGCCTTCATGGCCGGAATGGTGCGCCAAGTTGAACGCCGCGATCCCGCCACGCTCGTCGCGCCAGAGCATGGCCCCCTCGGCGGCGTTCTGGATCGCGTAGCGCCAAATCACCGGATTCAACGGCGGCACCCGGACGCCCACAAGTCCATCGCGACGATACCGATCCGTGAACGCCTCACTGAACATGACGTTCAAGGGTCCGATATCCTGCTCCGTGATCGGAAATGGTCCGCTCAGTCGCGACCGCGCATGGGTGTCGGGCTGCATGGCCATCAGAGCACCTCCACTCCGGCGGGAGCCGATGCACCACGACGCACCGTCGCAGCGCCGCTGTTGGCATCGAAGTTGACCTCAATCACCTGGTCGAGGCCGTCACGCACCCCTTCAATGTGCGTAATGAGAATCACCTGCTCAAAACGGTCCTGCAGGCCGCGCAGGAGTTCCACCACGTTGTGTCGGCGGGTGTCGTCGAGTGAGCCGAAGATCTCGTCGAGGACCAAGAGGGAGAACGACTGCCCCGCCCGCTCCGCAATCATCTGCGAAATGGCGAGTCGCAACACGAGGTTCGCGAGATCTTCCTCACCACCAGAAATCACCGGCTTCGGCACACCGTCCTCGAGCACGACAATCCGGTACTTGTCGTCGAGCTCCACCTCGGTGTAGCGCGCGTCCGTGAGCTCCGTCAAAAAGGCGCTCGCCAACTCCGACAGCTCAGGGCGCAACTGGAGATTGAGATCGTTCCGAAGATCAGAATACGCGCGATGCAGCTCATCATGCAGGCGTTTTTCGTTCTCGCGCTCGGCGAGTTGGGCTTCGATCGCCTGCAACTCGGCTCGCGCTTGGGTCGCCCGGGCGAGCGTGTCCGATGCTCCCTTTGCCTCGCCCTGCACGCTGACCGTACGGAGCGCCGACACGCGAAGCGCGGAATCGGCCGCTTGAAAGGCGTCCCGAATTGCGACGAACTCCTCCTCCGTCCCCGGCACGTCCTGACGACGACGCACGATGTCCTCGCGACGCGTCACCAGCTCGGCAAGCTGACGCGCCACCCCTGCTTCCTCGCGCGTGAAGGCCGCCTCTCGCTCGACCTGCCCCGCCAACCGATTCGCCTGCGCCGAGACCGCCGCGAGTTCCTCGAACTGTTGTTCAAGCGACCGATGCTCCGCCGGGTCGTAGCCGCCAGGGATTTCCGCGAGCTGCAGCAGGAGTGCCTGATGGCGCTGCTCCTTGCTCGCGATATCGCGTCCCATCCGCTCAAGATTCTGCACCGCTTGTTGTACACGCGCGAGTTTCTTTTCGAGCGCCGCATGCTCCAACTGGAGTGTCTTCCGGCGTTCATCGAGCGCGGCGACATCCGCCGGCATCTCCTCGAGCTGATCGAGCCGGCTACGAAAATAATTCCCGTCGGTCTGTACTGTCTCGAGTTGCGTGTCGAGAAGGTCGAGCACCTGGCGGTAATGATCAAGCAGCGGGCGCTGGCAGGTCGGGCAGGTGCCCTGCTCGCCGAGGTTCACGAGGCGCTCGCGCTGATCTCGGAGGTCGGCATACTGCGCACGTAGCGCGTTGCGCTTGGTCTCTGCCTCCTGTCGATCACGCACCCATTCGGTGCGCCGGACCTCGAGCAAACCGTGCGCCGCTTCGAGCTCCTTGAACTTGGCCTCGATTAAGAGCGTGGTTTCCTCCTCGAGAATCGGGGCCGTGGAATAGCGATCGCGCTCCTGCCGAGCTGTTGCAAGATCCGCGCGCAGTTCCGATTCCTGTCCGCTCATCGTTTCGCGCTGCAGGTGCTTCGCCTGCAGCGCCTTCACCGCCCCAAGCTGCTGCTCGATTGCCGCAAACCCCTCGAGCTGCACCAGCATCGGCTCTAACGCGGCGCGCGCCTCGCGAATCTTTTGCAGTTCTGCCGCGACGCGCGCCGCATTCCGCCCTTGCTCGGCCAGCTGCGACTCGGTCACACGCAGGTCGGCGTCGAGCGTCTGCTGCAGATCGCGCAACTGCTGTGCTTCTGTCCACCGTGGGGCGATCGCGTCAAATGCACTCTGTGCCGTTGCGCGCTCCAACTCGGCCGAGGCGAGTCGGCCGTGCGCGTCCGCGAGCGCCGCCTGGGCGTCGAGTTCCTGTTTCGCGATTGTCGCCGCGTCCGGCATCCCAAGGCGCATCCCGGCGATGGTGCTGCGCAGATCTCGACGGCGCATCTCCACCAACTCTTGCGCGGCCCGAAGCTTCTCGTAGCCGAGCACGCGCGAGAGAAACTGCCCGCGCTCTGTTGCCGTGAGCGACGCCATCACCGTCAGCTCTTTTTGCCCGGTGAAGTACGTGTTGAAGAACTCACTCCGACTCATCCCGAGGCGACGCTGGAGCACGTCCCCAACCGCCGTGGCTGAGTTCGCGATGGCGTCCGCGCCGCCGTCGAGATACAGCTCCGCCATCGTGAGGCCGCGAACGACGCGGTATTGGTGCCCGCCGAGCTCGAACTCGAGCTCTACCCGCACCTGAGCGCGCGCCGGTGCGCGCACAAAGCGAATGGTGTCCTTTCCGCCCCGCGCTGTGTCGCCGCCGTACAGCGCCCACGCCACGGCCTCGAGAATCGTCGACTTTCCGGCGCCGTTGGGGCCAATGATTCCCGTCAGGCCGCGCTCGAACTCGATCGTGGTATCCGCGTGCTGACGGAAGTTCAGAAGCCGAATGCGTGTGAGTTTCATCCCTCCTCCACCGTGGAGGGGGCTTCGCGCACGACACCGGCCTGCTCCGCCTCGTGCAGATAATGCATCCCAAGCCGCACCATCTCTTCGCGGTCAATATCTGACGTCAGCTTGCGGGTGCGGAGATGATCGGCCAATAACTCATCCAGCGACGGCCGGCGCCCTGGGGCGCCCGAGCCCGCCTCACGACGGAGGACCTCGGGACGTCGCATGTCGAGGTGAAACTGGAGCGCACTCCGCTGATACTCGCGCAGCTTTTTATGATCGAGTTCACGGGCGATGTGTCGCGGCACATCCCGCGCGACCAGTCGGATGACTTTCCCATCTATTCCGCCACTCACCGCCGCGATCGCTGATTCGATCGCCGCATCGAGGTCGGCGGAGGACATCCCACGTCCTTCGATCGGCGACATATCGTGGAACTCGCGCACCAACTTGATCTTGTGCTGCTTCTGCTTGGCCGTCTCGAGGTCCCACTCGAGCATCCACTTTCCGGGCAGCTTCTGCGCGGTCTCCTCGGCGAGTTCACCCCACGGATTCGAGCTCGTATAGTCGATGGCGCCTGAGTAAAACGCCTTCGGCCCGACCTTCTTGTACACGTGGTAATCGCCGAGGGCGATATAGTCCCACCGCGGATCGTCGAGCACCGTGCGCGGAATGGTCAGGCCCACGCGCTCGGTGTGACGGGGAATCGAGTCTTCGACCTCGCCATGCACGAGCAACACGTTGAATCGCGCGTTTGGATCCTGATCGTAGTGAATCTCGTGCGGTGGGAGATCGGGAACGGCGAGAACCGAAATCGCACCGTCGCGCAGGGTGATGCGCTCCGGCTGGGTGTCGACGATGTGAATCCCCAACGGGCGAAACAGCCGCAGGATGCAGGTCGTCTCGCTGGAGCGCGGCATGTCGTGGTTCCCCGCGACCATCACGACGTCGGTATCTGGCAGCGCCTGTGTCAGACGTTGCAGCTGCGTGAACGCGTGGATGATTGCCGGGTTCGTGGGGCGAACCGTGTGAAACACGTCGCCAGCAATCAGGATCAGCTCGGGCCGCACCGCGATCGCCATATCGATGGCTTGCCGGAACGACGCCGCGACATCCGCCTCGCGCTGGTTGATACCAGTCTGAGTCGTGCGCTGGAACTGCCGGAAACCGAGATGCAGGTCGGAGAGATGCAGGAGCCGCACCCCTCTAATGTACGCGCGTTCAGCCTGCCGCGTCACCGCTAGCGCCTAGAAGCTATACGGGTCGTCCGGGGGGCTGCTTTTCAGCGGGGCGACCCGCGCGCGCGACTCCGTGGACTTTGGCGCGACCCGACGCTTCAACTGCGAGCGGAAATAGCTCTTGACGTCCTCGGGTTTGGCCATCTGCGTCTTATTGCGGGCACGGATGACTTCGTCCTCCTCGGCCAGCGCGATGCTCTCCTTGACCCAATCGAGGGTCACCGAGGGATCCAGCACCCGAAGCGCGCGGGTCACCGCACTCTCCAGGGTCTGTTCCAGCGCCTGGGGAAACTTCTCAACCCCTTCGCGACCGGAGAGCACCGCCGGGCGCGGGAAGCGTACGAACACCGGCTGCGTGAAGTGCGGATGTCGCACCATCAGCTGCCCCTTCTCGAGCGTACTCAGCTTCGTACGGGTCGCCGGGGAGAGCGTGGCGTAGCCAGGGGTCGCCAGCTCGTCGGGGTCCATCCGCCCGAAGAGTGCCGTCCCGCAGTTCCCCACCACACGACGGTGCACCTGCGACCGAAACTGCTGCGCAGCGAACAGCACGAGCCCCAAATACCGGCCGCGCTCGGCGATATCGAGCAGCATGGCCCGCACGTAGGTGTCGGGGCCATCACTCGGCGCGTACTTGTTGAGTTCGTCGACGAACACCACGACGTGATCGACCCCGAGGGTGCGCGACTCAAGACGCTCACGCAGCTGCGACACGATGCGCGCGAAAATCAAATCCTGCGCGTCTTCCTCAAGATTCGCGACGTCCACCACGTACACGGCGCGATCCTCAAACGCCCCAAACGGCAGATCGCTCACCGTCCCGTCGTCGGTCACCAGTCCACGGCAGCGCGTGGAAATATTCGTGAGACGATTCCGCACTTTGCGGATCGTGGCCACGTGGTGCGTCCGCCACGACTCCTGATTCTTGGCCTCCATCCCATGCAGCAGATCGCGGAACCATCCCTCCAGCTCCCCAAATGACTGCACCGTGTGGTCGTGCTCAAGCACCGAATCGGAGAAGGGTTGATCGACCACCCGTTCCTTGATGAAGTCGATCAGCGCATCGGCCTTGGCGTCGATGTCGTCCTTGTTGAGCAACACCTCCGCAAACTGCAGCACCTCGCGCAGTCCCCAGGTGAGCGGATGCACATTGTGCGCCAGCGCTTCGTTCGAACGCAGCGTGTTGAGCGCATACCCACGCGCCGTGTACGGCGCGTAGTAGTGCACATTCTGGAACGGCTCGGCGGGAACCCCCAACGTCTCGTAGAGCGCGCGGTCCGAGTCGTCGAGTCGCGTAGCGGGTTGATCGAGGAAACAGAGATCCGGACCCTTCACGTTGAAGCAGACCGCCGCGACGCGCCCCTTCTTTTCGGGGAAGTGGGCAAAGATCGAGGCGAGCAACCACTCCACGGCACTGGTCTTGGTCGCGAGCCCCGAGACGCCGCTGATGTTCAAGTGTGCCGCTTCGGGACCAAGCAGAAAATCGGCGTCGAGATGCACCGGCGACGAGGTCGCCCCGGCACGGTACAAGCCCACGGGAATCGCCGTCTTGTTCTCACCAAAGGCGTAGCCGTCCATCCGGAGCGCAGCCGCCACATCCGCATCGTCGGCTAGATGCACCGTTCCCATGCCCACGGGCTGCAGCGGCTCCTCGGGGACATGACGCAACACCGCCGCCGTGTACAAGCGGATCTCGGTGCGGCGCGTTGGCGACTGATGCGCGCTCCCCGGCTGGCCGTCATGCCCCAGCACGTCGTGCAGCGGTGTATCCAGGTCCGTGTAGCCGAACCCTTCCGTCACCACGCCGAACGCCACGGGGAGCGCGCCGTTCACGGGGGTGGCACCTTCCACCCGCACAATCGTCCCGATCCCGACGGGCGAATCGAGCGCCGTCCAGAAATGGAATTCGTGTGGTGTGTTGGGACGTCGCTCCGTGGCGACAACGCGGCCGAGGACGGTGGTCATTTCTGAAAATACCCTAGGGCGCGATAGCGCGCAGATAGCGCTCGCAGTCCGCAATCCCGTACGCCATCGTGTGCCAGCGCTGATCGGGGAGCGCCAACGGGGTGCGCTCCGCAAGCACCCACCGCGAGACCTCGTCGGCGCGCTCGGCGGTAAACGTGTCCCGGGCGACCTCAATGCGCACCAGCGCGAACATCGGATCGCCACCGTCGCGGAGGCGGAGGTACCAGCTCGCGACCGCGGTGCGTCGCGCCGAGCGGATTTCGAAAGCAGTGGTTCGCTGCCCCGCGCGTAGGCGGGTGATCACCCCGACGCCGTCACCGGAGGCGTAGAGGGTCCGGTGAGACTTCACGACGCCCACCGCGTGAGGGCTGCGCGCGGCAAGCCCGGCCCCGGAGATTCCGCCGTCTACATAGACCGACTGATCGCGCGTCGCACACCAGCGCTCCGCGAGCGAGGTCTCCAGCCGTTCGCGCTCGCGCTGGACCGCCGTCCGCGCGAGCGTGAGCAACAGCTGCGGATGCTGACCGTCGGAGGCGTCGGCCCCGTCGAGCGTGTCGTGCACGGGGATTCCAGCCGCGTCGAAGGTGCGGAGATGCTCCGCCGGCGTCAACGCGGTGGGTACGTAGACGCGCGTCGATAGGTCGGGCTCGCCGTTCCACGTGTGCAACTCCCGGTCGCGGCGTTCACGCACCACCGCCGCAACGGTCCCAAAAATCAGCGGCACGCCACCTGGGAGATACTGCAGCACGCGAGTGGACTGAATGCCGTCGAGGAACGCATGAAAGCCGGCGAGCGGCTCGGCATCCAACACCCGATACGACAGCGCTTCCCCTTCTATGGGGAGTGCCGCCTCGAGGCGTGGCGGTTCCATCTCGAGCGCCATACGCTCAAGCGACGGGGCACCGGTGGTTTCGAGACGCCAGCCTCCCTCAGGCGCTCCGGGCGCCGCACGGAGCGCGCGCAGTACGTCGGCAACGCCCACGGCGGTCACGCCAACGGCCGTCACGCCAACGGCACCGGCGCCGTCAGCCGCGGGGGCCATCACTCGATCCCGATATCCCAGGCCTGCTCGAGGTCCGCCTTGGAATACGCGCGGAACGCTGTGAGCGTCGTGGTGCGCTGAATGCCGGGCACCTCCGGAAACTGCTCGGTGACAATGCGCGCAATGTCCTCGTACTGCGGCACTTTCACCATCACCACAAGATCCCACTCACCAGACACCGAGTACACCTCGGCCACACCGTCAATGCCCGCGAGCGCGTGGGCGCACTTGGGAATCAGGCGCGGCTCGGCTTTTACCAGCACGATGGTCGTAATCATGTCGCGTCAGGGAACGGAGAAAGCTGCAGGAACCGCGGAGGAGCAACCGACAGGGGACTGATGGAGCGATCGGATCACATCAGGAACGTGGCGGACGACAGGATCAGCCCGTTCCTTCCAGCACCGCACGGTACGTCTTCACCAGCATGTGCATCGCGCGCTCTACGTCGGACTGATCGGCCGCATAGGAGACGCGCACCCACTCTGGTGTGCGAAACGCCGATCCCGGAACGATCGCCAAACCGGCTTCGTCGAGGAGTCGCGCGCAGAATGCGTCGCCGTCGCTGATTCCGCCCGGCGCCGCTGGCGCCCGCAGAAACAGGTAGAACGCGCCCTGCGGGTCGAGCACCTCAATACGAGGCTCTTGGCGCAGAATCGCCAACGCCGCGTCACGGCGGGCATGGAACGCCGCGACCATCGCATTCACCGCAAGGTCGGCTTCGTCCACGCGCGCGAGCGCAGCCAATGCCGCGTGCTGCGACACCGTAGCCGCGTTCGAGGTCGTGTGCGACTGAAACGCCGTCATCGCTTTTGCGACAGCCGGCGACGACACCGTCCACCCAATCCGCCACCCGGTCATCGCGTATGCCTTCGCCACGCCGTTGATCACCACGAGCCGATCGCGAACGGTCGCCACATCAAGGGCCGACACCGCCGGCCGATCGTAGGCGATGCGCTGGTAGATCTCGTCGCTCAGGACGTACCAGCCACGGCTGGTGGCCAGATCGAGAATGGCGCGAAGCTCTTCGGGGGCGTACACCGACCCGGTGGGGTTCGACGGAGAGTTCAGCATAATGCCCTTCGTGCGCGCGGTCGCACGCGCTTCGAGGAGCAGCGGCGTGACCTTGAACCCGTTGGACGGGTCGCCGAGCACTTCAACCGGTGTGGCGCGAGCCAACTCGACCATCTCGTAGTAGCTCGTCCACGCGGGCGTTGGGACGAGCACCTCGTCGCCGGGTCCAAAGAGGCAGACGCAGGCATTGTAGAGCGACTGTTTGGAACCGGTCGACACCACCACATCGGTCGCCAACACACGCCCAGCGCCGGTATACCGCGCATTGGCGTGATCAGCGATGACCTGACGCAGCGGGAGAATCCCGTCTACGGCGGTATAGCGGGTGGCCCCCGCCTCAAGCGCGTCGACCGCCGCCTGCCGAATAAACGCCGGCGTGTCGAAGTCCGGTTCGCCCGCCCCCAAGTCAATGATCGTGCGCCCAGCCGCCTTCAGCGCCTTGGCCTTTTGGGAGACGGCAATCGTTGCCGACTCACGAAGCTGAGCGATGTTCTGGGACGGCACGAACGGGGTGGCTGACGACATTTTAAGACTCAGCTTTGGGGGCGGTAAGCAAGCGGCGGTGCCACTCGCTAGATTTACTGGCTGAAGGTGAAGGATATCCCTGCGGCGCACGCCGCGCCATTGACATCTGAGGTAGCAGTGACTGAGCAAGAACGCGAAACGGCCGGAGCCGTACGTAGCACAAATGTGGCCCATTTCCTCGCCCCCGACTGGACCCAGGTGGCCCAGCGCGCCGCGGGCGCCCTTGAACGCATCGACCGTGAGCGCGCTGTTGTGCAGCTGCTGGTCGTTGTCCCCGATGACGAAGCCGCCGACAGCGTCTCCCGCGAGCTTCGCCTCCTCACTGCCGCCCACGGCGTAGCCATTGTCCCGGTTACGAGCTCCGCACGCGCCGGCCGCATGCTCAAGGCTGGCCCCGCGCACCTGCTCGTCGGGCGCGCCCGCGCCTTGGCGGACCTCCTTCCCGACTCGACGCTGAAGCTGGCTGACGTCTCGGCGGTGATCCTGGTCGCCGCTGACGAGCTCGAGCCAGAGGCGGACGCCCTGTCGACGCTCATGGCCGAAGTCCCCAAGAAGGGGGCCCGGATGCTGCTGGCGGCCGACGCCACGCCGTTCGTCGAAAGCCTGCTCGAGCGCTATCTGCACCGCGCCCGTCGTATGGCCGATTCGACTCCCGAGCCGCTCCCCCTCCCCGAGGGCACGCCGCCGACGATCTCCGTGATCGCCACCCAGGCGGGCAAGCCGTTGGCTCCGCTCGCGGGGCTCTTGGACGACATCGACCCGCCCTCGATCGCCATCGTCGTTGGCGATGCCCGGGACGAAGGACGTGCCCGTGCCGCCCTCGAAGCGCTCGGCTATCCGACCGACTCGTCGCTCGTGGCCGTGACCCGCGGTGATGTGACGCTGCACACCGCGCTCGTGATCTTCGCCGGCCTTCCCGACGCCGCGCAGCTCCGCGCCGCCTTCGGGGCGCATCCGGCACGCATGGTGGCGCTTGTCACGACCCGCCAGCGCAAGACGCTCGCCGAGCGTGCGGTGGGCGCCAAGATCGTCCCATACGACCGCACGCGTTCCGCGCGCGCGGCCCGTGCTCGCGAGGACGCCACCCGAGCGGCCCTGCAGCAGGTGCTCGACCGCGGCCTGTCCGTGCGTGAAGTCTTGGCGCTGGAGCCGATGCTCACCGAGCACGACGGCCTGTCGATTGCCGCGGCCGCGCTGCGGCTCTACGAGGAGGCCCGTGAGGCCACCGCCGCCGCCCATGCGGCTGGCCGCGAGGAACTGCGCCTCGAGATCAAGGCTCGTGCCGATGCGGCAGCCGCCGCGGAGCGTGCCGAGCGTCCCAAGGACAATGGCCCGCCGCGGAAGTCGTTCGGCGACCGTGGTGGTCGTGGGGGCCCGCGTCCGAGCTTCGGTTCGGGCCGTCCGTCGCGCCCGAGTTTCAATGACGACCGTGGCGAGCGCGCCCCCCGTGGCGATCGTCCGGAACGGTCGGATCGTGGCGAGCGTCCGCCGCGCAGCGATGCGCGTCCGAGCTTTGGCGATCGCCCGAGTGCCCCGCGTGGCGATCGTCCGAGCGCGCCGCGCGGTGACCGTCCGAGCGCGCCGCGTGGCGACCGGCCCGGGAGTTCTGACCGTGGTCCGCGTAGCGACGATTCGCGAGGGCCCCGCAAGTTTAGCCCGCGCGGCCCGCGCAAGTCGCCGTGAGCAATGCCCCTGGACAACCGAACGGCGGATGGGTTGAAGTCATCGCCGGGGTGATGTTCAGCGGCAAGAGTGAAGAGCTCATCCGTCGCGTTCGGCGTTCGCTCATCGCCCGCAAGCGGGTTCAGGTGTTCAAGTCGCACCTCGATGATCGGTACGCCGGCGTGTTCATGGTGGGTTCGCACGACGGCCGTACAATCGAAGCGGTCCCGGTCGATTCGTCGGCCCAGATTGCCCTGCGCCTGGATCCCCAGGCGCAGGTGATTGCGATCGATGAAGTCCAGTTCTTGGACGCGGGCGTGGTCGCGCTCGTGAACAGTCTCGCCGATCGCGGACGCCGTGTGATTCTCGCCGGCACCGATACGGATTTTCGCGGGGAGCCCTTCGGCCCAATGGCCCCGCTGATGTGCGTCGCCGAGTACGTCGACAAGCTGCACGCGATCTGCGTGTGCTGCGGCGCACCGGCCACGCGCAATCAACGCCTTATCGACGGCAAGCCCGCGCATTACGACTCGCCGCAGGTCATGGTGGGAGGCGCTGACAGCTACGAAGCGCGCTGCCGCTCGTGCCATGTGGTGGCGCGTGACGACGGCGCACAGGCGCGACTGTTCTAGCAGGATCTGACGCGTAGACCAACCAGCGGAGAACCGTCAGCCATGCGAGTCATCGGCCTCACCGGAAACATTGCGAGCGGCAAGAGCACCGTGGCGCGCCTCCTCGCAGACCGTGGCGTGCCGATTATCGATGCCGATGTCCTCGCCCGCGAGGCCGTCGCTCCGGCGACCCCTGGGCACGCAGCCATCACGGCGCGCTGGGGCGCCGCCGTTCTTGCTGCCGACGGCACCATCGACCGAGCCGCACTCCGACACATCGTCTTTGCCAACCCGGACGAGCGCGCCGCCTTGAATGCCATCGTCCACCCCGAGGTCGCGCGGCGGCGGCACGATCTGGTCGAAGCGGCCCGCGCCCGCGGCGAGCGAATTGTGGTGTGCGACATCCCCCTCCTCTTCGAGACGGGACTCGAGCGTGAGTGTGACGCCGTGCTGCTGGTCGACGCGCCGGAGGAGCTCCGACGCGATCGCCTCGTGCGCGACCGCGCCCTCAGCGCCGAGGAGGCGACCGCCATGATTCGCGCGCAGCTGCCGGCCGAACAGCAGCGGGCTCGGGCCGACTGTGTGCTTCAGAATGCCGGCACCCTCGAGGAGCTACGTAACCAGCTCGACCGCGCTTGGGCACAGATCGACCCAAAAACTTGAACATCTATGGGCCGGCCGGTATGCTTCCCCTCGTACCGACTACCACGGCGCCGCCCATCGCTGCACGGACGCGCCCCTGACATCAAGGACTCCCGTGTCGAATATCCCAGCCGACCTCCGCTATACCGATGATCACGAGTACGTGAAGAGCACAGCTGACGCTGCGGTAGTCATCGTGGGCATCACGCACTACGCACAGGACCAGCTCGGCGACATGGTGTTCGTCGATCTCCCGAAGGTTGGCCAGAAGTTCGGCGCGCACGAGTCGTTCGGCACCGTCGAGGCAGTGAAGGCGGTGAGCGACCTCTTCACCCCGCTCGCGGGCGAAGTGGTCGAGATCAACACCCGCCTCAACGACGAACCGGCGCTCGTGAACTCGGACCCGTACGGCGACGGCTGGATGATCAAGATGAAGGTCGATGCCGCCGCGGTCGCCGGCCTGCTCGACGCCGCCGCCTACACGGCGCACCTGGCCAGCACGGGCCACTAAGCCCGTCGGCACCGAATGTGAGAAGGGGCGGCCCCGCAACTGCGGGGCCGCCCCTTCATCGTATCACGAACGCCGCTTAGGCCTGCGCGTACTCCTCAATCGGCGGGCAGCTGCAGACCAGGTTGCGGTCGCCGAACGCTGACTCAATACGCCCCACCGAGGGCCAAAACTTCCGCTCGCGCACCCACGGCAACGGGAACGCCGCACGTTCACGCGAATAGGCGTGGGTCCACGCATCGCTCACCACCGACTCGAGCGTGTGCGGCGCGTGCTTGAGTGGGTTGTCATCCTTGGGAAGCACGCCGTTCTCCACGTCCATGATCTCGCCATGGATCGCGATCAATGCGTCACAAAAGCGGTCCATCTCCGCCTTCGACTCGCTCTCCGTGGGCTCGATCATCAGCGTGCCGGCCACCGGGAAGGAGACCGTCGGCGCATGGAAGCCGTAGTCCATGAGACGCTTCGCAATGTCTTCCACTTCAATCCCCGCCGAAACCTTCAGCGGACGGGTGTCGATGATGCACTCGTGCGCCACACGACCGTTCGCACCCTTGTAGAGCACCGGGAAGTGCGACGACAGCTTGTGCGCCATGTAGTTCGCATTCAGGATCGCAATCTTCGTGGCCAGCGCGAGGCCGTCCGCACCCATCATGTCGATGTACATCATCGAGATGGGAAGAATGCTCGCCGAGCCCCACGGCGCCGACGACACCGCACCAATAGCGCCGGTGCCGCCCATCGAGACCACCGCGCTTCCCGGAAGGAAGGGCGCCAGATGCTTGTTCACGCCAATCGGCCCCATGCCCGGACCGCCGCCGCCGTGCGGAATGCAGAAGGTCTTGTGCAGGTTGAGATGGCAGACGTCCGCGCCAATGTCGCCCGGACGGCAGAGCCCGACCATCGCGTTCATGTTCGCGCCGTCGAGATACACCTGGCCACCGTGCGCATGGATCGTGGCGCAGATGTCCTTGATGCTCTCTTCGAACACCCCGTGCGTGCTGGGATAGGTGACCATCAGCGCGGCAAGGTTCTTGGAATGCTCCTCGGCCTTCGCCTTCAGGTCCGCCACGTCGATGTTGCCGCTGGCGTCGGTCTTCACGACGACGACCGACATACCAGCCATCACCGCGCTCGCGGGATTCGTGCCGTGCGCCGACTGCGGAATGAGGCACACCGTACGGTTCGTGTCGCCGCGCGAAAGATGGTACGCACGGATGACCAAGAGTCCCGCGTATTCACCCTGCGACCCCGCGTTGGGCTGCAGCGACACCGCGTGGAAGCCGGTGATGCTCGCCAGCGCGGATTCCAAACGATGGAACATCGAGGCATGCCCCTTGGCCTGCGCCACCGGTGCAAAGGGATGCAGCCCGCCCACCGTGCTCCACGTCACCGGATACATCTCGGCGGCCGCGTTCAGCTTCATCGTGCAGCTACCGAGTGCGATCATCGAGTGCGTGAGCGAGAGATCACGGGACTCGAGCTTGCGCATGTAGCGCTGCATGTCGGTCTCGGAGTGATACTTCGAGAACACGGGATGCGAGCAGAAGGCGCTGGTGCGTGCGAAGCGCTCGTCAAAGCGTGCATCGACATCACCCGCGAGCGACTCTGCGGTGAACGCCGGTGCCTTGCCGTGGTTGAACACGGCAAGCAGGTCGGAGAGATCGGCGATCGTGGTGGTCTCATCGAGCGAGACGCCAATGTCGCCGTCCGCGTAGTAGCGCAGGTTGATCTTGGCCGCGTCGGCCGCCGCGCGAACGGCGGACGCGTTGGCCCCGCCCACGCGAATCGTGTCAAAGAATACGTCGTGACGAATCGTAAGCCCGAGCTTCCGCAGCCCCGTAGCGAGCGATTCCGCACGATGGTGCACACGCGTGGCGATCGCCGTCAGTCCCTCCGGGCCATGCCACACCGCATACATCGAGGCCATCACGGCAAGCAGCACCTGCGCGGTGCAGACATTGCTCGTGGCCTTCTCACGACGGATGTGCTGTTCACGTGTCTGCAACGCCATACGAAGCGCCGGCTTGCCGTGGCTATCGCGGCTCACGCCGATCAAGCGTCCCGGGATGCTGCGCTTGTACTCGTCCTTGGTGGAGAAGAAGGCCGCGTGCGGGCCACCGTAGCCAAAGGGCACGCCAAAGCGCTGCGAGTTACCAACGGCGATATCAGCTCCCCACTCGCCCGGAGGCGTCAGCATCGCCAACGCCAGCAAATCGGTGGCAACAATCACGAGCGCGCCGGCGGCGTGTGCCGTGTCGGCAAGCGCCCGGTGGTCGACGACCGCGCCGGAGGTGTTGGGATACTGAATCAGGATTGCGCACGTCGACGCGTCAGGAACCAGCGTCGCCGGGTTCCCAACGATCACGTTGATGCCGCGGGCCGAGGCGCGCGAGGCAACAACGTCGATCGTTTGAGGGTGCAGGTCGTCGGCGATCATCACGGTATCACGCCCAGCGCTCGCGAGCCCGTGCGCCATGGTCACCGCTTCGGCCGCGGCAGTGCCCTCATCGAGCAACGAGGCGTTCGCAATCGGAAGTCCGGTGAGGTCGCTGACCATCGTCTGATAGTTGAGCAACGCCTCGAGACGTCCCTGCGCAATCTCGGCCTGGTACGGCGTATACGCCGTGTACCACGCCGGATTCTCCAGCACATTGCGCTGGATCACCGAGGGGACATGCGTCCCCGAATAGCCCATCCCGATGTAGCTGCGCCACACTTCGTTGACCGACATTTCGGTCGCGAAGGCGGCGAGCGCGTCCTGCTCGGAGCGCGCGGCCGGAATGTTCAGCTTGTCCCGAAAACGAATCGAGGCTGGAATGGTCGCGTCGATGAACGCATCGAGCGTCGGATAGTTGAGCGCGTCGAGCATCGCGCGCACTTCGGCGTCAGAAGGGCCCAGGTGCCGAGGAACGAAGGACGAGGGCTCGGGATGTGCGGAGGACACGTTCGGACTCCTGTAGCGGAGCGCGCAGACGCTCCGGATGGACGCGGAACAGGTGACAAATGACAACACCAAAAGATAATAGGTGGAGCGCAAAGAGGCGTTGGCTTGCCCCGGTTCCGTGGTAGATTCCGCGCATGTGGCGTTTCCTTGTGACCGAACCGGCCTTCGCCGCGGCAAACATGGCGCTCGACGCGGGGCTTCTCGACCGTGCGGCCGCCACCGGCGAGTCGGTGCTACGCCTGTACAGCTGGGCGGTCCCGACGCTCTCCTTTGGCCGGCACGAATCGGTCGCGGGCCTGTTTCGCGCCGAGGATCTTGCGGCCGCGGGTATGGAGGCGGTGCGCCGACCGACGGGCGGACGGGTGCTCCTGCACGATCACGAGGCCACGTACAGTGTGTCGGCCCCAGTTGTGGAGGGTGAGCCACTCAAGGCCAGCTATGCCCAGATCAACGCGCTCTTAGTGGCAGCCCTCGGGCGACTGGGGGTCGACGCCGCAGAAGCGCCGGCGAGCCCCGTCCGGCGCCCTGGAGGGGCCGCCTGCTTCGCCGAGCCCAATGCTGGCGAGCTGGTGGTGCATGGCCGCAAGCTGGTTGGGAGTGCGCAGTTCCGAGAGCGCGGCGCCTTAGTGCAACACGGGTCGATTCTCTTTGCCGACGACCAGTCGCGGATCACGGCCCTCGCCCGGCGTCCGATGACTCCCAGCATTCCCGCGGCAGCGCTCGACGACCTGCTCGGTCGGTCCGCCAGCCGTGCCGACGTCGCGCAGGCACTCCGGTGGGCCCTGGAGCAGCAGGGTGAAACTGTCGAGGTCCTGGAGCCCGACGACGCCTGGCAGTGGGCCGCGCCACATCGCGCGCGATACGAAAGCCCGGAGTGGACGTGGCGGCGGTAGTAGTGTAAGATTTGCCGACACTGAATACTTTGGAGACTGATGCGACGTCGATTGGTGCGGCTTATCGGAACGGGGAGCATGCTCGCGATCGCCGCGTGCAGCGGGCGCGAAGGTTCGGGCGGCGGCACAGTCATTGTCGCCCTCGGTGCGGACACCAAGTCGCTCTTCCCCCCGGTCGCGGCGGGAACCGTCCAGGGGCGCGCAATGGTCGAACCAATGTTCGACCCCCTCGCCGAGTTGGGCGCATCACTCTCTACGGTGGATGTTGCGAGTTTCGCCCCGCGACTCGCGCAATCGTGGACCTGGAGCGCCGACTCGCTCACCGTGACCTTCACACTCGACCCGCGCGCACGCTGGCACGACGGCGCACCGGTGCGAGCCGCCGACGTGCGACTCGGCTACGACATTGCGCGTGATCCCGCGAGCGGCTCGAGCACAGTGGCCGACCTGTCCGCGGCTGTGGATGCGGTCACGGTCGTCGACTCACTGCACGTCGCCGCGCACTTCTCGCACCGTTCGCCCGAGCAGTTCTATCAGTTCGTCGCGTCGTTCGTGCCGCTGCCCTCGCACCTGCTTGGCGCCATTCCGCACGACTCACTTGCGACCTCCGCATTCTCGCGCGCACCGGTCGGAAGTGGTCCCTTCCGGTTCGTGTCGTGGAAGCAGGGCGAGCGGTTCGAGATGGCCGCTGTCGACACATTCTATCGCGGACGCGCCAAGCTCGACCGCGTGATTTTCTCGGTGAACGGTGACCCGTCGACGCTCGCCAAACAGCTGTTCGCAGGCGAGGCAGACTTCTATGAACTGCTTCCCGCGTCGGAAGTGGCGACGGCCGCCACAAAAAAAACGGTGCAGCTCATTCGCACCCCGTCGATGAACTACGCGTTTCTGCAGTTCAACCTGCACGACGGCGCAAGCACCAAACCCCACCCCGTGCTCGGCGACGCAGGTGTGCGTCGTGCGCTCGCGATGGCAGTCGACCGTCGCGCGATGTTACAGAATGTGTTCGAGGGCGCAGGCCGCCTCGCGATGGGCCCCTTCTCGAGCATGCAGTGGAGCGCCGACAGCACCCTGCGCCAACCACGCTTTGATCGCACCGCCGCCGCCACCTTGCTCGACTCACTCGGCTGGAAAATCGGCGCCGATGGCACGCGCGCGAAAAACGGACATCCACTTGCATTCAGTATCATCGCCGCGAGTAGCAGCAAACCGCGCCAACAGTACGCGCAGTTGATTCAGGAACAACTCCGCCAGATCGGCGTGAAGGTCGAGGTCGAGGTCATGGATCCGCCCGCGATTGGCGCAAAGGTGACGTCGCACACGTTCGACAGCTTCATTCAGAATCTGACGGCAGGGCGCAGTCCGGTGGGGGGCCTACATCAGACTTGGTATAAGGGCTCGACTGGCCCCGGCGGCTTGAACTTCGGCGGCTACGCGAGCGCCGCCGTCGACCTCCAGGCCGACAGTGCCTTCAGCGCCCTCACCACGACCGACGCACGCCGGCATTACCGTGCGGTGTATCAGCAGATCATCGATGATGCGCCGGCGATCTTCCTGTTCGAGCAGCCCACGATCTCCGGTGCACACACGCGCCTAGTGACCGGAGCACTGCGTCCGGGCGCCTGGTGGAAGTCGATTGAGCAGTGGGCCATTGCGCCCGGTGGGCACCTGCCGCGCGATATTCCGCGCGACGCGCCGCCCAAGAGCTGACGTTGTTCCGGTTCCTGCTCGGTCGCCTCGCGCAATCCGCGCTGGTGCTGGGCCTCGCGGTGTCCGTGGTGTTCGCGCTCTTGCGTGCGGCACCAGGAGATCCGTTGAGCGGGAGCACACTCGACGCAACCACCGCGCCGGCCACGCGAGAGCTGCTGCGTCGCCAGTACGCCCTCGACCGGCCGCTCCTCGAGCAGTACGCGCACTTTGTCGGGAGCGCACTGCGCGGTGAACTCGGGATGTCGCTGTCGCGGGGCCGTCCCGTTGCCCAGGTGCTGCGCGATGTCGTGCCCAATACCGTGCTGTTGATGGGCACTGGACTCTTCCTTGGAATCCTCGGCGGCATTGCACTGGGCGCCTGGCAGGGGAGTCGCGACACCCGCAGCTCCGCCACATCCGCGCGCGTCGCGCGCATGTCCGAGCGGATCGGTCTCGCGATCATCGCCACCCCCGAGTACATCGTCGCCACGGCGATGCTGACACTCTTTGCCGCCACCTGGCGACTCTTCCCGATTGGTGGAATGGTGAGTCTTGGCGTGCACGACTCCCTGGGACCCGTCGCGCAGGCGGGCGACGTGCTCTGGCACCTCACACTCCCCGCGCTGACGCTCGCCCTGATCGTGGGCGCCGGCGTCGCGCGCTATCAGCGCACCGAGATGCGCCTCGTACTCGCGCGGCCGTTCATCCGCACCGCGCGCGCCAAGGGCGTACCCGAAGCGCGCGTGCTGGTGCATCACGCGCTACGCAACGCCCTCGGCCCCGTGATTACCCTGTGCGGACTCTTGCTGCCGTCGCTGGTCGGCGGCGCGGTGTTCATTGAGGCAATCTTTGCATGGCCTGGCATGGGGCGCACGATGGTCGAAGCCGTCACCGGTCGCGACTATCCGCTCGCGATTGGCGCGGTGATCGTGTCGAGTGTGTTGGTCGCGCTCGGGGGCCTGCTGGCCGATGTCGCCGCAGCGGTTGCCGACCCGCGACTCGTTCGAGGGCGTCGATGATCGCCACCCCGGCCGCAACATTGCGTGGCACGGGAGTGCCGCGAGTCGCAACTGGCGTCCTCGCGGTCGCCCTGTTCGTGGCACTCGGCGGCGGCTTGCTCTCCCCGCACGACCCGAACGCCTTCAGCGGCATCGTCGGCATGCAAAACATGCCCCCGTCGTGGGCCCATCCATTTGGCACCGACGGACTCTCGCGCGACGTGCTCAGCCGCGTGATCGCCGGCGCACGAATCTCGCTCGGCGTGGGCGCTCTCTCGGTATGCATTGCGGTACTGCTGGGCACCGCCTGGGGGGCTGTTGCGGGATCGACCGACTCATGGCTCGACGATCTGCTCATGCGCGTCGTCGATGCCATGCTGGTGATTCCACGCGTGCTGCTCCTGCTCGTGCTCGCGAGTGCTGGTCCGATGTCCCCCTGGAAACTCGCCGTTGCCCTCGGCCTCACGGCGTGGCCACCGATGAGCCGAGTGGTGCGCGCGCAGGTGCGCGCGATGCGGCAGCGTGACTGGGTGCTCGCCGCGCGGGCGCTCGGCGCCTCGCGGACACGACTCCTCGTGCGGCACATACTCCCCGGCGTGATGCCCCACATTGCCGTTGCCGCAACGCTCTCGTTCGCGTCGGTGATTCCGCTCGAGGCGGGCCTCTCGTTCCTCGGGCTTGGGGTGCGCCCGCCTACGGCGAGCTGGGGCAACATCATGCGCGACGGCGCAGATCGCATGCTCGACACCTGGTGGATGCTCCTCTTCCCCGCACTCGCGATTATAGCGACGGTGGCAGCGTTCAATGCCGTTGGTGAACGGTGGCGTGCAGCGGTTGATCCGCAGCAGGTGGTGTGATGAGCACGTCCCGGCCGCTCCTCGAGGTGCACAATCTGACCGTGCGATTTCCGCTGCACGAGGTGGTCGCCGTGGACCGCCTGTCCTTCCAGATCGCCCGCGGCGAGCGCGTCGCGCTCGTCGGCGGTTCGGGGAGCGGCAAGTCCGCCACGGCGCTCGCGCTGATTGGGCTCTCCGATGCCGCCGCGGTCGTCGAGGCATCGTCGCGGATTGTGTTCGACGGCCACGAACTGCCCGCCCTCGACGCCGAATCACCTGACACGCTCCGCACGCTCCGCGGCAATCGGATCGCCATGATCTTTCAAGATCCGGCCGCGGCACTCAATCCGTCGATGTCCGTTCGTGATCAGATCGCCGAAACGGCGCTCGTGCACGGCGTATCACCGGCCGTCGCACTGCGCGACGCCGACGTGATGCTCGCACGCGTCGGACTGCACTCGGCGCTCGGTCACGCCTACCCGCACGAACTCTCCGGTGGACAGTGCCAGCGCGCGATGATCGCGATGGCGCTCCTGTTGCGACCCGCATTGATCATCGCGGACGAACCCACGTCGTCGCTCGACGTCATCGCGCAGGCACAGGTGCTCACTGTGCTACGCGACCTGCAACGCGAGACCGGAGCGGCGCTCCTGCTGATTACCCATGACCTCGGCGTGGTCGCCACAACCTGCACGCGCGTGCTCGTGATGCATGCTGGTCAGCTGGTCGAGGACGCACCCGTCGAGCGCCTCTTCCGCGCGCCCGCACATCCCGTGTCCGCAGCGCTCCTTCGCGCCGTGCCGCGGCTGGCGGTGGGACGATGACCACCCCCCTCCTCGCCGTACGCGACCTCGCCGTGCGATATCCCGCCCGCGGCGCTCGACCGGCCACGCAGGCGATTGATGGCATCACATTCGAGATTGCCGCGGGCGAGACGCTCGCGCTGGTGGGCGGCTCCGGCTGCGGCAAGAGCACGGTGGCGCGCGCGGCGCTGCGACTCCTGGAGCCTGACGCCGGACGTATTGTCTTTGCCGGCATCGACATTGGGACGCTCGCCGCTGGGCCGCTTCGCGCGCTCCGACGGCGCATGCAACTCGTGATGCAAGATGCCTCCACGGCGCTCACGCCGTGGATGACGGTCGGCGCCTTAGTGGCGGAACCCCTCGAGATTCACAACATCGCCGTTGGCGCTGCCGCGGACCACGCCGTCCGACTTCTGATCGACGACGTTGGACTCGGCGCAGAATTCTTGGAGCGGCTCCCGCATGAACTCTCCGGAGGACAACGGCAACGCGTCGCCATCGCGCGCGCCCTGGCCTCCGGTCCGGAGTTACTCGTCCTCGACGAGGCCGTCTCGGCGCTCGACGTTGTGGTGCAGCATGAGATCCTCACGCTGCTGGAGCGCCTGCAGCGCGACCGCGGACTGGCCTGCCTGTTCATCACCCACAACCTCGCCCTCGTCCAGCGGATGGCCTCCCGCGTGGCCGTGATGCAGGGGGGGCGACTGGTGGAAACCGCGTCCACAGTGGAGTTTTTCTTGGGGCCCGCGCATCCGTATTCGCGCGAGTTACTCGACGCCGTTCCTTCGTACCCACAGCCCATCATCCCGTGACCGCTTCCGCCGCGCCCAAGCCACACGCCAGCGAGATGTCATCCGAAATGCGCGCCATGACCAGCGACACGAGTTTCTTCGGTCATCCGAAGGGACTCTCGACGCTCTTCTTCACCGAGCTGTGGGAACGCTTCTCGTTCTACGGCATCCGCCCGCTGCTCGTGCTGTTCATGACAGCCGCGCTCACCAGCGGCGGCTTCGGCTTTGATCGCCCCAAGGCCTCGGCCATTGTCGGCATCTACGCGGCGTCGGTTTATCTCGCGTCGCTGCCCGGCGGCTGGATTGCCGATCGCTGGCTCGGCCTGCAGCGCTCCGTCTGGTACGGCGGCCTCCTGATTGCGCTCGGCCATCTCTCGATTGCCCTGTCGGCCGTCTTCCTGCATTCCGCATTCTTCCTCGGCCTCGTGCTGATCGTGCTCGGGACCGGACTGCTCAAGCCGAACATCTCGGCGATGGTCGGATCGCTGTATCCTGATGGCGGATCACGACGTGACGCCGCCTTCTCGATTTTCTACATGGGGATCAACTTCGGCGCGCTCGTGTCGCCGCTGGTCACCGGCTATCTCGGCGAACGTGTGGGCTGGCACTGGGGCTTCGGCGCCGCTGGCGTTGGCATGCTCGTCGGCCTCGTCTGGCTCCGCGCACGCCGTCAGAACACGCTGGGCCCCATTGGTGGCGAACCGACAACCGGCCAGGCCGAACGCATCAAGGTCCGCAACTACACGATCGTTGGCATGGCGGTTGTGGTCGTTGGCCTCGCGCTCGCGATGACGGGCACCGTGACCATTGATCCGATCGCCGTCGCCAACTCGATGAAGTACATCATCAGCGGGATCGCGATTGCCTACTTCGCCTTCTTATTCCTCTTCGCGGGACTCACCGGCGACGAGAAAAAGCGGATGGCCGTGATCATGGCGCTGTTCATGGGTGCGGTGGTCTTCTGGGCCGCGTTCGAGCAGGCGCCAACCTCGCTCAATCTGTTCGCCAAGGACTTCACCGATCGCAACATCTTCGGCTGGGAAATGCCGACGCTCTGGCTGCAGTCCGTGAACTCGGTCTTCATCGTCACGCTCGCGCCCGTTATGGCATGGCTCTGGGTGACCCTCGGCAAACGCAAGCTCGATCCGTCGAGCCCGGCCAAGTTCGCGGCTGGCTTGCTGATGACCGGACTTGGGTTCTGGATCATGGTCGCCGCCGCCAAGCTCGTGATTTCCGGCGGCGTCACCACGCGCGTCTCCGCCTGGTGGCTCATTGGGAGCTACATGTTGCAGTCGGTGGGTGAGCTCATGATCTCCCCCGTGGGCCTCAGCTCCATGACCGCCCTCGCCCCCAAGAAGTACGTGGGCCAGATGATGGGCGTCTGGTTCATGGCGACCTCGCTTGGCAACCTGATCGCCGGACTCGTTGGCGGACAGGTCAACCCCGAGAACCTCGCCGAGATGCCCGCGCTGTTCAACTGGACCTCGCTCTCCCTCTTCGCCGGCGCTGCCGTGTTGGCCGCGCTTGTGATCCCGATTCGTCGGATGATGGCGACCACCGCCGAAGGGCGCGCGTCGTAACTCGGCCTATAGATAGGGCGTTACGGATGGGGTGTTACGACTGCCCCATCCGCTTCTTGAGCTCCTCAAGCTTCGCATCAGCGATTGCGTCCTGCTCCGCCCGACTCCGCTGACGGGCGAGTGCATCCAGTTCGCTGCGGAGTGCGGCGTGGTCCGGAAGACCAAGCGCCTCGTCCGTTGGGGCGGAGCGCGGCGTCCCCGTTCCGACCCCCGCATTCGCGGCCTTGAGCGCAGTCATCATCTCCGCCAGCTCACGCGCGGCGAGCTCCGCTTCGGCTTCCTGTGCACCGAGCTTTCGCTCGAGGACCGCAATACGCTCACTGTGCTGCGCCTCAAATTTTGCCGCGAGCGCCACCGTCTCGGCGTCGTGAATATCCTCCGCAAGTTTCTTCCGCCGCTGCACCGTGACGAGTTGCTCGAGCTCGGCCGCCAAACGCTGGTGGGTGATGGCGACGCCCTGCTGCAGATCCTCGACGCCCAGTTTGGCGTGCACCATTGCCTGCTTCATGTCGGCGATTGCGGCCCGACGTTCCGTGGGGGCAACGCGTCCGTTCAGCAGGTCTTGAATGGCGTCTTTGAGCGATTCGAACATCGGATCCGGAGCTGAGAGGGGTGTCCTCACTACGCGAGGGAGGCGCCGCGCGTTTCGATGTTGTAGCATAGAGAGCACACGCGCGTCCTGTCGAGTGCGCCCGGCCCATTCCTACCATCCGATCTTCGTTGCGCCCTCTCATTGCCATCAGTGCCACGTCCCTGCCCGACGCCGAAGGGGTTCACGCGCGCCTCAATGTGAACTACACCCATTCGCTCGAGCGCGCAGGGCTACTGCCGGTCATTATTCCGCCGCTTGCGGATCTCAGTTGTGCGGCGGAGATGATCGCCGGAACCGCTGGCCTGCTGCTCACCGGAGGCGAGGATGTCGACCCCGCACGCTACGGCGCGGCGGCGCACCCGGCCACACAGCCGCCGAACATCGCCCGCGATGCCACCGAACTCGCCCTGCTCGCCGCCGCCCGTCAGGCGGGACGCCCTGTGCTTGGCATCTGCCGCGGCATTCAGCTGATCAACGTCGCCTTTGGCGGTACGCTGCTGCAGGACCTCCCCACCGAGCGTCCTTCGGAGGTCAATCACGACCCCAACTCTCCTGCCGGGGAGCGCTGTCACGGGGTCGACATTACCCCCGGGACTCGGCTCGCAGGAGCCCTTGGAGCAACGTCGGACCTGCGGGTGAACTCATACCATCATCAGGCGGTCGATCAGCCGGCACCGGGCTTTGCGGTGAGTGCCCGCGCGTCGGATGGCGTGATCGAAGCGATGGAGTACACCGACCGCGACTGGTGGTGCCTCGCCGTGCAGTGGCATCCCGAAGATCTCACCGCTGACCCCCGCAGCGCAGACCGCGGAATCTTTCGCGCCTTCGCCGAAGCCGTGCAGACGCATCCGGCTCAGCCTAGGGGAAGTCGCTAACATGGCGAGTCTTCGGCGCCTGCAGGCCAGCGTCTTCCTGGGCGTCATCACGCTGACCGCCGCTTGTGGCTTTGCTGGACTTGGCGAGCCCGCACCCAAGGTCACCACCAACACAGCCACCACTGGCATCGACACCCCCGCAAGTGTCGCGATGGTCCCGCAAACGTCGAGAATCTCCCTCCGCGACAGCGTCCAGCTCGTCGCAACACCGATTCGAAGTTCGAATACCTCCGTGGGGAGCTTTCCGCCGACCACCTGGGCCTATGGCCCAGACTCGGTGGGCACGATCAGCGCGAACGCCGGCGCCAGTGTCTGGTTTCGGTCGCGGAAGCTGGGCGTCGCCACCGTGTATGCGCTTGTCGGTGGCGTCACGGGCGCCAGCGTGGTGACCGTCGTTCCCTAGGCAGCATCCGCGACGGACACGAGCGGCTCGCTCGACAAAGCCCCCGCTCGCCAAATGCCCACCCGTAGCGACAGACCGCTCGTAGTGCCTAGCTTTCCAGTTCACCCACCTCAGGTCCAATAGCCGCGTGCTGTATATCTGCATCCCGTCGTACAACGAAGCGCCGACCGTCGGCGTGTTGCTCTGGCGCATCCGCAAGGTGTTCCAGGACTACTCGCGCGAATACGAGGTGCTGGTCTACGACGACGCGAGCACCGACGGCACCGTCGAAGCACTCGAGCCGTACAAGAAGGTGATGCCAGTCTCGGTGATCAGCGGCAAGGAACGGGTCGGGTACGCGAAAGCCACCGAGGCGCTACTGCGCGCGGCGAGTGATCGCACCCGCTATCCGCGCCGCGATGCGGTGATCATGATGCAGGCCGACTTCACCGACCAGCCCGAGCATCTCCCTGAACTCGTCAAGCGTTTTGAGGGGGGCGCCGACATCGTGGTGGGCGAGCGGGTCCCCTCCGAAAGCGCGCCGGAAGCGGTCAAGCAGCTCGGCAAGTATGTGCGCTGGGTCCCAATGTTCTGGCCGATTCGTCGCCTGGTGACAGTCCCGGGCGTCAAGGATCCGTTCGCGGGCTATCGCCTGTTCCGCATCAGCCTCGTTCGCGACCTACTCAAAGCAGGTGTCCTCCCTGCGGCCGACGCCCCAGTGTGGACCGCCAACATGGAACTGCTACGCGAAGCCGCACCGATGGCGCGCCGGATTGAATCCGTTCCGCTTGAGTCGCGCTGGGACCTGCGACCACGCGAGAGTCGCGTACAGGCATGGCCTGACGCCGTCGATCTCGTGAAGCGTAGCTGGGCCGCCCGCGGTCGCCGAACCCCAACGCCAGCCGCGTGAGGGCTCGTCTCGCGGCGCGCCTTGCGACTCGGCTCGCGACGCGCGCTGTCGCGCTCGCGTCTGCACTGCAACTGGCGGTTGGGATAGCTGCCGCACCTGCAGCGCCTACCGCGCTCCTCGCGCAGGGCACGACGGCAGCGCGCCCCGTGGCCCCCATGGCTACCGTGCCGTGGAGCAAAGGGGAGTTCCTCGAGTACACCCTAAAGGTCGGGTTCCTCGAGGCCGGCTCCGGTCGCATGATGGTTCTCGGACTCGACACCCTGCGCGGCCGCACCGCCTGGCGACTCCGCTTCAACATCACCGGCGGCATTCCGGGTGTGCGGATCGACGATTCGTACGACAGCTTCCTCGACACGCAATCGCTCAACTCCCTGCGCTTCGTGCAGGACCTGAACGAGCTGGGGAATGCCAAGCTGCGAATTTACGACATCTTTCCTGATCGAAAGCTCTTTCTCGAGCACGGCAAGGGCGAGCGCCCATCGGTCGACGCGCCACTCGACGATGCCTCGTTCTTCTTCTTCCTGCGTACCATTCCACTCGACGTAGGCAAACGGTACGAGTTCAACCGCTACTTCGATCCGAACGCCAATCCCGTCGTCATCCAGGTGCTCCGCAAGGAACGGGTCACCGTTCCCGCCGGCACCTTCGACGCCATTGTGATTCGCCCCATTATCAAGACCAGCGGGCTCTTTGCCGAAGGCGGTCGCGCCGAAATCTGGCTCTCCGACGACGAGCGCCACCTGCTGCTCCGCATGAATGTGAAGCTCGGCTCTATCGCCTCGCTGAGCCTGGCGCTGCGCAAGATGCAAAATGTTATGCCCCTGCGATCCACGAACCCGAACGACTCCACCAAGCGTCCCTGAGGGCACCGTGAGCGATGCGCCGCGCGAAGCCGATCTGTCCAAGATCCGCACCATCCCCATCTCTGGCCGCGCCAACAAGGTGCGCGCCGAAGACTTCTCGCGCCCACCGGGTAAGGATCGCTCCTTCCACGCCTTCCTCGACGCGATGCCCGACGTGCTCGTCGCGCGCGATTTCCGCAACGTCGTTGCCGCCATTGCCTCGGCCGCTCGCGCTGAGCGCGGCGTGGTGCTCATGCTCGGCGGCCATATCGTCAAAACGGGGCTCGCCCCGGTGCTCATCGACCTGATGCGCCGCGGCGTGATCACCCACCTCGCCATGAATGGCTCCGCCGCCATTCACGACTACGAGATGGCCCGATTCGGCGGCACCTCCGAGGACGTCGCCGCTGGCCTGCGTGACGGTTCTTTCGGCATGGCCGAAGAAACCGGGCGCGGCCTCAATGAGGCCTTCGTGAAGGGGATGGCCGAGGAGCGCGGAATGGGGGAATCGGTGGCGCGCGCGATCGCCGCCGATGGCACCGCGGCGCACCCCGAACTGAGCGTGATCCTGAACGCCTGGCGGATGGACATTCCGGTCACCGTCCACGCGGCGCTGGGGGCGGAGATCATTCATCAGCACCCGGCCGCCAACGGCGCTGCGATCGGCGACACCAGCCACCGCGACTTCCGCCGACTCGCCGCCAGCCTGGAGACGCTCGATCAGGGCGGCGTCGCCCTCAACTGCGGGAGCGCGGTGATCATGCCCGAGGTCTTCCTCAAGGCGCTCACCATCGCCCGGAACCTGAACGAGGGAGCACCACGCAACTTCGTGACGGTCGACCTCGACATGCAGCGCCACTACCGGCCGCGCGTGAGCGTCGTGCAGCGACCAACTATCGATTCAGGGAAGGGGTACGAGATCACGGGACACCATGAGATCATGGTGCCGATGCTCTGCTGGGCGGTGGCCGACGCACTCGACGTGGGCTAACGGCCCGCCCGACAACACCCGGGCTCCAGCTACCGCCCGAACCGCTCCCGCAGCTCTCGCGCCGTGCTCGGACTCACGATCCGGATCACGAAGTACACGATTGCGCCCACGACCAGCAGACGTAGCGCGATCCCCACGATCGAGAAGAACAGCCCCAGCACCACGCCGAACAGGCCGAAGGCAAGCTGCAGGACAAACAGGCCCACAACGGCCATAATGCCTACGGTAAACAGGGTGCGGAGCATGGTGGGGTCCTTGGTGGGGTCTGATGCCCCTACGGCACAGGGCCTGCCACGGTTTCATCGTACGTGTATTCGACGAACTGGCCTCCCCGCTGCATCCCGCAGGATTCAGCGCCACCGTGGCGATCAGGACCGGATAATTAGTAACCGTCTAACCATCAAAATACCGGTTACACCCTATTGGCGCGGACTGAACACACCTCGTAGATTCTTCTGCATCAGCGAGTTGCGAGCAGTGTCGTGCCCTGAACCACTGGAGCCCCGATGGGCGAACACCTGTACCAGATCCTCGGACGCCATCGTGCACCGGCGCTCCCCGACCGCAAGCCGTCATGGCTCAAGGTCAAGGCGCCAGGTGGTAAGTCGTACCTACATCTCAAGAACATGATGAAGGAGCTGGACCTCCATACTGTATGCGAGGAGGCCCACTGCCCCAACATTGGCGAGTGCTGGGACCACGGCACCGCCACCTTCATGATCCTCGGCGACGTCTGCACCCGAAACTGCGCCTACTGCGCCGTCGCACACGGACGCCCGCCAAAGTTCGACCCCGCCGAGCCGAGCCGCGTGGCGGACGCCGCGGAAAAGATGAACCTCCGCCACCTGGTCATCACCTCGGTGGACCGCGACGATCTGCCCGACTTCGGCGCATGGGCCTTTGCCGAAGTCATCCGGCAGGTACACGAGCGCGTGCCGACCTGCTCCGTTGAAGTGCTCGTCCCGGACTTCCAGGGGAACGAGGACTCCATCCGCACCGTCCTCGAAGCGCGTCCGGAGATCTACAACCACAACACCGAAACCGTCCCGCGCCTCTACAAGAAGGCCCGCCCCGGCGGCCGCTACGAGCGCGTGAAGGAAATTTTCCGTTTCGCCAAGTCCGTGGCCCCTGACATCCCCACCAAAACAGGGATCATCCTCGGCATGGGCGAAACCAACGAGGAAGTCCTCGACACCATGCGCGACCTGCGCACGGTCGACGTCGACATCCTGACACTCGGCCAGTACCTCAAGCCGAGTAACGATCACATCGCTCTCGACCGCTACGTGACCCCGGAAGAATTCCGGATGTTCTATGAAGCCGGCATGACGATGGGGTTCAAGCACGTCGAGAGCGCTCCCTTGGTGCGTTCGAGCTACCACGCTTGGGAGCAGGTGCAGGCGGCCGGGGTCTAACCCGGCCGTTCTTTTATTAACCGCACGCCCCTCGGCATTCGGCGCGCGCTCACCACACGATCGCAATGGCAAGCAAGAAAAAGTCGGACCCCTCAGGCGACGCGACGCTCCACCGCGAGTTGCTGCACTCCATGATTTTGCAGCGCCGCTTCGAGGAGAAAGTCGCCGAAGCCTACGCGCTCGGAAAGATTGGTGGCTTCTGCCACCTCTACATCGGGCAGGAAGCCGTCGGCACGGGCGTGATGTCCGAGCTGCGCCACGATGACTACGTCATTACCACCTATCGCGATCATGGCCAGGCGCTCGCGCGCGGCATGAGTGCGCGAAGCGTGATGGCTGAACTCTTCGGCCGTATCGACGGCTGCTCGCGCGGCAAGGGTGGCTCTATGCACCTGTTCGACCGCAGCGTGGGGTTCCTCGGCGGTCACGGGATTGTGGGCGGCCATGTGCCGATCGCCACCGGCGTCGCCTTCGCGATCAAGTATCGCGGCGGCGACCAGTGCATTGTCTGCTTTATGGGTGAGGCCGCCGTGAACAACGGCGCCTTCCACGAGTCGCTCAACATGGCGGGGCTGTGGAAGCTTCCCGTGGTGTACGTGATCGAGAACAACCGCTACGGAATGGGCACCGCCATGAACCGCGCGAGTTCTATCGCCGAGATGTACAAGCGCGGCGAGACCTACTCGATTCACAGCGAAGAGGTGGACGGCCAGGATGTGTTCGCCGTCCGCGAGGCAATGTCCGCTGCCGTGGCGCGTGCGCGCAAGAACTACGAGCCCACGCTGCTCGAGATTAAGACCTACCGCTTCATGGGACACTCCATGAGCGACGCGGTCTCCGGCACCTACCGCTCGAAGGCCGAGCTCGAAGAGTACATGAAGCGCGACCCGATCAATCTGCTCAAGGCCAAGATGACCGCCGATGGGACGATGCGCGAGAATCTCGTGGCCGAGATTGAGCAGGAGATTGCGGCGACGGTGCAGGATTCGTGGGACTATGCGGATGCCAGCCCCGAACCGCCGATCGAGGCGCTCTACGAGGATGTGCTCGTAGAAACGACCTCCGACACCACGCAGGAGGGCTGACCCATGCCGATTATCACCTACCGTGACGCGCTCAACCAGGCGCTCCGCGAAGAGATGCACAAGGACGACCGCGTCTTCCTGATGGGCGAGGAAGTCGGCGTCTACAATGGCGCGTATAAAGTGTCGAAGGGACTCCTCGAAGAATTCGGCGAGATGCGCGTGGTGGACACCCCGATCACCGAACTCGGCTTCGCCGGCGTTGGTGTGGGCGCGGCGATGGTTGGGCTCCGCCCTGTGGTCGAGTTCATGACGTGGAACTTTGCGCTGCTCGCCATCGACCAGGTCGTGAATGCTGCCGCGAAGATGCTCTATATGAGCGGCGGTCAGTTCCCGATGCCGATGGTGTTCCGCGGTCCAAACGGCGCCGCGCTGCAGCTCTCAGCGCAGCATTCGCAGGCGTGGGAGTCGTGGCTCGCCCATATCCCGGGCCTCAAGGTCGTCACCCCCGGTACGCCGTACGACGCCAAGGGGCTCTTGAAGAGCGCGATCCGCGACGACAACCCAGTGATTGTCCTCGAAGGCGAGATGCTCTACAACACCAAGGGCGAAGTCCCCGAGGAGGAATACCTGATTCCGCTCGGGAAGGCGGAACTCAAGCGTGAGGGCAGCGACTGCTCGATCATCACGAGCGGCAAGATGGTGCTGGTGGCGATGCAGGCCGCCGACACCCTCGCCAAGGAAGGCATCAAAATCGACGTCGTTGACCTCCGCACGATTCGCCCCATGGACGTTGAGGCGATCACGACCAGCGTCAAGAAGACCAATCGCGCGGTCGTGCTGGAAGAAGGGTGGGAGATCTGCGGCATTGGTGCGCAGGTGGTGGACTACATTCAGCGTGACTGCTTCGACCATCTCGACGCCCCGGTCATCCGCGTGCATCAGGCCGATGTGCCGATGCCCTACGCCAAGATGTTGGAGCGCGCGGCAAAGCCGGATCTCGCGAAGACGATCGCTGCAGTAAAGAAAGTCATGTACCTCGAGGCCTGATCAATGGCGACCAAAGTATCCATGGAGGCGCTCTCTCCCACGATGGAAGAGGGGCGCTTGGTGAAGTGGCTCAAGAACGAGGGCGACGCCGTGAAGTCGGGCGACGTGCTCGCGGAAGTCGAGACGGACAAGGCGGTCATGGAACTCGTGGCGCGCGGCGAAGGCGTACTCCGCAAGCGTCTGGTGAACGAAGGCGACGCCGTGCCGGTTGGCACGCTCGTCGGCGTGATTGGAAGCGCAAGTGAAGACATCACCGCACTGCTCGGTGGCTCTGCGGCGTCGAGCGCTGCCGTAAGCGCTCCTTCGGTCGCTCCTGCGGTCGCCCCTGCGGCCGGTACTGCTGCCGCTGCGAAGACTGCAGCTGCCCCAGCAGCTGCACCAGCAGCTGCCCCAGCCACGACGGGGGGTCGTACCGTGGCGAGCCCGCTTGCCCGTCGACTGGCGAGCGACGCTGGGGTCGATCTGCAGCGTATTGCCGGCTCTGGCCCGGGTGGCCGGGTCGTGAAGCGCGACATCGAAGCAGCAATGACGTCGCAGCCCACGCAGTCCTCGGCCAACAGCACGCCGGCCCGCACGGGCTCCGACTTCACCGACATTCCGCTCACCCAGATCCGCAAGACGATCGCGCGCCGACTCGCTGAGTCGATTGGGCCGATCCCGACGTTTTATCTCACGGTCGAGATCGACCTCTCGCGTGCCGCCGAGATGCGCGCCGCGGTGGCTGAGCTCGGCGACGAGTTCAAGGTGTCGTTCAACGACATCATCCTGAAGGCGACCGCGACGGCGCTGTCGCAGCACCCCGAAGTGAATGCGCACTGGCTCGGCGATTCCATCCGTCAGTTCAACCGCGTGCACCTCGGCATGGCCGTGGCCACCGATGACGGACTGATCGTTCCCGTGATCTTTGACGCCGACCAGAAGCGCCTGAGCGAGATTTCTGCGGAGAGCCGCAGCTTGGCAAAGCGCGCCCGCGAGCGGAAGCTCACGCCGGCGGAGTACACGGGGAGCACCTGCTCTGTGTCGAACCTTGGCATGATGCAGATCGACCAGTTCACGGCGATCATCAATCCCCCCGAGTGCGGCATCCTCGCGATCGGCGCGATTGAGGACAAGGTTGTGGCCGAGGCCGACGGTGGCTTTACCGTCCGCAAGAAGGTCAAAATCACGATGAGCTGTGATCATCGTGCGATCGACGGCGCCGTGGGCGCCCGTTTCCTGCAGACTCTGCGGCGGATGATTGAGAATCCGCTCATGCTCGTTTACTGACACCGGACCAACGACCATGGCTTCGTTTGACGTAATCTTCCTCGGCGGTGGCCCCGCCGGCTATGTGGGTGCGATTCGCTCCGCCCAGCTCGGCCTCAACACTGCCGTCATCGAGCGTGAAGGGCTCGGCGGCACCTGCGTGCTCTGGGGCTGCATCCCGGCCAAGGCACTTCTCGAGGCGGCGAGCATCGCCACCAAGGTTAAGAAGGCCGCCGAGTTCGGCGTGAATGTCGGCGAGGTCTCGCTCGATTTCGGTGTGGCCATGAAGCGCTCGCGTGACGTGAGCACCAAGAACTCCAAGGGGGTCGAGTTCCTCTTCAAGAAGAACAAGATCACCTGGATCAAAGGCACCGGCACCATTGGCGCTGGCAAGTCGGTGAAGGTCACGACGGCCGAGGGCAAGACCGAGACGCACACCGCCACCAAGGCGCTGGTCGTCTGCACCGGGTCGCGTGTGAAGGGGCTCCCGCAGGCGGGGCTCGAACTCAACAAGACGACGATCATCTCGTCTGACGAAGGGCTCCTGCTCGAGAAGGCCCCGAAGTCCGTCGCCATCGTCGGCGCTGGCGCTGTGGGCTGCGAGTTTGCGGATGTCTTCAACGCGTTTGGCAGCAAGGTCACGATCATCGAAGTCGCGCCGCGCATCCTCCCCCTCGAGGACGAGGATTCGAGCACGGAAGTCCAGCGCAGCTTCAAGAAGCGCGGCATGGACATCTTTGTCGGCGCCAAGCTCTCGGGCGCGAAGGCCGGCAAGGATTCCGTGACGTTGACCGTCGAGGAAAAGGGTGCCAAACAGGAGATCGTTGTCGACAAGGTGCTCGTCGCCGCTGGTCGCGCGCCGAACGTCGAGAACATCGGCCTCAAGGAAGCCGGCATCGCAATGACCGAACGCGGCTTCATCAAGATCAATGAGCGGATGGAGACCTCCGTGAAGGGGATCTACGCCATTGGCGACGTGGCTGGCCCGCCAATGCTGGCCCACAAGGGGGAGCGTGAAGGGATGATCGTGGCCGAAGTGATCGCCGGGAAGCACTTCCATGCGCTCAACTACGGCAACATCCCCAATGCGACGTATTGCCACCCCGAAGTCGCGTCCATCGGCATCACCGAGGCGCAGGCCAAGGAAAAGAAGCTCGACGTGAAGATCGGCAAGTTCCCCTTCAGCGCCAACGGCCGCGCCCGTACGTCGGGGGAGACCGAAGGCTTCGTGAAGCTGATTGTCGATGCCAAGTACGGGGAAATCCTCGGCGCGCACATCGTCGGCGCTCACGCGACGGAGATGATCCACGAGCTCGTGGTGGCGCGTGAAAACGAGTTCACGATTGAGGAGATCGACCTCGCCGTGCATGCGCACCCGACGCTCAGCGAAGCGATCGCCGAAGCCACGCTCGACGCCATGGGGCGGATGATTCACGCCTAAGGATGAGCGTGTCTGTTGGTCAGCGGGTCCGGAGTGCGCGTAGTTCGCGCTCCGGACCCGCTAGATTTCAGGGATGCATCCGCCGCGCGAACTCTGGGTCGTCTCGCTGGGTACCCGCCCCTACACTGAGGTGTGGGAGTTGCAGCGCGCACTCGCGCATCGGCGCATCTCCGGCGATATCCCACAGGACCTGCTCTTGCTGGTCGAGCACCCACCGGTGGTCACCCTCGGCCGCTCCGCGCGCGACCCCGCCACGCTGATCGCCACGCCGGAGCTGCTCGCCGCGCGAGGCGTCGAATTGTTTGAGGTGGAACGCGGCGGCGACGTGACCTTCCACGGTCCCGGACAGCTCGTTGGCTATCCCATTGTCGACCTCAATCGCCACACGCTCGACCTGCACTGGTACCTGCGGCAGCTCGAGGGGGCGCTCATGAGCGCGCTTGCCCCCTTCGGCATCACCGGAGCGCGGAGCACGGGGCAGACCGGCGTCTGGACCGATGGGCGCAAGATTGCCTCGATTGGCGTCCACGCGCGGCAGTGGGTGACCTGGCACGGCTTCGCACTGAATGTCACCACCGACCTGTCGTATTTTGACCTCATGGTCCCGTGCGGCATCGCCGGGGTACAAATGACCACGGTGGAGGCAGAGCGAGTTCGGCACGACGCACCACCATCGACCACGCTCATGGGAGATGTCATGGCGCAGGTTGTGCACAGTATGGCGCAGCAGTTCACACTGACGCCGCGCGACGTCGATCTTGCATCGCTCACCGTCTCTGAAGGGGTTCCGCAATGACGCAGTCCCAACTTCGACTCGCCGCGCGCCTCGCGCCCGCATTCCTGCTCGCGGGCTGCGCGAGTGCCGCGTCTGCACCGGCCACCGCAGCAGCTGGCGCGTCTGCCCCGTCTGCAGCGCCGGCCGTGATTGCCGCGCCGCCAGCGCCCGTCGCCCCGCCGCACGCCGCTGTCCCGCGCTCCTACTCGGGACTCGACAGCGGCGCGGCCCGCATCACGATTTTCGTCGCCACCACCCGTCGCGCGGTGCAGAGCGAACGTCCGGGCGATCGCTTTGGCCCCGAGGACGCGGACTCGCTGCAGTTCGCAGCCGTTGGTGTGAATGTGCCCCCGTACACGGCACGCGGCACCGGAGAACTTCCTCGTCCCAGCTCGCTACGGGTCAATGCCTTGAGCTATCGTCCGGATCCCGCCAAGGATTTCTTCATCTCCTCGGTGATTCCTGTTGACAGCGCGCGATTCGTCTCGCGCCTCGCCACCGACCTGGCCGCCACGAAATCGCGCGACGTGCTCGTGTTCGTGCACGGCTTCAACACCTCCTTCGAAGACGCCTCGCTCCGCGCCGCGCAAATCGCCGCCGACATCGGCTTTGATGGCAGTGTGGTGCTCTTCACCTGGCCGTCCGCTGGGTCGGTGTCGTCCTACGTGCGCGATCAACAGGCCGCACGCAACGCGGGCTTCCACCTGCTGCGCGTCCTTCGTGGCCACGCGGTTGCAGCGCTCCCAGGACGCCTCAATCTGCTGGGACACTCGATGGGCTCCGAAGTGATCAGCAAGGCGCTGAGTCTCGTTGCGCAGAGCGACACGATCCCAAAATTCACGCAGGTCGTGTTCGCCGCGCCCGACGTCGATGCCCGCATCTTCCGACGCGAGATTTTCCCCAAGCTCGAGTCACGCGCCGCGCGGATCTCACTCTATGCGAGCGATGACGACGAAGCGCTCCGCGCCTCGCGAAGCCTGAACGGTGTCTGGCGCCTCGGACTCGGCGGCGACTCGATCACGGTGATCAAGGGTATGGACACCATCGATGCCTCGCGCGTGAAAGCCGATGTCCTCGGTCACACGCTCTTTGGCAATCAAACCTTTTTGGCTGATCTTGCTGCGCTGCTCGGCGATGGCCGAGCGCCCGCTGAACGCCGCTTGCTCGCGGTGCGCCGCGGCGACCTGCAGTTCTGGCGCTTCCGGGGCGACGCGCGCTAAGTGCTCGCGACCAGCCACGGACCCACAGCGGACCAGCGGCTCTAACGCGGCTGGTCCGTGGGGTAGGATTTTAGAAAATGCGTTGCACGGTACACACCAATCTCCATCGCGACGCGCCCCTGGCGATAAATCGGGACGACCGCCTCCAGCGTGACTGACTCGAAGTAGGGCGAGAACTTGGTGATGACATCCTCACCCTGCTTCACCTTGTTCAGAATCACCGCGTTCGCGCCAAAATACTGCGTGTCAATAACCGCATAACGAAAATGGTGCGGGTCGGCACACAGGCAGATGACCGGCACATGCGGTCCGAGCGCAACCGCCGCCTTCCCTGCCTGAATCCAACTGGGCGCCGCCACAAAACTTCCCACCGGCAACAGACGGCGCACGCGCAGTTCCTTCACCACCGGATACCAGTCAATCAGGTCGGCGGTCTGCGAGTCGGCGGCCTTCGCGAGCTTGCTCCCGAACACGCTCCCGACCCACCCCGTGGCAACGGCACTCCAGAGCACGACAATCAGCGCCAAGTAGCCATAGACCGACGACACAATCCACGGACGTGCATACGGCGCACCGCGTTCGAGTCGCCCAGCCACCGCGGCACCCAGCAGCGGAAAGGCAAACAGATAGCCCGGGGCGGTCCAGTGCGGGAGCCCGACATCACCACGCAACGCGATCAAGGTGAAGACCGCCACAATCGGAACACTCAAGCACAGCAGAAACCACTGCTCGGCACGTGCGCGCCCGACACGCAGGGCTCCCCACATCGAGCCCACGAGCGGGATCCAGACCCATGGCAGCGCCCACACTACTTGCCCCGCGATATTCGTGAGCATCGTGTCGGGGTGCAATCCACCGCGCCCACCAGCTCGTCCGCCCTGAAACAGGAACGAGACCCAATGGTGCTGTGAGTTCCAGTACAGCACCGGTGAGAAAATCAGGAGCGCAACAATCGCCCCGAGATACGGCCCTGGATGCGCGAGCCATCGCCGGTGCCGCACACTCGTGAGTAGAAAGAGAAAGGTGCCGCCCAGCACGAAGACGCCATGATACTTGGACAGCATCGCTGCGCCCGCGGCGGCGCCTGCGAGCATCCACCGGAACGTGACCGCGCGCGGAGCATCGTCAAACACAATGCCCGCAATCAGGGTGACCGATACGAGCATCATCAGAAAGAGCGGCGCGTCTGGCAACAACCAGCCACCGGCGCTCAGGCTGAACTCCGCAGAGACATTCAGCAACAGCGCGGCAATCGCGCCGGCGTTCTCGCCAAAGAATCGCGCTGCGAGCCGATAGGTCAGCCAGGTGGTCCCCGCAAAGCAGAGCGCAATCGGCAACCGCAGCACCACCTCGCGCTCGCTCCCCACCAACTTGGCCCAGCCGCCAATCATCCAGAACAGCAGTGGTGGATGGTCGAAGTAGGACCAGGAAAACTGCCGAGCGATCGCGACAGCGTACGATTCATCGACGCCGTAGCCCACGGTCGCTGCAATGATGTACCGCAGCATCGCCCCGACCGCGAGCACCGCGAGGACAATGGTACCGGGATCCCGACCGAACGGGGGGCGCGTCTGAGTAGTCACACCCTAATTATCGCTACGCGATCACGTCCGAGGGGAGGGCTGAGCACCGACCAACCCAGTCCGCCGTCCGCGCTGGCTCTCGCCCCGATATATTGGAGGCATGACCGGTGACGCCAAGGTGTATCCGCAGCGTACGCGCGAGGTCGCGGCAGCCCCCACCGGCCCGCTCGCGGACGGCCTGAATGAGGCGCAGCTACGCGCCGTCCTGCATGGCGACGGCCCGCTCCTGATCGTCGCCGGAGCGGGCACCGGCAAGACGCGCACCCTCGTGCACCGTGTCGCACATCTGCTGGAACGCGGCGTGCGCCCCGAGCGCATTCTGCTGCTCACCTTTACCCGACGCGCCGCGCAGGAAATGCTGGCGCGGGCTGAACGGCTGGTTGGGAGCGCCTCGCGCGGCGTGCATGGCGGCACCTTCCACGCCACGGCGCACCGCCTGCTCCGCCGCTTTGGCACCTCCGCGGGGCTCGCCGCCGACTTCAGCATCATGGACCAAGGCGACGCGGTCGATCTGATGCAGCTGGCGCGCAGCGCCGCAGGCATCGCTGAGGCGAAGGGAGAAAAGAAGCGGTTCCCAAAAAAGGAAACGCTGCACTACATCTACTCGCGGCACATCAACACCGAGCGCCCGGTGCCGCAGATCTTGTCCGAGGAATATCCGCAGTTCGTCGAGTACGAAGCGCAGATCATGCGCGTCTTCGCCGACTACACGGTGCGCAAAGCGCAGCGCAATCTGGTGGACTACGACGACCTGCTGCTGTTCTGGGCACTCATGGCCGAGTCGGAAGGCCCGCTCGCGGAACGCTTAGCGGCGATGTACGACCATGTCCTCGTGGATGAGTACCAGGACACCAACCACCTACAGTCGCGCATCCTCCGCGCGATGTGTCGCACCACCGCGAATCTCACGGTGGTCGGCGACGATGCGCAAAGCATCTACGCCTTCCGCGGCGCCACAATCCGCAACATCCTCGACTTCCCGCACCATTTTCCAGGGACCACAGTCGTAACCCTCGAGGAGAACTACCGCTCGGTGCAGCCGATCCTCGACGTGACCAATCGTCTGATTTCTCGGTCCGAAGAGCGCTACACCAAAGACCTCTTCACCAAACGCGAAGGCGGCGATCGCCCCTGGCTCGTCACGGCGCACGACGAACAGGCGCAAACGCGTTTCGTGGTGGATCGCATTCTGGACCTGCATGAAGAAGGGATGCCGCTCAGCGAGATGGCGGTCCTCTTCCGTGCCGGCTACATGAGTGCCGATCTCGAGATCGAACTGACCGCGCGCAAAATCCCCTTCGAGAAATGGGGCGGCCTCAAGTTCCTCGAAGCGGCGCACGTAAAAGACGTGCTCGCCTTCCTGCGCATCCTCGAGAACCCGCGCGACGAAGTGAGCTGGTATCGCCTCCTGCTCCTCCTCCCAGGCATTGGCGAAGCCACGGCCCGCGGCGCCATCACCAAGATGGCCGAACTCGCCTGGACCTCGGACGCCTTCGGCCGCTACCTACCGCCGCCGCGCGCCCGCGCAGCGCACGAGTCACTGGTACAGCTACTCGATCAACTCCGCGCCGCCCCGAGCGATCGCAAGGACGCCGTCAGCGCCGACATCGCACGCGTGCGGCGCCTGTACGACGACATTCTCCGCGAACGCTACGATCGCGTGGAGCCGCGGCTCGCGGATTTGGACCAGCTGCAAAACATCGCCGCCGGCTATCCGGATCGCGGGAGCTTCCTCTCCGCCCTGGCCCTTGAGCCGCCCTCCGCCACACAAGACATTGGCTTTGGCTCCGACAGCGAAGACGACGTCCTTGTGCTCAGCACCGCCCACAGCGCCAAGGGCCGCGAGTGGGACGCAGTGTTCGTGATCTGGGCCGCCGATGGGTGGTTCCCCATGGCGCGCGCGCTCGGGAGCGACGAAGAGATCGACGAAGAACGCCGCCTGATGTACGTTGCCATGACCCGCGCACGCGATTATCTCGCAGTCACCTATCCCTTCAACGTGTACGACTCACGACGCAGCGCCGATTACACGATCGATCAAGTCTCACGATTCCTCGACCGCGGCGTCCGCGACTTGATGCAAAAAGTCGTCGTCGATCAACCGCAGGCACCGGTCGACCCCGCACCGCATGTCGCTTCGACGCTCGACCTCCGCGCCATCCTCAATCAACGGTTTGGCGGTCTCTGACCTCCAGCAGGAGTATCCCATGATTGCTCGTCGCCGTGCACCCCGCCTCACGAACGTCGCCGTCATCGTACTCCTCGCCACGTCCCCCCTCGCGGCGCAGCAGCGCACCCTGCGCGTCATCACTCCCGACAGCGTTCCCGTGTCCTACGCCTGGGTCGCCATCCAGGGACAGACGCCGCGGATCGCCGACGAGAAGGGCGTCGTGAACCTCGGGACGCTATCACCCAAGAACTACACGGCCGATGTGCGCCGACTGGGGTACGCTCCCTTCTCCGGCCCGCTCGCGGTCGGCGACGGACAAACGCTCCTGAGTCTCACCCCACTCGCCACGCAGATCGGAAAGGTGGCCGTAATCGGCAGCGGCCCGATGAGCATGGAAGGCTTCTATCGCCGGTGGCTCGCGCGACAGAACGGCGGTGGCTCCGGAGTGTTCATCGGGCCCGAGGAGATCGACAAAAGGAACGTCACCGACATCGCCGGGCTCCTGCGCGACCAGAACGGACTGAAGATCGAACACGCCCGCGATGGCGGCTACGTCGTGGCCGGAACGGGGAGTAACGGGTGCCAGATGGCGGTCATGCTCGACGGCCAGGTAATCAAGTCACGTGTCGAGGCGACCAGCGGGCAGTCGTCCCGCACGAGCATCGGATCGCCGCTCAACGACAAGACAACCTACATGACCCCCGGAGAGAAGGCGGCGATGCTGGGCACAAACAAGTCGGGTGTGGAACGGAAGTTCGGGGACTATGCCGACTCCAACTCCGTCAAGATCGACCAAGTGGCATCGATCGGTTCGGTGAGTGGCATCGAGGTGTACGCGCGCACAGGCGCGCTGCCGGCCGAGCTCAACCTCACGGACAATCCGTGCGGCCTGGTCGTGATCTGGACCGGCTCGCGGAAGTAGGCGCTACTTCCGAATCGCATGACGCACCGCGGCGCCGGGATCCTCCGGCGCCGCGTCTGCTATGGCGATCACCCGCGCCACGGCACGGCGCACCTCCTGCCCCTCGGCGCGATACACGCCCTCAAAGTCATCCAGCCCCGTGGCATAAATCCGCCGCGCCAAGAGCGCCGAGTTGTCGAGGCGCACACGCGTCGCCACCCGCCGATCAATCGACCGCCACTGCGGAGCAATCGAGTCCACCAACAGCCTCCGCGCCTGCGCGTACACGGAGTCACGCACCGCGAGTCGTACCGCCCGCGCACTGTCGCCCGGATGCGCCGTGAACGCGGAGTCGAGTGTTCGGTACGTGCGCTCCCACACGGCGCCCAACAGCACGTCGTCCGCCCACCGGTCGGCCGACCGCCGCGCCCGAGCCGTGTCCCCGCGCGAGCGCCAGAACCGCTCCGCCCCGCGCGCCCCTACAAAACTCGCGAAGCTCTCGTTGAAGACCGCCTGCCCCTTGGCATAGAACCGGTTGTGCGTCAACTCGTGCACCACCGTGTTCACAATGTCCAACGAGTCCTCGCCAAGTGTGGTCGAGAGCAGCGGATCGTTGAAGAACCCCAGCGTGCTGAACGCCGGCGATGGCCGCAGGTACGTATCGTAGCCCTCAGCCGCCAACGCCTGCTCCGCCTGCTTGGCCTCTGCGAAATCGAAGTAGCCGCGATACGGCACCCGCCCCACAATCGGAAACCACCAGGTCACCGGCCGAAGCTGGTCGCGGTAGGCCCCCGACAGCACCAACACCAGCGTGTCATGCTCGAGCCGCGTGAACTGGGTGAACGCATCCTTGGCCGGCAACCCGAGCGAGTCTTCGGCGAATCGGCGCGCCTCAAGCACCAGCCGCAACTTGGCCCGTGTCGGTGCGTCGGTCGCAGGATCAGCAACCATCCGCTCAATCGACTGGCGACGCCACAAAATCTGGCCCTCAGCAATCGCACCACGCGCGAGATACCGCCCCATCGGCGTGACCGCCGCAAGGAGTGCGACACCGCCAAGGAGCACCACCAACAGCCGACCAATCATCCCGGCGCGAACCCTCACAAGCCTCCTCCGTGCCTCCGAGAGCCCGTTCTCAGGCGCTCCCCGTGTCCCGAATCCCCGTCTCATAGAGCTAAGATATTGCAAGACAATAAGTTACGCCAATAGGCCTGAGCGCCAATTCGCTTTGACAGACCCCCCGCCTCAGCGATAACTTCTAAGGTTCAATGTCATTCGTCCACCTGCACTGCCACTCCGAGTACTCGCTCCTCGACGGCGCTAACCGCATCGATGATCTCATCGCGCGCGCCATCGAGTTCGAGCAACCGGCGCTGGCCATCACCGATCACGGCAATCTGCACGCGGCCTGGGAGTTTCAGGAGAAGGCCCGCAAGCAGAAGATCAAGCCGATCATCGGGATGGAAGCATACGTCGCCCCAGGCGACCGCAGGCAGCGCGGCAAGCTTCAGGCAACGGACCGTAATTACTACCACTTGGTCCTCCTCGCCCGTGACATGCAGGGCTACAAGAACCTGATCAAGCTCTCGTCGCTGGGCTACACCGAAGGGTTCTACGGCAAGCCGCGTGTCGACCGCGAACTCCTGGCCAAGTACAGCGAGGGGATCATCGTCTCCTCGGCGTGCATGGCTGGCGAGGTGGCGCAGCACCTGCTGGCCGATCGCGCCGACGAGGCCCGCAAGGCCGCCGAGTGGTACGCCGACGTCTTCAAGGACCGCTATTACCTCGAAGTCCAAGCGCACGATGCCGGCGACCAGAAGCTGCTGAACACCAAGGTGTTCGATCTGGCCGCACGCATGAACCTCCCGGTGATCGCCACCAACGACGCGCACTTTCTCAAGGCCGACGACCACGACGCGCACGACGTGCTCCTGTGTATCGGCCTCAAGAAGGACCGGCTCGACGAAAACCGCATGCACTACGACCGGGGGCTCTACTTCAAGAGCGCGCCCGAGATTCGTGAGTACTTCGGCACGCGGCCGGACGTCCTGGAAAACACCCTGAAGATCGCCGACGAGGCGGGCTTCACCTTCGACAAGAAGTACTACGTCCCATCCTTCCCCCTCCCCGAGGGCGTGAAGACGGAAAACGATCTCCTCGTCGACCTCTCCACCAAGGGCGCGGTCGAGCGCTACGGCACACCGCTCCCGACCGAGGTGCAGGAACGGCTCGACTACGAGCTGGCCGTCATCACCAAAACCGGATACGCGGGCTACTTCCTGATCGTGGCGGACTTCATCGCCGCCGCGCGCGCTAAGGGAATCCCCGTTGGACCGGGACGTGGCTCCGCCGCCGGCTCCATCGTCGCGTACGCCACGCGCATCACCGACGTCTGTCCGCTCAAGTTCGACCTGCTGTTCGAGCGCTTCCTGAATCCCGAGCGCGTCTCGATGCCTGACATCGACGTGGACTTCTGCGAAGAGCGCCGCGGCGAGGTCATCGAGTACGTCCGCGACAAGTATGGTCGCGACTGCGTCGGCCAGATCATCACCTTCGGAACGCTCAAGTCGCGCGCCGCCATCAAGGACGTCGGGCGCGTCCTCGGCTTCACTCCAGCCGAAACCGACACGATTGCCAAGCTGATCCCGAATCAGCCGAACTTCTCGCTGACGGTCAAAGAAGCGATCGCGCAGATTCCTGACGTCGGCAAGCTCTACGAAAACGATGAGCGCACGGCGCAGTTGCTCGACTTCGCGATCGCACTCGAAGGACTCTCGCGCCACGCCGGCGTGCACGCGGCGGGTGTGGTGATCGCCCCAGGCCCTATCGACGACTACGTGCCCGTCTGCACGCAGGACTCCAAGGGCAGCGGGAGCGACGGCGACGCCCGCGTCGTAGTCACGCAGTACGACATGAATGCGCTCGAGAAGGCCGGGATGCTCAAGATGGACTTCCTCGGCCTCACGACGCTCACGATCATTCACGACACGCTGGAAGCGATCAAGGCCCGCGGCCGCGAGGTCCCGAACCTCGACACCCTCCCGCTCGATGACGAGGCGACGTACCGCACCCTTCGTGCAGGACGCACCGCCGGCGTCTTCCAGTTTGAGTCGCCGCTTGCCACCGACATGGTGCGCTCCATGCGCGCCGACAGCTTCGACGACCTGGTCGCCTCCAACGCCCTCATGCGCCCCGGCCCGCTCGACGCCGGGATGCACAAGACCTACTGCCGGCGCAAAAAAGGCGAGGAGCCGGTTTCGTACCAGCTCCCCGAGCTCGAAGAAATCCTCAAGCCGACCTACGGCGTCATCACCTACCAAGAACAGGTGATGCGTATCGCGCAGCGCTTGGCGGGCATCTCGCTCGCCGAAGCAGACGTGCTGCGAAAAGCGGTCGGCAAGAAAGACGCCGAGCTCATCAAGAAGGAACTCGACAAGTTCGTCACCAAGTCTGTCGAGCGCGGCTTCGATCGCAAGATCATCAACGACATCTCGGGACAGATCGAAACGTTCGGCCGCTACGGCTTCAACAAGTCGCACTCGGTCGCCTACTCGGTGTTGTCGTACCACACCGCATATCTCAAGGTCCACTTCCCCGCCGAGTTCATGGCTGCGCTGCTGTCAGCGTGCATCGGCGATACCGACTCGGTGGTCAAGTACATCAACGAAGCCCGCGACCTCGGCCTCGAGATCCTCCCGCCCGATGTCAATGAGTCGGGCTACAAGTTCACCGTTATCAGCGACACCCGTATCCGATTCGGATTGGGGGCGGTACGCAATGTCGGACGCGGTGCCATCGACTCGATTATCGCCGGCCGCGTTGTCGACACCGCAAAAAAGCCATACGACACGCTCTATGATTTCGCGGAGCGCGTCGACCTCCGCGTGTGCAACAAGCGTGTCTTCGAAGCGCTCATTTACTCGGGCGCTGTCGACGGCCTGAACGGACATCGCGCACAGTTCGCCGCTGCCACCGACGGCGCCATGCAAGCCGCGTCGCTCGCCCAAGTGGAACTCGCCACCGGCCAAGGCTCGCTCTTCGGTGACGCCAGCCCCTCGGCGGCGACCCCGAATGCGCAACTCCGCCCCACCCTCCCGAATCTCCAACCCCTGAGCGAGCACGAACGGCTCACCAAGGAAAAAGAGATTCTCGGCTTCTACATCTCGGGACACCCGCTCGAACCCTTCCGCGCCGAGTGCGAACTGCTCGCGTCGCACTCGGTCTCGCAGCTCGGGCCGTGGACCGAACAGCAAATGCAGCTCACGGTCGTGGTCACCACGATTCGGAAGCAAATCAGCAAGAAGTCCGGCAATGAATTTGCCCGACTGACCATCGAAGATTTCTCGGGGTCCGCCGAAGTGTTGGTGTTCCCCGAAGCATGGGCCGCCATCGGCGACCGTGTGCACGCAGACGTTCCGGTCATGCTCAAGGGTGGGTACTCCAAGCGTGACCAGACCGCGGACACGCCGACATTCATCGTGGAGTCCATCACGCGTCTCGCCGAACTGCGCACAACTGGGCAGATTTCGGTGGCGCTCGAACTCTCGCAAGCCGAACCCGTCGATACGGCGGTCATGAACGACATTCGCGCGGTGGTCGACGCCCATCCTGGCGCCGCCCCGCTTGAAGTCTGCTGGAATGGCACTGACGGCACGCGCGCCACCTGGCGCTCGGCCTCACTCACGCTGTCCCCTGCGTCTGCCGCCCTCTTGGAGCTGCGCGCGCTCCTCGGGACGGAGCGCGTGCGCCTCGTGCGCGGGAGCTGACATGGGTACCTCTGCATTGGAATTCGAGAAGCCGCTCGCCGAGATCGAGAAACAGATCGAGGAACTCCGTCGCATGGCGGAAGAGCGCGAGATCAGCGTCGATCGCGAGATCGAACCGCTGCAGGCGAAACTCGGCACGCTCCGCAAGGAGATTTACGAGAACCTCACCCCCGTGCAGCGGGTGCAGGTCGCGCGCAGTCCGCGTCGCCCCTTCACGCTCGACTATCTGCGCCTCGCCTTCACGGACTGGATCGAGGTCCACGGCGATCGCGCGTTCCGTGACGATCCCGCGATTGTCGGTGGCTGGGCGCGCCTCGATGGCGAGACTGTCATGGTCATCGGCCAGCAACGCGGGCGTGACACAAAAGAGAACTTGCACCGCAACTTCGGGATGCCACACCCCGAGGGCTATCGCAAGGCGCTGCGTCTTATGAAGCTCGCGGAGAAATTTCACGTCCCGATTGTGACCTTCATCGACACCCCGGGCGCGTGGGCCGGACTGGGCGCCGAGGAACGCGGTCAGAGCGAAGCGATCGCGCGCAACCTCCTTGAGATGAGCCAACTCAAGGTGCCCATCATCGCGACCGTGATTGGCGAAGGGGGATCCGGTGGCGCGCTCGCGCTCTCCGTGGCCGATCGCATTCTGATGCTGCAGAACTCCGTCTGCTCGGTGATCACGGTGGAAGGGTGCGCCGCGATTCTCTGGAAGGACGGGAAGAGCCAAGAGATGCGCGAGAAAGCCGCGACCGCACTCAAGATTACCGCCACCGATTTGCTTGAGCTCCGGGTGATCGATGAGATTATTCCTGAGCCCGAGGGCGGCGCGCACACCAATCACGAGGTCACGGCGGCCGCACTCCGCGAAGTGTTGATCCGCAATCTCGACGAGTTGCGCCGCCTCAAGCCCGACAAGCTCGTCCGACGCCGCCGCGAGAAGTTCCTGCGCATGGGGCAGTTCGAGGAATGACCACGCCCGCCATGAGCGTATGCCGCAACTGATCGAAGTCGAGTTTAAAGGCAACCGCCGCGATTTCTTCCTCTGGCCATTCGACGAAGCCCCGACGCTCAAAACGCCGGTCATCGTCGACGTGGAGCGGGGCGAAGACCTCGGTCGCGTCTGTGCCACGGGCGACACGGCCAAGGTGCGCAAGAGCGGCACCACCCACGGCAAAGCCGCGCCGAGCAAGTCGCCGGCCGCGCTTCGTGCAGCGAACGCGGTTGAAATCACGCGCGCCGCTGAGCTGCGGACGGATGAAGAATCCGTGCGTCGACAGTCGATTGATATGGTGCGTGCGCTTCACCTCGACATGAAAATCTCGGACGTCGAGTGGCAGTTCGATCGCAAGCAACTCACGGTGTATTTCACCGCCGAGAAGCGCGTCGATTTCCGGACGCTCGTGCGCCAAATCGAAACGACATTCTCGACGCGCGTGCACATGTGGCATATCGGGGTGCGTGACGAAGCCCGTCGCTTGGACGGCATCGGTCGCTGCGGCCGCCAGTTCTGCAGCGCGAGCTGGCTCCCCGATTTGCGTCCCGTGAAGTCGAGCGTGGCCAAAGATCAGCGCCTCTCGACGCTCAACCCCGCACAAATCTCCGGCACCTGCGGCCGTCTCATGTGCTGCCTGCGCTACGAGCATGAGTTTTACGTGCAGCAGCGCAAGAAATTCCCGAAGGAAGGGAAGATCGTGACCACAGTTGCTGGCGAAGAAAAGATCGTCTCCAACGATATTTTCCGCGAAACCGTCACTTTGCGAAATCCCGCCGGGGATTTCCGCGTCGTGCCGCTCGCGCAGTTCCGGCAGGAGCTCGCCGACGCCGCCGCCGGGCCGATCGAATCCGACCTCGAGACGAGTGCCACCGACGATGACGACGAGGAGGAGGGCGGGTCGCCCTCGCGTCGCCAACAGCCAGACCGTGGCGAGCGCACACCAAGTGCCCCGCGAAACGCAGGACAGCAGAAGCAACGCCCACCGCGCGCCGAAAAAGCGCCGCGTGCGGAACGGCCGGAACGTGCGGAACGGCCGGAACGTCCAGAGCGCCCCGCACGCCCGCCGCGCGGGGAGCGGCCCGTACGTGACGCTGCGCCGCCGCGCCGTGAACCGCTTCCCATGGCTCCGACCGTCGTTCCACCGGTCGACAACACCGACGACGACGCAGCAGACGAGCTGACCCTAGAGTCCAACACCGAGAACCCGGGCGGCACCGCAGAAACCGGCGACGCCGCAGAGCAACAGCGCCGCCGCCGGCGACGCCGCGGGCGCCGTGGTGGGCGCCGCGGTGGTCAGGGTGGCCCCAACGGATCGTCCACCGACGGACCGGGCGGTGCCCCAGATGCCCCTCCTTCCCCAAGCGCAGGCTGACGTGAGCACCGATCGGTTCTTCATCACCACCGCCATCGATTACGCCAACGGCGACCCGCATTTCGGCCACGCGCTCGAAAAAGTCGGAGCCGACGCCATCGCGCGCGCCCATCGCCAGATGGGACGTGACGTGCACTTTCTGATCGGGATGGACGAACACGGCCAGAAAGTCGCGCAATCCGCCACGGCGCGCGGTATCGCCCCGCAAGCCTACGTCGACGAAGTCGCCGCCACCTTCCACGCTATGTGGGACCTGCTCGGCGTGTCGTACGATCAGTTCATTCGCACCACCGACGCACCCCACAAGTCTGGCGTGCGGGCGCTGATCAAGCGCATTCACGAGTCCGCCCCCGATTCGTTCTACCAGAAAGCCTACGAAGGGTGGTACTGCGTCGGCTGTGAACTCTTCAAGCGCGACGACGAAGTCGCCGATGGCAAGTGCGTGCTCCATCCGACCCGCGAGCTCCAGTGGACGAAGGAGCGGAACTGGTTCTTCCGCCTCTCCAAGTACCAGAAGTTCATCGAGAATTTGCTCGCGACCAAACCGCACTTTATCCAACCCGAGTCGCGGCGCAATGAGATCCTCGCGCTGCTCGCGCAGGGACTCGAGGATATCTCCATCACGCGCTCGCGTCTCGACTGGGCGATTCCCTTCCCCCTGCCGACCGACGACGATCAGCCGCAGGGGACCTGGGTCTGGTTCGACGCCCTCCCGAACTACCTGACGGCCACCGGATATCCCAACGCGGGATGGAAGTCCAAGTGGCCCGCGCAGCTCCACGTGGTGGGCAAAGACATCACCCGCCTCCACGTGGTTGTGTGGCCGGCAATGCTGCAGGCCGCGGAGCTGCCGCTCCCCGAGCGGGTGTGGGCGCACGGCTTTCTGTCCTTCGGCGGCGAGCGCTTCTCCAAGTCCGCCGGCGTCAAAGCCGACCTGCACGAAGCGATCGCCCGCTACGGCGCCGACGCCTTCCGCTATTTCCTCCTCCGCGAAATTCCGTTCGACGGCGACGGCTCCTTCTCGTGGGAACGCTTCGACGCGGTCTACACCTCGGAACTCGCCAACGGACTCGGCAACCTCGCGAGCCGCACCATCGCGATGGTTGAGAAGTACTGCGAGGGTGTGGTGCCCAGCGTCGACCCGACGGACACATGCCTGGCGCTCGATGCGGCGGAGTGCGCCGACCTCGCCGCCGCCATCACGACCATTGATGGCTCGCGTGGCTACCTCTGCCACGAGTCACTCGACACGGTGGCCCGCCTCACCGTGCGCGCAAATGGCTTTATCCAGCAAACCCAGCCGTGGGTGATCGCCAAGGACCCGGCCCGCAAGGCGGAGCTCGACGCGGTTCTCGCCGCACTCATTCGTTCCCTCGCCCGTCAAGCGAGCTGGCTCGCCCCGTTCATGCCCACCAAGGCCCAAGAACTCTGGACCCAGATCGGTGGCGCCGGATCAGTACACGACACCCGCTTCGCCGACCTGGAGCAGCTGTCGGTCGCGGGCTGGACGGTCACCAAGGGGACCGGCATGTTCCCCCGCCCCGAGCCGCCCAAGGCATAATCGCGCGGCGGGGAGGCTCGGCCCCGAGCGCCACGCCGCTTGCCGGGCCGAATCAGCCCCCGTAGTGTTACAAGGACATGGACGAAAAGCGCTGGACTATCCTGATCATCCCGCCCGGAACCGGCGGAACCCGCACCCTGCACATCGGGCAGCGTACCCGCCGGCTACTCGTCGGTGGGCTGATCACGGGTGCGCTGCTCCTCGTCGGGGCCGTCGGGGTCCTCTTCACCCCCTACGCCACCCCCAGCGCCCGCCTCCTCGCCGCCGAGAACGTACGCCTCCGCGCCGAGCTGCAGGGCATCGACACCCGCATCGCCGCGCTCTCAGACACCCTGGCCACACTCGGCGTCCGTGACCAGCAAATCCGCCTGCTCGCCGGCTTTCCGGCCGATTCGACCGCCGATTCATCCGTGGCCGGCGCAGTGGCGGCCATGGGCGGCTCGGGAAGGGCCCTCGCAAGCCTCAACGCCCCTGTCCCCTCCTCCGGTGCCCCAAGCTCTCCAAACGGGCTCCCAAAGCCATTTCTGGGCCGCCTCGGGTTCGGCAGCCGCGCCGACATCGAAGGGCTGATCAAGCGCGCCACCGCGCTCTCCGCCAACTTCCGCGCCGTCAACGACACCCTCACGGTGAACTTTGAACGGCTCGCCAACACGCCCAGCATCATGCCCACCACCGGCTGGCTCTCGAGCCATTTCTCCCAGAGCCGGTTCCACCCAATCCTGCACGCCTCGCGCGCGCACGAAGGTATCGACCTCTCGGCGCCGATGGGCGCACCGATCATTGCACCGGCCGCCGGTCGCGTTATTTCGGTGGCCAACGAGCCGGGCTACGGACGCACCTTCCAGATCGACCACGGCAGCGGCATCATCACCCGCTTCGCGCACTGCTCCCGCATTCTCGTGCACGTCGGACAAGCCGTGACCCGCGGCCAGCCGATCGCGACCATTGGCAACTCGGGGCTCTCCACCGGCCCACACCTGCACTACGAGGTGCATGTCAACGGAAAGCCGGTCGACCCGCTCCGCTTCGTCCTGCCGGACAAAGTCACCGACTAACCAGCTGATGCACCGATACACACGAAGGGCCGCGCGATGTCTCGCGCGGCCCTTCGTCCATCCCAACGAACCCCGGAGTTACGGCTTCGAGGGCGTCTTACCAAAGTCCACCGTCGGCGCTTCACGAGCACCGGGGCTCGTCACGTCGAAGTACTCGCGTGCTCTCGCCCCCACCACCTTGGCCGTCATCACCTGCGGGAACTTCCGGATATAGGCGTTATACAACTCCACGGCGAGGTTGTAGTCCGTCCGCGCCTGTGCAATCCGGTTCTCCGTCCCCACCAGTTCGTCCTGAAGTCGCAAGAAGTTCTGGTCGCTCTTGAGCGTCGGATAGTTCTCCGAGATCGCCAGCAAGCGGCCCAACGCCCCAGTCATCGCCTGGTTCGCATTGGCCATCTCGCCCACATTCCCGCCACTCACCGCGCCGGCAAGCCCGGCACGGGCCTGCGCCACCTTCTCAAACACCTCGGCCTCCTGCGCGGCGTATCCCTTGACCGTGTTCACGAGATTCGGCACCAGATCCGCCCGCCGCTGCAACATCACGGCGATCTGCTGCTTGGCGGCACCGGCCGACTCGTCCATCTGCTGGATGGAGTTGTAGCCGCACGCGCCCAACAGCAGCGCCAGTACGGGGATCAGCTTGCGAACGCGCATCAGTTCAACTCCTGCGAAAGGAAAAGTTCGTCCAAAGAACACGTACCAACCCGCTCGTTCATCACACCGACGTCGGCAAGGCATCCACCCAGGCCACAAACTGCTGCACCCCGCGATGATACTGCTCCAACACACCAGGTGCCGACTTCGCGGTGAGTCCCACACCGGTGCGGCGATGCGCCACCACTAACAGGAAGGGCGTCACATCCACCCCGCTCGCTGCCGCCACCTGTTTACATAACGCGTCGGAGTCGCCGAAGGGTTCAGCACCCCCCAGTCGGACCGCCGCGCGAAACAACGCCAGCACACTCCCCACGCTCCCGGTCAACACCGCGGTCGCCTGTTTCCCGTCGCGCCCGCTGCCCAGCAGCGCCGCACGGAGCCGGAGCAACAAGGCCATCGCCTCGTACTCCAACTGCCGACGCATATCGCCGCCAGCCGGAACACCCGCGAACAGCGCAAACCCTGCCGCCGAGTACAACAGCCGATGGTGCTGCTGCACGTCCGCGTGCTCAATCGCAAAGACATCCACGCTCGACATCCACTCGGCCACCGTGAGCGTCAGCAGCGCGGGATCACCCCCCTCGCTCCAGCTGCGCGTCACGGCGGCCACCGGGCCGAGCCGCTCCGACACAAACTCCCGTACCACCACCAGCACGTTACGGTCGGAGTGCGTGCCGTGCGTATCGCCGCGAGCCGCCGAGCCATAGAGCACCACCGCAGCGAGCGCGTCCCCGTGGGCCGCGCGGAGCTGTGCCACCAGCTGTTCGAGCGTCATCGTCGCCATATCAGAAATCCCCCCCGGAGCCACCCCCGGAGAATCCTCCGCCCCCGCCAAATCCCCCGAACCCACCACCGCCCCCACCACCGCTGCCGAATCCTCCGAACCCACCGCCACCCGAGTTCAAGGTCGATCCCACCAGGAACCAGAGGCAGCCGCCACGTCTCCCGCGCGACGCCAACAGCAGAATCACCACAAATAGGATCAGCACGAGGACCGGCGGAACCCGGCCGCTGGACTCCTGCTCCAGATCCATCGGCCGCGCGCCGGGAATCCGTGACAGCGAGTCCACCGCGAACCCGAACTCGGCGCCATACCGCTCGGCGATCCGCTGCGTCATCAGCTCCAGAGCCGTGCCATAGTCCGACTTCTGCAACAGCGGCAACGCCTCTCGACGAATATCCCCGGTCTGCGCATCCGTCAAAAAGCCCTCGGCGCCCTGCCCGGTGGAGATAAAGACATGCCCCTTGCCGTCGCTGCTTTTTTCCTTGGGCACCACGAGCACCACGACGCCGGTATTCCGCGCCTTGTCCCCCACCGCGGCCTCTGCCCCCACCTTCCACGCACGCCCGATCTGCAGCGCTACGTCGCCGGGCGCGCGCGTCCCGATGTCCGCGAGCGTCACCACCGCGATCTCGCCGCGGCTCGCCTCGCGCACCGCGCGGACGAGCGCTTCAATGCGCGCCACCTGCTCCGGAGGGATCACGCGAGCAAAGTCATTGACCATGCCCTGGGGCGCCGGTATCGCCAGCGGCCCGTTTGCCGGCGTCTGCTGCGCCCACAAGGCCGTCGCCCCTGCGCTGAGGAGCGCGAGTGCGGCGAACGCGCGTCGGAGTCGCCGACTCATGCGCTCAGGGATTCTTTTTGTCCCCGTACTGGCGTGTCACCACCACGATCGCTCCCCATGGTGCTCTGTCTCCCCAGATCACCGCCGATTCTGTCGCGGCGAGTATTGAGTAGAAATAGACATCGCGGGGATTCAAGTAGATACTGTTTCCCGCCGGAACGCCGTCGACAATAAAGGTCATGCAGCGCCGCGTGCGGTTGGACTTCACGCAGTCGTTGGGCTGCGCGGGCAGGAGCACCCCCTGCGCACCTGTCGACCGCATCAGATCGAGAAAGTTGGTCGCCTGCTCCCGATTCGCTTCAACTTCCTGGGGCATGACAGTTTTCCAGCCGCGGCGTCTGGCTTCGTCGAGCGACTTCGCGTTGGCGTTCGCCTCGCCTTTCGCGGTCACATTCACCGCATCCACGTCCGTGGGCTCGGCGGGCACCAATAAGTCCAGCTCCATCGTGTCCGCCGGCGCGCCGCGAATCAGCTCCGTGGAGGATGGCCGCCACCCAACCTTTTTCACCACCACCTGAAAGGGCGTATTGCCCGGGAGCCGCATCCGGAAACGCCCCGCCTGATCCGTCGTGACCTCTGACAACAGCTTCCCAAGCGAATCGGTGGCCGTCACTTTTGCGCCCGGTACGGACCGCTCGGTGTCCTGCGACCGGATGGTGCCAATAATCACCTGCGCGTCGGCCACACTGGCCCAGCCGCACACCAGCAATAGCCGGAGTGCTGCGCGAGCATGGCGGCGAAGGTGCCAGAAACGGGCAAGGCCGCCGGGCGAACACGTCGCCGGCGGCCCCACCAGTCCTTCGAACAGCTTCAGCAAACGCCTTGCCTGATTACGGCGAGGTCGTGCGCGGCGGCTGCATGTCGTTCCACCACACGATGCTCGGTGCGGCAACCAACGTGATGCCACGAGCGGTGCAATCGGCCGCCGTGGTGCAGGTGGTCTTGGAGTAGATCATCGCCGTGGCGATGGTGCCGGCCACAGCCGAGCCACCGATCGGATCAACCGACGTCGTACCGGCAGTACCCGGCGTCATCGTGGCGGTGATCAGCGCCGGCGTCGTGGTGCCCGTCGCGAAGACGCGCAACGCGAGCGTTCCAGCAGCACGCGACACGTAGGCCGAACGCGCGTTGTAGGCGACGTTCGAGAAGGTGGCAGACGCTGGCAGCGCATCCGTCGAGAGGGCCGTCGCATAGACGTCCACCGCGCCGAGGTCGTTGCCCACGTTCCACACACGATAGCTCACGTTCGTCGTCGACTGGGCCGGGAACGTGTCCGCAAAGACCTTGAGGCCCTGCTTCGCCGTGCCCGTGCCGCGGCCGAGGCCGACATGCACGATCGTGTAGTACGTGTTCGCAGTGAACGTCAGGGTCGTGTCAACAAACCACGACGACGTCACGGCGATGTTGGTCGAGTTCGGGAACACGCGGATGTTGTGCGAACCGGCCGCGTAGCCCTGGTACCCACCGTAGCCCATCGCGCGATACGGCGTCGCGAGGAACGGGGTGGCGTAGGTGAGATGGTCGATCGAACGGAAGTCCGTTGCGAGCGTGTCACTCACCGCATTGAGGTAACGAACGTACGCGAGCGGCGGGATTTCGCCGACGTTGCTAACGCCCTTCACGTCCTTCGCGCAGGCGGCGACGACGGTGGTGGCGAGAGCAATAAGAAGTTGACGCTGAAATCGCATCTGGCTGGCTCCAGACTGGTGAGAAAAAGAAGGAGGCGGTGTTCTGCCGCTAGTTAGTGCAAGCTTCCGGTCAAGCTCTGGCCGCCGGTGCCACTCGCGGTGACGGGATCAGATCCCGCCCCGAGCAGCGACTTCCCGAAAAACAGAGCCACGATTCCAACGATCACCACACCAGCAAGCAGCGTGGATCTCGTCTTATCCAACTGGCGGACCTGGAAGCCCACCGTGTGTCCTTTTAGTACAACGACCTTCTCGCCATTCCACGTGGCCGAGGCGCCGCCATACTGCAGAACCTGTGTGACCGTCATCGTGTACGACTCTCCATCCACTGCGGTGATATTCCCGCGGACCTTCTCAACCGCTGCTCCAAGCTTCGGAGCCAACGCCACGCGCCCTGCATCGCTCAGCACGAACTCAACCTGCTGGTCCATCGGAGCGACGCCCTGCTGCAGAGGTAACGACTCATAACACCCCTGCAGCAGCAACGCGAATGTCGCTAGGAACCCACCGAGCTTCCGGAAACGAAGCACTAGAAGCCGTACGTACCCTTGGTAGCGATGGCGAACCCGCCACCGACAACCTTGGACTTGTCGCTGTTATAGAACGGATGCACACGGGCGTCCATCTCACCGTTCGGAACCGGCCACTGCAACGGCGAGTTCTCCACGAGGTCGCCCCAACCGCGGCTGTCCACAAACCACTGCATGTAGCCAGTGTGCTGTGTTTCCATGCGCTTCTCGTACTTCATCGCCTCGAGAATATTACCGCACGCGGCGGTGGTTCCCGCGGCGTTCGGAACCTGCGGCACGCAACCCGTGGCACTGAAGGAACCAGTGATCGTGGCCGTCGCACTCGCCGGGGTCGTGATGGCCGGGAGTCCAGCGGTCGCACGCGACGCATTGATCAGCGTCGTCGCCGAGGCCAGGTTGCCCGTGCGGATATAGCCTTCCGCCGCCAACATCGTCATTTCCTGCGCATCGATGTACGTGTAGGGACCCTGGCCGATCGGTGCAATCTTGGCCAGCGCGTACCAACGCGTGTGATCGTAGAACGAAGTGCCCCACACGTCGCCGCTCACGTCGCCGCCGGCCGCACGGTTGGTCAAGAAACGGGTCGTGCTCGGCAGGGTGCTCGCCGTCTGCTGCGCAAGGCGCGTCGCGCCCGCGGGCCAACGGGTATCCGGAGTCACCACGAGAATCGCCGAGTTACGGCTCATGATCGCAGTTGAGAGCCACGTTTTGTAGGCGCCAGACGTGTCGGCCATGAACGAGTACATCGGGCTGATTTCGCCCCACCCAGCCGAGACCTCCATCTGCGAGCAATCATAGGTGCAGGGCCAGCCGGTGCCGATCGTCACCACGAAGTCGCCATAGGCGGCCGCGGCAGTGGCGTCTGAAATCACCTGGGTCCAGCTCACCGCAGCGCGCTCGGCCGGCGTACGCGCAACACCTGCGCGGATACGAGCCTGGTGCGCCTTGATGAACTGCACGAACTGCGCCTGTGTCAGCGCCAGTCCGTTGAACCAAGTGCTCGGCAGCGGGAACCCGTTGGTTCCAACCGTCGCGTTCGCACTGGTTGCAATGGCAATCGCCGAATCCATCAGTGCCAAACCAGCAACGGCCACATCAGGATAGAACGAGAGCACCGGCACAACGTCCGACGGAACCGACGGCGTTACAATAGCCGCGGAGTCGTACGCCATAGCGAGATAACCAAGCGATGCGCCATTGATGAAGAACGCAAATGCGCGGTCGCGGGCATCCTGCGCCGGCGAACCGAAGGCATTCGTGGAGCCTTGTGCCTTCGCGGTGGCAATCAAGCGATCAATCGCCTGAATGGCCGTGGTGGCATTGCGAGAGACCTTGGAGAAGGTCGAGAAGTCGCGAATGTTGCCCGTCTGCACCGAGTTGCCGCGATCGTTGTTGATCGCAGAGCGCGGAATGGCGTTACGGGTGTTCATGCCGAAGTTCGCCACAGACCCATAGGTCTCGAGGGCGATGTTCTTCGACTGCGTCTGCATGCCTTCAGAGCTGCCCTGGAAGCCGCTCCAGAACTGGCTGCCGAGACCCAGCACAACACCTTCCACCGACGCCGCCGTTGCATAAACGCGGACCACGTCAGGGCTGTTCGTGTTGAGTACGGCCAATACTTCTTTCTTGCACCCAGCTGCAAGCAGCAGGGTCAGCGGTGCGATCGCGACCGCCCGGATAAGACTCTTTCGCATCATTAGTCCTCGTGGGGGATGCAGGGTGACCCGTTGGAATCCCAACGGGTTACCCCGCGAGCGATCAGAAGCTCGTGGTGAGCGTCAGGGTGAACGTACGGAGATTCGGGAAGGTGTAGGCGTCGATCGCATTGAGCGCGCCCGAGCCATTGGTGCCACCCGACAGACCGACTTCTGGATCGAAGCCGTTGTAGTTAGTCCAGGTCTTCAGGTTGCGGCCGACGAGCGACAACGTCCAGTCACCCTTGCCCGCAATCTTGCCGAAACGGTAGCCCACGCTGATTTCGCGGAGCTTGATGTACGAAGCGTCTTCCACCGTGCGGCTCGACGGTCCGAGAATGTCGTACAGGCCACCGACGCCTGCCGTGTTCTCGGTGTTGTTCCGCCAGTAGTAGCCGATCGGCTTCGCCGTCGCAACCGTCTTGTCCAGCTGGTCCACGTCGGCGTGCATCAGGTCGCCATACGACCACTGACGCTCTTCGTTCCAGATGTTGTTGCCCTTGACCGCGTCGAACAGCGCGTACACGGAGAGCTTCTTGTACTGGAAGTTCTGGCCAAGCGACCAGCGGTAATCCGGCAGCGCCGAACCGTTCTTGGTGAGCGTCGCCGTGCCGAACGAGGCCGCAGCGGTGTCACGAAGGATGATCGGCATGCCCCAGCTGCTGTACACGTTCGTCGCGCAACCCCACGGCGAATCATTGCAGGTTCCGACGTTCTGGGTCTGCGACATCCAGAGGTTACGCGTGATGCCTTCGCTCTGCTTGTTGCCAGCGCCAACCCACACGATGTAGCCCTCGTTGTTCTTCTGCCATTCCTTGTCCGTTCCGCAACGGCTCTGGTACGCGGTCGGGAACTGGGCGCATTCGGTGATGAAGCGACGGCCGTAAATCGTGCCGAACACCTCACCCTGCTTGACCTGGAACATCGACTCCGAACCCTGCTGGCCAGCGGCCGTCACAAAGTACGGGTTCACGTCCAAGCGCGTGATGACCGACGTGGTGTGATCGTAGTTGATACGCGCCGACCAGGTGAAGTCACGCTTCTCCACGAGCGGAATGTTCAACGACATTTCCCACGTGTTGTTCGTGAGCTGACCGGCGTTGGTCCACACGCTATTGAAACCAGCGGCGGCCGGCACCGGCACGTTCAGGATCTGGTCGTCCACGACCGACTTGGCCTTGGTGACCGTCAGGCCGAAGCGGCTCATGATCTCGGCGTCGAATCCGATTTCGGTCTCGGTGGAGACCTCAGGACGGAGGTTACGATTGCCGAGCACGTTTGGCGACAGCGTGCCGCCCGAACCGATGCTGTAGGTCTCGTACTGCGCGGTCTGGCTCGGACGGTTGCCGGCCTGGCCGATGGAAGCGCGCATCTTGAAGTCGTTGATCAACTTCTTGGCGGGCCACCACTTTTCTTCCGACACGCGATACGCGAACGAACCGCGGCCGTAGCTCTTCCAGCGGCTCGACGCACCGAACAGCGACGAACCGTCGCGACGGAACAGACCGCCGAGGATGTAGCGCTCCTTCCACTCGAGGTCGAGGCCGGCGAAGAGGCCGATCTGACGCGTCGAGTAGTCGCTCGAGCCAATGCTCGGCACGTTCGTCGCGCCGATGACGCAGGCGTTGGTTGTGTGAAGGTTCGCCACGACGAGAATCGAGCAGCTGTGCGAATCGCTCGTGCCGTCCTGCTGCTCATAGAGCGCGCGGGCGGTGAGGCGGGCGGTCAGGTCGCTCAGCAGGTCCTTGCGGGCCGTGAGGTTGAACGCCGTGTTGTACGACTGGGCCAAGGAGTCCGAGCGGCTCGCGCTACCAACCGACGTATACGTCGTGGCGGAGCGGGCGTTGCCCTTGTCGCTGTAACCCATGCCCTCGTAGTTGCTGCGATCGTAGCCGAAGTTCCACTCGCCGTCGAGCCACGTGAACGGCTGCCACCGCACCGCCATCTGGCCGGTGAAGCGATCCGAGTTGTTGTCGGCGAGGTAGTACGACGCCGTGTACAGCGGATTCGTGTTCTGGCTGCCCTGCGCCGTGACCGTGGAGCGGATGAAGAGGCGGCCGAGCTTGTCCTTGCGGAGCAAGTCAACGAACGCCGGCTGACGGGTCAGGCCCAAGCTGGCCGGCGATGCATTGCCGTCCGACCACACGTTCGCGTAGTAGGCACGCGACGAGAAGGTCCAGTTGCCACCGAGCGTGTTGTCGATGTTCAGGCGGAGCGACTTACGACGGAAGCCGTCGAGATAACGCATCGACCCTTCCTGATAGAAGTTGCCCACCGACGCGAAGAAGTTCGAGCGATTGAACTTGCCCGTCATGTCCACGCTGGCGTTCAGGAACGGCCCGTTCGTGATGATCTGCGCAACGGGATCATAGGTCGTCGGGAACTTGTTGACCTGGAAGTACCCGCGCAGGCCTGCCTTGCTCGGTGCCGACGACACGCCGTAGTCGCCCATGAACAGGACGGGGTTCAGCGCGAAATCGACGCCCTGCTCGTTCACGCGGAGCGCTTCGTCGTACAGGTTGACGGTCGCCTGGCAGTTCTGAAGCCCCGCCACCGGCAACGTCGAACCCTGCGTGTTCTGGCAGACGCGCTGATGGTCCGGCCCATAGATCAGGGAGCTCGCCTGCGCCGCCTTGTACTTGCCTTCGATGTCGCTGGCGCCGCCTTCAGCGCGCGTCGTGAAACGCACGCCTTCGCCAGTGCTCTTGCCCGACTTGGTCGTGATGTTGATGACGCCGTAGCCGGCGCGCGATCCGTACAGCGAGGCCGCCGCAGCGCCCTTCACAACTTCGATGTTCTCGATGTCGTTCGGGTTGATGTCCGGCAGCGAGCCGATGACGATGACGCCGTCAATGATGAACAGCGGGTCCTGACCACGGCCCGACGCGTTGATCGACTGCGGTCCACGCAGAATGATCGACGGGGTCGAACCCGGGCGGCCCGACTGCGACACGATGTTCGCGCCCGGGACCTTGCCCTGAAGCTGCGTGATCGCGTTGCCGCCCGGGACGGGCATGTCCTTGTCACTGACCTGCGCCACGGTGAACGGAAGCTTCTTCTGCTCCGTACCCGCGGTCACACCGGTCACGACAACCTGGCTCAGCTTGTTGACATCTTCCTTCAGCTGAAAGTCCTGCGTCTGCGATCCGGCAGACAGCGTGATTGTCTTGGCAATCGGCGCAAAGCCGATCGCGCGAACCCGCAACATTACCTGCTGACCCGTGACACGGGCACCAGGAATGACAATCGTGTACTGGCCCTGGGCATTTGTGCCCTGCGACACCGTCAAGGCGTCGATCGTCACATTGGCGGCCATGAGCGGTTCACCATTCGCATTCGTCACCTTACCGGTGATCGTTGCGCTCTGGGCGAACAGCTTCGCCGGCACCATTACGACGAGTGCCAGTACCGCGGTCAACCACCACCGCAACCGAGTACTCTTTTGCATCGCGTTCCCTCTTACTGAAGGTGGAAAAGTGGGGACTCTCACTACCGAACTACCGGATACTGCGTTGTACTCGTACTAAGGGGACTGCTGGACTACCTGACTCAATGCGCAATACCCGGGATGTTCCCCCGGCGTCACATTCGTGTAGCAACTCGTAGTTTCGCTACCGGACAGCAATCCGCGCAACCCCCAGACACTTTTAAATCTCAGGTAGCTTGGCACTGAGATATCTCCCTTCCCCCCTCCCCCTCCCTCTCGCGCCCCACGTACCTTACAGCAGCAAAAACCGCCCTCCCCCCATACGTCCGAACATGATCCCGACCCGCCGCCCCCTGCTCCTCGCTGCCTTCCTCACGGCTTTCCTCACTTCTTTCCTCGTCAGCGCTCCCCTCAGCGCGCAGGACTCGGCAATCGTCAAAGCCGCCGACAAAGGACGGGTCGCAGGGAACGCCGCGGCCACCGTCTGGCTCGTCGAGGTCTCGGACTTCCAGTGCCCCTGGTGCAAGAAGTTCCACGACGAAACCTTCGGCGCTCTCAAAAAAGAGTACGTCGACTCGGGCAAAATCCGGCTCGCCTACCTGAACTTCCCCCTCGGCATGCACCCCAACGCCATGCCGGCTGCCCTCAGCGCCATGTGCGCCTCGGCACAAGGCAAGTTCTGGGAGATGCACGACAAACTGTTCGACACCCAGGGGAACTGGGAAAAGCTCGCCAACCCGCGCGCCTTCTTTGACTCGCTGGCGCTCGCCCTTGGCCTGAAAGCCGCATCATATAAGAGCTGCTTCGACTCCCCGTCGAGCAAACTGCTGGTCGAAACCGATCGCGACAACGCGCGCACCGCCGGGGTGCAATCGACCCCAACCTTCTTCGTGCAGATTCAGGCACCAGGCAAGCCCGTCACCACCTTCAAGAAACTCGAAGGGGCCTACCCGGTCGCGGACTTCCGCAAAGTGCTCGACGCCGCCCTCGCCGCCGCCAAGAAGTAACCCTACGTCGACGCTCTTCACCCCCCTCGGCCGGCGACAGTCGCCATGAAGCTGCTTGCGCGCGCGCCATACGCTCTCGCCGCCCGACTGGCGCGCGCCGCGGCGGAACTCACGCCGGCCGGGGATGGTAAACTTCGCGCGTCACTGCACGCCCGCCGCGGGGTCGTGAATCGCTTCACCCGCTGGTCCGCCGCCCACCGCGACCTCGCGCGCCCCCTCCTCTGGATGCACGCCCCATCGGTCGGCGAGGGACTGCAGGCTCGACCAGTGCTCGACCTGCTGCGCGCCCGACACCCCGAGTGGCAGATCGTCTACACCTTCTTCTCGCCCAGCGCCGAAAAATTCGCACGTGCGCTGGCCGTGGACTACACCGACTACCTCCCCTTCGACAGCGCGCCCGACATGGCCGCGCTCTGCGACGCGCTTCGCCCTTCAGCGCTGATTTTTAGCAAGCTCGATGTCTGGCCGGTCCTCGCCGAGTCAGCTGCGGCACGCGGCATTCCGCTGGGGATGATCTCGGCGACGGTCAGCGGCATCTCCTCACGAAATGGTCGCATTGCCGACTGGGTGCTGCGCGACGCGTACGCCGCGCTCGACGCGATTGGCGCGGTAGATGGCGACGACGCGCAACGCCTGATCGCCATGGGGGCACGCACGTCCGCCCTGCACGTCACCGGCGACACCCGCTACGACCAAGTCGCCCTGCGCGCGCAGCACGTGGACAGGGCCAGCGCATTGCTCGCCCCGCTCGCGAGTGCGCGCCCCACGCTCGTCGCTGGCAGCACCTGGCCCTCCGACGAAGCGCCGCTGCTCACCGCCTGGCGCGCCCTCCGCACACGGGTCCCCGACGCACGACTGATTATCGCGCCGCACGAGCCCACCCCTGACCATCTCGAACCCGTCGAGCGAGCCGCCCAACAACTCGGGCTTGTGGTCGCACGACTCGGCACCGAGGCACAACGCACGGCCGATGTGATCGTCGTCGATCGGGTTGGCGTGCTCGGCGACCTCTACGCGCTTGCCGATGTGGCCTTTGTTGGCGGTGGATTTCACAGCGCAGGACTGCACTCGGTGGTCGAGCCCGCCGCCTTTGGCGCCCCGGTGCTCTTCGGCACACAGCATCGCAACGCGCGCGACGCTGAGTTATTAGTACGCGCGGGCGGCGGGTTCTCGGTCGGTTCGAGCGATGCGGTGGAGACCGCGTTGGTGCGATTGTTCAGCGACGAGTCCGTGCGTGTTGACGCGGGTGCGCGTGCGCTGGCCCTCGTGTCGTCGGGGCTTGGCGCTGCTGAGCGGTCAGGGTTGCTGGTCGAAGGGTTGGTTGCGCGCGGGTCGGCGGCGTCTGGCGGTCGCGGGTCGTCAGCTTCTGGCGGTCGCGGGTAGCCCTCCCCTTCGACAGCTCAACGCTGTCTGCGGGAAGGTTGAGAGCCGTGCCCGCCATTCCCGCGCGGGAGTGGGTGAGGGCTCCCATAGCGAGCGTTGAGCTCGCGGAGGGAGCCCTCACCCGCGACCAAGCGGCATCGGCGCATAAAAGCAAACGGTCCGCTCAGCGAGAACAACGCCGAGCGGACCGCACAGCAGAAACGAAGGACCGAGCCTATGCCTTCGACGCAGACTCCGTCACGACACGCACCTGATTGTCGACGACCTGCAGAAAGCCGCCAGACACCGTAAACGAGGGACCGTTCCCAACCTTCAGCGTGCCGGTGCCAAGCACCGTCACCATTGGCGCGTGACCCGCGAGAATCCCAACCTCACCGTCGAACGCGGGCGCCGTGATGGACGGCGCCTCGCCTTCAAACAGCGTCGCTTCCGGCGAGATGACCGAGACGTTCAGCACAATCAGCTCTGGAACTTCTTGGCGTTCTCGACCACATCGTCGATGCCGCCGGCCATAAAGAAGGCCTGCTCCGGCAGATGGTCGCACTCGCCAGCCACGAGACGCTCGAACGACGCAATCGTCTCTTCGAGCTTCACGTACTTGCCCGGGATGCCCGTGAACTGCTCGGCCACCGCGAACGGCTGCGACATGAAGCGCTGAATGCGGCGCGCACGTCCGACGATCTTCTTGTCTTCTTCCGAGAGCTCGTCCATGCCGAGAATCGCGATGATGTCCTGCAGTTCCTTGTAGCGCTGCAGAATGCGCTGCACCGCCGTCGCCGCGGCGTAGTGACGCTGCCCCACGAACTGCGGATCCAAAATGCGCGAGCTCGAGTCGAGCGGATCGACGGCAGGATAGATGCCAAGCTCGGTGATCTTACGATTGAGCACGACCGTGGCGTCCAAATGCGCGAACGCGGTGGCCGGGGCCGGATCGGTCAAGTCGTCGGCGGGCACGTAAATGGCCTGCACCGAGGTGATCGAGCCGTTACGCGTCGAGGTGATGCGCTCCTGCAGATCGCCCATTTCTGTAGCTAGCGTCGGTTGGTAACCAACCGCCGACGGCATACGACCCAGGAGCGCGGAGACTTCCGAACCGGCCTGCGTGAAGCGGAAGATGTTGTCGATGAAGACGAGGACGTCGGCGTTTTCCTTGTCGCGGAAGTACTCGGCGACGGTCAGCCCGGCGAGGCCGACGCGCAGACGCGCTCCCGGCGGCTCGTTCATCTGGCCGTAAATCAGCGCGACCTTGTCGAGAATGCCCGCTTCCTTGAACTCGAGGTAGAGGTCGTTCCCTTCGCGGGTACGCTCACCCACGCCGCAGAACACCGACTTACCGCCGTGTCCCTTGGCGACGTTGTTGATGAGCTCCTGAATGACGACCGTCTTGCCGACGCCGGCGCCGCCGAAGAGCCCGATCTTTCCGCCCTTTACGAACGGCGCAATCAAGTCGATCACCTTGATGCCGGTCTCAAAGACTTCCGTCTTCGGCTCGAGGTTCACAAAGTCCGGACGCTTGCGATGGATCGCCCAGCGCTCAGCGGTCGCAGGAATCGGCTCGCCGTTGTCGACGGGCTCGCCGAGCACGTTCAGAATGCGACCGAGCGCGGGGGCGCCAACCGGCACCGTGATTGCCGAGCCCGTGTCGACGGCGTCCATGCCGCGGACGATCCCGTCGGTGGAGCTCATGGCAACCGTGCGGACCTGATTGCGGCCGATGTGCTGCTGCACCTCGACCGTCACGCGGATCGGCTGACCGGAATCGGTCGTGCCCTTGATCTCGATGGCGTTGTAGATCTCGGGAAGGTGCTCCGACTCGAAGGCGATGTCGATGACGGGTCCGATGATCTGGACGATCTTTCCAACGTTGTTCGCAGTGGCGGTAGTCATGAGTTAGCCTTGGAGCGCAGAGGCACCGCCGACGATCTCGGCGATTTCCTGGGTGATGTTGGCCTGACGCGCGCGGTTGTAGTCGCGGCGGTAGAGCGTGAGCATGTCGGTGGCGTTGTCGGTCGCGTTCTTCATCGCCGTGCGGCGCGCCGAATGTTCGGCGGCCACCGTCTCCACCAGCGCGCGATACACGGCGTTGCGCACATAGGCGGGGAGCAGCTCCGTGAGGATTGCTGCCGCCGACGGGTAGAGCAGGTAGTCCTTCTGCGCGCGCTTCTGCTCCGGACGCGCAACCGGCAGCACTCGCGTGCTGTGAGGCGGCGCCGAAAGCGCCGACTTGTACACGGACTGCACGACATAGACCGCGTCGAGCGAGCCGTCGATAAACTGGTGCATCAGCGCATCCACCAGCGACGCCGCATCGGCTGCCGTGGGACGATCGCTGATGTCGTTGCGCTGCGTGGCGAGCGGACGACCGACGTACTTGAAGTAGCCGATCCCCTTCTTGCCGACCGCGTGCAACTCCACTTCGGTGCCTTCGCTCTCAAGGCGCGTGATCAGCGCTCGCGCTTCCTTGATCAAGTTGGCGCTAAATGCACCGGCCAGACCGCGATTGCTCGTGATCAGAATGATGGCGGCGCGCTTTGTCGTTTGCGGCTGACGCAGGAGCGGGAAGCTCTCCGCGAGTTCCGGATTGTAGAGACTCGAAATGACGTCACCGAGCGCCGTCGCGTACGGACGCGCGGCGATCACTCGGTCCATCGCCCGCTTCATCTTCGAAGCGGAGACCATTTCCATCGTGCGCGTGATCTTCCGAGTGTTCTCGGTGGATTTAATACGCCCGACGAGCTCGCGACCCTTGGCCATTACGCGATGCTCTTCTTGTACTGGTCGAGGCAGCGCTTCAGGTCGACTTCCGTCTCCTTGGAGATCTGCTTCTCGGAGCGAATCGTGTCACCGACCTGCGGGAACTGCGCCTTGGCAAAGGCGTGGAACCCCGCCTCCCACTCGCGCACCTTGGCGACATCCACGTCGTCGATGTAGCCGTTGGTCACGGCGTAAATGATCATCGCCTGCGACTCGAACGCCATCGGCTGGTACTGCCCCTGCTTGAGCATTTCCACCGTGCGCGCGCCGCGATCGAGCTGGCGCTTGGTAGCGGCGTCGAGATCCGAGGCGAACGCCGAGAAGGCTTCGAGCTCGCGATACTGCGCCAAGTCGAGGCGCAAACGGCCGGCCACGTTCTTCATGGCCTTCGTCTGCGCCGCGCCACCGACGCGCGACACCGAGATGCCCACGTTCACCGCGGGACGGACGCCCGAGTAGAACAGATCCGACTGCAAGAAGATCTGCCCGTCGGTGATCGAAATCACGTTGGTCGGGATGTAGGCGGAGACGTCACCGGCCTGCGTCTCAATGATCGGCAGCGCCGTCATGGAACCACCGGCCTTGAGGATGGTCTTGCCATCCACCACCGACGGATCTTCGGACATCTTGGCCGCGCGCTCGAGGAGACGCGAGTGAAGATAGAACACGTCGCCTGGGAACGCTTCGCGACCCGGCGGACGGCGCAGCACGAGCGAGAGCTGACGATACGCGGCGGCCTGCTTGGAGAGGTCGTCGTACACCGCGAGCGTCGCCATGCCTTCGTTGTACATGAAGTACTCGGCCATTGCCGCGCCCGAGTAGGGGGCGATGTACTGCATTGGGGCCGGGTCAGAGGCGGTGGCGGCAACGACGATCGTGAACTCCATCGCGCCCGTCGCCTTCAGCTTCTCCACGACGCTCGCCACGGTCGAGGCCTTCTGGCCGATCGCGACGTACACGCAGATGACGCCCGTGCCCTTCTGGTTGATAATCGTGTCGATGGCGATGGCGGTCTTGCCCGTGCCACGGTCACCGATGATCAGCTCACGCTGCCCTCGGCCAATCGGGATCATCGCGTCGATCGACTTGATGCCGGTCTGCAGCGGCTCCTTGACGGGCTGACGGACAATGATGCCCGGGGCCTCGCTCTCCACCTTGCGCGAATGCTTGGCGTTGATCGGGCCGAGTCCGTCAATCGGACGGCCGAGCGGATCGACGACGCGACCGATCAGCTCTGGGCCGACCGGCACTTCGAGCACGCGGGCGGTGCGGCGCACATCGTCGCCTTCCTTCAGGCGGAGATAGTCGCCGAGAATGACCGCGCCGATGTTGTCCTCTTCGAGGTTCAGCGCGAGACCCGTGATCTTCTCGCCCGTCTCGGACGAGGTGATCTCGAGCATCTCGCCGGCCATGGCCTTCTGGAGGCCGTAGATGCGGGCGATGCCGTCCTTTACTTCGAGGACGGTACCGACTTCCTCGACATCGAGGGCGTTGAGGTCGGCCGCTTCGATTTCGCGAAGCAGGATGTCCTTGATTTCACCGGGGCGGAGCGTCGAAGAAGCCATGGTCAGTTGGCGTTGAGTGCGGTAAAAAGAGCGGGCACGTCGCGAGGTACGTCGCGTGGTCGCGCGCGTGAGGCGCGCCGGTTCTGGTACAGCTTGTGAAAATTATCACAAGCCACGCGTTCGTGCAACAGTCAGTCGGCGGTTCGAGACCGGCCGCGGCCGGCCCGAAAACGCTCGATCAGATCGGTCGTTCGGAGTCGCGCCAGCGATGCAGAGCGCGTCCCGACAATGCGTTGCGCGGTGCTCGTCAGGTGGCTCGGGCTCGCGAACCCCAGGACCTGCGACACGTCGCTGAGGTCGTAGCCAGAGTTCTTGGCCAGTTCTGCCGCCGCAATAACCCTAACTAAGTCTATGACACGCTTGAGGTTAGGCACATCACCGACACTAAACGTGCGGCTCAGGTGCTCGCGGGTCACCCCCAACGTCTCCGCGATCGCTTCGGTCCGCACCGTTCGGCCGCCGTGTGCCACGATCGCTTGCCAGGCGCGCTGCTGCAACGGCGCCTCGAGCCCCAGCGCCTGGTGGGCATCCCGCAGGGCGTGCGAGAATCGCACCGTGAACGCCTTGGGCATCACCAGTTCCGCAAGCACGGCGTCGTCCGTGCCCTCGGCGACAATGTCGGCGCACTCGCAGGCAACGCACCGCGCCACGGTGGAACCGTCCGCCGTGCGCATCGACGCAAGTGCAAAAAACGGAACACTTGGGAACTCCCGCGCGAGCGCCACTGCCGTCCAGAGGTCGTCGGTCGGCTGCGCCGTGTCGATCAGGACCGCGTCGACCAGGTCGGTGCAAATCGCCGCGGCGAACTCGTCCGACGTGCGCACCACGGTCAGCTTCCCTCGACGACGCGGGAAGACGCGGCGCCAGACGGTGCGCGTGCGCTCACGATGGGTGAGCGCGAGGATGTGCAGGGCCGGCGTGGTCGGCGGCACGGCGCGCTCGGTCACGTGGGGAGCTCCGGGAGGGGTTGGCGACTCGGCGATTCACCCATAACACCGGCCGCAATGAGCAACGCCTTGGCTTGGAGCAGGAGGGCGCGCGCATTGTCGTAGGCAATCAGCCGCTCGGCTTCATCGTATGGGACCCAGGCGCACTCCGTGATCCCCTCGGCTTCTTGGGGGACTGTGTCCTGCTGCGCCGTTTCAATCAGAAAGAAATGACAGACTTTATGGACCCGTGTTCCACGAAAGCGGAAATGCCAGTCGATGGTGTCGAGGGTCCCGTGGAGGCGGAGCCCGCCGAGCCCGGTTTCCTCTTGTACTTCGCGGAGGGCGGCGTGATCAGCGGCTTCGTTGCGTTCGAGATGGCCCTTGGGAAAGCCCCAGTTGTGGTAGCTGTCGCGGATGAGGAGAAAGAGCGTGTGATCCCCGTCGCGGCGATACACGATTCCCCCTGCCGAGGTCTCGACCTGCTCGCGTCGCGGTTCTGGCCGACGGGGAGGACGCGGGCGTCCGGTCACGCGAACGGACCCGCCGGCATTGCGGTGGCGCGCCCTTCGATGAACTGCCGCACGATCGGATCGGTGGAGTGCCGGATTTCGTCGACGGTTCCGACCTGCTGGACCCGCCCTTCATAGAGCATGGCGATGCGGGTGCCGACGGTGTAGGCGCTTCGCATGTCGTGCGTAATCACGATTCCGGTGACGCCGAGCTGTTTTTGCATCCGGAGCATCAGCTCGTCGATGACGGCGCTGGTGACCGGGTCGAGCCCCGTGGTGGGTTCATCATATAGGAGATACTTGGGGCGTAGCGCGATCGCGCGCGCAATACCGACGCGTTTGCGCATCCCGCCGGAGAGTTCGACCGGGAGCTGGTCTGCGGCGTCTGGCAGGTCGACCAGTTCCAGCGCCTCGTGGACACGGGCATCGAGTTCGGCGGGGGTGAGGTGTCCTTGTTTGCGGACCCCCATGGCGACGTTCTCGAAGACCGAGAGTGAGTCGAAGAGCGCGGAGAACTGGAAGACGTAGCCGATCTGGGCGCGTAGGGCGTAGAGCTCGCGGCGCGCGAGGGCAGCAACGTGCTGTCCGTCGACAGTGACCTTGCCCTCGTCGGGGACCAAGAGCCCGACAATGTGCTTGATCGCCACGCTCTTGCCGGTCCCGGAATAGCCGATGATCACCATGGTCTCTCCCTCAGGGACTTCGAGGGAGAATCCCGAGAGGACTTGGCGATCGCCGAAGGCTTTGTGGACGTTGTTGAAGATGATCATATCAACATTGAAGATATGTGATGTGCCGCCAAGCGCGAGCGACGCCCAGTGTAACCCATAAAAAAGGTGAATTTTGAGCTCGCCCCCCTCCCCCTTGAGCGGTTGGGGAGGCCGGCGGAGCCCAACGGGAGCACCGGGGGGGGGGGGGCGTCCAAAGTGACCCCTTTCTATACAGCTGTGACGTAACCTTGACGTAGGCAGTATTACAGTTGAAGGTTAGTGTTGCTCCACCGGCACGTCCGCCACCGAGCACCTCGCGGCAGCGAGGGTTGTGTTCGTTGCGTCGTGCCCGATTCCCCCACTCCATTAGGAGGTTCCGTGAGAAGGTTCGTACTGTTGGCGGCCGCAGCGTTGGTTGCGGCATTGCCTGCGAATTTGCAGGCGCAAGCTCGTGAGATCACCGGTACGGTGACCGTGAGCGGTGCCGGGACTCCGCTCCCGGACGCGACCGTGTCCGTGCTCGGACAGCAGGTCGGAGTGCGCACGAACGAGAAGGGCGAATATCGCCTTCGCGTTCCGGCGGGCCAGGTCACGGTGCTTACTCGGGCCATCGGGTTCAAGCGCATGTCGGTGGTTGTCGCGGCTGGTGCCTCGACGGCGAATTTCTCGCTGGAGAAGGACGTGCTGCAGCTGGAAGGCGTGGTCGTGACCGGCCAGGCCACCACGGTGGATCGTCGTAACGCCTCCACGGCGATCGCGACGGTGTCGGCTGAGGAGCTCAACCGCACGCCGGCGAAGTCGGTGGAAGGGCAGCTCGCCGGTAAGGTGATCGGCGCGCGTATCTCTGAGAACAGCGGCACCCCGGGCGGCGGCATGCAGGTGCAGATCCGCGGCGCGACGTCGATTCTCGGACAGGGCGATCCGCTCTACGTGGTGGACGGCATCATCGTGTCCAACGCGTCGGTCGGTGCTGGCCTTGCCTCGATCACGCGGTCGAGCGGCAGCACGACGTCGTCGCAGGACCAGACGGTCAATCGTTTGGCCGACTTGAACCCGAACGACATCGAGAGCATCGAAGTCCTGAAGTCCGCCGCGGCCAGCGCCATTTACGGCTCGCGCGCGACGAACGGCGTCGTGGTCATCACGACCAAGAAGGGCACGGCGGGCACGACCAAGTGGACTGTGACCCAGCGCGTGGGCACGCAGAACCCGCTCAAGCTCCTCGGGTCGCGTCACTTCTCGAGCTACGCAGACGTTTCGCCGTATATCGGCAGCGGCGCCGGCGCGGACTCGGTGGCGCGCGCGAACTGCGTCACCACCTGCAAGTACTTCGATTGGCAGGCCCAGCTGTACGGCCAGACCGATCCGTCGTACGAGACCGTGGTGTCGAGCCGCGGTGGCTCGGGCAACACCCGTTTCTATGGCTCGATCAACGACCGCCTGAACAAGGGCATTCAGGTCACGACTGGCGCGCGTCGTACCGACGGTCGCCTGAACCTCGACCAGACCATTGGCGAGAAGCTGACCTTGAGCGTGGGTGTCGACATCACGCACAACCTCACGCAGAACGGTATCGGCAACAACGACAACGCTGGCGTCAGCCCGATCTACAACTTCGGCTACTCGCCCGCGATCATGGACCTGCAGCAGAAGCTTGCGAACGGCCACTATGTGCAGCTGCCGTTCAATGGCGGCGGCTCGGGCAACTCGAACCCGTTCGAAGTGCTCGCCAACATCACGTCGAACGAAGAAGTGTGGCGCCAGATGGGGAACTTCCGCGCCAACTACTCCCTGCTGTCGACGGCCATGAACACCATCTCGGTGTCGTACCTGGCGGGCGTGGACCGCTTCCAGGACGAAGGCACGGTGTACTCGCCGAACTACATGCAGTATGAGCCGGCGGACGGCTACCTCGGCACGTCGCTGATCAGCAACGTCTCGAGCACGCAGTTCAACCAGAGCATCAACGGCGTGTGGACCTTCACCCCGAGCCAGAACCGCTGGCTGACGTCGCTGCAGACCTCGGTCGGTGGCACGTACGAGAACCAGAAGGTGCGCAGCTACACGATCCGCGCCCGCGGCCTGCTCCCGACCCGTCAGCTCGTGACGTTGTCGTCGGAACCGGCCTCGATCGGCGACGCGATCTCGGAGTTCCGCGATCAGTCGTACTACGTCAACGAGCAGATCATTGCCCTTGACGAAAAGCTCTCGCTCAGCGCCGGCGTCCGTGCCGACCGCTCCAGCGCGAACGGCGACCGCAAGACCTTCTATCAGTTCCCGAAGTACTCGGCCAGCTATCGCATCGTGAAGCCGCTCGCGTTCTTGCCGGTGATCGGCAAGGTCGTGGACGAAATCAAGCTGCGCGGCGCCATCGGCCAGTCGGGTAACCGCCCGAACTACGGCGCCCGTGACGTGCTCATCGGCTCCGGCGGCATTGTCGGCGGCGCCTCGTCCTTTGTTGCCTCGACCGCGCTTGGCAATCCGTCGATCAAGCCGGAAGTCATGAACGAGACCGAGTTCGGTATTGACGGAACGGCGTGGAACTCCCGCGTGTCGTTCGAGCTTACGTCGTATCGCCGCGTCATCAAGGACCTGCTCCTGACTTTCCCGCTCCCGGCGAGCTCTGGCCTCTCCAGCCAGATCATCAACGGCGGCCAGATGTCCACGCACGGCATCGAGGGTGGCGTCACGATCATCCCGATCCGTACGCGCGACTTCGAGTGGCAGTCCCGCTTCACGTACAACCAGAACGTCCAGACGGTGGACGTCCTGCCGGTGCCGGCCTTCAACGCCCCGGGCGGTTCGTTCGGCGCGTCGTACGGTCGTAACCGTATTGCGCAGGGCACGATCAGCTCCAAGATCTGGGGCAACGAGCCGTTCTCGTGCGTGAACACGACGGTTGCTGGCGTGTTTGTGCAGGGCAAGGGTTCCGATGGCCAGAACTGCCGCCTGCTGAAGATGGGCGAGACGCTCGCTGGTTCGGTGATCCGCGACTCGATCATCGCCGACGCCAACCCGCGCGGTTCGGTGTCGTGGAACAACGCCATCACGTACAAGAGCTGGTCGATTTCGGCCCTGCTCGACTGGCGTAACGGCGGCTACACCTCGACGATGACCAAGAACTTGTTCGACGAAGGTGGTCAGTCGTTCGACTTCAACGACGCGTCGCCAGTGGCGGGCGTCAAGATGGGCGATTACCGCTACGGCATTTTCAGCGGCAGCGATATCCGTCCGTACATCGACGAAGGCACCTACGTGAAGCTCCGCGAAGTTACGATCACCTATGACGCTCCGCGGAAGTACGCCCAGCTGTTCAAGGCGCGTGACCTGCGCGTCAGCCTCAGCGGCCGTAACCTGGCGATGTGGTCGAAGTACTGGAGCTTTGATCCAGAGTTCAACAACTTCGGCAACCAGAACTTCAACCGCTTTATCGACCTCGCGCCGTATCCGGCGATGCGTCAGTTCTTCTTCAGCATCGACCTGGGGTACTAAACAATGACTACCTCAACGAATCATCTGATGACGCGCATGCGCATTGTGGGCGCGGCGCTGATGGCCCTGACCCTGGCGGCCTGCAGCGACACGCAGCTCAGCATCACCAACCCGAACTCGCCGACCGTGGCAGCTGCGGCGGGCGATCCGTCGTCGCTGCAGCTCCTGGCGACTGGGTTGCTGTCCAACTACCGCGCGGGCCGTACTGGCCTGATCTCGGATCTTGGCATCTTCGGACGTGAATCGTACAACTACTTCATGACCGATGGACGCACGACCACGCACTACTTGGTCGGCATTGCGTCCGGTGGTGTGCAGGCGATCGATCCGTCTGGCTTTGCCAGCGGCGATTGGAGCGGCCAGTACAACGCGCTCCGCAACATCTACAACTTCAAGAAGACCATCACGGCCAACACGACGCTGACGGATGCGCAGAAGAACGCCTCCCTCGGTTTCGCGCGGACGCTTGAAGGACAGATGCTGTACGAACTGCTGATGACCCGCGACTCGCTGGGCATCATCGTCGAGATCAAGGACAACGCCTCGGATTTGGCGCCCTTCGTCTCGCGCGATTCGGCGTACAAGTACGTGCTCGCGTCGTTTGACGACGCGGCCACCAAGCTTGCGGCCGGCGGCAGTGCCTTCCCCTTCACCCTGCACAGCGGCTTCACCGGCTTCAACACGCCGGCGACGTTCGCGACCTACACGCAGGCCCTGAAGGCTCGTGCCGCCGTGAACTATGCGGCGATCACGAACAGCGCGGCGATGTACAACACCGCGCTGACGGCGCTGAGCGCGTCGTACCTGAACCTGGCCGCCACCACCCGTGCCGACCTCGACAAGGGTGTGTACCACGTGTACTCGACGGCCTCGGGCGATGCATCGAACGGCCTGAACGTCACCACGAACCTCGACCTGTACGCGCACATGTCGATCGCGACCGACGCAGAGGCTGGTGACCTGCGTTACGCCGCGAAGGTCATCACCGGTGTGGCACGTACACCGGCCGGTGGCATCGGCGTGACCTCGACGCTGCGGTTCAACATTTGGGCGAACGGTAGCACGCCGATCTCGTCCATCCGCAACGAAGAGCTGATTGCCCTGCACGCCGAAGCCAGCCTTGGTGCTGGTAACGCCGCAGCCGCGATCACCGACATCAACATCCTGCGTCAGAAGTCCGGCGGTTTGGCCGCGACTACCCTGACGGCAGCGAGCGGCACGCCCGCTATCCTGACCGGCATCCTGAAGGAGAAGCGGCTGTCGACCTTGATGGAAGCCACCCGTTGGGTGGATATGCGCAAGTACGGCAAGCTGGCCGACCTCCCGATCGACATCACGTCGGGAACGAATAAGCACTTCGTGGCGCGGGTGATTCCGATCCCGCAGGCCGAGTGCCTGTCGCGTGCGGGCAAGGCTGCTCCGTTCGCGGGCCCGGGTTGCTAAGCAGTTAGTGGTGTTCTTGCAGTGAACGAACGGCCGGCGAGCGATCGCCGGCCGTTTCGTTTTGGTCGGGAGGGAGTGGGTAGCCCTTCCCGCAGACAGCGTTGAGCTGTCGAAGGGGATGGCTATCCGCGACCGACCAAGCCGCAAATGACGCGCAATGCAAACAGGGCCGTTCTCGACGAATCGAGAACGGCCCTGCGCACACCGAGCGGTGAAACGACGGTACTGCTTACGAGGCGAACGAGCCGAGTGCGCGGCCTACGTCACCTTCGCGGAGGCGCTTGAGGGCACGATCGCGGAGCTGGCGGACGCGTTCGCGGGTGACGCCGAGCATGGTGCCGATTTCCTCGAGCGTGTGTTCACGGCCGCCCTCGAGCCCGAAGTACAGGCGGAGAACCTTGGCGTCACGCGGCGGGAGGGTGTTGAGGGAGGATTCGATTTCGTCGGTGAGGAAGCGGTTCATCGCTTCTTCTTCCGTGTCGGGCATTTCGTCGGCGACGAACCGTTCGATCAGGGAGCGATCGCCGTCCGGGTCCATCGGGGCGTCCAGGCGGACGTCGCCGGTGTTGAGTGCGGCGAGCGACTGCACGACGTCGACGGAGAGGCCGGTGAGCTGCGCCAGTTCTTCCGGGGTGGGCTCGCGGCGCATCTTTTGGCGCAGGATTTCACTGGCCTTGATGATGCGCGAGAGGTCCGCGGTCCGGTTGAGGGGGACGCGCACGGTGCGTCCCTGGCGGGCCAGCGAGCTCAGGATGGCCTGACGGATCCACCACACGGCGTACGAGATGAACTTGACCCCTTGGTCAGGGTCGAACTTTCGCGCGGCGGTCAGGAGGCCGACGTTCCCTTCACCGATGAGATCGATGAGCGGGAGGCCGCGGTTCTGGTACTTCTTGGCGACCGAGATGACGAAGCGCAGGTTGCGCTTGACCAGCTCCTGGAGGGCATCGGCGTCGCCTGCGCGGATTTTGCGGGCGATATCGATCTCTTCCGTTCCCTTGAGGAGGGGGTAGGTGGAGACTTCGTAGAGGTACTGGTCGAGAATATCGCGCTCTGGCTCGCTGGGGGCGATGCTACCGGCGGGCGCGGTGCGACGTTTGCGCTTCTTTGGTTCGAGAGCAGCTGCAGTCACGGGTGCGGGAATCCTAGGAGCCGCGGCGGTCTTGGCAGGGGCCTTGGGGGCTCCTGGGGCGGCGGCTGCGGCGCTTTTCGAAGAGGATGAGGCAGGAACCTTGGCGGGCGCGGCGACCGCGACCTTGGAGGCACCAGCTTTCTTAGAGAGGGGGGCCGTCTTGGCGACGGGCTTGGAGGCAGGCTTTGCTGCGGGCTTTGCTGCGGGCTTTGCTGCGGGCTTTGCTGCGGGCTTGGCCGCCGACTTGGCCGCGGGCTTGGCAGCGGGCTTGGCCGCGGGCTTGGCCGCGGGCTTGGCCGCGGGCTTTGCCACAGTTTTGGCCTTCTGCGCTTTGGATGTTGCGTGGGGCATTTTTGGACTCGTCGCCTTGGCGGGTGCCTTGGCAGACGTCTTCGAGGACGGCTTGGCCGGGCGCTGTGCTGCCGAGGGCCGTACCGCCGATTTGGACGCTGCGTTGGGAGCAGCCGCCTTCCCGGACTTCAGGGGCGACTTAGATCGGGATGCTGCGGCCGATGGTGCACCGCGCTTGGCACGCTGGACGGTCATCGCGCCACTGCCTCCCGGAGGATGGCTGGCACGCGACGCCCCGAGGGGTTTCACGAACCTGCCGGTGATTTACGATCAAACGCCAGAAAACCTCGGCGTTTTACACTGGAGCCACAAAATAGCGAATCATTGACGATAATACAACACTCGTGCCTTGACCTGATTCCTACACTCCTGTAAGTTTCTCGGTTCCTGTCGGCACGGCCCGAGCGCGGAACCAGTAGGTGGACCCGGTATTCTCGGTGGAACCGGTATTCGGAGCGGGGTGGCAGGCGGTTGTCGTGTGTGCGTGGTGTGTCGTTGGTGTTGGGCAGTAATCGGGGGCGTAGCTCAGTTGGGAGAGCGCTTGAATGGCATTCAAGAGGTCAGGGGTTCGATTCCCCTCGCCTCCATGGTCGGACCGCCAGCAGATCGGCGGCACCCGGCGTGGACCCTGACGGTATCGGTCGTGGTGGTTGCTGTCGCACCTCGGCCGGACACCGTATTCCTGCGGGAATAGCTCAGTTGGTAGAGCACAACCTTGCCAAGGTTGGGGTCGCGGGTTCGAGTCCCGTTTCCCGCTCTCGAGGCGCCAGTTGCACGGCGTACTCAAGAACAAACGTTGGACCGGTGGGTCTGGTTCCAGCGATATGCAGGTGCACGAGCAGTACGTACGAGTTGTACGGGCGGTTAGCTCAGTTGGTTAGAGCGCCACGTTGACATCGTGGAGGTCACAAGTTCGAGCCTTGTACCGCCCATCGCCTCACGGGGTCTACTCGTGAGGCGTTCGTGTTCAGAGCCACCCTCCACCCGAAAGAACCGATGACGATCCGTCCTCGCATTCTCGCCGCGCTCGCCTTTGCGCACGCCTTGGCACTCCCGCTCGCCCTGCCCTCCCTTGCGTTGGCACAGCAGACGGCTGCCGCTGCCCCCGCCGCTCCCCCGGCCTGCCCGATCGACATGCAGATGCCGAGTCAGCTCGCGCTGGCCAACCTGCAGCGGTCGAAGCTCGCCAGCGCCACCAAGGCGGAAGACGCGCACAAGACCATGCTCGACGCGGCCAAGCTCCTGCTGGACCCCAAAACGGCCGCGAACCCGATGGGCCGCGACTATATGCTGGCCCAGATGCTCTCGCTGGTGATTCCGTTCGGCGGCGAGATTCAGCCTCGCGCCGCGGTTGGCTTTCCGGGTGCCGGAACCCTCGACCTCGCGGTTGTGGTGGACTCGTTGCTGACGATTGTCGAGAAGGGGAGCCCCGCCTGCAAGTCCGAAGTCAGCGAGTGGCGCCAGTACAAGCCGTACGTGCTCGACGTGCAGTCGGCCTACCGCACGATGGGCACCGACAAGGCGGACTCCGCCGAGTACTACGCCAAGCGTGCGTTGATCTTCTCGAAGGAAGGGGCACAGCCGTACGACGTGCTCTGGCGCGTGGCGCAGAAGAAGAACGACGAAGCCGGCATGCTCACCAACATGAAGATTGCGGCGGACAAGCTGGTGGGCGATACCGCGAACACGACGGTGCGCACGAACCTGCTGTTCAACATGGGGCGCGTGTTGCAGGACGGCGCCGAGAAGAAGGCCGATCCGGCCAAGCTCGAGTCGTACAAGGCGTCGGTGGAGCCGTTCATGATGGTGCTGAAGGAGGCCCCGCTGTCGGAGGAGGCCCCGTTCGCACTGCAGGGCATTGCGACGGCCGCGACGATGGCGAAGAACGACGGTCTCGTGGATGCCGCGCTCAGCGTGATCAAGGCGAACCCGCTCAAGTTCAGCGATGTGACGTTGGCGCAGGCTGGTGTGCAGTCGACGCGGATGAGCCGGAACGCCGAAGCGGCGTCGTTCTTTGAGTCGGCGATGAAGGTGAATCCGTACAGCCGCGACTACATGTACAACTACGCGGCCATGTTGTACGAGTCCAAGCGTCCGTCGGACATGCTGCCGGTGGTGCGCAACCTGGTGAAGCTTGATCCGAGCAACCCGGACAACGTGATGTTGTTTGCCTATGCGTTCAAGCTCTTTGGCGACAGCGTGGAAGCCAACTTTGTGAAGCCGGCGGCCAAGGACTCCACCGCAGCATGGGCCAAGGCCACGACGTTGGCGGCGAAGAAGGCGCTCAAGTTTGACTCGCTCAAGACGTTGCGCGCGGAGTACAAGCGACTGATCGATTCGGTCACGGCGTACAGCGGGCAGTCGGATGCGATGATGCAGCAGCTGACGTACACGCAGTTCGACAAGTACAAGGACAAGACGATCCTGAAGGGACAGATTCTGAACAAGGCGAAGGCCGCGCGCAGCTTTACGGTGGACTTCGAGTTCTTGGGGAAGGATGGCGCGGTGATTGAGAAGAAGAGTGTGACGGTGGCGGATGTGAAGCCGGACGGCACGGGGAGCTTCTCGGTGGAGATCGCGAAGGGTGATGTGCTTGGTGTTCGGTACGCACCGTTGGCGAATAAGTAGTCGCTCAAGTGGTTGACTGTCCCCCTGCGAGCGTCTAGCTTTCGATGCTCTGCAGGAAACGCGCTCGTAGCTCAATTGGATAGAGCATCTGACTACGGATCAGAAGGTTGGGAGTTCGACTCTCTCCGGGCGCATGTGTGGGTGAGGCAGGTTGTGCGATGGTGTCGGTGTGTGTCAGACTTTACCGATTTCGGGGCGTAGCTTAGCCCGGTAGAGCGCCTGCTTCGGGAGCAGGAGGTCGGAGGTTCGAATCCTCTCGCCCCGACTGATGGAAGTGGTTGATTTTGATACTGTTATGAGAAGCGCCTGGCGGATTCACCGCCGGGCGCTTTTTCTTGTTGGGAGCCTATTGGTAGCCATTGGCACAACGTCAGAAGGCGCGAGCGCAGGGCTTTCCTGCGCACCACGCGCTTCCCGCTCGAAGGAACTGCGCCGGCACGTGAGCGTGTTGTAGGCCAGCCCCCTCGGGAGTAGGTTCTTCTCATGTCGCTCCTCACGAACATCCTCGCGAAGCTCCGCGCCCACGAAGTCGAACTTCGTGAGCGCGGCGTTGTCCACGTCGCGGTGTTCGGCTCGGTCGTGCGTTCGGAGCACCGAGCCGACAGCGATGTGGATCTGTTCGTCGATCTCACCCCCGGCGTGGCCGACGACTTCTTCGCGTACGCCGGAATAGCGGCCGACCTCGAACAGATCGTGGGGCAGGACGTCGACGTCGCCCGGCGGGACCGCCTCCGGCCTCATGTGCGTCCGAGCGCCGAGGCGCAGGCGGTGTATGCCTTCTGAGGTGCCGCGCGAACGGCTGCAGGACATCGTCACCAACATCGATCGGGTGCGCGCCCACCTGAAGGGCATGCAGCCCGACGCCGAGCTCGACGACAAGACGCGCGACGCGGTGGAGCGGTGCCTCGAACGGATCAGCGAAGCCGCCAAGAAGCTCGGGCCGATAATCGAGGAGCGTCAGCCCCAGGTCTCGTGGCGGGGTATCCGCGGCTTGGGCAATGTGCTCCGCCACGAGTACGAAGCGGTGGACGATTCGACGATCGCGAGAATCGTCGAGCAGGAACTCGGACCGCTCCGCCAGGCGTGCGTGAACGAGTTGGCGGCACGCGGCGACGATCAGGGCGTGGGCTGACCGCGTACGCCGGAACACTCCTGGAGGAGACCGGCTGCCGGCATGACCGAACTGTCTTTCTCGTCGAAGACGCCCATCGATCGATTCGCTGGGCGTTTTGTTTGCAGGAAGCACATAGGAGGGCTTTGCGGAGCTAGGCTATGGGCGAAGCGGAAGCCCCTGAAACGGCAGAGTCAGTCGCAGAATGACCTCAACCGTCTTCTGGTCTGGGCGGCCCGGACGGCTTCTTAACTCGGATAGTGCGCCATCCGTTCTCGAAACCCACCACCGGCCTCCCTCGGGCACCGAAAATCCGCCGAAGATGAAATAGCTGCCGACGAAGCGCTCTCCTTCCGCCGTGGCGAGCCAGACGATTGAATCGCCAACGGCACTCCGAGTCGCGAGAACAAGAGTGTCGGCCCAGTAGGCAACTTCTGCGCGGCCCGACCCGCCGAGTGGAGGGGCTATCGATACTTCAGCCTGTGCGCCGTCCGCCGGCCTCAGGTCAACGGTGAGCTTGGAATACACTGGGTCGCGCGGTGCCTCAGCCGTTCCGTAGTTCGTGACGAATCCTTCCATTATCGGTGCAGCTACGACTGCGACGGGGGTCTGAGGCTCAGTAGAGGCCTGGTACGGCGACGAAGGAGCCGACCAAGAGAAGTACAAGATGATCGCCACGAACCCGAGGCCAATAATCACTACTCGACGTTTGACCGGTGAGCGGAGGTCGGCATTACTTGGCTCCGCCGCCGGTGGCTTGGGCGCCTCCGTCCGAGGTTCGATCACGCGAGGCGGTGGCGGCACTGCGCGGGCGCGCTTCGCGGCCAAGCCGGTCGCGGATGGCTCTATACCTGTCAGGATCTCGTGATCGCGGGCGATGAACCAGCGTTCGAGCTTCTCGTCGAAAAGGAGCGCATCGGCCTCGATAGCGCCCGCACGGTACTCGCTGCGCATGCTGTCGGCGTCGGCAAACCACTTCGATTCGCCAGACAAATCAACGGATCGGAAGCGGCCGCTCGTCATGACTTGGGGTTCGTGAAGACAACGCTGCTCAGTGCATCACCGCCATTCTTCCAAAGCAGGCGAACAAGAGCCTCCAAGACATGCGTGTTGTCATCCGCGATGTATGAACTCGTACCAGTGAACGCTCTATCGGCAGCGGCGGACATCGAGAATGCGCCATTCGCGCTACCGATCAGAATCGAAGACCAAGGGAAATACTTTACTTCGGCTGCTTTGAAGAATCTCGACTTCGACAGAAAGACGCCGCCATCTTGTACCGTGAGACTTCCGAAGCGCTCTTGTTGACCATCCCGAAGTCGGCCAGCGAGTTCCACAATCAGGCGCCAAAGCACGCTCTTGTGCAGCGAGTTCACCACGCCGTTGAAGACGTCTTCGCTGCGACACTCTATGCGAATCACATCCGTCCGGCTGCTTACCGCGATCGTGTACGATGTGCCGGTGGGGATGCCGTTGACGGAATGGCGGGTGGCGCCCCAGCGTACTCGGTTCATGTCCTCAAGACGGATGTGCGAGCGGCCGTGGCGGAGTCCCTCAGCCGAAACCTGGACCTTATCCGAGAATGGCCAACCGTACGAACCTTCGTAGCGGATGCTACGCTCCCACTCGCCTCTTTCGCGCGCACGCTTCGTCTTCTCCTCGCGCAAGGATGCAAGGGTCTCCAGATCCTGCGTAACAGTGTCAGCTACGAGACTCAGGTTTGAGAACGTCGCGTGTAGCGACTGCGTCAGGTGTTCTGCAGCAGCGGTGAACTCCCCTTTGTTGTGGAGATCAACCGCAAGGCTGCGGATACTCAGTGCCAAGGCCCGACTCTCGTCGTGCTCCTGACCACGCGCGTGTGCGCTGCGCTGGAACGGATGTGCGGAGCTATCCCATTCATCCAACGCTTCAACGAGATGGTCGATTTGGCGTAACACCTCGCGTTCGAGCAGGCCGGACTCCTGCATCTTACGGATGATCTCACACTCCTTGCGGACCGCTTGCGCGTGCTCGGATAAGATCTCGCGTACGTCGACCGCGAGGAGGTCAATCAACTCATGGAGTAGTAGCGGCCCATGTTCCGTCCCGCCGGACGTGCCGTTCTCCACGGCAATCGTCAACACGGCAATGCGGTGATCAACCGGGCGCTTTCGTAGAACGTTGGCGAGGCTCGCGAGTACCTCGGCGCGCCAGTGTTCGAGATCACTGGCCACAGTACGCTCAGCGTCTACAGGGGGCACGCAGGCAACCTGACGATCCTCGTTGATGCGGATCAGCAGGTTCTCTGGCACGATCCTCTCCGCGGTGTGAGCGACCTCCAACAAGCGAGCCGGAAGATCATGCGCGGTAGGGTCAGGACTGCACTCAAGTCCTGAGATGATCACATTCACAGCCGCAAGCGCAGGAAGTCCTTGGATCTGCTCAGAATCGAGCAAGCCTCGTGAAGTTTGCTCGACGAGAGACTTTGAACGAGAAGGGGATACGCCAGGCAGCCATCGTAGTTCGGCTGCCAGTCGTTGTCTGGGGTTAGTAAGAACGGCGCGCGCTGCAGCGGCTTTGGCAGGGTCGGTCATTCCGGAAAGGTCGTCTGCGAGTTCCAGAAGCCGACGGCGGTCGTCGCGTGTCGACGCGCCGAGCACGTAGAACGGATTCTCGGACAACCGCATCGCTAAAATCCGATGCGTGGTCGCTCGAACCCTTCTTCGCTGCGCGGTGGCGCCTGTTTTACCGCCTGCAGCAGGGTCGACTGTTGAATCTGCGATTTGCCGTCCCGGGCAGTCAGCCTCGCAGCCTCTCGCAGGACGAATGCGACATCGGCCAACGGGCGACCTCTCATCGCGCGGGCTAGCGCTCCGGTATCGAGGTCAGCCGCGTGTGGCAAGATCGCCAGCAGGTCTTCGAGAAGGGCGCGAACTTCGTCCTCAGTGGCCAGCCCCACCTCGATCAGGTGATCGAACCGACCCCGCCGAAGGATTGCCGGATCGATCGTGTCGATGCGATTGGTCATTGCGATCACTAAGACCCGCTGCTTGACCGCCTCCGGAATACGTCGGAGGAACTCAGCAACTTCCTCAACGTGGTGTGTCGAAGAGGTGCCGGCCGAACTACGGTCGGTGAGAAAGGCCTCCATCTCATCAATCACAAGCACAGAAGGCGCGCGCTCAGCGGCAGCTGAGAATACCTCAGCGACCTTCCGGCCAGTCTCGTGAATGTAGGGACTGCCGATCGTGCCGGAAGAAATCTCGAATCGGGGCCAACCGAGGTAGTCAACAAGCCGGTCGACCGCAAACGTCTTCCCCGAGCCCGGCGGGCCATACAGCGCCATTGCGCCCGGGGAGTGAATCCCAAGCGCTGCGTAGCGCTCGGCATTCTCGACGATATCGATCACATGCTCACGGAAGAATCCTTCCAATGCAGGTCGGCCGGGCAACGTGAAGCTGATCGGCAATGCGCCACCCGCAGCCTCCTTCCCGGCGGACGTTCGAGCTGGCGCTGTAAGGCCCGCTGCTTCGCATACCTGGTCGATGCGTTCGCTCGGCAACCAAGTGATAATGGCGGCGAGGCGGCGCCGATCGTCGACTGACACGGGCACCCCACCTGTGAGGTACCTCCCGAGAAGCACCTGATCGTCGATGGGTTCAGAGCCAGCAATCGGCAGAATAACCGAGAGCTTTTCAACGAAGATGCCGTGCGAGAGCGGCGTCTCAGGAACCACCTGTCGGGAACGGCGCAGTGAGGAAGCGAATGCGAGAGCGTCGGCCAGGTTTGTTGGCGACGGGCAGAGTTCCACTACACTGAGTTGATGATTCGGGCCACTGGTGAGAGCCCGGAGAGCCCGACCTCCTACGGCCAGGGGAGCAAGTAAGTCCTCCGCCAGCAGGCCGGCGTTGATGCAGTCAGACGCGATCCGCTGATCTAGGACGAGGATCCTTCCGCCAGCGCCAGAGTCCGCGAAGATCTGCCAGCCAGGACCGTCCTGTAGCAGCCTTCCCACCACGCAGTCGGCTGCCACCATCCCTATTGGAAGCCAAGGGTCAGTGCGCACGCTAGCCTCTCACGATGTTCGTGCTCAGCGCCATCTCGTCGTCGCCACCCCAGCCAATGCGTCGACTGTTGAGGCGCGCCACGATCTGCCGTAACTGCTCCATGTCCGCGCGCTCCAGCGCTGCGCCGCCAGCCGCCGCCAGATGCTCAAACTCCGTTTGGTCGGCGAACAAGTGCGGACTTTCCACCAAGCTGCGAAAGCGGTCGACGACGAACCAATCCTGCCGCCACAAGACCAAGTGATTCATGCCCCTGATCTCGTCGACGTAAGTCTCGAAGTCGCCGGTGTCTCGGCCGATTGCGCGCCGCGCACTTTCAAACAGTCCGTTGAGCGACTGAAGCTCAGACGGTCGCGCGAATCGTTGAGTGACCTCGTCAACGAACTTGCGGAGTGAGTCCAGTTCCATCTGACGAAGCGCCTGAAGATGCGTCCGTCTCGCATCCGCAAGCAATCGCTTTGCTTCAAGGACTGTCTCCATCGCCTCCTTACAGTCCTCCGGGTTTGCATTCTCCGGGCGCATCTCCGTTACTCGCTCCAACGCCGATCGTGCTGAGTCTAGGCGCTCGTCATTGACTCGATCCGCAACGCTGTTCAGCCTCGCGAGTACGCTCCGGCCTTCGTCGCGGACTTGCCTAGACGCACTGCTGAGATCGACCTGTCCTTCCTGCGGCGAGTAGAAATTGCGTCCTGCCGCTATGGTCGCACCTATGCGGGGAACCGATACGGTGATAGCGATATTGCCGGAGTCGAGGATCTCGAAGTCGCACTGCAAATCGTCGCCCGCCGAAATCGCTCCACCATCGAGATCACTGCCGGTGACTTTGATGGCACCGATGAAGCGATTATCAGTAACCGGCGTGGCGATGTCGCCTTCCCACAATTTGATGTTGATCGAGCCAGCTGCACCCGCTTTCAGCGATTCAGTCGCCTTGAGGGTGATCCGGTCCTTCTTGGGCAGCGCGTCACCCGACTTCACCAAGAACGCGAGCGTCGGTCGCCCCCCGATCTTCTCGAGCACCTCAACGCCGACGGAATGCGACGCAGGTATGCTCTCGACGGTTGCGGCAGCCCGGACAATCACGATTCGTTCCTCGTACGGGACGACGGTCCCCGAAACGAACAGAAACACCTTGAATGTGTTCTCTCCCATCTTGGAGAGCGGCAGGTCGATAGACGAATCGTTCTTGAGTGCGATGCGACCGGATGACCAACCGGAATCGATGCTGTCGACCTGGAACTCGCTCCCGGGCGGCAACGCGGCTGGCAGTCTTGCTACGACTCGCCCCTGTAAGCCCGGCGTGCGCGCGGTATACACGAAACTGACGGCGACGGCGGCAGACGGTGACATAGTCCCGCGCGCGCTCTTTCGGTTGCGATTCTGGGATGTCCAGTCCAAGGACTCGGCGAAGAGAGCCGCTCCCTCCGCGACAGCGGTCATCGGGTTGACATCCAAGGCAACGGGAATGCCCAGGCCGACCGAAACCACCTCCCTGAGCGCCCGATACTGGGTCGGTCCACCAACGAAGACGATACGCTCTACGTCTGCGGCAGAAATGCCGGCGGAAGCCAATGTGTCGCGCGCCGCCTGGACCGCTGTCTCGAGCCGCGGACGCACGACCTCGTCGAACATGGAGCGTGAGACAGGCACGTCTAGGAAAAGCTCTCTGCCCTTTTCGTCGGTGAGCCGCATCTCGGATTCCGCGAGTGAGATGCTCGTCGACTCCCGGCTGGAGAGTTCGATCTTCGCGCGCTCTATAGCCCACGAGGCGAGGCGTTCGATTGCTCCGCCAGCCTCCAGGCAGGACTCTGGCAGATCGAACTCCCTGTGGAGCCAGGGTGCGACAACGTGTTCGAGAAGAGCGCGGTCGAAATCACGCCCTCCGCACATGGCGATGCCACCGTGTGCGAGAAGACTCACGCGCCCAGAAATGCTCTCCGCAAGTGCTACGTCGAGGGTTCCCCCTCCTAGGTCGAAGACGAGAAAGCGGCCATCTTCGGGACGCGCACGCATGACACTCATGACTGCGGCGACAGGCTCCTGCATTAGCGCCACCGGACCGATCGCCGCGATGCGCGCGGCCTCCATCGTCGCTTCCTTCTGAACCTGATTGAAGGCTGCCGGGACGGTGATGACAGTCCCGGCTATCGGTCCCTCGGTGGACTGATCAGGCACGTAGGCGAACAACGCACGGAGAATCTCGGCGCTGCACTGCTCCGGCGACAGCGAGAGACCAGTGGCATCGATTCGGATGGGAGTACTCGAACCCATCAGGCGCTTGAAACGGAGCGCGGCGTTCTTCGGGCTGTGAGCAGCGCTGTCGTACGCCCGTTGGCCGACAAACTTGTTTCCGCGACGATCAAAAAATATCGCTGAGGGCGTGACGTCGTTCTGTTCGGGACTCTTGTGCAGTCGAAGCGTTTCACCATTGAATGATGCGATGGCGCTATTCGTCGTCCCTAGATCGATGCCTGCATACCAGGTCACTTGAGCTCCCTCCGTAACGTCACGGTTCCCATCTGCAACAGTCCGTCAGGACCGACTACCGCAGGTTCAACCGTTTGATCGACCACCAACGTGTCGGTTGGTCCGAAATCATCCGCGTTGAGCGCGCTCGCGGCCACTTGCGGTCCGAAAGGCTGACCGCGGAAGTCGACGAGACTAAGACCGAGGTTCTCCAGTTCGTCGTGAAGCAACCGATCGAAGTAGGTGATGCGGCCGCCGATACGTCTTTGCTGGTCGGCATCAAGTTGGAGCTGGAAGCGCTCGATAGTGCGCAAGAGCCGCCAACTCTCGACACTCAGCCGGAGTAGGGCTTTGAGCGTCTCCTTCTCCCTGGGCGTCTCGGTCGCACCCATAGCATCTCCCCAGTTCAGGCGAGCAACTCGCCGGTGCCGTCAACGGCGGGCACGGTCAGGCGCCTGCTCTCCCAAGTGTCGCATTTGCTAGCGTTTACGTGCTGCAACGGAATCTACCGCATGTCTCACACCCTGTCGAGGGCGCTGTCCGAAAAACCTCTCGGGCGGTAAGTGCAGCTCTCGGCTCGCCCGGGCCCTTCCTAGCCAAGGCCGAGCAAGTCCCAGCGATCCCGGTACTTCCCGTCAGGATCGCGGAACTTGCGGAGCGGATTGTCAGCATGGGGCCGACCGCTTCGGCCGGGCGTCGCGAGCCACCGAGCATGGCCTTCCATGGCGTACTTCACCACCTGCTTTCGAGGGACGACGAAGTAGTCGGGTGCCGCCAGATCGTTCAAGCATACGAAGACGAAGAACAGGTTCTCCGCCAGATCCATATCGGCGATCTTGTGGGTTAGGAGCCACTCGGCGCCGCCGCCGTGCTTCGTCTTGACCTGAATCCCGACACTGCGCGAGGCGTCGACATCGGACGCCAGAATGTCGATTCCCTTTGTATTGCGAAGGGTCAGCGAGGCGATGTACCCGCGACGGGACAGTTCGCCCGCAACCAAGTACTCGCCGGCGACCCCCGTGAGGCCCGTACTCATTTTCGTCTTCTTTGTCATCGAATAGCTCGGTTGTCCGAGTTGTGGCCTGCATATGGCGGCCATCGAAAGTGCGGCTCAGCGCATGCGAAGCCAGGCCGGCGAGGCGACGTATCCGTAGCCGCACGTGAGCGTAAAGAACTTCCGAGGCACCGCACTAACTACGCTTCGCCCCTCGCGACCGACCGTACAGGAACAAACCGAGCCCGACGACTGCAGCCAATCCGCTGAACATCAATCCGTTCTGTTGTACTACGAAACGGTCGGTATCGATCCCCCCTTGCGAGACCCTGGAGCCCTCGTTGTGAAGCGTGACGCCGATGTTATAGAAGCGATAGAAGTAGACAGCCGATCCAGATCCAAGCACTAAGAGTGAGCTATCCTGACTTCGGTGGACACCATCCTTAGATACATTGGGTCAGGAGGTGTCAGATGCGTGCACGACGGAAGCACAGTCGGGAGTTCAAGATCGAGGCGGTGCGGAGAAGTGGCTCCGCTTTTCTGTACAGCTAAACGAGCTTGGATAAGTGGAGGCGGGGTGGGTCAGGCCGCCGCCGCGAGCGACGACCGGGTAAAGTATGCCTCGTCGGGGGTCTGGTCCGCAAGACTAGAGTGCGGACGGCG
>CAIRYG010000005.1 GCA_903882745.1 uncultured Gemmatimonadota bacterium
ACCTTCGCCTTAAAGGCGGGGGCATGATTCCGGCGTTGACGTTTCGACATCTGGAGCTCCTGGGTGAGAGGCGAACATGTCGCCGTGGAGCCCGCCTGTCCACTCATCCGACCTGTTCAGATAACCGAGACCACTTCTCTAAGTCTCCTTTGGCAGCGGCTTTGCGCAGATGATGTAATCAACTATTTCAAGATCGATGAGCAGGATCTTGATCGTATTGTCGACATCTTTGTCCGAGTCAACAGTGCGGGTGTACAGCTATCAAAGACCGACCTTCTATTCTCGACCATTGTCGCACATTGGGATGAGGGCAGAGCTAACATCGAAACGACCCTTACGTCCCTTAACGGAAAAGGTAGTCGATTCAAGTTCGACAACGACTTCATGATGCGGAGCTGTCTGGTGTTAACGGATTTGCCGGTTCTCTTCAAGGCAAAATCCTTCCGCAAAGAAAGTATTGAAGAGATCGAGCGGAACTGGGATTCCATTCGGATCGCCCTAGAGAAGACCGTCGACCTCCTTGTCGACTGGGGGTTTTCCGCTGAGACGCTTCCGACACTGAACGCCGTCATCCCAATCGCCTACTTCATCTACAAGGGCGGTGATGTCGCATCGTCGAACGGAGCGCTGCGACAGTACCTGACGCGCGCTCTCATCAAGCAGATCTTTGCCAGCCAGACTGACAGGGTGCTCGCGGCGATTAGGGAGTATTTGCGTGTAATGCTAAGTGGTGGATCAGAGTACGAACTAAGAACGAAGCAGTTGACCATGAAAGATGTGGTCGAAATGAAACTTCCCGCCGCCCGCAGTCTTGCGATAACAAGCGCCGACATCGACGACATGCTCGACGAGCAGAAGGGGCCCTATACGTTCATGCTTCTCGCGCTGCTATACCCTCAGCTGAAGCTCGGACAGATTGCCTTCCATCAGGATCGTCTGCATCCGTGGAGTCAGTTTGCCAGCAAGAAGTTGGCAAAGCTCGGCCTTTCCGAAACCGAGATCCGGAAATGGCAGGAGGATCGGGATCGCCTTCCCAATCTCCAACTACTCGAAGGGACAGAGAACCAGAGCAAGAACGACAGTCCGCTCCTAACCTGGATGGGCACGCTCGGCCCCAGTCGAGCCCACTATGAGCAGGGTAACTACATCCCCTCAGGGGTTGGTCTCTCCTTAGACGACTTTCCAAGCTTCTTCATTGCCCGGAAGGACATACTGCGGGCACGACTTCAGGGTGTGTTCTCGGAATGAAACGCATTTACGATGGCTTAGCGCGCGCGTTCGACCGCAACAGGCTCGTCTTCTGGTATGACGGCGCCGGCGAGTGGAACGACACATTCGACGGCTACGCCGAGGCAGGCGTCATCAAGCTGCGCGTCGCAAATGACGAGTTCGCGACCAAGGTCCGAGTCGTTCGTCAGCCCGACACCCGCTTTCTACTGTATGTGCCTGGCCCAAAGCCGAACGACGCCGACAACTGGTTGCTCGATCTTCTGCTCCAGGGCCACGAGTTCCGCGCTGACAAAGCTGCTCTTGGTGCCGAGGAAGCGGGACTTCCGCAGGAGTTCTGGTACCTCGCCGCAGACCACTCGGCGTTCTTCAACAGCACCAAACGTATCTCCGCGTTGCGGGAGATTGTTGCCACGGAAGACCAAGCGCACGACGTCCGCCTCAAGATGATGTCCGTGCTCACAGGAACGCAGCCAGAGCTGGATACGCTTCTGCGTCACTTCCTCGCGCGAGGACTGAACGTCAAGCTAGCTGACCCTGTTTCAGAAGCACTTGCAGCGGCCGCTCTGGATGAGCCGTTCTGGCATGCTGTGGCTCAGCGTTTCGGGTACGCCGTAGCATCGCCATCCATTCGGGAGTTTGCCGTCACACTGTTCCGCGCCGCGAATCCGCTGGACAAGAAGGCCACCCTTCTGCCACATGCGACGGTATTCCTTCGAAATTGGAAGGACAGCCTCGCCCACAAAGCCGCGTACGAGCACTGGGCGAACACACTGGAAGAAGACCTTCAGATCGCCGTTTCGCTCGGCGCCCTCGACGAAGGTGCGCTACTTGGCGAGAACGATACTTTCGAGCTGTTTGAGCGGTTCACGCTGCACCGGCTGGTGGGCGCATTCGAACACAACAGTCCCTCCGGAGATCTCCGCGCCGTTATTCAGCAGCGGCGCGGCTCCTTCTGGCGTGATAAGCACGCCGATGGATACGATGCGCTGGAACACGCTGTTACGCTTCGCGAGCTACTCGACGCGGCTGACTTAGAGTTCGAGTCGATGGAAGCTGGCGCGCGCCGATACGCCGCGACGTGGTGGAAGATCGATATGGAGTATCGGTGCTGCTCGTACCATATGCGGCGGTACAGTCAGCCACAGGTCATGGAACCCGTGAGGGAATGGGTCGAGAAGCATTACGTCAACACTTTCCTGCTTCCCCTTGCTGAGCGTTGGGGTGATCAGGTAAAACGTCTCGATCGCTGGGATTGCAACGGCATTCCCGGGCAACGGCGATTCTTCGAAACTTTCGTGCAACCTTTCTTGTCGAAAGGGCAGAAGGTGTTCGTCATCATTTCCGACGCGCTCCGCTACGAGGCCGCTGCGAACTTTGCTCAGCGGTTGGGAGAATCGAACCGGTGGTCCGCCGAGGTGGAGCCCATACTCAGCGCTCTTCCCTCCTTTACGCAACTTGGCATGGCGTCCCTACTTCCGGGCCGAGAGTGCTCGATCGACGCAGTCACAGGTAGCGCGAGCGTTGATGGACGGAGTGCGACGGGTACGCCGAATCGGAGCGTGATTCTGGCGCTCGCCTGCGCTGGACGCGGGACCGCCATCCAAGCCGAAGACTTTCTCACCATGAACGCGAGAACGGATGGTCGCGATCTCATGCGTGACAACGACGTCGTGTACATCTACCACAACAAGATCGATCACATCGGCGACAAGACGACCACCGAGGTCCAGACGACCGACGCTGTCGCCCAAGCGTTCGAGGAACTAGAAACGATCATCAAAAAGGTCGCCACTATCAATGGCACGAACATGCTGTTGACCGCGGACCACGGATTTCTCTTCCAGCAAACAGCCGTCGAGGAAGGAGATATGACTTATCTTCCACACGCGGCAAAGTGGGGCAGTCAAAGTCGTCGCTACGCGCTTGGCTGGGGGATCGCAGCGGTCGCCGACGTCAAACAGTTCAGCGCCGCGGCACTTGGTGTAGGCGGCGATTGGACCGGAGCATTTCCCCTGGCCCTCGGTCGCTTTCTCGTTCGCGGTTCAGGCAACCGGTACGTGCATGGCGGAATTAGTCTTCAGGAAGTGATCGTCCCGGTGGTGAAGATCCGCAAGACGCGCACCGATGATGTCGTTCAGGTGGGTATCGATATCCTGCGGGTGCCGCCCAAGATTACGACTGGGCAGCTTGCGCTTTCGGTCTATCAAGAGCAAGCCGTGGCAGACAAAGTGCGGCCGCGCACTCTTCGCATCGGCCTGTTCGCTAAGGATGGCGGTCAGTTGTCGGAGTTGAAGACCATCACCTTCGACTCGAAGGAGCCGGAGGCGCGAATGCGCGAGACTCCGGTGCTCCTCGTGCTCTCTGGTGCCGCCGACGGTCAGAACAATCGCACGGTCGAACTTCGGCTCGAAGAGCCAGTTCAAGGGACGAGCCAGTGGGTCACGTACAAGATGCACGACCTCAAAATTCAGAAGGCCTTTATGAGCGACTTCGATGACGTCTGATCCACTGCCTGCCAATGAGGGCGAGGTAGCAGCGCCAGCGGTGCATGCGCCGACCGCACTCGACCGAAAGATCCTCGAGAACTTTCCCGGGCTCGTTGTGCGAAAGGACTTGACGCAGGGGCTGAAGCAGAACGCGGTCGTTCCGACGTATGTGCTCGAGTATCTACTCGGCCAGCACTGTGCAACTGACGACCCGGCAGTCATCGCCGCAGGCCTGGAGTCCGTCCAGCGCATTCTCGCCAAGCACTACGTGCATCGAAATCAGGCGGAGCTGGTCAAGTCCACGATCAAGGAGAAGGGTCGGCACAAGGTAATCGACAAGCTGACTGTGGAGCTGAACGATAAGGGCGGATTCTACGAGGCCGAGTTCACAAATCTCGGGCTCAAAAAAGTGCCTGTCGCCGATGATTTCGTGCGCCGGTATCCGAAGCTGCTGGTTGGCGGGATCCGGTGCATCACGGATGTCACCTACGAAGTGATGGAGGATCCGAAGGGAAGTCCATGGCAGATCGAGACGTTGAAGCCCATTCAGGTCGCGAACGCAAACGTCGATGAATACCTTGCCGCGCGAGCGAAGTTCACAACGGACGAGTGGATGGATGTGCTCATGCAGAGCATGGGCTTCAATCCTGAGTTCTTTGGGCGCCGAGCGAAGCTGCTGACCCTGATTCGCCTCATCCCGTATTGCGAGCGCAACTACAACCTTCTCGAGCTCGGTCCAAAGGGAACTGGCAAATCTCACATCTACGCCGAGTTTTCCCCGCACGGGATGCTCATTTCTGGTTCTGAGGTGACGGCGCCAAAGCTATTCGTCAACAACAGCGCGCGTGGAAAGATTGGTCTCGTTGGTTATTGGGACTGCATCTGTTTTGATGAATTTGCCGGCAAGGACAAGAAGATTGATAAGTCACTCGTCGACATCATGAAGAACTACATGGCCAACCGAAGCTTCTCGCGCGGCATCGAGCAGCTCACGGCGGAGGCCTCCATGGTGTTCATGGGCAATACACAGAAGTCTGTTGCATACATGCTCAAGCATTCGCACTTCTTTGAACCGTTGCCGGACAAGTACATCGATTCCGCTTTTCTGGATCGCATCCATGCGTACAACCCCGGATGGGAGGTCGCGCCGATTCGGCATGAGCTATTCTCGCATGGGTACGGCTTCGTGGTGGACTATATCGCCGAGGTACTGAAGCACCTGCGTACGGAAGACTTTTCGGGGGCGTACAAGAAGCACTTCGAAATTGCCGAAGAAGTCTCAACGCGTGACCAAACCGGCTTTGAGAAGACGTTCTCGGGGCTGATGAAGATTCTCTATCCAGACGGAAAGTCTACGACGGCAGAGGTCGAGGAGCTCCTGTCGTTTGCAATGGAGTGTCGCCGCCGCGTACGCGAGCACATCCTGCGAATCGACGCGACCTTCAAGCGAAACGAATTCGCATATCGACCAGTCGGTGGGGGCGCGACGGTTCGGGTCGTGACGCCGGAAGAACTGCAGTATCCGGCATTTGCAGCTCCACCGACTCGCGAGGCCGAAGACGCGCCCCAGCCGGTTGGCGGCGAGCCTTCAGGAGCCGCGGCAGTCCCTCGCGACAGCGCTGGGCCGGCTGCCCTTCCAGTCGCTCCGAACGAAGCAGCAAGCAATACTGCTGCAATTCACGTAGTGGTTCCTGAGAACGCCAAGGGTTGGAGCTATCGACGGCTCTTTGCTGGATACTTAGCGGGCGCGACAAAGATCACGATCCGGGATCCCTATGTCCGCCAGTTCTTCCAAGTGCGAAACCTCGTAGACCTCTTGCATCTGGTGTACGAAATGGCACCGGAGGGGGATGAGGTTGCGGTACACCTGACAACGTACGCGGACTCAGAAACCGCCGAGAGGCAGGAGGAGTTCTTGAATCAGGTCGTCAAGAACTTCGTCGGGTCTAAGGTGGCCTTCACCTGGGACATCGACTCAAGCCCCAATTTCCATGCGCGGAGTATCGTGACGGATACGGGCTGGAAGATCAGTCTGGATAGAGGACTCGATCTCTTTCAGCGGTTCGAGGGGGGGCCGCTGTCGCTGGAGCAGGGCAGTCAGGAGGCGCGGTTGACGCGTGGGTCTGAGATCAGCTATCTAAGAACGTAGAGGAAGTGCGCTATCATCGAAACGTACCTTGATGAGGGCAGGTGAGGCTAACCTACTCGGAAACGCTTCATTGCATCCGCGGCATTCTCATCGCACGGCTCGATGATTCCTCGTCGAAGCCAGAAGTGGCTTCCACAGCCATCTAACCTCCACACGGATGGCGATATCGTAGGTCGTCCTAGAAAGTCGACACGCACCGACCAAGATGGATGCCGACGTTGATCGAGATTGAGGTGCACGACGTCCGTACAACCACAGGGGCAAGCCAGGACGAGCCACTTCGGGCGTTCAGCGCCGAGTATGATAACGCACTCGCGCGCCTCGAGCGCTTGATTCGCGGGCTGTGCTGTTTGAGCTCGCACGAAATACACACGCGAGTCAGCGCGAGCTCGAAGTTGACCGGCCAATTCGAACCAAAACCAAAGCGCCCTACGAAAAAGAGTCATCCCGTGCGGTCCAGATATGGAACAATATCTCCACGACCCCAATACGACGGATCTTCGCAAACAGAACAATTGGGATTGCGTTCCGCTCCCGGCCGGCGTTCAGACGACCGATGAGCAAATCGAACGCGGTGGTCTACGTGTCCGACGGGTCCACGAAAACCCTGTATTCGGTGCAGGAACTCCTCCATAGCAAGAATTGCAACGCCGGTGGTAAATGTAACGACGGCAGGACTTGGATTTCCCTCGCCCTCGACGTACGCCTCCGCCAGGTCGCGCGCATAGCGAAGCGGATCCATTCGCTCCAGTTGCTCCGCACGCGCGCGCGCCAAATTGACCACGCGGTGACATAGCAGACATCGCGTTCCGGGAGTCAATACCGTGACGCGCGCCTCAACATTGAGGCGCGCACCCGCATCCGACGTATTGACTGTGCTTCCGAGTCCAAGATCGATCACCGGCTTCAGGTAGAAGTATGCCAGTCGATTCAATAGAAGTCTGCCATCATGATCATCGGTACAGCCAAAGACCAAGTCGCACGCAGCGAGCGCCGTTCGCACTGACGGATCATGAAGGTGCGTCGCGAAACGCACGACCCTCGTTCCAAGTCCCATTCGCTCCACTTCTCGCGCCATGACGTCGACTTTGAGTTTCTTCTGGTCCGCATCGTCGAGTGTCGCACCGTGAAGCCTGCCGAGATTGGTGTGATCTACATAGTCGGGGTCAACAACGAGCAATTGTCCGACACCTAGGCGGGCGAGTTGCATGGTTAGTGCGCTTCCCGTTCCCCCCACTCCGACCACACCGACCCGCAGTGCGCGCAGGTCGTCCGTAAGTGCTCCACCGAGTGCGAGTGCCTGTCGATTCCACGCTCTCGCCAGTTCCCGAGCGACCGGGCGTGCGTCGTGGCGAAGCCGAAACCGATTTCCGACGGTCAGAATACGGTCGCTGCATTCTACTTTCTCTGGCGACGCCCACTTACGGACCAACCAAGTATCGTCCGGCGCGAGCAAGATGCTCAAGAATGGGTCCGTTGTCCGGTTGCGTCGCTGAAGCAGTGAACAGAGTTCGGACTCGCTGGTATCGTCCTGGCGAGACCAATTGCTTGGACCGTGGGGGTGTGAATGCACGACACCCAAGAGCCACTTTTCTTGACGCGCACGACGGAGAAGACGCACAAACGTCTCCGTCCGCCACGTAATCTGAACCGGAGACGCTGTCAGAATATCTGTGTGGGCAATCGGAACGACTTCGTGCAAAAGGAAACGCTCAGTTGGAGCGCCAGTCCACGGGTCGTGGGGAATTGTTGCGCGGCCGAGTAGCACGTACGCGACTCCTTCGTTCTCGCCGTTCGAGAATACGAGGTCGCGCAACCGCGATTCATCGGCTTCGGTCATGACGACGGTGAACGTCATTGCGTGGCCGCTCCCAGCGCCAGCTTCATGCGTGCAATCATTGTCCAAATACCGTCCTTTCCCGGTTGCCATTCCGGATTGTGCCTTGACCATCGTTGCCAGTCTCGGTCAATGAAGCGCTGAGTGGTATCAGCGGCACGCGGGCAGGCACCGCTCTGCTTGAGGCGGGCCCAGGGATCGAGGTAGAACATGTCGATCGGTACGTCGGGATAGCCGGGGGGTAGCAGAAAGAGGACATCTGTCTTCGCGATGTCGTACTTGTCAGTCGGAAGACAAACATCGCGAAGAATCACAGCGGCCTGTCCGCCTTCCCTGATCTCCTCGAATGGTAGCGCCGTGCGTTCGAGATAGGCGCGGTCTCGACTGGGCAATACCAGCATAGCGGGTGCGTCGATCATCAGCGCCGCCCCTCGGTGGTCGCCCCTCGGGCGGAGAAGAAACGTTCCGCGTCTTTGCCGTCGAGTGAGGCTGACTTGCCGGTCGCGATGAGGTGGTCGTCGCCGCCAACGACCTCTTGCCAGACGTCGAAAGTGGCCGGATCTACCCCGGCAAGTTCCTTGAGATCTTCGGCAGAAATTGAAACACTGCCCCAGTCAAACTGAACGTCATCGACGAAGAGTCGGAAGGTTCGGTCACTCTTCCAAGTTTGAAAACGTTCGACCTCCATCGAGGAGAGGTCGACCTCTTGATTCAACCGAAGAAGGGCACGCTGGCGATTCTTGAGTACCTGAGCGATCTGGAACTCTGCCGCTGGCACTCGCTCGGCGGCGATGAGGATCTCCTCGGCAGTCACTTTCGACTTTGGCAGGACAACCTTCTGAAGATCGACTACGACGACAACTGGTTCTGTGGTGTGCGTGGTCATCATGATGATTTCGTCTCCAATGGCGAAATGGAACAGAGTGGGCGAATCTGGAGTAGCTAGTTATTATGGAAATTATGGTTGTTTTGTGTATATGTCAAGGCCAGTAATAGGCTAACAAGTATTGACAAATGTTTGGTATTCTGGTATTCTTTGAGCATAACGAAGCGGAAGGAGGAGTATGCGGGAGAAGGAAAGGGCAAAAAAGACTATGACTCTCAACCTCTCGGATGAGGAAATGAGTGTCGTGGAGTCACTCGCGCGCGAGAAGGACCTCTCGAAGACTGCGCTGATTCGTCAAGCGCTTCGTCTCTATCAAGCCGTCGACGTTCGCCGAGCTCGGGGTGACAAGCTCATGGTCGAGAACGACGAGACCAAGGAAAAGTCAGAACTGGTGCTCCTGTGACGTCAGTGCCGCAACCGGTTTGGCTGCGGCACTCAGACGGTTCGCCGGTAGCTGCGAGTCTGGTTCGAGGGCTAAACGAGCAGCACATCGAACTCTGGAGAGCGCACTGGTACCCCGCGCGCGAAGCGGCTCTCTCGAAGCAGGCAGCTTCTGGCCAGAAGCTGCCTGAGCACGCTCGTTGGGATTGGGAGCGTAAGCTGCGAAAGGTCACCGGACTTCTCGGGTTTGCCGGCTATGCGATCGAATGCGATGGCATTCCCCAAGGCCTCATGCTCTTGGATTTGAATCAAACGGCGAAGGTTTCCAAGCAGAAGGGCAAGCCCCTAGTCTACGTCCAGTACGTGGAGGTCGCCCCGTGGAACTCAGAGTTGCTTGTGAAGCCAATACGGTACCGCGGTGTGGGGTCACTTCTTATTCGGGCAGCGATTGAACGAAGTATCGATGAAGAATTCCATGGTCGCGTTGGTCTGGTTGCGTTACCACAGGCCGAGGGGTTCTACCGGAATACGATTGGAATGACAGACCTCGGGCCGCAGCTGGAGGCTCAGGGATTGCGATATTTCGAGCTGACTGAAGCGCAGGCCAAAGCATTCGTAGCGAAGACTGGAGGATAAGATGCCGCTCAAGTGGACGCCGCAGATCTGCGATATGTTGGCCACGATGGAGGACGGGCAGGAGGTCACCGCGGGCGTGAGTCTCCCCGAAGAACGCGAGACCGACCACGAGACGCCAGGAAAGGCTGGAGCTCTCGCACTAGGCAGATTCGTCAAACTTGCCCGTCGCAAGGCGGGCCTAACGGAGCAGCAGCTTGCCGGTGTATCGGGACTAGAGGTCGAGGAGGTCCAGGGAGTGGAAGCGTCAATCGCCGACGCCTGCGAACCCCGGGTCGTCATTCGTCTGTCGAAAGCTCTGAAACGGCCCCAAAAGGAGCTGTTGTACTTGGCCGGACTAATGAATCCCCGCGAAGTCGGAGTGGGCTATGAGGGTATAAAATTTGCTGCGCACTCAGATCCGTCGACGGCCCTGACGCACGAGGAAGAAGTCGAGTTGAGTGCCTTCATACAATTTCTCTCGACTCGCTTGAAGTGACCTCATCGTCTCCTCGCACTAGACCCTTCGCACGCGAAATTCGCGTAAGTGACGGTTCGAAGCGCGAAATTGACCAGCATGTCGAGAAGGTCTTGCGCGGCCTAGGCAACCCGCCACCGCCACTGGACCTTCGTGAAGTCCGCGAGCTTCTACGGCTCGACATGGGCTATTACTCGTCGGGGGACGATAGCGCGCTCCGCGAGAAGCTGAGTAAACTGAGGGTGGCTGGGAAACAGGTGCTCGCTAGACCAGGCCTACTTGTTGACGCCGTGCGCAAGCACAATCTTCGGGCGCTATATCTTCCAGACCGGAAGCGCATTCTCCTCGACGAGGACATGCCGAAGAAGAAGCACCGATGGAGCGAGGCACATGAGGTTGGACACAGCCTTCTCGATTGGCATCATGAAACCATGCTTGGTGACACTGAGTCAACACTGACACCGCTCTGTCGAGCTCACATCGAAGCCGAAGCAAACTTCGCCGCAGGACGGTTGTTGTTTCTTGGTGCGCGATTCGATGACGAGATTGTCGCACACCCTCCGACAATTGCATCCGTTCAGGCTCTCGCGGCGACGTACGGCAATTCCATTACCTCGACGCTGTGGCGAATGGTCGAGCAATATCCGGAGCCCGTTCAACTGGTTGGCTTGGTCAGCGATCATCCGCGATATTCTGCGTCGAATACTGTTGTGGGCGAATCTCCTGTTCGACACACTTTCTTCAGCCGTACTTTTCTGCGATCGGTGGGCCCGGTCGCGAATGAAATACTATGGGCGCACGTTCAAAGCTACAGCTCTTACGTGAAGCGCGGTCCTTTAGGTCAGGCAGAGGTGTTTCTCGCTAGCAAGTCCGGCGAGTTGGTCCCATTTGTTTTTGAGACTTTCTACAATGGATATGATGCACTAACGCTCGGCGTGAATTCGCTTCGCAAGTCAGGCTAGACCTCAGGCGGTGACGACGAGTGATTCGTGCGGCTGCCTCGCCTGATTGCTTCGCTACGTTCCAAGACGGTGAAAGACATCGATCGTACGCCTTCCGTTGGCCCGAAGTTCATGGGTCCAACTTGACGCGCAATTGCTCGTTGAACACTCCGGGACCGCCGCGATACGTAGTCCCGAGTATGAAGCCGCTTGCGTCTCGAGGGGCCGAGTCCTCCTGCAAGATCGGCAGCAGCCACTCGAACATCTCCCCCAGATCCTCGTCCTCAACTCCAGCGTCGACGCCCGCGACGAACTCCATCTCTACCTCACCGACTACCGCTCGCTCTATGTCGCCGAGGTGTTGGCCGTTGAGGCCGACGACAAGAAGACCACCGATCCGCGCCACACCCCCGAGTACTACCGCCGCGAGAACCTGACCTGCGACGTCTGGTTCAAACTCGGCGACATTCGCGCGCTCGTGCACGACGACACCCTCGCCGTCCAGGCGGAACTCCGACAGCTCCGCGTCACCAGCTACAACGACCGCCCCGTCTCGCTCTACGGCGGCATGGTCAACCTCCCCCTCCTCGTCACGCGCCCCGACGGGATGCGCTTCTTCGACGACGACGAGCGCGAGCTCCTCAACGACGCCGACCTCTGGGTCGTGGCCGACGCCGCCCGCGTCGGACTTGGGCTCCTCATGGCCGATCTGCGCGACAACCTCTTCGGCGTGCGCGCGTGGTCTGCGCTGAGTCCCACCGCCCGCACATTCGTGGCGACCGCCGAGCGTCTGATGCGGGACCATCGGCGCGATGCGTCGTTCGACTTCGCCACCGTCCTCATTGAACTCAGCAAGGCGATCGAGGTGCAGGTCAACGGCATCATCGCCAGTGCGCTCTCCGGCGCGCCGGTGCCGCTACGCTCAGGGAACGTAGACGGACACTCAATAGACTTCAGCACCGCCCGCACACAATCCGTGGGGCAACTGAGCCGAGTGATCGCCGGCGACCGGGAGCGGATGGACTACCTGGCCACGCGTCTCACGGAGGGGCGGTGGTTCACGGAGACGCTGCCGCCGGTGCTCGAGGAGCTCGCGCCCTTCCGGAACGAGTCCGCCCACTCGGCGCGGCGGACGCGGGAGGAGGTGTTGCCGTTCCGGGATCGGATTGTGGGGGTGGGGTGTGAGGGAATCCTATCCGCGCTCACGAAGGTATCCGGAAAGTAGGTTTGGCGAATCGCGAGTCCGACCGACTGTCAGAGCCCCCCACGACCTTGGAGATGTGCCACGAAAGCTCATCCCAACGGAGGGTTCCAATGAAGCTCCTCACCACCTGTTTCATCGCCGCGCTGCTCGTGCCGGCCACGACCGTGTACGCGCAGGAAGCCCCGCAGACGCGCCACTCAGGTTTCCACGCATCGTTCGGACTCGGCGCCGGTTCCGCCGCCATGACGTGCAGCGGCTGCAACTCCGACCGCGAAACCAGCAGCTCGATGACGCTCCGCTTCGGCGGCGCTGTGAGTTCCAACGTCGTGCTCAGCGGTGAGATCAGCGGCTGGTCCAAGGACAAGAGCGGCGTCAGCACGAGCCTCAGCTTCCTGACGCTCTCGGCGCAGATCTACCCCGAGCCGAATCAGGGCTTCTTCTGGAAGTTTGGGGCGGGACTCGTAGGCGCCCAGATCTCCACATCCGGAATCAAGGTCGAAGCCCAGGGATACGGGCTGACCGCCGGACTCGGCTACGACATCGCGCTCACGCGCGGCTTCTCACTGACGCCCTATGGGGACCTGGCTTGGATGTCGAGCGCCGAGGCGAAGCTCAACGGTTCCAACACCGGCTTCAACATCGGCGCGAACCTCGTGCATATCGGCCTAGCGGCGTCGTGGCGCTAGCCGCAGACTTCACGAGTAGGTAACGGCATCGATCGGACAGCATACACTATGGCCACGGTTACTCTCACCACCATCCTCGACCCGGCCGCTCTCCTGGAGCGGTCGCTCGCGGGGTTGTTGCCGCTCGCCCCGTCGACAGCGGAGCATCCGTGGCCCACGCTCGCCTCGTGGATCGTGCTCCGGCAGGGCGGGCTCCGAGACGATCTGCACCGCATGGCCGCCAACCGCGGTGTTGCAGGCTGGTTTGACCCACCGATCTGTCTGTTTAATGAAGTCGGCGAGCACTGGAGCACTCAATCGTCGCTTCCGGCGCTTACCGAACCAGAACGGCTGGCCATGCTTTCGGGGATCCTGGACCGCTTCGGCGGCACAATCTTCTCGCGAGCAACAGGGTCCGACGCGTGGGTGCCGCCCGTCGATCGCCTGATCGGCGAGCTGATCAGCGATGGCATTGACTGCGACGAGTTCACACGAGCGCTCACCACGACGGCTTCCGACACCTTTGCTCGCGCTCGAGCAGAGGTGCTCGGACGCATCTATCACGAATGGATTGCCGCACTCGCCGCGGCACAGAGGACCGACGGACGCGATGCACGGGTGCGTCTCGCGCGCGAGATTTCCGCAAATACCGATGCATTCGCCAAGCAACTCGGCGGCCGTCGCGAGGTACGGATCGTTGGTCTCGCCGATCTGCGCGGTGGATGGCGACAGCTCATTGAGGCGCTCGCCGCAACTCCAGCGCTCGACCGCGTGGAGCTGCTCTGTTCCTCCCGCGTTGAACTTCCTGCCTCGCTCAGTGTCGAGTACGGGCCAGCTACGCTGATCCCGTCATTCGCTGATGCGCTCTTTACAGAAACACTGATTCCGAAACCGAGCGTGCGGCTCGTGGAGGCTCCGGATGCCGCACGCGAAGTCGAGCTGATTGCCGTCAGGGTGCGCGCCCTGATCGATGCAGGTGTGTCGCCCTCGCGCATCGCGGTGGTGGCGCGCCAGGCGCGGCCACTCGTGAATGACATGTCCGACGCGCTTGCCCGCCTCGGCGTTCCCGCCTCGGCGCGCCGTCGAACAGGACTCGCACATACGGCGCCGGCGCGGGCCCTGCGTGCGATGCTGTCCGTGATTGTCGACGGGTGGTCGCGACACAGCGTGGTGGAGCTCGCCGAACACCCTCTGCTCGCTACTGGCGTTGATCCCACCGTTGCGAACTTTCTTGGATACGCACAGCAGATGCGCTCACGAGCCGACTGGCACAATGCCCTCGCGGCACTCGTCACGCGGTGCGAGAAACACGACCGTGGGGAAGATGCCGAGGACGAGTACCCGAAGCGGTTACCGCCGACAGAAAAGGTCGCCGCGACGCTCGCGGCATGGGACCTGCTCAGTGATCGCCTTGCTGTGCTTGAATCGGTTCGGCCGCTCGCCGAGTGGTTTGAGTGGGTGCACGAGGTGTTGACCGGCGGTGCGTGGGCAATTTCCGATGCGCTGACCCAGCAGTTGCGCGACGTGGATGTTTGGCAAGCCGATGTGCGCGCTCGTGACTTGATTGCTCAGCACGCGATGGCCTGGAGCGCGGCTGTCCGGAAGTTCGGCGCCGACTCTGCGCCCGTTGATGCTGCTTCCTTTGCGGGGCGACTCGAACTGCTGCTCGAGCAAGACCTGATCACCCCTCCGCTCACGGATTTCGGCGTGGTGGTCGCAGAAGCGCTCGCAGCGGGATGGCGTGGCTTTGATCACCTGTTCGTGATCGGGTTGTCGGCTGGGATCTTTCCGCAGCGACCCGGCGCCGGCGGTGTACTCGACGACGATGATCGCCGTGCGCTGATTGCGGCTGGTCTCCCGCTCGACGCCCCCGATGCCTGGCGCACGCGTGAAAGCGAACTGTTCCGTGTGCTGTGCGCTGCGCCGACACGCGGCTTGACCATAAGCTGGCCGGTGCTCGATTCCGGTGGGCGCGACACCGTACGCTCGACGTTCGTGGATGAAGCGGCGGCGGTTCTTGCACGCGCGCATGGTGTGGAGGCCAGCGATGAGGAGCTCGAGCGCACGGGGGTACTTGAACGCATCCCCACCTTCGAGGAACTGGTTCCCGGGTTTCCGGTCGTGCGCGACGCGGAATCCGTCGCGCATGCACAGGTTGCAGCGGCGCGCGAAATTGGGCGCACAAAAGCGCCGAGTGCTTGGAACGGGTTGATTGAGGATCCCGCGCAACGGGACTGGATTGCGAAGAAGTACGACGAATCATTTGTATGGTCTGCCACGCAGCTGGAGCAAGCCGCGAAGTGCCGATGGCACTGGTTTGCGCAGCGTCTCCTGCGGCTTGATCCCCAGGCGGAGGCAGACGACCAAATGGAGCCGACCGTTCGCGGTACGTTGTTGCACGACGCGCTTGATCGCTTTTTCAAGGCGGCGCGCGCGCAACAAGCTGGGGTGGTGGCGTATCTTCGCGCGCCCGACGCGGACTGGGCACGACCGCTTATGGTGAAGGCACTCGACGAGGCGTGGGCAGCCGCAGCCGCGAGCAAGACGTGGCTCGGTCCGGAGGCGTTACGGAGCACAGCACGCGCCGAGCTGCAGGCTGATTTGCTCCGCTATCTCGATTTTGAGATCGAGTACAATGACAAGTCGTTCAATCCGAGAACGAACGCGTCGAAGCAGATCCGCACTGGAGCTTTTGAGGGTGAGTTCCGGTTCGATAGGGTCGAACTCCACGGTGACGGCGTGACTTTTCTGCTTGGCGGTTCTGTCGATCGTGTTGATCTAGGGCAGGACGATCGAATCGAGGGCGCCGAACAGTATATGGCGGCAATCGACTATAAGTCGTCGAAGTACTCCGTACCTGCGGCGGGAAATAAAGAGGCCTGGGGCGACCGCGTCGTACTGCAGGTTCCGCTCTACGCAGCGGCAATGCAGAAAGAGCGGCCTGACCTGAAGTTCGCGCGCATGGAGTATCGGTCCATTCGCCCGCCTGAAGTACTGCACGTGCTGTCGTTGGCACCGGTGAAGGCCAATGCCGTGCAGGATGCTCCAGACGCTCAGATCAAGCTGCAGGATGCGCTCGATGGGGCTGGAGCGCGTATTTCACAAATTCGTGCTGGGGATTTACCCACCAGCCCGACCAAGTCGTGCGCCTGTTCCCCATACTGTCCTGCACGCGACATTTGCCGAATTCCTGGCGGACCGGAGGAGACGCGGTGATGCCGACCCTGACCAATTCGCAGTTGCAGGTCATCACGAGCACCGCGAGCCGATTGCTGGTGGATGCGGGCGCCGGCTCGGGAAAGACCACGACAGTTGTACAGGCAATCTGCCATCAACTCGGCGTGACCGTTCCTCAGGAGCCGCCGATTGCTCCTGTCGCCAGCCCGCTCACGTTCGAGCAGATTGCGGCAATCACGTTCACGAACCAGTCGGCGGCCGATCTCAAGCGTAAAATGCGTGCGGCATTGCGCGCTGGAGGGCGGCGCGACTTGGCGGCCGACGTCGATTCGTCCCGCATTGGGACAATCCACAGTTTCTGCGGAGACGTGCTGCGCGACTTTGCGTTGCGCGCGGGAGTTCGTCCGGGGCGGCGCGTGCTCGATGAGGGCGAGGGCGCATCGATCGCGCGTGAATGCGCACGTGAAGCATTGCATGCGGCGATCGAAGGTGGCGGCGTTACTGGGCTTCAGGAACTCCTCATGGGGAGGCGCCTCAAGGACGTCACCCCGTGGATCGAGATGATTGCCTCCGACGCTGACCGGCTCGCGCATTGGGACGCGCACCGTGACACGCTGCGGCCGCACGAGGTTGCGGTGCTAGAGATTGCCACGCGCGCGAAGGCGCTGCGGAACGAGTGGCTTGATCGTGAGGGACTCCTCGATTTCGACCGTATGATTGTTGAGACCCGCGACCTGCTGCAGCACGAAGAGGTGCGCCACGCCGTGCAACAGCGCATCAGACTATTGGTGCTGGACGAGTTCCAGGACGTGGACCCCGCGCAGCGCGCCATCGCCTTTCTGCTCGGCGGGCTTTTACACGACGATCCATCCCCGACACGTATCGTCCTTGTGGGCGATCCAAAACAGAGCATTTACCGCTTCCGCCGCGCCGATGTGACGCTCTGGAACGCGGTAGCCGCGCGGTTTCGGGATGGGGCTGGCGTGGTGCTTCCACTCAGCGACAATTTCCGCAGTAAGGCGGCGATCCTCGGCATGGTGGACCATGCGGTCGGGCGCACGTTGGGGAATGCCCTTAGCGGGGAGCGGCGTGAGTTCGAAGTCGACTACCAGTCGTTGGTACCGCGGGCGGAGCAGGCCGAGGGTGATCGTGCGGTGGAGTTCCTGCTCGTGCCGCAGGATAAGGAAGGAGAGAAGGCACCGAACGCCAGCGCCGTGCGCTCGCTTGAGGCCACGGCTGTGGCGCGGCGCATCACAGAGATGGCGACCAACGGAACGCCATACGGTGATATCGCGATTTTGCTCGCCGGCTGGGGAGATGTAGAGCGCTATGTAGAGGCACTCGAAAAGGTTGGAGTGCCGACATACCTGCTGCGGTCGGAAGGGTTCTGGGAAGATCGCGCCGTGCTTGACTGTATCCTTGCGCTGCGTGCGATTCGCGACCCGGCCGACGACGTCGCGATGGTTGGCTTTTTGAAGAGTCCGTTCGTGGGTGTGCGTGACGATACACTGCTCGCCCTCGCACGCCGAGCGAACGGGGGGCCCATTGGTGAGGCACTCGCCGATGTCGCCGTTGAACGCGCGCTTCTTGACCGCGCGTCGGCGATTCTCCAGCGACTTCGGGAACTGCGCGATCGGGTGAGCGTACACGAGCTCATTTCACGACTCGTGTGGGACTCAGGGTTCTTCGGTGTGCTTGGGCTCAACGTCCGGGATGGTCAACAGGCCGTGGCGAATGTCCGGAAGCTCATTCGGATGGCCTCGACAACACCCGGGCAATCGCTTGGGGAGTTTCTGCGTACCGTGGGAGATCAGCGTGAGCGCAAAGACCGCGTCGCGCCGGAGCGCCTGCACCGCGAGCGGTCGAACGTGGTGACTATCACGTCCATCCATAGCGCGAAAGGGCTCGAGTGGCCGATCGTCTTTTGGTGCGACCTAGTGCGCGGGGTGGCGCCAGAGAAGGAGAAGTGCATTACCGGGCGTGATGCCTTCCGTGTGAAACAGACGGCAGGAGACGAGGATGAGGATCCGGTGTTCGCTGCCATGGTGGAGGAGCGTGCGCTCGAGGAACGTGCAGAAAATGCTCGTCTGTGGTACGTGGCGTCCACGCGCGCAAAGACTCGCTTGGTGTTGAGTGGGGTTCCGCTCGGAACGATGCGGGCGGCTGGATCGCCGGCAGAAATGTTTCGCGAGGTGTTCCCGTCACTCGGTGTAGCGAGTGAGATTGAGTATACGAGCACCGATGGCACGACGTACCATGCGACGACGTCATTGTGTGACGGTGTGGCGGCTCCGAATGTGCCGGCAGTTGCAGGCGTTGGTGACCTATCGCTGCCGCCCGAAGGCGTACGGGTACCCGCTGGTAGGACGCGCCTCTCGGCGACGCAACTCATGCAGTTCGCCCACGATCCGGAAAGCTGGTGGAATCGCTCCGTGCGGCGATTCGCTGCCAGCGGTGGTGGAAGTAGCGCGGGCGGAAGTAGCGCGGGTGGAGTGAGCCGCGCGGATGCCGGAGCGATTGCGACCGGCGTGATTGTACATGCCGTGTTGGAACGGCTCGAGCGTGATGGCACCGACCTCGACGATTTGATTGAGAGCGTGAGCGCCGGCGGCGACGGCAGCGCCGGCAGCGACGGTGACCAACCGGCGTTGGATAGCCCACTCCGACTCGCGTGGCGGGCGTATATTCGCGAGCGAGTTGAGGCGGCGGCCAACTCACCCGTCTGGCGGGAGGTCGCGGAGCAAACGTCGGCGCGCCGCGAGTTGAGCTTCACTCGAGTTCTTGCCGATGGCACGACCATCAATGGCGCGCTCGACTTGGCCTCGATGGACGACCGTTCGGCCCGAATCGTCGATGTCAAAAGCAGCAGCGCCGGCGCCGGTGCGCTCGCCGAACGCTACTCGATCCAGGCGGCGATCTACGCGGACGCCGCGCGGGCGATCGGCGGCGCGAGCGACGTGCGGTTCACGCTGGTCAGCGTCCCGTCGGGAGCCACCACGGATGTCGTTCCGACCGACGATGTTCCTGCGCTGGTTATGGCTGTTCGGGCCTGGGCGGGTGGTGGGTGAGGGCACCTCCCGACCGTTTCTCACCCAAGCCCGAGTAGAAGCTCCTGCCTATCGAGCGCTGACGCTGGGAATGGGTCTGGAATCACGAGAGGAGCTCATCTGATCAACAGATCGGCCGGTATTCCGAGCTCGCGGTGGAGCGCTCGCACCTGCCCAATCGAGAGCGGGCGCTTTCCCGAGAAAAACTCCGAGACACGTGCCTTGCCCCCCATCGCCTGGTGCAGGTCGACGCGGCTCAGCCCCCGCTGCTCGAGCATGAAGGCGACCGCGCGCTGGGGGGTTCCGGCGCTGTCGTCGAATGGGTCATGCGCATCTTCGTACGCTTCGATGAGCACCGACAGGAACTCCAGCCGGTCGTACGCAATGCTCCCACGACGTGGCTCGGCATCGACCAACTGATCGACTTCGGTCACTGCCGCGCGATACTCACGCGCGTTGCGTAGCACGTGCGGAGTGGAGAAATCGAGGCGTGGTGCTGCGTGCTGCGCGGAGCGCTGCGAGGAGCGAGGGACAGCGCGTGGGGTGGTGAGTTGTGCGGAGGCCATCGTCGGGGGCTACAGGGTCAGTTACAAGAGATTGCGAGCGATTAACCGATCGTACTCGGCGTGCGTCACCACATGCCGAATGTAGATCCTGCCCAGGTCGAAGCGCATGTCGACGACCAGGCGGTAGCGATTGTGGCAGATGTTGAAGACCGCACGAAAACGGCCAATAAAGTCAACGGAAGGGAAGTCCACGAGCACCTCGCGCGGCGATCCGTAGCGTTTGCGGCGCATGATCCGCGTCCACTCGAGTAGCGGTGGCGCGGCGTCGACGTGCGCGTGGCCGAACTGGGTCAGGCGCATTCGCGTAATGATGTGCATCGCATGTGGGCCTCGTGTCGGGAGCAATAGTTCCCAATTTGGGAACTATTGCCCGTGGTGTCAAGTCGGACGCGGCGTGGGTGTGCGACCGACGCTGTTATCGATAACCCCGCCCGCCCCAACCATGGTCATCATTGCACCGCTGTGCACATCATTCGAACGCCTACCGCACCGCCTCCCACGCCCGACCCTCGCCCCCCAAGTGCCCCCAGCGCGCCAGCTCCACCAAGTCGCGTGAACCGGCATACCGCTCGCCACTGTACGTCAGGCTGAGATCCAAGAACCGCGCCACGCGAGCGGCCCGGTCGGAACTCACCCCCTCAGCAAGCACATCGAGAACTCGCGCCTCACGATCCCCAGGGAACCAGCCCAAAGTGACCTGTGCCTCAGGGGCCAGCCCGAGTTCCACAAGGAGCCGCGCAAAGCGACGCGCGTGCAAACCGCCGGCGCGGTCCGGAGACCAGAAATCCTTGCCCGACCACGCGCCACCACCGATCGGGACGCGCGGACCATACGCGTCAATCACGAGCTTCTTCCCCGTAAGCCCGTTGTCTCCCTCGGGGCCGCCAATCTCAAACGCACCACCACCATTCACAATGACACGCTCAGGAAGTTGCGCACTGAAACCGCGCAACGCCGACGCCGCGTCGGTCAACTCCGCCGACAGCGCCTGCCGCACCCCCCGGTGCAACGACAAGGCGTCGGCCCCAATCAGCTGCTGCAACGAACAACAAAACTCTTCGAGTTCCCAGCGATCGCCATAGTCGCGCAACAGCACCACCACCTTTCCATCGGGACCGAGCTGCAACTCCGGATACACCTCCCGCAACCCGTACAGACGACGCGCAATTCGCCGCACCAGCCACTGCTCGACCGGCAGATATTCCGTCTCCGGACGATCCACGGCGTAGCCAATGCAAATGGACTGGTCGTCCGACAGCTCACGCAACTCGGACTCGCCCTCAACGAGAACATCCATGCACGCCGCATTGTGCACCGTGAGCACCTCCGGCGCCGGCCGCCATCCGTTACCGTAGCCGGCGGTACGATACACATCGCGCACAATGGCATCGACATCGATCGACGCGGAATCCGTGCACGCAATGCGCCCTGTGACAAACACGTCATTCACATGCACCGCGACCTCGGCCGCAACCAACGCGCGCGCCTCACGCGCCATGCCCGCCGCAACGATCGCGTCGGCAATGGCATCGCACAACTTGTCCGGGTGACCCGGGAACACATACTCAGCGGTTCGAATGCGGGATGTCATGCGGAGACTCCAATGGGGAGGGTTGCAGAAAAGTTCGTGAAGGGCGCGAGATCGTATGTGGAAAACGATGGGGTATAGGCCACCGCAATCACGGTTCGTGCGAGCGTCTCGCAAAGCGTCCGCGATGGCGTGCCGACGTACCCGTCTGTAATGATCAGTGCACGTTTGACCCGATGGCGTTGGATATGCTCCGCAATGCATCGGACATCAGTTCCGCCAGTGGATCGACAGACACCGCGCGACAGTTCTGCCAGCGAGACATCGGCGATGGCATCCGAGAACAGATGAATTGTGGGATGCACATCAGCGCGGCAGTCCAGCACCGCTCCGTACAGCATACCCTTGATACCTGCAATACTTCCGGACACATCGAGGTACACATGCACACGCTCCCCCGCGGGGAGTACGCGACGCATAGGAAGCTGCGCGCGGTACAAGAGTGGCGCGTATCCGAGCGCGCGTTGCACGAGGGCGCGGCGGTCAAGTTGTGGAATCGGTTGCTGCACGACTTCGTCCTGTGCCGTCACGATTCGCGCACCACGCCCTGAGCCCTCGACCGCAAGCTTCCGAATCAACCGACGAAGCACGACCCGCGCGCTCGGCTGCGGCTGATGGCGGATGAGCTCCTCATCAAGGAGTTCGCCGAGCGCTCGGCCGCGAATCGGGTCCGGGGTCTTCGGCCATTCCTCCACAATCTTGCGCACGACGTCCGTCAGCACCGACGACCCCTCGGCAAATACTGCGGGGGAACCTTCCTCCCCAGAGTGATCGCCGAGCAGGGGAATGCCATCGAGCCCGAAATCAACCAGCAGGCGTGGGAGAACGTCGATCACTTCTTGATAGGTGGCGCCAGTGGGTGAGTACAACGCTTGGTGCACGTTGATGGCGGCAGTTTGCCAAGCAAGCGGTTGGTTGAGCACGCAGAGTCCAGCGGGTGGAGTGTATTTGCCCGGCCAATGCGCCGGTGGGCGCAATAGGCAGTACGGAAACTCCTCCGAGTAGTAATCGCGAAAGAATGCGGTGAACTCCGGCTGCGGAAACATCCGGCACAGCAAACCGTTGATCACGGCATCGAACACAAAGTTGTCGAGCGCTGTGATGCGCTTGAACAGGGTCGTGTGTCCAAGGAGAATGTGATGCAGTTCGTGCATCACGAGCATCATCAACTTCTCTGGTGTTTCCGCGTGCGCCTGCACGAATGCCGGATTGATGAGCATGCGAGGCTGCACGCGGCACTCGACGGCCGCTGTCTCGACCGCCGAACTCTCCTCGATCTCCATGAGGCGAAGCAATGCGGAGATGGCGTAGGAGCCACTTGGGAAGCAGTCGAGAATCTGTTCGCTGATTGTGCTCATACGGAAAACGCTCGGAGCGGTTCGTGGTAGGCCATCGGGATGACGAGCGTTGCGTCGCGCAGCGTGAGTGCGCGACCGACTGAGGGGTATTTCGTGCGGAGCCAGACGTGTGCTGAGACCTTGGCAAGCACACTGAGGACGAGGAGGAGTTCGCTCCGCGTTTCCGCGTCTGCTAGCACCTGCGCACTGGGCGTAACGACCTTCACCTGCGTCTTTGGGAGCAGAATACAGGCACCCGGAATCGGAATCGTGCGTGCGATGTCGTTGATTCGAGCCATGAGTGTTTGCGCAGCACGAGCGTCGTCCCGGATATTCAGCGCCGCGTACAGGTCGTGCTCGGTCTTGAGTCGTGGAAAGAGTGTGAACCGACAGAGCGAGAACGCTGCGAGAGACGGCGTGCTGGTGTTGTCGGCGGGAGCGCCTGGCGTGCGCTTCGTCTTCAACGGCGCAAGCCCGGTGTACGAGATGCTCATATGGGGGTTATACCCGGAGTTATGCAGCAGCGACGGCGAACGGTCGGCGGGCATCAGGCGGCTCTCGCAAAGCGGCGCAGGACGCGCCCGAAGTCGGAGAAGAAGCGTTCGGAGTCTTCACGTGAGTGCAACTCATTGGCGGCGAAGGCTCGCACCGCCGCGTTCGCCCGAATCTGATCTCGTGCGGCATTCGGGTTCAATGTCGCGAGCAATTCCTGAAGACGCACCCACGCGGCGCGGCGCGGATTGCCCGTATGCAGCACTTCGGCGTAGTGTTGCGTGACAATCATGGCTTGGTAGGACGCCGCGATTTGGTCCGCAATTGCGGCGTTCAGTCGTCCACAGTTCTCGGATTCGAACAGATGGACGGTGGCCGCAGCGCGCGCGCCGGGCGTGAGCTGCGCGAGCGAGTCGGCGACCACGGTGGAGAAGTCGGAGCCGCTCAGCGCAGTGGTGTCACACGCGAGCCGGATCCGCTCACACGGATCCGGCGTCAAAATGATGGCACGGAGCGGATTGAGCGGATCGATGGCAAATAGGCGCCACGCTTCGCGGTGGGCCGCGATGACCTTAGTGGTGTCGATCTTGATGCCCTGCGCACGCTGTGGGATTCCTGTTGTCAGGGCGAGCAGTGCGGCGTCAGCGGGAGTGAGCGTGGCATCGATCACGGTCGCGGCCGCCTGCACGGCGAGTATGGCACGATGCAGCATGCCTTGGCGTCGTGGACTGAGTGTCAGCCCCGCTTGCGCGAGCAGTAGTGCCACCGTGCGCACGTAGCCCGCCACGCGGCTCACCGACTCTGCATCGATGGTCGCGCGAACCGTGCGCGTATGCGCGATGGCGTTCTGCAGCGCGGCCGCCACATGCTCGGGCACCGGCGCATCGGTCGCGGTGATGACGGCGAGTTGCTGCGTTTCGGTGAGCGAATTCCATTCTGGCACCGCGACCACGTATGCGAACCGATCGGCCAATGCGGCGTCGAGCGGCTCTGACCCCACGTAGCCATTGTCGACGTCATCGGTGGCGGGCGGGTTCATAGCCGACCAGCGGTAGCGCAGGTTGAACAGAGGGAGCCCTTGTACTTTCCGCTCGTGGATGATGGGAAAGAGTTTGTTCTGGATGTCGGGGCGGCAGCGGGAGATCTCGTCGAAGATCACCGCGCCCGCGCCCCAGATGGCGGCGGGGGTCTTGATGTACTCGAGTGTGCCGTCCTTGCCCGGGAGCGGGAAGCCGACGAGATCGTCGAAGTTGAGGAGGCTCGCGTTGTAGTGGCGCGCGCTCAGGCCCAGTGCGTCGGCAATTCGGGTGAGCAGTAATGTTTTGGCCGTACCGTGGGGGCCGATCAGGAGTAGCGGCTCCTCGGTGGCGAGCGCGGCGAGCAGCACGGGCGCCAGCGGACCGAGTCCGTGGAGTCCGAGCTGGGTGAAGAGATCGGTGGGGAGTGCGACTGGTGCCGACGGTTGCGTTGGACGCGTGGCGCCTGATGTGGTCGCGGTGGCCTTGGACGATTTTTTGGTGCTGGGGACGTTGGGCATGGAGATCTCCTGGGAGTGGTGCGAGGAGAGGTAGACGCTTCCATGCCGAGGCCCGCTCGTTTGCTCCCGTGAGGAATCGGGGAGCCGCATGCCACCGAATCGGTGGAACCACCTTGCCCGGGTCGGGCAGGTTGGCGGAGGCGTCAGCCTCGCTCGCAATGCTTGGGTGTTGCTGGGGTGAACTGGTGGATCGTGTCGGTCGCGGGTCGCGACCGTGGCGGAAATAGAAAACCCTCCATCTGACATGCAGAGGAGGGTTGAACTCGCGCAGCCCGTTGGATTGCCAGAGGCCGCATCCCCTTTCGGGATCCACCTTACCCGGGTTGGGCAGGTTGGCGAGGGTCACCCCTCATCTTGATGGTTTTGAATAGTACGAAGGTCTTGGGTGGGGCGCAAGGGGGTGGCACGAGGTGGCGTGAAACAGATTCACCGCGCAATACACCGATGCGACCCCCGGTCAGGTGATTCGCTAGTCTAGAGACGCGTCGTTGGCACACGCGCTTCCTCACTAATCACGCTTGCCGTTAATAACGGGTCGCGTTAATATTCTCGTAATTCATTCGTTCCGTGATAAGTCCACCGCGGCGCTGGCGGCCGGCCTGCCGGTCGCTCGGTTTGCAAACATCGTGACCGTAGCACGACGCAAGTTGCGTCAGCTTCAGATCGCTGGGCGACTTGAGGATCTGCGGGTCCCACCAGGGAACCAACTGCACGCGCTGCGTGGTGACCGGATGGGGCAGCACAGCATACGCATCAACGACCAATATCGTCTCTGTTTCCACTGGACTTCGACAGGCGCCCATGACGTTGAAATCGTCGACTACCACTAATCGCAGACGGAGCAAACGACTATCGCCCGTCACCCCGGGCGAACTCTTGCTCCACGAGTTCATGATTCCGATGGGACTCACCAAGTACCGAGTCGCAAAAGAGATCGGTGTGCCCGCACAGCGCATTGGAGAAATCGTCGCCGGACGTCGATCAATCACGGCAGATTCCGATCTCCGGCTCTGTCGATTCTTTGGACTCTCCAATGGGTACTGGCTGCGAGCGCAGATTGCGCACGACACGGAGATCGCCGAGAAACAACTCGCAGTTCAACTGCGGCGTATTAAGCCGTGGGTAGGATCAGCTGCCTAAGGCATGCGCACGACGCTCTCGCTCAGCCATCGGCTAGACATCTACCATAGAGCGCTTACGCCAACACCGCCAACAGTCGCTCGATATCACCCATGTCGTTGTACACCGACGGCGAAATCCGCATCCAATGCGGCGCGAGGCGCACATTGATTTTCGCTTCCTCGAGCCGCCGCGGGATGTTCGACTTGCCCAGGTCAGTCTTCGCGAAAGTCACCAGACTCGCCGTCCCATTCTTCGGCGTCACCGGGGTGAACCCCAGCCGCGGCATCTCCTCGTTCAACTTCTTCAACAGCGGCAACCGGTGCGCGCGGATGTTCGCTGGGCCGAGCTTCATCACATAGCCGAGCGAGTTCGCGAGCAGCGCGAGGCCGACTTCGACCTCACCCTTGAGCGACCCTGTCTCGAACATCCCCGTCGCCGTTGTGTTGAGCGTGTAGCTCACCGGCTCATACGCGCCGAGCGGGAGATGCGGCGGGTAGTTGGGCTCGATGTCAGCGCACTGGTAGTAGCCATGCATGGGGCGCTCGATCTTGCCGAGTGCGGCGGTGCTGGCGTAGAGGAACCCGAGCCCGAAGTCGCCCATCAGCCATTTGAAGCTCGAGCAGCTCGCGAAGTCGATCCCGCTCGCGCGAACATCGAAGGGTTCGGCGCCCACGCTGTGGATGATGTCGACGTACACGAGGGCGCCATGCGCGTGCGCGAGGTCGGCGACGGCCTTGAGATCGTGCTGGAAGCCGTTGTACATCGCGGCGGAGGAGATCTCGATCAGGCGGGTCTTCTTGTCCACCAATCGCTCGAGATCCCGAAAGTCGATGCGCGCGTCCGCGGTCGGCTTGGCCACGCGCACATCGAGCCCGCGCTTCTTGAGCTCCAGCAGGTGCATCAGCGAACCTTCGAAGTGGAGCCCATCGGTGACGACGTTGCCGTCGAAGCGATGATCGAGCCCGAGCGAGCGGGTAACAAGATTCTCTCCTTCGCTCGTGCTGCTCACATAGGCGATCTCGCTTTCACTCGCGTTGATCAGCTGCGCGAAGAGTTGCTTGGGGCTCATCGCGGTAGCGACGGCCGCTTCATTGGCCATGCGATGGGGCGCGCGCAGTTCGGTGCGGCGCTGTGCGGCGAGCCGTGCGGCTTCGAACGACCCCTTGGGAATCGGATGCGTGTATGCCGCATTCAGAAAGGTGTAGCCTGGCTCAATCACGAAATCGTTCTTGCGCGGGAACCCTGGCACGAATCGAATCGGCTCGGGCGATGTTGCGCCGGGAAGATTGGGAATCGTGAACGGATCCACGCCAATCCCAAAGGCACGCGCGGTGGCGAGTGTGCCAAACCCTGCGAGCAGGTCGCGTCGATTCATCTCAGTTTCCCTTGCGACAGGTGGAATCGGGCACGGATGGAATCCGCACCCATTCGTACGATGCGCGCTGCGCTCCGCCGCTGATCGTCGTCGCGGGGACCTCGCGCCGTTCGAAGCAGGGGCCAAATGCGTTCGACGACGGCAGAAGGGTGCGATCACCCAGCAAGATGACGTGTTCAAAATCATCCTTCGCACTCGGTCCCGCGTCGCGCACTACCGCGGCAATCCATCGGTCGTGCGTAATCGACGTCCCCGCTGCTCGCGCGATAAACAACTCCCGCAGCATGGTGTCAAGTGTTCGACGTCCACGCGAATACGCGCGAATCTTGGTATCGAGGTCCGCGAAGTACAGGCTTCCGCGGACATATGGCATATGACGAATCGTGTTGTCGTTGAACCCAACCTTCACAATCGAATCGGCCGACAGATTCCGCGACGGTGAGTTCCAGTACTCCGTGAAATCCTTGTTGATCTCGCGGCCGTATGCCTCGACCGTCGTGAATCCCCCGCGCATGGGGAGGAGCCGCGTGTAATACGTATTCAGCCCTTCGGAGAACCAGCTCGAAATGCCGTCCGGCGCGTCGACAGCTCCCACGAACAGATGCCCCATCTCGTGCGTGTAGCTCTGCCGAGGGGACTCTCCCGTGGCGGCGGCGCCAGGCGCACGCGGGGCGGCACCGCCGAGGAATGATGAGGCGAGGGCTGTTCCCCCGCGGAAGGTGCCGACCTGCACAAAGACGCGATACGGTGGGAGCGGGTTGAGATATCCATACGATTTCCCAAGAAACGCATACATCTCGGCGGCCCACGTCATCTCTGGTTCAACTTCCCAGGCAGGGGTGCCGAGCCATGTTGCCATGAAGGGCGCATCGCCGGTGGCTGGATATCGCCCTATCGGGCCGGCCATAATCCATGACTGTTGCAGGTCGGCGGCGGGGCCCAGGTGTGTGAGGTCGCCGTCACCCAAGCTCATCGCTGCGCGCGATCCAGGGGCGAGGTCGGTAAGGTCCCAATGCACCGTGGAGGTTGTTGGTGCGCTGATCTCTGGCAGTACGAGGAACCCGGCCCCAGCACCACTCACGCCGCCATAGGCCGCGAGTAGTCCGAACGGGGGGCCTCGGAACGATGTGCGTGGCGCCTTGGCGCGGTAGCTGTAGGTGAGCGGGAACTGCACCGCGCGCTCGGCGCGATAGTGGCGATAATAGGGGAATCCGCCAGGGTTCGGCGCGTCGTCTGTAATGGTGAGCGCAATCTCACCGCGCGCATCACGCACCGAGAGCTGCTCGGTGTGCAGGGCGATGTCTGGCACCCCCGCATACATGATTGGCACGGTGAGCGAAAAGCGCGCACTCGACGGGAATCCTGAGAGCGTGGTACGTACCGCGATTGCGACGACGTTGGAGTCGCCCTCACGGACCGGCTTCCACTCGTGAGCCACACGGCCGACGGGCGCCGGCTGCTGCGCAGTAACGGTCGGCGCGGCCAGCGCACACAGCGAACAGAGCGCACTGAGAAGACACAGCGTACGCCACGTACGCCAGCGCGGGCGTCGTCGCGACGCAGAGTCCATGGGGCGGGGCATTGGGAGAATATACGGGCTGAGCAGCCCGCTGATACCCTACGGAACCGGCCCCTTTCCCGGCTCCCCCTGCAACCACTCGAACCGCATCATGCGCTGATCTTCCTCGATCGCGGCCACCGCCCACGAGCCCCAGCCATGCTTGATCTCGTTGGTGCCGATCACGCGATCAAACACAATGATATTCGGCGCGAGCTCCCGGAAAATCGTGCGCACCTTCACCGCCGTGATTTCACGCACCTCGGCGACCAGCTTCGACAGCTCGAGGTCGGCCAGTCGGATTTGGTACGTCTTGGGGTCCAAGTAAATCGTGCCGTTCACATCGGGCGTACGAATCTGATCGTCGGCGCGGAAGTCGATGCGCAACAACATGCCTTCCTTCGTGGAATCAAGCCCCGCGTACTGGAAGCAATGGTTGTTGAGGAACGCAATCCCGGCAAAGTCGCGCAGCGTGGGTAAGTGCATCACGTAGTGCCCGTTCCGCTCGCGCTCTACCACATCGCCCATCTTATACTCCCACCCGTGCGCGTCGCTCCGCATATGGAGCGTGTCGTACACGGACGGGCCACGCGCGTCGTCGGCATGCACCTCGCGCCGCGCACGCTGCACACTGTAGGCGAACGGAAACGAATCCGACACGACCTGAAACTGCTCCGCATTGAACCGCACCTGCTGCACCACCTCAAACAGATCGTGGTTGAGCGCCGGGTCGGGACGCCCGGGATTGGAACAGGTCGGCTTGCCAGAGATTTTCACTGCAGCGAGTCGTACGGACACTCGCGCGAGCTCCACGCGCACTCGAGGCGCCGCGCCGGTGGCGGGCATCACGAAGTCCACGAGCGTCGGGGTGAAGCCGAGGTGCACGACGCGCAGGTGATAGGTGCCTGGGGCGAGCTGGGTAAAGGCGAACACGCCGCGATCGTTCGTGAAGGTCTGCCGCCCGCCGCCAACCAAGCTGACCATCGCGTGGTCGAGCGGTGTGCCCGTGCCCAGCATAACCACATCCCCGATGAGCGTACCGGCAGCACCGGCCGTGCTCGATGATCCAGCGACACCAGCGCCCTGCGCTGCGCCTCCCTGTGCGACTCCCAACTGCGGGAATACCAGGAGTAGAAGAGCCAACAGCCACGCGGGGCGCAACAGGTGAGTCATTCGGGGCGTAAGAGGTTTCGCAAGAATCGCTCGGTGTAATACAGCGCCAACTGGTTGCTGGGTCCCTGAAAGACCTCGTCAAAGCCGTGATCAGCCCAGGGGATCTCCAGATATACCGTCTTCACACCAGCTGCGTTGAGTCCATCGCGAATCAGATGTCCCGCCGCGGGTTGCACGATATGGTCCCGCCGCCCGTAGATGAGCAGCGTTGGGACCGTCGCCTTGGTCACATGGGTGATCGGCGAGGCATCTGCGAAGGCTGCGGGGAACTGGTCTAACGTGCCGCCAATGAGCGCTTCGTCGGTTTCGCGCACTTTGATCGGATCCGGGACCGGCGGATGCTTGTACGACTCCGTCAGGTTCACCGGTCCGTAGTAGCTCACAATCGCCTTAGGCGGGAGCGGCGGCGGAACGTCGCTCCAGGCGGCAATCGTCGCCAGGTGGGCGCCGGCCGAACGTCCCATGTACGCGACGCGCGCGGTGTCTCCGTCATAGTCGAGGGCGTGATCGCGAATCCAGGCGAGCATGAGTCGCGTGTCGTCGAGTTGCGCCGGCCAGTGTGCGGCGGGGGCGTGACGGTAATCGATCGCGAAGACCACAAAGCCACGCGACGCCAACCACTGCGCAAAGTTCTTGAATGAATCCGGGGTGCCGCGCATCCAGGCGCCCCCATAGATCTGTACAAGAATCGGATAATGTCCGCGTGCAACGGGCTGGTAGACGTTCATCGTGAGCGGCACACCATCAGGTGCAGCAATCGGAATGCCGCGCGTGATCTTTGCCTCGCCCAACGGCACGCCTAACAGCAGCGTGCGGAGCGAGAGGGTTGCATGTGCGGTGCTGTCCCCCAGCGTGCTCGCGAAGGTGTGATCAAAATCGCGAACCGCGCCTGGCACACGAGCATACGGTGTGAGCGCAATCACGAACGCGAGCGTGGCGGCGCCCGCGCCAACACGCGAGAGGCGGTGGGTCCGGAACGTTGGCAGTGCAATCGCAATGATGAACACCGCCGCCATCATATAGAACAGGCTGATCTCCGGCCCGCCCACGCTGAAGGTCAGCATGAAGTAGGTCGGGCCCGGAATCAGAATCCAGATGGCGAGCGCAAGCAGCGCGACGCCCAGCACGGCCGCGATCAGCGGACGAATGCGCATTGGTGCGTGCGTCACTTGGTCGGGGCGCTCGGCAGCGCGAACGCCACATAGGTTCCGCCGCTCTTGGCCCCGTTCTTTCCACCACCACAGGCGATCACGAGATATTGCTTGCCGTCGATCATATAGGTGGATGGCTGCGCGTTGCCGGCCGCGGGGAGTGCTGCGGTCCAGAGCAGTTTGCCATTCGATTTGTCGAAGGCGCGGATTTTGTTGTCGTAGGTGGTGGCCGCAATAATCAGCAGGCCGTTCTGCGTGACGATAGCGCCGCCGTAGTTATCGGAGCCGGTGTTCTTCAGCCCCTGCTTCACAAGCTTCGGGTACTCACCAAATGGAATCTTCCAGGCAATCGTCCCCTTGTTGAGATCGATCGCGTTGAGCGTGCCCCAGGGTGGCTTGATCGCGGGAAAGGAATCGTTGTCGAAGAAAATATCAAAGCCAACACTGCGGTACTTGAGATAGTTCGGATTCACGCCCGAGGTTGCGGCGATGTCTTTGCCAGTCGTGAGGTAGGCCACCATGTCGTTGATGGTGGCGCCGTCGAGCATGCCACCAAAGGCGGACATCCGCCCCGTGCCTTCACGAATGATCTGCGCGATCTCGGCGTTGGTTTTCTTCTTGCCGATATCAATGAGCGGCGGGCCCGCAGCGGTGCCTTGGCGTTTGTCGCCGTGGCAGTTGGCGCAGGTGGCGCCATAGAGCGAGGCATCGCTGCGCGGCACCATCTTGAGGAGCCAGGCCATCTCGTTGCTGTTCACATAGAGCAGACCGCTTTCTGGGTCGAAGGCTGGGCCGCCCCACTCGCCACCACCGTCCACCCCAGGAAAGAGAATCGTTCCCTTCGTGTTTGGCGGATCCCACGCGTTGGTGGTCTTGTACTCGCGGAAAATCTTGAGCGCAGTTTCGTGCGCTTTCTTGGTGCGCGTTGTGAGATCCTTCTCGGTGAGCTCCTGTCGCGCGAAAGGCGGCGGAAGGATCGGGAAGGGCTGCGTCTTGGAGGGCTGTTCGCCATCGAGCCCCGGCGTGGTGGGCATCGCGCGCTCTTCGATGGGGAAGAGCGGCGTTCCCTTCTCGCGCTCAAAGAGGTACACATGCCCCGTCTTCGTGATCTGCGCCACGGCATCGACTTTCTTTCCGTCGCGCGTCACCGTGACCAATGATGGCGCCGCGGGAAAGTCACGATCCCAGAGATCATGGTGCAGTCCCTGGAAATGCCAGATGCGCTTTCCTGTGCGCGCGTCGAGTGCGAGCACGGTGTTGGCGAAGAGATCGTTGCCGACACGATTGGCACCGTAGAAATCGAACGACGCGGAGCCCGTGGCCGCAAAGACCATCGCGCGCTTCGGGTCGAGCGTGACGCCACTCCAAGCGTTGGCGCCGCCGGCGATCTTCCAGGCATCGGCTGGCCAGGTGTCGTAGCCAAACTCGCCGGGATGCGGAATCGTGTGAAAGCTCCAGCGGAGCGCGCCGGTGTTGACGTCGTAGGCGCGGATGTCGCCCGGTGCGCTCGGGAGCGCTTCGGGCACCGTGCTCCCAATGATGTAGAGATCTTCAAAGACCACACCCGGAGTGCTCGCACTCACCGAGAGTCCTTCAATCGGGCGATCGAGTCCGGCGCGCAGATCAATCCATCCGCTGTCGCCGAACGTTTTGACAGGCGTGCCGAGTTTGCGATCGATCGCGTAGAGACGATTGCGATAGGTGTAGAGCACACGATCGCCGGTCACCACAACGCCGCGATGCCGGAAGCGCTGCGGTGCGGGTTTGCCAGGATTCGGATCGAACTTCCAGAGTTCCTTGCCCGTGGCCGCGTTGAGCGCAAAGAGCTGCAGTTTTGGCGTGGTGCCATAGAGAATCCCATCGAGCACAATAGGATTGTTCTGCATCTCTGAGCCTTGCCACTCGTCGTGCGTCGCGTAGGTCCACGCGACTTTCAGTTGTTTGACGTTCGCCGGTGAGATTTGGCTCAGCGTGGTGTAGTGCGTGTGGTCGGTGTTGCCACCGTACACGGGCCAGTCCGCGTTTTGCGCGTGAGCGAGGGGCGCTGCGAGGGACGCTGCGAGGGCGGACGTGAGGAGCAGGAACGCGAACGCGGAGGTCGTCGGGAGAGGGCGCATGGCGAGCATCAGCACGAGGTGAGAGTCAGGGAGAAACGTAGGTTCGCGCTGCTGGTGAGGCAGGTGGTGAGGCAGGTGGTGAGGCAGGTGGTGAGGCAGGTAGCGAGGCAGGTGGCGAGGCAGGTAGCGAGGCAGGTGGCCCGGCAGGTGGCGAGGGTCTCGATCCGGTGGCAGCGGCGGGCGACATCACGCCCTGAACGCGTCGATTCGCGACATACTCGGCCAATGCTTCGCGCACGACCCAGCTCCGCGAGCGTTTTTGGCGCTTCGCTTCCGCCTCGAGGGCGTCGCGGGTCTCGTGGGACAGGGAGACTGATACAATCTTAGTCATTATATAACAACAACTTAATAACAATTCATCGCTCGTCAATCGTGAGCGATCGGCTCTCACCCACCGTCACCCCCTAGCTAACACTCTGGGCGGATAGCACGTTCTATAACAGACAATCCCACCACTTTTCCCCGCCTGCCGATGAACTTCCGTCGCCCTCTGATGCTGGCCAGCGTCTTCGTCGCTGCCCTCCCCGCCGTGCTCGCTGCCCAGGGTCGCGGTGGCCCGCAGGAACCCCCGAAGAATCTCCAGGTCCTCCCCAAGGACATGCCCCGTCAGCAGGTCACGGCGATCATGAACAACTTCACCGCCGCCCTCGGCGTGAACTGCGCGTATTGCCACGCGGCAGCAGCAGCGCCTGCGGGTGCAGCGCCTGCGGCGCCGGCTGGTGGTGGACGCGGCGGCCCGCCGCTCGACTACTCGCTCGACGACAAGGCCCAGAAAAAAATTGCCCGTGAAATGATGAAGATGGTCACCGACGTCAACGGCAAGTATCTGGCCGGCGCCGGACTCACCATGGACGCGCGCAACAGCGTGACCTGCGAAACCTGCCACCACGGGCTCGCCAAGCCGAAGACGCTTCGCAACGCACTCGGCGGCGCCATTGACGCCAAGGGCGCCGATTCGGCCGTCGCGCTCTATCGTGAACTCCGCACCCGTTACTACGGGGCTGCGGCCTACGACTTCAGCGAGAACTCGCTGGTGGCCGCGGCAACGGATGCGAGCCGCGCCAACAAGAGCCCGGCTGCGCTCGCGCTGCTCAAGCTCAACTTAGAGTTCTACGACAAGTCGGCCGCCACCTATTCGGCGATCGCGAACACCAGCCTTGCCAGCAACGACACCGCGTCGGCGATTGCCGCGCTCAAGAAGGCGATTGAACTGCAGCCCAATAACCAGCAAGCCCAGGGCTTGTTGACGCGCCTGACGGCAAAGCCGCCCCAGACCAAGTAGTCGGGCGCTAGATTCCTCGCATGCGCTCTCTCGTCTGTCGTGCTCTGCTGTTTCTTGCGGCTCCCGGTGTTGTGGCGGCGCAGTCGCCGTCGTCGTCGCCACAGCCATCACCGCTTCCGTCGTCTGTCTATGCAATTTCCGGCGCCGTTGGCGGAGTCCAGCGCTGGGCGTCGGGAAAGCAAGACAATGGAAGTCGCTTGATGGCTGGCCTCGCGCTCCTGCATCCGAACGCGAAGGTTGGCGCGATTGGCCTGCAAGAACTCAGCATGGCCTTCGCCCAAATGAACACGTCCGCGGGCACCTACTCGGTGCGTGAGAACTCGCTCGAGATTGGGGCGATTGCCGACGTGGTTGCCATGCGGCAATCGTACTGGCATCTCGACGCGGGGCTCGGGCTGGTGCTGAGCCAGAGCCTTGGCTGCGCGACCGATGGATCGGATACCAAGTCGTCGGGCGTCTCGGTCGCGTGCGTCAATACGTTTGCGAACAGCGGCACGTCGCTGCTCGGCTATCGCGCGCGCGTCGTGAGCAACTGGGGCGGCGCGTACACGAGCGCCATGTTGGGCATCGATCTCTCTGCGCACACGGTTGCTGCTGGCAAGAGCGTTGTGCCGAGTGTCTTTGTTGGCGCGCGCTACATCATGGGATCGCTCGGGCACTGAGCGGTGTAGCGCCCGAGCGGTTCCGGGCGCTTATCCGACGGCGGCTTTCGCCTGCTGGAGCTGTGCGGCAACCGCGTTCGTTCCGGTGCCGCCGGCAATATCGCGATGCGAGAGCGATGTGCGTGCCAGCAGTTCGTGCATGACATCCGACGCGAACGCTTGGTGCGCTTTTGCGAAACTCTCGCTCGGGAGCTCCGTCATCTCGATTCCCTTTTCCTCCGCTTCGCGCACGAGCGCGCCCACGGCGCCGTGGGCTTCTCGGAAGCTCACCTGTTTGCGCACGAGATAATCGGCGAGGTCGGTGGCCATCATCGACGACGTGCAGGCCGCGGCCATCTTGTCGCGGTTGAAGGTGAGCGTCTCGAGCGAACCGGCCACGGCGGGGAGCAGGAGGAGCATGCCGTCAACAGCATCAAAGAGGGAGCGCTTATCCTCTTGGAGATCTTTGTTGTAGCCGCTCGGCAGCCCCTTGATGGTGGCGAGCAAGCCAACCAGATCGCCGAGCATGCGCGCGCCGGAGCCGCGGGCGAGTTCGAGTGCGTCGGGGTTTCGTTTCTGTGGCATCATGCTCGAGCCCGTGCTAAAGCTGTCGCCGTAGCGCACAAAACCGAACTCACTGGAGCCATACAAAATCAGATCCTCCGCGATGCGCGAGAGATGCATGCCGAGCATCGTGATGGCGTAGAGGGTGTCGGCAATGAAATCGCGATCCCCAACGGCGTCGATCGAGTTAGGGGAGATGCGTTCGAAGCCGAGTTCGGTGCAGAGCAGGTCGCGATCGATCGGGAATGCGGAGCCGGCGATGGCGCCGGAGCCCAGCGGCATTACGCCCGCGGCACGCGAGGCGGCGGCGAGGCGCTCACGATCGCGCACGAGCGGCCAGAGGTGATTGAGCATCCAGTGCGCGCCGCTGACGGGTTGTGCGCGCTGCATGTGGGTGTACGCTGGCATGATGGCGTCTTGCAGCTGTTCGGCCTGCGCGACGATCACGAGCTGGAGTGCTTTGACCTGTTCGTCGACGCGCGCGATCGCGTCGCGCGTCCAGAGACGTGTGGCGGTTGCGACTTGATCATTGCGGCTGCGTCCCGTGTGCAGGCGCGAGGCCGGATCGCCGGCGGCTTCGTGCAGGAGGCGGTCAATGATCGTGTGGACGTCTTCGTCGGACGCGATCGGCTGCTCCCCACCCGCTAAGCGAGCGGCTACGATGTCGAGTCCAGCGCGCACGGTGTCGCATTCGGCGCTGGAAAAGACGCCCGCTTTGGCGAGCGCGAGCGCCCAGCCCTTGGACAATTGGATATCGAAGGGCCAGAGGCGGAAGTCGATCGTGATGGAGCGGTTGACCGCTTCGAGGGCCGGATGGGGACCGCCGGCAAAGCGGCCGCCCCAGAGTTTATGGGTGCCGCCGTGGGTTCCGCCGTGGGTGCCGCCGTGGGTGCCGCTGGCTTCAGCCGTCTTGGACGTCATCGTATTCCTTGAGATTGCATATTTCTAACATAAATATGCGAATATGTAGCCGGAGCATGCATGTTCCGGACGAGATTAGCCCTTCTGAGCGAGGGAGAGCAGGCGTTTGGCGACCCGTTCCCGCGCCGAGTCGGAGCGACAGATGATGAGGATGGTATTTTCGCCGGCGATGGTGCCGAGGACGTCCGGGTTGCCTTCGTTGTCGATGGCTTCGGCGATCGGCTGCGCGCCGGCGACGACGGTACGGACGACGATGAGGTTGCCGGTGAAGTCGAGGCGGGCGAAGAGCTGCGGGAAGATGGACGCGAGGGTCGCGCGTCCTTCCTCTGAGGAGGAGGCGGCTTCGGGGACCGTGTAGCGGATGCCCGTGGGGGTGGGAATCCGGGCGATGCGCAGGTCGCGCATGTCGCGCGAGAGGGTGGACTGGGTGACGTCCCACCCGCGTTCGGCCAGGAGCTGACGGAGCTCTTCCTGACTACCAACCGGGCGAGTCGCGATAATCTCTCGGATCACCGTCTGGCGTTCGCGCTTGGTCATGGATGGCGGGAGTTGAGGTGCAGTCGTAGGGTAGCGTACCGAGCGGCATCGCGTAAGAAGGGTTGACAGTCGCCGCTTGCTTACTTATGCATTATATAATGCATAGAATACCAATTGGCGTCCTCGGCGCAAGTGGGTACGCCGGACGAGAGCTCTGCGCCCTCGTTCGGAAACACCCCGATCTCCGCTTGGCCTTTGCCACTGCCAATGAACAGGCAGGGCGCACGGTCGAGCTTCCTGGCGGCGGCGAGGTCACCTTCGTCGCAACCGAACAGGCGCCGCTGGCGGATGCGCAGCTGATCTTCAGCTCGCTGCCGCATGGCGCGTCGAAGGCGTGGGTCGAGAAATCGCGCGCCGCGGGTGCCAAGGTGGTCGACCTCTCGCACGACCTGCGCATCGGCAACGGTGTGGATGGGGTCGTCTACGGCTTGACCGAGCTCTACCGCGATCAGATCCGCGGCGCCGACATCGTCGCGAATCCGGGGTGCTATCCGACCTCCATTTCCCTCGCGCTGCTCCCGCTGATTGAGCAGGGACTGATCGCGCACCACGCGACCATCATTGCCAACTCCGCCAGTGGTGTCACCGGGGCGGGCTTCACGGCGCGCACCGATCTGCTCTTTGGCGAAATCACCGAGAACTATCGCGCCTACGGCACCGGCAACACGCATCGCCATCTCAACGAGATGCGCGCGCTCCTCGGCACATTGCAGTCTGACGCGGAATTGGTGTTCACGCCGCATTTGTTGCCCATTGCACGCGGGATTCTCTCGAGCATCACGGTACCGCTGCGCGGCACGCTCGACGACGCGATGGCGCCCTTTCGTTCGCGCTATGGCACCGAGCCGTTCATTGAACTCGCGAGCGCGCCACCAGAGCTGCGGCATGTCACCGGGCGCAACACGGTGCGGATTTTCGCGCAGCCGTTGGCGCATCTCAAGCAGCCGACGCTCTTGATCCTCTCGGCGATCGACAACCTGATGAAGGGGGCCGCCGGACAAGCCGTGCAGAACGCCAACCTGATGCTCGGCCTCGAAGAAACGGCGGGACTCCCGGTATGAAGCGGGTGGTAAAGATTGGTGGGCGTGCGCAGGGCGACTCGCGTCTCCCCGCGGCACTTGCTGCGGCTGCTGCGACGGCGACGGCTAGGGCGACGGCCGGTGGGTTTCTGTGCGTCGTGCACGGTGGTGGCGACGAAGTCACGAACTTGCAGAAACGGCTCGGGCTGCAGTCCGCGTTCATTGGTGGGCGTCGCGTCACGAGCGTCGACGATTTGGAAATCGTGCGGATGGTGTTGTCGGGCGCCACCAACAAACGGATTGTCGCGCAGTTGATCTCGCAGGGCGTGAACGCCGTGGGTATCTCGGGTGAAGATGCGTCGTTATTTACGGCGCAGATCACCGATCCCGCGATGGGGCGAGTGGGAGGGCACGTGACCGCGAATGTCGCGTTGATCCAGCACTTGGTGCACGGCGGGTTCGTGCCGGTGATCTCTCCGCTCGCGCGTGACGCGGACGATCGCGCGGGTGCCGGACTCAATGTGAATGGTGACGATGCCGCCGCCGCGCTCGCGGCCGCGCTCACGGCCGATGAGTTGGTGCTCGTGGCTGATGTACCGGGCGTGCTCGACGCGGGCGCGGTCATCCCAACGATTGACGAAGCGATGGCGCATCGCTTGATCAGCAGTGGTGTGGCCGCCGGCGGGATGGCCGCCAAGCTCGACGCGGCACTCACCGCATTACGTGGCGGTGCACAGATGGTGCGTATTGCAGGACTCGACGGCATTAGTGACAGCAGCGCGGGGACGCGCATCGTGCTTTCCTCCCCTCAGGCGTAAGAGACATTTATGGCGACGCACACGACTTCCACTCCCCAGACCGACGCCCTGCTCGGCGTCTACAAGAAGCCGCCGATGGAGTTCGTGCGCGGCGCGGGCGTGCACCTATATGATGCCGACGGCAAGAGCTATCTCGATTTCGTCGCGGGCATCGCGGTGAACGCGCTGGGCTACGGTGATGCTGGTGTGGATGCCGCGATGCGCGAGGCGATGGCCACGGGGATTCTGCACACGTCGAACTTGTATCGCACGTCGCCGGGTGAGCAGTTGGCCGACAAGCTGGTGGCGCGCACCTTCGCCGATCGCGTGTTCTATTCGAACTCGGGCGCCGAGGCGAATGAAGGGGCGTTTAAGATTGCCCGTCGCTGGGGACGTTCGATGGGTGGAACGGCCAAGCATGAGATTGTGTCGTTGCGCGGCGCGTTCCATGGTCGCTTGATGGGTACGCTTGCCGCCACCGATCGTCCGTCGTATCGCGCGCCTTTCCGGCCGCTCGCTGGTGGCATCTCCATCATGGAACGCGATCTCGACGAGCTCGCCGTCAAGCTGAGTTCAGAGACGGTCGCCGCCGTGATCGCCGAGCCGATTCAGGGCGAGGGCGGTGTGCGCGTACTCGACACGGCATTCTTGCAGGGACTCCGTGCGCTCACGCAGGAGCGGAATATTGCGCTGATCCTCGACGAGATTCAGTGCGGTTACGGCCGCACCGGCACGTTCATGGCGCATGAGCATTGGGGAATCACGCCGGACATTCTCACGGTCGCAAAACCCATGGCTGCTGGATTGCCGATGGGGGCGGTGCTCACCACCAAGGCAATCGCCGAGCCCATGCAGCCCGGCGATCACGGCACTACGTTCGGTGGCGGGCCATTTGTGGCGGCGGTCGGCAACCATGTGTTTGATCGCTTGTCCGACCCGGCGCTGCTCGCGCACGTGACGGAGCAGGGGAAGTTCATCAGCGCCAGGCTGCATGGCATCGCCGAGCAGTCGTCGAAGGTCCGTGCGGTGCGTGGCATGGGATTCATGTGGGGCGTCGATGTTGTGGACCCCGCCAAGGACATCATTGGGCGCTGCATGGAAGCCGGGATGCTGGTGTGTTCTGCTGGCGAACACACGCTCCGCTTGCTTCCCCCGCTGGTAATGACGCGTGACGAGCTCGAGCGCGGACTGCAGATTTTGGAGTTGGCGATCGGCTAACCGATATCGCAGCGGGTGCTAGCGCATGCTAGCGCATGCTAGCACACGCTCGCGCGTGGTGCGGATGTGATGAGGGGGAGCGCCGACGGTGTCGGCGCTCCCCCTCGTCCTTCCGTGCTTATTAGCTGCCTAGCTAGCTGCCTAGCTAGCTGCCTAGCTAGCTGCCTAGCTAGCTGCCTAGCTAGTTGCCCGGCTTCTGGCAGCCGTAGCGGAACTCCTTCTCGGCGGCTTTCGGGTTCGCGGCGATCTTCCAGAATTCCGCGTTCCACTTGAGCATCGACTTGCTCTTGTCGGGGGCGAGCGAGGGGACCTTGGAGAGCCAGCCGTCAATGACGTCTTTCTTGGCGAGGAAGGCATCGAGGGTTGGCTTGAGCTGCGCGGCGGTGAGGCAGGGGCCGCGGTAGAGTCGATCGGTGACGCTGCGAATCTTCAGGCGCGAGTCGGGAGCCGAGTAGCGCGTGTTGACGGCGCCGGACCAGTCGAAGTCGTACGCGACGGGGTCGAGCTTGGCCGTCGCCGTATCGCGGAGAATCACGATGTTGTGCAGCGCTGACAGCGACCAGTCGGTGTTGCCGACGAAGTACTCCCACACGCTGACGCGGGCGAGTGCCTCGGGATCGACGTCGTCAAACAGCGCGCCCTGCGTGGTGTCCGGCTTCAGCTTGAGGTGCTGGCCCACATCGCTGATGTCTTCGATGAAGAAGGCCCAGCTCGTGATGGGCTTTTCTTTGCCAAGGGAGTCCTTGTAGGTGATGCGGGCGAGGCGGACGCGGAAGCTTTCCTTGGAGATTTCGTTGTACATCTTGTAGAGCGCGTACTCCTGCAGGATGTACTGCTCGTACTCGCTGTTGCCGGGGCGGCAGTTGGTGGTGACTTTTACCTTCGCGAGCCCGTTGAAGATCGAGGCTTTGGCATCGCTGCTCTTCCAGTTGAGCCAGAGCGGGGGGAAGTCGCAGTTGCGCGCCTGACGGCGGAAATGTCCGCGCGCGCGGAGGGTGACGGGGAAGCTGACCTGCTTGCCCCCTTCGCCCGCATAGCTGAGCATGCCGTTGTGCTTGTTGAGCGCTAAGCTGTCGCGCTGGCGCACCAGCGCTTGCAGCTGGGTGGTGATCGTGATGTTCACCACAGAATCACCCTTAAAGAGCTTCTCCTGGGCATCCGCGCGCGTAGCGACAGAGAGGAGAGCGAGCAGAGCGAGCCGAGCGTACAAGCGGAGGGGTCGAATCATTTCAGCTCCAAGCGTGCAAAGTGTAGGCCGGTGACATTGGGGGGCGACTCAGTCGCCTCGACGATTTTTCGTGCTGCGCGAGCCTGTCGCAAAGTTGTACATCGGGAAGGCCGCCGGCAACTGGCAGGGAGCCCCACGCGGACCACTGGCGGACCCCGGAACCGGGGGGCATCCTACTAGCGAGTATCCAGCTAGTATCCTAGTGGCTAACAAATGAACGATCTGCCACCCTCGTCCGCGAGGGCGGCGCCCTCGTACTGTCTCGGGATCGGTCCATGCTTCGTCGTGCATTCGCGGTCGCTGGTCTGTTGGCTGTCTTGGTCTCCCCAACTGCCGCCCAAAAGGCGGCCCAACAGGCGGCCCAACAGGCAGCCCAACAGGCAGCCCCACAGGCGGCCGCGCCCAAGGGTGCGGGGCGCCCCACGTTGGTCGTGTTTATCACGATCGACCAGATGCGGGCCGACTACTTTGAGCGATTCAAAACCCAGCTGACCGGTGGGCTCAAGCGCCTGCACGACGAAGGGGCGTTCTTCACGCAGGGCTATCAGGACCACGCGATCACAGAAACCGCGCCTGGCCATGCCTCGACGATGTCAGGACGATTCCCGGTGCACACGGGCATCATGATGAACTCGCAAGGCGTGAACACCGCGACCGCGCCGTTGATCAATGCCCCAGAGCAAGGAGCGTCTCCGTTCCGCTTTCAAGGCACGACGCTTACCGACTGGTTGCGTGCAACCAACGCGGGTACCCGTTTCCTCTCGGTCTCGCGCAAGGATCGCGGCGCGATTCTGCCCATTGGCCGAAGCAAGGGTGATGTGTATTGGTGGTCGGGCAATGGAACCTTCACCACGAGCACCTACTACGGGGATTCGCTGCCGACCTGGGTGCAGGCGTTTAACGCGCGCAAAATGGCGCAGTCGTATGCCGGCAAAACGTGGGACCTCCTGCGTCCCGCGAGCGACTATCCAGAACCCGACAGCGTGAGCATTGAGAGCCTCGGCATTGATTATGTCTTTCCGCACGAGATGCTCAACGATGCGAACTATGCGGCCAAGAACATCGCCGGGTTCCCGTGGATGGACGATCTGACGCTGGCGTTCGCGCTCGACGGACTTGCCAAAAAAGAACTCGGCGCGTCGCCGAATCGCACCGATGTGCTCGCAATCTCGCTGTCAACCACCGATGCGATTGGTCACCGGTTCGGCCCCGATTCGCGCGAGCTGCATGATCACATCCTTCGCCTCGACCGCGCGCTCGGCGTCTTTCTCGACTCCTTGTTCACGCTGCGCAATGAAAAGAATGTGATTATCGCGCTGACGGGCGACCACGGCATGAGTCCATTCCCGATGCTGCGCTCGACGATTTATCCCAATCAGGAGGCGAAGCGTGTGTCGGTTGATCAGGCGTTGCTGGCCTTGCGCTCGCGGTTAGCCGATGCTGCGGTTGATACCTTGGCCGTGCAGTTCGACGACGGGGTGATTTCCGTCACGAAGCCCGACGCGTTCACCAAAGCGGGGGTGAACGCTGATTCCGTGCTGCGCGATTTCGCGCGCGATATTGGTCGGACGCAAGGGGTGTTGCGCGCCGATCTGGTGAGCGCGCTCGCAACGGCCGACACCGTCAAGGATTCGATTGCGCGACGCTGGCTCCACATGTTCTCCCCCAGCGGCCCCACGCGCCTCGTGATTACCCTCACGCCGTACAGCTATTGGTACTCGGTCGCGTACGCCACGCACGGATCGCCGCACGACAACGACGCCAACGTGCCGGTGCTGTTCTGGGGTGCTGGGGTAAAGCCCGGCGTACATCCGGAATTTGTGCGCGTGGTCGATATGGCACCGACCCTCGCCACTCTGCTCAAGGTGACACCGCTCGAGAAACTCGACGGGGTCACGCTGCGCCAGGTCATTCGGTAGCCGGTGAAGCGCACCCCGCCGGCGGTAGCCGCTGTCTCCCCGCTCACTCACGCGTTCGACGAGATGCGCTTTGGTGCAGCACGCACGCTGGATCTGCGCACCTCGATGCCAACGGCGGAGCAGGCGGTGCAGCGCCTCGATCCGTGGATGCGGCAGAAACAGGTCGAGAAAGCTGGGGATGTGCTGGTGATTACGGGGCGTGGCAACGGAAGTCCTGGTGGCGTGGCCGTCGTGCGCGTTGCGGTGCGCAAAGCGCTCACACAACTCAAACGCAAGCGCGTGGTCGCCGAGGTGCAAGAGCACACACCCGGATCGTACGTCGTGACGCTGGAACGCACGGCCGCACTGTTTGAAGCCGGCAAGCGGACCCGCGATACGGAACCAGCACCACGCGTCGCGATGGCCGAAGTCAGTGGACTAGATCTGCACACCGTCCGGATGCTTCGCGCGCTCGCAGCACGAGCGCTCGACGCACTCGGCGCTCCACGATCGGAGCGCTTTATGGCGGATGAGTTCCGCCGTCAGTTCTCTGTTCTGTCGGCGGCAATCCCTGCGGATGCGCCCGACCGTGAAGCTCGACTCCGCGAGATTGTCGCGGCCGCACTGGAAGCCTACGACGACGCGGAGTGACTGCTCGACCAACCTTGGTGGCGCGCACTGAGGTTGCCCCCCCTGAATACTCGACGCCAGTGACGAAAGCGACCCCAGAGATAATGGAGCAGCGCCGACTCGGACGATCGGTGAGAACCGCGTCGATTGTGACCCTTGGGACATCGCGCCTCGCGACCCTTGGGCAGCAGGAGGCGATCAGTATGATCCGGGAGTCTATCGATCACGGGGTGAATGTGATCGAGACCGGATGGGCCTATGGCGACGGAAAGGTGGAGCGCTGGCTCGGGCTCGCGCTCAAGGACGGGTATCGGGAGAAGGTGATGCTGGTGTGGCAGTGCGCGGCGCACCGACGCGACTACAAAACCGCCATGCAGCAGTTTGATGAATCGTTGCTGCGCGTGGGAACGGACCGATTCGATATCTGGTCCTTTGCGGAAATGATTTACGACAATGACCCCGACTGGCTGGACGATCATGGCGGGCTCGACGCCGCGCAGGAAGCGCGCGATCAGCGACGCGTCGCCGGCATCGGGTTCAGCGGGCATAAGTCGCCGCACATCCATCTGAAGTTGTTGCAACGCGGTTTTGCGTGGGACCTGGTGCAGATGCCGCTGAATCCGCTCGATGCCACGTATCGCTCATTTGAGAAGCAGGTGCTCCCCGAGGTGGTGAAGCGCGGGATTGCGGTGATCTCGACCAAGCCGATTGCAGGCGGCGCGATTGCGCACGCCAAGGTGGTAAAGCCCGACGAAGCGCTCCGGTATTGTTTCTCGCTTCCGGTGAGCTCCGTGCAGTGCGCTGCCGACGACCGTGCAATTCTCAAGAAAACGCTGAAGCTGGCGGCCACGTATAAGCCGTATCGCGCCGGCGAGATGGACCTGTTGCGCCAGACGTGTCGGGCCGTCGCCGGTGACGGGCGATTTGAGCGCTACAAGAGCACACAAGAGTTCGACAGTCTGCTTGGGCAGGCAGCGCACGGATTTCTCAAGTGACACAGGCCGCGCTGCGGCCAGTGGATGTCCGGTGGTGGCTGCTGGCGTTCGCAGCGGGAACGGCTGTTGTCGTTGGGTTTTGGTGGATGGCACACCGGACGATCTATCCAATATTGCCCGACAGCACCGCGTATCTCGAGATGGCGCGCTCGGTCCAGCATACCGGGCGTTTTGAGGTTGTGCCGTACGCGCTCACCGAATCCAGCGCGATCACACAGCCGACGCCGCTCTGGCCTCCCCTCTTTCCCGTGATCATTGCCGCGGTGTCGCGACTCGGCATTGCCGATGTGACGGCTGCTCCGCTGATCAATCGGGTGTGTTTCGCGCTTCTGCCGGCCCTGCTCGTGTGGGCGCTGGCGGGTTACGCGTCGGCGCGCCGTGTGTGTGTTGCTGGGATGCTGGCGCTGACGGCTCCGGGCGTCCTTGCCACACAATACTTTGGACTCAGCGAGGGGCTCGCGGCACTCTGCTTGATCGTGTCGGTCGGGTGTGCGCTGCGCACTGATCGACGGGCGATGCTCGTACTCTCCGGCGTATGCGGTGGTGCGGCCTGCGTGACGCGCAATCCCGCGCTGGCAATATGTGCGGCAATCCCCTGCTGGCTCGTGCTCGAGAGCATGCGGGAAGCCCCCGCACGAGTCCTTGCCTGGGGAATCGGCGCCCTCCTCGTGATTGCGCCGCTCTGGGGCTACAACCTCGCGGTCTTTGGTCGGGTGCAGCCGTACGCGGCGGCGGCCTCGACCACGGGAATTATGCCAAATATCCACGCGTTGACCGTCAGTATTGCCGGAGAGATTCTCGGTGCGCGCGGTGTCGACCGGCGGATCACGGACTCGGGGATATCGCGTGTGATCGCCGTCGTGCTGTTGGGAGCCGCGCTCTGGACGTGGCGCGCCTCGCGGTCGCGTGCACACGACGGGCGCGCGGTGCGTCTGCTGCTCCTCGTGGCAGCGGCGATGTGCGCACTCCTTGTCGCGGCGGCGACTCGATACCAGTTCCAAGGATTGCACGAGCATCGGTTTGTGGTGCCCTTCCTCTGGACCCTGTTCGGCGTTGGCGCGATCACCTTTCCGAGCGCACCGTCGGCCGTCCGGCGCCTGGCCATCGGAAGCGTCGTACTGCTCGCCGGAGCACGGGGTTATGATTCGTGGCAACGTGCCGCGCAGCAGGCACAGACGCGTGACGGTGCCCTTGCCGTGGCGCACGACGGGGCGCTGCAGCGGTATCTCGTGGGGCAGCACGAACCGCAACTATTTGTGGCGTCCAATGCCGCCTGGGTGTTGCGCGCGGAAACCGGCACCGCCACGCGACAACTGTTGTTCTGTCCCGAGTACGCTGACCAGATTACACAGTTGACCACACTCGTCGTGTCGGGGCGACCGGTGCAAGTGATTATCACATCAGGCGTCACCAGCGATCACTGCGAGACTGCGTGGATCCTCGCCCTCCAGCAGCGCGGATTCGTTCGGGTCTTCACCTCGCCGCAGTCGGTGGTCTATCGCAAGGCGCTCTCGCTGCCGATCCGTCAATCCTGAATCTCTCTCTCACCGTCGGATGATTATGATGCGTCGCTCCGCACTGATTCTCGCCTTATTTGGCGCCCCGCTCAGCACGGCGCTCAGCACGCCGCTCATCGCACAGAGTGTGGTCGGGTACACGCCCGCCAACGCTGACCGGCAGAAGGCGGCCGAACAGGCCGCCATTGCTCGGCCGGATCCGGCGCGCGCCTCGGTGATGTCCAAGGCACTCTCCGATGGCCCGCATGTTGCCGGCACGGATGGTCAGGCCCGCACCCGCGACTACGTGATCGCGCAAATGAAGGCGATGGGTATTGAAACCGATGTCAAGCAGTATGACATCTGGATGCCGCACCCAACGTCCGTGCAAGTGTGGCGCATGGGCAAAACGCCCAAGGCGTTAAATCTCAAGGAAGGGCCGGTGGCGTCGGATCCAACGTCGAGCAAATATCCGGAGACGCTCCCCATCAACGGGTACAGTGGCTCCGGTGATGTGACGGCTGAAGTCATCTATGTGAACTACGGCCTCATTGAGGACTACGCGACGCTCGACTCCCTCGGCATCAGCGTCAAGGGAAAGATTGTCATGGCTCGCTATGGTCGCAGCTTCCGCGGCATCAAAGCGCGTGAGGCGGAGAAGCATGGGGCCAAGGCGCTGCTGATCTACTCCGACCCACAGGACGACGGCTACGTGGTTGGCGATGTGTACCCCGAGGGGGCGTACCGCCCGTCGCAGGGGATCCAGCGCGGCAGCGTGATGAATGGCGACGGCGATCCGAGCACCCCGGGCTACGCGAGTGTGAAGGGCGCACCGCGTCTGGCGCTCGACAAAATGGATGTGCCGCATATCCCCGTCGTTCCGATTTCGTATGGCAATGCGGGAGAACTCCTGCGTGACGTGCGCGGTGGTGTGCTTCCGCGCGGCTGGCAGGGTGGCCTTCCGTTCCGCTATCACGTGGGCCCCGGCCCGGTGATGGCCCGTGTGAAGGTTGTGACCGATACCGCGACCAAAGCCATCAAGCCGATCTGGGACACCTTTGGGACGATTCGCGGCACCGAACTGCCCGACGAGCTTGTGATCGTTGGCGGGCATCGCGATGCGTGGGGGCCTGGTGCCGCAGACAACGTCAGTGGCACGGTCAGCATCCTCGAGGCGGCGCGCGCTGTTGCCGAACAGGTGAAGGCGGGGTGGAAGCCGAAGCGCACGTTGGTGTTTGCGACGTGGGACGCCGAGGAATGGGGACTCATTGGTTCCACGGAATACGTGGAGGACGACACGCTGCGGCTGAGCAAGGGCGCCGTGGCCTATTTCAATCAGGACGTATCGGCGCAGGGTGGATCGTTCGGCGGTGGCGGGTCGCCGTCGTTGCGCCCGCTACTCCGCGATGTGGCGCGCACGGTGCCGTATCCCGGCAAGCCTGGCACCAGCGTCTACGCGATGTGGCGCACGATGTCGCGCACGCCGGACGGTCAGGAGCCCACGATGGGCGATCCGGGCGGCGGATCTGACTTCGCGCCCTTCTACAACCACCTGGGGATTCCGATCGCCGAGTGGGGATTCGGCGGCGGTGGTGGTGTGTACCACTCCCTGTACGATTCGTACGCTTGGATGTCGACGTTCGGCGACCCGGGTTTCAACTTCCACGCCACATCAGCGCGCATGGCAGCAGCGATGATGATGCGGATGGCGAATGCCGACGTGCTCCCGTACGACTACGTGGAGTTCGCGCGCACGATGCAGAAGTACGTGCCCGCTGTTCAGTCTGCCCTTGGGACCGCTGGCTGGAAGACGCTGAGCGCGTCGCCGATTGCCGACGCGGTGTCGCGAATGGAGCAGGCCGCTCTGGCCTACAATACCGCCCGCGACAACGCACTCGCGGCGGGGCTGAGTGCCGCCGTGGCAAAAAACACCAACGATGCCTTGCTCAAGGTGGAGCGCGCGTTGACGCGTCCTGAAGGACTCAAGACGCGCCCCTGGTTCCGCAACCTGATCTACGTGGCCGATGAGAATAACGGGTACGCGAACATGGTGTTCCCCTCGGTAAACGAAGCCATTCGCTCTGGCGATCAAGCGCTCACGCAGCGCGAGATTCTTGATCTCGCCAAACGTTTCGATGCCGCGACCGCCGCGGTTGAGGCGGCCCGCGCCGCGCTCAAGCCGTAGTGCGGTCAACGCGATGACGCTGTCGGGCCCTGAGTTACGTCGCTATGCGCGGCAGATTGTTCTGCCCGGGCTCGGTACCGACGGGCAGGAACGACTGCGCGCGTCATCGGTGCTCATTGTGGGGCTTGGTGGATTAGGATCACCGGCGGCACTGTATCTCGCCGCCGCCGGCATCGGCCGCCTCGGACTGGTCGATGCAGATGTTGTAGACGACACGAATCTGCATCGACAGATCTTGCACGGCACCTCACACGTTGGGCTCGCCAAAACCGATTCCGCGCGCGCTCGGCTCGCCGAGCTAAACCCGCATGTCACGCTTGAGGTGCACCAGGAGCAGTTCACGGCGGCCAACGCGGTGCGCCTCGTGCGCCAGTACGATGTGATTCTCGATGCCACGGACAATTTCGGCACGCGGTACACCGTCAACGATGCGTGCGTTCTTTCGGCGAGGCCGAATGTGTATGCGAGCGTGCATCGCATGGAGGGGCAGCTGTCGGTGTTCGCCACGCTTGGTGGCCCCTGCTATCGCTGCCTGTATCCCGAGCCGCCCGCAGACGGTACCGTGCCAAACTGCGCGGAGGGCGGCGTGCTCGGCGTAGTGCCTGGGATTCTTGGCGCGGCGCAAGCAGCCGAAGCGATCAAGTTGATCACGGGGATTGGCGAGCCTCTGGTTGGGCGCCTCTTTCTACTCAACGTTGGATCCATGCAGAGCCGTACTGTTAAGCTGACGCGGAACCCTGGATGCCCGGCATGCGGCAGCAAGCCGCGCATCCGTGCCGCAGGCGATGGAATTGTCGCCGACGGGAATATTGCCGCACATTATATGGCAGGATGCACACCACCGGAGCCCATGGAACTTGAGTTTGAGATTTTGCCGGCTGAACTCGCCGCACGTCGATCGGCGGGCGAACCGCTGACGGTGATCGATGTCCGCGAGGACTGGGAGTTTGCGATCGCCCACCTTGAGGGGGCGACACTCGTTCCATTGAGTACGCTCGTGAACGCGGAGCGTGGCATTGCCCGCGAGGGTGAGCTGATTGTGTACTGTCATCACGGTGTACGAAGCGCCCGCGCTGCGGAATATTTGCGGTCGTGCGGAATTACGGGCGCGCGGAGTCTTGCGGGCGGGATCGATCGATGGAGTCTTGAGATTGATCCCACCGTGCCGAGGTATTGATGGCGGCGTGGTGGGGCATTGCCCTTCTTGGAATCGCGTTGGCCGTATGGTGGCCGATTCGCGGACGGATTGCTGCCCGTAAGGAACAGCAATTTATGGAGGCGAATCCGCGCGGTGCGGACGGCTTCATTGTTGGCGCGGCGCCCTACACGTTGTCTGGCACCCGCTCCGGAGCGGTGCTGCTGTTGCACGGCTACAATGATTCGCCGCAGTCCCTCCTGTCGATGGCGCGGATTATCCATGCGCGAGGCTGGACCGTGCATGTGCCGGCGCTGCCGGGACACGGGAGAACACTGCAGGCGTTTGCAGCATCGGGTGCGGATCAATGGATTACCGCCGCACGCGCGGAACTTCGCACGTTGCAGCACACGCATGTCGACATTGCGGTTGGCGGCTTGTCGATGGGAGGCGCGATTGCCTTGATGTTGGCCGCCGAAACCCCCTCGGTGCGAGCGGTGGTTGCATTCGCCCCCTATGTGCATGCCTCGGCGCCGTTGCATCTCTTTGCGGCCGTTGCGCCTCTCGCCGCGCTGCGCGCGCGCTGGGTGTCGGGTGGCGGTGGGCGCTCGGTGCGTGATCCCGTGGCGGCCGCGGCGATGATTGCCTATCGCCAGTCCACCCCGCGGCTCTTGGTGCAACTGGCGCATGTGGTCCATCGGGCGCGTGCCATCCTCAGTGCGGTGCGTCAGCCCGTGCTGGTGCTGCAGTCGCGTGAGGACAATCGGATTCCGATGGCGTCAGCACACGAAGCGTTCGCACGGATTGGATCCGCGGATAAGACGCTCCAATGGAGCAGCGGGAGCGCGCACGTGATCACGGTGGACTACGGCTACGAAAATGTCGGGGTGGCAGCGGCCGACTGGCTCGAGACGCGGCTTCCCTAGCTCGGCGTGCAAAGACCGCGCACGCCGCTGCTCAGCGATCGAGCGTGCGCGTCTCGCCGGGCTGCATGATCCAGAGGTTTTGCTCTGGGAATTCAGTGCCGTTCCATGCGGCGCGCGTGCGCGTTGGGGGTTCATCTACCGGTTCGTCGGTGAGCACAAAGGTGCCCCAGTGCATCCCGACCATGACCGGCGGCACCGACTGGTGGGCGGCGATGGCGGCGAGGGCCGCCACGGCTTCTTCCGGGTTCACATGCACCGGCGCCATGAACCAGCGGGGGTCGTAGGCGCCGATTGGCATAAGCACGGCGTCAAAGGGGCCGTGGTCATGCGCGATGTTACCGAAGTCCGGATGATCGCCGGTGTCGCCCACAAAGTAGATGCGGTGATGGGCGGTGGCGAGCACCCAGCCGCACCAGAGCGTGGCGTTGCGTCCGGTGATGGTGCGCCCTGCGAAGTGGCGCGCGGGAATGCAATGCACCTGCGCATCACTGGCAGCGGCAGACTGATGCCAGTCGAGTTCCACCACCTGGTGTACGCCGCGCGCGCGGAGCTGCGGGCCCACGCCGAGTGGGCAGCACCAGGTGGCGGTGGGGGAGTGGATTGCGATGGCGCGCACGGTGGCGTCGCAGAGATGATCATAGTGATCGTGTGACTGCAACACGATGTCGATCGGGGGTAGTGCGTCGAGAGCGATGCCTGGGGGAACCAGTCGCTTGGGTCCCACGAAGGAGAGTGGCGAGGCGCGATCGCCAAAGACCGGATCGGTGAGCACGTTGAGCCCGTCGATCTGGAGCAGGAAGGACGAGTGTCCAATCCAGGTGATGCGGCAGGAGTCCGGCGCGCTTCGTGGGGAGACGATCGCCGCCGTTGCCATGGTCGGAGGGGTGCCGCGCGGTCCGGCAAAGAGCCGTCCGTGGCGTGCTCGGTCCCAGATCCACCGCCACAGGCCCGCCGCCCGTTGCTCTGGTGATCCCGGCCACGGGTTCCGAAAGCCCCGATTCGTGGTGTGGTGTGCTGGGCGCGGAGGCATACCGGACAATACCTGACGGGAGAACCTGCGGCTAGATTTCCGGTATGGCGACAATCACCTGTGCCCGCTGCGGCAAAGAGAAGGACGCATTCGACAAGGCTCCGTTCCCGGGCGCGATTGGCGCGCGTGTGCTTGAGGGCACCTGCCGCGACTGCTGGGGCGACTGGCTCAAGCAGCAGACCATGCTGATCAACCACTACGGGCTGAACGTGATGGATCCGCAAGCGCGGCAGTTCCTGACGCGTAACATGGATGCGTTCCTGTTCAAGACCGGCTCGGGCGACGACGTCGACACCAGCAAGCAGGGGACGATCGCGCACTAAGGCGCGTCGGCGCGTCGGCGCGTCGGCACGCCGTCGCGTCGTGGCGCCACCCGTCCGCCGCGCTTGACATTATTCGCGTTATGTGAATAATTGGCACGATGTCTGCACGCGTCACTCCGTCGTCCCAGGCGCGCCTCGCGTCTGGCCCCGCCACCAACGCACTCGACCTCGTCCTTTGCACCGCGCACGGCCGCGCTTTAGCCGTGTTGCTCGTGCGGGGAACTGGGCGCGAGGGGTGGACCTTGCCGTGGGTCGGGATCACGGCCGGGGAGTCGCTGGAGTCGACGGCCGCACACATCGCCGCATCGGCCTCGGGCGCGCCCGCCGCCTGGCTCGTGCAGTGCGGAACCATCACTGACACACGACGCCATCCGGGTGGTGCCGCGCTGTCAGTCGGGTTCGTCGGGGTCGCGCCCTCGCGCGCGGTCCCGCCGCCGGCGCCGGGGCAGTGGTTCCCGGTGACCGAGCTTCCGGTACTGGCCCCGCGCCAGAGGGCGATGCTTGATCTGGGCCTCGCGGCCCTGCGCGACCGCATGGATGTGGCGCCCGTTGCCTTCCATCTGCTGCCGCGCACCTTCACGCTCTCCGACCTGCAGGAGGTCTATGAAATCCTCCTGGGCCGCCGCCTGCACAAGGCGAGCTTCCGGCGCGCGCTCCAAGCGGCGTATCTGGTGGAGCCCACCGACGAGTGGCGCAGCGAAGGGCGCGGGCGACCGGCCCAGCTGTTCAAGTTCGCGCCGCGCAAACGCCGCGCGCAGCAGGGATCACGCCGCGCCGTACGCTTCGACCTCCTCGGCGGGTAACCGCTACGTCACAAGCGATCGGCGCCCTTGACGCACGCCCGAATTAGTTGCAATGTGTATATAACGCCATAAGGAGCAGCGGTCGGATGCTCGCCTATCTCGATGCCTTGATTGCCGCAATCGCTGCCTGCGACGCGGATGCCATGACCCGGTTGCTCGACGACCCCATGGCGCGCATGTTGACCCGCGCCGCGCGGCACGAGGTCGGCGCGCGATTAGTGGCATCCATCAATGGGACCGAGAGCGGAAACCGCCCGCTCGCCGCGCCGCTCGGCGCCCCACTCCGCCTCCTGCAGCTCCACCACCAGACCGCGCAGCTCCTCGTTGGGCGCGCTGATGGTGACGTGCTGAGTGAATATCGCCCGCAGCCGCCGGCGCTACGCGCGCCCGGACGTTCCCAGCAATCGCGCCGTCAGCGAGTTTCCGGGCGTGCCACGAATCGTTCCGCGACAGGCCGCCGCGCCACAGCGACAGGGGAACGTAGCGGCCTCCTCGTTGAGCAACTCAGCGAAATCGATCGTTAGCTCGGTGTCGGCGGCAATGTCGTGGAGGGCGACGACATCAAGACCGCGGAACCCCGTGTTCGGAGCGCAGCAATGGTTTTGCGGCGCCCAGTCCGCCGGGTCATCGCTCCAGAGCACATAGACCTCGTCGCTCAGCGGATACGCATAATGCATGAAGAGCTCTCGCTGTGCGTCCGTCCAATGCGCACGCACATACGGGCGCGTGATAATCCGCTGACTGCGCCCTTCGCCCCGGAAAATCGTCGCACCGGCCGCAATCGCTCGTCGCGCATAGATCCCATAGCCACTGATGGCGCTGCCGCGCATCTCGTAACATTTCTGCCGGCGTGCATGTCGCGCGATCCCTTCTGCAATAATCCGCAACGCGAAACCGCGCTGCCCAATCCCGTCGTGCTTCACGATGTAATCCGCCGAGCCTTCGTAACCGTCGGCGTAGAACAGGGAGCAGGCGAAGTTCACTTCGAGGAAAAACAGGTCGCCCGCTGCGTTCATGCGGAAATCCATCCGCGCGTACCCGACGGCATTAAACCCCGTAAACACGGCGCACGCCGCGCCCTTCAACCGGTCGGCGAGCGCGTCGTCGGTGACGGCAACGTTGGCCTCGGGATGGAGCTCCGACGTCTTGTGCGCGTAGGTCTTGAAGTGCGTCTCCGACGGAAAGCGATACTCCACCGGCCGGAAGGCCAAACAGCCGCCGTCGGGCTCCGCCACCACCAGCACGGTGAACTCACGGCCGTCGATGTACTCCTCCACCAGCAGTTCGGGATATTCCGGCAGGAGCTTGCTCACCTGCGCACGGAGCGCGGCCGCATCGGCGACCATCGCCTGCGCATCAATCCCTAGGCTGTCTCCCGCTTCCGACGGCTTCACGAAGAGCGGAAAGCGCAACGCCGTAATCGCGTGCTCGACATCGCCATCAGCGCGCACGAGCACGTGCGCCGGCGACGTCACACCGACCGTATGCGCCACGTACTTCATGAGCGGCTTGGTCGGATTGTAGATCGTCGGCGTGGCGCCGGTGTAGGGCAGGTTCAAGAGCTCAAGCGTGTGGATCACGTCAATCGACGGAATGTCCCACTCGAGATACCCTTCGCAGAGATTCACGAAGATGTCGTACCCCTCGCGTGCGAGCGACTTCAACTGCCGATAGGTGCTCAGCTTGTTGAGTGCGACATGGTGCACCTCGTGCTCGGGCAACAGCCGCGCGAGATCGCGCGTGGGGTCGTAGTGCTTGTAATCGACCTCGGAACGCGAATAGTCGGGCTGGAGAACACAGATCTTCATGCGACCGTCGCTCCGTCGGTGGGACGCCGCTCAAGGGCTTCTGCAAGAATCTGCCGCACCGCCGTGCTGAACGGTGTGGCGGCGAACCTGAGAATCGCGCCGATCGAGGTGTGATTCTCGTCCTCCGACAGTCCGCACTGCGCGTTCACTTCGAGTACCTGGAGCGCACCGGTGGCGCGATCTTGCCGCAAATCCACGCGCCCGTAGCCGCGCCCGCCCAGTGCGGCGTACGCGTCCCAGCTGATGCGCATGATCTCGTCGGCGAGGGCGCCGCTGACCGGCTTGTAGTTCCAGAGGTATTCGTCGTTTCCGATCGGCGCTTCCTGTTCGTAAATCTCCCAGAGCCGATCGAACGAGAGGAATTTTTCGTTCTCGGGGAGGTCGTCGTGAAAGAGTCGTTCGACCGGCGCGTAGATCACCCGTCGTTCGGGCGCATCGTGCGAGCCAATAATGAAGGTCGTGTATTCGGGTCCCTGCACGAACCGCTCGACAAAGATCCCACCATCGGCGAGTTCCCAGCCGCGATACCCGCCCTGCATCGTCGCGAACTGCTCGCGGAGTGCCGCCTCATCGCTCACCACATTCTTGGTGCCGATCCCCAAACTCCCCGCCGAGATGGCGGGCTTGAGGATGAGGGGCGCGCCGAGTCGGTCAAAGATGCCTGGAATGTTGCTGCCGTCCGGCGGGATCACTTCCCACGGCGAGGTGGGAACGTTGGCGCGTTCGAACGCGCGCTTCATCACGATCTTCGAGGTGGTGATGTCGAAGAAGTGTACGTCGGCGCCTGTGTAGTCGAGTCCTAACGCGTTGAGCAGGTGGATCACCGAGAGTCCCGGTGATCCATTGATTTCGTCGCCGTCGCAGAGATTGAACATGATCGGCGCGCCGGCGTTGCTCGTGCGTGCTGCCTCCCGCGCGGCCTCAAGCGTGGCGCGCGCCCCCGTCATGGTCACGGGGGTCCACTGCCAGGGTGTGCCAAGCGCCGCGAACGCCCGCGCATACTCGGCTTCTCCCTGCGAGAAGTCGTTGTAGTAGGCGAGATTCGGATCGGTGGTCTCGACCGTTGGGACGAGAACCCACACAGGGCGCGGTGTGATGCTAGCGCTCCTGGTGGCGGAACGTGCAGGACGGGAAAATCATCCGTTCAAACTGTGGTACGCGCGCACGAGCGACAAGAGCCGTCCGCGTGGGTGGCAACGACGCGTCCGTTACGGACGCCGTCCCACCTGTTCGAACGGGAGGTTCCCGATCGGCCACTCGGCCCAGCCGGTGAGGTCAAAGTGCCACCACTCGGAGGGGTTCACCGAAAAGCCCTCGCTCTCCATCACGGCGCGGAGCAGATCGCGGCGCCAGCGCTCGAGGGAGGTCCCGCCCGGATAGCTGGGGTACGAGCGATGGGCGAACTCGTCGTAGCCGCCGGGCATCCGGACCGGCTTTCCATCGGCCAGCGTATACAGCGTAAGATCCACGGCCGCCCCGCGATTGTGTTTCGACCCCGTGGCGGGGTTGGCGACAAACTCATGGTCGGCGCCGGTGGTCGCGTCCCAGAACATCTTGGTCACGTACCAGGGGCGGTAGGCATCGTGAATCAGGAGCCCAAACCCGAACGCCTTCAATGTACGATTCGCGCGCACCACCGCCTCGGCCGCGGGGCGCTGCAGAAAGGCGCGCCCCTGCGAATACATGGCCGCGCCCATAAAGTTGTTGTCGGTGGCGTAGCGAATGTCGAGATGGATAGTGGAGTCACGCACGACGAGCTCCACGAGTTCCGGCGCGCGCTTCCCTGTTTCGGCTGGCGGCTTGGCCGCGAGCGCGGTGCGGCGGAGCTCGGCGATTGGGCGCAGAGGCTTCACCCGAAAGGTGACCCCCTCCTCAGTGCCAACGGCGAACCGAACCAGCGGCTGTCCGGCGGCCACCAAGAGTTGGAGTGACCCGTTCACGCGGGTGAAGTCGCGGTCAGGGACAACCGCTCGGTTCCCGTGACCAGAGAATGCCACGAGTGTGCCATTCACCTCGGCCACAATCTGCGTGTCTGCGGCGGTGGCGTAGTTGCCAGCGTATTCGCCGATGTACGGACGCAGGGCCGGGGCGACCGCCGGAGGGGGCGTCGGTACCGCGCTGAGCGCGAGTGGCGTTGGTGCGACGGCCATCACCGGCGACGTGCTCGCCTGCGCCTGCAGCGGACTCGCGAGTGCGACCGTGGCAAGCACGACCAGAGCGACGCTCGCGATAAGCGTCGCGATTGACGCACTCGTCGCGGACGTCGCGGACGTGGTGCGTATGTTGTACGTCATGACCCCCCGGACCAGTGCACAGGGGGAGGGGAAATCAGGCAGCGCCGGCGATGTAGCGGGCGAAGCGCCCGCAGTTGGTGCACTTCAGCGTCACTTGGCACCGGGGCGGGGGCGGAACGTCGCCTGGATCCCGCTCGATCGAGCCCGAGCAGCTCGGGCAGGAGAGGGGCGATCCGTTACGATCGTTGGCGATCAGATTCAGGGCTTGCGCCGGGTTGAACGAGGCCGGACGAGGCTTACGCATGCAGTCTCCACTGGATAACCCGGGCCCACACGGCACCGGTCTGGCATGCCTGTAAACTAATCACTCCGAGCCCAGAATCGTAGTGGTGATACCCTCAGATTCGGTGTTTATTCGCCTAATTGCGACTATAAAGTACCCGACTTAACGGCTTTCACCCCGCCAGAACCGGAAGTTCACGAATCTTCTTGGCCCATTCGGCCGGCCCCGACTCGTGCACGTTGTGCCCTTCGGCGTCCACCGCGACCGTCACCGGCATGTCGGCGACCTCAAATTCGTAAATCGCCTCCATCCCCAGCTCTTCAAAGGCCACGCATCGTGAACTGCGAATCGCTTTGGACACGAGGTACGCGGCTCCGCCGATCGCCATCAAGTATGCGGCCTTATGCTTCCGAATGGCTTCGAGCCCAACCGGCCCACGTTCGGCCTTTCCGATCATCGCAATCAATCCGGTCTTGGCCAGCATCATCTCGGTGAACTTGTCCATTCGCGTGGCGGTGGTCGGACCCGCGGGTCCTACCACTTCATCGCGCACTGGGTCCACGGGACCCACGTAGTAAATCATCCGGTTGGTGAAATCGACGCCCGGCGGCAATCCCTGGCCGCTGGCGTAGAGATCGGCGATGCGCTTGTGCGCGGCATCGCGTCCGGTGAGCAGCTTGCCGTTGAGCAACAGGCGATCGCCAGCCTTCCAGCTCTGCACCTCGGCCGGCGTCAGCGTGTCGAGGTTCACATGCTTGGCGTTTCGGTCGGGATGCCAGGTGACGTTCGGCCAGTCGCTGAGCTTTGGCGTGGGGAGCTGTGCGACACCCGAGCCGTCGAGGGTAAAGTGCGCGTGGCGCGTGGCGGCACAGTTCGGAATCATCGCGACCGGCTTGCTGGCGGCGTGCGTGGGGTAGTCGAGGATTTTGACGTCGAGCACGGTCGACAGACCGCCCAAGCCCTGCGCGCCGATGCCGAGTGCGTTGACCTTGTCGAACAGTTCAATGCGGAGCTCTTCAATCTTGTTGTGCGGGCCGCGCGCCTTGAGCTGCGTCATGTCGATATGGCCCATGAGCGACTCCTTGGCGAGCAGCATCGCTTTTTCCGCCGTTCCACCGATACCGATGCCGAGCATGCCGGGGGGGCACCAACCGGCGCCCATGGTGGGGACCGTCTTGAGCACCCAGTCCACAATGCTGTCGCTTGGATTGAGCATCACGAACTTGGACTTGTTCTCGGAGCCGCCCCCCTTGGCCGCGAGTTGGACGTCGACGGTGTCGCCCGGGACGATCTCGTAGTGGACCACGGCCGGCGTGTTGTCGCGGGTGTTTTTGCGCGTGAAGGCTGGGTCGGACACGATCGACGCGCGCAGCACATTGTCTGCCTGCATGTAGGCGCGGCGCACCCCCTCGTTCACCATGTCGGTCACCGACATCGTGGCGTCCCACTGCACATTCATCCCCACCTTGAGGAACACCACCACAATGCCGGTGTCCTGGCAAATGGGACGATGCCCCTCGGCGCACATGCGCGAGTTGGTGAGGATCTGGGCAATCGCATCTTTGGCCGCCGGCGACTGCTCTTTCTCGTAGGCATCACCCAGCGCCGTGATGTAGTCCACGGGGTGGAAATACGAGATGTGCTGAAGGGCGTCCTGAATGGACTGGATGAAGTCGGACTGTGCGATGACGGTCATGGTCGTGGCTCAAGGGTCCAATGGTGGAATCTAGCCAGCGTTCACACGGGTGGTACAACGGCGTGCCGACCGTAGATTCCGCCAGGTGACCCGCCTCGTGACCCGCCTCGTAAGCCGCTTACTGGACGCTGTGGAGAAGCGCCTGAGTGCCCTAAAGCTTGGGGTGCTGTTTGGGCGCACGCAGGGTTTTACGCTGCCGACGCGAATCCGCGTCGGGCGACAGTGGTACCCGACGCAGTTTCCGAATGAGCATGGGGTTCGGGTGGCGTTCCTCGAGGTGCTCCTTGCCGATTGCTACGGACTTCGCGCGCTGCCGCGCACGCTCGGAACGGTGCTGGACATCGGAGCGAACGTTGGCCTCTTTGCTATCGCAGCGCGTCAGCGATTCCCCGACGCAACGATCCACTGCTACGAGCCGAACCCCGCGCTTGCGGGGCCCTTGAGGACGCACGCGGAGGCAGCGCACGCGGTGGTCTTCATGGAAGCGGTCGGTGACACCGCGGGGCACGTCTCGCTCGCATTCGGGTCCGAAAGTGTATTGACGCGCACGGTCGGCGATGCGGCGGGCACGATTCCCTGTGCGGCCTTTGCCGACACGCTCGAGCGCCTAGCGCCTGGCGGCGCGTCTGTTGATTTGGTGAAGCTCGATTGCGAAGGCGCCGAGTGGGAGTTGTTGCGTGACGCGGCGCCATGGCAGCGCGTGCAACAACTCACGATGGAATACCACCTCGCTGACGGTCAGACCCTGGCGCAGATGCGCGCGCTCGTGGAACGCGCAGGCTTTACGGTGCAGGTGGTGATGCCGGCGGACGCGTTCGGGCTGTTGGTGGCGCGGCGGTAACAGCTGCTGCTGGCACAAAAGACACGCCCCACGCCACGCCAGACGCGCCTGCGGTGCCCTACTGCTGCAGCCGCCGGATCGAGCGCACTCCGAGCACCGGCCCCACTGCCAACGCGGCAAAGGCCCACGGCCACCCTGCGCCCCGCACGATGGGGGGAATCATCTGGATAGTGATGGTGGTGAGCAGAAAGCCGAGCGATGTCTGGAGGGTGAGGGCGGTACCCACCGCGTGCGGCTCAACCGACTCGGTCACCAGCACGCTGAACTGCGCGCTGTCGGCAATGATGAAAAACCCCCACACGATGGTGAGCGGGGCAAGGATCCAGAGCGAGCGTCCGAAACTCAGTCCGATGAGTGCACAGCAGCTGCCGCTGATGACCAGGGCGCGAATCACAAGCGGTGCGCGCCCAATGCGGTCGGCCACCCAGCCGCCCCACACGCAGCCAATGCCCCCAACGGCGATGACGGCGAACGACAGCACCGCGATCGCCGGCGATGAGGGTGCGGTGAGTGCGTGCACATCACCGGCCACACTCGCTGCCAAGAATGCGGGAATCCAGGTCCAGTACGAATACAGCTCCGCCATGTGCCCGAGGTAGCCACCCGTGGCGAGCCGCCAGCGGCGCGAGCGGAGCACGTCGGTGGCCAATGACCATGAGAACGGGCGCGGTGGAAATGCGTGTGGACCGTCACGATACAAACACAGCACCAACACCGCAGCCAGCAGTGCAGCGCTGCAACAGACCACCGTAACGCCAATCACCGTTGCGTCTGGAATCGCGTGGACGAGATACGGCCCAGCTTTGCCAATCGTGAGTGCGCCAACAACCGTGCCCACCGCGAGTCCGCGTCGCTCGCGAAACCAGGTGCTCGCCATCTTCATGGCCGGTGGATACACGCCGGCAAGACAGACGCCGGACAAAAACCGACTCGCAATGATCACCGTGAATGATCCGGCCACAGCCATCGGCGCACTGGCCAACGCGCCCAGTGTCGCCGCCGATGCAAAGAGCAGTCGCGCGGGGATCACATCTGCAAGGTTGAGCACCGCCGAGAGCGCCGTACCGATCACGAAGCCGAGTTGAACCGCGACAGTGAGCATCGCGACCTGTCCCCCTGTCAGGTCGAACCGCGCCTGCAGTTGCGGTGCGACGGCGCTCCCCGCGAACCAGAGCGACATGCCAAGGAGCTCCGCCGTCGCCAGCAGCGCGAGCATGCGCCAACGGTGCGGCGCGTCGTCGCGCAGAACGGAAGGAATGGGTGCGGTCATGGCCTGTTAGCGACGCGCCGGACCAAGCGATCGATAGAACTCGATCGTTGTTCGCGCAATCTGATCCCAGGACGTATCCGTCGCCAGCGCGTGCGCCCCACAGCGGAGCGTATGCAAGCGCGCGCGGTCCCCATTGAGCGCACTGATTGCCGCAACGAACGCCTCGACACTCGGCGGATCGATAAACACGCCAGCGGCGGCCGTTGCGAGCAACTCACGACTCGCCCCAGAATCGGTTGCCAGCGGCGCGAGCCCGCAGGCCATCCCCTCCACCAGCCCGATGCTGAACCCTTCGGCCCAGCTTGGATGCAAGAGCAGGTGACAATCATGCAGGAGCGAGGAAAGCTCCCTTTGATCGTAGCGTGGCCGTACGCGGATCAGATGATGTGCGCGTGGGGTGATGTCCGCGAGCACGCGATCAGTAGGAAGTCCGGTGCCTAGCAGGTCGAGCTCGAACGCGATGCCGCGGTCGAGCAACGCCTCAACGACCGCCGCGATGCATGCGATCCCTTTGCGCGGAATCCAGCTGCCGACGAACGCGAGGCGCAGCGGCCGCGCGTCGGAGGAGGCGCGCGTCGGTGCTGGCAGCGCGCGCAAGACATCAGAGACGGCGTTGTGACTGACCAGCACTCGCTCAGGCGGCACATGCCATCGCGTGCGCGTGATGTGCGCATCGCGCGCATTGAGCATCACCACGCCGTCAGCGTGTCGCACGGACTGTTCCACCTCCCACAGCCGATACCATCCACTGTACAGGCGGTACCCAACAGACAGGGGCGTCCCCTCGAGCGCCATGTGATCCGCGAGCGCTTGGTGCGCGGTGTGTTCGAGTCCGTGCGCGCGCGTCACGATGCGCGGCCCTTCGGTACGCGGGCCTTCGGATCGGCGCGCAAGCCAGACCCAGGCATCACCGCTGGTGGCATCGACCACATCGTACCGATGTCCCTCGCGCTTCAGGAATGCGGCCACGCGCCAGGGAAAGAGCAATCGATGTCCCTTCGGAGGACCGTCAGGGAAGGCATCCTGATAGCCGTACGTGTGAACCTCATGCCCGAGCGCGCGCATCGCGTCGTGGAGCGAGAGCGTGGCGCCGCCGACGCCAGCATTCCGATCCATGGCGTGATGGACCACGAACAACACGCGCAGTGCGTGCGGCGCGCTCACGTACGGCGCGCTCACGTACGGCGCGCTCACGGGCGGCCCTCTCCGCCCGCTCCGCGGGTAGCGACGGTCAGCGAGTGAGCGCCGAACCAGCGGGTGATCGCACGCACCTGATCGAGCGCAAACATCCGCTTGGGACGGCGACCCGGTAAGTACAGATAGTGCCCGAACCCGTCAATCACGTCGACCCGGCAGCCGAGCGCACGCAGGGCTCGCACGCGTCCGATGAGTGTCACGGGTTGGTTGATAGGCTGCCCCGTTTCGGCATACGGGCGCCCGGTGAGGTTCCGGAACGCGCGATACAATCCGAGCAGCCCAATATAGTTCGGCGTTGTGATGATGAGCCGGCCGCCGGGCTTCGTCACGCGCACGAGCTCGGCGAGTCCTGCGGATGGCGACGGCACGTGCTCGAGCGTCTCAAAACTGCAGATGAGGTCGAAGGTCGCGTCCGCAAAGGGAAGACGCTCGATATCGCCGGCGAGGAATCCACCCTCGGGTGCCCCTGACGCACCGTCGCGTTTAGCGATCGCGACGGCGGCCGGAGAATAGTCCGCGAAGGCAATACAGCGGGCGCCGCGGCCCGCGAGCCAGCGGACAAATGCTCCGCGGCCGCAGGCGATCTCGAGTACCACGAGGCCCGTGAGATCGCCCACATAGGGCATCGCGGCCTTGTGCCATGGCGAGAGTACGTCGTCGGGCCGCTCGACCTCGAGCGCCCGATGCCAGTCGTCATAGGCGCGGCGTGTGTCCGTCATCCGCGCACGACGCGCTGCGCCTGCCGCTGCCACGCGCGGAAGTGCCAGAGGATGTGCCACGATTCGGCGACAAGCGACGCGAGCGCGCTGCAGCTGTCGACGAGTACTGGACGTTCACGTATCGCGCGGAGCCGTGTGAGTACCACGCGTCGCAGCAGCACTGTGAGCGACAGGGTTTCGCGGTGAATGGCCGAGTAGAGCACCACGGCATAGTGCTGCCGCGCGAGCGCTCCGCCCCACGCGAGTCGCCGCGGCGGGTGGTCGACAATGGCCTCCGAGGAGAATCCTTCGACGAGTCCGCCGTCACGTGCACGCTGCTGCAGATCGAAATCTTCCATGTGCGCGTGCGGAAACCGTTCATCAAATCCGCCAAACTGTTCGAAGGCGCTGCGGCGCATCAGGAAGTTGCAACTCCAGATCCACGCGCCCGCTTCGTTCACTGGCGAGATCTGCAGGGGCGATGTCCACGGCTGGCGGCAGACGGTGCGCCCCGGGGAGATGTCCCATCCATGCGCGACCGCGACGAGGAAGCCACTCAGCCAGTTGGGATCCGGAAGGCAGTCGTCGTCAGTAAAGACGAGATACGACGCCCGCGCCAGCCGCGCGCCCGCATTGCGGTTTGCGGAGGGGCCCCGCCGTGGGCCCGCCGTCCACTGAGCCCACGGGTAGCGGTCCGCCACCATACGGCGCGAGGTCTCGTCGGTACTGTCGTCAGAAACAATGACTTCGTAACGCGCGGCGTCGAGCGATTGCATGCCAGGTGCGAGTCGATCGAGGCACTGGGCCAGCGTGTCGGGGCGTTGGTACGTGGGAATCACCACGCTGATCTGCGGCACGGTCACAACGCCGATTCCGCCCGAGCGGCGCGGCGCCACGCCACACCCAGTTGCTGCGGATCCTCACCAGCAATGCGGGTGAGTCGCCATCCATCAGCCGCGGGTAAGTGATCCATGGCCGCGCGACGAACCTGCGCGTCAACCCAATCGTGAAAGAGAATCACCGCGTTGGCCGGCATGCGCGGGGCCACGAGTATGAGCTCATCGCGCACCCCGTCGTAGTCGTGGCGGCTGTCCTGAAAAAACACATCCGGCACTGTGGTCTCGAGCACCGGGGGCATCGACGCCACCGAGGGCTGTCCGCGATGCACCACAATCCATGGCCGCAGCGCCTGTGCAATATGCGCCCCGGCCTTGGGGTAGAGATCGAACGTATGGACCGCGGTCCCCTGCGCCTCGCGCACTGCGGCCGCCAGGATAGACGTCGAGAAGCCCCAATACGTGCCGGTCTCAAACACAATGCGCGGCTGCGCCGCGCGTACAATGGCGAACAGCGCACGCGCCGTGTCGGGGTGCACGGTGTTGGAACGTGCGAAGCCCGCGTCGAGTCGACGCACAATCCACGCGGGCAACCAGCGCCGTAACCGCGTCTCACGTTCAAGTAGGCGCACCATCGGTGCCAGTGCGTCGGCCGGTGGTTCGGTGACCGTCGCGCCGAATGCATCGCGCACAAACGCTGTGAGCGAGACGACGGTCTGGTCGTCGATCACGTCCATCCTGACGCGCGGCGCCACACCTTCCGATCGAGTCGCCAGTAGCGCTTCACCGAAAACTCTTCATCGCCCGGGAACATCTCCGTATCGGCAACGGCGTCGGTAAAGTTGTTGCCGTTCGCCGACGATTGATCGGCCCAGTGCAACAGCTCCGCCTCCAATGTCATGGGGCGAACGGCCGCACCATGTTCGGGAAGTCCGTGATGCGACTGAATAAAATGATGCAGTTCGAGCTCCTGCACCTCCGTCAGCGTGCCGGGCGGCAGGGTGCGCAGTCGACGGTCGAGCATGATCGAGCCGAGGACGATGTGCTGCAGCAGATAGCCGGCCTGCGTGTAGTCAAAGCCGGCGGCGCCAATCGAGTACGTCTCCACCTTGCCGATGTCGTGCAACAGCGCGCCTGCGGTCACGAGATCGCGGTCGCCCCCCATGGTCTCGGTGGAATGGCGGGCAATGGAGGCGACCTCCACCACGTGCAACAACAGCCCGCCAACCAGCGCGTGGTGACCACGCGGAGCGCCGGGGGTGCGCTCAAAGCGCGAACGGAACTCGTCGTCAGCGAAGAACAGATCCACCGCGCGCCGTAGCGTCTTGGACGTCATCTCCCCGCGCCACTGATCGACCTGCGTCCACAGCGACTCCGTGGACTGGCGAATGCGCGGGAGAAAGTCGTCGAGATTGATCGCGGCACTCGGCACCACGCGCGGGGGGCTCGCGACCTTGATCTGGCGGCGCCCCAAATAGAACTCGACCGTGCCGATCACCTGCACGACCATGCCAGCTTTGACGCCGGCCATCGCGGCAACCTGCTCCTTCCAAATATTGGCGCCGATTGTGCCGCTGGCATTCCCGAGCTGCAGCGCAACGAAGGGATCGCCGCTCTTGGTCTGCTTGTCCTCGCGCGTGCGGACCATCAGCTCGTGCTGGACGCGTGTGCCTTCGACGAGCGATGGGATATCGAGGATGGCCACAGTTGTCTGCGCGTCGTCGCGCGGCGAGGGAAAACGGAGCCGAGTCCGCGAGTGCGGACTCGGCGCTGACCTCACGGCTTCCAGTCAGCCATGAAAAGATTGGTCTCGTGCGGCTGCGAGCCGTACCGATTTGACGCCCACATCAGCTTTTTACCGTCCGGGCTGAAAATCGGAAAGCCGTCGAACTCCGCGTTCTTCGTGATTCGCTCGAGCCCTGACCCGTCGAGGTTCACAAGATAGATATCGAAGTTCCGGCTCTTGGGGTTCGTGTAGTTCGACGAGAAAATGATACGCGTGCCGTCGTGCGTCCACGAGGGACCAAAGCTCGCGCCGCCGAGGTGCGTGATCTGCCGTTGGTTGGAGCCGTCGGCGTTCATGACGTAGAGATCCATCTTGTTCGGACGGATCATGTTCTGCTTGAGCAGGTCGCGGTACTGCGCGAGCTCCGTGCTGTCGGTGGGATGATACGCGCGGTACACAATCTGCTTGCCGTCGGGCGACCACCAGGGACCACCGTCGTAGCCAGGCGTTGTGGTGAGTTGCTTCACGTCGGTGCCGTCGACGTTCATGGTGTAGATGTCGAGATCCCCACCCTTGAGCGACGTAAACACAATCCGTTTGCCGTCTGGCGACAGCACGCCCTCGGCGGTGTACACGCCGTAGTTCGTGAGGCGCTTCAGCCCCGAGCCGTCACGGTTGACGGTGTACATGTCGTAGGGATCGATCCCCCACACGTAGCCCTTGGAAGGATCTGGAACAGGCGGGCAGGCGCTGTCGGCCATGTGCGTCGAGCCGAAAAAGAGCCGCTTGCCGTCGGGGAGGAACCAGCCGCAGGTCGTCTTGCCGGCATTTGGCGAGACACGTTTCCGCTCGGTGCCATCGACTTTCATCACATACTGGAGGTCGCACTGATGCGCCTGGCCAGGAATCTGCGCCTGATAGGTGACCCACTTTCCATCGCGCGAGAAGTAGGCCTCGGCGTTGCTGCCGCCAAAGGTGAGCTGACGGATGTTGCGCAGGTGCGCGTCTTCGCCCGGATCGGCGGGACGTGCGACCGGCTTGGTCGGCGCGGCCGTCGGCGCAACCGGTGTGGTCGAGAGCACCGTCTGGGCGGAGGTCTTACTGACGGGGCCTTGGGCCCCCGCCGTTGAAGCAACCACCGCCAGCAGGAGCGCGGTGGCCCGAATGCGAATCACGACAGGCATGAGAGAGGGCTAAAGTTACTTGAGACGGCCAGGCGCTGATGGTGCAGCGGTGGACGCGGCGAGCGCGAGCAGCTCCTTGGTGGTCTTGCCGCGTCGCAAGAGATCCAACGCCTTCTGCAACTGGGGATCATCGTGCAGGTCACGGCGCTTGGCCGTGCTGTCACCCCACGCGAGCGTCGCGATCTTCCCGTCGAGCAGACGGTCGATGTACTTGATGCCCGCATCGAACTCCTTGCGGTCCACGGTCACGCCACGCTTGGCGAGACGCGCGTAGAACTCATCACGCATCGCCGGTGTAATCGCGAAATCGGGCTTCACCTGCTTGCTCATCTCGAACGAGTAGTCGTAGAGCGCCAGGTAGGTCTCCTGCTGCTTGGAGAGCATTGAGCGCGCCAACTTCTGCTCGGCGGTCGTAAAGGTGTCGTACGGCACGATGACGTCCGGCGTGATGGCGCCGCCACCGTAGACCACGCGACCGCCGTCGCTCTTGTACTTGGGGCGATTCTGGCGCACCGCTTCGGTCTCGAGCGAATCTGGCTTCACTTCGACGAGCTGACCGTCGTCGGTGAGCTTGCGTTCTTTTTGGATGCTGCGACCGCTCGGGGTGTACCACTTGGCGGTCGTGAGCTTGATCGCAAAACCACCATCGAGGCGGTACATGGACTGCACGAGTCCCTTGCCGAACGAGGTGGTGCCGACGACCAGCGCGCGATCGTGATCCTGCAACGCGCCCGCGACGATTTCAGAGGCAGATGCCGAATAGCCGTCGGTGAGAATCACGAGCGGAATCTTCGGCGCAATCGGGGTCATGTCCGTTACGTGGACCTGCGGCGGCTCGCCGCGACCGCGCACACTCAGAATCTCTTTTCCCTTCTCAACAAAGAGGTTGGTCATCGTGTCGGCCTGCTCGAGGAACCCACCAGGATTCCCACGCAGGTCGAGCACGAGACTCGTCGCGCCTTCGGCGACTAGTCGTTTGAGATTGTCGGTGACTTCCTTGGCCGCAGTCTCGCTGAAGCCCTGCACAGGGATGTAGGCCGTCTTCCCGTCGAGCATGATCGCGTACGGCACGGCCGGAATGCGAATCACGCGCCGCGTGAAGGTGACGGCAAACGGTTCCGTGGTGCCAGGACGCACAAAGGTCGCGCCGATCTTGGTACCCGGCTCACCCTTCAACCGTCCGGAGACCATCTCGATTTTCCACGAGGCGGTGATCCGTGCGGTGTCGATCTTTACAATCCGATCGCCGACGCGAATCCCTGCTTCGTCGGCTGGTGTGTGCGGAAACACTTTGGCGATCACGATCGTGCCTTCCTGCTGCTCGATCTGCATACCGACGCCGGCGTAGAACCCGCCCGTCGTCTGATTGAACGCCTCAAGCTGCTTGGGCGAATAGATCTCGGCGTACGGATCCTTGAGCTCTGCCACGAGCCCGCGGGCGGCCTTCTCGTACAGCGAGCCAATGTCGACCGAGTCGACATAGCGATCGCTGACGATGGCCATCACCTGTTCAAACAGGCGCACACCACTCTGCGCACCGCGCTCTTGGACCACGAACGCGCCGGCAATGAGCGGAATGAACGCGAGCCCAATCAGGGCTGCCTTTGGGAGTCTACGCATCGAGATCCGAGTCACTCTTGAGAGGAAGAGGGAGAATACCTAGTCCGTACGCCTGTCGCCACGGCGAGTTTCGTGCCATCGGGCACTCCGTAACTTTACGTAACTGGCCCAACTCTATACGCGACAACGGGATAGATCGTTAGGTGGCTTTTTGCCCGAGGCGATAGCTGACCACCCAGTGCTTCCCGTCCTGCTCGATGACTGCCTCGCGGGCTGCGCCCGAGGTCACGAGCATCTCGTGGGCGGGCTGGAGCACACGCTGGAGGTGGGACGGAAATCGCTGAACCAAGGGGAGTTGTTCGGCGAGTTGCTCGAGTCCCACGCGCCAGGTGGTGTGCCCCTCGGCGCGGGCTACGGCGAGCAACCGGTAGAGGCGCCGTGCGACCGGACTGTTGAGCGACCAGTACTGCGACGACAACAGGGTGATACTCCAGCCCGCGGCGATGTTCGCGCGGAGTGGGGCGGCGATGGTCACACGTGCGTCGCCCGATTCGTTGCTCGTCAGCAGCGGAAAGAGCCCGAGTTGGTCGCGATCGGTCATGCGCCGCCGGTCGATCTGCACGAGCGCGAGCACGGCCATCTGGCCCGAAAAGAGCGGGCCCGCGGAGCCTTCTCGATAGCAGTCGGTGGATTCGAGCAGGGTACGTTCGAGACGGGTGAGCGCCGAGCGCAGTTGCTCGTAGGTGCGTCCGTCCACGCGCCGTCCCATGGCACGGAGAAAGGCATGGAGCGTGAAGGTGACGGTGCCATCGGCGGGCGCGCCCGCTTCGTGATAGCGGCGCATCAACTCGACGTAGACATCCTGATCGAAGGTGCCCGGCAGTCGTTCGCCTGGGGCAGGGAGCACGCGCCAGCGACCGCCCGAGGGGGGCGACCAGGTGATGACCGTCTCTTCGGCGGAGTCGCTGAGCCGGAAGATAGGAAGCGCCTCAAGGGAGCGGTCGAGCACGATGGTGCGCGAAGGCTGCTTGCGGCGCGTCGCCATTAGCCGCGGTGGGTGACGCGCGGACTCCGCCGTTGGCTCGGGGTGTTACCCGCGCGCTGGGTGGTCTGCGCGATCATCGCAGCTCCTCGCGACCGAGTGCCGCGCGTACGGCTTCGCGAATGGCGATGATCACGGCGTCGCGTGCGGCGGGGGAATCGTCGCGCACGTTGAGTTCAATCCCATCGGCCACGGGGAGTCGGCGCCAGCTCACGGGTTTGTCGTCGTCGTGCGCCACGGCGCGATCGCTGCCGGCACCGAGTGCGGGGGCGAGCGCTTGGGCAACGCGGCGCTCGAGTTGATCGCCGGTGACGTCAATCATCTCCGCTTTGATGGCGTCGAGCGTTTGGCCTTCGCGCTGACGAATCTTGATGCCGAGCAACTGCAGGAGATGGCGATAGTGATACGTCGCCGCTGTGCCTTTGCCTTCGGGATGATCGATCAGTCCGGCTGCGACGTAAAAACGCACCGCGCGTGCACTTGGCGTCGCGCGCGCCGACGCGTTGGTGGGCCGCATGCCGGCGGCGTCAACGAGTGCCGTGGCATGCGAGGCGAGTCCGCGTGCGTTCCATGGAGCGTGGCGCGCGTGGGCGCGCAAAAGTGCAACAGAAGACTCAGCCATCCCGATACAATAACTCCGGCGGAGCGAAACTTCGAGAACGGGGCGGACGGGGGCGCGGTCGGGCAGGTCACAACAGCAGGTAACAACGGGGGGTACGCGATGGTTCGCGCACCCCCCGTTCTCCCAAACGGCCGGGGCCGAGGGAGGGAATGTCGGTTACTTCTTGGCCTTCGCGGCCTTTTTCACGACCTTCGCGACCTTCTTGGCTGGCTTCGCCGGCTTCTTAGCGGCTTTGACCGGCTTTTTGGCGGCCTTGACCGGCTTCTTAGCGGCCTTGACCGGCTTGGCGGCTTTCTTGGCGGCTTTTACGGGCTTCTTTGCGGCGACCTTTGCCGGCTTCTTGGCTGGGGCCTTGGCAGAAGCCTTGGCAGAAGCCTTGGCAGCAGCCTTGGCAGCAGCCTTGGCAGCAGCCTTGGTAGCAGCCTTCGCGGGCTTGGCCGGCTTCTTGGCGGCCTTCACAGGGGCGGCTTTGGCCGGAGCCTTGGCCGCGGCCTTCGGAGCAGCCTTTGGAGCGGCCTTTGGAGCGGCCTTTAAAGCAGCCTTCGGGGCAGCCACCGGTGCTTCGACGGGGGCGTCTACCGGTGCTTCCTCTGGTGCATCCGTCTCCGAGGCGGGCTTGCGACCGCGCTTCCGCGGGGCGCTCAGCCCACCACCGAACAGATCCGAGTCGTCCTCGTCGTCCACGACGCCGGCGTCCGGCGCGAGTTCGCCCGGAACGCTCTCTTCGTCGTCGTCGTCCGACTCCTCGGTGCTATCCCACAGCGAGTCGCTCTGGTCCTTGTTGATCGACCAGCCGCCGTCCTCGTCCTCTTCGTCGTCGTAGGGAATCCCGCCGCCGCTGTAGCCGCCGAGTTCCTCGCCGTCGTCGTCGCCGTAGCCGCCAGCGGCCATTGCATCGCCGAAACTCATGTCCTGCCTCCTGTCACAACGTTCAATAAAAGGTGGACGACCAGTCCCACCGCTGAATACAAAAGTCGCGCGCAGCTGTCAAGCGATACGGAAACGAATCTGCCCGCTGAGCCACAGAGTATACAACACCCGTCCTACGCACAAGGTTTACCGCGCGATGACGTGAGACGAGGTCCGCCAGGCGCCCCTACGGACGCGTTGAATTGGCCAGGACGCCGTCGGGGAGATGGTGACCCGCCGGCGTTGGCTCGACCGCCGCGTCCTGGCCGCCGCTCCTGCGTGACTTGAGCCACAGGGTGAAGTCATCGAGCAGCGAATACACGACGGGCACCACAAACAGCGTGAGCAGGGTGCTGGTGATGAGTCCACCGATCACCGCGTGCGCCATCGGGGCCCGCTGCTCCGCTCCCTCGCCGATCGCGAACGCGAGCGGGAGCATGCCGAAGATCATGGCCACCGTGGTCATGATGATCGGGCGCAGACGGATGCGTCCCGACTCGAGGATCGCCTGGAGCCGGTCCTCCCCCTCTTCGCGTCGCTGGTTCACGAAGTCGATGAGCAGGATGCCGTTCTTGGTCACGAGCCCCATGAGCATGATGATGCCGATCATGCTCATCACGTTGATGGTGCCCTTCGTGACGAGCAGGCCGAGCGCGACGCCGAGGAAGCTGAGGGGCAGGGCGAGCATGATCGAGAGCGGCTGCAGGAACGAGCCGAACAGTGAGGCCAGGATCAGGTAGATGAAGATGACGGCGAGGGTGAGGGCTTCGCCGACGTAGCGCTTGGTGTCGTTGAGGTCCTGCACGTTGCCGGTGAAGACGGTGCGATAGCCCGGGGGCAGCACCAGTGAGTCGATCGCGATGCGTACGCGGTCGGCGACGTCGCCGATCGGCGCATTGGGGAGCACCTGCGCGTTGATGCGGATCTGGCGTTCGAGGGCGCGGCGTTCGATCTGCTGCGGGCCGACGCCGGGCTGGATGTCGGCGACCTGTGAGAGCATCACGCCGGCGGGGAGGTTGGTGCGGCTGTCGATCCCGCTGCCGTTGATCAGGATGTTGGACACATCGCTCTGCGTTCGGCGGAGCGAGTCGGGGAAGATCACGACCACGTCGTGCGTGAAGCCGGCGGGGTCCTGCCACACCGAGGCGCGGAAACCGCTGAACAGCGGCTGCAGCGTGGTCGCGATGCTGTTGATGCCGAGTCCGGCGGCCCAAGCCTGCTGCCGGTCCACATTGATGTTGAGCTGCGGGATATTCCCTTCATCGCTCGACTGCGGTTCGGCGATGCCGGGGACCTTCTTCATGGCGTCGAGCACCTGGCTCGCGATCAGCTTGAGGCGCTGCGGCTCCGGCCCCTGCACGTTCACCGTGATCGGCGCGCCACGACCACCGAAGATGGTCTGCGTCTGTCCGATGCTCGCGCTGATGCCCGGGAACTTGCCGAGGGAGGCGCGGAGCTTGGTCTGGATCTCGAACTGCGAATGCGGCCTCTCGCGACGGGGCTTGAGGCGCATGTTGATGCTGCCGTTGTTGATGCCACCGCCGCGCCCACCGGTCGAAAGCGAGGTGAAATCGAGGTCGGCGTCGAACTCCTTACGGATGAACGCGTCGAGCTCACGTCCCTTGCCGAGCGTGTAGGCGAGGTTGGAGCCCGGTGCCGTGCGGAAGCTCACGGAGAACTCGCCGCCGTCGAAGTCGGGCATCCAGGTGAAGCCCAGCTGCGCGTAGATCAACCCCGCGATCACGACGGAGCCGATGGCACCGCCGACCACCAGCCAGCGACGCTTCATCGCCCAGCGCAACATCGCCGGGTAATGATCGGCCATGCGCTCGAACCAGCGGTCGAAGCGCAACGCGATCCGGCGCACCGGACCCGCGTGCGCCCACGCCTCTTCCCCATGCTCCATCGCTTCGGGGTCGTGCCACACCGACGAGAGCATCGGGTCGAGCGTGAACGACACGAAGAGCGAGACGATCACGGCGAAGCTCACCGTGACGCCGAACTGGAAGAAGATCTTGCCGATCTGGCCGCCCATGAAGGCGACGGGGATGAACACCGCGACCACGGCCGCCGTGGTGGCGAACACCGCAAGGCCGATCTCGTCGGTCCCTTCCTTGGCGGCGCGATGATGGTCCTTGCCCATGGCCACATGGCGCACGATGTTCTCGCGCACCACGATCGCATCGTCGATCAGCAGACCGATGGCGAGCGAGAGGGCGAGCAGCGTCATCGTGTTCACGGTGAAGCCCAACGCCCACATCGCGAAGAAGGCGGAGATGATCGACACCGGGAGTGTGAGTCCGGTGATGACGGTCGATCGCCAGGAGTTCAGGAACAGGTAGATGATGAGCACCGTGAGCAGCGCGCCCACGATGATCGAGATCTCGACGTCCTCGAGCGATGCGCGGATGCGGCGCGAGTCGTCGCGCGTCAGGCGCAGATTCACGTCGCTCGGCAGTTGGCGCTCGATGTCGGCGAGCACGGCCTTGATGTTGTCGGCGACCTGGACGGTATTGGAGCCCGAGATCTTGAGCACGTCGAGCGAGAGCGCGACGGTGTCCTTGTACAGGGAGGCACTGCGGGGTTCGGCGATCGTGTCGAGCACGGTGGCGACGTCGCGGACACGGACCGGAACTCCGTTGCGCACCGCGACGACGAGGTTCTTGAACGTGAGCGGATCGATCAGGCGCCCGGTGACGCGCACCCCGCGTTCGGTGTCGCCCTGCTTGATGCGTCCGGCGGGGACTTCGCGGTTCTCGCGGTCGATCGCCGTCGAGACCTGATCCGGGCTCAAGCTGTTGGCGCGCATCGCGGCCGGATCGAGCTCCACGTGGATCTCGCGCGTGGCCGCGCCACTCAACTGCACGCCACCCACACCGTTCACGCTCTCGAGACGAGGCCGGATGACCTGGTCGCCCAGGTCGGTGAGTTCGCGCAACGAACGCTCGCGGCTCAGCACCGCGACGGTCAGGATCGGCTGATCGTTGGGATCGAAGCGCGAGATGACCGGTTCCTGGATGTCGAACGGCAGCTGACGGCGGATACGACCGACCTTGGCCGAGACCTCCGGCTGCATCTTGGTCGGGTCGACGCCGAGCTTGAACTGCAGACGGACGTTAGAGCTCCCTTCCGACGAGGTCGAGGTGAGTTCGTAGAGGCCGTCCACGGTATTGAGCGCCGTCTCGATCGGACGCGAGACCACGCGCTCGACCACTTCCGGGGAGGCCCCGGGATACGAGACGTTGACGCTGATGATCGGATAGGTGACGTCGGGATATTCGTCCACGGCGAGTCGCTTGTACGACGCGACGCCGAGAACGACCAACGCCACCATCATCATGGTGGCGAAGACCGGACGCTTGATGGAAACGTCGGAGAGGAACATCAGGGCGCTCCCTTCTTCTTGCTGCCGTCGCTCTTGCTGCCGTCCTTCCCCTCACCCTTGCCGCCGCGACCGCCGCCGGCCTTGGTGTCGTTCCCGAGGATCGTGGCCTTCATCCCGCGCCCGAGCGTGCCCGGGTTGCCCACGACCACCACGTCCTTCTCTTCGACCCCTTCGAGGATCTCGACCACACCACGGGCGTCGTCGCTGATGCCCGTCTTCACGGTCGCGGGATTGAGCACGCCGCCTTCGACCTTGTAGACCATCGTCTTGCCGTCCACGGGGCTGATGCGGACCGCCGCCTGCGGCACCACGAGCGCATTGCCCACGGTGCGCGACACGATCTGGCCGGTGGAGAAGGTGTTCCCCTTGAGCGCGTTCTTGGGATTCGGGATCTGGATGTACACCGTGACGTTGCGCGACGTGGGATCGATGGTCGGGCTCACGCGGGCGACCTTCCCCGTGAACTGCTTGCCGTCGGCGGCGAAGCGCGCCACTTGGCCCTCACGGACGCCGCCGGCCATCTTGGCGGGGAGCGAGGCGGTGAGTTCGAGGATCTCGTTGCGCACCATCGTGAAGAGGGCGGCGCCGCGGAGCGTCTGCTCGCCGTTCTGCACGGCCTTGGTGCTGATGATCCCGGCGACCGGCGCGACCACGCGCATGTCGCGCAATGTGTTCTGCGCCGTGCGGAGTCGCGCTTCGGACGCGGCGAGGCGCGCCTTGGCCGCATCGGCGGCCTGCTGCGAGGTGCGCATGTCGCGTTCCGCGATGGCGCCCGCCTTGAAGAGCGCGACGTTCTGCTCGTAGGTCCACTTCTGCGTCTCGAAGTCACTCGCGTTCGCGAGCCGGTCCGCTTCGGCCGAGGCGAGCGCGGCCTCCTGCTCGGTGGACTCGAACTTCGCCAGCAACTCGCCGGCCTTCACGGCCTGCCCTTCACGCACGAGCACCGACTCGAGGATGCCGTCGGTGCGGGTGCGCACGGAGATCGTCTCGATCGGACGCAGATCGCCGGAGATCGGGAGCCCGGCCTCGATGGTGCCGCGCGCGACCTTGTACACGTCGGTCGCGGAGAGGATCACCGAGGCGGTGCGGCCGCCGCCGCCACCACCCTTGGAGCCGGACTTGGCATCGGCGCCCTGCTTGGCGTCGCCCGACTTCTTCCCGGCATCCTGCGCCGTGAGGAGCGTGGGGCCGAAGGTGAGCGTGGCGAGCGCAGCGAGAGCAGCGAGTGCGGCGGCGCGCAGGATGCGCGTCGGTTCAGCGATTCGAAGGTGCACTGGGCAGTCCTGAAGTGGAGCGCACCGGCACCGTGCCGCCCGTGGGGAGCGGAATAGGCCGGCCGCGCACGCGGGCCAGATCGGCGGCCGCGAGATAAAGATCGTAGGTCGAGCGGGCTTCGGTCGACTTGGCGGTGAGCAGCGCGAACTGCGCGTCCGACACCTCGACTTGGGTGGAGAGACCACGCGAGAATCGCAGCGTGGCAAGATCGAACGCCTCTTGGGCCTCGGAGGCGTTCACGGTGCGCGCGTTGTACGCGAGCTGCGCGCGGTCGAACTCGGCGCGTGAGCGCGCCAGTTCGAGCGACGCGGCCTCGCGCACCTGATGCAACGACGTTTCGGCGATCCGCGCCGCGGTGCGTGCGAGGTCGACGTTCCCCTTGGTGCGGAAGCCGTCGAAGGCCGCCCAGGTCATGGCGACGGTGAAGTTGCGGTCGGGGAAGAAGCCGTTGTTCTGGCACACCTTGCCCGTGGTGCCGGCGGGGCAGTAGGCCAGCGACGTCGCGCCCAGTCGACTCGGGAAGCCGTTCACCGACGGGAGCGCCAGATAGCCCCAGTTGAAGGTCGCGGTGACCGTGGGGAGATAGTCGCCGCGGGCGACGCGTACCCCTTCCTGACGGGCGCGAAGCGAGAGCTCCGCCGAGCGCACCGAGCCGCGGATTTCGTCGGCGAGCTTGTCGTTGGCGACGGTATTAACCACCTGACGAACCATCGTGGTGTCGAGCGCGGTGGTGAGGATCAGCGGCCGCTCCGCGTCGATATCGAGGAGTCGCTTGACGTCGAGCAGCGCGACATCGCGATCGGAGTGTGCTTGGATGGCGAGCGGCTCAATATTCGCACGGTCCACGCGCGCGCGGAGCACGTCGAACCGCGCGGAGCGTCCCGCGGCAAAGAGCTGCTCAACCTGCGCGAGGCGGTCGCTGGACAGCTTGAGGTTTTCGTCCTGCAATGCGGCAAGTCGGGCGAGGTACAGCGCGTTGAGGTAACTGCGCTGGATGTCGACGGCGAGCCGGGCGCGGGTCTCGCCGGCGTCGAAACGCACCGCTTGGCGCGTGTTGTCGGCCGCACGAGTAGCCGCGACAATCTTTCCGCCCTGGAACAGCGTTTGCGACAGGGCGAACGTGTTGTTGTACGTGTACGCTTGCCCGAACACCGACCCGACGATCTCGGCGCGCGCATTGGTGAGGACCTGGTTGTAGCTGCCGTTGAAACGGAGCTGCGGCAGCCCCGTGGCGCGCGCGGTCGTAACCGCCGCGTCGGCATTATCGACGGAGAGCAAGGCGAGCTTGTTCTCGTCGGAACTGCGCAGGACGTAGTTGACCGCGTCGGCAATGCCGACGCGGACGGTATCCGCGCGCTGACCCTGCGCGGCGGGGAGCGCCAGGCAGGTCGCGAAGACGAGGGCGCTGGCGCGCGAAAGTACGGAGCGTGAAATCATCAGAGTATATACGCCGAAGGGAGCGCCAACGCTGGCGTCAGCCTCCCTGAAGGAGCAGGGCACGCGACCCGGCTCAGGCATCGAGACGCCGTCGCTGAGCCACGGGGATGTCGCACCGACTAAAATCAGCCGGTGCAACAGGCCATCAAATCGCACAAATGGCTCTAGATTGTCTTGTTTGTGTCGCTTTGGTGTCTTTAAATACGCGATAATTTCATAACAATAGCCTACTTCTTGACCATCGCCTTCAGCGCCCCGTCAATGTCCCCACGATGCGACTCGTACTCCGGAAGCTTCTTGGCCAACTCGGCGTCCTTGGCAGCCACCAGTCGCTTCTCAAAGGCCGCGCGCTCGGCCGGCTTGTTGGCGAGTCCGGCCGCCTTCATTGCCACCACCAACCCAAGCAAATGCGTCGGGTTCGCCGAGAGGATCGTGTCGGCCTGCGCCTTGGCGATCCCGGCATCGCCGGCAATCACCGCGATCATTCCGATGTCGTAGCGACGATGCGTGTCGAGCGCCCCGATCATCTCGTAGGCCTGGATTGCCATCGGCGCGAAAATCCGGGCGCTGTCCTGCTTCCCCTCGGAGCCATAGCGCATCACCCGATCAAAGAGCCGGTCGGCGCGCTGCTCGGGGGTCATTTGCGAAATATCGGGCGGCGCGCCACCACCACCGGCGCCAGCACCGGCTCCACCACTGAACGGGCCCGCCATTGGAGCACCGCCGAGCGGTGTCTTGTCGCCCTCCGGTGCCGCGCCGCCTGCGTTTCCTGAGAGCTTCTGCGCAATCAGGAACACCACGAGCATGAGTACGGCGATGCCCGGAACGAGCCATCCCCACTGAAAGGTCCCCGCCGGGGCCGGCTGCGCGCCTGGCGCAGCAGGACCTGCTTTGGAAGGGCCAGTAGCCGGCCCGTCCTTGAAGCGATTCTGCCCCTGCTGGCGTGCCGTGCCGCTCCCACTGACCGCGACGCCGCACTGGTGACAAAAGTGCGCCCCCGAGGCGAGCGGCTTGCCGCACACACTACAGACCGCCTTGGGGTTCAGGAGGGCGCCGCAGGTGGCGCAGAAGTGACCGCTCGCGGTCTCGCCGCAGCTTGGGCAGTTCGGGCTGGTGTTGGTCATCGGACAAACATACAGGAATCGCCGCCAGAATTGAGGCCTTGGCGGTTTGCCGAGTGGCGCGTCGAGGCTGATATTTCAGGAGACAGAACCTCCTCCTACCTGCGAGCATCACCATCGTGGCCGGTAAGTCGCGTGCCCTCCTCGCCGATCTCGGCGGGGCCACTAAGAAGGACATCCTGGAGCTCGCCGAGGCGCATCGCGTCCGGTACCTGCGCCTGATGTTCACCGACATTCTTGGGATCAACAAGAATGTCGAGATTCCCGCGTCGCAGTTCGCTAAGGCGCTCGACGGCGACATCATGTTTGACGGGTCGTCGATTGAGGGGTTCGTGCGGATCGAGGAGTCGGACATGTTGCTCGTGCCCGACCTGAGCACCTTCAAGATTTTTCCGGGTGGCGATGATCAGGGGCGCGTGGCGCGTCTGATCTGCGATATCCAAACCCCAGAAGGGGCGCCCTTTGATGGCGATCCACGCGGCGCGCTCAAGCGCCAAGTCGCGCGGGCTGCCAAGATGGGCTACACGATGAACGCCGGCATGGAAGCGGAGTTCTTCATGTTCAAGTTGTCGGCTGAGGGGATGCCGACGACGACGACGCATGATGCCGGTTCATATTTCGATCTTGCGCCCGTGGACTTGGGTGAGACCGCGCGTCGCGCGGTGGTGGATGTGCTCGAGCAGATGGGCTTTGAGATTGAGGCTGCGCATCACGAAGTGGCGCATGGGCAGCACGAAATCGATTTCCGCTATGCCGACGCGGTGACCACGGCCGACAATCTTGCGACGTTCCGATTTGTGGTGCGTGATGTGGCGCAGCGTTTTGGGTTGCACGCGTCGTTTATGCCGAAGCCGATTTTTGGACAGAACGGCAGCGGGATGCACACGCATCAGTCGCTGTTCCACAACGGGAAGAACGCGTTCTACGATGCGGCCGGCGATTACGAGCTCTCGGCGATTGCGCACCATTACATCGGCGGCTTGCTGACGCATGCGCGCGGGATGAGTGCGATCACCAATCCGTTGGTGAATTCGTACAAGCGGCTTGTCCCAGGTTTTGAAGCGCCGGTGAATGTGGCGTGGAGCATGCGGAATCGGTCGCCGTTGATTCGCGTGCCGGCGCGTCGTGGCACGGGGACGCGCGTGGAGTTGCGCTCGCCCGATCCGGCGGCGAATCCGTATCTCGCGCTCGCGGTGATGCTTGCGGCCGGGCTCGATGGCATCGATACCAAGGCGAGCTCGCGCGAGCCGGTGAACGAGAATATTTGGGAGATGTCGCATCGCGAGAAGCGGCGGCTGCGCATTGACGATCTGCCGCACGACCTCAACGAAGCGTGCGACGAACTCGAAAAGAGCGATGTCGTGCAAGAAGCGCTTGGGCGTCACATCACCACCAACTTCCTCGCGGCGAAGCGGCAGGAGTGGAGTGATTACATCTCTCAGGTGAGCGCGTGGGAGTTAGAGCAGTATCTCGCGAAGTACTAGCGCTCCTGGTGGCGTGCCTTGTCGGCGCGCCATCGGTTGGCACGCTATTCGTCGGCGCGCTACCGCTGAGTACGCTTCAGGCACAGGGCGCTCCCGCGCCCAGTTGTACGACCGATACCCTGACCGTGGGATTTCCACAGCGCTGGCTTGGCACACGCATTGGCCAGGTATCGGTGGATGCGCACACGGTTGAGGCGCCGCCCGGGTTTATCGGCGGTGTTGTGCGCGCACTGCATTTCACCACGCGACTCAGCGTTCCGCTCAACAACCTGACCTTCGCGTCGGGGCAGCCGATGGACTCGCTCGAGATCCAGGAGTCCATGCGACGCTTGCGACGGAGCGGTGTGTACAATGACGTGCTCCTGACGGGCACGCACTGCGGCGATGGCACAACAGATATCACGATCACCACGCACGATTCGTGGAGTCTCCGCGGCGATGTGCGCTACGGACGGGTGACCTCGCGGGTGTCCGTGAGCGAGATGAATGTTGGCGGATCGGGACGATCAATTACTGCGGTCGCGGAGAACGTCGACGACCGCGCCGCGGTGACGCTGACCTATTCGGATCCGTACCTCTTGGGATCGCCGTTGCGCGGTGGCCTCTCGTTGCGCAACTACGGCGATGGTCGTTCGTGGGGCTGGAACATTCGGTCTCGCGATTTTTCGCCGCGTGATCTGTGGCGCATGGCGTTCACGAGTTCGCAGCTCATGCGTCAGCAGTTGGATGTGACGCAACCCGTCGCGCTGCTCATCGAACGACGGCTGGATGTCTTGTCGTTTCAGCGCCGGATTCAGCAGGACGAGAACGGGGTGACGGCTGTTGTCTTTGGCGTGGAACACGAGAAGTCCGATTTGGATGTGGTCCAACGCAATGCGCGCCTCGGGCGCCCAACGGTCGCGCGCGAATTCACGGCGCCGCTGGTGGGCTTCGCGCGACGGTCGATGCAGGTGGGCGCTATCAACTGGCTCGTACCGGGACAGCAGAGCGCCGAGGTCCCGCGTGGATTCGACGGCGAGTTTGTGGTCGGGGTTGGGCGCGAGCTGTTTGTGGGCGGACCGATTACGCATTTCGACAGCTGGGGCGGCTACACGGCGCAGCCCGATGCCAGCACGATTCTGACCGGTGATCTCTGGCTCTCGGGCTACGTCGAAAACGATTCGATCGCCGATGGTGTGGCTCGCATTGCAGCGGCGGCGTATCGCCGCGCGCCGCGCGGGTCGTGGGCGCTCCGTGTGGCAGCGGAACGCGTGCTCAATCCGGACCCCGATGTGTTCGCGCTCTCGACTGTTGATCCGACACTGCGCGCGCTGATTCCAGGTTCGCGTCTCGCGGAGAGTGCGTTCAATGTGACGCTCGAGCGGTCGATCACGGCCTACACCAAAGATCGGCGCTGGGCCGTCGATGCCGTGCCATTCGTTCAGTACACGGAACGCCATCGCAATGTGGCCAGCAACGACACGCTCACCACCAATCCCGAGGCGCTCTTACTGGGCATCGGCATTCGGCGCGTGTGGGGGCAGCCGTCGCAGGCGCCGCTTCGGTTCGATATTGCCAAGACGGTGTGGATGCGTGGCGGTGTGTCGAATCGCTGGCTCTTTACCATCTCCACGCAACCGTGGTTCAATATTTCCCGTCGGCGTCAGGGCGGTCGCGATTTGAATAACGGACGCTAAACACGAACCGTATCGTACCGACGTGCAGAGGCCCCCACCGGCAGTGCCGATGGGGGCCTCGTCGTACAGTGTTGCGGTAGTGCCGCAGTGCCGCGTGATCAGACCGGGAAGAGCATCTCGCGGTAACGCGGGAGCGGCCAGAAATCGTCGCCAACGGTGAGCTCGATAGCATCACTCACCGCGCGCACGGCTTCCATGGCCCCAGCGCCGACGCTCGTCAGATGCTGCGCCTGCTTGGCCGGATCGTGATGGAGCGTCTCGGCCTTCTGAATGGCCGCATGCAGTGCGGCGCCCGCCTTCTGGAGCGCCACCACCTGCTTGCCGGTGGCTTCGGCCGCGGCGCGCTGCGGTACCGTCTTGATCCCTGCGCTCTTGGCCTTGGCCGCCGCATCCGCGAGCGTGCCGAGGTAGCCGTACGACGCCGGCAGCACGAGCGTGTCAATGATCTCGGCCAGCGTGTACATCTCGATCATGATGTCCTTGATGTAGCGCTCGAGCCGGATGTGATAGCGCGAGTCCACCTCTTCCTTGGTCAGGATGCCGAGTGAGGTGAAGAGGTGCATGCTCTGCTTGGAGACGATCTGGAGCAACGCCTCGGGCGAGCGACGGTAGTTCGGAAGGCCGCGCTTCTTGGCTTCCTTGACCCAATCCTCGCTATAGCCGTTGCCTTCGAAGCGCACCGCCTTGGTGAGCTTGAACGCTTCGCGCACCACCTTGAGCACGGCGTCGTCGCGATCCTTGGTGGTCTTGAGTTCGTGCTTCAGCGCTTCGGTCATCTCCACCACAGCTTCAGCGACCGTCGCGTTGAGCAGCATGACTGGGAACGCGATGCTCTGGCTCGATCCCACGGCGCGGAACTCGAACTTTGCGCCGGTAAAGGCGAAGGGCGACGTGCGGTTCCGGTCGGTGTTGTCCTTGGCGACTTCGGGGAGCTTGGCGACGCCGAGCTGAATCATGGCCTGTGCCGCGTTCTGCGAGCCCGTCTTGCCGGCGGCGATGTCGTCGATGACGCGGGTGAGCATGTCACCCATGAACACCGAGATGATGGCCGGCGGCGCTTCGTTGGCACCCAGGCGATGCTCGTTGCCGCTCGTGGCGATGCCCGCGCGGATCAAGCCGGCATGCTTGTGCACCGCCTTGAGGACGGCGGCCAAGAAGAGCAGGAAGCGGATGTTCTGGTGCGGCGTCTTGCCCGGCTTGAGGAGATTCACGCCGTCGAGATCGTTGTCGGACGTGATCGCCATCGACCAGTTGCAGTGCTTGCCGCTGCCGTTGATACCAGCGAAGGGCTTCTCCGCGAGCAGCGCCTGAAGGCCGTGACGGATCGCGACTTTCTTGAGCACCGACATCACGAGTTGGTTGTGATCCACGGCGATGTCGGTTTCTTCGAACTGCGGCGCCATCTCAAACTGGCAGGGCGCGACTTCGTTGTGGCGCGTCACGATCGGCACGCCAAGCTTGGCGAGCTCGAACTCCACTTCAGCGATGCAGGCGAGCACGCGCTCGGGGATTCCACCGAAGTAGTGGTCTTCGAGCTGCTGACCGCGTGGCGGGGCGGCGCCAACCAGCGTGCGGCCACCCATCACGAGATCCGGGCGCATGGCGAAGTGCGTGCGGTCGATCAGGAAGTACTCCTGCTCGGCGCCCATCGTGGTGTAGACGCGCAACGCGCCCTTGTCGCCGATGAGCTCGAGGAGCTCCTTGGCCTTTTCGGAGAGGATGTCGCTCGAGCGAAGGAGCGGGGTCATCTCGTCGAGCGCTTCGCCGTGATAGCCGATGAAGACCGACGGGATGCAGAGCGTCTTGGCGCCCGGGCTCTCCATGATGAACACCGGCGAGGCCGGGTTCCAGGCGGTGTAGCCGCGGGCTTCCCACGTGGCGCGCAGTCCGCCGCTCGGGAAGGAGGACGCGTCGGGCTCCGACTGAATGAGCTGGTCGCCGGTGAACTGTTCGATCGCCGACTTGTTCTCGTCGAAATTCATGAAGGCATCATGCTTTTCGGCCGTGAGCCCCGTCTGCGGCTGGAACCAGTGGCAGAAGTGGGTGACCCCACGCGAGACCGCCCATTCCTTGATGACCTGCGCAACGGTCGGCGCGATCTCGAGGTCGAGCTTCTTCCCGAGGCGCACGGCCTCGACGAGCTTCTGATAGATGTCCTTGGGGAGCTTGTCGCGCATCTGACGCGCGCCAAAGGTATTGATGCCGAAGTACGACGAGGTCGGCTCGTTGGAACCAGCGGCCGGAACGTCGGGTGCGGCGGTCACGCGATTGCTGATGGCGTGCATCGCCGAAACACGGGGCGAGAACTTGCTCGACATATATGGATTCGGTGGGCGGAGGTTAACGCGTGCTGACATTCATTTTTTGCAGATAATGCAAATTTAGCCAAACATTCAGCAATAACAAGCCGCCGACCGCCCGTTTGGGCGCGGTCGGCGTGTAAAAAATGCAGGATTTCTTAATCGCTTAGCCAATACTAGAGCGCCCTGTTGTGACAGCTAAGACGTTGCGGCATAAGGGGATAGTACGCCCCGCGTCAGATCCCCAGCTTGGCGCGGATCTCCGCCGGCGGGAGCTCCCACTTGGGGAGCGCCACGTTCCCCACGAATCCCACATCCTTCATCCCCGCGTCCGTCGTATAGAAGGCGGTCCCCACCAGGTTGCGGACGAGCGAGAAGAACCGGGCACCCGCTTTGAACTCCTCCTTGGCCTTCGGGAGGTAGCAGATGTCGTCGCAAATGGCGGTCTTCTGCTCAAGACTGCACTTCGCGAACGGCGTGCTGAAGCGCTTCTCGCTCTCGAGGTTGATCCAGCTGACGCCACCGCGCACGCGCACGAGATCGCGTTCGTAGCTCGCGCCGGGCGCCGACACATGCTCATTGATATACAGGTGCGCCCCCACCGTTGACGCGCTCGGCGAGTGTGCATCCTTGGGAATGATCATGTCGGCGAGCGCCGCGAGCGTTGTCATCTCGGCGGTCGTCAGTTTGCGGGGCCAGTCTTTGCTGGGGTGCTGCATGTCGGGGTCCCACGCGTCGCCGCGCGGGACGCCACGGGTGAGTTGCACCAGCGGAGTTGGCGCTGCGTGCGGCACGGCTGGCGGCGCTACGGGCGGAACTGCCGTCTGCTCGGTGGTGCCGAGCATCGGCAGCGCGATCGCGGCGGCCATGCCTTTGATCGCATCGCGCCGACCAACACCGTGCGTCGTTTCGTCGTCACGCATCAGCCGATCTCCCGCTTGTTCAGCTGGTCGAGGATATGATCCGTGGTGCGCCACGCCAGCGCGAGAATGCTCAGCGTGGGGTTCTTGTCGGCGTTGGAGACGAAGGGCGCGCCGTCGGTGACAAAGAGGTTCTTCACGTCCCACGACTGACAGTACTCGTTGAGCACCGAGCTCTTGGCGTCGGTCCCCATGCGGCAGGTGCCAACTTCGTGGATGATCTGGCCCCCCTTGGCGATCGCCTGATTGCCGTCGGTCGCCGGCTTGCCGTTCACTTTGCCGCCCATCGCCTCAATGATCTGGGCAAAGGTCTGCTGCATGTGCACGGCCTGCTTGAGCTCGTGATCTGACCACTTCCAATGGAAGCGGAGCACGGGAATACCCCACTGATCGACCGTCTCGGGGTCGATCTCGCAGAACGATTGCTCGTTGGGAATCATCTCGCCGCGGCCGTCGAACCAGACCGACGATCCATAGTAGCGGCGTGCGGCTTCCTTGTACTTGGTGCCGTACGCACCCTCGGTCTTCCCTTCGAGGAAGTTGAACGACCCGTTGCCCGGCATTCCGCGCCCACCACCGAACTCCACATGGTAGCCGCGCGCGAAGCCAAGTTTGCCACCGATCTGTTCTTTATAGAGCCACCACGGGATGTACATATGCATCCCTGAGGCGCCCTCGTTGTTGTACGGCGGGAGGCCTTCGAGCGCAGGGATCTCGCCGCCGATGCCGGCGCCGACCGTGTCCATCAAGTACTTGCCGACGAGCCCGCTGGAATTCGAGAGCCCCTGGGGGAACTGGTTGCTTTTGCTGTTGAGCAGAATGCGCGCTGTTTCGGCGGCCGATGCGGCGAGCACCACCACGCGGGCCTTCACGTGGTGATCGGTGCGCGTGCGCTTGTCGATGTAGTGCACGCCGGTGGCGCGGCCGTTCTTGTCGACCGTGACCTCACGCACCATCGCGTCGGGCACCAAGTCGACATTGCCCGTGGCGAGCGCGGGCGGAATCAACACGGTGGTCGACTGGAAGTTGGCTTTGATTGAGCACCCTGACCCGCAGGGCGTGGCGTAGAAGCAGGCCTGTCGTGAGCGCATCGACTCGGCGAGGACGCGCTGCGCGAGCTTATTGCCAGGATGGAGCTTCTTGGGGAGGACTTCCGCATCCTGGCGCTGCGTCATGATGGCCAGATGCGCGGGGATGACGGGAATCCCCATGGGTGCGGCGTGCTTTTTTGCGAGCAGCTCTACGACACGCGGCGCGGGCGCGGGCTGGAGCACCCCGGGTGAGGAGCGCGGGGTGTTCTCGAGATCATCGTCACCGCCGTAGACGCCAATGAGCATCTCGGTTTTGTCGTAGTACGGCGCGAGATCTTTGTATGCGAGCGGCCAGTCGGCGCCGAGTCCGTCGCGGGTTTTGGGCTTGAAGTCGTACTCGCCCATGCGGAGCGAGATGCGCCCCCAGTGGTTGGTGCGGCCGCCGAGCATCCGGGACCGCCACCACCGGAAATCGGTGCCTGGGGCGTTGGTGTACGGTTCGCCCGGGACTTCCCAGCCACCGTCGACGGTGGCGTCGTAGTAGCCGAACGGTTTCTCGCGTCCGCCGGCGCCGCGGAGTGGGGCTTCGCGCGGGAGCTTGAACATCGGCGTCTCGCGCACGGGGTCGTAACTCCGACCCGCTTCGAGCAAGAGCACCTTGAGGCCGTTGATCGAGAGCTGGTAGGCGGCCATCCCGCCGCCAGCGCCCGACCCGACGACGATCACGTCGTATTCCGTGTGGGATTTCGGACTGCCCGTCTGCACTGCTGGGGCTCCTGATGGAGGATTCCGGAAATCTACGCCTCGGTCTTACGCGGCGGGAAGGTCGTGCTTACCACCAGCCGAGCACTTTCCACCAGCCGAGTCCGACGACGGTGAAGATGGTGATGGTGGTGAGTGCGACGATGAGGCCCAGTCGCCACCAGTCGCGTTGGGTCACATAGCCGGCGCCGAAGTAGATCGGCGAGGTGGTGGTGCCGAAGTGCGTGAGCGCGGCGCCCAAGTTGGAGAAGTAGGCAAGAAAGAGCACGGCGATCAGCGGCGGTGCGCCTGCTGCGAGGAGCACCACGAGAAACGGGGTGAACATCGCGGTGATGTGGGCGGTGATGCTCGCGAAGCCGTAGTGCGCAAAGAAGTAGACGAGTACGAGCACCGCGAGCGCGGCGCCCCAGGTCCAGCCGGTGGTCATCCCCGCGGTGGCCTGCGCGAAGCGTGTGGTGAGTCCACTTTCACCGATGGCGCCGGCCATACGTACGAGTCCGCCGTACCAGAGAAAGACATCCCACGCGCCGCGTTCGCTGGTGATGTCGTCCCAGGTGAGCACGCCGGCGAGGAAGAGTGCGCTGACACCGCCCATGGCCACGACGGTGTAGTCGAGGTGATGGAAGGGGGTGGTCATCCAGGTGATGGCGACGATGCCGAACACAACGAGCATGACCCGTTCGCTGCGCGACATGGGGCCCATGCGCTGCAGTTCGTCGTTCGCCATGCGGGCGGCGTCGGGGGTGCTGGTGATGTCGGGCGGATAGATGGCAAAGAGCAACCGCGGCACGACGAGCAAGGCGAGCAGTGCAGGGACGGACGCGCCGAGGAGCCAGGTGGTGTAGGAGAGATCTACATGTGCGGTGTCGTGCGCGAACTTGGCGGCGAGAACGTTGGACACCTGTCCGGTGAGGAAGGTGGCGCAGGCGATCACATCGCACTGGTAGACCGTGAAGAGCAGGTAGGCGCCGAGTCGTCGGGCGGTAGGACCCGGTTGCGAGTCGTAGGCTTCGGCGAGTGAGCGGGCGACGGGGAAGACCACACCGCCGGCGCGCGCCGAGTTGCTGGGGAGGAATGAGGCGAGGAGCGTGTCGGTGCCGACGAGTGCGTAGGCGAGGCCCAGTGAGCTCGAGCCGATGGCGCGAATGAAGCGATACGCGATGCGTCGTCCGAGTCCCGTTTTGAGCACGCCGCGTGACATGAAGAAGGCGCAGAGGACGAGCCAGACGAGCGGTTCGGAGTAGCCACCGAGCGCTTTGGCGGGGGTGAGTGTCCCCGTGAGTGCGAGTGTGGTCACGCCGAGGAAGACCACGGCACCCGCGGGGACGGGGCGCACGATGGATCCTGCGATGGTGGCGGCGAAGATGGCGAAGAGCCGCCAGGACTCGGGGGTAATCCCCGCGGGGAGGGGCACGGCGAGGATGATGGCCGCGGTCCCGAGGACGGTCGCCCATCGAAGCGTGGAGTTCATGGCGGCGAATATACGATATGGCGCGGCGGTTCGCCTGCGTCATCCACCGTGGCGATTCGCCGATGGCGATTCGCCTTGAGGAAGAGGTGTGGAGCGGCTACCTTCCGTCGAGTAAGGCGCCGTCGCCAAGTGGTAAGGCAGGAGACTGCAAATCTCCCACCGTCGGTTCGATTCCGACCGGCGCCTCTGAATGCGCAGCACGATACACAGTACGAAACACCGCACGAATCGCAGCACGAATCGCAGCACGACAGGGGTCGAGCGACATCACGTCGCTCGGCCCCTGTGTGCACACGGCATTTGAGAAACTTTGCAATCACTATTGCGCAATGCGCACATAATGTTGTAATCTTGGCGCATCGCCCCGCGACGCGTCCGGGCGCAGTGGTGCGATAGCGCGAAGCGAAAGGCCGGTAACTCGTAAGAGTTCACCGGCCTTTCGTGCGTTCAGAAGTGCGTTCACATGTGCGTTCAGTCGAGTGCAATCGCGCGTCCTTCGCGCTCCCAATCGCCGAATCCTCCTCGGAGATTGATAATGTCGTGTACGCCGCCGCGCCGCAAAACACTCGAGGCAATCGCACTGCGCGCGCCGCCCTGACACTGCAGCACAATGGGTTTGTCGCGCGGAATCTCTGCCAATCGCTCGGTGAGGTACCCAACCGGGATGTGCAGCGCGCCCGGAATGTGCCCGTGCGCAAACTCGCTGTGATTGCGTACGTCGACAACAGTGACCTCGTGCGCGGCAACGCGCGGCGCCAACTCCGCTCCCGTGGCCTGCGGAATGGTCTCAACGACGTGCCCCACGGACGTCCACGCGGTCATCGCCTCGGCGGTCGTGAAACCGGCCACATGGTCGAGGCCGATCATGGCCATCTCGCGCGTCGCGCGCGCAGCCTGCGCGGCATCGTTGGCGATCAGCACCACGTCGCGATCATAGGGGAGCAGCCACCCGGCCCAGGTCGAGAAGCTCTTGCCGAAGGGAATGTTGAGCGTGCCCGGGATGTACCCAGCGGCGAACTCGTCTGCGGCACGAATGTCGACCACGATTCCTTCACGCACCACCGTGGGTGTGAGCGCGGTGGCGTCGAGTGCCTTGGGGCTTGGCATGGCCCCAAGGATCGCCGGGCCGTCGCGGTTCAGGCGCTTCATCGTCGCGAAATACACCGGCGGCTCAGGCTGCCCAGCGAGCACTTCGTGCACAAAGCGGTCTTCCTGCGTAGCACTCACCCCCCAGTTGGCAATGCGCTCATACCCAACCGTGCTCTGTGGCATGGCGCCGAGTGCTTTGCCGCACGCCGAGCCGGCGCCGTGGCCAGGCCAGACTTGGACGTAGTCGGGGAGTGCGCGGAACTGCTCGAGCGAATGAAAGAGTTGGTGAGCCGCGACTTCCATAGTGTTCGCGACCTTCGCCGCGCGCTCAAGCAGATCCGGGCGCCCGACATCGCCAACGAACACGAAATCGCCGGAACAGAGTCCAACGGGGCGATCGCTGGCGGCCGTGTCCGTCACGAGGAAGCTCAGATGCTCCGGCGTGTGTCCGGGGGTGTGCAGCACGTCGAGGCGTACCTTGCCGAGGGTGATCTGATCACCGTCGTGAAGGAGTTGTGCGTGGTCCGCCGCGGCGAATCGATACTGCCAGTCCTCTCCCCCTTCGGCGCTCAGATACAGCCTGGCGCCGGTGGCGCGCGCGAGCTCACGACTGCCGGAGAGGAAATCGGCGTGGATGTGCGTCTCCGTGACCGCCACAATCTGCAACTTCTCGGCGGCCGCGGCCGCGATATAGGCGGCGATATCGCGATTGGCGTCAATCACGATCGCCTCGCGCGTGCCGTCGCAGCCAATCAGGTAGCTCGCTTGGGCGAGACCGTCGTCGTAGAAGCGTTTAAAGAACATATCGTGGCTCCGCGCGTTAGAACTGCGAGCGATTCTGCCAGAGGAGCAGCGTAGCGACCACGAGCAGGAGGAGGGCGAATCCCCGCTTGAGACTGCCGACGGCGACTCGGCGGGCGAGCCGCGTGCCGACAACAAGACCAATCATGGACGTCGCGGTAAAGATAGCGATGACGCCACACGGGAGCGCGGCGACGTTGTGTTGCCCGGCGAAACCCGCCACGCAGTTAGCGGTGATAATGAGCAACGAAGTGCCCACCGCCTCGCGCATGGCCACGCCACCGTAGCCGACGAGGGCCGGAACGATCAAGAAGCCCCCGCCAACGCCCACGAGTCCGGTCAGCGTGCCGACACACAGTCCAACCAGTGCGAGCACCGCAGGGCGCGGCGGCGCGGCGTCGGCGGGCACATCGGCTTTGCTCGCCGAGCGCAGCATCGTGACGGCGGAAACGAGCATGACGGTGCCGAGGATCACGAGTTGGAGCGTTCCTTTCACGCCATGCGAGAGTCGAGCGGCCACGAAAGCAGCTGACATCGACGCCGCGCCGACAATTAGCGCGCGCTGCATGTTCACAAACCCTGCGCGGTATCGACCCACAGCGCCCACGAGTGTCGTGAAGCCCACCACCGGATAGCTCATCGCGATCGCGAGCTTGGGGTCGTAGCCGAGCACGTACACAAACACCGGCACGGTGAGAATAGAGCCGCCCCCGCCGAGCATGCCCAGGGTGATGCCGATGATAAAGGAGAGCGCGAGCCCTGGGAGGAGATGGCCTGGCGTTGCGATGCTCAGGAGGTCGGTCATGCGTCGAGCACCGGATGCCACCGTGTTGGGGCGCGGCGCTCGACGATTTGTTCGGCCATGGCGGCAATGCGGAAGAGGAGGCGTTCGCCCCACGGGCGACCGATGGCTTGCAGCCCGATCGGGAGTCCGTTGCTGTCGTAGCCTGCCGGCATGGTGATGGCCGGGTGCCCCGTGAGGTTGGCCGGTTGGCAGAAGCGCATGACGCGGAGCGACATGGAGAGGTCGCTGTTGCCATTGGGGAGCGAGCGCTCATCAATCGCGGGCGCGGTCTGACCGGTGGTCGGCGTGATAATGGCGTCGACGTCGGCGAAGGCATGCGCCCAAATCGCTTGGGCGCGGGTGCGAATCCGTTGTGCCGTGAGATAGTCGCGTGCGCCGAAGCTGCGGGCTAACGCGAGATTCACCCGCACGTCGAGTCCGAAGTCGCGACGGTGTTCGGCGTAATGCCGCTCCATACTGGTGGTCATCTCGCTGGTGATGCTCACGATATGCGCGATGCGCTGCGCGTCGAGCTCCGGGATTTCGACGTCGTGCAGGGTGGCGCCGCGTGCGACGAGCTGCTGCAGCAACCGATCGGTGTGTTGTACCACGTCGGCGGTCGCATGCTCGAACCAGGGGCGGTAGATCCCCAGTCGGATACCCGCGAGCGAGGCCGGCGCGGATTCGTCGAGGGAGATTTCGGGTTTGTCGGCGGTGTTCGCGTCGTGCGTGTCGTGGCCCGCCATGATGGCCCAGGCGCGCGCGGTGTCGCGCACGGTGGCGGCGATGGGTCCGAGGTAGCCCAGACTCCAGCAGAGCGGAAAGGCGCCGTGCTCACTCACTCGACCGAAGGTGCTCTTGATGCCGACTACGCCACAGAGGGCCGCGGGAATACGAATGGAGCCGCCGCCGTCAGCGCCAATTGCCACGGGTACGAGTCCGGCAGCAACGGCGGTGCCGGAGCCGCTGGAAGAGGCGCCGGTGTGGTAGCGGTCGTTGTACGGATTGCGCGTGCATCCGTGATGCGGATTGAGACCGGTGATGTTGATGCCGATCTCGTGCATGTTGGTTTTGCCAACGATCAATGCGCCGGCGGCACGCATGCGGGCGACGACCGTGGCGTCGTGCGTGGCGGGCGTGCGTCCCAGAAATTTGGTGCCGACCGCCGTCGGATACCCGGCCACGTCCATTTCATCTTTCACGCCGACAGGGACGCCGTCGAAGAGGCCGAGTGGGCGGCCGGCGCGCCAGCGGTCGGTGCTCGCGCGCGCTTGGGCGAGGACGTCGTCGCGATTGATGGCGACGAAGGCGCGCAGGGGGCGGTCGCCGCGCTCACTTTCGTCGACGCGGGCGAGAAACTGCGTCGCGACGTCGGTGGGCGTGGTGCGCCCCGATCGGTATGCCTCGTGATAGTCGTCGACGCTCGGGAAGTGGAATCCCGGAGCGGTGGTGGGTGCGGTGGCGCGGACGAGCGGGGGGAGCGCTCGCGTGTCGGCTGGCAGGTGCGGGTACATGGTGGGGACTTCGTCCGGGGTGCGCTGATCAAAGCCGGCGAGCCCGCCATCCTTCTTCAGTTTCTCCACCAAGAGCGGCCCAACAATGGGGCTTTCGGCGATTGCGACAACGACGCGCAGTCCCGTGGTGCCCAGTTTGGGGAGGGAGACGTCCTTTAGATCGTAGGTCACGGCGTGCCTCTCGAGTACTTGGATACGCGTCCACGTGGACCCGCGACCCATCCCGCGTCTGGCGCGGGGAAGCTCACGGCCCATGAGGTAAGAGTATCACCGTGTTGCCAGCTGGCGCCGAAGTCGGTGGTGAAAGCGGTACCCCATCCACCGGTGGCCACAAAGGTCGGAGTGCGCGCGCCGCGCACGAGCGCGAGGCCTTGGGTGACGCCATCGGGCCGGTGAAGGGCGTCGCCCGCGGGTTTCCAAGTGAGACCGCCGTCGGTGGTGCGGATAGCGAAGTCGGTGATACCGCGCGGAATGTTGTAGTCGCCGCCCACGGCGAGTCCGTTGAGGGGATCACTGAAGGCAATGCCGAAGAGTCCTGCGCTCGCGCCGCCGGGCATGCCGGTGCTGGCAACCGTCCAGCTCCGCCCGCGGTCGGTGGTGCGAAAGACGCGCGCTTCTTTGCCACCGCCGGTGGCAATCCAGGCGTTGCTCGTGCCCTGTGTGGTGAGCTGCGTGTTGCTCGCGGCGAAGGCCGCTTCTTTGTCGATGATCGGCGGGATGTTGGCGGGGTTGGAGCGCTGCCAGCTCTTGCCCCCGTCGGCGGTGGTGAGAATCACCAGCTTGTTGTCGATCGGATCGCTGAAGGTGATGCCGTGTTGCGCGTCCCAGAAGGCGAGCCCGTCGAGGAACATGCCTGTGGTGGAATCGCTGAAGGTGAGCTGCCAAGATTTTGCGCCATCGGTGGTACGATAGATGCGCGCTTGTCCTTGTTCGGCTGGCCCGGCGCTCGCGACGACGGCGGTGTTGGCGTCGAAGGCGGTGATGCCGCGGAAATCCAAGCGGGCGGCACCCGGCACGGAGTCCACCTGCCAGGTGGTGCCCCCGTCAATCGTGCGGAACACTTTCCCACCGGTGCAACCCACCCACGCGACACTCGGCGTGGGCGCGCTCATGCTGCGGCAACTTGATGTGCTGCGCACCGGCTGCGCCGTCCAGGGGGTGGCGTTGGTGGTGAAGAGCAGCTGGTCGACAATCCGTTCGGCGAGCTTGATCGGTTCCCCTTCATTGCGATTTGTGAGGACGATTACGGTTGCTTTGAGCGCCGGAATGCGAATGATCGCGTTGCGGAATCCAATGGAGGAGCCGGTGTGATAGAGGCGCGGGACACCGCGGTAGCTGTCGGTGAGCCAGCCGTAGCCGTAGCCGGTGCGTTTGCGGTCCGTCGTCGAGCCGGAGGTAAAGGCTTCCTTGAGTGTGGCCTGCGGGAGAATCGCGTCGGTGTAGAGTGCTTGATCCCAGCGGTAGAGATCGTCGATGGAGCTGTAGATGCCACCATCGCCGAGTACGGCGGAGGTGTTGGACTGATCGGTGCGCGTCCAGGTGGTGCCGGCGCGTGAGTGGCCGTAGACGCGATTTGTGAGGGCTGGATCGCCTTGTCGATAGGCGATGGTGGTGCTCATACCGAGCGGGGTGAAGATGCGCTGTTTGAGGAACTGGTCGAACGGGATGCCGCTACGAGTGGCGACGATTTCGCTGAGGAGGGCGTAGCCTGTGTTGCTGTAGTGGTAGGTGGCGCCTGCCGGGCTGAGCACACTGTCGGTGTGCTTCATGAAGGTGAGGGCGTCGGCGTCGCTGACTTGGCGCGTTTGTGAATCGGGAACGAAGTCTTCGTAATCGCGGAGCCCGCTGGTGTGGTGCAGGAGGTGTTTGACGGTGATCGACTTGCCGTAGGCGGGGAAATCTGGCCAGATGTCGGTGAGCGATTCGTCGAGTCGCAGTTTGCCGTCGTTGACCAGGAGGAGAGTGGCGGCGGCGGTGAACTGCTTGGTCATGGAGGCGAGGCGGAAGTTGCTCCGGCTCGTGATGGTGGTGGCGTTGGTGGTTTTTGGTGCGAGGTCGCTGCTTCCGTAGCCCGTGTGGACGAGCAGTTGGCCGTCGAGGGCGACGAGGACGGCGGCGCCAGGTCCGTTGGGGGCGCGATAGGCGCTGAAGAGGGAGTCGAGGAAGGCGGTGGTGATTGCGCCCGCCGGTGCGCCCGAGAGAGCGCCCACCGGCGCGCCCGTGAGCGCGCCCTGGGTGGAGCGCGCGGCCATCGTGAGCGCGATGATTGTCAGCGCGGCGATGCGTGTGGCAGCACGTGACGTGCGCAGTGACACGCGCTGCGACAGGCGCTGCGACGGGCGGTTACGGGCAGGGGATGCAGTCATGGCGGGGAACTCCTCGCATTGCGGGGAACGGGTGCGATAGCCAAAGTACGATATTGGCTGAGTTGAGGCTATTCTCGCGCGCGCTGACTGGAGTGTGTGATGCACGACCTGACCACGCAATTGCTGGCCGGTACGACGACGGTGTTGGGCATGATGTTCCTGCTCTGGTGTCTGCACCTCGCGCTCAAGAACGCGGCGGTGGTCGACGTGGGGTGGACGGCTGGGCTTGGGATTCTCGCGGTGCTCTACGCCTGGCTTGGCACCGGTTGGGGTCCGCGGCGACTCGCCGTGTTGCTGATGGTGGGGCTGTGGAGTGCGCGGCTGACCCTGCATTTGGTGGCGCGGGTGTCGAGCGAACCGGAGGATGCGCGCTACACCGAGATTCGGGCGCGTTGGAAGACGAACCTTGGCATCAAGTTCTTCGCCTTCTTCATGTTTCAGGGGGTGCTGGATCTGCTGCTGTCCACCCCGTATCTGATTGCGTCACGGAATGCGGCGGTTGGGGTGAGCCCGTTCGAGCTACTCGGCGCGCTGGTCTGGGTGGTGGCCGTCATTGGCGAGGCGATTGCCGACCGGCAGCTCCGCGCGTTCAAAGCCGACCCCGCCAACACAGGCACGGTGTGCCGCGTGGGGCTTTGGGGATGGAGCCGGCACCCGAACTACTTCTTTGAATGGTTGATCTGGGTGTCGTTCGCGACTTTTGCGCTCGGTTCGCCCTGGGGATGGCTGGGGATTGGGTGTCCGATCCTGATGCTGTACTTCTTGTTGCGGGTCACCGGGATCCCGGCGACCGAAGCGCACGCGGTGAAGTCGCGCGGGGAGTCGTACCGGCAGTATCAGCGGGAGGTGTCGGCGTTTGTGCCGCGGCGGCCGCGGGGGTAGTACCTGTTGGCAATCGATTGATGCGGAGCGCGACAGATTGATGGTGCATCTATCAGGAGTCTGCCGCATGTTCGAGACATGACCATCGCTCACCGCGAAGCTCGATTGCCGCAAAAAGGGGGTGTAATTACATTGTATGCACACCCCAAATCTCCCATGCGCAGCCGACTCATCAAAATTGGAAACTCCCGCGGTGTCCGCCTCGCCAAGCCCATGCTTGAAGAGGCCGGACTAACCGATGCGGTCGAGATCCATGTTCGTGGACGCTCCATCGTGATTACCCCCGCTGCGAAGGTACGGGAGGGGTGGGCGGAGCATGCACGGCTCGGTGCACTGAGAGGCGACGATCGACTGCTCGATACCCCGGCTCCCACGAAGTTTGATGAGGAGGAATGGGTATGGGAGTGAGCGGGCCGCGACGCGGCGATGTGTACCTCGTCGAGCTAGACCCGACTCGCGGGGCCGAAATTCGAAAGACACGCCCCTGTGTCGTGGTGTCGCCGGACGATCTCAATGAGTTCTGGGGCACGTTGACGGTGGCGCCGCTCACCACTGGGAGCCACGCGTACCCGTTCCGCGTTCCGTGCCGCTTCGCCGGGAAGAACGGCTTTGTCCTGCTCGATCAACTCCGCGCGGTCGACCGGAGCCACCTCACCAAACGCGCCGGGCGGTTGCACGAGGTCACGCTTACTCGGATACTGTTGCTGCTGCAAGAAATCTTCGCGGTATAACACCCGACTAAATCGTATACCCCCCGTCCGCCATGTACACGCCGCCGGTGCAGAACGACGCGGCGTCGGAGCAGAGAAACAACGCCAGCCCGCTAATATCGTCTGGCTCGCCAAGTCGGTTGACCGCCTGCTTGCGCAGTGTGTAGGCGAGAAGCTTGGGGTCGGACCACAGCGCACTCGCGAAGTCGGTCTTGATCAGCCCCGGGCAGATCGCGTTGGCGCGGACGTGATGCTTTCCCCACTCCTTGGCCATCACCTTCGTGAGCGAAATAATCGCCGCCTTGCTCACGGAATAAATACCGAGCCCGGGCTCCGGCGAGACACCACCGATGCTCGAGATGTTGAGCACCGCGCCACCGCCACGCGCGATCATGCTGGGCAGGCAGGCCGAAGCGATTTCGAAGGGCGCCTTGAGGTTTACCCCCATAATCTTGTCGAAAACGTCGCCGGTGCTCTGTTCGACTGGGCCGTAGGCGGGATTCGCAGCGGCATTGTTCACGAGGATATCGACCCCGCCAAACTGCTCCGTGGCAAAGGCGACAATCCGCGCCGCCTCCCCCGCTCGGCCAACATGCGACGAAAGGCCTGCCGCACGTCCACCCTCCGCGGTAATCAGCGCCACCGTGGCGTCCACCGATTCTTGCTTCCGACTGACCACCACGATCTGCGCGCCCTGCGCCGCAAAGAGACGCGCCATCGATTGGCCGATACCGCGTGTGGCACCGGTGATCACGGCGACCTTGCCGTCGAGAGAGAATTGGGTGGTGGACATAAGAGTGGTGAGCGGGAAGTCCGAGCGCGGAACCGTTAGATTCTGAATGATGCCGTACTTTCCTCGACTTCGCACCTCTCTCGCCCAAGCACTCTGTGCGGCGGCGCTTCTGCTCTCGGCACTCGGCCTGTCCGCATGCGGGGCACCAGCGCCCATGCACGGCACCATGCTCAGCGACCCGCAGCTGGCCCCACCGCTTGTGCTGACCGGCGCGGATGGCACGCGGTTCGACCTGGCCGCCGAGAAGGGGAAGATCGTGCTGATCTATTTCGGGTACACGCACTGTCCCGATGCCTGCCCGACGATGCTGAGCGACTGGGCCAAGGTCCGTCGCACGATGGGGAAGGACGCCAAGGATGTGCGGTTTGTCTTCGCCACGGTCGATCCCGACCGCGACACGCCAGCAATCGCATCCGCGTATGCGCAGAAGTTTGACGCGGCGATTCTCGGATTCGCGGTTGGGCGTCCGGCCATCGACACGGTCCGTCAGGCCTGGGGCTTTGCGGTGTTTAAGGAATTTCTGCCGAGTATGCCCGCGGGGACGTATGGGGTGATACATCCCGGGCAGGCGTTTGTGGTGTATCCCGATGGCAAACTGACGATGATCTACCCGCCGAACACCAAGCCCGATGACATCGCGGCTAACTTGAAGAGGATCAAGTGATGATGCGTCGTCTCCTGACGATCAGCGTGCTGGCCGCTGCACAGCTCTCGGCGCAATCGCCGGTGAAGCCCGGAGCTCCAAAGCCTGCGGCTCCAACGCCTGCGGCTCCAGCCGCACCGGCTGCACTGATTGCCCCGTGCCCCACGAACGACACCGACTGTGTGCCGCCGGCAGTGCAGCGCGAGTTCCGCGGCGTCTGGGTGGCCACCGCGCGCAACACTGATTGGCCCTCCAAGCCCGGACTCCCCACCGCGCAGCAGCAGGACGAGCTGCTCGCGATTATGGATCGAGCGGCCAAGGTCGGGCTGAATGCGGTGATTTTTCAGGTGCGCCCCGAGGGCGATGCGTTCTACGCTGACGGACTCGAGCCCTGGTCGGAGTATCTCACCGGCAAACAGGGGCGCGCGCCGGAGCCTGCGTGGGACCCGCTCGCCTTTGCGGTGCGAGAGGCGCATGCGCGCGGGATGGAGCTGCATGCGTGGTTCAATCCGTATCGCGCCAAAGAGCCCAACATGAAGGGGCCGCTCGCGAAGTCGGCCTTCGCGCGCACACATCCGGCGCTGGTCAAGAAGTACGCCACGCACCTCTGGATGGATCCCGGCGAGCCCGCGGTGCGCAAGCACACGCTGGCGGTCGTCCTCGATGTCGTCAAGCGCTATGACATCGATGGCGTGCACTTGGATGACTATTTCTATCCGTATCCCGAGAAGCGCGCCAATGGCTCCACCGATTTTCCTGATGACGCGAGCTGGAAGCGCTATCAGAAGAAAGGCGGCGAGCTCGCGCGCGACGACTGGCGCCGCGAGAATGTGAATCAATTGGTCGAAGAGCTCTACACCGGGATCAAGAAGACCAAGTCGTGGGTGAAGTTTGGAATCTCGCCCTTTGGCATCTGGCGTCCCGGCAACCCCGAGTCGGTGAAAGGCTTTGACTCGTACGACAAGCTCTACGCCGATTCCAAAAAATGGATCGAGAACGGCTGGGGCGACTATTTCACCCCACAGCTCTACTGGGCGATCGACAAGGAAGGCCAGCGCTACAACGACCTCCTCGGCTGGTGGCAGTCCAAGAACAGCAAGGCGCGTCATCTCTGGCCCGGGAATTACACGAGCAAGGTTGGCGAGGGGGGGAAGAACGAGTGGAAGCGCGGCGAAGTGCTGGCGCAGGTCGCGGCCACGCGCGCGACCCCCGGTGTGACGGGAAATGTGCACTTCTCGATCGACGTGTTCCTCAAGAACCGCGACAGCATCGCGACGGCGCTCGAGCGAACTGCCTACTCCCAACCTGCCTTGGTGCCCGCTTCACCCTGGCTCGGCGGCTCCGATCTCCCCGCGCCGACGCTCACGGCAAAGAAGCAAAAGGAAGGGGGCACGGTGCTTGTGCCGACGGTGCCGAAGGCGAATGCGAAGGACGTGCGCTGGTGGCTCGTGCAGCAGCAGATCGGCGGGCAGTGGGAGACGCTTGTCCTTGATGGGAGTCTCAAGGAGATCGTGCTGGCGCAGTTGCTGCGGAACCCGTTTGTGCACGCCGAGATCGTGGCGGTGAGCGCGGTGGATCGGGTGGGGAAGGCGGGGCCGGCGACTGTGGTGAAGGTCGCCGATTAATCGGACGTTCTACTTCGTGTGCGTGAACAACCAGATCGCACTCGAGAACCCGATCACCGTCACCGACCCGCGGATCCAACTCTGCGGCACCTTCTGCGCCAAGTTCGACCCCGCCCACCCGCCGACGATGCTCCCCGCCGCCATGGTCGCGGCAATGGGCCAGTCGACCAGCCCCTTCCATATGAACGCGCAAATCGCGACCAGATTAAAGGTGATCGCGAAGTAGTTCTTGAGCCCGTTCATCTGGTGGATGTTCGTGAGCCCGATCAGGCCGAGTGATGCAAGGATCAGCATACCCGCGCCGCCACCGAAATAGCCCCCGTAGATCGACACAAAAAAGTGCGAAATCATAAAGCCTAGCGGGGGGCGATGCGAGGCGGGGTTCTCACGCGCCGGGTGCGCCAACGAATAGCGACGGAACGCGGCGAGAATCGGCTTTTGGAGCATGAACACGGTGGTCGCGAACCCCACCAACCAGGGGACGATATGGTCGAACTGCCGCTGCGTGGTGAGGGTCAGCAACACGCCACCCACCAGCCCACCCAAGACACTGGGAATAAAGAAGGCGATCGCGACCGCTTTGGCGCCGCGGAGTTCGTCGCGGTAGCCATACATCGAGGTGAGCGTGCCCGGCCAGAGCGCTACCGTTGAGGTGGCATTGGCCACGAGCGACGGCACCCCGAGCCCCACGAGGGCGGGGAAGGTCAGAAGCGTGCCCCCGCCGGCAATGGAATTCGCCGCCGCTCCAACGAGCGTGATCAGGGCAATGACAATATGCTGGCTAGGAGAAATCACCCGCTAATTGTAGCACAACGCACAGGGGTTCGACTTCGGGCGTTCCGCGGGCTACCTTCCCAGCGTGAAAAAACTCGCCAAGAATCTCACCGTGCAGGTCCTCTTCGCCGTGACCTGCGGCATCATCCTGGGTGTCCTCGACCCCGAGCTCGGCAAGGCGATGAAGCCTGTGGGCGATACCTTCGTGAAGTTGGTGAAGATGGTGATCGGGCCGATCATCTTCCTGACCATCGTCGTGGGGATCGCCGGCATTGCCGATGTCAAGAAAATCGGCCGTGTGGGCGGCAAAGCCTTCCTGTACTTTGAGGTCGTAAGCACCATCGCGCTGGCGATCGGGCTCACGGTGGTGAACATCACCAAGCCTGGCGTTGGCGTTGATATCAGCGGGATCCCCAAAGGCGACATCACTGCCTACGCCAAGCAGAGCGAGGCGCTGACCTTCAAGGACTTTGTGACGCACATTGTGCCGTCGAGTCCGGTGGATGCGTTCGCGCAGGGCGACGTGCTGCAGATTGTGTTCTTTGCGGTGCTCTTTGGCTTTGCCGCCGTGACGGTCGGGGGCAATGTGAAGCCGCTGACGGACGTTCTCGAGAAGATCCTCGAAGTGATGTTCCGCATGGTCGCCATGATCATGAAGCTCGCCCCACTCGGCGCGTTCGGCGCGATGGCCTATACGATTGGGACGTTCGGGCTCAAAACGCTGTTGCCGTTGCTGCGACTCATGGGCGACGTGTATCTGACGATGTTCCTGTTCATTTTCGTGGTGCTGAACCTGATTATGAAGTTCTATGGGTTCAGCCTCTGGAAGTTCTTGGTGCATATCCGCGAAGAGCTACTGGTGGTCCTTGGCACGAGCAGCTCCGAGGCAGCGCTTCCTGGTATGATGGCGAAGCTCGAGCACTATGGATGTGCGCGAAGCGTGGTCGGGTTGGTGATCCCGACCGGGTACTCGTTCAATCTCGATGGAACGAGCATCTACCTGACGATGGCGACCATATTCTTGGCGCAGGTCTATGGGAAGGATCTTGGTATCGGGGAGCAGCTCGCGATTCTTGGCGTGTTGATGGTGACGTCGAAGGGCGCGGCTGGTGTGACCGGGTCGGGGTTCATTGTATTGGCGAGTACGCTGGCGGCGACGCACACCATTCCTATAGAAGGGGTAGCGATCCTGTTGGGTGTGGATCGTTTTATGAGTGAGGCGCGCGCGATTACCAACCTGATTGGGAATGGCGTCGCGACGTTGGTGATTTCGAAGAGTGAGGGGGCGTTCACGCCGAGGGTGGAGTCGCCGGCGAGTTAGTGGTCGGTTGGTTTGCTGCGAAACGCCTGGTTGAAAGCGAGCCGCCACCCTGTGCGACACTCTTGCAGGATGCTACAAAAGTGCTACATTAGTAGCACATCTATGCTATGGGGAGGGGACGATGGTGCGCGATGTGACCCTGCGCCAAGTCGGCGGATCAGTAGGCGCCACGATTCCGAAGGATATGGCCGACCGACTTCACTTGGACGTCGGTGACCACGTGTTGGCGGTAGAGACCGACCGAGGCATCCTGCTGACGCCGTACGACCCAGAAATCGCTGCCGGGCTCGAGGCGGCGGCCCGTGCTGCCAAGAAATTTCGCAACGCACTGCGCGAACTCGCGAAGTAGTCTATGCGTGAGCCCCGGTGGGTCGCCCGCATGGTCGTGGATGCGGTGCACTTCGATCAACTGCGCGAGCACGGTGGATTGCCGGGCATTCGCGACGAGACGGCGCTTGAGGCGGCGTTGGCTCGACCGCGACACAAGTGGCACTACGAAGCCGACGTCGATCTCGCCGCTCTCGCAGCGGCCTATGCCTATGGACTTGCCACGGCGCACGCCTACGCAGACGGCAACAAGCGAATTGCCTTTCTGGTCGCCGTGATTTTTCTCGACCTGAACGGGAAGGCCCTGGATACCGACGAGTTTTCGGTCGTCCAAGCGATGACATCGTTGGCGGCCGGCACGCTGAGCGAACCAGAACTCGCGGCGTGGATCCGGGAGCGGCTGAAGCGGGTGGTGCGGTAGGAGCGGCCGACCGTCACCCCCCCCTCCTACGCCCCCACCCGCAGCACCCGTATGTTAGGGCATCACTCCTCACCCCAAGGCACCTCATGCGCCGTCTGTCCCTCTTCGCCCTGCTGGCTGTCGTGCTGGCTGTCGTGCTCGCCGTCCCGCTGCGCGCACAGTCCACCGCACACGAAAAGCTCGCCCGTGAGGTCTACAAGCAACTCATCGAAATCAATACGGTCGATTCTGTCGGATCGGTCACCAAAGCGGTCGAAGCGCTCGCGGTGCGCTTCAAAGCGGCCGGCTTCCCAGACGCCGATATCCACGTCCTGATCCCGACCAACGCGCCCACCAAAGGCAATCTCGTGGTCCGCTACCGCGGTCGCGGTGGCGTGGGCGCCCCGAAGCCGCTCCTGCTCCTGGCGCATCTCGACGTCGTCGCAGCCCTGCGCGCAGACTGGCCGCGCGACCCGTTCACCCTGAACGAAGAGAACGGCTTCTTCCTCGGCCGCGGCACCTCAGACGACAAATCCATGGCGTCGATCTTCGCCACCAATCTGTTGTGGATGAAGCAGGAAGGGGTGGTTCCGGATCGCGATATTATCCTCGCGCTGACCGCCGACGAAGAAGGGGGCAGCTCCAACGGCGCGCATTGGATTGCCACCGAACACAAAGATTTGATTGACGCCGAGTATGCGATCAACGAAGGGGGCGACGGCGCGCTGATCAATGGCAAGCCGGTCACGAACGGCGTGCAGGCAGCAGAGAAAGTGTCGGTAAACTTCACCTTTACCGCGCTCAACTCTGGCGGCCACTCCAGCATGCCGCGCCCCGACAACGCGATCTACGCCCTCACCAAGGCGCTGCTCAAGGTGAGCGAGTTTGAGTTTCCAGTCGTGCTGAATCCGGTGACAACCGCGTACCTGCTCCAGTCGTCCAAGGCGATGCCAGATCCGGCCGTTGCCGCCGCCATGAAAGCGATTGTCGCGAACCCGAAAGATAAAAAAGCCAACGCGATCCTCGCCAAGGATGCGTTCGTCCATTCGGTGCTGCGCACCACCTGTGTTGCCACGCGTCTGGCCGGCGGTCACGCCAACAACGCGCTCCCGCAGACAGCCACGTCCAATGTGAACTGCCGTATCGAACCGACCTCGACTTACGAATACGTAAAGTCCACACTCGAGCGCGTGGTGGGTGACACCGGCGTAAAGATCACGCTGATTGGCAACGCACTGAAGGGCGTGGTGGGTGCGCCGCCGAGCGCGGTGCCCGCTGAGTTTTTGGGCGCGGTCACCGCGATTACGAAGAAGATGTGGGGCGATATCCCCGTCGTGCCGAACATGAGCACCGGTGCAACTGACGGCCGATATATGCGCGAGGCAGGGATCCCCACCTTCGGCGTCAGCGGCCTGTTCTACGAAGGGGAAGAACGGAACATGCACGGCCGCGACGAGAAGATTCGCGTCAAGTCGTACTACGACGGGCTCGCCTTCCTCGATCAGCTGGTGCGGACACTGACGGTAAAAACAAAGATGTAAGCCATTTCCACACACACAGCGCACTACTCCTCACCCCTCGGCCGCCCCCCATGCGCCTCCTCGCCCGCGTTGCCACCACGATCGCCCTCACCGCTGGCCTCGCGCGCGCACAGGCGCCCACCGCCGCTGACACACGCGCGGACCGCCTCAAAGCAGAACTGGCCACGGCCATCGACGGCCGCGCAAAACTCGCGCAGCAAATGGTCGACCAAGTCTTCTCCTTCGGTGAACTCGGCATGCAAGAATTCGAGACCTCCAAGTATCTGACGGGGATCCTCGAGAAAAACGGCTTCACGATCGTGCGCGGCGTCGCCGGCATCCCCACCGCGTGGACCGCGCGATGGGGCTCGGGCTCACCAGTCATCGCCTTGGGCTCCGATATCGATGGCATACCGCAATCGAATCAGAAACCGGCCACCGCCGCCAAAGATTGGATCGTCCCCGGTGCCCCCGGGCACGGCGAGGGCCACAACAGTGGCGTTCCGCTCAACATCATTGCCGCGCTCGCCGTGAAAGACATTATGGTCCGCGAGAAGATTCCTGGCACGATCATGCTCTGGCCTGGGGTCGCCGAGGAGCAGCTGGGGAGCAAGGCGTATCTCGTGCGGGCTGGCGTGTTCAAGGATGTGGACGCCAACCTCTTTGCGCACGTGAGCGACGAGTTCGGCATTTCGTGGGGCGACGAACCGGCGCTCGCCTTGATCTCGGCGATCTTCAAGTTCAAAGGCGAAAGTGCGCACGCCGCGGCCGCGCCGTGGCGTGGTAAGAGCGCGCTCGACGCGGTGATGAACATGGGGAACGCGTGGGAGTTCCACCGCGAGCACATGGAGCTGTCGCAGCGCTCACACTATGTGATCACCGATGGGGGCGACCAGCCGAATGTGGTGCCGAGTACCGCGTCGATCTGGTTTTATTTGCGTGAGCGCGATCCCGCGCGCGTGACGCAAATGTTTGAGGATGCCAAGCAGATTGCGCGCGGCGCGGCGATGCAGACCTTCACCAAGCTCGACACGGTCGTGATGGTTGGGTCGGCGTGGCGTCCGCACTTCAACAAGCCGATTGCGGTGGCCATGCATGCCAACGCGGTAAAAGTCGGCATGCCCAAGTGGGATGCGAATGATCAGTCCATGGCCAAGGCGGTGCAGCGCATACTCGGCAAGCCCGACACGGGGCTCGCGACCAAGGTTGCGCCCCTGCGGTCGCCCGAAGAGGCGGCCGCGGCGAGCAGCGGAACGGGGAGCGATGATATTGGCGACGTGACGTGGACGGTGCCGTCGGTGACGCTCTATTATCCGTCGAACATCCCCGGCACGCCTGGCCACAACTGGGCGGACGGGATCGCCATGGCAACGCCGATTGCGCACAAGGGTGTGATGGCGGGGGCGAAGGTGCAGGCCATGACCTTGCTCGATCTGATGCTGTCGCCGACACTTGTGACGGATGCCAAGCGTTACTTCACGGATGTGCAGACCAAGACGGTGACGTATAAGCCGCTGATGTCACCGGCCGACCAGCCCGCGATCTGGTTGAACGCCGAGAAGATGGCGAAGTACCGCGAGCTGATGCGACCGTTTTACTACGATGCCACCAAGTTCTCGACGTATCTGGAGCAACTCGGGATCAAGTATCCAACGATGCCCGGGTCGGTGCCGTGATCGGTGGCAGCGTTTACCTGCTATAACCAAATGTCATCATATGGGAGCGCGCTGCCTTTGCAGGCCAGCAAAGATGCCGTTGCGAATGCAATCAACAGGGTGTGTTTCATCGTCCATTGTCTACAGGGTGAGGTACTGCATATCGATGGACAGGTGAAAGCCACAATCTTTTAATACGATTCTGTGTCAGCGAGCGCTAGAGGCACAGCGCAACCACCGCGGCAGAATCGATGAGGGCCGAGGACGTTTAGTCCTGATACTTCCGAAGACGCCACAGGGGGATTGCGAGCGAAAGTCCGCCGGCCACGATCCAGACATCGCCGATGAGATGCCCACGGTGTTGGGGATTACTCAGCGCGTGATACAGCATCACGCCGCCGTGCGTGAAACTTGAGACCGCGACAAACCATAAAAAGCTGGTGTGTTTGAGCGGATTCCGAATCGCCATTGCTGAGCAAATGCCGACGGCGATATAGATGCTCACCATCATCTGATCATAGACCGCGTTGTAGGGTGGCCAACGCCAGCCCCTAAGTAGATCACACGCGACGGCGAGGGGAATACCGAACAATCCCATAATCGCCCAGCCAATGACCGCGCCCCTGAGGGAAGCGCTACTCGTGTGTTCTGTCATCTGATGATTCCAAAGGTTGTGAATTGAGTCCGGAAAACAAAAAACCACCAGCGGGTGGTTTTTTTGTTTCGTGGTTGAGTCGACCAAGTTTTCACGGTATTCAATCCAACGCTTTACCAGTTATCAAGGGTGGGGCGTACGGCCAGGTGGTGGGGATGCGCCGAAGATTTCATTTGCACGTCAGCGCATCGCAACGAGGAGGTCACGATGCGCTCGTTTGACATGTTTAGAACTTGAATGTTTCTCAGACGCTGACTAACCTCTGCGCATCCGAGGAGAGCTGGAAACATTTAGCCCCATGTCAATAATGAAAAAGCTCCTAAGCTGTGTCGGCGTCGTCGTCGCTTGTTTATTCCCATCTTTAGTATACGGGCAGAGCGAACCGAAGTATCCAAATACGATTGTGAATGCTGGCGGTGCGACGGTGCGTGACGGGATTTCCCTAAGTGACTGTCTTAACCTAGGAAAGACCGGTGGGTTTCCCTTTGTCAATTACACGAAGAATCGCGCACCTGCGAATTCACGCTGCAGTCTATTCCCTCAGCGGACCTTCCAGGACCTGAGTACGGCCGGCAGCCAGGACTGGGATCTCTATGTATTGGGTGTAGTGGCCCCAAGCGTGACCGCACCTTCTGAAGGCAAAATTGCCTGCGCCGTCGATGGTCAGACCTGTAATCTTTCCGGCCCCGCCTGGGTACAATATGGCGTGGCTGGAAATCTGAAAGGGTCATTCAAAATGAATGGGGCATTTACATGTTTGCCCGCCAGCTTCAACATACCCGATCCGATTCCGGGTGTTCAAAAGACCTGTTTCATTAGTTCCAAACCAGTGCTGGCTGATGACGGCAGCGTCACTGCCTGTGCCGGCGATGGTGAGACCTGTAATCTTTCCGGGCCAGCCTGGGTGGTGTATGGCGTGCAGGGAAATGTTAAGGGATCATTTGAAATGAAGGGGGCCTTCATGTGCTTGCCTGCCAGCTTCAACATCCCGGATCCAATCCCGGGTGTGCGAAAGACGTGTTTCATCAGCTCTAGGCCACTCATCCCGCCTTATTCGCGCCCAGCGCTGACCGTAGGTCCGATCAGCCCTACGGAGTTTGGTAATGGCTCGATATCATTTCGTGCGAATATTTCAACCGGTGGCGCCGCCACCACCTATCAGTTTTTCGTCGAGCCCACCAACGCAAACCCTCCTACTGGGTTCACGCTTGGGAGCGCTGGTTTAGGGGCAAACGCTGCGCCGCCGACGGCGACGTCCATCAGCGGCACGGTGTCTGGTCTCACCTGTGGCACGAGCTATTATTTGGGTGTCACCGTCAATAATGGCGGTAGTAACGTATATGGAATTACGCCAATACCGTTTGTCGTGAAATGCTCAGAATCTCAGGTGACACCGGCGTATCCGAATACGATTGCGAATGCTGGCGGTGCGACGGTGCGTGACGGGATTTCCCTAAGTGACTGTCTCAACCTGGGAAAAACCGGTGGGTTTCCCTATGCCAATTACACGAAGAATCGCGCACCTGCGAATTCACGCTGCAGTCTATTCCCTCAGCGGACCTTCCAGGCACTCAGTACGGCCGGCAGTTCGGACTGGGATCTCTATGTAACGGGTGCAGAGAGAGAAAAGTTTAACGACTGACGGGAAAAACTTGGGAGCGCCATTTCCCGAGCTTGTTTCGGATCGGCGTACAGGTTGCTCCTGACGATGGTAGAGGCATTCAGCGCGGTGCGAGGGGCGGCCAGTGGTGCGATGTGCACACTGGCGCCTCATCGCAGCGGCTGAAGACTTCACACCGCGTGCCTTCGCCAGGCAAACCACCCGCTGACGGCGATCGAGAGCCCGATTAGGATCTGACCGGCAGGCTGGCGCGCTGGCGCGCGGACGAGCCACACGGCACCCCAGACCATGGAGGCGATGCCGAAGGTCATAAGGACAGCGGCGATTGCGGCGTGGTGGCCGCGGGCGCGTCGCACGATGAGGTATACCAGCAGCAGCGGAACGAGCATCAGCGCACAGGCGAGGAGCAGTTCCATGTGATGAATCTCCGCGGTGGGTGGGATTCGTGCGGTGGGTGGTGCGTGCTGTTGACCGCTCAGCGCATCGTGCGGAAAGGCCAGCGGGGCCAGGCGCACTGCTGTGATGCGTCGCCGCTGTCGAGAAACTCCAGGGCAAAGGCAAGCCCGCCGACGCCAACTACCATGAACGCCATGGTGGTTGCGGCCCAGATTCCGCGAGTTGCCGAGTGGGCTGCGCCGACGATGGGGAGCCGCGACTCGAGCGCCGTGATCATGCCCACGCACAGGACACAGGCGACTGCGGGGAGCGCGCACACCGTGAGGAAGCGGCGCCATGACGCGCCCGTCCAATGTGCACGTCGCCGGAGATACCCGGAGCGCGCGCGGGTGAGATAGCGACCGAGGACGGCCGTCGCGATGAGGAAGGTGAGCCCGTTCCTGAGCGGTGATGCGGGCAGCAGGATGGCAACAATAATTGCGAGAAGCGCGATGCTCGTGCCGATAGAGCGGAGGCTGTTGCTAATCGGCATCCGGCTCCTGGGGTAAATGGCACGCACTGTTCGCCCACTAGTTTCTACGAACGGCAGTCCGAAACGGACTTGTGGTACGGTGTGTCCCTGACGTGCCGCCGCTGGCGCAGCTTTGACCGTTACTTACGAATCCTCGAAGTAATCTCCGTCGATGCTCTTGACCGTGTATGACCCTTTGGGGCTGACACCGATGTCGAACTCAAACATCAGACCGACGAGGCGCCCGCCATCAATTAATACGATCCGGCTGTCAATCTTCTGGGCATACTCCTCTGCCTCGCGCGTGAAGGTAGACGTTGTGATGAAGACGCCTTTCTTCGCTCGCTGACCCTGAAGCGCGCCAGCGAACTTCTGAATTTCTGGTCTTCCCACTGACGACTCCCATCGTTTCGCTTGGACATAGATTACGTCAAGGCCCAAACGATCTTCGTCGATTACGCCGTCGATACCACCGTCGCCTGATCGCCCAACGGCGCGAGCCGCTTCCTCTCGGCTTCCGCCGTAGCCCATACGGACGAGAAGGTCAATCACAAGCTGTTCGAAGAAGGCCGGCTGCACCTGTTTCACGGTGCTGAGTAGTTCCGCCTCGATCTCAGTTCGGAGCCTGCCGTACGCTTCCTCAAGTGCCTCGTCGGGCGGGAGCGACAGTGTAGCCGAGACGTGAACCGTGGAATCCGCTATCGTTTCATCGATGGCCTCGACGCGCGAACGAGATCGAAAATTACGAAAATCCTCGAACTGCGCTAGAAAGTCGGAGTCGATGCGGCTTGGCTTTTGCGCCAAGACTTGTGTTCCACGATTCGTAATCGCGTACAAGCCGCGTCGCGGCGAATCGACGAGGGCGGCTTGTTTCAGGTAGGTCAGGGCCCAGCCAACACGACTCCGAATCACCGTCGCCCTTCCGCTTGGCAGAAGCACTTCGCGTTCAGCCGCTGATAACTGAAAGTGATCGGCCATTAGCTCCGTCATCGCGAGCCGTTGCCGAGCCTTACCGTCCGCGAGAGCCTGTAGCACGGGAAGCATCGCGTCTATGTGGGTGGGTATCGGCATTGCGAATTGGCTCCAGGTTCCTGCTATTTTGCGAACGACGAATTTCTATTTCGCGGCCAACTGGTGACCTACGTTGCTCCTGCTGGGCTTAGTCTCGTGCGTCCAGCGCGGACACAACTAACGCGCGGGCTCGACAGTTTGCCCGCAGAAGCGACACCGTGTTGCCTTACCGAGAATTCGCTCGGCACAGTACGGACAGTCGCGCTCTTGGCGGGGCTCGGCGACGACGCCAGCATTGCTCAGGCTCTCGGTTCTTGACGGTCTCACGGATGGGGTGTCGAGTTGTTGCTGCACTTGCTTTCGAAACTCGATTGGAGCGCGAATGTACTGAAATGGTTCTTTAGTTCCTCCGGTTCCACCAACGACGAGTGTTCCGAAATCGAATATCCGGCCAAGAATGTCTTGTTCGACGAGAATTCCCTCGACCTTTGAAAGCTGCAGCTCAATGGTCCGCCTGCTCAGTAGCCCAACCTTGATGATCACCCGGCTGGTGGTGACGGCGAACTCGCTCGTCTTGTATCGGACAGCGGCATAACCGGCGACAAGTGCGGCGAGAGCGAGCAGCAGTCCAGCGGCCGGGCCGGCTTCAGCGGCTGACTTGGCCACGAACAGCAACAGCAGGCTGAGAAATGCCAATATGCCGGCGCCGGCGAAGATGATTGGGTGAAGAGTGGTTCTGAAGACAACCCGTTCACCTGCGTTCAATTGATTGTCCACGTAGCTCATGCAAACTCCATCTTTCCAGAGGTTCGAGGGTGCGTGAGCGAGATGTGGCAACTCACGGCGCCAGTGTTCTAGAGCGAAAACAGGACAGATCTCTTGTACTCAACTGACAATGCGATCGTGGAGTGATTGGCGTAAGCGGTGTGACGCTCGCGTTAGTCCGCAGTGTTGTGCGGACGCTCTTCCTCTATTGCAACCACGGTATCGTACAGCCCGTAGTGGGTCAGTCCGTCATGGCTCTCAATGCCGGTATAGCGAAGCGATGCGTCTTCGTAGCGGCGGAAAGCGAACACCGCCTGATTCATATGCTCAGTGTTGAAGACCTTAAGTCGCACCAGTAAGTGAAAATCCTTCACCGTCAAGCCGGTGACGGTCTGAAACAAGTCAGGTTCAATTTTGGTGATGACATCTTGCAGCGTGTTCTCACGGAAGTCGGTCAGATACATGAACGCCGGGATGCGCGTGGCAAACTTGATGAGCTTTTCCTGTACCAGCTTCCGCTTGGACTTGTATTCCTTCTCCTCGTCCGTGAGCTGCTTTTTCTCTTTCGCCGACAAGTCCTTATCCTTCGCCTTGTCCTTCAGATCCTTCACCATCTCGCTTTTGTTGATGATGGTTTCGATAATGTTATCGCCGAGCGCGCGCCAGCCTTCGATGCGCTCCACGGCGGCCATCGCCTCGGGATTATCAAGGATGCGGCGCAGGGTGTCGTTGTCGACGTTCACCAACATGGCCGATTCCCACTTGCGCGCGAGCAACGTGGCCGAAGTTCCCGCCATCGCAATGTCTAGGATGTCACCCGCGGGAATCTGAATCATGTTCGCGCCGTCGTAGGCCAGCACCGGCAGGAACGACACGAGGTCTCTCACGGCGTTCTCCGGGTTCGGCTCGCCGGGCGAAAGCCCGATCCCATATTCGGACAGCTGCCGCAGCGCGCGGGTGGGAGCGAAGTCAAACACGAAACAAACAGGCTTGAGGATTTCCTCCTCGCTCGGGTCGTCACCGTTGGGGTTTTTGATCGACCACGGCGATTGCACGCGAAACGCCGCCTGAAAGTAGGTCTCCGGCGACTTAAGGTTGCGCAGCATCAGGATGGACGACCACTGCGGCACGGTGATGCCGGTAGTAAGCTTGCCGCACGAGAGCGTGATGGTCTTGGTGTCGAAGCCGCTGCCGATGGCCTTGCGCACCGGTGGCAGTGCTTCCAATCCGATGCCTGCCGATGCGCCCGCAGCGACGAGCGCATCGTAGTCATGCCAGAAAACGTTTTGCCTCTCGGCCAGCAGGTTCGCCATTGCGTGACAGGCCGCGACGTTTGGCAGGAACCAGAACGAGTGCTGGAGATAAGGCAGCAGGCGCACGTCCGAATACGGGAACGGCGGTCGCGTGCCGGTCTTGAGGTATTCCACTGCCTTGGACGCATACCCGCCGCGAATGATGTCTAGCCACTTCTGCACGTCGCTCTTGTGCTTGAACTTTGCCTTGGTGCCGGTGCCCGTAGCTTCAAAGAAGGCGTTGAGGTCGAACTCATCAAACTCCCCGGCACGCGCTATCGCCACCAATTCGTCGGGCATCTGGTAGGTGAGCAGCCGCATCTGCGGCAGCGCGCCGTAGGGATTCCACTCGCTGGCATGCTTCCGCGCGAACTCTTCTTTGGCGCGCTGCTCGTCAGTGTAGGTCCAGTTAAAGATCTGTTCTTCGATGAACTCCCCAGTGGACAGCGCCTTGAAGGGCGTGCCGGAGAGGTAGAGGTACGCCTTGGTCGTGATCGGAAGGAACTCCGTCTCCTTCTCCGACAGTTCGCCAAGGTCCGCGTTCACGCGCTCCAAGCCGGCGGCGTATTCGAGTTTGTTCTCCTTCTTTGCGACGGCCTCTTCCTCGCCCTCGAACAATTCCTTGGCGGTGTCGCGCCATGCGCCGAAGTGGTACTCGTCGAACACTACCAAGTCCCACTTCACTTTATGAAGCCACGTATTCTTCGGCTTGATATTGCCCACGTCGTCGCGGCCCAGCAAATCTTGAAAGGAGCCGAAGTACACCAGCGGCTTGCTGGGGGACACCGTCGTCGGATCGCTGCCAGAATTCCGCGACTGGTATTGCCAGCCGTCGAAGTCCGCATGGGATTCTAGGTCCGTCTGCCACGCATCCTCTACTGCCGGTTTGAAGGTCACAACCAGCACGCGCTTAGCGCCGAGTTTACGGGCGAGCTGATAGCTGGTGAACGTCTTTCCGAAGCGCATCTTCGCGTTCCAAAGGAAGCGCGGGACGGCGTGCATGTCCTCTTTCCAGATGGAGTGGAAGTAGGCGTGGGTCCTATCCACGGCTGCGCGCTGCTCCGCGCGCATGGTGAAGGTCCGATCGTGCCTGCCAGTGAACCGCAGTCCAGTGCGCAACTCACTAAGGACCGTCTTGACGTCCTTGAGCGTGCAGCGCATCCATTCCAATTCGGCTTTCGCGCAACCCTTCTTGATGAGGGCGGCGCGCACATCGTGGTCGGAGAAGGTCGTACCGTCGTCGCGCTCGGCGGCGTGATCGAGAACGATGGTGTAGTTCCTAATGTTGGCGGTCTTCAGTTGCTCGGCGACACGCTGCTTTACGTCGCGCGTGGTCTGGCCCACCTTCAGCAGACCCTCGTGCGCCTTGTCGGCAATCGAGTAGGCATAGACGCGCGGGCGCGCCTCCGGCTTCGGCTCAAGAATGTCTTCGATGGGCTTATTCATGTATTGGCGACGCCGGCTAGTTCAGACCTAGTCGCAAACCTTCGTTCTCCACGAGCTTCCACCACCGCTGATTGTCGTTGAAGCGGTATTTATACTCGCCAGATTTGTATCCTCTGCGTGGCCCCTCGACATGCACGCCAGAGGCCTTCAATACCGTGGCCATAGCATGGTCATTGAAGTAGACACGCAACTCAGCGCCCCACTTGTTGCTCTGGCTCTGATAGTGCTCTGGCGTTCCCGGTGACACTGCGATGCCAGTGGCGGCTTGATAGCGCTTCTCAAACCTTGCTCTGCCGCCCGGGGATACTTCCGCCTCAAGAAGCAAGCCAATTTTTTTAGTCGCCATCTTCTTTCCCCTCGTGTTGAGACGTTTCTTCACCCTTCACGGCGCTACTGTCGAAAGGTCGAATCTTTGAACCAATGAACGCGACTTCCTCTTTCGTTAGCGAATATCGTTTCGCAAGTATTTCATCTGTCCATTCTTCCTTTGCGTCAAGCACTGGCACGAAGCCGTACGCAGATTTCGTGAGGTGGTGCGAGTACATGAACTGAGACAGAAGGAACCGGAAGAAGCGCGTTTTCATGTAGGCAACCAAATTGATCGCTTCTTTCTTTGTCTTGTATGCACCGACAACAAGGTATGTCTCGTTGCAAATTGTCCCGGGGGGAAGAATGTCGATCTTCGAGAGCACCCGTCGTCGCCCGTCCTTGCCAGGATTGCCGGCGTGGTCGTACCCGACGTAGGAGGTTATGACTTTCCACTTACCAATCAACTCTGTGCCAACTTCAACCTTGGTGCGGGGGTATGGACCTTCACCTTTTTCCCAGCGAAGAATCAAGTCGCCAGATTTTTCTGGGCGAACATTGGTAGCAATGCCGAAGGGCTTTCTAGCCGACACCTGCTCGCTCATCCGCACTTCTTCCGCCTTTAGGACTTTGCGGATGATGGGCACTGCGTCGCTATGCCTCACAAATGTCGGAAATTCATCCAGACGCCGCACTGCAACCGCGGGAAGGGTATCTCCTGCGAAGTTGGTCACTTCGCACAGCCCCTCCGAATCACGTTCCCAGAGGAAGTAGCAAACACCGCCAGCGAGATCGATACCCGGGAATGCATCTGTCGCGTTCTCATAGTCCACAACTTTTCGGATTCTCCGATCCCCTAACATCGTCGCTCTAAAGTCGCCAAGTCCTTTCCCGCCTCCAAACCACCGCGAAGGAATCACCATCGTGAGGTAGCGCGGCTCAAGGGCCTTAGCCTGTTCAACAAATTTGTTATAGATAGGCATTGCGCTCGCGCCAAAGCCCCCGTCGTTCAGTTGATACGGTGGATTCCCAATAATGACGTCGAACTGCATATTGCCTCCAAATATCTCAGCGAGCCGAGACTTGATGTTGTCAGTGTGTATGAACTCGTACGCATGAGTCTCAAGGTCAGCCGCCCTGTCAAAGTTGGATTTTCCAGCGCCGCAATACTGGCACTTGTCACCATCCCATGAGTGTTTAAGGCGGGTGAACCAGATGTTCCCATAGTAGTTAGAAAACGACTTGGCGATCGAGTGCTTGCCGTTAGCATGCTTTGAGCAATACAAACTGCGCCTAGCGAGCAGACTGGTGAGTTGTGTAATGCCGATGCCGAACACCTGCTTCGTCACGATGTGGTTAACTCGCTTCTCCAAGTCCGGAATCTCTCGCTCCAGCCCCTTGGTAAGGCGGCTCGTTATCTCGCGCAAAAACACGCCGGACTTCGTGCAGGGGTCCAAGAACTTCAGGTTCTTGTCGGTCCAGATGTTCGCGCCGTCGTAGTTGTCGGCCCATGACTCGGCCAGTGTGTCCAGCATCCGGTTCGCGAACTCCGGCTGCGTGAATACCTCGTCATTGGAGAGGTTCGCGATGCACGATAGAACGTCCGGATTGCGGCTGCGCAAGGCAAAGCTGGATTGGTTGCTCATACAGTGATCTCCGGCGCGAGCGCGGCGAGTTCACCCACCATCATGGGCGGGTAGCTTTTGGCCGCAGTGAAAATCTCGTGCTTGCCAAGGTGGGCAAAGAGCGACCCCTCGGCGCTGTAGGCGGATGACTGGGTGAGGCTGTCGTAGCGAAAGTCGCGTCGTTGAAACCGGCCTTTACCCAGATAGCCCCACTCAGCGAAAGTGATCGGCAGGTTGCCCTGGGCGCGCAGCTTCAGGGCGTCGCCGTGGACTAGGTTTTGCGATAGCACGTGGAACGCCGCGCGGTACAGGTCATCTGCCGGCGCGAGCTGCAGATACTCTGCGAAGATCGCCAGCAGGTTCGCGCGGCATTCAGCGATGTTGTCCGTGAGGAGCTCAATGCCGTAGATGCACATCAGCGCGAGCAACGCGTAGTGTCTCCGTTCGAAATCGGACTTGCCGTACTTGTGTTCCACGGCGACCAACTTGCGTCGCAGAATCTGCACGAGGAAGTTGCCATCGCCGCACGCTGGCTCCAGAAAGCGCGAATCAATGCGCTCAGTCTCGCCTTTTACGAGGTCGAGCATTGCCTCAACCATCCATGCGGGGGTGAAGACCTCCCCGTGGTCGGCGACGCGCTGTTTGGATTTGACTAGGCTCATGGGTCGATGCACTCCAGGCGTCGCGCTCTCTCGGTCACTGCGGGCTAACATGAATTAGGCCGCATGCTTCACCCCACCGAGCAGCAAATACCCGCCTGACGGTGCGGCCTATCAATAGAGCATCGCTCTTTATAAGGAGCGCCGCAAGTCGCGACCCCACTGAGTGTTGACCGCGCCCCCACCGAGCATCCCGGGCGACCCTCCGCCCTCCATAACGCTTCCCCCCCCAAAGCCGTAAGTTGAATCGTCCCCCTACCCGAGCCCGCACGATGTCAATTCGCGCCGTCCGTACCGCGCTCCGCACCGCTCTCCATACCGCTGCCGTTGCGGCGGCTCTCATCGCCGCGCTGCCTCTCGCCGCACTCCACGCCCAAGAAAAAGAGGATCGCACCCTCCTCTCCTGGGACCAGATGCGCGCCATCATCATGGAAGCCTCCGGCGAACGCGCGATGCACCACGTGCTCGAGTTCGTCCCCTATCAACGAGTACGCCCCGCCAGCGAATACACGGTCGGACCGTTCCGCGAAAGCCAAGCGGTGCTCAACCTCGCCAAAGAATACGGATTCTCCTCCGTCGAAGTCGAACGCTTTCCCAACGCGCCACTCTGGCAGCCCACCAAAGGACAACTCTGGGCCTCCGAAGCCAAAGGCCCACGTAAGCTCTACGACATCTACGACACACCTGTCGCACTCGGCGCCAATACCCCCACCGGTGATCTCTCCGGCGAACTGATCGACGTCGGGAATGGCGGCCGCGCCGAGGACTATGCCGGCAAGGACGTGAAAGGGAAGGTCGTTATGGGGTCCGCCTCGCTGAATGCACTGCAACGATTCGCCGTGTTCGAACGCGGCGCAGTGGGCGTGCTCTCCTGGAACTCCATGCGCCCCATCCAGCAGCCAGACATCATGATCTCGTCGTCCATCGCCGCGGCCAACCCCGCAGGCGGAAGCCCGGGCTTCGGGTGGATGGTCACCACGCGCACGGCGTTCGACCTCAGCACGCGCCTCCAAAAGGGCGAGAAGATCACCGTGCGCTCAGTGGTCGAGGCGCAAATGTATCCGGGACGGCAGGAAGTGATCCACGCCACCATCGCCGGCGACGGCAGCTCGAACCAAGACATCGCCGTTAGCGGCCATATCTATGAAGGGGTGATCAAGCAGGGCGCTAACGACGACAACTCCGGCGCCGCGCACATTCTGGAGATGGGACGCACCTACATCCAACTGATCAAAGAAGGCAAACTCCCGCGCCCCAAGCGCACCATCCATTTCATGTTCGTGCAGGAGATCAGCGGCACTAATGCCTGGCTCAATGCGCATCCGGACTTGGCCAAGCGGATCATTGCCTGCCTCAACTACGACATGGAAGGGCTGCGCCTCACCACGAGTGGTGCTACCTGGCTACTCATGCGCACGCCGGACTCGTACCCGAGCTTCCTGAACGACATTTCGCAGAACTTCCTGGAGTATGTCGCCGAGATTACGCGGGAGCGGGTGCGGTACCGTGCGAACGGGTATCAGCCCGCGCTCGATGTGCTCTCACCCAATGGGAGCCGCGATCCCTTCTATACAAAGGTCGACAAGTATTACGGCTCGAGCGACCACGCCACGTATATGCAGCACGGGATTCCGGCGGTGATTTTCAATACCTGGCCGGACCCGTGGTACCACTCGTCGCAGGACACGCCCGACAAGCTCGACGCCACGCAGTTCAAGCGCGCGGCGGTGGTGAGTGTTGGGGCGATGGTTGTGCTCGCCGCCGCGGATGATCCCATGGCGGTGCGCGTGACCGCCGACGCACTCGGCCGCGGCGCCGAGCGTATGGGCGCGGCGCAGCGGAAGGGGCTTGGGTATATCGGTGATGTGACGAGCGCTGCGGAGCTCGCGCAGGCGTATACCGATGCCAAGGCCACGATCCGGCACCAGGCGAACATTGAGAAGGCGGTGGTGAAGTCGTCGTCGGTGCTTTTTGCGGATGTGGCTGGGGCGGAGAAGAAGTTGGCGGCGAGCTATGACGCGATGATTGAGGCGCGGGCGGCGGCGCTGACCGCTGAGGTGAAGAGCACCTATGCGTTGGCGGCGGCCACGTGGAAGGTGCCGGCCGCGGAGCCGGTGATGTCGGAGTTGGAGAAGGTGGCGTCTCGGACTGTGGTGGAGCGGGTACCCGCTCCCGCGGGCGGTGCCGGTGGTGGGCGCGCGGGCGGCCCCGGTGGTGGGGGCGGCGGTGGCGGCGGTGGTGGCGGGCGCGGTGGTGCGGCGAGCAAGATCCCGGGGCACATGACGAGTGAGCTCTCGCCGTTGTTGGGGCGCGGGATGACGGTGCTCGAGATCCGGGATTTTATATCGGGGGAGTTTGAGCCCGTGCCGCTGCAGGATGTGATGGACTACATCAAGGCGCAGGAAGTGGCGGGGGCGGTGAAGCTGTCGGTGCGGGCGGGGCGGTAGGGGCGGTAGGGGCCACCGCGCCCCGTGTCGCCGCTGCCTATTGGCGTGTCGGGGAGGACTCCGACACGCCGATGCGCAGGGCCTCGCGCAAGGTGGCCATCATGCGCACGCCACGCGTATCGACGCCGAGTTCTACAATCGTTCTGGCAATGGCCGGCGACAGGCCAGAAATGAGTGTTTCGCAGCCCATCAAGCGCGTGGCTCTGGTGATTTTTAGCAGCTGATTAGCGACTGCCGTGTCTACAACCGGCACGCCACTGATGTCCAAAATAAAGGTCTTGGCCTGCGTGATATTCACCTGATCGAGCGTTTTGCGCAGGATGTCTTCGGTGCGGGTGGAATCCACGATCCCGATCAGTGGAAGCAGCAGGACGCCCTCCCAAACTGGAATCACCGGGGTCGAGAGTTCCTGGAGGGCGCTGTCGAGTGCTGCCCGCTGGATTTCGGCCTCACGGCCCCGCTGCAGGGCGCGTTCAAGCGCTACGGACTTCTCGGCGACTTCGTGCGCGGCGGCGACTTTGTCGGTGATATCCATCGCAAATTTAACGACGCGGACCACCTGACCCTGTTCGCCGAAGACTGGATTGTAGGTGGCTTCAAGCCACACCGAATGACCGTCTTTGGCCAAGCGCTGAAACTGCCCCGCCACAACCTCCCCAGCGCCCAGCGACCGCCAGAACTCTCGATACGCCGCTGTGCCAGCCTCGACGGCTGGAACGAACATCCGATGATGACCGCCCGCGAGTTCGGCGGCTTGGTACCCGAAGGCAGAAAGGAACCGCTCGTTCGCGCGCACGATGGTGCCATCGGGGAGGAACTCGATGACGGCCATCGACCGTTCGATGGCGTCCACGGTGGCAGTGCTGGCGAGCGCCAAACGCTTGGTGTGCGAGATGTCGGTCGCGACTTTGATGACGCGGACGGGTTGCCCACCCGTGTCGAGGACGGGGCTGTAGCTCGCTTGCAGCCAGACCTCTTTCCCGCCTTTCCCAACGCGCTGGAACTCGGCGAGCAGCGACTCGCCGCTACGCAGCGTGTTCCAGAACTCACGATACTCGTTGGATGCGGCGACACCGGGACTTACGAACAGCGAATGGTGCTGGCCGACGAGTTCCTCGGCGGTGTAGCCCATCGCCTCGCAGAACAAGCGGTTGCTCCAGAGAATTCGACCGTCGAGGTCGAACTCGATCATGGCTTGCGACAAATCGATGGCGCGAACGATTGCGCTGGCTTCCTGGCTCGATAGTTCGGACAGTTTGGACGGCATCGCGGTGACCATCAAGGGGCGCTGTGAGCAGGCAGGACAATCTCGGGCTGTCCGACGCGTTTCTTAACGCCGACTCAATAAGGTACTGCGCGACGTCCCGATCCGCGAAGTGGCGTTTGGGGGGGGCCGGCGGCCAGGGCTACGGAACTACCGCGCGTGCCACCATGCTACGGCGACCACACCAATCCACGCGAGACCTTTCGCGAGGAAGAAGAGAAAAGCGGCACCCCCGGCAAGGGCGGCGGGGCGGAATCGGCGTTGGGTCACAGCGATAAATGTAGCGGGAGGAGGTGTTTCGCCTTAACGTAGCGAATACACCAGAAGTGCCAGTCGCACCCCCGTTTATCGATCTGGACCGCCCTATGACCACACCCACGCTGGGTCGCCTGCTGAGCCGCACCCTGCTGATTCGCGCCCTGATGATCCGCGCCCTGCTGATAAGCACGTCGCTCCTGATTTCGCCACGCGCGCACACGCCGCTCGCTGCGGCACCCGTGCAGGGCGGAACACTGAACGCGGTAAGCACCGCTTCCGCCGCCGCTTCCGCCGCCGCCCCCCGCGCCACGGTGCGTGAGTTCCAGCGAGTCTTTCCCACGTATCCCTTTGATGACCCAAACCCGATCCCCGTGGTCGGGCGGATCTATCCGTACTTCCGATTCGACGGATTCGCCGCAAAGTCGGTGCAAAAGTCGTGGAAAGTGGTGGAGCTCGAAAACGCCTACATCAAAGTCTGGATCCTCCCCGAAATCGGCGGAAAAATCTGGAACGCGGTCGAGAAAAAGACGGGCAAGTCGTTCATCTACTTCAATGAAACGGTCAAGTTCCGCGATATCGCCATGCGCGGACCCTGGACGAGCGGCGGCATCGAAGCGAACTACGGAATCATTGGCCACACGCCAAATGTTGCAACGCCGGTCGACTACGTCACCAAAGAAAACGCCGACGGCAGCGTGACCTGCACGATCGGTGCGCTGGATCTGCTCACCCGCACCCCCTGGCGCCTCGAAATCAAACTGGGCAAGGACGACGCCTCCTTCAGCACGACATCATTCTGGTACAACGCGTCAAATGTTGAACAGCCATACTACTCCTGGATGAATGCCGGAATCAAGGTCGACGGGAAGTTGCAGTACATCTATCCCGGCACCGCGTACCTCGGACACGCGGGCGAACATGGCCCCTGGCCGATCGACGCGAGCGGACGCGACCTCTCGTGGTACGACAACAACAACTTTGGCGGCTACAAGTCGTACCACGTATTCGGCCGCGAAACAGACTTCGTAGGCGCCTACTGGCACAATGACGACTACGGCATGGTGCGCTACGGCGCCCGCGACGAAAAAGCGGGAAAGAAAATCTGGATCTGGGGACTCTCACGCCAAGGGATGATCTGGACCGATCTGCTCACCGATACCAACGGCCAGTATTCCGAAGTGCAGTCGGGACGGCTGTTCAATCAGAGCGCCGAGGCGAGCACCTTGACGCCGTTCAAGCATCGCGGCTTCGCGCCCCATACCGCCGACCGGTGGACAGAATACTGGTACCCGGTGGTGGGCACCAAGGGGTTCGTGGCGGCGAGCCGTATTGGCGCAATGAATGTGTCGGGCGCGGGCGATCGGTTGATTCTCACCGTCTCGCCTACCGTTCCGCTGCACGATTCACTGATCGTGACCGCTGCGGGAAAGCGTGTGGCTGCGCGACTGGTACAGCGCGCACCACTCAACCTCTGGACCGACACGATCTCCCTGAACGGCGCCCCGCGCGACTCTGTGCGTATCACACTCGGCGGCGATTTGCTCGAGTACGTGATGAACCAAAGCGTGAACGATCTCGCGCGCCCGCTCGACACACCCCCCACGTTCGACTGGAACTCGGCGTACGGACTCTGGACGCGCGGCAAGGAGTGGATCCGCCAGCGCGAGTACGCCCAAGCGCGCACGGTGCTCGACAGCGCGTTGCTCAAGGACCCCAACTATGTCCCCGCGCTCGCAGATCGCGCGATGCTTGCGGTGCGAAGCGGAGAATACGCGGCGGCGCGAAAGTTCGCGCTCTCGGCGCTGGCCGTTGATTCCTATGACGCCGCCGCGAACTACTACTATGGCATCGCGAATCGCCGACTGGGAAAGTTGACAGACGCGAAAGACGGGTTCGAGCTTGCGGCCCTGTCGCCAGAGTATCGTGGCGCGGCGTGGACGGAGCTCGCGCGGCTCACGCTCGCGGGCGGCAGCGCTCGCGGCGCGATGCAGTTCGCGCAGAAGGCGCTCGTGGATGACGGTTCGAATCTCGATGCACTCGGCGTGGCGATTGTCGCGGCGCGGCAGCTCGGCGATACGGCTGCTCGCTCGCAGTACATCGCGCGCCTTGAGCGTGCAGATCCACTCAGTCATCAGGCGCGTGCGGAACGGTTGCTCGCAGCGCGTGATGCGGCGTTCGGTGCACCGCTGCTCGCCGGTGTGCGCAGTGAACTCCCCGAGCAAGTATTGATTGAGCTCGCTGGGTGGTATGCAGATGTTGGCGAGACGAGCACGGCGCGTATGGTGCTCGAGGCGCTTGGTGATCATCCAGGGGCGCTCACGCTTCGCGCAGCGATGGCCAGCCCAAGTGAATCGGCGACGTTGTTGCAGCGTGCGGACGCGCAGTCGCCGAGGTTTGTGTTTCCGTTCAGAGCCGAGGCGGTGCCGGCGTTCCAGAAGGCGGTGAAGGAATCACAGAGCTGGAAGCCCAAGTACTATCTAGCGCTGACGTACTGGTCGCTCGGACGAATGGCGAGTGCGGACTCGTTGTTCAAGGCTGTTGGTGACGCTTCCGGTTTTGCTCCGTTCTATGCCGCGCGCGCAACGTTCCCCTGGAGGGCGGCACATTTGGCGCGCGCAGATCTTGAGCGCGCGGCGAAGCTCGATCCATCAGAATGGCGCTATGGGAAGCTGCTGAGCGAAATGGCGCTCGCGAACGGTGATGCGCCGACCGCGGTGTCGTGGGCGCGGGAGTATTACGCAAAGTTCCCGGTCAACTATTTAATTGGCGGCACGCTCGCGAAGGCGTATCTCGCGGCCAGGCAGTACGCCGAGGCCGATGCGGTGTTGGCGAAGCTTGAGGTGCTCCCGCACGAGGGGGCGCGTGATGAGCGGGGGATGTATCGCGAGGCGAAGCTACGGTTGGCGGAGCAGGCGATCGCGGGGAAGCAGTGGGACGCAGCGGAGAAACTCATTGCTGATGCGCGGCTCTGGCCGGAGCGACTCGGGGCGGGGAAGCCGTACGATGCCGACTTAGATGAACGGTGGGAGGATTCGCTTGCGACGGTGGTGACGCGGCGTGGCGTGGCGGCTGTGTCGGCGCCGGAGCCAGCACCCCGCCCCGGAGCCTCGCTCGAAGTCGGCACGGGCGGCTGGGAAGCGGATTCGCTGGGGAATCACCGCGCGACGGTGTTCGTGGAGAAGGCGAGCGATGCCGTGGTCGCGCGCATCGAGTGGCGGCGGCGCGACAAGGCGCCGGAGTTGGTAAATGTGATTGTCACCGAGGAACCCTCGGGGCGCCGGATCTTGAACGTGGCGCGCGTGAGGATCACGCGAGAGGCGGGGGAGCTGGTGTTTCAAGCGCCGAATGCTGGGGTGTATCGCATCTACTACCTGCCGTATACGGGAACATTCAAGTCGAACTATCCCAAGATTACGTATCGCGCGGTGGAGGCCACGGCGGATCCGCGTTGGCTCGCGCGCAATGGGTTGAGCGGCGCGTCAATCGCAACGGCGTCGCTCCCGCGCGCGCGGTTCGACGGTTTCGACGCGATCAATGATTTCAGCAAGTTCACCGAGATGGAGTACATCGCGACGAGCGCTGAACTCGCGACGGCTGTTGCGAAGGAACCCACCGCTGCCTGGCTCGCGTTCGCGGAGTCGCGCGCGAACTCGATTCGGATGATGGACGACATTCCGGCAACCTGGGCTACGCGTGGCGCGTTTCAGCCGTTCACGGGGGCGGCCGCGCGCGGCGAATTTTACTCCTGGCAGGTTGGGGTATGGGCTCACAAGGACGCCGTGGATTCGCTGCGGTATAAGGCCACCGTCTTCAAGCAGAAGGGCGGTGCAGGGACGATCCCGGCGAGCGCTATTAGCTCGATCAACTTTGAAGGCACCGATTGGGCAGGGGTGCGGTTCAGCAAGCCGCTCCACGTAGACAAGGGCAAGGTCCAAGCCCTCTGGTTCGGCGCTGATATTCCGACCGCTGCCGCTCCCGGCGACTACGAAGGGAGAATCACGCTCACGAGCAAGGGTGGCGTGAGTCGCGACATCAGCATCACGTTGCGCGTTGGCAAAGCGGTCGCCGTCAACCACGGTGACGACAAGCCGGCCGATCTCACGCGGCTTCGCTGGCTCAACTCCCAGCTCGCGGCCGACGACAGCATCGTGAAACCCTACACCGCACTCAAGGTGAACGGCACGACGATCTCCCTCTTGGGACGCAGCTTTACGTTCGGCAACGACGGATTCCCTACCAGCATCAAGTCGTTCTTCTCGCCGAACAACACGAGCATCGGCAGCACGAGCCGAGAGATCTTGAACGCGCCGGCGCGATTGCATATGACCGACGCCGAGGGCAAGGACATCGTCTGGACTGGCGCCGCGCCCACCATCACCAAGCGGGCGCAGGGGGCCGTGGCGTGGGAGACGCGTAAAGCAGCAGGTGCCCTCACCATGCACACCAAGGCGCAGCTCGAGTTCGACGGCACCGCCGAGTACACCGTGGCGGTGAGGGCGAGCAAGGCGACGACGCTAAAGAACGTGAGCTTCGAGCTCCCGATCAACTCGGCGGCTGCGAAATACATGATGGGGTTAGGTCAGAAGGGCGGGTATCGCCCGGCTGATTTCCATTGGACGTGGGACGTGGCCAAAAAGAACCAAGACGCGGCGTGGATCGGTGATGTGAATGCCGGCGTGCAGTTCACACTGCGCGATGAGCACTATGTGCGTCCGCTCAACACGAACTTCTATCTGAGCCAGCCGCTTATTGCTCCGCGCTCTTGGGCCAACGATGGCAAGGGCGGGTGCGACATTACACAGAGCGGCGAACGGGTGCTGGTGAACTGCTATAGCGGCACGCACACGATCGCCGCTGGTGATTCGCTCCGCTTCGATTTCCGCCTGATGATCACCCCCTTCAAGACGCTCGACACTAAGGGGCAATGGGGGACGCGCTACTTCCACGCGTTTGTGCCGGTGGATTCGGCGGCCGCGCGCGGCGCGAACACGCTCAACGTGCATCACGCGAATCGCGTGAACCCGTGGATCAACTATCCGTTCATCGAGACGGCGGGGATGCGCGCGTATATCGACTCGTCGCACGCCAAGGGGATGAAGACCAAGATTTACTACACGGTGCGTGAGCTCACCAACCACTCGCCCGAGATCTTCGCCCTCCGCTCACTCGGCGACGAAGTGCTGAGCCACGGTCCGGGCGGCGGCTACTCGTGGCTGCAGGAACACTTGGGCGACGACTACATCGCCGCCTGGCATGTGCCCACGATCAAGGACGCGGCGATCGTGAACAGTGGCGTGAGCCGCTGGCACAACTTCTACATCGAAGGGCTCAACTGGTTGGTGAAGAACGAAACAATCGACGGCCTCTACCTCGACGACGTCGCCTTTGACCGCATCACCATGAAGCGCGTGCGCAAAGTGCTCGACCGCGGCAACGACGGCGCACTCATCGACTTGCACTCCGCCAATCAGTACAACAAGAACGACGGCTTCTCTTCGAGTGCAAATCTCTACCTTGAGCACTTTCCCTTCATCAATCGCCTCTGGTTCGGAGAGTACTTCGACTACAACTCCAAACCCGATTACTGGCTCGTGGAAATCTCCGGGATTCCCTTCGGTCTTATGGGGGAGATGCTACAAGACGGCGGCAACCCGTGGCGCGGGCTCACCATGGGAATCACGGCGCGTCTTCCGTGGAGCGGCGATCCGTCGCCGATCTGGAAGCTGTGGGACAGCTTCGGAGTGCAGTCGAGCACGCTCAACGGCTGGTGGTCGGGCGCTGATCCGGTGCGGACGAGCGATGCGGAAATCCTAGCCACCACGTGGACCAAGCCACACACGGCCATGATCTCGCTCGGCTCCTGGCGCGACGACGACACCAAAGTCACCCTCACCGTCGATTGGCAGAAACTGGGAATCGATCCCGCTCGGGCACGGTTCCGCGCGCCGGCTATTGCTAACTTTCAAGACAGTGGAAGCTGGCTCCCGGGCGCGGCGATCACCGTACCAGGGAAGAAGGGGCTCGTGCTGATTGTCGAGGAGCGGTAGCACTCTAGGTCTACCTCTGCCCTGCCCGCGTCCGTAACTTCAGACGGGTAGGGCAGCGGTTGTCACCTGCATGTGGGACTCTGCCTCGTTCACCTCACGACGCCGTAGGGATGACACTGCGCAGCACCCCCGTACTGATGTCGCGCGAATGAGTCCGCTGACCGTCGAAAGCGAGCCCATTACCACCCGTACCCAGCAATGGGGGCGGTGGATTGGTATCGCCGTTGGGGCGACGATTCTTGGCGTGGCGCTGTATGCGTTACGCGCCGAGTTTGCGACGTATAACCTGCGACAGGTGCGCGCGGCGGTGCACTATCTGGACCCGATCTTCGTGCTCCGGGCCCTGCTGTTCGCGATTGGCGCCTATGTGGTGCTGATCTCCTACGACATTCTGGCGCTCCGCTATATCAAGAGCGACCTGCCGACGCCGCGCGCGGCATTCATCTCGTTCATTGCATTTTCGTTCTCCAACGCGCTCGGCTTCCCGGTGCTACTGGGCGGTGGGTTGCGGTATCGGTTGTACAACGCCGCGGGACTCTCGACCGCCGACATCGCACTGACGATTGCATTCAATTCGGTCACCTTCTGGATTGGGGTGCTCGCGGTCGGTGGTGGCGCGCTACTGTTCGCGCCCAGCGCGGGCATAACGCTGCTTGGCGTTCCGCTCGTGGCGCTGCGGCCCGTGGGCGCATTACTGATAGCGGTGGTCGTGGCGTATGTGCTCGCCTGCATGTTTTATCGCAAACCCATTCGGATTTTTGGATGGGAGTTCACGCCGCCCACCACCAGGATGGCGCTCATCCAGGTGGTAGTCGCCGTGGTGGACTGGGCGCTGGTGGCCGCCGTGCTTTGGTCGGTGATTCCACTCCCCCCCGAGTCACTCACTTTCGGTTTGGTGCTCGGCGCATTCACGCTCGCACAGGTGGCCGCGCTCGTGAGTCATGTGCCCGGCGGACTCGGCGTATTCGAGATCACCTTCATTGCGCTCTTGGGTAGCTATGTGGAGCCGACCGCGCTCCTGAGCGCGGTGATCATCTTCCGAATTATTTACTACCTGTTGCCGCTTGGTGTGGCGTTGTTGCTGCTCGCCGCCGACGAGGTGTCGCGCGGCAAATCGCAGGTCGCCAAACTAGTCCGTGTGACCGGTGGGTGGGTACCGGTCGCGGCACCAGCCCTGTTCTCGCTGACGACGTTCATTGGTGGTGTGGTGCTGCTGTTCTCTGGCGCAACGCCGGAGATTCGCCTGCGCATGCGGTTCATTGGCGAGTTCGTGCCGCTGGCGGTGATTGAGTCGTCGCATTTTGTGGCGAGCCTCACCGGTGCGGCGTTGCTGGTGCTGGCGTATGGGCTCGGACGTCGTCTCGATGCCGCGTACTACCTGACCGTCGTCGCACTGCCCATCGGTATGCTCGCCTCGCTCCTCAAGGGGTGGGACTACGAGGAGGCGGCGGCACTCGCGTTGATTCTCGTCACGCTCATTCCGGCGCGACGTCACTTTTATCGTCGCGCGTCGTTTACCGCGGATGTGTTCTCAACACAGTGGCTGTTGATGACGGCAACCGTGCTGATTGTCAGCGGGTGGCTCGGATTCTTTGCATACAAAAACGTTGCGTATTCGAATGATTTGTGGTGGCAGTTCGCACTGCGTGGTGACGCGCCGCGATTCTTGCGCTCGTTGGTCGGTGTGAGTGTCGGGCTCGCGTTGCTAGCGTTGCATCGGTTGTTGCGCCCGGTGCGTGTGAAGCCCGAAGTTCCAGATGCGGTCACGCTCGACCATGTCGAAACGATTGTCCACCAGTCGCCCGACACGCTGGCGTATCTTGCGATGCTCGGCGACAAGTCGCTCCTCTTTTCGGAGGACCGCTCGGCGTTCGTCATGTACGGTGTCGAGGGACAGAGTTTCATTGCGATGGGCGATCCGATTGGGTCACCCAAGCACCGCAAGGAACTCGCGTGGGAGTTTCGCGCGCTCGCCGATCGGAATGGTGGGTCGGTGGCGTTCTATCAGGTGCGTATGCACAATCTTCCTCTGTACCTCGACATGGGGCTCTCGCTGCTGAAGCTCGGCGAAGAGGGACGGGTACCGTTGCCCGAGTTCAACCTCGACGGGGGCTCCCGTCGACGGTTGCGTCGCTCGGTGCGTGTTGCCGAAAGCGAAGGGGCGAGCTTTGAGATCCATCGCGGCACCGAGGTGGTGGCGCTGCTCCCAGAGCTCAAGCGTGTGTCTGACGCGTGGATTGCGTCGCGCGACACGCGCGAGAAAGGATTTTCGCTCGGCTGTTGGAATGCGCGCTATTTGCAGAGCACCACGATTGCGGTGGTGCGTCGTGCCGGTGACGTGGTGGCGTTCGCGAATCTCTGGGAGGGCGCGGAACAGAGCGAGCTCACCGTGGATTTGATGCGGTACACCTCGGCCGCTCCGGAAGCGGCGATGGAATACCTCTTTGTGCAGATGATGCTCTGGGGCCGCGACCAAGGATACCGCCACTTCAATCTTGGCATGGCGCCACTGTCGGGGCTGGAGAACCGGCAGCTCGCCCCCATTTGGAATCGTGTGGGCGCGCTCTTGTTTCAGCACGCCGACAACTTTTACAACTTCCAAGGGCTGCGCGGCTTCAAGCAGAAGTTCGACCCCGTGTGGGAGCCACGCTATCTCGCGTCGCGCGGTGGTATTGCGATCCCGCGCCTTCTCACCAATGTGTCGGTGTTGATCTCGGGCGGACTGCGCGGCGTGGTGTCGAAGTAGCGCTGTGGGTTTTGCCTAGCGCGTTGCCTAGCGCGTTGCCTAGCGCGTTAGCGTCCAGGTGAGCGCACGTTCCACAAACGGCCCGGCGAGCAGGATGTTCGACATCGAGTGCCCGCCCCATGGCACCCACCACTTATTGATGCGTGTGCCGCCGGCGGCGAGCAGGGTGTCGTCGGCTGGCCGAAAGCGATCATCGGTGCCACGCACGAGTGCTACGCGCACCGATGGCGGGAGCGCCGCTATCTGTTCACTCACCGAGAAACTGCCAGGCTCGTCCGGTGCCGTGCGATTCGCGATATCCGAGAGTGTGGCGCGCAGGTGACCGCGACTGCGGGTGCTGATGAGGAGTACGCCCTGCAGATTCGGCGGCGGTGCGTGCACGGCAATCCAGCTGGCGAGCTCTGCGCCGAGTGAGTGCCCTGCGATCACGACAGGCACGGAGTCGGCGTGGAGTTCGTGTCGTGCGCGCGCGATCATGACCGTGACACTGTCGCCGTAGCGTGTCGCGCGGAGCGCGTCAGCCTCGGGCAGCCGATCGAAATACAGCTTGGTGTCAAAGCCCACCACATCGTAGCCTGCGCCGGCGAGTCGCTTGGCGAGATCCTGATGCGCACCCCAGAAGCCGATGTCGTTGCCAACGAAAAAAATGAACGCTTTGGCTGGCGCCGAGGGAACCGCTGTTGGATAAAAGAAGAGCGGCAGCGCGGTGAGCGCGGGATCTTTTGGCGTGTAGGGCGCGGGGGTGGGACGGAAGCAGGCGCTGAGGACGAGGAGCACGCCCAGCACGAGTGCGGCGCGAGATGCCGCACGACCAACGGGGGCGCGAGCTGGACGTGTGCGCATTATTTGTGTGTATGCCGGGCGAAGAACTGCCAAATCAGAAAGGAAGCGCGAATCTCATTCATGGGAGGCAAGTTGCCGGGAGCGTCGGGACCGCCCGGCCAGCCGTGCGTACCACCCTGAATTTTGTAGAAATCGATGTCGGTGCCGGTGGCGCAGGCCGTGAATCGGATACGTGTCGTGGAGGTGGAGATGAGGCTTGGGGTGCCGCTGGTGCAGCGGTAGCGCCCGACCCAGAAACGCGCCGAGGGAGGCATAGGCGCGGCGGCGGCAGGAACGGCGGTCGGTGGTGTGGGCGCCGGTTCGTCGTACGACACTTCGGGGTCGTCGGTGCCGTGGAAGGCGATCATCGGCATCGGGTTGTTGGGTGCGCAGGCTTGGTCGACCAGACTGCCCGACACCACCGCGATCGCCGCGAAGGTTCCACTCAGCTGACATCCCGCATGATAGGCCATCCGTCCGCCGGCGGAGAAGCCCGCGACATAGATGCGCTTCGGATCTACGGGGACATGGGCCGACATCGCTGAGATGACGGCGGTGAGGAAGGCGAGATCATCGACGTTGTTTCGATAGGCGCCGCCGCAACAGTTCCCCGCGTTCCAATCCGAGGGATAGAGGCCGAAGCCGCCGTCTGACGCGTCGGGATAGGCTACGAGGAAGAGCGCGGAATCGGCGAGGGCATTCATGGCGGACTGCAGCTCCACCGAGTGGCCATTGCCGGAGCTGCCGTGCAGCACGATGACGAGCGGCCAGGTGGTGGGAACGCCGGCGGTGGTGCGTCGCTTGGGCGGCACGCGCACGGAGTAGGTGCGTGTGGCGCCGTTCACTGAGACGTTGTGCGCGAGCGTTCCGGCGCGCCAGCTCGCCGCGTCGACGTCCGCGGTGATTCCCTCGAGCGAGCAGCTGCCCAAGAAGACCACTCCGAGCAACAGGAGCAGTCGTTTCACGGTGGACACGGTATTCACCGCGTCCACCGTGCGCCGAGCCCGATTTGGAGTGCACCGCCGCGGAGGATGACCTGTTGGAGACCCATGTCGATGGAGAACGACCGATTGAAGCTCCAGGCGAGCGCGCCGCCCAGCATGGGAAGCACGCCGGCGTCTGTGTTGCCCGCTGTTGCCACGCGCCCGAACCCGATGCCCGGAATCAGCGATGCACGCCAGGCGCCGGTGCGTCCGAACGGGACTGCCACATCGAGCGGCATGGTGAGGGCGAGCGATTGGGCGTTGGCGGGTTCACGTCCGCGATAACGGGACCCACCGAGCGAGAGTTGGATGCTCGCGCCGGTTTCGGTGCGGAGATGGGTGGCGGAGTCCTCGTAAATGCGGTAGCTGAGCGGGCTTCGGATGGTGATGTCGCCGGAGAGCCAGTACGAGCAGGTTGGGCACTCGATCAGGGCGTAGGCGCCGGTCACGGAGAGTTGGAGGTGGCGAAAGGCCAAGCCGCGGCTCCAGGTGAGCCCGCCGGTATCGTGGATGACATCTTCGTCATCGTAGTTCCAGCGTCCGTAGCGGAGCGACCACGCGGAGGCATCGACTGGCAGGCCGTGTGGATCCTGCGCGATGGGCGCGAGGGCACCAATCGGGGTGACCATGAGGGCGCTCCACGCCGCGACCTCGGCCGGGCGTTGCGCGGCGGCCGGTGTGGCGCAGAGAATACCGAGTATTAGAAACGCCGCCAAGCACCGGCGGCGAGGGCACTGCTGGATCACAGAATCTCCGGATGTCGGCTCGCGGGGTTACCACTTGAAGTATATCGCCCCTCCCCGCCGGACTGGCACCTATCGCACGACCTATGCCCGGAGTTACACTTTTTTGACACTAATACAGGTGGAGCGTTGTTGGTGTTGCCCATCTCCCGGGGGGACCCGCGATGAAAACAGGTAAATTGTTGTATAGCAAGGGTTTACGAATTATTGCCATGGTGTGTTTCACGGCAACCGCGATTGTTCCACGCGCGGCGTGGGCACAGGCGGCCCCGAAGGTGGCGAAGGCCAAGGATTATACCGCCGCCGACGTGGTCTTTATGCAGGGGATGATTGGGCATCATGCGCAGGCCGTTGTGATGGGCAAGATGGCGCTGTCGCATGGGGCGAGCGCGAATGTCGCGACCTTCTGCAAGAAAGTGATTATCTCGCAGCGCGACGAGATTGGTCTCATGCAGACCTGGCTCACGGATCGCGGCGAGAAAGCGCCAGATCCTGAGGCGATGGCTAGCCACGAAATGGCTGGCCATGATATGGCTGGCATGACGATGGCTGGCATGACGATGGACGATCATGCGATGATGCCGGGGATGCTCACGCCGGCCAAGCTGGCGCAGCTCGACAAGGCGCGCGGGAAGGCGTGGGACCGACTCTTTCTGCAGTTCATGATTCAGCATCACGAAGGGGCGTTGGTGATGGTGAAGACGTTGTTTGATTCACCGGGCGGTGGTCAGGGCCCGGAGATTTTTGGGTATGCAACAGGGGTCGATGCTGACCAGCGGGGCGAGATTGAACGGATGCAGAAGATGTTGACGGCGATGCAGGGAAAAACCACTCAGTGAGGAGTCCGATGCACAGTTTTTACCGTTTCACCCGGATGGCTGCCGGATCGATGGTGTTGGCGAGTGCGCTCGCAGCGCAGGGTGTGAAGCCTGTCACCCCGCCGGCTGCTGCGAAGGCGGCATCCACAACGGATCCGCGCGTCGGCCTCAAGGCCGGCCTGTATGATGCGGCTTCGTCGATCAAAGGATTGAAGCTTGTCTCGACCACGCCGAAGTCGGCCAAGCTCGATGGCGACGGTGGCGCGCGTGGGCTGACCTTTGCGAACTCGGATCTCGCCTTCAAGGCGCCATATGTGTATCAGGGAAACTTCAGCGGGTTCCAGGTCTGGAACGTGTCGAACCCGTCGAAGCCGACGTTGACCGCGGTGGAAGTGTGCGGCACGGGACAGGGCGATCCGTCGGTGTGGGGGAATCTCCTCTTCGTGTCGTCGGAAGGCACAGGCAACCGGACGGATTGCGGCACGCAGGGTGTGACGGACAAGATCAGCACCGACCGCATGGTGGGCGTGCGCATCTATGACATCAGCGATCCGGCGCACCCCAAGAAGGTGAAGGATGTTCAGACCTGCCGTGGATCGCACACGCACACGTTGATCCCCGACCCGAAGGACAAGGGCGTGGTCTATGTGTATGTGTCGGGTTCCGCCGGCGTCCGTCCGGAAGAAGAACTCGCCGGCTGCAAGAATCTGCCGCAATCGGATGTGAATGGCGCGCTGTTCCGCATTGAGATCATCAAGGTGGAGCTTGCCCATCCGGAGAACGCGAAGGTGGTGGGCTTCGGCCGCATCTTCGACGGACTGGCCCCGATCTCGCAGCATGGCCTGGCGCCGTCAGATGTTGCCCCAACGCGCGCTCCGTCCGCGGCGGCGGCTCCTGCGCCGACTGGTCCGAACCAGTGCCACGACATCACGCTCTACCCCGAGATGGGTTTGGGCGCCGGTGCGTGCGGTGGGTACGGCATTCTCGTTGACCTAAAGGATCCGCTCAACCCGAAGCGTTTGCAGGCGGTGGGCGACACGAACTTTGCCTTCTGGCATTCGGCGACGTTCAACAACGACGCGAGCAAGCTGCTCTTCACGGACGAATGGGGCGGTGGGACGAGCCCGAAGTGCCGCGCCGATGACCCGATCGATTGGGGCGCCGACGCGATCTTTACGCTCAAGAATCGCAAGCTGACGCAGGGCGCCTTCTTCAAGATGCCCGCGGCGCAGACCAAGGAAGAGAACTGCGTGGCGCATAACGGCGGCCTGATTCCGGTGCCGGGACGCGACATCATGGTGCAGGGCTGGTACCAGGGTGGACTCGACCTGATCGACTTCACCGATGCCGCCCATCCGTACGAGATGGCCTACTTCGATCGCGGTCCGGTCGATGCCGCCAAGATTGTCACCGCGGGCTACTGGGGCGCGTACTACTACAACGGCCTCATCTACGGCTCCGAGATCGCGCGCGGCGTTGACGTGTTCGAGCTCGCCCCGTCGGAATATCTCTCGCAGAATGAGATCGACGCGGCCAAGCTCGTGACGTTCGAACAGTACAATCCGCAGCTGCAGCCCAAGATCACCTGGCCGGCCGCGTTCCCCGTGGTGCGCTCGTTCGTGGACCAGCTCGTGCGTGGTTCCGGCATTGCGCCGGCGCGCAGCACGGCGATCAACGCGGCGATCGATGCCGCCGAGAAGGCGAGCGGTACCGCCCGCAAGACGGCGCTCAACGCCCTCGCCGCAGACCTCGCGAAGGATGCCACCTCCGCCAAGGACGGGGCCCGCGTGAAGATGCTGATCGGCGCCGTCAAGAACTTGTCAGCGGCGACGAAGTAAGTTGCACGAGTGGTTGCACGAAAAAGCGGGGGCCGTCGAAAGACGGCCCCCGCTTTGCGTTGAGAACGAAACGCGGACGCTACATCGCGCCAAACATCTTCTCCAGCCAGGCATACATCGCAGGCTGCTTCTCCTTAATCCCCGCACGTGTAAACGGTTCACGCGCGGCGGCCCCCTGCAAATACACCGACGTCATCATTGCGAAATACTCGCCAGGCTTCGACACCACATACGCATCCGACGGAAACTTTCCCGACTGCTGCGCTTCAGCGAACAGCTTCAAAATCTCAGGATTCCGCACCCCACTCGGCAGTCGCTTGTCGTGAAACGCGTGACACAGCTCGTGCAGAATCACTGGGTGCTGCGCATCGTAGTGCGAGGGAACATGGATCGGGATCGCCACACGACCGCCGCCGTATGAGGCGCTGCGACCGGTCATAGCCATTGCCATCGGGATGGACCGAAAGAACACCTTTACGCTGTCGGCAATCGTCAGTCGTTCAATCATGTCAATCTGCACATGCATCGAATCAAGCACCGACTTGTAGTCCGGCTCAGCGGCAACAGCGCTGACGTCGATTCGGTATCCGCGGTACTCGACGATTTGAGGAGCCATCGCAGCGGGCGCGGGCACGGCGGGCGCTGCTGGGGCGGTCGATTGCTGTGCGACGAGTGGCGCGGTGCCAAGACAGGAGGCCGCGCCGAGGAGGCGGAGGGTGCGGGAGAGGACGTTCATCGGTACTCCAGCCAAGTGTGAAGTCCAAAAGGTACTCTCGGCCGCCACGTTCGTCGAATCCGGTACCATGCCCCGCATTCTGGGGTATGATTCGTCGTGCGCGCGCTGACCTCCTCTATCGTTTGTACGGCCCTCCTGCTGGCCGCGGCTGCGCCATTGCGTGGGCAGATCGTGCGCAACGCGCCGACGCGCACCGATAGCGCAGCGGCTCCGGCGGTTCGGCCAGAGTCGCAGGCAACGCCGGACCGTGCACGGTACGCGCAGATTGAGTTTGAAGCCTTTCGGCACACCCATCTCCCACATGTCACGTCGCGGCGCGCGCCGAGTTGTGATGAGCGGGTGGGCGCCAAGTGTTACTGGTATGCAGAGGGGCATGAGCTCCCCGCGGAGCCACGGGAGATCACACAGCAGCGACAGAAGCTGCTGTGGGACCTCGAGGCATTCGCGAAGAGCGCGCCTGAGAATTTTTGGATCACCGAACAGCGGGTGCGGTATCTCGCAGAATCGGAGCGCTACGACGAGGCGTTAGCGGTAGCGCGCGCGTGCCGAGGCGATGGGGCAGGGAATGGATGGCGCTGCGAGACTCTTGTGGGTTTTGCGTTGCATCTGTCGGGGGCGTATCTCGAGGCGGAGCGCACGTACGATTCGGCGCTTGCGCACATGGGCCCCATGGAAAAATGTGCCTGGCGCGACATGTCGTTGTTACTCGACGACGTCGCGCGCGCGCAATACCGGGCCACCCGGTGTGGCGATCCCGCCCGCGACGAGTGGGCCGCGCGCACCTGGTCATTGGCGCGCACGTTGTATGCGATGCCCGGCAATGATTCGCGCACCGAGTACTTCGCACGTATGACGATGGCGCAGATGATTGCCGATGCGCCGGGTGCCTTTCAGAAAGGCTTCAATGAAGACGAGCGCGAAACGCTGTTGCGGTTTGGCTGGCCGCGCAGCTGGGCGGCGGAATTTGTGCTTCCCTTCACGGTCGCGCTCGCCGACACCAACTCGATTATCCCCAAGTCGCCCGGCTCAACCATTGGTGTGAAAGGTAAAGGCAAAGGGGGAACGCCAATGGGGAGTTATCCGCCGGGCGTGAAAATTCCGGCGAACATGCCGCCGCTCACGCGGCCGCCGGATATTCCCAAGGGCCCTCTCCCCGGGAACGCCGGAGGCGCCCCCGATTCGCGGCCGCAGTTGCCACGGTTGCCGGGCGTTGAGCTCAAGCCGCGCGACGACGACGGCATCAGCATTGTGGGAATGGAAGCCGTCCCCGCATATCGCTACATCCCAGCGGGCTATGTGCTCAACGATCCCGTGCGCGCAGACTCCACCGCCTGGTGGCAGCAGTTGCCGCCGGTCTTTGCGCGCTACGCCCCGGCGTACGCAAAATCACTCGTCTCGCTCGAACATCAGCAGGCGGTGTTCAAGCGCGGCGACAGCGCGATTGTCGTGATGGCGTACGAAACGCGCGGCAATCCTGCGGTCGCGGGCGCCAAGTTGAACGCCGCACTCACCGTCACACCGGGCGGCCCAACACCCCACGACTACTCGGCGCGCCTGCCAAACGCGCCCGCATCAACGGTGCTCACCGTGCGCGCGCCGTGGGGGCCACTGCTGATGAGCGCCGAACTCACCGCGCCGGAACGCAACGCGGTGGCGCGCGCACGCTACGGGGTGGGACCCTTACCCGGACCCACCGCGCGCGTGACCCTCTCCGATATACTCTTCTACCGAAGCACGGGCGCTTTTCCGGCCACCGTCGAAGAAGCGGCACCGCTCGCACTCGCTACCGAACGGATCCACGCCAAGGAAAAACTCGGCGTCTATTGGGAAACGTACGGGACCGACCCCACCGGTGAGTCGATGCACGTGAGTGTGATTGTCATGCGCGAAAATGCGAATGGCAACGACGAGCCAGGATTCTTCAGCCGGCTGGGCAAAGCCATCGGCCGGAACCGTGACGCAACGCCGGTGAGTATTTCGGTCGATGATCTTTCGGCGCGCGGACTCCGCACCTCAACCCGCGCACTCTCGCTCGATATCTCTACACTCACCAAGGGTGAGTACGTAGTGCAGTTGGAGATCACCGTGGCGGGGCAGCCCACGCTGCACACCGAGCGGCGAATCGAAGTACTGGGCCCCTGATGGCCAGCGCGCGCGGTGGGCGCAGCCCTACCGCGCTGGACGACGCTCTTCGCGCCAGCTAATGCGTGCTTGGACCAGCGTGGCCAAGAGGCTGATGCATCCCATGGTGATAAAGAGCGCGTGGAATGATCCCCATTTCGCGATCATGCCACCAATCGCGATGGCGATGCCAGATACGATCTGCGTGTGACCGCTCGCGATTCCCCACGCAAAGGTGTCGTCGCTCTCCGTAAGCTCGCTGGCGAAGTATGCATCCCACGACGGCGTTGAGATGGCCTCGGCGAGCCCCAGCCCAACCTGAACCACGAGCAGCTGGTGCGGCGTGTGGACCAAGAGATAACAAAAGGTGCACACCGTGTTCATCGCGTATCCGATCGTGATCACGCGGAACTTCCAACGCGACTGGTTCACCAATCGACCAACAACGGGATAGGCCAAGCCGCAGACAATCAGATAGGCGGCCCACGCCGAGGTGATATCAAAGACGTCGCCGCCGATCCGTTGCGCAAACACCGCAAACAGCGGTCCCAACAGCCCCTCGCCGAGGTACCAGAGGCTGGACGCAATCAGCAGGAGCCGGATGGTGCGATTCATAATGCGGGGGGGAGGCGAAACTGACGCGGTACTGGATACATACAGGATAGCGCAGGAAACAGGCGTTCGCCGAACGTCACGCCGCGAGTGCCACGCGCGCTACGCAATTGGAAATTTTCGCGGCAATGCCGCATACTCTACGACTATGCGCCCAACTTATTTCTTCGCTCTTCTTGCGGTCTGCGCCAACGCGCTCTGTGCCAACAGGCTCTGCGCCCAGTCCGGTAACTGGCCGACCTACGGCAATGATGCCGGTGGGCTCAAGTACTCACCGCTCGCCGACGTTAATCGCGAAACCGTTGCTCGGCTGAAGCCCGCGTTCACGTGGGACGCCAATGAACAACCGATTCGTGCGAGCGAAGGACAAAAAGCCGCTCGCCCAGGGCTGTTCCAGGCGACGCCGCTCGCTATCAACGACACCCTCTTCTTTCCCACGCCGTACAATCGCGTGATCGCGCTCGACGCGACCACCGGCAAGGAGTACTGGTCGTACGACCCGCAGGCGTGGAAGACCTACGGGCAGCCCAGTAATGGCACGGGGCTCGTGCACCGGGGCGTGGCCACGTGGAGTAATGGGAAAGAGCGTCGTGTGTTTCTGAACTCACGGTGGCGCCTGATTGCACTTGATGCCAAAACTGGGAAGCCCATTCTGTCGTTCGGCACAAACGGCGAGATCGATCTCACCGCTGGGCTCTCGCGCACCGTTCGCAAGGAGCACTACACCAACACCTCACCGCCGGTGGTCTGGGGGAACTTGGTGATTGTTGGCAATGGCGTGGGGGATCGTCTCGTGTATCACAGCGATCCGCCGGGTGACATCCAAGCCTATGATGTGCGCACGGGAAAACGGGTGTGGCGGTTCAAGACGGTGCCCGAGGCCGGTGAATTCGGCAACGACACGTGGAAGGACGGCTCGTGGAAATACATGGGGCACACGAATGTGTGGGCGCCCTTCACGGTCGACAGTGTGCGCGGGCTCGTCTATTTGCCGGTCGGCACACCGAGCGACGACTGGTACGGTGGCGAACGCAAAGGCGACGGCCTCTTTGGCGAATCGCTGCTCTGTTTGGATGCGCGCACTGGAAAGCGCGTCTGGCATTTCCAAGTCGCGCACCACGGCCTGTGGGACTACGATCTCCCCGCACCCCCGAACCTCGTGACGGTCATGCACGAGGGGAAGAAAACGGATATCGTGATCGCCCCCACCAAGCAGGGATTCCTCTTCGCGTTTGATCGCGTCACCGGAAAGCCGCTCTGGCCGATCGTCGAACGTCCTGTGCCGCAGAGCGATGTGCCGGGCGAGGAGACCTCCAAGACGCAGCCGTTCCCGACCAAGCCCGCACCTTTTGCGGCGCAAGGATTTAGCGTGGCCGACCTGATCGACTTCACACCAGCGGTGAAGCAGGCAGCGGTCGACGAACTCGCGAAATACCGAAGCGGCCCGCTCTACTCGCCTCCCTCGCTCAAGGGCACGGTCGCGATGCCTGGCGTGATCGGCGGATCGGGATGGGGCGGTGCCGCAGTGGATCCCACCACGGGCTGGGCCTTCATCAAAGCCACCAACTCGCCCGCACTTTTCACCCTACAGAAGCGCGACGCGCCGAGTGATACGGTGGATACACCGTACATGGTGGATCTCGCGCGCTCGACGCTTGGGCTCTCACAGCTCAATACCGCGGAGGGCGCGGCACGCAACACGTTGCCCATTAACAAGCCGCCCTACGGAACGCTCACGGCGATTGATCTCAACACCGGCGACACCAAGTGGCAGGTGGTACTCGGCGACAGCCCCGAAGTGCGGAATCACCCAGCGTTGAAGGGTGTTGCGCTCCCCCCGTTGCTCGGCGTGGCTGGGTCACCCGGGGCGTTGGTGACCGCGGGCGGCTTGGTGTTTGTCACTGGCGGCGGTCGCACGTTGTATGCGATCGACTCGCGGACCGGCGCCACACTCTGGCAATACGACTTGGGGCAGCAGGGCTACGCGAACCCTATGACGTATCGCGGAAAGGACGGCAAACAGTATGTGGTGATTGCCACCGGCGGTGGCAGCACGTCCAAGCTGATGGCGTTCGCGTTCTAGAGCACTAAAGAGCCCTATAGGCGAAGCGGCCCGGCGCACTGCCGGGCCGCTTTGTGGTTTTACGGCTTTTTGATTGCGCCGCTAAACCAGATTCCGTTCTGCGCTTCGGAGCGCGCACCCGCGATGTCGGGCCAACCGTCGCCGTCAAGATCGCCAACAGCAAGGCCGTACACCGAACCCTTGCCGTCGCCCCACGTGACCGTGTTGAACGTCGGCGTCTTGCCGCCCTGATTGAAGAACACCACGCCCGGCGCTTCCTGATTGCCGACGACGATGTCGCGGAGGCCGTCCTTGTTCATGTCGGCAATCGCGATCGAGTAGGGCGCGCTTCCGCGCGGGCCGAGTGGGAGCGCAGCGCCAAAGGCGCGCTTGCCTTCGCCGTAGTAGATAAAGAGTCCCGCTTTTTCATCGCCGACAACGAGATCGAGAATGCCGTCGCCATTCACATCGCCCGCGGCCGCAGCGCGCGCGTTCGACACCGGGCCGCCGAACGTGGCGGGCGCCGCGGTAAAGTGGCCGGAGCCGTCGTTCCAGAAAATCAGGCTCTGCCCGCCGTCGCGATGCGGCACAAAGAGATCGATCTTGCCGTCGCCGTCGAAATCGGCGGCGACAATGATCGTGGCCGACTGCGTGGCCAGCGGCTCACAGGTTGGGAAGCCGCCCTTGCCGTCATTCAAGCACACATAGCTCGGCTTGGGCGCGTTCGGATTCGAGCTACGGTTGGCGACGATCAAGTCGGGGCGTTTATCGCCGTTGAGATCGGCGACGGTCACATACCGGGTGGACCACTCCGGCTGGCCGAAGGTCCCGATGACCGTGAAGTGTCCCTTGCCGTCGTTCTTATAGACGAGCTTCTTGTCGGGCCGATCGTTGCTGACGACGATATCGAGCGCGCCGTCGCCGTCGAGATCCGCGAGCGCGGCCGAATAGGTGCGGTCCGGCGCGTCGGCGAGCAGCTCGGTAGTGAACTTCCCGTGCCCGTCGTTGCGGAGGATCAGGTCGTTGAGCGGCCAGTGGCGCCCCTTGGCCAGCACCACGTCGAGGGTGCCGTTTCCGTCGATGTCACCGAGGCTAACCGAGGCAGAGGTCTCGGACACCGACTCCAGCAGCAGGACGCGGTCGTAGCTCCTGAGCTCGGCAGGCGCCGGAGCGGTGAGCGGAAGCGCGACCAGGGCGAGCAGGGCGGTGACCAGCGGGCGAGGGATTGTCATGGGCTCAAGATACGCCGAACGTCCCCGCGCCCCAAGGCGTATCTTAACGGACGCCCGTCTCCGGGCCCCCCGTCGCTCCTACACGAGGTCTTTTATGCGTTCGTCCCCCCAGACTTGGCGCCGCCGTACGCTGGCCGCGCTAATCCTCAGTTCACTGTCGGCCCTCCTGCCGGCGCTGCTGCCGGCGCAGGCCCGTTCGGCCAGCACGCAGCGGCCCGCGATGGCTGCCGACGCCGACACCACCCTCTGGACCAACCTGTCGTGGCGCCTCCTGGGCCCTGCGCACACGGGTCGTATGACCTCGGTCGTCGGTTCGGTGCAGCGCCCGGCCGAGTACTATGTGGGCACCACCGGCGGCGGTGTGTGGAAGACCGCCGATAGCGGCAAGACCTGGCACCCGATGACCGACAAGTATTTTGGCGGCACGATCGGCGCGCTGGACCTCTTTAAGCCGAACCCCGATGTGGTGTGGGCCGGTGGCGGTGAAACCGCGATTCGCGGGAACGTCTCGCACGGCGACGGTGTCTGGAAGACCGCCGACGCCGGCAAGACATGGACCTTCATGGGGCTCGGCGCGACCCAGTACATCTCGCGCATTGTGACGCACCCGACCGATCCGAACGTCGTGTACGTCGGCGCGCTCGGTCATGTGTTCGGACCCAACAAGGAACGCGGCGTCTACCGCACGAAGGACGGCGGCAAGACATGGCAGCAGATCCTTTTCAAGAATGACTCCACCGGCATCGCGGATCTCGTGATGGATCCGTCGAACCCGAATGTGTTGTACGCCGGCTTCTGGCAGGCCGGGCGCACGCCCTGGATGCTCGTGAGCGGCGGCGCCGGTGGCTCGATGTACAAGACCACCGACGGTGGCGATCACTGGACGGAACTCACGCACAACAAGGGACTTCCCAGCGGACTGTGGGGGAACATCGGCATCACCGTGTCGCCGGCGAAGCCAAATCGGGTGTGGGCGATCATTGAAGCGGATTCGGGCGGCGTGTTCCGCTCCGACGACGCCGGCGCCACCTGGCAGTACCTCAACGCCGACCGCAATCTCCGTCAGCGCGCCTGGTACTACACCAAAGTCTTTGCGGATCCGCAGGACTCGAACACGGTGTATGCCGGAAACGTGGGCGGCTACATCTCCAAGGACGGTGGCAAGACCTTCCGCAGCGGACTCGGCAACGGCGACACGCACTACTACTGGATTGACCCCACGAACCCCAAGCGCATTGCGGTCGCGGGCGATCCGGGCATCGTGCTCAGCTATGATGGGGGCACCTCGCAGGTGCGCAGCAATCTTCCGACGGGGCAGTACTACCACGTGCATCTGACCAATGCCGCGCCGTACGATGTGTGCGGCGCCGAGCAGGACGGTGGCGTGGATTGCTTCCCGATCCGCGCGGCCGGTGCAGGTGGCCGCGGTGGACGTGGCGGCCCCGGTGGTCCCGGTGGTGGACGTGGTGGCCCGGCGGCTCCGGCTGCGCCGGCGTCGCAGTGGGACTTCACCACACGCTACAGTGGCGCCGGTGGTGAGTCCGGTTATGTGGCGAGCGACCCGAATGACCCCGACGTGACCTTCGGCGGCAACTACAGCGGCGTGCTCGACATGCAGAACCGCCGCACCGGCGTGTCGATGCGTCTCGACCCGTGGCCCCTGAACCCGATGGGACACGACGCCAAGGATTCGAAGTATCGCTTCCAGTGGACCTTCCCGATCATGAACTCGCCGAACGACGCGAAGGTGCTGTACGCGGGCGCCAACGTGCTCTTCCGCTCGTCGGATTTGGGACAGACCTGGAAGATCGTGTCGCCGGATCTCACGCGAAATGATCCCAGCACACTCGGCGCCTCGGGCGGTCCGCTCACCAAGGACCAGACCAGCGTTGAGTACTACGGAACGATCTTCGCGGTGGCCGAATCACCAGTGACCAAGGGCCTCGTGTGGAGCGGCTCGGACGACGGGCTGATCCATATCGCGCGCGATGTCGGCAAGGGCGCCGCGATGCCGGCGTGGAAAAATGTCACGCCGAAGGATCTTCCCAAGTGGACGCGTATCTCGATCGTGGAGCCGTCGCGGTACAACGCGGGGACGATGTACTTTGCCGCGAACCGCTACGAGATGGATGACTTTGCGCCGTATCTGTACAAGACGACCGACTACGGGGTGACCTGGAAGAAGATCGTGACCGGCATCCCCGGCACGGAGTTCACCCGCGCGATTCGCGAAGATCTCGTGCGTCCCGGCATGCTGTACGCCGCCACGGAGCGCAGCATCTACGTGAGCTACGACGCCGGTGAGCACTGGCAGAGCTTGAAGCGCAATCTCCCGCCGGTGGCGGTGCACGACATTGCGTTGCGCGACGACGACATCGTGATCGCCACAATGGGACGCGGCTTCTACGCCATGGAAGGAATCGCGGCGCTGCGTCAGTCCGACAAGGTGAACAAGGCAGCCGGTGCGTTCTTGTACACACCGAGCGCGACGCCGCAGAGTGATGGGGCGGTGAAGGTGCAGTACTGGCTCAAGGCCGGCACCGCGCCGGTGACCCTCGAGCTCGTGGATGCCAAGGGCTTTGTGGTGTCGAAGGCCTCGAGCACCGATACGGCAGCGACCGCAGCCGGTGGCCGTGGCGGGCGTGGTGGTGGCGGTGGTGGACGTGGCGGCTTTGGTGGTGCGCCGCCGGCCAAGGTCACGACCGACGAAGGACTCAACACGTACAGCCTCAGCCTGCGCTACCCCGACGGCGTGAACTTCCGCAACGCCATCTATTGGGCGGGTAACGGCCTCAATGGTCCGATGGGCGCTCCGGGCACCTACACCGTGCGGTTCAGCGCCGGCGTCAATCCGGTGCAGACCGCGCCCGTGAAGGTGGTGCCGCCGCCGCGTTCGACGGCGACGGAAGCCGACCTGGTGGAGAAGTTCAAGCTGCTGACCAAGATCCGCGACACTGTGTCGGCGGCCAACAACGCCGTGCGCACCGTGCGCAATGTGCGCTATCAGGTGGACAGCCTCCGCAAGGTGCTCACCGGTGAGCAGAAGGCGGCGTTCGAGAAGGAAGCGAACATTCTGATGGACAGCACCAAGAAGGTTGAGGAAATCCTCTACCAGACCAAGAACGAGGCCGGTCAGGATCCGCTGAATTTCCCGATCAAGCTCAACAACCAGATCGGGGCGATTTCTGGATTCTTGCAGAACGCGGACCGTCGTCCGCCGCCGCAGGCCTACGAGGTGTGGAACACCTTGGCGCCGCAGCTCAACACGGAGCTGATCCGCCTCAAGAAGCAGATCGCGCTCCTGTTGCCGCGTGTGAACGCCACGCTGAAGGCCGCTGGCAAGGGACCGATTGTGCCGAGCACGGATGAGCTTGGGCAGGCGCCCCGCCAGGGGCCGCAGGCGACCTTTATTCCCTAAGTTCATGCTGCGGTAAGATTTACCAGAGCACCGAACGCCCGGCACCGAGATTAATCGGTGCCGGGCGTTCTGCTGAGTCGGAAACCGACTGCCGACTGGATATGTTTACCAACAGCAGTGATCGACGCGATTCCTTACGACACGCACCACACGACCGGAGCAATACGATGGACGGAAAGACTGGCGAGACTGGCGGCAAGTGCCCCGTGATGCATGGCGCGACTCCACCCACCGCAGCAAACGTTGGCGGACGCTCCAACCGCGACTGGTGGCCCAATGCGCTCAACCTAGGCATCCTGCATCAGCACTCCTCGCTCTCCGACCCGATGGATCCGGAGTTCAATTACGCCGAGGCCTTCAAGTCGCTCGACCTTGACGCACTGCGTACGGATCTCGTTGCGCTCATGACGGACTCGCAGGACTGGTGGCCCGCTGACTACGGTCACTACGGCCCGCTCTTTGTGCGCATGGCCTGGCACAGCGCCGGCACCTACCGCACGGCCGACGGCCGCGGCGGTGCAGGCAATGGCACGCAGCGCTTTGCGCCGCTCAACAGCTGGCCCGACAACGGCAACCTCGACAAGGCCCGCCGCCTCCTCTGGCCGATCAAGCAAAAGTACGGCAAGAAAATTTCCTGGGCCGATCTCATGATCCTGGCCGGCAACGTCGCCATGGAGTCGATGGGGTTCACGACCTTCGGCTTCGCCGGTGGGCGCGCCGATGTGTGGGAGCCTGAGGCCGACATTTACTGGGGCGTCGAAGCCGAGTGGTTGGGCGACAAGCGCTACTCGGGAGACCGCGAACTCGAGAATCCGCTGGCCGCCGTGCAGATGGGACTCATCTACGTGAATCCCGAAGGGCCGAACGGCGTGCCGGATCCGCTCGCCTCGGCGCGCGACATTCGCGAGACGTTCAAGCGCATGGCCATGAACGACGAAGAAACGGTGGCGCTGATCGCGGGCGGCCACACCTTCGGTAAGACGCATGGTGCGGGCGATCCGAAGCTCGTCGGCTCGGAGCCCGAGGGCGCGACCATCGAAGAGCAGGGACTCGGCTGGAAGAATGCGCTCGGCAGCGGCAAGGGCGTGCATACCACCACGAGCGGACTCGAAGGGGCCTGGACACCGAATCCCATTCAGTGGGATCACGGCTACTTCGACACCCTGTTTGGCTATGAGTGGGTGCTGACCAAGAGCCCAGCCGGCGCCAATCAGTGGACGCCGAAGGAGCCGGCCGCGTCGACCACCGTGCCCGATGCGCACGATGCCACTAAGCGTCACGCGCCAATGATGGCCACCACGGATATCGCGTTGCGCATGGATCCGGCGTATCTCGAAATTTCCAAGCGCTTCCACGCGAACCCAGATCAGTTCGCCGACGCCTATGCGCGTGCGTGGTTCAAGCTCACGCACCGCGACATGGGCCCGCGTTCCCGCTACTTGGGTGCGCTCGTGCCGACGGAAGTGTTGGTGTGGCAGGATCCCATTCCGGCGGTGGATCACGCGCTGGTGGATGCGGCCGATATTTCGACCCTCAAGGCCGACATTCTCGCGTCCGGACTTTCGGTGTCGCACTTGGTCGCCACGGCTTGGGCATCGGCGTCGACTTTCCGCGGCTCGGACAAGCGCGGCGGGGCGAATGGTGCGCGCCTTGCTCTTGCGCCGCAGAAGGATTGGGAGGTGAACCAGCCGGCGCGTGTGGCCAAGGTGCTTGCTGCACTCAGCAAGATTCAGCATGCGTTCAATGCTGCGCAGAAGGGCGGCAAGAAGATTTCGTTGGCCGACATAATTGTGCTGGCAGGCTGCGCTGCGGTGGAACAGGCAGCGAAGGCGGCGGGTGTGACGATCACGGTGCCCTTCACGCCGGGGCGCATGGATGCGTCGCAGGAGCAGACCGATGTGGAGTCGTTCGGTGTGCTTGAGCCGCAGGCCGACGGGTTCCGCAACTATCTCAAGCAGGACTACAGCGTGTCCGCCGAGGAGCTGTTGGTGGACAAGGCGCAGTTGCTCACGCTGACCGCGCCGGAGATGACGGTGCTCGTCGGTGGGCTGCGGGTGTTGAATGCGAACTATGGTCAGGCGCAGCACGGCGTGTTCACCAAGCGTCCGGAAGTGCTCACGAATGATTTCTTCGTGCACCTGCTTGATATGGGCACGGTGTGGGCGCCAGCCGCTGGTGTGAGCGGCGTGTACGAGGGGCGCGATCGTGCGACGGGTGATCTGCAGTGGACCGGAACGCGTGTCGACTTGGTGTTCGGGTCGAATTCGCAGCTGCGCGCGTTGGCGGAAGTGTATGCCGCGAGCGATGCCACCGAGAAGTTCGTGAAGGACTTTGTGGCCGCGTGGGTGAAGGTGATGAACGCGGATCGGTTCGAGCTGGTGTGATGATGTGACGCGGTACCGCGGTGTTCGCTTCGCGTTCAGCGGAGCAGAATCAGTTGCGGTACCGCGTCGCTGTCGGCCCACACGATCGCATCTTGATCGAAGGTGGTGCCGATCTCTCGTGCGGCACTGAGGGTAAGGCCGAGTGCGAACCAGCTGAGCTCTGCAGGCCAGTTGGATCCGTCTTCGGTGCCGCGAGGGTTGTAGGCGGTGATGAAGGCGCCGCAATCGACGTCATGAGTGCCAAACAGCGATGCGAGCGCCGCAGAGCGCTGGCCGACGTTCAGGACAATCTCATTCGGGCCTGTGCCAATCCGATAGGATGTGGCGAGGTAGGCGCGGAGTTTATTGGGGTCGATGTTGGAACGATCCGGCATGCGCGAGATCCTACGGTTACGTCACACGACGAGCGGCAGCACCACCACCACACAGGCCGCCCACGCGGCGAACGCCACACTCGCTTCGCTGAACGTGGCGTGCAGTGAGGCAATCCACGCGTCGCGTGCACCTGTGACTTGCCGGTAGAGCAGTCCGCTCAGCACGCCAATATGAATCACATTCCAGCCGATCACGGTGAGGCGGTTGAGCGTGAGCCGGTCGTGTGCGGTGCGGTAGAGCACCGCGGCGAGCGCGTAGGCTGCGACGAGCACAGCAAACGCTGCGATGGCAACAATGCCGCGGCGGAGCCAACGCTGATAGTCGGCGGAGAGATCGTCGGCGTGGACGGGTGTCGCGCCAATCAAGAGCGCGGCCACCGCGAAGAGCATGCCGTTATAGGTGAGCAGCGAGGTGCGATCGTAGAACGGTTGCATAAAGTGCGCCGGGATCAGCGCGACGTACGCCGCGAGCACCACGAGCGTCGGCACCAACAGGAGCCGCGGGAGCGTGGTGACCATTTTGCTCAGGCCACGTCGAAAGTCCTGCGCCGACGGCGATACCAGCGGATCGTACACCGTCGCGACCGCCACAATCGGCATGAGGCCAGCGCCCCCGACCATCAGCAGACGGATCACGGATTCGCTGAGGGTGATGCCGAGTGTCTTGAACAGCTGCACCGTGATGCCGTTGAAGGCCATCACGGCCAAGCCGTAGACTCCTGTCACGACAACCACTTCAGTTGACTTGGTGAGAAACGCAAAACGATCGCGCGCGCTGGCCCGGATCCCCATGAGGCAGATGCCCACTGCGGCCCAGGCCAACAGCGGCATGTGTCCCGAAGCGATATGGCGATAATCCACGTTGCCGACCGACCGCCAAAATGCCAACGCCGTGAGTACTGTCACCCCACCCAGAAGGGCAACGGAGTGCGGTGTGGCGCTCAGATGCGCACGTCGAGCACCGGTCAAGAACCCAATCGCGGTCACTGCGATCACCGGTGTCACCAGGAGCTGTAAGTACAGCTCGGTGTGACCAGCCGCATCGCGAAAGACGAACAGTGGGTCCGACAGCAACCAGAGCACGACACTCGTGATCACACTGAAGGGGAGCACGAGCCCCCAGTGCACGCGGGAGCGGTCGGCGGCGACCGTGGATTCGGAGGATGCGTTGGCTACGGTGGACGCCGTGGCGACGTCGGCAAGGCGCAGCTGCCACGCCTCCAGCAACCGATTCTCGGGCGCGGCCGCATACGCCGCCGCGATGTCCTCGCGAAACTCGGCGCTCCCGTGCTCACGCTCGGCGGCGCGAAAGAGGGATTCGAGGGGCTGCGGCGCGTGCTGATTCGACTGGATCTGCGCGAGGTACTGCATGGCGTCTCCTATCGGCCGAGGTTCCAACAGACTCAATAAGCATAGGGCACTGGCGCCCGTTCTGCTCGCCGACAATCGTTAGGCTATGCCCACACCCGCCCAGCCCAAGAATCCGCTGCATGGTATCACCCTCGAGGCGATCCTCAATCAACTCGTGGCGGAACTCGGCTGGGCCAAAATGGGACGGCGGGTGAAGATTGACTGCTTCAACTCCGATCCCAGTGTGTCCTCGAGCCTGAAGTTCCTGCGGAAGACCCCGTGGGCGCGCACGAAGGTTGAGGACCTGTACCTCGAAGTCGTGAGAACACGAATCCGATGAGCGCCGACAAGATTGATCTCCTGGCTGGCATTGAAGACCACTCGGGGATTTATACCCTTCGCGCGGGGGATATCACGCGCGGCTGGAATGGCATTCGGTATCGCACCGGATTGTCTGGGCGGAACACGAGCGCCAAGAAGCTCTCGATGAATGTCGCGACCGTGCCCCCAGGGGCTGTGGCGTATGCGCACATTCATGTGGATTTTGAGGTGATGCTGTACATCCTGTCGGGGCATGTGCGCCATGAGTTTGGGCCGAACTTAGAGCAGTCGCTCGAGAACGGACCGGGCGACATGATTTTTATTGAGCCCGGGGTTCCGCACGAGGTGCTGAACTTGAGCGAGACTGAGCCGGTGGTGGCGGTGGTGTCGCGCTCCGATGCGTCGGAGTGGGAGCATATTGTGGATGTGCCGAGTCGGCGGCGTCCGCAGGGGTAAATGCGGGAGGCCGCGCGCGCGTAGCGACGACGAGTTGCGCGGTCGAAGCAGCGGGCGATGCTGGCGCCGTAGCAAAGAGATTTAGCGCATACAAATGTTTACGAAATAACGCTAAGTCGTTTTATAGTAGCAGTTTACGATGATATTATAAAACCTCTCGCGCTGTCGTCCGCACCCCTGAACCTGCCGCCCAGCGATCCACCCCCCGATCCACCCCCGATCCATCCAGCGATCCACCCGCTAGCGCCTCCGGTAGCTGACGGCCCTATATTTCCGACATGCTCCGTATAACCACCGCTCACCGCGTACTCGCGGCTGTGATGGCTCCCTGGCTCGCACTGCTCTTCGCGATGCCAGAGGCCGCACATGCCTGTGCCATGCACGGCGGTCAGGGGCACGCGATGGTGCATGAGGCGTCCGCGAGCATGGCCCACGACATGGCCCCTGGGATGTCCCACGGGATGTCCCACGGGATGTCCCACGGGATGTCGGCCGACTTGGCCGCGCCCACGGCACCCACGGCAGCAACCGCGCCAAGTTCGCCAACGCCAGCCCCGTCACCGAACGCCACCCACTGCACCTGCCCCGAAGGGTGCTGCACTGTGGTCGTGGCCTTCGCCGCAGTGCCGACCTCGCTCAGCTGGGTGCGCGAGCTCCTCGCACATCGCGACCCGCAGTATCCGCGTGCCCTGCCGTCGGTGGCCCTGTCCGCCGATGTCCAGCTCCCCTTCGCCAACGGACCACCCGCGCAGGCCTGATCGGTCGTGAGCGACGCTGCGTGAGTCTCCCCGCACCGGCGCGCACGGCCCCGATGATCCGACGCACTCCACCCATCGAACTCGCGATGGTGCCCGGAGTCGTTGCTCTCAGGCCTTCGGCTTAACATCATGAACTTCGCCACACGGCCCCTCGCGCTCGCGAGTGCCAGTGTACCAACGGGCACAGCCGCTCTCGTGAGCGTCCTGCTGCTCGCGACCTCGGCCTTCGCACAACAGACCGCCAAGCCAGACACCGCCACGAAACTCGGCGGCGTCACGATCATGGCGGCGGCTGACGAAACGATCAAGCTTCCACCGCTCAGGCTCGCCACACTCCCCGCCACGGCCAGCATTACCGCGCGCACGATGGACGCCACGGTCAACGTGATGGACGTTGAAGACGCGGTGAAATACCTGCCGAGTCTCTTTCTGCGCAAACGCAACAACGGCGACACCCAAGCGGTCATGGCGACCCGCGTATGGGGCGTCAGCTCAAGCGCGCGAAGCTTGGTCTTTGCCGACGGCGTGCCGCTCACCGCGCTCATTGCCAACAACAACACCATCGGCGCGCCGCGATGGGGACTCGTGGCACCTACGGAAATCGCACGCGTCGACATCATGTACGGCCCCTTCTCGGCCGCCTACGCCGGCAACTCCATGGGCGCCGTGCTCGAGATGACCACGCGCATGCCCGCGAAGTTCGAAGGCACCGTGAGTCAGTCGAACGCGCAACAAGCATTCGATCTGTACGGCACCAAGCAGTGGTTCGGCACATCGCAGAGCGCGCTCGCCGTCGGCGACCGAATCGGCAAGGTCTCGTTCTGGGTGAGCGGCAACTATCAGAGCAGTCATGCACAGCCACTGACCTACGTGACCGCCGCCTCATTCCCCACCGGCACCACCGGCGGCTACAGCGAACTCAATAAACTCGGCACCGCAGCGAACGTGCTTGGCGCAAGCGGACTGCTCAACAGTCGCATGACGAATGGCAAGGTGAAGCTTGCCTATGACATCACGCCGACGGTGCGCGCGTCCTACACGTACGGGATGTGGCGCAACGATGCCGACGCAGGTGTCGCACCGTACATCCGCAAGACGGGTGACCCGACCTACGCCGCGGTCGCAGGCTTTGCGAGTGGCACCTATGAGCTGGTGCAGCAACATGCCTCACAGGCGCTGACGGTACGCTCCGACACCAAGGGCGCCTGGGACTGGGAAGTGGTGGCCTCAACCTATGCCATTGACACGGACCAGCAGCGCTCGCCCACGACCGCGGCCGCAACCGGGCTGAGTTTTGGCTCGGCAGGAAAAGTCGCGGTCCTCGACGGCACCCACTGGAACACCATCGACGCAAAAGCGCTCTGGCGCATTGGGGGCGCGAACGCGGACCACACGCTGAGCGTTGGTGTGCATCAGGATGCGTACGCCCTCATCAACCCGACATACACCAGCGCCGAGTGGACGGCGGGGGCGTTCGGCACGGTGGCGTCGGAGGGCGATGGCAAAACGCAGACGCAGGCGCTCTGGGTGCAAGATGCCTGGAAGCTCGGCGCGCGGTTCACCCTCACGTACGGTGGTCGCTACGAACGCTGGACAGGCTTTGACGGCTACAACGTGAATGGTGCGACCAAGGTCACGCAGGCGACCAACAGCGTGAGCAACGTTTCACCGAAGGCGATCTTGGGATGGGCGGCGACATCAGATCTGACCGTCACCGCGTCGGTCGGGAAGGCCTATCGCTATGCCACCGCGAGTGAGCTGTTTCAGCTCGTCACAACCGGCGCGACCTTCACGTCGCCGAACCCCACGCTCAAGCCGGATGATGTCTTAGCGTCGGAACTGCGCTTCGATCAACGGTTCGACAAGGGCAGTGTGCAGGTCGCGCTCTTCCAAGACGATGTGCACGATGCGATGATTGCACAGTATCTCCCGCTCGTGAGTGGCTCCAGCACGCTGTACTCGTATGTGTCGAATGTCGACCATGTGCGGGCGCGCGGCGTCGAGCTGATTCTGAACACGCACGGCCTCGGTGTCGAACAGCTGGACCTGTCGGGAAGCGTCACGTATCTGGATGCCCGTGTGCTTGCGCTGAGTGGCGCAGCGACCGCGACCGCGACGCCGGGCGCGGCCGTGGGCAAGTTCCTGCCGAACATTCCGGATGTGCGGGCCAGTGTGCAGGCGACCTACCGCGCCACGGACCGCGTAGGACTGTCGATCGCGGGGCGCTACAGTGGCAAGATGTATACGACTCTCGACAACGCCGACGTATATCCGAACACCTATCAGGGATTTTCTGGATGGTTCGTAGCAGACGCAAAGGCGACGTATCGAATTGGCCGCGGCGTTGGTGTTTCCCTCGGCGTCGATAATCTCTTGGATCGCAAGTATTTCCTCTTTCATCCGTTCCCGCAGCGGACCTTCGTGGGGAGTCTCAAGTATGATTTCTAACATCGCGCGCGTGATGGTGTGTGCGAGCATCGTCGGCCTCTCGCCGGCGGTGTTCGTGGGTGCTGTTGCACAGGCGCAGGGTTCCACGACCACGCTTGCGGTGGCAGGACGGTACAACGCGAATCCCTCGATCGCTGCGCGCGGAAATTTTGCCGCGGTGGCCTGGTCGGGGACACTCGGCAGTACGATGGACATTTATGTCGCGACAAGCCGAGATGGTGGGGCGAAGTGGAGCGCCCCGGTGCAGGTGAATGCCACGGCCGGTGATGCGCGCGTGAGTGGGGAGCAACCGCCACGTGTTTTGTTGGTCGCGGGGCGGGGCGCCACACCGGAGATCGTGGTGGTGTGGGGGAGCAAAGGAACGACCGGTTCGCGGCTGCTACGTGCGCGTTCGACCGATGGTGGAAAGACCTTCGGTGCGAGCATCCTCGTGGCTGGTGCAGACGGCGAGGGGAACCGCGGGTGGGAGTCGCTGGCCGCGGATTCAAGCGGGCGCGTGTATGCGCTGTGGCTCGATCATCGCGAGACGGTGATGCCGGCCGCGATGCATCATCAAGATGGCACGACGATGCCTGCCGCCGTTCCTGCCGCCGTTCCTGCGGCTGTTCCTGCGCCGAAGATTGATCCCAACGAGAAGGCGAATAAGTCGCAACTCTACTTTGGCTCGCTCGATGGGAGGGCTGGCGTCGCGGCGCGCGGGATCGCGCGCGGCGTTTGCTATTGCTGCAAGACGTCGTTGGTTGCGTCGGGCGGCGCGATCTACGCGGTGTGGCGCCACGTATTTCCGGGGAACCAGCGAGATATTGGCTTCACGGTGTCGCGCGATGGGGGCAAGACGTTCAGTGCGATTACGCGCGTGAGCGAAGATCACTGGCAGTTCGACGGATGCCCCGAGAATGGTCCGGCCGTGGCAGTGGACCGGCAGCAGCGCACCCATGTGCTCTGGGCAGCGCCGGTCGATGGCAAAGATGGATCGCCCTTGGCGTTGTATCATGCGCTCACCACGGACGGAAAAACTTTTACCGCACGCACGCAGGTGCCCGCGCGCGGACCCGCGGGACATGTGCAGGTCACGGCGGTCTCCGATGGATCGCTCGTGATTGCGTGGGACGAGAATGTGAGTGGCACCCGCCACGTGGCGTTTGCGCGCGCGGTGGTCAATGCGGCCGGGCGCGTGACGTTCAGTCCCGTACACGCGGGCGACGACGACGTCGGACGCGGCTATCCTGTGGTGGCGACTGCGGCATCGGGTGTGCTTGCCGCGTGGGTCAAGCAGATCCCGAACGGAACGACCATTGGGGTGGCGCGGGCGCAGTAGCGCCTCGTGTGATTACCGGCAGGCGGGGTCGTTTTTCGCGTTGGTCACGGCGCGCGGCGGGAGTGGTGCTTTCTCGACCAAGCGACGTAGCTCGATAATAGGCTCTGGGCTGTCGTCCACTTGGAGGCGGAGTACGACATCGTTGTGCAGCCAGACGCCGCCGCACTTTTTCACGATTAGCATGGCGGCCGATTGCTTGCCGCGCTTATCGCCGCCAGCGGCTTGTCCCGCCTCGATCCCTGCGAGCAAGCGGAGCGCGAGGTGCCCCTTGGTGCGCAGGAATGCTGCGACCATGGAATCTGGGACCGCTTTGTCGGCGAGGGTGTTCCCCTGGGCGGTGACGTGCGGGCCTTGCTTGTCGCCCGCTGCGGTCGGCGCTGTGGGGCCGGTGTAGGCCGCGACGTTGCCCATGGCATCGACCACGGCGAACTGTCGGCCCGTTTTGGCCCAGCGTGCGGTGTCAGGGTCGGTGTCATGCTCCCACACGTACTTCACCACTTCGGTAGCTGACTTGCCCTGCTTGAGCAGCGCGATTGCTTGCGGGCCGTAACTGACGTCGACCACGGCCTGTGTGGCGACCACACCGACGCCGGCCTCCGCGGAGAGAACGCCATTGCCCACGGAGAACACGCGCGACTGCACCGCGCCGCCCCACTCGCCGGTGGCGGTGTCGTAGGCGATGATCGAGAAGGTGCCGGTCTCGGGGAGCGCGTCTGCCGCGTTCGTAGAGGCTTTCGCCCGCGCGGCATCACGCGGCGCGCAGCCCATCATGACGGCGACGAGCGTGACGGTGGTCAGGAGCGCGAAGCGGGTGCGGTGCGTGAGCGGTGTCATCGGAGTGATCAATCGATGGGAATATGCTTGTCGTGGCCGAGTACGGATTCGGCGCGCGTGGAGCGAAAGATCGGGAAGAGAAACTGCGTGTACCAGCGTTCGGGGCCTTGGCGGATGTCGTCTTTGAGGCCGTAGGCTGGCGGATATTGCCGAGTGATGCGGGCGGTGCCGAACAGCACGTCCCAAATGAAGAGGAGGTTCCCGTAGTTGCCCATGTAGTGGCCCACGCCGTCGTCTTGCGTGAGAGCGTGGTGGGCAAAGTGCGTGGCTGGGGTCGAGATCGTGCGCTCGAGGACCCACGCCACAGGGCGCAATGCCCGGTAGCGATACAAAGGCAGATCCCAGCGCACCGCAGAATGCGCGCCAATGATCACCGCGAGCTTCACGACGCTGTACCAGACGAAGGTCCAACCAAACCCCAGATAGAGCAGCACGCCGCTGAACCAGAGCCCGGGCATCAGCGCGTAGTAGAACGCATTGTTACGGTAGACCACGCGGACGCTCATGTAGGCCGCCGAGTGGTGGGCGCGGTGGAGGGGCCACATGAGCGAGGTGTGTGACAGCCGATGCCACCAGTATTGCGTGAAATCGTCGGCGACCAGGAGCACGAGCACCATCTGCCACACCGGCCATGCGGCCCAGGCATCGCGCGCGCCCGGAATAAGCCACACACAGAGCGCCTTTGCGGCGGCGAGTACAAGCCCCATCACGACGGGAAAGACGATCGTGACGGCTGTGTCGAGGCGGTTGTCCTCTGGCGTCGCATTCGACGGGAAGAACCGGTCGATCATTAGTTCCGCGATAGCGAATCCGCCGTAGATGATGACCACGGCGAGCAACTGCACGGTTTGACGGCTTAGCGGCATGCGGATCAGGGAATATGCGATTCTTGTCGGTACCCGTGGTGCCAGCCTTCAAAGGTGCGGAGGTGGAAGAGATGGCGCCAGTCGGTCGTGGGCGGCCACGCCCGTTTGACAGTGGACCGCCCCATGGTCACTATACACTGGTCCGAACGGTTCCACACTGTCCCGCTCGAGTTCAACCCGCACATCCCGGAGTTTCCATGCGTGCAGCATTGTTGGTGGCACTGATCACCGCGACCGCGGTTGCTCCTCTGGCGGGTGCTCAGCAGGCGACGACCGATGGTCCCTACAAAGTGTTGACGCGCGCCAAGGTTGGCGGCGAAGGCGGCACCGACTACATCTACGCCGACGCGACGGGGCGCCGGCTCTACATCCCGCGTGGTGGAACGCGCGCGATAGCGGCCACCGACTCCACGCCAGCGCGTCCGGCGGTGCCGGGCCGCATGTCGATCTTTGATCTCGACAACCTCAAGCTGTTGGGTGAGATCGCCGGCGTTGGCGGGAATGGCGCCGCGGTGGTGCAGGGCACAGGGCACGGCTTCTCGAGCAGCAAGCCGGTGTCGATGTTCGATACCAAGTCGATGACGCTGATCAAGACTATTGATGTCGGCGCGGCGCAGCCGGACGGCATCTTGGCCGATGATCTCAATGGCCGCGTCTACATCTTCAGTCATCCGACCAAGGACGCCGTCGTCATCGACGCCAAGGACGGTACCGTAGTCGGCACCATCGACCTGGGCGGTGTGCCGGAGCAGGGCGTGCTCGACGGCAAAGGCTTACTCTACGTGGTGATGCAGGATGCGGCCGGCAGCGTGACGGTGGTCGACACCAAGACCATGAAGGCCACGGCGCACTTCGCGCTGGGCGACAAGGGCGGCTGCAATGGACTCGCGCTCGATGTGAAGAACAAGGTGCTCTTCGCCGCCTGCGCACGCTCTGGTGCGGCCGTTGCGCCCGGCGCTCCTGCTCCGACCGCTCCGTCGGGCAGCCCGGCAACGCCGATGATGGTCGTACTCAGCGCCGTCGACGGTAAGATCCTCGCGAATCTTCCGCTCGCTGGTGGCTCCGATGGTGCGGCGTTCAATCCCGCAACCATGGAAGCGTTCAGCACGCACGCGAATGGCACGATGACGATCGTCAAGGAAAAGAGCCCGACGAGCTTTGACGTCGAGCAGAACCTCGAGACGATGCTCGGGGCGCGTACCCTGAGTCTGGATCCAAAAACCGGGCATATCTTTGCGATGAGCGTTGAGCGTGGCCCGGCGCCGCCGCCACCGGCTGGCGGTGGGCGCGGTGGTCAGGCCCCGGCGATTCCCGGGTCGTTCACGATTCTCGTGATCGGGAAGCCGTAGCCTCGTGAAACTCTGGCTCGATGCAGACGCAGCTCCGCGTGACGTGAAGGAGGTCTGTTATCGAGCCAGCGACCGGCTCAAACTTGAAACGGTGCTCGTCGCCAACCAGCGACTCCAGTTGCCGGTGGGATACGAGCACCTGTCGTCGGTGCGTGTCGAAGGAGGCCCGGATGTCGCCGACCGCTACATCGCCGACCACGCCGAGCGTGGGGACGTGGCGGTGACGGCCGACATCCCACTCGCGGCGATTCTCGTGCCGAATGGCGTGGTGGTGATTGACCCGCGCGGCGAGGAATACACCGCTGAGGTCATTGGGGAGCGGTTGTCGGTGCGCAACTTTATGGACGGGTTGCGCGGTGCCGGCGTCGAGACTGGCGGGCACGCAGCATATGGTGCGAAGGAAAAGCAGGCGTTTTCGAACGCCTTGGACCGAGCGCTGACGCGGGCGTTGCGGCAGCGTTGATCCCGGCGTGGAGCTCGACGCGCCTTTAGCGTTTAACGAACGCGAAGTAGAGCACGTAGGCCCACGAGAAAAAACCGTGGATCACGGCCCAGGTGATCGAGTGGTTGACCGACCACGAGATCGTAATCGCGAGTGCGCTCCCGAATCCGACGCCTGCTTTGGCGTAGTTCGTCGACCGCGTCACGAACGAGACGCGTGGCGGTTGCTGCTGTTGCCGTTCGCCATAGGTGTGGATGATGGGTTCTTCGTCCATGATGTCCTTGTAGGAGCTACCGCTTATCGCAGTGGCTTGGTCGGTTTCCAAAACGGAAACTCTGCCTGATACCCGATCCCTTCCAGGTCGGCGGCGCGCTCTTCCATGAAGGCACGTGCGTCGGCCATCGCTTGGTTGTAAATCGTGGGGCCGATTTCCGCCAAGATGTAGTCGAGGCAGATGGCGGCCTTCAGATCGCCAATCTCCTCGTCGGTGTTCTCGGTAAACCAGCGCCGTATGGACGCGATCGCCTGATGACGGCTTCGCTCGGTGATCAGAATCGGCTCTTTTCCTCGCATGCTGAAAGATGCTGCGACCGCCGTCGAATGCACAGCGGGGCACCTCGATCTGAGGTGCCCCGCTGGTGTGTCAGCAACTGCCGGCGTTCGGACTACTTTGCAATCACGCCGCAGGCGATGCGCGCACCAGCGGCACCGGCGGGGTTTGTCTTGTAGTCATCGCCGACGGCGTGCATAACAATCGCCGTGCCGCCGCTCTTGAAGAGCGAGTTTGCGCCGGTGCCGAGTGTGACGTCGCGCGCCATGGCGTCAAAGGTGAGCGCGCCATCGGTTGGGACCTGGACGTTAGGCAGATCGCCGGCGTGCATCCCCATCGGGTTGGCCATACCGTGCTGCTTGCTTGCCGGATTGAAGTGCCCACCGGCCGAGGTGAAGGGCGCTTCGCAGGTGCCCGTCTCGTGGATATGGAAGGCGTGTGGCCCTGCCGGCATGCCGGTGAGCACGACGTGCACGAGCACGCCATTCGGCGAATCCGTCAGCGTAGCCTGGCCGACGACCGCGCCCTTGGCGTCCTTCAGTTCAGCCTTCGCGGTGGCCGCGTCCTGTGCAGTAGAAGTGGAGGCGCACAGCACGAGCGCGATCATGGCGCATGACATCGACTTCATAAGGGTCTCCTAGAACGAGGCGAATCAAGCAGCGGTGGGAGGCATCGCGAACTCTATGCCTGAATAATAGCGGTTACGTCCGTGAGCGAACCCCTTACGGCACGTATGCAATACAGTCGATTTCGACGCGGAGCCCTTCACCCGGAAGTGCCGCGGCCTGGATTGTGGTGCGCGCCGGACGGTGGCCGGCGAACACGCGCTCGTACACACCATTCATTTCCGTGAACTCCTTCATGTCGAGCAGAAAAACGCCACAGCGCAGCACGTACTGCAGGTCCGAGCCGCCGGCCTGCAGGATGGTGCGAAGGTTCGCGAGGCACTGTTCGGTCTGCGACGCCGCGTCGGGACCAGAAAGCTTTCCGGTCGCTGGCACGGTCGCGCCCTGCCCCGACACGAAGATGAGGCGCTCAAACCCCATCCCCGGGGAGTAGGGCCCGACAGGCTTCGGGAGGTCAGCGCTATGGATTGGGCGGTGGCTCATGGGAAGGCTCGCGTCGGGAGGTGAAAGAGGGTGAAACACGGTGAATCGGAATGAATCGCAGTGAGTAGCGGTCGATGGCTATCAGTGGTGCCAAACAGATGTGTGCGCCTACGGTTAGGACCGACTGTAGGCCTCGCGCGCGGCCAAGGTCACCGCGGTCAGCAGCAATAGCGCCCCCGCCTGATGCGCCATACCGATGGCCACCGGAACCGCGAGCAGGAGGACGGTGATGCCCAGCGTGACCTGGACCGCGACGGCAACCATCATCAGCGTGAGTCGTGAGCGAAGGCGTGGCCACGCATGCTTGCGCACCGTGAGCGCAACACTGATCACGGCGAGCAATGTGACGATCGCCAGCACACGATGATCAAACTGCGCGCTCGCGGGATCTTCGAACAGGCTCTTCCACCACGGAACCATCGTCCCATACTCGACAGGCACGAGCCCCGCCCCCATGAAGGGGAACTCATTGTAGATGCGGCCCGCGCGGAGCCCTGCAACAAAAGCACCGCTGACGACCGTCACAAATGCGAGCGCGAGCAGCACGACGAGCGCTCCCTTTGGTGCGCGCGACCGGCTACCGTTGTTCGCGACCGGTGGCCGCTTCTCCGCAAGCAGACTGTCCGCCGTCCAGACGGTGAGCAAATAAATCACGAGCGCCAACGAAAGGTGTGCGGCAAGTCGATACTGACTCACATTCACCCGCGCGGTCAGCCCACTCGACACCATGTACCACCCCATCGCCCCCTGCAAGCCCATAAGCACCCCGAGGGTGCCAAGTCGCGGAAGCAATGCTCCCGGCAGGCGGCGGCGGAGCGCAAACCAGAGCAACGGGAGTACAAAGACCACGCCAACCAGGCGCGCCCAAAACCGGTGTAGGAACTCCCACCAGAAGATCCGCTGAAACGCGCCGAGTGTCATCCCGGCGTTCATCTTGGCGTACTGGGGAATCAGCTTGTATTTGTCGAACTCCACCTGCCACGCCGCGTCGGACAACGGGGGGAGGACGCCGGAGACCGGCTTCCATTCGGTGATGGAGAGTCCGCTCTCGGTAAGGCGTGTGCCTCCGCCAATCAGGACGAGGAAAAAGAGCATCCCCGCCCAGACGGTGAGCCAACGGCCGATCGTCACTCGGTTGAGAGTCGCGGTGTTCATGGGATGAATAATACGTCAGTGGGGCGGGGTGTCGAACCCTCCCCTACGGATTGCCCGGGTCCGCCTGGTTGCGCATATGATCCGCCAAGTCATGGAGCTTTTGCCGCAGCGCCGCGCGCAGTGGTGCTGGCATCTCGTGCGCGGCAAGGGCGTGATCCATGCACCAGAGCCACTGATCGCGCGCCTGAGAGCCGATCGGGAAGGGGAGATGGCGCGCGCGGAGCCGAGGATGCCCGTACTGCTCCACGTACAGCTGCGGACCACCAAGCCATCCCGAGAGAAACAGGTACAGTTTCTCGCGCGACACGGTGAGCGACCGCGCGTGCATCTCGCGGATCTCGACAGCTTCGGGCGCACGGTCCATCAGGTCGTAGAAGCGGTCGACCAGCGCACGAACGCCGACATCGCCGCCCACGAGATGGTAGGGAGTCTCGGGCTCTGTCATGGGTGCTGAACCATCCTCATTCGTCGTATGCCGTGGTCGCTGCCGCTGCTGCTGCAGACGGGAGCGTGAGCCGGAACTCGGTGAGTCCGGGCCGCGAGACGGCGAGTTCCAGGGTGCCGCCGTGCGCGACGGCGATGCGTCGCGCAATCGCGAGGCCGAGTCCCGCACCGTCGGTCATGCTGCCAGCGGTGCGTACGCGGGCGGCATCACTCCGGTAGAAGCGATCAAAAATTCGTGCCTGCGCGTCAGGGCTGATGCCGGTGCCGTGATCGATCACAGCCACGATGTGCGCGCCTGGCGCCTCGCCCATCACGACCTCCACCGTGCTTCCCGCGGGCGAATACTTGATGGCGTTGTCGAGGAGGTTGAGCAGGAGACGATCGAGCAGGGCGCGGTCGCCGTGAAATGGCGCCTGCGTCATGTGCCGGAGCTCAACAGACACGCCGCGTCGCTCGCCGACCTGCACCACCGCACGAACGGCGTCGTGCACGAGTTCCTCGAGATACACAGGCTCGGCGCGCAACGCGAGATGTCCAGCGTCGGCGCGCGCAAGCAGAAACAGATCGTCCACAAGTCGAGCAAGGCGCTGCCCAGACTGCAACATGACGTGCACCGATTCCCGATACTCAGCCTCTGTCCGATGCTCACGGGCGAGCGTCACCTCAGCTTCCGCACGGAGCGTCGCGGTTGGCGTGCGCATTTCATGAGACGCATCGGCCATAAAACGTCGTTGCTGTTCAAGCGCTCCTTCGACGCGGTCCAGCAACTCGTTGAACACGCGTGCGAGTCCCATCAACTCAGCGCCGCCACCGACAGGGAGACGCTGGTCAAGATTCTGCGCCGTGATTTCCTCGGCGCGCGTGGCCATCGCTGCGACCGGCGCCAAGCTCCGTTGCGCGAGCAGATACGCACCAAGGGCTGCGATCAGGAGCAGCAGCGGGATTGCGACGATAAAGAGTGTACGAATCTGTGAAAGCACGGCCGCAAGGTCGCGCAGCGGATACGCGCCACTGACCAAGAAGCGCTCATTGCCGAGCATCACGGGACGGGTCAGCACCCGTACACCGCCGTCCGGCGCGGGAATGCTTCGCGGGAGCGTATCAGCGTTCGCGTCAGCAACACTGAGCGCCGTGAGGACGCGATCCCCGTCACCGCCCAAGCCAGCATCGTTTTCGGCAGTCGTCGCGACCACGACACCCGAGGAATTGCGGACGAGTACGCGAACGTCGCGAAAGCGTACTTCGTTGAGCGTGGTATGAATGGCATCGAGCGAGGAGCGTGCCTGCATCCGTTCGGCGGCAACCTCGCGTACGAATACGCTGAGCGCATCGCCGATAAACGCATCCGAGCGCGTGACCAATGCCCGCGAGAATGTCACGTAGCAGAGGAACGCAAAGACAATCAGGGGGAGTGCGAGTGCGGCCGTATACCCGATGGTGATTTGCGTGCGGAGCGAGGAGGGCGCCCGACTCGGCGATACGGGCGTACTGGGCACAGTCAGATCACCCGCGCCGCGTCGTCTGGCGCATTCCACATGAATCCCGCACCGCGTACCGTCGCGAGCAGTGGGTGCTTCTCGTCGTCGCCGAGTTTCTTGCGGAGGCGCGCGGCGTAGACGTCGATGATGTTGGAATACGTGCTGCTCGAGCCATCCCATACTTCGCGGAGCAGATCCGCCCGTGTGATGACACGGCCAGGGCGCTGCGCCATGTAGAGCAGCAGCGCGTATTCGCGTGCGGTCAGCGCCACGGCGATGCCGGCGCGCGACACTTCATGGCGCGCTGTGTCGATGACTAAATCTCCGACGACGATACGCTCCGGCACCGTTTCTGTTTTTCGGCGCGTGATGGCCCGGAGGCGCGCCAAGAGCTCGCCAAAGTCAAACGGCTTCGTGAGGTAGTCATCGGCCCCTGCGTCGAGCCCAGCAATCCGCTGTTCTACTGCGTCGAGAGCGGTGAGCATCAGGATTGGTACCTGATTGCCGAGCCCGCGAATGGTGCGGCATGCCGTGATACCGTCGGGCGCGGGAATGAGCACGTCGACAATCAGCGCGGCATAGTCGTGAGCGGCGACCAGCTCGAGCAGTTGCTCGCCGGTCCCGGCTTGATCGACCGCGTATCCCGCTTCTTCTAAGCCACGGCTGACCGACTTCCGCAGCTGATGATCGTCCTCGACGAATGCGATCCGCATCTTGGGAATCTACGGCACGGGGGGCGTGCTACAAGCTAGGGCTTCAGCGAGGCGGCCATGTATTTCGCGCTCATCGACGGTGTAATCCCGACATCGTCCAAAATGATGGTGCCGACGAAGGTCTTGTTGAAGAGCAAGCGAATCGATTTCAGGCGTTCGGGACGAAACTCCGGAGAGGCAGCCGCGAAATCGGCAAGCGGGAGCAGGAACGATTGCGGGACGTACTCAAAGGTGTTCGTAAAGCGTTGTTCGTCGCGTCCCTTGCGGCGGTAGAGATGCACGTCAAGCGGACGGCGAACCGCCCCGTACCGGCTGATCGGCATACGCGCGGTATGGCCATCGGCGTCCGTCAGCTCCACGGTGAAGTCCACGGGGATGGTGTCCGCCTCATCCTTTTTCGGATTCTTCGCTGCCGATTTCGCCGAGTCTGCTTTGAGCTTGGCGGCGAGGGAGTCTGCCTTTTTGGTCGAATCAGACTTCTTGGTCGTGTCCTTCGGCAGTGCGCGCGGGCTCGGCTTGTCCTTGGTCGGTGCAACCGAGAGGTGGAGCACTCCCTTGTCGGTGACGTTCCACGATTTCACCAGCGAATCGGCGATCGTGAGGGTGTAGCTTGCCGGCCGCCCTAGTTTGGTGGTGTCTGGGCCAGCGATGCGATTATTCCATCCAATCCAGACCGCGTTGTTTCGCTGATCGTCGGTCCCCATTCCCCGGAAAGGAATCACACTTTCTTTCCAGGTCGCGAGGCTGTCGGTTTCAATGGTCACGCCGGGCGCGCCAGTCGTGACATCGATGTCGTCTTCATAGTCGGCGAGTGTGCGAAAGCCGCTTTCCATGAAGCGCGTGGTGTACATCGACTTGGGGAACCAATGCCCCGCGGTGCGGTGATCGCGAAACATGGGGAGATACTCGCTCTTGCCGTGCAGCGTCGCTTCGAGGAACCCCGAGATCACCAGCTTCCCCATCTGGCGCTGGTCTTCGATCGGCACGAGCGCCGCAAGTTCCAGGGAGCGCCCACTGCGGGGACCGTTGTCCTTGTTTTGCCACACACTGTTCCACTGCCCGTGATTGGCACGGTACATAAAGAACATCGCCTTGAAGTGCTCTTGGCCGTCGGTGAAGCGCAGTCGCTCGTACTGCCGCATCCCTACGGCGGTGGACACATCGCCGTCGTGTGAGCCATGGAGCAGCAAATAGTTCACATTCGCGAGCGGCGTGTACTTCGAGGCGGGCTTGTACTGACCGTCCACCGGAGCGATGGCAACCACACTCCGGATATGAAAATTGAACGTGAACTTTTGTTTCGCGTCGTCGGGGTAAAACTTGAGCGTATTGAAAGCCGCCGCGAGTGCTGCCGCCTCGCCGCCGCGCGAGTGTCCCATGACGGCAATCCGATCCATATCGATCTTGTGCGAGAGCGGACCAGCACTGGAATCGTTGAAACGTTTCCATTGCTCGAGATGCTTGAGCATCAGCCACGCGCGCCCGTCGTTCTCGCCGGAGAGGCCGTTGATAAAGTTTTCGTCGACCGAGGCGAGAATGAAGCCACGCGACGCCAGGAGTTCGCCCAAATACCCGTAGCCGGGATCCGAAAAATCTTCGGCGGTATGATTTCCGTGCACGACGAGCACGAGCGGAAACGGTCCAGCGCCTTCGGGATACCACACCCGAGCATTGAGGGGCACAGCCTTCATATCGAAGCCCCAGAAATCTTTGCGATCACCAGCGGCCGTGGGGGGAACGGTGACGTACGGCGACACGTCCACGGACTTTGTCTTATACGTTACGGAGTCCTTGAACTCCTTCCGCTGTTTATCCGTCCCCGATCCATAAAACATCCGCACGACCTTAAGCGCCCCCGGCTCGGCGGGGTTCTCAGCGGTGATTGTCTGGAAGGCGAGTACCGTGGCCGAGTCGTCTTTCGAGAACTTCAGCGGCTGTGAACAGGCGGCAAGCGAAAGGCCGACGGCGAGGCTCGCAGTGAGTGTACGCCGGAATCGATGCATCGACATTAGCGCCACCGTACGGTGAGGCGGTGTGCCATCTGCGAACCGCTGTAGAAGGATGCCCCGTAGTCTAGGTTGAGGCGATCCGCGCCGAAGGAAAATCCTGCACCGACCGGCTTTTCGTCCGCGGTCTCGGTGCGGTGTGCGCCGGCACGCAACGTGACGTTGTAGCCGTCAATCCAGCTCCACCCCAGTTCGAATCCTGCAGCAGGCGATACCCATCCGTTTCGGCGAGCGGTGACCTGCGTGTGAAAGCCGTAGTCGAACGGTCCCCACGCGTACTGGGCCGACCACCCGAGTGCGAGTTGCGTGGGCACGCTGTACGGCGTGCCGCGTAACAGGTACGGCTGACCGACATTCTGGAGCGACAGGCCGGCGATTCCCGTCCACAGCGGATGCGACGTCCCGATGTCGAGGAGCCAAGCGGCGCCACGCGACGGCAGTGCCACCACCGGCAGGTCAGTGGAGTTCCGCCGGACCATATCTTCGGCGTACTTCACCGAGGTGCCGATGCGGAATCCCTTGTAGGTCATCGCACCGGACACCATCGCCACCAAGCTGAAGGCATCCGACTCGCCACCACTCATGAGCGACGCGGGAGCAACGGGATACGCCGTGCTCGTACGCGGCGCAGTAAAATCCACGGCCTGCAGGGCCCAGCCGAGTGTGACCGGACCAATGGTCGACGCTGAGGCAGCCGCGAGCGCGCGAGTCGACGCGCCATAAGTCGCCAGCGTCATCCCAAAGCCGGTGGTCGCGTTGAGTCGCGCCGGGTTCTGGAAGACGGCGTACTCGTCACGTCCCGCCACAGCAGCGTTGCCAATCGCCGCCGCACGCGCCGAGGCAGGGAGAAGCAGCGCGAGCGGCCCTGTGTCAGGGGCGGCGTTTTGGGCCGCAGCCAGGCGTGCGGAGAGCACGAGGGCGGAGAGCACGAGGGTGGACACGCAAACAATGCGGTGAAATCGGTCTGTACGCATCCAACGAAGGTGAGTCATTTCCCTGTGTCACGGAAGGGGACAGGCCGCTCGAGACGGGTGAGCGGCTAGCCGTCCGCGGCAATCAACTCCAGCGCTTCCCAGCGTGCCGTCGTTGCCGTCAGCTCCACCTCGAGTGCTGTGAGTCGCGCACGGACGCCAATCACCGCCGCACCGTCGCGCAGGAAGGTCGGATCTGCCAGTCGCGCGAAGAGCTCGCCCCGTTCTCGCTCAAGCGCATCAATCGCGTCGGGGAGTGCAGCGAGCTCGGTCTTTTCCTTAAACGTGAGTCGGCGCGGTTTGGCGGTTTTCGCGATCTGCTTCGTCGTGTCTTTCGGAGCGGCCGCAGCGGATGGAGCGGCTGTGCGTTTCGCCGCCGCTCCCGAGACGGCCGCCCGCTGCCGCACCCAATCGGCGTAGCCACCGACATACTCACCAACATGCCCCTTCCCCTCAAACACCAGCGTGCTGGTGACCACGTTATCGAGAAAGGCGCGATCGTGACTCACCACGAGTAAGGTGCCAGAGAACTCCAGCAACAGCTCCTCGAGCAAATCGAGGGTCTCGATATCGAGGTCGTTGGTCGGTTCGTCGAGCACCAGCAAGTTGAACGGCCGTGTAAACAACCGGGCCAGCAACAACCGATTGCGTTCTCCACCAGAGAGCGCACGGACCGGCGTGCGCACCCGATCCGCGCCGAACAGGAAATCCTGCAGGTAGCTCATCACGTGCTTCTTGTTCTCACCCACATCCACCCAGTCCGCACCATCGGCAATGCTGTCGTACACGCTTTGCTCCGGATCGAGCTGTTCGCGGAGCTGATCAAAATACGCGACTTCCAGGCCGGTCCCGAGCCGGATCGTTCCGCTATCAGGAGCGAGATCGCCGAGGAGCAGTCGCAGCAGTGTCGTTTTACCGGAGCCGTTGGGGCCAATCAGCCCCACGCGATCGCCGCGCGTCATCGTGGTGGTGAAGTCGCGAACAATCACCTTCTCGCCGCGCGCAAAGGTTACACCACGCGCCTCGGCGACCAATCGGCCCGATCGCTCGGCGACCTGTACTTCCATCTGCGCCGCGCCGCCGCGCTCGCGCCGCTTGCTGCGCTCCACGCGGAGCGCCTCGAGATTCCGCACCCGACCTTCGTTGCGCGTACGACGTGCCTGGACGCCGGTGCGGATCCACACTTCCTCTTTCGCCAGCTTTCGGTCAAACTCGGCGAACTCGCGCTCCTCGACCGCGAGCGCAGCCTCTTTGCGGATCAGATACGTGTCGTAGTCGGTGCCCCAGTCCACGAGCCGACCACGGTCGAGCTCCACAATTCGGGTGGCGACATTGCGAAGAAAGGCCCGGTCGTGGGTCACAAAGACGATCGTCATCCCGCGGTCCACGAGGAACTCTTCCATCCACTCCACCGCTTCGACGTCCAAGTGGTTGGTGGGCTCGTCGAGCAGGAGTACGTCCGGCTGTCGCACGAGGGCGCGCGCTAAGAGCGTCTGACGCTTCCGCCCACCAGAGGCGGAGGCGAACGGAAGGTCGGCGTCGAGCGCGAGATGTTCGAGAACGGTGTCAACCCGGGACTGCATTTCCCAGGCGTTGGCCGCGTCGAGGGCGTGGTGCAGGCGATCCAGCTCCTTGAGCGCGCTCGCGCTTCCCGCCGCATCCACGATCGTGCTCACCCGATGGCTCGCCTCGTGATACCGTGCGAGCAGGGTGCCGGCGTCGCCGAGTCCCCCGGCGACCACCTCAAAGATGGTCCCCTCCACATCGTCCGGAACCTGCTGCTCGAGTCGGGTGACCGTGACCCCCGTCTGGCGAATCACCTCTCCACTGGCTGGGGTGAGCTCGCCGTCCAGCAACTTGAGAATGGTGCTCTTTCCCGCGCCGTTGCGGCCGAGCAAACAGACCCGCTCGCCGCGCTCGATCGCAAAGCGCGCACGATCGAGAACCGGGGGACCGCCGAAGGCCAGCGTGACATCCTGCATTCCGAGAAGAGCCATAGCGCGAAATATGGCCGATGGCGCAGCTCTGGTGGGTGCTGAGCGGGGTATTCGCCCGCACCACTTTCGCCCGCTGGCGCCGAGGGCGCGGATGTGTCATCCTCCTGACTATGACTCGCCACCCACTCCTGACACTCGCGCTCGCCGGACTCCTCGCGAGTCCCCTCGCGGTGTCGCTGCCCGCGCCGCTCGCCGCGCAAGCCACCGATACCCTTCGGACCGCCGGACTCGTCGCCCCGGTCGAAGTGGTACGGGATCGCCAAGGGATCTCGCACATCTACGCCAAGAACGAGCATGACTTGTTCTTCACCCAAGGCTACGTCGCGGCACGCGATCGGCTGTTCCAACTCGAACTCTGGCGGCGTCAAGCCACGGGAACAGTTGCCGAACTCCTCGGCCCGCGCGAACTCCAGCGCGATATCGGCGCACGCCTGTTTGCGTTCCGCGGCGACATGTCCAAGGAGCTGTCGCATTATCACCCACGGAGCCGCAGCATCATCGGCGCCTTTGTGGATGGTGTGAATGCGTACATCGCGGTGACAGAGCGCGACCCCAAGCTCCTGCCGATGGAGTTCCGCCTGCTCGACACCAAGCCGGGACGGTGGACACCCGCAATCGTGATCTCGCGACATGGCGGACTGCTCGGGAACATCGAGCAAGAGCTCGCGGTCACCCGAGCGGTCGCTGCAGTTGGGGCGCCCACGGTGAAATCGCTCTGGAGTTTTCATCCCGGCGACCCCGATCTCACCATCGATCCGGCAATCGACCCGTCGCTGCTGAGCGCAAAGATTCTGGATCTGTATCGCGCCTATCGCGCGCCGGTGCGATTCCAGCCGAGTGATGTGAAGCTGGCCAGCGCGCGCAACAGCAGCGCAAGCTGGAAATCGCTTGCTGCTGCAACACAGGCGTCGTACGACGAGGTGCAGCAAACCCAGATCCGCGACATCGGCAGTAACAACTGGGTCGTGAGTGGATCACGCTCCGCGAGTGGAAAGCCGTTGCTCGCCAACGATCCGCATCGCACGCAGGCCTCGCCGTCGTTGCGGTACTGGGTACATCTCGTGGCGCCCGGTTGGAACGTGATTGGTGGGGGAGAGCCCGAGATCCCTGGTGTCTCGATTGGGCACAACGAATACGGTGCGTGGGGGCTCACGATCTTCGCCACAGACGGTGAGGATTTGTATGTCTATACGACCAATCCCGCCAACCCGCGCGAGTATCGCTACGGCAATGGGTGGGAAGCAATGCGCACGGTGGAGGAGAACATCCCCGTGAAGGGTGCTTCGGCGTCGCACGTGGAGCTCAGATTCACGCGACATGGCCCCGTCGTGTACGAAGACACCCTGCATCATGTGGCGTATGCGGTGCGCGCTGCTTGGCTCGAGCCTGGCGCCTCGCCGTATCTCGCGAGTCTGCGCATGGATCAAGCGAAAAACTGGGACGAATTTCGCGCCGCGTGCGCGGCGAGCTTTATTCCGGGCGAGAACATGATCTGGGCCGATCGCACTGGGCACATCGGTTGGCAGTCGGTGGGGATCGCGCCGGTCCGCACGCACTGGAGCGGACTGGTTGCCGTTCCTGGCGACGGGCGCTTTGAGTGGAAGGGCTATTTGCCAATCCTCGACAAGCCGCATTCGGCGGATCCAGCTGAGGGCTTCATTGCCACGGCGAACAACGATCTGATCCCGCGCGGCTACACGCACATGGACGCCGTCGGATTCGAGTGGACCGATCCCTACCGCTGGGACCGGATCTCCGAAGTGCTGCGCGCGGGAAAGAAGTTGACGGTCGACGACATGACTCGGCTCCAAACCGACTACACGTCGCTGCCGGCGCGTCAGCTCGTTCCGCTGCTCAGCGCCGTGAAGTCCGTGGCACCTGCTGTCGAAGCCGCGCGTCTCGCCCTGCTCAATTGGGACCGCGTGCTCGGCGCGCCGTCCGTGCCCGCGGGGATCTATGAAGCGTGGTATCGCGCTCTCGCAGCCGACCTCACTCGGCGACAGGTTCCCGAATCCATCCGCGCGTATCTCAACACGCTCTCGACCGGGCGTGTGGTGGAGTTGCTCACCGCGCCGTCAGCCGCGCTTGGACGAACCCCAGCGGCCGCGCGCGACTCACTCGTGCTCCGCGCGCTCGAGACCGCTGTGGCAGATCTCACCAAGCGCTTTGGTGCCGATCCCGCCAAGTGGATGTACGGTCAAGAAGGGTACCATCACGCACTGATCACGCATCCGCTGAGTCCTGCTGTTTCGCCTGAGCTTCGCAAGCAACTCGACGTGGGTCCCGCGCCACGCGGCGGTGATGCGACCACCGTTGGCGCCACAGGAAATGGCGGCAATCAAACGTCGGGCGCTTCGTTCCGAATGGTGGTCGATCTCGCCGATTGGGAGCGCACGGTGGGGACCAACACGCCGGGGCAGTCGGGCGACCCGTCCAACGCCCACTATCGGGATCTCTTTCCGCTGTGGGCGGAGGACAAGTTCTTTGCGGTGCCGTATGCGCGTGCCCAGATTCTCAAGAATGCCGAACAGCGCTCGGTGATGATTCCTCAACGGTGATGGTCATGTCCATACTGCGTCGTGTGCTGCTGAGTCGCTCCGCGCTGCTCGCGCTTCCGCTCGTCCTGCCAGCGGTGCTCGCTTTTCGAGTGCCACGAGAGTCGCGAGCCGAGCTGCGTGTACCGGCGTTCACGGCGTATCTGGTGCCGGACGCCGATGCGGCGCGAGTGTCGCAGAATCGGCCCGTGCAGCCATTCGTTGCGCGCGGGAGCAGCCTGGCGTGGTATGGGCAGTTCACGGCGCGTGGCAGCATGACCGCGGCTGTCGCGCTCCAGCTTCCGGCAGGTGCACACCAGTCGATGCGACTTTCGGTGGGCACGCAACGGCACGACGTGACCGTGACGGGAACCGGCGCTGAAGCGCGCGTGCCGTTCGGCGAGTTTCCAGTGGCCGACACTGGGTATCTGAAAATCGAACTCACCACCGCCGATGGCGTGGCGATACCGGCCCTCGGCGTGAACGCGCTATTGCTCGACGGAGCGGCAACCATCGGCGCGCACTTCAATACCGACCCCCGTCGCAACGCCGCGAGCGTGCATCTGCGCTACCCGACCGACAGCACGCTGACCGTCACCGGCTTCTACAACGAAGTTACGGCCGTCGACGATCCGGTCACTACCTACTACATGGCCACCGGTTTTGCCCGTGGTTATTTCGGCATGCAGGTGAACTCGCTGACGGAGCGTCGTATCATCTTCTCGGTGTGGGATGCCGCCAACGGCACCAACGCCAAGGATCGGACGACCGTTGCGCCAGAAAATTTCACGCAGCTCATCGGCAAAGGCGACGGCGTGGTCGCCGACGTCTTTGGCAACGAAGGGACCGGCGGGCATTCACATCTCGTGTATAACTGGAAGACCGGTTCCACGCAGAAGTTCTTTGTGACGGCCACGCCTGACGGCGAGAGCACCATCTACGCTGGCTACTGGTTCCATCCAGAGAAGAACGCGTGGATGCTCATCGCCAGCTTTCGCGCGCCGAAGGATGGGCTCGGGTTACGTCGCCTCTATTCCTTCAGCGAGAACTTCGGGGGCAACAACGGCCATCTCCGGCGCAAAGCGCGCTTCGGGAATCAGTGGATCCAACTCCGTGATGGCCGTTGGCAGGAGCTCACGACCGCCACGTTCAGTCACGACGCCACCGGCAAGGACGCGCGCCTCGACCGATTTATGGGTGTGGAGAACGGACAGTTCTTTTTGAGCCATGGCGGATTCGTCCCCGGCTTCACGACGATGGGAACGCCGTTTACGCGTGCGGCGAGCGGCACGCCGCCAACAATCATGCTTCCGAAATAAGTCCGGGTTGCCGTGCGAGGGTTACGCGGCGACCGGAACTTTCACCACGATTTTCCGGGTCGCAACCGGCGTGGTGACCGCAACATTCGGGCGATGTGCGTCCTGCGGAAAGAACACTGCGAACATGCCAGCGTTGACGACCAACGAGGTGGTCGGCGCAGGTGCGGTGCCGTAGAAACACACATCCTGTTCGGCGTCGTACGGTGTGGCAACAGGCAGCGTCTCGATCGGCGCGACTGGAATGCACTCGAGTCCCGACACGACATACTGGATGTCGATGTACCGACGGTGCGATTCCCACTTCCGGTGTTCGGCAGGTTCGGTGTGGTACGACATTACGCGGGCTTCGCAGCCGTGGCCGATGTCGTGGTTGCCGTCGGGCGTCGTGCCGTCGAAGGCTGCAAGCCAGCGGAAGCAGTGCGCGAAGGCTGGGTGCAGCGGCGCATACTGCGGCGCGTTGCCGATGTGGTCGCAGATCATGCTGAAATGTACCGCGAATCGTGTGGACCGTGCCAAGACTGCGGTGACCGCGGTGACCACCCCGGGCGCGGCCGCGGTGCGCAATCTGACGCTGGGCAGGTGGAGGTCGGGGCGTCGGGTCGGTAGAATCACGCCAAGGTGGACGGTTTGGCCCGGAAACTGTTAACAACCGATGTGCTCGCCCGTCCATCACCAGAACGCCGTGGCTCGTTCATCCCCAGACCGCTCCCTCCGTGCAATCGTCAGGTCCCGCTGTTCGTAGCCTCCCGCAGACCGTCCGCCTCGCCGTCGCGAGAAGCATGACGGTGGGCGCCTTCTGTAGCGTCATCATCACCGCGGTCGCGTGCGCCGGATCCCGCGCAGATGCGGCGGCGCCGACTACGTCGACCGCCACCGCCCCAAGTGCACCTAGCAATGTCCTGGCCACCGCGGGGGACGGGAGTGCGAGCATCCAGTTTTCCGCGCCAACATCAACCGGCGGATCCCCGATCACGAGTTATGCCGCCACCTGTTCGGCAGCCGGCGCTAGTCGAAGCGCGTCCGGGACCTCCAGTCCTATTCTTGTGCAGGGTCTCTCGAACGGAGTGGCATACGCATGCGTGGTGACAGCCTCCAACGCCGTTGGAGCCGGAGCCCCCTCAGGGCCGGCGACCGTGACGCCATTCGCAACGCCCGCGCTCGGCGCCTTCGCGGGTAACATCGTGCTGGGGGTACCCACCAGCAGTAGCGTGACCGCGAACGTCTATGCCCCCACGCAATCGGGCTCGGTATACATCGCCTACGGAACCACCCCTGGCGTGTACGACCGCCAAACGAGCGCGGTGTCGATCATCGCGGGCACGCCACTCGAGATTGCGCTCACCGGACTCGCCACCGATACGCGCTACTTCTACCGACTCTACTATCTCACGAGTGGCGCCGGTTCCGGACCCACCGACGAATACACCTTCCACACCGCGCGCCCGCCCGGTGCGGCCTTCACGTTCGTCGCGCAAGGGGACTCACATCCCGAGCGCACCAACAGCGAGTTCGACGCGACGCTCTATACCCGCACGCTGACGACCGCCGCGAGCGATCGACCGGACTTCTTCTTCACCAGCGGCGACGATTTCAGTGTCGACACGCAGGATCCGGTCACGATCAGCGAGCCGATCGTCGCCAATCGATACCTCATTCAACGGCCGTACCTCGGCATCATTGGTCGCAGCGCGCCGGTCTTCCTGGTCAACGGCAATCACGAGCAAGCGGCGCGCTACCTCCTCAATGGGACGCCGAATAGCGTGGCCGTGTGGGCGCAGAACGCACGCAATCGGCTCTATTCGCAGCCAGCGCCGGGCGCGTTCTACTCGGGCAACAGCGAGGTTGTGCCCGATGTCGGCCTGTTGCGAAACTACTACGCCTTCACCTGGGGCGATGCGCTCTTCGTCACCATCGATCCGTATTGGGGGTCCCCGGTGTGCGTCGACAATCCGTTCTTCGGCGGGGCCAAGCGGAGCAATATCTGGGACGTCACGCACGGCGATGCGCAGTATCAATGGCTGAAGCGCACCCTCGAGCAAAGTTCGGCGCGCTACAAGTTCGTCTTCGCGCATCACGTGATGGGCACCCAGCGGGGTGGCACCGATGTGGCACGCCTCTACGAGTGGGGCGGACAGAGCCCGAACGGCAACTCTGACTTTGCCGCGCAACGTCCGACCTGGGCCATGCCGATCCATCAGCTCTTCGTGGCGAATCACGTGACGATCTTCTTTCAAGGGCACGATCACATCTTCGTGCATCAACAACTCGACGGGGTCACCTACCAAACGCTGCCGGAGCCGGCGGACCCGAACTACTCCCTGTTCAACGCCGATGCCTACGCGACCGGCGACAAATTCCCGAACGCCGGTTACGCACGGGTCTCGGTGGGCACTTCCGGCGTGAAGGTCGAGTACGTGCGCAGCTGGCTTCCGAAGGACGAAGTGCCCGGAAAGACCACGGGCACGGTCGCATTCAGCTACACCATCCCGTAAGACGGAGGTACGGGCGCGCGCTTCCGCCCCACCCACCACAGCCCGAGTCCGCCAACAATACCCGCGGGCACCAGAATGGCCGCAGGTCCGGCAATCACCGGCATGTCGACGAACCGCGCGCCGATCCCACGCAGCGCCCAGGCGACAACGAACGGAAACACCCACGCGCCGCGCGCGTAGCTCATCGCCCACCCGAGTGCGGTTGCGATAATCATCATCGCAACGGCGTAGGTCGACTCGCTGATGCCAAAGCCCTGCCACTGCACCACGTGTGCATACTGGAAAATGTTCGCAATGATCGCGACGGAAATCCAGGCGAGATAAATCCCCGTGGGGACCGTGACACACCAGTACTCCGCCGTACTCGCCGGCTCGCCGCCCGTTACGCGCTCAAACAGCGTAATTAGCGCGACGAGCATCACCGCCATCACGGCCAACGCGCCGAGGAAGTGCGAGAAAGAAAAAGTGGAGATCCACGCGACATTGAGCGTGCCGACAATGATCCACCAGGGCCCGGTCCGCCGCACGCTGCGCGCGCTGCTCTCGCCAGGCAGCGCCTGAAAAACCGTGACCACCATCAACCCCACATAGATCAGGCTCCAGATCCCAAACACATAGTTGGCCGGGAGAAAGAGCGACTGATAACGATTCGCGATCGTGCCAATAGAATCGCCACTCATCTTGCCCGAGGCGGCGAGTCCATTGCCGGCGAGCACGAGGATGAACACCATAAGGTTGAGGAATCTCATGCAACAAAGATGCGGCGACTGGGCCCGGTTCGCTACGGCGGAGCGTGGTGCCCTAATACAGGCAGGCATCCAAAATCGAGAGTACCTCGTCGAGCATGGCTGCCGGTGCTCGGCCAATTCGTGTGGCCTTCCTTGCGCGGTAGTCGATGGACTTCACCTGTTCGGCCATCACAAAACCCGTGACATCGGCACTCGCCGGTACGGCGACGTGGAATGGGTGCCGTCGGTCAGTGTTTGTTACAGGGCAGGCGATACATAGCCCCGTATGACGATTAAATAAATCGTTGCTGATGACAAGCGCCGGGCGCCGCCCGCGCTGTTCATGGCCGGCTTGCGGGTCGAAGCTCAGCGCAATCAAGTCGCCTTTTTTCGGGATGTACTCGGCCACTTACCATTCCTCTTGGCCGAGGGCGACTCCCCAGTCCACTTCGGTCGAGCGCGTGGGCTTCGGGCGCGATCCCTTCGGGCGCGTTCCCTTCGGAAGATGACTGACCAGCTCGCGTAAGTCGTGCCCCCCGCGCACGCGCCGTGATGGCGTGAGCACAATCCGTCCCTCGTGTACCGAAACGTCGAAGCTGTCTCCAACGGCAACGCCAGCCTCGGCGAGGAGCGCTTTACTGAAGCGCAGCCCTTGGCTGTTGCCCCACTTCTGTAGTGTTGTGATTGGCATGGCGGGTGATAGGGATATACGAAGTATATCCGGTATCCGAACGCCTTGGCTAGTCTCTGGAATCGTAGGATGGGTCATGGCGGGAACCATTGTCAGGCGTCCCTCGTCGAGCGTCATCAATCCCGTGCCCGTCGAATCCTTTGATTCCATGCTGCCGAATGCAACATGGGGGGCCGTCAGCTGACGGCCCCCCGTGTGTTCTGCTGAGATCGCGTGCTACTCCTTGGCCACCACGATCGCCGGCTGTCCCGCCGCCTTTCGCTTGGCATTCACCGCGGCGAGCCCGGTGGTCTTCATCGTGGTCCACTGCGCGAGGATCGCGGTCATCTCCGCCTTGGCCTTGGTGCACGCCTCCACCTGCGTGGCTGTCGGTGTCACATCGGCCGCCTGCATCGCCATCGCCGCCGAATTGAGCGAAGCGATGACCGATTCCAGCGTCGGGGTTGCCGCGGCGCCACCAGCACCGCCACGTCCACCACCACCACCGCCGCCCCCACGTCCACCGCGGCCACCACCTCCAACTGCGGGTGCCGGCGCAATCTTCTCAATCTGCGCCTTGAGCGCGTCGGCTTCGGCGCTGGGGCTCTTGCTGAGCGCATCGACGAGTGCGCGGGCGTCGGTGAACGCATTCCGCGTCGCCTTGGCGCCGTTGTACATCGCGTTGGTGAGCGTCGTGAGCTGCGTCAGCCCCGCCGCCGAGGTCTTCACGCGCGGGTCGAGCTTGAGCGTGATTGGCTGGGTGTAGCTCTTGCCGTCGACCGTCAACCGCACGGTGTACGTCCCCGGCTGCGCCCAAGGCGAGCCTGGCGACGTGTACGTGCGTCCTGGCACCGCGCCGCTCGATCCATCGCTGCCACCGCGTCCACCGCCACCCGCACCAATGGGATCCATATGCAGGTCCCAGTTGAAGCGATGCATGCCGCGCGTTGCGCCCAGCGTGAGCGACGGAGCGGGCCAGTACAGCGGCAGCCCACAATCCGCCGCGTTCGGGTTCGATTGGCAGATCTGATTGTACTTGTCCGGATCGGTGGCCGGCTCCGCACTCATTTTGCGATCGTCGCTCGTGTAGGAGCGCATCACCGCTCCGGACTTGTCGAGAATCTCCAGCTTCACCGGACCACTCGCATTCGACGCGAGATAGTAGTCAATGATGCCACCCGGTGCCGGGTTCTCACCAGCTGGTACTTCCGGCGGCCACGGGGTCGGATCGTTGGTGGCAAATCGCACACGCAGCGCGGTGGCCGGCTTGAAGAGGAAGTGGCCATTGGCCGACGTCATTTCCGCCATCTGCCGCAGCGGCGTGACGTTGTCGAGGATCCAGTAACCACGCCCGTGCGTACCGGCCACGAGATCGCTGCACTGGCAAATGCTGTCGTCCTTCACCTGGATGTCACGCACCGAGATCGACGGCATGTCGACCTTGAGCGACTGCCAGTGATCGCCATCGTCGAAGCTCACCCAGACCTGCAGATCGGTGGCGGCATAGAGCAGCCCCTTCTTGCGTGGGTCTTCGCGAATCGAGTTGGCGACCGCGCCACCGGCGATCCCGGTGTTGATCTCCGTCCACGTCTTGCCGCCATCGTGCGTGCGGAAGAAGTGTGGGTTGAGATCGTCAATGCGCAGCGTGTTCGCCGCGGCATAGGCGGTCTGCGAATCAAAGTGCCCCGCTTCGATGTTGAAAATGCGGGTCCACGGCTTGATGCTGGCCGGCGTCACATTGCTCCACTTGGCGCCGCCATCGGTCGTGACCGAAATCGTGCCGTCGTCGGTGCCGGTCCAGATGATCCCAATGTTCTTGCTCGACAGCGACATCGCGGTGATTGCACCGGCGGCGTTTGCTGTGACACTCGACGCATACTTACCTGCCGTCGAGGGAACCCCCCAGGTCGCGCCGCGCGTCAGATCGCCGCTGATGCGTGTCCAGCTATGCGCGCGATCCGTGCTCTTCCACACCACGTTCGATGCGTAGAACAGGGTGTTGTGATCCACCGGCGACCACTCGATCGGCATGGTGCGGACGTTGCGGCCGAACTCCGTGCCGCGCTGCGACGCATCGGGACCAACGGCGGACGTCTGTCCAGTCTTGCGATTGTACAGCGACACACCGGTGCGCTGGCTGCCGAACACCATGTCGGGATCCTTGGGATCCGCGGCTGCCACACCGTACTCCTGAATGTTCACGGGGTGCCAATCATGGAAGGTGATCTCACCATCCATCGAGCGGCTGTCCACGCACGCCGATCCAGAATCCTGCTGCCCACCACACACGCGATACGGGAAACTCATGTCAGTGCTCACGTGGTACATCGCGGCCGTGGGCTGGTTATACCAGTTGCTCCACGACTTGCCGCGGTTCCCCGACACCACACCGCCCTGATCCGCGACCACAATCAAAATGTTCGGATCGTTCGGGTTCACCCACGACTTCTGATAATCGTCACCGCCGGGCGCGCCGCGCACCGCGCTCCAGGTGATCCCCCCATCTTCCGTCCGCCAAAACACGGTGCTCGAGCTGTAGATCACCTTCTCGTTCTTCGGGTCCACCGTGATCGTCGGCAAATCGCCGCCGCCAATGCGTACGAGCGGACGATTGTCCGGCGTGCGCGTCGATCCGGCCTCTACCGCCGCCAGCTTCCAGTGCTCGCCGCCGTCGACGCTCTTATAGAACCCCACCGTGCCGCCGCCTGCGCCACCTCGTCCACCGGCACCGGCGGTCGCCGCACCGGCAACCATCGCGTACACCGTCCCAGGAGCACTCGGCGCGAGCGCCAAGTTGGCCTCAATCACCGAAGGCAGGCCGTCCGTGAGATGCTTCCACGTGGTGCCGCCATCTACGGACTTGAAAATCCCCTTGCCGGCGCCGCCAAAGCCTTGCCCTTCGATGAAGCTCTGCTGCTGCTCCCACAGCGCGGCGTACACGGTGTTCGGGTTCGACGGATCAATGCGCACATCGTTCGCGCTCGTGTATTCGTCCTGATACAGCACCTTCTGGAATGTCTTGCCGCCGTCCGTCGAGCGGAACACACCGCGCTCGGTATTGGGGCCGTACGGATGACCGAGCGCCGCAACAAACAGACGGTTCGGATCCTTCGGGTCCACATCGATGTTCGCAATCATCTGCGTATCGAACAGGCCGAGGTGCGTCCACGTCTTGCCGGCGTCGATCGACTTGTACACGCCGTCGCCTACCGAGAGATCGGGGCGAATGATTCCCGCGCCCGTGCCGACATAGATGATGTTTGGATTCGACGGCGCCACGGCGATCGCGCCGATCGAGCCGGTGGGCTGCCCGTCAAAAATCGGCACCCAGTTTGCGCCGTAATCGGTGGAACGCCACACGCCGCCATTATCGAAGCCGATGTACGCCACGTTCGGCTGACTTGGCACACCAGCGACCGCGCGCGCGCGACCAGCGCGCGTCGGGCCGATCTGGCGCCAATGCATAGCGGCGGTGGGATCGACCGGGGATTGTGCGACGGCCGCTGCAGAGAGCGTCAGCAGGCCGACGAAGGCGAGAACGGAGCGCAGAAATGGAAGGCGCACAGGGACGGGGCCGGGTAGGGGACTGGGACGGGCGCGATATCGCGCTCACTAATGATGCGGTCTCGGTGACCTCGGAGCAACGCAGGCCCCCTCAAGCACCCAAAAACGACCCCTCAACCAGCCCCCGCCGCACGCGCCAACCGCAGCTGTTCAGTGGAGCTCCAGCTGCCAGTATCCGACGTTCATCCAGTGCCCAAACTTGATCCCGATATTCGAGAACTCGGCGACCTTCACGAAGCCAAACTTCTCGTGCAAGCGCACGCTGGCCTCGTTCGGGAGCCCAATTCCACCCACTGCGGTGCGGATCCCGCGCACACGAAGCAATGGCAACAATGCCGCATAGAGTGCGCTTCCGATTCCCATGCCGGAGTTCCCCGGGGCGCAGTAGACGGTGACCTCAGCCGAGAAGCGATACCCAACACGCGGCTTCCATGGTGATGCGTACGCGTACCCCACGATCTGGCCCGCGCGCTCAGCCACTAACCAGGGAAGTCCCGACGCGTCGATCTGCTCGATGCGGTCGGTGATCACAGCGCCCGTCACGGCCTCTTCCTCGAACGTGACGGCGGTATTGAGCACAAAGTGATTGTAGATCGTCGCAATCGCGGAGGCATCGTCACGCGACACAGGACGCACATTACACGTCGTCGGCTGACCTGGCATGCTACGCGGCGGCGCGGGCGTCATGACCCGATGCATGAGCCCGCGTGAAGGCGAGCACACCGATCAATCCCAGCAACTGGACGACGCCGGCAATGTAAAATGGCGCTCCTTCGGCAGCGCTCGGCATGCCGGGCGCGATCGCGTACGCGAAACTCGCGCCGAAGAGTGTGGGTCCAAGCATCCCGGCCACTCCTCCCAAACTCCCCAGCGCGCCCTGCAGTTGCCCCTGCTCCTCTGGCGAGACGCGTGCAGACATCAAGGCCTGTGCCGAGGGCGCGTAGAGCCCCGCCAGAGAACCGAACGGAATACCAAGCATGAACCAGAATGGGGTCGACGCCACGCCGTACAACACACTCGCCAGCGCCGCACAGCCAAGGCCAATCATGGCTGAGGTGCGCTCCCCAAATTTCTTCACGACTGGGCGAATAATCCCCCCTTGCACCACCGAACTCGTAACGCCAACAATCGCGAGGGTAATCCCGGTGCGACTTGCACTCCAGCCGTAGCGATGCCCCACATAGAGCACGTACACAGCCGGCAGCACCTGGTGTGCGAGCTGGTAGCAAAACTGTACGACGGCGAGCCCGGCGAGCGTCGCGCTCGAGCGTAACAGACGCAGCGAGCCCAGCGGATTCGCGCGCGTCCAAGAAAATGGCTCGCGTCGATCGCGCGGGAGCGATTCCGGAAGTGCGAAATATCCGTAGACCGCATTGGCGGCCGTCAGAGCGCCGGCGACCCAGAAGGGGAGCCGCGGATCGTGCGCGCCAAGCGCGCCGCCGAGTGCTGGACCCAGGACGAAACCAAGTCCCCACGCCGCGCCGATCATCCCAAAGGCGCTCGCACGCTTCTCCGGCTCGGTGACGTCGGCGATATAGGCACCCGCCGTGGTGTACGTCGCACCGCAGATCCCTGAGGTAATGCGTCCGAACCAGAGCCAGGCGAGCGTCGGCGCCGCGGCCATGACGATGTAGTCCACCACGAGGCCAACGAGCGCGAGCAGGATGACTGGGCGACGACCGAAGCGATCGGAGAGGGAACCGAGAATCGGCGAGAACAGGAACTGCGCCGCGGCGTACGCGCTGCCGAAGAGCCCCCACATGTTGGCGGCGCGCACGGTGTCGTTGTGCAGGAACGAGGCCACGAGCGACGGCAACACGGGCACGACAATCCCGAAGGCCAGCACGTCGAGAATGACGGTCAGGTAGAGAAAGCGGAGCGCGCGGGCGCTGGCGGCGGTTGGCATGCAGCGCCGAATCTATCCCACTAGCGCTTCAAGCGCGAGGCGCAGGCTTGCCAAAGACGCGGCGAGGTGCGGTGCGTCGAGGTGTCACGACATGCGTATTGACACCTTACGCAAGAAAGCGCCGCGCCACCTGCTCGAGTCGGTCATCACCGGATTTCTCCGCTTCCACACGGATCGCCTCGACGAACCCCTTCAGCTTGGGTTCGCCCCAGTAGTAGCCGGTCGCGCGCTCGGCGAGTTGCGTCTCGTTGACGCGCGCCGCTTCAAGCAGCGCGCGAGCGGCGGCTTGGTCGTAGCGGGGGTCGTCCCGCTCGGGGAGGTCATAGAAACGCCGAGGCATCTCGCCTTCGGCGTCGTCTCTCAGGAATGCGCGTGACATAGTATGAGGAATAGAAATCGACGGAGGGGGATGCCGCCACTCTTGCTAAAGGGCAATCGCCCGGCGTGGACGGTTCGTCCACGCCGGGCGATTGATACACAACGGGTGACACGGCGCGACGATTACCGATCGTCGTCCTGGAACGGCGACCCGCTGCCGCCGGTCCCCGACGCACGCTCAACGCGCATCACCTGCTTGTACGTCTTGCCGTCAACGACGATGCTCACGAGGTAATCGCCAGCGGCAACAGAGCCCGCCCCACGCATACCACCAAAGGCACCCGCGCCGCCGCGTCCCGCGAGGGTCCGGAACAACGTCATCAGTTGATTTTGGTCCGGCGGTGCGGCCGCGGCCGCGCCTTCACCGGCCGGAGCACCAGCTGGTGCACCAACAGGCGCTCCAGCTGGCGGACCACCCGCACGACCCGCGGCCGACTCGCCGGGACGCTCGTTCCACACGGGCGGACCACCAGCGCGTCCACCACCTGCACCACCACCCGCGAAGGCACCCATCATTTGCGTAGCGAAGCCCATGATTCCGTCAGGACTCTTGAGCGCCGCGCGCACCTGATCGAGCATCATCTTCGGCATCGCATTCTCTTTCTCGAGTGAGTCAAGCGTCGCCATCACCTTGCGCGCCTGCACCACCGAGTCGCGGAGCGCCGCGGGCGAGAGTGGCTCACTCTTCGGCGCCTTCCCACGGTAGTTCCACACCACACGGCTGATCCCCGCGGTCCGAGGGCCACTCAGCGTGGTCAGCGTGTCGCCCGACGCATCCTGAATAATCACCTTGACCGGCGCGGCGGCCGCTGCGTTGAGGCGATAGTAAATCGCACCACCGTACTGCGGGCTCTGCCCCTGGAACAGCTTGTGACCGCTGCTCTCGCCATTGTACGCCTTCTCGCCCCACTGATACTGCACGGGGCTCTTGAACAGCGTCGCGCTCGCGGCCAGCGTCTTCTCGTCCATCTGCTGCAGTGCGGCAATATCGACGATCCAGATCGAGCGACCATGCGTCGCGGCAATGAGCTCGCCGTCGCGCGGGTGGATCTGCAGATCGTGCACCGGCGTCGACGGCAGCCCGACCATGAACTTCTGCCAGCTCTTTCCCTTGTTGAGCGACACATAGGCACCCAAGTCGGTGCCGACGAAGAGCAGGTTCGGATTCTTGGTGTCTTCGCGGATCACGTGCACGAAGTCGGCGCTCCCCGTGGGGAGATTGTTCACGATGCTCGTGAACGTCTTGCCGCCGTCATAGGTCGCGTACACGTACGGCGTGAAGTCGTTGTTGCGGTGATTGTCGAACGTCACCCAGAAAGTGTTCTCGTCGAAGTGCGAGAGTTCGGCGCGCGACACGTACGTCCCGGCCGGCACACCCTTGAAGTGGCTCGTGAGCTCTTCCCACGCGCCGCCATCGTTTTTCGTCACCCACACGCGGCCATCATCGGTACCGGCCACGAGATATCCCGCCTTCATCGGCGACTCGTTCAGCGTCACGATCGTCGCATACGTCTCGGCGCCGGTCGCATCCGTCGTGATCCCACCCGTGGTCTGCATCGAGATGCGGATCTTGGTGGTGTCGCGGTACGAGAGGTCCGGCGAAATAAAGAACATGTCATCGCCCGCCTTGGTGCTCTTCAACACGCGGTTCGATCCGAAGTACATCGTCTGCGGATTGTGGTGCGAGATGAAGTACGGCGTGTTCCAATTCCAGCGAATGTCCATGTCAATCGAGTCGCGCTTCTGCGACGCCTTGAGCGCATCCTGCCGCGCCTTCTGCTCTTTGCTCATCGGCTTGGTGGTGTCGGGACGATCCACAACGATCGAGTCCTCCCACTGGAGATACTTGTTGCGCCACGCCGGCTTTTGCAGCGCAGTGCGCTCACCGGTGCTGATCACATAGCGGCCGATCGCACCGCCCTGCGACTCTCCGAAAATGACGTCTGCGTTCGTCGGGTCCATGGCCGTCACGAAGCCGTCGCCGCCGTTGTACGTGAACCACATCGAGTTGGTGATCGGGCCCGCCTTCCGCTTGCTCGGGCCGCACCAGCTGCCATTGTCCTGCGCGCCGGAGCACACGTTGTACGGCACCGACATGTCAAAGCTCACCGAATAGAACTGTCCAATCGCGAGCTGGTTCATCACGTCGTAGTTGCCGCCACCGTCCCAGCTCTGCGCAATGCCGCCGTCATCGCCAACAATCAAATGGCTCGGATCCTTCGGGTCGATCCACATCGCGTGATGATCCACATGCACATCGTTCGTCGCATTCTTGGCCGTCTTTCCACCGTCGTCCGAAAACTTCACCGGTGTGCTGCTCCAGTACACACGATCCGGATTCGTCGGATGCACGCGCACCTGCGAGTAGTAGAACGGACGGGTGTCTTCATCATTCATCTTGGTCCAGCTCTTGCCGCCGTCGGCTGAGCGATACAAGCCGCTCGGGGACTTCTGCGCCTTCACCTTCGCGTCCTTCTTCGCGTTGGCCGCCGTGTCCGCCTCAACAAGCGTGTACATCACATCCGGATTCGACGCCGAGATCGCAATGCCAATGCGCCCCTTCATCGTTTCCGGGAAACCGCTCCCCTTCACTTCGGTCCACGTCGCGCCGGCGTCGGTGCTCTTCCAGAGCGCCGAGCCCGGGCCGCCCGAAGTCAGGAAGTACGGACCACGCACCCGCTCATAGCTTGAGGCCCACACGACATTCGGGTCGCGTGGGTCGAGCGCAACATCCACAAAGCCTGCCTTGTTGCTGATGAACTTCATCAGCTTCCAGGTCATGCCGCCGTCGGTGGTCTTGTAGAGCCCCCGCTCGGGGTTCGGGCCCCACGCATGACCGAGCGCAGCCACATACACCGTGTTCGGATCCTTGGGATGCACCACAATACGGCCAATCTGCTGTGTCTCCTGCAGCCCCATCATCTTCCACGACTTGCCACCGTCGGTGGACTTGAACAGCCCGCCTCCCGGGGAAATCGTGTTGCGCGCGTTGGGTTCGCCCGTGCCGAAGTACACCGTATTCGTATCGCTCGGCGCGATCGCAATCTGCCCACCGGACGCGACGCGCTCATTCTCAAGCACCGCGCGGAAGGTCGTGCCCGCGTTCGTGGTCTTGAACACACCGCCCGCAGCAGTGCTCACATAGAACGTGCGCGACGGCCAAGGAATTCCGGCGATGTCGGTGACGCGTCCCTGGAAGTTCGCAGGGCCGATGCTGCGCCAGCGGAAATGCTGGAGCGAGGCGGAGTCGAGCTGTTGGGCCGCGAGCGAGCCGGCCGTGCCAACGACCAGCATCGCCGACGAGAGAAGTGTTCGGATGCGCATGGGAGCGTATGGGGGGGAAGAGACGTGCGGAAGAGCCACCCTGAATGTTAATGCGAAAGCCCTCGCACCGGACAGCAGTGCGAGGGCTTTCATTTTCACGAAATGGCAGTGAGTCGGGTTCCTACTTCGCCGGACCGCCCTTCACGAGCCAGTAATCAAACCACTGACGGATCCGGCCGAGCCGGTCGACCAGCAGCCAGGGCTCACCGGAACGCGAGAGCTCGTGCGTCGAACGCGGGTACCGCACGAACTCCGCCGGCACGCCCTGCGCCTTGAGCGCCATGTACCAGAGATCGGCGTTCCCCATTGGGGTGCGGAAGTCGTCTTCGCTCTGCACGAGCAGCGTCGGCGTCTTCACATTCTTCACATGCCGGATCGGCGACAGCGTGTCGTACATCGCCTGATTTTCCCAGGGACGACCAAAGAACTCGCCGTTCGTCAGGCTTTGCACGTCGGACGCGCCCCACCAGTAGGTCCAGTCGGAGATCATGCGGTCCGTCTCTGCGGCCTTGAAGCGGTTGGTCTTGGTCGTGACCCATGCCGTCATAAACCCGCCGTACGACCCACCGGTCACGCCCATCTTGGTGGAATCCACATCGGCGCGCGCAGCGGCAATGTCCACCGCCTTCATGAGATCGATGTAATCCTTGCCGCCCCAGTCACCGCGGCTCGCATTCGTAAAGGAGCCATTGGTGCCGCTCGAACCGCGCGGGTTCGTGTAGAGTACAAACACGCCACCGCCCGCCAAGCTCTGGAACTCGTCAAACCAGGCTTCGTTGTACTGCGAGTGCGGGCCGCCATGGATGTACAACACCACGGGATACTTCTTCCCCGGCTGATAGCCATACGGCTTCATCAGCCACCCTTCGATTTCGAGATTGTCCACCGACTTGTACACAATACGCTCGGCGTCGGAGAAGGCGACTTCCTTCTGCAGCGCGTCGTTGAAGCTCGTCAGGCGACGTTCGTTCTGCCCGTTGATGTCCGACACATAGTACTCCGGCAAGTGCGACACGTCGCTCGACGTGTACACGATCTTGCTCTGCGCCTTGTCGACGACGATGTCCGCGACCACGCGACGCCCGCCGAGGATTGCGGTGACCTGCTTGGTGGCGGGATCCACCTGCCAGAGGCCGGCGGCGCCGCCGGTGGTGGTGATCATGCGGATCTTGCCGTCCTTGAACCACTCGATCTGGCCCGGCTCGAACTTCCACGAGCCCAGGATGTCCACCGGCTTGCCGCCGTCGAGCGACGAGAGGTAGAGGCGCGAGCTGCTGAACTGTCCCGGACGACCCACAAAGGCGAACTGCTTGCTGTCGGCCGACCAAATGATATTCGACTCGGCGCCAAAGTAGTCGATCTTCTTCGGCTTGCAGGCGGCGGCATCACCCGCTTCGCACGCGGCGATCGGAAGAATGTAGAGGTCCGTGTCGTTGCGGTCCGCGTCGTCGCGCACGTGGTTGGGCGGGAGCTTGGCCACGGAGTCGCGCTCGCGCGCGACCAGCGAATCAGAGCGGAGGTTCTTGTCGGCGCTGAAGACGACGTACTTGCCGTCGGGGGAGACGCTGGGCGCGAAGTGCGTGTAGTTGGTGGCGGTGATCGCTTTGCGCTCACCCGTGCCGCGCTGAATGAAGAGCTGGACTGGTGCGGTGCCGGCGGGCGGGAGGAAGGAACCACGTCCACCACGTCCACCACCAGCCGCTGCGATCGGATCCGCCGCGCCCGCGTTGCCGCGCCCAGTGCTCGGCAGGAATCCCGCGTCGTTGGAACGGGTGCGTTCGTCAGTGAAATGACGCCCGTCAAAACGGATCGGGTTCACCGGCTTCGTGATCGAGCCCTGCGGTGGGCGCGCGAGCGGGCCCATCTTGGCATAGGGATCGGCGCCAGGGATGGCGGTTGGGTCGGCGGCGGCATCGGCACCGCCTCGTCCACCGCGCCCGCCTGCACCACGTCCGCCACCGGCGGGAGCGTTGCCGGCGAAGATCGAGAAGCTCTTATCGGCAGGTTGTGCGGCGGCGTTTCCACCACCGAAGCCGCCACGTCCACCACCACCGCCCGCACCCGCACGACCTGCGGCGCCTGCCGCGGCGCCCTCGACGGCGAAGGCTTCACCCCCTTCATCCATGCGCACGGCCCATGAGGTGCCGCGGCTTCCCGGGCGCTGCGAGGTGAAATAGAGCGTCTTGCCGTCGTCAGACCAGCGCGGCGCGGTGCTTTCAAAGGCGGGCGCCGTCATGCGACGCGCGGCGCCACCAGCAACCGGCTGAATCCACACTTCCGTGTGGCGCAGATCCTTGTCCTCGAGCACCGTCGTCACGGTGAAGGCGAGTGTGTTCCCGTCGGGCGAGAGCACGCCGGCACCGACCCGCTGGATCTTGTACCAGTCTTCGGGGGTGAAGGCGCGGCCGCTGGACTGCGCCACGAGCGGCGAACCCGCGATCAGCAGCAGCGTGCCGACGCGCAGGATCGCGGAGTGAAACGAGCGAGGGGGGTGGGTCACTGGGGGAATCTCCAGAGCTGGTAGTGGGCCGACGCAAGACTACGCGCGCCGGGGTGGGGATGCTCAGGGTGGTGCTAAAAACCGTCAGCGTTCAGCGATACTGATAGCTGGCGCGGCAGGCGTCGCTCTGGGATGTAACCGGCGGCTTGAAATCAACCAATTTCGAGACATTTAAAGCACACTGTAGCGCCACAAACGCGACAATTGCTGTCTTCTGAAGCCAAATACCGGAATCTGACATGCGCTTTCGCGCGTACCACCACCCCGCGAGCACCATCGGTAGCTCAATGGCCACATCAGCGAGTGGGTATTTGTAGAACTCCGCCCCAATGAACTGCGCGCCGGGCCAGAACACCTTGCTACCCGTGACGAAGTCGAGCGGGAGATGCAGGGCGATCAGCAGCGCGGCGGCAATCGCGACCCGACGATCCCGTGTCACGGCCCAGCAGATCGCGGCCGCGAGCGGCGCTTCGAGTGCGAGCGCGGGGATCGAGTGTGAATACAGCCCGTACGGGCTGCACACGTGAGCGAATGCGAGTGCGACGTCGACGATGTCGGGCGCCAGCGTGGCGCCAAACAACCAAAGCAATCGATGTTCCCTGAGCTTTCCGCCGGCGCCGTAGGCGAGTGCGAGATGTCCCGTAATCACGCGCGCGCTCGCGTCAGGCCATCGGCTTGCGGTCGTCCATGGGGACGAAGTTCGACAGGAACAACTTCTCCTGCGGCGTTAGGCTGCCGATCCCAGTGGCGTTGATCTTGTCGAGAATCCGATTCACTTCGTCGCGGTTGAGTTCGTGCACGCGCGAGACGTCCACGCGGTTCCATCCGGCGAGTTGCTCCGCAGGCACCTTGGGGCTGGTGACGGCCGCGCGGAACTTCCGGTCCCCGCGGGCAAGATCCGCCCACAGCAGGAACAGGAACGCGCCGAGCAGGCCGCCCAGGTGCGCGAAGTCGGCCACACCACTGCGGGAGCCGTTCATGCCGCTGTACACCGAGTAGACGATGTAAAACACCACCAGCCAGCGGACTTCCACGGGGATAATCCCCCAGATCAGCACCTTGTCGCGCGGCCAGAAGCGCGCATAGGCGAAGGTGACGCCGAGGATCGCACCGGATGCGCCAATCATCGGCGACTCGAAGGCGAAGACCATCGAGAGGAGGGCCCCGAAGATGCCACTCACAAAGTAGAGCTGCGCGAAGCGAGTGCCGCCTATGCGCGCTTCCACGCGCGGGCCAAAGAAATAGAGGCCCAGCATGTTGAAGAGGATGTGCGACGTGCCGCCGTGCAGGAACATGTAGGTCACGATCGTCCACGGCTCGCGGAAGGCGAGCGCGGGAACGAAAGCGAACTGGTCCGTGAGCGCCGGCATCGTGAGCTGCACGAAGTAGGCGCCGATATTGGCGAAGAGGAGGCGGATGACCCAGGGCGTCATATCCTGAAAACTAACCCGTAGGGCTCCAAGGTTCCCGATTGGCCACCCCCCTACGGCACCACCTTCGCTCCGACCCACCGCGGAATCCCCTGCTCCTCGTTCGACGGCAACGCTTTGGTCCGATTGTACTGGTTCCGCGCCTGACCGAGTTTGTCGAACCGCTGAATCCACAGCTGCGCCGCCAGGTCGTACCGATTGGTGACGTTCCCGAGCCAGTACGGTCGGTTCTCCTCGCGCCAGCTCCGCTCGTAGAGCTCCTTGGTGAGCACATAGCCGTCGCGCAGATCCTGCATGCGTGAGTTGATAGTGCTCGCGATCTCCCCCAAGTCGTGCCCGGGATTGCCGCCGACTGCCACCGTGTCGAGCGCGTGCGTGTACAGCTTGGAAATCTCGTCCGAGAGCTGGAACTTCATGCCAATAAAGTCCATGCGTCGCGCGCCCATCTCCATCGCGTCAATCGCATCGGCGTTCCGAAGTCCGCCAGCATCACGCGCCGCATCACGCGCCTGCGCGATCAAGACGAGCGCACTCTCCGCGGCGATACGCAACTGCCGGTTGTACGGGCGAAGCTTCTCCGCCTGCAACTGACCATCCACAGTGAACGGATCAAGCCAGAACAGATTGTCGCTCCCTTCACCAGCCTTCGCCGCACCAATCACCACGTGCGCCGCCGTGAGCTTGCGTTGTGCGTCGTTCAACTTCCCCGTGGCATCGCCGTGGAACTGCACACCAAAGCTCGCGCCAAATTCCGGAATCGACGCCTCCCCCTTCTGCCAGCTTGCCGCTGCGCCAAAGAGAATCCCGTACCACGTCTGATTGAAAATCGACTCGCCGTCGTCGTCCCACGTGGTGTTGAGCATCCCGGTCGCACCGAGCTGCTGCCCCTCACGCACAAAGCCCTGAATATTCCGCAGCGCAATGTCGTTGTTGGGATACACCCGGTTCCAGCTCGCCACGCCCGGCGCGACCCACACCTCCATACCGGCGTCGAGATATGGCTTCATTTTGCCCGTGAAGCCCTTGTACGTCCAATAGTCCCAGCCCACGGCAATCATCGAATGCGGGAGCGACTTCACGAGATCCGGATGATTCCCAGCCACATCGCCCCAAAAGAGGAGCTGCTTCCCCGACGGCCGCAACGCCACTTCCACTTGCTTTAAGAAATCGAGATACACGGCGCCAATGCCCTGCGACTTCACGGCGTCCCGCGTGCGTCCCATGCCGAGCTCAAAAGTCTCGTCGGCGCCAATGTGCACGAACTTTGACGGGAAAATGCTGTTGATCTCCTCAAACCAGCTCTTGATCAGCGGCACCGACTGCGGATCGCCCGGCGCCAGCACATGCCCGTGATCATTTTCCGCAAGCGACGAATACAAATCGTACTTGAGCACGTGATGCAGGTGGCCAAAGGCTTCCTGCTCCGGGATCACATCAATGTGGTACTGCGCGGCGTACCCTACTAACTCCTTCACCTCAGCCTGCGACATCGTGCCACCAGGCGGACCGATGAGCGGGCTGTTCTTGTACTCGAGCGTGTGCTCGTAGTACGGCGAGTACACGTTCATCTTGTACGCGGCAAAAATCCGAATCTGTTTCTTTTGGAAGTCAAGCGTCGGGACAGGACCGCGCGAGAGATCATCCTGAATGCCACGGTACTTCATCGCGGGCCAGTCGCGAATCACCGTCGCAAATACCGTGGGCGCTTTCGCCGTACCCTGCAACAGCTGCTTCACCGTCTGCACCCCGTAAAACACCCCGGCCGACGTCGCGCCGACAACATCGGCGCTCGTGGCCGAGGTCACCACGACATACCCCTCAGGGGACGATGCCTCACCCAGCGTCTGATTGTACTTGGCGAGCAGCGCCTTCCCACTCTCGCTCGAGGCGCGATGCAGGCGAATCGCAAATCCACCCTCAGCGGCCCCACTCACCTTCAGTCCGCGCTCGCGGAGTGATTCACCCAAGTCCTTCGCCGCGAACCGATCCTCGGCGTTCGCAGCCGTGGCGATCGCGATGCTCCCCGCGAGCGGCACGAACTTCCCCGCTGCCACTTCGCGAGGCTTGGGAATCAAATGCGGGTCGTCCGCCTGGGCCACCGCGCTACCAGCGATGGTGCTGGCAAGGAGCGCGAGCGCCGGTAGACGGGTCATCACGCGGGTGATCACGCGGGTCATCACACGGGTCATCTCACGGGCGGCGAAAATGCGGCAGGTTGGCATCGACGGTGGGGTAAGCGGATACCGTCGAAGATGGCAGACGGGCTACCGCACGCCAAGCCCTGCCTTGGCGTTCCCATTGTCGGGCGACACCGCGAGCACGCCCTCAAAAATCGCCTTGGCCTCGGCGTTCTTCCCCAGCTTAAGCAGCGCCCACCCAAGTCCGGTGCGATAGTCCATTTCGGAGGGGTAATCCTCGACGAGGCGCCGATACGTGTTCTCGGAGCTCGCAAAATTGCCACCGCTGTACTGCGCGAGTCCAATCCGTGCGAGCGCGGTGGCATTGCGCGGGTCCACCGCGAGCACGGCGCCGCAGGCACGCTCGAGCTCCCGCCAGTTGCGTTGCGCAAGCAACGGCAGGGTGAGGCCAAGTTTGGCTTCAATCGACTTGGGCTCGGACGCAACGGCTTCGGAATAGCTCGCAATCGACCCCTTGAAGTCACCCTGCAGGTATTCAAGCCACCCAATGCGAATCGCGGAGAAATAGGCATTCCCCCCAGCAGCGCGCGCGTCGCGCGCCTTGGCGAGTGCGCCGGTGTAGTCACGCTTGGCCTCCAGAACGTACGAGTCTCGGTAGAGCCCCGCGGCGCGCGCGTCTTGCGCGCGGATCGTGCAGACCGGTGTCAGCACAGCGAGTGCGAGTAGCGTGCGCAGCGAGGCGCGAAGAGCGGATTGCATGAATTGTGACTCCGGAAAAATGAAATCGAGATACCAATCAGTACGGCGCAATACGCACGCCAATGCCAATGCTCTGAAACGATCCGCTCGTTGCGGTCTGCTCGAGCTGGAGCTGTCCGAACGCAGCAACAGCACGTGTGGCCTGCCAGCTGACCGTCCCGGTGAATCCGCCGGTCGTTCGATCAAGGAACGACAGAATACTCGGCCCTGCCGGAGAAAATGCCCACACTTCGTTGCCGAAGTGCGCGTCGAACTGTGCCGTGAGATGCTCGTTGCGAACGGTGAGTGAGGCCATGGGGCTCACCGCCGAGAACGCAGAGTCCGAGGTGATGCGAACACCGCCACTGACAGCGATGTTGGGTGAAAGCCACGCGAAGACCGAGGGCGCCACCTGCACATTATTCTTGCCCGTGCGCGCGATCATCGAAACAGTGGCTGCCACGCCGAATGTTCCGCCCACCCGAGTGTTCAATGCCACGCCGGAGTTTGAGCGTCCCGTACCAGCAAAGGCAAAACCAATCAGTTCGGTGGTCGAAATGCCAATATCGCGGGAAATGGCGCCGTAAAATTCAGTCTGCGCGTCGAACGCACCTTTCTTGCCGACGAACGTCGGCGACGTCACCGACCGAAAAGCGACGCGAACCGCCGATTCGTTGTCGAGACGAATGGGAAGTTGCGCGTAAAACACCTGTGCCTTTGACGAGGCGCTGGTGGCACTCACAAGCGCCGCCCACACTTCGGCGCTCACACCCGGCGGTCCACCGAGGAGCTCGATTCCCTTGTGGGCATCCTCATTCGACGCATCGAAGGTGAGCGCTTCGCTCCACGCGGTCCGCGCGTCGCCGAGTGCACCGCGGTCGAGGTTGTTGTAGCCAAGCGTGGTGAGCGCGAGGCCAAGCCCGGTTGTTGCCTCGGGAAGACTGCCCGGCATCGTGCGCGCGCGGCGGTAGAGTTGCACCGCATCAGCTCCTTTGCCCTGCCGCAGCGTAAGCCAGGCGAGCCGCACGGCCACGTCATAGGTGGCGGGCGCGTTGCCGAAGGCGTCAATCAGGAGCTGTTTTGCGGCAACGAAATCCCCACGCCCTTCAAGAGCGAGCGATTGCTCCCATGCGCCGGCGGTGGCCGCCTGCGGAAGGCGAACCGGCGGTCCGTCCTGCGCACGGAGCGGAGAAGCGGGACCCGCAAGCAAAAGGGTCAGTAGCGCACCACAAGGAAACAGTGCCTGGGGGCGAACGAAGCGCGGCATCACGAGACCTCGGAGCGTTGGTCGTTGTCCTGCGGTGCAAGCATGATCACGCGTTCCACCGAACCACGGGTGATACTCAAGCGGTGCGCATTTCCCGCGAGTGAAAGCTGGGCAGCGGTCCGGAACGAGTCGCTCCGCCCCTCAATCGCGAGCGCCCCTTCGCTGCGCCGCGACGCGTAGTGGACCTCCCAGTCGTTGAAACCGGGAGCGACGACCGTCAGCAGATCCAGAAACGCCCACGGCCAAGCAAAGAGCAAGCGGCGCGGGACACGATCGGTCCATTGCATGGTCCCCTCTTGATCGAACGGAACGCGTGCCATGGCCAGTAGGACATAGCGCAGCAACGAGTCGTGCGCCCCGTCAAAGGCCACCACAACGAGCGCGTTCTCATACGACTCCAGATACAGCGCTCCACGCGCGGAACGCAGCGCGCGGCGGCCCCAGAGATCCACCTCGACCCGCGCGACTTCCGTGGCGCTGCTCGCGGGATCCGTGAGCACCCACTGCGACCCTGGCGCGAAGGCGAGTGCTCCCGCTAACGCTTCATCGCGCATGATCGGTCGCACACGGGCGCCTTCCGCGGGAATCACCCGATGCGAGATCGTCACCGTGCGATCTGCCCGGCTGACCACGTCACCGAAGTCGGCGGCCAGTGTCTCGCTCCCGAGCGACGGCCCACGCTGCACGTGAAAATGCAGATGCGGCACCAACGAGCGTCCGCTGTTTCCGCAACGCCCCAACTCAGCGCCGGCACGAATCGGATCGCCAGCCTTCACCGCAATGCTTCCCGGTTTCAGGTGCGAATAGACCGAGTACAAATCGGACCCGTGCGCGATCACCACAGTGTTGCCCCAGTTCTCGCGCGCATTCATGCCGCCAATCGCATTGTCGGGTACACCGTCACGGACCGACTCAACCGTTCCCGTGCCAGCAGCGAGCACCGGAAGATTGTAGCATCGGAAATCGCGCGGTTCGCGTCCTTCACCCTCCCAGGCGTTGCCGTCGGCGCCAAGAATCTCAAAATCAAACGCATGCCGCCACGGTCCCTTGTGCGTGTGTGCGCCATTGTGCCCCTGTGTCACCGTCCAGGTGCCGCGGAAGGGAAGTCGAAAGGGAAGCCACGCAAACTCACCAAAGCGCCGGACACGCATCAGGTATCGCTCGAGCGCGTCCTCGGGGCTGGTGGCTGTGAGGAGTGCGGTGCTGGGATTCCGATCACGCTCGCGCATCCGCAGCGCCGTCATCACCAGCAGCGCCGTCAACGCGAAGGGCAGCGACAATAACGGTAGCGAGAGTACGCCACTCAGAGGAAAAAGCGCATAGGTCACGACGCTCGCGAGTGCCCCGCTGACGAATGCCAACAACACCGAGGCGGGATGTGGAACAAAGAACACACCACCCAGTGCCATAGCCGTCAGCAACGCATTGAACGCCGCGGTCAGATCGGTAGGCCCAATGTCTACGCCACTGCGAAGCCCCGCATGCGCGAGCACGGTTCCCATCACACCGACTACCGCCAGCAGGAGAGCAATCCGACTGTGCCACGCAATCGCGGCGAGCACCAACAGGCCGGCAATCGTGCCATGCACATACAAAACCGCTGCCGGCACATCGAGCCAGCCCGTGCCGAACCATTCCACCGGAATCACCGCGAGATGATCCATCGTCGCCCCGTCGGCATGCGGGGCCAGCCGGGCGGTGAGCTGCACCACCCACGCGGCTGCTACGAAAGGCAACGACAGCGCAGGAAGTGCATGCTTCGCGAGCAGGTGCGAAAACGCAGCGGCGAACAACACCGCCAGTGCCGCTCCCGCAATCACGAGTGCCCAAGAACTCCCGTCAGGCCCCGTGACAGCGGCAAGCGCGGTCAACACGGCCGCACTGGCATACACGCCATCGCGCGCGGCGTTGCGACCGAAGCCGAGCCCGAGCGTACATCCCTGTGCCACAGCGACAGCCACGAGCGCAGCACCCGCCGCGCGCGGAAAGGTGCACAACGCCGCGAGCACGAACCCGCCCGTCACGAGGTTCCGCGAGAGCACAATTTGCGAGAACGGCCGAAGCCCGCCCTCGAGGAGCGCCCGCACGGTAGGCCGAACGGTAGGCCCCACGTGCGCTCGCGTCTTCACCCGCGTCGAACTCAGCGCCACACCGCCCTTACAGCCACGCCGGCATCTCCTCTTGCTGCACGAGCGTTTCCACGGTCTCGGCGCGACGAATAATCGCGTGATTGCCGTCAAGTCCGACCATCACCACATTCGGGCGCGCGGTGATGAACTGCATCCACTGCGTCACGTTATACGCCCCGATCCGCCCCACGACCACACGATCCCCAGCCTTCAACGCGGGAAAGAGAATGCGGTCGCGTACCACGTCGATGTTCATGCAGAGCGGGCCAACAAACACGGTCGGCTCCGCCGTGCCGTGCACATCCTGCGCCGGAAACACATCGTGGCGATACCACCACGCGGTCGGCAGCAAGTTCACCCCCGCGTCAATAATCACCGCACGACGACCATCCGTGAGGCGCTTATTCCCCACGACACTCGCCACCAAGATCCCGGAATCGTCCACAATCGCACGGCCCGTTTCGAGCACAATCCGCGGCCACTCAGCGCCGCCATACGCTTCGTCCAGCCCAGCCGCGATCTTCTCCACGTACTGCGAGAAACTCGGCGTCGCTTGCTCGCCCGGCAGATACTGCGACTGCAAGGTGTTGCGCGACGCAAAGCCACCGCCCATGTCAATCGTATCGATCGACACGTTGGATTCATCACGCAACTGCTTGGCGAGATTCGCAATTCCCTTGGCGGCCAGTCGGTACGCGTCGGCATCCTGCACAAAGGTGCCCACGTGAATGTGCAGCGTGTCGATCTCCAGCACACCACGTCGCACAATCCGACGCGCCGCCTCAAGCGCGGAGCCATTTTCGAGGTTGAAACCAAAACGATCCCACGACTGCGTGGGGAGCTCCGTCATGTTCACCCGGATCCCGACCTTCGGACGGATGCCCATGCGCTCGGCGACCTTCTCGACAAGTGCGACCTCATCCATATGGTCCATCTGCACATGGGCGCCCTTCGTGAACGCCATCTCCAGCTCGGCGTCCGTCTTGGCCGGGCCATTGAAGAGGATCTGGTGGCCTGGCATGCCGAGGCGGAGCGCCATCTGCATTTCCAGCCCGCTCACGACTTCCGCCCACGCCCCCTCTTGGTGGAGCACGCGACAGACGGCACCGAGATAGTTGGTCTTGTAGCTCCACCCGATCGTGAAGCGCGGGATGCGCGTCGCCATCTGGTCGCGGAGTTCGCGCATCCGCTCACGGAGCAGCCGCTCCGAGAACAAAATCAGCGGCGAGCCGTACGCGGACACGAGATCCGCAATCGGCACCCCTTCGAACTTGTCGTACACGCGGATCGAGGGGCGTGAGCCGAACTTGCTGATGCTCCCCACCTGATGGCGAACAATGACGGGACGTTCGTAACGCGGCTTCATGCGGAGGGCGTGGCGAAAGGAAGAATGCCGAGGGCAGAGAGCTGACCAAAGGTCGACATATCCGCGACCTGATCAAGCGAGATCCGGACAAACATCTGTCCGGTCTTGTAGGCAGGGAGCGGCGTGGCAATGCGCTCGCCAAGCGCGAGGCGCGCGCACGCCGAGGGCAGGTTCTGACCGGCGGCTGCGGTGAGATAGCACCAGGCGGGGAAGCGTGGATTAATCTCGATCACATGCAGTGAATCGGCCGTCATCTCGCCTTTCGCAGCCATAATCTCAACTTCAAGTGGGCCGCGCCACTTGAGGGCGCGAATGACCGCCGCCGCGAGTTCGAGGAGCGCGGGACTGCTGACGGTCACACCAGACCAGCCTTTGCCCTTATCGGTGAGCGCGAGTTTGCGCATCGCGACCGCGCCAACCGTGGCGCCGGTGCCGTCGCCGAGTGCACAGACGTTGTATTCGTCGCCGTCGAGGTGTCGCTGGACGATGACCGGAAGTCCCCACGTCGCTTCGTAGTAGCGAAAGGAGGCGAGGGCATCCGCTTCCGTGTAGCAGACGTACGCCCCGTAGTAGACCCCTTTGACCACAACAGGGAGCTCGAACTTCTTGATGAGTTTCCCGAGCCCGTCGGCGCTCATCAGCGGCTCCGATTCGGGGACATTCACCCCCGGCTCGGCGCCAAGCTTGGGGAGTTGGGGTTTGGAGCTTCGATCGATCGCGTCGACGGTCGGCACAAAGGTGTGCACCCCAAGCGCGAGCAGTTCGTCGCGCAGCGACGCCACGGCGCGAATCTCGGAGTCTAGGGTCGGGATAAACACCGTGATGCCGAACTGCGCGACGAGTTCACGCATGCGATGGAGCAGCGCCTCGCGTCCGGCGGAGGGGAGCGGAAGAATCGCGCCCCCGTCGAGCAGGCCGGTGGCGTAGAACCCCGGGTCGAGCGGGTCGTAACCAAGGCCGATGATGCGGCCCTGGAAGCTCGGATCGAGTCGGAGCGCGCGCGCAACCGGAACCCCAGGGGCGGGGTTGTCGGTGGCATTCATTCCCGTGACCGCGATGGTCGCGGTGAGCGGCGAGTTCACTTCACCAGCCCATGTTCGCGGAGCCGCCCGACGAGTTCGTAGACATCGCGGGCGATGTCGTCCTCAGGTTCGGTCTCAAACTGCTCGTGGAGAGCCGCGATCACCGCTTCGGGGGTCGCGCCCTCCTTGAGAGAACGCAGCACCGCGAGCGCGGTGCCATTCACGTTGTACGTGTGGCCCGTCAGCGGGTCGAACACGAAGCCTGCGTCGGAAATGGCCAACTCGCGGAGACGTTCGGTATTCGACATGCGGATGCTCGGGAAGGTGGAGTGCGGCGTATGCCTCATGCCGCATTGTTCCGACAATCTAGCCAACCCATTCATTCCAACGGTGGGAACTGGAACCGTGGAGCCGAGTGGCCACGGACGCTCGCGCTACGTGCGGGACGGTATCAGGCGTCGGTCGACGGCAATCAAGATGGCGCTCATCACGGCGAGCGCGGCGGTAATCATACCCGAAACTTGGGCGACCACGGGGTAGCCGAGCTTGGTGACATCAAGGAAGAAGTACGGATACCAGCCTTCAGCCGCCCCGCGCCCGAGCGAGTACACAAGATAGAGCGCGGGGTAGCCGAGCCAGGTCACTAACTGCGGAAAGGCGAGCGTTCCTTTTGGGACGAACCGCCACCAGAAGAGCAGCACGAGGAGTGGGACCACGTCGTGCACGAGTTCGTCGGCAACGATGCTGAGTCCCTTCGGGTGATAGGTGCTGCGCAGGAGCACGGAGTAGGCGACACCAACGAACAGAATGTGGATCGTGGTCGCCGAAAGCACGCCCGGGCGATTCGCCCATTCTGTCCAGCGCCCCGGTCGGGACCGTGCGACAATCGTGAACAGCACGGCCACAATCACGTTCGTGGTGATCGTGAAGTACCCGACCAAGAGCCAGAAGCCGTGCAGCACCGACGTGCCGGCGATCTGGGATCGGAGGACGCTGGTCACAGCCTGCAGGGCGAGCCCTGTCCAGCAGGTGACGGCGACAACGGTGGCGGCGGATCGACGGGTCATGGTCGATAAGGTAGATGGACGAAACTCGGACCAAAAGCGAAGGGCATAGCCGGCGCCTGAGGCCCCACGCGAACAGCACACATCGCTGCCGCAAGATGCGTGGTTCGACACCGAGGCGCTACGGGATCCCCCGAAACTTTTTCCGGCCGTCGCCCGTTGAATGCAAGTATTCACTTGCTTACAATGCAAGTGATCACTTGCATGACCGGAGCTGGCGCGCGACGCGTCGGCTCCGGATCCACTACCGGCTTCATCCCCGCTTCATCCCCGCTTCACTACCACCGCGCGCAGGCGCGTTCCACCATGTCCGTTTCCGTTCCAACCCGCACCCACGTCCTCGCCGCCGCTGCCCGCGTGTATGGCGAGCTCGGATTCCGCGGCGCCACCACGCGCAAAATCGCCGAGGCCGCCGGCGTCAACGAAGTCACCCTCTTCCGCCAGTTCGGAAGCAAGAACGCGCTGCTCCTCGAAGCGCTTCGGGTCTCCGGAGCCACCCATCCGGACACCGCGCTTCCCGAAATCCCCGTGGATCCGCTCGCGGAGCTCACCGCATGGAGTGCGCACATGCGGAAATCGCTGGTGGCAATGCGCGGCATGATCCGCAAAGCCATGGCCGAGTTCGAAGTGAACCCCGCCATGCCCAAGTGCATGACGCACGGCGCGGCGCAGTCTCTGATGAACCTGCGTGATTATCTCACGCGACTGGTCGAGCAGGGGGCGGTCCGCGCCGATGCTGACGTGATCAGTGCGGCGTCGATGTTGATGAGCGCCATCTTTCACGACGCGCTTGGTCGCGACATGATGCCACACGCCTTTCCGCAGCCCGTCTCAGCCGCGCCCACCAACTACGCGCGCCTCACGCTGCAGTCCCTCGGCTACGATTTTGCCGCGCTGCAGCCAGCCAGCGATCGCAAGCGAACCATCACCCGCGTCCAACGCGCGCTCACCGTCGCCCTGCTCCTCGTTGCCGCGCCGCTGGCAGCGGTCGCACAGGGAGCAACCGCGCAGGGAGCAACCGCGGCGTCCATCTCACTCGCCGACGCCCTCACCATGGGACAGAAGGCGAGCCACACCGTGCACAGCGCCGAGGCCGGCGTGATGCGTGCCGGTGCACAACAGCAACAGGCGCGCGCCCAGTACCTGCCGCAGATCAACGGGACCTTCGCCTACCAGCGCTTGATGCAGTCGCAGTTCTCAGCGATCACCGCAGGGAGCAGCTCTGGCTCCGGTTCGGGTTCCGGCTCCAGCGGCGGCACGAGCAGCTTCGGTGACATCACCAAGATTTTCGCCTCGCCGAACACCGCCACACTCGGCGTGTCGCTCACGCAGAATGTCTACACCGCAGGCAAGCTGGAATCGGCGACGAAGGGCGCGGCGGCTGCACGCACCGCCGCCGATATCGGACTCGACGCCGCACGCGCGCAGGTCAATCTCGACGTAGCCCAAGCCTACTTCGATGCCGTCGCTGCCAAGGCGCTCGTCGACATCGCCGACAGCACGCTGGCCCAGGCCGAACGCACGCTCGCACAGACCACCGTCAGCAAGCAGGTGGGAAGCGCGGCCGAGTTCGACCTGCTGCGCGCGCGGGTCGCCCGTGACAATCAGCGTCCGGCACTGATCCAGGCGCGCGGCAACTACGATCTCACGATGATGCGCCTCCGCCAGCTGTTGGGCATCTCGCTCGATAAACCGCTCGCGCTGACCACCCCGATTCGCGACGAAGGGATCGCCGCCGAGGCGCCGCCGGCCGATACGGCGGTCGCGCACCGCTCCACCGTACGCCAGGCCGCGGCCAACGTCACCGCGCAGCAGTTCGCGCTGTCGGCGGCCGACATGAACCGGTTGCCGTCGGTGCAAGTGTCGAGCGCCTATCAGCGGTTTGCATATCCCGTGGGCATTCTGCCGCTGGCCCTGAACCAGTACTACCCGAACTGGACCATCTCGCTCGGGTTGTCGGTGCCGGTCTTCACCGGTGGCAAGCTCACGGCCGACCGCGCGATTGCGCAGGCGAACTTGATTGACGCACAGCAGAGCTTTGAGCAATCACGTGAACTCGCGGCGCTCGATGCGCGCACGGCGATTCTCCAGCTCGAGCAGGCGCAAGCATCCTACGCGAGCAGCGTGGGAACCGACGAGCAAGCGCGCCGAGCCTATACGATTGCAGAAGTGCGTTTCAATGAAGGGATCTCCACCCAGGTGGAGCTGTTGCAGAGCCGCACGCAGTACGAACAGGCGCGGCTGAACCGCGTGCTCGCAGCGCGCGACTTGGAAGTCGCCCGCTTGCGCGTGGCCTTCCTGAAGGATCTGCCCGTCACCGTGCGGCGCTAACAATGACTTACTCACAGAGGAATACCCCAATGCAGTCCCGCTCCATCCGCGCCCTGCGGGCGCCCCTGCTCACACTCGCGCTCGGCGCGACGAGCGTACTCGCCGCGTGCGGCAAAAAAGCCGACGTCGCGAGCAGCGCGATTCCAGAGCAAATCATCGGACCCGAGCTCGTCGCACTCGTCGCGCAGACGACCATCACGAGCGGTCCCTCGATCGCCGGATCGCTCGTGGCCGACAAAACCGCGTCGATTCGCGCCGAAGTTGGCGGACGCGTGACCGCCGTGCTCGTAGAGCCCGGTGCGCACGTGAGCAAGGACACGCCGCTCGCCCGCGTGGACGACAATGCCGTACGTGAGACCATGCTTGGCGCCAAGAGCGGTGTCACGCAGGCGCAGCTCGGTGCCGATATCGCCAAGCGCGACCAAGACCGTGCGGAACGACTCCTGGCCGCCGGTGCTGTCGCCGAGAACGCGGTGGAGAATGCGCGCCGCGGGAATCTGGCCGCACAGGCCGCGCTCGAAGATGCCAAGGCTCGCTTGGCGAATGCCCAGCGCAACCTCGACAACACCACGCTCAAGGCGCCATACGATGGCATCGTGAGCGAGCGGCAGGTGAATGCCGGCGACATTGTCGCGCCCGGCGCACCGATGTTCACGATTGTCGATCCCTCCACGATGCGCCTTGAAGGCTCCGTGCCCGCCGACCAACTCGGCGCGGTGCACCTGGGGGCGAGCGTCAAGTTTGGGGTCACTGGCTACCCCGGTAAGTCCTTCGTGGGCACCATCAGCAACATCTATCCGAGCGCGGATCCGCAGACCAAGCAGGTACGCCTCTACGCGCGCATCCCGAATGCCGGGAGCGGCTTGGTGGCCGGGTTGTTTGCCTCTGGTCGGGTGGCCAGCACCAGCCACTCCGCACTTGCTATCCCGATGAATGCGGTGGACCAGCGCGGACTCAAGCCGTCGGTGCTTCGCCTCAGGGGCGGCAAGGCCGAGAAGATCGAGATCACCTTGGGTGTGCGTGACGACGAGACCGAGAACGTGGAGGTGCTGACGGGACTCGCGGTCGGCGACACCGTGCTCGTCGGGCGCGCGCAGGGCATCACCGTTGGTGCGCCGGTGAAGGTCAATGCGCCGTCGGACAAACCCGCAGCAAAGAACTAGGGGATTACCATGTTCATTTCAGATTTTGCCATTAAGCGCCCCATCGTCACCGTCGTCTCAATGGTGGCGCTGGTGGTGTTCGGCGTGTTCTCCATGGCGCAGTTGCAGACGGACGAGTTTCCGGATGTCGCGGAGCCCATCATCAACGTGGCCATTCCGTATCCGGGCGCGGCGCCAGACGTCGTCGAGCGCGAAGTGCTCGATCGCGTGGAAGAGGCGATCAGCGGCATCAGCGGCGTCGATCGTATCAACGGCAGCGCACAGGACGGCTTTGCGAACATCACGGTCGCGTTCGTCTTTGAGAAAGACATTCAGCAGGCCTCGCAAGACATCCGCGACAAGATCAGCTCCGTGCGCGACCAGCTTCCGCCTGAGATCAAGGAGCCGGTGCTCTCGCGTTTCGATCCGGGCGATCAGCCCATTGTGCAGCTCTCGCTGAACTCCACCACGCTTGACGCGCCGAGTCTGACGCGGATTGCCGATCCTGGCATCACCAAGGAGCTGCGCGGCATTGCCGGTGTGGCCGAGGCGACCGTGGTCGGTGGAATCGAGCGTGAGTTGACCATCGAGATTCGCCCGGACGCCATGCAGGCTGCAGGAATCAGTGTGGCGCAGTTGGTGGCCGCGTTGCAGCAGCAGAATCTCTCGGTGCCGGTCGGGAAAATCGACGGCACACTCGACGAGCGCTCGATTCGATTGCGCGGCAAGCTCGAGACGCCCGCCGATTTCATGAACCTGGTGGTCGACCAGCGCGGCGGACGGGCAATCCGACTTGGAGAGATTGCGACCGCCAAGGATGGCACCGCCGAAGCGCGGTCGTCGGCGATTTACGGGCAGAGCAGCACCGGCGCGCAGAGCGATGCCGTCGGTATCATGATCAAGAAGTCCAAGGGATACAGCACGTCACAGGTGGCGGCGAAGGTGCTGGCAAAGGTCACCGCACTCAAGACCGCGCTCCCCGCAGGCGTGCATCTCGATGTGATTCAGAACTCCGGCGACCGCGTGGAACGCTCGGTGCAGAACGTGGAGGAGACGCTCATCGAAGGCGCACTCCTCACGGTGCTCGTCGTGTTCCTGTTCCTGAACTCCTGGCGTTCCACCGTCATCACCGGCTTAGCGCTGCCGGTGTCGGTGATGGCGAGCTTCATCGCCGTCTATGCCTTCGGCTTCACGCTCAACACGATGTCGCTGCTCGGTCTTTCGCTGGCGATTGGTATCTTGATTGACGATGCCATCGTGGTGCGCGAGAATATCGTGCGCCACATCGAGATGGGGAAAGATCACTTCCGCGCGTCGCACGAGGGGACCGATGAAATCGGCATGGCGGTTGCGGCCACCACCTTCTCGATCGTCGCCGTGTTCGTGCCGATTGGCTTTATGTATGGAACCGCGGGGCAGTGGTTCAAGCCATTTGCGTTGACGATTGCCATGGCCGTACTCGTGTCGCTCTTCGTGTCCTTCTCGCTCGATCCGATGCTTTCGGCGTATTGGCCCGATCCGGAGAAAAAGGAAGGGGAGCACCGCGGGTGGATTACGCGCCAGCTGGATGCGTTCAATGCCTGGTTCGACCGCATGAGCGAGAAGTACACGCTTGTGATTCGCTGGGCGCTCCGGCATCGGTGGAGCATGGTGGCGCTCGCGGCCGTGACATTTGTGGCAGCGATTTGGCTGCAAGTGAAGTTCGGCGGCTTTGGCTTTGTACCGGACAGCGATCGCAGCGAGCTGACGATGCAGGTGCAGACGCCGCCAGGGTCGAACTTGGACTACACGCGCATGAAGACCATGGAAGTCGCGCGCCTCGCGCTCGGGCACAAGGACCTCGTGAACTACACGTTCGCGACGGTCGGTGGGAGCAGCGCGGGCATGCAGCCCGGTGCCGCGCTCGGCGCGGTGGACTTAGGAACCGTGTACGTCCGCATGAATCCAAAGGCGACGCGAAAGGTGTCGCAGCAGGAGTTCGGCGGCATGCTCCGTGACCAGATCGCCAAGATTGGTGGGGCTAAGGCCTTCATCTTCACGGGCGGGATGGGCGGCGCCCGCAAGCAGATTCAGGTGGAAATGCGCGGCAAAGATGCGCGCACACTGGGCGTACTGGCTGACAGCGCGATGAAGCTCGTGGCGAAGGTGCCGAGTGTCGTTGATCTCGCACTGAGCACCAAGGGACAGAAGCCGGAGCTCGAGATCAACGTGAATCGTCAGCTCGCCGGATCGATGGGTGTGACCGTGGGACAGTTGGCGCAGGCGCTGCGACCGGCGTTCGCCGGTGTTGATGCGGGTGACTGGGTCGATCCGACTGGCGAGAACCGTAAGGTGCGTGTGCGTCTCGCGAGCGACGCGCGCAACAAACAGTCGGACATCCAACGGCTACCGATTGTCGTGGCCGGACTCGGCGGCGGGCGCAGTGTGATGCCGCTCGGGCAGATTGCGACCGTCACCTCCGGGCTTGGACCGGCCCTGATCTCCCATTTGGATCGTGAGAATGTGGTGGTCGTCGAGGCCAACGTGCAGGGGCGGTCCATTGGCGAGGTCAATCAGGATATCAGCAAGGCGCTCGCCGGACTCGCACTCCCGGCGGGATATCGCATTACCGCCGGCGGCGAAGTGAAGGATCAGCAGGAAGTATTCGGCAAGATCTTCGCGGCGCTCGGTGTGGCGGTGCTGCTCATGTACCTGATTCTCGTGATGCAGTTCGGCAGCTTCCTCGAGCCGATCGCTATCATGGTCTCGTTGCCGCTCTCGCTGATCGGTGTGGTACTTGCGCTGATTCTCACCGGCGGGACGCTCAACATCATGAGTATGATTGGCGTGATCCTGTTGATGGGCATCGTGGCCAAGAACGCCATTCTGTTGATCGACTTCGCCAAGTGGGGCCAGGAGAACGGCCTCGAGCGCGAAGATGCAATCGTCGAAGCGGGGCGCGTCCGTCTGCGTCCCATCATGATGACGACGCTGGCGCTCGTGGCGGGGATGGTCCCGGTGGCGCTCGGCAACGGCGAGGGCGCAGACTTCCGTGCGCCACTTGGCCGCGCGATCATCGGCGGCGTGATTACCTCCACGTTCCTGACCTTGCTCGTGATTCCGACGATCTATGAGATTCTCGATGACTGGCGCATCAAGCTGACCGGGTTGTTCGACGTTCCGGTGCGTCCCAACACCGAGGAGTACATGGTGCCGAAGGAGGCGCGGAAGAAGTCGGCGCACTGATCGCACGCGATTCGGTGCACTCGGTAGACAGAGCGGGGCCCTCGCGTTGGGCGGCCCCCGCTCTGTCTCTACGAACCGCTGCACGTGTGGCGGAACTGCGTTACGTCGCGTGTGCCGGCCAGCGGAACAAATCGAACACCCGGCCAAACGAGAACACCGAATCCACGAACTCCACGCCGAACGACTGGGCGAGCGCGAGCGACCGCACGTTCTCGGGGTGAATCATCGACACGGGGCGCACGCCGAGCACCGTGCGCGCATGTGCCCAGACGGCGGCGGACGCTTCGCGCGCGTATCCCACGCCCCAGGCGGCGCGGTCGAAGGTGTAGCCGAGTTCGTCCTGCACTTCGTTGGGTTCGCCGAGCGGGGTGCCGCCGAGCATTTGCCAGCCCGCGCGGGCTGTCGGGCCGTCGGGGGTCGCCATCAGCTCGAGTCGCGCGAGTCCGCAGCGGCCTAAGAGTGCACCGTCGGTTTTTCGCACGACGGCCAGTTGGCCGCGCCCATAGCGTTCGTACGTCGCGATGGTGCTTTCGATGTAGCGTGCGGATTCCTCGCGCGACCGTGGCGCGCCGGTGGAGATGTAGCGCGCGACGTCGGGGTCGGCCTGAATCCGGACGTAGAAGTCGAGATCATCGAGCGTGATCGGGCGGAGGAGGAGTCGCTCCGTCTCGAGGGTGCAGGGCCAGGTCATGGGTGCGGCAGTGGGTTATGGTGTGTCACGGGAACGATACCACGGACCTCGCAGGTGAGGCCAGAGCGTGAACAGCCCGTCCGTTTGGTGATGCGGAAAATACAAAAAAAGGCCGCGACATCGTCGCGGCCCTTTTTTACAGCGCTCGCGCGCTTACGGGTTCGTCGCCACGATACCAATGGGGCCAACCCAGCCAGCCGGCGGCGCAAGCACCGTATGCGACACGATCCACGCTTTCTGCGTCGGGGTGAGCAGCGCCGAAATCGCGAGGCGAAGCGATTCGAGACGCGCAGTCAGGCGGGCGAGGATTGGCTTGGAGAGATTCAGGATGGCAATAATGTCTGCCGATGCCTTGCCCGCTTTCTTGGCGGCCGCCGCTTGCACGTAAATCGCATTGAGGGCGAGTAGATCCGTCTTGTTGGCGGTCTCGAAGGTGCTGCGCAACGCGGTGATCGCCTTGTTCTGGCTGGTCGTCAGTTTCAGCGAGTCTGGAAAGACCGCCCCCGTGACTTGCGCGTTGGAGCCCGTCGGTCCAACCTCCACGTGAAACGGCTCCGTCGGGAGTCCGTTCGTCGCGGCGAAGGTAAGGTTCGTCGGATTCACCGCATCCAACTGCAGTTGGCTCACATCGGCCTGCACCGGTGCCGTGCTCTTTGAGCACGCCACGGCGGTACCGAGTACCAGCGCTGCAACTGCGATTCGACGCATCACGACGATTTCTCCCGCAGAGTATCACCCAGAGCGACGCCGAGCCCCGAGAACTGAGCACAGCAGTCACAATGAAATACTGACCCAGTAAAAATACGTTGCACCAGGGGCGGTCGCGCTAGCCCCCTCAACCTGACAATTCTGCTACCCGGCAAGCGCCCCCTGCTGCAGGAGCTCCCACGCACGCCGAATATGGCGCTCCTCGGTCCCCAGGTTTCCGAGTGCAACGCGGATCACATAAACAGGCCCTAACATCGTGTGGGATATGAAGATATCTCCACTTTCGTTGACCCGGTCGAGAATGCGCGCGTTGCGGGCGTTGGTCGCCTCCACCCCCTCGCCGGGCAGGACATGCCGGAAGCAAATAGTGCTGAACGGATGCGGGGCCGCAACCTCCCAGTTGGGCGCTTCCCGCACCCAGCCGGCGAACTCCGAGGCCAAGGCGCAGTGGTGCCGAATCCGCGTGGCAATCCCCTCGGCGCCGAACGCACGAAGCACCATCCACAGTTTGAGCGAGCGGAAACGACGCCCCAGCTGATACCCGTAGTCCATGTAGTTGACCACGACATCCTGCTCCGCCGTCTCCAAATAGGCGGCCATGAGACTGAACGCACGCTTGAGCACCGCTGGCTTGCGCACAAAAAACACCGAACAATCCATCGGCGTGAACAGCCACTTATGCGGGTTCACAACGAACGAATCCGCACGATCCACGCCGTCGAGCAAATGGCGCAACTCCGGCACGGCGCCGGCCACACCGCCGTAGGCACCATCCACATGCAACCAGAGCTGCTCCCGCTGCGCGATGTCGGCAATCGCCGGCACAGGATCCACACTGGTCATACTTGTGGTGCCCACCGTAGCCACAATCGCGATGGGCTTGTAGCCCGCGGCGCGATCGGCAGCGATAGCCGCCTCGAGCAAATCCGGACGCATGCGGAACTCAGCGTCGGCCTTCACCCGCACCACATTCTCAGAGCCAAGCCCAAGGGTCATGGCGGCTTTGTCAATACTGTTATGCGCCCATTCGGAGCAGTACACGCGCATCCGCGGGAGATCGCGACCGGCAAGGCCAAGTCGGCGCACGTTGAGTGATTCGTCGGCCTCGCGCGCGGCGGCTAGCGCATACAGGGTACTCGTGCTCGCGAGATCGTTCACCATACCGAACCAACCGGGGGTGAGACCCAACAGCTGGCGCAGCCAATCCGTGACGACTCCTTCGAGTTCCGTGGCGGCGGGACTCGTCCGCCACAGCATCCCGTTCACATTCAGCGCGGCCATCAGGAACTCGGCGAGAATCCCAGGGGCCGTGGCGCTGTTGGCGAAGTAGGCCATAAAGCCCGGATGGTTCCAGTGCGTGAGCCCTGGAAGAATCGTCTGCTCGAAATCGGCGAGAATGGTTTCGAGCGACTCGCCCTGCTGCGGCGGGGCGGGCGGGAGCTTGTCGCGGGTAGCGCCCGGCACGAGGGGCGGGAGCACCGGATAACGAGCGGGATCCTCGAGGTACCGCGCGATCCAGTCAGCGAGCTTGTGGGCCTGGGCGCGGAATTCTTCGAGCGGGATGTCGTGGGTCTCGGCGGACGTCGGTATCATAGAAAGAAGAATAACGAAACTTCGGGCTCGCCACGCGCGTATACTGAGCACGCACTCAAAACCTCGAGTCTCCCCCGGATGATTGCTCTGCTCCCCGTTGTGTTCGCCTTTCAAGCCGCCGTTGGCGTGAGTGTACGCGCCAACTGCGACTCCGCCTGCCAGGCGCGCGAGACCGCTCGCACCGAGGCACGGATGCTCCGTGAGGAAATGGGGGGACGTGCGCGCCCGGCGCGCGAGCCCCGTCGCGTGCCGGTCACCGCGGCGATGCTCGCCTCGGCGTACAAAGACGCCGCCGCGAAGTCGCTGGTGCTGCGCGCACGCGCCACACGACTCGCCCAAGACTCCCTGCTCGCGAGCTACGACGCGACCACGTATCAGCGACTGAGTGTCGGGATGGCCATGAAGGCGATCGCCCGTGACCGGCTCGCGCTGCGCCACGAAGATGCCTCGCGCGTGCAATGGGAGCGTGGCAAAGGGGCGGTGGTCGAGCTGAAAGGCGATCGCACCGCGGTGCCGATGGCTGGAGGCGCCGGCGGCGTGGTGGGCAGCGTAAGTGGGATGTCGCCGGTTCCCTATTACCCCGGGCGTGAGCAACTCTGGATTGGTGGTGGGTTGGTGCAGTCCGATGTGGACGAACGCGAGTTCGTGCATCCGATCGCCGCTGGCGCCGAGGCGTATTACACCTATGCGAGCGGCGACTCAGTCACGATGGGGCTGCCCGACGGAAAGAAACTCGTACTGCGCGAGCTCAAGATTGCGGCGCGTAGTCCCAAGTGGAATCTGAGCGTCGGCTCGTTCTGGTTTGATGAAGAATCCGCACATCTCGTGCGCGCGGTCTACCGTATCAGCGAGCAGTTAGATGTGTGGGCCTTCTCGGATGAAGAGACGCAGCGCCGCAAGGCAGATTCCGTGGCGCGTGTGCAGGCGGGCGATACCACGGCGCCGAGTGGGCGCGATGGGCGCGGTGGCCGAGGCGGGCCCCCCAATGCCGGCGTCGCGTTCCTGGCGAAGGCGATCCTCTCGCCGCTGAAGGTCGATGTCAGTGCGATCACCATGGAGTACGGACTCTACAACCAAAAGTTTTGGTTGCCGCGCTCGCAGGCCTTTGAGGGAAACGCGCAGGCGGGATTCATTCGGATTCCTGTGACGATGGAACAGAAGTTCAAATACGAATCCGTGAACGCGCTCGACGCGCCGCTGCCGATTATCGCGAGCGGCCCGACGCGATTAGTGCAGTATCGCGACTCCCTGAACGCAGCGAAGACGCCAACCGCGCTCCGTGACTCGCTCATGCGTATCGCGCGCGCAGCACGCGTGAAGGAACTCGCGGCGCTCAAGGCCAAGGAGTGCGCGACGAGCGACGTGTACACGCGCCAAGTGCGAAAGTATCAAGGGACGTTGGACGTCATGGAGAAGATTCCCTGCGACAGCGCGAAGCTCGCGAATTCCCCAGACCTCCCGCCGTCGATCTACGATGCCGGTGAGGAAGTGTTCGGATCGTCGGATCGGGACCTGTTGGTGAAGGCCCTGGGCCTTGGCTTGCAGTCCGGCTGGGGGCCACAAAAAATTCAGCTCGCGTACGGGCTGTCGCAGACCCGCTACAACCGCGTGGAGGGATTCGGCACCGGCATCGTCGCCTCGAGCGTGCTTGGGCTAGGCTACACCGCGTCGCTCGGCGTGCGGGGGGCGTTTGCGGATCGTCAGGTGAACGCAGAGTTTGGGCTCGCCCGGAGCAATGGACGTTCGACCGTCCGCGGGAACATCTACCGCAGGCTTAGTGCGATGAACGACTGGGGCACCCCGCTCGATTTCGGCGCCTCACTCGGCGGACTTCTCTACGCACGCGACGAAGGCGCGTACTACCGCAGTTGGGGCGCCGAGGTGAAGGGGACGACGCCACGGTGGGGGCAACTGGAATGGCGTGTGTTCGGCGAGCAGCAGTGGGGCGCTGAGGTCAACTCGCGGTGGACGTTGTTCGGCGGTGGCAACGACGCGCGGTTCATTGCGAATCCGCGTGCGACACGTGCCGTCGAGTATGGCGCCTCGGTTCGCCTGCACAACTCGATGGGCGTTGATCCAAAGGGCTGGCGTGTGCTGAGTGATATTCGGCTCGAGGGCGCAGCGGGCGACCAGCGTTATGGGCGTGGACTCGTGGACCTCACCGTGTCGAAGAGTGTCGGGCGGCTCGCCGGCGCGATCACGACGAGCGGTGGCTGGACGGCAGGTGCAGTCCCCACGCAGCGGCTCTTTTATTTGGGGGGCTCGCAGACGATTCGCGGGCAAAGCGCACTCACCGCCGCGGGCGATGCGTTTTGGATGACGCGCGCCGAGCTCGGGACGAGCACCGCGATTGCACGGCCCATTGTGTTCGTCGATGCCGGATGGGCGGGCGATCGTCGGTCGTGGAGTGCGCAGGGACGTCCGCTGAGTGGCGCCGGTGTTGGCGCAAGCTTTTTGGACGGTTTGCTGCGGGTCGATGTGTCGCGCGGGCTCTACCCGAGCACGCAGACACGACTGGACTTTTATCTTGAGGCACGGTTCTAACGTTCGCGCCGGTGCTGCGGTCAATTCTATGACGCCCGGGGTTGCGCTCCTGCGGCAGCCACCGTCGATTAGTAGCTCTCTTCTACTGTCCGAATAATTTCAACGACTCCGACCACCGGTTCACCGCCGTCGTTGCTGGTGAACGCCGATGTCCTGCTCTGGCAGGCGCGGATTCGTCGTGCGTTCGTGGCGCTCGTGGTCGTTGGGATGGCCGTCCTGAAGCTGCGGGGGGTGATCTCGTCGGATTCCGTGCTGGCCCGTGATATCGGACCGGGACCAGCATTAGGAATCGCAGTGGCGCTCGCGACGGTGTATCTCGTGTGGATCCAGTTGCAGATGCGATGGTTGGCGCGGCACCGGCGAGACCAGGTCAATGCGTTCGTGGTCATGAACGTCGTGATCGACATGCTGCTGCTATTCGGTGTGATGTACTGCACCTCCCCCGCGAGCGAATATCACCGCGCGTTGATTGTGTCGGTCTTCACCGTCCAGATGACGCAACTGTACTTTGGCGTGCGCGCCACGCTGTACAACCTGGCCTGCGTGGCCCTGTTCTATACGGTGCTCATCGTGGTGGCCACCTCGCAGGGCGCGATTACCGCACCTGCAGAATTCTTCTGGGACTTCGCACTCTACCTCGCCGGATTAGCGATCTTTATCTCGCTGCAGTGGACGATGACCACGCGTCTCGAGCGGATCGTGCAGGTGTTTGATCGCGTGCAGGAGGGAGATTTCTCGCACGAGTACGATCTTTCGCTCGATCGAGTCCCCGATCCGATTACGATGGTGGGGCGCGCCTACAACCGTATGCGCGGCAAGCTCGAGGCCATCGTACTGACCGATCCGCTCTCGGGGTGCTACAACCGCCGCGGCTTTGATCAAATGGTGGCGCGCGAACTCGCGCGGGCAGTGCGCGGAGGACATGTGACGGCGATCCTCGCGCTCGATGTCGATCACTTCAAAAAAGTGAACGACGACTTCGGCCATCTCACCGGCGACGAAGTGCTGCGCGAGATCGGCGAGCTACTCCGGGAGACGGCGCGACTCGGTGACATCGTGGCGCGAATCGGCGGGGAGGAGTTTTCGATCCTCGCGCCAGATACCACGCGCGAAGGGGCGCTGATTCTTGCCGAACGTGTCCATCAGGCATTCCGGCAGCGCACCTTCCGCAGCCTGAATGGCTTGCGCGGCATCACGATTAGTATCGGGGTGTCGGCGGACGAGGCGCGTTCTGACGAAGTGCTCGCGACGTTACGGGCCCGCGCCGATGAAGCGCTCTACGTCGCCAAGAAAAGTGGACGCAACCGCACCGAGGCGTGGCATGCCGGCATGCGCGCCTTCGATGCGGCCCTACGGCGCACCAACGAGACGCCGACTCCCTAGATCGCGATCGTGCCGTCGCACACCATGACGGCGTGGCCACCGACACGCACGGCGGTGATCGCGCCGGCCACCTTGTCGGCTTCAATCTCGAGACGGCTCGGACGCCCCATCTCGACGCCTTGATCGACCGTCCAGCGCAGCGTGCCGTCCTGGATCTTGCTCTTGCTGGCGAGATAGCCGGCGAGACCGGCATTCGCAGAGCCCGTCGCTGGGTCCTCGGGCACATTGAGTCCGGGAACGAAGCAGCGGGCGTGGAAGTGGTTCTCGCCGCCACTCGGATCCTTGGCAAAGACAAAGAGTTCTGACGCCCAGCTGCCCTTGAGGGTGCTCTCCCACGCGTCAATGCGCACGCGGGCGCGGGCGACCGCGTCCACAGAGCGGAGCGGCACCATCAAGAACGGGAGACCGCACGACACGCCAGCGGGCGCCATGGGCGCGCCCAGAATGTCTTCAGGATCAAGCAGGAGGATCTCGGCGAGTTTGCCCCGTGACGGCGCCGATGCCCCAAACTCGGGGAGCTGCGCCACGGAGAACTGCGCGAAGTACGCACCATGTGGCGTTGCCCGCACCGTCACCGGAATCGGACCAACCTTCTCGTCCAGCAGCAGCTGGGATTCTCCGTCCAGCGTCCCAGCGAGGCCGAGTTGTACGAGTGCGATGGCCGTGCCTACCGTCGGGTGCCCAGCAAAGGGAACCTCAGCGCCCGGCGTGAAAATGCGCACCGTCGAGGAGAACCGTGGATCGCTCGGCGGATAGCAGAAGGTCGTTTCGGAGTAGTTGAACTCACGCGTGATGGTGAGCAGCACCTCTTCGGGGATCTCGCGCGCGTCGGGGAAGACCGCGAGCTGGTTCCCCCCGAAGGCGCGGTCGGTGAAGACGTCGAGCGTGACGTAGCGAACGCGGGTCACTCCGCCCCCATGAACGGATAGCGATAGTCTGTCGGCGGATTGAACGTTTCCTTGATGGTGCGGGCGCTGGTCCAACGGACGAGGTTGAGCTTGGAGCCTGCCTTGTCGTTGGTGCCGGAGGCGCGGGCGCCGCCGAACGGCTGCTGGCCTACCACGGCGCCGGTGCACTTGTCGTTCACATAGAAATTGCCGGCGGCGTTGCGGAGCGCGTGATGCGCTTCGTGCACGGCATTGCGATCCTGGGCGAAGACGGCGCCGGTCAGGGCGTAGGGCGAGGTCTCGTCGACGATCTTGAGGGTCTCGCTCCACTTGGCATCATCGTACACGTAGGCGGTGAGCACGGGGCCAAAGATCTCCTCGCAGAGGAGGCGATAGCCCGGGTTTTCTGTCTGGATGAGGGTCGGTTCCACGAACCAGCCCTTGGAATCGTCGCAGCCACCGCCGCCGAGAATCGTGGCGTTCTGCTTGGCGTCGTCGAGATAGCCCTTGATGCGGCCGAAGGCCTTTTTGTCGATGACGGCGCCCATGAAGTTCCGGAAGTCGTTCACATCGCCCATGCGGATGTCCTGCATCATGGCGAGCGCTTGGTCGCGCACGGCCGGCCAGAGCGACTTCGGGATGTAGCAGCGGCTGGCGGCGGAGCACTTCTGCCCCTGGTACTCAAAGGCGCCACGTACGAGGCCCACGGCCACGGCGCTCGCCTCGGCGCTTGGATGGGCGATGATGAAGTCCTTGCCGCCCGTCTCGCCGACGATGCGTGGGTACGACTTGTAGCGGCCGACATCGGAACCGATGCGCTTCCACATCGAGTTGAAGACGGCGGTGCTGCCCGTGAAGTGGACGCCGGCCAAGTCGCGGCTATTGAGCGCGACATCGCTGACCGTATTGGCGTCGCCAGGCACGAAGTTGATCACGCCGTCGGGGAGCCCGGCCTCACGCAGCAACTGCATGGTGTAGTGCGCCGAGAGGATTGCCGTGCCGGCCGGCTTCCAGACGGCGGTGGAGCCCATCAGCGCGGGGGCGGTCGGGAGGTTGCCGCCGATGGCGGTGAAGTTGAACGGCGACACCGCGTAGACGAACCCTTCGAGGCCGCGGTAGTCCGTCTGATTCCAGACGCCGGGGCCGGAGATCGGCTGCTCAGCGACGAGCTCTGAGGCGAACTGCACGTTGAAGCGCCAGAAGTCGGCCATCTCGCAGGCGGCGTCGATTTCGCTCTGGAAAATGGTCTTGGACTGGCCGAGCATCGTGGCGGCGTTGATGGTGCTGCGCCAGGTCGTCGTGAGGAGGTCAGCGGCGCGGAGGAAGACCGCGGCGCGGTCCTCCCAGGTCCAGCTCCCCCATTCGCGCTGGGCGGCTGTGGCGGCCTCTGTGGCGGCCTGCACGTTGGCGGTGGTGGCCTTGTGCCAGGTGGCCGTCACGTGGGCATGCTTGTGCGGCGAGGTGGCCTTGGCAATGTCGCCGGTGCGGATTTCCTTGCCGTTGATGACGAGCGGGATTTCCGGACACTCCTGTTCCATCGCCGCGAGGCGCGCTTTGACATCGGCGCGCTCGGGGGAGCCGGGGGCATACGACTTGATGGGCTCGTTGACGGCGGGCGGAATCCGGCGGACGCCGGTATGAGGAGTCGAGGACATGGCGGGTACCGTGCGAATGGGAGAGCGGGTTGGCGGCCCGTGGTGGGCCACCCCGGAAAGATACCGTAGACCGCGAGCCAGCGGAGAGTGGGTCGGCAGGGGGACAAAGGGTCGCGTTTGTGGGGTCGATGGGGCAGATTTCAGGTTGAGTGTTTCTTCCACCGGCAAGACGGGAACCGCAGACGTGCCGCTGAATGTCCTCTTGGCCGATGACGATCCGACGATGCGCGTGCTGCTGTCGCACGTCATCGCGCGGGCCGGGCACACCGTCAGCGCGATGGCCGCTGATGGTGAGGCTGCATGGCAGGCCTATGTCGCCGCGCCGGTTCCCATGGTCATTCTCGACTGGGAGATGCCGCGTCTCGACGGATTAGCGCTCTGCCGTCGGATCCGCGCTTCGGCGCATGGCGACGTGCCCTTCATCCTGATTGTGACGGCGCGTGACAGCTCCGAGGACCTCACCGAGGTGCTCGATGCGGGGGCGGACGACTATATGTCCAAGCCCGTCACCCCGAACCGGCTGCAGGCGCGGCTCCGTATTGCGGAGCGCCAGATCGAGGTGGCGGCCGCGCGCCGGACGGCCGAGGAAGAGTTGCGGAAGGCGCGCTATCTGGCCGGGATCGGCGAAACGTCGTTGGCGCTCCAGCATGAGATCAACAATCCGCTGGCCGCGCTGCTCTCGCACACCGCGTTGATTGAGCAGAACATGCTCACGGCGCCGGAAACCCGAGATGCGCTGGTCACGATTGCCGAGCAGGCACGGCGGATTGCGGAGGTCGTGAAGCGGCTGCGACAGATCCAGAATCCGCGCAGCGTGGAGTACCTCGGGAGTGCGCGCATGATTGATATCAACCCGAACACGCCGCCAACTCCAGAGCAGACGTCATGACGCCATCGACGAGCCTCCGTTTCCTTGGCGTGCACCCGAGTGATGCCGGTGGGATCGTGCGCGCCGTGCAGCGTGCCGGGAGCGCCGGCGCGCGGGCGATGCAGCTCTTTACGGCGCCGCCGACGTATTACAACGAGAAGGTCACGATCAAGCCCGATCGGGCCGCGGCCTTCCGGGTGGCGCTCGACGCGGCCGGGATTCAGCCGCGGCACGTGCTGGTGCACGGGGCGTATGTGCTGAACACCGCGTCGCCCGAGGAGGTGAAGGCGACGCGTGCGGCGAGTGGGCTGGCCAAGGAACTCGAGCGCAGCACAGCGCTCGGCGTCGGTGGGTTTTGTTTTCATCCCGGCTCTGCGGGCGATGGTGATCCGGATGTCGCCTGCGATCAAGTTGGCGACGCGATTACCCGTGCACTCGAGCTCGTGCCCGAGACTGCGAGTGGCACGCGACTGCTGATTGAGAACACCGCGGGGGCCGGCCGCACGATGGGTCGTTCGGCCGCGGAGATCGCGCGGATGCTCGCGCGCGTGCCCGCAGAACTGCGGCATCGCACCGGCTACGGGCTGGATACGTGCCACCTCTTTGCGAGCGGTCACGACATCGCGAGTTCCGCCGCGGCGCAGCGGGAGGTGCTGGAATCGTTCGTCGCGACGATCGGCGAGCGTCCCGCGTTCTTGCATCTGAACGACAGCCAGCATCCGTTCGGATCGAACAAGGATCGCCACGCACTGATCGGCGAGGGCGCCATTGGTGTGGCGTGCTTCGGGTGGTTGCTCGCGGACCCGTTTTCAGAGGGGATTCCGCTCATTCTCGAGACGCCGTCCGAGCTCGCAGAGGTCGCAGAAGAGGACGTATCTGCGGACCCCGCGGACGTCCGAATGCTCCGTTTATTGGAGTCGCTCGAGGCGCGCTAGAGGGGGATTTCGGCGATTTTTGCGATTCCCAGAGAGGCGGTCGAGAGAAACTGCCTATTGCGCTCTCTGGTGGAGCAATTACTTTCGAGGTGTTGGAGCGTGTGGTAACTGAATCGCACGCGTTGCATCACTTCATCCTTTCGAGGAGATTCTCGATGGCCGCCAAGAAGAAGGCTGCAAAGAAGGTCGCGAAGAAGGCCGTGAAGAAAGTCGCGAAGAAGGTCGTGAAGAAGGCTGCGAAGCGCACGCCGAACGCTGCCTTCATGAAGCCGGTCACCCCGGACGCCGCACTTGCGCAGATCGTGGGCTCGAACCCGCTGCCGCGCACCGAGCTCACCAAGAAGCTCTGGGCGTACATCAAGAAGAACGGCTGCCAGGACCAGAAGAACAAGCGCATGATCAACCCGGACGAGAAGCTCAAGGCAGTGCTCGGCGGGCGTCAGATCAACATGTTCAAGATGACGGCCGAAGTTTCCAAGCACGTCAAGTAAGCCGACCGGTTCCTCGGTCGTACGAGCGGGGCGCATCCTTCGGGGTGCGCCCCGCTTGCCTCTGGTTCGTGGGCGTGGAACCTTTTCCCACAGCGTTCCGTAGGGCAGATTCCGTGGGCGTGGCATCGCGCGCGCCATTGGCGTCGCACGGGTCGCGAGCGCTCCCTCCCTCCGCCATTCACACTCGTCGTGGCCAAAAAAGCACCTGCAAAGAAGGGAACCGTCGCTGCCGCGCGCAGCGGAAAGAGCGGAAGCTCCGGAAACTTCGGCCGTACCCTCTGGGAGAACGTCAAGTCGCTCGCCGGGACCGTGGCGCTGTTCCTGATACTGCGCACCTTCTTCGTCGAGGCGTATCGGATTCCGTCGGGATCCATGATTCCGACGATGCTCGTGGGCGACTGGCTGTTCGTGAATAAGCTGCGCTTTGGGCCGAACATTCCCTTCACGAACGTCAATCTGCCGGGCTATGCGGAGCCGTTGCGCGGTGACGTGGTGGTGTTCGTGTCGCCGTATCAGGCCGACAATGGTGACGAGCCGACGCCGATTCTCGTGAAGCGACTGATTGGCATGCCCGGCGACACGATTTACGGTCGCGAAGGGGTGGTGTACATCAACGGGCAGGCCCAGCGTCAGGGATTCGCGTCGGCGGATCAGACGCCGGGTGACGGCGCGATGGTGGTGCCAAACTTCGATTGGCAGAAGCCGCTGGGACTCAAGAACACCCGATTCGGATCAGCGCCCGAGCAGCCCTCGGTCGATACGTGGGGGCCGCTGGTGGTGCCACCCGCACATTTCTGGATGATGGGTGACAACCGCTACGACTCCAAGGACAGCCGCTTCTGGGGCTTTGTGCCACGCGGGAATGTGCGCGGTCGTCCGCTCTTCGTGTACTACTCGTATGTGCCGCAGGAGTCGAGCGATCGACCCGTGTCGTTTATTACCGACATTCGCTGGGGTCGTCTCGGCCACATGATTCGCTAGTTCTCCCCACTCGGAGCAGCCACATGACGCGTTCCCTCGTACTGTTCGCCCTCCTGCTGTGTGCGGTACCCGGTGCCGCCTCGGCACAGAACGGCGCTGCGTCCGCGCCCGAGTTTCTGCAGCCCTACGGTCCTACGACACGTCCGTTCTCCCCCGCCGTGCGCGTGGGCAACATGCTGTATCTCGCGGGTCAGGTTGGGACAGGCCCAAGCGCTGCGGGGAGCGTGGTGCCGGGCGGGATTGCCGCCGAGACCAAGCAGGTGATGTTGAACATCAAGGACGTGCTCGAGAAGTCGGGGAGCGATATGGAGCATGTGGTGAAGTGCACCGTGTTCATGGCCGACATGAAGGAGTGGGACGCGATGAACGAGGTGTACCGGACCTTCTTCTCCAATGGGAAGTTTCCGGCGCGCAGCGCGTTCGGCACCAGCGGGCTGGCGTTGAATGCGCGGCTTGAGATTGAGTGCATGGCGACGGTGAAGTGAGGACTGTGCGCGTGCGTCGGCTCATCCAGTGTGCGCTCCTGGTGGGAGGGGCACTGCTCACCGCCGTGCGCGCGGGCGCGCAGAGCCCCTCAGCGACGGTGCCCCATGGTCGGGTTCTCACGGACACCCTCTGGTCGCAGGCGCTCGGCGGCAAAAAGTCGGTGGTGGTCTATCTCCCGCCCTCGTACGACACACAGCAGAGCCGCCGCTATCCGGTGGCCTATTATCTGCACGGTGTCAGTGGCGACGAGACGAACTGGACGAACCTTGGGCGCATCCAGCATGCCATGGATTCGCTCGTGGCCGCGGGCGCACCCGAGATGATTCTGGTGATGCCCGACGGCGACGACAGCTGGTACGCGACCTGGAACGTCCTGATCACCTTCGACCAGTGCAAGGCGGCGAAGTACTCGAAGGAGGATCCGAGCACCTTCTGCGTGCCGTGGGGCCACTACGACGACTATATCGCCCACGATCTCGTGCAGTGGAGCGACGCCACATTCCGCACGAAGGCGGACCGCGCGCACCGCGGGATTGCCGGGCTGTCCATGGGCGGATACGGCGCGTTCGTACTCGCGCTGGGGTATCCCACCGTCTTCGCCGCCGCCGCGTCTCACTCGGGCGTGCTGTCGCCGCTGTACACCGGTGCGCATCCGTTCCGCGCGCCACCGCGCTACGCGAGCGGCGCGGAACCTTTCGGTGAACTTGCGTGGGCCAAGAACTTCGCCACCGTGCCCAAGGTCTTTGGTCGCGACAGCACCGGTTGGTGGCCGCGGGATCCGGCCCGCCGTCTGCAACGTCTCGTTGCAGCCAAGGGGCCGCTGCCGACGCTCTTTGCGGACGTGGGGGTCGATGATCCCTATGCGGATCAGTCCCGCGCGTTCCGGTGGGAAGCCGAGCGCTCCGGCGTAACGGTGCAATACCACGAGTGGCCCGGCACGCACGATTGGCCCTACTGGCGCGCGCATGTGGGGGAGAGCCTCCGCTTCCTCGCTGGAGTGATCGCGAAGTGACGGAGTTCTTTCCGCGGCGCAGCATTGCCTGGAAGCTGGAGGATCCGGCGGCACTGCGTCGCCTCTCCCTCTCGCTCCCGCAGATGGCGCTTGTTACCGGACTCGTGCTCCGGCTGTGGCGCTCGTACACCTTCACGCACGGTGCGCCCGAGAGCGCCCTCTGGGTGGGCGGCACCTTTCTCGTCGGCATGACCTTTCTGTTGCTGATGCTCACCTTGCACATCGGGAACTACACGCTGCGCAACTGGCTCTGGCGCGCGCCGCTCTTTGCAGTGCTCGAGTCTGGCACCGAGATCGTGGTGAGCCTCGCTCTCACAACGCTGGGCCTCGAACCGCTCGGCGCACAGATGGCAGAACTCACCGATTGGCTCCCGACCGCCACGCGCGTGCTGGTGGTGCGCGTGGGGGGCATTCTACTCTTCACGCTCGTGCTGGCCGTTGTGGTGAGTATTGTGCGGCGCCTGCTCTTGGTGAACGAAGGGCGCACGTCGACTGCCGTGCGCATCAGCCGTGCCTCGATCGAACAGCCGGCTGCGAAAGAGCCCTAAGCACGAACTCAAAGCACGAACTCAAAGCACGAACTGTGAGCGCGACGCTCACCGCATTCCCTTCACTGGTCCGTTTGAGGATTTCCATGAACATCTCCACGCGTTGGTTGGCTGCGGTGTTGCTGGTGCCGTCGATCGCTGCGGCGCAGGGCGCGTCTGTGCGAGTTGCCGAGCGCCCCTTTGGCACCCTGCGCGAGCAGGCGGCCATGCAGCAGCAGTGGCTGCAGAAGCGGCTCGACACCTTTCTCCCGGCGCTGATGCGCAAGCACGGCGTGGACCTGTGGGTCGTGCCGATGCGCGAATACAACGAGGACCCCGTGTTCTCGGCGATTGTCGCGCCGGAGACCTTTTCGGCGCGCCGACGCACGATCTACGTGTTCTTCGACCGGTGCGCGGCGAGCGGGGAAGCGCCGGCCGCGCGCTGCGTGGAGCGCATTGCCTTGGGTGGCACCTCACAGGGCGGGGTGTTCACCGCGCGACGCTCGACCAAGGCCGTTGCGTCGGGCGCGGTGGGTGGTGGCCAGGCGGAGCTGTGGGGCGATGAGCAGTGGAACGCGCTCAAGCAGGTGATTGAGGAGCGGAACCCGAAGGTGATTGGCATCGACCGCTCGCGGACCTTTGCCTTCACCGATGGACTCTCGAGCGGTGAACTGGACGGCATGACCGCTGCACTCGGCGCTGCATGGGCCGCGAAGTTTAAAGACGCTGAGGCGCTCCCACTGGCCCTGATTGCCAGCCGACTGCCTGAAGAGGAGGCGTTCTACGCCAAGATGCAGGCGCTGGTGTGGGCGATGACGCAAGAGATGTTCTCGTCGCGCGTGATTACGCCGGGGAAGACGCGCACGAGCGATCTCGTGTGGTGGTGGCGTCAGCGCGTGAACGACCAGGGGCTTGGGACCTGGTTTCAGCCCAGTATTGAAGTGCAGCGAAAAGGGGTGACGAGCGAATCGTTGGGCGAGGACCCCATTATTCAGCGCGGCGATGTGTTGCACTGCGATGTGGGCATTACCGCGGCGCGCCTGAACACCGATACCCAGCACATGGCGTACGTGTTGCTCCCTGGGGAGACCGACGCACCGGCGGGGCTCAAGAAGGCGCTCGCGAACGCCAACGGCATGCAGGATCTTGCGATGCAGGAGATCAAGCCAGGGCGAACGGGGAACGAGATTCTTCGGTCGATGCTTCAGCTAGCGCGCGCGCGTGGGCTTGATGGCACGATGTACTCGCACCCCATTGGCCTGCACGGGCATGGTGCCGGGCCATTGATTGGGCTGTGGGACTATCAGGATGGCGTTCCTGGCCGTGGCGACGCGGTGGTCATCCCGAGCATGTGGTACTCGATTGAACTGCAGGCGACGACCCCGGTGCCGGAATGGGGTGGTCAGCCGGTACGCATGGCGCAGGAAGAGGACATGGTGATGGGCGTCGACGGGAAGCCGCGCTGGGCCATCCGTCGGCAGGACCGGTTGTTCTTGGTCAAGTGAATCGCGACGGAGACGAACGCATGGGAAAGGGTGACAAGCAACTGCTCGTGGTCGGCGACCGCGTGCTGATCAAGGTCGAAGAAGGGGACGAGCGGTCGAAGGTCGGCCTGTATCTTCCCGCGACGGCGGTGGACAATCAGGCCGTCCAAGGCGGGACGGTCGTGGCGACCGGACCGGGGACGCCACTCACCGCGGTCGAGGAGCACTTTGACGAACCGTGGCGCATCTCGGGGAGCAAGGATACCCGTTATGTTCCCATGCAGGCGCGCGTGGGCGACTACGCGCTGTTCTTCCGCAAAGCGGCTGTCGAGATCACGTTCGAGACTGAGCGTTTTCTGGTGGTACCGCAGGCCGCGATTTTGACGTTAGCCCGTTGATCCCAAGGAGCGAGACCCGATGATGTACGACGAACGGATGGTCACCCCGATGCGGCAGGAACTGACGCGCCTTGGCGTGGAAGAGTTGCGCACGGCGGCTGACGTGGATGCGAAGCTCAAGGAGCAGAAGGGCACTGCCCTCGTGGTGGTGAACTCGGTGTGCGGCTGCGCCGCGCGGAATGCGCGTCCGGCCATTGCCTTTGCCATGCAACACGCCGCCACGCCGGACCACGCCTACACCGTTTTCGCTGGCCAGGATGCGGACGCGACGCGTCAGGCCCGCGGCTATTTCGCGGGGTACGCGCCGAGCTCGCCGCAGATTGGCATGTTCAAGGACGGCAAGGTGGTGTTCATGCTTGAGCGCTGGCAGATCGAGGGGCGGACGGCCCAGGAGATCGCCGTGGATTTGGTGGGAGCGTTCGACAAGTACTGCGCCGCCGAGGGCACTGCAGCCTAGGTCGGAGTAGGTGTAGCTGTCCGGGCACCTGATTGACCCTCTACGGGGCCGCTGAGGCCCCTAGCGGGGCCTCAGCGGTGAAGCCACGGCCCGTGGCGGCTAACGTGACAGGGTCAGTGGTAGCGAATCCAGCGCGCGAGTTCCTGCAGGCTGGGTCGCTTGCCAGTCATCAGGAGCCCCACCCGGTAGATGCGCGCCGAGGCCCAGATGGCTGCCGCGCACGCGAGGGCCACCCCCGCCAATGACAGCGCAATCTCGAGCGCTGGCACCTGCGTGGCGCTCATGCGGAGCGGCATGATGACCGGGGCCGTGACGGGGATGAGGCTCACGACCTTGGCCAAGGTGCTGGTGGGCGCGAACATCACGGGCTGGGCAAACACCATCGCGGCCACCAGCATCATCGTGATTGGCGCGGCGGCCTGTCGCGCTTCCTGCTGATCGCCGGATATTGCCCCGACCGCCGCGAACAGCGAGGCGTACAGCAGATAGCCGAGGACGAAGTACGCCACCAGTAGGAGCAACATCCCGATGCCGATCGGCGGGAGGGTGATCGAGACGACTGGGACGCCCAGCTTGGTCATCACGGCGGCGCGAAACTTCCAGACCAGCGCGGTGCTGCCAATCCACGCGATTTGCTGCGTGAGGCCGACGGCACCAACCCCCAGGACCTTCCCGGCGAGCAGGGTGTCGGGGCCCACACTTGAGAGCACCACCTCGCTGACGCGCGACGTCTTCTCGTCGAGGACGCCGCTCATGATGTTCTGGCCGTAGAAAATGATCGAGAAGTAGAGCAGAAAGGCGATGGCAAAGCCGAACAGCGCGCTGGCCATGCCGGAGCCCCCGCGCCCTTTCTCGTCGATCTTCTCGACCGACATGTTCACGCGCACATTGGACAGCGAGTCGACCCGCCGTGGGTCGATCCCGGCCTGCTCGAGGCGGGACTGGAGCAACGCCTGACGCACGGCGTTCTCAACGGCTTGGGTCTCGCCGAGTGCTGAGGCGTTGCTTCCCGCATAGCGTGCGCGCAGTCGCGTGAGGGTGGTGCTGTCGAGCACGAGATACCCTTGGTCCCTTTTCTGCATGACCGCGAGGGTTGCCGAGCTCTCCGCTTCACTGAGCGCGGCATTGGTGAGCGTGATGACGTGCGTGGCACTTCCGAGGGCTTGTTGCGAGACGGCCATCTTGGCGGCCACGCGCGCGCCGAGGCCTGTTCCGGTGGCGTCGAGGATGCGGAGGTTCCCAATCTTTGAATCGCGCACGGTGCGCGCTGAGATGTACCCCGGCACGATCATGATAGAGCCGAAGAAGAGCGGTCCAAAGATCGTGGCGATGATAAACCACTTGGTGCGCACGCGTTCGAGATACTCGCGTTTGATCACCACCCAGAGCTTAGCCATGTCCGCTCATCCCTGGCTCCACACCCGTGGCGCCGACTTTCTCGAGGAAGATCTGGTGCAGCGAGGGCTGCACGAGTTCGAACCGCTGCACCGGGACGCCGGCCGCGACAATCGTACGCAAGAGCGCCTGAGGATCGGCGCCGGACCGCAACCGAATCTCAAAGAACCGATTCGAGTCGTCGACTTTCTCGATCATGGCGTGATCGGCGAGGAGCTTGGCCAGCACCTCGGCCAGCACCTCGGTGCCGCCGGCTCCCACGGAGAGGGCGACGGTGTTCCCGCCGTGCTCGGCCTTTACCCCCGAGACCGTGCCGTCGAGGACTTTCTCGCCGCGGGCAATGATGCACACCGAGTCGCACAGGCGTTCGGCGTTGTCCATAAGGTGCGTCGAGAAAATGACCGTTTTACCGCGCTTTTTGAGCTCGACGACGGTGTCCTTGAGCGCTTGCGCGTTGATCGGGTCGAGGCCGCTGAAGGGCTCGTCGAGAATCACGAGGTCGGGATCGTGGATGAGCGTGCCAATGAACTGGACCTTTTGCTGCATGCCGCGGGAGAGCTCTTCGAGCTTGGCGAGCCCCCAATCTTTGCTGGCGGTGGTGAGGTCGAAGCGCTCCATCCACTGGTGGATGCGGCGGTCGGCTTCCTTGGCGCCCACGCCCTTGAGTTCCGCAAGGAAGCGGAGGACGCGGTACACCTGCATCTTCTTGTAGAGTCCGCGCTCTTCGGGGAGGTACCCGATCTGATCGAGGATCCCTGGGTCGGTATTGGGGCGCCCGAGCAGGGTGACCGTCCCGGTGTCCGGGGCGATGATGTTCAGGATCATCCGAATGCTGGTGGTCTTGCCGGCGCCGTTGGGGCCGAGCAGACCGTAGACGGCCCCGGTGGGGACGGCGAGCGACAGGGAGCGGACTGCCGTGTGCTCCGCGTATCTTTTGGAGATCCCTCGAATGTCGAGCGCGAGGTCGGTCATAGAGTCCGTTGTTGGTATCACAGTTCTAACTGAATATACCGCGAATGCCAGATCGCACGATGACCCTACGTTTTGACCGCAACGAAGTTTCCGGCGCCTTCGGCGACCTGGGAACGTCGTTGCCCTTGATGGTCGGGATGATTGCCGCGGCGGGGCTCGACGCCACGAGTGTCCTGGTGGCGTTTGGGGCGCTGCAGGTGCTCACGGGGCTGGTGTATCGCCTTCCGATGCCGGTGCAGCCGTTGAAGGCGGTGGCCGCGATCGTGATTGCACAGAAGGTGTCTGGTGGCGTGGTGTTCGGCGGTGGCCTCGCGATTGGGATGCTGATGCTCGCGTTGACACTTACGGGCGCCCTCGACTGGCTCGCGCGCGTGGTGCCGCGCGTCGTGGTGCGCGGCATGCAGTGCGGGCTTGGCTTGCAGCTGGGACGGATCGCGGTGGCGGAGTACGTGCCTTCTGCCGGCGTGGGTGGATATGCGCTGGCCGCGGTCGCGTTCGCGGTGGTGGTGCTGTTGATGGGCAACCGACGCTGGCCGCCCGCGCCGCTGGTTCTTGCACTGGGGGCCGTGTTTGCGCTGACCATGGGCGGGGCGAGCCCGAGCGTGCTGGGCGCCGTGGGCCTGCACCTGCCGGTGGTGCATGTTCCCACCAGCGGCGAGATGTGGACCGGGTTTGTCCTGCTCGCGCTCCCACAGATTCCGCTGTCGCTCGGCAACTCCGTGCTCGCCACGCGGCAAGTGGCCATGGATCTCTTTCCTGAGCGCGAGCCGTTGTCGGTCCGCCGTATTGGCATCACCTACTCCCTGATGAACGTGGTCAGTGCCCTGGTCAGTGGAGTTCCCGTCTGTCACGGATCGGGAGGCATGGCGGGACACTATGCGTTCGGTGGACGCACGGGCGGGTCGGTGATCATTGCCGGCGTGACGCTCGCGACCGTGGGATTGTTGTTCGGCGGGAGCATCGGGCAGATCGCGCTCTTTTTTCCGAAGCCGATGCTCGGGGTGCTCCTGCTGTTTGAGGGGGTCGCGATTTTATCGCTGCTCCGCGACTTGGGGGGCGACTCGCGGGAGTTGTCGTTGGCGTTGTTCCTGGGCGTGGTGGCGGCCGGTTTGCCTTACGGATACCTGGTCGCCATGGTGCTCGGCACCGTGCTGGCGAAGGCGAACGTCCGCTTGGCGCGCGCGTGAGCGAGCGGGACCACGGAACGGGCAAGGAAGTCCATTGGGGGCTCGGTGGCTGGAGGCTCGGTGGCTGGAGGCTCGGTGGCTGGTGGCGCAGTGCCTGGCCGCACGTGTCGGTGGCCGTGCTCGCGATGGCGCTCCTGCTCTGGCCCGTCCGCAATGTGGTCCCGCTCTTTGACGGCTGGTTGTTTGCGCGCTGCGCGCTTGATGCGCCGTGGATCGCGGTGCGCTGCGAGGGGCATGTGTCGGGCGGTTGGGGGTTGATCATGGCGCTCGGCAAGCTGTGGACGATTCCCGGCGCCACGTCGTTGTTTCTGCCGAGTCTCGTTTTTGGGGCGATTGCGTTGGCGGGCGTGGATCGCATGGCAGCTGCGGTGCTGCGCAGCGACGCTCGTGTGGAGCGCGCCTTGCTCGTGGTCGCTCTCGCGGTGCATCCCTCGTTCGTGAGCACGGTGTTGCAGCCGAATCTGGATCTCGCGCTGATGGCGTGGGCGTGCTGGATGTTTGCCGGCGTCGCGCGTGAGCGGTTGCTTGAGGTTGTGTGTTTCGGAACGTTGATGATCTTCTCAAAGGAGACGGGGCTTTTTCTGTACGGCGCCGCAAGCCTTGTCATATGGTGGCGCGCCGTGAGCCGTAGCGAGGGGGTACGGACGAGCATCGCGCTGGCAGTGCCGCTCCTCCTGTTCGCGGGATTTTTGTTCTTGAGAAAGCCGGAGCACATGTATCTCTCAGGTGGAACAGTTGCGACGTCGAGCAACTTTCATCCGTTGGATCTGTGGAGCCGACAGCTCCTGAACTACGGCGTGCTCATGGGTGTGCTGAACTATCAATGGGTTGTGGTGGGCGGGTGCATCGCGGCCGCGGTGGCAGCGATCCGTGTTCGGGCGGTGCGATGGTCGTTGTGGCGAGATGTCACCAGTCCTGCTGTGCGCGTTGGCTGGACGCTTGGTGTGGCGCTGGTACTCGTGACGTCGTATCGCACGTTTGGCAATGTTCGCTATTTCGTTTTTGTGTTGCCCTTCGTGCCGCTGGCGATGCTGGTGGCGTTCCGTGCAGCATCGGTGCCGCCGTGGGTGTCCCGCGGTTTGATCTGCGGGTGGGGACTGCTGTTGGTGTCGGCGTCGGAGAGTTCTGCTGATCCTGTGATGCAGCGAATCGCCGGGACGTTCTCGACCGGTCCTGGTGTCATGTACGACATGACTTATGTCGCGCGGGAATGCTGCGGGCGGGGCCGCGATCAACTCGTGTATAACCTGCAATACACCGATTTCGCGCGTGCCATGGACTCGGCGATGGTGCGCATCGGTGCCGCGCGCGGTGTGGTGGTTGCGATGTCGATTTATGGACATTGGCACGCGGTGACGCCGGTGGATGGGGCAACGTCGCGACGTGTGATGACTGGCGGGATTGCGGTGCCGCTCGTGTACACCGAGGATTTGGCCCGCGGTGTGGAGTCTGTGGACCACGCTTGGCTGGTGGAATGGCCCATCACGGCGTCGGTGCGTGAATCGCTCCGCGATCGCTATACGGTGCGTGACGCTGGCGGGGTGACCTCGGGCGGTGTCACGCTTCGGCTCGCCGAGTTGACGCGGCGAGTGGAGGAAAAGCAGTGACGCGTGTCGCACCGAAGGTGGCGATTATAGCCGGTGCTGGGCCCGCAGGGCTGACCGCCGCGTGGGAGCTTCTCGCCCGCACGGATATTCGCCCCATTGTGTTCGAGCGCACGCAGGCGATCGGCGGAATTGCGCAGACGTATGAGCATCATGGGAACCGTATCGATATTGGCGGGCACCGTTTTTTCAGCAAGAGCGAGCGCGTCATGCAGTGGTGGTTCTCCAAGTTGCCGCGGCAGGGCGCGCCGGCCGCTGATTCGGCGTGGCGGTCACTCGACGTGGAGTACGCCACTGATGCGCTCGTTCGTACGCTGGCCCCGGAGGCAGTCGACGGGACTCGGGTTCGCGAAGAACGGCGCTCGGCACCTGACCCCGAGCGCGAAGAACAGGTGATGCTGCAGCGCCCGCGGTTGTCGCGGATCTATTTTGGGCGCGCGTTTTTTCCGTATCCACTCAGCATCACGCTTCTGGTGGCCTGGCGACTTGGATTGGTGAACACGGCGCTCATCACGCTGAGTTACCTGAAGGCACAACTGTTCCCGCGACGCGACGAGACTTTTCTCGACGCATTTTTTATCAATCGGTTCGGGAAGCGGCTGTATGAGACCTTCTTCAAGGACTACACGGAGAAGGTGTGGGGGGTGCCGTGTAGCGAGATTCGCGCCGACTGGGGTGCGCAGCGAATCAAGGGACTTTCGCTGATGCGTGCGGTGTCGCATGCGGTGCGCGATCTGTTGTCCACGGATTTTCGGAAGCAACAAGAGGCCCGTGAGACGTCGCTGATTACGCGGTTCTTCTACCCGAAGCGTGGTCCGGGACAAATGTGGGAGACGGTGGCGCAGCAGGTGCGCGAGGCGGGCGGGCAGATTCAGCTCGGTGCGCGTGTTGTTGGCGTGCGGCTGACGGAGGGCCGCGTGTCGCATGTCACCGTGCTGGACGAGACGAGTGGCCGACGCGAAGAGGTGCGGTGCGACTATTTCTTTTCGACTATGCCGATTCGTGAGCTGGTGACGATGACGACGCCGGCGCCGCCAGCGCCTGTGCGTGAGGTGGCACTCGGATTGAAATATCGAGATTTCCTCACAGTCGGATTATTGCTGCGGAAGTTGCACGTGCTAGAGAAGGGGCGTCCGCCGCAGGCGCGGGTGGACGACAACTGGATTTATGTGCAGGATCGAGAGGTGAAAGTCGGGCGCATTCAAGTATTCAACAACTGGAGCCCCTACCTGGTGGCCGATCCAGAGCACACCGTCTGGATTGGCCTTGAATATTTCGTTGACGAAAACGACGCGCTCTGGGCTGCTGACGATGCCGCGCTGCGTGCGCTCGCGGTCCGAGAACTCGAACAGATTGGATTTGCGCTTGGCGCTGACGTGCTCGACGGCTGTGTGTTGCGCATGCCCAAAGCGTATCCCGCGTACGTCGGAACCCACGTGCGGATGCACGAGCTTCGAGCGTGGGTCACGAGTGTCCCGAACTTGTACTGCGTGGGCCGGAACGGGATGCATCGATACAACAATCAGGACCATTCCATGCTCACCGCGATGATGGCGGTGGATCAAATCGTTGCGGGCCAGGATGATGATTCTGCCCTGTGGGATGTGAACCTCGAGATGGTGTATCACGAGGGGGAAGGGTGAGCGAAGGGCGAACGACGCCGACCCTTTGGCTCGCGGATCGTCGGGTGCCCGCGATCGTTGGAGTGCTGACGGCGCTTGCGGTGTGGTGGGTCTGGGCGGCGACCGCTGGGGTTCCCGTGATGCACGACGAGTGGGCCTACTGGCTGCAGGCTGGGCAGTATGCGCACGGCGCGTGGTCTCAGGCGGCGCCGGTGATCCCCGAGTTCTTTGAGCAGATGTATGTGCTCGTGACACCGGTGTTTGCGGCGAAGTATCCGCCGGGCCACGCGATTGTTATCGCGCTCGGGTTCATGCTGGGCTGGCCGATGCTGATGCCGCTTGTGCTGAGTGGACTGACGGGCGGACTCGTCTTTGCGCTGGCCCGTCGGGTGCGTGGAGGTGGGGTCGCGCTCGCGACCTGGCTGTTCTGGTTAGGGACATTCGGGAATCTCCGGTGGCGGGCGAGCTATTTCTCTGAGGTTACGAGCTCACTGTGCTGGCTCGTTGCGTGGTGGGCGCTCCTCGAGTGGCGCGCGAGTCGGCGTCGCGCACCGATGGTGGTGCTCGCCCTGTCGATTGGGTGGTGCGCAGTTACCCGCCCGTATACCGCCGTCGCGCTCGCCATCCCGATTGCGGGAGTCGTGATAGTGGATCTCGTGCGGCTCGGTAGTTGGCGCGGTAATTGGCGCGACACATGGCGCGAGTCAGTGCGCACCATGGCCATCGGCATCGCGACCGGTACCATGGTCCTGCTGGTCTTGCCGCTCTGGAGCTGGCGGACCACGGGGAACTTGAAGGAGACGCCGCTCGCGACCTACACGCGTCAGTACCTCCCTTTTGATGTTCCGGGATTGCGGATCGATCCGGCGCCGCCGGAACGGGCGGTGCCCGCAGAAATGGAGCAGGTGCGGGCGTTTCTGCGCGGCGTCAAGGAGCAGCAGGTCCGCGAGCCGTTTGTGCGCACAATTGCCTGGCGCACGCTTGGCGTGGCGCTCCATACGTTCGACGCGTGGCGACTTCCCTTGTTGGTCTGCTTTTTGATAGGTCTCGCAGCACTAGGCGCACCTGGATGGCTCGCGCTGGGCACTGGGATTCTGCTGATCGTGTCGTACGGTGTGCAGGCACACTCGCCGGACTGGACGCTGTATTACTTGGAAGCGCTGCCAGCGTTGGCCTATGCCACGGCCTGCGGCGCACGGCGATTACTCGCGTTGACGTCAGCGGGGCTTCGTGTCGCACTGTTCGCGGCCGTTCTAGTCGCTGGTCTCGTGGTGCGCGATATTGGGAATGCACGCAAGTTGGTGGGGCGACTTTCCGAAGGGCCTCGCACGTTCGTCGCCTCGGTCGCGGCACTGCCGAAGCGACCCAATGTCGTATTTGTTCGCTACGCGCCGGACCGAGGCGCAGGGAGCTTGCATCTGTCACTCGTCGCGAACGATGGGGTGCTCGACACCGCGCCTTCGTGGATTGTGCACGATCGTGGCAACGATAACCGTCGACTCCTCCTCGCGACCCCAAACCGTACGGCGTATCTGTACGACGAATCTACACGGACGTTTTCGGAGATTGCGCGATGACCGCCGAACGGCGCGAAACGGTTTTGACTTTCGGCGTGATTGTTGCGCTGCTCGGCATGTTGCTCTGGCCCGAGCGCGGGTATGTGCCGATTTGGGATGGGAACGTGTATGCCAACTGCGTCGTGGACGCAGCAACGATGCACGGGTTCGATCTGAATAGTCTGCGGTGCGCGGGTCACCCCTCCTATGGCTGGGCGGCGATTCTCACGCTCTCGCAACTGTCGTCGCCCGGGGATACCGCGATGCTCCTGCTGGTGAACGCGATGCTTGGTGTGCTCGCGCTTGTCTCGTTTCGAGCGATTGCCGCGGTGCTCTTTCCCGGGGACGGGCACGCGCGTCCGCTGAATGTCCTGACCGTCGCCTGCGCCTTGCACCCAGTGCTGTTGTCGACACTCCTCCAGGTGAACGTCGATTTTGGAGTGTACGTATTTTTTCTCGCGATGTACGCGGCGCTCGTGCATGATCGCTATGGCTGGGCGGCTGTGGCCGGCACCTTTCTTGTCTTCAGCAAGGAAACGGGGGCGTTTGCTGCCGGTGCGCTCGTCGCGGTAGACGTCGGGCGCCGATTGCTCGTTCCAGCGTTTCGTGGGATGTCGCTCCGCGCTCGGCTGGCGCGTGTCGCGCCGATCTGGCCAGCGGTCCTGCCGGTGATGCTGTTTGGCCTGTACGTCGTGTGGTGGAGCGCCGGCGCCAATGCGCCGCCCGCGATTTGGAAACACGACTGGAACACCTCGACGGCTGACGGGTTCCGGTTCTTCGATCTCGCGGACCCCATATTCGTGAGCTACGCGGCAGGGATATTTGTCCTTGGATTTTCGTGGGTAGTGAGTGCGATTATAGCTGGCGATGCACTGGTCGGCGGGTACAGATTCGTGCGGCGGCGTGTGCCACGCGTGCTCGCTGGGGCGGACCCATCACTGGTGGTGTCACTCGCGGTGCTGACGCTCGTGCTCACGTATGTGCTCACCGCGTTCCGCACGTGGAGCAATGTGCGCTATTTCGCGGTCCTCTATCCGCTGTACCTGTTGCTGGCGTATGCGGCGCTGGTCCGGTTGCGAGTGAGCCTTGCCGGCCGCGTAGGGATCGGCGTTGTTCTCGTTGGCCTATTCGGGCTCGGCGCTGTTCGGTCGGTGGACCCCGTTTCGAAAGCGGTGTACGGCACCTTCTCGATTGGCGACCGTGAGATGTACACCATGGCCTCTATTACGGGAGAGGTGTCTGGTCCCGGGCGCGACGAGCTCGTGTACAATTTGGAGTTTACGGGCTTCCACCACCTTCAGAACGCCCTCTTCCGGGAGCTCCGGATTGGCGATTCCACCTGGGTTGCGATCCCACGTTCGGTGCGTTGGCACTTGTGGAGCCAGCTCGACGCGCGCACACGTCGCCGAACGCTGCAACGCACGGACGTCATCGTGCCACGCTATACCGACGAGATTGACCTGCAGGCGAGCCCGAATCGCCCCGCCGATGTCGTCTTTTTGGAGTTTAGCAATCACGAGTATGGCGACCATGCGTTGGAGTCGCTCACGCGGCGCTACTACCGTGAGGCGGGAATCGCCAGAATCCATCTGAACGGACACCTGCTGGTGGCGCATCATCTGGTGCTCCGAGCGCTCCCATAGCTAGCTTCGAGGATGCCGAAATCCCTGCGCGCGGGAGCCATGTCATGAAGGCCGTGATCCTAGCGGGCGGACTCGGCACGCGCCTCTCCGAAGAGACCGAACGGCGTCCCAAGCCGATGGTGGAAATCGGGGGACGCCCGATGCTCTGGCACATCATGCGGCGGTACGCGGAGTTTGGAATCACCGAGTTTGTGGTCGCGCTGGGCTACAAGGCGGAGGTCGCGCAGCGTTGGTTCCTCGAGTATCGGGACGGAGGTGGCGACGTCACGGTGCATCTCGGCACTCGCGAGGTCGCGTCGGGCGCGCCGAGCCGCAAAGCGTGGACGGTGCACCTCGTCGATACGGGATTGGCGACGCTGACGGGGGGGCGCCTTGCGCGCCTACGTTCGTGGATCGGCGACGAGACGTTCTGCATGACCTACGGTGACGGGATCGGCGATATTGATATCGGCGCGCTGGTCGCGTTCCATCGGACACACAAGGCACGAGCCACGGTGACTGCGGTTCGTCCTCCGGCACGATTCGGCAGCCTGACGCTCGACGGGACCCGCGTCCATGCATTCGCAGAGAAGCAGCACCAAACTGCTGAGGGGTGGATCAATGGCGGATTCTTCGTGCTGGAGCCGAGTGTGCTCGACCTGATTGCTGGTGACGATACTCAGTGGGAGCGCGAACCCATGGAAGCGCTCGCTGCGAGCGGCGACTTGCATGCCTATTGCCACGAAGGATTTTGGCAGCCCATGGATACTCTCCGCGAACTTCGACTTCTCGAGTCGCTCTGGCAAAGCGGCAATGCCCCGTGGGTAACCACACCATGACTACGCATACGACGCATTCGCATTGGCGCGACCGCCCTGTCCTTGTGACGGGGGCGACGGGATTTTTAGGAAGTTGGCTGGTCGATGCACTGACGCGCTCCGGCGCGTCGGTAACAGCGCTCGTTCGTGATCGAGTGCCGAAGAGCATGTTGCTTACAAGCGATTCAATGAACACCGTAAACGTCGTGTACGGTGATGTTCGTGATCAACGCGTGCTCGAACGTGCCCTTGGCGAGTATGAAGTTGACACGGTGTTTCATTTAGCAGCGCAATCGACGGTCGGCGTGGCAAATCGGAATGCTGTTTCGACGTTCGATACCAACGTGCGCGGGACGTGGGCTCTGCTCGAGGCCGTACGGAGGAGTCCCCTTGTACGCTCTGTCGTCATTGCGTCCAGCGACAAGGCATATGGCGAACAAGAAGAGTTACCGTACACAGAATCGTCGCCGCTGTTGGCTGTGAATCCATACGATGCCAGCAAAGCATGCGCGGACATGATTGCTCGGTCGTATGCGCTGACGTTTGGCGTCCCGGTGGCCATTACGCGCTGTGGAAACTTCTTCGGCGGTGGCGATCTGAACTGGAATCGAATTGTTCCAGGCATCATCCGTGCCGCGCTCCGCGGGAATCGGCCCGTCCTGCGGTCGGACGGGACGATGGTTCGAGACTATTTCTACGTTGAAGATGCGGTATCGGCCTATCTGTGTCTTGGCGAGCAACTTGCGAGCCGCCCAGAGTTGCGAGGCGAGGCGTTCAATTTTACAAATGAACTGCATTGCGACGTTCGTACTCTGGCGGAAAAAATCTTGACGCAACTCGGCAGTTCGCTCAAGCTCGACATCCGCGCCGACGCTCCCCACGAAATCCAGCACCAATGGCTCAGTGCAGCCAAGGCGCATCGCGTCCTCGGCTGGTCCTCGGCGTTCACGCTCGACGAAGGCCTCGATCGCACGATTGCCTGGTATCGCGACCACCTCGCGCGTGGCTGAGCACGACACGCAGCATTCGGCTGCCCTCCGCGCGCAGATTCTTGCGCTCGTCGCTGAATATCACGCGGCGTCGCATCCGGCGTCACACGCTTTTGTGCCTGGGGTTACTTCCGTTCCTGTATCGGGGCGGGTGTATGATGCCAGTGACATGCAGCACCTCGTGGACGCCGGCCTCGATTTCTGGCTGACCACGGGCCGCTTTGCCGCCGAGTTCGAACGTCGGTTCGCACAGTTGATGGAGGCGCGCCATGCGATCCTCGTGAACTCGGGATCGTCCGCCAATCTGCTCGCCGTTTCGGCGCTCACATCCCCATCGCTCGGCGAGCGCGCCTTGAAGCCCGGTGACGAAGTCATCACCGTCGCGGCTGGCTTCCCCACGACGGTGAACCCGATCTTCCAGAACGGGCTCGTGCCAGTGTTCGTGGACATCGAGTTGCCATCGTACGGGATCGATGTCGCGCAGCTCGAGGCCGCGCGGTCGCCGCGCACGCGCGCAATCATCATCGCGCACGCGCTCGGGAATCCCTACGACCTCAAAGCCGTTGCCGCCTTTGCCAAGCAGCATGGCCTCTGGTTCATCGAGGATTGCTGTGACGCGGTGGGCGCGCGATTCGACGGCCGCTCCGTTGGGACCTACGGCGATCTCGCGACCGTCAGTTTTTATCCGGCGCACCACATCACGATGGGCGAGGGTGGGTGCGTGCTCACCTCGTCACCAAAACTGAAGCGGATTGTCGAATCGTTCCGCGACTGGGGGCGTGATTGCTGGTGTGAAACAGGCCAGAGCAATACCTGCGGCAAGCGCTTTGAGTGGCAGCTCGGTGAACTCCCGCCCTGTTACGATCACAAGTACATCTATTCGCACATCGGCTACAACCTCAAGCTGACGGACATGCAGGCGGCCGTCGGCGTGGCGCAGCTCGCTCACGTGGAAGGGTTCATCGCCGCGCGTCGCCGCAACTACGCATTCTTGCGCGCCCAGCTCGACAATCTCTCCGATGTCCTCGAGTTCGCCACTGTGCACCCCGAGGCGGAGCCCTCGTGGTTCGGGTTTCCGATGCGTGTACGCGAAAGCGCCGGATTTGAACGTGCGGAGCTTGTTCGGTTCCTTGAGAGCAGGCAAATCGCCACGCGTGTGTTGTTTGGCGGGAATCTCGTGCGGCAGCCCGCGTATGCGGGGCGCGATTTCCGTGTCGTCGGGGAGCTGCCGAAGAGCGACCAGGTGATGCAGGGTACGCTCTGGATTGGCACCTGGCCTGGATTGACTGAGCCGATGCTGGCGTGGATGGTGGAGAGCCTGCAGGCGTTCTGCCGTGCCAACAGACCAGATGCCGGGCACGTACCGACGGGGCTATGACGTCGTGTTCGCTTGTACCGGGGGGCGAAAGATGACCGGTCCGGGGGCGCCTCTGCCGACGGCTGACCTCGCGCACATCATGGACCACACGCGCGAGCTGTGGGAGTCGTGCCGCGGCGCGCGCATCCTGGTGACGGGTGGCACCGGCCTGGTCGGGAGTTGGATGCTGGAGTCAGCGTTGCACGCCAATCAGGCGCTGGGCTTGGACATGGAGATCACGTCACTCGTGCGCGACCGCGCACGATTCGACGCGACATTTCCGCATCTCGCCGCATCGGCCTCGCTCACGCTGTGCGAGGGCGATGTCCGTACCTTCGATCCCCCGACGCTGAATTTCACCCACATCGTGCACACGGCCTCGGCGGCCTCGCGAGCTGAAGTCACCCAGAATCCCGAGGGTGTCGTGGAGCTGATCGAGCGCGGGACCGACCACGTCCTGGAGATTGCGCGTGCGGGTGTCGGCGTTCGGTTCCTCCAGATGAGCTCTGGGTCGGTCTACGGACCGCAGCCCAGCGGGCTCCCGGCATTCACCGAGGCGTGCGCCGCGACTGCTGATCGCGCCGATCCACGTCAACGATTTGGGGCGGCTAAGCGACGCGCCGAGCAGGCGGGGGAAGCGGTTGTGTCGGCTGGCGTCGGGTTCGTCAGCGCACGCGCCTTCGCGCTCGTTGGACCTCGACTCCCACTCGACGCCGATTTTGCCCTGGGCAACTTCCTTGGTGATGCGCGTGCGGGACGGCCGATTACCATCACGAGCGACGGCACCGTTGAGCGGTCGTGGATCTACATGGCAGACCTCACCGCGTGGTGCTGGACACTGCTGCAGCGCGGGACGCCTGGTCGCGCGTACAACGTAGGGTCGGAAGAGGCGATGTCGCTCTGGGATGCCGCGCAGCGGGTTGCACGGCTTCCGGATACACCAGTCCGGGTCGAGCGCCTGCGGGAACCGTCGCCGGGTGCTGAACCGTCGCGTTATATTCCAGACATAGCCCGTGCGCGCGACGAGTTGGGACTCGACGCTTGGATTCCGTTCGACGATGCGATCCGCCGCACTTGGGGCTGGCTACGGAACCTCCCGATATGACGAGCAGGGAACGGCCTCTCCAGATTGGCACGAGACGTATCGGCCCTGGCGAGCCGTGCTACGTCATTGCGGAGATCGGACTCAATCACAACGGAAGTCTGGACATCGCCAAGCAGCTGGTCGATGCCGCGATCGCGGCGGGTGCCGACGCGGTAAAGTTCCAGAAGCGCAAACTGAGCGAGACCTATCGTCAAGAAATCCTCGATCAGCCACGCGCCGGCGAACAGGGGCTGCAGTACATCGTCCCGTTGCTTGTCGAATTTGAGTTATCTGACGACGACTTCCGTGCGCTGCATCGCTATTGCCGGTCGCGGGACACGACCTTCATGTGCACACCGTGGGATCGCGGAAGCGTCGATTTCCTCGAGAGCATGGAGCTCGACGGCTATAAAATCGGCTCGCCGGATATGACCAATTTTCCGCTCATCGAGCACGTGGTCGCCACACGGAAGCCGTTGCTGATGTCTACCGGGATGTCGACCGAAGAGGAGATTCGTCGCACACTCGCGTATCTCGATGACCTCAAGGCTGACTATGCGCTCTTCCACTGTGTGAGCACTTATCCGGCTGCCGCAGAGGAGATCAACCTGCGATTCATGGAGACGCTGCGCGAGTGGTCCGGTCGGCCCGTGGGGTATTCGGGTCACGACACGGGCACCGCCATTTCGCTCGCGGCTGTGGCCATGGGCGCGCGGATGCTCGAGCGACATCTCACCTTAGATCGCACGATGCGTGGCCCCGATCACAAGGCGAGCCTCGAACCCGCACAATTCGCCGAGCAGGTGCGCGCGGTTCGTGAGGTTGAGGCGTCGCTGGGAGCGCCGCATCGGTGGCTCACGCGCGGTGAAACACTGAATCGCCGTACGCTGAGCAAAAGTTTGGTTGCCGCAACATCGATTGCCGCAGGCACGCCAATCACCCGCGCGATGGTTGCGAGTAAGAGCCCAGGGCTTGGACTCTCCCCGCAGTTCGTGGATCGGTTAGTAGGACGAACACTCGCGCGCGACCTCGCGCCCGATGATCCGTTCGTCAAGACAGACATCGACGATATCGAATCGACCATGACCGCGGCACGTCCCATTGACGTCGGAACGCCGTGGGGCATTGTGGCGCGCTTTCTTGACCTCCCTGTCCTCGAAGCACGGTTTGCACCACAGGGGATGCACTTTGTGGAATTTCACGTCAGTGATCGCGATCTCGACGCTGGTGCTGGAGCATACACGGGCGGACAAAAACCGTACGGCCTGGTCATTCACGCACCGGAATACGCGCACGACGTCTTGATCGACCTCTGCTCGGCGGATGACGCGCAGCGCACCCTGAGCACCACCCGCATTCAGAAAACGGTCGATCTCGCCCGTGCGCTCGCGCCTCACTTCACGCTCGACCCCGTGTCGTTCCCACGTGGGCCGAAAGTCGTGATGCACGTCGGCGGTATGTGGCCCAAGCCCGGTGGCTATGACGTGGAAGCGGCCACGCAGCGGCTGCTTCAAGAACTCGCCACGATCAACTCCGACGGCGTCGATCTCCTACTCGAAAATCTCCCTCCCTACCCGTGGTACTTTGGCGGTCGCTGGTTCGGACACATCATCTGCGATGCGGAGAACACGGTGCGGCTGTGCCGCGAATCTGGGCTCGGCCTCTGCTTTGACACCTCGCATGCGGCGCTCGAGTGCGCGCGCAGTGGCGCCAGTCTTCAGGAGTTCGCCGAGCAGGTCGCACCGTATGTGCGACATTTGCACGTGAGCGACGGCGCCGGCGTCTCAGGTGAAGGACTGCAGGTTGGCGAGGGGACGGTCAATTTCGTAGAAATTCTCCCCGTGCTCATGGCAGGTCGCCCCACGATGATTCCCGAAATTTGGATGGGGCATCACGAGTCCGGCGCGGGATTCCAGGTCGCGCTCCAGCATCTCACGGACGTGCACTGGGCAGGCGGCGCCTTGCAGCGCGGAACGGACCTTGCCTCCCGTCCTGATCTCGAGGCACTCACCGTGTCGCACAGCGCCACCTTGTTCACCGCGCTCCGCGCGATCGATGCGAACCGCATGGGGATTGTCTTTATCATCGACGAGACACGCCGCGTCCTTGGGGTGCTCACCGATGGCGACGTGCGCCACTGCTTCGTTCGTGGCTTCGGTCTGCACTCGAGTGTGCGAGACGTTATGACGCGAGAGTTCACCTTCGGCACGCTCGGCGAGCGCCCGACGGACCTCATGGCACGACTGCCGGGTCGCACGCGGCTGATGCCAATTCTTGACGCGGATCGACGCTTGGTCGATTACGCGAATCCGGTTCACCTGCCAGAGATCACAGCGTGACGGTGAAACTTTCCGATTGGGTCTTCGCCTATCTCAAACGCGAAGGGGTTCGCCACGTCTTTGAACTTCCGGGCGGCGGCGCCATGCATCTCAACGACTCGCTTGGTGCGAGCGGGATCGAGTACATCTGCATGGTGCACGAGCAGGCGGCGGCGATGGCCGCTGAGTCGTATGCGAAGTTCACGGGCGAGATAGGCGTCTGTCTCGTGACGACGGGCCCCGGTGGCACCAACGCCATGACCGGTGTTGCGGCGGCCTGGGTCGATTCCACGCCAATGCTTGTCCTCTCAGGACAAGTCAAACGCGCCGACCTCGTCGGTTCGACCGGCGTGCGCCAGATGGGTGTTCAGGAGATCGATGTCGTTGCCATGGCACGCCCGATTACGAAACACGCGTGCACAGTGCTCGATCCGCAGCAGATTCGGTATGAACTCGAGCGCGCACTGTGGCTCGCACGTCATGGGCGTCCCGGGCCGGTCTGGCTCGACATCCCAATCGATGTGCAAGGTGCCATCCTCGACGAAACGTCGCTGCGTGGATTCACTCCACCAGAGGCGGAAGTCGAGGGGCTCACGTCAGTGTCTGCGCTCGCCGCGAGTGTGGCCCGCACACTCGATGCCCTCGAACGCAGCGCGCGTCCCGTTGTCCTGATTGGCAACGGTGTGCGGCTCGGCGGAGCCCGAGCGGCGATGCGAGCACTGATCGAACGGCTCGGCGTGCCAGTGCTGACCACATGGCTCGCGCACGATCTTGTCCCGGACGACCATCCACTCATGATGGGCCGGCCGGGTCCGGTCGCACCACGAGGCGCGAACTTCACCCTGCAGAACGCGGACTGGCTGCTGACGCTCGGCGTGCGCCTCGGGACGGTCGTCACGGGGTATGCGCCGCAGCACTACGCCCGCGGCGCGCACAAGACGATGGTGGACGTCGATGCCGCCGAAGTCAGAAAACTGGGCGCGCATATCGACGAGCCGGTCTGTGCCGATGTTGGTGCGTATATCGCCGAGATGCATCGGCAGCTCGATGCGCGAACGCCCGTGGCGCGGCATGAGGACTGGCACCAACGCGGTCAGGCGTGGAAGGCCAAGTACCCCGTGATTCTTCCGGAGTACCGCAACCGAAGCGATGGCGTGAGCACGTATGTGCTCGCCGAGGCGATCGCGGCCGCAGCATCGCCGAATCAGCTCGTGGTTGTAGGCAGTTCCGGTGCCGGCATTGAGGTGTTTTACCTCGCGCTGTCGCTGAAAGAGGGACAACGCCTGTATTCCTCGCCGGCGTTGGGTTCGATGGGAAACGCCATCCCTGCCGTGATTGGCGGATGCATTGCGAATGACAAGCGGTGTACAGTTACCGTCGATGGCGACGGCGGTTTTCAGCTCAACGTCCAGGAGCTCGAGGTGGCACGCCGCCTCGACCTGCCGGTCAAGATGTTCGTGCTGAACAACGATGGATACGCCTCGATTCGTACCTCGCAGATGCGCTACTTTGGTCGCCTGGCAGGTGCCGATGCAACAAGCGGGGTGACGCAGCCGCCCCTCGATGGTATTGCACAGGCATTCGGCGTGCGCTACGAGCGCATTGCCGACGATCGCAACCTGGAAGCCACTGTTCGTGCGATTCTCGAGGCCCCGGGCCCGTGCATCATCGACGTTATCACTCCGCGGGACGAGCCCCGCGCACCGAGTCTCTCATCGGTCAGGAAGCCCGACGGATCGATGGTCTCGCGCCCGCTCGAAGATCTCTGGCCGTTCCTCCCGCGGGAGGAATTCCACGAGAACATGATTGTCCCGCCCCTACCGGATTAACGGACAGGGATGATTATCGGGTGAGCGCGCCCGACGCCAGTCGCTCCTCAGGGACCGCGTAGCAGACAAGCTCCCAGCAGTCTTCTGCATAACGGCGCACGAAAATACGGTAGCCCGGTTGTAGTCGGTGAATGAGCGATGGAATCTCCCACAAATGCTCAGATCGGTGATACACGCAGATTGCGAGCACCGGTCGGTGCGTGCGGAGCGTTGCGGCGCCTCCGGCGAGCGCCATCGGTTCAGCGCCCTCGATGTCCATCTTGATGAACGTTGGTGATTCGTCAGCGAGCAACGTGTCGAGGGTACGGCACGCGATGGAAACATCGCCCCCGTTGCCGAGGAGTGTCGAGCCGACGTTGTGCGATTCCTGGAACGTGAACTCCCCATCAGTATCGCTGGCCCCGAAGGGGAAAATCGACACGCGGGTGCGACCCTCAGGTGCTAAGGTGCTGACCCATCGCTCAAGTTTCGTGCGGTTTTGGGCATCTGGTTCGAGCAGTAACAGGGCGCCGAACATGCCGTTGCGACGCGCGACGAATGCACGTGCGCTGTCGCCGTCGAACGCACCGCAGTCCACGTACACTTCCGCCTCGTGCGGCGTGATGATGTCGTCCGGGAAATAGAGGTCGGCGCTGGAAGACGCGGGCGACAGGATCCCAGCGGTCGGCGAAAAACGCCACAGCAGTTGCTCGCAGAACTCCCGGCGCGAGGCATCGTCGGCTAAGACGGCGTATCCAGCGCGAATCTGTGCCTCTTGCGCCAGCAGCCAATGTGGGAGTTGCATATACGAGCTTGGAATGAACGTGTCGGCGTATTTCCAAAAGAGCGGCGCGATGGGAGCAATGCGAGGGAATCCCAGCGCTCCAAGCTGATGCGTAACGGCGGAACCGTTGTAAACCGTGACCACGACACAACTCGTGGTCCCGTGGCGGGCGAGTGCGTCGGCAGGCGCGAGCACCACCATTCCATCCACGACGGTGCCCCACGCTTGGGGGTTGTTGTCGATGAAGGCAATCGGTTCGACGCCAGCAGCACGCAGGCCGTTCAGTACAAATCGACCGAGCCAACCCGCACCAAACAGCAGCAGGGAGCGCTCGTATGGCGCTGCAATCGCGTCAAAGGCCGTCGCTTCACGAGTGACGGTGTCGAGCGGGGGCTCACGCCGAATCCGCGCAATCACGTCGTCGAGCCAAACGCTCGACGGACGATCAGCGAACATCGCGGCGAGTTCTGAGGTGACATATTCCATACCGTACGTGCTCCCGAGCAGATCGATGGATCGGACACTAAACGCGAGTACGCTGCGTACGAACCCCCGCGAAGAGCAGTAGCGCTACGTGTGGAGGCGCGCGGACCGGTGTCGTGTGAACAGCACCGCGACCGGGCCGAGCCCAAGAAGCCCCGCTGCACCATACCCAAGCGCCGCGCCTGTCGCGCCGGCGAGTACTCCGCCAGCCATACCCCCAAGCGCGATCGCGACGCACGCTACCACAACCGGCGTCCGCATGGCTTCGTCACGGAACGATCGGGCCCACGCTGACATCGCCTGCAAAAGCAACAACGCCAGGGCGCCGGAGAGCATTGCGCCGGTCGCGGGGAGGGGAAGCACGCGAACGCCCAGCACGGGAAGCCAGCGGAGCAGCGCGAGTGGCAGTAGCAGGACCCCAACCGCCCCTACACCGAATACGAGGAGCATTTGTCCCACGGCCTGACTGGCGGCGCGATCGAACTCGACCAGACGTTGCGTGGCCACCAGCGCTCCAAACCCCGGGAGTCGAGCGTGCAGCCACGCTGCCGCAAGCAACACCGGCGCCGTGGTCAAAGCCAACGTCAGACCAAAGCGCCCGGCCTGATCACCACCCTGCGCCACGAGCAGCACGGGAGCAATCAACTGCGACGCGAACTGCAGCGCGAACCAGAGTTGGGCACTGCGGCGCTGTTCGGTGTCGAGCTTGGTCGCGAGCGTCGCATCCTGATCGCCGGCAAGATTTGACGGAAGCGTCGTTGGCGCACGGAGCAGTCCGCGGCGTGTGAACACGAGCCAACTTCCTGCAATACCCACTTGAACAAACGCGGCGAGCCAACACGCGAGCAGTGCATGCCGCTGGAGGAGCCCCAACCACAGCGCCACGAGTACGGCGGCCGCTTGGACCGCTCGCATATTCTGCAGCGAGATTTGCGCCCCTGTGCCCTCGCAAATCGCAAGAAACGGCACCAACATGATGTAGGCAGCAACCAACAGAATCGATGAGAACCAGAGGACGAGAAACGCGAGCGAATCCTGACGCGGCGCATACACGAACGCACCACCGACGCCCACGACCGCAACCAGCAGCAGCGCGATCCGGGCATGCCAACGCAGCGCCGTGTGCAGCAACACGCTGATCGCCGTGCGCGCATTGATGCCACCGGTCAGCTGTCCCCCGGCCGACCACTGGAGGCGCCCCGCTTCGTGGCTCGCAAACTGCACCAAAATGGTCGCGGGCCCCATCTCCATGAACTGGGCCAACATCACGACACCCAGAAGCACAAAGTAGAGCCCCTGATCCGCGGTGCGCAGATGCGACGCCACGAGCCACAGCGTAATAGGCGCACCGCCAAGGCTGATCACTCGGCTGAGTACCGCCCCACGAACCCGTGCGTCCCGAAGACTCTGCAACAGCGTGCCGACGGTACTCAGAAGTTGAGTCGCTCCTGCTCGATCACGTAGGGGTGATGGCGCACCTGCGTCCAAATGGACCCGATGTACTCGCCAACAATGCCGATGAATACCAACTGCACCGACGACAGAAGGAAGAATCCAATCAGCACCGGCGCGACACCGACCGAGAACGAATCCCAGAACAGCAGCTTGTAGATCAGGTATCCAATGGCGACCAGCATGCTCAGGCAGGCGAGAACAAAGCCGAGAATCGTGGCAATGCGCAACGGAATCTTGGAGTGGTTCACGATGCCGAGAAAGGCGTAGTCATACAGCGAATACCAGTTCTGCGACGAAATTCCGCGTGCGCGCCGTGGCTGCGTGAAGGGAACCTGCGCCGGCTCGAACCCAATGTCCGCAATCAATCCACGAAAATACGGATACGGATCGTCAATTTTGCGAATCGCTTCGATCGCCACGCGATCGTACAGGCCGAACCCCGTGGTCTGGTTCACGAGCTTCACATCAGACATGCGCGCCAGCATCCGGTAGTACTGCTCGCGCACCTGGAAGAAGAGCCACGATTCCTCGCTCTTCTGCTTTACAGCCATCACAACCTTGTGTCCGGCCTCCCACTGGTCCAGGAACGCCGGGATCATCTCCGGTGGATCCTGAAAGTCGCTGGCCATCGGAATCAGCGCATCGCCACGTGCTTCCATCAACGCGTGCATCGGCGAGCGAATATGCCCGAAGTTGCGCGCATTCAAGATCACCTTGACACTCGGATCCTCGGCTGCAATCGCGCGCAAGATGTGCTGCGTTCCATCCTGGCTCGCGTTGTCAATGTAGAGGATCTCAAAGCGGTACTGCGGGCGCGTCGTGAAGATGGCCTGCAGCGCCTCGTACAACGGGCGGACGTTCTCCACCTCGTTGTAGCAGCCGGTGACGATCGTGACGAGCTTTTGCGTCACAGCCGGTCGAGCGCCTCAAGGCCCATCACGGGCTTCCACTGCACAAGCTCATACTGCGCGAGTCCGTGAATCGTGAATGGGTCACCGTCACGCACGCGATTCAGGGCCGCGGCGGGGTCGGTGTCGCTCACGCGCAGCAACAACATGCCACCCGAGCGCGGATCCATCGGACCAGCGGCGAGCAGCGTGCCGGCCTCGTGGAGCGTCCGCAAATACGCGCGGTGCTCGTCCTGCCCGGCAAGGATGTCTTCGAGAGGGCGACGATATCTGATGATGGCGATCGCGTACACGGTTGCCTTGGTTCAGGGATCTCCGATCCGGCGGGAATTGGCCGGCGCTTGGTGCTCGACCAAGAACATAACGCCCGGAGCAATGGGTCGCCTCGTTGCGACCGCGTGCGGCGGCTGATAACATCTGACCATGCGACCTTACTCCCGCGCGCTCCTCCCGCTCCTGGCCCTCGTCGGTCTCCCCGCTGTCATCCGCGCCCAGTCGGCCGATGACGCGCGCACGGCCGACGCCCTTTCCCGCTGGATTTCCCTCTCGGCAGCCCCTGGCGCCGAGGACCTCGCGAGCCCGGCCCTGGGCAAGCTCCTCACCGGCTGGACCCGCGATCAGTCCGGGAACTGGCTGAAACGCGTGGGGCAGGGAACCCCCCGCCGCGTCGTGGCCTGCGGCTTGGACGTGACCGCTTACGGGGTCAGCCAAATCACGGACCAAGGCTACCTGCGGCTCCATCGGTCGGGAACGACCCTTCAGCACCCGCTCGCGGACCAGTTTTTGGAGGCCACCCGGGTCCAGATCCACACCGCGGGTAAGCCTGTCAACGGCGTGGTGGCCATCGCGAACGGCCACTTCACCCGCCAACACCGAGCCGACACCGCGGTCGTCGGTGTTGACCAGCTCTGGGTGGACGTCGGCGCCTCGTCGCGTGCCGAGGTCGAGAAGCTGGGGATCGCCCTGCTCGACCCTGTCATTCCTGACCGTGCCCCCTGGACCTGGTCATCCTTCGCCTCAGGCCCCGGCGCGGCAACCCGCGCGGGCTGTGCCGCAGTCGCGACGGCCGCCCAAGGCACCGTGGGATCGGGAGAGACGATTTTCATCATCTCCACCCAGCATGTGTTCGGCTGGAACGGCCTGACCGGCGCGCTGCGTCGGGTCGGCCCGGTAAACGAGCTTTCAATCATCGACGTGAGCACCCGTACCACGGTCGCACAGGCCAAGGTGATTGTGCCCAAGTCGCGGTACACGGGCTCGCTCGTGGAGTCGGTGAGCGGTGCGGACGCCCGGGCGCTGCTCCAGAGTGTTGCCCAGGCGGCAGGAGTCACCCTGGCCGCGGACGTCGCGTGGATGGCCCCCGCCGCAGCGCCGCCGTCGGTCCGGATCCCACGTACCGATGCCTACGAGGCCACGGAGAAGCTCGTCACTACGCTTCTGGACCTCCCCGGCGTTCCGGGCCACGAGTGGCGCGTGCGAAACGCTATCCGCGCCTCGCTCCCCAAGTGGGCGGCGGATCGCGCGGTCGTCGACTCCTCCGGCAACCTGATTGTCGCCGTCGGACCAGACAAAGATTCCGTAGCATTCGTGGCGCACACGGACGAAGTCTCCTTCGAAGTCGACAGCATCCTGCCCGACGGCCATGTCACGCTGACCAAAAAGGGCGGAGTGATCCCCTCGGCCTGGGAAGGGCAGCCAGCGATGCTGGTGTTCGATCCCGATGCGACGGGCAATACCAACGAAGCGCTCCGCGGGGTCTTCGTACCGCGCGAAACCGCACGTGGCAAATCGCCACCCCGACTCCTGGCCTGGTTTGGACTCGACGGCGCCGCGTTAGCCGCCCGCGGCGTCAAGACCGGAGCTGCCGTGCTGGGACTCAAGCGCGCGGCACGCCTTGCTGGGACGCGAGTCACCGGACGTTCCTCGGACGACCGCACCGGCTCCTCGGCGCTCGTGCTGGCGGCCCAGAAAATCGACCCCACGAAACTGAATCACAAAGTGATCCTCGTCTGGACCACCGGTGAGGAAGGGGGGCTTCTCGGTGCACGCGCTTTCGCCGCGCGGAGCGGTGCCGGACTCCGGCGCGTGTACGCGATCGACACCTTCGTCTCGAGCGACACCCCGTTGGAAGTGCCAACGTTTGCCTACGCTCCGCTCGGCAAGGGCGCCGTGCTCCGCGGGCTGGACGATGGATCGGTTGCGCCCCGCGCCGAGCGCGATCGCGTGATGCGCGTCGCGAAGGCCAACAATATTCCGCTCCAAGTTGGGACGACGCATGGCAGCACCGATGGTTCTGCCGTCGGCGCCTACGGCGCCCCCAACCTGGGGATCAGCTGGCCAGGGCGCTATTCCCATACGCCCGGCGAAGTGCTCGACCTCCGCGACGTGGAGGCCCTCACGCGCCTCATCGCTGCGCTCGCTATCGCGCCGTAGAGAGCAGGAACGACCCCTAAGCGGCTATCCGCTTAGGGGTTGAACCACCACGACAGTTTCACCACCAGGGTGTTATCGGGATGTGCGCTGAAGAGATCGCGCACATCCCGTGGTGCATTAAAGCTCCCTGGATTCATATCGCCTTGCTGGCGTCCCTGTTGCCAGACCACGAACAGTGCGCTCGCCGGCCGGTATTCCCAGCGTGCCACAATATTCGAGTTGAACTGCTTGACGTTGAAATCCTTGAGAATCGTACTCGGTCCGCTGAACGGACGGAATCGATCCGCGTACAGCGGAGCGCGCGGGTGTGCGAGTTCTCGCCAATCACTGAAATGCCCAGTGGTGACGAACGGCTGCGCGTAGAATTGAAACGACAGCGTCGGCGTCACGGTCATGTTCGCGCGCCCCGTGATCGTCATGATGTTTTGTTCGAGGCGCGCAAAGGTGTAATGCGTGGTGTCGCTTCCCATCGCACCGAAATTCGCGGCCCACTGCTGGTCGTTCACCACATGATCGAACGACGTGGTAATCGTAGCGGAGTAGCGACTCGACACGCGCACGTCTGTGCTGAGATCACCGCCGCGGTACCACGACCGCCCGACATCCGAGCTCCCGACGCGGATGGCCGCACGCGGCACCCAGTCAGGGCGCGGGTCGCCGATCAGATCAAACCGAATGCCGCGCTTTGGTGATTGCGTCAGCGCCGGCCCGCCGCGGGCGCAGCTGGCACAGTTCACCCCGGCGAGGTCGCTCCCCGTAACGGTGACGGCGGCGGACCAGCTATTGAGGAACGTGATATTCCCGTAGAGCTGGGCCACGCTCGACGCCGGCAGTCCGCCGGTTGTCCAGTGCGCCTCAGCCGAGGCATAACTAGTCGCCGCGCGAAGCCAGCGATTCGGTGTCACCTGTAGGAAGTCGACACGCTGCGTGACCTGTTCGTCATTGACGACCGTCACGAATCCAAAGTCGTTGAGTTCCATTCCACCATCCGCGCGGCGCAGGTACGTATTCGAGCGCCACCACCCTTTGAGCTTGGTTAATTGTGCGGAGTAGGCCATTCCGCTCAGTGCGGTGCGCGTCGGGTCGTAGCGCGTGTCGCCGTCTGGGCGCTGGAAGTAGTGCACACTGTTGGTCTGCGTCAGCGCAATCGACGACGCGCTCCCGCTCACGCGACCGTTGGCGGTGTAGGCGAGCAGGCGCCACGCATCGCCAAGGTTCACATAGCCTTGGAGAAGCACAGTCGTCGCGTCGCGTCGCAAGAGTGGCGAGGTGACGTTGTCGAGTGAACGACTCACGTTCGTAATCTGGGCGCCAAGCTGCGCCCGCCCGCCATTCCATTCGCGCAGGGCGCGTGCCACGAGATAATTGGTGTTCGGTTCGATCGTGGTGCCTGCGCCGCCGATCACACGTTCGGTAATGGCGTCCACCAAGCCAATCGACACGCCATTGGAGAACTGCCCCGTGAGCTTTGCGGCACCAAGAATCGGCGTAAAGGCTGGATCGTTGCCACTCCGAAGTTGCGGCGTGCGCCCGATGCGGCGCGTGTAGAAGAGCCCCTCGCACGGCCCCGAGCAACGGTACAGCCCGGCGCCTTCCTGGAAAAATGGACGACGTTCATCAAATCGAATTTCGAACGCGGAGAGATTGAGCACCGCCGGATCCGCCTCGACCTGACCAAAATCAGGATTGATGGTGGCATCCACCGTGACATTCGGCGTGAGCCCGGCTTTCACGTCGATGCCGCCCGTCACACGCGAGCGCATCGCTGGTCCGCCGGTCGCTGGGTACGACTCGGTCTTGGCTACCGCGTACGGGAGCACTTCGAGGCGGCGCGGCTTGGCAATCCCGCGGATCCCGCTCAGCGTTCCCAGTTGTGACATGAACGCATTGATGGAACGCCGATACACTGGCCAGGAATCACGCTCGTTGAGTCGCGCGATATCACGCCAAATGCCGAATCCGAATTCGTGCACGTCCTGATCGTTGTAGCGCAACTGACTGAACGGCACGCGGAACTCCGCCACCCATCCCAGTGAATCAACGCTCGCCGCGGCGTCCCACACGCCATCCCACGTGGGGTCCTCGATGACGTCGCCATAAATCGAGAAATCCCGCTTCACACCGGCAGGATTCACGGCCATTTCGACGCCGGTCCGTTGATCGTGAAACGCGTCGATCACAATCTTGAGTTGATCGCTCGACGTCTTGACGTCGCGGCGACTGAGTAAGCGCACAATGCTGTCGGGATGCGGATCAAACGCGCGGACCACGACGTACAGGTAACGGTCGTCATACACCACACGTGCTTCGGTTCGGAAGGCCGGGTCCATGTCCTCCCCCGGATCGAACTGCCGAAAGTCGCGAAGCACAGGCGCGAGCAACCAGGCGTCATCTGTGTCGCGCCCGTCAATCAGCGGTGGGCGCGACACGCGCATGGCCCGCGCCGACATCTCGCGTGACGCGCTGACACGCTCGCTGACACGCTCGCCGTCTGCCGCACGCGGTGTGCCAGCTCCGCCACGCGACGACGCCGGTCCGCCCCCTTGCGCGCCGAGCCTCGTCGCCGCCATCAGGGTCACGAATAACGCGGTCAGCGACCGCCGCAACGGATTCACTCTGGTGTCACCATCACATCAATCCGGCTCAACTTCGCGGGCGCGGCATAAATGCGCATCGTCGCCTTCACAAAATCTTCACGGCGTGCCTCGAAAATATTAGGCACGAACGTTTGCGGATTCCGGTCCGCCAGCGGGAACCACGAACTCTGCACCTGCACCATGATCCGGTGCCCCTTCTTGAACGTGTGGTGAATCTCCGGCATTTCGAAACGCAGCGAGTCGGGCTGGTTCGGCACAAACGCGACCGGCTTCTCAAAACTCCGACGGAACCGCGCACGAAACGGCTCGCCGCGCACAAGCTGCTGATACCCCGCGACCTTAAACCCGGAGCTATCGCCAGGCCAGTTCGGCGCGTTCTCCGGAAATTCATCAATCAGCTTCACCACAAAATCGGCGTCAGTGCCGCTCGTCGAGACATGCAACACCGGGCGCACTGCACCGCTAATTGTCACATCCTCGGTCAGCACCGCCGTCCGATACGTCACGACATCCGCGCGGGCCGATGCATACCGCTGGTCCGCGGTCATGTAGGTGCCCGGCATTCCCTGGGCCGTCGGTTTCTCTGACACGGGCACCGGATTCGCAGGGTCGCTCACATATTCTGCGAAGGCTGCCGCTCCCGTGCGGCTCGCCGCGGTCGGCGCCGTGAACGCCAGCCCACCACCGGGTTGGAAGTACAACGACTTCGCCTGAGCAGTCTTCGGCGGAAAGACATCATACCGATCCCACCTCTCAGCCCCGGTGCGATACACGAGCACCTTCGGGAGCTTGGCGTCGGGACCGCCCTTGAGATGCTGCATCCAGAACGGAAACTCAATCGAGTCACGGAAGAAGGGCGCGGTCTTGCTCTCCCAGCGCAGCGCACCGAGCGATGTCCCGTCCCCGCGCGACCACCCACCGTGCGACCAGGGGCCAATTGCAATATGATTGCCCGCATTCTTTCCCTTCGACAACTCCTCAATCGCCCGATACGTCCCCCACGGACCAAACAAATCCTCGGCGTCGTAATACCCACCCGTCTCGAGCATGGCCGGTGCAACCTTCGTGAGGTGCGTGCGAATATTACGCGCCTGCCAGAACGCATCGTAGTTCGGATGCTGCATCACCAGATCCCAGAGCGGCGCCGTCTCTTTCGGGAGCCACTTTCGCGACCCCGGACCCACGGGGCCCATCTCGAGGAAGAACGTGTAGGCATCGCCCGCCATATTGGGCCGATCGTACTGCGGGTCAGGGCCAAGGCTCGGGTTCCGCGGTGTCCGCCCATAGCCCTGATAAAACGAGAAATTGGCCCCCAAGTAGAACGCGCCGTTGTGAAAGAGATCGTCCCCCTTTGCCACGTCGGTCATCGGCGCCTGGGGCGTACAGGCCTTGAGCGCAGGATGCGGGTCAATGCAGCTCGCCGTCGTGTAAAACCCCGGATACGACGTCCCGTAGATCCCGACCTTGCCGTTGTTGTGCGGAAGGTTCTGGATCAGCCAGTCGATGGTGTCGTAGGAATCACTGCTCTCGTCCACATCCTTGGGACCGGTCTTCACATCCTTGTGCGGCGTCATCTCGGTATACTCCCCTTCCGAGTTGAATCGCCCGCGTGCGTCCTGGTACACAAAAATGAATCCCGACTCCAGATATCGCGTCCCGTTCGGACCGAGTGACGTCCGGTACGCCTCCGGGCCGTACGGAGCCACGCCGTAGGGTGTACGATCCATAAGGATCGGCCACGCCTGCGTTGTGTCCTTCGGCACATAGATGGCGGTAAAGAGCTTCACGCCGTCGCGCATCGGGATGCGCACCTCAAGCTTGCGATATCGTGCCTTCACCGCCTCGGCGGCCGCTCCCGATGGCTGGGGGCGCTGGGCCTGAACAGTGGACGCGACGAACATCGCCGCCAACAACGTGCGAACCATGAGACGCGACACGACGAGCTCCGAGTGTACGGGACGTCGAATTATACGAAATGGTGAGCGTCGTCGCTCACTTCGCGCACCGAACGTTTAGATCGGTGGGAGCGTGATCACCACCGTCGATTCAGCGGCAAAGGCGCCGCGCAGGCGCGCACCAGTGTCGAGCAGGGAGACCCGGATGTCGAATGCCCGCTGACGTGTGGCGCCGGCAGGGAGGTAGAGCACGGCATCGTTGGTCAGGTCAAAACGTCCGGAGCCGTTGTAGCTGTATCCAAACAGCGGCCCGGAGAGGCTCCCGGGCGTCAGCCGCGGCAGCCGCACGCGCACGCCATTTGCGCCGGTGTTCGTGGCTTTCACGACAAGGGTCAGCCACCCGATACTGCGGGCCGTGGCAAAGCTGGCCGGCTCCGTCGTTGCTTGCAGTTGCACAGTACTCGCGTCGACAAGCGGACTTGCCGGATCGACCGTTGGTACCGCTGCCAAGGCCTCGGTGGCACAGTTGGTCGCGCAGGCCACGATTCCCCCGCACTTGGTATAGAAGTACTGCGCGGGATGCCCCGATACTGGTCCGATCAGCGAGTGGAGCATCTCGTGCCGCACAACCTGACCACTCTGCGCGGAGTCGCCGGCGAGCACCACAATGTTGCCGTTGGAGTACCAAGCGCCGTTGGCGGGGCCGCTCCCAGCAACGGCAAAGGTCGTCGTGGCGGGGACTTGATACCACTGCACGGCATTGAAATCGCCCGTCAGCCCCGAGCAATTCTGCACCACGGCCCACCAGCCCTTATAGGCAGCCGAGGCCTCAAATCGCACGGCGCCGACCGGGAGCTGCGCCGCCGGTGCCGTCGCGCTCTGACAGGCGCTAAACCAGACCGGACCAATCAGCAGGTACAGCGCGAGCATCAGCCGGCGCGACAAGGGTGCGTGAGCAACGACATCCCCAATCCGAACAGCAACGCCCCGAGGCAGCTGCCTCAGGGCGTTGCTGTGACCGCGCGTCCAAGCAACGCGCGGCAGCACTTACGGAACCGTCGGCTTCGGCGGCTTGGCCGGCTTGCTCCCGTTCATGCGCGGGCGCGGACCATTCCCAACTTCTTCGACCAGCTTCTCCACGTAGTTCGTGATCTTCGCATAGTGCGGGTAGTCAATGAACTCCGGTTCGTCGGACTTCTGGTGGTAGTCGCCGTGCAATCCGGTAAAGAAGAAGGCGATCGGAACTCCGACCTTCGCGTAGTTGAAGTGGTCGCTTCGGCCATAAATGTTGTTGTAGCCGCTCCACGACAACGAATCGTCGAACTTGTAGTCCAGCTGGAGCGGGTTGGCCTGCTTGGCGTTCACCGATTTGACGGCTTCGCCGAGATCCTTGGAGTCGAAATACGAACCGACGACACCCAGGTAATCCGGACCACCGCCGGGAAGATCTTCCGCGCGCCCACGCCCAATCATATCGATGTTGAGCTGCGCCACCACTGAATCCAGCGGCACGGTCGGGTTCGCCGTGTAAAACGCCGACCCAATCAGACCACCTTCCTCACCGGTGTGCCACACAAACAGCGTTGAACGCTTCGGCTTCACCTTCATGCTCGCCATATACTCAGCAATCTCCAGCACGCCCATCGAGCCCGAGCCATCGTCGTCGGCACCGTTGTTCACGGAGTCCATACGCGCCTTCGGAACCACCTTGCGAATGCTGTCCATGTTCACCTTGATCGTGGCCAGCTGCGCCTGCGTCAGGGCAATCATCTTGTTCTCAATCAACATCTTGTTGCGGATGTCGTTGAACACCTTCAGCGAGTCCTTGTCCACGGGGGCCGTCGTGAAGCCCACATGGTCGTTGTGCGCGCCGATTGCCACGTACTGATGCTTCAGCACCGGATCACTCCCGGGGAGAATCGCGACCACATTGCGCGCCCACTCCGTTGGCAGCTCCACAAAGTCGAGCGACGCCGACACGGTGCCACCGCGCGTGCCTGGCGTCATCCCGTCGATTCCGCGTCCACCGAACAGCTCGGCGGCCGCCGCCTTCGTGACACGCAACTGCGCCTGCGGCGTGAGTTGATCGATCTGGCCATGTAGAATCGCCAACGAATCTACCGGCGCCCCCGCACCACCAGCACGACCACCCCGCCCGCCACGTCCGCCTGCCCCACCCTGAGCGGCGACGGTCGGCACATTGATTGCCACTCGCTGCGCATCCGTCAGCCCATCCAAATCAACGGTCGCCACGGCCACAGCCCCAGCAAAACGCGACGGCGCCGGCGCCGCGAACCCACCGCGTCCACCGCCACCACCTGGGCCACCACGACCACCCGCAGGCGCAGCCACCGGAGCAGCTGGGAGCACGACCACAAACTTTCCGTTCGCCAACGCGGCGGAAATCTGCTTGGTTGTGTCACCCTGCGTGCCGCCGAAAATCACCTCGACATTGCTGATCGGCTTCGGGGCTGCACTCCCCGGCACCGCCACCCAATCCTTGTTCCACGCGAGCGGATTGCCATTGGCCGTGAGCCGCGAATGGTTCGTGTACTGCTTGGTATGGAACGGGAGCACCTGAAAATAGGTGCCGTTGTCCCCCGCTGGAATCAGCCCAAGGCGCTTCACTTCGGCGGCGATATAGGTCGTGCCCTTCATGTTGCCAATACGCCCAACCTGACGACCGAGCATCGAGTCGTCGGCGAACTGGTAGAGGCGAATCTGGAGATCCTTCGGTGTGATCGCGGCCGAGGTCGGCGCCGCTTTCATCGTCGAAGGATTGCCGTAGCGATTTAATTTGCCAGCCCCCTGCGCGCCCATCAGGGCGGGGGCAACGGCGAGACCGAGCAGGATGGCTCGGGTAGCAATGAACGGGGAACGCATGGAGGCTCCGTCGAAAAGTGGTCGTTCCAAGTCTGGGACAACGGGACAGCGACTGCAACCGTCGTGCCTACCAGTATCATACGCGCCAGGCGGGCTGGGCGCTTGGAGCCGCGCCGGTACTGGCTAGTTTCAGGGGATGGAACTGGGACTCTACACCTTTGTGGAATCGGGCTGGAACGAGGCCAGCGGCACCCTGCCGCCAGCCGCCCCCCGCATGCGGGACCTCCTCGAAGAAGCCGAACTGGCCGACCAACTGGGCCTCGACGTCTTTGGCGTCGGGGAGCACCACCGCCAGGATTTCATCGTCTCCACCCCAGCCGTGGTCCTCGCAGCCATCGCGGCCCGGACCACGCGCATTCGCCTGACAAGCGCCGTCACCGTCCTCAGTTCGGACGACCCGGTCCGTGTCTTCCAAGAGTTCTCGACGGTCGACCTCATTTCCAATGGTCGCGCTGAAATCATGGCAGGCCGTGGCTCCTTCATCGAGTCCTTCCCGCTCTTTGGCTACGACCTCGACCAGTACAACGCCCTCTTCAGCGAGAAGCTTGACCTGCTCCTCAAGCTCCGCGACACCGACGTCATTACCTGGCACGGGCGCACACGCCCCTTCATCGACGGGCGCGGCGTCTACCCGCGGCCGGTTCAGCAGCCGCTCCCGGTCTGGATCGCGGTCGGTGGCACGCCGCAATCCGTCGTCCGCGCCGCGCAACTCGGCTTGCCGCTCTCCCTCGCCATCATCGGCGGCGCACCGGCACACTTCGTCCCGCTCGTCGAGCTCTACCGCGACTCCGCCGAACGCGCCGGTCACGGGCGCACCCTCCCGCTCGCCATCGGCTCACACTGCTTCATCGCCGACAGCTCGCAGGAGGCTGCCTCCACCTTCTTTCCGAGCTACGCCGAGGTCATGGGGCGCATCGGCAAGGAACGCGGCTGGCCCCCTCTGTCGCGCGCGCAGTTCGACGCCCTCTGCACACCGCACGGCGCGCTCCTCGTTGGCAGCCCGCAGCAAGTGATCGACAAGATCCTCTACGAGCACGAGCTCTTCGGCAACACACGATTCATGGCGCAGATGACGGTCGGTCCGCTCCCCCACAAAGCCGTGATGCGCTCCATCGAGCTCTTCGGCACCATTGTCGCGCCCGCCGTTCGCAAAGCACTCGGTGTTTAACCCCATGAACATCGTCAACGTTGGCTACAAATCCACCAACTACTTTGCCGTCGGAAGCACCGGCACGCCGCTGCTCGTGGATTGCGGGTGGCCGGGCACGATGCCTCTGCTGCTCGCGAATCTCAAACGCGTCGACATCCCGCTCTCCGCGTTTCAGTACCTCTTGGTGACGCACTTCCACCCTGACCACGCCGGTCTCGCCCAAGAACTCAAGCAGGCGGGGCTCACCCTGCTCGTGTGTGAAGGGCAGGAACCATTCATCCCGCAGCTCAAGCAGTGGATGAAGCCGGAGATGCACTTCCACGACATCACCCTCCGCGATAATCGCGCACTGCCATTCGCCGAAAGCCGCGCCTTGCTCAAGGCGATTGGGATTGACGGGCAAGTGATTGCCACGCCAGGTCACTCCGACGACAGCGTCAGCCTGATCCTCGACAGCGGCGAAGCGTTCGTGGGCGATCTCGCCTCACCGGGCGCAGCACCTGACGAACACGCGGCCGCCGTTGCCGCGAGTTGGGAGGCAATCCGTACGGCCGGCGGACGCACCATCTATCACGCCCACGCGCCGCTCCGCCACATCTGATCTCCAAACGCCCCCAACGACAAAGCCCCGACGCTCGCGTGAGCATCGGGGCTTTGTCACAGCAGGTGCAGTCGCTGAGCAGCTATCCTAGCGCTAGCAGCTCTTACACTTGTGGTTATTCTTGGCGCCCAGCTTCTCAAGATGCGCCAACGTCTCAACAAAGGGCGGGATACGCTGCACCGGCCCATTCGCCATATCAGCGGTCGTCTGTCCCTTGCGCGAGACGGCCATGATATCGACCCCCTTCGACACGAGATAATCAATCAGCTGATCATCGCCACGAGCGGCAGCATGATGGATCGCGTTATAGCCGTTGAAGTCGCGGGCGTTCGGATCGAGGTGCAGGTCCTCAATCAGATACTTCACCGCGGCCATCCACGAGTCCGGCGCGTGCATGTGCGCGTTCGCGGCATAGCCTTCGCCGTACCCCACACCGCTCGCGGCGTGCAGCGGATACACCCCGGGACCGCCGGCCGGAATCGGCGGCAATCCAGACTTGTCACCAGCGGTGCTGTCGGCATCCGCGGGGCCCGCGTCGTCGCCGAGCGTGCGGCCCACCGGCTTCTCTGTCGGGATGTTCGGATCAGCGCCGTACTTGATCAGCATCTTCATGGCCGGCACGTCGAGCCCGTAGGCGGCGCGCCAGAACGGCGTTGACCCCTGCGTGTTCACGCCGAGCAAATCGAAGTTGTACGACATGTACCAGAGATGCTTCTTGAGGCGCACATTCGGATCAGCGCCAGCCTTCAGCAGCGCCTCCATGAGCTCCAAGTGGGTCGTCTGCTGTTGCTGCTGAGCGACCGGCTGCGGATACAGCGACTTCGGCGCCCACTGCACATTGATGGTCGCGTACAGCGGCGTCGCGTTGGCATCGCTCGCGAGCTTCGGGTTCGCACCCTTCGCCAAGAGCATCTTTGCCAGGTCGAACTGGCCGTTGATCGTGGCCATAAGCAGCGGGCTGCTGTGGTCACCGGCACTCACCTGATTCACATCAGCGCCGGCATTGAGCAGCACCTCGGCGGTCTTCATATTCCCCTCGCGCACGGCGAACAGGAGCGGCGTCAGCCCACCCTTGTTCCCCACGAGGTCGCCATAGCTCGCGCCACGCGTACCGATCGCCATGCCACCGCTCGAGTCGGACGGCGAACCGCCACGCCCACCGCGGCCACCACCACCAGCGCCACCGCCGCGCGGCCCAGTCGCCGCGATCGGCGCGGCCGCCGCCTTCTTTGCCTGAGCGCTATCCTCGGCCGTTACCGGCGCAGTACCAGCGCCGCGCCCGGCCGGAGCCGGAGGCGCCTCGGCGGCCTTCACCGCCGCCACCTTACGCGTGCGCAACGTCAACGCCGCGCGATCGAGCTTCTCGCGAGCCGGGACGTCCTCAACCTTCGACGTCAGCTTCAGGTTCGCGCCACGAGCCGCCAGCAACTCGACCGCGGCGGTACGATCATACGCGGCGGCCCACATGATCGGCGTCTGGCCGAATGCGGTTTCCTTTGCGTCAACCGGGGCGCCCTTGTCGAGCAGCGCGGCGACAATCGCCTTATCACCAAGCGACGCGGCAAAGTGCAGTGGTGTCGTGCCACCCGACGACGTCGCGGCCTTCACGTTGGCCCCCGCATCGAGCAATGCCTTGACCGCCGCAACGCTTCCGCTGCGCGCCGCCAGATGCAACGGCGCATAGCTCCCATTGCGCGTCACGGCTTCGAGTCGCGCGCCAGCCGCGACCAGCATCGTCACCGTTTCGGCGTCGCCCGACATCGCGGCCCAGTGCAACGCCGTCATGCCGTCACCCTGAGCCGCGTTCACATCAGCACCCTGACGCAACAACGCCTTGAGGCGCGTCGCGTCGTGCTTCATCACCGCATCAGCGACCGGCGCGTCGACGGTCGTGATCGCCGCAGGAGCGGCGACCGCGACCAGCAACAGCGCCATCGCAATGAAAACCGCCTTACGCATGAGACGAGAGGTTCAGGGTTCCGGTGCTGTCACCGAGCGTCTTCATGTCGTTCACGCCGAGCGTGTGCATCATGCTCAGCATCGCATTCGCCATCGGGGTGCCATCCGGCGCCTTGATGTGCACGTTGCCGCCCATCCGGCCGTCGGCCTTGCCCACCACGATCAGCGGGCAACGGCGATGGCTATGCAGGTTGCTGTCGGCCATCGGCGATCCGTAAATGATCATCGTCTTGTCGAGCAGGTTGCCATCATTTTCCTGAATCGCCTTGAGCTTGTTCAGGAAGTACGGCAACTGCGCCACATGGTACTTGTTGATCATCTGGAAGTCGCTCACGCCCTTCTTGTTGCCGCCATGGTGCGACGCCGGGTGGAACGGCTTGTCGGTGCCGCTCTCCGGGTACGTACGCGCCGATCCGTCACGGCCCATCTTGAACGAGAACACGCGCGTGATATCCGACGCAAAGGCGAGCGCCTGAATATCGAACATCACCGCCACGTGCTCCGAGAACGAATCCGGCACACCAGCCGGCGCTTCGGGCATGTCGCGCTGTTCGCCGCTCATGTTGCGGGTTTCGATCGCCTGAATGCGGCGCTCGACTTCACGGATGTCTTCGAGATAGCGGTCGAGACGGGTGCGGTCGTCAGCACCGAGTGAGCCCTTGAGCGAGACCATCTCGCCCGCGACCCAGTCGAGAATGCTGCGACGCGACTGCCGACGCGCAAAACGCTCTTCCGTTGACCCGCCAACCCCGAACAACTTCTCGAAGGCCACGCGCGGGTCGCGAATCACGGGCAGCGGCTCCGTGGGCGAGGCCCACGAAATGGAGTCGGTGTACACGCAGGCATAGCCGTAGGCGCATCCGCCCGCCTGGTCCACATTCTCAATGCACAGCTGCATCGAGGGGATCGGCGTGGTCTGGCCAAACTTGCGGGCGTAGATCTGGTCGATCGACTCGCCCACGTGAATGTCCGACCCTTCGGTCTGCTTCGGGTGCGACTGCGTCAGGAAGACCGCGCTCGACCGGAAGTGATCGCCGCCGATTTCCTTCGGTGCGTTCGGCTCGGCTTCACGGCAATCCGTGTTGCTGATGATGGTCAGGTAGTCGCGGAACGGCTCGAGCGGGCTCAACGCCGACGGCGAGAGATCGTACGCGCGTCCCGTGGCGGCCGGTGCCCAGTAGTTCAGCGATGCGCCGAGTTCGTTGCAACCCGCCGCGCCGTGCACCATCTCGATCGCGACCATGCGCGGCGCCTGCTGCGACGTGATCCGCCACGTCGGCTTGCCCGCCGGGAACATGGCGTCGAGGAAGGGGAGTGCGACGGTCGCACCCATTCCTTGCAGGAAGGTACGACGCGGAAGTGCCTTGCCACTGATGTACGTCATCGGATTCCTCGTGCTACGGGGTTAGCGGGTGCCGCTGGAGTTGCGTGTCGCAGCGTCGGCGGAAACTGCCGCCGGCACGCGACGCATACGGAATGCATCGCTCGATACGATGCCCATCACAAACCGGTCAAACTTGTAGCCGCTGGGTTCAGCGTCACGCTGAATCTTGCGGATGGTCGGCTGGTCGTAGAACTCCACGCGGCGCCCGAGGGCGTATGCCATCAGGTTCTGCGTGAAGGAGCGCACGATCGGCGTGGGGTGCTTGAGCAATGCGGCACGCAGTTCCGGCAGCGACGACACCGCGGAGCCATCATACAGCTGGCCTTGCGTGTCGAGCGACGCGCCGTTCTCGCGAATGCGCCACTGGCCGGTCACATCAAAGTTGTCGAGGGCCAAGCCAATGGGGTCAATGACCTTGTGGCACGACACGCACGCCGGGTTCGCCCGGTGCATTTCCATCCGCTCACGGGTGCTGAGGAAATGTCCGTCCTTGGCCTCGCCCGTCTTTTCCAGGTCCGGCACATTCGGCGGCGGCGGTGGCGGCGGCGATCCGAGGATCACTTCCATGACCCACTTACCGCGGAGCACCGGCGACGTACGATTCGCGTGCGAGGTCAGCGTCAGAATGCTGCCCTGACCCAGGAGCCCGCTCCGGCGATTGTCGGCATACTGCACGCGACGGAAGTTGCTGCCCGTGATTCCGGGCATGCCGTAGTGCTGGGCGAGCTCGTCGTTGACGTACGTGTAGTTCGCCGTGAGCAGGTCGAGCACGCTCCGGTTCTCACGCACAATGCTCATGAAGAACAGTTCCGTCTCGTGACGCATGGCGTCGGCGAGCTGCTGACGGAAGTTCGGAAACTGCAACGCGTCCGGATGCACCTTCTCAATGTCCTGCAGGCGCAACCACTGGGCCGCAAATCGCGTGGAGAGGGCATCACTCCGCGGGTCGGCGAGCAACCGCGCGGCCTGGGTCCGAAGTCCTTCCGGCGTGCTCAACGCGCCAGCGCGCGCTGCGGCAATCAACTTGTCGTCCGGCGGTGTTCCCCAGATGAAGAACGACAGCCGCGACGCGAGATCGGCATCGCTCACCGCAACCCGCGACCCAGCCTTGGCGCCCTTCGGAATCTCTTCAACGCGGAAGATGAAATGCGGGCTCGACAGAATCGCCTCGAGGGAGCGGCGAACGCCGATCTCGAAGCCCCCTTCCTTGGCGCCGCGATCGTAGAACTTCATCAGCCCCGCGATGTCGTTCGCATTCAGCGCCCGACGGTACGCGGCACCACCGAGGGTCGCCACAATGCGCTCCGCACAGGGCCGCGCCTCGGCCGGCGACAGCGGCCGGCAGCTGAAAATCCGCTTGCGGCTCGGCGTGTCCGACACGCCAGTCGCGTTGAACGGCCCCGTGACGGTCACTTCACGCAGATGCGCGAGCATGGTCACGCCACTCTGCGAGCCGATCTGGGTGTCAGCGATGCTGTTCGCGATCGGCGCCAGATTGTCGTTCACCGGCCCATCAAAGGTGCGGACGAACGCCGCGGTCACACGCTGTGGGCCGGCGCGGAGCTGGATGGGCGGGGTCTTCACGTCCATCCCGGTCGGGTCGGCCTGCGACATCCCGCGATCCACGGGGACAAGCGCGACCCGCTCGCCGTTGACGGAAAACTCAATCATCTCGTCGAACGGCGCAGCGGAACCAAAGAGCTGGCCGGTTGGAATCGAGTGCATCATGGTCGACAGCACGTACTGGCCGTCGGCGGGGAAGATGTGCATCACGCTGATGCCGCCGCGCGTGCCGAACGGTGCACCCTCCACCTGGTCCATCTGGGACGCGAGCCGCGGAATCTTGTAGGTCTTGGCGGCGCGGGTGGCCTTCGGGTCGCCCACCGCCAAGCGGCTCACTTCCGCGGCAGCGTCCATGTAGGCGTCGAGCGTCGTCGCCGAGGGGACCTGCACGTCGGAGATGTTGTCGAAGTTGTTGCTCTTGGTGTCGAGCGGCAGCCACGAGCCGGCGTCAATGTCGAGCGTGAGCAAGTCGTGCACTGACTTCTCGTACTCGGAGCGGTTCAACCGCTGGAAGCTGCGCGACCCCGGGTTCGGATTGACCGCTGCGGAGGCGTCAATCAGCCGTTCAAGGGTCGAGGCCAAGGCCGCGAGTGTGTCACCGCCGGGCTTCTCCCATCCTGGGGGCGGCATCATTCCCGCACGGAGCTTGGCAATGATCTTTTCGGAGAGTGCGGGCGACTTGGCCGCCGCCGCCACATCAAAAGTCTCAAGCGAGAGGTCGCCGCGACGTTTGTCGTCGTTATGGCACTCCGCGCACCGCTTCTGCACCACGGACGTGAGAGCCTCTGGGGAGACAATCAGCGCGTGCGTGACAGGTGCCCGCGCGGCGACCAGCGCCGCAGGACGCACGGCGTAGGCAACACAGACGGACGCGAGCAACAGTCCGGAAACCGTTGCAACGGTGATAGCTCTCACGTGATTAGCTCTCAGTTTTATGCAGATAGTAACGCCCTTGCATCCTATAAGGGCCGCCGAGATAAACTGGGCCAGAAACCAAAGCCCCGCAAGTACTTCACCAACAGGGTAGGCGGGGGGGGGGGGGCCAGACCGCCCCCTTGCCGATATTCGTCGTTGGCGCGATACTCGCCGTCGACCGAAAGTCACCATCCCTGTTTCCGGAGATTCCTGTGCGCGTTCGTTGGATTCCAACCCTGCTTCTGGTTACGCTTCCCGCTCTGCTAGCGTTGCATCAGGGCGCCCGTCACCTGAACCCGGTGGCCGAGCTACTGGCGCAGCATAAGCCGGTCTTCGGTCTTTATGCGCCCTCCAACCGTCGCCCCCGGGGTGATACCACCACGGTCCCGACCAAAACCGCGGCCCAGCTGGCCGCCGACGCCCTGGCGCGTACCCCCTCGGATTTCGTCTTTGACGGGGCCATGGAAGGGGACTGGGACAAGGGCTACGCCGGCTATTTGGACTTCGTCAAGGGGATGCAGGACGGCGGGACCCCGGCGCAGCGCTGGGCCCACCCCCTCGCCGTGAAAACCCATAAGATCGCCGAGAACCCGACCCTCGCCGCCGAACGCATTGGCAAGGCGCTCAATATGGGGGTCACCACCGTGATGTTCCCCGAGGTGGAGAGCGCGGTGGAGCTGAAGGCCGGGCTTGCGGCGATGCGCTTCAAGGCGCAGGGCGGCACGCGCCCTGACGTGGTGGGGAACGCCCCGGCCTACTGGGGGATGTCGGACAAGGAGTACAAGGCAAAGGCCGACCTGTATCCGCTCAATCCCAACGGCGAACTCACGAACTGGACGATCGTCGAGAGCAAGGAAGGGCTCGCCCACGTTCGAGAGATCGCGGCGGTGCCAGGCATCGGCGTGCTGTGGCCCGGTGCGGGGACGCTCCGCGGGGTGTTCACAACGACCGACGCCGACGGCAAGCGCACCTTCGACGAGAAGGGATGGGAAGGGGCAATCCAGCAGGTACTCGCCGCCTGCAAGGAGTTCAAGATCGCCTGCGGCTTCCCGGCAAACGCGACCGATATCGAGATGCGCATGAAGCAGGGATTCTCCGTGTTCGTCATGAACTGGGGGGACCCGGGCTTCAAGGCGGTGGAGATCGGCATGAAGGCAGGCGGTCGCTAAGCTATTGTAAAATAACGAGATACAAAAAAAGGGCCGCGCAGATCGCGCGGCCCTTTTTGTATCAGACGTGCGAGACCTGCTACTTCGCCGGCGGCGGAATCAGTCGCTGAATCTGCCGAATGCCGTATTCCATCTTCAAATCAAACATCCGTTTACCAAGCTCGGCCGTCGAGCGTCGAGCGTCGCCGGTGATGCCGTTGTTCAGGCGCGTGGCATTCGGATCACGCGGCGCCCCTGGGGCCTGAACTGGGTCGCCCAACGCGGTCGCCACGAGCTCTTTCCGCACGCAGGCATCGGCGCACAGGTACAGCAACTCCGACGTGTCAATCAGACTCGCGTGGCCGCCGGTCGGGTAGCCGTTCTTGGCCAGCCATTCGTCAAACGCGGCCTGCCGCGGAGCGTAAATCGAATCCGCGTAAAACACATGCACGCCCTGCGGCGCGTACTTGGCGTCGAGCTTCTCCGCTACGGACTTGTAGGCGTTCGGCTGCCCACCCCCGTGGTCTCCCATCAGCACGACGTTCTTAAAACCTGTCTTGATCGCCTCTTCCGACATGCGCTCCAGCATCGCCGAAAGCAGCTCCGGCGTGAGCCCAATCGTCCCGGGCAGCTGCGCACTCGCGCTATTCGGCGTGTAGGCAAGCACCGGCATCGCGATCGCGTTGCCAAGCCGGACGGCGAGTTCCTTCACCGTGGCCTTCGCCATGTAGTTGTGGCCGCCATTGATGTTCTGCGGACCACGCTGTTCGGTGCCGCCCGTGTAGAACAGCGCCGTGGTCTTCCCCGCGGCAAGCGCGGCCTTCACTTCGGGCCAGGTCATGTTCTCGAACTCGACCAATGGTGCCGCCGACTTCGATTGGGCCTGCGTCACGATCGGTGTGAGCAACAGCGTGCACAGCGCGAGTGCGATCCGACGCGCGAAAACGTTCGACATGGAAATCCTCAGGAAAAAGAAACGGACGATGATTGCTCATCGTCCGTTCCCTCGTGATTGAAACGACGACCTCTTACGCCTTGCGGTCGAGGCAACCCGTGAAGCTCGGGTTGTTCTTTTCCGTAACCGGCACGATCATGTTGACGTCGGTGCCGTAGTTGTTGCCAACGCGCACATCCACCGCGCCCGTCGGGAACACGGTTTCTGCGTCACGACCATACTGACGGACCAAGCGACGCAGATCGCCGAGGCGATGCCCGGTGAGCCACAGCCACAGCGCGCGCTCCTTGAAGAGCATGTCGACTGCGGCAGCCTGCGTGGTCGGCGACGCCGCGAGCGGCGTGATCGCAGCGGCCAAGCCGGTGGCGCGGAGCACATTGAGACGCGCGAAGACCGAATCGCGATCCGCCTGTGTTGCACCCTGCAACTTGGCTTCGGCCTCGATCAGGCGAGCCTCGATGCCGTCGGCCAAAATCACCGGCGAGTTCTGCGCCGTGTACTTCCCTTCGATCGGGAGGTTACGGTTCGTGCCGTCAAAGCCGGTACGGGTCGTCGACGCCGTCCACGGGGCGCGGGGATCCGCTGGCGTGGTCAGGTAGGCGAGTCCGTTGGTGCCTTCGTTCGTGCCCACGGTGTACCGCGATCCGTTGACGAACGTGGCATTGTAGATGCCGTTCTGCTGACGGCCTGTCGCCACCGAGTGGAAAATGGTGTACTTGTACGTCGTCGGCACCGCAGCCACCGCGGCCGCAGCCGCCGAGAACTGCCCCTGGTTGAGCAGGGCACGCGCCTTACCAATAGCCGCGAGGTACTTGGGGTTGGTCCCCGTGGAGAGCGTCGTGGCGGTGTCGAAGGACGCAGAAGCCGTCGTGAGCATCTGCGTGGTCGTCAACGGCAAGCCGTAGACGAACGATCCGTCAGCGGCAACGGAGCTGAACGGCACGCCAGAGCAATACGCTTCGGCAAAGAAATCCTCCATGTACCCACGCACCGCGTACATCTCGGCGAGCGAGTCCTTGGCCGCCGTGGTCGCCGGCTTCACCTTGCCCCAGGCAATGATCGACGTCGTCAAGCCAGCGCGGGCGAGATGCATGTTGTTGTACATCGTGCTCGCAGCGCCGCGCAGATTTTCATTCTGGCGACGTTCGTTCGTGAAGTAACGATCCGCGAACGTATCCACGGTCTTGATCGCGTCGCCCATGTTTTCGGTCGACACCAGGTACCCGTCGATATTGCCCGAGAACGCGACGACGAAATCTTGATACGCACCGTTGCGCATCGTGGTCGCGCCGAGGCTGCTGTTGAGCACCGACGCCGACAGCACGTCGGGCGTGGCCACGTTCAGGATGTCCTTGCTGCAACTGGCCAGCACCATCGCGGCTGCCAGAGCGCCGACCGGCCGAAGGGCGCGGCGCGCAGAAAATGTATAGGTCATATGTGCGCTCGGCTTAGAAAGTAAAGTTCATGCGGAGCATGAACGTGCGAAGCGGCGGCGTCGAGAAGTACTCTTCGTTGCCGCGCTGGTCGCTGTTGGACTGTGCTGCTTCAGGATCGACACCGGTGTAGTTGGTCTTCACGCCGAGGTTCCGGCCGGTGAAGATCACGCTCCAGCGCTGAGCGCGCACGAGCGAGGCCCACGCCTGCGGCATTTCGTACGAGACCGACACTTCACGCCAGCGGGTGAACGCGCCGTCTTCGAACATGCCGGTGTACACGGCCTGCGTGGTGGCCAGGGCGGCCGCCTGCATCTCGAGCGGAGCGCTGATGTCATAGCGACCGCGGCAGGTGACGCCGTTCTGACACTGGTGACGCAGCGTGTTGTTGAACTTCATGAAGCCCCACTTGCTGTCGATCTGCGACGAGATGCGCAGCTTGTGGTTGAGCAGTTCGATCGACGGGGTGAACGCGAGTTCACGGGTCGGGAACGTCGTGCCCTGGTACACGGCCGTGTCGCTGAACGTCATCTCATTCAGCGTAATGATGCCGTCCTTGTTGAGATCGTTGAAGGTGTAGCTCTTGTCCCACAACCCGTACAGCGGATAGTTCGGCAGGTTGCGCTGCGTACCACGGTTACCGCTGGAGATCGGCAGGATGCCGGCGCCCAGGGTCAGCATTTTGTTCTTGTTCGTGGAGGCGGTCAGGGTGAAGTCGACCGAGAGCTGGCGGCTGTCATAGACCTTCTGGTTCCAGGTCAGCTCAAGACCGGTGTTCTGAATGCTTCCGATGTTGACGAACTGGTTGGCCAAGCCCGACACCGACGGCGCGATTTCCTTGTTGATCAAGGCATCAGTCGTCGTCTTGTCGTACGAGGTGACCTCAAGGCTCGTCTTGCCGGAGAACATGGCCAAGTCAAAACCGAACTCCTTTTCGGCCGAGTATTCCGGCTTCAGGATGCTGTTACCAAGCGAGCCGATCGACGCGCCTGGCGTGTCGCTGCCGTTGGTCAGCGTGGTCGGGCCGGCCGAGTAGTAGAGCACGGCGTCGGTGGCGCCCGGAATCTGACCGGAGGCGCCGTACGTGCCGCGCAAACGCAGCGAGGTGATGTACGACGGCTTGTGGAAGAACGACTGTTCCGAGATCAACCACGAGGCGCCGAACTTCGGATACAACACGGCGTTGAAGTTCTTACCAAAGGCACTCGCCGCATCGCGACGCACGCCAGCGGTGAGGAACAACTTATCGTTGACGGTGAAGAGCTCTTCGGCGTAGTAACCGAGGGTGCGCTTCTCCGAGAAGGTCTGCGTGCTGCTGCGCGTGGCAGCGGCCGAGACCGTCACGCCGCCCGGGGGCAGGCCAATGCCGGTGCCCTGCGTGGCGCCCGTGGCGTTGCGGATGTACTGCATGCCGATCGACGTGCTCGTCTGGAGCCAGGGGAACAGCTGGGCCTTGGCGGTGGCGCCGAGGTCAACCGTCTGCTGGTTGATGCTGAACGCGGCGCTCGTGATGTTGCCCGAGCGCACGGTGCCGGTGTTCGGACCCTCGCCAACCTTGGAGAGGAAGAGGTCGTTACGAACCGTGTAGTCCGACCCGACGGCGGCGTGCGTCGACAGCCAATCGGTCGGATTGAACTGCGAGGTGACGCTGTTGATGAAGCGATCGATGTTCTGCGTGGTCGTCTGCGCCAGCACGTCGCCCATCATGAAGGAGCGATAGCCGCGCAGTGAGTCACCCTGCGCATCGACGAGGTCGCCGCGCCACGGGCCGCCAAGCGCATCCACCATGAGGCCGTTGCCGTTGTCTTCGTTCTGCGGCATGCGGGTCATGCTGTTCACGTACGACGACGACACCTGCATAAACCACTTCGGCGCGAGCTGCGCGGAAAGGTTCGCGCGGAGGCTGTTACGCGCCAGGGCGTTCGGCCGCATGATGTCGCTCGGCAGGGCGCTGACGCCGCGCTGCGACGTGAGGCGGGCCACTTCGTTGTTGGGCATCTTGTAGATGCCAGTCTCCTGCTCGGACTGCGCCGAGACGAAGAACTGAATCTTGTCGGTGCCGCCCGAGGCCTGGAAGTTGTAGCTCTTCCGGTCGCCGGTGCCGATGGGGGTCAGGTTCGCCATGTTCAGCACGTTGCCGTGCGAAAGCGAATCGACGGCGCAGGTCTTGGCCGAGACGGCCGAGAGCAAGCAGATCGCGGAGGTCGTGGACGGCGAGGTCTTGCCCCACAGCGACCAGAGATCCGGATACTTGGCCGTGTTGGTGATCTGGCCCATTTCCATCGTCATGTTGTACTTGGTCTTGCCCGACTTACCACGCTTGGTGGTGATGACGATAACGCCGTTCGCGGCCTCGGTTCCGTAAAGGGTCGCGGCCGACGGTCCCTTCACGACTTCGATGGTCTCGATTTCGGCGGGGTTGATGTCGTCGAGGCGGGACGGGCCAGAGCCGCCAACGCTCAGGCCGTTGTTCGTGGTGGCCGTGGCGCGCACACCGTCGATGACGACGATCGGGTCATTGCTCAGGGAGAACGAGTTCTGACCGCGGATGCGGATACGCGAACCAGTGCCGGTGGCGCCGGTCGACACGACCTGAACGCTCGAGGCACGGCCGGAGAGCAGCGTGCCCATGTCCTTGATGGGGAGGTCTTCCATCTTCTCAGCGACCGAAATCTGCGTCGTGGAGTTGGCGAGTTCGACCTTGCGCTGTTGACCAGTCGCCGTGGTGACCACGGCCGACAGGGAGTACGTCGCTGCGACCATCGTGAAGTTGACGGTGGCCGTCTGGCCGGCCGCAACGGTGCTCGTGGAGCGAAGGGGCTGATAGCCCAGTCGAACGACCTGGAGCTCTACCGCGCCAGGAGTCACGCCGCGAATCGAATAAGCGCCGTCGGTACCCGTCAGGGCCGCAAGCTGCGTTCCGGTAATGGAAACACGTGCGCCAACCACCGGTGTCGCTGCCGCACCCTCGGTGACCTTACCGGCAACCGTGCCGGTCGTCCCCTGAGCCTGAGCGCTCTGCAACACGCTTCCGAGTAACCCGAGTCCGGCGAGCAGGCGAACACTGGCACGGCGCGTCGCCGTACCGCATGCCGCCCATCGCCGCCGGAATGAACCTGGCGTTTCTCCCATCATGCGCGATCTCCCTGGTAGAACTATGTTCCGGTGGCGATGGTGCCATCGGCGGTGCATAACCCATAGGTATGTCACAACGGAGTAACCGCTGGGCAACCCTAAAGTGTGACGAATAACCACCGCTGGGCAAGTAGCGCGGCGAAATCTGTTACCGTCCGCTTGGGAGCTGGTGGGGGGGGCTAGACGGTTACTTGGCGTCCGGCTGTCCGTAGTAGGCCGCCGCCCCATGCTTTCGCAGGAAGTGCCGGTTCAGCAACGGTGGCGCAATCGGCTTGGTTTTCGGATTGATGGCGAGCGTCTCGGACGCCATGCGTGCGACGGTTTCGAGCACCGCCGCGGTCTCAACCGCCGCGCCGACCGACGCCCCCCAGCAGAAGCTCGCATGCGAGCGCACCAAGACTGCCGGTACCTGCAGCGGGTCGACCCCCCGAAAGCGACGCACAATCACACGCCCCGTGTTCGCTTCATAGTCGCGGGCGATCTCGCGCGCGGTCATCGCGTCGGTCACGGGAATGGAGCCGTAGAAATGGTCCGCGTGGGTTGTGCCGACGCAGGGAATCTCACGCCCCGCCTGCGCCCACGCGGTGGCGTGCGGCGAGTGCGTGTGGACGATGCCGTTCACCCCCGGGAACGCACGGTAGAGCACCAGGTGCGTTGGCAAATCCGACGACGGACGCAGCGATCCTGCCGTGACGGTGCCGTCGAGATCGCAGACCACGAGCATTTTCGCCGTGAGCTGCGCATAGGGAACACCGCTGGGCTTGATCACCACGACGCCCCGCTCGCGGTCCACGCCGCTCACATTGCCAAAGGTGAACTGCGCGAGACCGCGCGTGTAGATCTCGAGATTCGCCGCGAGCACGTCTTTCCGCAGCGCCTCAATTGTGCGTGCCATTATCTTGGTCATCAGGACTTCCCCCGTCGCGTGGACTATCGACAGGAAGTATCACCCATCGACGATGTGTGAGCCAGCCGTTTCCGCCGAGCCCATAAATGACACGTGTGATCTTTCCGCGCCGGCCGAGGCGTGAGGTGCCGTGGCCCTCGCGCTAGTTGGCCCCTGCATGGTTGTGGCACCGCTCGTTGCGGTGGGGTTCATCCTGTCTATCCCGCTCTGGCCCGTCGCAGTTGTGGTCTCGGCGTGCTGCTGGCTGCTCGCGGCCACCCTCGAGGCGCTCCTCCGTGCGGTCGGCATCCACGCTATCGACGGCTGGTGCGCGGCGACGCGTCGAGTCTTCTTCACGATACTCACCCCCTGGACCTACTTCGATGCGCCGAAGCGGGAGTCCCCACCCACCGAGTAATCCTCGGACCGGGCCGAGGCCCACTGGCCGTGCCCACTGGCCGTGCCCACTGGCTCTCCGCTGCACCATTGGCGATTATCTGTGACTGTCGTTCCCCTCTTTACGCCGCGCCCGTCGCACGAGGTTTCTGTGTACTCTCCGGACGAACTGCTCGAACAGGCCCATCTCGATCTCGCCCGCGCCGATCACGATGAGGAGGCGACCGGCCTCGATCGCCGCCAGTTCATGTTTTACTCCCTCGTGGCGGCTGCGGCCACCACCTTTGGAGCCGACAAGCTCCGCGCCCAGGGCGCGACCGGCGCCGCGGCAATCCCAGCCGTTCCGGCTGGCGGCCGCGGTGGTGCCCAACAGGCCCAACAGGGTGCCCCGCCAATCGCGCTCGGCAATGGCGAGGCCCCCGCACTCCAGTTCCAGGCCTACCCCGGCGGCACCGGCGCGCTGATGGAGAAGCTCGCACGCGAACGCGGTCGCGCCGCCTTCGACCGTACCCCCTGGGTGGTTGAGAAGTGGACGGGCCCGGTCCCAACCAACCCCGAGGACATTGCCTTCCTCCCGGCCCACAAACTCTCCTCGCTCATCAATGAGAAAAAGATCACCTCGGTGAAGCTCACCGAGATCTACCTCGAGCGCCTCAAGCGCCTGAACCCGACGCTCCTCTGTGCCGTCACCATCACCGAGGATCTGGCCCGCGCACAAGCGACGCAGGCCGACGCCGAGATCAAGGCCGGGAAGTACCGCGGACCACTCCACGGTCTCCCCTATGGCGTGAAGGATCTCTTTGCGACCAAGGGAATCCCCACCACCTGGGGCGCCGCCGACTTTGCCACGCGCATCATCGACGAAGACGCCGAAGTCGTGGTGCGCCTGCGCGATGCCGGCGCCGTGCTCGTCGCCAAGCTCGCCACGGGTCTGTTTGCCCAGAACGACCAGTGGTTCCGCGGCCGGACCAACAATCCGTGGAATCTCTCGCAGGGCTCCAGCGGTTCGTCCGCCGGCCCAGCCTCGGCGACCGCTGCCGGTTGCGTGGCCTTCAGCATCGGCACCGAAACGAGCGGCTCGATTGTGAGCCCGAGCACGCGCTGCGGTGTGAGCGCGCTCCGTCCGACCTTCGGCCGCGTGAGCCGCTCAGGTGGCATGGTGCTCGCCTGGTCGCAGGATCGCGTCGGACCCATCACGCGCTCGGTCGAAGACGCGGCGATGGTGTTCAACATCATTCACGGCTCCGACGAAAAGGACCCGTCCACGCTGACCACACCATTCCAGTTTGATCGCAACCTGAAGCTCGCCGGCCTGCGGATCGGTGTGGATCCGAACGGTGCACCAAAGGAGTTTGTCGACAAGCTCCGCGACCTCGGCGCCAAGACCACCGAGATCGGTGCCCGCCCCGCGGTGGGCGGTGCCGCACCGCTCGGCGGACTCAACAGCGAGTACGCCGCGGCGTTTGATGAGTACGTGCAGCGGAAGGCAAAGGAAATCGGACTCGACCTCAACAATCTGCCCGCACCGACGCAACCCGCCGGCGGTGGACGTGGTGGTGTGGCGGCCTACGGCATGACCGCCAACCCCGACAATGCGATGGCGCCGGCCGACTGGAATCCGCGTTTTGTCTCCGGGCGCGCGATCAAGTCCATGGACTTCATCAACAATCAGCGCCGTCGTTTGATCCTCACCACCAAGTGGGGAGAGTTCATGAAAGATCTCGACATGTTTATCGCCGGTCCTTCGACCGACGTGGGAATCAATGCCCAGACGGGACATCCCTGCGTCGTGGTGCCGTACAAGTTCGACGTGCCGGCGCAGCAGGGTGGGGGAGGCGGTGGCGGTGGACGTGGTGCCGGCGCGGCGGCTCCTGCGGCCCCAGCAACTCCGGCACTCAATCCGCAGCCAATCTGCGCCACGATCATCGGCGCGCTCTTCAACGACGACAAGATTCTGAGCGTCGCGCACCAGTTCCAGACGCATACGGACGTCGCCAGCAAGCGCCCAGCGCTCTAAGCGGTCTGCGCTCTAAGCGGTCTGCGCTCTAAGCGGTCCGCGCGACAGCGAAGGGGGGCACGCCATTCGGCGTGCCCCCCTTCGTAATTCCCCTGTTGTCGTGCCGGCGAATCAGGCGTTCGCTGCCATCTCCGCGATCAATGCCACGCGCGCGTCGGCCATGGCAACCCGCGTGCGCTCCTTGAGCTCCATCAGATCTGCGTTCGTGAGTCCCACGGTGGGGATTGGCTCCAACACCTTCACCCAGGCCCGCGCTCGCTGAAACTTGAACGTCCCCTTCGCCATGCAATCCCGAGTTCCAGCGATCACGAGCGGCAGGATTGGCGCGCCCGTCTCAATCGCGAGCTTGAAGGCGCCATTCTTGAAGGGCAGTAGCGCCCCGTCGCGCGAACGCGTCCCCTCGGGGAAAATCATGACGCTCACGTTCTTCGCGAGCCGATCACGGGCTGAGGCAAGCGCATTCACCGCGCTTCGCTTGTCCTCGCGCACGAGTCGAATGTCCCCCGCCATCCGCATCATCCAGCCGAAGCAGGGGATGTTGAACATCGTTTCCTTGGACATCCACTTCATCTCCCACGGGAGGTGCGAGATCAAGAAAATGTCGGCGTACGACTCGTGGTTGGACACCACCACGTACGGACGGCGCGGATCGGCAATGAACGGGCCCACCGTCTTGAAGTCCCAGAGCGGGTTCAGCTTTACGGCGGTGACCCCGACAATGCGGAGAAAACGCCCAGCTGCGTAGCGTCCCGCGTCGAACGGTGCGGTGAGGCAGAAGATCACCGCCATGACTGGCGTTCCGACCACGACGAGCGTGATGGACGACACCCACGCCCACAGATTAAGAATCGAATCCATCAGCTGCCGAGTTTCTTCCTTGCCAGCGGACGCGCGAACGCGGCTGGCGGATTGTGTGCCGTGGAGAGGTCGTATGCCTTCTGCCACAAGGCCTTTGCCTCGGCGGTCTTGCCTTGCTTTTCGTACGTCATCGCCAGCAGGGATGTCATGAACGGGTCCGTGCCGTTGCCCTGCAGGGCGAGCGCCTTCGTCAGATTCGCCTCTGCACCGGCGAGGTCACCGGTGTACAGCGCCACGTAGCCCTCGAGGTACGGAAGGAATCGTGCCTGTGCTGCGGCCATCGCCGAATCGCTCGCGAGGATTTTCCGCGCTTGGGCAATTTGCTTGGCGGCCTCGGCTGTGTTGCCGCGGCGGGCCGCGAGTCGGCCGAGGGCGTGGGTCAACCGATACTCCCAGAGCGACGTTGGGTGCGTCTTGGGCGCGGGCTCCTTGAGGCCGAGTTCCGTCCCCTTCCGATACCACGTCTCGGCGACGTCGAGGTTTCCCGCGTCAATGCACACGCGCGCCGCCTCGTTCGCCATTTCGCCCTGCTGATAGAAGGCGTTCTGCGGTTCGGCGCTCTCGCGCGTCACCCAGTAGGCGATCACCAGTGCTTCGTACTTCACGGCGTTCGCACAATCGCCGTCGAAGGCATAGGAAATCGCCATCGCCCGCTGAGCGGCAGATTTCGCCGCGGCATCGGGCGCGTTGTCGATCTGTGCCTGGAAGATGGCGCGGGCCTTTGCCGTCTGGCCGTCGACGTCGAGGCGCGAGGCGTCGCGGGTGCTGTCGGCGCGTGGTGAGCGCGGCGCCGCTCCGCTTTGTGCGGCGAGTGGAAACGGAACCGCCGCCACGAGGCCAGCGGTGACGAGTGATCGAACGGTTCGCATACGCGCCATGGTCATTGCTCCGCGTGATTACGTGTTGAGATCAACCAGCTGCTCGATGCCCGGCCAGGACGCGGCGTTGTACGTCGCGATGGTGAGCAGGTAGTGCTCACAGGCCTCGCCGAACTGCGCGCGGACGGTCGCGACGGCCTTTTTGGTATTGGCTTCGTCGCCGAACGGCGGGGTCGCGTCTTCGGCGATGTGTCCGTCCTTATGCGCCACGCCTGCGGCGTCGAGGAAGGTGATCTGGACCGCCGGCTCAAGCTCCACATACAGGTGCAGGAGCATGTCGAGCTCGTCCTGTGGCTGGAGCGCGTTGAGGCGCACGACTTCCTTGGCCAGCTTCTCTGGCGACCAGGTCATCAGCGTGACGGCGCGGAACCCACCGCCCTTTTGTGCGATGCGTGCGGCCAGCGCGGCGCGTACTTCTTTGTGTTGCTTGGCCGATGCCATGATGACGGCGATACGGCGTTCGGCGGGGAGGGCCCGCCACGGAGTCAGAGTGGCCATTAGCTCTTCTTGAGGAATTCAGTCTTCAACACCAAGCCCTTCACCTTCTCGGCGTTGCATTCGATCGTGTCGTCGGAATCGCTGACGCGGATATTCTTGATCACCGTGCCACGCTTGAGCGTGACCGACGATCCCTTCACTTTCAGGTCCTTGATCACCATCACGGTATCGCCCGTTGCAAGCACGTTGCCGTTCGAGTCGCTGGGAGGCATGACGCGTTCCGTTCCTGAGAGCACGGGACGCCGAACGCGCACCGTAGACACGCAAGTTAGGGAGTGCACGGCACTCGACGCTAGGCGAGTCCCATGCGATCTCGCGTGGTCAGCAGCGCGACAATCAATGCGTCCACATCATCCGCGTCGTTGTAGACGTAGAACGAGGCGCGCGTGGTGGCCGACACCTTGAGGGCGCGCATCAACGGCTGGGCGCAATGGTGGCCCGACCGGACGCAGACCCCTGCCGAGTCGAGGACCTGCGCGATGTCGTGCGGATGGACCTCGTCCAGCACAAACGACACCACTCCCGAACGTCGCTCAGGCGGAGGCCCCAACACCGTCACACCGGGTACTTCGGTCAGGCGCGCGGTGGTGTACGCGAGCAGCGCCGCCTCGTGCGCGCGCACGCGCGACATGCCAATGCCATCGAGGTACTGCGCCGCCGCCGCGAGTCCCACGGCGCCCGCCACATTCGGCGTGCCGGCCTCGAACTTGTGCGGGAGCACATTCCAGGTGCTGCGCTCGTCGCCGACCAGGGCGATCATGTCGCCGCCGAACTGATACGGCGGCATCGCCTCGAGGATCTCCCGACGCACCACGAGCCCGCCAATGCCCATCGGGCCGAGCATCTTGTGCCCGCTAAAAACATAGGCGTCGACGCCAAGCGCATCCACGGCGGCATCAAAATGCGGAACACCCTGCGCGCCATCGCACACCACCAACGCGCCAGTGGTTCTCGCGATGCGCACAATCTCAGACACCGGATTGATCGTCCCGAGGGCATTCGACACCTGCCCAAACGCCACGACCTTGGTGTTTGGGGTGCAGCACTGCGCGAGATGGTCCAGGTCCAGCACGCCACCAGGGGCCAGCTCGGCAATCACAAACTCCGCGCCCACCGCGAGCGCCAACTGCTGCCAGGGCACGAAGTTCGCGTGATGCTCCATGCGCGTGACCACAATCCGGTCGCCCGCTTTCACATTCGCCCGTCCCCACGCCGTGGCAAGGACGTTCAGGCTTTCGGTGGTCCCGCGCGTGAAAATCAGCGTATCAACGTCAGCAACGCCGAGAAACCGCGCAATCCGTTTCCGCGAGCGCTCGTAAGCCTCCGTCGACTGCGCGGAGAGTTCATAGGCCCCGCGATGCGGGTTCGCGTTGTGCTGCTCGTAATAGCTTTGCATCGCCTGCAACACCGCGCGCGGCTTCTGGGTGGTGGCGGCGCTGTCGAGATAATGCAGATGATCGCGTTCATCGAGCAGCGAAAAATCGTCGATGTTGACGATCGGTCGTTCGCAGTCCTTGCGGAGTATCGCGAGCGGGTTCATGGCGCGGCGTTGTCGAGCGCCGCCTTCATGGCATGCCATCCGAGCGACGCACACTTCACGCGCAGCGGGAACTTGCTCACACCAGAGAGCGCCTTCATCCCGCCGGTGATCCCTTCGGCGCCCTGCCCAGTGACCATCGCATGAAAGCGGTCAAAGATCGCCTGCGTTTCGGCGAGCGTCTTTCCCTTCACCGCTTGCGTCATCAACGAGGCGCTTGCCTTGCTGATCGCGCAGCCCTGCCCTTGGAAGCTCACGTCGGCCACCCGGTCACCGTCGAGCTTGATCCACACCGTCACCTGATCACCGCACAGCGGATTCAGCCCGTCCGCGTGACCGGAGGCATCCTCCATGACGCGAAAATTCTGCGGCCGACGATTGTGATCGAGAATGATGCTCTGGTAGAGCTCTTCAAGCTCGGCGGACATAGGTTACCGCTGCCGCGTGTGGGTGAAATGCTCAAACACCCGTTCTTCGAGTCCGATACGGAGCGTATCGATCTCAATTAACTCTAGTGCTTCGGCCGCAAAGGCGTAGGTCAGCAACGACCGCGCATTCTCCGCCCCAACGCCACGGCTCTTGAGGTAGAAGAGCGCCAAATGGTCGAGTTTGCCCACGGTGGCACCGTGCGTGCACTTCACGTCGTCGGCAAAGATCTCGAGCTGCGGCTTGGTGTCGACCTTGGCGGTTTCACTCAGCAGCAGCGCGTGATTGGTCTGCTTCCCGTCGGTCTTCTGCGCGATCGGATCGACATAGACCTTGCCATTGAACACGCCGTGCGACGATCCGTCGAGGATGCCCTTGTACAGCTCGCGGCTCGCGCAGTGCGGAGCGAGATGCTCGACAAACGTCTGATGGTCCGCGTGCTGCGTGCCGTCCATCATGTACAGCCCGTTCAGGCGCGTTTCCGCATTCTCGCCGCTGAGGCGCGTGTAGACGTTCGTGCGCGACAGCGCCGCTCCCGTGGCGAACGAAAACGAGTGAAACCTCGAGTCGCGCGCCTGCGATACCTGAATCGTCCCCACGTGGAACGCCGAGCTGCTCTCCTGCTGCACCTTGTAGTGCTGCACGACAGCATTGGGGCCCACTTCGATCTCGGCGACCGCGTTCGTGAAATAGCTCGCGCCGCCCGTGGCCACATGCGACTCGACAATCGTCACCTGCGCGAGCTCCTCCGCCACCACCAACAGGCGCGGGAAGATCGCCCCACCCTCGGCGTGCGCATCCGCCACATGGATGATGTGGATGGGCTCGTCGATCACCGTGCCGTTCGGGACATGAATGACCACGCCATCTTGAACGAACGCCGTGTTCATCGCCGTGAACGGCGCATCACTCCACGCGGCAAGCGTGCCGAGCCGCTCCATCACGAACTCAGGGATGGTCTTGAGCGCTTCGGCCAGCGTGAGCACCGACACCTCGGCCGGGAGCCCTGCATAGGCGGAGAGGGCGGGTTCGAAGTGCCCGTTCACAAAGACCAGGCGATGCCAGGACGATTCACCGATCGCGAGCGCGGCGACGTCCATCGCGCTCAGTCCGGTAACGGTCTTGGCGCTGCCCATCGGACGGAACGCCTTTTCGGCGATCGGGGTGACGCTCGTGTAGTGCCAATCCTCGTTGCGCGTCGTCGGGAACCCGAGCGTCGTGAAGCGCTCGAAGGCCGCGCGCTTGAGCTCGGGGAGCCACGCGGCGCCCCCCGTGCTCGGCACCAGGGCTGCGAACGCATCTGCATACGTGGCCATTACGCGGTCTCCAACACCCAGTCGTATCCCTTCGCTTCGAGCTCGAGGGCCAAATCCTTGCCGCCGCTCTTGACGATCTTGCCGCCCGCGAGCACGTGCACGAAATCCGGAACGATGTAGTTGAGCAGGCGCTGATAGTGGGTCACGACGATCGCTGCGTTGTCGGGGCGCTTGAGCGCGTTGACGCCCTCGGCCACGATGCGCAGGGCGTCGATGTCGAGGCCGGAATCCGTTTCGTCGAGGATCGCGAGCTTCGGCGCCAGCACCGCCATCTGCAGAATCTCATTGCGCTTCTTTTCGCCGCCGGAGAAGCCCGCGTTGACCGACCGCTGCAACATCGCGGGATCCATGTCGACGAGCTTGAGCTTCTCTTCCATGAGGTCCAGGAACTCCATGGGATCGACTTCGTCGAGTCCGTTGGCCCTGCGCACTTCGTTGTAGGCCGAGCGGAGGAAGTAGGCGTTGGTCACGCCCGGGATCTCCACCGGATACTGGAAGGCGAGAAAGACGCCGTGCTGCGCGCGCTCTTCGGCCTGCAGGGCGAGGAGGTCCTTGCCCGCGAAGGTGACGGAGCCGCTGGTGACGTCGTAGCCCGGATGGCCGGCAATGACCTGCGCGAGCGTGCTCTTGCCCGAGCCGTTCGGGCCCATGATCGCGTGCACTTCACCTGCGTTGACGGTGAGCGAGATCCCCTTGAGGATCTCCTTATCGCCCACGTTCGCGTGGAGGTTGTCGATGATCAGCATGTGCGGTCTTTCCTATTGGTCTCGTGGAGGGGCGTGTACCCCTCCGAATGATGGGCAGATGTCAGGTCGGCGTTAGCCGACCGATCCTTCGAGCGTGATGCCGAGGAGTTGTTGCGCTTCGAGTGCGAACTCCATGGGCAGTTCCTTGAACACTTCGCGGCAGAACCCGCTGACGATCAGTGAGATCGCCTGCTCGGTGCTGAGGCCACGCGCTTTGCAGTAGAAGATCTGATCTTCGCCGATCTTGCTCGTGCTGGCTTCGTGCTCGAGGGTCGCGCTGTTGTTGGCGACCTCGATGTACGGGAAGGTGTGTGCCCCGCACTTGTTGCCCACGAGCATCGAGTCGCACTGCGTGTAGTTGCGCGCGCCGGTGGCCTTGGGAAGGATTTTCACTTGCCCGCGGTAGGAGTTTTGCCCCTCGCCGGCGGAGATCCCCTTGGAGATGATCGTGCTTTTGGTGTTGCGGCCGATGTGGATCATCTTGGTGCCCGTGTCGGCCTGCTGCTTGTTATTCACGACCGCCACCGAGTAGAACTCGCCGGTGGAGTTGTCGCCCTGCAGGATCACGCTCGGGTACTTCCAGGTGATGGCGGAGCCGGTTTCGACCTGGGTCCAGGAGATCTTGCTATTCGTCATCGCCTTGCCGCGCTTGGTGACGAAGTTGTAGATGCCACCGACGCCGTCCTTGTCGCCGGCGTACCAGTTCTGCACGGTCGAGTACTTGATGCTCGCGTTGTCGAGCGCCACGAGTTCGACCACGGCCGCGTGCAACTGGTTGGTGCTGCGCTTGGGCGCGGTGCATCCTTCGAGGTAGCTGACGTAGGCGCCTTCATCGGCGACGATCAGCGTGCGCTCGAACTGCCCCGTGTCGGCGGCGTTGATGCGGAAGTACGTGGACAGTTCGATCGGGCAGCGCACACCCTTCGGCACGTAGCAGAAGGAGCCGTCGCTGAAGACGGCGGAGTTGAGCGCGGCAAAGAAGTTGTCGGAGTACGGGACCACCGAGCCCAGGTACTTCTGGATGAGTTCGGGGTAGTTGTGGACCGCTTCGGTGAAGGAACAGAAGACGACGCCGTGCTTGGCGAGCTCGTCCTTCATGGTGGTGCCGACCGACACCGAGTCGAAGATCGCGTCGACGGCCACACCGGCGAGGAACTTCTGTTCGGTGAGGGAGATCCCGAGCTTGTCGTAGGTCTTGAGCAGCTCCGGGTCGACTTCGTCGAGGGACTGCAGCGGCTTCACCGACTTGGGCGCCGAGTAGTAGCGGCTCGCCTGGTAGTCGATGGCTGGGTATTTGACGTTCGGCCAGTGCGGCTCGGTCATCGTCAACCAGCGACGATAGGCCTTGAGACGCCAGTCGAGGAGCCACTGCGGTTCGTTCTTTTTTGCGGAGATCAGGCGGACGACATCTTCGCTGAGTCCCGGCGCGATGGTGTCTGCGTCGACATCGGTAACGAAGCCGTACTGATACTCTTTATTGACCAGCGCGTCGATTGAGGCGCTCATAGACTCGTACTCCAGAAGTTGCTATCCAGATAAAAATACTCGACTTAGCGTGTTATATCAACGCGACCGGCTCGAAAGTTGTGCCAGTGCGAGAGTGGGTTCGGTGCGGAAAGAGAAACATATGAGTACGAAAATAATCTAAGTTGTTTTATGATAGCTGTTTAGGCGTCGTATTCACCGCTTCACACCACCCGACGTCGCATACAGCCGGCGGAAGACCAACATCCACCCCAGCGACTCGTGCACCAACGCGCCGCACGCGGCGCGCGGCACGTGACATATTGCCACGACGCGGTGCGTCCGCGATTGTTCCTGCTCAGCGGCACCCTTCGCTCCAACTTCCGTTAGGACATCGGCCTTTGCTCTTCTTCCAGGAACTCTGGGCTCCCATCATCGCATCCGCGTGCACCGTCTTTGTGCTCGCGATCCTGTTGCGGCGTGCGCTGCATGAGCCGGAGTGGCGGCAGCTGCCGCAGCACGAGGCAGTCAAACAGGCGCTCCGCCTCGTGCCGCCGACGCCGGGCCTCTACATGCTGCCGCACACGATCGGCCAGGACCTCGGGCGCGCCGACATGCGAGCCTCGCTCGAACAGGGCCCGCTGGCCTACATCACCATCGCCCAAAACGGCGTCCCCTCGTCATCGGGCCGTCTGGTGGTGAGCTTCTTCGCCTATCTGGCCGTGAGCACTGTCGTGGCCTACGCCACCTGGCACGGGTTCAGCACCCTGAACTCGGGCATTCGGCACATGCCACTCGGGATTCCCTTCGCGCACGTGATGCGCGTGGTGTTTGCCATCACCGGACTGGCCTATGCGGGCGCCGCGGTCCATGAGAGTGTCTGGTTTGGTCGTCCCTGGACAAGCTTTCTGCGCACCCTCGTCGACGCGGCGCTCTACGCCCTTGCCACTGCCGTCATTTTCGCGTGGTTCTGGCCGGACTAACTAGCTGGCGCTTTAGCTGGCGCTGATCTCGGCCGGGAACACAATCCGGAACTTGGATCCCTTGCCGATTTCGCTCGTCACGATGATCGACATCCACATCAGCGTGCACAGGCGTCGCGAAATCGTGAGCCCAAGCCCCGTTCCGCCAAAGGCGCGCGTGGTACTGGCGTCGGCCTGCTCGAACGGATCAAAAATTCGCTCGAGTCGCTCGGGGGCAATCCCAATCCCCGAATCCTGAACCTCGACCCACCGCGGGCTCGCGCCGTCGGCACCGACGGCCGCGCGCACCGTCACTTGTCCGCCGCGCGGCGTGAACTTGAGCGCGTTGCCAATAATGTTCATCAGCACCTGACGGAGCCGGAACGGATCGGCCATCACGTCGCCAATGGTCGCGGGCATCTCGAGCGCGAGCGTGACGCTGTCCTCGTCTGCCGTCCGCTGGAACGTGGCAATCAGCTGCTCCAAGAACGTGCCGGTGTGGATCCTCTCAGGGGCGATCTCCACCTTGCCGCTCTCGATCCGCGAGAAATCGAGGATCTCTGAAATCAGCTTGAGCAGATGGCTGCCCTGCATTTCGATTTCCCGCAGCGACGTCGCCTGGTCCGCCGTCACGGGTCCGTACAGCTGCTCCATCACGGTCTCGGCCTGTCCAAGAATGACATTGAGCGGCGTGCGGAGCTCATGGCTCATATTCGCCAAGAAGCTGCTCTTGGCGGCGTTCGACGCTTCGGCGCGCTCCTTCTGGCGCCGAAGTTCGATCGTGTATTCGGCCGACGCGGCCTCGGCTTCCTTGCGCTCGGTGATGTCCCAACCGAAGCCGAGGAGGTGGGTGATTTGACCTTGGGGATCGCGGACCGGGGCAATGTTCCGCGAGAAGAATCGAGGCTCGCCCGTGCGCGGAGTAATCGTTTCTTCGAAGGTGAGCAGTTCGCCCGTTTCCAGTACCGTGCGCAGTCTGCTTTGCCGGAGTTCGCCGACGGACGGCGGTGACCCACGATACTGCACGTACTCGACGTCGTTGCGGCCAATGATCCACTGCCGCATGGCGGGGTCGACGATGGCTCCGGGCGACACGTACACGTAGCGGAGGTCGCGATCAAAGATGGCCAGCTGCAGCACCGGCATTGCGTCGAGCACGAGGTGCAGGAAGGCCGCGCTGTCCACCGCCGACGTTGCTGCTGCGGCGAGGCCGGAAAACTCAGAGGGGCTACCGGTGAAGCGCTTGGCGGCGAACGCTAGGCGGTTCTCGTCGGCAATCCACACGAGCTCGCCGGTCACCACGAGCTGGCTCTTGATGGTGCGCACCACAATCTGCCGCCCTTCGAGCGCGCGGAGCATCGCGAGGTTCGTGATGCTCCGGTTTCCCGGCAACTCAAACAGTTGCCCGAAGTGCATCCCCACGCGCATCTCGGGGGCCGTCTTGGCCCATGCCGGACCCATGCGCAACAGATGCCCCCCGTCGTCAATGACGACGTAATGCGGGAACAACGTGGCGAAGAGGCCGGTGCTCATGTCGGGGTCAGAACGGGGGCTCGGGGTGACAACACAAAATATCACGAATCGGGGACCACCGGCCTGGCCGATGGTCCCCTGCATACTCTACACTATCGGCACCTGACCGCTAGAGGTAAAGCGCAACCACTCGCAATCACACGGTGTCACGCGCTGGGATCGGACTCGCCGCCAACCGGGAGGCGGGGAACGCCGTTGTCTCGCGGAGCGCGCAGCAGCCCGGATTGGGTGTACAACATCAGTTTTTCCCGCGTGTCCGCGATGTCCATGTTCCGCATCGTGAGCTGCCCAATGCGGTCGAGCGGGGTGAAGAAGGCTTCGCCGCGCTCCATGGTGAGCCGCTCGGGGTTGTACGTGAGATTCGGGCTTGATGTATCCATGATCGAGTAGTCGTTCCCGCGCCGCAGTTCGATCGTCACCTCGCCGGTGATGGCGCGCGCCACCCAGCGCTGCGCCGAGTCGCGGAGCATCATGGCCTGCGAGTCGAGCCAGCGTCCTTGATACAACAGGCGGCCGAGTTTCTTGCCGTTCATCCGGTACTGCTCGATCGTGTCTTCGTTGTGGATCCCGGTCACGAGCCGCTCGTACGCGATGTAGAGCAGTGCCAGCCCCGGTGCCTCATAAATGCCGCGGCTCTTGGCTTCGATGATCCGGTTCTCAATCTGATCGCTCATGCCAAGCCCGTGACGCCCACCGATGGCATTGGCCTCGAGGAAGAGCGCGAGCGCCGACTCGAAGGTCTGGCCATTGAGCGCCACCGGCATCCCTTCTTCAAACCGCACGGTGACGGTCTCGCGCGCGATCTTGACCTCGTCCTTCCAGAACGCGACGCCCATGATCGGCTGTACGATGTGCAGCCCCTTGTTCAGGAACTCCAGATCCTTGGCTTCGTGGGTGGCGCCCAAGATGTTGGAGTCGGTCGAATAGGCTTTCTCCGTGCTCATCTTGTAGGCGAAGCCATGGGCGGTCATGTACTCGCTCATCTCTTTCCGACCGCCCAGTTCGTCAATGAACTGTTGATCGAGCCAGGGCTTGTAGACGCGCAGGTCGGGGTTCGTGAGCAATCCGTAGCGGTAGAACCGCTCGATGTCGTTGCCTTTGTAGGTGCTGCCGTCGCCCCAAATGTTGACGTCGTCCTGGCGCATTGCCGCGACGAGCATCGTGCCTGTGACGGCGCGCCCGAGCGGGGTGGTGTTGAAGTAGGTCTGTCCCGCGGTCGTGATGTGGAACGCCCCGCACTGGAGCGCCGCGAACCCTTCGGCGACGAGCTGCTCGCGGCATTCCACGAGTCGCGCCTTTTCGGCACCATAGGCCATCGCCTTGCGCGGAATCTCGTCGTAGTCCGTCTCGTCGGGCTGCCCCAAGTTGGCGGTGTACGCATACGGGATCGCGCCCTTGGCGCGCATCCAATGGAGCGCGGCACTGGTATCGAGGCCGCCGGAGAAGGCGATACCGACTTTCTCGCCGACGGGAAGACGCTGCAGGATGTTGGCCACGGGGAATCGTCTACGGGGGTGGAGCGGAGCGGACTGATCAGGAAAAATACATCCGCCGCGGAGGTTCCCGTATCCCCTCGGGGTATCCACTCGGGCGTCCCTTGGTGCCTCCGCTGCTGGCAGGGGCGTGACGCGTACAGGTACCTTTGCTGGTCAGCCATTCGTTCCTTGGCCCCCTGCCCGTGATTCGCTCGCCGCAGACACTCGATCGCCCCGCGTCGGCATACCGCGCCGACATTGACGGACTCCGCGCGCTTGCGGTGCTCCCGGTGCTCTTCTTTCATGCGCGGATCCCGGGCTTCGCCGGCGGCTTCACGGGGGTCGACATCTTTTTCGTCATCTCCGGGTATTTGATCACCGGGGTGCTCCGCGACGATCTCGACGGCGCGCGCTTCTCGCTGGTCAGTTTCTACGAACGCCGAGTCCGCCGCATTATCCCGGCGATGGCCGTAATGCTCGGTGCGAGCTTGGTGGCGGCGCTGTGGCTGGACCTTCCTGGCGAACTGGTCTCGTTCGCCGACAGTCTCGCGGCCACCGGAATGTTCGCGTCGAATATCCACTTCTGGCGCGAGACGGGCTACTTCGACCCCGGTGGCCACACCAAGCCCCTGCTGCATACTTGGTCGCTGGCGGTGGAGGAGCAGTTCTACATCGTCTTTCCGCTCTTGCTCGTCGCGCTCACCCGCTGGTGGCGGCCGCATCGTGCGACGATCCTGCTCGCACTCGCCGTGCTGTCGTTCGCGTTCAGCGTGTGGGGTGTGGCACACATGCCCACCGCGACGTTCTATCTGCTCCCGACCCGCGGATGGGAGCTGCTCCTTGGCGCGTTGCTCGCACTCGACGCGGTGCCTCCGATCCGCTCGCGGGTGGCGCGCGAACTCTGCTCGGCGCTCGGTGTGCTCTCGATCGCTGCAGGCGTCATCGCGCTCGACGCGCGGTCCCCATTTCCCGGGGTGCATGCGATGCTCCCCTGTCTGGGAGCCGCTGGCGTCATCGTCGGAGGCCGAATCCCAGGTGGACGGCTGAGCGCAATCATCGGGTCGCGCCCACTCGTGGCCGTTGGCCTCGTGTCGTATTCGCTGTATCTCTGGCACTGGCCGTTGCTGGTGTTCGCCCGTGCCGTGTCCCCAGACGGACTCTCGATCACGATGCGACTGACGATTCTCGCAATCGCCGGCGTCATCGCGTGGGGCTCTTGGCGATTCGTGGAGCGTCCGTTTCGCGGCACGCAGGGCATCGGTTCGCGCCGCCATATGTTCGCGCTCGCCGCCGTGGCGACTTTCCTGATCGTGGCCGCGGGTATCGGCGGACACCGCGCCGAGGGGTGGCCAGGTCGACTTCCGGCACGCGTGCGCGCGCTGGCGGCTTTCTCCCAGCGCTCGGATGATCCGGCATTCGAACGTTGCTTCGCCTGGCTCAAGAATGCAGTACCACCGGAGCACGCCTGCAGCTACGGTGCGTCGACTGCCCCGACCGTGGCACTCTGGAGCGACAGCCACGGCGCACCGCTGGTACCCGTACTGGGTGAGGCACTGGCTCGCCGCGGGGAGGCGGTCCGGTTCCTCGGAAAGGCCGGATGTCCACCGATCTTCGGGATCGACGTGTCGAATCCGAACCGTCCCGACTGCCGTCTGTACACGGCATCGGTCCTGCGATATCTCGACGCGCATCCTGAGTTGCACACGGTGGTGCTGATGGCGCGATTCGCCGCGTACGTGGATGGCGCCGACGTCGAACCTGGCGCGATGGACGAACGAGAACCCGAGATGTTGATCACCGATGCGGGGCGAGCGATCGCCGACCCGTATGACCGTCGGGATCGCTACGTGCGCGCGCTCGACGCGACCGTTCGGTTGCTCCGCAGCCAAGGGCGTCGCGTGTTGATCGTCTACCCGGTCCCCGAGGCCGGGGTCGATGTCCCCACGACGCTCGCGCGCCTCGCTCGCGTGGGACGCGACCCCGCTGCGTTCACGCGCCGGCGCACGATGTACGCTGGTCGGCAGCGCTGGATGATTCCCGCACTCGATTCGATCGTCAGCAGCTCGGGCGCGATCGCCGTGCATCCGGAGCGCCTGCTCTGTGACGCGGTCATCTGTCGGGTGTTCGCGGGCGGGGATCCCCTGTACTCCGATGCGCACCATCTCTCGAATTCCGGTGCAGTATTCGTGATGCCCGCATTCGCCGAGTTGTTGGCGGCGCCGGTTAACCATTAGCGTCCGTACTGCGTGTCAGTTGGAGCACCGCTCCCCATCAACGCCGAGATGACCACCGTGCCGATCCGCCTTCGTTGGTTCCGCGTCGCCGCCTCTGTCCTGTTCGCGACCGCGCTCGGCGCGCAAGCGACACCCGTTCCCGACTCGAACTACACCTTCCACGAGTCGATGGTCGTGATGCGCGACGGCACAAAACTCCACACGACGTTCTTTGTCCCGCGACGCCAATCGGCGCCGCTCCCAATCCTCTTGAGCCGCACACCGTACGGCGCCCCTGGATCTGGCTTCTGGCCCTCGCGCTCCTACCCGGAACTCCACACCGAAGGCTTCATTTTTGCCTTTCAGGACATTCGCGGCCGCTACGGCAGCGAAGGCACCTTTGTCATGCAGCGCCCGCCGCGTCCGGTGGATGCGGGCGGCGGCAAAGCGATCGACGAAAGCACCGACGCCTACGACTCCATTGACTGGATGATCAAAGGCGGAGTTCCCAACAACAACGGACGCATTGGGATGTTTGGCGTCAGCTATCCGGGATGGACCACCGCGATGGCCATGCTCGACCCACACCCAGCACTCAAAGCGGTGAGTCCACAAGCCTCACCAAGCGACATGTTCCTCGGCGATGACTTCCACCACAACGGCGCGTTCCGGCTCGCCTACGGACTCGAGTACGCGTGGCTCACGGAGTCGTCAAAGGAGAATGCCGACTTCAAGGTCGACATCTACGACACCTACGAGTGGTATCTGAAACTCGGCGCGCTCTCGAACGCACAGACCGTGTTTCTCAAGGACAAGCATCTTCCCACCTGGGACGACTTCCGCGCGCATCCAAACTACGACGCCTTTTGGCAGCGTCAGGCCATGAAGCCGTATCTCACGCGGGTCACGTTGCCAACGCTCAATGTGGCAGGCTGGTGGGATCAAGAAGATTTCTACGGCCCCGTCACGATCTACCGTGAGCTCGAAAAGCACGACACGAAGGCCAATAACTTTCTCGTGGTCGGACCGTGGAATCACGGCGGATGGCGCGGCGGTCCAGGCAAGACACTCGGCAACATCGACTTCGGGAGCAATACCGGCGAGTACTATCGCGGCCGAATCGAGGCGCCCTTCTTTGCGCATTACCTGAAAGACGCCCCCGGCGGCGCGCCGGCAGAGGCAACGGTATTTGAGAGCGGGAGCAACAGCTGGCGCACCTTCACGGCCTGGCCGCCGAAAGAGGCATCCACCCGCGCCCTCTACTTTGGTCCCAACGGCACGCTCAGCTTCGATCCACCCAAGGCCACCGCTGGTGCCAACGACAGCTACGTGAGTGATCCCGCCCATCCGGTGCCGTATCGTAATCGACCCATCGAGCCCACCTACGGGCGCGGCTCCACGTGGAGCACCTGGCTCACGCAAGACCAACGGTTTGTGAACGATCGTCCCGATGTCCTCACCTGGCAGACCGCTCCACTCACCGAGGATTTTGTGGTGGCCGGTGACATCACCGCACGCCTGTTCGCCACCACCACACAACACGACGCCGATTTTGTGGTGAAGCTCATTGACGTGTATCCGGAGCAATGGGAGCCGAACTTCCGACTCGGCGGCTACGAGTTCATGGTCGCCAACGACGTGTTCCGGGCGCGCTTCCGTGAGTCATTCGAGCACCCCAAGCCGATGGTCCCCGGACAGGTGACGGCCGTGACCGTCGACCTGCACACGCAGAGCTACCGCTTCAAAAAAGGGCACCGCGTGATGGTGCAGGTGCAGAGCACGTGGTTCCCGCTCATTGATCGCAATCCGCAGGCGTGGGTCGCCAATATTTTTGAAGCGCGTGACGCGGATTACGTGTCGGCCACCCACCGCATCTGGCGTACGGCCACGGCGGCTTCGCGGATTGAGCTCTCGACGATTGTTCCCTGATTGCGCGCGCTCGCCGGCGCGTGTCCGGTGTCGGACGCTAGCCGGCGAGATCCTGGCGCGTATCGATGTCGCGCAGCACACCGCGATCCTCGACGGGAATCTGCATGACCGCACCGGCCGTCGTGGCGCGTTGCGCGATCACCGCGCGCGCGCCACCGTCCGGCACCGTGAGCAACTCGCGCCAGGTGTCGCGCGCAAAATAGGCGGGATGTCCGCGCCGCTCGCCGAACTGCGGGAGCACAATCGCCGCCGCCGAGAGTCGTGCGCCATCGATCACCGCGAGCACGCTCAACAGCGTGACGAACGGATGATCTACCGGCCAGAGCAACACCCCCACACACGGGGTGTTGGAGAGCCGCGCGAGGCCAAGTCGGACACTGGCGATCTGTTCGGAGTCCGCGCGCGGGTTCACCACCACCTGCACGCCATCCGGCGCGGGAACACCAGGCGGGAGTACGGCAATCACTGGGTCGCAGCCGGCCGCGAGTGCCTGCGCGCAGACGGCATCGAGAAATCGCCGCCCATCAGGGAGCAACGCCGTGGCCTTCGGCTCACCAAATCGTGTGCCGGCGCCAGCGCCCACGATCACGGCACCTACCGGAAATGCACGCAATGCCACTTTGGGCTCGACGCTAGGCGCGCGACAGGGCGAACATCGCGTCGCGGAGGAGCGACGCCGCCTGCTGCACCTTGTACGCGTTGTGCTCCAACGGCGTGGCGTCGTACATCGCACGCTCCGCAAGCGCCATCACGCTTTCTTCGTCGAGTGCGCCGCTCGCCACATCCTCTTCGATGCTGGGGTTGACCCGCATCGGCCCGGCGGCGACACCGCCGAGGACGAGTCGTACATCACCATCGGCACGCTTGATGGCGGCGAGCGACACCAGCGCGAAATCCCACGCGCCGCGCTGCATCAGCTTGCGATACTGCTGCGTGCCACCCGCCGACGCGGCGGGGAGTTCGACGGCGACAATCCGCTCGCCCGAGGCCAGCACGGTTTCGGCATGCGGGTTGCTCGCCGCACCCGCGTAGAAACTCGCAACCGGGACGCGTCGCGCCGCGCCATCGGTGCCTTCCAGCACGGCGGTGGCCTCAAGCGCCGCCAGAGCGATGGCCGGATCGCTGGGATGCACGGCGTGGCAGGGGCCGTCGGAGAAGATCGCGTGGTACTGGTTCTCTCCCTCGACGGCGGCGCAGGACTCACCCCCGTTCTTGAAGCATGCGACGCCGCGCCGGAAATACCAGCAGCGGATCCGCTGCCCCAGATTCCCGCCAAGTGTGCCCATGTTGCGGAGCGCCGGCGTTCCCACGGACTCGCAGGACTCGGCGAGTGCAAGGAACCGTTCGCGCACGTCGGTGTGCGTCGCCAGATCACTCAGGCGCACCGCCGCGCCAATGCGCAGCCCGCCGTCGGGGAGTGCGGAAATCGTGTCGGACCCCGGGAGATAGCGGAGGTCCACGAACTGCGTGGGGTGGTCGATCCCCTCTTTCACCAAGGGGAGCGCATCGGTCCCGCCTGCCAGTGCGCGGGATCCGGGCTGTGCCAGTGCCGCGCGCGCGTCAGCGTCGGTCAGCGGGCGAGAATAAGTCGTGTCGTGAATCACCTGTGGAAACTGGCGCTTGGTCGGCGCGGTCGCCACTGGTAGTTTGAAACGCAGTGCCATCCCTTCGCCGAATCTTCCTCGCCGCGCTCGTTGCGGTCGTCATGGTGTGCGATGCCCAGGTGGCATCGGCGCAGCGCTTGGCTGACTCCCTCGCCAACCTGATCACCTTCGTCCCCGCGGGAGAGACGACCTTTCTGGCGGCCTCCCGGGGCAAGCGCCTCCTCCTCGACATCGGTCGCGTGGACGCTGAGGTCCGTCGCGATTCGGCGCGTGCCGCGGCATATCGCGAGGCCGTGGCCAAGCACTCGCCCGTCAAAGTCGGCGCGCAGTTCCGTCTGCATGCGCCCTGGGGAGAGGAAGATGTCACGGCGGGCGCAATCGATACCTGGAATGGCCGCGTTGTGCTGCGCCTTGACGGCTCGGCGACGCTCGACTCAGCGGCAAAAGGAAAGAACCCCCTCGTGACGGTTGCAGTACTGCGCCCAGCAAAGACGCCACCCCGCACCGACAGTTGCTCGCATGCGCTTCCCGCGGCCCAGTCGCCCTTGGCGCTCCGCGTGACTGCGCTGCGCGATTCACTCGAGAAGGAACTGCGCACCGGGCCGCAGCCGATGTATCCACGGCTCCAGAAGAAGCTCGCGGTGGCGTCGTCGCAGGTGGCCGGCTGTTTCGGCACCGGGCGCCTGGCGCTCCTCGTGAGCCTGCGCGCGGGAAATGTCGAATGGGTGCGGGAGAAGCTGGTGCTCGTGGACACGCTCGGAAAGGCCACGCCCCTGCGGATCAGCGATTTCCGTTTTCGCGCGCATGAGTTGATCCATGCGGTGGACGCGAACGGTGACGGCATCGACGATCTCGCGACGAAGGCGACCACGGAGCACGCGGGAGCCACAACCATTCTGGCCCTTGATCTCAAGGCGCGAAAGGCGAGCCGGCTCACGGCCGGCTTCGCGTGGGAAGATCAGTAGCGCGGCTCTGCGCTGCTCTGCGCTGCTCTGCGCTGTGCTGTAGCGCCGACTTACTTTGGCTTGGCCGGCGCGAGGGTGAAGACCAGGTAATCACCCAGCGTGCGCTGCGAGGCAGCGTCGATGGTGTCGAGGTCGGCAACCGGCACAAAGCTCACGACCGTAACCCGTTTTCCCTCGAGCCGTTGACGGGCGCGTTCGGCGGTCCCCATGCGATAGTCGCTGTGAAACGATCCGTTGACGTGCACGACGAGCGTGCCGGCGGGGCCGTTGGTGATTGCAGAGGCAATGGCCTCGCCCATGGTTTCGTCTTTCACGCATTGCGACTGGTACATCTTCTCAACGACGACGTCGCGCTCGGCGGGTGTCTTGGGCGCGGTGGGACCATGGCCGCTCATGTCGCCCATCGTGTCAGAGAACCGGTCGTAGTACTTGTCTTTGGGGCACTGGAACTGCATCGCGGCGAGCATGCGGTCGCCGAGCGATGTGGTGTCGAACACGGCGAGTCCTGCGCGCGCAACGGCACTGGCCAAGCGACGGGGCACATTTCCCGCGATCACCGGCCACCCGCGCGACTTGGAGTACTCGACCATGGGGCGATAGTCCGTGGCGTAGCGCGGCCACGGGCGTGAGGCGGCGAGGAAATCGGCTTCGGGGATCGTGCCGGCGAGATAATCCGAGAGCGGGCGCTGTGCGTCGCGCTCGAACATCTCCATGGCGAGCACCACATGGTCGCGTCGGCGGCCAATGCCTTCGAGCGTGGCGGCTTCCAGGGCGTGGGTGATGGGGTCGTCGTGCTGTTCGCCGAGGAAGAGCACGTCGGTTCGGGCCGCGTCGACGAGCATGGTTTCGAAATCGATGAACTGTCCGCGCTTGGTGTCATACACCCGGTGCGGAGCGTAGGCGACGCTGGCCGTGGCCAGGGGCATGTGCCCCGCGGGGAGTCCAGCGGCCGCTACGGATGCCGGGAGTGGTTGCTGCGCTTGCGCCACGGAAACAGCAATAAAAGCGCCCGATACCCCTGTTAGTAGCTTTCGTAAAGCAAATTTATGCACTTTATTTTCCTTTTGAGTCATACTGTTTAGGGCGCATGGCGTTTTACTGTTTCGCATAAAGCAAAAATAAGTATTATTATTTCTTATGAATCATATCGAGCCGGGCGAGCTTGCTATCGCAGACCTTGATATTCTAGACCGTGTCTCGCTTCGGGCGCTGGAGAACGCGACGCTAGCCATTGGCCGTCTCGACGCCCTTGGCAGGAGCGCTGAGCCTGGGGTGCAGGACGTTCTCGCGTTGCGTTGCAGCCTGGTCGCCGCTGGGGTGCCACCCACGCAGCGCCGTGAAGGAATCATCGCCATTCTCCGCGCCGATGGCGAGGGGGGTTCTGCCGCCGAGCGGCTGGCTGCGATCTGCGCCGAGGGTGCGACGCGATCGCGAGCTGGTGTGGCACCAACGGCCCGGTGGGTACGCGCAGCGCTTGGGGAGGGGGACGACGATACCGTGCCCGACCTCGACGCGCGACTCCGTGCTATGCGACCGCCGCACCCGGCGCATCCGTCGTATCCGGGAGTCCTGACGGCGCTCATCGCGTCTCACGCCGTTGGGGCGGCAGCGGCGGATCGGGCAGATCCGGCGGCTTCGGCGGAACCGGCGGGTGCCGGCGCTGTCGCGCTTGCGCCCGTCGCGCTTGCGCCGGTCGCGCTCTCCGCCTTGGTGCTCCACCACGCCGGATCCCTCGGCGGCACTTGGTGCGCGCTCCCGGTGTCGGCATTCCAGACCTCGCCGGCATCCGACCTCGTGGGGCTCGCGGAGTCCCTCGCGACTGCGGCGCGCGAGGCCGCGCTCGCCCTCGCGGCGGGCACGGCGGCGATGCAGGAGCATGATGACCGCGTCCGTGCGGCGTATGGGCGCGCGGCGCACGGGGCGCTTGCCGTGCTCCACGCCTTTCGTCGGTGGACAGTGCTCGAGATTCCCGCCACGGCCCGTCGGTTGCGTATTACGCGCCCCACGGTCGCCGCCGCTATCGAGCGACTCGAGGCACTGGGCCTCGTGACGGAACTCACCGGCCGCGGGCGCGATCGCGTGTGGTGCTACGCGGCGCTCGCCGATGCCATGCTCACGGTGCCGAAGTAGCGGCGACTCCTGTGCCTCCGGCGGCTCAAGTGCCTCACGCGGCTCCGGCGGCGCGCTCGATCAGCGCGACAATCTCGCGGACCGAACTGACGCCGCGATCCTTGACGTACCAGCGGCGTTCGTGAGCCACCCGTTCCGTGGCGTCGAGTGATGCCCATTCTCCCTGCACGAGTGCCTGGAGCTCGGCTGGGCGCGGTCCCCACCAGCCGCGCTCCACGAACTCGTCATCGTAGACAATCACCACGGGAATCGACCGGCTCTTCCCGTTGGTGAGGTGCGCGTCGATCAGGTCGAGATTCGTGTCGCGGTCGAGAATGCGCAGGTCGAGATTCGACGCGCGTTCCGCGAGGGCGTCGATAAACGGGATCGAGCTCGCCGCGTCGATGCACCAGTCTTCACTCAGGACAACGAGGTGCAGGGCGGTGCCGGTCGATTCGACTGCGGCAACTGCCGCATCATCGACCGTGGCGCGGCGGCGCGTGAGCGTCCACAACTCCACCAGTTTCCGGGCAGCGCCGACCATGTCATCGTAGCGCTGACCAGCGAAATAGCGCTCGCGGTTCATCATAGGGATCACAGAGCCAAAGAGGGAAGCAGCTGCTTGATAATAGTTGGCTCACGGGGCAGGTCAGACAGTCGGTGAACGTCCCGCTGGCGTTCAGGGTTTCCCTCACGGCGTGACCCGAGGTCCTGCTCTGTCGTGTAGACAGTGTGATCCGACGACTCTTTCTTGCCCCACTTGTGCTCGCGGCCGTGGCCTGCGCCCCCCCGCTGCGCCCACTGCCGCCAATGGCGCCACTCCCCGAGCCGCCGGCGGAGTCGCCGTTGCCGACCCTCGCAACCGCCGCCGAAGAGCCCGATGCTCCCGCGCGGTGGCGCGACCGTGATTTAGACGCCCTTCGCACTCGGGGACTCACGATCCCGGTGGAGGGTATTCCGGCGGGACAGATTGCGGACAGTTTTCTCGCCGCCCGTGATGGCGCCCGTGTCCACAACGCGGTGGACATTATGGCCCGCAAAGGAACCCCCGTGCTCTCCGCTGACGACGGGACGGTGCTGAAGGTCGGGACGAACACGCTCGGCGGCAACGTCATCTGGGCTTTTGATCCGTCGCATCGCTGGGTGTACTACTACGCGCACCTCGATCACTTCCGCCCCGGAATCCGCGAAGGACAGGCGCTCTCCCGCGGGGATGTGATCGGGTACGTGGGCACGACCGGCAATGCGCCGAAGGATGCGCCGCACCTGCACTTCCAGTTGCTGCGCCTGATTGAGGGCAAACACTACTCGGAGGGGGCGCCGATCAATCCCGTGCCCCTCTTCGTGGGCACTGCCGTCTCCCACTGAGCGGGTGAGGTGGGGTCACCGGCGCCATCGGCCGATAGCCCAGAACGGTCTATCCTGATAACTTGCAGGTGAAGCGCTCCTCCCTGCTTTCCACGGCTCCGCCCAATGACTGAACATCCCAGCGATACCCTCCCGGTGGTGCTGATCGTCGACGACGATCCGCAGCTTCGCGGCGTGGTCTCAATTATTCTGGGCTCGAGCGATCGAGAACTGGTCATCGCGGAAAATGTGGAGGAGGGAATGGCGGTGGTCCGTCGCCGTCCGATTGCGGCGATTGTCGCGGACTATCAGATGCCCGGCAAAAGTGGGCTGGATTTCTTAGCCGAGCTGCGCGAGGCGGGTTACACGATGCCATTTATCTTGATGTCGGGAGACTCGCACGCGAAAGCAGATGCCGCGGCGCGTGGGAATGCCCCGACCGCCGTGCTCACCAAGCCCGTGTCGCCGATTGAGCTGCGTCGACTGGTTGGCGATGCGATCGCCGTCCGAGGTGCTGCGTGAGTCCGTTCCGTGTGGGCGTGCAGTTGCTGGACCTGATTGGCGACGGCATCGTGACGTTCGATGCGTCGGAGCGCGCGATAGTGTGCTCCGAAGTCGCGGCACGGATTCTCGGCCGCCCCGCGTCGGAGATCGTGGGGAGTGCGCGTGAGCAGGTGCTCGCCCTGACCGTCGGGGTGGAATCGCAGGGCATCTCCGTGAATCTCCACCCGGTGTCGGAAGTCGGCGACGAGACCCGCTCGGTCCTACTCCTGCGCGCCGTTGATGTGAGCCTCCTCGCGGAGCGCACCTCGCTCGCGGGGCGCGTCGAAGAACGGACGCGCGCGCTGCGGGATGCGAACGCCGAACTTGAACGGGCGTCGCGCCACAAAGACGAGTTTTTGGCGGCCATGAGCCATGAGCTTCGGACGCCGCTCAACGCCATCTTGGGATTGACCGAGGCCATGCAGGAAGGACTGTTCGGCCCCGTGACAGATCCCCAGGGACGCAGTCTTGCCGACATCGAGTCGAGCGGCCGCCATCTGCTCGCGGTGATCAACGACATCCTGGATTTGTCGAAGGTCATGGCGGGTAAGCGCGAAGTGAATGCGGCGCCTGTGGTGATTGCCGACCTGGCCGATGCGAGTTTGCGCATGGTGCGGCAGTTGGCCCTCAAGAAGCGCATCAGTATTCAACTCGACTTAGCGGGGCTCCCGGAGCAGATCGAGACGGACGAGCGGCTGGTCAAGCAGATCTTGGTGAACCTGCTCAGCAACGCGGTGAAGTTCACCTCCGACGATGGGGTGGTGCGTTTGAACGGTTCGGTCGATGCGCGCGGCGAGCAGATCACGCTCCGTGTCACCGACACGGGGATCGGGATTTCGCCGGCCGACTTGCCGCGCATCTTCAAGCCGTTTGAGCAGATCGACGGCGGCCTGTCGCGTCGACATGCGGGAACGGGGCTTGGGCTCGCGCTCGTGTCGCGACTCAGCGAACTGCTGGGCGGTGGTGTGTATGTGGAGAGCACCGAAGGGGAGGGTAGTCGCTTCAGTCTGACCCTGCCGATCAGCCGCGCCACAACCACCGCGGCGCCCGCCGATCCTGCGGTGCCCGATGCGCGCCGCGCGTCGGTTCCTGGGATGCGTACGCCGCGGACGATCCTGCTCGCTGAGGACAACGAAGCGAATCAGCGCACTTTTGTCGGGTACCTGCAGGCGAAGGGGTACACGGTGGCGGTCGCGTGGAACGGTGAAGAGGCCATTGAGCAGGCCAAGGCGCTCAAGCCTGCGCTGATCTTGATGGACATCCAGATGCCGAAAATGGATGGACTCACGGCGATTCGGCTGCTGCGCGAGGATCCCCAGTTTGCGAACACGTCGATTGTGGCGCTGACCGCGTTGGCCATGCCGGGCGATCGTGAGCGCTGCCTGCAGGCTGGTGCGAACTTACATCTGACCAAGCCCGTGCGCCTCCGGGACCTGACCAGCGCGATCGAAGGCCAGTTTAGCGGTGGGGACCAGTCGCACCCAACACGCGGTCACGCATGAGCATCGCGAGTGTTGTGTTGGTGGTGGATGACGAACCGCGGAACCGTCGGCTCCTAACGGAGACCTTACGCCCCGCGGGCTACGAGCTTCGCGAAGCGGCGGATGGTTACAGTGCGCTCGAGGATGCGCGCGCGGTGCGTCCCGACCTCGTTCTGCTCGACGTCATGATGCCGGATATGGACGGCTTCGAGACGTGCCGGCAGTTCCGCGCCGACCCGGACCTGCGCGAGGTACCGATCATTCTCGTCACCGCGCTCGACGACCGCGAATCGCGGTTGACGGGAATCGACGCGGGCGCGGACGACTTTCTCACGAAGCCGGTGGATCTCACCGAACTGCGCGCGCGTGTGCGCACGATCTGTCGCCTGAATCGCGCGCGCGCCCTCCACGAAGAGCGCGCACGCCTCTACCAGCTGACGGCGCTCTCACCGAACGCGGTCGCGGTGCTGGATGCTTCGGGGGTCGTGGCCTATGCCAACACATTGGCGCAGCCGTTAGTCGCGGACGCGGCAATTCTTGAGCGCTTGGCGCCGATCGCCGCGCGCGCCGGCATGGGCGACCGGTTTGCAGAAGAAATTGTGGTCACGATCGGCGGAACCCCCCGCGAGTTCGACGTGGCGGTGGCGCCGGTGCCGTGGGAGGGGAAGGTCGCGGCGCAGGTAGTGCTCACCGACGTCACCGCGATGCGCGCGTGGGAACGCTCCGCCACCGAACAGCGCCGACTCGAGTCGCTCGGCCGGTTCGCATCGAGCGTCGCGCACGAGTTTGCCAGCGTGATGACGGTGATCGACATGAGTGCGGAAATGCTCATGGGGTCGGACGATCCGGCACTGCACCATATGCTCTTGGGTGAGATGCGTCACGCGATTCAACGCGGCGCAATTCTCACACGCGATATTCTCAGCTTTGGGCGTCCGCAGCCCAGCACGGCCGCGCCGCACGATGCGCGCGTCACGTTGGGCGACACCGCGCGCTTGCTGCAGCGGCTCCTGCCCAAGACGATTCAGCTGTCCACCGATATTGCCGACGAGGCGCTGCCGGTCGCGATGAGCCGCGAGCGTCTCGAGCAAGTGCTGGTGAATCTCAGCTTCAACGCCCGCGATGCCATGATGCGCGGCGGGTCGCTCACGATTCGTGCGCGCGCCGATGATCACTGGGTCACCATCGAAATCGTCGACAGCGGCACGGGAATGGACGAAGCGACACGCCTCCGGGTGTTCGAGGCGTTTTTCACCACCAAGCCGGCCGGTGTGGGCACGGGCCTTGGGCTCTGGATCGTGAACGCCTTGGTCGACGCCGTCGGTGGGAGCGTCGACATCGAGAGCCGTCTGGATGTGGGGACCACGGTGCGCGTTCGCATTCCGTTCCTGCAGTTCTTTGCCGCCCCGACCGGGGTTGAAAGCTTGACGGGACCGCGTGGTACCGGACAGCGCGTCACGGTCGCCCTCGCCGACGACGGCGTGAGCAAGGCGCTCGCACGGCTCCTCGGTGGATTCGGCTATGAGATTGTTGGTGCGTCGGCGCCGACGGACCTGCTGATTACGGATGTCTCCCTGTCGGTCGAGGAGATGTCCGAGCGCGCCTCCGCCTGCGGACGGTTAGTGGTGCTTGGCGCCGACGGACCGGAACCATCCGCTACCTTGCGAGTGGAGCACGTGGCCGAACCGGTGCGCGGTAAGGCGGTGCTCGAAGCGATGCAACGACTCTTCACGACGGCGGACTGATGGCGATGACAGGGAAGGAACGCGCGGAGCTGCGCGGCGAGTGCAATGGACTGAAAGCCACGGTGCACGTCGGGGCCCACGGCCTCACGGACGCGCTGATTGGTGCGCTCGATGACGCCCTGCGGACGCACGAACTCGTGAAGGTGGCCATGGGAAAGCCGGTCGAGCTCCCGGCGCGCGAAGCGGCGCGGCAGTTGGCGGTGGCGGTGAACGCCGAGGTGATTCAAGTCATCGGCAAGACGACGACGCTCTACCGCTTCAATCCGGAGCTCAAGCGTAAAGAAGGAAGCCTGCCGCCCTGGAAGGGCTGAGCAGGCTTCCGTCACTCGGCAACGCTGCGCATTAGCTGCGCAGCAGCTGCGCGTTAGCTGCGCATTAGCGTCGTGCCGGAACCGACGCGAGTACTCGCCAGGGCGTGAGGGGAATCTGGAACACCTCTGCGCCAATCGCGTCGGCGACCGCGGCGGCAATAGCCGGCGCCGTGGGAATCACCGGAGGTTCGGCAATACCGCGGGCACCGGTGTGGTTTGCTGCCGCGTCCGCGCCCGCTACAAAAAACGCATCGATCTGCGGCACGTCCGCCATCGTCGGAATTTTGTAGTCATGTAACGACGGATTCATGACCATTCCAGAGCGGCGATCGAGAATCCGCTCTTCGGTGAGCGCGTAGCCCATCCCCTGCAGGATGCCCCCTTCGAGCTGACTTTCGGCGAGGGTTGGGTTGATGATACGCCCCGCGTCGTGGGCCGCGACAATCCGCAACACTTTCACGATCCCGGTGTCGAGATGCACTTCAACTTCGGCGAACTGCACGCCGAATGTATTGATCGCGGTGTTGGCGGGATTCGGTCCGCGGGATCCCTTGCCGTAGATCATCACGTTACCGAGTCGTTTGCACACATCGGCAAAGGTCATCGAGCGATCGGTGTCACGCACGGTAATGCGTGAGTCGCGGGCGTCGAGCATATCTGGCGTGGTGTCGAGCATGGCCGCGGCCGCTTGAAAGAGCTGCGACTGCGCGTCCATCGCCGCCATGCGCACGGCAGGACCGACACTCGGCGTGGTCATGGATCCCCACGAGTTACCGGCGTACGGGAGATGCTCGGTGTCGCCAATGATGGCGCGCACGTGGGCGAGTTTGGCGCCAATGGCTTCGGCGGCAATCTGCGAGAGTACGGTGCGAGCGCCCGTGCCGAGGTCTTGGGTGCCGGCGAGCACGTCAACGCTGGCGTCGGCGTTGATGCGCACGTGCGCGTACGATGGCGGTCCGCCACCCGTCGGCCAGACTTGCGCGGCCAGGCCAACGCCGCGCCGCACGCGCCCGCTCTGGGGTGCACGCGGGGTGTGCCAGCCAAAGCGTTCGGCGCCTTCCGTGTAGCAGGCGAGGAGCGCGTTGCCGCTGTACGGACGGCCTTGGCGCGGATCTTTTTTGGTGAAATTCTTTCGGCGCAGTGCCAGCGGGTCCATACGCAGCGCGGTGGCGAGGGCGTTCATAGCGCCTTCGAGACCAAAGGCCCCTTCGACGTAACCCGGGCCACGGAAGGCCTGCATGCCGCTCGCATTGATGTACGCGAACCGTTCCTCGCTGCGCACGTTGGGGCAGGCGTAGAGCTCGTGATAGATCTGCGCTGGGCCGCCTTCCCAGCCGCTAATGCCGAGTGGCACGTCGGCACTCAGTTGGATGACGGTGAGTGTGCCGTTCTTTTTGGCGCCAATGGTGACGCGTTGCACCGTGGCGGGACGGTTGCCGCTGTCGACCTGTTCGGCTTCGCGGTCGTTGAGGCAGCGCACCGCGCGGTTCATCCGCTTGGCAAAGAGCGCGGCGACATAGGTGTGTGGCCCCGCGCCATTTTTGGCGCCGAATCCGCCTCCCATGTAGTCCTTGATGACGCGCACTTTGGACTGCGGCACGTCGAGCGCGCGGGCGACATCGCCGCGTGTGCGGAAGATGCCCTGCGTGGATTCCCACACGGTCAGGCGGTCGCCCTCCCACTCGGCGCAGGCGCCGTGCGGTTCAAGCGCCGAGTGGAGCTGGACTGGGGTGCAGAACTCTCGCGTGATGACGATGTCAGCGGCGGCGAGGCCAGCGGTGATGTCGCCGCGTTCGATGATCACCGGTGACTGCGGGGCGAAGTTACCCCCCGGCTTCACGAGCGGCGCGTCCGGAGCGGCCGCGTCATCGAAGATCGCGGCGAACGGGAGATCGTTATAGCCGATCGCAATGGCGCGTGCGGCACGCTCGGCGTTGGCGAGTGTGTCGGCGCACACGGCGGCCACCGGCTGACCGTGGTAGAAAATTTCCGTTCCGAAGAGCCGCGTCTTCGCGGGCGCATCGCCCGGACCCATGATGTCGTACACGCCCGGGAGTGCGCGCGCGGCGGAGGCATCAAACTGTGCGATGTGTCCCCGCGCCGTCTGGGCGCGGACCATCACGGCGTGCAGCATGCCGGGACGTGTGATGTCGGCGGTGTAGCGCGCGCGGCCATTCACCTTTTCGTGCGCGTCCATGCGCGGGGCACGCGTGCCGACGATGTGCAGCGGGGTGTCGGTTGTCCACGGTGCTGGTTCGAACGCCGGGACCTCAACGATCCGTGTCTCGGTGCGTCCTTCGACTTCGACCGTGGTCGGGACGAATCCCCCAGCTTTGGGTTTGGCCTTACGCGCCACGGGGCACTCCTGGCGTCGCACTCGTGGCGGACGGCTCGTGTCGCGCGGCGGCGACCGCTTGGATGGCGCGCACGATCTTCGGGTAGGTGCCACAGCGACAGAGATTGCCACTCATCGCGGCGACAATTTCGCTCTCGCTTGGCGCCGCGTGGCGCGCGAGCAAGTCGTGCGCGGCGATCAGTTGCCCTGGGGTGCAGAAGCCACACTGCGCCGCGTCGTGGGTGATGAAGGCCTGTTGCAGGTCGTTCATCGAACCATCCACACCGCCGAGTCCTTCGACCGTCGTGACGGTGGTCCCGTCACAGGCCGCGGCGAGCGTGAGGCAGGCGTAGGCGGTGCGGCCGTCGACGAGCACGGTGCAGGCGCCGCACTCCCCTCGGTCGCAGACGAGTTTCGTGCCGGTGAGCGCGAGGTCGTCGCGCAGGAGGTCAAGCAGTGTGCCTTGCGGCTCGGCGACCCGGTGGAGTCGCCCATTCACGGTCAGTTGCATAGGTAGGGAAATAGCCATTGCGACGGTGCTCTGTCAAAGTTGGACAGGAGACGCCTTGTTGTAGACGCGCAAGCGCGATAATCTTCGGTTCCCACTCCGTCACACAGATTCCCCGAGAGGATAGGCCGATGCCGTACGTGATCACCGAGGCGTGCAAGGATACGAAGGACAAGTCGTGCGTTGACGTGTGCCCGGTGGATTGCATCTACGAGGGGCCCGAGATGTTGTACATCCACCCGGATGAATGCATCGATTGCGGCGCCTGCGAGCCGGAGTGCCCAGTGACTGCGATTTTCCCGGAAGAAGACGTGCCGGGGAACCAGCGCCAGTTTGTGCAGATCAACCGCGACGTCTTCAAGGGCGAAAACCCGCCCAAGCGTCCGACGCGCTAACTGATTGTACTGCAACAACTTAAGGGTCGAGGCAATGCCTCGGCCCTTTGTTTTTCCCGGAGCGGTGGTGTTTCGCAGGCGTTCTCGGCGGCCCCTACGCTAGATTTGGGAGGTTGTCTTTCCCCTCCATCAGGATTCAGTGTCTCAGTCCAGTTCCGCAGCCACCCCGACGGTTGAATATCTCGACTCGAACGCGGACGTCTCGCGTTTCCTCGAGTCCATCGGGAGCACGCGCGAACTGGCGATCGACACCGAAGGGGCGAGCTTCCATCGCTTTATCGATCGGATTTATCTGGTGCAGCTGTCGACGCGCACGCATCACGGCATCATTGATCCGCTGCCGATTGCGGCGCCCGACGCGCTCGGCGCATTGCTGGCCGATCAGAAGGTGGAGGTCGTGTTCCACGATGCCGACTACGATCTGCGCCTGTTGCACCAGGATTACGGATGGCGCCCGACCAACCTCTTCGACACGCGAATTGCCGCGCAGTTGCTCGGGATCCAGGCGTTTGGCCTCGCCGCACTCCTCGAGCGCGCGTATGGGTTGAAGCTCGACAAGAAGCATCAGCGCGCAGACTGGTCGATGCGTCCGCTCACCGCGAGCATGCTCGACTACGCGGCGCTCGACACCATGCACCTGCTCGGGCTGAAGGATCAGCTTAAGGACGAGCTCGCCAAGAAGGGACGCAGCGCGTGGGGGAAAGAAGAGTTCGTGCGCCTCGAAGGGACGCGTTGGGAGCCTGAAGAGCCTGGGATGACGTATCTGAAGGTGAAGGGCGCGCGTGATCTCACACGTCGTGAGCTCGCGATTCTGCGCGAGCTGGTGCCGTGGCGCGATGCCGTGGCGTTGCAGCTCGACCGCGCGACGTTCCGTGTTGTGGCGAACGACGTGCTGATGGAGATCTCGCGGCTTGCGCCTGCCACCATGGAGGCCCTCGGGGCCATCAAGGGGATGCCACGCGGGATGATGGATCGTGCCGGGCGTGACGTGGTCGCGGCCGTGCAGCGCGGCCTTGCCGTGCCTGATGCGCAGTTGCCGAAGTTCCCGCGCGCGCCGCGCTACGACAAGGATCCCGAGTTCGACGACAAGGTTGGCCGTCTGAAGGCCGTGCGTGATGACGCAGCCAAGCGTCTTGAGCTTGACCCGGGCGTGCTGTGCTCGCGTGAGCGCATGGAGACCATTGCGCGCGCCTTGCCGCGCACCGCGGAGGAGCTCGAGGCCATTCCTGGCATTCGGAAATGGCAGAGCGCGGAGATGGGCGCTGGCTTTATTAGCGCGCTGGAGCGGTTCAAGGCGCGGAAGGCTGAGCGTCCGGCAGGAACTGACGCCGACGAGTCGCCCTACCGGTAGCGCCAGCGCATCAAACGAAGAGCGGGCCGCGTCCTCATGGACGCGGCCCGCTGTTGCATGCAGGATGGGCCTTAGAAGCCCAGGTAGGCCCGTACGCGGGGTTCGATGCGCTCCGGCGACCACATAGGCGACCAGACAAGATTCACGCTCGTAGCGCCCACACCGTCCAAGGCCTTGATGGCCTTCTCGGCGTCGCCCATCAGCTCAGGACCCGACGGGCAGGCCGGCGAGGTGAGGCTCATATCGATCTGGACGTCGTTCCCTTCAACGCGAATATCGTAGATCAGCCCGAGATCCACGATGTTCAGGTTTAGCTCGGGATCTTTGACCTTCCGGAGGGCGAGCTTGACCAGGTCGGGGGTGAGCACGCCGGCTGGACCGTCACTCGGGGCGGCGTCAGGGCTCTCGCCGTTGGCATCGGCAACCGCAGGGGTTACCGATGGATCAGCGGCTGGCGCAGTGAGCGCAGCCTGAGCGATGGGGTCGAACGCGTCGGTGTTCATGGATACCCGACAAATCTAATCGCGATGCACTTTGTTCCGCGACTAGTACGCCAAATCTTAGGCGTTCGGCTTCTTGGGAGCGGCCTTCTTATCGGCCGAGTGCTTGCTCGACGGTTTCTTGCTCGCCGACTTCTTGGGGGCGGGCTTCTTCTTGGCCGAGGAGGCGCTGGCCTTCGGGGCAGGCTTAGCCGAAGGCTTGGCCGAAGACTTGGCCGAGGACGTGCGGCTGCCCTTACCGCGGGGCTTTCGCGCCTTCCGCGTGGGCTTGTTCCAGTCCACGGCGAGATCAGCGCGAAATGAGGCCGGCATCGCGGCGACGGCGAGATTCTCGTCGGTCACCGAGAGGGCAGCGGCATCGCTGAGGTCCTGCCGTACGTCGGCAATCACTTTGGCCGGGCGCTTGGCCTTGGCGGCGTGCACGCGGTTCGTCAGCAGGATCACGAACATCTCGCGGTCGGGATCAATCCAGAGCGAGGTGCCGGTAAATCCGGTGTGTCCAAAGGCGCCATCGCGCAGGTAGGTGCCGGAGCCGTGCTGCCCTTCGCCGACTTCCCATCCCAGCGCCCGCGAGCCAGCGGCGCGCGCGGTGAACTGCTTGATCGTGGAATCGGCCACAATGTGCACGCCGTTGTACGTGCCGCCATCGAGCAGCATCTGCGCAAACACGGCCAAGTCGGACGCGGTGCCAAACAGGCCAGCGTGACCCGCTACACCGCCGAGGACAAAGGCGTTCTCGTCGTGGACTTCACCCTTGATCGGGTAGCCGCGCGGCGGGGAAACTTCAGTCGGCGCCACGCGGGCAATGACGGAATCTGCCGGGCGGAAGCCGGTGTCGTTCATGCCGAGCGGATCAAAGACACGGGCTTTGAGGAAGGTGTCGAGTCCTTCGCCGGCGATCGACTCAACGATCATGCCGAGCAGGTCGGCGCCCAGGTCGGAGTAGACGAAGCCCGTGCCCGGCTTGTACTCGAGCGGCGTGTCGTAGATCAGCGTGCGCGCTTCGTCCGGCGTGTGCGCGTGCCGCCAGAGGTCGCGGCCCGCCGGAAGTCCGCCGCGATGCATAAGCAGCTGGCGGACGGAGACGTCGTCCTTGTTGCCGCCGGTGAAGCGCGGGAGGTAGTGCGAGACTTTTTCGTCGAGGAGGAGTTTTCCCTCGTCGAACAGAATCATGCAGGCGGTCGTGGTGCCGACAACCTTCGTGAGCGAGGCGAGATCGTAAATCGTGCGATCGGGGATGACGGGCGCGCTCTCTTTGCCCCAGCTGAGCGAGCCGAATCCTTTCTGCCAGACGATCGATCCTTTGCGACCGACGACGACCGACGCGCCCGGATATCCACCAGCGGTAATGCCACGCCGGACGACACGATCAATCACTTCCAAGCGCTCGGCGGACATGCCCACGGACTTCGGCGACCGGACGGGGAGCCCGTCGCCGGAGAACGTAACTACAGCAGCCGCAAGGAGATAGCGAAGCACTAGGGCCCGTGATTCGGGGAGAAAAAGCCGAACAACCAGAACCAGCAGTGACGGCGAGACTTACCGCACGGGCTCCTCTAGGTCAAGACGAGCACTACAGTAGTGATGTCACGCATGCCGCCGAGGTTCAGGGGCTGGGCTTTTTGAGGGTGTCGGTTGTGACGGCTCCTGGCGGCAGTTGGTAGAGCAGCACCGCTGTGGCGAGGTCGGCGGGGGCGAGTCGCGTCACACGCACGCGCGGGAACATGACACTGGTTTCGTCGCGGGTGTGATCGAGGCCGAGGAGGTGGCCGATCTCATGGAGCGCGATTGTGCGCACCGCGCGCGCATCGTAGGGCGCGCCACTGGTGGCGTGGAGCGCGACTTCGATGTCGGCGCCGAAGATCCACCCGTGTTGATCACGCGACCAGTAGGTGCGACCGGCCGCGGCGTCTTTGAAATGGTCGACCCATCGCAGCTTAACCTCTGCGCCGACGGAGTCGTCGGTGAAGGTGAACCGCACGGGGAGTCCAGCGGCGTCCCACGCGCGGAAGGCGTCGCGGATTTGTTGCGGGTACTGCGGCATCCAGTCGCTGACGCTGCTCGCGGGCTGGATCCACACCTGCACGGGATTTTCGGGGCGCTCAATCCAGCGCGCCACATGTCCGTTGCGGTCGCGCAGGACGTCGTCGATGTAGGTGCCTTCGGATTGGTCCGCAATGAAGCGACGGAGCGCCGCAAAGTTGGGTGCTGGGGGTGCTGGCAACGACGAGCGTCGCATGCGCTCGAGTCCTTCGCTCGTGGCGGCTTCGTCGAGGGCAGCGACGGAATCTGCGGAGAGCAGCCATGTGGTCGGCGCTGGGTGACGGCGATGTCGCCTCATCGCGAAAACGCTCGTCATCACAGAGGTCATCGCGGCGAAAATGCCGATGAACATGAACAGCACCGCCGTCTTCCGGGCGTCCTTCACGCGCCGCGATCCGGGGCATCGAGAAAGCCGAGCACGGTCGAGAAGAACTCGGTGGGTTGCTCGAAGAACGGCATGTGTCCTGCGTTGGCGACGAGATGCACGGTCGCGTGTGGAATCCGCGCGCCGGTTTCGTCGGCGAGTCGCGCGGGAAGCACGTCGTCGAGTCCGTGGATCAGGAGTGTCGTGGCACGAATTGATGCGACGTCGCTCTGCCAGTCGTAGCCCTCGCGGCGCAGTCGTGCGGCGACCGCTGCGCCGGTGATGCTTCGTTCCTGCGGTGGCGCGAACATCGCGCCGAGTGCGCGATCCGCGAAGTAGGCTGGGTAAAGGGCTCGGCTGTATTCGGCGTGGAGATCGGCGTCTGCGGCGAGGAGTGCGCTCGGGTCGAGCGAGGCGAGCAAATGCCGGGGAGCGCCGGAGAGTCGAGCGACTGCATCGGGATGGAGCGAGGGAATCCATGTGCCGGTGCTTCCGACAGCGCTCGCGAGTACGAGTCGCCGTACACCGGAGAGATCGCGTGCGGCGGCGAGCATTGAGATACCGCCGCCCCACGAGTGGCCGAGCAGATCCCAGCGCGGAATGCCGAGCGCCTCGCGGATGGCGACGACGTCACCGGCGTCGAACTCAATCCGGCTGGCGTTTGGGGCGGGTGGCACTTGGCTGGCGCCGCGGCCGCGTTGATCGAAGAGAATGACTTGCCGGGAGTGTGCGAGTGCGGCGAGCCCGGGCCAGAGGAGATTGTGACTGTAGATCATCCCGCCATTGACGCAGCAGAGCGGGAGCGTGCCCGCGACCGGCGGCGAGCTCCAGACGGCAAAGTCGAGGCCGCGCGCTTTCACGCGTGCGGCCGTGAGTCGCGGTGTGCGCGGGAGTGTGTGCTTGAACGCTTTGAAGCGCTCCCATGCGGGGGAGGTCGTCATGTGGGGCGGTGTCGTGTGCGGATTTGTTCGACGGCCCATGCGGCGTGCTCGCGCACGAGCGGCTCGGGATCGTGTGCGGCGGCCTGCTCGAGCACGCCGAGTGCCGAGGGGTCGCCGCGGTTGCCGAGTACGACGGCGGCGTTCCGCGCGAGGCCACGGCGCTTGGTGCGTGTGATGGCCGACTTGCCGAACCGAGCGCGCCAGGCGGGCGCGTCGAGTGCGAGGAGTTCGGCCGGGTCTGGTCGCACCCGATCGTCGGCAGGGCGTAGGGCCATGTCGGTCAGTGGGCGCGAGAACTTGTGATTCCAGGGGCACACCTCTTGGCAGATGTCGCAGCCGTAGAGGTGGTCGTCGAGCGCGGGGCGGAGCGGCTCGGGAATCGCGCCTTTGAGTTCGATGGTGAGGTACGAAATACAGCGCGTCGCGTCGAGCACGTGCGGCGCGGTGAAGGCCTGCGTGGGGCAGTGGTCGAGGCACCGGGTGCAGGTTCCGCAGTGATCGGCGGTGAACGGTGCGTCGGGGGTGAGCTCGAGGTCGCAGAAGAGCGCGCCGATAAAAAAGAACGACCCCAGCTGCGGGTGGATCAGCAGGGTGTTCTTCCCGAACCAGCCAAGTCCGGCGCGGCGCGCGAGGTCACGCTCGAGCACAGGGCCGGTGTCGACGAACGCGCGAGTGGTGGCACCGGTGTGTGCGGTGAGCCAGGCACCGAGTTCGTCGAGTTTGTCCCACATGACGCGGTGGTAGTCATCGCCGCGCGCGTAGCGGGCGATCGTGCCGTCGGGCTGCGTGCCGTCGTAGTTGAGCGCGACCACAACCGCGCTCTGCATGCCCGGCACTGGGTGTCGAGAATCGGCGCGGAGCTCGGCCCCCCGTTCGAGATACTGCATCTCGCCGGCGTGGCCGGCGACGAGCCAATCGGAGAAGTGCTTGTAGGTGTCGGCCGGGCCGAGTGCGGTGAGGCCGACCAAATCAAAGCCCAGTCCAAAGGCTTGGGCCTTGAGGAGTGGTTCGATGGGGCGCTCGATGGGGCGCGCTGCCGGCCCCGCGCTGCTCACGGCGCGCGTGCGGCCCAGCGGGCGTAGCGGACGATGTCCTCGAGCGGGGGTACCGCGTCGTGGTCGCCGTACGCGGTATGCATCCGCCACCGCACGTAGGTCTGGTCCGGCAGCGGGAGGAAGGGGAACCGCGCGTACCATCCGCGCGACCGGAACCGCCAGGCAGTGCGCAGGAGCGCAACGCCAAGCGTAGGGTCGGTGATCGCGCGGAACGCGAGACGGAGCGAGAGGGAGAGCCACGGCATGTCCGAATAAAGATGGTGCCACGGCGACTCCCCTTCAATCACCTGGCCGATGTCAAACCCCTCGCGCTGGGCGTGTCCGCAACCCACATTGGCGGGATATGCGGCTGTATAAGGCAATGCCGGCGCTCAGCGCGCTCGCGACCCGCTCGTACTATCGGCTGACCGTTAGCGGAACACTCCCGCCGACGGGGCCGGTGTTGATTGTCGCGAATCACTCCAACTCGCTGCTGGATCCGGCTTTTGTGGTGGTCGCGGCGCGTCGGACGGTGCGGTTCATGGCCAAGCACACGCTGTTCACGCACAAGCAAATCGGATGGCTGGTTGCCGGGGTGGGGTCGGTGCCGGTGTATCGTGCGATGGACAATCCCAAGGAAGTGGGGCGGAATTTTGACTCGCTCCGCGACGTGAACGCCGCGATCGCGCGGGGTGATGCGGTGGGGATTTTTCCCGAGGGAACCAGCCACAGCGCCTCGCGCCTGCAGCCGCTCAAAACGGGCGCGGCACGGATCGCGCTCGGAGCGGCACAACTCACCGGGGGGAGTTTCCCGATCGTCCCCATTGGACTCGTCTTTCGGGACCGTCGCTCGTTCCGGAGCTCGGCGCGCGTGATCGTTGGCGAGAGCTGCGCGTGGGCCGATTTGGCCGGCTGTGGCCCGCAGGACAAAGTGGCGGTTCGCGAGCTCACACGCCGGATCGAGCAATCGATGCTCGCCGTCACGCTGAATCTTCGCAGCTGGGCCGACGAGCAGCTCGTCCGATGCGCCGAGCGCGTGTGGACGGCGGAGTTCGGAACGGCGTCAGACGGACCATCGGAAATCGAGCGACTCCAAATGGCGACCGATGCGCTCGCGCTGCTCCGCATGGGAGAGCGCGAGGACTGGCGCACGGTCGCCCGCGAGTTGCGCGCGCATGACCGGATGCTGGCGCGACTCGGCCTGACCCCCATGTCCTTGCGTGACACGGTCACGGGCGAGGACGTTGTGTCATGGGTGCTGCGCCGCGCGCTGTTGTTGCCGATGTTCCCCTTGGCGCTGATCGCGTTTGTGCTCTTTCGTGCGCCGCGCGAGGTGACGGGGGTGCTGTCGGATCGGCTCGCGGTGGTGGAAGGAGAGGACACGGTTCCGACGTATCGCGTGATTCTGGGCGCCGTGATTTTCTTGCTCTGGTTTGCGCTGTTGGCGATGGGCACCGGGGCGTGGTTCGGCTGGAAAGTCGGGGTGTCCGTGTTTGCTGCCTTGCCGTTGTTCGGGTTCCTCGCGCTCTGGATTTCCGATTCCCAACGCATCTCGTGGACCGAGGCGCGACGCTATGTGGTGGTGCGCACCAACCGCACACGTGTGGCGGCGATGCGGGTACGCCAACGCGCGCTGGCCGAGAAATTAAGCCAGCTGTTCACACACCGGATGCCGGTGTAGGTCAGCCGTCGGTCAGTAAAACGACTGTCCGTCGAGGCCGTCAGGAACGGGCAATCCCAGTGCGCTGAGGGCGCTGGGCATGACGTCCACGGTGCGCAGGGGACGTCGCGCAATCGGGTGATTCGTGACCAGCGGCACCAACATGTGCTCGCGAAGGAGCGCGCCGTGCGTCGAGCGATGTGGGATCGGCTCCCAGCGGCTGCGCAGATCCCAGTCGCGCGCCGCAGAAATCACGAGGTCGCCGGCGCGTGGTGTGGCGGCAAGCGCCGCGAGCTGCACGAGCGCGTCGGGGTAGTCGCTCGACGATGTCACGTCCCACGCGTCCTGCGCGTCGAGTGCGTGCTGCTCACCGATGCCGAGCGGATCACCATCGATTGGGTGATAGGAGTAACGCCCGTTCGCTGCCGACACGCGCGCGGTTCCACGTGTGCGCGTGCGAATCTCGCAGCCCTGTGCATCGATGGGGAGCAGGAGGAGGTCGACACTGGGGCGGTCGAGCAGCCGCTCTGCCATCCACTGCCACTTGGCGGTGAGAGCGGGCCAGCCCAATCGTGCGCGCGGGCGGTCGGCGAGGCCGACGTAGAGGTGGGCCATGGCATTGCCGCTGACCATCACGGCCACGTCAGGGCGGCGCCCATACACCCACGGATGCGCGAGGACGCGCGGGCCCCAGTCGGCGACGACCTGTGCGAGGTCTTCGTGCTGATGCACGGGTGAATGGCCGTGATCGCTCACAATCCAGAGATGCATGCGATCCCAGCGGCCAGCGCGTTCGGCATCGGCGCGGAGCGCGGCTACCGTGTCATCCACCGTGCGGAGGGCGGCGCGCACCGATGGGGCGTCGTGCCCATCGGCATGTGAGGACTTGTCGGGTCCCGTGAAGGCGCAAAAGGCGAACGGGGTGCAGTCGCGCGCGATGCGGTGGGCGGCTTCGTCGCCGAGTTCGCGGTCAATCTGGTGCCAGCGGGCCACGTCCCCGCGGAGGTGGGTGCCGAGGAGGGAGAGCAGGAATCCGGCGGAGCGGCCCAGTCGCTCGGAGGGCAGGAGGCCGCGATTGAAGCAGGCGAGGGAGCCGACATTCCCACCCGAGTGGGTAAAAATCGTGTCGGCGTGCGGGGCAACATCGTCGTCGATGCTGAGGCCGCCGATTCCCACGTAGCTGCGTGCGCCGTGCGGCCAGGAACGGGTCTTGCGGGCCCGGTCGAACCAGCGCAGGGCTGGGAGGCCGATAGGCCCCGGGTGCCGTCCGTGCAGAAAGGGGGTGTAGGCTGGCCCGGTTACTGAGGGGAACACCGAGGTTATCGTGTGCGAGCTTCCCTCGCGCCGCATGCTGGCGATTGCAGGGAGTTCGCCCGCATCGACAGCGGCAGCGAGGGTGTCCGGGCGGGCCCCGTCGGCCAGCAGGACCACGACACTGGGGGAGCGCGGGTCGCGGAGAGTCACGACTCAAGGTAAACTGCGGGAATGGCATCCCGTAAACGACCCGCGGCCCCTCGTCCCCCTGCCCCCACAACGCGCGCACGGAGTGGTACGGGGAAGAAGGTGGACATTGCGCTTCGGACGAGCGCTGAGCTCCGGGCGGTGGAGGGGGTGCGCGAGCGGATCGAAGCCGGCAACCAGGCGGCAGGGCGCGCGAGCCGCTCAGTGACGCGTGTGCCGGCGCCGGAGCCGCGCGCCGTCGACGACGCGATTCGCGACAGCGTTGATGCGTTCCTGACCGAGGATGCGAAGCTACTGCAGGGTGATCACCACCCCGACGACTTTACGCGCACCGATCCCTGGCGTGTGATGCGGATTCAGGGGGAGTTCATCGAAGGGATCGACAAGCTGGCCAAAATCGGTCCCGCGGTCACGGTCTTCGGGTCGGCGCGCACCCCTCCAGATGACCCGCAGTATCTGGCCGCCGAAATCCTCGGAGGGCTGCTCGCCAAGCACGGGCTGGCCACGATGACCGGCGCCGGGCCGGGGATCATGGAAGCGGCCAACAAGGGGGCGCAGCGGGCTGGGGGACGGTCGGTGGGGTGCAATATCGAGCTGCCGTTCGAGCAGGGCGCGAACCCATTTTGCGACACCTTGGTGCACTTCCGTTACTTCTTTGTGCGCAAGACGATGTTCATCAAGTACAGCACGGCATTTGTTATCTTTCCGGGAGGGTTCGGCACCCTCGATGAGTTCTTCGAGGCGGTGACGTTGATTCAAACCGGGAAGATTTCGCAGTTCCCTGTGATCCTGTTCGGCCGGCACTACTGGGCCGGACTCCTGCGATGGATGCACTCACGAGTCCTCGGCGAGAAGAAGATCTCTCCCGGTGATCTCGACTTGCTGGTGGTGACCGACGATCCACACGAAGCCGTCGAAGTGATTGTGGCGGCGCATACGGCACAACAGGAACAGGCCCGATTGCGGGCGGAGCGATAGACGATGGCCAAGAGCACGGGACGAGAGCGCGGCGGCTTCAAGGCATCACGGCACGGCACGGCGACGGGAAAGGCGCGCGCGAGCGCCTCCGGTCCAAAGGCCGCGCAGAAGCACGCGGCCGAAGCGCGCGAGGCGTCGGGCAAGAAGGTCTCGACGACCGCGGCGAGCCGTTTTCTGAAGGGCAAGAAGATTGCCCCACGGCGCATCGACGGCAGTGAGACCGTGGCGCAGTTGATCGACGGCACCTTCCAGGCCTACAACTCGGGCAGGCTCCGCGAAGCGGCGCAGTTGTTCACCGAGAAAATGCTCGGGAGCAAGGTGACCGTTGGGCTGACCCTCACGGGTGCACTGACGCCGGCGGGGCTCGGGATGAGCTGCTTGATCCCGCTCATCGAAGCTGGCTTCGTGGACTGGATCATCTCGACGGGCGCGAATCTGTATCACGACACCCATTTCGGTCTTGGGCTCGCGATGCATCGCGGAAATCCGACCGAGAGTGACGTGTTGCTGCGCGAAGAAGGAGTGGTCCGGATTTACGATATTTTCTTCGACTACGATGTGTTGCTCAGCACGGACGCCTTTTTCCGCAAGATTATCCGTGCGCCGGAGTTTCAGCGGTGGATGTCGAGCGCCGAGTTTCATTGGCTGTGCGGCAAGTATGTGGCCGAACGCGAGCGCATTTTGGGGATCGGGAGCAAGTCGTTGTTGAGCGCGGCGTATCGGTGTGGGGTGCCGGTGTACACGTCGAGTCCGGGCGACAGTTCGATTGGGATGAACGTCGCGGCGCTGGCACTCGAGGGCTACAGTTGCACGATTGATCCCAACGCTGATGTGAATGAGACCGCGAGCATTGTGCTGGCCGCCAAACGTGCTGGCGGCGAGAGTGCGATCTGCATTATGGGGGGCGGGAGTCCCAAGAACTTTGCGCTCCAGACGGAGCCGCAGATTCAGGAAGTGCTCGGGATCGACGAGAAGGGGCACGACTACTTCCTGCAGGTGACGGACGCGCGCCCCGACACGGGCGGGCTCAGCGGCGCGACGCCGGCCGAGGCGGTGAGCTGGGGGAAGATTGATCCGAACCGGCTCCCGGACGCGGTCGTCTGTTATGTCGATTCGACGATCGCCCTTCCGTTGATTACCAGCTACGCGCTCGCCAAGAAGAAGCCGCGGAAGCTCAAGCGGCTGTACGACAAGCGCGAGGCGAACATGGCGGTGCTCAAGGCGGAGTTCGCGAAGACGCTCAAAAAGTAGGCGTCCTCAGCGCCCGGAGACGGGCGTCGGCAGGGGTCAGCAACTGCGCAGTCACAGCCCGGCCACAGCCCGGCAATTGCCCGACAGGCCGTTTTGCGCTATGCTTTACCCAGAGACCTAAGCGCCCGGCCCGCACGGCCGGGCGCTGGCTTTTTCCTGTACCAACCGGTGTCCACCGGAGGCGGTTTCCGATGATTGAAGCACTCAAGCTGAAGCTGGGCGAGGAAGTCGCCAAGCTGAGCTACGAATTGAATGTCACCCTCCCCTCCGAGATTCGTCGGGCCGTGGAGATGGGTGATCTACGCGAGAACTCCGAGTACAAGGCCGCGCTCGAGCGGCAGCAGCTGGTGCAGGCCCGTCTCGGGCAGCTGACCATGCGCCTGAGCAAGCTTGCGACCATCGATATTGCGCAGATCCCGACCGACCGCGTGGGCCTCGGATCGAAGATCATTGTCGAGGACACCGAGACAAAAGAGCGGGAGACGTACCATCTCGTGTTCGGCGATTCGGTGGATTTCGAGGATGGGCATGTGACGATGTCGTCGCCGATTGGTCGTGCGCTACTCAATAAGGCCGTGGGGGAAGTGGTCCTCCTCAAACTGCCGGCCCGCACACGCAAGCTGGTGGTGATTGACCTCATCACGATTCATGTCGCCACCCCGGTGGATCTCGACTAACCCTGCTGTTCACGGGTCAATCGTGAACAGCCGGTCGACCTCGGTCGCATAGTCCACGACGGCCTGCCCGCAACGGGCCGCATCCCAGTTGAAGAGGTCTCCGAGGCGCCGGGCTACGCTCGGCGCCTCGTTGCGTCCGTGGTCGCGGGTGTCGAAGGCGGTACTGGTGCGCCGCACGAGGATGTCCGCCACGGTGCAGGCGAACTCTTCGCCGACGGGTGGGAGGGGAAGGTCTGCGGTTCGGCAGGCGGAGCGCGGTTCCCCCAGCGCTCGTTGCACCGCATCGGTGACCTGCGCGGCCATGGCGCGGTAGGTGGTGAGCTTCCCGCCAGTGATCTGAATCACGCCTGCGGGCCCCGTGGCAATCGCATGTTCACGACTCGCCTGCGCTGTAGGGGCTGACGTGTCGGTGGCGATCAGCGGTCGTATGCCAGCCCACGCGGCCACGACATCGCCTGGAGTCAGCCTGGCCGCGGGGAAGTACGCGTTCGCAGAGTCGAGCAGGTAGTTGACGTCCGCTTGGTTCGCCCGCACTTGCTCCGGGGAATCGTGGGTGGGCGTATCGGTGGTCCCGATAATGGTGTGGGTTGCGCCGGGGAGAACGAACATCACGCGCTGATCGACCGACGAGATGACGGTGATTGCCTCCTGATTTCCCACCCGTTCTGCAGGAACGGCAATGTGCACCCCTTTGGTACCACGAACGCCGGTTTTCGTGGCATTACCCTCCATCGCGCGGACGGTGTCCGTCCACGGTCCCGTGGCGTTGACGATACCGCGCGCACGGACGTCGAATGGGGTGCCGCTCATCCGGTCCACGCCCCGAGCGCCGACGGCACGCCCATTCTCAATCACTAAGTCCGTGACGTCAGCGTGGTTGAGGACCACGGCACCATGTGTTGAGGCGTCAAGGACGTTGGCGACGGTGAGCCGAGCGTCATCGGTCGCTGCGTCCCAGTAGGTAGCGCCTCCGGCGAGATTGGTGCGCTGGAGGGCCGGCTCGGTCTGGAGTACGCGGGTGGCCGAGAGCGTCTTGTGCTGGCCGACATTCCGGAACAGCGCCAGGAGGTCGTACAGCCACAGCCCGGCGACGACCTTCCATGGGGCGAGTCGAGCGCCTCGGTAGAAGGGCCAGGTGAAGCGGACCGGCCGTACCAAGTGCGGCGCGATGCATAGCAGGGTGCGCCGCTCACGAGACGCTTCGAATACAAGATGGAGGTAGCCGTGCTCGAGGTAGCGAACGCCGCCGTGCACGAGGCGAGACGACCGACTGGATGTCCCACTGGCGAAATCATCGCGCTCGAGGAGCGCGGTGCGGAGGCCGCGGAGCGCGGCATCGCGGGCAATCCCAGCTCCCGTGATGCCCCCGCCGATCACCAGCAGGTCAAACGGTTCCGTGCGGAGTCGTTCGAACGATTGGGTACGCCAGAGGGCGCCAGTCGTCGCAGCGGAAGTCATGCGTGAAACATAGCCCCACGGCTGTTCGGGGCCTACTTTTCAAGTCTATGGCTCTCTACGAACCTGGGCGTCGCGTGGCGATCATCGACGGCGTCCGCACGCCCTTCGCCAAGGCCGGCACGGCGCTGAAAGGACTGAACGCGATCGATCTCGGAAAGATCGCCGTCAGCGAGTTGGTGCAGCGCACGGATCTCGACCCGGCGCTCATCGACCTCTTGGTCTTTGGGACCGTGATTCCCTCGGTCCTGGCACCGAACATTGCGCGTGAAATCGCGCTCATGCCCCTGCTGCCCAAGTCCGTCCAGGCGTGGAGCGTGAGTCGTGCCTGCGCGTCGGCAAATCAAGCCATCACCGACGCAGCAGACCAGATCGCCTTGGGGCACGCGCACGTCGCGATTGCGGGCGGCGCCGAGTCGCTGTCCAATGTGCCGATCCTGCACTCGCGCGGATTCTCTGACGCGTTGGTCGCGGCATCAAAGGCCAAGACCTTGGGCCAGCGGTTGCAGGCGTTCGCGAAAGTGCGCGCCAAGGATTTCATCCCGATCACGCCGGCGATTGCCGAACCGACCACCGGCGAGTCGATGGGCCAGTCTGCTGAGAAGATGGCGAAGCTGAACGCGATCACGCGTGCGGAGCAAGATCAGCTGGCACTCGCGTCGCACACCAACGCGGCGCAGGGTACCGCCGATGGTCGGCTCACCGCCGAGTTAGCGCCGGCGTTCATTCCGCCGAGGTACGCCGAGGCGATAACGCAGGACAATGGCATCCGCACGGATACCACGATGGAGGCCCTGTCCGTGCTCAAGCCCGTCTTCGATCGCCGGTACGGAACGGTCACGGCTGGGAACGCGTCGCCGCTGACCGATGGTGGTGGTGCGGTGCTTCTCATGAGTGAAGAGCGCGCCAAATCGCTCGGGTTTCGACCGAAGGCGTACATTCGGAGCTACGCCTATGCGGCGTTGGATCCCGGTGAGCAACTCCTGCAGGCGCCGGTGCTTGCCGCGCCGATGGCGCTGCAGCGCGCGGGGCTCACGTTGCGCGATATCGACCTCGTGGAGATGCACGAGGCGTTCGCCGCGCAGGTGTTGTCCAACCTCCGCGGCTTCGAATCGCAGCAGTGGGCTGAACGGGCCGGATTCTCGAAGCCGGTGGGCGAGGTCGATCGCTCTAAGCTGAACGTGATGGGCGGGTCGCTCGCGATTGGGCATCCGTTTGGTGCCACCGGCGCACGTATCACCACGACGTTGGTCAACGAATTGGAACGCCGAGGCGGACAGTTCGGTCTCATGACAGTATGCGCGGCAGGCGGCCTCGGATTCTCGATGGTGGTGGAGCGCGCATGAGCACCCAAGCACTCACACTGGCGCTACATGGGGATGTCGCCGTCATCACCTTCGACTTGCCGAACGAGCCGGTCAACAAGTTCTCGGCGTCGGTGATTGCCGAGTTTGATGCGATCCTCACGACCATCGAGCAGAACAGAGCCGTGAAAGCCGCAGTATTGATCAGCGGCAAGCCAGAGGTGTTTATCGCGGGCGCCGATATCGACGCCTTTCTCGAGTTCCGCTCGGCACAGGATGCAACCGACGCGAGCGCGTTCGGGCATCGGATGATGCAGCGGCTCGAGAAGAGTCGTGCGCCCGTTGTCGCGGCGATCCACGGCGGTTGCCTCGGCGGCGGCCTCGAAGCCGCCCTCGCCTGCGCGTATCGGATCGCGACGGAGCACCCCAAAACGGTGATGGCGCTGCCAGAAGTGCAGCTCGGGTTGATCCCGGGTGCCGGCGGCACGCAGCGACTGCCCCGCACGGTGGGATTGCAGGCCGCGCTCGACATGATTCTCACGGGCAAGAATGTCCGCGCGAAAAAGGCGCTGCAGATTGGGCTCGTCGACGAACTCGTGCATCCCAATATGTTGCGCGAGATTGCTATCCAGCGGGCGCGTGAGCTTGGCGCGGGGACGTTGCGCCACCAAGAAAAGAAGCACGGCGCAAAGGAGATGGTACTCGAGGACAACCCGATTGGCCGGGCGGTCGTGTTCCGTCAGGCGCGAGAGATGACGCTCAAGAAGTCGCGCGGGCACTACCCGGCACTCCTTGCGGCGCTCGATGCGGTTTCCGCCGGATATCACGGCTCGCCTGAGCAGGGGTTCGCGGAAGAAGCGCGGCTCTTCGGCGTGATGGCGGCGAGCCCGGTATCCAAAGAGTTGATCTTCCTCTTTTACGCCACGACGGCGCTCAAGAAGGATTTCGGCGTTGTGGGGACTGCCCCCGCCCCGCAGCCGGTGAAGCGCATTGGCGTGCTTGGCACTGGGTTTATGGGGGCCGGGATTGCGGCAATCTCGGCGATGCAGGGGATTCCGGTTCGATTCAAAGACACCACACTCGAACAGGTTGCGCGCGGCATTGCGGCAGTTCGTGATGTGCTCAAGGACAGGCTGACCAAGCGACAAATCACGCGCCAGCAGTTCGACGACCAACTGTCGCTCGTCTCCGGTACCGTGAACTACACGGGATTCCGACAGCTGCCAATGGTGGTCGAGGCCGTGTTCGAGGAGATCGGCGTCAAGCACAAGGTGCTCGCGGAGCTCGAGCCGCTCTTGGCGGACCACGCGATTTTCGCCACCAACACGAGCACGATTCCGATTACGCGGATCGCCGAGGGGGCGAAGCGGCCGGAGCGCGTGATCGGCATGCATTTCTTCTCGCCCGTGCACAAGATGCCGTTGCTCGAGGTGATTGTGACGCCGAAGACGTCGCCTGAGGTGATCACCACGACTGTGGCGTTCGGTCGAAAGCTTGGCAAGACAGTCATCGTCGTGAATGATGCGCCGGGATTCTTCGCCAATCGGATTCTCGCGCCGTATATCAACGAAGCGGGTCGCCTGCTCGATGAAGGAGTGGCGATCGACACGATTGATACAGCGATGCTTGATTTTGGATTTCCGGTTGGGCCAATCACCCTGCTTGACGAAGTGGGAATCGATATCGCGGGAAAGTCGGGGGCTGTCATGAGCGCCGCATTCGGCGATCGTCTGCAGCCGTCGCAGTCCCTCGGCAAAGTGCTTGGAGCAGGCCGCCTTGGCCGCAAGGGCAAGAAGGGGTTTTACGTGTACGACGAGAACGGCAAGAAGGCTGGAGTCGACGAGTCCGTGTACGCACTCCTCCCAACGGGCTCGCGCCGTACCACGATCGCGAAGGACGTCATTCAGCAGCGCTGCGTGCTCGCGATGGTCAACGAGGCCGCGCGGTGCGTTGAAGAGGGGATTGTTCGTCAACCGCGCGATGGTGACGTCGGCGCGGTGTTCGGCATCGGCTTCCCGCCATTCCGTGGCGGCCCGTACCGGTACATCGACACGGTCGGCGTGGTGCAGATCGTGCAGCAACTGGAGCGTCTCAATACCCAGCACCCCGGGCGTTTTACGCCATGTGCACTGCTCGTGAATATGGCCCAGGAAGGACGCCGTTTCTATTCGGCGACCGGCAAGCCGGTTTGATGACGCTTCCTCACGGAGACACGATGACGATTCGAATTCCGCGCGCGCCGCGCGCGCCGCGCGCGTCGCTGGCGACACTTCTGCTGGCCGTCGCGGTCAGTCTCTGCGTCGCGCCGCGCATAGCAACGGCCCAGCAGACGCGTGCCGAACGGTCGAAGTACACCGAGACCTCGACGTACGCCGATGTCGTGGCGTTCATCGACTCGTTGCAGGCCCGCGGTGCGAAGATTCGCGTGGGGAGCATTGGAAAGACGTCGCAGGGGCGTGACATCCCGTACGTGATTGCCTCGCGTCCGCTCGTCGCGACGCCGCTTGAGGCAAAGCGCCTTGGCCGTCCGATTGTGTACGTGCAGGGCAACATTCACGCCGGCGAAGTCGAGGGGAAAGAAGCACTGCAGGCGGTGCTGCGCGACTTGCTGTTTGACCCAAAGAAGAATGTGCTCGATTCAATCGTGCTGGTCGCGGTGCCGATCTACAATGCCGATGGCAATGAGCTGTTCAAGCCGCAAGCGCAGCAGCGCGGCGCGCAGAACGGCCCCGAAATGGTCGGCCAGCGCCCGAACGGCATGCAGCTCGACCTGAATCGCGACTATGTGAAACTCGAGGCGCCGGAGACGCGCGCCTCGCTGGCGATGTTCAACGCGTGGGATCCTGATCTCTTTGTCGACCTGCACACGACTGACGGCAGCTATCACGGCTATGCCCTGACCTATTCGCCCTCGTTGCATCCGGCGGCCGGGATAATTGGCGGAACGTTCGGGGGCGCCTTTGTCCGCGACTCGATGCTCCCCGTGCTTCGTCAGCGGATGCGCACGCGTGACAAGTTCGAAGTTTTTGATTACGGCAACTTCAGCGGCGACGAAGGTCCCGCGGCTGCAGGTGAGCCAAAAAGCTGGAGCACGTACGAGCACAAACCGCGCTACGGAACCAACTACTACGGCACGCGTGGCCGCCTCTCGATTCTGAGCGAGGCGTACTCGCACGACCCGTTTGATCGCCGCGTAAAGTCGACCTACGCCTTTGTGAAAGAGCTGTTGTCGCTCACCGCCGAGCGTACCAAGGCCGTGCTCGCGCTGACGCGGGGCAGCGATGCGGCACTGATGGCGGGAACCGTCGCCGAGGTGCCGATCCGTGCCGTGCTCACAAAGAAGCCAAGCATGCAGGTCGTGATTGAAGAGCCGGTGGTGCAGATCCCCGAAGCAAAGGGTGTTGAGCAGGCGGCGCGCGGGGGACGCGGTCAGAGTGGTGGTTTCACCTGTCAGTGGCCACTCTCCGAACCCGGCGTGCGGTGTGGTATGAAGCGCAGTGGTCAGATGGTTCCGACGAAGATGCCGGTCAAAGATCGATTTGACCCGACGCTCAGCGCGAAGCTCCCGGTAGCCTGGACCTTTGGTAAAATTGCTGGCCTTGATTCCGTGCTCTCGCGACTGCGCATGCACGGCATCGTTGTCGAACAGGTCTCCGTCGCTGGCACTGGAAATGGCGAGGCGTTCATCGTCGACTCGCTCGTAAAGTCGGGACGTCCATTCCAAGGGCACAGCGAACTGCGGATTGAGGGGAACTGGCGCGCGTCGTCCGTGACGCTGACTCCAGGCACCTATGTCGTGCGGTCCGGGCAACCACTCGGCGTGCTCGCCGCCTTGCTGCTCGAGCCGCAGTCGGATGACGGGCTCGCGACTTGGAACTTTTTTGACGCCGAACTCGACGCCCGCCCCGCCGCTGGGCGTACCTTCCCGGTGACACGACTGACCGCGCCGGTCGTTGTGCCCACGCGAATCATCCCGTAATCGATCTCATGTTCCGTTCGTCACTGCTGTTTCTCTCGCGTCAATCGTCCATTTTCCGCTTTGTGCGGAACAATGGGTTCGCCAAGGCGATGGCCTCTCGGTTTGTTGCCGGCGAGACGATCGCAACGGCGGTTCCCGCCGTTGCGGCGCTCAACAACCTTGGCATCACGGCGTCGCTCGATCTGCTCGGCGAGAGTGTGACGAGTGCCGCTGAAGCGCGTGCAGCGGGTGAAGAATATCTGCGCCTCCTCGATGCCATTCACGCGAATAAGCTGGATGCCAATGTGTCCGTGAAGCTCACGGCAATGGGGCAAGACATCGACGATGATCTCTGCGAGGAGATCATGAAGCGGATTCTGGATCGGGCGAAGCAGTACGGAAGTTTCGTTCGACTCGACATGGAGTCGAGCGCATATACGACACGGACCATCGACTTCTTTGAGAAGCGGCTGTATCCGCACTATCCCGACAACGTGGGGATCGTGCTTCAGAGTTCGCTCCGCCGTACGTGGGATGATGTCCAGTACGCCATTGGGCTCAACTGCCGTGTCCGCATCTGTAAAGGCGCGTACCTCGAGCCGCCGACTGTTGCCTTTCCCGACAAGCGGGACGTCGACGCGACCTACGTGACGTGCATGAAGGAGCTGATGCAACGTGGCCGCTACCCAGGAATCGCGACCCACGACTCGGTGATTATTGAGGAGGCAAAGCGATTTGCGAAGGAGCAGGGGATTGCGCCGGACCGATTCGAATTCCAAATGCTCTACGGGGTTCGCCGTGACCTGCAGGAGCAACTCGTGCGCCAGGGATATCGCGTTCGGGTGTATGTGCCATTCGGCGGGCAGTGGTATCCGTATCTGATGCGTCGTCTCGCAGAACGCCCAGCGAATCTCGCCTTCATGACCGGAAATATTTTGCGTGAATCGTTGTCGGGTCGCGGCACGTTGTCAGCACGCACCTCGTGAGTCCCGGACAGCAGATTCCTCCAGAGTACGACAAGGGCGACGAGCGCACCGTGGGCGGGTATGCGGCGGTGCATGCGCGGCCGGTAGCGCTCGAAGGGCGGGATGGCATGTCCTACAGTCTCGATATCCTCAGCGACACCACGGACGACGCGGATCCCGAGCGTGCCTGGGGTGGCTACCTCGTGTTCGTGCAATGGACGCGCACGGGCGCGCAGCAGGTCGCGGGCCATCTCGAAACCCCGTTCCTGACCTTTGGCGAGGACGCCGAGTCGGTGGTGACCTTGTTGGGGGAACTCACGCTCGAAGAGGCGCAGCGGATTCTCGACAACATGCTACTCGAGCGCGACGGTGCGTCGAGTCGCCGGTGGTGGGACGTCATGCGCGACGAGCGCGGCGAACACGAAAGCACGGAGAGTGCCTCGTGAGTGTCGTCGAGGCGGTGGTGTTGCAGGGCACCGGCGGGATTTATCAACTGCGCACCGTCGCGGGGGAGCTGCTCGAGGCGTCCATTCGTGGCCGGCTCAAGCAGGAGGGGCAGACGAAGATCGCGGTCGGTGACAACGTCGGGATTGAGCGCGACGAACGTGACGGGGCGTGGGCCATCATCGAGATTCAGGCACGGCGCTCGACGCTCTCGCGCAAGACACCAGGGCGCGCACGGGGCGAACGGATTGTCGCCGCGAACGTCGATCAAGTGGTGGTGGTGTTCGCGGCCGCAAAGCCGGAGCCACATGTGCGCATGATTGATCGTTTCCTCGTGATCGCCGAGGGGAACGACATCGCGGCCTGTCTGGTGATCAACAAGGTGGATCTCGTCGGCGGACCCGCCGGCGCTGCGGTGCTCGCCGAGGAATACGAGCGCGCGGGGTATCCGGTGTTCCGCACCAGCGTCCAAGACCAGACCGGTCTTCGTGAACTACACGACACGCTCGCGGGGCGCACGTCAGCGCTCACGGGTCCCTCCGGCGTGGGAAAGTCGTCGCTCTTGAACGCGCTCTTTCCTGGCTTGGACCTCCGCACTGGTGAGATCAGCGAATCCGTCAATAAAGGGCGGCACACCACCGTCGGCGCCCGCTTGATTCCCGTACCAGACGCACTCGGCGGCTACGTGGTCGATACCCCCGGGTTGCGCGAGGTCGGAATGTGGGGGCTCTCACCAGAGCACCTCGATCAGTGCTTCCCTGAGTTCAAGGTGCTTATTGGGGAGTGCAAGTTCGCTGACTGCGGACATGATCATGAGCCCGGCTGCGCGATCCGCCTGCGCGTCGAAGCGGGTACGATATCTCGCGCGCGCTGGGAAAGTTATCTTAAGCTGCGAAGCGAACTCCGAGAACTCGAACGCGCCTGGTGATTCGATGAACCGTTGCGTACGTCTTGCCATCATTGGCATCTGTGCCCTTCCTGTTTCCCTCGCGGCTCAGGCGGGGAGTGACTCGTTCAAGCAGGGAATGGCTGCGCTGCTGGCGAACGATGGCGATGCCGCCGTGAAAGCGTTCGAGAAGGCAATCGCGGCCTCCGACAAGACCGCCGAATACCATCTGGGACTCGCGCGCGCTTTGGGTGTTGTGGCGCAAAAAGCGAGCGTGCTTCGTCAGCCGTTGCTTGCCCGGCGATGCAAGGCAGAGTTCGAGCGCACCGTGCAACTCGATCCGTCGAATATTTCCGCGCGCGAGGGGATGCTTCAGTTCTACATGATCGCACCGTCCGTCATGGGTGGAAGCATGGAGAAGGCACACGAACAGGCGGAGGCGATGTTTAAGATCAATCGCCTGCGCGGACACATTGCGCGCGGCACCCTCGCGAATCGCGAAAAGGATCTTGTCGTGGTGGAACGGGAATTCCGCGCGGCGTGGACCGAGTTCCCCGACAGCGCCGCGTCAGCCACGAGCCTTGCGGGGTTTCTCGCGAATAATCGCCGCGCCGACGAAGCATTCGCGGTCATGGACAAGTTTGTGTCCAAAGAGAAGGACAACCTCACCGGACTGTTCTGGTTTGGGCGTGTCGCGACCTCCGCAGGGAAACAACTCGACCGCGGAGAGCAAGCGCTGCGTCGAGTGTTGGCCTCCCCCGCACTCGGCGTTGACGGGAATCCCGCGCCGGTCGCAGTGCACTTCAGGCTGGGGGAACTCCTGGCCAAGAAGGGTGACAAGGCCGGCGCACGTCAGGCCTACGAAGCTGCGCTGCGGTTGAATCCCAACCTTGAGCAGGTCAAAAAGGCACTGAAGGAGCTGTAGGCCAAAGAACAACGGCCTCGCCGTGATGGCGAGGCCGTTGTGGCGGATTCACGGAGAGAGTCGCTCTCGACGCCATGCCCCGTCAGTCCTGGCGTAATGAATCCGATCGTGAAGCCGACTCGGACGCCCCTGCCAGAACTCGATTTCATCGGGCACGACGCGAAATCCGCCCCAGTGTTCGGGGAGCGGGACATCACTGCCGTCGGGATGCAACGTGCCGAGTCGAATCACTTCCTGTTCCAGCGACTCGCGTGTGGGGAGCACCTGACTCTGATGCGACGCCCAGGCGCCCAATCGACTTCCATGTGGGCGCGACTGGTAGTATTCCGCCGCCTCCGCACGGGCAACGCGCTCCACGGTGCCGGTGATCCGGACTTGGCGTTGCAGGGCATCCCACCAAAAGCAGAGTCCCGCCCGCGCGTTCACGGCGATTTCCTGTCCCTTCCGGCTCCGGTAATCCGTGTAAAATACAAAACCGCGCTCGGAGTAGTCCTTCAGGAGCACCATGCGTACCGCTGGCTGCCCGGCTGGCGAGACCGTGGCGAGGGCCATGGCGTTCGGCTCGAGGAGTTCCGCGGCCCGCGCTTGGTCGAACCAACGACCAAACTGCTGGATTGGATCGGCATGGACATCGCGCTCGCTGAGGGTCTCGCGCGCGTATTCTTTGCGAAGATGGGCGATCGACATCATCAAACTCCGGTGTGATGCTGTGCGGACTTCCACAGCGCCCTGAAATATCGCGCCCTTGCCGCACGAGTGGTACGTGGCCAGCTTCAGCCGATGCCGAACGAACTTCCTGAAGGCACCAGAACGCATCGCGCCGAAGGCGACACCCGGGCACCGGTTCGCTGCGCGATTGTCACGGTTTCCGATTCCCGAACGGTCGACACCGACGCGTCGGGCGCACGGATGCGCGACCTGCTCAATTCCGCTGGCTACGCGGTCACGGACTACGCCTTGCTCCGCAACGACGAGGCCGCCGTTCGGGCGCATGTCGTCGCACTCCTGGGCCGAGCGGATGTTGACGCGATCCTGCTCACGGGCGGCACGGGGCTCGGCAGCCGCGATCGCACCGTGGAGGCCGTACGGCCACTGTTCGACAAAGAACTCCCAGGATTCGGGGAGATCTTTCGGCTGCTCTCGTTTCAGGAGCAGGTGGGGACGGCTGCCATTCTCTCGCGCGCCGTCGCGGGGGGTGCGGGCGGAAAGTTTATTGCATCGATGCCGGGCTCAACGGCCGCCGTGGAGCTCGCACTGACGCGCGTTTTGATTCCTGAACTCCGGCACGCGCTGCGCGAGCTATCCCGGTAGGATGTCCAGGCTCCACGTGACCGGGAGCTCGGGATCAAGCGAGTCACGGACCGAGCAGTACTTGGTCACGGCGAGGTCGATCGCGCGGAGCGCGTGATCGTGTTCCACGCCCCCGCCGGTGATGCGATAGGCAAGATGCACCTTCACCACGCGCCGCGGCGTTCCGTCGGAGCGCTCCGCGGTGACGACAATCTCCAGTGCCGTCGGTTCGGTGCGGCGCTTCTTGAGGATGTCGACCACATCCACCGCGGTGCATCCGGCAAGCGCCGAAATGAGCGCATCCACAGGGCTTGGCGCCGTGGTCGTATCGCCGTCCATCCGGATGGTCGGACCACCCGCGCGTCCCGCCTCAAACCGACGATCGCCATGCCAAGTCAGCATGACGGTGTTGTCGGCGCGTACTGCATCGACACTGCCTAGCGTATCGTGTTTCATGGTTAGCCTATCCGGGTTCCGTTGGCGACCGGGTGGTCGGGGTTGAGCAGAATGACTTCCGTTTGGAGCGGCATCGCGCCAAGGCACAGCACCTGGCTGAGATATCCTGCAATCCGGCGTTCGCCGATGTTCACCACGGCCACCACCTGACGCCCGACCAGTTGCTCCGGCGTGTAATGCACGGTGATCTGCGCGCTCGATCGCTTGACGCCCACTTCCGGCCCGAAGTCGATCTCCAGCTTGATGGACGGCTTTCGTGCCTCGGGAAAGGGCGCCGCGCTCAGCACCGTTCCGACGCGAATATCAATCGCAAAGAAATCTTCAGGAGTGGGCATCGGTTATGGCTCAGGCTTCGATGGTGCGGTCGATGTCGCTGGCAGGAGCATGAAGCGCACGTACGCATCCTGCCGAATATAAGTCCGTGCCGCATCACGAAGCATCGGGGCACTGAGTGATTTCACACGATCGGGATAGCGAAGATAATCGCGCTGATCGCGTCCGTCCTCGGCCGCGTCCATCATCGCACTCAGCCAGCTCCCGTTTTGTCGGAGCCCGGTTTCATGTCCGCGGAGCTGAATCTCCCGGATCTTTGTCATATTCGAGTCGCTCACGATTCCTGACTGCACTTCTCGCACCACCTGCCACATCGCCGCCGTGAGTTCTTCCGTGCGTTCAGGGGCAGACCCGAACCCGATGCTCAGGGAGTAGTGATCATACGGGATATGATTGCACGACGCGTTCACCGAGACGCCGTACGTTCCTCCTTTATCTTCACGGAGCGACTCGCGGAGGCGGATATCGAGAAGTTCGCGCAAGGACGACAGTGCGTAGCGCGTGTCCATTGCATACGCGCAGGGCCCGGTGAATACGAAATTCGTCTGTGCCTTGGGCTCGATTCCCATCCGCACGGTCTTCTCGACAATCCCGCTCGGCGGCCGAATACCGACGTCACGCGCGCGTTCGCCAGCGTGCGTCGATGGGAGTGAGGCAATCCACTGTTCCACGAGTGGGCGTACCGAATCGGGTGCGAAACTGCCCACGAGAAAGAAGGTGAAATTGGCGGCGTCGGCGAATCGCTCACGCGTGATGTCGAGTACCCGTGGCAGTTGCACCTCGTCGAGCATCGCAGGCGTTACAATGCGCACCCGCGGATGATGCTGCGCCAGCGTGAGCTGTACGGTGTCCGAGAACACCGCGTCAGGCGAGCTCTTCTGATTTTCGAGAATCGTACGCACCTGATTCTTGAATGCGTCCCATGCGGGCGCATCGACACGCGGCGCGGTAAACCGCAGCCACGCGAGTTGGAACATCGTTGGAAGGTCGCGGGCCGATGCTGTCCCCGAGAGCCGTTCACCCGCATCCCCAAGCGAGGCCTCCGCCCATGCCCGAAGGCCGCTCAGTTTCTTGCCAAGCGCGATTGCATTGAACGAGCCGAGCCCGCCCGCCGACAAGACGTAATCGCTGAGTTCCGCGGTCGGCACATCGGCGTCTCGCAGCAAGGAGATCCCGCCGGGACTCTGTGCGGCAAAGAGCACTTCGTCGGCCTTGAAGTCGGTCGGTTTGAGCAGAATCCGTGCCCCGTTCGACAACGTCCACTCGAGAATCCCGCTCTCGGGGAGTGTCCCTTCTGCGGTGATCCGTCCCTTTGTCGGTAGGCTCGGGACGAGAGGGGCATCGCTGGTGGAATCCACGTACGCAACGAGCGTCGTGCCACGCGCGCGCTCGAACAGCGTGAGCAGTTGCGTCTGGTCGGGGAGCGTGACGTCCGGGCGATCGGGAGCGGCGACAAGGACGACGCGGTTTGTCGTGCCGAGTGAACTCCGAGCCACGGCATTGATGTCCGCGAGGGTGATCGTGGCCAGCAACTGCTCGCTCAGCGGCTTCTCATTCTCGATGCCCACGATAGGTGCGCCGCTCACGGCGGCTGCAGCGTAGCTGTCGGCGAAACTTGCAGAGGCACTTTTGTCGCGCTCGGCAAAGCTCTGCTCCAAGGCACGGCGATAGTTCGCGCTGCGCCGCTCGAATTCCGTCGACGTGAACCCGAACTGCGCCACCCGTTCAACCTCGCCAAGCATCGCAAGTCCGGCCCGCACGAAGCCAGTGTCCTTCACACTGGCTTCGAGTTCGAAGCCGTCACGCGTCCGCACGAACGCGCCGCGTCCAGCCGAGGCGAACGCAAAGGGTGCGTCTGGCCGCTGTGTTATCTCGCTAAGCCGCGCGTTGAGCATACCGTCAAAGAACGAGTGGATCAGTGCGCGTCGATGGTCGCCGCGTGTGCGGACGCTGTCTGGCGGATAGAGCCAGAGCAGCGAGATGCTCGAGGTTGGGTATTCTTTGTCCGTTTCAATGGACACGAGTGTTTCGGCGTGATCCGGAACCCTGGGCGAGACGCGCGCCAGGGTCCGCTTTGGCATCGTGAGGCGGGAGAACCGCATGCGAATGTCGGCTTCCATGCGCGCGACATCAAAATCTCCCACCGCGACGACAGTCATCAGATCCGGACGGTACCAGTCGCGGTAAAAGGCCGCTGGGAGTGAATCGGCGAACGCGGCGAGGTTTTCTCGCGTCCCAATCGGCAGTCGATCCGCATACCGCGACCCGCGGAGCATCACCGGGAACTGTTTGTTCTGCACGCGGGTCCCAGCGTCGCGACCGGTCCGCCACTCCTCAATGACGACGCCACGCTCCTTGGCAATCTCGGCGGGCGCAAACGTGACTCCGTGCGCCCAGTCTTCGAGAATGTCGAGCGCGGTCGCCACGAGGTAGGCGCTGTCGGTTGGGATCTGGAGCTGGTAGGTCGTCTCGTCGAACGAGGTGGCGGCGTTCACGTCGGCGCCAAACGACATCCCCGCACGTTCGAGAAAATTCACAATGGCCGCCTTGGGGAACCGACGTGTCCCATTGAAGGCCATGTGCTCTACGAAATGCGCGATGCCGCGCTGCGCGTCGGTCTCCTGCACGGAGCCAGCGTTCACAACAAGACGAAGCTCCGCGCGCTTTTCTGGCCGGCCGTTCCGCCGAATCAGGAACTTCACCCCGTTGGCGAGCGTGCCGCGATGCACCGCGGTATCGAGCGGGAGCGGGGCGGTGAGGCTCTGCGCGCTCGCCGGTGCCACGGCGAACGTGATCGCGAGCCCCGCGGTACTCAGCGCTCGGCAGGTCCATCGGGACAACAACGGCGGCGCAAAACGACAGTGCATCGTGATTCCGGAAGCTCGAGGGAGTAGCATGCTGACTCTTGAACCTGTCCCCGTGGTCCTATGGGGGGCAACTTACGGACCACATTCGGACTCGGCGTTTCGGGCGCTAGATTATACATATGAACCCTGCGCTGCCCGTCATGGATCCCTATCGCCACCACGTCGTGGTGTGCACCGGAAGCTATTGCAGCGCCGATCGCAAAGGTCGAGCCCTGTACTCGCAGTTGGCCGGATTGCTGCAGCGTGAGAATCTGCTGTTCGGGCCGAATCGGGTAAAGCGCTCGGAAGTGCCGTGCTTGGGCGTTTGTGAGAGCGGCCCCATCGCGGTCGTATACCCAGAGGGGGTTTGGTATGCCGGGGTGACGCCTGCGCTCATGGAACGCATTGTGAAGCAGCACTTGCAGGACGGCCAGCCGGTCGACGCATCCGTCTTCCATCGGCTCCAGCCCTAGCCCCATGGTGCGGGAGCAGGGTTATATTTCCAGAAATGTCAGAACCTTTCAGTCCTCGGCGCCTTGCACTCGGCGCCGCCAAGAAGTTGTTCATCGACCAGCCAGTGTCGAAGGCGAGGGAGCCTGAATACTTCGCCCCGCCTCGCCTGACCCCTGCCGCCATCCTGGAGAAGAATCGTATGTCCCGTCCACGCGACCGTGTTCTCAGTAACCTTGAGGAGATGTACCGTGAGGCCTTTGAGCGTGCCAAGGCTTCGGATGATCCATCCGCACAGACCTCGCTGGACTTCGCGTATCGTCGCGAGCAGCTCTATTTCGAAGTCCTGCTCGACGTGCGGGACGCGCTCGAGCGTCGTTGAGCCTTGTTGAGCGTCGAGCTCTCGCAGGCCACGGACATCATCGTGAATGCGCGGATCGCCACTGGTGATCCGCGCCGTCCGTTTGTGGATGCGGTGGTGGTGCAGGACGACCGTGTGCTCGCGATGGGGTCCAGCGCCGAGTTGCGGAAGCTCCCGCTCCCCGGGGTCACCGTACGCGACGCGGCGCGTGGATCCGGGGTCATCACGAACGGGCGGGTGACCTTTACTCCGCCCCTGCTGTACGTCCTGCCGTAGGTGCTGCCGTAGCTACGGGACGACTGGCGCGGCCAGCGCTGCCGCGAGCGACGCTCCCTTTTCCGGGGTGAACGCCCCCGTCTCGCGCCAGTAGATCTTTCCCTCTTTATCCACCACAAGAATCGTCACGAGCGATTCGTCGGTGATGGCGAGCGACTGCTTCAGCGGCGCCTTGTCGGTGTAGAGCGTGATCGTGTGCTCCCGCGCCGACTTATCAGCAATACCGCCGCTCATCCCCTTATTGATCGTCCACTTCATGAGGCCGATCATTTTTTTGATCGTGGGGAGTTCGTAATAGTCCGTCCCCGGATGCGCGGCGAGCTGCTGCTTTACAAACGGCACCCAACCGTCAACCACCGACTGTTGTTCGCGCAGGAAGGGGACAAACACGACGTTCCGCTTCCCCGCAAAATCGCGAGGAAGGGTAAAGGTCTTTCCTTCGAGATTGTCACTGATAATTGTCGGGAATTTCGCGACAACGCCCTGCTGCGCCCAGAGGGCCATGATCAAGAACCACGGTGTCATCAGAAGGCCATGATATCTTCGTAGGCCTTCACGAAGGTCGAGGTTTGCGGAAGAATCGCATCTTCGAGCGAGGGCGCGTAGCCCACAAACGTATCGGTGCTCGCCACGCGCTTCACGGGCGCGTCGAGCCACGCAAAGCACTCGTCGGCAATGGCCGCGGCGATTTCTGCGCCGTAGCCCCACGACAACGAATCTTCGTGGGCGACAATCACGCGGCCGGTCTTCTTGACGCTCGTGAACACGGCCTCGCGGTCCCACGGCGACAGCGTACGGAGATCGATCACCTCGACGCTGATGCCACGCTCCCCAACTTCGCGCGCCGCGACCAGCGCACGGTTCACCGTGGCGCCATAGGTCACCACCGTGACATCCGTTCCCTCGTGCAGAATCTTGGCCTTGCCGAACGGAATCATGAAGTTCGGGCCCGGATTCTGCGACTTGTTGTACGTCTGGCGGTAGAGATGCTTGTGCTCGAGGAAGATCACGGGGTCCTCGCAGCGGATTGCGGTGCGGAGCAGGCCGTTGGCATCAAAGGCATTGCTCGGGCACACCACGCGCAAGCCTGGGCACGCCGTAAAGAGCGAGGCGCCCGTCTGCGAGTGGTAGATCGCGCCACGGATGTAGCCGCCGTACGTCGTCCGGATGACCACCGGCGAGGCGTACTCGTTGTTCGAGCGCCAACGCATCGTCGCGAGCTCGTCGCGGATCTGCATGTACGCCGGCCAGATGTAGTCAAAGAACTGAATTTCAACGACGGGCTTGAAGCCACGCTGTGCGAGACCGATGGCGCGTCCCACAATGTTGGCTTCGGCGAGCGGCGAGTTGTACACGCGCCCACTCCCGAACTCCTTCTGCAAGCCGGAGGTCACACCGAACACGCCGCCCTTGCCCTTCACATCGCCGAGGTACTCCTCGCGCGACACGTCGGCCACGTCCTCGCCGAACACGAGGATCCGCTCGTCGCGACGCATCTCCTCCTTCATGCAGGAGTTCAACAGGTCGAGCATCGTGGTGGGCTCGCCGGTGAACTGCGGATCGTCTTCGGTATCAAACTGCTCACTGGTCGGGTCGACATCGGGCGAGTACACACCGAAGTACACGGTGCTCGCGTCGGGCTGCGGCTGCGCCAGCGCATCATCGGTCGCCGCCAAGACTTCGGCGTCGATTTCCTCTGCAATCGTCGCAATCTCGGCTGCTGTCGCGTAGCCCTCCTCAACCAACCACTTCGGGAACACGGTGATCGGATCGCGCAGCGCATCGGCATCGCGCTCGGCGCTCGGACGATACTTCACGTCGTCATCGGAGAGCGAATGCGAATACGGGCGAATCACCTTGGCGTGCACGAACGCGGGTCCCTTGCGCTGGCGGGCGTAGTCGACCGCGCGCTGGATGGTCTCATAGCTCGCAATCAGATCGCATCCGTCGACCTGCTGCACGTACAGCCCCGGGAAGTGCTTCACCAGTTCGGAAATCGATCCGCCCGGGGTGTTCACTTCGACCGGCACTGAAATCGCGTAGCCGTTGTCTTCGACGATATACACCACCGGCAGCTTGAGATTCGATGCCGTGCTCAGCGACTCCCAGAATTCCCCTTCGCTCGTCGTGCCATCACCCGTGGTGACGAGCACCACGTCGTCGCCCTTGAACTGCGGGTCGTCCACGTTCCCCTGCTTGGCGCGCAGCGTGGCTTCGGCGGCACCGACCGCCTGCAAGAACTGCGTGCCCGTGGGCGACGACACCGACGTGATGTTGAGACGCTTGTGTCCCCAGTGGCTCGGCATCTGCCGCCCGCCAGAGTTCGGATCCACCGCCGCGCCAACGGCCGAGTAGAGCATCTCGGCGGCCGTCATGCCCAGCTGCAGGCAGAGCGCGCGATCGCGATAGTAGAGATAGAACCAGTCGTACCCCGGCTTCAGCACCAGTCCAGCGGCCGTCATCAGTGCTTCATGCCCGGCCCCGGAGATCTGGAAGAAAATCTTGTTCTGACGCTTGAGCGCGATTTCCTTGTCGTCCACACGACGCGAAAGGAGCATCGTGCGATAGGCGCCGAGCAGTTGCTCGCGCGTGAGTCCGTGTGTGGCGCGACGCGCCTTGGACGAAGTAGCCATGGATTCGGCGAAATGCTGAAGGGTGCGCCATGCCACTCAGAGTCGAGGAGGCGCGACGGAAGCGCAGGAACGTCCGAAAGTTAGCGGTTTTCCGGCCGCATCCCAAGGCGGTCAGCCCACTTTCGGTGGCCCAGAGGAAGAACAACCAGCCGACCCATCCCCGGTCCGACATTTTTCCACGTCGTGACTTTCGGGGACTTGCGGGCCTCGTGTTACGAGGCAACATTTTCGGTCGTTAGATGTGGAAAGCCCGGATGCCACCTCCGGCATTCGGAGTCAGTGGAGGGAAATGGCCGCTCGCACGCGACAGCCAGTCCAGCCCATTGAGCCGCCTGCGCCTCGCGCGCAGGCCGGCTGGACCCTCCGCCCCATCAATCCCACCCCGCTCGGGCTTCCTGCCCCGTTGCGGGGTGTCGGCGTTTCGGCCCTGTTCGGCGAGGTGTCATGTCTCACCGGAGTGTTCACCGCATTGTATTGCCCCGTGCAGCCCGTGGTGCTTCCCGCCATCACCGTCGCGTGCTCGCTCGGCAGGAAAAACGACACGTTAAGCGCTCGACTTTCCGTGATTGCGGGCGGCGCTGTGTCTACTGCAGTACGATCCTTGGGTTAGACATCACAACCCTGGATCACGTCTTTCCGCTCTCGCGCGGCGGAACGAATGCTCCGGGCAACCTCGTGGCTGCCTGCCAGCAGTGCAACCAACTGAAAGGGTCCTTACTGCCGCAGGAGTTCTTCGCGCGGTATCCCTGGGCGGGGGCGAACTTCATCCGCTACGCGCGGGTGGTACACCGCACGCTCAAACGCGGGGCTAGACGGGCGGTGAGCCTGGCATACGCGCAGGCGGCGTAGCGAATTCGGGATGCTCGCGCGAACTCTCCAGCGCGAGCATCACCCGCTTTCGATCCGGGCCCCAGGCGTAGCCGCCGAGTGCTCCGCTCGCACGAATCACGCGATGGCAGGGAATCAGATAGCTGATGGGGTTCGCCCCGACGGCGCCGCCCACCGCGCGCGAACCCCCCGGAGACCCGATCGCCTGGGCGATGGCGCCATAGGTGGTGACCGCGCCGTCGCCCACCCGAAGTAACGCGTTCCACACCTTGAGCTGGAAGTTCGTCCCCTTCACATGCAGCGCGATCGCGCAGCGTGGGGCGTCCGGCGCGGGAAAAGCCTGCGCCGCAACGCGCCGCGTCTCCACCTGATCCTGCACGAGGTCGGCCTTCGGCCAGTCGCCACGCAGTCGCGCCAATGCGTCGTCGCGCGACACGGGATGCACAAACGCCAAGTGGCAGATCCCGCGCGCGGTCACCGCAATCAGGCACTCGCCGAACAGCGTGGGATGGAAGCCGTAGTGCACCGTGAGTCCCGCACCACCTCGCTGCAGCTCCCCGGGGGTTACCGCTTCGGCGTTCACGACTAAATCGTGCAGCCGCCCAGGGCCGCTCAAGCCAGCGTCGAAGCTCACGGCAAGCACGCTCCGCTCCTCGGCGAGCAACCGCTTGACCACTTCAGCGGTCCGATACTGCACAAATCGCTTCGGGCTGATGCCGGCCCATCGCGTAAACAGCTTCTGAAAATGCGCTTCGCTCAGCCCAACGTGCGCGGCGACGTCGGCCAGCGACGGTTGCGCGGCGCGATGCGCATCGAGAAAGCGGATGGCCCGCTCAATCCGTGCGTAATCGGTACCCTCAATCTCAAGCGTCATGGCCAACTCCGGTGACCTGCGTTGGCTGCATGGTACGCCCTGCGGGACAGCGTCTCAATCCGATTCTTGCGATGCCGCGTGGGGCGCGCGCTCAGTAATCCACCGGACGTAGATAACTCTCGCCGATGGCCGCACCACTCACGAGCGCCACGGTGGGGAGGCGACGCTTCCAGTGCGTGCCATCCAACCGTTTACGCACGATCTCCACCTCGGCCGCATCAAAGCCCCGTGCGACCAACTCGGTTGGTGTCCACCCATGCACGAGCCAGTTGAGAATGACATCGGCCTTGGCGTACGAGATGCCGAAATCCTTCTCGTCGGTCTGCCCCTGTTCAAGGTCCGCCGAGGCGGGTTTCCCAATGATTTCGCTGGGGACACCGAGGTGACGCGCAAGCGCCCACACCTGCGTCTTGAACAGATCGCCAATGGCGTTCACCGGCGGTGAATCGTCGGCGTGCCAGGTGAAGTAGCCGAGTAGTCGCTCGCTTTTGTTCCCCGTGCCGAGCGGAAGCGCGCGATGCTTGGCGGAGAGATCGAAGAGGGCGATCATGCGTGTGCGGGCCATGACGTTGCCGCGTCGCGCGGCATCTGCCTCGGGTTCCTGCGCGAGATAGCCGTCCACCGCGGCGCTGATATCCACCGTGCGCTCGGTGATGCCGAGTTGCGTGAGGAGCAGCGAGGCGTGGTCGAGTGAGTCAGCGCTGGAGGTGCGGTACGGGAGGCGCACGCCGATGACATGCTCGGGTCCCAAGGCGCGGGCCGCGAGGGCGGCGACCACGGCGGAGTCGACGCCGCCCGAGACACCGACCACGGCGTCAGTGAAGCCTCGGCGTTTGAACTCATCGCGAAGGAAGGCCACGAGCCACTGTTCGAGCATCGGCGCGTCGATCGCCAGCGACGGCGGGGTTCCGCGCCCGCGGTCTCCACCGACCACCACCGTGAGCGGCGACGTGAGCGGCGCTGTGAGCGGCGACGTCCCGGTATGCACCGCATCGCGTGGCGCAGGACTGGCGCTGGCTGCTGCCGCACCTGCCGCACCTGCCGCACCTGCCACGCTGGCCCAGCCTGCGGCGTTCGGGTCGACCCGGTCGCCGGCGGCGGCACGGTCGAGCTCGGCGCGCAATGTCGGGAGCGCGGTCTTGAGATCGCTGAGGAGGTTCCCCTCGGCGCGTGCGCGCCCGATGTCATCGAGGTCGACCGTCGCCGTGAGCAACGCTTCGTCCCACACGGGGGCGCGGCTTCGGGTGTCGCCGCGCGGGCCCATCACGAGCGACGAGCCCTGGAACATCTTCCCCCCTTCGCTCCCCACCAGATTCGACAGGGTCACGAAGATCCCATGCTCCTCAGCGATGTCGCGCACGAGGCGGGTCCAGCGCGCCACCGTGGCGGGGACCGAGTCGCCGTCCTCACGCTCAAAGGCGCCACGCGCCGGTGCCGCCGACGACACAAAGATGATCTGCGCGCCGTCGAGCGCGGCGATCGTGCCGGTGAGCGAATGCCAGGCATCCTCGCATACGAGCATCGCTGCGCGCCCCCAGGGGGTGTCAAAGGCGCGCACGCCGTAGCCGCGTTCGACAAATCGCTCTTCGTCGAACATGCCATACGTGGGGAGGAAGTTCTTGCGATGGACGTGCAGCGCGCGCGCGGTGCCGCCCTCGAGCTGCACATAGGCCACGCTGTTGTGCAGAGTCCCGTCGAGCCGCTCGTAGAAGCCCACGACCGCGGCAATCGGTGCGACGTCGGACGAGGCAAAGCCACCGGCCGCGGCATACGCGGCGGCGAGTCCACTCGTGAGCTCCGCGACCGTCAGCGAGCACTCGCGAACGCCCCCTTCCACGAAATAGGCCGAGGTGGCGGTTTCGGGGAAATGCACCAGGTGCGGACGCGGGGAGAGCGCGGCCGCTTGTGCGAGCACCTCACCGATACGCGCGAGGTTTCCCGGCACATCGGCTTTGCGGGGGCGGAACTGGGCGATTGCGAGGTGGAGCAGCGGCATCCGTGAAAGTTCGCACCCTCGGTGGGGTGGGGGTAGGGTATGGGCGATGTTCGGGGCCGCCTCCGGTACCGATTACCGTCGGAGAGGGTACAATTCGTTCAATGCTATCCCCGTTTTCCCAGTCTGTCCGCCGTGCCGTGGCTGCCATGGCTGCCATGGGTGCCCTGATGCTGTTGGGGTCGCTGGCGCGAGCCCAGGGCGTCCCTGTGGGCGTCCCTCTGGGCGGCGTACGCCCCAAGGCCACCCCGGTCTCGACTGGGGAGCCCTGGAGCATTATCGCGCTGCCGCAGTCGTCGCTGGTGTACGCCCGTGACGGCTCGTTGATCGGGGAAATCGGTCGTCAGTGGCGAACGAGCGTCGCGCTCCGGTCACTGCCCAAGCACGTCTACCAGGCCTTTGTCGCCGTCGAGGACCATCGCTTTTACCAGCACGATGGGGTGGACATGGTCGGCGTTGCCGGCGCGATCAAGGGAAAAATGCTCGGGCAGTCCCGCGGTGGGGCGAGCACCATCACGCAGCAGCTCGTGGGCAACTTGCATCCCGACCAGATTGACCGGCGCGACAAGAGCGCGCTCAGGAAGCTCCGCGAGCAGCGCGCGGCGCGCGAGATGGAGAAGCACTACAACAAGGAACAGATCCTCGAGGCCTATCTGAACTGCATCGCGTTCGGGCACGGCTGGTACGGGATTGAGTCGGCCGCGCGGCACTACTTCGGCAAGCCGGCGTCGCGCTTGACGCTCGCCGAGGCCGCGTCACTCGCGGCGCTTCCGAAAGGGCCAGCGATCTATGATCCCGCGCGGAATCCGGACAAGAATCGCGCGCGGCGCAATCTGATTCTCGACCTGATGGTCGATCAGAAACTGATTGCCACGAGCGATGCGGTCGCGGCCAAGGCGACACCCGTACAGACCGATCCGGGCGCGGGTGTTGCTGCGCCCTCCGGCTACTTCGTGGATGTGGTCAAGGGGCAGGCCGAAGCGGCGGGGATTCCCGTAAGCGCCGGTGGCTACAAGGTGTACACCACATTGGAACCGGCGCTCCAGCGCGCCGCGGTCTCCGCCCTGGTCGACGGCACGGCCGCGGTCGAAGCACGCCCGGGGTACACCAATGCCACCTTCGACAAACACCCCAAGGGGAGCACCGACTACCTCCAGGGCATGGCCATCGCGATTGATCCCACGAGCGGCGATGTGAAAGCGCTCGTCGGGGGACGCAACTATCAGGAGTCGCAGTTCAATCGCGCCGTGAACGGCATGCGTCAGCCGGGATCGAGCTTCAAGCCGATTGTCTACGCTCGCGCCATCAGTGACTCTATTTCGCCCAACACGATCGTCCCCGACACGAATCTGCACGTGATGTTCGATCGCCAGGAGTACAGTCCCAAGAACTCGGACGGGCTATTCTTGGGCAACATCACGCTGCGCGAGGCCATCACGAAGTCGCGCAATCCCGTGGCCGTGCAGTTGTGGCTCACGAGCGGCCCCGATTCGGTGATCGCGTTGGCGCGCCGACTTGGCATCTCCACGCCCATCGCGCCGTATCCGTCGAGCGCGATTGGCGCCTCGGAAGTGCAACCGCTCAATTTCGTCGCTGCCTACACCGCCTTCGCGAACCTCGGAACGCCCGTCGAGCCACGCTTCGTGTATCGCGTGGAAGATGCCGCCGGCAAGACGGTCTGGGGACAGTCCGTGCGCATGCTTCCCCCCGCGATGGACGCCTCAGCTACGTTCGTCGTGCGTGACATGATGCGCGACGTTGTCGAGCGTGGCACGGCAACCATTATTCGCAAATATCTCCCCCTCGCGGTGCCCGTGGCTGGCAAGACAGGCACCACCGACGACAACGCCGACGTCTGGTTCGTGGGGCTGACCCCAGAAATTGTGGGCGGCGTCTGGCTTGGGATGGACAAGCGGAAGCCAATCGCCGAGCGCGGTGTGGCCGGCGGCACCCTGGCCGCGCCGATTTGGGCGCAGATGATCGCGCGGGGCGGCTACGCGCGGCCATCCACCGCATGGGCAGGAATCCCCGCCGGGGTGGTGTCCGCCGAGCTGGATCGGACCACCGGGGCGCTCGCGACCCCCTCGACGCCTGCCGAGCGTCGATATCTGGAGTATTTTCTTTCCGGGACCGAACCGGGAGCGCTGCGCGTCGACGCGCGTCGTATCTTCGCCCTCGGCCCGTTGGTGTTTTGATGGCTGATCGTCACCCCCCGAGAAGACTCGTCATGCGCACACTCCGTCGTTCCGTTGTTGCACTCCTCGCTGCGGCGGCTACCGCATGCAGTGGCAAGGATGCCACCAAGGCCGTTGTTCCGGCGTCGATTACGCTTGGAGCGACCAGCTCCGGGCTCACCGCCACCGTTGGAACGGCGCTTGGCACTGCTCCAACGTTCATCGTGAAGGACGCGGCGGGCGCCGTCCTCTCCGGCGTTCCGGTGACCGTGACCGTTGCATCGGGTGCGGGAACGATTACCGGAGCCCCCACGACCACCGCGAGCGGCGAGACCTCCGTTGGGGTCTGGAAGCTCGGGAATATCTCGGGCGCCAACACGCTCCGGATTACCGCCGGTTCGGCACCTGCGTTGACGATCTCGGCGATCGGCACACCAGGTGCCGCCGCCAGCATCGCGGTGCTCAGCGGAAACAATCAGAGTGGACTTGGTGGCACCGTCGTCCCGACGGCCGTTCGCTTCAAGGTGGCCGATCAGTATGGGAACGGTGTACCGGCAACGGCGGTGGTGTTCAGCATCACTGGCGGCAACGGTTTTCTGTCCGGCTCGTCGAATGTCACGACCGATTCCACTGGGACCGCAACGGCCCCCTTCTGGACCCTCGGTCGGCGCGCAGAAGCGCAGACGTTGCGCGCCGTCGTTGGCGCGGCCGCGGCGACCGTCTCGGCGACCATCCTCACCAACTACATGGTCGATCTGCGCCAATACGGACCGGCGACACTGCCCGCAATCGCTGATGCGGTGAATGCCGCGTTCCTCAACGCAGCCACGCGTATCAGCGCCGAAATCATCGGCGGCACGCGCACAGCCAACCTCAATAACTTCAATATCCAGAGCTGTGGCCCGGGCGGCACGCTGAACGAAGTGGTCTCGTCGATCGTGATCTTCTGGCAGGTCGTCCCCATCGATGGCGCCGGCAACGTCCTGGGGAGTGCGGGGCGCTGCTTTCTTCGCGCCGACGGTACCAACATGCCCGTCCTGGCGCAAATGCGCTTCGATGAGGCGGATATCGCGGGGATGGTCAGCAATGGAACACTCAACGACGTGATCCTGCACGAGATGCATCACGCGCTCGGGTTCGGCACCATTTGGAGCTATGTCACTCCCGCGGTTCGTATCCGCGCCGCGACGGCGCTGACGGCCTTCGTTGGCTCCAACGCGATTGCGGCGTGCAAGGCGCTCGGTGGGCTGTCCACCGCATGCGACAGCGTTCCGCTCGAGAACACCGGGGGATCTGGCACCGCTGATGCCCACTGGCGAGAAACGACGTTCCGCTCTGAGCTCATGACGGGATTCATCTCGGGAACCGTGCGACCGCTCTCGACCATCTCGATCGCATCCATGCAGGACCTGGGCTATCAGGTGAATATGAACGTCGCTGATGCCTACGTCGTGGGTCAGCTGCTCCGTACGCCATTCAGCCCCGGCACTGGATTGATCGACATCACCGCGGTGCCCTTCGGCGAAGAACTGTTGAAGCCCATCGGATACATTCCCGCCAGCGGCACTCCGTCGTACGTCAGAAAACCATGATGCGTGCCGCACTGGGTAGTCTCCTGGTCGTGCTCGTCGCCTGTGCTCCGGCTCCGAAGGAGAGTCAGCCACCGGCCGTGTCGCCACCGCCCGCCGTCACATCCGCAGAAAGCGTCGCGCCGGCGCGTCCGGCGAGCGTCCCCACGAAGTCCAAGGCAGCGCCTGCGGAAAATCGACTCCGCGATAGTGTTACAATGCCCATTGGCATGGTGGACTCGAACGGGAAATTCGTCCCGCTCAAGAAGCGTCCGTAGTCGCTCGCGTCACTGATCAGGTAAACTGCATGCGTCCCATTCGTTTGTTCACGCTCTGTTCGCTGATGGCGCTGGTCGCCGCCTGTTCGAGTTCGTCGCCCACGACGATCATCAACACGCCACCCGTCAGCACGCGCTTCACCATTCAAGTGATGTACCTGAGCACGCCAAGTGCGGCGTTCCAGGTCGCCATGGACTCGGCCGTCAAGCGCCTCACGGCAATCGTCACCTCGGGCCCGGCCGGCTATGCGACCACCATGAGCACGGCGGATGCGGCGAACTACACCACGCTCATCCGCAAGACGACCGCAAACGGCGGATGCGGCCTCGGCAACGCGACGCTCTCCTCTGGTGCGTACCCGGGAATCGTGATTTTCGCGCAGGACACCGCCACCCTTGGGTCGTCGCTGATTATTGCGCAGGCGGGGCCCTGCCTCGTTCGCAACGGCGGGCTTCCGATCGTCGCCTCCATGCGATTCCGCACCGACTATCTCGCACCGCTGGCCAGCAACAACCAGTTGGTCGACGTCATGACGCACGAGATGTTGCACACCCTCGGCTTCAACTCGACGGTCTTTGGCACACGTCCGGATTCCATCACGCCGCTCATCACAGGCGCTGGGACGAATGCCACCGCGTTTCGCGGTGCCAACGCCAAGATTGCCTGCCTGACTTTCTCGCCGACGGTCACTGCCACCTGCTCGCCGACGATTCCGCTGGAGAATACCGGCGGGGGCGGAACGGCCGACGATCACTGGCGTGAATCGATCTTCAAGACGGAACTCATGACCGGCACGATTGAAGCCAAGGGCGTGAGAATGCCGCTCTCGGCCATGACCCTCGGCGCGCTCGCAGACCTCGGCTACACGGTCACCGCCAGTCTCGCGGAGCCGTTCACGCTCCCCGTCGGCTCGTCGCCCCTCATGAACCTGCTCGCTGGCGACGTACCCGCCAACAGCGGAACGCCGATCCCCGAAACGATCATGCGCGCGGTCGGTGTCTTCCGCCCCGGACAGCAGCCGTAACGCACCACGAAAAAAAAGCGGGCCGGCCCAATCGATGGGCTGGCCCGCTTTCGTGTATCGTGGACACTAGATGACCTGTAGCTGCGGCTCCGTCTCGGATTCCGGCACGAGTGCCAACTTCAGCACATCCTCGAGCGTCTCCGCCAGATGGAAGGTGAGCTGCTTCTTGGCTTCTTCCGGCACGTCCTCAAGATCCGCCTCGTTCTCCTTGGGAAGCACGATGGTCTTGATGCCGGCCCGCAGTGCGCCGAGTACTTTTTCCTTGACGCCGCCAATCGGCAGCACACGACCGCGCAACGTGATCTCACCGGTCATGGCGAGGTCCTTTCGCACAGGACGTCCGGTCATCTCGCTCGCGAGCGCCGTGGCGATCGCTACACCGGCCGACGGTCCGTCCTTCGGGATCGCTCCCTGCGGGACGTGGATGTGTGTTTCCACCGCGCCCAGTCGTGACCGCGGAATGCCAAGGCGGACGGCGTTGTTCGTGACGTAGGTGAAGGCTGCGCGCGCCGACTCCTTCATGACATCGCCGAGTTGGCCGGTCAGGATCAAGGCGACCGGGCCACCGCCGTTACTCGCACTCGTTGACCCGTCGACCGAGACCGGCGCTTCGAGGCGGCGCGTGCTCGCCTCCACGAACATGATGTCGCCGCCCATCGGCGTGTAGTACATGCCGGTGGCGATGCCCACCTCGTGGTGCGCGTTGGCTTTTTCGGGGCGCACTTTCGGGCGCCCGAGCAGCTCACGCACTTCCTCAGCGGAAATCACGCCGTCTTCAATGCCGGTGTGCGCACTCTTGCTCGCGATGCGACGCGCCACCTTGCGGGTCACCGCGCCAATCTCGCGCTCGAGCTGACGCACACCACTCTCGCGGGTGTAGTTCGACACCAGGCTCGCGACGGCTTCGTCGGTGAAGACGACCTTCTTCTCGCCGAGTCCCGAATCTTCGAGCTGACGCGGGATCAAATACTTCTTGGCAATCTCCGACTTCTCACGCTCGGTGTATCCGGCAAAGTCCACGACTTCCATACGGTCGAGTAGCGGACCGGGGATGTTCTGAATGAAGTTCGCCGTCGCGATGAAGATGACTTCGCTGAGGTCGAACGGCACGCCGACGTAGTGGTCGGTAAAGCTGTCGTTCTGCGCGGGGTCGAGCACCTCGAGCAGCGCACTCGACGGATCGCCCTGGAAGCTGACGCCGAGCTTGTCGATTTCGTCGAGCAGAAACACAGGGTTCTTGGTGCCGGCCTGCTTCATCCCCTGAATCACGCGGCCAGGCATCGCGCCCACGTACGTGCGCCGATGTCCGCGAATATCCGCTTCGTCGCGCGCGCCGCCCAAGGCCACGCGCACGTACTCGCGGTCGAGGGAGCGCGCGATGCTCTTAGCAATCGACGTCTTGCCCACACCCGGGGGGCCGACGAACAAGAGAATCGGGCCTTTGGCCATCGCGCGGCTCTTGGCCTCACGCTGGTCGGTGATCGGGCGCGACTCATCGTCGGCCTTACTCAAACTCGGCGTTGCCGTCTCCTTGGACGCACGAAGCTTGGCGGCGGGAAACTCGCCCGTGGTCGCAATCTCTTCGGCCATTTGCTGCGCGCGAAGCTGACGGACCGCCAGGAACTCGAGCACCCGATCCTTCACGTCCTTCAGGCCATAGTGGTCTTCGTCGAGCACCGTGATGGCGTGCGAGAGATCCAGCTGGTCGTCGCTCCGCTTGTTCCACGGGAGCTCGGCCATCCATTCCAAATACGTGCGGATGACCTGCGCTTCCATGGACTCGCGTCCCGAGCGTTCCAGTCGGCCGAGCTCTCGCTCGACTTCAATCCGCGCCTGCTTGGGGAGTTCGAGCTTGTTCAACTTCTCCCGGAGTTCGGCGATTTCTTTGTTCTGATCATCGTCGCCGAGCTCCTTCTGAATGGCTTTGATCTGCTCGCGCAGGAACATCTCGCGCTGACGTTCGCCGAGTTCTTCCTGCACCTGCGACTTGATCTCCTCCTGGGCTTCGAGCAGGGAGATCTGACGCTGCACATGCACGAGCACGCGGCGGAGTCGCTCTTCAACGGAGAGCGTTTCGAGCAGCCCCTGCTTTTCGGGGACGGTGAGTTCGATGTATCCGGCCACGAGGTCGGCAAACTTCCCTGGCTCGGTGACCGAATCGAGGACCTGGTGCACGACCTCCTCGGGCAGCCCACGGCGCTCGCCCAGTTCAGCGGCGCGTTCGCGGATTTCCTTATGGAGGGCCTCGAAGGCGGCATCCTTGTCGTCGAGGGGGGACATCTCCTCGGTGTCCATCACGACGGCCGACAGGAACCCGTCGCCCTGCGTGAACTGGAGGGCGGTGGCGCGCTGTTCACCCTGGAGGAGGAGCTGCACACCGCCGAGTCCGCGCTGGACCTGCCCAATGCGCGCGACCACACCCATAGAGTACAGGATGTCGGAGGTGGGTTCTTCGGAGTTATCACGTTGCGCCACGGCAAAGACGAGGCGATCCCCCTTGAGGGCTGCCTCGATGGCGCGCAATGTGCCCGGACGCCCCGCCGCGATGGGCGCGGTGAGTCCGGGAAAGATGACCGTCCCGCGGAGCGGGAGGACGGGCAGGGTCTGGCGAGTGCTCATCTGAAAGACTTCTCCTTCGTGCCGAAACCAGCGGATGGTGGCCGGGTAATGGACGGGACCCGGGAATGCGATATTTCAATGCAAACCTTGAGCCACACTGACTTACGACATAACGGCACAGTTTGCAACTTTCGTATGCCTTCGTGACGTAGGGACTGTCAGGATGGACACTAGCCCGAGCTGTTGTCTATTAAACTACGTGTGCCGATTGCCCCCCACCCGACCCAGTGCCTGTGGAAGACCCGAAGATCACGCAGTCTGACTCCGAGTTACGCTCCCATGTGGCGCGCACGCTCGAAGCCACCTATGAGCTAGACCGCGAGATCGGGCGCGGGGGCATGGGGATCGTCTACCGGGCCAAGGACAAGCGACTCAAGCGCCCCGTCGCCATCAAGCTGCTACCACCCGAGCTCGCGTTCCGTTCCGAAATTCGCTCGCGGTTCCTGCGCGAAGCAGAAACCGCTGCGCAGCTCTCGCACCCGTGCATCGTTCCGATCTACAGCGTCGATGAGAAGGACGGGCTGGTGTACTTCGTGATGGCGTTTGTGGACGGCGATAATCTGGCCAAGCGCATCCACGATCGCGGGCCGATGGATCCGGACGAGGTACGCCGCATCCTCTGCGATGTGGGTGATGCGCTCGACTACGCCCATCGGCAGGGAGTGGTGCACCGCGACATCAAGCCCGACAACATCCTCCTCGACGGACCGAACGGTCGCCCAATGGTCACCGACTTCGGCATCGCGCGCGCAATCACCGATGGGGGGAGTGCGCGGCTCACAGCCACCGGCATCGCCATTGGGACCCCAGCGTTCATGAGTCCGGAGCAGAGCGCGGGCGACCGCGAACTGGACGGCCGGAGTGATCTCTACTCGCTTGGCGTCGTCGCCTATCAGATGCTGTGCGGCGATCTCCCGTTCAACGCGACCAACACCCCGGCACTCCTCGTCAAGCATCTGAGTGAGCGGCCGGTTTCCATCGACCAGCGCCGCGCCAACATTCCGCCGGACCTCGCGCGGGCGGTGATGCTCTGCCTCGAGAAGAGTCCGGACGATCGCTTTCCGAGCGCTGCCGCGTTCGTCACTGCGCTCGATAGCGGTGACGTGCCGAGCCTCCCTGTGGCGCGGTCGGCGTCGGAAGCCGCGCAGCCCTCTGCGAGCGGATACACCCCAGACTCGGCGGAGATCGATCGCTGGTATCGCCCCCCGGTGCAGGAGTTCCGCAAACGTCTTGGGCCATTCCTCCTTATGGGAGCGGCCACGATCCTGATTCGGATACTCGGCGGACCAGACTTCGTCGGCGTGACGGGGCTGTGGGGCGTGTACCTCGCCTACAAGTACGCCCGCCTCTGGAGCGAAGGGTACGACTGGCACGATGTCTTCAAGGAACCCCGTGACCGGTTATTCCTCGACTTCATGATTGAGCGCGCCGAGGATGTGGAAGCGCTCTGGAATTCGAAGAAGCGCGACCGAGTGCGTAACCGTCAACGGCTGAGCTTTGGGAAACCTGGGTTGTTTGAACCGGCCGGCGAACCGCCCGCGCGCGGCACCAGTAATCGCGAGAATACGCCGCGCACCTCAGCGTTTGCCTCGCCTTTTACCTCGCCACTTGCTTCGCCAGTTGCTTCGCCGCTTGCCTCGGGGCCGCACGCGGCCGTGGCGCGTCAGGCGCAGACCGACCGCGATGAGATTGCGCGATTGATTGATCAGTTGCCGAGCACTGACCGCGATCGCGTGCGTGATGTGCCCGCGGTCGCCGGCCGGCTCTCGCAGTCGATTCTCGAACTTACCGCGGCGCTTGGGGATATCGACCGCTCGTCTGACGGACAGTCGTCGCAGACGTTGGAGGCGGAAATCACGCTGTTGGAATCGCAGGCCAACCCGCTCGAGGGGAGCGCGAGCGAGGAGCGCGTGCGCCGTTTGGCGGCGCTGAAACGTCAGCGGCGCGTGCTGGCGCAACTCGACGTACGCCGCGGCGAGCTCGTGGGAAAGCTCGACACGTTGGCGGTCGCCCTGCAGAACATCAAGCTCGATGTGTTGCGTCTGTCTACCGGCGCTCGCTCGTGGCAGCAGGTGACCTCGGTAGCCGAGCACGCACTCGCGTTAGCCAAGGAGATCGACACGGCGGTGTATGTGGCCGATGAACTGAATCGCCTGAATCCGAGGAGCTCCGGCGCTCCGCGCGTCGACGCGAATCGTCGGTGAACGCGCGCGAGCAGCAGGTGCTCCGCGAACGGGTCGAGAAGGCGGTTGGCACGCTCTTCACGATTGAGGCGGAGATCGGGCGCGGGGGCATGGCCGTGGTGTATCGCGCGGTGGATGTTCGGCTGCGTCGGAAGGTGGCGCTCAAGGTGCTGCCGCCTGAACTCGCCTTCCGCGAGGATGTGAAGTCCCGCTTTCTGCGTGAGGCGCAGATGGCGGCCCAGCTCTCGCATCCCAACATTGTCCCCATCTTTGCCGTCGATGAACACGAGGGCATCGTGTACTTCGCCATGGGGCTTGTCGACGGGGAGACGCTCGCGCAGCAACTGGCCCGCGACCCGCACCCTGATCTTGTCACCGTGCGGCGCGTGCTGCGCGAGGTGGCGGACGCCCTCGCCTACGCGCACAGCCATGGGCTCGTGCATCGTGACGTGAAGCCCGACAACATTCTGATTGAACGGGCCACGGGGCAGGCGCGCGTCTCGGATTTTGGCATTGCGCGCGCAGCCGAAGGGGACGGGCGTCTGACGGTCACGGGGATCGCCGTCGGCACCCCGGCGTACATGAGTCCCGAGCAGGCCATGGGAGAGCGCGAGATCGATGGTCGCGCCGATCTCTATGCCCTGGGTGTGGTTGGCTATCAGATGTTGGCCGGCTCGCTGCCTTTTCGTGCGGGGAACACCCCGGCGATGCTCATGAAGCACATCAGCGAGCAACCGCGGCCATTGCATGAGGTGCGCCCGGATCTACCGGCGAACCTCGTGCACGCGATCGAGCGGGCGATGGCCAAGGGGAAGGGCGATCGGTGGCCCGACGCCATGGCGTTCCGCGAGGCGCTCGGTGACGACGCCATTGTGGCCCGCACGTCCGACTACGACGAGATGAAGGCGCTCTGGAAGGCGCAGGCCGGCGAATACCGCGTGGGGCGTCGGGTGGCGCGCGCCGAGCGAAAAGCGCTCCGCGCCAGCGCACGACTCGACGGTGGCGCCGATATCCGCGCGCTGATGGACGACGCCCGGCAGTCCCCTGAGGAGCGGATCCGCGCTTTTCAGAAGAAGTTTTGGAGCTCGGTGCTGACGATTGGCTTTTTGTTTGTCATCAATCTCATGAAACCGCAGTGGTTTCCGTGGTTCATTTTCCCGGCGCTGGCTTTCAGTGTTGGTTTGGGCAAGCGACTTGTCGGGATGTTGATCGACGGCATTCCCTTTGCGCGGGTGCTGCAGCGCCAGCCGATTGCCTCGGCCGCCGCCCCTCGCGCCCCTGGTGTCTCTAGCGCGGTGGGGTCGCCGAGCAGCCAGCCTGACACCCGTGGGGTGAGTGCGGCGGTGCTGGACGGCCCCGTGGGCCGAACGGTGCGCGAGGCACAGGAGGCACGGGCCGAGATCCGCGATGTGCTGGCACGACTCCCCGAAGCGGAGCGTCAGCTCTTGCCGAAGGAGGTGCTCCCGACCGTTGACGCCCTCGCGGAGCGGATTTTCTCGCTCGGCGCATCGCTGCATCAGTTAGAGACCGATGCGTCGGTGTTCGCGATCGAGAAACTCGAGCATCGCATTGCCGACGCGCGGGCGACCACCGACGGTTCGTCGGCGCGGGCGCGCCTGCTGGAGTTGCTTGAGCGACAGCTGGTGACCGTGCGCGCGCTGGCGGCGACGCGCGACACCGTGCGCGGTCAGCTCGAGAGTGCGAGCACTGTGCTTGAAACCATGCGGCTCGACCTCCTCACGCTCCGGAGTAGCGGCCTGGACACGCGGATGGCATCGAGCGCCGAGGCCACGCAGCAGGCGCGGGCGCTCTCGCGCGACATTGCCCGCGCCATTGAAGCAGCGGACGAGGTGCGGCGGATCTGAGGGTACGAGCCCCCCTTTGGTCTCTCTGGACCCTAGCGGAAATCTCAAAAAGTGGTATCCTTACGGGTCAGGGCCCTCGATCGGCGGGGGTTTTGGCATATCCTGTTGTCTGACAATGGTTTAGCACGGGGCGTCCAGAATTGACTGCACCGATTACTCCGACACTTCCTGTCTTCACGCCGCCGCCGGCCCCGCCGGCTCCTCCGGTGCATGTTCGCTTTCCCATCACGTGGTTGATGGCGAACGCGTCAGCACCGGTACAGTATCGCGCCATTATTGAGGTAGCGAAGCTCGCGGATAAGGTTCCGCCTGAGTTTCACCTCCTCCCGATGACGTACCGGCCGGCGCTTGAACTCGCGATCCGCCAGTTTGGCGATGGCATTTGGAACAACGCCATGCTCACCTTGCCTCACCGCGGCGACGGGGTCGAGGGGGTGGGGACGATCAATGCGTTCAACCGGTTGCTGGAATACGGATGGAGCAAAGACGCTCCGGCGGTGCATCAGGCGCGGAAGATTCTGTTCCGCCTGTTGGCCGAGGACGATGATCCTGCCTTGTTGTTCGAGTTTGCACCGGCCGTCGGTCCCAAGAGCAAGCCGATGGAGGAAGAAACCCGGTTGATGCTCCGCCAGACGCTTCGCGAAGCGGCGGGCGCGGCGTTGGCGCAGGCCGGCTACGAAGCAGACCCGCGGTTGCGTGGGATGGCACGGCGTACGCTTGAGCGCACGATGGACTTTTTGCGCTCGCCGCTTGGCGCCAAGCCGTGGATTCGCATCGGGAATCAGCAGGTCCTTTCGCCTGACGCCTTCCCGCCCAGCATTCATGCGCTTCGGATGTACGCGCATATGCCGCTCTTCCGGACGGAGCACTACGAGGGCATGGAAATGCTGTACCGCTGGCTCTGCCGCGCATTGCCGCGCCAAGAGCAGATGCAGCAGGTAGGCAAGAAGATCCTCGAGGTGCCGCTCTTTGTGATGGGTGACCGTCTGCCGCACCGCAATGCGGTGGAGGCCGATGTGCCGGCCGCGATCGCCTGGCTCGAGCTCATGGCGCGACTTGGCTTCCTCAAGCGCAACGAAAACTGGCTCAAGATGTACGAGCGGTTCGTGGACGATTGCGACCGGACCGGTGTCTGGCACCCGCATAAAGGGATGGCGAGTCCCAAGACTACGGCGCCGTGGGTCTGGTCGTCGTATCCGCTGGAGCCGGTACACGGTGGCGATGAGCGGTGGTGTGATATCACCTTCCGCATCGGGTTGATCGCGCGATTGATCGGCCGTCCCATCGACCTTATCTGATTGGCGCAGGCGCGGCGGCGATCCGCCGCGCCTGAGGCCGTCGCTCCACACCGCCATGCCCCACGAACGCCTTCCTCCGGAGCAGTGGTGGCCTGCGGGAAACCCAGCCATTGCGCGCCGCCGAGTGACGCTGGCCGATGGCACCAATTTGCGGGTGCTGGAGGCGGGGCCACCGTCGGGCGCTGCCGTGGTCCTCGTTCACGGTTGGGCGATTACCGCCTATCTCTGGCGCCACAATATCGAGGCCCTCGCGCGCGCGGGGTATCATGTGTACGCGTGCGACATGCCCGGCCATGGGCTGAGCGACGCGCCGCACGAGAAGGGGAGCTACACCGTTGCCACGCAGGCGCGGCGGCTGGTGATGCTGCTCGACGCCCTGCAGCTGGATCGTCCCACGCTGGTGGCGCAGTCGATGGGGGGGCGTGTGGCCTTTGAGGTCGCGTTGGCTGGCCGCGTCGAGCGATTAGCCCTCTTTGGGGCAGTGGGATTCGGCCAGGTGCGGCCGGCGCGGGAACTCGTCCCCTTCATTCCCGACATTCGCGGCGATCTCCTCTCGATCTTCTTTCCGCGGAGCGCAGCGGAGCTCATGCAACACCGCGTCTATGGGACGCTTGGCCGGTTTTCCGAGCGCGACATCGACGAATACTGGGCCCCCTCGCAGTTTCCGGCTGTGCTGCGCGCGCAGCTGCAGATGTTGCGGGAGTTCACCTGGACCGCGCTCGACCCCGCGGTGGTGGCGCGCTGTGCCGTGCCGACACTCGTGGTATTCGGCACGAACGATCGCACCGTGCGCTCAGATGCGACCGCGGCGCTGGTGGCCGCCATGCCGCAGGGGCGCTTCGCGCTGATTGAGGGGGGAGGGCATGTGGTGATGGAAGAGGCCCCCGAACAGATCAATGCGCTGTTGCTGGAGTTCTTCGCCGCCTGAGGGTGGGCGGGAGCCCCCGGGTCCCTTGGAAACTGCCCCCGGTCCAGCGGAGCCCCTCACGAGAGATTAGCTTTCAGCAACTTGAAAAAGACTACGACCGCAACGCCCGAAGCGCTCCCGACGGAAGAGGAACGCGCCACGCTCGCCGCCGCTGAGGCCGCGACCGTCACCGTCACATTCGCCGATCTTGGACTCTCCGAGCCGATGCTCGAAGCGCTCCGAGATGCCGGATACAAGCATCCCACGCCGATTCAGGCCCAAGCCGTTACGCTCGCGCTCAAGGGGCGCGACCTGATCGGCCTGGCGCAGACCGGCACCGGGAAGACCGCCGCCTTCACCATTCCGATCATCGAGCGCCTGCTCGGCGGACCGCACCGGACCCGCGCGCTCATTCTCACCCCCACGCGCGAGTTGTGCGTGCAGGTCGAGGAGAGCTTTGCGCGGTACGGCAAGCACTCGGGACTCGATGTGATTCCGGTGTACGGCGGCGTGGGCTACGAGCCGCAGGTGAAGGCGCTTCGCGACGGCGTCGATGTGATTGTCGCGACACCCGGACGCTTGCTGGATCATCTCGAAAAGCAGAATGTGGTGCTCGACGAAGTCGAGGTGCTGGTGCTCGACGAAGCCGACCGCATGCTCGACATGGGATTCGCACCGCAGTTGAATCGCATTGTGGCACAGATGCATTCGTATCGGCAGACGTTGCTGTTCAGTGCGACGATGCCTCCCGAGGTCGAGGCGTTGGCGCGCAAGTATCTGCGTCGTCCGGTCGTGGTGCAGGTGGGGCGGCGCTCCGGCGCGGCGACCACGGTGCAGCACTACGTGTATCCGTGCCCCAAGGAAAAGAAGAGCGCGCTGTTGGTGGAACTGCTCAAGCAGAAGGCCATGGACACGGTGCTGATCTTCACCCGCACCAAGCATGGCGCCGACAAAATCGTGCGGCATCTCGAGGACGCCGGTATTGCGTCCACCGCGATGCATGCCGACAAGACCCAGGGGCAGCGCACCCAGGCGCTCGAGGACTTCAAGTCGGGCAAGGTTCGCGTGCTCGTGGCCACCGACATCGCGCAGCGCGGGCTCGACATCTCGGGCATCACGCACGTCATCAACTACGATGTGCCGCAGCAGGCCGAAGATTACGTGCATCGTATTGGACGCACCGGGCGTGCCGCGTCGACGGGTGACGCCTACACCTTCATGTGCGCCGACGAGATTGCGATGGTCAAGACGATTGAACGGGTCATTCAGCAGTCGATCCCGCGCGTCTCGGTCGCGGGTTACGATTTCGGGACCTGACCAGGCGTCGCACGCTCGTCACCGCACGCTCCTCACCGCACGCTCCTCACCGCACGCGACCGAGTCGCGACACGGTGATGGTATCGGCCGCGCCGCGCCGTGCAACAATGATGGTCGTATTGGCCGCGCCCCAGCCTTGGCCATTGGGGGACCAGGTTATCGAGTCGCGGGTGAGGGCGAGTGTCAGTCCGCGAGCGCCCAGATCGCGGGAGTAGAGGGTGTCGGCGCCACTGACGACGCGGATGCGCCCTCGCGTGGCATCGCCCACCACGGCGACAAACTCGCCCCGCCGCACCGCCTGGATGGGCGCGATGGCGAGGGCGGTCCGCACATCGGACGTACCCGAACGGAGGGTGAGTCGGTTGGTAAAGGCGGAAAAACGGGGAACCGCAATGGCCGATGTCAGCCCGATCAGGGTGCAAGCGACGGCCAACTCCGGCAGTGTGATCCCTTGGCGATGCTGGCTTCTGACGTAGCGCATAGTGCCTCCCGTAGCGTGAGGGAGGGAGATACGTTCCGACGCGAGTGACTGCCGCATCGTTTGGTTGCTCGACGCATCACTTTTACGCGCCGCCCTGCGCGGCGCTCCTCCTTCAGGAGCAGAGCATGATTCGTGGTGACAAGGTGCAATCCTCGCGGTCGGCCGCGTGCCGAGTGGTGGTGTTGGCCGCCGTCCTGGTGGTCGGCGCGTCGTCCTGCAGCACCCCGCAGTCAGAGGCTGCGCGCGCGCAGCAGGTGCTCGAGATTGGCGACGCGGTGAACGCGACCAAGAACGAAATTTCCGAAATGCGAGGCACGCTCGACTCGCTACGGGTGGTGGTCGCCAAGCAAGACACCACGATCGCGCGACTCGCAAATGTGACCGGTGTGGTGGTGCTCAAGTAGCGGCACTGAAGCGCACGCGTGCGCACCGGTGCTCATATTTCAGAGACCGCCCAACAATGACTATGCATATCAACATCGAATACTGCACCGTCTGAAACTACGAACCTCGAGCTGTCGGTCTGGCAGCTGCGATTCGTGAGAGCTATCCCGATATCGACCTGTCAATGGAACCCTCGCGCGGTGGGCGGTTCGAAGTCAGTGTCGATGCGGTGCCGATCTTTGAGAAATCAAAACTCGGACGACACGCCAAGCCCGGTGAAGTGTTAGCGCTCATAGAGGAGCTCCGAAACAGGTGAGGATTGCGATTTCTACCGGTGGTGGCGACGCCCCCGGACTCAATGCCGTGATCCGCGCCGCCGTGCTCTCGGCGATCGATCGGGGCTGGCATGTGCTCGGCATCAAGCGTGGCTATGCCGGACTCCTCGGTGAAGAGGATGTCGTGCCGCTCACCCGCGATTCCGTGCGAGGCATTGGGCATCTCGGTGGGACGATCCTCCACACCACGAACCGGGGCAACCCGTTCTCGTATCCGGTGCTGCAGCCTGACGGCTCGTATATCGAAATCAATCGCTCCGCCGAGTTGGTCGAGAACGCGCGCAACCTTGGCATCGACGCGATTATCGCGATTGGTGGTGACGGTTCGCTGGCGATCGCGCAGCAGATGGGGACGGTCGGGCTCCGAATGGTAGGCGTGCCCAAGACGATCGATAACGACGTCAGTGGCACCATCACGACCTTCGGCTTTGACACGGCGGTGAATACCGCCATGGAAGCGATCGACAAGTTGCACACCACCGCCGAAAGCCATGATCGGGTGATCGTCATGGAGGTGATGGGGCGCAACGCGGGGTTTATTGCGTTGCATTCCGGCGTCTCGGGCGCGGCGCATGCGATTCTGATTCCGGAGATCCCGTACGACGTCGACGTGGTGTGTCGATCGATTATGGCGCGCGATGCGCGCGGGCGTCATTTCGCGATCGTGGTGGTCGCCGAGGGGGCCTTTGAGCGTGGCGGGAGCGAGTCCACGCTCGGGGCCTCACTGCCGGGGCAGGCCAAGCGTGTGGGTGGGGTCGCAGAGCGGCTCGCCCAGCAGATTCAGGAGCGGACCGGGAAAGAGTGCCGGTCGCTGGTGCTGGGGCACCTGCAACGCGGGGGGATGCCCACGGGGTACGACCGCATGCTGGCGACCCGGTTCGGCGCGGCGGCGGTGCAGGCCGTCGAGGACGGAAAGTGGGGGCATATGGTGGCGCTGCAGTCCCCAGATATCGTGACGGTCCCCATCGCCCAGGTGCTCGGGCATCCCAAACGGGTGGACCCGAACCACGACATCGTGCGAACGGCGCGGCGCCTCGGAATCAGTTTTGGGGATCAGGGGTAGTACCAGATGCCCCTGACGACCGGCAGATTGTGTCTGGTGGGGTTGATGGGTCGTCCTCGGTATGTACCGGGAAACCGAAGGGAGGTTGTTGTGTCGCGAGGAATTATGCCGTTGCAACAGTTGGCGCCGATGACGGCGCTTCTGATCGCGCTCCCACTCGGGGCGCAGGATCGGGGCGTGTCAGAACGCGCGCAGCCGTTGATTCCGCGGTCCGCGATGCCCCCGGCGGGCATGTGTCGTATCTGGTTGAAGGATGTGGCGGCCTCGCAGCAGCCCGCGCCCACCGATTGTGCCGCCGCGATCCGCGCTCGCCCTCAGGGTGCATCGGTGCTGTTTGGTGGGGAGGTCAAAAACACCCCCGTCGATGCGCGCGCCAATGGCCGCTCCAGAGCCGCACAGCCGGTGAACGTGTGGGAGCTCCCCACGGACCCCGATGCACGCCAGCGTGAGTTGGCGCGCCGCGCCCTGCAGGAGCAGACGATTCGGGCTGCGTTGCAGCCTCCGGACCGCGCGGTCACGGTGAAAATCGTGACCGAGCTGCCGCCGGCCAAGACGCCGACGGGGCCCCAGGTCACCGTTCCGTCGTCAGGCACGAAGGTTCCCTGAGGGGCCGGCCTCCGAGCCCCGTGTTACGCGACGTCCGCGACCCGTATCTCCCGCCCGATCACGACGCCTTTGTCGGATCGGGGGAGACGCGCCGTATCATCATCATCGCGCCCACACGCGCCGCGTGCGAGACAATCGAGCTCGCCTTCGCGCTCGACCTCGAGACGGTGTTGTGGAAAGCCCGCGGCGTCGAGCTCCGCGAACTCGCCGAACGGTTCCGCACGCATGACCTCGAAGCGCCCATCACCGAGCCGCGCCGTGGCTTTGGGATCGTCGCGGGCACCGGCACCGGCAAGACGCTCAGCGTAAAACCAATCGCGCAGGAACTGCTCGGCACCAAAGACCTGCGCGTGGGCGTCATCAATCGCGAGCGCGAAGCGACGCCCGAATCGCCGAGTTGGAATGTGGTGATTGTGACCACGGGGATCGCGCGGCGCTGGTTTCAGGACGGGGATATTCGCCGCCAGGACACGCTCGTGGTGGACGAAATCCACCAGACGAGCGCGGAACTTGAGCTCTGCCTCGCACTGGGTAAGCGCGTGGGCTGCCGCTTTATCTGGTTGTCGGCCACCGTCGACCCGGAATTTTATCGTCGGTATCTCGATGCCGATGCGGTGGTGGAATCGAGCGCGTTTGATCCCACAAAAGCGGCGGCTGTTGAAGTGGTGCGCGCCAATCCGCAGCATTTCATTGACGACAAATTCCTCGCGAAGGTAGTGAAGGAAAAGCGTGGGGTTGGGGTGTTCCTTCCGACGCGCGCCGGTGTTGAGCAAGTCGCGGCCAGTGTGCAGGCGCGGTTCCGGGGGATCACCGCACAGTTCTATCATGGCGGCGAACCCATTCGCGTGATTCGGCCGTTCTTGGACGGCACGGTGGAGAAGCCGTACTTGCTCGCGATGACCGCTGCGGGCCAGAGTGCGCTCAATGTGCAGGGGCTCGACACGGTGGTGATCGACGACACCCGCTTTGCCAACGTGATTGATCGCGGCAAGAATGTGTTGACGCGTGTGCACTTGGGTGCGAACGAGATTTTGCAGATGGCGGGGCGTGTGCACGGTCGCGTGGCCGGTGGGCGCGTGTTCATTCTGAGCGATCGCGATATCGTCTTCAGCGCGCTGCGGCCAACGCCGCCGGAGTTCCAGCTCGCGGGCGACAGTGAACGTGTGGCGCTGACCTGTGCGGATTTGGGCGTGCGCGCGGATGAGCTCGACCTGCCGGTGCCGCTCGACAAGTTGTCGTACCGCAAGGCGATGTATCATCTCGAAGCGCGCGGCATTGTTGAGAACGGGCGCCTGACCAAGTATGGCAAGGCTGTCGAGGCGATGCCGGTGGATCGTCCGTGGGCGGAGATGCTCGTGCATTGCGACGACACCATGCTGCCCTACGTGGCCGTGATGGCGGGCATTGAGTCGCTGCACCGGATGACGCGTGAGGACCGCGACCTGGCCGGACTCATCATCCGCGGGAGCGATAATCTCACGGCGTACAATGTGTATGCAGAGGCGTTCCACAAGTGTGGGTATGTGGGCGAGGTGTACGGGTTGGCGCGCCATCTGTTTGATGCCTCGCTAGAGCGGTGGGCCGAGCGTCGCGGTGTGCTGATGAAGAGCATGGAGGATGCCGCGCTCGCGATGGCGTCGATCTACCGTGCGGTGCGTCTGCCATTGCCCGATGTGATGCCGATGGTGACCGAGTCGGTGGAGCGGCAGTTCGTGGATCTACTCGCGCGGTATCAGCCGTTTGACTTGGTGATTGACGAGCACACGGCGGACGGGCACGAAGCGCGCGTGAGCAAGACGAGTGTTGCTGGAACGTGGGGTGGGGTGAGCGGCACGTTGCGCTACTTTGCCGACGCGCACGGCAACTCACGGGCGGCGATTGAAGGGACGAACGTTCCGCAGCAGTTGATTCGGAAGTACGCCACCTCGAGCGCGGCAAAGCTGGTGTTTGACGCGCGGCACAAGAGCAATCCGCTCGCGATGGAGCGGCGGGTGGAGTACTTCGGCTTCGAGTTGCAGCGCGAGCGCGAGCCGTTGATGGAGTTCCCGGCGGGCATGGAGGCCGACGCGCGGCGCGTGTTGGCCGAGGCGATGGCGCGCGAGGAGGCGCATCATGCGGCGGTGCAGCGCAATCGGCAGGGAATCGCCGAGGTGCGTGAGGCGTATCGTCGCAGTGGTGGAAAGACCCCGAAGATGGGGCTGATGGAGCTCACCGCGTGGTATGCGTCGCAGCTTGCGACGGTGACGACGATCCAGGGGTTCCGCGCTGCGCCGATGCGGTTCCGTGCCGACGATTTTGTGAGCGCGGCGGAGCGCGCCCAGTTGAACACGCTTCCCGGTGCGGCGGAGGTGCGGGAGCGCACCGTGCCGATGCACTATGAGGTGGAGGAGGTCGGCGACGGGAAGGTGCAGGGGGTGGTGCGACTTGTGCTCCCCGAGAAGGTGGCGCGTGGGCTGGTGTTTGAGGAGTTGCCGTTGCTAGATCGTCCGGCGCGTTTCACGATTACGCGCGGTGCGCGCGGCAATGTGAAGGCGAACAGCGTGGAGGAGATCCAGGACGCGCTGGACAAACCGTTCACCGACGATGAGGTCAGGCGTGAGGAACGTCGTCCGGAGCGTGGTGGGCGTGGCGGGCCGGACAAGTCGCCGTGGGGGCGCGGCGGTGGGCGCGGCGGAGACTCGCGTGGCGGGTCGCGCGGCGGCGATGGCGGTCGTGATGATCGCGGTGGTTCGGCGCGCGGCGGTGGGCGCGACAAGGGCGGGTTCCGGCCCGGGTCACCGGCGGGGAAGGCGAAGCGGCGGGGGAAGTAGAATCGAGAGAGTCTGGCGGGAGAGTTCGTTGTCCACTGCTGGGCGGCAGTAGTAAAGCATTGCAGGTCTTGACTTTATGTCAAGGAACGCTAGTTTAAACATGAATAATATTCGCTATTCGCGAATATCGAATACACAAGAAAACCATCATGACGATATCCGGAATCGACATCGCAGTCGCCGCCTGTCTGGCCAAGAGGCCGCACGCGACTTATGAGCAGATCGCGGGAGAACTGCTGATCAGCCAGAGCACGGCGTTCAAGAGCGTCAAGCGTCTTCAGGTCGCCGGTCTGGTGCACCACACGGAGCGCCAGACGAACAAGCTCGCGTTCCTCGAGTTCGTGCAGCACGGCCTGCGGTACGTCTGTCCGCTGATGCTAGGTCCGAGTCGCCTCGGTGTCCCCACTGCCCACGCGGGACCTGACCTCTCGAAGCTGATCGAGTTCGGAGACGACGCGTACGTCTGGTCCTCGCGCGAAGGGACGGTCCGTGGCCGCGCGGTCGAGCCGCTGGTGCCACGCGCGTCCGAGATCGCGGTCCGCTCGCCTGAGATGTACGCGATCCTCGCACTGCTCGATGCCGTGCGCGGCGGACGGGCCCGTGAACGGAATCTGGGGATGGAAGCCCTACGCCGACTCATCGGGTTCGCGCCGATGCCGAAGTTCGCATGGTGACGACGAACCCCTCGGTGCTGCGGCTCCTGCGCGTCGTGCGCGCCTTGGGGCCGCTCGCCGAAAGCGTGGTGTTCATCGGAGGCGCAGTCGCCCCGCTGCTGCACACGGATCCGGTGATGACGCTCGCCCGACAGACGAAGGACGTCGACGGCGTCGTCGCATCGCTCGGCTACGCCGGATTCGAAGCGCTCAGCGCGCAACTGCGTGAGCGGGGTTTCCGTCACGTGGCTACGTCTGGCGCGCACGCCTATCGCTGGGTAAGCCCGGACGGCGACCTGTTCGATCTGGTCCCTTCGGGACCCCATCTGGGCGGCACCGCCAGTGCGATTGACGCGATCGCAATCGAGACCGCCATTGCCGTGGAGATCGATGGCGTTCGATTCCGGCATGTCGCGCCGGCGACGTTCATGGTGATGAAGTTCCTGGCATTCTCCGATCGAGGAGCCGAAGACTGGTTCGGTAGTCATGACATCGAGGATGTGATCGCCTTGCTCGCCTCTCGGCCTGCCATCAGTTCGGAAGTGAGCGCCGCTCCGGAAAGCATCCGACACCGGCTGATCGAATTCGCGGGTGCCGTGCTTGCGAACGAGACACTTGACGACGTGTTAGCCGCCCACCTCAACAATGCGATCGACCCCGCCGAGGCCGAGCGGCTCGCCCGCGAGCGATTCACCGAAATCGCGGCACTTCGATAACCGCGGTCGCGCGTCGGAACGCACCCCGCTGGACGCCCCCGCTCCCCTCGCGTAGCTTCGCCATATCCTCCTGCTCCGAGGCAGTTCGTATGGACCGTCGCGATCTTCTGCGCGCAGTTGGCGCCGCCGCTGCTTTCACGATGTTGCCGAGCACGGCCGAGGCCGCGTGGGCCTCGCTCGCCGCTGCACCCACTGCAGGGCTGCAGCTGCTCTCCGCCACCGATGCCGCCACACTCGGCGCGCTCGCCGACAGCTGGTTCCCGCGGACGGACACGCCGAGCGCGACCGACGTTGGTGTTGTGGCGTGGATCGACGTCGTGGTGAACGAGTACTACTCGGAGGCCGAGCGCAAGCAATTCAATGACGGACTCGCGGCGATTGATGCGTTGGTGCAAAGCGGCACCGTGCCAGGGCCTGCGTATTCGCCCGAGTCGAACGCGGCGCTCTTTGATGTGCTCGAGAAGAAACCGCGCAGCGACATGGCCGCGCGCGGCTACTGGCGGTTGAAGGGGCTCGTGGTGCACGGCTACTTCACGAGCGAGCGCGTGCAGAAAGAGGTCCTGAAGAACGAGATCATGCCCGGGCGGTACGTGGGCGATGCTCCTCATATCGTGCCGGCGAGGTAACGGACCATGACCCCGAAGAAACAGGTGTACGACGCGATCGTCGTGGGCAGTGGCATCAGCGGTGGCTGGGCGGCCAAGGAGCTCACCGAGCGCGGGCTGCGCACGCTCGTGCTCGAGGCTGGTGGCCCAGTGGACGCGACCGATTTCACCGAGCATGTGCAGCCGTGGGAGATGCATTTTCGCGGCTGGGGTGATCGGAAGATTCTCGCCGCCGAACATCCCGTGCAGCGCGAGTGCTACGCCTGCGACGAGGCCGGGCACAAGTTCTTTGTGAACGACAACGACAATCCGTACACCACCCCGGCGGACGCGCCCTTCAAGTTTTTCCGCGGGCGGCAGGTGGGTGGCCGGTCGATCATGTGGGGACGTCAGGTGTATCGCTGGAGCGATCTCGACTTCGAGGCGAACGCCAAAGACGGGCATGGCAACGATTGGCCGATTCGCTACACGGACATCGCGCCGTGGTATTCGCACGTCGAGAAGTTCATCGGTGTGACCGGGGCGAAAGAGGGGCTCAGTCAGCTCCCCGACGGCGAGTTTCTGCCACCGATGGCCATGAGCGCGAGTGAGCGCCACGGCCGCGAGCAGATCCTCAAGAAGTTCGGTGGCGAGCGCGTGATGACAATTGGACGTGCCGCGATTCTCACGCAAAATCACAACGGTCGGCTCGCCTGTCATTACTGCGGACCGTGCGAACGCGGGTGCGTGACGCAGTCGTATTTCAACTCGATCGGCTCCACGCTGCCGGCGGCACGCAAGACGGGACGTCTCACGTTGCGTCCGTGGAGTGTGGTGGCCGAAGTCTTGTACGACGCCAAGAAGGGGAAGGCGCGTGGCGTCCGCGTGATCGATGCGAAGTCGATGGAGAGCCTCGAGTTCGAGGCCAAGGTCGTCTTTCTCTGCGCGAGCACGATCGAGAGTGTGCGTCTCCTGCTCAACAGCAAAAGCAATCACTTTCCCGATGGGATGGGCAACGCGAGTGGCACGTTGGGGAAGTATGTGATGGACCATCACTACGGGTCCGGCGCGAGTGGGCGGATGCCTGGGTTCCTCGACAAGAAGACCATCGGGCATCGTCCCAACGGCATCTACATCGCGCGGTTCACGAATGTGAAGCGTGAGGAGAAAGATTTTCTCCGCGGGTATGGGATGCAGGGGGGCGGTGGTCGCGGTGGATGGGGGCGTGGCAGTTCGATGCCCGGCTACGGCGCCTCGTTCAAGAACACGCTGATCGACGACCTTGGACCCTGGGGGCTCTCGGCGAGTGGCTGGGGCGAAACGTTGCCGCACGAGGCGAACCGGATCACGCTCGATCCCACGGTGAAGGACAAGTGGGGGATTCCCGCGGCGCATATCGACGTGCGGTGGCGCGACAATGAGAAGGCCATGGACCAGCACATGAAGACGGCCATGGTGGAGATGCTTGAGGCGGCCGGTTGTGAAGACATCAGTGCGCACGGATCGAGTAATCCGCCGGGACACTGCATTCACGAGATGGGCGGTGCGCGCATGAGCAAGACGCCGCAGGATGGCGTCCTCAATCAGTGGAACCAGGCGTGGGAGGTGAAGAACCTCTTCGTGACGGACGGGGCCGCGATGGCGAGTAATGGCTGTCAGAATCCGAGCATCACGTACATGGCACTCACGGCACGCGCCGCCGCACATGCAGCGGCTGAGATGAAGCGAGGTGCGTTGTGAAGCGGCGCGACGCGTTGAGTGCGCTCGCGGGCGCGGCGGCGATGGGCGCGTTGCCCATGGCGGCGCGCGCTAGCACGAGTGCTGCCACGCGCACGGACGTGCGGACGGACGTGCGGACGGACGTGCGCGCCGGTCGGCTCAAGCAGAGCGTGAGTCGCTGGTGCTACGGAAAAATTCCCCTCGACGATCTCTGCGAGGCCGCAAAGGGGATGGGATTAGTGGCGATCGACCTCCTCGACGAGAAAGACTGGGGCGTCCCCAAGCAGCACGGGTTGGTGTGTGCCATGGCCAACGGCTTTGGCACGATTCCCAAGGGGTTCAATCGCCCGAACCAGCATGATCAACTGGTGGCTGACGCGGAGAAGATGATTCCGGCGGCGGCCGCAGCCGGCGTGCCGAACATTGTGTGCTTCAGCGGAAATCGCGGTGGGATGGGCGACGCCGAGGGAGTGGGGAACTGCATTGTGGGGCTCAAGCGGCTCGCGCCGCTGGCGGAGAAGCACGGGGTAACGCTCTGCCTCGAGCTGTTGAACAGCAAGGTCGATCACAAGGACTACCAGGCCGACAGTACCGCCTTTGGGGCGGCGGTGGTGAAGGGGGTGGGGTCGCCACGGGTGAAGCTGTTGTACGACATCTACCACATGCAGATCATGGAGGGGAATGTCGTCGACACCATCAAGGCCAACCTCGGGCACATCGGGCACTTTCACACCGGCGGCGTTCCGGGGCGGAACGAAATTGACGAGACCCAGGAGCTGAACTACCGGCGGGTGGCGCAGGTGATCGCGGATTCGGGGTACGCCGGGTACTTGGCACACGAGTTTGTGCCCCGTCGCGATCCGATGGCGTCGTTGCGTCAGGCTGCCGAGATTTGCACGGTGTGATCAACTAGGACTAGATAGTCCTAATTGCGTCTAACTTGTTGAATTGTAACAGGTTACTGCATTTCCGACTGTACCGCTTGTACTTAGGACTCGGTAGTCCTAGTTTCGAGGGGTGAACACTCGACGCATGCAAATTCTCGACGCCGCAGCAGCGCTCATTGGCACCAAGGGCTATGCCAAGACCTCCGTCGATGAACTCATCAGCTGTGCTGGGCTGAGTGGCAAGAGCCACTTCTACCACTACTTCGCCTCGAAAGAGCAGCTCGGACACGAGGTCATCACTCGGCAGTTCGATCTGGTCGCCGAACGTGGGCTCGTGATTTTGCGCGACAACCTGCGGCCGCCGATGGATCGGCTGTACGCATTCATCGACGCGATTGTCCAACTCCAAATCGAGGCGCCGGATCGGTGTTGGTCGCCATTTGGCTCGTTGGCTACCGAGATGGGCGACCTCGATGAGGGGTTTCGCCTGCGTATCGCGCAGGTGTTTCGGGTGTGGAGCGATCAACTGCAGGACGTGATTGAGCAGGCACGGGACGAGTTGAGTGCGGATGTGTCCTCGCAGCGGCTCGCGCGGTTCATCGTCTCAACGCTTGAAGGGGCGACCCAGATGGCGCGCATCAAGCGCGACGTCGGAATCGTTCAGGGAGTCGGACTGGATCTCAAGCGGTTCGTCGCTAGCCACCAGAAGCCTCTGATCATCCAATGACCGCCAACGTATTAACTGGGCTCACGCCGCGTGATCCGCGGCGGGCACGGTTTGACCAAGAAGCGCTCGCGCAGCTCGAGGCGCTTTACAGTTTTGCCCTGAAGCTCACGAAAGCCCGTGATGACGCCGAGGATTTGGTGTCGGACACGATGCTCCGTGCCTTCCAGCGGTGGGAGCAGTACAACCTGGGGACGAACATCCGCGCCTGGCTGTTCACGATCCTGTACCACGTATTCGTGAGCCGGAAGCGGCGCGTGGATGCGCGCGAAGTGCAGGCGCCCGAGGACGAGGACGGCTGGGCGCTGCTCAATGCTGTGGGCGAGGCGAACCCCGAGGGGGCGTTCTACGATTCGTTCCTCGACGAGGAAATCACGGGCGCCATCGCCAATCTGCCGGACGAGTACCGGGCGGCGGTGGTGATGAGCGACCTGCACGGTATGCGGTACGCCGAGATTGCGCAGGTGCTGCAGGTGCCGGAGGGAACAGTGAAGTCGCGGCTGTTCCGCGGTCGGCGGATCCTGCAGAAGGAGCTGGTCGGCTACGCGGTGGAAATGGGGTATATCAAGCCGCGTGACGCGCAGGCCGCGGCCCGTGCGTTGGACGACGACTCGCTCGCGGATGGGTCCGCGGTGCTTACACCCGCTTGATCTTGCGACGGTGCCGCGCCGCCTTGGCGCGGTTGCCACAGGTGGCCATCTCGCACCAGCGGCGCTTGCCGTTGCGGCTGGCGTCGTAGAACACCCGCGCGCAGCGCGCATCGGCGCACTGGCGCACGCGGAAGAGCTCCCCCGAGACGAGCGCATCGGCGGCCGACTCGATCACTGGGATCAAGAGCCCGGCGAACACATCGCCCACGGTCACGAAGTTGCGGACGAAGCCGCCGTCGGCCCGCGATTCCACGCGGCGCGTGCCAGCGCTACGTCCGAGAATGCGGTTGATTTCCCCAATCGCGAGTTGCGTCGCCCGATCGGTCTCGTCGGTGCCCTTCTCGGCGAGTGCCCGCAGCACATTGCGAATGCGTCGCGCTTCGTGCACCGCTGCGCTGGCGGCCGTCGGCTGCTGCTGCGCTCGACGCACCATCGCGGCTGAGCGTTCGGCGTCGAGGACGCGGGCGGCAGAGAGCCAGCCGATAAAGCCGTCGAACGAATCGAGGACGTCATTGCGGCCCGGCCGGCGCGCGCGGAGCGCATCGGCACTGTTGACGAAGTCGAGCCAGAGTCGCTCGCCCACAAAAATTAGTGAATCCGGCGTCGAATCGAGGATTGGCGCAGTCGGTTGGAGGACTGTTGTCATGACGGACCCAGGGTGTGGGAAGAAAGGTAACGCGACATAACTTTCGGGACGTGCCGTGGCACTGGCATTTGTTTGGTGAACCCAACCCGCGATCTCATGCTGCTTTCGGACATTCGCACCATCGCCGTTGGCTCGTTGAACCCCGTGAAGGTTGCGGCGGCGCGCGCCGTGCTCGAACCACTCACGGTCGATACGCACTTTATCAGCATATCGGTGCCGTCGCAGGTCCCCGACCAACCGATGGGGGACGAGGAGACGATTCTCGGGGCACGCAATCGTGCGCACGCGGCGCTGGCCGCCACGGGGGCTGACCTTGCGGTCGGGATCGAGGGTGGCTGCGTAGACAGTGCCGAGGGGATGCGCTGTTGTGCGTGGGCGGTGGTGGTCGACCGGACTGGCCGGGTGGGGACAGGCGGCTCGTTGGCGATGCCGCTGCCGCCGAGTGTGGCCGCGATGATTCGCGAGGGGATGGAGTTGGGCCACGCGATCGACGCGCTCGTGGCGCAGCACAACACCAAGCATGGGGCCGGGGCGGTCGGCATCTTGACCGCGGGGCTCGTGGACCGGCAGCGGGCGTATGAGATTCTCGTGACGTACGCGCTCGCGCCATTCCTCACGCCCGAGTACTGGGCGTAAGCGCTGTTGATTGGGCGGGGCGGATGATGGAGCACGAGAGGAGGCGCAGTCACGGCGGTCGCACGGGATGGTGAGGAACTCGAGCGCCGGTGTCGCGTACGCGCTCTGCCTCAGTAGGTTATCAGTGTGTTGGGCGCGAGGTGTCGGACAACAGGCGTGTCCAGTATAGGGGTTTCCCCTACTTTCATTGACCGGAAGAATCGCCATGCCCCGTGAATCACTCCTGCACTCCCTGCCGCCGGCCCGGACCGTAGAGACGATGGAGCGGGTGCGCTGGAACGACAGCGACCCGTTCGGGATCATCTACTACGGGGCGTACGTCCGGCTCTTTCAGGTGGGGGAGGAAGAACTGTTTCGGGCGGCGGGGCTCCCGTTCAAAGAGCTCCGGTTGGGGCGTGGGGTGTGGATCCCTCGCAAGGCGCTCGAGGCAGAGTTCCACTCGCCGGCGGAGCTCGACGAGGAGGTCGTGGTCCGGAGCTGGTTCGCGCGGATTGGGCGGACGGCGATCACCATCCGGTTTGATGTCCACCGGGCTGAGGACATGGTGCACCGGGCGAGTGGTGGGCTCACGGTGGTCAGCGTGCATAAGGAGTCCATGACCCCCCAGCCGCTCCCCGACGACGTCCGGGAGAAGCTGCTGCAGTTCAGCGCCTAGCTGGGCGGTCACCGGTACGGCAAAATCGCCCCGTTTCGGCTATCTTTCTCCCACGATGCCGACCAGCGATCCGTCGACCTATTTCCGAAAGGGATTCGGGCTCAAGTCTGAGATCCAGAACTCCCTCGCCAGCGACTACACCGGTCGCCTTGTGGACCTTCTCCGCTCGCGTGACTACACGCTCGATGCGGGAGGGGTAACCGTCCGATTGGCCAAAGAGTTTGGCTTCTGCTATGGCGTCGAACGAGCCGTGGAGTACGCCTATCAAGCGCGCGCCAAGTTCCCGGATCGCCGGATTTTTCTTGCGGGGGAAATCATCCACAACCCGCACGTCAACAACAAGCTGAGCGAAATGGGGATCGAGTTCCTGTCGGCCAACGACAAGGGGTTCGACTACTCCCAGGTGCGGCCCGAGCACGTGGTGATCCTGCCCGCGTTCGGGGTGACCATTGGTGATTTTGAGACGCTGCGTGCGATCGGTTGCGTGATGGTCGATACCACCTGCGGGTCGGTGCTGAATGTGTGGAAGCGCGTGGACGCCTATGCACGTGACGGCTACACCTCGTTGATCCATGGCAAGTACTACCACGAGGAAACGCGGGCGACGGCGTCGCAGGTGGAGCGGTATCCTGGTGGCAGCTATCTCGTGGTCCGCAACATGGAGCAGGCGCAGGAGGTGTGCGCCTACATCGAGGGGCGCGGCATGTCGCGCGAGGCATTTCTCACCAAGTACAGCAAGTGTGCGGGTCCGGACTTCGACCCCGATGTGCATCTGCAGCGGATCGGCGTGGCGAACCAAACCACCATGCTCGCGCGGGAGTCGCTCGCGATTGGCGTCGAGGTAGGGCAGTCTATGGCGCGCCGCTACGGCGAGGACGTGGTCCGCGACCACTTCCGTACCTTCGACACGATCTGCAGCGCGACGCAGGACCGCCAAGATGCGGTGAACGAACTGTTGGTTGAGCCGCTCGATGTGATGCTCGTGGTGGGTGGCTACAACTCGAGCAACACCATTTCGCTTGCGGCGCTGTGCGCGGAGCGCGTAACGACGTACCACGTCGCGGATGCCTCGTGCTTGGATGTTGAGCGCGGCTCGGTGCGGCACATGGCACCGGGGACAACCACCGAGATTGAGACCGAGGGGTGGCTCGCCAAGGATGGGCCAATCCGTGTGGGGCTCACCGCGGGCGCGAGCACGCCGAACAACAAGATTGGCGAATCGGTCGCGCGGGTCTTTGCGAGCCGGGGTGTGGACCCGGCCACGATTGGCTGAGCAGCTGGGATTCGCCGAGTTGCACGGCGGCGGATCACGCGTCGTCCTGATGCCCGCACTCGGCGGTCGGATTCGCGAGCTCACGATTGATGGGCGGCAGTGGCTGTGGCACAATCCGGAGATCCCGTGTGCAGTGCCGGCAGCTGACGCCACCTCCTACGTCCTCGCGGCCGACTCGGGCGGTTGGGATGAGTGCGTGCCGACGATTGCTCCGTGCACGGTGGATGGGGTCACGCTCGTCGATCACGGCGATCTGTGGGCGCAGCGCGCTGCGGTGGCGATCGAAACGCTTCCCGAGGGACAGCGCGCCACCTGCGAGTGGACGGGGCGTGCGTACCCATTCCGGGCGCGTCGCACCGTGACGGTAACGCCAACAGGCGCGGTGCGGTTTGACTACGCGCTCACCAATACGGGTACCGAGCGACGGCCGTTTCAGTGGGCGACGCACCCGCTGTTTCCGCTGACGGCGGAAACGCGGCTTGAACTTCCCGAGGGCGCGGAGATTCGCATTGACGCACACCACGGTATGCCGAGTGTCGCTCCCACGGGAGGGCCGCCGATGCCGCCGATGGAGGCGCGGGTCTGGCCGCACGTGCTGATTGGCGGTGTGCCGCGCGATCTGACGCGCCCGTTCGTGGGGCTCGAGCAGGGGCAGGCCTGTATGCTGTTCGTGCAACTGCCGCGCAGCCGGACCACGCTGGCGATTGAACAAGAGGGGAAGCGGTTGGAGTTCGGCGTGGATGGTGCACAGACGCCGTGGGTCGGCCTTTGGGTCAACCGTGGCGGCTGGTCGCCGTTTCCTCCGCGCACCTCACTGTGGGCGCGACTAACCACGCGCCGCCGCACGCCGTACTGCAACTTTGCGATTGAGCCATGCTTTGCCGCGACAGGCGCAGTGGCGGCCGCGGTGGCCGATGGGAGTGCGCTCTGGCTCGGGCCGGGGGAGACGCACGTATGGGACATGACACTGACTGGGAGCACGTGATGACAGAGACACCAACGGGACGCGCCGCAGAGTTGATCGAAACGCTCGGGCTCACGCCACATCCTGAAGGCGGATATTTCCGCGAGATTTTTCGCTCACGTCGCATGGTGCGCACGGATGATGGACGGTCCGAGCGCTGGGCGGCCACGACGATCTATTATCTGCTCGCCGCTGGCGATTTTAGTCGTCTCCACCGCGTCGCGTCGGACGAACTCTGGCATTTCTACGAGGGCGCGCCGCTCGAGTTGCATATGCTGAATCAGCAGTCGAGCGAGCATCGCGCACTCCATCTTGGCCCCGTAGGCGCCGACAGCAGTCCGGTTCGCGTTGTGCCCGCGGGCGCGTGGCAAGCGGCCCGTTCGCTCGGGGCGTACTCGCTCGTGGGGTGCACGGTGGCACCGGGCTTTGAGTTCTCCGATTTTCGCCTGATGTCTGCCGAGCCAAGCACGGCAAAGTCGACTCGTGAAAATTTCCCAGCGCTAATTCCGTTCCTCTGATGCGCGCACCGTCTGGGCCTCAGATGCAGCTGGACACCAATCGGCGGATGTGAGCGTGACGCGGACGCGTGCGATTGACGAACTGCTCGCCGGGCTGATTGACTATGCCGGGCTCTTTCCGCCTGCCGCACTGGGTATGCGCGATGCGGTGCACGCCTTTGCGCAGTATCGCGCTGGAGCGGATGCTTGGGCGCTTGGGCGCTTCGTGGTGCCCGCGGCGCGGCTCGCCGAGTTCAGTGCGGAGGCAACGGCACTGCTCACCGAGGGGAATCCGTGGCGGTTGTCGGTTCTTGCGGGAATCGCCGATGCTGAGATGATTGCGCAGTTCAACAGGTCGCACGCTGGTCGCGCCGTGATAGACAGCATTGAAGCGAAGGCCACGACGATTGACGAGATTCATGCATTGGCCGCGATGGCAGGAGCCGAGCGACTTGTGTACGTGGAGATTCCGCTCGGTGGTTCCACTGATGCGCTGATCGATGCCATGGCAACGCACGGGCTTCGCGCAAAGGTGCGCACCGGCGGCGTCACGGCCGAGGCGTTTCCTGCGGCGCTGGCTGTTGCGCACTTTTTGTTGTCGTGCGCGCGTGCTGGTGTGGCGTGCAAGGCCACGGCAGGGCTGCACCACCCGGTGCGGGGCGAGTATCGGTTGACCTACGCGCACGATGCGGCGTCGGGCACCATGTTCGGTTTTCTCAATGTGATGTGCGCATCGATGCTCATTGGGGATGGACTGCCAATGCAGGATGCCGTGGCACTGTTGTACGAGCGAGATCCCGCGGCATTTCACGTCAGTGATGACGGCATTCGCTGGCGTGACTGGCTGGTGCCTGTCGCGGATATTCGCGCGGCACGCGCTCGCGCTGCAAACTCCTTTGGCTCCTGTTCGTTTGAAGAGCCGATCCACGACCTCAAGCAACTGGCGATGCTGTGACGAATACGTCCAACGACTCGATGCTCGACGAGACGCACGATCCGCTCCTCCAGTCGTGGGTGGAGGGTGCCAATGACCGTGTGACGGACTTCCCGATTCAGAATCTTCCCTTCGGCGTGTTTCGGACGGCCGCAGCGCACACGCCGCGGGTTGGAATCGCGATTGGGGACCATATTCTGGATTGTGCCGCCGCGGTGCGCGTGGGGTTGTTCGATGCGTTGCCCGACGCAGGCCGTGACGCATTGGGTGCAACGTCGCTGAACCCGCTGATGGCGCTGGGGCGCGACGGTGCGCGCGCGGTCCGCCATCTGGTGAGCCGCCTGTTGCGGACCTCCGGTGATGAGGCGGGGCGCGCACAGCCGCTGCGCGCGCAGATTCTCGTGCCGATGTCAGACGCCACCATGCTGCTCCCGGCACAGATTGGCGACTACACGGACTTCTACGCCTCCGTGCATCATGCGACAAACATCGGGGTGATGCTGCGCCCCGATCAACCGCTGATGCCGAACTACAAGTGGATTCCGATCGGGTATCATGGTCGCGCGTCGAGCGTGGTACTGAGCGGAACGGCCGTTCGCCGGCCGGCCGGACAGTTGCGCCCTGATCCCGCGGTTGATCCGATCGTCGCGCCGACGCGCAGTCTCGATTACGAACTTGAGTTGGGCGCGTTTGTCTGTGGTGAGAATGCGATGGGTCAGCCGGTGCCCCTCGAGCGCGCGGAGTCGCGTCTCTTTGGCATCTGTCTGCTCAACGATTGGTCCGCGCGTGATATGCAGGGGTGGGAGTATCAGCCGCTCGGCCCGTTCCTCGCCAAGAGCTTTGCGACATCGGTGTCGCCGTGGGTCGTGACGCTCGACGCACTCGCGCCCTATCGGTGCGAGTCGTATGTGCGTCCGGAGGGAGATCCCGCGCCGTTGCCGTATTTGTCCAATGCCCACGACGCGGCGCAGGGCGCCATTGATATTCGCCTCGAAGTCTGGCTACAGAGCGCGGCTATGCGCGCGTCAGGGACTCCCGCGGTCCAGCTCTGTGGTGCCGATTTCCGGACGATGTACTGGACATTCGCGCAGATGCTGACGCATCATGCATCGAATGGATGCAACCTGCGCCCTGGCGATCTGCTCGGCAGTGGAACGGTGAGCGGACCGGGTGCAACGGAGCGCGGCTCCATGATGGAACTCACGTTGCGCGGCAAGACACCGGTCACGTTGCTGAGCGGCGAGACGCGGGCGTTCCTGATGGATGGCGACGTTGTGGAGTTTCGAGGGTGGTGCGGGCGCGACGGTGCGGTGCGCATCGGGTTTGGTGAGTGCCGCGGCGAAGTGATATCCGCGGAATAGGCTCGCGGTCCAACGACGGAGGCCCGGATGCACGGTGTGTGGCAGGACATGATGGTGACGGGCATTCCCGTGGCAGAGAAAGTCGTGCGCACGATTGCCGTGTACGCGTTCTTGGTGGCGGGGCTGCGGTTGTTTGGCAAGCGCGAGCTGGGGCAGTTGAATCCGCTCGACTTTATTGTGCTGTTGCTCCTCTCCAACACCGTGCAGAACGCCATCATCGGAAACGACAACTCGCTGCTCGGCGGGTTGCTCGGCGCGGCGGTGCTCTTTCTCGTGAATGAGGCGCTCGTGCGGTTCGTGTTCCGCCACCCGCGGGCGCGTCGGTTGATTGAAGGACGGCCAGACGAGCTGATCAAGGACGGGAAGATTCTTCGAGCCGCGCTCCGTCGCAACATGATTACGCGCGAAGAGTTGGAGACCGCTGCGCGGAAGCAGGGGATTGAGCATTTGCACGATGTGGAGAGTGCGCGGTTAGAAGTGAGTGGCTCGTTGAGTTTTGCGTTGCACGAGCCTGGCACTGCGGGACTGCAGCACGAGGCGGTGATGGCGCGGCTCGCCGCGATTGAACTCCGACTGGCGGCGATTGCGCCGAACACCCGTGCATAAGGGTGTTCGGATGGTCGTTGTTCAGAACGATCGCTGAGGCCTGTGACCGACATCGAGACGCCTGCCCCGACTCCGTCTGCGACGCCACCGGTCGCCGACGGCTATGGCCCTCGAGCGCAGGCGTATCGCGCGTTCCGTCCGCGGTATCCTCGGGCATTGTTCCACTATCTGGCCACCGTCACGCATGACAACCGGAGTGCGTGGGATGTGGGTGCTGGAAATGGTCAGGCGGCGGTCGGTATCGCCGAGCGCTGGGCGCGCGTGCTCGCGACGGATCCGAGTGAAGAAATGATTGCCATGGGCGTGGCGCATCCACGGGTGCGGTACGCGGTGGCGACGTATGACTCGGGGCTGCCGGATCATTCGGTGTCGCTGGTGACCGTCGCACAGGCGCTCCATTGGATGGATGCGACGGCGTTGATGCGGGAAGTGCGTCGGGTGCTCGTGCCGGGAGGCATTTTTGCGGCATGGTGCTATTCGCGCTGTCGGTTGAGCGATCCCCTCGACGCGGTGGTGGACCAGTTCCATCGGGTCACGGTGGGTTCGTATTGGCCCCCGGAGCGCCGGATGGTGGATGACGGGTATCGTGCGATTGCCCTCCCGCTGGATGAACATGTGCCGCCCCCGTTTGACATGGTTGAGGACTGGACGTACGAGACCTTTCGCCAGTACGTGCGCACCTGGTCGGGACTGGTGCGGTATGTGGAGGCGCGAGGGGAGGAGGCGGTCCTCACGTTTGAGCAGGAGCTGCTCGAGGGGTGGGGGAAGCCAACCGTCCGTCGTCAGGTGCGCTGGCCGCTCTCGTTCCGGATTGGTGAGGTCCGGTAGCGTTGGTGGTGGACTTGTCGCTGGGTGCGGCCCCTATCATAGTTCAAAGACCTCTAGCACCTAGGACCGATGCCCCCCGCTAAGCAGTCTGCCGCAAAGGACGACGTCGCTGTTGCACCGTCGTTGATCGAAGTTGCCGATGCGCTGTTGCGCGCGGCCGTCGAAGCCTCCCGCCAGTACGAGCGTGTGGGCCGACTGCTCTCGAAGGGTTGGCTCGACGACGAGCTGAAGCATGTGGCCCAGATGTGCGATGCGGCGGTGGGACATCTCACCGTCTGTGCCGACACGTACGAGCAAGCGGCCGCGCAGGGCAAGGGCGCGCTCGACGAGTCGGTGTGGCATACCGCCAACAGTCTGTGGCATGCGAGCCGCGACACGGCCCGCCGCCACGATCTGCGCGCGACGCTGGTCAAGCGACTCGGCAAGCACACCGCGGAGCAGCTCCAGCAGGTGCAGGTGGAGTTTGAGCTCCAGGCGTCGTCGTTGCTTGCTATGCGACAGGAGATTGCTGCCTATCGGAAGCTTCGGCCCGACGCGCAGTAGTCGCCGTAGGTGCCGTAGTCGCCGGAAGCCTCGGAACGTTGCCCGCGATGTGGGGTGTGAGAGAGGGCGCGTCGTAACACTGTGACGATGCGCTCACCCTTCAGCAAGGACTGATTCGAGCTATGGAACGGATTGCTCAGCACGCGGCCACGCCGTCTGCGAACCCCGCGGTGCCCCCGTGCGCTGGCCTCTGTGAGGCGCTCGAGGCGAAGCGCGAGGGGGTGAGTCGGCGCGCGTTTGTGTCGGCTGCGTCATTGGCTGCGGCGGTCGCCATCCTGGAGGCATGTGGCGCGTCTGGCGCGACCAGTCCCGGCGGCAGCGGTGGACCGATCACGGTCTCGTTGGCCAGCTACTCCGCGCTTGCGGCGGTTGGTGGTGTGGCGCGCGTGGACGGCGGGTCGGGGAGTCCCACGGCGCTCGTGCGCACGGGGGCGAGCACCTTCGTGGCGTTGTCACTGGTGTGCCCGCACGCCGGTACGACCGTTGCCTACACCGGCAGTGGCTGGACCTGCCCGAACCATGGCGCGCGATTCACGACGACGGGCACCTGGTCGGGCGGCCAAGGGGCGTCGAGTCTCTCGTCCTTTGCCACGGCGTACGATGGTGTTGCCGGGACTGTGACGATCAGCCGTCCGTCCTAAGGGGCCTCTCATCTGACGCGGGCTCAGTCGAGTGACTGAGCCCGCGTGTTTTATTCCTCCAGCGCAGCCCACCGCGCGATGGCGGTATCGAGGACTTTGAGCGCGTCAGCCAACTGCTTGTCGAGTTGGCCGGCGCGTTTTGCATTGGCCCCGGTTCCGTCGTACAGGGCAGGATTTTCGAGCTCGCGGCGGATTTCGGCGACCTTCTCTTCGGCTACAGTCACATCTTTTTCTGCTCGTTCCGCCGCACGCTTGGCATCGCGGCGTGCCGCGTGATCCTGATGCTGCGACGACGCATTCTGCTTGGCCTTGGCTTTGTCCTGCTCCTTGCGCGTATCGTTGGCCAGTGCGGCGGCTGCGCGTTCGGCGAGCGCCGCGTTCTTGAGATCCTGCTCCCACTCGGCGAAGGTGCCCGTGTAGTCGACCATCTTCTCACCGTTGAAGGCCCAGACGCGTGTCGCCAGTTCGCGAAGGAGCGCGCGATCATGGGAGACGAGGAGCACGGAGCCGTCGTATTCGTCGATGGCATCTTCGAGCGCCTCGATGGATTCCACGTCGAGGTGGTTCGTCGGCTCGTCGAGAATGAGGAGATTCGCGCGCTGGAGCACGATGATGCCCATTGCGAGTCGGGCGCGTTCGCCGCCGGAGAGGGAGCGGGTGGAGCGAAAGACCTCATCGCCGGAGAAGCCGAACATGCCCAAGTGATTCTGGATCGAACCACGGCTCCAGAGGGGACGGAGGTCGTTGATGATGTCGTAGAGCGATTGGTCGAGCGGGAGTTGGTCGAGGTCTTGGCGGAAATAGGCCGCGTTGACGGAGCCGCCGAGTTTGACTTCGCCTTCGTCTGGGGTGCGCTCCCCGATGAGGGTCTTGATGAAGGTCGATTTTCCTGCGCCGTTGGGGCCCACGAGCGCGATGACATCGCCGCGGTTGGCGGTGGCGCTGAAGCCCCGCACGAGGGTGCGCTCGCCCATGCGGATCGTGAGCTTCTCGGCGACGATCACGCGGTCACCGCCGCGATCGTCCGACTCGAGGCGGAGGATCATGACGCCACCTTCGCCCGGGGGCGGGGTGAGGCGCGGAAGGCGATCCAGGCGTTTACGGCGTCCTTTGGCCTGCGCGGTATTTTGGCCGGCTAGGTTGCGGCGGATGTAGTCCTCTTCTTTGGCGATCATCTTGCGCTGCTGCTCGAGCTGGCGTTCCTGGGCGAGTCGGCGCTCGGCGCGTTGGACCACGAACTGGGAGTAGCCACCGCGGTAGCTGAAGCCGGTCCCCCCTTCAAGGTGGAGCACATGGTCGACGACTTCGTCGAGGAAGGCACGATCGTGACTGATGACGACGACCGTCTCGTCGAGCTCGCGCAGGTAATCCTGCAGCCAGGTGGTGGTCTCGAGGTCGAGGTGGTTGGTGGGTTCGTCGAGGAGCAGGAGGTCGGCGGGCGAGACCAGCTGTGCGGCCAGTCCAAGGCGGCCACGTTCGCCGCCGCTCAGCGTTTTGACCAGCTGTGACTTGGCTTTGTCGGCGTCGAAGCCCAGGCCTTGCAGGACCGCGTCGACGCGAGCGTGGAAGGTGTAGCCACCCTCGTTGGCGAACCGCTCCATGTCATGCCCGTATTGCTCGAGCAGGGCCTCGGGGGCTTTTTCGCCAAGTTCGGCCAGCGTGAGGGCTGTTTCGGCGAGGGTGATTTCGAGCTGCATCACCTCGGCGTAGGTGCGTGCGGCCGCGGCCCAGACCGTGGTGGCGTCGCCGAAGTCGCGATGCTGGTCTAGGAGGGAGACTCGGAGCCCCGGCATGCGGGCGACTGCGCCCGACGTGGGGGTTAGCGCACCCGTGATGACCTTGAAGACGGAGGTCTTTCCGCAGCCGTTACGGCCCACGATCCCCCAGCGCTCGCCCTTGGCGACGGTGAAGGTCACCCCGTCTAAGAGGGTGGTGGCACCGAATTCGATGCCGACGTTGGAGAGGGAGAGGAGAGTCACGAGGGAGAGATTGCGCGGTGGGGCGGGGGTGAGGCTCAATCCCGCCACAACCGGTGTATGGAGTGTTAGATTCTGCGCAATGGTTGCTCGCGCAGTGTGCGGTGCGTCACGGAGCGGGCGATGGCGCCTAGGTACAGTTAAGCTGTGACCGAAGCGTTATCCGGTTCGACGGTTTTGACGCCGCTGTATCGGTAAGCTTACGGTGTAATCTACTCGGAAAGCTGGCCGCGACGACGCGGTTGCTGGCCGTGATGCTGAGCTCGAGCAGTCTTCCTTACCCCCGGATGCATCTATGATTCATCTCATTCTGGCAGTACTGGTCCAGGCGAATGACAGCTCGTCGGCTGTCGCCCAGCGTCCTGAGGTGTCCGACCGCCCGCTGTTTGCGGCGGTTGGCGCGCCGCGGGTGGAGCTCGGGACTGACCCGATGATGAGCATTGCCAGCGATACCACCACGCCGAAAAAGAAAAAGGTGGTGATTGAATACAGCGACTGGTACGAGACGCGGTTGACGATTCACCGCTATTCGAGCTGGGCGATGCTTCCGCTGTTTGTGGGGCAGTATGTGACCGGTACCACGTTGATTCAGAAGGGGACTGATGCCCCGCAGTGGGTGAAGACCACGCACCCCATTCTTGCGACCGGGGTGGCGGCGTTGTTTGCCACGAACACCGTGACTGGCGCCTGGAACTGGTGGGAAGGGCGCGCGGATCCCACCGCCCGTGGGTGGCGAACCACCCATTCGGTGCTGATGCTGCTGGCAGATGCGGGCTTCACCTATGTCGGACTGGTGTCGGGGCAAGCCAAGCAAAATGGGGATGTTCGGAATCGCCATAAGCAGGCGGCCATCATTTCCGGATCGTTGGCGGTCACCTCGTGGGTCATGATGCTGAAACCCTTTCGACAGGACTGACACGTATGGCTGATCTTGACGGAGTGGCGTCTGCTGGATGCGGTGGAAGCTGCGCCTGTGGGGCCGGTGGTGTCGATCGCCGCACGTTCGTTGCGAAGGGCACATTGGCGGTGGTTGCGGCGCTGCTGGCTGAAGCGTGCGGCACGGGGGTGTGGGAAGCGGTCGCTCCGACGAGCCTGAACCTGGGGACCGGTGTGGGCGTCAAAGTGTCCAACTTCCCGGCACTCAATGCGGTCGGGGGGATCGCTCGGGTGGACGGCGGTACCGGCGCGCCGCTCGCCGTGGTGCGCACCGGCACAGCGACATACACCGCGTTCTCGCTGTCGTGTCCGCACCAGGGGACGACCGTGAATGTCACGGCCACGGGCTTCAGTTGCCCCAACCACGGGGCGCTGTTCAACTCGGCGGGCACCTGGACTGGCGGGCAGGTCACCGGCAACCTCGTGAGCTACACCACGCAGTACAATGCAACCACGGGGCTCCTCACCATCGCAGGCACGCCCGTGACCACGCCGCCGACCACCCCGACGACTACGTCGTCGCTCGTGGTCACACTGAGCGCCTTTCCCGCGCTGGCGACGGTGGGCGGCATCGCACGCGTCGACAACGGTACCGGCACGCCGGTCGCACTGGTGCGTACGAGCACTACGGCATTTACGGCGTTGTCGATGACGTGCCCGCACCAAGGAACAACCGTACAAATCACATCCGGCAGCTTTACCTGTCCGAACCACGGGGCGCGTTTTGCCTCGACCGGTGCATGGACCGGGGGGCAGTCGGCGACTGCGCTTCCCTCCTTTGCCACGGTGTATGACAGCGCGAAAGGCACGGTGACCATCAGCGTCACCGGAAGCTCCACGGGAGGCGGCGGACGCGGGGACGGCTGATAGACGGTTACTGACGGGTGGTTCGGTTCGTGACCCTCGATTCGCCCCCCGTGTGTTCGCCCCGCTCGAACGTTAGCTTTTCAAAGTGATTGTGCTGCATAAATCGGGGCCTCCTTGCTCCGGTTGACGCCTGAAGGAGGAGTTCCGGATGTCCATAATCGAAACAGTTGTCGGGTTGGCCAAGCCGTGGGCGGATCTGTACGGGCATTCGAAGCCGCTCGCCACGGTGGTCACTTTCGGCCATGTCGCCGGCATCATGGTGGGTGGTGGCTTTGCAATGGCCTCGGATCGCTCCGCGCTCCGCGCCATCAAGGGGAGCGATGAAGACCGCCGCCGCGTGCTCGCCGATTTCTCTTCGATTCACCGCCCGGTGCTGATTTCGCTGACGCTCGTGGTGGTCTCGGGCGTCCTGATGATGCTCGCCGATGCGGAGACCTTCTTGTCGTCGCCGGTGTATTACCTAAAAATCGGCTCGTTCGTGCTGTTGATGGCGAATGGGTTCATGGTCCAGAAGACGGAGCAGGCGCTGGCCAAGGACCCGTCCACAGCGAACAAACTGTGGGGGCGTTTTGCGATTGGTGCGCGGGCAAGCCTGTTTCTGTGGCTGTGGACAGCACTGATTGGCGTCGCGCTCATGAGCGCAGCTTAAACATTTATTTTCCAACGAACATGAGCGACGAGAACTGCACCGGATGTGAAGTAGGACGTCGGTCCTTTCTGCGCGACGCAGCGATGGCCGCCGCAGCCTTGATGGCCATCAGCAGCACGGCCGAGGGAATGCCGCTCCGAATGATCTCGGCGCTCGAGTCGTCGCTGGCTGAAGCCAAGTATGCGATTCCCGCTGCCGATGGCGTGACGGTGGACAAGGACAAAGAACTCATTTTGGCGCGCGCGGCCGGAAAGGTCTATGCCTTTGGGCTCTCCTGCCCGCACCAGAATACGGCGCTCAAGTGGCTGCCGGGCGACAACAGATTCCAGTGCCCCAAGCACAAGTCCAAGTACGCGCCGGACGGTAAGTATATCGAGGGGCGCGCTACGCGCTCGATGGACCGCTACCAGGTGCGCAAGGACGGCGCGAATATCGTCGTGAACCTCGACAAGCTCTACGAAGAGGATACCGACAAGGCGGAATGGCCAACGGCGTTTGTGACGGCCTAACGTCTCACCATCGATGTGCTACGCGGGCGCCGTGCAGATGCACGGCGCCCGCGTTTGCAATTCCGTGACGGTGCGTGTTACGCGTCCGTGGGGGTCTGCACGGTGAGCGAGCCGGTCGCGAGTGCACGCTCGGCGAGCTTCTTCAGTCTGCCGTCTCCGTTCTTTTCGAGCGCGCGCACATAGCGGCGTGTGCGACGCATCGCCATTGGCACAAAGACCTTCACGTTGTCGATGTCCGCCTCGGCGGCTTCCACCGAGCCCGCCTTCTGGATGGCCCACGTGCAGCGCGAGAGCGCCGCAGAGCTGAAGAAAATATCGATGGCAGCATTGGCCATCCGCTCTTGATGAAACTGCCGCTCAATGATGTCTTTTCCGTTCTCGATCAAGCACTTCTCCACCGCGAGGGCGAGCCCGTGAATGGCATCAGACACCATGTCGGCTTCTTCCTTGAGTGCCGGATGCACCTTCGTAAACTCGGGCTTCACAATCTTCTTCTTGACGCGGCCGGTGATGTATGACCCGATCGCGCCGAGCGAGTGAAGCGGATCCTTGAAGGCCTTGCCGAGCGCCTTGAGGCTCTCGCCGGGCTGCTGAAGGCCGGAGAGCGCAATCAGCGCGCGCAGGACTTCGTTGGTTCCTTCGAAGATCAAGTTGATGCGGCTATCGCGCACTGCCTGCTCGTACGGATATTCCTTGGAGTAGCCGATGCCGCCAGCGATCTGCTGCGCGTCACACGATGCGCGGAAAGCGAGCTCGCTCGCGTACACCTTGCACGCGGCCGTTTCGAGGGAGAAATCGATGCCGCCCTTGTCGACCATCGCGGCGCAGGTCATCCACGCGGCGTCGGCCGCATAGCACTCGGCGGCCGTCACCGCGAACTTGCGCTGGATCATCTCGAACGAGCCGATGGGGCGCCCAAACTGCTCGCGCTCCTTGGCGTACACGAGCGAACGGTCGAGAATTGCGCGCGTGCCGCGTGATGAACCCGCGGCAAGGCCGAGTCGTCCACTGTTCAAGATTTCGAGTGCAATCTTGAAGCCCGACCCCACATCGCCTAAGCGATCTTCTACAGGAACGATCACATTTTCGAAACTCACGGTACGCGTGTCGCTCGCCTTGATGCCCATCTTTTGTTCAATGGCGCCCAGCGTGATGCCAGGGGCGTGTGCATCGACAATGAAGGCAGTGACGCGCTGCTTCAGTTTGCCATCAATCTCGATGGGGACTTTCGCGAATACAGTGAAGACGCCAGCGTAGCCCGCGTTGGAGATCCAGATTTTTTCGCCGTTGAGCACGTAATGCGAACCGTCAGCCGACGGAACTGCGGAGCACCGCATCGCCTGCGCGTCAGAGCCTGAGCCTGCTTCTGTCAGGCAGAAGGCGGCGATCAGTTCACCCGTGGCGCACTTGGTGAGCCAGCGTTGCTTCTGATCTTCGGTGCCAAAGAGGGTAATCCCTTTGCAGCCAATCGACTGGTGCGCGCCAAAGTAGACCGTGAGCGCGGGGTCGGTGGTGCCCACCTCAGCGAACATACGGCTAAAGAACAGCGCCGAGGCGCCAAATCCACCGTAGGCCTCGGGGATATTCATTCCCATCATCCCGAGCTCGGCCATTCCCGTGCGGACGGCGTCTGGGAACTTGCCGTCGTGATCGAGTTGCTTGGAGTCGACGGTGTCGGCTGCCCAGGAGCGGAACGAATCGAGGACGGCGGCGAGATTCTCCGATTCCTCTTTGGACAGTTCAGGGAAGGGAAAAATCAGCGATTCGCGGATCTCTCCGAGAAAGACACCCTTCGTGAACGACGGGTTGTGATCGGGGTCGGCGAGGTGATTAGCCATGGGGGGATTCTCGGAGCAAGGTAGAACGCAACGGGCGCTTTCGAAATGTATCGAAAGCACCCGTTGGGAATATCAGGAAGTGCCCTACGATGGGGCTACCGTTCGAGCTTGAACCCGGGGTCGATGCCTGGGCGCTTGGCGACGTTCGCCACGTACCAGCCGGTGAGGTACATCCACTGGGTCATTCGGGTCAGCTTGGCGTAGTCGATCCGGCTGGGCTCGTCGCGCACCGTGTGGTAGTCCGGGTGCAGGTTGGTCGAGTACTCAATGGCCGGGACGTTCAGACGGGCGTACGGCACGTGGTCGGAGCGGAAATACCACCCTTCCGGATGCGTGGGACGATCCCAGATCGAGTCGAGCTTGAACTTGCCGGTCAGGTTGTTGGCGGCGAGCGCCATATCGACCAGCTCCGACGAGTTCTTGTGCGGGGGCTGGATGCCGAGCAGGGAGGCCGAGTCCGGGTTGTTACGGCCGATCATGTCGCCATTGAGCACGGCGACGATCTTCTGCAGAGGCACCACCGGATGTGCGGCGTGATAGCGCGAGCCGAGCAGTCCGCGCTCCTCAGCGCCGTGGTACACGAAGAGGACGGAGCGCTTGCCCGGGTTCTTGGCGAAGGCGCGGGCGGTGGCGAGCAGGGCGACGCTCACCGAGGCGTTGTCGTCGGCGCCATTCCAAATGGAGTCGCCCTGGGTTTCAAAGCGCACGCCGTCGTGATCCTGGTGCGAGCTGTAGAGGACATATTCGTCCTTGAGCTTCGGGTCGGTACCCTTGATGACGCCGACGATGTTGACGGACGGGGCGTCGAAGCGTTCCATGCGAATGTGCGCTTCGATGGTGCCCGCGTTCTTGAAGCTCGTGAGTGCGCTGCGGCGAGCAAGGAGCACCACGGACGGCATCGCGCCGCCGCCATTGGCTCCACCCGCGCCGCCGCGGCCACCGCCGCCCGCGGCACCTGCAGCACCTGCGGCCGTTGGGGCGAAGCGCGGGACGCCGCCTTCGACGTCGTAGGTTCCGCGTGAGCGGATAGCAGCGTAGCCGTCAAACGCGATGTCGGCGGTGGAGTCGGCAATGATCACGACCGCGGCAGCGCCACGGCCGCGGAACTTTGCGGTCGTCGATTGAATGGCGCTCGTGGCGTAGCGGTACTCGTAGGTGTTGGTGCCTTCCTGAAGCACGGCGCGTGGCGGTGCCGACATCGTGACGACCGCGACCTTACCGCGGACGTCGACCGTGCTATCGCTTCCGTCGCCGACAAATACTACAGCGCCGGCGCCGTCCGCCTCAGTATTGCCGGTGGGAACTACGTCCTTCCAAAGTTCGAGCGCCTTGCTGCCACTCTTCACGCTGCTCGCAGCCGTGGAGACGCGCGTGCGGCGCATGTTCCACCACTGGAAGTAGGTGCCGTCGTCCCCGATCGGCTTCACACCAATGGCGCGCAGTTGTTCGGCGACCCACATGGAGGCGCGCATTTCGTCGAGCGTGCCCGCTTCGCGGCCGCGCATGGCGTCACCAGCCATCGCGTAGAGGTCGCGCTTGAGATCGGCTTCCTTGATGGAAGCCATGGCAGCTGCAGGAGCCGCAGGATACTTGCTGGCGGGTGCGCTCTTGGCTGCGCCTTGTGCGAGCAGCGGGAGCGAAACGCCGAGGAGGAGGAGCGGGGTGAGGCGCATCAGTCGTGGGAGGGGTGAAGGGGAATCGGCTTCGGAGCCGTTGGCGGTGTGAGCGGTGTAGTCACAAATGCTTTGATCAGGGCGAGTTGATACTCTGCAGCACGATCAAACTCAGCCGCAATAATGCGCTCGTCGCGGCCGTGCGCGCGGGTGTCGTCCACGTCCAAGAAGAGTGCCGAGATCCCATAGGTTGGGATGCCCGCGTTTCGCAGGAAGATGCCGTCGGTCGCGCCAGTTTCCATGAGCGGCACGATCGGGAGTTTTGGGTAGAAGCGCGTGGTGACCGCGGCGATTGGGGCAAGGACGGACGGTGTCAGCGGTGACGGAGGACTTGGGACGATTGCCCCCACCGGGGTAATGTGCACGGCCGTGTCGGCAATGAGTCGTGCCAGCGTTTGCTTGGTGGCGTCTGCGGTTTCCGTTGGGAGAATACGACAGTTGATCGTCGCTTTCGCCCGCTGTGGGAGCGCATTTTCGGCGTGTCCCGCCTCGAACATGGTGGCAACGCAGGTCGTGCGCATTTGTGCGTTGAAGAGCGCGTTCTTGGAGAGCCGCGCGACGGCCGCCGCGTCGGGCTTTGGCGCGAGAGCGGCGCGGATGTCAGCCCCGACGGCTGGGGGTTCGGTGCTCATCATCTGCGTGAACCAGCCGCGGGTGATTTCACTCCAGTGGAGCGGAAAATCGTAGGCCGCAATTTTGTTGACCGCAGCCGTCACACGGTAGATCGCGTTGTCTTTGGTGGGAAGCGACGAATGGCCGCCGGTGTTGGTCGCTTCGAGCGCAAATGTTGCGTAGACCTTTTCGCTGGCCTGGACAACACGGGCAATCCGCTGTCCATTCTTTAGCTGCGGATCACCGGCATCGACATTCCACGCGAACTCCGCGTCGATCAATGGCCGTTGATTGTTCACGAGCCACTCCATCCCCACGTAGTCGATCCCGCCCTCCTCACCGGCGGTGAGGGCAAGGATCAGATCGCGATCAGGAACGATTCCTTCTTTCTTCATCTGGATAAGCGACGCGACAAGCAGCGCGCAGCCGTTTTTCTGATCGCTCGTGCCGCGGCCGTACAAGAAGCCGTCTTTTTCGGTGAGTTCATACGGCGCGATCGACCAATCGCTGCGCCGCGCCGTGACCACATCCAAATGCGCCATAAGTAAAATCGGCTTTGCTTTTCCGGTTCCGCGATAGCGCGCGACGAGATTCCAGTTCTTGGGGTTCGACGCGGGGCCAAGGAGTTTCACGTCGGCGGCCGGAAACCCAGCGGCAATCAGCCGCTGCGCCATTGCCTGCGCGGCCACGGTGGTGCTGCCCGAATCGCCGTCGGTGTTAATGCCAATGAGTTCGCGAAAAATCTCGCGCGCGGATTGTTGAACCGCGGAGCGATCCTGCGCCGAGGCGGCGGTTGGAGCAAGCGCAGCAACGAGCGGCGTGGCGAGCGGCGTAACAAGCAGGGCGACGAGGGTCGCGGAGCGAAAATAGCGCATCCCTCAAAACTACGACCGTCGCCGCCCCGCCGCCTCGGGTATGGCTAGTTTGGCGCCTCGCAGGGAACCCTTACGCACGACGCGCGAGGACCTTGGTGATCGCGGCGGCCGTTCCCGCAGGGTCCGCCACCTGGAGAATCAGCCGGTCGAACTTCTCGTGACCATCGAGTTCCACGACAATCGTGTGGTCCGGGGTATGCGTGTCAAAAAACACGAGCCGCCCCTTGGTGTAAAAGGTGCCGGCTGTGATGACGCCCGGCAGGTCGGAGCCGCCGAGTTTCACCCCGTGCCACCACCCCTTGGCGGCGTCTTCATCGACGTTGACGCTCTTAATGTGGTCGAGCGGGATCTCGAGGCGACTCTTCAGCGCCCACAGTTTGTCCCATCCCTCGATCTCGAAGACTACGCGATCACCTTCAATCGTGACGTTGACCATTTGGACTCGCCTCGCGAAGCGGGAATTCAGCCGTGGTTCACAAGAAGTCTAGCGAACGCGGTGGTCTCGCCGCTCGTCGCGCGGGCGGCGGCGCGGCCACAGAGCGCGCCCATGGCATTGCCCGTGCCGCTGTAGCCCCCAATCACCCACAATCCGGGGTGGAGTTCCTGGAATACGGGGAGTCCGGTTTCCGTGTATGAGACACTCGCCGCCCAGCGGTGGGTAATCGGGGCTGTAACCTGGAGCTGCTCGCGCAACGCCTGCTCGAGGTATCCTTGGATTTTCTCTGTTGGCTCGGCGTCGTTCGTCCACTCGGTTTCAACCGAGTGGTCGCGCCCACCGCCGAAGGCCACCGAGCCATCGGGGGTCTGCTGCCAATAGTCAAAGCCGTATCTGGCGCTCATCGGCGCGGGGAACAGGCGCTCGGCGACCGGTGCGGTGGCCAACATCTGGAGCCGTGCCGTACGGACGGTCCCCGCGAGCTCGGGGACGAGTGTCTCGAGGCGTCCGTCCACGGCAACAATCACCTGGGCGCACCGAATCGTTCCGCGGGCGGTGTGTACCTCCGTGGCGGAGTAGCTGCTGGCGCTGGTATGCGTGTAGAGCTGTGCCCCCTGCGCTATCACCCGCCGAGCGAGGGCATGACAGCGTTGCTGCGGGTTGAAGCAGGCGTCGTCGGGCATGAAGATTCCGTGCCCGAGCGGCCCGTCGTACAGTTCGCAGCGGATGCCGTCCGCGAGCATGGCGGTGCGCTGGCGGGTAATGTCCGTGTCCTCGCCGGCACCGGAGGACAGCCGGATTGATCCCGTGTGGCGCACCGCACCCGGCGCCTGCTCGTCGATGCGACGAATCTCATCCATCGTCTCGCGGTAGATCCCCACCGCGCGATCGCGGCCGATGACCGTGATGGCATCGTGGTGGAAATCGACAGTCCCGCCGAGCAGGAGCCCACCGTTCCGCCCTGCGGCGCCCGGGGCGATCCCGCGGGCGTCAATGCCAACGGCGCGGCGTCCCATCGTGGTGAGCTCATCGAGCGCGGTGAGCCCGGAGCCGCCGAGTCCAATGACACAGACGTCGGTCTCGACATCACCGTCGAGTGGGGAGAGGGGGAGCGACTGACCGTCGTCCCAGATGGGCGTGTTGGAGAGCAAATGTGACCGGATTCAGGATGATCTCGAAATATGGCCTCGGGGCGGAGCATGGTGCCGGTCGCGACCGTAGATTCCGGTCGAACCCATTCACCCCGTTTTCACATGCGCGTTCTTCTGCTGCTTGCTCTCGCCGCCTCAACCGTTGCCGCTCAAGGCAAGGAAGGCGATTTCGTGGCCCGCAACTTCACGTTCAACAACGGCGAGAAGCTGGCCGAGATGAAGCTGCACTACACCACGCTCGGCGCGCCGCGGAAGGACGCCGCAGGGAAAGTGCGCAACGCGGTGATCGTGTTGCACGGCACTGGCGGCACCGGGCGTGCTTTTCTGAGCGCGAACTTCGCGGGTGAGCTCTTTGGGCCCGGGCAGTTGCTCGACACGGCCAAGTACTACGTGGTGCTCCCCGACGGGATTGGGCATGGCGGATCGAGCAAGCCCAGTGATGGACTGCATGCCAAGTTCCCGAAGTACACCTATGAGGACATGGTGCGCGCCCACTATGTGCTGCTCACGGAAGGGCTCGGCGTGAACCACCTCCGTCTGTTGTTGGGCACGTCGATGGGATGCATGCAGGGGTGGGTCTGGGGCTATACCTACCCTGATTTCGTGGACGGACTTGTGCCACTCGCCTGCGCCCCGACCGCGATTGTGGGGCGGAACCGAATGATCCGCACCCTGATCAAGGATGCCATCGTGGGCGATCCAGCGTGGATGGGCGGAGAGTACAAGACGCAGCCGCCTGGGTTTAAGTCGGCGATCGGCTTTCTCTTCATCATGACGAGCGCGCCGCTACAGCAGTTGAAGCAGGCCCCCACGCGCGACCGCTCGGACGAGGTGATCCGGAAGTATGTGGACGATCGGTTCAAGACCACCGATGCGAACGACATGCTCTACCAGTTCGACTCGAGCCGCGAGTACGACCCGTCGTCGCACTTGGGCGCGGTGAAGGCGCCGGTGCTGGCTATCAACTCAGCGGACGATTTCGTAAACCCGCCCGAGCTTGGCGTGGTAGAGAAGCTGGTGGGCGGGATGAAGAACGTGAAGTTCGTGGTGTTGCCGATCACCGATCAGACGCGGGGGCATGGGACGCACTCGTGGCCGGCGGTCTGGGGGAGCTACCTGAAGGAGTTTTTGGGAACGCTCAAGGAGCGGTAGGCGTACCGAGTGGATTAAAACGATGAGGGGCGCGCTCACCTGAGCGCGCCCCTCGTCTACATCGGAACCCTACTGCCGCACCTTCCCGCCCCGCATCACGAAGCCGACCTTCCGCACAACCGTGATGTCCTTGATCGGGTCGCCGTCGAGCGCGATGATATCGGCGTCCATCCCAACCTTGATGCGGCCGATCTTGTCGCCGAGTCCCATCGACTGGGCGGTGACAGAGGTGGCGGAGACGAGGGCGTGCATCGGCGGCTCGCCAGCGCTCTGCACTCGGCACACCAGATCCTCGGCGTTGCGCCCATGCGCGCCGGCCACGGCGTCGGTGCCGTAGGTCATCTTGAGTCCCTTTGTGTTCCACGCCTTGCGAATCGCCTCGGCGGCCATTGGAATCGCCTTTTCCATCGCGGCGAAGCCCGCTTCGTTGTAGTTGCCAATGCCGTCGTATTTGGCGCGATTATCGAGGTAGTTCCGGAACACGAGCGAGCACTGCGGATCGAACCAGGTGCCTTTCGCGGCCATCAGGTCGAGTTCTGCTTGGGTCGCGAACACCCCGTGCTCGATTTGGTCGCACCCCGCGTTGATCACGGTGCGCATGGATTCCGCGGAATGCGCATGCACGATGGTGCGGAGTCCCTGCTTCTTGGCTTCACCGCACACTGCGGCGACTTGTTCGGCGGTCAGCGTCTGCGTGCCGCCGTCACGGATACTCGCGCTGGCAAAGAGCTTGATGAGGTCCGCGCCCTGCTGCTTGCGCTGCTGCACGAGCGAACGGAGGCGTGCGGTGTCGCCATTCTGGAGTGCTTGCAGCGAGGTGAGAATGCGCGGACCATTGCCCTGCGCTTCGACCATCTCGCGGACCTTCAGATCTTCCGGCGATCCCGGGCTCTGCACCGTGGTGAAGCCCGCCATCAGCGTTGCGTGCGCGTTCACGACCGCAGCGGCGAGCCCCTGCGCGGGTGTTTCGCCGTCCGCATTGGTGTGGTAGCGTCCCTGCGCGTTGAAGTACCAGGTGAGGTGGGAGTGCGCGTCGATGAGGCCCGGCAGCACCGTCTTGTTGCCGCGGAGATCGATGATCGTTCCGGCTGGCGCTTTGCTGGTGGCTTTACTGATGGCGACAATCTTTCCTCCGCGCACGGTGATGTCGACATCCTTGAGCGTGGCACCCGCGCCGTCGAGGACGGTGGAGGCGCGAATGACGGTGGTGTCGTCCTGCGAGGGCGCACGGGTAAATGCCGCTGCGACACCCGCAATAAGAATCAGCGCAGCTGCAGACACTACGAGACGGGCAGAACGCATCAGTGATTCCCCGAGGCAGGAGTACGAGAGAAGTTCGTGGATGGGAGTTTGCCGATGCGCTCGAGGAAGATCGCCGTGCGTTCGGTTTGCATCTTGAGCGCGTTGAGATTCACCCGTTCATCGGGCGCATGTGAGCCGGTGCCAATCGCACCGAGTCCATCGAGTCCGTCGAGGATCGGACCCACAAACGAAATGTCCCCCGCGCCACGACGACCGGGATCGAGCGCTTCGACTCTGCCGTAGCCGAGTGCTTGGCTCGCGCCGTCGTAGTACTCGAGCAGCTTGAGGTTCCCTGGCGTCGGCGCCATGGCGGGATACTCGTCGAGGAAGGTGATCTTGGCATCGGTGCCAGCGAGATGCTTGGCGACGATCTCGCGCATCTTGTTGCGCGTGCGTTCTTTCTGGTCTTCGGAAATGAAGCGGAGGTCGCCGTGTGCGATCGCCGACTTGGAGATGATGTTGAGCTTGCTGGCCGCGCTCCCCTTCACGCCGACGGTGTCGTAGTCCACATCGGTACCGCCGACGATCGTGCCGACGTTGAAGGTGAGGTACTGCTCACCGGCGAGTTGCTCGCGGAAGCCATTCACGATGCGCGCGAGTTCGTAAATCGCGCCGTAGCCTGCGCCGGGGCTGAACACGCCGGCGGAGTGTCCCTGACGTCCCGTGGCGGTCACGCGCCAGGAGCTGGCGCCGCGTCGCGCGACGGTCACATCGCTCTTGTTGCCCCCCTCGAAGGCGAGCGCGATGTCGCTGCGCTTGCCCATGTCGATCAGGTCCTTGCGATCAATCGCGAGGGGTTCACCCGGGTGCTCTTCGTCACCGGTGAAGATGATCGAGATGTTCATGTCCTTGAGCGAGCCGGCTGCCTGCAGCGCCTTGAGCGCGTAGAGAATCACTACGTCTCCGCCCTTGATGTCGCCGGTGCCGACGCCTTTCGCGATCGAATCGGTGCGCACCCAGGTGGGACCGTCAGGCTCCACCACCGTATCAAGATGCCCAATCAGCATGATGCGCACCGCGCCGGGCTTTCCCTTGTGCTCGGCGACAAGATGCCCGGCGCGCCCAACTTCGGCGGGGAGGGTGACCCACTTGGTCGTGAATCCGAGCGAGTCGAGCGAGGCCTTGAATACCATCCCGACCGCCTTCACCCCCGCGAACTTGAGCGTATTGCTCGGGATGTTCACGACCTTCTGCAGGTACGTGACGGCTTGCTCGTGGCTCTTCTCCACGGTTTCGCGGATACGTTGTTCCGCCCCGGACAGCGTACTCTGCGCACCAGTCACAGCGGGTGCGAACGCGGCCAAGCAGGCAAGAGACGCACGGAGACGCATGGAATTCCTTAGGAGACGAGCGCGATAGACGGGATGGCGCCAACGGAGATGGCGGATCCGGTCACGCTGCGACGATGATAGTCCACCTGTCCGAGGTGGTAGGCGAGGTGCACGGTCAGATGGAGAAAAAACCGATCGGCGCGGCAGGGTTTCCCTGCGACGTCAATCGGATGCGGCTGCTCGAGGAGGGCAGGGTCCAGCGCGGCGAAGGTACGCGTCACTTCGTCGGCCGCCGTTGCAATGAGGCGCAGGAGCTCTTCGCGCGACACGCCCGAGTCACTGAACTCGAGGTCGCGGTCGCGGACATATCCGGTGGCCCCGTACTGTGCCCCGATATACCACCGAAGATTCCCCACGAGATGCAGGGCGAGATTCCCCGCCGAGTTTGGCGTGCCCGCGGGGCGCGCCCAGATCTGCGATTCGTCGGGATACGCGAGCAGCTCGTTGCGCAGTGTGATGAGTTCGCGGTTGATAAAGAGGGACAGTTCCAGTTGCAGCATGGCGCTCACTCCTGAGGAGAAGACGTCGTAGCTGATGCAGGAATTCGTAAACGCAGCGCAATAAAGAGCGACAGCATTCCAAGAATGAGCATCACGAGTGCGGAGATTGGGCCACCATTGAAGTCGTGGCGTGACTCAAGACGAGGCGCCGCCGGGTTCGAGAGGAATCCGAGGATTTCGGCCCGCAGTCCCTCGGCGACTGGGCGTTGCCAGTTCACGAAGTCCGACACCCAGTACTCACCGGAGGTGGCCACGAGCCACAGTTCGAGCCGTGCCGCTCCCGGCTGTACTTCACGAAGTGTAGCACCCGTCACCGTGCTGAGTGGGAGCTCCCCAGATCGCGAGCGCAGGGTGGTGCGATGGCGGATGAGGCAGTGTCCATCAGCGCGCGTGCAGACCACCACATCGCTCGTCGGCACGCGATACAGCAGCACAGCGGCGCCCCCGACAAACAGGGCGGAAATCGCAAACAGCCAGACAGAGAGGCGAGCCAACGCTTGGTGACGATTCACCGGTGATCCTCCACGTGGACGTCAAAGGCGGCCGTGCGGGTGCGGCCATGCCGTCGGAACTTTACCCACAGGCGACAGGTTCTGGCCACTGGGCAGGTGATCAAAGCTGGCGCCTCCGGCGAACAGTGCCCCAACGTCACCCGCCAGCACGGGAACCGCGCGGCCAATCAGCCCGCCTGCGTACGCGGCCGCACCAATCACCTCGGCGGCGGTCGCTCCCGCATTCCGGAGTTCGCGCACCCCGGTATCGCCACGGGACTTACTCAGCTTTTCCCCGTCGTCGTGCCGAATAAGGCCGTGATGCAGGAAGCGCGCGGGCTGCGGTCGGCCAAGCAGTTGCGCGAGCTGGAGCTGTCGGCCCGTTGAGGTCAGGAGATCCTCGCCGCGGATCACGAGGTCGATCCCTTGGTCCATGTCGTCGACGGTCACCGCGAACTGGTAGGTCCACTGGGCGTCCCGGTCCCGCACGAGCAGGTCGCCACACTGGAGTGCGGGCGTCTGCGTCATGGATCCTCCGCGCACATCAGCGAACGACTGTGCCGCTTCCACGAGTCGCACGCGACGAGCGGCCGTGGTGTCGGAATCCAGGTGGCGCGTCCGGCAGGTGCCAGGGTACACGAGTTCCAGATGACGTTCGCCGGCGCCGCCCGCAATCTCGCGGCGTGAGCAACTGCAGGCGTAGACGAGATCGCGCGATTCCAGTGCGCTGAGGAGCTCTGCATATCGATCGCCTCTCATGCTCTGGCGCGGTGCTTCGTCGTCAGGCGTGAAACCAAGCCAGGCGAGGTCTTCGCGAATACCGGCTTCGTAGTCCGGTTTACAGCGCCGCCGATCGTGATCTTCGATGCGCAGAAGCACTGAGCCCCCGTAGGCGCGCGCCATTCCCCAGACGGTGATGGCGTTGAGCACATGCCCAAGATGCAACCACCCCGTGGGCGCGGGCGCGAATCGCGTTCGCCAACGGGGGGTGCTCACGTTCGAGTGCTCGCTCGGGCGCGCACGATCATCGCGCAGTGAAGATGGCCTTGGGAATCATAACATGCACGCCAACGTTGCCGTCGACAAGTTGCGTAACCACGACATCGCAGGCGGTGCTGGTGAGCATGTAGGCGTCATCGCGCGAGAGCCCCTTCACGGTGACCAAGAAGTCGATCGCTTGTCGCACCGCGGTCTTGGTGGCGACGACCAGGTCCTTGTCGGTGCCCATGGCGATCCAGTGCGTCGGCGTCTCGCCACGCGGCCAGGTGAGCGTGAGATCCTTGCGCACCACGAACTGCAACCGTCCGCGCAGCGAGGTCTCGAGCGCGGTAATGTCGACCTCACCATTGCCCTGGGCCGCATGTCCGTCGCCGATCTCAAAGAGTGCGCCAGCGGTGTGAACCGGAATGAATAGCGTCGTGCCGGCGACCAACTCCTTGTTGTCCAGATTGCCGGCGTGGATGCCGGGCGGCGCGCTGTTCAGCTTTCCCATCGCCTTTGGCGGGGCCACACCCATCGAGCCAAAGAACGGACGCAGGGGGATATCGATGCCGGGCGCGAAGTGGGCCACGCCCGCCGCCTTATCAAGCGGGATGATGCGCGTCTTGGCGTACTTGAAATCTTCGGGAATGAAGCCGCTCGTGGGGCCGAACGAGTTGTACGCGTACGGAATGGCGAGATCGATCGACAGGATCCGCACCTCGAGCACATCGCCCGAGTCCGCGCCTTCCACGTAAATCGGGCCGGTGAGAATATGTCCGCCCGGGCCGCGCTTGTTCTGCGGGAAGTCCCGATAGGTATCGCGCAACGCCTGCTCGACGTCGGCGGGCTTCACGCCACTCGCTTCGAGCCGCGTGGGGTTCGACGTGAGAAAAGTGCCCACGTCTACCACTTCGCCGGACTTAATCCGCAGCACGGGGGTCGCCGCCGCGTCGTAGTTGCCCCACGCCACTGTTGTGGGCCCCGCGAGGAGCGTGTGGTTGGCCGCGGGCAGCGATGTCGAGGCAGCACGCGCCACGCCATTACCGGCGGTGCTTGCCGACGCACACCCACCCACCACCAATAGAGCAACCGCACCCACGACTCGGCGCGCCTTCGGCACGCGCATCCACTGATTGATCACGACGCTACTCCTCGGTTCAAAAGGGGCGCGGCAGAGCGCTCGGCTCAGTGCCGCCGCAGTGCCGCCGCAGTGCAATGTTCTCAATAACGCAGCGTCCCGCGAGGTCCTGTCGACCGGCACTCACAAGCGCGGCCGCCACCTGACGCGCATGCACCGGCTTCCAGCGGGGCGGGATCAGGAAGCCAAAGGGCTGGGCGATCCGCTCTCCCAGCCGGAACTCCGCACGGTCCCCCAGCAGGAGCGAGGGGCGTGCAATCGTGAGCGAGCGGAACCCGAGTGCGCCGAGGGCGTCCTCAAGTTCTCCCTTCACACGATTGTAAAAGACGCCGGAGGCGGCCGACGCACCGAGCGCACTGACGAGCAGGAAATGCGTCGCGCCCTGCGCCCGTGCGAGTTGCGCCACACGGAGGGGGAGTTCGTAATCGACCGCCCGAAACGCCGCCGGCGATCCGGCCACTTTGATGGTGGTGCCAAGCGCGCATACCACTTGGTCCACCGCAAAAAATTCAGGGTGTGACTCAATCGTACGCATGTCGGTGACCACCACCTCGACCTTCGCCGGCGCATCGGCCAGGGGCCGACGCACCAGCGCTCTCACCAGCGCGACCGAATCATCGGCGGCGAGTTGCCGGAGACACTCCGTTCCCACGACGCCGGTCGCCCCAACCAGCAGCACCCGACGTCGTGCGACGGTGTCGCTCACGCGCGATCGCGACGAACCAAGACCTTCTTCCCCTTGATTGTCGCCTTCGACATGGCGTTCACAATCTGATCCGCCATGGCTTCCGGCACTTCCACCAAGGTGAAACGGTCCGACGTGGTAATGGCGCCGAGTGCCGTGGCGGCCACACCGGCTTCGTTCACGATCGCTCCGACCACATCACCGGGACGCACTTTGGCTTTGCGCCCTGCGCCGACCCAAATCTTGGCCTTCGAACCACCACCGCGCGAAAACGCACCCTTGCCAGCACGCGGTGCCAGATCTTCGGCGCTCGCGGTGGCATCAGCCGTTCCGAATTTCGCCACCGGTGTCGCGCGCGCTGCTGGTGCGGTGCGCGAGCTACTCGGACGCGGCTTGCTTGGCGAATACCGCGCCACGCCCTTCGCGAACTGCGGAGGAGCGCCGCGGCTCGGACGCATCTCGACCGCCGGGATCTCCTGCTCTTCTCCACCATTGTCCAGCGGGGCTGCGCGCTTCACGGCGGCAGCGGCCACGTCCATGATGTCAAACTCATCCGAGAGCGATTCCACCACCGTGCGGTACATATCCAACTCGCCGGCCATGATCGTCTCGCGCAACACTTCGCGCGTGTGCTCGAGCCGCTTGGCGCGCAGATCCGCCACACTCGGCACAGGCTTCACTTCAATCTTCTGCTTGGTCGCCGCTTCGATGTTCCGCAGCATCCGGTGCTCACGCGGCTCGGCGAAGGTAATCGCGACGCCGGTGCGTCCTGCACGGCCCGTGCGACCAATGCGATGCACATACGCCTCGCTCGCCGACGGCACGTCATAGTTCACGACGTGCGTCACGTGCTGGACATCGAGTCCGCGCGCGGCCACGTCGGTCGCGATCAACAAATCACACTTGCCACCGCGGAACTTCTTCATCACGCGGTCACGCTGGTCTTGGTTGAGTCCCCCGTGCAGCGCTTCGGCGCGGAGTCCGCGCGCGATCAACGTGCCGGTGAGCTCGTCGACTTCTGTACGGGTGCGGCAGAAGACAATCGCCGCTTCCGGATGCTCCACATCGAGCACGCGAGCGAGCGCGGTCATCTTGTGCGCGCGTGGCACGATGTACGCGATCTGACGCACCTTGGCCGATGCGCCGGCCTGCACGGCCTCGCGGTCGATCCGAATCAGCATCGGATCCTTGAGGTGCGACTTGGCGATCTTGTCGATGCGCGGCGGCAACGTAGCCGAGAAGAGGCACGTCTGACGGTCCGACGGCAACTCGGCCAAAATGGCTTCGAGATCTTCGGCGAAGCCCATGTCGAGCATTTCGTCGGCTTCGTCGAGCACCACGGTCTTCACGTGGGACAGTTGCAGCGTCTTGCGACGGATATGATCGAGGGCACGTCCCGGGGTCGCAACAACGACGTCAGTCCCACGCTTGAGCGCGCGGATCTGCACGTCCATCGGCGTGCCCCCATAGACCGGCATGGCGACGGCGCCGAGCGCTTTACCGTAGCGATGGATCGCCTCGGCGACCTGCATGGCCAACTCGCGCGTCGGCACCAGGACGAGCGCGGCCGTGCGTTCACGCGGCGGCGCGTCCGGGGTCAGCCGGTGGAGTAGGGGGAGGGCAAAGGCGGCCGTCTTGCCGGTCCCCGTGGCGGCCATGGCGAGCATATCGCGTCCTTGCATCAGGACGGGAATCGCGGCGAGCTGGATCGGTGTCGGCTCCTCGTAGCCCAAAGTGGTGAGGGCGGCGACAACACGCGGATCGAGGCCGAGGGTCGAGAATCCGCCCGGGGCTGGAGTTTCTGAATCGGTTGGGCGGGAAGGCATAGACCGCAATCTAACCCTTTTTAGCCCCCGGAGTTGACTTCGGGGGCCTTCCCGGCGACCTTACGAGGCTGGGCAGAGAGGTTTTTGCCCGGACCCCCGACCCGTTCCTGCGGCCGCAGCGCACGATTCGGGGGAGGAAACCTCTTTTCTTACGGACGGCGGATCGGATGATCGAAGTCAAGCTCGATGAGGGCGATAAGCTCGACTGGGCACTCAAGACCTTCAAGAAGAAGGTTATGAAGTCTGGTCTTTTGAAGGAGCTGCGCAAGCGCCGGCACTACACGAAGCCGAGCGAGGCGAAGGCGATCAAGTCAGCGGCCGCTCGTCGCCGCGGCAAAACGAAGAAGCCCCGGCCTGCGGCGTAAGCCACAAACCAGGACATTTGTTCGTCTGAAACAGCTCTGGGGCTATTTGCCCTGGAGCTGTTTCGCCGTTTTCTCCACCTGCTCCATAACGCGCAGCAGGTTGCCACCCCAGATTTTTGCGATCTGCGCTTCCGTGTAACCCCGGCGCACGAGCTCGAGGGTCACGTTGAATGATTCGGCCGCGCTGTTGAAGCCGTCGATGCCGCCACCGCCGTCAAAGTCCGAGCTGATGCCGACGTGGTCGATGCCGATGAGCTTGACCGCGTAGTCAATGTGGTCGACAAAATCCTCGACATTGGCGCGGCGGGGGGCTGGATACGTCTTGTTGATGTCGTCGGTCTTGGCCTGGTAGGCGGCGAGCTTTTCGGGCTCGAGCGCCGCAAGCGGGCCAGCGCGACCGCCGCGACCACCACCAGCGCCGCCTCCAGCGCCGCCTCCAGCGCCGCCTCCAGCGCCGCCTCCAGCGCCGCCTCCAGCGCCGCCTCCAGCGCCGCCTCCAGCGCCGCCTCCAGCGCCGCCTCCAGCGCCGCCTCCAGCGCCGCCTCCAGCGCCACC
>CAIRYG010000006.1 GCA_903882745.1 uncultured Gemmatimonadota bacterium
GCTACCTTCGCCTTAAAGGCGGGGGCATGATTCCGGCGTTGACGTTTCGACATCTGGAGCTCCTGGGTGAGAGGCGAACATGTCGCCGTGGAGCCCGCCTGTCCACTCATCCGACCTGTTCAGATAACCGAGACCACTTCTGTTTTGTAGCGATGAACGATGCTATTGCCCGCAAACTGGAAATAGCCACCAAATAAAAAAGCACCCTCAACTGTTGAGAGTGCTGGAGAAGCAGTATGAAGACATTGTCAGAAGCAGCCCAACTGCGATTACAGATGTTTTACAATCGGGAAATAACAACCGAGTCGGAGATGATGAGTTCCGTGTATGAACGGATTGAAAACCTCACTACGACCGCTCTACAAAGTATGGAAAATCCATACACAGCCCCATACACCAAAAACCACCAAAATCAACAGACTTCCGTAAGTGATTGTTTTTAAACTACTTACAACAGAGCCACAGGTCGGAATTGAACCGACGACCGCTCGATTACGAATCGAGTGCTCTACCCCTGAGCTACTGTGGCGAGGGAACCTCATGCCCTGGCTCGGATTCGAACCGAGACGCCTTGCGGCACCACCCCCTCAAGATGGCGTGTCTACCAGTTTCACCACCAGGGCGAGGATCTCTTCCATTATGTCCGGCATCAATCCACCGATGCCGATGCTACAACCTGCGTCCAAACCACACTACGAGCCCATACTTCCAACGGGAGCGACGGGGCTCGAACCCGCGACCTCTCGAGTGACAGTCGAGTGCTCTAACCAAACTGAGCTACGCCCCCTGAACCGAACCCTACCCCTACATCCTGCACCCCCATCCTGCACCCACATCCTGCGTTTCTCGTCGCCGCCGAGGCGACCGGATAGCCCCAACGGGAGTCGAACCCGTCTCTGCACCTTGAAAGGGTGCCGTCCTAACCGATAGACGATGAGGCCGACTATCGCCTGCTGTCCTACACCTACAACAGACAACCCACACTGCGGTCACATAGCGCTAACGGGATTCGAACCCGTGTTCCAGCCTTGAGAGGGCCGTGTCCTAGTCCCCTAGACGATAGCGCCGCAGGACTTCCCTTCCGATACATCCTCAATTGTCGACAGGCCCGGAGGGAATCGAACCCCCAACCGCCGGTTTTGGAGACCGGTGCTCTACCAATTGAGCTACGGACCTAACATTCCGACAGGAGGGTGACTGACGGGACTTGAACCCGCAACCCCCGGTGCCACAGACCGGTGCTCTAACCAGTTGAGCTACAGCCACCATCGCCGGTTGATGCGCCCCCGGCAGGGATTTTGTACAGACTTCAAACGTAGCGCGACGACATGACTACTTCAACCTCACATCGCCACTTTCTCATCAGTTATTAAAAAAGCGCGGTGCAAACGACCGAAAATCAGTCCCTCGACACTCAGTCCTTCGCCCGATCCATGTACTCGCCAGTCGTCGGGTTCACACGCACCCGCTCGCCACTCGCAATAAACTCGGGCACGTTGATCGTCACACCATTCTCCAACGTCGCCGGCTTGGTGCTCGCCGTCTTGGTCGCCGTCTTCATCACCGGCGCGGTGTCAACAATCGTCAGCGACAGATGCTGCGGCAGCTGAATACCGATCGCCTTGCCGTTGTAATACTCCGCGAGGATCTTCATCCCCGACTGCATCCACTGCGCATTGTCGCCCAACGTCTCGGCGTCCATCTCCAGCTGATCGTAGTTCTCGGTGTTCATGAAATGCCAAGTGTCACCACCGGCATACATAAACTCCAGCTCGTGCGTCTCCATGTCGGCCTTCTCAATGGAGTCGGCCGCGCGGAACCGATGCTCAAAGCTGTTGCCGCTGCGCATGTTCTTGAGCTTGGCCTGCACCATCGCGCGGAGGTTACCCGGCGTGTGGTGACGGAACTCGATCACACGGCACGGATCGCCCTCGAACACGAGGACCATTCCGCGGCGGATTTGGGTGGCGGGCATTGCCATTGAACGACATCCCTCTTAAGCGATTCGAAAGTGTTCGGAGGTAGCCTTCAAGTATAAACCAGACAATCGGTTGGGTCAACGTGTGTCCGGGCCGGCAGGGGGCCGGCATAGGGCCCCCCTGGGGGTTCAGAAGGCCTACGGCCTGCCGATTCCACTCCGAATAGACGGCCATAGCGTCCGGGCCGCACGACGAGCCCCCTCCGGCAACGGGTGGATTCCGTCCGCCTGATTGAGCGTCCGCACCGCCGCCACACCGTCCAGCAGGAAGGGCGACAGCGCAATCTTGGCCTCCCGAGCCACCCGCCCATACAGCGCATGGAACTCACGGGTATACCCGGTCCCCAAATTGGTCGGCGCCTCCATCTGCACCAGCAGCAGCTTCGCCCCGGGCTGCGCCGCACGAATCTTCCCCACAATCGCCCGAAGATTCGCCGCCGTCGAATCAGGATTCAGCCCCCGAAGCCCATCGTTGGCGCCAGTCTCAATCACCACCAAGTCGGCATGCTGCTTGAGCAGCCAATCGGTGCGCCGCAGCGCTCCCGCCGACGTCTCCCCCGACAGGCCAGCGTTCACCACCTCCAGCGGCACGCGCAGCGAGTCGGCGATCTGCTGAATCACCGCAGGCCAACTGTCGTGCGCGGGGTCGTCCAGGCCATACCCGGCGGTGAGCGACGTCCCCAGAAACAGAACGCGAGGCGCCCCCGTACGGTCTTGCACCACCTCCGGCGCCGCGCTGACTGCCAATGGCGCCGCCGCGGTGGTTGATTCCACAGGAACCGAGGGCTCCCCACCGGGGTTCGCCATTGGTGACTTCTTTGCCCCACCGGCGCTTGCCCCACCGGCGCTGGTGCCACCACCGCACGCCGCGCTCAGTAGTCCGAGTCCGATCATCACGCCGCGCGTCCAACGCCCTCGGGCGAGACGGCGACTTCCCTGCACCGCTGCACTTATGCTCACGGCCACACACCTCACGAAAGAATACCAGAGCGGCAACGGCCGGCTGGCGGTACTGAAACATGTCTCCTTCTCCGTCCCACAGGGGGCCTTTGTCGCGATCGTCGGCCCCTCGGGAAGCGGCAAGACGACCCTCCTCGGCCTCCTCGCCGGCCTCGACACGCCGAGTGATGGCGCCGTCAGCCTCGACGGCGTGGACATCACGCGGATGACCGAAGACCAGCGCGCCCTGCTACGCGGTGAGAAAGTCGGATTCATCTTCCAATCGTTCCAACTGATCCCGACACTCACCGCATTGGAAAATGTGCAGGTGCCGCTGGAATTGCGCGGGGAGGACGGCTCCGCCGACCGCGCCCGCGACCTCCTGCAGCGCGTGGGGCTCGGCGACCGCACGGGACACTTCCCCGCCCAGCTCTCGGGGGGCGAACAGCAGCGGGTGGCCATTGCCCGCGCCTTCTCGAACAATCCGCGCATCCTGTTTGCCGACGAGCCCACGGGCAACCTCGACGGCGCCACGGGCGAGCGAATCGTCGAACTCCTGCAGGAACTCAACCGCGAGTCGGGGTCGACCGTGGTGATTGTCACGCACGATATTGCGCTCGCCGAACGGACGGGGCGTGTGATTCGACTCCGCGACGGCGAAGTGGTGGAAGATCGGATGACCGGAGCCGGCTGATGGCAATGCGCTGGTCTGCTATTCCGCGTCTGGCCTGGCGCGAAAGCCGCACGGCTCGCCGTCGGCTGCTGTTGTACATGTCCTCGATCTCACTCGGCGTTGCCGCGCTCGTCGCGATCGATTCGTTCGCGGCAAATGTGCAGGCCTCGCTCAAATCGCAGTCGCGCACGCTGCTGGGCGGCGATGTGTCGTTCACGTACAATGCGCAGTTCCCGGAGGATGCGCAGCGAGCGCTCGACACGATCGCCGCGCGTGGCACGCCCGTGGCGCGGGTGGTGAGCTTTGGCTCCATGGTGTTGGCGCAGCGCTCGGGTGGCACGCGCCTCGCACAGGTGAAGGCGGTGGGTGAGGGATACCCGTTCTACGGCACGGTGGAAACGGCACCCGTGGGACGATGGGCGCAGGTGCAGACCGGCCGACGTGCGGTGGTCGACCCCGCGTTGCTGATCGCCCTCGACGCGCAGGTCGGCGACTCGCTGACCATCGGTTACGGACGCTTTGAGATTATTGGCGCCGTTGAGGCGATGCCGGGGGATCCGGGGTTCGCCGCCGCGATCGGCCCGCGTGTGTATATCGCCGAACGCTACGCGGCCGAAACACAGCTCCTCGGCTTCGGGAGCCGCGCGTCGTACGAGGCGCTGGTAAAGCTGCCGGCGAACATCGCGAGCGACGACTGGGTGAAGGCCTACCGCGCGCGACTCCAGAAGCAGAATGTGCGTGTGGTCACCGTCACGCAGCGCGAATCGAACTTGACCGAGTCGATCGGACAGCTCGCGGATTTCCTCGGCATCGTGGGACTGATCGCATTGCTGCTCGGTGGGATTGGTGTCGCGAGCGGGGTGAATGCCTTTGTGACGCGCAAGATTGAGACCGTGGCCGTCCTGCGTTGCGTGGGTGCGACCAGTGGTCAGGTGCTCGGGATTTACGTACTGCAGGCCAGCGTCATGGGCTTCCTGGGTGCGGCCATGGGCGCGGTGCTTGGCGTGGCCATTCAGTTTGGCCTTCCGCTGGTGCTCAAGGATTTCCTGCCGGTAGACGTCAGCGTCGCGCTGGACCCCAAGGCACTCCTGACGGGGCTCGGGATTGGCGTGTGGGTGGCGTTGGTCTTTGCGCTGCGGCCCTTGCTTGGACTTCGCCGTGTCTCGCCGTTGCAGGCGCTGCGGCGCGATGCCGACGCGCTTGATCGGGCACGTGCTCGTGATATTCCCACGCAGTTGGTAAACGTGGCCTTGGTCGGCAGTGTGCTCGCGCTCTCGTTCCAGCGCGCCGGCTCACTCCGGCGCGGCGCGGGCTTTGCCGGTGGCATCGCGGGGAGCATGGTGGTGCTCTACCTGAGCGCCGCGGGGCTCTCGTGGCTCGCGCGCCGCATGGGAACGGCGCGGTGGCCGTATGTGGCGCGCCAAGGACTCGCGAACCTGTATCGCCCCGGCAATCAGACGCGCACGGTGGTCCTCGCCCTCGGCTTCGGCTCGTTCTTGGTGAGCACCTTGTTCTTGGTGCAGGCCAATCTGCTCAACCAGTTCAATGTGACCGCGGCGCAGTCCAAGGCGAACATGATTCTGTTCGACATTCAAGACGACCAGCGCGCCGGCCTCGACTCCATCTTTGCGGCCGAAGGGCAGCAGGTGATGGGATATTCGCCGATCGTGACGATGAAGATTGCCGAGGTCAACGGGCTGAGTGGCGTGCGGTGGGCGGCCGCACATGCGATGCAGGCGACGCATTGGACGCTGCGTCGCGAGTATCGCTCGACATACCGCGACACGGTGGTGGCCACAGAGAAGATTGTGAGTGGGACGTGGTTTGGGGCCGCGACGCTCCCCGACTCTATCACCGAGCTGTCGCTCGATCAGGATGTCGCCAATCAGTTGAAGGTACAGGTCGGCGATCAGATCGTGTGGGATGTGCAGGGGGTGCGGATTTTGTCGCAGATTACCAGCCTGCGTACCGTCACCTGGGGACGGTTCGAGCCGAACTTCTTTGCGGTGTTTGCGACGAAGGGGCTCGTAACGGCGCCCAAACAGTTTGTGACGATGGCAGCGGTGAGTGCGGACACAACCATCGCGCGCCTGCAGCGTCGCACCGTGTCGCGCTTCCCCAATGTGTCGAGTGTCGATCTCTCGCTTGTTCGTCGCACCGTCACGGAGATCCTTGAGAAGGTGAGCGTTGCCGTGCGATTCCTCGCGCTCTTTAGCTTGGCGATGGGAGTCCCCGTGCTGTTCAGTGCCGTGGCCGCCACGCGGCGCGACCGCCTGCGCGAGAGCGTGCTCCTCAAAACGCTGGGTGCCACGCAGGCGCAGATTATGCGGATCCTGCTCGTGGAGTACGCCTTGCTCGGTGCCCTCGGCGCTCTGACCGGGATGGTCCTCTCCTTTGGCGGTGCCTGGGCGCTGATTCACTATGTGTTCAAGGGCTCGTTCTCACCGGCGATCGCCGCCGCGGCAGGGATCGCGGCCTTGATGATGGGGCTTGCTGTGACGATTGGCCTAGTGACGAGCCGCGATGTGTTTCGCGAAACGCCAATGGCGGCGCTGCGCGAGAACTGATTGCAGCGCTTATGCATGGCAGACGGGGCGGCCACTTGATGTGGCCGCCCCGTCTGTGTGTCTCGCCGCGCTACTGCACCCGTGCGATCGCGATGCGCATGGTGGACGGCGGGTCCGTTCCGTTCGGGCCTTTGAGTTCGAGCAGTTGGCGAGCGGTCTGTGTTCCGCCCAGGTCGAAGAGTGTATAGCCGCCCCCGACCATTGCGGTGATGGCGGAGGTGAAGTTGCCAAAACTCACCGCATGCGGCTGCTGCGGGATGGGGCGCGGGTACTGTTGCACCAGGTTTGTTGGTGTGGTGCAGGGTCCGAGGTCGCCGCAGAGCCCCAAAAAGATGTTGCGGAGATTCCACGACGGGAAATCGATGCGTGGATTCGCAGGGGTGAAGCCCGGCAGATCATCGAGATACATTGCGAGCGACCACTCGCCAAGGATTTCTTCCCAGGGATGACTCGCGGTTCGCGCTTCAAGCGCGGGGACGCCTGTTGTGGTGCCCGTGGTGAACGCGGAGAGGAACTGGCTCTCGGTCGGGCCGTAGTGGTCAATAGCCCACCGCAGGAGCGACCAGGCGCTGGCATAAAAACTAACATCGGTGGGCTGCGCCCGCCCCAGAGGGCTCAACGACTGCGACGCGGAGAGCGCACCGAAGAGCGCCTCGAAGTGCCGTTGCATGAGCACTGGCCGATCCTGACAGGCCCCAACAGCGAGGAACGTGAGGTCACAGCCGATCGACGCCGCGTAGCGCAGATTTGCTTTGGCGGGCGATTGGTAGAAGCTGCGCGCGTACAGCTCCTCTGCCACGCGCGCCGTTCCTTCCTCCCACGAGACATCCGTGAGGACGGGATCGAGCGAGAGTCCCCGCGACCGACGCTCGGCGAACGTGGCGATGTGTTTGACCTCGTGCACGACCGTCGCGCGGATCTGCCGGAACCAGCTGTCGCGCGACTCGCTATTCGTGTAACCGCTCGTAGAGCTCGTGGGAACGACGGCGTAAAAGAACGCGCCCGCATTGCTGCTGGGCAGGGTGGGGTCGAGGTCGCAGCTCACCGCAAAGCCCTGCACCGCTTGTTGCTGCATCACATTGATGCGCGGCGAGAAGACCATCACCACTTTGCCGACGCCACCGATTTGGGCGTCCATCGCGAGCGGATTGCCGAAGTTCGTGGTGATGAGTGGCCAGACCACGGCGTCGAACTCTTGCCCAAGCCGCCGGTAGTAGTCGTCCATTTGCCCGGCGAGCGTGGCGCGTGCGCCAAACACCGTAGTGGTGTCCTCGAGGATCACTCCGCGCTGCCCGACAAATACCGTACGTGCGTTGACGGCGATGCTCGAGGTGCAGAAGTTCGCGGCGTCGAGGTTCGGAAGCTTGACCGGCGTGATGGTGCCAACGGTGGTACTTGCCGTGGTTGTGATCGAAGCACCGCGCGCCGCAACACGAGTCAACATCCCGCGATTGCGCGCGAGGATGTTGAGGTGCGACGTAGCGGAAAGCGCCATAGCGGCAGGCACTGCCGGCGCTGCCACGGCAAGATTCGCGGCGCGGCTCGCGGCCGGTGCCACTTGCCCGCCACCGAACGTCGTGGCGCCGCGCAGCGTCGCCGACACCGCGTTCACTGCCGTTGGAGTAATGCTCGCGCGACTCGCGTTATACACGCTCACGACATATCGGCCGCCGGTAAGCGCCAGCTCATTGCACCGAACATCACTCGCGGCACTCAGCACCACCGACTGCCCTGGCTGCAGCGTGCGTGGGCTCGCGACCTGGAGCGTGGCAACGCCACCTCCGGTCACGCCTCCCGCCGTCACCTGAACAATCACCGGGCGCGTGGGCTCACAGGAAAAGCCTGCGCTTGGCAGTGTAATGACCATCTGCGTGAGCGACGACGAGCCCACGACCGCCGGGAGTCCGTCGATGACCACGGAGTTCCCGGAGGAGGTATTCGCGAAGTTCGCTCCGGTCAGCGTGTATGTCCCACCAGGCACGAGCGTTGCACTCGGCGCGATGGCAGTGATCGTCGGGGCATTCTGCGCCGGTGCCAGCTGCACGGCGACAATCGCTTGGGCCGAGGCACTGTCCATGGCGGCACGAATCACGGCAGTACCGGCGGCCACCGGCGTCACGAGCCCCGCCGCGCTCACTCGGGCAATCAGCGGCGTGGCAGAACTCCAGGTGATCTCCGGCCGAGCAATCAGGGCACCAGAGGCATCGCGCGCGTTGGCCTGTAACTGCAGCGTGCCACTGGGGAACAGCACCGTGGCGGTGTCACGCGTCATCACGAGCGACGTTGCCACTGGGTTCACCACCACAACCTGGATGTCCGTGGTCACGGTCCCAACGGTGGCGCGGATGGTGGCCGTGCCCAGCCCCACCCCCGTGATCAACCCGTTGGCTCCAACGACGGCGATGGTGGGGTTCAAGGAACTCCACGCGGGGAGTCCGTCTGCAATAACTGCTCCCGCGCCGTTCTTCAGCACGGCGGTCGCGAGGACCGTCCCACCAATGGCCACACGCCCCGCGGCGAGTGACACCGTGATCGTGCTCACGGCCAACGGATCACGCGGCCCCTCCGTGACGGAGCGGCAGGCGATGGCGAGGAGCAGAACCCAAAGGCGTCTCACCCGGTGAAGTTACGCCGGGCCGCGCTGGGAGGCTATATCTGGCGCTAGGTCTCGCTGATCAGTTCGACCAGGGCGCCGCGGCAGCGCTCGAGCTCCGCGGTGGTGTTGAAATAGTGCGGCGAAATCCGGAGGGTCGACTCCGCCACTTTCCGGCCCAGGTCGATGACGGCGTCGGCACGCGACTGCGCGGTCGTATGAATGCGCCGGGCGCGCAGCGCATGCATGAGCGCTGACGCCTCGTGTCCCTCCACCGCGAGCGACACAATCGCACAGCGCTGCGCCCCTTCATCGAGCACGCGAACTCCCGCCAGCGAGGCGAGATCATGACGCAGGCTCTCAGCCAGCGCGTGAGCGCGTCCGGCGGTCCGCTCCACCCCCGCGTCAATCGCGTAGCGGGCCGCGCGACCCATGCCGAGCAGGAGGGCGTAGGGGAGTTCCCACTGCTCGAATCGACGTGCGCCGTCAAAGAGTTCGTAGGCGTCACTCGCCGTCCACGCCGCGCCGCGCATATCGAGGAGCAACGGATGCGCCCCACGCGCAAGCATGCGCTCGGCCACATACAAGAACCCGATCCCGCGTGGACCACGCAGAAACTTCCGCGCCGTGGCAGCGAGAAAGTCGCACTGCAGCCGCGTCACATCGATCGGGAGCTGCCCTACCGCCTGACAGGCATCGAGTACATACGGTACGCCCGCCTCGGCACAAATCGCGCCGACCTCAGCGGCTGGCTGCACGAGCCCCGAGTTCGTGGGAATCCAGGTCAGCGACACCAGCTTGGGCTTGTGACGGCGCACGAGGGTCCGGAGCGACTCCAGCGCTACCCCACCCTGCGGATCATCCTCGGCGCGGACCACCTGCACGCCGAACCGCTGCGCAAGCGACAGGAACATCAACTGATTGGAGATGTAGTCGGCGTTGGTCGTGACAATCGTGTCGCCCGCAGTCAACGCCACACTCGACAGCGCCTGCGCGAATGCTGCGGTGGCACTCGACACCACCGCGATTTCCGACGCGCGCGCACCAATCAGCGCCGCGATGTCGTCATAGCATCGACCAATGCTCGGCGCAGCGGCGGCCGCTGCCTCGTAGCCGCCAATCTGCCGCTCCAACTCGAGATGCCCAATCACCGCGTCGTGTACCGGTGTCGGAACGAGCGAGGCCCCGGCGCTGTTCAGGTGCGTGCACTGCGCACAGCCCAGCGTGTCGCGCCGCCATGCGGCGATGTCGGCCTCGCGAATGGGCTGATCCACCATCAGCGTGACCGTGCGTGCATCAGTTTTGCTTGCCCAGCCATTCGTCGGCGGCGAGTGTGAAGCGGGGAATGTCCGCGTCAAAGTGCTCGTCGTTGTCTCGCACGAAGTGATATTCGCCTTCCATGTACCCGCTCGGCGATTTAAGCACGCAGAAGCTCTGGTACTCGTGCACATCACCCACGGCCAGCAATGGTTGCTGCCCCACCACGCCGTCGCCCGCAACTTCGCTGTCTTCGCCAAAGGAATCGTGGATGCGCCAGCGACGCGACAGCAACTGCGCCGCGCGCGTGCCCACGTTCTCAATGCGCACGAAATAGGCGAACACGAACTGCTGCTGTTCCGGGATCGACTGCTCCGAGAGATACACCGGACGCACCGTCACGCGAATGCCATTCGTGATGCGATAAAACAACGGCGAACGAGGGGTCATGCGGGTCGGACCGGGCCCGGGTTCATACGCAAGTTTCGTGGAAGTGCATCGAGTAACGGCTTGAGGTCGTTGGCGCGATCGAGCGTGGTCACAAATGTCAGCCCGGGGAGCGTCACGACGAGGAGCCGTTCGACCCCGTAGAGGACCACCGTGCCCCCTTCGGCGTGCACAATATTGTTCTCGCTGTCCACGAAGGAGACGCGCCCAAGCGCCCCATTGCCGTCGTCGTCGAGATCGCGCGCGCGCCGGAGACTCGCCCAGGTGCCGATATCGTCCCACGCCACATCGCCGCTGACCACGAGCAACCGTTCCACCCGCTCGAGGAGGCCACGCTCGATCGAAATGGAGTCGCCGAGTCGAGCGACCCAGCCGTCGATGTCCCCTTGGGCCAGTTGATCGAGTCCTGAGGCGATCTCGGGGGTACAATGGGCCAGCTGGAGGAGCACCGTCTGTGCGTCGGCGACAAATGCCCCGGAGTGCCATCGTGCGTCCTGCGCGATCAACTCGGCAGCGCGCGCCTCCGATGGTTTTTCCTCAAAACCATCGACGATTGCGGAGCCCCCACGGTTGAGCGGCGTGTCGGAATCGAGCAGTGCGCCAGTGCGCAGGTAGCCGAATTGTGGGTCAGCGCGGGTCGGCGTGACACCGATCGTAACGATGGCCCGCTCGCGGTGCGCCACCGCGGCGGCGCGATGGATCATTTCGCGAAAGACCCCCGGGAAACCGATCGCGAGGTCGCAGTGCAGCGCGACAAAGGCTGTGTTTGGCCCTGCGCGGCGCGAAATCTCTTGCGCCGCCCAGGCGAGCGCCGCGGCCGTTCCGAGTGGTCGCGGCTCAACGAGCACGTTGGCGTCTGGGACGTCGTGGATGGCCGTACGAATCGCGGGGGCGATGTCGGCGCTCGTGACGACGATCACCCGCTCAGGGGGAATCATCGGCTGAAGGCGACCGACGGTGTCCTCGAGCAGGGTGCGACCGGTTACCAGGGCGAGCAACGGTTTGGGGCGCGTCGGCGTGCTGAGCGGCCAGAAGCGCGACCCGATACCGCCGGCGAATACCACCGCCCAAATCGCGAGGTCGGTGAGCTGCTCGTCGACCGGCGCCAGCTCCGGCGTCGGCAGCGTGCCTGCGGCGCCGGACGATGAGGAGGTGAACGAACCTGGCGGAGTCGGTCCCGATGACGGAATAGGCATTCTGTCAAAGATATCACGGTGCCCCGTGTTCGCGATCCGGGGCTCCTCCTCCACCGGATCGGAGTCGTAGGCTACCTTCAAAGGGTGCGTCGACTCCTCCTTGCCGCTCTGTTGGGGACTGTGGCTGCGTCCATCGCTCCGGCACAGTCGTGCCCAGCGGCGCCGACCGCGTTGGTGTTGGCTGGTGGCGGCGCCAAGGGGTTCGCACATATCGGCGTCATCGAGATGCTCGACAGTCTCAAGCTCCGCCCTGACTTGATTGTCGGTACGAGCAGCGGCGCGATTATCGGTGCGCTCTATGCCAGCGGCTACAGCGGCACGCAGATCGACTCCATCACGCGCGCGCTCCCGATGGACCAGGTCATCAAGCAGTATGAGCCGCAAGTCTCCAAGGCGCTTGGCCTGCTGCGCCCGACCGCGGTCTGGGAGCTGACGGCGGCAGGGTACGCGATCCAGTCGGGCGCGGCACACGAGGGCGAACTCAATGCGCTGATGTCGGCGCTCTTTTTGCGCGGCAATGTGATGGCACGGGGGAACTTCGATCAGCTCCCCATTCCATTCCGCGCCGTTGCCACCGACCTCCGGACGCATGCCCCCGTGGTGCTGGGCACAGGGGATCTGGCCCGTGCCATCCGCGCCAGTGCCGCGATTCCTGTGATCCTGCGCCCCATACAGCTCGACGGACGCTGGTTGACCGACGGCGGCATCGCCGAAAATGAGCCGGTCAAGTCGGCCCGTGCACTGGGCGCGCAACGGGTGTGGGTGTCCCGGTTGCCCTACGCGCCTCCGTCGCCGTCGTCGTATGAGGATCCGCTGCAGATCATGGCGGATATGCTCAACTCGCTCTTTGAGCAGGATTCGCTCGTCACACGTCCCACGGATGTGGTGATTCGGAACGGGACCGAGAACTACGACAACTTGGTGTTTAGCCGGACGGCGCAGGATTCGCTCGTCGACATCGGTCGTCGCGCTGCGCGCGCGGCGTTTGCACACGCCACCTGCCTGCACCCCGCTGGCACGGTAAACCCCGCGCGGGCGGAAGCGACGCTCGCTGGACGCATCACGCAGGTCACCGTGGCTCCGCAGCAACGCGACAGCAGTGGCCTGCAGAGCATTGTCGACGGCGCCGCCATTCTCGCGGACCTCGGGCAGACCGACGGCTCCGCACTCGACCTGCGGAAACTCGAACGCGGGCTCCTCCAAATCGGACGAATGGATCGCTACCGCGAGGTGTGGCTGAACCCGAGCGGGACGGCCGACACCGTGGCGCTGCATGCAACGCTCGCGGGCGCCTCGCTCCGAAGCTTGGGTGTGGGTGTCGCATTCGATCAGTTCAGCAGCGGACGTCTCTGGATTGGCGCGGTGGATCGGGCCCTGTTCAAAGGCAATGCCGACGCGGCACTTCTGGTAAAGCTTGGCACCTACCAGCAAGAAGCCTGGGGCTTTGTGCGACGACGCGCACTGGTCGACGACCGCTTCCTCCCGCTGACGCTCAGCGCGCGGATTATGCACGAGAGCGTGCGCCTGTTCTCGGGGGCAACCGAACTCCCGAGCATCGACGCGCGTGCGCTCTCCGGAACCTTGGGATTCCACGAAGACCTTGCCGTGGGACAATGGCGGTACGACGCCGGCCTCGAGTTCCGCATTTTCCGCGAGACGTATCACACCGCGCGAGGCGCACTCGGCCTTCGCGCGTCGATCACGCGCGCGGCGAACGAGTACGAACTGGGGACCGTCGGCGAGCTCCTCGTGCTCAACGACTATCAACGGCTGCACATCGAAAGCAGCAACAGTTGGATGCGCGGCAATGTGCAGACCACGCTCCGGGTCGCGGCAGGCTGGGGAAACAATCTCCCGACCTACCAGACCTTCTCACTCGGCGGCAACGAGGGATTCGCCGGGTATCGTATTGGGGAGTTCCGTGGCTCGCAGGAACTGTTTGCGAGCGTCCTGCTCCGCCGTCCCATTACGAACCTCCTGAAAATTCGGGCCGAGTTCATGGCGGGCGTAATCGCACGAGGGTATGGCGTGCTGACCAACGAACCTGGCACAGAGTATGGTGCCTGGCGGGGCGGGCTGCGCACCGGCGTCGAAGCGCAGACCCCGATTGGTCCGATCCGCGCAGAGGAAGGGTTTAGCCTGACCGGCCAACGCTCGACACTGATTCGCGTGGGGTACTGGTTCTAGCCCCTCCCGCGGTCGCGGCCACTGCGTATCTTCGGGGATGCGAATTATTACTACTGCGCGCTTCGCGCTCGCCCTGTCCTGTGCCGTGCCGGCCATCGCCGCCGCACAGGAGAACTACGAGATCCAGGTCTATCCCTCCGAAACCACCAAGAAGGGGACCACGGTCTTTGAGCTCCACAGCAACTTTACCGGATCGGGGACGACAGCCCGCACGGGAAGCTTGCTCGCCACCAATGGCGCCTTTCACGAGACGCTCGAGATCACGCACGGCTTCAGCGACATATTTGAAGTCGGCTTCTATGTCTTTACCAGCGATCGCGGGGCCGACGGCTATCGGTTTGTGGGCACGCACATTCGCCCGCGGATCCGCGCGCCCGAATCGTGGAAGCTCCCGGTCGGCCTGAGCCTCTCGACGGAGTTCGGCCCCACCAACAAGGCGTTCGACGAGAGCGAACTGGGCGTCGAGTTCCGTCCGATCATCGACCAAACCATCGGCAAGTTCTACTGGTCCATCAACCCGACCATCGGCTGGTCAGTCAAAGGGCCAGAGGCTGGCAAGGGACTCGACGGGATGATGTTCGCCCCGGCCGTGAAGCTCCAGTGGGAGCTCAACGACAAAGTCTCCGCGGGGATCGAATATTATGGCGGCACCGGTTCGCTCAAGCGGATGGCTGCCGCGGCCGACCAGTCGCACATGATTTATCCGACGCTCGACTTTGACCTTGGCCCGGAGTGGGAGTTGAACGTGGGCTACGGCGTTCTGGCCGCGGGCGGCGGCGACCACAACATCTTCAAGGTGATTTTCGGGCGTCGCGTCGGCTGGTGATCGCGACGGACGCATAAAAAAGGGGCGGCTCCGCGTGCGGAGCCGCCCCTTTTTGCCTGCCCGCGCGGAGTGCTAGAAGTGCACCACCTCGAGGCCCACGCGCAGGGTGCGCGGCAACCCAAGCGAGTAGATCGGAGCGGCCGTCGTGCCGGAGATCGTCACGTAGTACGGACGATCAAAGACATTTTCGACCGACACGAAGAGATTCACGTCACCCAAGATGTGGCGCTGGGCGCTGAAGTCCACGACACCAAAGTCAGGAATCGTGAAGCTGTTGCCGAGCGTGGTGTTTGTGCTTTCGTAGCGCCCCAACACCGTGAAGGTGCCGATGTCGCGGTTGTCGTACGTGATGCGCGCCGTGCCACGCTGCTGCGGTACGCGGCCGATTCGTGCACCAACGAACACCAACGCCGTGGGCGCTGTCGGGCCCAGATCGACCACCCGGGCGTCGTCGTAGTTGCCGCTGAGGCCGATTTCCAGGTGACGGAGCGGACGCAGCGCGAGGTACACTTCGCCGCCGACACTCTTGGCCTTCTGCACGTTCTGCCGCTGGCGCGTGGTGACGCCCGACGTCGTGGAGAGGGTGACGAAGGTATTGAAATCCGTGTAGTTCGCCTGATAGATCGTGCCCTTCATCTGGAACCAATCAGCGGGCTGCCAGTCCATGCCGACTTCATAGCCCGTGGCGAACTCCGGCTTTAGATCCGGATTCGGAATGGAGATGGTCGTGCTCGACACCTGCTTGCGATACAGCTCCGCAAGATTCGGCGCGCGGAATGCCTGATACAGCGCGGTGTGGAACGCGAGCGCCGGCGCGAGCTGATACTTCAATCCGAGGCGCGGGGAGAAGGCATCGCGCTTGGCGTCAGGGTAGTTCGTGGTGCCCGCGGCTTCGACCGCGTAGGCGCCGGTGTTGCTCCAGTGATCCACGCGGGCGCTTGCTTCAAAGCGCCATGCCGTCGCGAGCGACCAGAGCCCGCTCACATAGGCACCGCTCAGCGTCTCGACACCACCCGAGGTGATATGCGTCGTTGCGGCGTTCGCGGTGGTGTTGGCGTAATCCTGCTGATCAAAGAACCCAGACATCGAGCGGTAGTCAGCGCCCACGCTCAGGACGTCGGTGCCCAGGAGTCCCTTCTTGTTCCAGGTGGCAGAGGCGCCGCGATCATAGCTCGGGATGCGCGAGTAGCTGGTGCGACGTTCGTCGGCGCGTGTGACGGTGGCCACGGTCAGCAGCGTGGTGGAGTTGGTCGTTTCGCGCATCTCGCGATTCCACGCACGCACCGCGATCGCGGAGCCGTCCGCCGTGCGGTAGTTCAGTCCGCCGTCGGCCGCTCCATCGGTGCGGACCGCCTGACTGATCTTGGTTCCGAGGTGGCGGTCGTCGCCAAAGAGGTGGCCGGTCAGAAAGGCGTTGAACGTTGCGGACGGCGAATACTCGAGCTTCGCCATCGCGTTCCGGCGGATGGACCAGGAATCGATGTCCACCGCGCCACGGTTCGCCGGCGCAATCAAGGTGTACCCGCCGCCCTCGGCGTAGTCGCCGGTGAGCGCCAAGTTGAGCGCACCAACAAGCGGCACGCCAACTGACGCGAAGCCGTGACGCGCGTTGCGGCTTCCGCCATCCAACGTGAAGCGATACGAGCCCGGGGCGATGGGCCGCGAGAAGAAACTGATTACACCACCCATGGCGCCGTTGCCGTACAGGCTCGACCCGCCGCCCTCAAGCACTTCGACGCGCTCGACACTGCCCTTGGGCATCCGATCCCAGTCGATCCACTCGCCCCAGGCGTCGTTGAGCGGAATGCCGTCGACGAGCACCGTGGTGCGTCCTTCGTCGACGCCGCGGATCGACACGATCTGTGCCGTGCCCCCCACCGTGCTGCTGGTACGGGCGAGCTCAACACCAGGAATCTCGCGGAGCATGTCCTGCACCGTGCTCGCCGGTGAGGTCCGCACCTGTTCGGCAGACAGCGTGTTCACGGTGCCGGCCACCTTGTGGGCGTCGTCGGACGACCCGCTCGCCGTCACGAACACACCGGACAGCATGATCGAGCCTTTCTTGAGCTTGGCGTCGTAGGTCGTGGTTCCGGTGGCAATCGTGACGGCCTGGCGCAGCGCATCGTGCCCAATCGCGCTCACGGTAATCTCCACCGTACCGACGGGGAGATCCTTGAGTTGATACGCGCCGTTGGCGTCAGTCACCGCCACGCGCACCGGCAGTCCGCTGGCGACGCGCGCGCCCGCAATCGGCGCACCGCCTGCCGCGGCCGTGATCACACCCTTGAGGGCGCCACGATCCTGCGCGAGCAGGGCGAGCGGAGCACAGGCGATCAAGCCAAGCCACATGGCAATCGCGCGAAGTTTGCGGTGCAGAAGTTTGCGGTGCATCAGAAGGCCTCTGAGGTTGGAAGTCCCAATCTCCAGGCCGTCACGCGTCAACTCACACGCCGCGCTCGCCAGAAGATCGCAATCATGAGCAGCGGCCACGCCAGAAAGAACAGAAAAGCGGCGTACCGCGGCTCAGAGTTCATGGAATATCCATAATACGTCGACTCGGCGCCAGTCGTTGGCTGCTCTTTTCCTGCCAGGCGCAAGACGGTCTCGACCACGATATTGTCGATCGTCGAACGTTCCATAACTCGCTTCCCTGCAAGCGAATACCAGATTTCTCCGTAGGCGGAATCGGGGTGCGCAAACAGCCCCGTCCGGCCGCCACCACCACGCTGTACGAATCGTGTCTTTACGACACGCTCCATGCGCGCCAGAACCCCTCGGCGAAGATCCGCGAGACGCGGGTCCTCGGGGGCGAGGTGGGCCTCCACCGTGAGCTCCCCTGAAATCGAGCGCAACGCCGACGAGACCTCCGGGCTGAACGAATGGCGCTGGTCCTCGGACAGATCCCAGCTCCACGGGAGTCGCGATGCCAGGCCCACAAGCAGCACGGCCACCACAAGCGCGCCGGCGCTCGAACGAAGCCGCGCCTGCACGCGCCGCCCCGGCACCGACCAGATCATCGCCGCCACGAGCCCGCTCGCAAGCACCGCCACCAACACCACCACGGTGCTCGCGCGCACCAGCCCTTGCTCAAACTGCCGAAGCGCCGCCGCTGGGCCGAACGCGGCGAACTGTTCGGCAATACCACCACTCGTCGCGGCAATGAAGTCGAGCGCCCACAGCCCGACGGTCACCGCGAGCGTCGCGACCGCGGCCGTGGCCGGCTGCGGCGCGATGCAGGCAAGTGCGGCCGCTATTCCCACCGAGATCCCCGCACGCAATAGATGCCCGGCGAGCAACGTCACGAGCTCGGCGCCATGCACATGCCCGCCATACGAACGCCACAACACCACCGCGAGGAGTCCGGGCACGAGCGCCACGAGCCAGGCGGCGAACAGTGCCGTGGCCTTCACGACGATCATCGTGCGCGTGCTCACACGGGACTGCACGAGCAACGACCAGGCCCCCGAGGCGCGTTCGGCTCCAAACGTGCGAATCACCACGAAGGGGAGCAACAGCGTCGCCGCCAGATCGTACGCCCCGAAGGTGGGCACGAGAATCCCATCGAGGGGCGAGAGCCCCTGCGTGAGCGCCGCCGCACCACCGCCAGCACCACTCATTTCCGCGTACGTCTGCACCGCCGTGATAAAGGCGTGCCCCACCAGCAACCCCACCGCAATCAGCAACAGCCCGAACGCGCGCGAGAGCAGCAGCTCGCGCACCTCCTTTCGCCACAGCGCGCCGAGTGCATTAGGTGAGCGCAAGAAACACCTCCTCAATCCCGCCCTCGGGACGACCCGAGCGGTGGCGCAAATCTTCGAGCGTTCCCATCGCGACGGTGCGCCCGGCGTCAAGCAGCACCAGATCATCACAGGTGCGTGCGGCGTCCGTCAGCTGGTGAATCGAGAGCACCAAGCCACGCCCGCGCTCCGCGTGCGTGCGCAACAGCGCCGCCACATCGCGGACCTGCCGCAGATCGAGCCCATCAAACGGTTCGTCGAGCAGCAGGAACGGGTGGGGCGTGAGCAGTCCCAACGCAATCAACAATCGCTTCCCCTGCCCCTTGCTCAGCGCACCCACTCGCTGCGTGCGCAGCGCGGTGAGCAGCAGCGCGTCGTGCAGCTCGGCCACGAGCGTCGGCGGGGCACCATGCACCGCCGCAAAAAAACTCAGCACCTGCGCCACCGATTGATCGACCCACGGGCGCGCGCCGTCGGGCACAAGAAACACCGAGGTCGCATGGCGCGTCGCACCGGTCGGCACGCCATCCATCGTCACCGTGCCGCTGTCTGGTTCGTCGAGCCCCGCCACGCAGGCCAGCAGCGTCGACTTCCCCGCGCCGTTGGGACCAATCAGCCCGGTGACACGCCCCGTCTCCGCGCGCAGCTCGGCGCCGCGCAACGCCTCAATCACGCCGAAACGGCGCGTGATGGCGGTGGCGTGCAGAACGTGCGGCATTCCTCGGCGGCTATGAGCGATCGTTAGCGAACAGTGCCGCCGCCGCGCCGATCGTCGGGCACGAAGTGTCCGGCCGCCGGCATCTTCACCTGCATCAATGACGCCGAGTCGAGCACGGCGGTCGCCGGAAGCAATCCATTGGCGGAGAGCAAATGCGCGGTGAGGGCGTAGACCTCATCGTTGGTCAGCGAGCCCGGCGCGGTGTGCGGCATCGCGCGACGGATGTAGTCGAACAACGTGGTGGCGTTCGACCAGTAGTTGCCGATCGTCTTCGCGATTTTGGCGTCCTTGGCGAACCCAAATTTTTCGCCCGCGGAATCCCGGCCGACAATCGCCGGATACGCCGGGGGCATCCCTTCGCCCTTCGGACCGTGGCACTGCGCGCATTTTGTGGCGTAGATCGTAGCGCCGTCACTCACACTGCCTTTGCCCGCGGGCAGCCCTGCGCCGTCGGGGCCGACATCGATGTCGATGGCGGCGATCTCTTGCGACGTGGCCGCGCGGCCAATGCCGTAGCGCGCGGGAGTGTCGCCACCCGGCTTTCCACCGCATGCGGCCAGCACGAGGAGCGCTGCCGGCACCACACTACGGCGGAGACTGTAGCTCTTGATCGCGCGCATGCTCAGCTCTCCCCGTGGAAGGTGATGGCGCCGTCGGCGGCAACTCGCCACCCGTAAATCGGATTGAAATGATAGTCCGTTCCCTTCCCACGCACTTCAATGAGCTTCGCACGGGTGGGCTGCACGTAGCCCGTCTCGTCGGTTGCGCGAGAGAGCAGCACCTGTTCGCGTCCCTTCCACTCCCACATATACGCGAAGCGCACGTGCGCCTTGGGGAGCGACGGTCCCTGCAACTCGGCCTCGTGCCAATTCTTTCCGTTGTCGGTACTGACCTCGACCTTCGCGATGCGACCGCGACCACTCCAGGCGAGCCCGCTAATCGGGTTCCACCCCTTGGTGATCGTGCGCGGCGCGCACGGCGACGTAATCACTGACTTCGCATCCATCTCGAAACTGAACTGCCGCGCAATGCCACCCGGGAGCGGATCGGTGTACTTGGCCGTCTCCCACCGGGTCATCCACGGCCGCATCCCCACTTCAAGGCGGCGCAACCATTTCACGTTCGCGTTCCCTTCGTAGCCGGGGAGCAACAATCGCATCGGGTATCCCTGCTCCGGACGCAGCGGCTCGCCGTTCTGCGCCCACACCACCAACGCATCGTCGTAGGCTTTGGGCATCGGGATGCTGCGCGCGAGCAGGCAGGCGTCGCCCCCTTCGGCAAGGAACCACTGCGCTTCGCTGCGGGCGCCGGCTTCTTTCATGATGTCGGCCACGCGAACGCCGGTCCACTCCGAGTTGCTCGTCATGCCAGCAATCTTCTGCGGCGTGAGATCAGGCTTCGGATCGCGGTAGGCACCCCGTCCATTGCCGGAGCACTCCACAAAATAGACACGCGTCACCTGCGGAAAGCGCCGGAGATCCTCCACGGTGAACGACATCGGGCGCTCCACCATTCCGTGCACGGTCAACGTGTGCCGCGCGGGATCCAGAAGCGGAATGCCGGCGTGGTGGCGCTCAAAGTGCAAATCCGACGGCGTGATTGTCCCCGTCAAATCCTGCAACGGTGTGAACGACGTCCCGGTCACTTCGCCCGTCGGTGTGCGCGATGCCGTCACGAACCGGGAGCGGGTGCCCACCGGCGACGTTGGCGCGCCCAGCAGTTTCGTGGCGTCCTCAGGGATCGGCACTAGGGGCGGCACTACGTGCGCCAAGGCCTGTGCCTGCGACCGCGCGACCGCCGGGAGGCCAACCAACGCGGCCCCACCTGCGACCGCTGCCCCGAGCAATAAATCGCGTCGGGTGAGGGCGGCGCCGTCTTTCTGCTCCGGATCAGTCATGTGCAGCTCCACGGGCAGTGCGCCCGATACGCGTGGGCGCGGGAACGAGCGCACCCTGTGGGTTGCCGCGCGGCACGAGTCGCGCGGGTGGGTTGAACGCGGCATGTCCCTTCGTGGCATACGGGACATCGCGTGGCGCGCCACCAAGGGGCCAGTCACCGTCCTTGCCGGGTGAGTCGGGACGTTCGTGCGAGTTGATGAACGCCGCAACGTCAAAGGCTTGCTGCGTGGTCAACGATCCTGGAGCGGTCTGCGGCATGTTGTGCGAAATAAAGCTCGCCGCCCGTTCCACCCGTGCCATCGACGCGCCAATCGAATACGACTTGGCCCCCCATAGTGCAGGAATCGCTCCCGAGCCAGCCCCGTCCTTTTGATGGCAGACAATGCAACTGGTCTCAAAAACGACGCGACCGCGCGCGGTGTCGCCGGCGAGCGTGTCCTTCATTGCCAGCAGCCCGTCAGCGCCCATCACCTTGGCACCGATGGGCACCCCCTTCGAGATAAACGCCAGATAGGCGAGAATATCTTCCATCTCGCGGCTATCTGAGGGAATGGCATTACCCGCGAGCGAACGGGTGAAGCAATAATTCACACGATCGGCGAGTGCGATCACAGCGCCCGATCGCGTCAGATACTTGGGGAACCGCGCATGCGCGCCCGTGAGCGGCGCGGCCGTCGCTTTGCGCCCGTCCAGCTCGTGACAGCTCGTGCAGCGCAAGCTTGAGGTCGCATACGTCGGCAGGCTCTCGGGGGTAAAACGGAGCAAGGCGAGCCCACGGCGGATCGAGGCACCGAGCGAATCGTTGGGAATCTCGGCTTCCGACGGCGGGGCCCAGGCGGCGGCATCAAAGCTCTGGTGCGCTTTGGCCGGGGCGGAGCGGGAACAGCCGATTCCCACCACCAGACACACCGCCATTGCCGTCGATTGTACGACGGACAACGCACGTGTGCGGGAGCGGGACTCGGCGACACCGGTCCGAGGCGTAGTGGTTGGCGGCAACATCTCGGCAAAGATACCGGATGGGGACTCCGGCGCCACCCTTGGTGGCCGCGCATCCACCACAACCTGCCGAGAGGGCTGGCGCAACCGAGGCCAAGACCAGCACTTTCCAGAGACTCCGCGTTTTAGTAAACAGTTCGTACAGCGCTCACGCGTCACCGTCTCACCCCCCATTCCCCCTCTATGCGACGCTCGACCTCTCGCATCACCGCAGCCCTGCTCGTCGCAGTGGCCTGCGCCTCCCCGACGCCAGCGCCCACCCCGGCGCCAACGCCGGCTCCCGCTCCGACGACCGCCGTGACGCCTGCTGGCGGCCGCGCCAATGCCCCAACGCCGGCCCCGCGCGACTCCGCCGCACCTGATGCCCCCGCCGCCGCTGGTCGCGGTGGACGTGGTGGCGCCGCTGGTGGTGCCGCCGGTGGTGCCGCAGGCGAAGCGACGCCGCAGCCCTACGGCCGCGTGGTCACCAGCGAAGCCAAGACCCGCGACGGCCTCTTCAAGGTCCACCGGATTGGCGCCCGCCTGCTGTTCGAAATTCCGCGCGACCAGCTCGGCAAGGATCAGCTCCTCGTGACCGAGATCGCCAAGACGGTCCTCGGGTCCGGCTACGGCGGACAGGCCGTGAGCAACAAGGTGTACCGCTGGGAGCGCCGCGAGAACCGCGTGTTCCTGCGCGGCGTGTCGTACGACGCCATCGTGGACCCCAAGGTCAACGAAGCCCGCGCCGTCGCCGACGCCAATGTGAACCCGATTGTCTCGGTGTTCAACGTCGAGAGCTACGGCCGCGACAGCTCGATGGTGATCGATGTCTCGCGCCTCTTCACGCAGCCGCCGAGCGAGCTCGGCCCGGGCTCGCGGATCCCGGGCAACGTCGACGCGACGCGTTCGTTCATTGAGAGCGCCACGCCGTTCGTCGACAACGTGAACGTCTACGCGACGCTCACCTTTGCGCAGGCCGGTGGCGGCGGACGCGGTGCGGCCGCGGCGCCAGCAGGACGTGGTGGCCCGACCAACAACAACGCGTCCAACACCGTCGTAATGAGCTGGAGCTTCCATCGCCTCCCGGACAAGCCAATGATGGCGCGTCTGTGCGACGATCGCGTTGGCTATTTCTCGACGCGCTCCACCGACTACACGGACGTCGGCGACAAGGTGAACGAGAAGTGCCTGATCACCCGCTATCGCCTGGAGAAGAAGGATCCGAACGCCGCCATGTCGGAGCCGGTGAAGCCGATCGTCTACTATATCGATCCGGCCACGCCGAAGAAGTGGATCCCCTGGTTCAAGAAGGCGATCGAAGATTGGCAGCCGGCGTTCGAAGCCGCCGGCTTCAAGAACGCGATCATCGCCAAGGAAGCCCCGGCGAACGATCCGGATTGGTCGCCGGAAGATGCCCGCTACTCCGTGGTCCGCTGGCTCCCGTCCACGACGGAAAACGCCTCGGGCCCGAACGTGCACGATCCGCGCTCGGGTGAAATCCTGAACGCGCACATCCAGTTCTACCAGAACGTGCAGAAGCTCCAGCTCTCGTGGTACTTCACGCAGGCAGCGGCGATCGACCCACGCGCGCGCACCTTCCCGTTCAGCGACGAGCTGATGGGCCGTCTGCTCGAGTACGTGCTGGCGCACGAAGTCGGTCACACGCTGGGCTTCCAGCACAACATGAAGGCCAGCGCCACCTATCCGACCGATTCGCTCCGCAGCGTCAGCTTCCTCAAGCAGTGGGGACACACCCCCACGCTCATGGACTACTCGCGCTTCAACTACCTCGTGCAGCCTGAGGACAACGTTCCTGTGGACTTGCTCACGCCGGTCATCGGACCCTACGACAAGTGGGCGACGATGTGGGGCTACAAGCCGATCGGTGCTGCGTCGCCAGAAGCCGAGCGCCCGACGCTCGACCTGTGGGCACGTGAGCAGGACACCAAGCCGTACCTCCGCTTCTCGACCTCCGGGCAGGCCGGTTCGGATCCGGGCGACGAGACGGAAGCCGTCGGCGATCAGGACGCGACAAAGGCCACCGGCTGGGGCATCAAGAACATCAAGCGCGAAGTGGCCTACTTGGTTGGCGCGACGGTCAAGCCCACGGAGGGCTTCGACGACCTGAACGAGCTCTACGGCCGTTTGATCGGCCAGTGGCGCACCGAGCTGACGCACGTCACGAACGTGGTCGGTGGTGCTGAGTCGCAGGAAAAGTATGGTTCGCAGACGGGCATCCGGTTCACGCCGGTTGCGAAGGCGCGTCAGCAGGCGGCGGTGAAGTTCCTGAACGAAAACGCCTTTGCCACGCCGACCTACTTCCTTGACCAGGACATCCTGCGCAAGATCGAGCCCACCGGGTCGGTCCCGCGTATCCTGGCCGCGCAGAGTGGAATTCTGTCGTCGCTCCTCCAGCCGGCGCGCCTGATTCGCTTGGCCGAGCATGACGGCATGTCCACCGGCAACCTGTACTCGATGCCGGAGCTGTTCGATGATCTCCGCCACGGGCTGTTCTCCGAGCTCGCCTCGGGCGCCAAGATCGACGTATACCGCCGCGCCCTGCAGCGTGCATACGTCGAGAACCTGAACCTCAAGCTGAACCCGCCGGCTGCGGCGGCCGGCGCTGGTGGTCGTGCGGGTGGCGGTGGTGGCGGTGGCGGAAGCCGCCCGCAGGCTCCGTCGCTCGACCCCAAGCTGTCCGACATCAACGGGGTGGTGCGCGCTGAACTGAAGGCGCTCGACGCCGAGTTGAAGGGTGCGGCAGCCAAGTCCACGGACCGCAACACCAAGGCCCATATCTCGGACCTTCGTCACCGCATCGCCGACGCCATCAAGGGCAAGGCAGGCGCTGGCGACGAAGAGGGGTGAGTAGGCGCTGACCGGGGAATCCCCTCGGGGATTTCCCTCGGGGATTTCCCTCGGGGATTTCCCTCGGGAGACGAGAAAGGCCGGCCGCGCAAGCGACCGGCCTTTCTCGTTTCGCTTGAACCAGCTTCCCGGCAGACTAACTTTCGCAGCAAGATTTTCCTGCGCCACAAAACGGCGCACCCCCTCACGATTCCGATGTGATCGTCGCTGCACTCCGAAACTTCGTTCGCCGCCCGCTCGCCCCCCTGCCAGATTGGGTGCGTGTGGCGTGGACGCGTTGGGGCAGCGCCGCAGTCATCACCATCTGGACCCTCATGGTGGTGATTGCCACCGTACAGCGAGGCGTGCTCTCCCAAGAGCACACCACTTGGCCAATTTTCCGACAGTCGTACTCACATTTACTCGCGGGCGTCGACCTCTATCGCTACTACCCCAGTGAGCAGGGCACCGGCGCGGCGGACCTCTTCAAGTACAGCCCCCCCTGGGCGCTTCTCCACGGAGCGTTTTCACCGCTCCCCTTTGCGCTCGGGCTCCTCCTCTGGAACCTGCTGAATGCCACGGTGCTCTTTGCCGCGGTTCGCGCGCTCTTGCCAAAGCCACAGGCCACACTGGCCCTGTTGTTCATGTCGCCGTGGTTGCTCCACGCGGTGCAAAGTTCTTCGAGCAACGCCTTAGTGGCGGGCTTGGTGGTGATGGCGTACCTCAACATAGAGCGCCGAAACCTCTGGGGCGCCGCGTTCGGCATTGCCGCGGGCACCCTCATCAAGATTTTTCCCGTTGCGGCGGTGAGCTTTGCCCTCTTCCGCCCAGGCAAACTGCGCTTTGCGCTCGCCCTCACGGTGATGTTCGTGGCGCTCATCGCGCTCCCGCTCGCGGTCGTCACGCCAGACTCCCTGCTCTTTCAGTACGCCAACTGGCAGCGCATGGTGACGCTCGACGAAAACGACCTGGTCTTTGGGCGTTCTGTCCTCGAGCTGATTCGCACCCTCTCCGGCACGGAGATGCCGAACTGGCCCGCACAGCTCGTGGGGAGCGCGCTCCTGTTGGTGCCACCGCTGCTGCGTCGCGATCGCTGGAACGACGCCGAGTATCGGATGCGCTTCTTGTGCTCGCTGCTGGTGTTCGCGGTGATTTTTAATCACCAAGCGGAGCATCAGTCGTACATTATCGCGGCAACGGGGGTTGCCTTGTGGTTCGTGACAGCGGAACGTCGCGAACTCTGGCGCGTGGCAATACTCGCCGGATGCCTCATAGGCTATGAGGCGGTGCCATACACCATTGCGTGGGTCGCCATGATGGTGGAGCTGCTCGCCGCCGCACCGGCTATGGGATGGAACCTGCGAGCAACTCCCGCGCGGCCACGTCCAGGGTACGCGCCGTAAACGGCTTCGCAAGAAACCCTGAGTGTGCGTTCACCAGCCCTGTCCACTCGACCAGATCCTCCGAGTGTCCCGAGACGTACAGCACCCGAGTCTCCGGACGTTGGGCACGCACGGCGACCGCAAGATCGCGCCCGCTAAGCCCCGGCATCAGCATGTCAGTGACGAGCAGGTGGATCTCCCCGACGTACGCGCGCGCGAGCGCGAGCGCCTCCTGGCCATTGGCCGCACAGAGCACCGTGAACCCGCCCCGTTCGAGTGACCGCTGCATCAAATGGCGAATCGCGTCCTCGTCTTCGGCGACAAGCGCGGTACCTGCTCGCCCAGCAACCGTCACCGGCGCGACATCCACCGGCTCAAGCTCTGGCAGTCCGTGCGTTTCCGGCAGATAGATCGAGAAGCAGCTCCCCGCCCCGACTTCGCTGTCCACCACCACGTGGCCACCCGACTGCGCCACGATACCGTACAGCATGGAGAGGCCAAGCCCGGTCCCACGGTCCAGCGCCTTGGTCGAGAAGAACGGCTCAAAGATGCGGCCCAGATGCTCCCGCTTGATTCCCGTCCCCGTGTCGCGGACTTGCAGCAGAATCCAATCGCCGGCAAGAACACCGCGTGCCGTAATAGGATCGTCGGCCATCACCCGTGCACGCGCGGTCTGGATGTGCAACACGCCACCGCGCGGCATCGCGTCGCGCGCATTGATCGCCAAGTTCAGGAGCGCCTGCTCCATCTGACTGCGATCCGCTGACACGAGACACAGTTCCGCCGGCGTGTGAATCTCAATCGCGATATGCTCAACAATCAGGCGCCGGAGCATGGGTTCAACCGCATACACCACGGCGTTCAGGTCCAGCACGGCCAATCGGAGCATCTGATTGCGGCTGAACGCCAGCAGCTGTTGCGTCAGTGTCGTCGCGCGCCGCGCCGACTTGAGAATCTCGTCGACGTCGCTCCGCTGCGGAGTTCCTTCGGTGAGGTCCTCCTGCAGAAACTCGGCGTTCGACAAAATGACGGTCATCAGATTGTTGAAGTCGTGGGCGATTCCTCCCGCCAGCCGCCCCACGGCATCCATCTTCTGCGCCTGCTCCAACTGCGCAGTGAGCGAGCGCTGCTCGGTGACATCACGCCACGTCCACACACGTCCAATCGTCCGGCCATCAATGCGCTGGGGCAGCGAATACCGCTCAAAGACGCGTCCATCAGTAAAGCGCACAACATCCGACGTGGATCGGTCGGTATGCTGCGCGGCCGCACTCGCCTCCGCCACAAGGGCAATCGGATCTTCCACGCGCGATGAAAGGAAGCCGAAGAGCGCCGTCTCGTCGCGGGCGTTGAGCACCTCCTCCGGGAGCTGCAGCAATGCGGCGAATCGGGAGTTCGAGCGCACAATCCGGCCGTCGAGATCCATCACGACGATGCCGTCAGCAGTGCTCTCAAGCGTGGCCGCCAGCACCGAGAGTGCCTGACTCACACCGTCCTTCTCGTCAATCGCATTGCGCAAACGATAGTAGCGATCAGCGAGTTCAACGGAGAGGTTCTCCATCGAGAGCTCCAGCATGGCGCGCTCGTCATCGGCCTGCACGTACGCGGCGGCGACCGCCGTGAACAGCGGCCGCAACGATTCCGGCACGGCGTCAAGCGAACCGAACTGTTTGCGCAGCTGGCGCACCAGGAGCTTGTGCACGCTACGACTCGGTGAGTGTGGTGATCGTCATCGTCTGGTTGTGAAGTTCACAACGCGCCGACGACGAGAACGGAGAAATCTCGCCGTAGGAATAGAACCCGCCCAGCACGGTGTCGTCGCCCAAGACCTCACGCACGCTCTCGACTTCTTCTTCCACGCGTTGCTTCAGCACGAGCTTTCGTCCGACACAGCTAATCAAGATGGCGAGCGTGGCGGCATTCGCCGCAAGCGGCTCAACGCTGGCACTGGCCGCGTCGTGCGCGCCATCGATCAGGCGGTCAAAGTTGGCCTTCATCAGACGCGCCGAGGCCCCTTGCGGCATGTCGCCCGCAAAGGTGAGACTGCCGGCGACTTCGTCGACACCAAGAATCGTGCGCACCACGCGACGATTTCCCTCGCCCGCGAGGCTCAGCGGAAAGAGCAGTCCACTGGCCGGCAGAGCGTCGGCGTGCGGCCCCAAGTAGGACTTGTACAGTGCGAGCGCCGAACGTCCATCGAGTTCGTACAGCACATTCCCCACCGAGCGCGTGATAATCCGGTCCGGCCCAAAGGAGTCCCAGCCCCCCATGGAGCCGTACCCAACGCGCAGGCGCTCACCGTAGAAGCCGATCCCCACCACCGCGCCCTCGACGGCCGCGCCGTCAAAACACACCACCGTCTGCTCGAACTTGGCAGCATCGCCGGCGAGTCCGCCGGTCACCGCGACCTCTCGGGGCAACGCGTCACGCAATCCGCGGACGAGTTCCGTGCCGTTGATGTGAACGCCCTCGGCAAGCACAAACAGGTGCGTGAGTCCTGCACCGGCGAGTTCACGCGCCAGTTGTCCCCCAGCCTCGGCGCTCGCTGACGCATCGGCAATCGGCACCTGCGCAAGCCGAAGCGTGGAGTGCTCAAGCTCCAACGCCGTCGCCACGACCGTGTCGTCCGTGACTTCGACGCCGCAGATTTCACCGGCCGTACTGCAGCCGATTTGTCGCGCGTCGGGGTAGAGCGCGCGCAGCGCGCGGATGCAGGATCCCTCGGCCAGCGCTTCGCGTGCGCCAAAGATCAGCACAACCTGTGGTGTTCGCACACCAGCACCCGCCAAGGGCTCGGACCATCCCTCAGCACTTGTCCAACGGCGTTGCTCGACTCGCATCGGGATAGCTCCGAAACTTTTTGGGTGGAGTGCGACGTAGAAAGATAGATAACGCACGGCCGGCACGGCGAGATGGCAAGCGCGTGACGGCCCGAGGTCCATCGCCCTAGATTTACTGTCTCATATTTGAACAGGAGTCCCGATGTCCCCCGTCGATCCGAGTTCGTCTCCACGCGACAGTCGTCGTGAGTTCGTGACCAAGTCGCTGATGCTGGGCGCCGCGATGGTCTTGGCTCCGGAAGCCGCCGCGGGAGAGCGGCCGGCGGGTGCGCCGACCCCGGCACGCCCCGCACCAACCGGGGGCAGCTCGGCACGACAGGCACCGGCGCAGGACTCGCCCTTCGAGAAATCGGTGGGGGAGCTACAGGCCATGATGGCGCGCGGCGCCCTCACGTCGCGATCCCTGACGGAGTTTTACCTCGCCCGCCTCGACAGCTTGGACGCCAAGGGTCCCACGGTGAATAGCGTGATTGAGCGGAACCCCGACGCGCTCGCCATTGCGGAAACGATGGATGCCGAGCGTGCGGCGGGACGCATCCGCGGTCCGCTCCACGGGATTCCGGTGCTCATCAAGGACAACATCGACAGCGCCGACCGGATGCACACCACGGCGGGCTCGCTCGCACTCGCCACCAGTATCGCCCCGAAGGACGCGTTCATTGTCGAGCGCCTGCGCGCCGCAGGCGCGGTGATCCTCGGCAAGACCAATCTCAGCGAGTGGGCCAACTATCGGTCAACGCGCAGCACCAGCGGCTGGAGCGGACGCGGCGGGCAGACCAAGAACCCGTACGTCCGCGACCGGAATCCCTGTGGCTCGAGTTCAGGCACTGGAGCCGCGATCGCCGCCGATTTCGCGGCAGTGGGTATCGGCACCGAGACCGACGGGTCAATCATCTGCCCGTCGTCGATGAATGGCCTGGTTGGACTGAAGCCCACGGTCGGGCTCTGGAGCCGCTCCGGGATTATCCCCATCTCCGCGTCGCAGGATACCGCAGGTCCCATGGGGCGCACCGTTGCCGACGTGGCCGCACTCTTGGGCCTCCTCACAGGAGTCGACCCACGCGACAGCGCCACCGCCGCGAGCAAAGGAAAGTCGCACACCGACTACACCACCTTCCTCGATGTGGACGGGCTGCGCGGCGCGCGCATTGGCGTTGCGCGCAACCTGGCGGGATTCAATTACAGCGTGGACGCGCGATTTGAGAGCGCCATCGATGCGATGGCCAAGGCCGGTGCGGTGATCGTCGACAAAACCAACTTCACCACGCTCGGCAAGTTTGACGAGGCCGAGTCGCTGGTGCTGGACTACGAGTTCAAAGCTGGGCTGAACGCCTATCTCGCGTCGCTCGGTGCATCGGCACCCGTGAAATCGCTGACCGAGTTGATTGCCTGGAACGAAAAGAACGCCGCGCGCGAGATGCCCTGGTTCGCGCAGGAGATTTTTGTGCGCGCCAACACGCGTGGCCCACTCACCGACCGCGCGTACCGTGACGCGCGCGCCACCTGCGTACGGCTCGCGCGCTCCGAAGGGATCGATGCACTGATGGCGACGCATCGACTCGACGCGATCATCTGTCCGTCCAATCAGCCCGCTTGGCCGACGGACCCGTTGAATGGGGATCACTTCACCGGCGGGAACACCTCGTTCGCAGCCGTCTCGGGGTACCCGAGCATCACCGTCCCAATGGGCTTCGACCACGAACTGCCGCTCGGGCTCTCGTTCATTGGGAAAGCGTGGAGCGAGCCCACCCTGTTGAAGTTGGCATGCGGTTTTGAACAGAAGACGCGCGCGCGCCGGGCCCCGCAGTTCCTTCCAACGCTCGGCTGATGCGCACTTTCTCTCGTAGGCTCATCGCGTTGAGTGTTGCCCTGCCCATGGCGCTCGCTGCGCAGGCATCCGCACCCGCCACGCCAGCTGCACCCCCGCCAGGCTTTGACAGCTACGTCCAGAAAGTGCTGGCCGCCTTTCAGGTACCGGGTGTCGCGGTTGCGATTGTGAAGGACGGGCGCGTGGTACTCGCCAAAGGGTATGGGGTTCGCACACTCGGCAAACCGGAGCAGGTCGATTCGCTGACGCGCTTCGGTATTGCATCCAACACCAAGGCGTTCACGGCCACTGCACTCGCAATCCTCGTGGAGCGTGGCAAGCTCAAGTGGGACGAGCCGGTGCGCACATACCTGAAAGACTTCGCGATGTATGACCCCTTCGTCACGCGCGAGATCACCGTGCGCGACCTGCTCGTTCACCGCAGTGGCCTCGGGCTCGGTGCGGGCGACCTGCTCTGGTGGCCCGCCTCGACCTACACCCGCGCCGAGATTGCGCAGCGACTGCGCTACATCAAGCCGGCAACGTCGTTCCGCAGTGCCTACGCCTACGACAACGTGCTGTATCTCGTGGCCGGCCAGTTGATCGAAAAGATCAGCGGGCAGTCGTGGGAGACTTTCATGAGCACTGAGTTGCTCAATCCGCTGGGGATGTCGCACAGCAGCGTGCGGCACGCCGATGCGGCGTCCGGCGGCAACGTGGCCACAACGCACGCCGAGGTGGACGGCACGGTGGTCGCGGTACCCCCGATGACCAGCGACAATACCAATCCCGCTGGAGGCATCAACGCGGGCGCCGCCGATATTGCGCGCTGGATGATCACGCAGCTCGACTCGGGGCGCACCCCAGAGGGCAAGCGCCTCTGGTCGCCGGCCTCAGCGCGCGAACTGTGGACAGGGGTCACCCCCATGCCCATTGGTGGCAGTGTGCCCGCGCTGGCGCCGCTGCGCCCCAGCTTCAACCTCTACGGACTCGGCTTCGGGGTGCGTGATTATCGCGGGGTGAAGATGCTCTCGCATACCGGAGGACTTCCGGGCTACGTATCTGAGATCTTGATGCTGCCCGATCAAAAGATCGGAGTCGCGGTGTTCACCAATCAGGAATCATCGGCCGCCTTCCGTTCAATCACGCTCGCGGTGCTCGATCATTACCTCGGGGTGAAGCCGGCCTGGGACTGGCTCGGCGCGTACACCACGCTAGCCGCGCAACAACGTACCGAACTCGCCAGCGCGACCACCAAGGAAACGGCGCGTGACACCACCGTGCGCCCAACCCTGCCCCTGCCGAAGTACGCCGGCACCTACAGCGACGTGTGGTATGGCGACGTCACGGTGGGCTCCGCCAATGGACAGCTCACGATGCGTTTCTCTCACACGCCGGAACTCACCGGCGTGCTCGAGCACCAGAAAGGCGACGCCTTTATTGTGCGCTGGAAGGATCGGTCGCTCCGCGCCGACGCCGTCGTGACGTTCGACGTGAAAGCGGGCGCTGTGACCCGCGTGCGCATGGTCCCGACACCGGGCGTCGATTTCAGTTTTGATTTTCAGGACCTTGATCTGCGTCCGAAGCGCGGCGGAAAATAGGACGCAACAGGCGCAGGGCACACGACAGCAGCTCACACTTCGGCGACGGAGCCATCGGTGAACATTCTGTTGGTACACGGCATTGGGCACTGCGACAGCGACAGCGATTACTACGCCAGCTGGCGACAGGTCATTACCGCAGCGCTGCAGGGGGCGGGAGCCACGACGCCCCCGACTTTCACAGAATTTGCGTACGACGATCTCTTTGAGGCGCGCTACGCAGGCCCCGACCTCTATGCCGGTGCGCTCCTCGAACTGACGGGAAGTGTCGCGCTGCACGGACTCTCCGACGGGATGGCCGCAGGAACCGATCACACGCGAGCACTCGAATCTCCCGCCGACTGGATGCGCTGGCGACTCGGTATGGTGTCCCAGTTCGTGGTTGATTCCGCCTTGCGGCGGCAGCTGCGCAATCGGCTACACCGCGCCGTCACGCTGAACCCGCCAGACATCATAGCGGCGCACAGCCTCGGCTCGCTCGTGACGTTCGACTATCTGCGCAACGACCCGCGCGCCGCGCTGCCCACCAGCACGTTGGTGACCTTCGGTTCTCAAATTGGAAATCTGTTTGTGCGCAATCGCCTCTGGCCGGGACGCTTCACGCTCCCGCCAGTCAAGCGCTGGTTCCAGCTGTTCAACCCCGAGGACCACGTCTTTACCGCGGAGATTCCGCTACAGGGATCACCGGAGTTTACGGAAGTTCGCACACCAAGCGCAGCGGGACACGCCCCCACACGATCCGCTGACGGCCCGGGCTATCTCGACCACGAAGCAACCCAACGGGGCGTCTGGTCGGTGCTCGCCACTCCTGCCGCCACACGCGAGTTCACCCGCGCCGCCGCCGTCCAGCGCTTGTCACAGCGGAAGCCGCGTCGCCGCGCGTTACTCATTGGCATCAATGCGTATCCCGATCCTGCGCATCGACTGGCTGGCTGCGTCAACGACACGTTCCTGATGTCGAGCCTTCTGCAAGAACGCGGATTCGACCCCACCGACATCCGTGTCCTGCTCGACGCGCGCGCGACCGCCAGCGCGATTCGCACCCGTCTTGCGTGGCTCCTCGACGGCGCGGACGATGGCTGCGAACGGGTGCTGTTCTATAGCGGACACGGAGCGCAACTGCCGGGCTACTCCGCTTCGGAAACCGTCGATCACGTGGACGAATGTCTGGTGCCGTACGACTTTGACTGGTCGCTCGAGCGCGCAATCACCGACAACGACTTCTTCCGCCTCTACAGCGAGCTGCCATTCAGCGCGCGATTCTCCGCGATCCTCGACTGCTGCCACGCGGGAGGCATGACCCGAGATCGTGGCCTTCGGGATGGTGGCCTTCGTGACGGTGGCCCGCGCATGCGCGGACTCACACCGCCCGACGATATTCGCCATCGCCAGCTGCAATGGGATGGCGAGCAGCAGTGCTGGTCGTCGCGGTCGTTGCGACCGATCAGTGCGCGCTACCGGCGCACCACCGATGCGCCGATGACGGGCCTCGGCCGCGCCACCTACCGACTTGGGCGCGGGATGCGACTACGTGGACCACTGAGCCGCGCCACCGAACAGCGATTGATTGCGCAGCAACGGGGGCTCTATCTGCCCGTCTTGTTCGAGGCGTGCGGTGAAGGCGAGCTCGCGCAGGAATACCGACATGGGGCCGAGTCGTATGGTGCCTTCACCTGGACACTCGCCGCCGCCTTACGTCGCTCGCCGCGCATGAGCTGGGAACGCCTGCAGCGGGTGGTCAGCGCCGACTTCGCGGTGCGGGGCTACAACCAACGCCCCGTGCTCGTCGGCGCGTCGGCGCCAGTACGACGCCGCGCACTGTCCTAGCCCGTTCGGTTTTATCTGGCTCCGTGCCTACGGCTTCGCGAGGAGTTTGGCCATGAGCGCGTCAGCGATCGACTTGGCATCCGCGGCATCGTCGTTCGTGAGTACAATGACCGTGGCGTGGCGGTCCGGCACGCGCACGAAGGCGCTGCGCTTTCCGGTCTCGGTGCCGTAGGCCGCATAGCGCGTCACGCCACCCGCAGTCTCGGTCTTCCATCCCTGCGTGGCGTCAATCGGATCGCGCGTGGCCGACGTGTCGGCCGCGGCGCCGCGTGTGTAGGTGCGCGGCTGCTCGAGTCCGAGCGCCAGGCGATACAGCTCGTCAACATTGGAGAGCACATCGCCGGCATCAGTCGCGGTCGTTTTGTGTAAACCGACGGGAGTCGACGCGCGCTGCGTCACGCACCGCTGGAACGCTGTCTGCGGCGGAGTGGCAGCACGGCCACGTCCTGCGGCCGAATCGGGGGCAGCGGCGCCGCCCGCACGCCCGCGGCCCGCGGGCTCGGGAACCTGCGCGCAGATAGCTTCGAAGACGGCCGACATGCGACCGAGCGAAAAGTTCGGCACTGTGGTCGTCGGCATGTACCGCGCCTGCGCCGGAATACCGAACGACTGATCCACAAACACCTTGCCGTCCTTGGCCACCAGCACGGTTGCACCACCAGCAGCGGCGTTCTCGTACTTGGCAAAGAGTGACTTCACCAACGACGGAGCAACCGGCGACTCGCTTGCCACACGATGCAACATTTTCCGTGCACCGAGGTCGTAGCGATCGCCAGGATGCAGCGTCAGGAATGGACTCCCGGGGTCGGTGGCATCCTTGCCGTTGTATACAAATCCACGATTCCGACCAATGATCGTTCCCGTGTCGCCGCGCACAACCCACGCCGTTCCTTCGTCCTCGGAAATCGCCAACAGCGTGGGGTACTTGGGAATAATCGAGTCGGCGAGATCCGGAAGCCGCTCACGCGCCACCACGTGCTGATCAATGCCAACACCACGCAGATAGGCGAAGCCCTTCTGGTAGCCGGGGGAGTCCATAATGAAGTTGTTGTTCGACGGCGCGCCGCGCACCAAGAAGTCGCCAAGGATTGACGCACCCGCCGACGATCCGGCCACAACGCCACCGCGTGCGAGCAGCTCATTGAACGCGGCTTCGGTCTTGGTGCCAGCGTAGGCATCTACCAAGTGAAACTGGCGCCCGCCTTCGAACCAAATACCACCGGCCTTCTTGATCAACGCGACGAATGCGTCGCTGTCGGCAACTTTGCGATCCGTCGTGAACAAGACCTGCACATTGTGCGCGCCATTCTGCTTCCAGCTGCGCGTATTCGATCCCTCGGCGGGATAGCTCTCCGCCCCACCAGCATTGGGTACAGTGAGGATCAGCGCATCGGGCCCACCCGCTGCGTCGATAAACGCCTTGTACACCTCGGGTCCCATGGAGCCACCGCCCACCACAATCACGGTGCCCTTTGCGGGCCCGACCTTGAGCGTGCCCTTTGAGGCTTGTGCCGTGAGCACAAGAGGAACGCAGCTGAGGAGCAACGCGAAGCGGCGAATGGCAAACATGGAAACCTCTATGTGGTGACGGTGCACGGGAACGCTGCCAACAGAAGATGCGCCACCGCGTCACCCTCGACAAGCACCACCCCTGCCTCACGTTCTGCGCTCCCTGTCCTGCGCTCCTTGCTAGTTCTGCGCCATATTTATCACATCGACCGCCCCCTGCGGTTCCTTCACGACCCACAGCTCTCTTATGCATCGACTCAGCGTAGTTCTTTCTCGCGTCGCGCGTCGCGCACGCCTGCGCACCACCATCGGCGCGGCGCTCGCCCTTCTGACCGCCACGGCACACCTCCTGGCCGCGCAGGCACCAGCCCCGACGGTCGGGCCAGACCTCGGCAAACGGGTCGTCGCCGATCACGGTGTGGTTGCTGCCGGCAACGCGTATGCGAGCGACGCTGGGCTTGAGATGCTCCGCCAGGGCGGATCGGCCATCGACGCCGCGGTGGCTACCGCCTTTGCGCTCGGCGTCACCGAGCCAATGATGAGCGGGCTCGGCGCGGGTGGCGGACTTCTGTATTACGACGCTAAAACCAAACACGCCGAATACCTCGATTTCTACAGTGCGTCCGGCAGCATCGTCGACCTGGGACTCCGCTCCACTACCTCCACCGCGACACCGCGCGGCGTGGGAATCCCAGGCGCCGTGCGCGGGCTGCTCGCCGCGCACGCGCGTTACGGCAAGTTGCCGGTCGCCGCGGTGCTCGCTCCAGCGATCCGGCTCGCCGGCGAAGGCTACACCGCCAACGCCCTGCTCGCCCGAGAAGTCGCGGTGAGCATTGAGAAGCTCTCCGCCACTGGCGCCAAGGCGATCTTCCTGCCGGGCGGCAAGCCAGTGCGCGCGGGTGATCACATTGTGCAGCCCGAGCTCGCGGCCACCCTTCGCACCATTGCGGCGCAGGGTGCCGATGCGTTTTACGCAGGCGCGATTGGCGACCACATCGTACAAACGCTGCGCGATGCGGGCTCCACCATCACGCGCGCCGATTTCGCAGCCTACCAGCCGCAGTGGACCCGCCCGGTGTGCACGATGTACCACGGCCGAGTGGTGCTCTCCGCCGCAGCGCCGCAGTCGGGAATGCAGGTGATTGAGGCGCTGAACCTTGTCGCGGGGCGAGATCTCCCCGCGCTCGGCCTTCCGAGCCGCAACGCCGACGCCTTCCGGGTGATGACTGGCGCGCTGCGCATTGCCGTGACCGATCGCGATGCCGTTGTTGGCGATCCGTCGAAGGTTGCCGTGCCAATGGCTGGGGTGACCAGCACCGCGTACGCGGCAACGCGCGCCTCGTTGGTGGACGCCCCTGCACAGCCACGCCTCCCCGCCGGCGACCCCTGGTCGTATGAAAAGGCGCCTACCGGCGATTGCGCGGTGTTGGCCGCGGCTCCCGTGTCTACGGTGCAGCCGCGCCCCGCCGCCCCGGGCACGCCGGGCGATGGCGCGATGTCGGAAACGACGCACATGTCGGTCGTGGACGACGCGGGGAACGCCGTGTCGATTACGAACACGCTTGGCCTGGGCTTCGGCACTGGTACCTGGGTAGACGGGGTGTTCCTGAACAGCGCGCTGTTCAACTTCGCGCGCGACGCGGCCTCCCCGAACGCACCCGGCCCGTTCCGCATTCCCGCCTCGACCATTGCCCCAACCATCATTCTGAAGGACGGCGCGGTGGAGATGGTGGTGGGCTGCCCGGGGTCACCGGCGATTCCGCCGGCGATTGTGCAGACGATCGTCTACGTGCTCGACTACCACTTGGATCCGATGCAGGCGCTGCGGATCCCGCGGATGATCCCCTCCTCGTCCGGGGTGGGGCTCCGTATGGAAGATGGGTTCGCCGAGGGGGTGTATGCGGAGGCCAAGCGGTTGGGGTATGAGGTCGCTGTGTCACCGCCCGTGGATATGGGATTTGGCGGGGTGCATGTGATTGCCCGGATTGGCGGGCGCTGGGTGGGAGCGGCCGACCCCCGAAGAGATGGCGAAGTCCGAGGCATGTAGAGCTTTGCGTCACGGTTCGGACACGAATATCTTTAGCGGCTATTCCCGATTTTTGGGAAAGTTGCACACCACCCGTACCTCTCGATGGAGAGTAATGGCACAAGCCTTTTCATCACGGTGGACCCGCCTGATCGCGGCTGCCATCCTTGCGGTCCCAGCACTGGGACATGCACAGGGTGGGGCGACGATTAGCGGCACCGTCAGCGAGCGAGGGTCGAACACCCCGCTCGAGCGTGCGCAGGTCAGCATTGTCGGCACGGCGAATGCCGTTGCCTCCGACGCCAAGGGCGGCTTTACGCTGCGTGGCGTTGACGCCGGCACGGTTACCGTGCGCGCCCAGTACATCGGCTACGAAGCCCGTGAACAGGTCGTGCAGGTTGCTGCCAACGGCACCGTGCGCGTGAACTTTGCGCTGTCCCGCACCGCGGTGACGCTCTCGGGCGTCATGGTGACCGCGACTGGTGAAGAGCGCCGTCGCTCGGTCGGTACGGCCATGGCCACTGTCGACACCGCGCAGATCGAGCGGTCGGCGGCCACCAACACCCAGCAGTTGCTCGCGGGCTCGACCCCGGGCGTCACGGTGTTGGCGAACGGCGGCCAGCCGGGCGCCGGTGCCACCGTCCGCCTCCGCGGCGTGAACAGCGTGAGCATGGGCAACAGCCCGCTCATCTATGTTGACGGCGTGCGTGTGTACGGCGGCAACACCCCGACCAACGTTGGCGGTCGTCAGTTCAGCTCGCCGCTCAATGACATTGCGGCAGAAGACATCGACCACATTGAAATCGTGAAGGGCCCTGCGGCCACGACGCTCTACGGCACGGAAGCCTCCGGCGGCGTGCTGCAGATCTTCACCAAGCAGGGTGTCGAAGGCGCGCCGCGCTGGAACCTGAGCGTGACCTCCGGCTACAACAACATGGGGCACGTGGGTCCGGCGTCGGACACCACCGGCCTCTTCCTGAACAGCTGCGCCGGCGTCCACACGATCGGCGATGGCACCAAGTTCCAGGATGCCACCTGCCCGGCGAGCGGGTCCTGGCTCTCCAATGGCCCGATCCAGCGTACCGCGATCAGTGTGCGCGGCGGCAGTGCCAACGGCACCACGTACGACCTCAGCGTCACCGGCAACAATGAGCGCGGCGTGCTTCCGGTGGGCGGCTCCTACGTCCGCTCGTTCCGCGTCAACCTCGGCTTCAAGCCGGCCAAGGGCTTCACGCTCAGCTTCAACCAGTCCTACGTGAACAACCGCTCGGTCGGGTTCCCGGACGGCAACAGCTCGAACGGCGTGATGCTCAACATCTCGCGTGGTTCCGGCTCGAACTTCAAGGGCCCGGGCTGCACCGATCTGACCGTCACCTGCGTGCTGAACGACAGCCTGTTCACCTCGCAGGTCACCAGCAGCACGAACCACTTTGTCACCGGCGCCACGCTGGCCTACCAGCCGTTCGACGCCTGGACGACGCGCCTCACGCTCGGCCTGGACTACAACAACGCCGACATCCAGTACATCACCCCGTTCGGTCACCTCCGTGTACCGCTCGGCCAGATGTATCAGACCCTCTGGACCCGTCAGTTCCTCTCGGCGGACTTGGCGTCGACGTATCGCAAGCAGATCGCCACGAACTGGAGCAGCAGCACCGCTGTCGGCGGACAGGTGTTCGAGAACAAGGTGTACTCGACCGACCTGCAGAGCGACAACTTCGCCGGCCCCGGCGACCCGACGCTCCTCTCGGGCGCGCTCAAGCAGATCACCGGTGTCTCGCAGCAGCGCGTGATCAACGCCGGCTACTTTGCGCAGGAGACCATCGGCTGGCGTGATGTGCTCTTCGTGACCATCGGCGCCCGCGCCGACGGAAACAGCGCCTTCGGCAAGAGCTTCGGCATCCAGACCTACCCCAAGATCAGCGCCTCGTACGTGATCTCGGATGAATCGTTCTGGCCCCGCAGCATCATTGAGACCCTCAAGCTGCGCGGCGCCATTGGCGACGCCGGCAAGGCGCCGGGCGCGTTCGACGCCGTCCGCACCTGGAGCCCCGTGGCCGCAGAAGCCGGCAAGCCGGCCTTCTCCACCAACCAGATCGGTAACCCCGACCTCGGTCCGGAGCGCACGCGCGAAATCGAACTTGGTTTCGACGCCAGTGCCTTCAACGGCCGCGTGAACCTGCAGTACACGCACTTCGACCAGCACACCTACAAGGCGCTGATCCCGGTGCAGCAGGCTCCGTCGCTCGGTTTCGCGGGCTCCCAGCTGATCAACGCTGGCGACCTCATGAACTCGGGTCACGAAGTCCAGCTGAATCTCGACGTCTTCCGGAGCCGCAACCTCGATGTCAGCACCCGCATCGGCTTCATGAAGCTGCATAGCGAGGCCGGCAATGTTGGGAACGGGCCGCTGACGATTTTCGCCCTCGGCCGCACCTATGTTGTGCAGGGGCTGCCGATTCCGACGTACTACGGGCCGAAGGTCATGAACCCGAACGACTTCGCGAATCCGGTCATCCAGCAGAACCAAGATCTCGGCTCGGCCTTCGCCGACCGCATCTGGACCCCGGGCATCTCGGTCAAGCTGTTCCGGAGCATCACGGTTGATGCGCAGGGTGAGTGGCAGCTCGGTGGCCACAACCTGAACGCCTTGGCCTACCAGAATGCGAACTTGAACTCGTGGCAGCCGTGCTTCAACGCGCAGGACCAGATGCGCAAAGCCGTCGCCGGCGACTCCTCCGGGCTCGCCACCATCAATGCACTCGATCGCGCGCGCTGCACGATCAACACCAAGATCGCGCGTGACTACGGCTTCTTTGTTGAAGCCAACGACTTCTTCAAGCTCCGTAGCGTCTCGGTGACCTACGACCTGCCGAAGTCGATCCTGCGCTTCGGCGCGCGCTCGGGCTCGCTGGCGTTCGCTGGTCGTAACTTGTTCACCTCGACCAACTACAGCGGCACCGATCCGGAAGTTTCTGACCAGCGCGACGACCAGTTTGCCCGTCGCGATTACTACGTGTTCCCGACCTCTCGGTCGTTCACGATGACCCTCCGCCTGGGCTTCTGATAATGACGACCCTTCGTAACTTCGGACGCCGTTCCATCGGTGTCGCCGCTGTGCTCTGCGCGGCCTGTAGCCTGCAGGTGACCAACCCGGGTCCGATTCAGGACTCGCAGCTCAATGCCGTCTCCGCCGTGCCCGCGCTCGTCAACGGCATGTCGGGCGATCTCTCCTATGCGCTCGGCAACTACGTCGATCGCGGTGGACTGGCCTCGGGTGAGATGACCGAAGCGGGCAACTATTCCGCCGAGCAGCAGTATTGGTTCGGCATCATCCGTCCGGACGACGTCAATCCGGACTGGGCAGCCATGCAGCAGGCGCGGTGGTCGGCGGAGAACGGCATCGAGCGTATGAAGTCCGTGCTCGGCGCCAACTTCGAAAAGAACGTCGACACCCCACGTGCCTATCTCTACGCGGGTTTTGCCAATCGGTTGCTCGGTGAGAATGTCTGCACCGGCGTGATCGATGGCGGCCCTGCGCAGAGCGACACCGTGTACTTCGTGCGCGCGGAAAGCCTCTTCACCCGCGCCTACACGATCGCCACGGCGCTCGCGAACACCAACGTGGCGAACGCTGCGCTCGGTGGCCGTGCCTCGGTGCGTGCCTGGCAGGGCAACTGGACGGCCGCGGTCGCCGATGCGGCGCTCGTGCCGAACGCGTTCGTGTACAACGCGATCTTCTCGACCAACAGCGCCCGTGAGAATCTGGACATGGCGGTTCAGACCATCTCGCGTCGTGAGGTCACGGTGTTCGGCACAGTGTATGCCACCATTTCCAAGACCGACCCGCGCACTCCGTGGGATACGGTCAAGGCTGGCACCGCCATCCAGACCGGACAGGACGGCAAGACCAAGTTCTTCCAGCAGAAGAAGTACACGTCGCTCGGCAGCCCGGTCCCGCTTGTTAAGGGCGCCGACATGTTGCTGATGCGCGCGGAGGCCGCCCTGCGCGCGGGCGACCTGGCTGGCATGACGACGCTGATCAATGCGGCGCGCGCCACCTGGACGGGACTGACCCCTCTGACGGCTCCGGCCACGGTTGCCGCGGGCTGGACGATGCTGCAGGCTGAGCGTGGCTCGGCGCTGTGGCTCGAAGGGCGTCGCCTGTGGGATCTGCGCCGTTGGAATGCGGAAGGCACCAACACCTTCCTCACGGGCCGCAGCAAGTGCGTGCCGGTCAGCACCAACGAGCGTGCGTCGAACCCGAACCCGATGCCAGCGCCGTAAGCTGGTTGTCGTGATCGTCTCGAAGGGGCGTCGCTTCCAAGCGGCGCCCCTTCGTGCATCCGGGCATCCGGGCATCCGCGAATCAGCACACGAGAGCCCTTTCGCTCGGGCGCTCGCACGCGCAACTTTTCCACCAGCGGGACACACCTCCCCGCGCAGTCCCACTCTCGGAGCTCTGCATGCGTCGTTTTCTTCGTGCCATCGTCCCGCTGACCTTTGCTGCGGTCGCAGCCTCCGTTGGTCAGGCCCAAACGCGCGGCGCGGCCGCCACAGCGCCGCTCAAGGCTGGCGAGCTCCGCCTCACGTATTTGGGGAACGCGGGATGGGAAATCACCGACGGCAAGAAGATCGTGCTCGTGGATCCCTTCCTCACGCAGTTCGCGCGCTGGACGCCGAAGGGGCCCGCCCCGGAAGTCGGCCCCAATGATCCGTATCCGGCCGACACGGCGCTGATCAATGCGCACGTCAAGAAGGCCGACTATATCGTCATCACCCACGGGCACCCCGACCATGCGCTCGACGCCGGCTACATCTCCAAGCGCACCGGCGCGGTGATCATTGGCCACGAGACCGCGGCGAATCTCGCGCGCGCCTACGACGTGCCAGACAGCAACATCATCACCGTGGTCGGCGGCGAAGATTATGAGTTCGGCGATTTCTCGCTGCGCGTGGTACCAAACATCCACAGCGCGCTCGACAAAAAGCACTATTTCAATAACGGTCGCGGCATTGTTGGGAATGCCCCCCGCGGGCTCAAGGCGCCGCTCAAGCGCAACGCCTATGTCGAGGGCGGCAACCTCGCCTACATCCTGCGGATGGGTGGGCATGAAGTCTTGATCATGGGGTCCATGAACTATCTCGAGAACGAGATGGTTGGCCTGCGCCCCGACATCGCCTTGGTGGGTGCCAACAGTCAGCGCCTCGAGATTCACGATTTCACCGGCCGCCTGATGCGCGCGCTCGGCTCGCCGGCGCTGGTGATTCCCTCGCACGCTGATGCGTACGGCGATCCGAACCCCACCGCCGGCGCGCTCGCTGACCGGAAGAAGTTCATTCAGGAAGTGGCTGCGTCGTCGCCTACGAGCCGCGTGATTTCGCCTGTGTGGTTTGAGCCCATTGTGGTGCCCGCGCTCGCGCGTCCCGCAGCGACGGCGACCACCGGACGCCACGTGATTAATCCCCCCGGCATCGCGCCCCTTGTGCCGGCGTATTCGGTGGCGATTCGTGATGGCGATCAGGTGTTCGTCTCTGGCATGACCGGCATCAAGCCGGGCACGCAGGACATCATCGAGGGCGGCGTTGGCGCGCAGACGCGGCAGACCATGGAGAACATCCGGACGTCGTTACAGGCAACCGGTGCAACCATGGCGGACGTCGCTGAGTGCACCGTGTTCCTCATGGACATGGCCGACTACGCCGCCATGAACAGCGTGTACGTGGAGTTCTTCACGGTGAATCCGCCGGCTCGCGCGGCGATGGCCGTCACGGCGCTCCCCCGCCCCGCCGCGCGCGTGGAGATCAAGTGCAGTGCAAAGATCCACCTTCGGTAGCAGGAACCCGCCTCCGCGTCGGGGGTTAACATGTCGTGCCGTATTGCGTCAGACGTTCACGCGTTAGCTGTTCGCCGTACCGTAGTTCACCCTGACTTGGAGGTGTTCCATGCGTATTCGCACCACGCTGATGGGGATTGCCGCGCTCGCACTGTTCGCCGCTGTACCCGCCACGGCCCGCGCGCAGGGCACTGGCACGGGAAGCGGCACCTCGACGGGCACGCCCAAGAAGCACCGTCCGGCTCCGACCGCCGAGCAGAAGGCGTTCGCCCAGGCGTTCCGCGCGCAGCAGAAGTCGCTGCGTGACCAGGTGAAGGCGGGCACGATCACCAAGAAGTCCGCGGCCGAGCAGCTCAAGGCCTGGCGTGCCGCCAACAAGCCGACCACGAAGACGCCGTAAGTGACGGCCAAGCGTCGCTCACGCCTCGGCGTGATGTCTCGCTTCGGAGCAGGTGCGATCGTCGCGGCCCTTTGGGTCGCGACGATTGTCGCTCCGTGGCAGGCACTCCGTGCGCAGGATTCTACAGCCAAGCCCACCGCCTCACCAACGGCCTCACCAGCCGAACCACCCGCTGGGCCGAAAACAAACGTTTACTTTCAGTTTGGCACTCGCGGCTATTCGATCGGGGGCTCCAAGGTGACCGAGCAGGCCGGGAACCTCAGCTACGAGTATCGCACCAAACAGTGGGGACTCAGCGTTGACGGCGCCTCGCTGCAGTACGGCGCGCTCGGACGCACGATCTCGGGCACCGGGAACTCCAATGTGCGCGTCGACTACAGGCTGCAGCCCGGTGATACCCTGATGCTCTACGGCAGGTCCGGGAGCCAGCCGGGGACCCTCGATTCGGCACAGGTCGCGGCCATCGGCGTCGCGGGCGGCTCCTTTGTGGACCTGCAGGCCAACAGCCTCGGCAATCCGGCGCTGTTCGGAGGACGCGCGGTCTTCTCCTTTCCTGTCGGAGACCTCGTGCTCAACCTCCGTGGGGCGCTCGAGAGCGAGAGCAGGCCCGCGGCCACCCAAAAGGTCTACTGGCGCGGCACCACCTGGGCGATCGGCTCTACCCTCTACGGAAATATCGGAAAGGGGCAGCTGGCGGCGATGGTGGATATTTCGTCCAGCAGCGCCGATTCCCTCGGCGGCAAAAACCTGTACCCCGGCGGCGGTGAAACCACCGTCCGATTGGACCTACAACTCCCGATCGACAACCCCGCCGATTCCACCGGCGACGACTGGAACAGCGCCTTTTCGGCTTGGTTCTCCTCGCCCTTTGGTGCAAGCCGCGCAGACCAGCCAAACCGACTCCTCCCGCTGGGTAACTCGTTCGGTCTCAGCGGGGCCCTCACCTTCCCGGTCGGCGATGCCACCTGGGGGCCCAGTGTGCAGTTCCAGTCGACCTCGGCATCGGCGAGTGCCAAGTCAGGAGCCACGCTGCTGTCGACCTCGTCGTCCGGATGGGCCGCGAACTTTGCCATCAACGCCGATATCCCGACCTCGTCGATCTTTGAGCTCACCCCCGAACTGGGCTACGCAGTGGGCAATGCCTCAACCTCCTACGGCCAAACATCGAGTAAGACGGTGGTGGTCCAACGGCGAGGGCGCACGGTCACGACCACGAGCGGCGGCACCACCGCCACCGCCGTGAGAGGCTGGTGGATTGCCCTCGGAGTGTCCGCCCACTTTTGACCGGACCAGCGCTGCGCAGGGGGGGGGGGGGACCCTTCCCCCCTAGCCCGCCTGTTGCGTTAGATTTGGGTTCCCCGTGCAGTGAGCCCTGTGAACCTGCTGCGACTCTGGAAGAGCTGGCGAGCGACCAAGGCAGCCCGCGTGACGCAAGAACGTGTCATGCTGGACGCTGCGCTGTGCGCGCCCTCCTGCACTCTCGCCGCCTGCTTTGCCGGAGACCGCGCCACGGTCCGCCAACTGCAGTGCACCAAGGCTGACGCCATGCGGCTCCGAAGCCTGGGCGTGTACGAAGGGGCGAAGGTCGGGATCGTGGATCGCCGCAACGGCGTGCTCCTCGACGTCTGCGGGTCGCGCCTCGCCCTCGACGCGACGATGGCCGGCGCGATCGTGGTGGATCCCACCCCGGCATGACCCGACCGACGCTCCGCGTCGCGCTGATTGGGAACCCGAACTGCGGCAAGAGCACCCTCTTCAACGCCCTAACCGGCCGCCGACAGAAGGTCGCCAACTTTCCCGGGGTCACCGTCGAGCGGGTCGAAGGCAGCTACGTGCACGAGGGGACAACGGTCTCCGTGCTCGACCTGCCGGGCACCTATAGCCTCTCCCCCGACGCGCCCGACGAAGTCATCACCTACGACGTGGTGCACGACCGAGCCGACGGCGTCGCGCCGGTCGACGTGTTCGTCGTCGTACTCGACGCCGAAAACCTCGAGCGCAATCTGTACCTGGCCACCGAAGTGCTCGAACTCGGCCGCCCCACAGTGGTCGTGCTCAATCGCGTCGATCGGCTTCCGCTTGCCGGAATGAAAGTCGATGTCGTCGAGCTCATCCATGCGCTCGGCGCGATTGTCGTGCCGACCGTCGCGACCACGCAAGAGGGCGTGGAGCGCGTGCGCCACTGCATCGCACGGGCGCTCGATGTGCCGCAATCGCAGTTACGCAATCAAGGGGCAGTCGCCGAGGAGTATCGTGCGGAACGCCGGTACGAGTGGATTGCCGCGGTGATGGCACGCACGGTCACCCGCGAGGCAGGCACGAGAACACGCCCCAGCGATCGGGTCGACGCGGTACTCCTGCACCGCGTGTGGGGACCACTGATTTTTGTGGCCGTCATGGCGATCGCGTTCCAAGCGCTCTTTCTCGTGGCAACTCCGCTGGCCACGGTACTGCAATCGGCGCTCGGTTCGCTCTCCGACGTTCTGCGCGGCCTGCTCCCCGCGGGTGATTTCCAAAGTCTGTTGATCGACGGTGTCCTCGGCGGCGTTGGCAGTGTGGTGGTGTTTGTGCCGCAGATTGCGCTGCTCTTTCTGTTCATTGGCGCGCTGGAGGACAGCGGCTATCTCTCCCGCGCCGCGTTCGTGATGGACCGCTTTATGCGCCCGTTGGGATTGCAGGGAAAGAGTTTTATTCCACTGCTCTCGGGCTATGCGTGCGCGGTGCCGGCGATCATGGCCACGCGCACGATTCCGCAGACCAAGGAACGGCTCGCCACCATTATGGTGGTACCGCTCATGAGTTGTTCAGCGCGGCTGCCCGTGTACGCGCTGCTGATTTCGGCGTTTGTCCCGGCCGTGACGATCGGGCATGTGATCACGCTGCAGGGGCTCGCGCTGCTCGCGATGTACCTGTTTGGCACTGTGGCGGCGTTGGCCGCCGCGGCGGTGTTTCGGCGCACGTTGCTCCGCTCGGATACCCGAGCGCTGATTATCGAAATGCCGGCCTACGCAAAGCCGACCATGCGCGTGCTCCTCACAACCGTGTGGCAGCGGGTGTCGGTCTTCCTGCAGCGGGCCGGCACGGTGATCTTCGCGATCTCTGTAATCCTCTGGGCGATGGGGCGCTATCCGCAGGCGGGGACGCCGAGCGCACCGGTGTCCGAGGAGGCACAACTGACGCAGTCGGCACTCGGCCAGGTGGGACACGCCGTAGAGCCGCTGGTGCGCCCACTGGGCCTCGACTGGAAAATCGGCGTCGCCATGGTGGCGTCGTTCGCGGCGCGTGAAGTGTTCGTGTCGACCATGGCCACGATGTACGGCGTGCCGCAGCACGAGACCGTACATACGGAGCTTGCCGCCCGCCTGCGCGACGCGCGAGCCCCGGGCACGGGTCGCCCCACGTATACGCGCGCGGCCGCCTTTGGATTGCTGGCCTTCTATGTGTTCGCCTTGATGTGCACGAGCACGATCGCGGTCACCGTGCGCGAAACAGGCGGTGGCTGGCAGGGCGCGCGCTGGGCGTCGCTGCAGTTCAGTTACATGCTCGTGCTCGCGTGGGGCAGCGCATTCGTGGTGTATCGCATTGCGCTCGCACTGGGAGCCGGCTGATGCCGCACTGGGCGGATCGCGCGCTCGTGCTCGCGCTCGTTGGCGGAGCCGCGTGGTTCATTGCACACCGCGCGTGGCAGCGCCTCGCGAGTGTGCGCGCCACCAAAACCGCGGGGAGCTGCGGCCACGACAACTGTGGCTGCAAGCCACCGGCCTAGCTCCCCCGCGCCTCCGATCACTGCGTGGTCGTGACGCCGAACAGATTGCGCTTCATCCCATCGTCCCAGCGTTCCATGCGCGCGGTGTAGTCACGCACGCGGTCGGGAAAGCGACCGGCGAGGTTGTAGGCCTCGCCAGGATCGGTCTTCAAATTGTACAGCAGCGGAAGCGGGCCGGTGGTCTGGCGCGTGAGCCAGCCGAGTTTCGCGTTGACCGGCAGCGGCCACACATAATGGTTGATCTTGCGAATGAACTTCCACTCACCGGCGCGCATACTTTCGAGCGTCCCCTGGTGATAGAAGTACAGTTCTCGCGGCGTCGCCGGCGGCTCGGCGGGGTGCGTCAGGAGCGACGCCATCGAGAGGCCGTCGATGATTCGATCGGACGGCGTACGGATCCCGGCAAAACCCAACAGCGTGGGAAACACATCGATGTTCATAGCGGGCGAGTCGCAGAGCTGCCCACGCGGTACCATGCCGTCCCAGCGCACGATCATCGGCACGCGGTGTCCGCCTTCGAAGCTCTGTCCCTTGCGGCCGCGGAATCCTGCGGGGCTACCGTCGTACCAGGGGCCGTTGTCGCTCGTGAAAATCACAATCGTATTCTTCTCTTGGCCCGCTTTCTTGAGCGTGTCCATAAGCCGACCGAAGTTCCAGTCGATCTCCTCTACGGCGTCGCCGTAGAGTCCGCCGGCCGAGGAGTCCTTGAACTGCGCGGAGGCAGCGAGCGGGCGATGCGGATAGGTGTGCGCGAGATAGAGGAAGAACGGCGTGTCCTTGCTCGACTCCACAATCTTGATTGCCTCATCCGTGTAGATGCGGCTGAGTTTTGTGCGGTCGGTGATCTCGGCTTCAATCTTCTCCCGGTCCCGGTAGAGCGGAAACGGGGTCATGTCGTTGCTGTGCGGCACGCCGTAGAAGCTCTGGAACCCGTGCTCCATGGGGTGGAACTGCGGAGACTTGATAAAATCGCCGAGGTGCCATTTGCCGATCATGGCCGTGCGGTAGCCGCGCTGTTGGAGCGCGTCGCCGATGGCGATTTCGAAGGGGTTGAGCCCTTCGGCGCCGACTTCGGAGTCCATGTCCATGATTCCGGCCGCGCCGGCGGCGAATCCGATTTGATTCAGCAGCTTCACCTTCAGCGACGTGGCCCCAGAGAAGAGGGGGAAGTCGAGTCGCATGCGCTTTGGGTAGCGTCCGGTGAGGAGCCCCGCGCGCGACGGGGTGCAGACGGAGTCGCAGGCGTGGAAGTCGGTGAATCGGACCCCCTGCGCGGCGAGGGCATCGATGTGGGGCGTCTTGACGGCCGTGCTGCCGTAGCAGCCGAGGTCGCCATAGCCCAGGTCGTCGCAGTTGACGAGAATGATGTTCGGGGGGCGGCTCGTGAAGGCGGGATCGAGGCTGACAACGTCGCGAATCGCGCGGCGCGGCAGGAATGGCGCCGGGGTGTCTTGGCGGAAGTAGCAGGTGCCGGCCGCGAGTCCAACGCCGCCGATCGCGACGCCCCCGATGAATTTTCTGCGCGAGATCTTTGCCATGGTGTGCCCGTGAAGGTTCACTGCAACTCGGTAAAGTATGGCGCAGGGACACGTCGTGCGCCACGCGCGCGACAGGCGTCACTCGGCGGGGGCACGAGCATCGCTCCGGCACCTCACCCAGTCTGCGGGCGAGGTACCGGAGCGTTTCGCTCCGTTGGAATTATTTCTTACTTCGTGCAGCTCGGATCGGTGAAGTGCACCACGGTGCCTTGGAGTGTGGTGAGCGTGGTGTTGACCGGGCCTGCCACAGAGTAGGTGGCCCCGACCACGCGTGTTCCCTGCCCGACTCCGACGACGGCATCACCACCCATTTGTTGCGCGTGTGATACCAGTGCCGTGCGAATCGCTTTGGGCGACACGAAGTCGCCACCTTCCGAACGCACGCTGCCGATTTCGACATAGGCGCAGGTGGGTTTTTCGTCGGCGTACATCGCGACCTGTGATCCCGGCGCACGCACGGGGAACCGCTGCACGGTATCAAAGCGAATCGCCGACGCTTGCGCGCAGGCGGTGAGTATCACGACGACGGTGAGCAGCCCGAGGTTCTTGATCGTGTGCATGTGGTGACCTCCCGTGATGGATGGGTGCACGTCACGACCGAACAGAATCGACGTTCGCATAGGCGTGCGTCTCCTGCTGGAGCCAGATCACTCGGGGCGACAGAAGGCCACTCACCGAGCCCTACCCTAGAAAACGTATCACGGTTTTCTGTAAGAGTAGGCGTAGTCGGTTACTGCGCCATTAGCGCGTCGGCGGCCGCTCCAGCACCCGAATACTGGTTATCGGATGCACCTCCCACACGGTGGCGCGCCAGATGTTGGCTTTGCCCCGATGTGTGTTTGCGGCGTTGGCTTCGTGCTCTTCGTCGTAGAGCAGCCACCCCGTGACCTCCACCCAGCGCCCTTTGAGATTGCGGCGGAGCGCATTGGTGTGCCAATCCTCGCCTCGCGCGGCAACGATCGTGCGCCAGCGCGGCGTGACCTCAACGATCAGGTGCTTGGCTCCGTCCTCCGACATCGGCTCGAGGGTGAGCTCGATGTGCGTGTCGCGGGCATCGGGGTCCTTGGCTTTGCAGTTGACCGTTTCGACGCCGCCCACTTTTACATCGGCTACATAGCCGCTCACGCGCACGGCCTTGCCCGTGGTAAAGCGACTGCGATCGTCTCCGGGCGCGACGAGCATGGCGGTGGTGATGGCGGTATCGATGTCGGCGAGTGCGGGGACCGTGGTGCGGTTTTTGAGGAGATTCAGCGCGGTGACGCGCGGGACCTTGGCGTCCCCTTCAACCGGGCAGCCGGAGTCTGCCGCGGGCCGTCCGAGTGGCGCGCGCGGCGATGCATCCGTCGCCTGCTGCTGCGCCTGGTGTGCCATGCGCGGCGAGCGGCTGGGTCGTGGGCCCCAGAGGCGCGCCACGACAAGCACGAGCACCGCGAGAACCACGATGATTCGCGCCCCCCCGGCTCGCCTCAGCATCCTGCCAGTCGTCTGTCCATAGGTCGGAATATACGTCGCTGAGCTCCCCGACCGGCCCCGTGGTGCGGCGGCAGTGCTGGAACCCTCGGGGCCGCGACTGCGCTTATTTCGTATGACCCCTACATACCTTGCCCGATTATTCCGGGGCCTGCCCCTGCTCGTTGTGGTTGTTGTTGCACCAGCATTCGTGCAGGCCCAGGCGCGTGCCCAGGCGGACAGCTTCCCGCGGCCAGACCGCCCGGTGTCGAGCATAGTTGCCCCACGCTGGGTTGATGAGGATCGGCGCGACGCACTCGGCGAGGCCGACCGCGTGATGGAGGTCCTGCGCATTGGGCGTGGGACGCGCGTGGCCGACATTGGGGCGGGCGACGGCTACTACGTGGCTCGGCTCGCCGAACGGGTCGGCTCCACCGGGCTTGTATTTGGCGAAGACATCGAGCCGCGTTATCTCGACTTGTTACGGGAGCGCGTTGAGTCCGGCGGATGGAAGAACGTCCGTGTGATTGAGGGCACGCCGGACAACCCGTCGCTGCTCGCCGGGAGTGTGGACGTGGCGCTGATGATCCATATGTACCACGAGATTACGGAGCCCTTTGCGCTGCTGCATCGCCTGGCCCCAGCCTTTCGCGCCGGCGGTCGGCTTGCGGTGCTCGACGTGGACGGCCCGACCGATCGCCACGGAACGCCAACGCGCCTGCTGGCCTGCGAGCTTGGGGCGCTGGGTTACGTGAAGCAGCGCCAACAGACCATGGCCGACGGCGCGTATCTGATGATTTTTAGCGCGCCGAGTGCGGCGGAGCGGACGACGAGCGCCGCCGACGTGCGTGCGCGGGTTGCCAAGGCGCAGTGTCGGGGGTGAGTAGGGGGGATAATTTGTACGGCGCTCCGCTGCGGACCATCCCCGCGCGTGAGTTGAGAACGCGCGCCAAAACTACACCGCGGTGCTCGACGTCGGACCATCCCCACGCGTTTGGGGAGAACGCACGGTCGATTTCCGACTGGTCAATGGTGCGCGGACCATCCCCACGCGTGTGGGGAGAACGCTGGTGGAGGATAGCCACTAAATCGTAGGGGCGGACCATCCCCACGCGTGTGGGGAGAACGTATCCGCTCCCGTACTAACGAGCCGAATAAACGGACCATCCCCACGCGTGTGGGGAGAACCGGACGTAGAGTATCGGGTGGAACACGATACACGGACCATCCCCACGCGTGTGGGGAGAACATACGTCCTAGGCGGGGGTTCACGCTGTAACTCGGACCATCCCCACGCGTGTGGGGAGAACGAATATCCCGGGCGCTGGCGGCATCGTGTGGGCGGACCATCCCCACGCGTGTGGGGAGAACGTCGTACATCTGAGCGGATGCCTTCAAGTATTCGGACCATCCCCACGCGTGTGGGGAGAACGCCACTTGCCTACTCGCTGCCTGCTTTGCTACCGGACCATCCCCACGCGTGTGGGGAGAACGTCAAAGGGGAAGCGCCCGGTCGTTTGCCAGGCGGACCATCCCCACGCGTGTGGGGAGAACGCTTCCGCACAGGAGGGCTGAGCGATGGCAAACGGACCATCCCCACGCGTGTGGGGAGAACAAGATTGAGCCATAGTGCGCTGACGGTGTTTAGGGACCATCCCCACGCGTGTGGGGAGAACGGCGCAGACTTCACGATAAAATGCGTCGATAACGGACCATCCCCACGCGTGTGGGGAGAACCAAATATCCCCAGCGCGGTCGGGTTCGGCGACCGGACCATCCCCACGCGTGTGGGGAGAACTGCTCCAAATACACGTCATAACCAGCGGAAAACGGACCATCCCCACGCGTGTGGGGAGAACTAAAAGCGCACTATGAAATTGCGGGGGCGCTCCGGACCATCCCCACGCGTGTGGGGAGAACTGGGGACTCTTCTGGAATCGGCGCTCCTCGTACGGACCATCCCCACGCGTGTGGGGAGAACCGCTGGATCTTCGCCACTCCTCCGCTCTAAAACGGACCATCCCCACGCGTGTGGGTAGAACAGCCTACGGGCGGCGATTGAGCCAGCGCGTGGCGGACCATCCCCACGCGTGTGGGGAGAACGCATTCCACCGTGCAGAAAACCGTGCTGTTGTCGGACCATCCCCACGCGTGTGGGGAGAACCTAGTTGATAATCGCTACGCATTATTTTGTACCGGACCATCCCCACGCGTGTGGGGAGAACGCTCTAAGTCCTCCATTGCGTCCAGCACAGTGCGGACCATCCCCACGCGTGTGGGGAGAACGCATCGCATTTGCACGATTGGCCCGCGTCCGTCGGACCATCCCCACGCGTGTGGGGAGAACTACATAACCTTCGGGTTGCCTACGGGTTCCCACGGACCATCCCCACGCGTGTGGGGAGAACCGCGTGCCAACCGCATGGATGCAACGCTCGGACGGACCATCCCCACGCGTGTGGGGAGAACGCGACGCGAAACGGTGCAGCGGGTAGCGTAGCCGGACCATCCCCACGCGTGTGGGGAGAACGTCTACGATTGTGACGGCACCACGCGGGCGTACGGACCATCCCCACGCGTGTGGGGAGAACCGTTGGCTGGTAAAAGCCCGTGATTTCTGGCACGGACCATCCCCATGCGTGTGGGGAGAACCGCCATGCTTGCGCTTCGCGGGACTTTGCACCCGGACCATCCCCACGCGTGTGGGGAGAACGAGCAGTACGCGGACTTGTAGCCTCTGCCTGCCGGACCATCCCCACGCGTGTGGGGAGAACAAGGAGCTGCGAACCGTCGGGGCCGGTGATCTCGGACCATCCCCACGCGTGTGGGGAGAACCCCATTTTCTGCTTCACCGGACGGATCACCATCGGACCATCCCCACGCGTGTGGGGAGAACGTTCTACTGGCCATCACAGGCGCAGGCGTCGGCGGACCATCCCCACGCGTGTGGGGAGAACCCCAAGCCTAAGAGGCCCGTCTATGGTGTACCCGGACCATCCCCACGCGTGTGGGGAGAACGCACGCGGCCACCGCTGCCCACCAACGCCTGGCGGACCATCCCCACGCGTGTGGGGAGAACGGCTGTTCGGGTACACGATTCCGGTGTACTCACGGACCATCCCCACGCGTGTGGGGAGAACGTAGACCCCACAAACCCTCAGCGAGAGTATTTCTGGACCATCCCCACGCGTGTGGGGAGAACACAGCGAGGTCAGCATAATCGCGCTCTAGTCCCGGACCATCCCCACGCGTGTGGGGAGAACAAGTCAGGCGCATCGGCAAAGTACGGCTGAGCCGGACCATCCCCACGCGTGTGGGGAGAACCAGGCACCGATAGGGCGAGTAGACGGTGCTCGCGGACCATCCCCACGCGTGTGGGGAGAACGGCTCCCGTCCATTCCC
>CAIRYG010000007.1 GCA_903882745.1 uncultured Gemmatimonadota bacterium
GGCCCCGCCGAGCGTGTTTCAGCGCTTCGCCGAGGGGATGGAGGACACGATGCGAGCGGGAAAGATGTCGGCCTCGACCGTCGCCCAGACGATGGGGTTCCTGAGCCAGGCAATGGGCGTCCTGAACGGGGTGGCCGCCGCGGGAAAGTCGGTCGCGGGGGATCTCGTGAACGCCCCAGCAAGCCCGCCGGCTGCGAGCCCCGCCCCCCAGTCACCGGTCGACCCAAAACCCTAAGGCGCGCGCCACCAGTTGCCAGTCGGGGCTTTTCCGAAGTAAATTGTACCATGGAACCCTCGACTACTCCGAAGACCTCTCGGCCCGCACCGGCACAGACCGGCAGCGGGCCGTCGCGCAAGAGCGCGCGTGACGCTGTCGCGCCAACTGGCGCCGGCCGCATTCGCCCCGACGCCGGACTCACGTTCGACGACGTCCTCCTGATCCCGCGCCACTCCACGGTCCATCCCAAAGACACGAGCACCGTGACGCGCTTCTCGCGCGGCATCACGCTCAACGTCCCGCTGGTCTCCGCGGCCATGGACACCGTCACCGAAAGCGAGATGGCCATTGCGATGGCCCGCGCGGGTGGCATCGGCGTGCTCCACAAGAACATGTCGATCGACCGTCAGGCCGCCGAAGTGGATCGCGTGAAGCGCTCCGAGAGCGGCATGATTCTCAAGCCGTATACGCTCCCCGCCAGCGCCACGATCCGCGAAGCGGCCGCGCTCATGGCCAAGTTCCGCATTAGCGGTGTGCCGATCATCAATGAGCAGGACAAGCTCATTGGCATCATCACCAACCGCGACCTGCAGTTCGAGCGCAATCTCGACCGCCCAGTTGCCGCGGCGATGACCGGTGAAGGACTCGTCACCGCCCCCGCCGGCACCACGATCGACGCCGCCGAACAGATCATGGGGCAGCACCGGATCGAAAAGCTCCCGGTGGTGGACGCCAACGGCAAGCTGATCGGGCTGATCACGGTGAAGGACATTCTCAAGCGCCGTCAGTATCCGATGGCCGCCAAGGACCGTCATGGTCGCCTCCTGGTCGCAGCCGCCATCGGCGCCGGTGGCAACTTCCTCGATCGCGCACGCGCGCTGGTCGAGGCGGGCGTTGACGCACTCGTGCTCGATACCGCACACGGTCACAGTCAGGGCGTGCTCGACGCGACTGCCAAGGTCCGCGAGCTCTTTCCGGACGTGCAACTCGTGGCCGGCAACATCGCCACGCGTGAAGCGGCGCGTGCACTTGTGGACATCGGCGTCGATGCCGTGAAAGTCGGGGTCGGCCCCGGCTCGATCTGCACCACACGCGTCGTCACCGGGATCGGCGTTCCGCAGCTCACCGCGGTGCTCGACGCCGTCGACGGCGCGGGCGACGTCCCGGTCATTGCCGACGGCGGCATCAAGTACTCCGGCGACATCGTCAAGGCGATCGCCGCCGGTGCCTGCACCGTCATGATGGGGTCCATGCTCGCCGGCACCGAGGAATCGCCAGGCGAGTCGCTCCTCATGGAAGGCCGCCGCTTCAAGATGATCCGCGGCATGGGCTCCATGAGCGCCATGCAGGACGGCAGCGCCGACCGCTACTTCCAGGACGGCGAAATGAGCGCCAAAAAGTTCGTCCCCGAAGGGATCGAAGGGCGCGTCCCCTACAAGGGACCCGCGGGCGACGTGCTCTACCAAATGGTCGGCGGACTCCGCAGCGGCATGGGGTACGCCGGGTGCGCGACGATCGACGCCCTCCGCACCGAAGCCGAGTTTGTGCGCATTACCGCAGCCGGGCTGCGCGAGTCACACCCACACGACGTCACAATCACGCGCGAGGCGCCGAACTACAGCGTTTGAGCCTGCGAGGGCGTTGACCAGATACCGGTCAGCGCCCGACGGCGCCAACTCGTGGCGCCAACTCACGGCGCCAAGTCGCGGCGCCGTGCTTGACTCTGTCTGGACGGTTGGGCAAGTTTGCCCACTGCGACGTTCGGTAACTTTTCTCGCGCCGAACGTCCGGACAGCGGTGTACTAGGTGCCATCGCGGTTTCCACCGAAGCACACTCCAAAGGGGGTTTTGCGTGGCAAGTCTTTTGACGCGTACGAAGTCGATCGACCGTCTGATGGCCGATAGCGGGGCCAGCGGCGAGAGCGGCCTCAAGCGCACACTGGGTGCGTGGTCGCTCGTCGGCCTCGGCATTGGCGCCATCATCGGCGCAGGTCTCTTCGTCCGTACCGCGGCGGCAATCGCCGAGCGTGCGGGTCCGTCGGTAACGCTGGCGTTTATCGTGGCCGGTATTGGCTGCGCCTTCGCCGGACTCTGCTACGCGGAGTTTGCCTCGATGATTCCGATCGCGGGCAGCGCCTATACCTATTCCTACACGACGATGGGCGAGCTGGTCGCCTGGATCATCGGCTGGGACTTGGTGCTCGAGTACGCGGTTGGCGCCGCCACGGTGGCCATCGCGTGGAGCCAGTACCTCAACAACCTGCTGGGGATTCTCGGGGTCAGTCCGGTCCCCTACCAGTGGAGCCACTCGGCGTTCGAGGTCTCCGCGAGCGGTGTGCACGGCCTCATGAACCTCCCGGCGGTGTTCATCCTCGGCGTGCTCTCGTTGGTGCTCGTGCGCGGCACGCAGGAATCGGCGCTGCTCAACGGCATCATCGTCATCACCAAGGTCTGCATCGTGCTGATGGTGATCGCGATCGGCTGGGGCTTCATCGTCCCGGCGAACCACGTGCCCTACATCCCGGAGCCGAGCACCTTTACGACGGCGCAGGGTGTGACGCACGCGTACGGCGGCATCATGGGCGTGCTCGGCGCGGCCGGTGTGGTGTTCTTTGCCTACATCGGATTCGATGCAGTGTCGACGGCGGCGCAGGAAGCCAAGAACCCGTCGCGCGACATGCCAATCGGTATTCTCGGATCGCTCGTCATCTGCACCATTCTCTACGTGCTCTTCGCCCATGTGCTCTCGGGCGTGGCCTCGGTGGAGTTCTTCCGCGGCGCGGGTGGTGAGGCCTCGGTGGCCAAGGCGATCGAGACCTACTTCATCGGCTACGGCTGGCTCGCCAAGTTCGTTACGGTCGCGATCCTCGCCGGATTCAGCTCGGTGATCCTCGTGATGCTTCTCGGCCAGTCGCGTGTGTTCTACTCGATGAGCCGCGACGGACTCGTGCCGAAGATCTTCTCCGACACGCACCCGAAGTACCGCACCCCGTGGAAGTCGAACCTGCTGTTCTTCTGCTTCACCTCGCTGTTCGCCGGATTCCTCCCCGACAGCATCGTGGGCGAGATGACGTCGATCGGCACGCTGTTTGCCTTTATTCTCGTGTGCATCGGCATCCTGATCCTGCGGTCGAAGCGCCCGGAACTCGAGCGTGCCTTCCGCGTGCCGGCGGTGAACATCGTCGCTCCGCTCGGTGTCATCACCTGCGGCGCCATGATCTACGGCCTCGGCTGGACGAACTGGGTCCGCCTCGCGGTGTGGCTCGCGATCGGCCTCGTGATCTATTTTGCCTACAGCCAGAAGCACAGCCTGCTGAACAAGGGCTGAGATTAGAGGGATGCGTTAGATTTGAACGGCGCCCGGGTCTCCGGGCGCCGTTCTCTTTTTTCCGAGCCTTCGCGTGACACAGGACGCTATGCGCACCGACCCGATTGCTGTCCCCGAGCACCGCCGTACTGCCATCCTTGCGTTGATGGCGGCGTTGGGCGATGCCAAGCGGGTGGCGCTCAGCACGCACATGAACTCCGACGGCGACGGGTGTGGCTCCGAGGCCGCGCTGGCGCTGTTGCTCGCGCAGCGCGGCATCACCGCGCACATCGTGAATCCCACCCCATGGCCGGCCATGTACCACTGGCTCCTGACCGACGGGGTGAAGGATCGCACGCATGAGGGTGCCAAGGCGCTCAAGGGGATCGACCGGCTGATCGTGCTGGACATCAGTGATGTGAAACGCCTGGGCGTACTCACGGAAACCGTGCGTGCCCTCACCCCGGCACCGCTGACGATCGACCACCACCTCCCCAGCGACGAGCCCCCCGGAACGGTCTTCGTGACCGATACCAAGGCGTGCGCGACCGGCGAGTTGATCTGGGACGTGGCCAGCGTGCTCGAGCTTGAGATCACACCGGAAATTGCGACCGCGCTGTACACCGCGCTGTTGACCGACACCGGGGGATTTCGCTTCTCCAACACGTCGCCGCGCTGCCTCGCGATTGCCTCGCGCCTCTTGGCCGCTGGGGTGAATCCGGAGGAGATGTACCGCCGGATTTACGCGTCCGTGCACAAGGGGCGGCTTGGACTGCTCCGCGACGCGCTCGGAACCCTAGGGACGGACGAAACGCTCGGCCTTGCGTGGGTCTCCGTGGCCGCGGGGGCGCTCGAGCAGTACAACGTCACGGGGGAAGATCTCGAGGGCATCGCCGAGTATCCGCGGTCCATCGTTGGGGTGCGCCTGGCGCTGCTCTTTCGCGACCTCGGACATGGCAAGGTGAAAATCTCTTTCCGGTCCGCTGGGAACGTGGATGCCAACGCCCTGGCAAAGCAGTTTGGGGGCGGTGGCCACGCCAAAGCCTCGGGGGCCCTGGTGGCGGGAACGTTGGCTGAGGTGCAGGCGCAGGTGATTGCGGCGGCAAAGGTGCACCTGACGGCTGCGGGCCCACGCTAGATTTAGGGTATGACTGAGTCACTTCCCGCGCGTGTCGAAGCCGCGCTTGCTACCATCGTCAATTCCCGGACCGGCGCCGATCTCATGGCTGGCGGTCAGGTGCGCGACGTCGCCACGACCACCGACGGCAAAGTCCGCTTCACGCTGCTGCTCGCGGCCGTCGACGAAGCCACGCTCGCGCGCGCCGCGCGTCAGATTGTGGAGCACATCCCTGGCGTCACCGATGTGCGCGTCGACGTGAAGGATGCCACCGAGTTCGCTCAGCAGCGCGCCGCCTCCACGGCAGCCAACGCCGCCGCAGCCAACCCCGCTGCCGCTACGCCGAGCAAGGGGCGCGCGCTTCCGGTGATGGATGCCGCTCCGGCCCAGGCGCGCAGCAGCGTGCCCACCCCGGTGTCGTATCCCAACCTCGGCAAGATCATCGCCGTGTCGTCGGGCAAGGGCGGAGTCGGCAAGTCCACCGTCACAGTGAACCTCGCCTGCGCACTGGCGAAGATGGGTAAGAAGGTCGGCCTGATGGACGCCGACATTTACGGGCCGAACATTCCGCGCATGATGGGCGTCAACTCCGCCCCGCCGGTGGACGATGAAAAAATCATCCCGCTGGAAGCGCATGGCGTAAAGTTGATCTCGATTGGATTCCTGATCGAGCGTGATCAGCCCGCCATCTGGCGCGGACCGATCGTCATGAAAATCATTACGCAGTTTCTGCGCGACGTCGCGTGGGGGAAGCTCGACTATTTCCTCGTGGACATGCCCCCGGGCACCGGCGATGCGCAACTCTCGCTCGTGCAGGCCACGCAGGTCAGCGGCGCCGTGATTGTCACCACGCCACAGGAAGTGGCAGTCGGCGATGCGCTTCGCGGCGCCAAGATGTTTGAGCGGGTTGGCGTTCCGGTCATCGGGATCGTCGAGAACATGAGCTACTTCGAGAGCCCAGACACCGGCAAGCCGATCGCACTCTTCGGAACCGGTGGCGGAAGTCGCCTCGCCACCGAACTCGGCGTTCCGCTGCTGGGCGAGGTGCCGCTGTATCCGCCGGTTATGGAAGGCGGCGACGGCGGAAAGCCGATCGTGCTGGCCGATCCGAACTGCTCGGCCGCTCGCAAGCTGACCGCAATCGCCGAAAAGCTGTAACCGGAAGTTTGTCCCCTTCGGGTGAAACCTTTCGGGCGGGAAATCCGTCATGGTGGGTGTCCGCCCCCGATTCGGGGCCCCTCTCTCCAACTCTTTCGACATGCACTCGCATATTCTCGGTCGTTCGGCGCGCCTTGTGCTCGCCTCGGTGCTTCTCCCCGCGGCGCTGCTCGCGCAGGCAAAGGAACTCCCGCTTAAGTACGTCGGACCGGCGACCAAGCCAGAGATCTCCGCCGGCGATCTGATGACTCGCCTCTACAAGTTCGCCGACGACTCCATGATGGGGCGCCAGGTGGGCACCGAGTGGAACATCAAGGGCACGGCGTACATCGAGGCTGAAGTCCGCAAAATGGGACTCAAGCCCGCCGGCGACAACGGCACCTACTTTCAGAACCTGCCGCTCTATCTGCGCGCGCTCGACACGTCGTCGACGCTCGTCGTCGACGGCAAGACCTTCAAGGCCGGCACCGATTTTATGGCCGGCTCCGTTGGTCGCAAGGTCACGCAGTTCACCAACACCGCCGTCGTCTATGTCGGCATGCAGTTCGACACCGCCAATGTTCCCACCGTGGACATGGTGAAGGGAAAGGTCGTGATGTTGCGCGGCTTCCAGCCTGGGCCTGGCTTCAATCAGGCCGCGCTGATGGCCTCGCCTTCGTTCAAGGCCTGGCAGGCGGTGCTGCCGCAGGCTGCGGCAACTATCACCATTGGCGCAGCGGCGATTCCGCCACAGACGGTCGCGGCCGCCCTCAATCCGACGCGCCCAAGTTTCCTTGGCGACGCCGAGGCCGCGGTGCGCATTCAGCTCACGCAGAAAGTCGCCGAAGCCATTCTCGGCGGGCCGCTGGCCGACGCGAAGGTTGGCACGGTGGGCAAGCCCATCACCACCAACGTTCGGTTCATCGACACCTTCAAGGAGCTCGGCCGTAACGTTGTGGCGATTCTTCCCGGCACCGATCCGAAGCTCAAGGGACAGTACGTTGCCGTCGGCGCGCACAACGATCACGTGGGCTTTCGTGCGAGCCGCCCGGCGGATCACGACTCGGTAAAAGCCTTCATGCAGATCGTGCGCCCGCAGGGCGCCGACAACGCGCCGACTCCTGCGACCCCGGAGCAGACCGCGCAGGTTAAGGCGCTTACCGACAGCCTCCACAAGCTGCACGGCGGCGCGCGCGCTGACTCGATCTTCAACGGCGCCGACGACGATGGCTCCGGCTCCGTTTCCGTGATGGAAATCGCCGAGGCCTTCGCCAAGACCGGCGTGAAGCCCAAGCGCTCGATCATTTTCGTCTGGCACGCCGGCGAGGAAGCCGGCCTGTGGGGGTCGCAGTACTTCACCGACAACCCGACCGTGCCGCGCGACTCGATCGTGGCGCAGCTCAACATGGACATGGTCGGCCGCGGTCGCGCGACCGACGCCACGGGTGAAGCCAAGGACGGCTCCCTCCTGCACGGCGGCCCGGGCTACCTGCAGCTCGTCGGCTCGCGTCGTCTCTCCACCGAACTCGGCGACCTGGTCGAAGCGGTGAACAAGGCCGAAAAGCTCAACTTCGTGTTCGACTACAACATCGACGCCGACGGCCACCCGCAGAACATTTATTGCCGCAGTGATCACTACGAGTATGCGCGGTACGGCATCCCGGTGGTGTTCATGACCACTGGTGGCCACGCCGATTACCACCAGGTCACCGACGAGCCGCAGTACATCGACTACGACCACATGGCCGACGTCAGCCGCCTGGTGATGGCGAGCGCCATGAAGATCGCGAACCTCGATCACCGCATCGTGGTCGACAAGCCGAAGCCGAACCCCAAGGGCGCCTGCGTGCAGTAGCAGCAGCACCTCGCAGTTCCTCGCAGCAATAGAAATCGCCCGCCGGACTGAGTCCGGCGGGCGATTTCGCTGTCGTGCGCTCGGAGGAAAGCGCCGCTACTTGGTGTCGCGCGTGATGCTGACGTTGCCCATCGCGCCGTTGAGCCGGAGTCGGACTTTTCGCGGCGCAGCGTCGTAGTTCTCGGAATACCACTCGTTGCCGCGTTTGCGTAAGGCCGCCTTGTCGAAGTCCACCATAAAGGCATTCGACTCCACCCGGATGCCAACGTCATTCGGGAGTCGCAGGTCGAGTGTGCCCATCGCGACGTTTGCGGTCATGTCGATGTCGCGCGTCCAGTTGCCCCCAAGGTCAATCTCCAGGGCCCCGACACCCACATTCGCGACGATCCGCCCCGTGTTCGCGTTGCCTGCCTGCACCAGTTTGAGCGTGGCCGCACCGGCATCGATGGTTAAATCGTGCATGGGTTCGCGATTCGGCAGGTCCCAGCGCGCGGAGACATCGGCGGCACCGGCCTTGAGTCGGAGCCGAGAGAGCCGGAGTCCGCCGAGCTGTAAGTCTCCAGTGACCGCGCCCAGTTCGAGCGAGAGATCGATCGGCGGCACCGTTGAGAGGTCGGCACGCATGGCGCTGCCCTCGGCATCGCGACGATTCCAAGAGCCTTTCACCCCTTTCACGCCGAGGTGCACCGCGTGGTGCGCGGCGTCCCAGTTGGCGAGCGGCTCCCCATGCTCGGCGTCGTACTTGAGCGACATACTGTACAGCGTGCGGCCGCCAGTGGCGGGGCGCAGCTCGAGCTTACCCGCCGCGTAGGTGATGCGGACGTCAACCGACGACGAGTCGCTGAGCTGACGAGAGGCGTCGAGCGTGCGCCAGTGTTGGGCAGAGAGCGGTGCCGCAAACGCGAGGCTCAGGGCGGTGAACCGAAGGGCACGAGGGATCATCGCGGAGTTCCTCCGGTGGTATACGGCGCGGGCCGTCGCGCGGCAGCGACGCCTGCGACAGGAGTCGGTGTCGCCCAACCGGTGGTCGACGCGGTGTTCGGGTCTGCGCGTGTGGGGCGCTTCTTGCCGGCACGCGACATGAGCGCCGCGCCGAGCCCCGCGGTGCCAGCGACCCACGTGATAGCGAAGGCGAGGGTGCGCATGACGAGTGCACCCTTCGGGGACCAGGCGAGCGCGCTGGCAACGAACCAGGGCGCGAGCAAGACGACGAGCCCAAGCAGCATGGACTGCAGGGCTTTCGCGCGGCGATCAATCTCGGCGCCGGTGCCCACGCCAACAAACGCTTGTCCCGTGAGTTGCGCCATCGCCAGGAACCCCAGTGTGACCAGCCCGGCGGCGGCGAGCACATACGCCACGATTGCGAATGGAATCAGCAGGATCCCGAGTACGGTCAGGCACAGGGCCACGATCAGGAGAATCATCAGCGGCAGCAGTGCGAACTCCGCCGCGAGCCCAGCAAAGAAGGCGCGCCCGAATCCCCGTGTGATGGCATCACCCACCGCGTTGAGATTCGGTGATGCGAACACGAGGACGCCGATGCCGACGGCGAGCAGGACCACGAGCCATCCAAATGCCAATGCCCCCTGGTGCAGCACGGCTGCGGCGCCGTCGAGAGTCTCCGGCACCCGCTCCAGCGGGCCGAAATCGCCGTCCAGCGCGCGCATGTCGCCCTCGACGGCACCGCCCTCGAGGAGAACTTTTCCGCCGATCGCCCAGGCATTGCCGGTGATGCGACCTCCCTCGTGCACCACGATATTCCCGTGCCAGCTCGCGGCATCACCGTTTACGGTGCCGCGCACATGCAGCGTGCCGTTGGCGACCGCCACCGGCCCGGGCTCAGCGCCTGCGGCCACGGTGCGATCGCCAAAGGTGAACTGCTCCGCCGTGGGGAGGGTCTTGGTGTCGGCGTCGTGGCGCAGCGTCGCAAGGACAGCCGCGAGCTCGGCGCGCTGCGTGGTCTTTGCCGCCGTACTCTGTGCGGCGCCCCGGGAAGCGGAGACGATCAGCGCGAGCACCACGGAGGCACCACGCACGACGCGGAGAAGGGACGTGATCATCGTACTACTCCCGCGCTCGGCGCGCCGACGTCGCGGCGGCCCGAAGGGAAACGTTCGCCAGGCCAACGGCGGTCAACACGAGCGCGCCGCCGAGTGCGACACGCGACACGGAGCCCGAGCGCAGTGCGTCGAGCGCCGGTTGACCAAAGGCATCGGTGATGACCGTGCCTGTGGCATCGAGCAGCACGCGGCGCGCGCGGCCGGCGGCGAGCCCCGCGGCGTAGAGTGCCATGTCAGGGCGCGTGAGCAGCCACACCACGCCTGCCGACAGTCCGATCGCCAGGAGCGAGCCGGAGGCGAACATCACCGCACGCACGCGACGCGAGGCAGGGACCAGTCGGTGCGCCGTGTTCGTGAGGGCGACATGCCACGGCTCGACCACCTGCACCTGCGCCATCACCGACGCGGTGAAGCGCGGCGATGGTGCGAAGTGCTGGAGCTGTTCGATGGACTCGCAGACGAGGCGCGCGTCGGTCAGTTTCTGCGCGCAGTCGGGACAGGCCTCGAGGTGCGCCAGCAGCGGCGCGACGTCGACGCCCGACTCGCCGTCGAGCAGCTGATCGATTTCGTCTGGAAGCAAGTGGCGGTGTTGCATGATGACCTCCTGAAGTGCCGTACGAGTGGGCGTGGCGCCCAGTTTCAGTGTTGCTGCGACCCGTGTGTTTCGGTATGTGTTCGGGTTACTCGCGCAGGTGTTCCAGCGCCTCGCGCAGCTGGGAGCGGGCGCGGTGGATGTAGGTCTTGACCGTGCCCAGCGGGAGGTCGAGGGTGGCAGCGATTTCTTCGTAGGAGCGCCCCTCGACGTGCCGGAGCATGATGCAGGCGCGGTACTCGGGGCGGAGCGCGCCGATGGCCCGCTCGATGGCTGAGCCCAGCTCCTTGGCGGCCATCGCGTCGAGCGCGTTCTCGCCCCCTGCGTCGATGTCGAACGCGCTGGCCTCCGCTTCAGCTGCGGTGGCGGCGTGCGGGGAGCCGTCGATCGAGATGGTGTTGAGCTGCCGTCGCCGGAGGAAGTCGATGGCGATGTTGTTGGCGATTTTGAAGAGCCAGCTCGAGAATTTGAACTCGGGCCTATACTTGTCGATGTTGTTCAGGACCTTGATGAAGGCGTCCTGGGAGAGGTCTTCGGCGGTCGCGGTGTCGCGCACCATGCGGAAGATCAGCGTGAAGACCGGGCGCTCATACCGACGCACGAGCTCGCGAAAGGCGTCCTCGCGGCCCTGTTGGGCGAGCGTGACCACATCTGCGTCGGGGGCGTTGGTGAGGTCGAGAAATGCGGGCATGCGCGTCCCTGTAACTTGCCCGACCTCTCGCATCTGGGCAACTTTCAGGGCTCATGACAGCCACTGAAATCGAGGCCTCCCGAGAAGCGCAGGAAGCGCGCGCCGCCGCTGCCGGAGCACCGGGCAAGCGCCAGTATGTGCAGCGCATCTTCTCGGAGATTGCGCCGCGCTACGACCTGCTCAACCGCCTGCTCTCGCTCGGGATCGACCGCCAATGGCGGAAGGTCGCCTTGCGCACCCTCAACTGGGAGCGCGTCAGCGACGGCACGTATCTCGATCTCTGCGCGGGAACGCTCGACGTCGGGACGGAGTTGAGTCGTCGTCCGGGATTCCGCGGACACATTGTCGGCGCGGACTTCGCCGAGCCGATGTTACGCGCGGGCAAGGGCAAGGCGAGTCCCGATGTGTTGGCGCCGGTGGTGGCCGATGCGTTGTCCCTTCCGCTCTCGAGCAACAGCTGCGCTGGGGCGATCGTTGCCTTCGGGATTCGCAATGTGGCGTCGCTCGATGCAGGGCTCGCAGAGGTGTACCGCGTGCTGAAGCCGGGCGCACGGTTTGTGATTCTGGAGTTTTCAACACCGCGTGCGCCGCTGGTGCGTGGTGCGTATCTGTTCTACTTCCATCGGGTGTTGCCGGTGATCGGCGGGCTGATCAGCGGGCACCGTACGGCATACAAATATCTGCCGGATTCGGTGGCGAACTTTCCTGAGACTGAAGAACTGGCGCGTCGCATGACCGCCGCGGGCTTCACGGCGGTCAGCTATACGCCGCAGACTTTTGGGATTGCCGCCATCCATCACGGCACGAAGGACTAAGCACACCGTGTCTATCGATACCCTATCCGAATTTCTCGACGCGATCGACGCGATCGGTGAGTTGCGTCGCATCTCCGAGCCCGTGAAGGTCGAGCTGGAGATGTGCGAGATTGTCGACCGCGTGAGCAAGCAGCCCGGGGGCGGCATGGCGCTGCTGTTCGAGAAGCCGGTGCTTGCCGACGGCACCATCTCGCAGTTCCCGGTCGCGATCAACCTCTTCGGTTCCATGAACCGAATGGCGCTCTCGCTCGGTGTGAAGTCGCTCGACGAGCACGGGGACCGCATTACCAAGCTGATGGACCTCAAAGTGCCCGAGGGGCTGCTCGGCAAGCTCTCGTTGCTGCCACGCTTGCTCGAAGTGGCCAAGTTCCCGCCGCGCATGAAGAGCGGAACGCCGTCATGCCAGGAAATTGTCTGGCGTGGCGATGACATCGATCTGCGAAAGATTCCGGTGCTCACCACCTGGCCCGATGACGGAGGTCCGTTCATCACGCTGCCCATGGTGATCAGCAAGGATCCCAAGCGCGGCATCCGGAACGTCGGCATGTACCGTGTGCAGGTGATGGGGAAGGACACCGTCGCGATGCACTGGCAGCGCCACAAGGTAGGCGCCGCTCACTGGCGCGAGATGGCCGAGAAGGGCGAGAAGATGCCGGTGTGTATCGGGATCGGTGGCGATCCAGCCTCGATGTACTCGGCGAGCGCGCCGCTGCCGCCGACCGTGGACGAGTTCATCTTCGCCGGGTTCCTGCGCAAGGCGCCGGTGCATCTCACCAAGGCGCTGACCTGTGATCTCGAAGTGCCGGCCGACGCAGAGATTGTGCTCGAGGGCTATATCGATCCGGCGGAAGCGCTGGTGACGGAAGGCCCCTTTGGCGATCACACCGGCTACTACTCCGAGGCCGACCTGTATCCGCTAGTGCATATCACGGCGGTCACGATGCGGCGCAACGCGGTGTACGCGGCGACGATCGTTGGGCGTCCGCCGATGGAGGACTTCTATCTCGGTCACGCCACGGAGCGGATTTTCCTGCCGCTGCTCAAGCTGACGATCCCCGAAATCGTGGATTATCACATGCCCGCCGAGGGGGTGTTTCACAACCTCGTGTTCGTGAGCATCAAGAAGGAATATCCTGGGCATGCCCACAAGGTGATGAATGCCATGTGGGGGCAGGGGTTGATGTCGCTCGCGAAGGTGCTGGTGATTGTGGACTCGTGGGTGAATGTGCGGAATCCGCAGGAAGCGTGGTGGGTGGCGTTGAACAACATCGATCCCGAGCGGGATGTGCGCTTTACCATGGGCCCCGTGGATGTGCTCGATCACGCGAGTCGTGCGTTCACGTACGGGAGCAAGATGGGGCTCGACGCCACGAAGAAGTTCCCTGAGGAAGGGTTCACGCGAAACTGGCCGCAGGTGATTGAGATGGATGCCGCGACACGGGCCAAGGTTGACGCGATGTGGCCGACGCTTGGGCTCGACGCTCAGTGACGCAGACGGCGGGGCCGAGCGGGGCCGAGGTCGTGCGCGAAGGGCAAACCTTTGCCGGTGGGTCGCGGCTCGTGCGGTATGCGAACTTCGTGAAGCTGCCGCACACGGTGTTCGCACTGCCGTTCGCGCTCGTGGGTGTTACACTCGCAACGTATCACGCGCCGCTGACCTGGTCGGTGCTCGGGTGGGTGGTGCTCGCTTTTACCTCCGCACGGTTTGCCGCGATGGGGTTCAATCGCGTGACGGATCGGGTGTTTGACGCGGCGAATCCCCGCACGGCGATGCGCGAGATTCCCAGCGGCACGATGTCGGTCGGCGAAGCGTGGGGGTCGATTGTGGTTGCGCTGGTGGTGTTTGCCTATGCGTCGTACCGACTGAACCCGCTCTGCTTTGCGCTCTCGCCGGTGGCGGCGGCTTGGATTTTCTTTTATTCGCTCTGCAAGCGCTTCACGCGCTGGTCGCATTTGGTGCTCGGGCTCGGCTTAGGCATTGCCCCCGTGGGTGGGTATTTGGCGGTCACCGGCCAGTGGGCGGAGCCGTGGTGGATGCTCGTCGCGCTCGCCGTGGCGGTCATGACCTGGACCGGCGGATTCGACATTCTGTACGCGCTCCAGGATATCGAGTTTGATCGCGCCAATGGGTTGCACTCGGTCCCCGCCACGCTTGGCGCGCACCGAGCGTTACTCGTGGCGCGTGTGCTTCACGTGGGGACGGTGCTGCATCTGGCGGCGGTGGGCTATGTGACCGGGGCCGGGGTGCTGTACGGCGTTGGTGTGGTAGTGGCCGCGGGGATGCTCGCGTTCGAGCATACGTTGCTGTCGGCGGAGGATGTGACGAAGGTCGACAAAGCCTTCTTTACGGTGAACATGGCGCTCTCGACCACATTTTTTGCCTTTGTCCTTGCGGAGCGGTTGACCCGATGAGCCGCGCCTTGCCGATTGTGATGGCGCTGACTGGCGCGTCGGGCGCGCCGTACGGCATCCGGCTTCTGGAACAACTCGTGCTGGCCGAACGTCCGGTGCGGCTGATTGTGTCGTCGCACGGATTCCGGTTGCTCCGCACCGAGAGCGATGTGCAGGACGTCGCCGGCCTGCGTGCGCACATTGGCGAGACGGCGTTCGATCGCTATGTGACCGTGTACGACGACGCCGACCGTGGCGCTGCGCCTGCCTCGGGCAGCTCCAAGACGGCCGGGATGGTGATCTGCCCCTGCTCAATGGGGACACTCGCCTCAATCGCCGCGGGGACCTCGCGCTCGCTTGTGGAACGCGCGGCCGATGTGACGCTCAAGGAGCGCCGTCCGCTGATTCTGGTGCCGCGCGAGACGCCGCTCTCGGCGATCCATCTCGAGAACATGCTCCGCCTGACGCGCGCGGGCGCGGTGGTGATGCCGGCTGCGCCGGGGTTCTACAATCGCCCCACGAGTATCGCCCAGTTGGTGGACTTTATGGTCGCCCGCGTGCTGGACCATCTGGATGTTCCGCAGACGCTCGCGCCCCGCTGGGGGGAGCCTACGGATGCTGATCGGGCTGATTAGCGACACGCACGGCCTGCTCCGTCCGGCCGTCCACGAGGCGCTGGCCGGGGTGGAGCTCATTCTCCACGCGGGGGATGTCGGCGATCAGGACATTTTGGACGAACTGGCGCTGATTGCGCCGGTGCACGCGGTCCTCGGGAACACCGATGACCCGTTCGGGCTGTACCTGCCGCGTGCCATTGACCTCGTGCTAGGCGGCCTCACGGTTCACGTGAGCCACGGCCACGAACTCGGGCGCCCACAGCCTGAACGGGTCGCCGCGGCCTATGACGCCGACGTCTGTATCTACGGGCACACCCATATCCAGAAAATTGAGCGGGTTGGCCACCAGCTGATCGTGAATCCGGGGGCCGCCGGGGCTCGTCGGTTCAACCTGATGCCCAGTGTGGCCCGGTTGACCATTCGGGACGGCCTCGCTGAGGCAATTTTGGTCGATTTGCCCGTCTGACCGAGGGTCCTCGGCGTCATCAGTCCGGGGAGGGTGTGCGTTAGAGAGAGGTGCCGCATTGCCGGGTCGTCCACCGAGCGGCACATTTGAAGTCTCTATTCCCGCCCATTGGAGATGCCCGTGCCCCGTTTGCTCCGTGTCCTCGCCCTGGCGAGCTGCGCCTGTTGCATTGCAGCCACCGTTGGCGCGCAGTCCAAGCCAGCCGTCACCTCCTGGCCTGCCAATGTGAAGCCGGTCTGGCCGGACGAAGGACCGTATAAGTGGGCGCCGCGGCCGACCACCAAAGAGATCACGGCGAATGATCTGCGCACCCGTCTCTATGGCATCGCCGACGACTCCATGCTCGGGCGCCGCATTGGCGATCCGACCAACTACAAGACCACCGGCTACATCGCGAACGAGTTCAAGCGACTCGGGCTCAAGCCAGCCGGCGACAATGGCACCTGGTTCCAGAATCTCGCCTACGGCCCGAGTGCGTTCGACGCGTCCAAGACCACGCTCGTTGCCGATGGTGCGGCGATGGCGCTGAAGACCGATTTCATTCCGCTCGTGCCCAATGCGGCCACTGGCATTGGAAGCAAGGCTGAGCTGACGAATATTCCCGTGGTGTTTGCGGGGCGCTGGGGGGAGACCACCGCGCTCGACGCGGCCGCATTCAAGGGGAAGATTGCCGTGTACCTGGGTGGCCCGGCAGCGGCGGCAGGTGGACGTGGCGGCGCGGCGACCGCGACGGTGCCCCGCTGCGACTCGGTGCCCAATCGCTTTGGTGCAGCGGCGGCCGTCATTGCTGACGCTGCGACCGCAGCCTCAGCTGCGGGCCGTGGTGGACGCGGCGGTGGCGCTGGTGCCACACGCGACGCGCGCGCGGTGACCGCGGGTGCAGTGGCCGTTCTGTATGTGAACCTCGACGGCATGACCCCGGCGGCAGTCGCTGCGGCGCTCGCGCCCCGTTCCGGAATGGAAGCGGCCCCGATTGCAGCTCCAGCGGCGGCGTCGATCTCGAATGCGGCGGCTACCAAGCTGTTCGGCAAGCCCGTTGATCAGCTGACCGTCGGTGCGACTGGTTCCGCGGTGTCGGCCAACTGGAACTACGCCTTCAAAATGTCTGACACCCCGGCGCGCAACGTGATTGCGGTGCTGCCGGGCTCAGATCCGACGCTCGCCGGCGAGTACGTCTTAGTTGGCGCGCACAACGATCACGTGGGCACGTTGGCTGCGTCGGTCGATCACGACTCGACCCGCGCGGTGAACTCGGTGACGCGTCGCCAGGGCTCAAACGACCCGTCCTGCCGCCCGACCCCCGACCAGCAGCATCAGATTGACTCGCTGATCGCGCGCGCCCGCAGCATCCGCCCGATTCGACGCGACTCCGTGATGAATGGCGCCGACGACGATGGCTCTGGCACGGTCGTCCTCCTCGAAATCGCGGAGAAGTTTGCATCGGAGAAGCCCAAGCGCTCGATCATCTTCATCTCGCATCAGGGCGAGGAATCGGGACTGCTGGGCTCCAAATGGTTTACCGATCACCCCACGTTGCCGCTCGACAAGATCGTCGCCGCTCACAACATGGACATGGTGGGGAAGGGACGCGTGGAGCAGGTGAAGTTCGGTGGGCCGACGTCGCTGCAGACGTTAGGGTCACGTCGCTTGTCGCGTGAGTTCGGCGACATTATCGATTCGGTGAATGCCGTGCGCAGCGAAACGATGGCGATTGATAAGACGTGGGAAGTGCCGTCGAATCCGATGAACCGGTTCTGCCGGAGCGATCAGGTGAACTACGTTCGCAAGGACATTCCGGTGACCTACTTCTCGCTGGGATATGCGCAGGATTATCACATGGCCACGGACGAGCCGCAGTACATCGAGTACGAGCATGCGGCTCGTGTGGGGCGCTTCGTTCACGACGTCATGATGGCCGTCGCCATGCGCAAGGACAAACCGGCGATCGCGGGCGCTGACCCGACCATGCCGAGCTGCAACCGCTGATGTTCCCCCTCTCTTATCCCGAGCCCATGTCCGAGATGTCACCTCGTTCCGTGTTCGTTCGCTCAACCCGTCGCGTCGTGTTGGCCACGGGCCTGATGGCCGTCGCCGCGGCCGCGATCGGTGCCCAGCAGTACACGACTGAAACACGAGACCCCAAGCAGAAGCAGGATGAGGGGTTCGCCAAGGACTACAAGGCGTGGCTCGCGAATCCGAAGCACGGGAGCCCGTTGGTGGATCACCTGCCGCTCGTGGCCGGGATCCCCACGCCCAAGGACATTATCGGCTACCATGCCGGTGCGCCCAAGAAGCTCACGTACTACGCCGACCAGCTGAAGTACTATCGCGCGCTCGCCAAGGCGACGCCGCGCGTGCGTGTCGAGACCATTGGCAAGTCCGATGAAGGACGTGAACTCGTGGTCGTGTGGGTGTCGAGCGACGCGAACATGAAGAACATCGCGCAGAATCGCGCGAACCTCGCCAAGATTGCGGATCCACGCGGCACAAGCGAGGACGCGATTCGCGAGCTGATCACCAAGACCAAGCCGCACTACCATCTGATGGGCGGCTTGCACAGCGGTGAGACCGGCCCGTCGGAGATGCTGATGGAGCTCGTGTATCGCTTGGCGACCGAGACGTCGCCGATCATCACGCAGATCCGCAACAACGTGTACGTGTCGGTCACCCCGGTCGCCGATGCCGACGGCCGCGACCGCAATGTGGACTGGTTTTATAAGGGGCTCGAGTTTGCCGCCGCGAATCCAACGCCGGCAGCAGCGCCTGGTGCTCCAGGTGCTCCAGGTGCGGCGGCTGCTCCGTTCGGCGGCGGTGGTGGCGGACGCGGCGGCGCTGGTGGCATTGGCGCCCTGCCGTACTGGGGGAAGTACGTGTACCACGACAACAATCGCGACATCAACGTCGACCTGATGCAGATGCGCGCGATCATCGACTGGTACTTCACGGCCCATCCGCCGATCATGCACGATCTGCATGAAGCGCAGTCGCTGCTCTACACCTACAGCGGTGGTCCGCCACAGAATCCGAATCTTGATCCGATCCTGTTCGCCGAGCTTCCGTTCTTTGCGAACTATGAGCTTTCGCAGATGACGAAGTGGGGAATGCCGGGTGTCTACACGCACGCCTTCATGGACGGCTGGTCGCCGGGCTACCTCGGCTCCGTGGCGTACAACCACAACGGCTTGATGAAGATGTACGAGACGCAGTCCGGACGTGATGTCGAAGCGCCCGCTGCGGCGGCTGCGCCCGCTGCGCCGGCTGCGGCCGCTCCCGCCGTTGGTCCGACGGTCGCGAACGCTGCGGCAACGGCTCCTGTAGCCGTAGCAGCCCCAGGCGGTGGGCGTGGTGGTCGTGGCGGCGCTGGCGGTGGCGGTGGACGTGGTGGTGCTGCCGCCGCGGCGGCTCCCGTTGGCGCGACCGTCGCTGGTGCTCCGGCTCCGGCCCCTGGCGCTGGCTTCCCCGGTGGTGGTCGTGGCGGTGCCGCTGCGATTCCAACCGGTCGTGGTGGCGGGCAGGACCGCGAATGGTATCGCGGTATCCAGTTTACGCAGGAAGACATCAACACCTTCACCCGTCGCTCCAATACGAACTACATGGAGACGGGTGTGCTCTCCTCGCTGCAGCTCACCGCAATGTTCCCCGCGATGGTGCTCGAGAACTTCTACATTAAGACGCGCAACTCGATCGAAGAAGGAAAGAACAAGGCGCCGTACGGATTCGTGCTCCCCGTCCAGCGTGACATGACGAAGGTGGCCGAGTTCGTCAACATTTTGCGCATCCAGCGCATTGAAGTTGGGCAGGCCACATCTGCGTTCAAGATCGGCACCACGACCTATCCGGCGGGCTCCTATGTGATCAAGCGCGACCAGCCCTACGGTCGCCTCGCCAAGAACTTGATTGAGAAGCAGAACTACCCCGATCAACGCCTCAATACGTACGACGACAGTGGTTGGTCGATGGGGATGGCCTTCAATATCGACTACGCGGAGATCGCCGATTCGGCGATTCTCAAAGTTGCGGTAACGGCCGTTGAGAAGGTGACCCTCGCGGGCAAGACCACCGGTGCTGGCACGGCGGGCATTGCGATCGCGCACTTGGGATCGAACAACATGATCTCGTTGCGCTACAAGCTGAAGAACGTGCCCATGCAGATCGCCGAGAAGTCGTTCAAGGTCGACAGCATGGAGTTCCCGGCCGGTTCGTTCATTGTCACCGACATGGCGCAGGCCGCTGCGGTGCGCGCTGCGGTGCAGGAGTTTGGTCTCACCGCCGCGAACCTCACCGCCAAGCCCACGGTGCCGACGCATGATGCCGATCTGCCGCGCATCGCGATTTTCTCCACCTGGGGAAACACGCAGAACCTCGGCTGGTATCGCCTGACCTTCGAGCAGTTTGGGATCCCGTACGACCTGATCTACAAGGAGCAGGTCAAGCAGGGGAACCTGCGCGCTAAGTACGAAGTGATTTTGATGGCCGAGCAGAACATGAGCAAGCAGACCGTGCTTGCTGCCCCGGCCGCCAAGCCACAGCCATACAAAAAGAGCGAGAAGTATCAGTTCCTCGGCATGTACGGCGAGACTGATGACATGTCGGGTGGAATTGGGCAGGATGGTGTGGATGCGATCGGCGCGTTCCTCGACGCCGGTGGTACGCTGATTGCTGTCGGTGACGCCGCTCGTTTGCCGATTGACTTCGGTTGGGCGCGCAGTGTGGACAAGGCGCCGATTGCGGGGCTGACGTCGCAGCGTCCACTCGTGCAGGGCGAGATCGTGCGCCCAGAGCACCCGGTGTTCTACGGATACTCGAGCACCAAGATGCCGGTCAAGTATGTCGGTGGAAGCCCGCTGAAGGTTGGCGTGGCCGATGAAGGGAATGTGCTGGCGCGCTATGTGGGTGGTGACGGGGCTGTGCTCTCGGGGCTCATGACGGGCGCCGATTCACTGCGTGGCAAGCCGTTCGCGGTGGATATCCCACAGGCCTACAAGGGCCACGGCCGCGTGGTGCTCTTCTCCAACAACCCGATCTATCGTTGGCAGAACCACGGCGAGTTCAACATGATCTTCAACTCGGTGCTCAACTGGAACGACGAGCCCAAGCCGGACGCGCCGAAAATCGTACCGTAAGCGTCGTATAGCAAAGGCAGAGGGGCGGCGGCCATCGTGGTCGCCGCCCCTCTGCCTTTCACTCGCAAACGCCGCTGGCGCGTCAGAAGTGCGCGGTCACTGACACTTCCCGAGATCCACCTTCGCCTTGGCACCGCGGGCCACGGTAACAGCTACTGAGATCGGCTTTCCCTTCAGCTTGCAGCTCACCGTCCACTGCTCGGCGATCAGTTCCTGGCCGTGCTGGCTCGGACGCGACGACGGATTCACGTGCCAGAGGAACGGGCCATTCCCCTTCGGCACGACGGTCGTCGAGGTGAGTTCCATCGGTTGCTTCACGATCGGGCCGCGCGTTGAGTCGCGATCGCTCAGGAGCACCGGCGCCGATTCGAGGACGATCTTCTTGCTCAAGGTCAGTGTCGCACCGGCCGGCGCCTTGATCTCAAGGACTGAGTGCAGGGCGGGATCGGCGGCGGCTTCGAGTAGGCGCATGTAGCCGGCGCGCGAACTTGAACCCGGATACGCGCCGGTGCCGAAGTACTGATCAACCACAAACGAGTAGGCTGGGTGGAAGCCGCGCTGTCCGGGTGTGTTCTCAAAGGTGAAGGCGAACGTACCGGCGGTGTAGTACGCTTGCTCCTCCATTGTCCCGCTGGCATTGTAGTACACCTTCGGCCACGGGCCGGCGTCCCACTTGAGATCCTTGCCGAGGAGCTGCGCCACGGAGTCGTACTGCGCGACATCAAACGGCGTGGGCTCGTCGGTGGTGCTCGGCGCACGGAGCACTTTCGCGTCGGGCGTGTGATTGCTGAGCGCGACCACCACTTGATGCGAGGCAAAAAGATCTCGCATGTTCTGAATTTCAGGCTCAGAGAATGGAGCCGCGCCGCGATAGCTCTGCCCGTTCGGCGCGGCGTTGGCTCCGATGCCGCCCCAGAAGGCGCCGTAGTTTCGGTTGAGATCCACGCCGGCGCCGGCATTCAGCGGATTCGCGCATTCGGCGTAGGTCGGCTCTTTTCCGTCCTGTACGCGACAGTTCTTGCGCTTTTGCTCGTTGATCAGCGTGCGCGAGAGGTCAAAGCCGTCGGGGTTCACGATCGGCACGGCGATGAAGCGCACTTTCTCAAGCGCCGCAGTGATCCGCGGATCGGTGCCATCGTTTTTGAGCAGATCGTGAATGAATTCCAACGGGAGTTCCACGGTCGGCCACTCACGCGAGTGGTGGAGTCCCGTCATCACGAAGACCGGCTTGCCCGACGGCGTTTTGACATCGTGCGTAATCTCGAGCGCCCAGACGGTGCTCCCGAGGCTGGTCTTGTGCGGGAGGGCAAAGCGCTTGACCTTGGTCGGGTACGCGGCCTCGATGCGCTCCATCTCGAGGTTGGCCTCGGTGAGCGTGCGATAGGTGACACGCCCCGTGGGGAGGGGCGACGAGGTCATCGCGGGCGTCGCGGGCTGCGCGCCCCCGCCACGTCCTCCGGTACCGCCGGCGGGTGGCGTCCCCTGGGCAACGAGGGCGGTGCTGAGCGTAGCGAGCAGGATCGTGGACCAGCGGGCGCGTGCGATGGTCATGGCAGTGACGTGAGGGCGTGGAAGGGGCATCCGTGAATCTTACGCGAGATGAGCGGCCGCCGCTGTGCGAGTGTGCGGCTGTGGCCCGCTCAGGCTGGCTGGGGCGCTAAAAAATGCGCCGCGGGGACCGTGCGTTCCAGCTCGGCGGGAAACTTCCGGAACCAGCTCGAGAGGATCAGGAGCTCGTCCACTTCGTGCGCCGGGACTGTGGTGGCGTTCCGCTCCGTGGACCCGAACACCTGCACCGCGCGCGCTGTAAGCTCGGCGTGCTGATCGGTTGTCGATGGCGCGGGAAGCACGGCGCGCACCCGTCCGCGTCGCACCACATAGCTCCGGTTGTCGTCGCCCCTTCCGGGCACGGTGTACACAAACGACAGCGACTCCACGGCGAACCGAAGCCGCGCGAACTGGTCGCGGAGCCCTTCGAGCCGTTGCAGTTTGTCGCGGAGCTGCGCGGCGCGCTCGAACTCGAGTTGGTCACTCGAGGCCTCCATCGCCGCTCGTAGCGAGGCGAGCGGCGCTTCGTAGGTGCCCTCAAGAAATTTGCGCGCCAGCCCGAAGCGGTCTCGATACTCCGCAACGGTGGTCGCGGCGACGCACGGGCCGAGGCATTTTCCGATTTCAAATCGGATGCACCCTGGTGTGCGCGGCGGCACCTCAGGGAACTCGACCTGATCGCTGAAATGCATCGGCATGTCGTTGCGGCAGTCCCGTAGGCCCAGCACGTCGTTGAGTTCGCGCAGGGCATCCTCGAGCTGATGCGCGCCGTGGAATGGCCCGAAGTAGACACCGGTGTCATCGGTTCCTGCGCTGCGCGCGACGGCCAGTTTCGGCGCGCTCCCGCGCGACATCTTGATGAACGCGTGGTGCCGTGCATCGCGCTTCATCATCACGTTGAACCGTGGACGCCAGCGCTTGATCAGCCGCAGTTCCTCGAGCAACGCTTCGAACTCACTCGGCAGATACTCCCACTTCACCTCTGCCGCCTCGCGCAGGATCCGTGCACCCTTCTCCGCCGGATACTCGGCGCGGAAGTAGCCCATGAGACGCGTGCGAAGCTTCTTGCTCTTCCCCACGTAGATGATTTCTCCCTCTGGGGAGATCATGTGGTAGACGCCCGGGCGTTCTTTGAGCTCCGCTTTCACCGTGGCGTGCATCGTGAGGACGCGCGCTTCGGATTCTGCGGAGGCTGCCTTTTTCTTGCGCCGCCGACCACTCACCGCTGACAGCCTCGGCACCACACGGTGGCGCGTCCTTCAAGCTTGTGGTGCCCCGACAACGGAACGCCACAACGAGGGCAGGGCTCCCCTTCGCGACCGTACACCTGTAGCTGCGCGGCGAACCCCCCGCGGTTGCCGAGTGGGTCGCGGTAGTCACGGAAGGTGGTCCCTCCGACCGCGATGGACGCCGCCAGGAGACGTTGCAGCTCCGCGAGCAGCGTCGCCGCCTCGGCGCGCGTCACCCGTGCGGCCGCTCGCGTGGGCGCGATCCGCGCCGCCCACAGCGATTCGTTCGCGTAGATGTTACCCACTCCTGCCAGCCGTCGCTGATCCATCAGCACCGTTTTGATAGCCCTCCGGGATACCCGAATGAAACCCGAAAACAGGGGTGCTGTCAAATCGGGGTCGAGGGGTTCCGGGCCAATGCCGGCGGTCCAGGCCGCAAAGCGTGCAGGGTCCATCAGGGCAACGGTCCCGAGGCGACGGACATCGCGGTAGCGCAGGGTGCGGCCGTCGCTCAGGGTGAGGGCGAGGCAGGTGTAGTCCGGGTTCGATGGCGGCGGTTCAGGGGCCGCGTCACGCCGCGCGACGAACAGTCCGCCGGTGAAACGGGGTGTCACCACCAAACGGTCGCCGGTCGAGAGGTCCAGCACGATGCACTTGGCGCGGCGCCAGCAACGCGTGATCGCCACCTCTCGGAGGCGGCGACCGAACTCGTCTGCCGAGTGCTCCCGCAGGACATTGGGTCGCGGGATTGCGACCGCCGTGATTACCGAATCGCGAACGAGCTCATCGAGCGCGCGCGCGATGGTCTCGGTTTCAGGGAGCTCCGGCACGCCGCGCGACCTCGCGCCATCCGATGTCGCGCCGGAGCTGGGCGCCGTCGAAACGGATGCGTTGCGCGTGCTGCACACTACGCTGCTGAGCATCCGCAACGGTGTCGCCCAACGCCGTCACCGTAAGCACGCGACCACCGGAGGTGCGCAGGACGCCATCGGCGTCGCGCACCGTGCCGGCGTGAAAGACGATCACCTCCTTTTCTGGCGCCGGCAGAGCAATCGCGTCGCCACTCTGGACCTTTCCAGGGTATCCGCCAGCGGCGACCACCGTAGTGACCGCTGCGCGAGACGAGAACTGCAGCGGTGCAGACCCCGCGAGCGAGTCGCCGCGCGCGATCGCGCGCATGGGCTCGAGTAGGCTTGACTGCATCAGCGGCAGCACAACTTCCGTTTCCGGATCACCGAACCGACAGTTGAACTCCACAACCTTTGGGCCGTCGGGGGTCAGCATCAGCCCGGCGTAGAGCAGTCCCGTGAAGGGGCAGCCAGCGTCGCGCATCGCGCGAAGTGTCGGCTGAAACACACGGTCGAGCGTGACATCTGCGATGGCGGCCGTTGCGATCGCGACCGGCGCGTACGCTCCCATCCCGCCGGTGTTGGGGCCAGTATCGCCCTCGCCGATCCGCTTGTGGTCCTGCGCGGCGACCATCGGGAGCACATGCGTGCCGTCGGTCAGTGCGAAGACGGAGATCTCCTCGCCCGTCATGAACTCTTCAACCAGCACTTCGTGGCCAGCATCGCCGAATGCGTTCCCCTCGAGCATCATCGCGATGGCGTCGTCCGCCTCGGCGATGCTCATAGCGACCACCACTCCCTTACCAGCGGCCAGCCCAGAGGCTTTCACGACAACCGGTGCTCCGAGTCGACGCACCTCGGCGCGAGCATCATCAGCCCGCGTGAAGGTGCGAGCGCTTGCGGTCGGCACTCCGGCGGCGAGCATCAGTTCCTTGGCGAAGCGCTTGGAGGTCTCGATGCGCGCGGCGTCCTTGGTCGGGCCGAACACCGCAAAGTCCATCGAGCGGAAATGGTCGACGATCCCCAGGTCGAGCGGCGCCTCCGGCCCAACAATCGTCAGGTCTATCCGCTCGCGTCGCGCGAGCGCCGTGAGTCCTTCGATATCGGTCGCAGCGACTTTGGCGTTTCGGCCGAGCAGCGCAATGCCAGGGTTCCCCGGCGCTGCAATAATCTCGAGCTGAGCATCTTCAGCGGCGAGTTTCCACGCGATCGCGTGCTCCCGACCACCGCCGCCGACAATCAGAACCTTCACCGACGGCCACCCTTGAAGGCGTAGTCAAAGGCGGTGCGTGCGCGGCCGAGGACGTCACCGAACTTGTCGGCCGCGGCCATGGCTTGGTCGCTGTAGTAGGCGGCGGCGTCTTTGATGTCGCGTCCGAGATCGGGCTGCGTCGGAGCATCGGCACGCCGGAGATACTCGCCGCCGAGGATTCGGTCGTAGGCGCCGCCGTCGATCCAGCGTTGCAGTTCGCCAGCACGCACCGTGGCAAAGGGATGTTTACGGCTCATGGTGTTGATCACCTTCCACGCGCGATCAACAACGTCGCCTTCGGTCTCGTATTCCGCGGCTTGCGCCATGAAGGCGTCGAGATCGATGGCGTCGCCGTGGTCGTGCCCGCCGGCGAGCGTCATGAAGGTGTGCATCACAGCTGTGCGGTCTTGCACGGCGAGCAGTGCTCCACGGTCGCTCGAGAGTTCGCTCTTGCGGTACCACTCCATGAGCGCCACGTGCACGGGAAAGAGTGCGGCAGCGGCTACGAAGGGGAGGGCGGTGAAGCCCACGAGCATGATGATCTCGGCGAGCGTGCGATACACCACATGCCCGCTCATGATGTGCGCCACTTCGTGCGCGAGCACAGCGCGGACGCCGTCGTGGTTGAGCTGTGCGAGCGCCCCAGACGTAATCACGATGAACGGCTTTTCAAAGCCGATCGCCATGGCGTTCACGTCGGGCGACTGCGCGACGTACAGCTGCGGACGCTCGGTCCAATCGTACGCGGCGAGCACTTCGGTGAGCAGCGCGTCGAGCTGTGGGCGCTGTGTTGGCCCCACGCGCACGGCGTTTGCGAGGAATAGCTGCCGCACTCCCTTCTCGCCAAAGTATGCGAAGGTCTTCTTGACGACGTCGTCAAAGAAGGGAATTGAGCGCAGGGCGTTGAGCGCGGCGCGGTCGGCGGGATGTTCCCACGAGGGCGACGCGATATCGGTCAGGACAATGCGGTCAGTCACGAGATACTCCTACTAGATGGCAGAGAAGGCGTGTTCGAGATCGGCCAACAGATCTTCGACATCTTCCACGCCACAGGAGAGGCGAATAAGCCCTTCCGTCACACCAAGGCGCTGACGCCGCTCGAGCTCCACCGACGCATGCGTCATCGATGCGGGGTGAGAGATCAGCGACTCGACGCCGCCGAGTGATTCTGCGAGTGAGAACACTTTGACGCCGCGCAGGACTTTGTCCGCGTTGGCCAAGGAGCCCGTCTCAACGGAGATCATGCCGCCGAACCCCGACATCTGCTTGCGGGCGAGCTCGTGCTGCGGGTGCGAGGGCAGGCCAGGGTAGAAGACGCGCTCCGCCCCCATGCGCTGCGCGAGCCAGCCGGCAATCTGACGGCCGTTGGCGTCGTGCTGCCGCATGCGGAGGGCGAGCGTCTTGGTGCCGCGCAGCGCGAGCCAGGAGTCCATGGGGCCAGGGTTTGCGCCACCGGCGTTGAGAATGAACTGCAGGCGTACGGCGAGCGATTCGTCATTGAGCAGCACGATGCCGCCGATCATGTCGCTGTGGCCGTTCAGGTACTTGGTCGTCGAGTGAAACACGATGTCGGCACCGAACTCCAGCGGGCGCTGGAAGTACGGCGAGGCAAAGGTGTTGTCGACAATCAGGAGGACACTGCGGCGCTTGGCGATCTCGCCGGCAGCGGCGAGGTCGGTGAGGCGCATCAGCGGATTGGTCGGAGTCTCCAGGAAGAGCGCCTTGGTGTTCGGCTGAATGGCGTCTTCGATCTGCTGCGGATCGCGTGTGTCGACAAAGCTGAACGTGAGGCCAAAGCGGGTGAGGATCTTGTCCATCAGGCGGTAGGTACCGCCGTACACATTCTCCCCCACCACGAGGTGATCGCCCGCGTTGAACAGGCGGAGGATCCCATCTGTTGCGCCAACGCCGCTCGAGAAGGCAAAGCCATGCTTGGCCCCTTCGAGAGCGGCGACGTTCCGCTCAAGCGCTTCGCGCGTCGGGTTCTTGCCTCGCGCGTACTCGTAGCCTTTGTTCTGGCCGATGCCGTCCTGGACGTACGTGGACGTCTGCACAATCGCGGGCATGATTGCCCCCGTCGTCGGATCCGGGCGCTGTCCCGCATGAATCGTGCGGGTGGCGAACCGGTAGGCAAAATCCTCGTCAAATGCTCGGGTCATTGCTTGTATGCCGTGCGGAAAGGGGATGCCGAAATCTAACGGTGGATGCGGATTACGGTCGGTTGTTTGTAGGCGGAAAGTCGCGCTTCACACCAGCTCTTGACCTCAGCTTCGGTGACCGTGCCCGTGATGTCGACCGCGACATCGTTCTCGCGCGACGGTTCCGGCACCGCGGAGGCATGCACCGAGGTGACGCTCGGCATCGCCCCAACCACCCGCTCCACTTCCCGCGGATACACGTTAAACCCGCTCCGGGTGAACATGTGCTTGATGAGCCCAAGGAATCGGACGGTCCCGTCGGCGTTGAGCACCCCACGGTCCCCGGTGTGGAGCCAGCCGTCGCGCACCTGCAGCCCAGCGCGACTGTCGTTCAGATAGCCACTGAAGACGCTCACCCCACGGACGCAGATTTCCCCGGTGTCTCCCAGCGGGAGCTCGGCGCTGGTCACGGTATCGCGGATGGTGACCTCGCAATCCGGCATCGCAACGCCCAGCGTGCCTCGGCGATTGGGGAGTCCCACGCGGTTGAAGAGCGCCACCGGAGCGCACTCGGTGAGTCCGTAGCCTTGGCGCAGCTCCTGGCCGGTCGCGGCGAACCATCGATCCTGCAGTTCCTCGGCGAGCGGCGCGCCTCCGCAGATACAGAGTAGCGAGTCTGGGAGGGGCAGCGTTCCCCCGCGACGATCAATCACGCTCAAGAGCCCCGCGAAAATCGCCGGGACGCCACTCACGAAGGTGATGTCCCCCGCCGCCAGCCGTTCGGCAGCGACAATCGGGTTGAAACGCGCCACAGTGCTCACCGCTCCGCCGGCCATGAGCGGGCCCGTGAGAGTTCCCGTGAGGCCGAACAGGTGCGAGAACGGGAGCAGCGCCAAGACGTGCGTCTGGCGGGAAAATGCCGCGGCCTCAATGGTTTGGCGGGCATTCGCCATCAACGAGCGGTGCGAGAGGCGCGCACCGAGGGCGCGTCCTTCCATCCCCGAGGTGAAGACCACCGCGCATTCCTCGTCGCGCCCTCCCGCGTCGCTCTCTACCTCGACGGTGAGGCCAACATGCGAGCCAAGGTCGATCGTGCGCGGCGTGCCGTCGATGACCAGGTCGGCGGTTCGCGGCGCATCGTCAAGAATCACGTGCGTGAGGCCAGGCGGGAGCCGTCCGGCCAGTGCCCGCACCGTGAACACCGCGCCGACGCCGGCGTCGGCAATTTGTTCGGCAATCTCGGTCGGGGCAGCCAATGGGTTAATCAGCACGGCGCCGCGACCGTCGCTGGCGGCCAGCGCCGTGACGAAGGCGGGGCACGAGGGCATCAGCAGGGCCGAGCGCTTGCCTCCGAGGGCTCGTACGAGCGCCGCGCTGCGCTGGAGGAGGGTGAATCCGGCAGCGACGAGGGCTTGGGCCGGAATTCCATCGACCGAGCCGCCGCCGGCGGCCATCGCGAGGGGGAGCAGCGTTTCAGAGTCTTTCACCGGTGGAAAGGTATCCATTGGGAGCCGCTTCGCCATCTGCACAAGGGGAATCGCAGGGGATAGCTTTATAGGATGAGCAACTCCACAGATTCTGGACTAATGATCAGCGTCTCCGGCATTCGGGGTCGCGTGGGATACGGACTCTCCCCCGAGGTCGTGGCGCGGTATGCCTCGGCCTTTGGCGCGTGGGCGCTCTCCCAAGGGAAATCGAAGGCCGTGGTCCTCGGGCGCGACAGCCGCGTCTCTGGCCCGCTGTTCCATCAGATCGCGCGGGCATCACTCGAGGCGGCTGGCGCCGATGTGATCGACCTCGGCATGACCACCACCCCGACGCTCCAACTCGCGGTCGAGCATCATCACGCCGCGGGTGGGCTCTGCATCACGGCGAGCCATAATCCCATCGAGTGGAATGCCCTCAAGTTTATTGGCTCGGCTGGGCTCTTTTTGAGTGCTGATGAAGGACGCGAGATGCGCGCCCTCGTGGAGAGCGGTATTCCCTACGCCACCTGGGACACGCTCGGCAAGACGCACTTTGATGGCGACGCGATTACGCGGCACATTCAGCAGGTGCTCGCACTGCCGTTCATCAACGTCGAGGCGATTCGCGCCCGCGGGTTCCGCGTGGCATACGACGCCTGCAACGGAGCCGGTGGCGCCGTTATTCCGCACCTGCTCGAGCTGCTCGGCTGCGAAGTCCACGCAATCAACCTCACGGCCGATGGGCGGTTCCCGCGTCCGCCGGAGCCGATCGCCGAGAACCTGAAGGATCTCGAAAAGCTCGTCAAGGACACCGGCGCGCAGGTGGGGTTCGCCACCGATCCTGATGTCGACCGTTTGGCACTTGTGTCTGACACGGGCGAAGCGATCGGCGAGGACTACACACTTGCCCTCGCGTGTCGTGTCGTTTTGCGACATCGGAAAGGACACGTTGTCACGAATCTGTCGACGAGCCGAGTGGTGGACGACGCCGCCGGCGAGTTCGGTCAGAAGGTGATTCGCGCGCCAGTTGGCGAGGTTAACGTCGCGTTGCGCATGAAGAAAGAGCACGCGGTGATTGGCGGCGAGGGCAACGGTGGGGTGATTCTCCCCGAGTTGCACTTGGGGCGTGATGCGCCACTTGGCGTAGCACTCGTTTTGCAGCTCATGCTCGAGGATCCGCGTTCGATTTCGCAGATGGTGGCGGCTTCACCTCGGTACGCCATTTTGAAAGACAAGCTCGACCTGCCCAAAGCGCCACTCGACGCCGTGTACGCCGCCCTTCGTGAGGCATTCCCTGAAGCCGAGGCCGACACGCAGGACGGTCTTCGTCTCGGATGGCCCGATCGGTGGGTGCATGTGCGTCCGTCTGGTACCGAGCCCATCGTACGTGTGATTGCGGAAGCGCCCACACGCGATGAAGCAGTGCAGCTCGTCCAGCGCGGTCGTCAGTTGCTCGCGCAGCTCGCCTGATTATTCCCTCGAGAGACTAGCCAACGTATGTGCGGTATTATCGGTTACATCGGACCTAACGACGCGACCCCATATCTCCTTGAGGGGCTTCGCCGCATGGAGTACCGCGGCTACGACTCGGCCGGCGTTGCGCTGTATAACGGCACCGGACTTGAGATTCGCCGGGCCGCCGGAAAGATCGCGAAACTTGATGCCGTCTTGACCGCGGAGCCGATTACGGGATCGCCGGGAATCGGCCATACCCGTTGGGCAACCCACGGTCCGCCGGTCGAACGGAATGCGCATCCGCACATGTCTGGGGATGGCACGGTGGCTGTCGTGCACAACGGGATTATTGAGAACTCCACCGTGCTGCGCGCCGCACTCGAAGGGCTCGGTTACGTCTTCAAGTCGGACACCGACACCGAAGTGCTGGCGCATTTGATTGAGGAGTTGTTCGAAGGACGTCTTGAGGATGCCGTGGTCGACGCCCTGCGTCGCGTCGAAGGCACCTACGGCATCGCGGTCATTTCGAGCAAGGATCCAGGGAAGATTGTTGCGGCGCGTAAGGGAAGCCCACTCCTGATCGGGATTGGCGAAGGCGCCAACTTCCTCGCCAGCGACGCCTCGGCGATTCTCACGCACACGCGTCAGGTGGTGTATCTCAACGACGGCGACGTCGCCGTGATCGAAAAGGATCGCTATCGCGTGATCGACATTGACGCGCAGCCACAGCGTCGGTCGGTGTCGCGTATTGAATGGGACCTCTCCGAGATTGAGCGTGGTGGCTATGACCACTTTATGCTCAAGGAAATCTTCGAGCAGCCGCGCAGCATCGAGAACACGATGCGTGGCCGTCTGATTCTTGAAGACGGAACGGCGAAGCTCGGCGGCATCAACTTGTCGCATGAGCAGTTGATGAAGATCGACAACATTGTGATCACTGCCTGCGGTACGAGCTGGCACTCGGCGTTGATCGGCGAGCTCTTTCTCGAGGAGCTCGCGCGCATTCCTACGGAAGTCGAGTACGCCTCAGAGTTCCGCTATCGCAATCCAATTGTGAACGAGCGCACTCTGTGCATTGTGATTTCGCAGTCTGGTGAGACCGCGGATACACTCGCGGCCATGCGCGAGGCCAAGCGTCGCGGCGCTCGTACGCTCGGCCTGGTGAACGTGGTCGGGTCAACCATCGCGCGTGAGGATGATGGCGGTGTGTACTTGCACGCCGGGCCGGAAATCGGCGTGGCGAGCACCAAGGCGTTTACGAGTCAGGTAATTGCGCTGGCGCTCTTTACGCTAAAGCTCGCGCGCAAGCGTGATCTCTCGGTAGTGCGTGGTCGCGAGATTGCGCAGGCACTCGATGCGCTGCCGGCCCTGATCGAGGCCGCGTTGAAGGGCGCGCCGGAAGTGGAGCGCATTGCCGAAGAGTTCAAGGACGCTACGAACTTCCTCTATCTCGGTCGTGGCTACAACTTCCCGGCCGCGCTCGAAGGCGCGCTCAAGCTCAAGGAAATCTCGTACATCCACGCCGAGGGATATCCCGCGGCCGAGATGAAGCACGGGCCGATTGCGCTGATCGATGAACAGATGCCTGTCGTGTTCGTTGCGCCCCATGACAGCGTGTTCGACAAGATTGTGTCGAACATCCAGGAAGTGAAAGCGCGCGGTGGCAAGACGATCGTCATCACGAGCCGCGACGAGCCGTCGCTGGCCGGCTTGATGGATCACGAAATTCGGATCCCCGAGACGCTCGACATGCTGATGCCGATCGTGGCGTCGGTGCCGTTGCAGTTGCTCGCGTACTACATCGCGGTGAAGCGTGGTGCGAACGTCGACCAGCCGCGCAACTTGGCCAAGAGCGTTACGGTCGAGTAGTTCGAGATGGGTCAGTAATACGAAGGCCTCCGCGCACGCGGAGGCCTTCGGTTATTCCCCAGGTGCGGTGTCGTTGCCGGCCTGTGTGGATCGACCAGCCTTGATCGACGCGATCGCGCGGCGCGCCGCATCGCCGTCCTGCGTTCCGGGATATTCCTCAACCAACCGCCGCAGTTCCACGAGTGCGCGCCCTTCGTCGTGCAGTGGACCGAGATACAAGTCGATGAGTTTCTGCATCGCGTACAGGCGTAGCTCGCCTCCGATGTTCGGTAAGTCGCGCGCTCGCAAGAACCGGTCGCGCGCACGCTCAGGCTCGCCGAGTCGCTGACGGTACAGGTCGCCCGCGCGGATCAGGGGCCATGGATTTGCGGGCTGCGCGAGGGCGATCGACTCCCATGCGGCAACCGCGTCGGCAAATCGCTCCTGAACCTCCAGCGCCTCGATTGCGGAGTGTCCTTGTGCGTAGGTGCCTGCGGCGGAGGGAAGCAATGTTTCGCGCGCGACGAACCCCGAGGCCCGTACCACGAACCCGCCGATCGCCGAGCCGGCGGCAAATCCGATCAGCGCCAATACGGGGAGCAGGAACACGCTCCCGCGTGACATCCCGAGGCCGACGATCCCCCAGATGACCATCACCGCCGCACAAATCACCCCCGCGATGCCGCCATCGTGGGCCCACCGCAGATAGCGCTCGCTCGAGGACATGGTGTATCCTACGTCCTATGCGCGTATTGCTCCAGCGGGTATCGCGGGCCGAGGTCCGCGTAGGTGATCGAGTCACCGGTCGAATCGGCGTCGGCTATTTGCTCCTCGTGGGTTTTTCCACGACCGACGTGGCCGAGTCCGGTGTCTGGATGGCCGACAAGATTGCCGGGCTTCGTCTCTTTTCTGACGCGGAGGGAAAGATGAACCTCGGCTTAGACGAGGTCGGCGGTGCCGTGCTCGTCGTGTCGCAGTTCACGCTGTATGGAGACGCAAACAAAGGGCGCCGGCCGAGTTTTATCGAAGCCGCCCGCCCCGAGTTGGCTGTTCCGCTGTACGAGGGGTTCCTGCGCCTGCTGCGCGAGCGGGGCCTTACCGTGGAGACTGGGGAGTTTGGTGCGATGATGGATGTGGAGTTGGTCAACGATGGGCCGGTTACGCTCTGGCTCGAACGCTGAGGTATCGTTCTCCCCTATGCATATCCCTGTGATTCTTGCCTCGGCGTCACCGCGACGCCGTGAGCTGCTCGCGTTGGTCGGTATTGTGCATGAGGTGCGCCCGGCCGATATCGATGAATCGCTCTGGCCAGGGGAGACCCCAGTCGGGCATTCCGAGCGGCTCGCCCGCGGCAAGGCACACGCGATCGCGGCTGCCGCCGGCGATGCGGTGGTGATTGCCGCCGACACGATTGTCGTGGTGGATGGAGACATCCTCGGGAAACCGAAGGACGTCGCCCATGCGACCGAGATGCTCCGACGGCTCAGTGGCCGCCAGCACACCGTCTACACGGCGATTGCGGTGGCGCGTGGGGAACGCACCGAGTCGGCGGTAGAAGCGGTGGAGGTGGTGTTCCGGGCCCTGAGCGATAGCGAGATCGCGGAGTACATCGCGACCGGCGAACCGATGGATAAGGCTGGAGCCTACGGAATCCAGGGATTCGGCGCGACGATCGTGGAGCGCGTGGACGGCGATTACTTCAGTGTGATGGGGCTGGGCATGCGCCGACTCGTGGCGTTACTCGAGCGTGTGGGCGTGACGTACCGCTTTGGGGCGCCGCTCGAGGGGTAGGGCGCCCCTTAGTCGGGGACAAGCTCCTGGAGCGCCAAGCGCTTCGCGACCAAGTCGGCCAGTGTGACCCCGTCGAGCACCGCGAGAAACGCGGCGAGCGCGCGGTCGAGCGTGCCGGCAAGCATGCACTTGGGCGCGATCGGGCAGGATACCTCGCCATGTAGCTCGAAGCACTCGACGAGTGCCATGCTCTCTTCGGTGGCCCTCACGACATCGCCAACGATGATGGCCTCCGGTGGCTTGGCGAGTTTAACGCCGCCAGATCGACCGCGAGAGGTCTCCACATAACCGAGATGCGAGAGACGTCCGACCACCTTGAACAGGTGGTCTTCGGACATGCCCATCCGTCGGGCGATGTCAGAAACGCGGAGCAATTCGTCGTCGCTGATCGCGAGTAAAGTCAAGCAGCGTAATGCGTTATCGGTGTATCGCGTGAGGCGCATGGTGCCCTCCGGTGATCAACGTAAGGGAAAGACGGACGGAAGTTCGGGGTCTCTCGGACATTTGAAGTTGCAAATAAGATGCAGTTTAAATGCGTTCCCGTCAGTCGGGAGATGACCTGACACGGAGCAGGGGTTCCACGAAGCACAATCCCCACGCATGAGGTACGACCATGGCAGTAACGCAGAAGTCCCGCTGGATCACCGGCGGCGCGCTGATCGCGGCAACGTTGGTTGCAGCGTACGCCTGCGCTCCGCGCAGTGGCAGTGGTGGTGGTTCGCTTGCGGTTGCGAGCGATGCAGCCCAACGGACATACGTGGCACCGGGCAGTTACGATGAATTCTATGCGTTTCTCTCCGGCGGATTCAACGGCCAAATTGGAGTGTACGGACTTCCCTCCGGGCGCCGGCTCAAAACGATTCCGGTCTTTTCGCAGTATCCGGAGAACGGATACGGATATAACGAAGAAACCAAACCGATGTTGAACACCTCCTACGGCTTTGTGCCGTGGGATGACACGCATCACCCCGCACTCTCGCAGACCAACGGGGAGGATGACGGTCGCTGGCTCTTCATCAACGCCAACAACACGCCGCGCATCGCGCGTATCGACCTCTCCCGCATGGAGACGGACGAAATCATTGAAATTCCGAACGCGGCCGGCAATCACGGCTCCCCCTTTGTGACCGCCAACAGCGAATACGTCATTAGCTCGACGCGATTCTCTGTGCCGGTGCCTAACACCGACGTGCCCATCAGCGACTTCAAGAAGCGCTTCAAGGGGCAGATCGCCTTCATCAAGGCGAACGAGCCGGGGAAAATGGAGATTGCCTTCCAGATGATCCTCCCAGGCTTCGACTACGACTTGGCGCGCGCCGGAAAGGGGCCGAGCCATGGGTGGATGTTCCTCACCACGTACAACACGGAGCAGGCCAACTCGCTGCTCGAGGTCAATGCCTCACAAAACGACAAAGATTTCGTCGCCGCCATCAACTGGAAGGCGATTGAAGCCTGCGTGAAGGCGGGCAAGGCAAAGCCGACCCCCGCCGAGTATCTGCATAACACAATTGACCCGTTCACGCGCACAGCCAAGACGGAAAAGGTCACGAGTGTGAATCAACTGGTGGCCAAGGACTGCCCAGGCTCGATCTATCTGCTCCCGACCCCAAAGTCGCCGCATGGCGCCGACGTGGACCCGACGGGCGAGTACATCGTGGCCGGCGGCAAGCTCGCGACGGTCATTCCGGTGCATTCGTTCAGCAAGATGATCAAAGCCATCGCCGCCAAGGAGTTCGAAGGGGAGATCGAAGGAATCCCGGTGCTCAAGTATGCGTCCACTCTTGCCGGCGAAGTGAAAAATCCAGGCCTCGGGCCGCTTCACACCGAATTCGACGGGAAGGGCTACGCCTACACCTCCTTCTTCATCTCCTCTGAAGTGGTGAAGTGGAAGCTCGGCACTTGGGAAGTCGTGGATCGCGTTCCGACGTACTACTCGATCGGGCATCTCATGATTCCGGGCGGCGGCACCATGAAGCCGAAGCCGAAGTACCTGCTCGCGCTCAACAAGATCACCAAGGATCGGTATCTCCCGACTGGTCCGGAGCTCGCGCAGAGCGCCCAGCTCTACGACATCTCTGGCGCAAAAATGAAGCTGCTGCTCGACTTCCCAACGGAAGGCGAACCGCACTATGCACAGGCCATTGAAGCGTCAAAGATTCGCGAACAGCAGGTGAAGTTCTACAAGCTCGCCGAGAACAAGCATCCGCAGGTGGCACGTGCCGAAAAGGAGACCGGCGTCAGTCGCGACGGGAAGAAAGTGCACGTCCGAATGACGGCGATCCGCTCGCACTTCGCCCCAGATAACATCGAAGGGGTGCAGGTCGGTGACACCGTGCTCTTCCACATCACGAACCTTGAGCAGGACTGGGACGTGCCGCACGGCTTCGCCATCATGGGCAACCAGAACGGCGAGCTGCTGATTATGCCCGGCGAAACACGCACGCTGAAGTGGGTGCCTGGCAAGCCGGGCGTGTACCCGATGTACTGCACGGACTTCTGTTCGGCGCTGCATCAGGAGATGCAGGGGTACGTCCGTGTGTCACCGCTCGGCAGCTCAGTACCGCTCAGTGGTACGCTGTCAAAGGGGCCGGGTGCCCCAGTTGCCGCCAAGGCCGACGAGAAAAAAAAGTAATGGCGTCGATGGTGGGCGGGGCCATTCGGTCCCGTCCCACCCTCGAGCCCACCGGAGATTCGATCGTGTCGCGCACCGCTCGCTGGCTCATCGTCTTCGCCTCGCTCCTGCTGGCGACGGGATTCGTCCTCCCACTCTGGCATGTGGGGCTGATTGCACCGCAGTATCCCGAAGGACTCGGGATGCTGATTCGCGTGAACACGGTGGTGGGCGTCAAGGAACAAGATCTGAACAGCATCAACGGTTTGAATCACTACATCGGAATGAAAAAGATTGAACCCGATACGATCCCAGAGCTCAAGCTCATGCCGATTATCCTTGGCGTGCTTGTGATGACGGGCCTCGGTGTGGCCGCACTCGGGAATCGCTGGGTTTTGGTGGGTTGGGCGACAGCGCTTGGTGGTCTGCAGCTCGCCGGGCTCGTCGACTTCTGGAAATGGGAGTACGACTACGGTCACGATCTCGACATGGTGCATGCCATCATCAAGATCCCCGGCATGACCTATCAGCCGCCGGTGCTCGGATCTCGCCAGCTGTTGAACTTCACGGCAACCTCGTGGCCCGCATCTGGCGGATGGCTGTGGGTGCTTGCGGCGGTCTCGGCGGCTGGGGCCCTCTATCTCACCTTCCGCGGTCGCGCCGCGCGCACGAGGTCCATGGCCCCGCATCCATTGGCTACGGCCGCACTGTTCGCGATGCTCGCACTCTCGGCCTGCGCCCCCGTGGGTCCTGCGCCTATCGCCCTCGGCACAGATGCCTGCGACCAATGCCGGATGACCATCTCGGATGCTCGCTTCGGCGGTGAAGCCATCACCGCCAAAGGGCGCATCCTACGCTTTGACTCGGTGGAGTGCCTCGCGGCCTGGGCCGCCACAGGTGAGCAGGGAAAATCCGCGCACCTCTACGTCATCGACTTACAGCACCCCGGACGCTTCGTTCGCGCCGACTCCGCTGGCTTTCTACGCGGCGCGATGCTGGGAAGTCCAATGGGTGGTGCCGTGCTCGGGTTCATCTCACTCGCCAAGGCAGAGGAACAGCGTACCATGCTCGGCGGGTCCGTGGTGGGATGGGCGGCGCTGGTGGACGCCAAACGAATCGCGCGTGGACCCGGGTGATGGTGTCGACTCGGCAGGTGGGGATCGTTGGGCTGCTCGGCATCAGTGTCGTGCTGTGTGTGCGCGTAGCGGCGGCGCAAATCGTCGTCGATCCGCGCGGACCAGTGCGGAGCATTACCCAAGCGCTCGAGATGGTAAAGGCAGGAGGGCGGATTACCGTGCGCGCGGGCACCTATCGCGAGCCGACGCTCATAGTGCGGACCGCCGGTGTCACCCTGGAAGGGGAGGGCTGGCCCGTGCTCGACGGGGAAAGCCAGCGGGCAGTGTTGATTGTGACCGCGGATGACGTGACGATTCGCGGACTCGAGGTGGCGCGCACCGGGGTCTCCAATATCGAGGACCGCGCGGGCATTCGTGTGCGCGATGCCGCACACTGCCGCATCGAGCACAACCGACTCCGCGACAATCTCTTTGGGATCTATCTACAGCGCGCGCTCGGCTGTGTGATTGCGGATAACGACGTCACAGCGCACGGCGACGGGCAGTCAACAAGCGGCAACGGTATCCATCTGTGGTACTCGCCCCAGACGACGGTCGAGCGCAATCACATTGCCGGCCAACGAGACGGTATCTATTTCGAGTTCTCCGCGGGCGGTATCACGCGACACAATACGAGCGAACGCAATCAGCGGTACGGCCTACACTTCATGTTCTCCGACTCGTGCCGCTACGAGTTCAATACGTTTCGCGCGAACAATTCCGGCGTCGCCGTGATGTACAGCCGCGGGATTACCATCCACCACAATCGATTTGAACAATCCCTCGGCGGCGCGGCCTACGGGTTGCTCCTGAAGGAAATCCTCGGCGGTGAAATCTCGGAGAACGCATTCTCCGAGAACTCGACCGGGATGTATCTCGAAGGCTCGTCGCATTTAGCGGTGCGGGACAACGACTTCGTCTCGAACGGATGGGCGGCGAAAGTGCTCGCGAGTGCCGTTGATAATACGTTCACCGGTAATCGCTTCGAGGGCAATGCGTTCGACGTGTCGACGAACTCACGGTCGTCGAACTCTACCTTCGATCGCAACTGGTGGGATGCGTACAAAGGCTACGATCTCGATCGTGACGGCGTCGGTGATACGCCATTTTATCCGGTCCGCCTGTTTGCCCTCATCGTGGAGCAGCATCAACCCACGCTCGTGCTTCTGCGCAGCCCCATGGTGGCCGTCCTCGACGCGGCAGAGCGCGTGTTTCCCGTGCTGACGCCAGAAGCGCTCGTCGACAAACACCCGCTCATGAGGTCACCTCGATGATTGCGCTCCGCGGCATCGATAAGCGGTACGGGACGCAAATTGCACTCCATGATGTCTCACTCGAGGTGCGCCCTGGAGCCGTAACAGCGCTCGTGGGCCCAAATGGATCGGGAAAGACCACTCTCATCAAGACTATCCTCGGGCTGACCCGACCCGACGCTGGGACGGTAGCCCTCGCCGGTGTGCCGATCGACCGCGAGGGCGAATATCGTCGGCACCTCGGCTACATGCCACAAGCGGGCCATTTCCCTGAGCATCTCGCTGTTGGGGAGGTCATCCAGTTGGTGGATGCCCTGCGCCGCGGGATTGCGGTAGACGACGATCTGCTGCACGCCTATGACCTCGGGGCAATCTGGGAGAAAAAGGTCAGCGCCCTCTCTGGTGGGACACGCCAAAAACTCAGTGCCGCGATCGCTTTTCGCTATGCGCCGCAGGTGTTGATTCTTGACGAGCCGACCGCTGGACTCGATCCGCTCGCGTGCGGAATCCTCAAAGACAAAATTCGGCGCGTTCGTCAGGCCGGCTGCACGGTCGTCATCACGTCACACATTATGTCGGAGCTCGAAGAGCTTGCCGATGACATCGCCTTTCTGTGCGATGCACAACTCCAGTTTTCCGGCCCGGTGGTCGCCCTGTTGGAGCGAACCAAGCAACCGCGGCTCGAAGGGGCCGTGGCGGCGCTCCTGCGCGCGCGCAGCGGCTCGCGCCCCGATGCGCCGCCGCGCTACGACGTAGAAAACATTCCGACGCTGGAGCGCCCGTGACCACGACACGTCTTGTGGTCGTTGCCGGCATCCGGGACATGGCCGGCAATCGGTGGCTCGCCGCATACTTTGCCGCGTTCGTCGTGGTTGCCCAGAGCCTCTTCTGGTTCGGGGGAACGGGGCCGCAGGTTGTCCTCAGTCTGCTCAACGTCGTGTTGATGGTTGTTCCGCTCGTCTCGCTCGTGTTCGGAGCCATGCACGTCTACGCATCGCGCGAGTTCGTGGAGCTGCTGCTGGCACAGCCCGTCCGTCGGCGCGATCTCTTCACGGGACTATACCTTGGGCTCGCGCTCCCGCTGACGGCCGCTTTTGTGCTTGGTGCTGGGATCCCCGTCCTCATGAACCGTGGATTCGGTGCAAACGGGATCGCGGTGCTCGCGTTACTCGTTGCGGGCGCGGGACTGACCTTCTCCTGCGTGGCGATTGCCACTTGGATTGCCCTCCGTACCGATGATCGCCTCAAGGGAATCGGGATGGCACTCGCTGCCTGGTTGGCCACCAGCTTGTTGTACGATGGTGCCGTGCTCGCCTTTGCCTCGGCCTTTGGTGATTGGCCGATCGAGAAGCCAATGCTGGCCATGATGGTCACCAATCCGGTCGACCTCGCGCGCGTGCTCGTGCTCGCGCAGGTCGACGCATCAGCGCTGATGGGCTACACCGGGGCGCTGTTCGAGCGGACCTTCGGTTCGGCGCTCGGCAGTCTGGTCGCGCTCGGCGCGCTTGCCCTCTGGTGCGTGGGGCCGTGGTTCTTGGCCGCCCGTCGGTTTGATGCCCGCGATTTCTGATCCGTCCGTGCTTACCACCCTATCCCGATAGCTCTCATGTCGATGACCCTGAAACTCTCGTTGCTCACGCTGACCGTTGTTGCCGTAACTGCCTGCGGCGGTGATCAATCCGCGGGAGGAGCGGGCGCGACGAGTGCTCCCCCCGCGTCTGCGGTTGCTGCCACTGGGGTCGTGCACGAAATCATCATGACGACGGACGACAAGGGGAGTTCATTCACCCCGAGCACAATCACGGCAAAGCCTGGTGATATGCTGCGCTTCAAGCTGGCGGTCGGCGTCCACAACGTGGACTTTCTCGCTGATTCAAATCCGGGAAAGAAAGGGCTCCCCGCAGTGAGCACGTTCCTTCAGTTACCAGGACAGACGTATGAGGTACCGCTGAACTTTGGGGAAGGAAACTTCTACTTTCAGTGTGATCCCCACGCAGCGCTCGGCATGCGTGGGCACGTCACCGTGGCGAAGTAGGCGCGGTGGCGTAGTGGGTGCGCCAGTGCTCGACTTTGTCGAGCACCTGTTGCACGGTGATCCGAGGGAGCCGCCCGGTCCGATTCTCCATGGAGATCGGGTAGTCCTCTCCGGGATCGCCGTAGGCATCAATCATCAAGTCGCGGAACTTCCCGTACGGGCCCACGCGCTTGGGATTTGAATATCCAATGAGCGATACAACCGGCCGGTTGAGTGCCACGCTGATGTGCAGCGGCCCAGTATCCGGCGAGAGTACCAGTGCCGCACCGTCGAAAATTGATACCAGCTTGCGGAGGCCACTCCCTAACGCCGAGATCGGCTTGTGCGTGGCCCGAGCTCTAATAACGCGCTCCGCCGTCTCCTCGCGCGGGGAGCGTCCGCCCACCAAAACGGGCTGGAGGCCAAAATCCGCGTAGAGCACATCGCACACCTGCGCCCAGCGTTCGGGGAGCCAGTCCTTCTCCGCCTTGCTGGTCGCCACAACAATCGGCACCACCGGACGCTCGATTGGCGCGTAGAACTCTTGCTGCCACGCGCGCTCACTCTCCCACGGGCCGAGCCCCCACTCCACGGGTTCCTTGGGGACGCCGAGCCAGTCGGTGAACTCAAAGTACTGGTCCTGCACGTGCTGCATGTCGTGCGGAGGAATCCGATGCGTGGTGAAGAGCCAGTTGAAGTCACGCGCGCGGGCGCGGTCAAAGCCAAGCTTGACCGGCGCGTTGACGAAACTCGTGATGATTCCGGCTTTGAAGTACACCTGGAGGTTGATCACCAAGTCGAATCGGCGCGTGGAGAGCTCGCGTCGGATATCGAGGAATCCTTTGACGCCGGCACTCCGGTCAAAGAGGATGATGTCATCTACGAGCGGGTGACCACGCACCAACGTTGCCGGCCCGGGCTGCAAGACCCACGTGACGTGCATCGCCGGATGGTGACGCTTGAGCGCGGTCAGCACGGGGAGCACATGCACCGCGTCGCCAACCGCGCTCATCATCACAATACAGACGCGATCCATCTGCACAGGCGTCATGCCGCGAGGTCTCCTGTCGCTTCGATCGCGCGAATCTGCGCCGCGCTGAGCGTGCGCTGGAGTCCGAGTCGCTCGCCCGTGAGCGATCGAATCAACCGAAGGGCATTGTACTCCGCGATCACACCGGCACTCATTGACGGAAACTCGACGCGGTCCACATCGAGGACGGCCGCGGCCGTTGGCTGCTGGTCCAAGATGAAGATGTTGCGGGCATTCAAGTCTGCGTGCAGCGCTTTCGCCGCGCGCAGGGAATGCAAAAGCTCGACGACCGCCGCAATAATCGTACGCTGCGCGTCCTCGGATTCGGCGCGCGCCCAGGCCTCGGGAAAGGCTGACCCGTACAGGCGCTGTGTGGCGACGTCCGCACGTGCGAACGGTGCCACTGCCGGATACACGGCGTACGCCACGACCCGCGGCGTCCGCACGCCGGCGCTCGTCAGACGCACGGAAATGTCGAGTTCACGCGGTGCGCGCGTTGGCCGCACAAAAAGGTCGCGTGTGAGTGGGGCAAAGAGCCCCCCGTGCTGCGAGTGCCGCACGACAACCGCCGTGCGGTCGGCCAGGGTTGTGCCATAGGCAATCGCTCGGCCGCGCATAGGCTGCGCGCCGGGTTGCCGGCTTGCCCACTCGTGCAGCGTGAGTGCGTCCATCGCCGAGCGAATCGCGGCCGCATGATCACGGTGCGCCACGACCTCGGCACCGCGGATCTCGAACCTCTGGTATCCGGTCGGAATCGCGGGTGCCGCACTCACCGCTTGACGAGGAAAATCGGAACTGGCTGTGTCTTCCCCTTGAGCGGCACTGGCTCCAGCGGCTGGAGGGCGGGCGGATTCTTCAGCGTGCGTCGGAAGTCTTCGCTGATGATAATCTCGCCCTTCTTCGCCACCGAGCAGAGCCGGCTTGCCGTGTTCACGGTGTCGCCGATCACGGTGTACTCGAGTCGACGCTCGCTGCCGATGTTTCCAGCGAACGCTTCGCCAAAGTTCAGGCCAATCCCAATCTGCACCGTGGGGCGACCCGCCGCCGTCCAGCGCAGGTTCAGGGCGTCGAGCGCGGTCATCATATCCATCGCCGCCGCCATCGCGCGATCGGTGTCGTCGGGCTCGCCGATCGGTGCGCCCCACTGGGCCATCACCGCATCGCCGATGAACTTGTCGAGCGTGCCGCCGTGATGGAACACGCAGTCCACCATTTCGGTGAAGTACTCGGTGAGCAGCTTCGCCATGGCATCCGGATTCATCGTCTCGGAAAGCGCGGTGAAGCCGCGGATGTCGCTGAACAACACCGCCACCGGGCGCTTCTCACCGCCGAGCTTAATGGCGTCGGCAGAATTCGCGATCCGCGCTGCGAGCTGCGGCGTGAAGAACCGCTCAAAGTTTCCGCGCACCTGTGCCTGCTGCCGAATCTTGTCGGAGAACTGTCCGTTTTCGGTGGCAGCCGACGCAATGCTCGCGAAGGCGATCAAGAAGTCGAGGTCATCTTCGGTGAAGCGATGCGTGCTAATGAAGTTGTCGACGTACAGCACGCCAAGCACCTTTTCCTCAGACCCCACGAGCGGCACACACATGGCGCCCCGCACTTTCTGCATCAGGATCGAGGCGCCACCCTTGAAGCGGTCGTCCGCGCCGGCATCGTCCGACAGCACCGCGGATTTCTCCTCGGTGCAGAGCCGAGCGATCGACATCGGCACAACAGCCGGCGCATCTTCGCCGCGCTTGTCGCGCGAGATCTTCGGCTGGAGCTGGCCATTGTCATCGATCAGGAGAATAGCGCAGCGGTCCGCCTCGAAAATCTCGAAGGCGTAGTTCGCCACTTTCCCGAGGAGCGTGTCGACGTCAGCTGCACTCGTGAGACCCTTGGCAATCTCGAGAAGAATCTGGAGTTTCTTTTGGTCTTTGTCGGCGCCGGTGCTCGCGGCCTTGATCGCAGCCTTGATGTCGCCGCTCGGGCCAGCCTGGCCGCTCGCGCGATACAGTGCAATGCTGCCCGAGTTGACGGGCCGCACCACGGTCGCGCCCGACGGCGCGCTTGGGTCTGGGGCGGGTTTTGGCGCCGCGACCACATCAGCCGCGAACTCAACGCGAAACGCGACCTTTCCAAAGGTCAGCGTGTCGCCATGCTTCACGACCGCTGTTTCGAACTGCGTGCCGTTGAGGTGCGATCCGTTGCTGGACTGGAAGTCCGTGACGTGGATCTGGTCTGCCGTGACGACCATTTCCGCATGGCGTCGTGACACCGTAGCGTCAACGACAGGACAATCCGAGTTGACCGCGCGTCCCACGACCATCGTGGTGCCGGTGCGCAACTCGAACCGATACTCGTTGTCGATCCCCGCCAGCAAGAAACTCATAGTCCTAAATATGGCGTACGCGGCCGATTGCGGTTAGCATCGCCCGAGCCTTGTTCTCCGTCTCCTCCCACTCCATCTCCGGGATACTATCCGCCACGATCCCAGCCCCGCACTGCACGTTGGCCTCTCCCCCAGCAATCACGCAAGTGCGGATGGTGATGGCTAGGTCCATTCGGCGGTCCCCATAGGCCACATACCCCACGGCGCCAGCATAGGGGCCCCGGCGCTCAGGCTCCAGTTCGTCAATAATCTGCATGGCCCGCACCTTTGGGGCCCCGGTCATTGTCCCGGCCGGAAAAGTGGCCCGGAATACGTCCAGCGTCGAGCGCCCGGGGGCCAGCTGCCCCTCGACCTGGCTCACCAGGTGCAGCACATGCGAGTATCGCTCGACTTTCATGAGGTCGGTGACCTCGACCGTACCATATTCGGCCACCCGTCCCACGTCATTCCGCCCTAAATCCACAAGCATGAGGTGCTCGGCGCGCTCCTTCTCGTCCGCGGCCAGCTCGTCCGCGGCCAGCTGGTCCTGCACGGCGTCGCGCCCGCGTGGACGGGTCCCCGCGATCGGCCGCACAATGATCCGGTCGTCCGCCACCCGGACGTGCAGCTCCGGTGAGCTCCCCACCAGTTCCACGCCGTCCAGGATGAGGTGGTACATGTACGGCGATGGGTTCAGTGCCCGGATGGCCCGGTACAGGGTGCCACCGTCGAAATCGTGGGGTACCGCAATCCGCCGCGCAAGGAGCGCCTGGAAGCAGTCGCCGGCGACGATGTACTCCTTGATCGTCTGGACATCGGCGATGAACTCCTCGCGGGAGTAGTTCGAGACCCCGGTCGCAGGGGTCGCGAGGGGGTTCAGGTCGAGCGGCGCGAGACTCGGTCCCGTCCGCAACGCACGAATTGTCGCATCGATGTCGGCGTGGGCGCGTGCATAGGCCGCCTCGACCCCCGCGTCGTCGGTTCCATGGGGCACCGGAATCGCACAGACGAGCCGAGCCTGCGAGCGCAGGTTGTCGATGATGACCATCGTCCCGGTAAAGACGAACAGGGCATCAGGCGCCTTCACGCCCCGCGGCGGGGCATTCGGCAGCCGCTCGATATGCCGGACCATGTCATATGAGAAATAGCCCACGGCGCCGCCCCAGAAGGCGCCCAGCTCGGGCGCGTCGACCGGCTCGTACTCGCACAGCTTTCGTTGGAAGTCCGCGAAGGGGTCCTCAGGGCGCCGCGCCGCATGCCACCCCAGCTCAGGAGACCAATCCTCGACCGTGCCGTCCTGCAGGCGCCAGGCGCCGCGTGGCGAGGCGCCCAAATACGTGTAGCGCGCCCAGGTCTCGCTCCCCGCCGGCGCGGACTCCAGCAGGAAGGCGAACGGCCCGCTCCGGAGTCGCGCAAAGGCCCCCACGGGGGTGTCGGCGTCGAGCAGGATATCGCGCCACACCGGGATCAGTACCCCGGCGGTCGCCGTACTCCCGGTTGCTCCTGCCGTCGTCTCGGTTGATCTTCCCTGCATGCGTCCTCGGATGGCGGTGTGTGCCGCCGCAGTCGTGTTAGCCGTATGCGGTCTTGCCGCTCCGGCACGTGCTCAGCAATGGAACGATCCCCGAGCCATGGCGCTGGTGGACGCCGCCATTGCTCGGCGCGCCGCGCAGTTAGCCGATACGGGGCTGGCCGGCTACAAGGCTAACGCCCACGGCTTCCTGACGTTCCTCGCGCAGATGGGCGACCAGCTCGACGAACCGCCCAAAGTCGTTCGCACCGACGAACTCGCTGTGGAAGTCTATTGGCGCGCGCCGAACCTGAGCAAGCAGCGGATCGTCGGTCGTCGTGACACGTTGCTCCTCCCGACGGATATCGAGTACCACCAGGACCACCTCGCCATCGTCCAGAATAACTTTCCGAGCATCATTCGGCTCGGCAACGGCGACGAAGTCCAGGATGTCCCGCACCCGCTCTCGGCGGCTGGCCGTGCCGCGTACGACTTTGCGGCCACCGACTCCTTTACCATGCGGACGATCGACCGCACCTTCGAGGTGATTGAGGTCAAGGTCCGCCCGAAAGATGACCGAAAGCCTCGCGCGGTGGGGGCCGTGTACCTCGACAAGTCCAATGGCGTGGTCGTGCGCATGGCCTTCAGCTTTACCCGCGCCGCCCTCAAGGACGACCAGCTCGAAGATGTCTCGGTCATCCTCGAGAACGGCCTAGTCGCAGGCCGCTTCTGGCTTCCCCGACGCCAAGAGATCGAGATCCGCCGTACAGGCTCGTGGATGGATTTCCCCGTGCGCGGGATTATCCGCGGCCGATGGGAAGTGACCGACGCCGAAGTCCTCGAGCCGCAGCCCGCGCTTTTCTACGCAGGGCCAGAAGTCGTCTCCCTTCCCGAGCCGCAACTCAAAAACTTCAAGTTTTCAGGTGATATCCTCGCGAGCCTCCCTGGGGACGTTACCCTGAGCGCCGACGACGACGTCCGTCGCGTGCAGGAGGAAGCGCGAGCCCTTGTGCGCGCCGAGGCACTCGCGCGTACGCAACGTACGGTGCCGAGTGCGCGAGGGATTAGCGACATCCTACGCGTGAATCGCGTCGAGGGGATCGCACTCGGCGGTGGTATCGCCCGCGCGTTCGGCGGAGGATTCGTGGCCGCCGCCGGTGGACGCTACGGCGTTTCGGATCACGCCATCAAGCAGCAATGGTCGGTCGGCTGGCAGCGGGCCGACGGCTCAGGCGTCAGCCTAGCCGGCTACAACGACTTCCGCGAAGCCGGCGACGAGGCGGAAGTGTCCCGCATTCGGAATTCGATCGCCGCGCAAGAGTTTGGCACAGACCTCACCGATCCGTTTGCCGTGCGCGGCGTGGCACTCACCTGGGATGCTGGGGTCCAGTGGGGAAATCGGTGGAAGCTCACCGCGGCGCGCGAACACGAGTCGCCCCTCGGTGTGCACGCGCAACCTGCCTCCGGCCGGTATGCGCCAACGCTGAATGTCACGAATCTCGACGTCAGCAGAGTGTCCCTCGACGTGACGCGCACCAGCGCCTCGCCAATCCTCGGCTTCAGTGTCCGGTACGCCGCGAACGTGACGTACCGGCGCATACAGGAGCCGCGCTCCCTCGGCAACGTGGAGCTGGGACGTGTCAGTCTCAGCGCGCACGCCGAACGGTCGTTTGGCACGGATCGCCTGGTCTTACACACGACCGCGGCGGCGCTGAGTGGTGTCCGCATCGATGCGGCCTTTCCGCAGTATGACGTGGCCTTCGGTGGCCCCGTGACCGCTCCCGGCTACGATTTTCATTCGCTGCGCGGCCGGGCAGGGATCAGTCAGCACCTCGAATGGCAAACGACGGTGGCGCAGATTCCTGTCGCGCTTGGTCGGTTCGGGCGAAGCTCGGTGCGCCTTGCGCTCGCGCCGTGGGTCCAGCTCACGGCGGTCGATGGTCGTCCTGCCGATTCGCAGTCGCGGGGATTCTTTCCCTCGGTGGGAATCGGCGCGATCTCGCTGTTCGACGTGTTGCGCGTCGACATTGGTCGCGGCCTCAACAATGGCCGCTGGACCTTTGCGTTCGACGTGACGCGCGATCTTTGGCCTATCCTCTGAATATTTTGGTACGGCGTTTCGACGGACGCGCATTACTATAGGCCGTCCGCGGCGATTCCCGTTCGCGGTGACTCGGTGCCCGCGTGCCTCCTCGCTCCTCTCGAATCGTTCCGCACGACGCATGGCTCCTCTCGATGCTCGCGGAGGTGCTCACCCCGGATCAGTGCGCGCAGTTGCGGGCCTCCCCAGGGACGAGTGTCTGGACGACCGCGGTCCGTCGCGGATTCGTGAGCGATGCGCAGATTCTCGCGTTGCTCGCGGCGCGATTCAATCTCCATCTCGCCGACATTGACCGTGCGACGCCAGCTGCCTGCGCCGAGGTGCCCGAAGCGCTCGCGCGTCGCTATGGCGTGTTGCCGCTCGCGTGCTCGGCGCAGACCCTCGACGTCGCAAGCGCAGATCCTCGTGACCTCGACGCCGAACGGGCGCTCTCCTTCGCGTTAGGCCGGCCGGTGCGAGTCGCTCTCGCCGCGCCGTCACGCATCCGCGAACGACTCGACGCGTTCTATCGCCCAGCGGATGTGATTGAGACGTTACTGGCAAAGGTCACCGGAAGCGACGCGGTCCAACGGGCCGCACACACCGCGGTTGTCGATTCGCCCGCCGACGGCGACCTGTATCGGGTGATCGAACAGCCCGTAGTGCAGCTGGTGAACCGCATCGTTGCCGAGGCGATTCAGTCACGCGCGTCCGACGTTCACTTGGAACCCGAGGAATCGAACATCGCCGTACGCCTCCGGATCGACGGCGTGCTGCGGAGTAGCATGCTCCTGCCGCGGAGTGCAGGGCTCCCCCTGGTGTCTCGCGTCAAAATTATGGCGCAGATGGACATCGCAGACCGACTGCGCCCACAGGATGGGCGCGCCCGTGTGTCCGTCAACGGACACAGTGTTGACCTGCGCATCTCCACCTTGCCGAGCGCGGGTGGGGAGAAGGTGGTCATTCGCATATTAGATCAGCAGTCCACCGCACTGTCGATAGACGCCTTAGGCTTTGCGCCAAGCGAGCAGGAGCGTGTGCAGCGACTGCTGGACGCACGAGAAGGACTCCTGCTTGTGACGGGCCCCACTGGGTCGGGAAAGACCACCACGCTCTATGCCATGCTCACGCAACTGCAGCAGCGTGGGCTCAACATCGTCTCTGTGGAAGATCCCGTTGAGTACCGCGTGGCTGGGATTGTGCAGGTGCAGGTCAACGAGAAAGCGGGGCTCACCTTTCCGGCGGCCCTACGGTCAATCTTGCGGCAAGATCCGGATGTCGTACTCGTTGGCGAGATCCGCGACCGCGAGACAGCCGCTATCGCGCTCCAAGCGGCGCTCACGGGACACCTCGTGCTCTCCACCTTGCACACCAACGACGCCATCAGCGCCGTCCCGCGGTTGCTCGACCTCGGCGTGGAACGGTTCAAGCTCGCCGGTGCGTTGCGCGGCATTGTGGCGCAGCGCCTGCTGCGTCGGCTCTGTGTCCGCTGTGCCGTGAGCGCGGTCTCCCAAGTGCCGGTGCTCGCCGCGCGTTGGTTTCCCGCAAGCGCTGCCCGCGCCGCCGCGGTCGGGTGCCCCGCCTGTGGGCAGACAGGCTACCGTGGTCGCCTCTGTGCCTCTGAAGTCGTGACGAATAGCCCCGAGCTCGCCCGACGCATCAGCGAGGGCGCGCCCATCGACGCGCTGACAGCCGCTGCGGCCGCCGATGGCTTGCGCGCACTCTGGTTCGCCGGCGTTCACCACGCCGCGCAGGGCCACACATCGATCGAAGAGCTGGTGCGCGTCCTCACGCCCCCTGCCGTCCCGCCTGTGCGCTACCAGACGAAGCCGAGCACCGCGCAGCCGTCGCTCGTGTTGGCGAGCCCAGCCCCCATTCACGCCGAAGTCCGCGCCGTACTGGAGCGCTTTGGCTACAGTTGGCGTGCGGAGCCCCCTACCATCCCCGTGCGGCGTGCGCCAGACTCCTGAGCACAGGTGGCCCGTGTCCGTCACGGCGCCGCCGTGCCCCTCGGAGAGTGTATGACGCAGATCGCAGTCGGTGTTGTCGATGTGTTTGTCATTCGGATCGTGCGCGGCCGCTGGCGCGTGCTCGTGCTGCGGCGGTCGTCGGGGCGTAGCCCCGGATCCTGGGAGACGGTCCACGGCAAGATCGAACCGGGCGAGCGTCCGCCAGACGCCGCGCGCCGCGAACTGCGTGAGGAAACGGGGCTGACCGATGCGCGCCTCTACAGCATCACCGTGAACCCGTTCTACATTCACGCGACCGGCGCCGTCCAGCTCGCGGTGGTCTTCGCGGTGTTCGTCGATACCGACGCGGTCACGCTTGGCGTCGAGCACGACACCTACGAATGGCTCTCACCCACCGCCGCGCACAGGCGCTTCACCTGGCCGCGGGAAAGCGAAGCACTGCGCCATATCCAACACCTGCTGAAGGGAGGAAACGCCGGCCTGGTCGAGGATGTGTTGCGTATCCGATAGCCGGTGTGGCGCCAGTCCTACGGCGATACCTCGTGGAACGCCACCCCAGGCTCGTGGTCCAGGGCCCAGCGCATGCGCCACTCGTTTTCGAACAGCAGCAACGGCTGGCCCTTCGAGTCATACAAGAGCGTCCGGGCAGGGTCGCGCGTGGCGCGTGCGAGGTCTGACTCCGACCCCGTGATCCACCGCGGATAGCGCGAGTTGATCTTCTCCAATCGCGCGGTGACACCGTACTCGTGGGCCAAGCGGTGCATCATCACATCGAACTGTAGTTGCCCCACCGCACCCACAATCGGCGTCGGACTCGTGACATCGGTGCCCGACGTGAAGAACACTTGCGCCGCCCCCTCTTCGGTGAGCTGACGCAGCCCCGCGTCCAACTGCTTGCGCTTCATTGGGTCGGACAAGATCACCCGCGCAAAATGCTCGGGCGCAAAACGCGGGATGTTCGCAAACACCACCCCGGGCTCCGTCGCGAGCGAGTCCCCAATACGCAGCTCGCGGCGATCCATCACCCCCACCACGTCGCCCGGCCACGCAGACTCAACCGCCGTGCGCTCACGCGCCATAAAGGTCTGTGGCGCGTTCAGGCGAACCATCTTGCCCGTACGGCCATGCAGGACCTGCATCCCGGCGTCAAAGCGCCCCGAGACGATCCGCACAAACGCCACGCGATCGCGGTGCTTGGGATCCATGTTCGCCTGAATCTTGAACACGAACCCGGAGAACGCCTCCTGCGCCGGCTCAATCACTCCGGTCGTCGTCTCGCGCGGGCTCGGGGCAGGGGCCAGTTCCAAAAACTCCCGAAGGAACGGCTCCACGCCAAAGTTGTTCAGCGCGCTCCCAAAGAACACCGGCGACAGCTCTCCCGACAGCACTTCTGCCGCATCAAACGGATGTCCGGCCTCGTCGAGCAACGCAATGTCGTGCACGAGCCGCTCGTGGGTTTCCGCGCCAAGGAGGTCGCGCAGCTTCGGATCGGTCAGGCTGCCGACTTCCACCATCGGCACCTTCGATCCGTGCGACTCATCGCGCTCGAACAGATGAATCTGCCCCATCCGCCGATCGTACACCCCCACGAATCCCGCCGATCCCCCTTCGGAATGAAAAATCGGCCAGGTCACGGGATGACACTTGATCCCCAGGTCCGCCTCAACATCGCTGATGAGCGTGAGCGGGTCAGCCCCCGACCGATCACACTTGTTCACGAAGGTGAAAATCGGGGTCCGCCGACGCTTACACACCGCAAAGAGCTGCCGCGTGCGCTCTTCGACTCCCTTGCGGTTGTCGAGCAGCATCACCGCACTGTCCGCGGCCACCAGCGTGCGGTACGTGTCCTCGGAAAAGTCTTCGTGACCCGGTGTGTCCAACAGGTTGATCACATACCCGTCGTACTCGAACTGCATCACGCTGGAGGTCACGGAGATACCGCGCTCCTGCTCCATCGCCATCCAATCCGATGTCGCATGCCGATCCGCTCGGCGCGCCTTCACCGATCCGGCAAGATGGATGGCTCCGCCGTACAGCAACAGCTTCTCCGTCAGCGTCGTCTTGCCCGCGTCCGGATGGCTAATAATCGCAAAGGTCCGACGCTGGCCGATCGCGGCCAGCAACTGTTCATGCGCGCTCAGAGGACGTCGCGCTCCCCACGCTCCAAGGGCGGCTTGGCATCGTCCGGCACCGCGGGTTCGTCGAGCGGCGATGCTTCGTCCGGCTCCTGTTCCGCCGTCTGCGCGAGCAACTCCACCAGCGCCTCGGCGAGTTCATCGCGCCCTTCGCCGGTCGTCGCGCTGAACCCAATCATCTGCTCTTCATCGAGCTGCAGCGCGATCGCAAGGGCGCGCATCCGCTCCTTCACCTTGCTCGCGCCCAGCTTGTCGATCTTGGTCGCGACCACAATCGTGGGCGTGCCGGTGTCGGCCAGCAACTCAAACATCGCGTGATCTTCAGGGGTCGGATCGTGGCGCACATCCAGCAACTGCACAATGCCCCTAAGCGTCGGGCTCCGCCGCAAAAAGTTGCTAATCAGTGGCCGCCACTCCGCGCGCCGTTCCTTGGAAATCTTCGCGTAGCCGTACCCGGGAAGATCGACCAAGACAAACTGGTTGTTCACCCGAAAAAAATTCAGCTCGCGCGTGCGCCCCGGCGTGTTGGACACGCGGGCAAACGCTTTGCGGCGCACCAGGCGATTGAGCAGCGACGACTTCCCAACGTTCGAACGCCCGGCAAACGCGATCTCGGGGAGCTCGTGTTGCGGACGCCAACCGTCCACGGTTGCCATGCCCCCGATAAACTCGAGGTCACGGATCACCAATGGATCGGGATGGGGGCGGTTGGGCGGAGTCTGGTCGGTCATTGTATAAAAGATAACGGCGGGGGAGCCTCCCCCGCCGTTCTTGTGGCTTTTTCCCTCGCCGGAGGTCTGCTCAGGCTTCCTTTTTCCGGCGCTTGGTGCTGATCTCCAGCAGGGGCGGCGCCCCATTCAACACGCAGGCCTCGGTCACCTTGACCCCGGTCACGTCGTCGCGCCCCGGGAGGTCGAACATCGTCTCGAGGAGGATCTCCTCAAGAATCGCACGGAGGCCGCGGGCGCCCGTGCCACGCTCGATGGCTTTCCGCGCAATCGCCTTCAGCGCCGATTCCTCGAACGAGATGTTGACATCCTCGAGCTCGAACAGCTTCGCGTACTGCTTGGTCAGCGCGTTCTTGGGCTCCTTGAGAATCTGCACCAAGGCGTCCTCGTCGAGCGCCTGAAGCGGCACCGTCACGGGGAGACGGCCCACGAGCTCAGGAATGATGCCGAAGCGCAGCAAATCGTTGGGTTCGACATCGTCAAAGATGTTCACGCCCACCGCTTCATTCGCGGTCGCATCGGTCGTCTTGCCGAAGCCAATCTGACGGCGTCCCTTGCGTGCCTCAATAATCTTCTCGAGGCCGTCAAAGGCACCACCGCAGATAAACAGGATGTCCTTCGTGTTGATCTGGATGTATTCCTGCTGCGGATGCTTGCGCCCGCCCTGCGGCGGCACGCTCGCCACGGTCCCCTCGAGGATCTTCAGGAGCGCCTGCTGCACCCCCTCGCCGCTGACGTCGCGGGTGATGCTCGGGTTCTCGCTCTTGCGGGCAATCTTGTCGATCTCGTCGATATACACGATGCCGCGCTCGCACTCGGCCACATTGAAATCGCCGGCTTGGAGCAAACGCACCAAGATGTTCTCGACATCCTCGCCGACATACCCCGCTTCGGTCAGCGTGGTGGCGTCGGCGATCGTGAACGGCACATCCAAAATGCGCGCGAGCGTCTGGGCCAACAGCGTCTTGCCGACGCCCGTCGGTCCAAGCAACAGGATGTTCGACTTGTCGAGCTCCACGTCGTTCTCACGGCGCGCGGCTGACGAGTTGATGCGCTTGTAGTGGTTATACACGGCCACGGCGAGCGCCTTCTTGGCGCCGTCCTGACCAATCACATACTGATCGAGGACGTCCTTGATCTCCTGCGGCGCCGGCACCGACGTGACAGCCTCCGCAACCTCGCGGTCCTCATCCTCGGCGAGGATCTCATTGCACAACGCGATGCACTCATTGCAGATGTAGACCGAGGGCCCGGAGATGAACTTCCTCACAGTATCCTTGGACTTTCCGCAGAACGAGCACCGGAGGTGCCGATCGTGGGACATCGTCGTCATGAGTCGCGGTCGAGCCTCGGCGAGCGGTGAACCTTCGAAACGGGGGTCTCTGGACAGACCGTAACTAGAGACTCCCCCAGGTCAGACAGGTAACATTGCCCCGGCACGGGGCCCATCCCGCCGCCGAGTTTCGTGAAGAATCTCACAAAACTGTTAGGCGGGGTGGTTACTTGGTGGCCGTCAGCGTTGCGGCTGCAGCCACTTCTTCCTTCTTCGTGATCACGTGGTCGATGATGCCATACGTCTTGGCTTCCTCGGCCGACATAAAGAAATCACGCTCCATGTCATGCTCGATCTGCGTAATCGGACGTCCGGTGTGCTTGGCGTACAGCCCGTTCATCGTGGCGCGGAGATACAGAATCTCCTTTGCCTGAATCTCGATGTCCGCCGCCGTGCCCTGCGCGCCGCCCGACGGCTGGTGGATCATGATCCGCGAGTGCGGGAGCGCCGACCGCTTGCCGGTCGAGCCCGCGCTGAGCAGGAACGACCCCATCGAGGCCGCCATACCCATGCAAATCGTGTTCACCGGCGACTTCAGGAACTGCATCGTGTCGTAGATCGCCATGCCAGCCGATACCACGCCACCCGGCGAGTTGATGTAGAGATGAATGTCCTTACCAGGATTATCGGCTTCCAGGAACAAAAGTTGCGCGATGATCATGTTGGCCACGTCATCATTGATGGACGTGCCCAAGAAAATGATGCGGTCCATGAGCAGACGCGAGTACACATCGTAGCTGCGCTCGCCGCGGCTGGAGCGCTCAATCACGTACGGATTCGGAATGATCGGCATATCGTCGTCGTCTCTTGAAGTCGGTGACTTGATCCCGGAACGCCCCCGCGGAGCGCGCCGTCCATGAAATGCTGCTACGGCTGCCTACGGCGGCCTACGGCCGAAGTGCTTACGCCTGCTCGACCGTGTTTCTGGACAAGAGCCAGCCGAACACCCGGTCTTCCGTAGTCCCACGCTCGATCTCGCGGAGACGCCCCGCCTTCTGCAGCGCGGCGTACACCTGGCCCACATCCGCGCCACGCGCGGTCGCCATCTCCGCGACCTTCTCGTCCACGTCGGACTCAGTCGCGGTCAAATTTTCCTTGGTCGCAATCGTTTCGATCACGAGATCGCGACGCACCTGGCGCTCGGCCATCGTGCGGAACTCCGCGCCAAACTTCTCTGCTTCCGACGCCGGAATCTGATAGGCCTCAGCATAGGCACCCATCAACTGACGAACCCAGCTCGGCGGCACGTCAAAGGGATTCGCTTCAATCACCTTTTCCACCAGCGATGTCCGCACAGCAGCGTCGGACTCGCGCGTGGCGTTCGACGAGATGTCCTCGCGCACGGCCGCCAAGAGCGCATCCACGGAATCGAAATCGCCAAGCTCGCGCGCGAGCGCGTCATCAAGGGCGGGCATCGACTTGCGCTTCACGTCCTTGAGCTCCACGCGCACCGTCTTGGTCTTGCCACGCTGTGCCTCGTCGGGGAAGTCGTCCGGCCACTTCACCGCACGCTCCACCGTCGTGCCCTGCGTCAGCTCCATGATGACTTCTTCGATCGCCGGAATGGCCTGGCCGGAGCCGAGCACAATCCGGTATTCCTTGCCTTCGGGAATCGTGCCGCTGTCGTCGGCAACAGCGAGCATGACGGACGTCATATCGCCTTCCTTGGCCTTGTCCTCAACAGGCGACCAGGCCGCGCGCTGATCCCGCAGGTGCTCGATCTGCTCGTTCACCATTTCGTCAGTGACGGCCGGATTCGTGCGGGTCACGGTGAATCCCTCCACCACGGCCAGATTAATCTCGGGCTTCACTTCGCAGTGCAGCTCAAATGTCAGATCTTCGCCCTCTGCAAACTTCACGTCGTGCGCATGCGGCTGCGTGATCGGCTCAAGCTTCTCGGTCTCGATCACGAGCGCGTACGCCTCGCGCATCAGGCCGTCGAGCGCTTCTTGCTCGATCTCGTTGTTGAACCGCTTCTTGACCACAGCGACGGGGGCCTTCCCCGGGCGGAAGCCAGCGATGCGCACCTGCTTGGCAACGCGCTTGACGGCCTTTTCCTTCTCCGCTGCAACGCGAGTGGCCGAAACCGAGATGCCGAGGCGCCGCTCGGCGCCTTCAGACTTCCGGGAAGTGACTTGGATATCCATGACGTCTAAATGGGTAAGAACCCCGTCGCTGGGAGTCCCGCGGCGGGGTCGTTGATCCGTACATCTATAACGGTAAATCTAACCCGGGGACGGCTCCGGTAGGGGCTATCCGGCAAAAGCTGCGGCGCCGGCGCCAGTGCCCGCATTCTTGGCCCGAATTCGAGCTGCCGCCCGCAGCGAAAGCACCAACGGGATCCCCATGGCAACAATCCCACCCGCCCAAGCCCATGTGAATCCATGGGTTACACAGATGGTCGTGGCCATAATCCCATTCACGCCGTAGAGCACCAACGGGAAGGCGCTCCCCGACAGCCGGCTCGCGATTTCAGACGGGGCCACGTACTGCAGCATCACCCGCGCGACCACCGCCCCGGTGCCAATCCAGCCGAGCCAGTTGGTCAGGGGCATGCCGTAGAAAAATCCAGGCTCGTGCCAATACCAATGCGTCGTCACGACCATCGCCGGATCCATCGCGACATCCCACGCCGACAGCACAATCCCAGCATAGAGCGCCCAACGCCAACGGCCGCCATTGGAGTCGTCCGCCTTCGCCAGAAGCCCAACCATCGCCAAGCTGCAGTACAGCATGAACGTCCACGAAATCGGAATCGGGAAGGGCACAAGTTCCGCAATCCGGTAGCCGAGCAGATTCGTGTACGAGTAGCCGCCAAAGGGGTAGCCGGTGCTCGTGCCGAGGAGCTCCGCCGAGAGCGAGACGATCGACGCATACGCAAACATCTTGAGCGCGCGCGTTTTTCCAAACCGGCCAATCGCGTGCAACAAAGCAGCCAAGAAGCCAAGGCATACGACCGACGGGCCACTCACCTTCCAGCCGATTTCGTAGATGGTCTTGTTTGGCTCCTGTTGCATCCAGGCCGGTGGCGGGCCCGACAGGATTGTCGCAAACGCCATCGACGCAAAGACGGTGGCCATGACGTGAACCAGCATCAGTATCCAGGCGGTGCGGTCCAGCTTTGAAAGCGATGCCAGTCGGTTCACGATGCCATTTCCTCGGGTCGCGAGATCGTTTTGCCTTGCCATTGAATCACGGGCTCTGTCGGTAGCACGTTGCTCGGCAGTGCGGTCCCATTGCGCCAAATGCTCCACATCAGGCGCCCGCGCGCCCACGTTCCCACGCGGGCACGTGTGGTGAACGAGTCGTAGTCGATCGACTCGATGGCACTCAAAATTTCGGCGTAGCCATCAGCGCAGGCGCGCGCGCACCGCTGCGCATCAGGCTCGAGCAGGGAGAGGCCCGGTGCCGCGGCATCGTACAGCGCACGGGCACGGGCAATCTCGTGCTTCATAAAGGCCTTCCATCGATCCTGCTGGCCGAGTGCCCGGTTGTGCAGCACCTCTTGGGTGCTGATGCCGAACGCGGCGAGTGATGCCGCAGGCAAATAGCATCGCCCACGCATCGCATCCTCGCCAACGTCGCGCAGAATGTTGGTGTGCTGCAGGGCAACACCGAGCGTGCGCGCAAACCGGAGCGCCCGCTGGCGGGCGTCTTCGTTGCCGCTCACTCCAAACACGTAGGTGCACATCTCACCAACGGAGCTCGCCACGCCTTCGCAGTATGCCGTCAGCTCCGCCCAGGTGGCGTAGTGGGCCGGCGCGAGATCCACAGCCACGCCCCCCATCAGCTCCAGCAAGGCAGAGGCTGGAACGCCAAACTCCTTGATAGTCCACGAGAGCTCGCGGTACACCGGTCCCTCAGGGCGTCCCTCAATCGCTTCGTGCAACCCCGACATGTACCCCGCGAGCTCGCGCCGCAGCGTTTCGCGGTCACCGGTGGCACCACGGTCTACAATGTCGTCCGCAATGCGGCAAAATGCGTACACCGCAAAGGCCCCTCGACGCTTCCTCGCCGGCAGGAACCGACTCGCCACGGCAAACGTCCGCGCGTGAAGCCGGGTAATGGCCTCACAGTGGCGGGCATCATTCATGGCGGGGTAGATCACGTAGCGCCTCCAATCAGGTCCGCGACGATTTTACCTGAACTGATCACGCCCGGCAAGCCTGCACCGGGGTGCGTGCCCGCGCCGGCGAAATACAGGTTCGGGATGTCTTCGCTCACGTTGTGCGGACGCATCCACGCGGACTGCATGAGCGTGGGCTCCACCGAGAACGCGCTGCCGAGATGGCTCGACATCACATCGCGGAAATACCGCGGGTCCACGCGCCGCTCGGTCACGATGTGCTTGGAGAGGTCGGGCATGTACCGCTCCTCGAGATACGCCACAATCCGATCCCGATACTCCTGCGCCTTCGCTTCCCAGTCCACATCGCCCGCGAGGTTCGGAACAGGCGAGAGCACGTACCACGAATCGCAGCCCTCGGGCGCAAGGCTCGGATCGGTGGCCGTGGGGCGGTGCAGATAGAGCGAGAAATCGTCCGAGAGCGTCTTTTTGGTGAAGATGTCCTCGAGCAGTCCCCGATACCGGGGGCCCATGATAATCTCGTGATGCGCGATGTCGTCGTACTTCTTGTCCGTGCCGAAATAGATCACGAATAGCGACATCGAATACGCCATCCCCTTCATCTTCCGGTCGGTGTTCTTCTTCCGATGGCGCGAGGGAATCAGCTTCATGTAGGTGTTCGCAACGTCACCATTGCTCACCACCGCGTCGGCGTGCATCACCGTGCCGTCGGCGAGTCGCACACCGGTGGCCTTGCCGGAGCGGTCATCCACGAGGATTTCTTCCACCGTGGTGTTCAGTAGCAAGCGTCCGCCCAGATCCTCGAAGAAGCGCACAAAGGCGCGCACGAGTGCGCCGGTGCCACCCATCGCAAACCACACCCCCCACTTCTGCTCGAGGTGGTGGATCAGCGCGTAAATCGATGTGGTCTGGAACGGGTTTCCGCCCACGAGCAGCGGATGGAACGAAAAGACCTGGCGCAGGCGGTCATCTTTTACGTGCTCAAATGCGAACTTCGCGACAGACTTGTCCGAGCGCAGGCGAATCAAGTCGGGGAGCACACGGAACATCGACCGCAGTGTGCTGAACGGCTTGTCGATCAGGCCGAACCCGGTCTTAAAGATGTCCTCGGTTTTCGCCAAGAACTTCTGGTACCCCGCGACATCGTCGGGGTTGAACTTGCGCACCTGCGCCAGCACATCGGCGCGAGTGCCGTTGTAATGAAACACCGACCCGTCTTCAAAGCGCACGTTGTAAAACGGATCAATCGGAATCAGCTGCACGTAATCGGCGGTCTTCTTCCCGCCGAGGGCAAAGAGATCGTCGATCAGCCACGGGGCCGTGATGATGGTCGGCCCGGCATCAAACGTGAAGCCGTCCTGTTGCCACACGTACGCGCGGCCGCCCGGCTTGTCGCGCTGCTCGAGCACGGTGACCTCGTGCCCCTGCGCGCGCAACCGGATGGCCGCCGCAAGTCCGCCAAACCCACTTCCGATAACAAGAATGCGCATGTCGCTAGAACGTGTGCTGGACGGAAAAAGTTCTCAATGCGAAAGGTGGGACTTGAACCCACACGCCGTATTAGGGCACAGGATCCTAAGTCCTGCGCGTCTGCCAGTTTCGCCACTCTCGCATTACAAGCTCAAAGCTACATCAGACAAACCGATTCTGGCTGGTTACCGGAGTCCAGTTTTTGTTCAGTTTCCACCGAGCCGGACGTTCACAATCCCCGTCTGCCCCACCGTCCCATCCGTGTTGTAGCGCGCAATCTTCACGCCGATATAATCCCCTTCCTTTAGCCCGCTGATCACCTTCTGCAGGTCAGCGGCCGTCTTAATCACCGTCTTCTGCGGGAACACGACCTCGGTGATCACGTCGCCCACGCCGATCGCGCGCGTTGCTGCCGCCGTGCCGCCACGCTCGACTTCCTTCACAAAGGCGCCAAACACTTCGGACTTCGCGGCCTTGAGCAACTCGGCGGGTGGTGCCGTCACCGTGATCCCAAGCTTCTTCACCACGATTGTCGTCGCCGAACCGGCACTCGGCGCCTCCTTCTCCTTCGCTGCCGACGCCACCGCGGCCTTCTCGCCCTCCGCTTCCATCAGCTTGATCTTGAAGCTCTGCTTCTTTCCGTAGCGCACCCCTTCGAGCTCAACCGTCTCGCCCGGCTGATGCGTGCGCACAATCCGCTGCAACGTGCTGACGCGGTCTACGGGCTTGCCGTCGGCTTTGATAATCACGTCGCCAGGCTGCAGCCCCGCCTTCTCGGCCGGACTATTCTCCACCCCCTGAAAGTCGCCGATCTTCACACCGGCAATCTCCTTCAGGCCGTTCACCTGCGCGTCTTCTGCGGTGATCTCCTGAATGCGAACACCCATGATGGCGCGACGCACACGGCCGTGCGCGATGATGTCGTCCATCACCGTCTTCGCGAGGTTGATCGGAATCGCGAAGCCGTAGCCCGAGTAGGTGCCAGTCTGGCTGGCAATGGCGCTGTTAATGCCGACCACCTCACCGCGGAGATTCACCAGCGGTCCACCCGAGTTGCCCGGGTTGATCGCGGCGTCGGTCTGCAGGAAGTCCTGAATGGCGTACACGTTGTTGTTCAGCCCGCGGAGCTCGTTGGAACGCCCCTTCGCGCTAATGATGCCCGCCGTCACCGTGAAGTCGAGGCCGAGCGGGTTACCGATGGCAACCGCCCACTCACCTACGCGCACTTTGGAATCGTCGCCGAGTGCAATCGTGGGAAGGTCCTTGCCTTCGATCTTGAGCACGGCGACGTCCGTCTGCGGATCGGTGCCGATGACCTTGGCCTTGAAGCTGCGGCGGTCCGAGAGGCCGACGGTCACGCGGTCTGCGCCTTCGACGACGTGGTTATTGGTGAGCACATAGCCGTCGCTCGAGACGATAAAGCCCGTCCCGGTGGCTTCCGATCCACGATCCTGCTGACGCGGGTCGTCAAAGAACTGCTCGAAGCCCGGCGGAAGGTTCCGCATCTGCGGCGACCGGGTCGCTTTGCGCGCGTCGGTCTGCGCATCAATCGAGACCACGGCTGGCGTGACATGTTCGGCGATGGCCACGAAGGAGTTCTGCTGATCCATCAGCGAACTCGACACGTTGGAGAGCGGCTTGCCCGAGGTTCCGCGAATCTGGGCGCCGACGATTTTCGTCCAGTCCATGGACGAGGCGAACATGACGCCGCCCACGAAGGCGGCGCTGGCAATGATAGCAATCTTGGGCTTGGAAAGGTTGAGGCTCATGGCGTGTTGTCCTGTGTGCGAGAATGCGGCTCTCGTTTAGACCCGGAGGCGACGCGGAAAGTTTCCGCGTCGCCCCCGCCTACCTAAATCAACAGTAGCTACTTCTTGTGCTTGTCGTGGTCCACGATCTCGTAATCGGCTTCGGCGACCTCTTCCTTCTTCTCGCCAGCCGGGGCACCCTCGCCCGCGGCGGCACTATCCGCGGGTGCCTCGGCAGCCTGCGCGGCGTAGACCGCCGTGCCAGCTGCCTGGAAGGCTGCGTTCAGCTCTTCCAGAGCCCCCGTGATCTCGTTCATGTCGTCTCCCTTGTGTGCCGAACGGGCACGGGCGACGGCTGCGTCGAGGCGCGTCTTGAGCTCGGCCGGCACCTTGTCGGCCCAGTCCTTCGACTCCTTTTCTACCTGATACGCCAAGGTGTCGAGACGGTTCCGCGTGTCGATTTCCTCGCGCTTCTTCTTGTCATCGGCGGCGTTGAGCTCGGCGTCCTTCACCATCTTGTCGATCTCGGCGCTGCTCAAGCCGCTGGAGGCTTCGACGCGAATCTTCTGTTCCTTGCCCGAGGCCTTGTCCTTGGCGGCGACATGCAGGATGCCGTTGGCGTCGATGTCGAAGGTCACCTCGACCTGCGGCATGCCGCGCGGAGCGGGTGGGATCCCCGTCAGCTGGAACTTGCCGATGGTCTTGTTGTACACGGCCAGCTCGCGCTCGCCCTGCAGCACGTGGATCTCGACCGTGGTCTGGTTGTCGTCGGCGGTGCTGAACACCTCCGACTTCTTGGTCGGGATGGTCGTGTTGCGCGGGATCAGCACCGTGGTCACGCCGCCCAGCGTCTCGATCCCGAGGGAGAGCGGGGTGACGTCGAGCAGGAGCACATCCTTCTGCTCGCCGGTGAGCACGGCGCCCTGAATGGCGGCGCCAACGGCGACCACTTCATCGGGGTTCACGCCCTTGTTCGGCTCCTTGCCGAAGAACGCCTTGACCACTTCCTGCACCTTCGGAATGCGCGTCGAGCCGCCAACGAGCAGAATCTCGTCGACTTCCGACGGCTGCATCTTGGCGTCGGCGAGCGCCTTCTTCATGGGCTCGAGCGTGCGCTGCACGAGGTCGTCCACGAGCTGCTCGAACTTGGCGCGCGTGAGCTGGTAGTTGAGATGCTTGGGGCCCGAGGCGTCGGCGGTGATGAACGGAAGGTTGATATCCGTGCTCATGGTGCCGGACAGCTCGATCTTGGCCTTCTCCGCGGCTTCCTTCAGGCGCTGAAGCGCCATCGGGTCCTTGGAGAGGTCGATCGTCTGATCTTTCTTGAACTCGGACACGAGCCAGTCGATGACCTTCTGGTCGAAGTCGTCGCCGCCGAGGTGGGTGTCACCGTTGGTGGACTTCACTTCGAACTGCTTGGTGCCGTCGACTTCGTAGAGCTCGAGGACCGAGATGTCGTACGTGCCGCCGCCCAAATCGAACACGGCGACCTTTTCGTCCTTCTTCCCCTTTTTGTCGAGGCCGTAGGCGAGCGCGGCGGCCGTGGGCTCGTTGACGATACGGAGCACGTCGAGACCCGCGATCTTGCCGGCGTCCTTGGTGGCCTGACGCTGCGAGTCGTTGAAGTACGCCGGCACGGTGACCACAGCCTTGGTCACCGGGTGACCCAGGTAGTCCTCAGCGGTCTGCTTCATCTTCTGGAGGATCATCGCCGAGACCTCGGGGGGCGTGTAGCGCTTGCCCTGGACTTCAACCGAGGCGAGGTCGTTGGTGCCGCTCTTGACCGCGTAGGGGACGCGGGCAATCTCGCTCGAGACTTCAGGCATCTTGCGGCCCATGAAGCGCTTGATCGAGAAGACCGTGTTCTGCGGGTTTGTGACTGCTTGGCGCTTGGCGATTTGTCCGACCAAGCGTTCGCCGTCCTTGCTGAATCCAACGACGGACGGGGTGGTGCGACCGCCCTCGGCGTTGGGGATGACCACCGGGTCGCCACCTTCCATCACAGCCACGACGGAGTTGGTGGTGCCGAGGTCGATGCCAATGACTTTGTCAGCCATGTTCTTTCGGTCCTTAGGAAAAGATTGGGTGGTGATTGTGGTGATGCTACTGCCAGTGGGTGGAGCAAGGATGAGACCAGAAAAACGGGCCAAATTGACGCTCGACGCCTTTATATAGGGCAGGGATGGCGCCAAAATGGCACGCCGGAGGTAGCGCGGGTGGACGGGGCAGGTGGGAGGGGCAGGTGGTGGGCGGGTGGTGGGCTGGTGGTGGCAGGTCGGGGGCAGGCGGGGGGCGGCCCCGTAACAATCGCGCCACAAGGGATAACGAGAGTGTGCCCAGTGTTTGCTGGCGTTCGCGCGGCTGTCTAGATTTGAGGCATACTCTGAGTACTTCTCCCTCTGTCAGTTCTGCCCCGGAGCTCTCCCCCGTGCGGCTTATTCCGAAAGACGAAGGATTTTTCGAACTGTTTGACGGCCTCGCGGTTCTCATGACGCGTTCGGCTACCCTCCTGAATCAACTCTTCACGGATCCGGGGCAGCTCGATCGATACGTGGTGCAGATCAAAGAAATCGAGCACCAGGCCGACGACATCACGCACGAAATCATGAACCGCATCGACCGGAGCTTTGTCACGCCGCTCGATCGCGAGGACATCCACCTGCTCGCGACGCGGCTGGACAACGTGGTGGATCTCATGGACGGCACCGCGCGCCGCGCCAAGATGTTCCACATCACGGACCGCAAGGAGCCGGCCAAGGAGCTCTCGCGCGTGCTCGTCGCCGCGACCGAGCAGATCGCCCTGGCCGTCACATCGCTCAAGGATGCGCGCCAGGTGCAAGTCATTGGCCGCGAGATGAAGCGCCTTGAGGAAGAGGCCGATGCGATTTATAGCGCCGCGGTGGGTGCGCTCTTCGAAGGCACGCCAGACGCGCTCGACGTCATCAAGTGGAAAGAACTCTATGACAACATCGAGCACGCCATCGACGAAGCGGAAGATGTGCTGAACGTGCTCGAGAGCGTCTCCCTCAAGAACAGCTGAACACGTGCTTACGTACGTCGTCGTCATCGTCGTCATCGCTGTCGGGTTCGATTTCATCAACGGGTTTCACGACTCGGCGAACTCCATCGCCACGATTGTTGGGACGCGGGTTCTCAGTCCCCTGGCGGCCGTCCTGTGGGCCGCGACGTTTAACTTCGTGGCGGCATTCGTCGGCAACACCGCGGTCGCCAAAGCCGTCAGTGGCGGCTTTGTGGATCAGCACATCGTCGACGCGAATGTCATCTGTGCGGCGCTCGTCGGCGCAATCATCTGGAATCTGTTTACTTGGTTCTACGGCATTCCGTCGAGTTCGAGCCACGCGCTCATTGGCGGGTTCGCTGGTGCAGCGATCGCGAAGGGTGGTTTCGCCGCGCTGACGTGGGGCACCAAGTGGATCCAAACGTTGTCGTTCATCGTCATCTCGCCGACGCTTGGCATGCTGGTCGGGTTCCTGTTGATGGCGCTGGTGCTGAATCTCTTTCAGAAGGCGTCGCCGCGTCGCGTGGACAAAGTGTTCCGCCCGGGACAACTCGCCAGCTCGGCCCTGTTGTCATTCGCCCATGGTCAAAACGACGCGCAAAAGACGATGGGAATTATCGTCGGACTGCTCGTGGCGACCCAAGGGTACTTCGTCAACGAGACGGGTTTCTGGCACCATTTCTATCTCGCCGATAACAAGCAGGTGCCCTGGTGGGTGGAGATGGCGGCGTACACGGCCATCTCGCTCGGCACCCTCTTCGGGGGGTGGCGCATTGTGCGCACCATGGGCTCGCGCATCACGCGATTGCGCCCCGTGGGCGGTTTTGCCGCTGAGGGTGGTGGTGCGTTGGTGATTCTCGCGGCGACCAAGTTTGGTATTCCCGTCAGCACGACGCACACCATCACCGGCTCGATTGTCGGCGTTGGCGCTACGAACCGCCTCTCGGCGGTACGGTGGGGACTCGCGAGCCGCATCGTGTGGGCCTGGGTTGTGACGATTCCCGCCGCCGGTGCGATGGCCGCCATCGGGTACCTCCTGCTCTCCACGGCCATCAAGATCTAGGTTGTGACGCACACGCATCGGGATCCGGCCTTGTTCATCAACCGGGAACTGTCTTGGCTTGAGTTCAACGCTCGGGTGCTCGCGGAAGCGTATGACGAACGAAATCCGCTGCTGGAGCGGCTGAAGTTTCTCGCCATTTTCCACAGCAATCTCGACGAGTTCTACATGGTGCGCGTCGCGGGACTCCGCCGGCAAATGTCGGCGCGCGTGCCCCACGTGAGCGGTGATGGCTTGAGCGCGCGGCAGCAACTCGACGCCATCGATCGGCGCGTGCACGACCTGACGGACGTGGTGCAGCACTGCTTGCACGAGGTCTTGTTGCCGGCGCTTGAAACACATGGCGTTCGCGTGGTCTCCATGGACGAACTGAGCGAGACCGAGCGGTCGGCGATCGATGCGTTCTTCGATCAGCAGCTCTTCCCCGTGCTCACGCCGCTCGCCGTCGATCCCGGACATCCGTTCCCGTACATCTCGAACCTGTCGGTGTCACTCGCCGTGCGGCTCCGCCATCCGGAGCTGGGCGACGAACGCTTCGCGCGGGTCAAGGTTCCGAAATCGCTGTCGCGCTGGGTGCCGGTCCCCGGCCGCCGGCATCAGTATGTGCCGCTCGAGGACGTGATTGGCGCCCATCTGACGCGGTTGTTCCCCGGAATGCAGATCCTAGGGTCGCATGCGTTCCGAATTACGCGCCACAGCGATCTCGAGATTGCGAACAACGAAGAAGCCGAAGACTTGCTCGCTACGATCGAGGAACAGGTGTTCCAACGGCGATTCGGCGAAGTGGTGCGATTGGAAGTCCAGGCCGGCATGCCGCAAGCATTGCTGCAGTTGCTCCTGAACGAGTTGCGTGAAAGCGAGGATCCCGAGTTTGAGCCGCTGACAGAGCGCGAGGTGCAGCGGAGTGGGCCCTTGCTCGACTTGGCCGATCCGATGACGCTCGCCGCCATCGACATTCCTGAGTTACACGATGCGCCGTTCACCCCGGTCATCCCCGCGGAACTGCGAGAGGCTGAGCAGTCGATCTTTGACGTGGTGCGCGCCCGCGACCTGCTGGTGCATCACCCGTTTGACTCCTTCACGACGACGGTCGAACAGTTCATCGCCGCTGCCGCCAAGGATGACCGGACGCTCGCCATCAAGATGACGCTGTACCGCACCTCTGGCGACGGGGCAATCGTCCGCGCATTGATCGATGCGGCACAGCGCGGCATTCAGGTCGCCGTGCTCGTCGAGTTGCAGGCGCGATTCGACGAAACCAACAACATCACCTGGGCGCGTACGCTCGAGTCCTACGGCGTGCATGTGGCCTATGGTCTGCCAGGTCTCAAGATCCACGCAAAAACGGCGCTGGTCGTCCGCCGAGAGGTCGACGGCATTCGACGGTATGTGCACCTCGGAACGGGCAACTACAACGGAAAAACGGCGCGCACCTACACCGATATCGGGCTCTTCACGTGCAGTGAAGCGATCGGCGCCGACGTCAGCGATCTGTTCAACTCGCTGACGGGGTTCTCGCGGCAACTCGTATATCGCAAACTCGCCGTCGCCCCAGGTGGGTTGCGTGACCGCGTGCTCGGCATGATTCAGCGGGAGGCGGAGCACGCGCGTGCAGGCCGCCCGGCGCGCATCATCGCCAAAATGAATGCGCTCGTGGACTCTGAAACGATTCTGGCGCTCTACGAAGCATCAAAGGTAGGCGTTGAGATCGATCTGATTGTGCGCGGTATCTGCTGCCTCCGCCCCGGACTTCCTGGCGTGAGCGATCATATTCGCGTCATCAGCATTGTCGGGCGCTTTCTTGAGCACTCGCGTCTCTGGTTCTTCGAGAACTACGGAACGCAGGAGTACTGGATCAGCTCCGCCGACTGGATGCCTCGCAACTTTGACCGGCGCGTTGAAGCGGCAACCCCGATCGAGGATCCCGCGCTACATCCACGGCTCAAGTCCCTGTTGGATGCGTGTTTGCACGACACCCAGCAAACGTGGGAACTCAGCGCCGAGGGGGCGTACGCAAAACGCCACGCAAAGTCGGACCCGGCGAGTTCGATTCACGCGCACCTCGTGCTGGAGTCGTGGGGGCAGCAGGGCAAGCCGTCGCTACAGCACCGAGTGTCGGGCGCTCAGGAGCGCGCGAGGCCGCTCTTCGGTTGATTCTGGACGACGGTCGCAACGCGGCCCGTCGGACGAACAGCGTTACTCGACCGTTTCCGCCATCGTCGCGTCCTGCACGACACGTCCGTCCGGGCCCACGATCTCCACGGGCACCCCAATCAGCTCCGCGAGTAGCCCGCTCTTCCGCGCAGCGCCCCACAGCTCGAGCCGGAGTGCCTTGGCGCGCGGAGTCGCGACCGGCGTGATACGTAGCGCGCGTTCCATCCAGCGCACCTTGATCCGCTCCACCGCCCCCACATGCCCGCGGTCGAGCCCATCGGCAATGCGGAGCAGTGCCGACAAGCGTTTGATGCGCGCGCGCGTCCCTTTCTGGAGCGCTGCATACTCCTGATGCTTCTGCCGGTCGGGCGGTGAGCCGCGGTGGTATCGCGCCACGTGGGCCACCACCACCTTCTCCGTCGGTGACATGCCCAGCAACTCCGCGTGCAGAATCAGATGGTATGAATGCTTGTTGTGCTTCTGGTAGTTGATGTGGTACCCCACATCGTGCAGCAGCGCGGCATCCGACAAAATCTGTCGATCCGCAGCTTCGCAGCCGAGTCGCATGCCGACGGCATCAAAGAGCTGGAGCGCGATTTTCTGCACCTGCCGAGAGTGTGGCTCCTCGTAGTGGCAGCGTTCGGCAAACTCCCGTACCGATCGGGCGCGTGCTTCGCCCGGGTCGGCGATGCTGGGCTTGATCCGCGCAACGTCGAGGAGCAAGCCTTCGCGAATGCCGTACGCGCTCGCGCCAATCTCGCGGGGCTCAACACGGGCCAGAACTTCGGCGGCAACTGCGAGGCCGGCAACAATGATGTCGGCGCGGCCGGCATTGAGCCCTGGGACGGCCAGTCGCTCCTCAACCGACATCTCCGCCAGCATATCCAGAATGTGCTCCACCTCGGCGCGCGGAATCCGGGTGCCGTGGACGGAGCGTGCCGCGCGCATCCCGTGCCGCGCTAGGAAAATGCCGGCGAGATTGGTGAATGTTCCGCCGGAGCCAATGACCTCGGCGCCGCGCCAATCGCGCACGGGGAGCGCGGCGCGGATGTCGTCGCGGATGTGCTTGCGGAGCTTCTTGATGCCCTTGTGTGAACTTCCCTTCGAGAGGAACCGTTCGGTCAATCGCAGGGCGCCAAAGGGCAGTGATACCAGGTGCTCAACCAGCCCTTCGGCTGCGAGGGCCAGTTCCAGCGAGCCACCGCCGATGTCCATCACCACGCAGCGTCCGTGGCCGAGTTCGAAATGGGCGAGCGCCGAGCGGTAGGCCAGTCTTGCTTCTTCGGCGCCGTCGAGCAGGCGGATCTTGAGCCCCGTTTGCTGGCGGACGCGGGTGAGGAAGAGCGCGCCGTTCGAGGCGTCGCGTACCGCACTCGTGGCCACGGCCTCGACGCGTTTGGCGCCCAGCTGGCGGGCGAGCGTGGCCATCCGTTGCAGCGACTCGATGGCAAGATTCATTGGCCCTTCACTCAGGGCACCCGTCTCGGAGAGTCCCGCGCCCAGTCGCGGCGCCGCCTTCATTTCGTCGACCACACGAATGGACCCGTTCTTCCCGACATCGGCCACAATCTGTCGAATCGAGTTGGACCCGATGTCGATGGCGGCGATTCGCTGTTCCCCTTCCTCGCCTTGCGGGCGATATGGGCCTTCGGTAGCGGCGAGGCGGAGGGGAGGCAACGTGCTCATATCACGGGGAAGGAGCTTTGGGACAGGCGCCGGTCGCAATCGTGCCGACCAGTGAATCGTAGTGGGTGATAGTCTCGCGCGGGAGCGGCACGTACTCTAAGGCCCCCGCGTCGCCCGTGCCGTCGGTGAGCGCCCAGTGCAGAAAGGCCACGGTGCGGTCGCGACGAAGAGAACGATCAGAATGGAGCGAAGCGAGAGGCGCATGGCCAGTTGGGTTCGGGAGTGCGGTACGTCGCGCAGCGAATGCGCGCCGGAACTGCAGACCGAAAGCTCCCACCGCCTAGTATCGGCGCTATTTCGATTGTGTCACGGACAGGTAACGGCCAGAGGGGATTTCGGGCGTCCCGGTTACCCTCGGGAGGGCGAACTGGCCGGAAAATTCGCCATAATCGTCGTTCCAGCCCCTGGCACGCTCTCGGCTTTGACCTTGCCGCCGTGTGCCTCGACTAAGTGCTTCACGATGGCCAGCCCGAGTCCCGTGCCCCCCTCGGCGCGCGAACGCCCTGGATCAACCCTATAGAACCGCTCGAAGATGCGCGGCAGATGCTCGGCTGGGATCCCCACGCCGGTGTCGCGCACCCCAACCGTGACCCCGCCGTCCTCCGAACGCGGTCGCGAAAAAATGACCACGGCACCCGTCGCGGTGTGCCGGACGGCATTGTCCACCAGGTTTCCGATGACTTGCCGGAGGGCCGTCGCGTCGGCAAACAGCACGGCCGACTCGGGGTGGATATCGACCGACAGGGTGAGGCCCTTGGCGTCCGCGGCATCACGGGCCGCCGAAATGGTATCGGACGCCACGGAGAGCAGGTCGAGCGTCATTGGATTGGGCACCCAGCCGCCACTCTCGATGCGCGAGAGGTCGAGCAAGTCGTCGACAATGCGCTGCATCCGGCGAGTATTGCCCAGAATCCGGTCGGCAAACTGCCGGCGGCTGTCGGCCGGCGGGTCGTCTTGCACAAGGGTTTCCGCAAATCCGCCAACGATGGTGAGGGGGGTGCGGAGCTCATGCGACACGTTGGCTACGAAGTCGCGTCGTACGGCTTCGAGGCGGCGCACGCGGGTCAGATCGAGCAGCGCAAGCACCGCGCCGCCTCCTGCGAGGGGGCGCGCGGTCACGTTGAGGGTGCGGCCACCGATCACCAGCTCGGCGTCGTCGGTGGTGTCGCCTGCGGTCGCACTCGCCAGCGCGTCGCGAAGCACGGTGGCTCGGGGCAAGACGTCCGAATGGAACGGCAGGGCGTCGCGCGTGTTCAGGAGGCGCCGCGCAGTCTCGTTGATGCGTACCACCATAGCAGACGTGTCGACAGCTAAAACGCCCTCGTTGAGCGATTCTGTGAGCTGTAGCAGCAGCGACTCATCGGCTTGCAGCGCTGCGAGCCTCGCGGAGAGCTGTTCGGCGAGTTGGTCCAAGGCGACGGCGAGATCTCCCACCTCGCCTGGGGCATGAATTTTTGGCCGCCGCGTGAGATCTCCCGCGGCGAGCGCGCGGGCCACGTCGCGCAGTTCCACGACCGGCTGCGACACCGACCGTGAAAAGAGCCAGGCGAGTACCAGCGCGCCCAACAGAGCCACAGCACCGGCCGATGCGGCATCGCGTCCCGCGGCCGCCACAATCGCGTCGAGGGTCCCGGTTGGCACCGACACACGGGCCACGCCAAGGGACGCGCGCACGGCGACGTAGAGTTCGACGTCACCCCGCGAGGCGCTGGGGCGCACGGCTAATCCAACCGCGCCGCTGACCGCCGAGGCCACTTCGGGGCGGGTGAGATGGTTTTCAAGCCGAGCCAGCGCGTCCTCCTCAAAGTCGGTATCGCCGAGCACGACGCCGTCCTCGCGAATGAGCGTCACGCGGCGTCCGAGGGCAACGCCGGCCGTGTGTGCCAGCACCGACGGATTCGTCGTTGGGGTCCACTCCGTCGCGACAAATCGTGCTTCGCGCGCCAGGTTCTTCGTGGTTTCGTCGCGCAGCCGTTCGCTGAGCTGGCGGTTCACCACCACCACAATTGTGACGACGAGGAAGCCGACGACGGCGACGGCCCCGAGGACCAGGCGTTGGGTAAGCTTCACGCGTCCTTGCCGTGGGCTGCTTTCATGCGGTAGCCGAAGCCGCGGACGGTCTCGATCAGGTCGCCGGAGGGGCCGAGCTTGGAGCGGAGTCGGAGCACGTGCATGTCGACTGTTCGCGTCTGGATGTCCGGGGCGGCGTCCCACACCTTCTCGAGGAGGTGCGCCCGGGCCTGTGTGCGTCCACGCCGCTCGGCGAGGGTCAGCAGCAACTTGTACTCCGTGGCGGTCAGTTCTACCGGGTCGCCCTTCACCGTGACACTGTTCGCGGCGCGATCGATGACGATGTCGTCAATGGTCAGGACATCGGCCGTCGAGGCGGGCGCCGAGACACGGCGGAGAATCGCAGCCACGCGCAACACCATTTCCTGCGGGCTGAAGGGCTTGGTGAGATAGTCGTCAGCGCCGAGGGAGAGCCCGCGGATCCGGTCTTGTTCTTCCTTGCGGGCCGTCAGCATGAGCACGGCGGTATGGCGTGTGGCCTCGTTGGCGCGCAGTTGTTCCAACACCTCGAATCCCGACATGCCCGGGAGCATGAGGTCGAGCACGATGAGCGCCGGGCGCTCCCGCTTGGCGAGTGCCAAGGCGTCGGGCCCGGAGCTGGCGGTGGAGACGCGGTATCCCGCTTTCGCCAAATGATAGACGACGAGCGCGACAATGTCCGGTTCGTCGTCCACAATGAGGACACGGTCGGTGGCGAATGGTACGGTCGGCGCTGTCACGGTGCTCTCACTTCGGCTGGAGTCGGCGCAGGATGGTATTGATGATCAGGTCGATCGCGACGGCGTTATGCCCACCGCGCGGCACAATAATGTCGGCGTACCGCTTGCTGGGTTCTACAAACTGCAAGTGCATGGGCTGGACGGTGGTCAGGTACTGATCGAGAATTTCTTCGAGCGGACGCCCCCGCTTGGCCATGTCGCGGCGAATGCGTCGGATGAGTCGCACGTCGGCATCGGCATCGACGAACACTTTGACATCGCACCGCGAGCGCACGCGCTCGTCTACGAAGAGCAGGATCCCGTCGACCACAATCACGTCGGCGGCTTCGATATGCACCGTTTGCTCAGCGCGTAGGTGCGTCACAAAATCGTAAACCGGCTTGTCGATGGCCTTGCCGTCGGCCAGCGCCATCAGATGCGCGGACAGCAGATCCAGGTCGAAGGCATCTGGATGATCCCAGTTGAGCTTCCGCCGTTCCTCGATCGACAGGTCCGAGCGATGCTTGTAGTACGCGTCCATGTCGAGGAACGCGACTTTCGCCGGCGTCAGGGCGTCGGCAATACGACGGGCCACTGTGGACTTCCCCGAACCGGACCCGCCGGCGATACCAATAATCAGCGGACGCATCGGGGATTCTTGGAGAAGTTGAACACGAATGAAATGTCCTTAGTTGGGCCGGCGAACTGAAGCTACGGTGGTGTCACAGTCCTGTATCGTCGCCCACTGCGGCAGGGGCGTCAACAGGGAGTATCGCTGGAGGGGGGCACCCCGCGCTGAGACACTCCCCCGGTCCCCCCTCGCCGCATAGCTTTCTCTGATGGAACGACGTTCGTATCCCCTGCCGCGCCTCGCCTCGGTGATCGCGCTCTTGGCCGTCCCTGCGGTCGCCATGGCGCAGGCTGCCTCGGCGAAAAGCGCGTCGCAGGGCGCGCGGGTGGTCGATCTGGTGGTAACCGCCACAACGGACGTCCACGGCCGGGTCCGCGGGTGGGACTATTACGCCGACACCGCCGAAGCGGGGCGTGGCCTCTCGCGGGCCGCCACCATTGTGGACTCGGTGCGGACCGCGAACCCTGGGCGCGTGCTGCTCGTGGACGCCGGCGACCTGCTGCAGGGGAACCCGTTCACCTATGTGGCCCGCGACGGAAAGGGGGCCCACCCTGTGATCGCGGCCATGAACGGTATGCGCTACGACGCCGTGGCCGTGGGGAACCACGAGTTCAACTACGGCATCCCTGCGTTTGAGCGGGCGAGCGCCCAGGCCAAGTTCCCCTTTTTAGCGGCCAACTCGCGAAGCCTCGACGGGAAAAAGCGCTGGTCGCCCTTCACGATCGTGGTGCGTGACGGTGTAAAAGTCGGCATCATTGGCGTCACGAACCCCGGATCTATGGTGTGGGACGCTGAGAATCTGCAGGGGAAGGTCGCAATCGACGACATCCTCCCGGCGGTACGTCGCACCGTCGCCGAGGCGCGGGCCGCCGGTGCGCAGGTGATTGTCGTGGTCGCCCATGCCGGCCTCGACGGGGTGGCCTCTTACGACACGGTCGGGACGGGGCTCGGGAGCGAAAACCCGATGGCGACTGTGGCCAAGGAGGTGCCGGGGATCGACCTGATCGTGTTTGGGCACTCGCACCGCGAACTCTCCGACACGCTGATTAATGGCGTACTCCTCACACAGCCTCGCAACTGGGCGACCAGCGTTTCTGTGGCGCACCTCGGGGTCCGCATCGAGAGCGGCAAAGCCACGGTGACCACCAAGCACGCCGTGGTGGTACGCGCGACGGGGCACGGCGAACAGGCGACGGTCGCTGCCGCCGCGGCCGCGGGACACAAAGCGGCACGCGGCTATTCCACCGCGGTCATCGGCACGACCACCACCGACTGGCGTGCCGATTCGGCGCGAGTCGTGGACACGCCGATTATGGATTTCGTGCTTGAGGTCATGCGGAAGGCGGCGGGGACAGACTTGGCCTCAGCCGCGGCGTTCTCAACGGAGGCGCGTCTCGCCAAGGGGAATATCACGGCGGCGCAACTCGCCCTCCTGTATCCCTACGACAACACGCTGAAGGGGCTACGGATCACGGGCAAGCAGCTTCGCGAGTACCTCGAGCAGAGCGCACGCTACTGGCAGGTCACGGGCACGCATGTGACCCCCGACCCTTCGATTCCGTCGTTTAATTTTGAGATGGTCGCGGGCGCTGAGTACGCCATGGACCTCTCCAAGCCGACGGGTTCGCGCATTACGGGGCTGAAGGTGAAGGGCGCCCTCGTGCGCGACAGCGATACCTTCACCATTGCGCTCTCGAACTACCGGGCGGGCGGGGCGGGGGGCTACACCATGCTTCGCGGCGCGCCGCTGATGCACGACAAGCAATTCGAAATTCGTCAGCTCCTCATTGACGAAGTGACGGCCAAGAAAACACTCACGCCAGCAGACTATTTCACCCGCAACTGGTCGCTGACGCCGAATGCGCTGCAGCAGGCCGCTGCTGCTGCGTCGATTCACGAGCGTCCGTTCGACGCGATTCGTCCTCTCAATCATTTCCCATGACCGAACCCACTGAAGTCCGCGCTTTCGTCAATGGCGCTGCAGTTGCTGTTGCTCGCGGTGCGACGGTGATCGACGCCGTCCGTGCGCACGATGCCAGCATTGCCGAGGCGCTCGTCGCAGGCACCCGAGCGGCCACCGACAGCCGCGGGCTCCCCGTCGCGCTCACTGAACCGGTCTCCGGCGGCATGGTCTTGCGCATCGTGTCGGCGCGCGCGCTCGGCGGGAACGGGGACGACGAATGACCGGCGTGAGCGCCGAATTGTTGCGTCGGATCCCAAAGGCGGAATTGCACTGCCATCTCGACGGCAGTGTGCGCCCGACGACCCTTCTCGAACTCGGTGCAGAGTACGGCGTCCCCATGCCGGGGCAAACCCCCGCTGAGTTGGCGCACTACATGTATGTGCGTGATGCACGGCATTTGGAGGACTACCTCGAACGATTCGACACCACGCTCTCGGTCATGCAGACGGAGGCATCGCTCGAACGAATTTCCTACGAGCTCGCCGAGGACGCCTGGCACGACGGCGTGCGATATATCGAGGTGCGCTACGCGCCCGTGCTCAACGTGGTGGGCGGACTTTCGATGGAGGCGGCGGTCGAGGCGCCGCTCCGCGGCCTCGCGCGCGCCAAGAAAATCCACGGGATCGAAGGCCGTCTCATTATTTGCTCGCTCCGGCATCTCGATCCCGCGATCTCGCTCGATCTCGCGCGGCTTGCCGTGGCGTATCAGGGGAAAGGGGTCGTGGGATTCGACTTGGCCGGTGGCGAGTTCGGACATCCCGCAGCCCGACATGTGAAAGCGTTTCACCACGCGCGTGAACACGGGATGTTCTGCACCTGTCACGCCGGCGAAGGTGACGGTGCCGACTCCGTGCGCGAGGCGGTGCACGTGTGTGGCGCGCAGCGCATCGGACACGGCACACGCCTCATTGAAGACCTGCGTCTCACCGACGAACTCGCCCAAGCCGGCGTCGCGATCGAAGCCTGCCTCACGAGCAATGTGCAGACTCGCGCGATCCCCGACTACGAACACCATCCGCTGCGCGCGTATTTTGAGCGCGGCATGAAGGTCACGCTCAACACCGACAATCGGTTGATGAGCGGCACCACGCTCACCGATGAGTACGTGCACGCGTCGCGTGCGCTACACTTCGGATTCGACGAACTCTGCACGCTGGCGCGTAACGGATTCGAGAGTGCGTTTCTCCCGGCCGACGAGCGAGCCGCGCTGCTTCAGCGCATCGACGCCGAGTTGGTCACCCTGAAGAAGGACATTGCATGAGCGATCACGGATTCACCGCTGCGCGTGCTGCTGCTACCTCCGCCCGTATGCGTCTTGGGGTGAAGGAGCCGGTGGCCGCCATTGTCCTCGGGTCCGGCCTCGCCGCATTGGCCGAACGGATCGAGGACGCGGTGCGCATTCCGTACGCGGAGATCCCGGGCTTCCACGCACCGCGCGTGGACGGGCACAAGGGAGAGTTGATTCGTGGCACACTGGGCGGACGCGAGATTCTCGCGTTGTCTGGTCGTTTTCACATGTATGAAGGCCACGACGCCAAGGCCGCCGCATTCCCGATCCGCGTGGTGCACGCGCTCGGCGCAAAGGTGCTGTTCGTGTCGAATGCGGCCGGCGGCGTGCGGCGGACGTTCAATCCTGGTGATCTGATGATCATCGAGGATCACATCAATTTGATGTTCCGGAATCCGCTCATCGGCGCGGTCGAGAAGGGGGACATCCGATTCCCGGATATGTCGGCCCCGTATTCGCCGCGGTTGATCGCGCTGCTCAAGGAATGCTCCGCCGCCACGGGCGTGGCGCTCACCTCCGGCGTGTATGCAGGGCTCCTCGGCCCGACATACGAGACGCCAGCGGAAGTCCGGATGCTCGAACGGTTGGGGGCGGACGCCACGGGGATGAGCACGGTGCCTGAGACCATCGTCGCGGCTGCGATCGGCATGGAAGTCGCTGGGGTCAGCCTGATCACGAATCAGGCGGCTGGTATTTCGCCGGTGCCGTTGAGCCACGCGGATGTGGTGGAGGTCGGAAATGCCGCCGCCGGCCGCTTTGCGGATCTCGTGACGGAGTTTGTGCGCCGGCTCGGCTGATCTGTGGACGGGCACAGACAGGACGGGGGCCGACCAGCTGGTCGGCCCCCGGTGTGTTTCCGCCTGATTTACTTTGTGGCCTTTTTCTTGGGCGGTGCGGCGGGGAGTGACTGCAGCCGCTTCTTGAACGCCTGGAAGTTTGGTGAATCCTTGGTGAGTCCGGTGAGCGTACTTGCTGGATATGTCGCGATCAACGCCTGTGTGGCCGTGATACGGTCCTCCTCCAGCGGATGGCTCAGGAACATCGCGTCGAGGCCGGCGGGCTTGGACTTTCGCTCGTCGAGCAGAATTCGGAACATCGCCGGAACTCCGCGGGGATCGATGTGCGCCGCCAGCATGAGCTTGACCCCCTCGGCGTCTGCCTCTGCCTCATCGTTTCGGCTGAACTTTGCAAAGACGCCATTGGCGGCCAGGCCAATCAACTGCTGGCTGGCACCGCTCTGGCAGAATGCGGTAAGCGCGCACCCGAGGGCCACACCGAGGCTCGCGTTCTGTTGCTTTTCCATCTGCTTAACGCTGTGGCGCCGCACCACATGCCCGATTTCATGGCCGACGACGCCCGCAACCTGGTCCAACGTTTGCGCCCGCTCAATCAGGCCGCGATTGACGTAGATGTAGCCCCCAGGAACGGCGAAGGCGTTCACGTCCATGTCGTCCACGATCTCGAAGTGCCAGGTGAGCTGGCTCCGGAGGGTAAGTCCGGCGAGGGAGTCGCCCAGGGTATTGATGTACCGCTGGACTTCCGGATCCTTGATCAGCGGAAGTTGTTTGGCGAGATCGGCCGAGTAACTGGCCCCCATTTGGCTCTCTTGCTGCTCGGTAACCGTGGCGCAGCCCACCATGGCGGCGGTGGCGACGGCAAGTCCGAGAAACGCAACGCCCCGGTGGAGCGTCCCTGTAGCGAGTAGATGCGGCATATGAAGAAGTGTAACGGGGTGTCTGGTATTCACGACGCTCCCAACGGACGAGGCAGATGTCGCAACTGTTGACCCTAGCAAGGGACCTAAAGCGTCGCAAGGCACGCGAACGGAAGGGACTGTTCGTGGCCGAAGGTGTGCGCACCGTCGAGGAACTGGTCGCGTCCAAGCGCGCGGTCACGGGTGCGCTCGTGAGCCCGGTGATTCACGATACCCCGCGAGGGATCGCCCTTTTTGCGGCGCTCCACGCTCAGGGCATTGAGACCGTTGAGGTCTCAGAGAAGGATTTTGAGTCGGCGGCCGACACTGAGCATCCCCAGGGGGTGCTGGCGATCGCCAAGGCTCCCACCGCAACGCTCGCGGGGCTCGACCTCCCAGATGGGACCGTGCGGCTCCTGGTCCTCGATGGGGTTCAGGACCCCGGGAACGCGGGCACGCTGGTGCGTACCGGAGCTGCGCTTGGGGTCTTCGCGGTGATCGCCTTGCCTGGCACGGCGGATCTGTGGAGCGCCAAGGCCATTCGGAGCGCGGTTGGGGCGCACTTTCGCCGCCCGGTGCTGCACGCCGAGCTGGACGAGCTTCGGTCGCTGCTCACGGATTCCAAGGTCGAACTCTGGGCGACTGCGGGCGATGGTCAGCCTATCGACGCGCAACCTGCTCCCACGCGACTCGCGGTTGCGGTGGGGAACGAGGGGGCCGGTGTCAGCGACGCGCTGCGCGGCCTCGCCGCGCGGAGTGTGGCACTGCCCATGTCGTCTGGGGTTGAGTCGCTGAACGTTGCGGTTGCGGCAGGAATCGCCCTTTACGCGCTGCGTCCATGAACATCCTCCTGATCCTCCACACGCTGTTCGTGTTCATCATCGGCGCGTGCATCGGATCGTTTTTGAATGTCTGCATTTCGCGCTGGCCAGCGGATCTCTCGGTGGTCCGCCCGCCGTCGCGCTGTCCGAAGTGTGCGCACGGCATTTCCTGGTTCGACAACATCCCCGTTCTCTCGTGGCTGCTCCTCGGGGGGAAGTGCCGCAGTTGTCACGAGCCCATCTCGCCGATCTACCCAGTGGTTGAGTTGACCGTCGGGCTGCTCTTCGCTGGCATCGTACTCTGGTTGGGTCCAACGTTGGTCGCGCTTCGGGTGGCCCTGTTCGCCACGATCCTGCTCGGCGTCGCCCTCACCGATCTGCAGCACTATTTGATCCCTGACGGGTTCACGATCAGCGGGCTGCTGCTGGCGGTGGTGGGTGCGGTGGCGGGCGTGATGCTTGGTGAGGCGTCACCCTTTGCCGCGCCGATCGACGCGATGTTTGGCGCCTGCGTCGGTGCGGGCGCGATCACGATCGTCGGATGGATTGGCGAGGTGATCCTCAAGAAAGAGGCGATGGGCTTTGGTGATGCCACGCTCATGGCCATGGTGGGGGCTGCCGTTGGGTCGGCGCGTGCCCTGCTCACGATTTTCGTTGGCGCGGCCATTGCGGCCGCGGTCTTCCTGCTGGTGGTCTACCCCGTTGGGATGGTGCGCGCTCGTGCTCGCGGTGCGGTTTTCGAGCCACCGCTGGTGCCCTTTGGTGTCTTTCTCGCTCCCGCAGCGTTCGTGACCCTGATCTGGGGTCGCGAGCTTATCGACTGGTACCTCTCACGCATGATGGGCTGATATGTCTCGCCTCGCACGTCGTTCTGTTGGGCTCACGCTCGCGATCTCCGCAATCCTCCCCATCGTCGCCGGCTGCACGAAGGAGGCCAGCGGTGCCTACAAGGGGCCGTACGAACGCGAGGTAAATCTCGCGATTCCTGCGATTGAGAAATCGGCGGGCTTTCCCTTCAAGCACATGCCGAAGGTTGAAACGCGCTCGAAGGACGAGGTGCGTGGCTATCTCGAAAAGAAGTTCAACGAGTCGTCCCCTGCGCTCGAACTCGCGGGTACCGAACGCGCCTACAAACTGCTCGGGCTCCTGCCGGACTCGCTCGACCTCCGGAAGTTCATGCTCAAGCTGCTCGCCGAGCAGGTCTTGGGGTACTACGACCCGGCCACGAAGGTGCTCTACGTTGTGCAGGGCACCGACAAAAAGGATGGCGGCGAGCTCATTCAGGTCACCATTGCGCACGAGCTCGTGCATGCGCTGCAGGACCAGTACGTGAATCTCGACTCGCTCGAGAAACTGCACGGTGAGAACGATCGGCAGACCGCGATGCAGGCGGTGATGGAAGGGCAGGCCACATACGAACAGCTCGCGTCAATGGTGGGTGGTCAGTCGGCCTTGAACATGCCAGGCAGCTGGGACCGTGTCCGGCGATTGATCCGCGATTCGCAAGGCACGATGCCGATTTTTGCGTCGGCGCCGTTGCTCATTCAGGAGACGTTGCTCTTTCCGTATCTCTCGGGCGCCGAGTTCGTAAAAGCGTTCAAAGAGCGGCGGCCAGGTCAGGCGCCGTACGCGCCCCTGCCGCAGTCTACCGAGCAGATCCTCCATCCTGAGAAGTTCCTAGACCTTGTCGACGCGCCGATGCGCGTACGCCTCCCGAAACCGAACAGCGGCTCGCTCGTCCTTGACAATGAGTTGGGTGAGTTCGAGACGCGCCTTTTTCTGTATCAGCATTTGAAAGATCTCGGCGTCGCGGGGCAGGGCGCCGATGGCTGGGGTGGCGACCGCTACATGGTGGTCAATACCGGCGGTGGCGCTGCGATCAGCTGGTTGTCGCTGTGGGACACGCCAGTCGATGCGGCCCAGTTCCGCGATGCCACGGAGCGCACGATCGAACGTCGCTTTGGAGTAGCCGTGGGCGCTGGCGGCACGGGCAACACTCGTCGCTTCACCGCCAAGGGGCGCACGATTGAGCTCACGGCGGCGATGGTGTTGGGGAAGGCTGCTGTGTTGTACACCGACGTCCCTGCGGGAACGTCCACGAATCTGATCGACTTGGCCAAAGTCACCCTGGAGAAACCCTGATGCCCAATGTTCGCACGGTGATCGGACAGCTCGCGCGCCTCTGGCGTCCCGCGATGACCCTCGGGTTGTTGGTGCTCGTTCAGGCAGCGTGCGTACGGTATCCGGCTCCCATCGATGTGCAGGGCGTGGCGAGCTACGTGAGTAGCGTGCAGCTCACCGACTCGGTGTCTGCCGCGACCATCCGGAGTGGCATGCCCACCGCTGACCCGACCGCCCCCGCGTTGCATGCGACGCTCGGACTGACGGCACTCGAAGGCGGAACCACCGAAGTGACTGCAACCTCGGCGACCCCGTTCACGCGCATCGCGGTGACGGTCCCAGGATCCGGGTCCTACTGGGACGTGACTCTGGCGCGGCCAACGACGGTTGCGACGATCCGACTCACATTCGCCGAGCATCTGCCGACCAGCACCTTTGAACTTCGCGTCGCTGGGGCCGATGCGGCGGCCTACGGTGCGCCCGCGGTTGCGCAGCTGTCCGCACTTGCCGTTGCTGATGGCGGCCGCGCGCAGTGGTTTAGCGGGATCCTTCCGGGGTTGGCCGATCGGGCCCGCGCCGACGAGGTTGCGCTGGCCGATCGCTGAGCACGGCAGCACGAGCCTTGGTCGGTTCGGCGGGCGCTTCGTCAGCCAACGCGACCATCGGCGCTTCGAGCAATAGCTGATCGAGCACCTCGTCCATCGTTCGCACGAACGAGAAGCGCATGTGCTCGCGCACCGCAGCGGGCACCTCACGCAAATCCTTCTCGTTGCTCGCGGGCAACATCACTTCACGAAGCCCACTCCGATACGCGGCGAGCACCTTTTCCTTCACGCCGCCGATCTCCAGCACCTTGCCGCGGAGCGTGACTTCGCCGGTGACGGCCACATCGCGACGCACCGGTCGGCCACTCATGACGCTCGCGATGGCGAGTGTGACGGCGGCACCTGCGCTCGGGCCGTCCTTCTGCACCGAGCCGGCGGGAAAGTGAATATGCAAATCCGTGGACACCATGCTGGCGTCGTCAATGCGCAGCGCGCGCGCGCGTGAACGCACGTACGAACAGGCGGCATCGACCGACTCCCGCATCACGTCGCCGAGTTGCCCCGTCACAGTGAGCCGTCCGCTGCCGGGCATGCGCAACGCTTCGATCGTCATGAGCTCGCCACCACCCGCCGTCCAGGCGAGGCCAGTCACGGTGCCGATTTCCGGTTCGATCTCCGCTTCTTCGGCCGCGTACCGCGGCGCACCCAGCACCTCTTCGAGGCGCGCGGAGTCGACGATCCAGGCGCCTTGCTCATCCTGCGCTTTGCGGCGTGCACGGCGGCGCATAACCGACGCCAGGCTCCGCTCGAATCCGCGCAGACCGCTCTCGCGCGAGTAGCGGCTGGCGATCAGGCCCAGCGATTCGTCGGTGAACTGGAGGTCGTAGGTGGTAATGCCGTGCTCTTCGAAGAGACGCGGCAGGAGGTAGCGCCAGGCGATCTCGACTTTCTCGTCCACGGTGTATCCCGCGATCCGGATGACTTCCATGCGATCGCGGAGCGGGGCGGGGATGTCGAGCAGGTTGTTGGCCGTGCAGATGAACAGCACCGACGAGAGGTCGACTGGCAGGTTCAGGTAGTGATCGACGAAACTCCCGTTCTGCTGCGGGTCGAGTACCTCAAGCATCGCCGCGAGCGGATCGCCGCTTGGGCCGCCGGCGGTCATCTTATCAATCTCGTCGATCATCAGCACGGGATCGCTGACATTCACGCGCCGCAGCGCCTGCACAATCAGTCCCGGCAACGATCCCACATAGGTACGCCGATGCCCGCGGATCTCGGCTTCGTCGCGAACGCCGCCGACCGAGATGCGATAGAACGCGCGCCCAATGGATGCCGCGATCGCTTCGCCGAGCGAGGTCTTTCCCGTACCTGGCGGGCCTACGAAGCAGAGAATCGGGCCGTGGGAGTTCGCCGCTTTGTGTGCGAGCAGCTTCCGCACCGAGAGGTACTCGAGGATACGCTCCTTGGCTTCCTCGAGTCCGTAGTGCCGGTCGTCGAGCGCCTGCTCCACTTTGTTGAGCGCGATGTCGTCGTCGCCTGAGCGCTTGCTCCACGGCAACGCGAGCACCCACTCGATGTAGTTGTGCAGCACCTGATACTCGCTCGACGCCGGCGATAGCGCGCGCAGCCGTTCGGTTTCGCGGCGCGCTTCAGACGCGACTTGCTCTGGCAGCGCGGCCGCCTCGATCTGCCGCAGCAAATCTTGCGCGTCGGACTCATGCGGATCGCGCTCGCCGAGTTCGGTGCGGATCGCCTGCAGCTGCTGGCGCAGATAGAACTCGCGATGGTGCTGTTCGACTTTCACGTCGGTCTGCCGCTTCACATCGTCGAGCACTTGTGCGCGGGCCACTTCTTTCTCGAGACGACTCGCCACGTGTTCGAGCCGCGCCGACACGTCGAGCCGTTGGATGGCTTCGTCGCGATCGGCAATCTTGAATCCGGCGCGCGAGGCCGCGAGATCGGCGAAGGCCGAGGGGTCGCGTGCCAGTCGGCCGAGCAGTCCCGGGAGCTCCGCGGGAAATGATTCATTCAGCTCGAGCAGGGTGTCGGCGGCGGCGAGGACCCGCTCCATGAGCAGGCGTGCCGCATCGCCGACGGGGAGGCGCTCATCGACCGCCTCGACTTCCAGCACTGGATAAGGCTCGCGCTGTACGGCGACGCCGAGTCGCACCCGTGCCATGCCGTCGAGGGTGACCTGGACCGTGTCGCGCCCCGCTTCGGTGCGGTTTCGCACGCGCGCGAGGACGCCGATTCGGCCCGTGACTTTCTCGGCGCTCGGGTCATCGGCAGCAGCGACGGCGACGACGACCTGGAACTCCTGCTCCGGATGATCGCGCAGCAGCGCGACGTTATCGGCGGCCCCCATTTGCACGGCAAGAGTGCCGCGCGGAAAGACCACCGTGCTGCGCAAGGCAAGCAGGGGGAGTGCTTTCGGCAGGGGTTCGGGGGTGGTCACGTGGGGTAAAGTAGCGCCACGACAGGCTTTTCGTCGATATGTAGCGGGCGAAATGTCTTGCCGGCCCCCTGCCTTGGAGAAGCCTTTCGGCGGGGCTATCTTCCTTGGCTATATGTTCGACGAACTCTCAGAAAAACTCGAAGCCACCTTCGCGAAGCTCCGCGGCCGTGGCTTGCTCAGTGAAGCCGACGTCAAGGAAGGGCTGCGTGAAGTGCGCCGCGTCCTCCTCGAAGCCGACGTCAACTTTCAGCTCACCGGCGAATTCCTCAAGCGGGTGGAGGAGAAGGCCGTCGGGGTCACCCAGCTCAAGTCCGTCTCGCCGGCGCAGCAGCTCGTCAAGATTGTCTACGACGAACTCACCGTCATGCTCGGCGAACGGAAGGAGGGGCTCCGGCACTCCACTCTCCCGCCGACCGTCATCCTCATGGTCGGGCTCCAGGGCTCGGGCAAGACGACGACCGCCGCCAAGCTCGCCCGCAAGCTGAAGGGGGAGAGCCGCCAGGTCAGCATGATCGCCGGCGACGTCTACCGCCCCGCCGCCATCGACCAGCTCGAAACACTCGGTCGCGACCTCGAGATCAAGGTCTACGCCGACCGCACCACCACCGACGTCGTAAAGATCGCCCGCGCCGGCCTCGAGCAGGCCCGCCGCGACCGCGATCGCGTGGTCATTGTCGATACCGCCGGCCGTCTGCAGATCGACGCCGACATGATGGACGAGCTGAAGCGCCTGAAGGACGCCATCACGCCCGACGAAATCTTGTTTGTGGCCGACGGCATGACCGGTCAGGAAGCGGTCAAGATCGCGCAGGGGTTCAACGACGCGCTCAATGTGACCGGCGTGATTCTCACCAAGCTCGACGGTGACGCGCGCGGCGGTGCAGCGCTCTCGATCTACGGCGTGCTCAAGAAGCCGATCAAGTACATCGGTGTGGGCGAGAAGACCGACGCCCTCGAAGAGTTCCACCCCGACCGTATGGCCGGCCGCATTCTCCAACAGGGCGATATTCTCTCGCTCGTGGAGAAGGCGCAGGAGTCGTTCGACGCGGACGCTGCCAAGAAGCTCGAAAAGAAGGTCCGCAAGGAAGGGATGGACCTGAACGACTTCCTCGCGGCCATGAAGCAGATCCAGAAGCTGGGCCCGCTCGAGGGGATCCTGAAGATGCTCCCCGGTGTGAACAGCAAGATGCTCAAGCAGGCCAATGTGGACCCCAAGCGAATGAAGCACGTCGAGGCGATCGTGCTCTCGATGACGGCTCAGGAGCGCAAGAAGCCGGAGCTCCTCAACGGCTCGCGCCGGATTCGGGTGGCGAAGGGGTCGGGGCGGCCGATTCAGGAGGTCAACCGCCTGCTGGACCAGTTCCGCGACATGCAAAAAATGATGAAAAAGATGGGCTCGGGCGGGGGAATGCCCCGTTTTCCGGGTGGCGGGGGCTTCCCGGGTGGATTTCCGGGCGGATTCCGCTAAGTTTCTGAGGCTAGGCAGGAAACGGGGTGCGATCCGGATACGCCGGAACCGCGAGGAGCCTCGTCCGTAGGACCCATCACCGCAATCACAGGATCTCGTCATGGCCGTTGCCATCCGTCTCCGTCGCACCGGGCGCACCAAGGCGCCCACGTATCGTATCGTCGTCGCCGACTCGCGCAGCCCGCGCGATGGCAAGTTCATCGAGATCCTCGGGCAGTATCAGCCCCGCAGCGGTGACAAGGCGCTCAACCTGAACGCCGAGCGCGCCAACTACTGGATGGACAACGGCGCGCAGCCGTCGGACACCGTCCGCTCGCTCCTCCGCAAGGCGGGCGTGCTCAAGGCGCGTCACGAGGCCCGTTTGGCCGCGAAGCTGACCGCCGCCGCGGTGCCGGTCAAGGACGCGTAAGCGTTCGTTGACTGCTCCTGAATATGTGATCGTTGGCCGGATCCGTCGTGCCCACGGGGTGCGCGGTGAGGTGGCGGTCGAACTGATTACCGATGAGCCGGACGCGATCTTCGCGTCCGGCCTTCGTGTTTACGCGGGGAGCGAGCACGGTGTCCCCGATCGCGATGCGGCCACCGGCGCCTTTGTCACGCTGCACATGACCGGCGTGCGTCCCTTTCAAGAGGGGGCGCTGGTGACCTTCGCCGAGATTACCGACCGCACGGTCGCGCAGCGCTGGCACGGGCGGTACTTGGTGGTGCCCTTCGAGGAGCTTCCGCTCCCCGAAGACGGGGCGATCTACCTGCATGAGCTCGCGGGGATGACCGTGCTCAACTCGGGGGGAGGCGTGTCGGGGACGATTCGCGCATACTACCAGTTGCCGCAGGGAATCGTGCTCGAGATTGATACCCCCAGCGGACCGCGCGACATTCCGTTCAACGAGGAATTCGTGAGCAATATTGATCGCGTAGCGCGTACGATGGTAATCCGTCCCCCCGAAGAATCTCGAGACTGAGGGCGTGATGCACGTTGGCGTGGAAGCGAGTCGGCTCGCGCGGGAGACGCGCGGGATTGGTCGATACGTGCGCGCGCTGCTCCCCGAGCTCGCGACCGCTGATCCGTCGGTGCGATTCACCTGCTTTGCCAAGGATCGCGACGATGTCGCGCCACTCCTCGCGGCGCTCGACACGATGCCATTCCTCTCGGACCGGTACGACGTACAGCCGCTCGACGCGCTGGGCCGTGTGCGCACCGATCTGACCTGGTATCCCTGGAACGTTGTGCGCCCGGCGGCTCCCTCGGGGCCCGTAGTCGTGACGACCCATGACATTGTTCCGGTCGCGCTGCCCGACACGCGTTGGCATGCCGTTCGCACGCGCTGGAAGTGGCGCCGCCTCTACCAAGGCACGGTCACCCGCGCCACGCGGATTCTCGCGGATTCTGCCTTCACGCGCGACGAACTGGTGCGCACCCTGGGGGCGGATCCGGCGCGCGTCGTTGTCGCATTGCTCGGCGGTGACGACGCGCAGACCATGCCCGCTCACGACCCCTCGGCGGCACTCGCCCGATGGGAAATTGCTCGCCCCTTTGTGCTGTGCGTCGGCGCCGATGAACCGCGCAAGAATTTGGGGATCGCGCGCAGCGCGGTCGCGACGTTGCGCGCACGCGGCCTCGCGGTGCAGCTCGTGTGTGTTGGGCCGCGCAAACGGGCGCTGATCAATTCCGACGGCGTGCGTGAGCTCGGTTTTGTGACCGAACAGGAGCTTGCAACGTTGTATGCGGAGGCCGCCGCGCTCGTGATGCCGTCGACGTATGAGGGCTTTGGGCTGCCCTTGCTCGAAGCGATGCACGCCGGGACGCCAGCAATCTGCGCGCGCGCGGCATCGCTCCCAGAGGTCGGAGGGGACGCGGTGATGTATGTCGGTGCGCAGGATGGTCGCGCGCTGGCGGCGGCCATTGAGCGATGCGCGACCGACGTGAGCTGGCGCGCGGACCTGTCCGCACGCGGCCGCGCACGAGCGACGCAGTTTACCTGGGCCGAGACCGCGCGGATCACGCTCGAGACGTTCCGCGATGCGGTGACCAACGGGTGAGTGCGATGCCGATGCGCGTGCTTGCGGTGGAGAGCTCCCGCTGGGTGCGGGACGTCCGGGGCATTGGTCGGTATGTGAGTGTCGTCCTCCCGCTGCTCGCGGCCGAGCGGCCCGAGCTGCGCATTATCCTGTTCGCCAAGAATGGCGCCGATGCACAGGTGCTGCGCGAACGTGTGGATGCGGACGCGGCGTTGCGTGGGCGTGCCGTGGTGAAGTTGCTGCGGGAGCTGCCGGCCACGACCGCCGATGTGTTCTGGTATCCGTGGAACGCGATTATCACCAAGGCGCGTGCTGGGGCCATGGTGGTCACCGTGCAGGATGTCGCGCCGCTCGCGCTCCCCGATCCCCGCTGGAGCCGCTGGTTCAAGAACCTGCGGGCGAGGGTGCGCTACCGAGAGGTGGCGCGCTTGGCCACGCACGTGATCACGATCTCGGAGTTCAGCGCTCGTGAGGCGCACCGGTTTCTCGGCATCGCGTACGATCGGATGACTGTGGTGCTTGACGGTGGCGACTTTGGCGTGCCGCCGGATGCGGCGGGTGATGCCGCCGCGTTGGAGCGTCTGGGAGTGCGCGGAAAGTTCTTGCTCACCGTTGGCGCTGCGGACCGACGCAAGAACTTTCCGATGCTGCAACAGGCGATGCGCACGGTGCGGGAGCGGCATCCCGATGTCACGCTGGTGCTCGCGGGGCCGCGCCGCGACGGGGGCGCGAAGGACACCCTGCAGCCGTGGGAGCAGTCGGTGGGATTTGTGTCCGACGACGACCTGTGGCGGCTGTATCGGAACGCGGAGATTTTTGTGTTTCCGTCGCGCTATGAAGGGTTTGGCCTTCCGGTGATCGAGGCGATGCGGGTGGGGGCTCCCGTGGTGAGCACGAGTGCCGCCTCGCTGCCTGAGGTGGGGGGCGATGCGGCCGTGTACGTGGAGCCCGACAATAGCGACGCCATGGCGGCCGCGATTCTAGCGGTGCTCGCCAACCCCGCGCAGCAGCGGGCCATGCGGGCGGCCTCGTTGGCGCACGCGGCGCAGTTCACTCGGTGGGAGGAGACGGCGCGGCAGACGCTCGCGGTGTTTGATCGAGCCGCCGCGCTAACTTCAGGAACACCCGCATCCCAGGCCCGTGCTTCGCATTAACGTCGTCAGCATTTTTCCGCAGTTCTTCGAGGGGCCACTCTCGCTCTCGATTCCGGCGCGCGCCAAGGCGGCGGGGGCCGTGCAGTACCACTTGGTGGACCTGCGCGATCACACGCACGACAAGCATCGCAGCGTTGACGACACGCCCTACGGCGGCGGCCCTGGGATGGTGATGAAGCCGCAGCCCTTCTTTGAGGCCGTGGAGGCGTTGGGGCCGGGGGCCGCTGCGGGGCCGGTCATTCTGCTGTCGCCGCGCGGGAAGCCCTTTGGCCATGCCGACGCGGTGCGTCTGAGCGGCCTGCAGGAGTTCACCCTCCTCTGCGGCCACTATAAGGACGTGGATCAGCGGGTGGCCGACTATCTGGCCACCGAGGAGTTGTCGCTCGGTGATTTCGTCCTCTCGGGCGGGGAGCCGGCGGCGCTGGCGATTATCGACGCCACCGTGCGGCTGCTGCCAGGGGCCATGAGCGACCTCGAGAGCGCCCGGACTGATTCGTTCTATGACCGGGGGATTTCGGCCCCCAGTTACACCAGGCCGCCGGAGTACCGCGGCTACGGGGTTCCGGACGTCTTACTCTCTGGAAATCACGCCGAAATCGACAAGTGGCGGGAGGCTGAAGGGCGCCGTTTGACCCGGGTTCGGGAAAAGGGCGAAGAGGACTAGCGTAAGTGGCTGGTCTTGCATAGCTTTGAAGGCTCAACCCAAGAACCCTGAACTGGGTCTTTTTCCCTGGCCCGGAGCTGTCTATGCACGAGTTTATCGAGACCCAGAAAGAGTGGATGAAGGTGATCCCGCCCTTCCGTTCCGGCGACACGCTCCGCGTGAATGTCCGAGTCAAGGAAGGTGAGAAAGAGCGTATTCAGGCCTTCGAGGGCGTCTGCATTGCCCGTCGCGGTGCCGGTGTGTCGTGCACCTTCACGGTGCGCAAGATCTCGAACGGTGTCGGTGTGGAGCGTATCTTCCCCGACCACTCGCCGATGATCGAGAGCATCAACGTCGTGCGCCGCGGTCGCGTGCGTCGTGCCAAGCTCTTCTACCTCCGCAACGTGACCGGCAAGTCGGCGCGCATCAAGGAGCGTAAGGTTCGCGTGGCGGTCCCGGCAACTGGGACGGCCGCCGAGGCGTAAGCCGGTCGGGCCGCGAGAGTGGCCCGCTGGAGCGCTATCGAGCGGGACCTGCGCGCCAATGGCGCGCAGCACATCGCCGGAGTTGATGAAGTCGGACGGGGCCCGCTTGCGGGCCCCGTTGTCGCATGCGCGGTGATCATGCCCGCTGCTGCCCGCGCCATTGCTGGGGTGGCCGACTCCAAGCTGCTGTCCCCGGCGGAGCGTGAGCGACTTGCCCGCCTGATTGTCGAGCGCGCGGCGTGTGTGGCGCTGGGCGCCGCGAGTGTGCGTGAGATTGGAGAACGCAACATCTATCAGGCCACCTCGCTGGCCATGCGTCGTGCGCTGCGCCGTCTTGTGATCGCACCAGACGCGGTGCTCGTTGATGGTAAGCCGATCAAGACGCTTGGCGTGGAGCATATCGCCGTGGTGAAGGGCGACAACAAGTGCTACGCCATTGCCTGCGCGAGCATCGTGGCGAAGGTGGTCCGTGACCGGTTGATGCAGCGGTTGGATGCGCGGTATCCGGTGTATGCCTGGCGGAATAATGCCGGCTACGGGACGCCGGTCCACATCGCAGCGCTCGGTGCGCATGGACTGACGGCGCACCATCGGGTGTCGTTTTGTCGGTCGGTGCTGGAGCGGGAACTGGAGCTCGGGCTGTAGCGTTTTGCTCGAACCAGTGGTGCTGCTACTTTTCAGGGCGAACCGTGGGCCGTCACGGCCATTCGACCGACTTCAGCGACGAGGATTGCACGATGTACATCATCAAGATGAACGAGATCGAATTGCCGGTGACGTACCCGACGCGTGAAGCCGCGGTCGAAGAAGTCCATCGCATGTTTGGCGAGACGGAGTTCGACACCGGTGGGGCGAATATCATCTTCTGGCCCAGTGTGTCGGCGCGCGGCAACACTAAGATCGAGATCGCGAAGGGCGGCGCGTAGGGCTCGCCGTTCGACCGCGGGGCTCGGCGGGCGAGTGTTCGCCGGCCAGTTCGTAGAGCGTGACGAACAATCCCGCGCCGCCGTAGATAATTCCACGCTTCCATTCGCTGCCACCCGGCACCTCCACGCGCCGCAGGTCGGTGCGCGTGTAGGATGATTCGGCGTGCGCCAGCACCGGTCGCTTGAGAATCACCTGCATGGAGCGCTGCACCTGGCGGAAATCGTCAGCGCGCATGGGTGCCGTGCTATTTACAAAGAGAATCCGCCGTGGTTCGTCGGGCCCCAGTGCGCGCCTGAAGGTGCCGAACTGGGGGAGGTCGGAGCAGGCCTTGTGAAAAAACGGCGCGCGGAGCGCGGGCATCAGCGCGAGGTCGTCGGTGCAGTTGAACCCAACGATGAGATCCGCCTGCGTGCTGTCCGCGAGTGCCACGAGTTCGGATTCGTGGAACGGGTTTGTGCGGTCGGCCATCACGGTGGGCATGGCGGATAGATACGCGCCCACCATCGCTGCGGCTGCCACCGTGCTGACGGCGGTGCTCACCGCGACCGTGCCACGGGCTGTGATCGCGCGCGCGATAAACAGCGCCAGGAAAGGCAGCCAGATCAGGGCGTGACGAGTGGGGCTCAAGGTGAGTGCGCGAATCCCGATCAGGGCCACCCACGTCAGCGCCAGGGTGCCGCTCAGCAGGAGGATCGACCGATCAACGACGGTGCCCGAGCGCCACATGACTCGAATGCCGACGACGGCGAGGCCGGTGCTCAGGAGCCCGAGCGCGGAGGCGGCGGGACTCGTGTCGGGGAGCACGGCGGTCACGGCGGTGATCGTCGCGATGGTGTTGCCAATGAAAAATGTCGCGAGGTAGGTGAGCGCTGCGCCAACGCCGGCACTCTGTGGGATCGCGAACAGGTATTCCTGGTGTGGCCCCGCATTCCACGACACGCCAGCGCCGGCCCAGAGATACAGGAAGTAGTGATAGAGCGCCGCGCTGCTGACGACGAGCGGGAGTGCCCCCCAGATCATGGCGCGCGTGAGTGCGGTGCGCGTGAGTTCTGTGCGAGTTGCGCCGCTGCGCGCTGCGCCGGTGTGCGTTGCGCCGGTGTGCAGGGACTGCCACCCACGTGCCACCGCGTAGGCGGGGAGCATAAAGAGCAGCTGGTACTGGCACCAGGTCAGGAGGGCGAGGACGCATGCCTCGCCGACTGCGCGACCTGGTGTAACGCGCGCCTCGGCGGATACCACGAGCAGCATCAGGAGCGAAGTCGAGGCGAGGGTGCCGAGCGCGTAGTTCTCCATTTGTGCGGCGTGGAGCGAGAGTTCAATGCTGCAGGCGCCGACTGCTGCGGTGAGGAGCGCGAGGGCGGCACGTCGCTCGCCGCCCACGCGCCACCCGATGAGTGCGAGCAGGAGCGGCACCAGCGTGGCGAACAGGAGCGACGGGAATCGTCCGCGCACGAGGAGTTGCTGATAGGTGAGTCCGCGGTGGATCAGTGCGCCCGTGAGGAGGAACTGTGCCGGCGCGTAGGTCCATTGCTGGGAGACGGCAAGCGAGCTGCCGATTTTTGCGATCACGGGGGCAGCGCCGGCTGCGGTGGCGCCGCGAACCAGCAGTGCGAGCGGGCCATGGCCACCGTTGCGCGCGAGGCCGGCGGCCACGGCGGCGGGGCTGGCGACCGCTTGCGATTCGAGGAGTGTCACGGCGACGCCGACATCGTCGACGTGCGTGACCATGGCGGGGACGGCGCGCGCTTTGGCGATGGCCGTTGTGGCCACGATCAGCAGGACGCCAATGATGGTGAGGCTGACGCGTCGCGTCATGCGCCCGGTGATGGAGCGAGGGTCACGCGGAGGTGCTGTGGGGAAGGGGCGAAGCGGAGCTACGTACGAGCGACCTACGAGCGAAAGTTCGGGGGGGATCGGCTGGCGTCAAGTGAGCGCCACTCGGCGGCCGATATGAAAGTTGGGGTAGAGAAAGTGATGCGGGTGCGCCAAATTGCACGGAGTACGACCCGGTAGCTCAGTTGGTAGAGCAACGGACTTTTAATCCGTAGGTCCCGGGTTCGAGACCCGGCCGGGTCATTATCTACGAGGGGCCTCCAGCGCATCTGCGCGCGGAGGCCCCTCGTGTGTTTCCGGTAGAACGGCGGCGGGTCGACGCTGGTGAGAGCGCCGAGCGCGTTACATCTCCGCCGGCACCGCGTCGGTCACCTTGCGGCGCGCGACCAGCGATCGGAGCTGGAGGGCATTCCGGACGCGGCACCACCGGTCCCAGGCGGTCAGGAGCTCAGCGGGCCCGCGGAACATCAGGTAGCGGCCGCCACGGAGCTTTTTTTCCTTGTTGTCGAGAATCAGGAAGCGGCCGTAGAGGCGCTCCTCGACGTCAATGAGATCCTCGTCTGCCAGGGTCTTGATCCACGTGCCATTGATGCGGTCGGGGACGAGTCTCATGTAGGCTCCAGCCTTCGGGAAATGCGACCGGGTCACGTTCTGGCCCACAATCTATAAGTTGAAGCATACACGCCGACGCAGAGCGGTGCGCCCTTTGTCATCTCCCTGACATCCCCCGCGGGAATTCTCACACGTTATGCGATCGATTGTCCGTATTGTGGGCCTCCTGACGCTCTCCGCGGGCGTGGCATCGGCTCAACAGCCGCTGTCCCGCGCCGAGGCGTGGAGCGCCGCGCTCACCCGAGGCGGGCGCATGGGTTTGGCTCGCGCCGATTCGGCGATGGCCAGGGGAGCGCTCCTCACCGCGCGCCAGTTTGAGAATCCGACCCTGGGGTTGAGCTACAGCCGCTCAACGCCGCAGGAGCACTATTCCGTCGACCTGCCGCTCGACTATCCGTGGCTCCGTCGCGACCGAATCGGGGGCGCCGAGGCGGGGTATGCGGCGGCTCGCATCCGACTGAAGCTCGAGCGAGCGGCGGCTGCGTTCGAGGTGGATGCCGGCTACACGGAGGCGCTGGCGGCTGCGAAACGTGCCCGCCTGTCGGCGCTGACCTCCCACGATGCCGACAGCGTGCTCACGCTCGCGAAACTGCGTCGCGACGCGGGTGACGGCTCGGAGCTCGACGTGCAGCTCGCAATTGTGAATGCCGGACAGCTCGCGAACGACGCCGAGCGCGATCAGCTGGATGCGCAGACTTCGTTGCTGGCGCTTCAAGCGGCGATTGGGATGGCCGCCGACAGCGCCCGCGTGACGCTCACGGATACGTTGGAGTCGGGCACGACGCGCGCGGCACCCGGGGGCGCGACCTTGTTGGCCGTCGCGGCGGCAGAGGAAGATGTGGTGGCCGCCGAGCGGTCGTTGGCGCTCGCGCGGGGGCTGATGTGGCCCGCGCCGTCGCTGTCGTTAGGGTTTGAGAGCCACGATCCTGGGGGCACGGAGAACCAGGCGCTTCCGACCATCGGATTCTCGTTCCCGCTCCCCGTGCTGCACAAGAATGCCGGGGCTGTCGCGCAAGCACAGGCGGCTCGCGACCGGGCCGCGGCCGCACTCCTCTTGGCGCGCATCGGGGCCTCCCAGCAGGCCTCCAAGGCGTTGCGCGAGGCGACGGCGGCGCAGTCCCGACTCAATCGCAGTGTCCAGTTGCTGAGCGCTGCCGAACGGGTCGCAGCGCTCTCGCTCGTGGCCTTCCGCGAAGGTGCGGCGGCACTCCCCTCGGTACTGGAAGCTCAGCGGAGTGCGCGCACCGCGATGACGCAGTACGTGAACGACCTCGCAGCGGCGCGAACAGCGGCCGCCTTGCTCCAGTTCGCAACGCTTACCGTGAACGACACGATCCCATGAAACGAATTTCGAACGTCGCGACCCTGCTCGGCTTCCTGCTCCCGGTGCTGCTGCCGCTCGCTGTGACGGGGTGCGAAAAGAAGGAGGCGGAGAAGGAAAAAGCCAAAGCGGAGGTGACCGCTGAGGTTGCGCCGGCCGCCGCAGAGAAGTTCTCTGAGGTCGCCGAGGCGGTCGGGTCGGTGACGGCACGGGTGGGGCGCGTTGCGTCGCTGGCCGCGCCGTCGCCAACGCGCGTAGCGCGGGTCTTTGTGACCACAGGCGCCATCGTGAAAATCGGCGATCCCTTGATCGAGTTTGAGCGGGCGCCATTCGAATCGGCGGCGGCGAGCGCTGAGGCGGCGTTGCTGACAGCGGAGCGCGCGGCGGACCGAGCGAAGCGGCTCGCCGATGCGGGTGTCGGGGCGCGGAAAGATGCGGAGTCGGCAACGGCGGAGTTGGCCGCAGCGACCGCCAACGCGGTGACGGCTCGACGCGCGCGCGATTTGGCGACGCTCCGTTCACCAATCGCTGGTGTGGTCACGCGGCTCTCGGCGGTGCTTGGCGCGAGCGCGGACGCCGGGCAGTCACTGGTGGAGGTCTCGGATCCGTCGGTGTTGGATGTGGTAGTGGCGCTCGACCCAGTGGTCGCGTCGACCGTGCATCGCGGACAGGCGGTCACGCTGTTCGCGGGCGCAGCGGCCGATGGGACGCCGGTGGCGCGTGGCACGGTCGCCGATGTGGCGATGGCGGTCGATACCGCGAGCCGCGGAGTGTCGGTGCGTGTGGCGGTGGACAACATGTCGCGCCCGCTCCGGTTTGGCGAAACGGTGTTTGCCCGCGTGTCTGTGGCGGAGCATGTAGCGGCAGTGGTGGTGCCGATTGCGGCGCTGGTACCGACCGGTGAGGGATTCCGTGTGTTCGTCGTTGACGACGAGGGTATTGCCCATGCGCGCGACGTAAAGGTTGGTGCGCGTAGCGATCACGGGATCTGGGTGCGCGAGGGGCTCAAGGCGGGTGAGAAGGTCGTGACGACGGGCGCCTACGGCATGGACGACAGCGCGAAGGTCGTGGGCAAGCGGGAGGCAAAGGACGAGAAGGATGCCAAGGACGACACGCCGACCAAGCCGGGAGCAAAGGCTCCGTGAGCGGCCCGCGTAGCGACGAACGTCGCGACGAGCGTGGCGGTTCGCTCTTCGATTTCCTCTCCGGGCAGCGTCGCTTTATCTATCTCGCGGTCGCGCTGCTGAGCGCTGCGGGTATTTGGTCGGCGATGCAGTTGCCGTCGGCGATCTACCCTGAGCTGACCTTCCCGCGCATCACGATTGTGGCCGAGGGCTCGTCACTCGGCGCGCGTCAGGTGGTGTTCGCCATGACCCGCCCGATCGAAGAAGCGGTGAGCATTGTTCCCGGCGTGGAGCGCGTGAAGTCGCGCTCGATTCGTGGGTCGAGCGAGGTGTCGATCACGTTCAATGAGCATACGGATATGCCGTATGCGTTGCAGTTGGTTCGGACGCGCGTCGAGGAGATTCGGGGTGAGCTCCCTCCCGGTCTCGATATTCAGGTGGAGCGGTTGGCGCCGTCGCTCTTTCCGATTGTGTCGTACAATCTTGAAGGGGGCGACCCCGCGACGTTGTATGACATTGCACGGTATCAGATCAAGCCCGTGCTCTCGCGCGTGCCCGGTGTGGGGCGCGTCGACATTCAGGGAACTGATGTCCGCGAGATCGAAGTGATTGCCGATCCGGCGCGCTTGGCCGCGGCGGGGCTTACGTACGACGACCTTGCCGCAGCGATCAAGGCAGGGATTGCCGTGGATGCGGTTGGCCGCGTGGCGCGTGACTACAAGCAGTATTTGGTGGTCGCGGCGCAAGAAGCGCATTCGGCGGAAGATGTCGCGGCGGTGATTGTGCGTGGTTCGCTGCGCGTGCGCGATGTGGCGACGGTGGTGCCGGGCACAGAAGATCATGTGCGCGTGGTGGCCGGCGACGGAAAGCCGGCCGCGCTGATCAATGTGACGCGGCAGGTTGGCGGGAACACCATTGAGATCCGCGACAGTGTGGCGCAGGTCGCCAAGGCGATGGCGTCGACGCTCCCGCCAGGGGTGCATCTGAAGCCCGTGTACGATCAAGCAGCGCTCGTTGCCGATGCCGTGAGTGCGGTGCGCGATGCCATGCTCATTGGCGCCCTGCTGGCGGTCATCATTCTGCTGCTGTTTTTGCGGCATGGACGTATCACTGCCATCAGTGCGACTGCCATTCCGCTGACGCTCGCGGTGACGATGTTCATCATGCGGTTGCTCGGACAAACGTTCAACCTGATGACCTTGGGTGCGATGGCGATCGCGATTGGTCTCGTGATTGACGACGCGGTGGTCATTACCGAGAACATTGTGCGGCACCTCCGCTTGACCAGCGACCGGACCGCGGCCATTCGAGAGGCGGTGCAGGAGCTGATTTGGCCGGTGACGTCGTCCACAGTCACGACGGTGGTGGTGTTTCTGCCGCTCGGATTGCTGGAGGGTGTGGCGGGGCAGTTCTTCTCGGCGCTGTCGCTGACGCTGACGATCGCGGTGCTGGTGTCGCTCGTGTTGGCGTTGACCATCATTCCGCTGATGAGCGAGCAGTTCCTGCGCGACGAGGATACGCACGAGACAGTTTCAGAGGGGAAAGCGGGACCGCTCGCGCGTATTTCACGCGCCATCGACTCGTTGGCCAGTCGGTATTCGCGCGGCCTTGCGGCGATCCTGCATCGGCGTCGTTTGATCTTGGTGATTGCGGTGCTGTTGGCTGGAGCTGGCGTTGGGGCCTATCAGATTGTGGGGACAGGCTTTCTTCCCGAGATGGATGAAGGTTCGTTCATTCTCGATTATTGGAGTCCTGGTGGAACGGCGCTGACGGAGACCGATCGCCAGTTGCGGATTGTCGAGAAGATTTTGGCGGAGACACCGGAAGTGGCGGGAACGTCGCGGCGCACGGGGGCTGAGCTTGGATTGTTCGCGACGGAGCAGAATCGGGGCGACATTTCGGTTCGGCTGGTGCCGCACGGGCAGCGCTCGCGCAACATCGAGGAAGTGATGGACGAGGTGCGAGGCAAGATTGAAGCCGCGACGCCGCGCCTGCGCGTGGAGTTCGTGCAGATTTTGTCGGACGTGCTGGACGACCTTTCGGGCGCGGCGCGGCCGGTGGAGGTCAAGCTGTTCGGGTCAGACCTGCTGGCGCTCGAGAAGTACGCAGCGCGCATTGCCCCAAAGATGCAGAAGGTGGAGGGGTTAGAAGATTTCTTCGCTGGGATCGCGCCGCCGGCAGCTGAAATGGGAATGCGCATCAAGACCGCGGAAGCGTCACGGCTTGGGTTGACGGCGCAGCAGGTGAGTGCGGCCGTGAGTGGAGCACTCCTTGGCGTGCCGGCCGGCGAAATCCGGCTGGATGATCGGTCGATTGGTATTCGCGTCCGAGCGAGTGACGCCGTGCGGCTGAACGCGAATCGGCTCGGTGCACTGCCGGTGTATTCACCGCAGACGCATCAGGCCGCCGCCTTGTCTTCGCTTGCGGATTTCACGGCCGAGGATGTGCGAAGCGAACACCTACGCGAGAACCAACAGCAGTTGCTCGCGATCACGGCGGGCGTTGAGGGGCGTGCGCTCAGTGAGGCGATGGATGACGTGCGTGCTATTCTTGACGCGAATCCGGCCCCGGATGGGATCCGTGTGGAGTTGGGGGGGCGCTATGCCAGTCAGCAGCGGGCCTTCCGCGCCTTGTTGATTGTGCTGGCACTCGCGGCGGTGAGTGTCATGGCGGTGATGGTGTTGCAGTTCCGGAGTTTTGTGGAGCCGCTGGTGGTGCTGCTCGCCGCGCCGCTCTCTTTTGTTGGGGCGTTGGCCATTTTGATTGTGACCAAGACACCGCTGAACGTCGCCAGCTTTATGGGGCTCATTCTGCTGGTTGGGCTCGTGGTGAAGAATGGCATTATCCTGCTCGATTTCACGCGGCACCGGATGCAGGAAGGTGGAGTGGACCTCGAGACGGGGATTCGCGAGGCGGCGGCGGTGCGCTTGCGCCCGATTTTGATGACGACACTCTGCACACTCTTCGGGTTGCTGCCGCTGGCCCTTGGCATTGGCGCGGGGAGCGAGCTGCAGAAGCCGCTCGCGCTCGCGGTAATTGGCGGTTTGGCGTTGTCGACGCCGGTCACGCTCATTGTGGTGCCGGTGTTGCTGGTGGCGATCCGCGGTGCTGGGTATCGGTTGCCGACGTCATCGCGCTGACATTTGTGCGGGATACGATTACGAAGTGCTTGGATCCGTTGGTCACATTAGAACAGGAGATTGCACCATGCGCGTGATTCGGACTGGAGTAGCCGTCGTGTTGGTCGCCGTGACGAGCGTTGCCGCGCAGGCCCAGGCAAAGCCGGCGGCCCCCGCCGCCGCCGCGAAGCCGGCAACGGCTGATCAGGCGGTGAAGGTGAAGGAAGACAAGCCCGGCCTTCTGAAAAAGGCGAAGGTGACGGCTGCGGTGGCGATTGCTGCTGCCCAGGCCAAGTTCCCGAAGGGCAAGCTCTCATCGGCAGAGATCGAGGAAGAGGACGGCAAGCTGATCTTCTCGCTCGACTTTAAGACCGAGGGGAAGAGCGGAATCGACGAGGTGGCGGTGGATGCGCTGACGGGGAAAGTGCTGAAGTCCGAGCACGAGTCGCCAGAGTCCGAAGCCAAGGAAGCCAAGGCCGACAAGGCGAAGGCTGACAAGGACAAGGCTGCTGCGGCGAAGCCGGCTCCCAAGAAGCCGGTCTGAACGAGCGAGCACCGGACTGACGAGGCGGGCTGGGAAGCGGGAGGCGCGTAGCGTGCGCGCCCCTGTGTCCCAGCCCGCTTCGTGCTAGAATCCCCAGATGCGGATACTTGTCGTCGAGGACGACCCGGAGGTCGCTGAGTTTTTAGTACGCGTGCTCCGCGAGTCCGCGTGGGCGCCCGATGCAGTGCGCACCGGTGAGGCTGCGCTCGACGCGATCCAGGCGACCGCCTACGATTTGGTGGTGCTCGACCTTGGACTCCCGGGGATTGATGGATTCGCTGTCTGCCGTGCACTGCGCGCGCGCGGTGACCGCACGCCGGTGCTGATGCTCACGGCGCGCAACGCCGTCAATGATCGTGTGCACGGGCTCGATGCCGGGGCCGATGACTACCTCGCCAAGCCCTTCGCGGTGAGCGAGTTGCGGGCTCGGCTCCGCGCGTTGGCGCGACGCCCCTCGGCAACCGTTGAGCCCGTACTCCGCATGGCGGATCTCTCGCTGGATCCGGCCTCGCGTCACGCCGATCGCGGCGGACAGCCGATTGTATTGACGGCTCGTGAGTTTGCACTGCTGGAGTATCTGATGCGGAATCCGCGCCGTGTGGTCAGTCGCGCGCAGATTCTCGAGCATGTGTGGGACGACAACTTCGACCCCGTCGCCAACGCGGTGGACGTGCTCGTGGGCCGCGTACGGCGAAAGATCGATGCCCCGCAGTGCGCGCCATTGCTCCATACCGTGCGCGGCACGGGGTACGTGCTGACCGATCGGATCCCAGGGGGCGCAGATGTCGGCTAGTCGCCTCCGCTTGCGGATTGCGCTGGGTTTTGCGGTGGTCTTTGCACTGGCCCTTGGCGTACTGGCCACGGTGTCGGTCACGTATCTGCGCCGTGAGTCTGAACGGCGACTCGACGGTCGCCTCAGCGCCGTGACGCGGGATGTCGTGACCGGTGTCGATCGCGAACTCGAGGAATCTCCAGACTCGTCGATCGCCTTTGCCGCGCACGAAGTGGTGTACGAATGGCCTGCGAATGGGGACGCCTTCGTCGTGCTGGACTCTCTGGGTTCCCAGGTCACGGCGCTCGACCGCGACTCAACGGCGGCCGTGGTGCTCGCGGCGGCGCATTCAGCCGGGGATTCCGCGAGTTTCGATGTGCGTCATGGCGCCGCGCAGTATCGTGTGATTGCGCGCACCGTCACCCTTGCGGGGACGCGTCGCCGTACGGCGCGACGGTTCACGGTGCTCGCGTTTGGGTCGACGCAGTCGATCGAGGAGGACGTCCGGGTCCTTGGGAGCGCCCTGGCCGTGGCGGCGCCTCTCATTCTGCTGCTCTCGCTTGGGGCCGGCTACCTTTTGTCGGGACGTGCGCTGGCGCCGGTTGCTGACCTCGGCCAGTCCATTGCGGGCATTGCGCCCACCAATCTGACGGAGCGGCTGGCCGTGTCGGGCTCCGGGGATGAAGTCGATCGCCTCGCCGTCGAGTTTAACAGCCTGATGTCGCGGCTTGACGATGCCCAACGGCAGAACCGCGGGTTTATTCGGGAAGCTGCGCATCAGATTCGCACGCCGCTCACCCTCGTGCTCGGCGAAGCGGCGAACGTCCTCGAGCATCCCGACGCCGACGCGGCTGGACTTCGCGCGGCGCTGCAGCGCGTCGGTGGGGCGGCCGAACAGATGCGCCGCCGCGTGGACGAGCTCTTCCTACTGGCGGAGGCGCAGAGTGGCGAGCCGGTCCGCCTTGAGGACGATGTCGAACTCGATGGTCTCGTGCTCGACACCACCGACCTCATGCGGGGCCGTGCCGCGTCGCTCGGTCGCCAACTCGCCATCGGGACCGCGGACCACCTGATCGTGCGCGCCAATGCCGCGCTGCTACGCGAGGCGCTCTTGGAGCTGATCGAGAATGGGTGTCGGCACGGCGTCGCGGGCGGGACCGTGGCCGTTTCTGCGTTTCATACCGCCGACGGCGCGCGTATTGCCGTGCGCAGCTCGGGGGATCCGTTCACCCTGGGCGCTCGCACAGGGAACGGCGACCGCGTCGGTGGCCTGGGACTCCCGATCGTACGGTGGATCGCCGAGGCACATGGCGGCACGCTGACGATTGAGCGTGCCGCCGCAGACAACGTCGTGGTGCTGACGTTGCCGCTCAGCCCGTCATCAACGCGCCTGCAAGCATAGGCACCGCACCGAGCGCCCATACGGTTGCTGCTGCGGCCCAGGCCTTGTTGCGTTCCATTTTGCCCGCGTTTGCGTAGCCGGCCGCAAGCAGCACTGTGCCCCAGAGGACAATCGGGTCCACACGTCCTGCCAACGCCATGACTGCAGCGGATGTCGTGGTGTGATCCAAGAATCGCGCGAGTCCAAGAGTGACCTGCGACGGATCCGTCAGGACGGAGGTGTCGAGCACCATTCCTTGCACGCTGAGGAGTACCTGTTCGACCACCTTCGGCAACCAGACGAACGACACCACCATCAGCGCGGTGCCAAAGCTCATGGTGCTGCCAAACGGCTTGCCGACGAGCCAGGCGATGAGCGCGAAGCCGAGCAACGAAAGAGGAATCGCGACGGCGATGGCGACAAAGGCAAACTTGGCCATCGTCTTCTGCGACGCCGATATCTGCTCCAGTTGGTCGGCGGTCAGGCTCTTTCCTTTGAGCGCTTCGGCCGTTTTGGTGGCCCGCTGCGATTCCATGATGTTCGACATCACCCCTTGGTTCACAAACATGAGGGCGAGGAACAGTGCGACGACCGTCACAAACGGCGCAACGGCACCGCGTCCCACTCGGCGTGCGAACACGGCCGACGGGGAGCCGAAGATGTCGATGATATCCTCGATAATGCCCGAGGCGGGGGCGGCAGGGGCGGCGGGCGAGGTCATGGGGTCGGTCATAGGGTCGGTCATAGGGTCCTCAAATCGGCAAAAAAGAAGGCCAGCCTGTAAAACGTGTGGTCGGGGATGGCTGTCCACAAGCGGTTACGACCGGGGTGCGCCGGCTGGCAAATAGGGGGAGGGTTCTATGTTTGTCCGGATTTGCGCTACATTCCAAATATGTCCGGTGACCTGATTCGCATCATTCTGGTGGACGACCATGCGGTCGTCCGGGCGGGACTCAAGGCCGTGCTCGGTCGTGAGCGCGACTTCGACGTGGTTGGCGAAGCGTCCAACGGTGCCGAAGGGATCGCGCTGGCTGAGCGACTGAATCCCGACGTCATCATTATGGATCTCTCGATGCCCACGCTCGACGGGCAAGAGGCCATGAAGCAGATCACAGCGAAAAAGCTGACGTCGCGCGTGATCATTATGACGATGCATGCCGAAGAGGATTATGTGGTGCCGCTGATGGAAGCCGGCGCGTCCGGGTATGTCCTCAAGACAGCGCCGGATCGCGAAGTCGTTGACGCCGTGCGTGCGGTCGCGCGCGGCGACCTCTACGTGCGACCGGAAGCAGCCCGCGCCTTGGCTCGGGGGTACCAGCGCAAGGATCCGTTGCGCGAAGATCGGGCGCGCTTTGAGAAGCTCACCGGGCGCGAGCGCGATGTGTTGCGGCTTGTCGCACAGGGCTACTCGGCGCCGGAAATCGGGGCGCAGTTGAATATCAGCCCAAAGACGGTCGACACCTACAAGCAGCGGATCGAGGACAAGCTGGGACTCGGACACCGCCACGATTACGTGCAGTTCGCACTCCGCTTGGGATTGTTGCAGGAGTAGCACCGCAGCTGTCGCTGGTCTGCGTCTGCCACCCCCTCTCGCATCGCCCTATGCCCCTTACGACGACTCGCCGGAAGATCAGTGCCACGCTCGCCGTGGCGCTGCTGGCCTTGTTGGCGCTTGGGCTCGCCGCGCTCGCCGGTGTGTGGCAGCGCGGGGGAATCCTCGCGACGGCCGGTGTCCTGCTGATTGTCGTCGTCGCGGCGTCGATTCTCGTTGCGGGGGCGAGTAGTGTGCAGCACGACGTCGATGCGCGCGATGACGTGGCGCGCGCGTTGCGGCAGGCGGAGGCGCGGATGGCGGGCCTGGTATCGATTGCCGCCGACGCTATTATCACCGTCGACCCGGACCAGCGGATCACGCTGTTCAATCATGGCGCGGAGGTGATCTTCGGCTATGCCGCAGACGACATCCTCGGTCACCCGTTAGCGGAGTTGCTCCCGGCGCGATTCCACGCGGCGCATGGTCATCACTTCGCGGCGTTCGGATCCGGCTCCGAGCCGGCGCGCCGCATGGGGGAGCGCCGTGAGATTCTGGGGCGCCGAAAAGATGGCGAAGAGTTTCCTGCCGAGGCGTCAATCCTGAAGCTTGAGGTCGCGGGAGAAACGGCGTATACGGTGGTGTTGCGTGATGTGACGCAGCGCCGGCGGGTTGAGGAAGGGCAGCGATTCCTCGCCGACGTGGGCGGTGCGCTGACGCGAACGCTCGACTACGACGCGGTGCTGACGGCCGTGGCACAGCTCCCGGTTCCGCGGCTCGGCGATATTTGCGTCCTGGATATTCTGAGCGCCGAGTTCTCCCGTCGCGTGATGAGTGTGAGCGGGGACCCTGCGGTGACAGCGCGATCCCGCCTGCACCCAGCCGAGCCCCCAGGCCCTGATTCGGCGTCGGCAATCCTCGACGTGTTGCGCACCAAACGGGCGATGGTTGTGAATGACGTCGATGCCAGTTGGCTCGAGGCGCATTCTGAAACCGACGAAATTCTCGACCGCGCCCAGCGGATGGGCGTGCGGTCGCTGATGCTCGTGCCCTTGATGGCCCGCGGCGATGCGTTCGGTGTGATGAGTATCATGCGGCTGAGTGCAGGATCACACTTCAGCGATCTCGAGCTCGGGCTCGCGGAGCAACTCGCCACGCGGGCGGCGTTCGCGATTGAGAATGCGCGGCTCTTTCAGGTCGCGCGTGCGGCGACCGATGCACGCGACGACATTCTCGGGGTGGTATCGCACGATCTGCGGAATCCTGTCAACGCGATTGGTATGTGCGTGCGGGTGCTCCGGGAGAGTCCGCCGGACGATCGCGATGGGCGTCGCGATCTGGTCAACGCGATCGGCGACGCGGTGGACTGGATGGATCGTTTGATTCGCGATCTGCTTGACGTGGCAAATTTAGAGCGGGGTGGCCTGTCGGTCGAGCGGCGTCGTGAGGGAGTTGCGCCGATTGTGGAGTCGGTGATTTCGATGTTCGAGCACAGTGCACTCGAGCGGAATGTGTCGCTAATGGCCGATGTGACGCCGTCGGGGCTGCAGGTAGACGGCGATGCCGCGCGCTTGGTGCAAGTCTTGAGCAACTTGGTGTCGAACTCGCTGGCGCACACCGAGTCCGGCGGAACGGTGCAGCTGGTCATCCGCGCAGACGGGCCGATGGTGCGCTTCGAGGTGCGTGACACCGGGATGGGAATCGCGGCCGAGAATCTGCCGCACATCTTCGAGCGCCACTGGCGCTCGAGTGCCTCGGCCAAGCGCGGAGGGTCAGGACTTGGACTCGCGATCGCCCGAGGAATCGTGCAGGCGCACGGCGGTCAGATTTGGGTGGAGAGCGAACAGGGGAACGGGGCGACGTTCCGGTTTACGGTGCCGTCAGCAACGTTGGCGTGATGTTCCCGGCACCAACCGCACTATCGAGTGCGCGTCGATAGACCGCGTCGAGGCGATTGAGTTCGTCGCTCCAATCCAGTGCCGCGGCGGTGCGTAGCGCACCGGCCTGGAGGGCGCGGACCTGGTCTGGGAAGCGCGCGAGCCTGACCATCGCGGCGGCCATGCTCACGGTGTCCATCGGGGAGACCGCGAGGCCGTTCACGCCGTCGACCAGGTGTTCAGCGACCCCGCCAGCGGGTGTTGCAATCACCGGGAGGCCACTCGCCATCGCCTCGAGCACGACCAGACCCAGCGTTTCGGTGCACGAGGCAAAGGCAAAGGCGTCGGCGCTGGCATAGAGCGCCGGCAGTTCGCGTTCGCGGTCGAGATGGCCGAGGAAGAGCGTGTCCGACGGCGCGAGTCGACGGAGACCGGCTTCCCGCGGACCAGTTCCCGCGATGACCAGGCGCAGGGTGCCCGGGGGGAGCAGCTTGCGCGCGGAGATGTAGCTGCGCACAACAGTTTCGACCTGTTTTTCGGGCGCGAGCCGACCGACGTAGAGCAGGGTGAAGGCCGTGCCGAGTCCCAGGCTCTGACGGAGGACATTGGAGCGATTCCGTGGGTGGAATCGCACCGGGTCGACGCCGCATCCCCAGCGGTGTGCGCGGTCGAGCCCGAGCGCCGTCAGGTGCTGGCGTGAGACGTCCGACGGGGTCAACGTCGCGACGGCGCGCTCGTGGAAGGCGCGGATGTAGCGCTCCACCGTGGTGCGAATCACCGGCAATCCGTAGGCGGTCGCGTACTGGCCGAAGTTCGTGTGGTAGGAGGTGACGACGGGAATCCCGAGGCGCGACGCGGCGCGCATCGCGAGTTGGCCGACGACAAACTCGGTGGCGCAGTGCACGATATCCGGGCGAAACTCCCGCATCTCCTGTTCGACGGCGCGCGAATCAGGAAGCGCGATGCGCACGTCGCTGTAGATCGGCAGGGGGAGACTCCGGATGCCACGGTATGCGATCCCTGCAGGACCCGTCTGTTCAGGCCGTGACGCGGCACCCGCACTTGGGTATGCGGGGCCGATAATCCGGACCTCCCACCCGCGATCGCGGAGTCCCGCGACGGACAGCGCGGTGACGATCGAGACGCCGTTGATCTGGGGGAGGTAGGTGTCGGTGCAGTAGAGGATGCGCATGCTATAGACGATGCCGCGTCAATGCGACGGGCGTGTGACGGTGGTGTTACGGTCGCGTCGCGCCCACGGCCCGGATTCGTGACCGGACTGGGACCACTTCGTCCGAGAGGCGTCACCGAGGGCGGTGTTATTAAATGGCGAGCGGCGGGCACCGTGTGCGCCGTGAACTCCCCAAGGAGAACAGCCAATGACGCCTCGTCACGATTTGTCAGGGCCGGTGCGCCGCGTGGTACTCGTGGTGTTGGACGGGCTTCGTCCCGATGCGATTCGCCGGTTTGAGTTGTCGACGGTTGCGCGACTTGCGCAGCGCGGAGCGAGCACACTCCATGCGCGCACGGTGAGCCCGAGTGTGACCGCCTGCGCGATGACGAGCCTGCTGACGGGAGCGACGCCGGACTATCACGGGGTGCAGTCCGATCAGTTCCGACTCCCGCGCCCCAAAGGGATGCTCCATCCGCTCCCGCGCACACTCGCGGCACACTCGTACCCGACCTCGTTCTTTATGGCCGACGTCGGGCTGCTGATGCGCCCGTTCGCGAATCAGGCGGCGTCGGTGATGGGGGTGGGGGAAGCCCGTTTTGCTGGCGACGATGCGCACGCGATTGTTGATGCCGCGCGCCGCCAGCTCGCGAGCCAACGGCGAGGCCTGGTGGTCATGCACTGGCCCGATGCAGACCGCGCGGGACACGAGCACGGGTGGATGTCGGAGCAGTACGGCCGCGCCGCCCGCTCGATGGATCGCGCGCTGGGCACGGTCACCGAGTTGATCGACCTGAATGATCCGTCGCAGATGCTCGTGGTGTTGGCGGATCACGGCGGCGGCGGTGTGGATCCGAAGGATCACAACAGCGACCACCCGCTGGACAACGTGATTCCGCTGATTTTTGCCGGAGGGAGCATCGTGCACGCGCCCCTTCCTGAGCCGGTCAGCCTGCTCGACGTGCCCGCGACCATCCTCTGGAGCCTTGGCGTCCCCCGCCCGGCGTCCTACGCGGGCCGCGCCCTCACGGGCATCCTTCACGCACTCCCGGTCGCGGCCTAATATGGCATCGTCTACGGCATCCTCCACCCAGACCCCCAGCATGACGGCCCCCGCTTTTCGGCCGAGATCCATTAGATTGCAACGCATGTTGCAGCATGCGCTCATTCAGCGAATCGACGCGCGAGACCGCGCGTGGTATTTGCGGCTCGTCTTGGCGGAATCCGCGCCGACGATGACGCTGAATTTCTGGAAAATGCTGACGCACGTCGGTGGCGTCACCGCCAGCATCATCATCGCCTTCGTGCCGCTGGGCTTTGCCGAAGATGCGTACAAAATTGCCGCGGTGCAGGCGGCGTGGACGCTGGGGATTTCGCATCTGATTGTCCAGGTGATCAAGCGCAACGTGGTGCGCGTGCGCCCAGCCGAACGAGTGCAGTTGATTTCCCATGTGGCACTGCCCGACAAGTTCTCCTTTCCGTCGGGACATTCCGCGGCGGCGATGAGTGTCGCGTTCATCCATGCGTTCACCTTTCACTCGCTGGCCTGGCCGATGCTCGGCATCGCCACCATTGTCGGATTTTCCCGGGTGCGCGTGGGTGCGCACTACCCGGGCGACGTCCTGATTGGGCAGCTGATCGCGATCGCGACCGGCGTGCTCGTGCTCCGACTCTGGTAGTGCCGATCACGCGCCCTGCGTTCGTGCCTGAAGTGGCGCGTGATCAATCGGCGGTTGGACTCCGCTTGGCGATTTTTAGTGACACCTATCCGCCGCAAGTAAATGGCGTGTCCCGCACGCTCGAGCGGCTTGTTGGTGCCGTCGAAGCGCGAGGTGGAGCCGCTCGTGTGGTGACGGTGGCAGATCCAGATGCCACGCCGGATCCCCGCGTGGAACGATGGCCGAGTATTCCCTTCTGGGTGTATCCGCAGCTTCGGATTGCGGTGCCGGCCGTGTCGCGCGCAATGCAACTGCTCGATGACTGGCGCCCAACGCTCGTGCATGGCGCGACCGAGTTCGGCGTCGGGATTGCCGGGATGGTCGCCGCGCGGCAGGCGCGCATTCCATTCGTCACGAGTTATCACACGCACTTCTCGGCGTACCTCGAGCACTACAAGCTCACCTTCATGGACGGCGTGACCTGGCCCTTCTTGCGCTGGTATCACAACGCCGGACTGCGGACCTTCGCCCCCTCGGAGATGGTCCGTGCGGAACTCGAATCCAAGGGGTTCCACGGCACCCGCGTCTGGTCGCGCGGCGTTGATCACAGGCGCTTTGCGCCGTCCTTTCGCTCACGCGAACTGCGGGCCTCGCTGGGCGCGGACGACGACACTGTGCTCGTGGTGTATGTCGGGCGCATTGCACCTGAGAAGGGCATCGATGTGGCGCTTGAGGGCATGCGTCAGGTGATGGCGCGTCACGCGGGCACCAGAAAAGTTGCGTTCGCGCTCGCAGGTGACGGTCCCTCTGAGGCGCGGTGCCGCGCCATCGCGCCGCCAGGGACCACGTTCGTCGGGAAGCTCAGTGGGCGCGCGCTCTCGGAGTTTTACGCGAGCGCCGACGTGTTTGTCTTTCCGTCCATCACGGAGACCTTCGGCAACGTGGTGCTTGAGGCGATGGCCAGCCGGCTCGCACTTGTGGCGCCAGACTGGGGAGCGACGACCGAACTGGCCACGCCGGAGACGGCGCTGCAGTTCCCGGCTCACGATCCGTCAGCGCTCGCGGATCGGGTGGAGCAGTTGATCGCCTACCCCGCGTTGCGTGCAGGGATCGCCGACGCCGGCGCGGCTGTGGCCGCGACACGCACGTGGGACGCGATCTTTGATCGGTTGGTGAGCGACTACTGGGAGGTGCTCGGTCAGCCCCGTCGCATCGCAAACGTGTAGATCTCGCGCGAGATTGCCGAAATCAGGGACTGCGCGTCCTTCTCGTTCGGAATTTTTCGCGTCAGCACGACCAGCACATACGGTGATCCTCGGCCTTTCGGATAAACAATGGCGGCATCGTGCCAGGTGGCTGTGATCGAGCCGGTCTTGTGCGCCACGGGGGTCCCAGCGGGAAGCCCAGCGGGGATTTCATCGTTGAACTCTTGCTGCAGCAACACCGCTTTCATTGCCGCGGTGCTCGCCGCTGAGCCCGCGCGCCCCTGCTCGATGGCGGCCATGAGCACGCCCAGGTCGTGGGCGGTGGTGGTGTTGTTGAGTCCAGCCTCAAAGGCTTTGGTGTCTTCGACGCCGCGTCGCACTTGGATGTCGCGCGCGCCGAGGGCACGGGCGTGCGCCGTGATCGTCGGCGCATCGAGGAGCTGAATAATCAGATTGGTCGCGAAGTTGCTGGAGCGGGTGATCATCCGGAGGTTGAGCTCGCGGAGTGGGACCTCTTGGCCGATGCGGTGGTACAGCGTGGAGTCGGAATCGTCGTTGGCGTTCAGGGTGAAGGGCGACCCGTCGACGATTGAGGTAAAGCGATTTTCGATGCGCAGAGGTTGGTCGAGCCGAAGCGTGCCCGCGTCCGCCTGGCGAAAGAGCTCGATCATGACCGGCACCTTCATGGTGCTGGCGGCGTGAAACGCGAGGTCCGCGTCGAGGGCGAGCGAATCGGCGCTACTCAGGTCGCGGTACCAGACGGCGACCTCTGCGCCAGGCAGCGCGCGGATCCGGGTCGCGATTCGTGTGCGCAGCGAGTCGAGCGCGGCGCTGCTCGCGCTACTGGCGCCAGTCGCGTTACTCGCGCCACTTCGGGTGGGGAGTCCCGTGTGTGGACGCTGGACGGCGGTACAGGCTGACAGAAATACAAGGGCTGGCAAGAGGGAGCGCATGGGTCGAATATACGGGATGCAGGGACGGCGGAGGAACTGGGGTGGAGGGGGCGGTGCCACGGTGCATCGGATGGCGACGGGGCTTTTGGCCGTCGGCGTTGCGGCGTGTAGTGGGCTCCGCCCGATGGGGCGTGGGCCGTTGGTGCCTATGGCGGTGTCGAGTCAGCCCGCGCAGTCTCCGGCTCCGGTTGCCACGAGTAGTGCCCGTGATTCCGTGACGGCCGCGGCGTCGGCGACTGCTGCTGTGTCGGCTCAGGCGTCCGCGACCGCCATGGCGACGGATTCCGCCCGGCGCGATGTTAGTCCCACCGAGGTGCTGGCCGAGGCCAGCAAGGTGTTTGGTGCCCCGCCTCCGGCTCCCGGCGCGGACAGTGCGGCGAGCGGCCCGAGTTGGGACATCGACGTGCGCTCGTACGAGACGCACGACCGCGTGGAGTTTTTTGTGCGGATCTTTTCGGGGCGCGCCAAAGATGATTTTGCCGCGAGCCTCAAGCGGCAGTCACGATACGGCAGCATGATTCGGCAGCGCCTGAAGGCCGGCGGCTTGCCCGAAGACATGATCTTTTTGGCATTGATTGAGAGCTGGTACGATCCACACGCATACTCGAGCGCCGCCGCGGTTGGGATGTGGCAGTTCATGACGCGAACCGCGCGCGGCTCAGGAATGCGGGTGGATTGGTGGATTGACGAGCGTCGCGATCCGGTGCGTTCTACGGAGGGAGCGGTGCGCTACCTCAAGGGACTCAAGGACCAGTTCGGTGGCTCGCTGTATCTCGCGGCGGCTGCCTACAACGGCGGTGATGGCCGCGTGTCGCGCGGGCTGGCGCTGTACGCCGACGACATGAAAGGGGTCGAAGGAGAGGACCGCTTTTTCTTGCTCTCAGACACCAAGTATCTCCGCCCCCAGACGCGCGACTATGTGCCGAAGCTGATTGCGGCGGCGCTGATTGGCAAAGAGCCGGCGCGCTACGGCATGACCGTCGATTCGGCGCCGCCGTTCGCGTACGACTCGGTCACTGTTCCTCCGCTGACCTCCATGGCAGTCATCGCCACGACCGTCGGCGCGTCGATTGCAGATCTCAAGGATTTGAATCCGCATATCCTGCGCGGAACAACGCCGCCGGGTGACCCATTCCTGGTACGCGTTCCCGTGGGCGCGGGATCGCTCGCGGGTTCGCTCGCGGGTTCGCTGGCGGAAACAATCGCCGAGCTGCCGGCGGCTGATCGGATGGCGGTAAAGCGCGTCGAGACAAAGAAGGGCGAGTCCATGGCGTCGCTCGCCAAGAAGGCAGGAATCTCTGCGAAACAGCTGGGCTGGTACAACCCGAAGGTCGAGCGGCTGAAGAGTGGGAATCTCCGGGCCGGGCAGATGATCTTGGTGCCCACGCACGGCACCGTAACGGCGGCATTCGATGTGCCGGATCCGTCGATTGAACGCTTCCCAAAGCGCCCCGCGCCGAAGGCGAAGTCAGCGAAGTCGGCGAAGTCAGCGAAGTCGGCGAAGTCAGGAAAGTCTGGGGGAAAGAAGTCTGCGGGGGGCACGGCGACCGCAAAGAAAACGTCACCCAAGAAGAGCTCCGCAAAGAAATCGCCGGCAAAAAAGAGCACGGCGAAAAAGCCTGCGGTAAAGAAGCCCTAGCGCGCCCGGAACGTCCCGCTCTTTCCGCCGCTCTTCTCGAGCAGGCGGACCTGCTCAATCACCATCGCTTTGTCCGCACTCTTCGCCATATCGTAAATGGTGAGCAGGGCGACACTCGCGGCGGTCATCGCTTCCATTTCGACGCCCGTCTGACCTACCGTCTGCACGGCGGCCTGCACGCGCACGCCGGGCAGGGTGGCGTCGAGCGTGCATTCTACTTCCACGCTCGTGATGGCGAGCGGATGGCAGAGCGGGATCAGGTCGGCGGTGCGCTTCGCCGCTTGAATGCCAGCGATCCGCGCCACACCCAGCACGTCACCCTTTTTGATGCCGTCGTCGCGCACGGCAGCGAATGCGGCCGCGCTCATGCGAATGGATCCGGCCGCGACCGCACGACGTGCGGTCGCGGTCTTGGCTCCGACATCGACCATGTGCGCGGTGCCTTTTGGAGATACGTGCGAGAGCACGGCGCGCTGAGGACTAGGAACGCGAGGGGTCACGCGAGGATTTCCCGGAGCTGAGTGAGAAGCTGTGCGGAGATCAGCTGTGGATTGACGTTGCCGTCGGCGATTTGCTTGGCTTCTTCCACCACGCGTGTGGCGCGAGCGTGTGCCGAGGCGCGTGAGGCATTGCCATCGAGAACGGCGCTTTGCGTGCGCTCGTGCAACAACACCGTGACGGCGTCGAGCACGTCCATAAAACCGCCGCGCGACTTTGAGCTGCCCTGAATGAATGCCGTTCGCAGCGCAACGTCGCGCGTGCCGGTTGCGGCGTCGAGCAGCCCTCGCGCGCGCTCCGCGATGGCATCGGCGTCGGTGGCACCAATCAGACGCCCGGGAGCTCCGCCGGCGCGGCGCACGCGATCTTCGGTGCGCCCTGCGCCAAGTGCGGTGGCAACGGCCGGGTTCGCGAGAAAGGCACGGACATCATCGTCACGCAGCGGCGCGACACGAAAGGTCACCACGCGCGAGCGAATCGTCGGGAGCAGCGCGCCCGGCTCGCTGGTCGTGAGGATGAGCGTGGTGTCGGGGAGGGGCTCTTCGAGGAGTTTGAGCAGTGCATTCGCAGCTACTTCGGCTCCCGCCTGGGACACCAGTCGCTCGGCGTCGCCGATGACGTACACCTTACGCTTCGCAAGAGCCGGGGTCCGCACGGCGTCCGCCACTAACAGGCGCGCGTGATAGGCGTAGATCGCGACCGAGCCGTCAGCACGTGGATAGAGACCGTTGGTGCCAATGCGTTCCGCTACAGCGTCATCCCGCTCACGCGCGGCTTCTTCGGTCGAAATGTCGTTGGAGTCCTTCAGTTTCGCCCGCGGAAAATACCACCGCAAATCCGGATGGTTCCCGTTCGCCATATACTCGCAGTCGCGGCACTTCCCGCACGGCGACCCAGGCTCCGCGCAAATCAGACGGCGCCCCAGCCAGAGCGCCAACTGCTGCTTCCCGATCCCCGGCGGACCCTGCAACAACAGGCTGGCCGGAAGCACGCCACGGGTCACCTGATCGCTCAGGCGCTCGCGGAGGGCTTCGTGTCCATAGATCTCGAGGAGGGGCATGGTCCCTGCAAGATACCCGATGCCGGAGTAGTGGCGCGAGGCGTCTGGCGATATCTTCGCGGAATGGCTAATCGTCCCCTGTCACTCGGCGTGCGCGCTACCGCCCTCGCAACCCTCCTGGCGCTCCCCTCGCTGGCCACCGGCCAGAGTGAGCCCCGCCTCCGCGCCCGAGCCCTGGGCGTCGCCCCGGGCATCTTCGCGCCCGGCCCCTACAACGCCATTACCGACGTGGCCGGCGTTCGCGTCGGGCAGGTGACCCTCAACCAGGGCGACAAAATCCGCACCGGCCTCACCGCCATCTTCCCGCACGGGGGCAATGCCTACCTCGACCGCGTGCCGGCCGCCGTGCACGTCGGGAACGGCTTTGGGAAACTCACAGGGAGCACCCAGGTACGCGAACTCGGAGAAATCGAGACTCCGATCCTCCTGACCTGCACCCTCTGCGTCTGGCGGGCCGCCGACGCCATGGTGGACTGGATGCTCGCCCTCCCCGGAATGGCCGGGGTCCGCTCGCTGAACCCGCTCGTGGCCGAGACCAATGACGGGACGCTCAACGACATCCGGAGCCGTCCCATCACCGCCGAGGCCGTGCGCACGGCCCTCGAGAGCGCCTCGACTGGGCCGGTCCAAGAGGGGAGTGTGGGCGCTGGCACCGGCACCGTGGCTTTCGGGTGGAAAGGAGGCATCGGCACCTCGTCGCGGGTACTCCCCAAGTCGCTGGGGGGATACCGCGTGGGGGTGCTGGTCCAAACCAACTTCGGCGGCGTCCTGCAGATCATGGGCGCGCCCATCGGGCAGGCACTCGGCCAGTACGCCTTCCAGAACGACGTCAGTCTCGAGCGCGGCAATGGGTCGGTGATCGTCGTGATTGCCACCGACGCCCCACTCTCGGACCGCAATCTCGAGCGCGTGGCCGCACGCGCCATGATGGGGTTGGGGCGCACGGGCTCCAGCGCATCCAACGGCTCCGGCGACTACGCGATCGCCTTCTCGACGGCAGGAGAGGTCCGTCGCGCCTGGAACGCCAAGAAGCTTACGACCACCGAGCTCGCGAACGAGGACGTCTCGGCGGTCTTCCAGGCCGTCGTTGAGGCCACCGAGGAGGCGGTCTACAACTCGCTCTTCATGGCGACCACCACCACGGCCAACGGTCGCACGGTGAATGCGCTCCCGATCGAGAAAGTCCGCCCGCTGCTCGAAGCGCGCGGGATTAAGAAGTAGGCGACGTCGCGGGCGGTGTTGCGGTGCTCGCGGCGCGTCCTGTGACTTGGTCGGCGTGAATGCGGAACACCACGGTGCGGTCCGGTGTCGGGTCGCCTTCGCTCAGCGCGTCCGGCACAAACCGACGCAGATGCGAGGCCGCGAGCGCGTAGGTGGTGTGCTGGTCGCCGTCGGGCTCGAGCACGTAGAGCGCGCCCTTCACGACGACTGATCGCCAGTCGAACAGTGCGTCGACTTCGTCGACCTCAAACGCGAGCCATCGATTGTGCGCGAGGGTGCGCAGCTTCGTTCCGTGCGCGGTGCGCCCGTAAATCCATCCCTCGGCGTACACAAAGTGGATCGGTTCGATGTCCACATGGTCGTGATAGCTAAAGGCCACACGCCCCACGTAGTTCCGCTCGAGAATCTCGTTGCACTGCGCGCGCGTAAGTTCATGGAAGCTCGGAACTGGCGTGCGCGTCATCGATGAATGGTCCGCTAACGTTTTAAGAGTTCGTACGCTTGCTGCACGCGCGCGAGTGCCTCTTCCGGCGTCGCACCGACGGCGGAGAGATGCCCCATTTTGCGGCCGGGGCGCGCTGACGGTTTGCCGTACAGGTGCACGCGCACACCCGGAATGGTGAGCGCCTGTGCGAAGTCTGGGGCAATCCCGTCGTGCCAGAGATCGCCGAGGAGATTGTGGATTGCTCCCGGAACCAGAATGTCGGTCGCGCCGAGTGGGAGTCCACATACCGCGCGAATCATCTGCTCGAACTGGCTAGTGGCGTGCGCGCGCTCGCTGTGGTGATAGGTGTTATGCGGGCGCGGCGCGAGCTCGTTCACGAGGAGATCGCCGTTGGTGAGCTTGAACATCTCGACGGCGAGCAAGCCCACGATGCCCAGTCGCTCCGTGATCTGGAGCGCCAGTGCCATCGCCTGCGTTTCGGTCTCGGAGGCAAAGCCGCCTGGCGTCACAGCCCAGGTGAGCACGCCAGCGGTGTGATGATTGCGCGAGGGCGGATACACCGCCACCGCACCGTCGGCGGAACGGGCGACCATCACGCTCAGCTCTTCGTGAATATCGAGAAAGGCTTCCACCACGGCGCACCCACCACCGACCCCGGTGAATGCATTGGCGCCTTCAAACGATTCCGTAACCCGCGCCTGTCCGCGGCCATCGTAGCCGCCGTGCGAGGACTTCACGATCGAGGGGCCAAGTGCACGCACCGCGTTGACGCATTCCTGCTCGGTGGTCACCGTTTTGAAGCCGCCCAGGGGGAACCCTTCACTGCGCAGCCACTCTTTCTGGCGCGCACGATCCTGCACGATATAGAGCGGGCCAGAGCCCGGGTGCAGTGGCGTGATCGCGGCGACCGCGTCGAGCGTCTCCACCGGAATCTGTTCGATTTCGAGTGTGACCACGGCGCACTCGCGAGCAAGCGCAGCACCGGCCGCCGTGTCACCCCATTTCGCCGTGATGCACTTACTCGCGATCGGGCGCGCGCTGCACGAGGTATCGGGGTCGAGCACCTGGATGTCGTAACCCATCGAACGCGCGGCCATCGCCGCCATACGCCCTAACTGTCCACCACCGAGAAACCCGATGGTCGCGCCCGGCAGAATCGGTGTCTGGGTCACGGAAGGGTCTGCGCGAGCACGTCGGTGGTACGACCGTTCCGGTATGCGCGGAGCTTCTCGCGCACTTCCGGACGATGCGTGCCAACAATCTCGGCGGCGAGAATCGCCGCATTGATCGCGCCCGGCTTGCCGATCGCCAGCGTTCCGACCGGCACGCCGGCCGGCATCTGCACAATCGAGAGGAGGGCGTCGATCCCGTTCAGCGCGGTGGCGGGAATGGGCACCCCAAGCACCGGCACCAACGTTTTGGAGGCAACCATCCCAGGGAGATGCGCGGCACCGCCAGCGGCAGCGATGATACACAGCAGGCCGCGCGACTCGGCGGTCGATGCGTACTCGAACATCCAGTCCGGGGTACGGTGCGCCGAGACGATTTTCTTCTCGTAGGGCACACCGAGCTGATCGAGCATGTCGCAGGCGCCGGCCAGATGTTCATGGTCGCTGGCGCTGCCCATAATGACACCGACGAGGGGAGCGGTCATGGGTGAAATATGGCGCATTGTCGCGGGGCGGGGAATGCGCGGGCGGGGGGCGTGGGGGTACCCGTGCTGGCAGGAGGTGATGGTAGGAGGTTTTGGCAGGAGGTGTTGGCAGGAGGTGTTGGCCTGCTGCGATTACTAGATTTCGGGAACTCTCACTGCCAGGGATTATGCAGTACACTCGCCTCGGTCACACCGGTCTTACCGTCTCCCGCCTCTGCCTTGGCTGCATGTCTTTTGGCGACCCTGTTGGGTGGCGCGCGTGGGTGTTGGACGAAGCGGAGTCGCGTCCCTTCTTCAAGGCGGCGATTGACGCAGGGATCAACTTTTTCGATACGTCAGATATGTACTCGCGCGGCGTCAGCGAGGAGATCACCGGCCGTGCGCTCAAGGATATGGCGCGCCGCGACGAAATCGTGATTGCCACCAAGGTGTACTTCCCGGTGCGCGACGGGCACAATCTGAGCGGCCTCTCGCGCAAGCACATCATGCATGCCGTGGAAGATTCCCTCCGGCGCTTGCAGACGGACTATATCGACCTCTATCAGATTCATCGCTTTGACGACGCCACCTCGCTCGAGGAGACGCTTAGCGCGCTCGATCGCCTGATTCAGGACGGTAAGGTGCGGTACATCGGTGCCAGTAGCGGTCCCGCTTGGCTGATGATGAAGGCGCTCTCGGTGAGCGAGCAAAACGGATGGGCGCGCTTTGCTACCATGCAAAACCACTACAACGCGCTCTATCGCGAAGAAGAGCGCGAGATGATGCCGCTCTGCATGCAGGAGGGGGTGGGGGTGATCCCGTGGTCGCCCATGGCACGCGGGTATCTCACCCGCCCGTCGGCAGTCACCAAGGCGCGCCCCACGCTGCGCGCCACCGGCGACAGCTATTCGATCGGCATGTACGACGACACGGTGAACTGGGCGATTGTCGACGCCGTGGAAGCCATTGCCACCGCGCGCGGGATCCCCATGGCGCAGGTCGCACTCGCCTGGTTGCTCGCGCGACGTGGTGTCACGGCCCCGATTATTGGGGCCACGAAACTCGCGCAGCTCACCGATGCAATTGCGGCACTCGACGTGACGTTGACCGCCGACGAAATCGCCGCGATCGAAAAGCCCTACGTGCCGGTGCGTGTCCTCGGCTTTGAAGGGCCCAAGGGCTGATGCACCACGCGGGCGGCAATCGGTGATTGCCGCCCGCGTGCTGGTGCCGCTCGCTTAGCGACCGCCGACGAACCCTTCGCCCCACTTCCCGGCAAAGACGATCTGCCCGAGTGGCTTGCGCGTGCGCGGCGTGAGCTCGCGGATCTTCATCGACTCGGCGACCTTCTCGAGCGGGAGCTGGTAGCCCAGGGTGAACATCGTCATGATCGTGTAGCGATCCGGGATCCCGAACGACGCGCGGATGTCGTCGGTCTCGAATCCGCCCATCTGATGCAGCATCAGTCCACGAGCGGTGGCTTCGAGGGCGAGGCTCAGCGCGGCTTGTCCCGCGTCGTAGGAATGCCAGCGGTTGGTGGTGTCGTCCTTGTCGATGCGCGTGTACGAGCAGATCACGCCAAGAATCGGTGCAAAGTCGCACCAGGTCTGATTCGCTGGCGCGAGCGCGTCGAACGCGGTCTCCCACGCCTCAGGATTCGTGTGCCGGTCGCAGATGATGATGCGCCAGGGCTGCTCATTCATGCAGGAGGGGGCCCAGCGCGCGGCTTCGAGGACGCCCGTGAGGTCTTCGAGCGAGACGTGACGATCGGCGTCGTAGGCGCGCCCGCTCCAGCGAGCGGTCGCGTGTGCGTTGATAGGGACCGACGTGTGCGCCGGCTTCGGGATCGCCGCGCTCACGAGGTGACAGAGCGCTGGTTGGCGCTCCCCTGCGTGGTGGTGCTGGTGCTGCGGGTGCTGATGATGCGCACAGTGAGTGATGGCAAAGAGGAATGAGCGTGTCGTCCACCAGTGCAAACGCGCGACCGCGCGCGTTCGTTTCGCGTGACGGTCTTACGGGAGCGCGTTCACGGTGAGTGTGACCACGCCGGTATTCGCCGCAGAGGCGGCGATCAGATCGTTCGCGAAGGTCGTGTAGCTCCCTGAGCAGGACGTACCTGCTCGGTAGACGCGCACCTCGGTGTCAGTGGCGTACTTCCAGTAGCCCCAATATCCCGCGCTGGACGAGGCCGGATGCGTGCCGAGGCACTGGAGCCCCGCGGAGCGGGAGAGGGCGACCATGACGGGACTCGTGGTCTTGTTGTCGATCTTCACCGCGAAAAAGCGGAAGGGACCAATCGTGTTGGTGATCGCTATGGTGTCCTTCACGATCGTCAGGAGCCGGTCAAACGACTGCGAGGAGGGGAGATCATCGATCCCCTGGTTGCCGCCGGCGAACGTGACCAATGGCGGCGGCGTCCAGAGCGCCTGCGTAACCGTGAGGTTCGCGTCGCCGGTGACGGCCGCCCCGCAGCAGGCGAGATTCGCGACGCCGGCGGAGGCCAGCGACACCGTGATCGGGGCCACCAAATAGTTGATGGCCGTCACCTTTCGCGTGGGCGGTACCGGGGTCTCCAGGATGTTGCAGGAGACGGTGGAGGCGAGCAACCCGACTCCGACGAAGAGCAACCGCAGCGACCGCAGCGGCCGCATGTGCGTGACACAGGAACGAAGCAACAGGAGTCCCCGGCGATGGAGTGTTGTTAGCAAAATGGCAGGAGAACGCAGAAAGGGCCAACCGCGAGGTCAGCCCTTTCTGGGTCCTGCCGATCTGCTGGAAGCTCCCGAGGAGGGACTCGAACCCCCGACAGGGTGATTAACAGTCACCTGCTCTACCACCTGAGCTACTCGGGAATAGCTTCGAAAAATACCCTAAAGCTCACGCGGGGTCAACTTCCACCCTTTTCGACCCCAACTCCTTGCCCCGCAACACGCTACGGAACCTGTCAGCGCGTCACGGCGTCCCTGGCCAGCACCGCCGCGTCCTTCATCCCCTCGCCCTCGGCGATTAGGGTGTCCATTCGGGCTGCAATCCCAGGGAGCACGGCCAACGGCAGGCTCCCCGAGCTCTCGATCATCAGGCGCACATCTTTCCGCGCCATCACGAGCTCGAAACTCGGGGTGAAGTCACCCTTCGCCATCTGACGGCCGCGCCCCGCCACGACATTCCCGGGATTGAAGAAGTCGAGCAGCTTCAGCGCATCGTCGGGTGCCACGCCGCTTCCCTTGGCAATGCTGAGCACATCGGCCATGGTCGCGGCAATGCCGAGGATAAAGGCGTTCCCAAAGAGCTTGTACACGGCCGCGAGATCAGGGCGCTCGCCAAAGTACTCCAGCTTCTGCGCCATCGCGGCGAGGGCGGGCTGCACGGCGTCAAAGTGCGCCTGTGGGCCCGCGGCCATAATGATCCCTTGCCCCAGTCGCCCGGCGGCGGGTCCGATGAACACGGGGCAGTGGAGGTAGCGCACGCCACTCGCATTCAAGCGCGCCGAACGTTCGGCGGTGAGCTTGGGCTGTGTGGTGGTATGGTCGCAGATGACGGTGTTGGGGCCGAGTCCGGCATGCGCGGCGCTGATGACGGCTTCAACGGATTCGTCGTCGCGGAGGACGATGTGCACCCGTTCGGCACCGCGTACCGCATCGGCCGGTGTGGCGGCGGTCGTGATGTTGAACGCGCGTAAGGCTTCAGCTTTTGCGGCGGTCCGGTTCCATGCGGTGACCTGGTCACCACGTCCAGCGGCGGCTTCGGCGAGTGCGGACCCAAGGAGTCCGGTGCCAAGGAATGCGATCTGTGCCATGAAATGCTCGGTGAGGCTATCGCCCCGGCTTTCGTTTTGGTTTCGCGGGAGTCAGGGACGTGGTGAGCAGCGGCGCTAACCAACGACCCGTGTGTGATGCGGTGATACCAACAATCTCCTCGGGCGTTCCCATGGCCACCACCTGTCCGCCGCCAGAGCCACCGTCGGGCCCCATGTCGACGATCCAGTCGGCGAGCTTGATCACGTCCAAGTTGTGCTCGATCAGGAGTACCGTGTGCCCAGCCTCCACCAGACGGTCGAGCACCTGCGCGAGTTTCCGAATGTCCTCGAGGTGCAGTCCGGTGGTGGGCTCGTCCATGATGTACAGCTTGCGCCCTTTCTGCTTGGCGCTGAGCGTGAGTTCGCGCGCAATTTTCAGGCGCTGTGCCTCGCCGCCAGAGAGCGTCGTGGCCGGCTGGCCGAGTCGCAGGTAGCCTAATCCCACCTGCTGCACCTGCCAGAGCGCCTGTCCGAGTTTCTCCTCGTGCGGAAAGAACCGGATTGCCTCGTCCACGGTCATCTCGAGCACGTCGACGATGCTGCGGCCAAAGTACTTCACCTCAAGCACTTCAGGCTTGAAGCGCTTGCCGTCGCATTCTTCGCACGGCACAAAGACATCGGCCATGAACACCATCTCGACTTCCTGGTAGCCGGCACCTTCGCACTTGTCACAGCGTCCGCCGGCCACGTTAAAGCTGAAGGTGCTTGCCGTGTACTTCTTCTGCCGAGCGAGCGGAATGTCGGCGTAGATGCGGCGGATTTCGTCGTACGCCTTGATGTACGTCACCGGATTGGAGCGCGGCGACCGTCCAATGGGCTCTTGGTCGACGAGTACAACATCGGTGAGCGACTCCCACCCGCGAAGATCAGTGAAGGCGCCAACTTTTTCGCCGAGGTGCTGCTTGGCGGAGTGCTCACCCGTAATCCGCTGCTCCAGTGCGCGATACAGCACATCGTGAATCAGCGTACTCTTTCCACTGCCGCTCACCCCGGTCACGGCGGTGAGGCAGCCGAGTGGAATCTTGATATCGACGCCGCGCAGGTTGTGCTCGCGCGCGCCGGTGAGCGTGAGCCAGCGCGGCCCCGTGAGGCGACGCGCGCCGGGGAGGGGAATCGTGCGCGCGCCGGTGAGATACTGCCCCGTGAGCGGGCTCTCTTTGGCGCGCGACATCGGGCCGCTGAACACGACCTTTCCACCCTGCTCGCCGGCGGCGGGGCCGAGCTCCACCATCCAGTCGGCGATGCGCATGGCTTCGAGGTCGTGCTCGACGACGATGACGGTGTTGCCGCCATCGCGGAGGCGCACGAGCAGCGAGAGCAGGCGATCCATGTCGCGCGGATGTAACCCGATGCTCGGTTCGTCGAGCACGTAGGTGGCATCTACGAGATGCGAGCCCAACGAGTTCGAGAGGCCGATGCGTTGCGCCTCGCCGCCGGAGAGCGTGCGCGTGGTACGGTCCAACGTGAGGTAGGTGAGCCCCACGTCGCAGAGGAACTTCAGTCGCTCGCGCGCCTCGCGGAGGATGTGCGACGCGATCGCCATCTCATTCGGCGTCAGCGCCAGAGCATCCACCCACGCGCGCAATAGATCCACCGGCATCGCGGCAATCTCGGCGATGCTCCGTTCGGCGATCTTCACGTTCAGTGCGTCGGCCTGCAGCTTGGTGCCGTGGCATCCGTGGCACTCCTGCGCGGTTTGATACTTTCGCAGGAAGACGCGGATGTACTGTTTGTACTTTTTCGGCTCGAGCGACTCCAGGTGCTTCACGATCCCCAAGAATCCCTTCCCCTTGCCGCGCAACAGTTTCTCGCGCGCGGTCGCCGAGAGCGTCGCCCAGGGGGAATCCATTGGGATTCCTTCTTTCTTGGCGAACTCGGCGAGGGCCAGGCGCTTGTTGTCGTAACGCGGCATCGTCCAGGGGTCGATCGCCCCTTCGCGCAACGTGCGCTCGGGGTAGGGAATGATCAGCGACTCGTCGTACTCGAGTGTTGCGCCGAATCCGTTGCACACCGAGCAGGCGCCGCGCGGATTGTTGAACGAAAAAAGCTGCGGACTCGGCGCCGGTGCCGTGTGTCCGTCGTTCGGGCACTCGAAGCGGGTGGTGAAGCGGAGTCGTCGCTCGGGGGCGTCGGGCGGCATCACGATTGCCGTGGCGTCGCCGTCGCCTTCGATGAAGGCCGTCTCAAACGCGTCGGTGAAGCGGGTGCGCGTGGCCGGGTCGACAGTGAGTCGATCGGCAACAATGAGCAGCTCCTTCGCCTTGGCCAAGTTGGTCTTGGGCGGGAGTTCATCGAGGTGCATCGGCACGCCGTTGGCCACCACGCGCACGAAGGCTTTGGCGCGGAGCATCTCCACCACTTCGGTGTGCGTCGCCTTCGCGCTCCGGTGCAGCGGAAAGGTGATCATAACGCGCGAGGCGCTCGGCGATTCCAGCGTGCGGTCGGCGGCGCCCTGCGGCGTGTCCGGTTTGAGCTCGCGGCCGCAGGTGGGGCAGATCGTGCGGCCGACACGTGCCCACATGAGCCGGAGATAGTCGTAAATCTCCGTTGCCGTGCCAACCGTGGAGCGCGACGTGCGTGTGGGGTTCTTCTGCTCGATCGCGACCGCGGGAGAGAGCCCGTCGATGAAATCGACGTCGGGCTTCTTCATGCGCTCCAAGAACTGGCGCGCGTACGCCGACAGCGACTCGACGTATCGGCGCTGTCCTTCGGCGTAAATCGTGTCGAAGGCGAGCGACGACTTGCCGGAGCCGCTAGGGCCGGTGACAACGGTAATGGCGCGCCGCGGGATCTCGAGGTCGATCCCCTGCAGGTTGTGCTGCCGGGCGCCGCGGATGATGATGCGGTCCTTCACAGCCGAAAGTTAGTGGGCGTCCATCATTGGTGCGCTGCGGCGCGGACGCAGCCGGAGGAATACCATGACGCCACCGGTCACCTTTCCTCCGTACGTCGATTCGAGTGCGCCGCCCACAAGATTCACGGAGAATCGTGCGCCGAGTCCGAGATTGGTGCGTGCGGTGCGGGACAAAGTTCGGACTCCGCCGATGGAGACACTCCCGAGATCAAAGGTGCCTTCCGGGGTGCTCTTCGGCAGGACTAGGTCGTCGGAGGTCTTCTGCACAAACTCGGCGCGCGCGAACACCGACCCGCGTTCTTCGTCAGCCACTTCGGCTTCGGCGAGCAGGCTATGCAGCACCCCATCATGATCCGAGTGTGACATGCCGCCCCAGATCACCGATGCGGCGAACTGACGGTCCGCGGAGAGTGTGCGGCCGTACTGCACGGCGGTGAGCGCGCGATGCATGGAGTGCCCAGCATCGCTGGTCTCGGGACTCTTGATAAAGCCGAAGCCGGCGGTGAGGCTCCAGTTCGCGGTCGGGTTGGCCGTGACGCGCGCACTGTACGACTGGAGCGGAGCGAAGTCGAAGTTCCAGCGGTTTTGGTCGGGCTCTCGCCCGTTGAACGCGGAGGCCTCGATCTTCAGCCGATTCCACACGAGCCCTGCGGTTGCCACACCGAAGCTCACGTGGGAGGCGTCCTGCCAATGGTGGCCCAGTGGCGCCGCCAGATCGTCAACCGAGGACGGCCGATGCATGAAGGCCGGTGGCCCCAGTGCCGGTTCGCCCGACGGCGCGACATACAGCTCCAACGCCATGTCGCGCGTGATCGGATGGTCATAGAGCGCCGCCACCTCCATGAACGCGTCGTGGGGGTGCTGGCGGTCATGGATCGCCACTCCGTTGTACGTCTCGCCGGTCTGGAGCAGCAGGGGATACCCCGTGCCTCCCACCGTGGCCGCGTCGACGCTCAGCATCGTCCGGAGTTGCAGTGCGCCCGAGCCCAGCGGGCGCGAGGCCATGAGCATGCCCCAGTTCAGGCTGCCCAGTTGGACAGCGCCGCGCGGGCCGGACTGATGGTCGAACTGAAGAAACCCGTACCCATGCGCCATGAGATGCCAGTCTCCCGACTTCCAACTCTGCGACGGGAGCGACACGGCGTCGGGGATCCACGACGTACCCGACGCGAACCGGTTCATGGGCACCCCCGCACCAAAGCGGACCATCGGCTTTTCCGTCATGGCCGACATGTCGTGCCCTTCATGCTGCGCGTAGAGCGCCGAGGGGGCGAGCAATAGCAGTGCCGTGGCCGTCCGGAGCGTTGTCCTGCCCCACCCGTCATTGCGGCGCCGCTCACACGTTGACTGCATAAACCGCATACCAGTACAATAACTGCAGCTCGTAAAAGGTGCCCAGCGTCCGCGCCGACGGCTAAATTCCGCCTATGGCCGCTGCCAAAGACGACGACGCCCTCGGGAAAGCATTCGACTGGCCCCTCGCCAAACGACTGTTTGGCTATGTGCGCCCCTATGGGCGGTTGGTGGTCGGGTCGTTTGTGCTCCTGATGATCGAAGGGGTGCTCCAACTGGCCCAGCCGCTGCTCACGCGCCACGTCATTGATATCGCGGTGCCGGCGCACGACGCGGCCGACGTCCAGCGCAGCGCCTTCGCCTTTGTTGCAGTGCTCTTTACCCTCCTGGGCACCTCGTACGGACAAGTCCTGCTCACGACAAAGCTCGGCCAGTCGGTGATGCACGATCTGCGCAAAGAAATCTTTGCCCACGTGCAACGGCTCCCGATTCCGTATTTCGACAAGACGCCGGTCGGTCGGCTCGTCACCCGCATCACCTCCGACATTGAGTCGCTGAACGAGCTCTTCACCAGCGGCGTTGTGGCGGGGCTCGGCGATCTGGTCACGCTGATCGCGATTGCCGCACTCATGATGAGCGTCGACTGGCGCATGACGCTTGCTGCGTTCGCCGTGGTCCCGTTCATCTTCCTCACCTCGTGGGTCTTTCGGGCCCGCGTGCGCGAGAGCTATCGCGATATCCGCACCAGGATCGCCCGCATCAATGCCTTTCTGCAGGAGCGGCTCACCGGCATGCGCATTGTGCAGCTGTTCGGGCGCGAGCGCGACGAAGCCGAGCGATTTGCCGCGCTGAACCAGTCGCACCTGGACGCGCATCTGAAGTCCGTTACCGTCTACGCGCTCTACTTTCCCGCCATTGAGATTCTCACGACGATCGCGCTCGCGGCGCTGATTGTCACGGCAGTGCCGCGTGTCGCCGGGCACGTGCTCACGGTGGGCACGGTGGCCGCGTTCCTCCAGTTGGCGCGTCGCTTTTTCCAGCCGCTGCAGGACCTCTCCGATAAGTACAACACACTGCAGCAGGCGATGGCGGCCAGCGAGCGGGTCTTTGCCTTGCTCGATACGCCCGTACCGGTGGATGCCGCGCCGGATCGCATTGCACCGTTAGCTGCCGCCGCCGGTGTGACGGTCACGTTTGAGGACGTTTGGTTCAGTTATGGCGGCCCCGACGCTGCCTCGCTCCCGGACCCGCAGTGGGTACTCAAAGGGGTGAGCTTCACGGTCCGTCCGGGGCACACCCTCGCCTTGGTTGGACACACGGGGGCAGGGAAGACGACGGTGATCAGCCTGCTGCTGCGCTTCTATGATCCACAGCGTGGCCGGATTTTGATCAACGGGCGCGACATTAGCACCCTCCCGATCGACACCCTCCGCTCGCACGTGGGCTATGTGCAGCAGGACATCTTCCTGTTTGCCACCGACATTGCCACGAACATCCGCCTGAGCGCGCCACTGAGCGACGCCGAGGTGGAGCGCGCGGCTGTGCGCGTCGGGGCGGACGATATCATCAAGCGGTTCCCCGAGGGCTACAAGCACCAGCTCGCCGAACGCGGGGCCAGTGTGAGCGTTGGCGAACGGCAACTGCTCTCCTTTGCGCGCGCGATTGCCGCCGACCCGGCGCTGCTGCTGCTGGACGAGGCCACGAGCGCCGTCGACAGTGAAATCGAGGCGGTTATCCAGAAGGCGCTCGCGGAACTGATGCAGGGGCGCACGACCATCGCGGTGGCGCACCGGTTGAGCACGATCAATGCCGCCAACGAGATTCTGGTGATGCACCACGGGGAAGTTCGCGAGCGGGGGACGCACCGCGAACTCTTTGACGCACGTGGGCTGTACGCGCGCCTGTATCGCCTGCAGGCTGGAGAGTTCGCCGATGCCACTGCCCCCGTGTAATTACGGTTGCCCCCTCCGACAGCGGGGGGTAGTTTCCACGAATACCATGCCTCCTATCGCGCACGGCCACCCACGGAGTTTGCTCGCGGCCCCTGACCTCACCGGTGGGGTTGCCGCGGCGCTCGTCGTTTCGGTAGTGCGATGACCCTGCAACTCGCCGTGGGCGCGCGTTCCGATGTCGGGATGGTTCGGTCGGGCAACGAAGACAATTTCTTCGCTGAGGCTGACGCTCGCCGTGGTGTGTTTATCGTCGCCGACGGCATGGGAGGACACGCCGCCGGGGAAGTCGCGAGCGAGATGGCGGTACAGATCATCTCGCGGCACCTCCTGGGGTTGTCGTCGGTGCTCGAACCCGAGGCGGCGGATCGCGTAGAGCTCGCGCTCCATGAGGCGAATCGCGGCATCCACGAGCGTATGCTGGCCGAGGCCGACAAGCGTGGGATGGGAACGACCGCAAGCGTGCTGATGCTCTCCGACAATCGGTATCTCATTGGCCAGGTCGGGGACTCGCGGATCTATCTGCTGCGCAACGGCACGCTGCAGCAGCTCACCAAGGATCATTCGTACGTGCAGGAGCAGGTGGACGCCGGGCTGCTCACGCCGGAGCAGGCGCGCCACCATCCGTACGGCAATGTGATCACGCGATCGGTGGGGGCGTCGGCTGACGTCGCCGTCGACATTTTTGAAGGGGAGATGTTCCCCGGCGACATCTTTCTCGTGGCGAGCGACGGACTCACCGGCATGGTGGACGACCGACGCCTCCAGCAACTCCTGCTCGCACGCAGCGGCCCCGGCCGCATTGTGGATGCCTGCATCGCCGAGGCCAACGGGCGCGGCGGCGTCGATAATATCACCGCGATCATCGTGCAGGTCACGGAGATCGGCACCGGGTCGATCAATGCCTGACACTCCGACGCACGACACTCCGACGCACGACACTCCGACGCACGAGACGGTCGGCGACATCGCCTCCCTGTACCTCGGCAACATCCTCTACGCGATCGAGCGGTGCGCGCTCTCGCTCGAGGAGGAAGGAAAGCGTGAGGACGCCGCGTTCTACCGCGGCATCGGCCGGAAGCTGGCCGATGCGCACGGGCGCGAGAAGCTCGGTCGCTAGCGGGGTGCTCGTTCGTTAGTGCGCGTCGAGCACGGCAACGATCGTCGCCGGCTCCACCGTGACCCGCCGCGCGGTGAACACCCGAAGCCAGCGCGCCGACCCGTAGAGCTCATCGGACAACGTGGGAAGGTCAATCGCGCCGGCGAGCCCCGCCTGCGTGAGGCGCTGCACCGTGCCGTCGCCCGTGCGCACGGGCATGTCGAGCGACAGCATCTGCGTTTTGGCCGGATAGTCGAGCAGCACCTCGTCGCGGTGCAAGCCGAGTGATTTCGCCAGCGCCACTTCACAGGCCGCGGTGCGCGCGGTGTCGTCGGCAATCCACTCGTACCGGTCGGCCTCGAGCTGCGCGGCCGGTGATTCCCACGCGCGCTTATAGAGATGGCGTCGGAGCAAGGCATGCTGCAACGCGCTCCGACTCGGCGACGGCGCCGCCTGATCCAGCGCGTGGAGCAGCCCTTCGTCGCTAAAGCGCCCGACCGCTGCCGGATCGATCACGCCGTCGGCAAGTGCGAGGGCCACAAGCCGCTTGTACATCGCCGTCGCGCTGCGCACCGCATGATGCCAGTAGACGTTGCGGTACATCTGGTACTTCGCAAACAACAGCGACTCGAGCGCCGAGAGCCCCTTGGCGCGCAGGCCAATGGTTGGGGCGCCTGTCTCGGGGTCGTTCACCATCACGAGGGCGTGAATCAGGCGGTCTTCGTCGATCTCGCCGTAGGGAACGCCGCACATCAGGGCGTCGCGCTTGAGGTAGTCGATCTTGTCGAGGTCAATGGAGCCGCTAATCAAGCGCTGCAGCGGGCTCGGGCTCGTGCCGCAGATGAGCGCGAACACGCGTTCTGGCGCGTTCGCGCCAATCTCGGCGCGCAGCACCTCGGCGACCTCCCCCTCAGTAATGAGCGGGCGCGAGAGCGCCTCATGATGCGGCATCCCGATTTCTTCGAGCGCGTGCGAGAACGGGTAGTGGCCGATGTCGTGTAGCAGCGCGGCAGCGGTGACAATCTCTGGCTCGTCGCTCGCGATCTGATCGAGCGCCCCCGCTTCACGCAGGTTGGCGATCGTGCGCCGCGCCAAATGATAGGCGCCCAAGGCGTGTTCGAAGCGCGAGTGCGTCGCGCCGGGGTACACGAGGTGCGCCAGTCCGAGTTGCCGCACGTACCGCAGACGCTGAACCGCCGCCGTGTCGAGCAGGCGCTCCGCGGTGGCGTCTACGCGGATGTTGTTCCAGAGGGGATCGCGAATGAAGGTCACCCTAGGAATCTCAGGGGGTGGGGTGACAATCGCAACATCGATCCAACGCACGAGGGGCCGGCGCACGGCGCCGGCCCCTCGTCGTATACCCGTCGTGCGGAGCTCAGCCCTTCGGCCCCGCCGCAATGATCGCCGGCGTCACCGCATCGCCGAACTTCTTGATGTTGTCGCGGAACATTCCCGCGAGCTTCGCCGCCATCGTGTCATACGCGGCGGTGTCGGCCCACGTCCCACGCGCGTCGAGCACCTCTGCCGGCACGCCTTCGATCCCCTGCGGGACGTTCAGGCCAAACACCGGGTCAGTCTTGACCGGCGCATTGTCGAGCTTGCCGGCCAGTGCCGCACGCACCATCGCGCGGGTCAGGCTGAGCTTCATGCGGCTACCAGTGCCATACGCACCACCGCTCCACCCGGTGTTCACGAGCCACACCTTGGTGTCGGGGTACTTGTCGAGCAGCTCGCCCAACATGTTCGCGTACTTGGTCGGGTGCCACACGAGGAACACGGCGCCAAAGCAGGCGCTGAACGTCGCCTGCGGTTCCGTGACGCCACGCTCAGTGCCCGCCACCTTGGCAGTGTAGCCCGAGAGGAAATAGTACATCGCCTGCTCGCGGCTCAAGCGTGCGATCGGCGGAAGCACACCGAACGCGTCGGCGGTGAGGAACACCACATTCTTTGGCACGCCACCGCGCCCACTCGGCACAAAGTTGCGGATGTAGTGCAGCGGGTAGCTCGCACGGGTGTTCTCGGTGATCGTCTGGCTCTCGAACTTCACCTTCTTGAGTTCGTCGAGTTCCACATTCTCGAGGATCGTGCCGAACATCTGCGTGGTCGCGTAGATGTCGGGCTCCTGCTCCTTGGAGAGGTTGATCACCTTGGCGTAGCAGCCCCCTTCGAAGTTGAACACGCCGTCCTTGCTCCAGCCGTGCTCGTCGTCGCCAATCAGCCCACGGTCCGGATCGGCCGACAGCGTCGTCTTGCCAGTGCCCGAGAGACCAAAGAAGAGCGCGGTGTCACCAGCGGCCCCAATGTTCGCCGAGCAGTGCATCGAGAGCACGCCCTGCTTGGGGAGGTAGTAGTTCATGACCGTGAACATCGCCTTCTTGAGCTCGCCGGCGTAGCGCGTGCCGCCAATCAGGATCGTGCGCTTGGCAAGATTGAGGACGATGAAGGTCGTGGTGCGCGTACCGTGCTTGGCCGGATCGGCCTGGAACTCCGGCGCGTGCAGAATGCTGAAGTTGGGCGCGAAATTGCCGAGTGCGTCAGCGTCGGGACGGATGAACATGTTGCGCACGAAGTTCGCGTGCCAGGCGTTCGGCGTCACGTAGCGGCAGGAGAGGCGGAGCGATGGGTCGGCGCCGCAGTACAGATCCTGCACGAAGAGCTCGTCGAGACCGTTCAGGTACGCCTGGACGTCGGCCTGGAGAATTTCGAATTGCTCCGGCGACATCGGCTGGTTCACGGCGCCCCAGTCCACGTCGTGTTCCGACGACGGCTCCCGGACGACGAACTTATCCTTGGGCGAACGGCCGGTGTGCGGCGAGGTGACGGCGACAAACGGACCCATGTCGGCCAGTTCGCCTTCACCCTTCCGAATGGCGGCCTGCGTCAACTGCGGTGCAACGAGATTCCAGTGCAGCGTGCCCTTGGGGGCGAGGCCCTGTGCATCGAGTCCGTTCGTGCTCACTCGCGAGGGTGCGGTGGTCGTGTCAGTCATGATCGTGAGAAAATGAGGTGGGGTTCGCGATTCAACGTTGGCTGGAGCGTTCCTGCGCGTCGAGCACGGCCACCGCGGCCATGTTGACGATTTCCTGCACATCGGCGCCCTGCTCAAGCACATGGACGGGATGCTGCATGCCGACGAGGATCGGCCCGATCGCCGTCGCCCCGCCGAGTTTGGTAAGCAACTTGTAGGCGATATTCCCGGCGCCGAGATTCGGGAAGATCAGCACGTTCGCCTCGTCCTTGATCGTGCTGAAGGGATAGCGACCCGCGAGGATCTCCGCGTCGAACGCGGTGTCGGCCTGCATCTCGCCGTCAATCACGAGCGAGGGATCCATACGACGGGCAATCTGCACCGCTTGGGCGACTTTCTCCGTCTCGGCGTGCTTCACCGACCCGAAGTTCGAGAAAGAGAGCATCGCGACCTTGGGGCTGACCCCAAAGGTGCGCGCCGCACGCGCCGACGAAACGGCAATCGTCGCGAGCTGTTCGGCGGTCGGGTCGATGTTCACGGTGGTGTCACCAAAGAACACGACCTTCTTTTCGAACACGAGCATATACAGCCCACTCACCAGTCCGGTGCGAGCGTCGGCGCCAATCACTTCAAGCGCGGGGCGCACGGTCTCGGGATAATGCTTGCCGAGTCCGCCGAGCACGGCGTCAGCATCGCCGCAGGCGACCATCACCGAGCCGTAGTAAATGCCCTTGTAGAGCCGCTGATGCGCTTCGGCGAGCGAGAGTCCCTTGCGTTGCCGCTTCTGCCACAGAAACTCCGCGTACCGGTCGCGGTTCGTACTGGTGCCGGGATCCTCGATCCGAATTCCGGCGAGCGGAATGCCATTGGCCTCGGCGAGATCCTGAATCTTTTGCTTGCGGCCGAGCAGGATTGGGTGCGCGATTCCTTCATCGACCAGGATTTGCGCCGCGCGCATGACCTTGAGGTCTTCGCCCTCGGGGAAGCAGACGCGCTTCGGGTCGTGGTGCGCCCGATTGATGATGCCGCGCATGAGGCCGCGGGCGCGCCCGAGGCGCCCTTCGAGTTCGTCGCGGTAGTGTTCCAGGTCGACGAACCCCGTCGACGCTCCGCTGGCCACCGCGGCCCAGGCCACGGCCGGCGCCACCCAGAGCAGGACGCGCGGATCGAAGGGGAAGGGAATCAGGTAGTCGCGCCCGAACTTCACGGAGCTCAGTCCGTAGAGTTGCGACACGTTATCCGGCACGTCTTCCTTGGCCAGCGCCGCGAGCGCGCGGGTGGCCGCCATCTTCATCTCTTCATTGATCTCCTTGGCACGCACGTCGAGTGCGCCACGGAACATGAAGGGGAAGCAGAGGACGTTGTTGATCTGATTGGCGTAGTCGCTGCGCCCCGTGGCAATGATGGCGTCGTCGCGAACCTCCCGTACCTGATGCGGGAGAATCTCCGGCACCGGGTTGGCGAGCGCAAAGATGATCGGGTTGGCGGCCATCTTGGAGACCATCTCACCGTTGACCGCACCGGCGGCCGACAGCCCCACGAACACATCGGCTCCCACCAGCGCGTCGGCCAGCGTACGGCAGGTGGTCTCCCGCTCATAGCGCTTTTTGTAGGGATCCATGTGCTGCTCGCCGCGTCCCACGTAAATCACCCCTTCGCGGTCGCACATGAGCACGTGCTCACGCTTCACGCCCAGGGCGATGTAGTGGTTGGCGGTGGAAATCGCAGCCGCGCCGGCTCCTGAGAACACCACCTTCACCTCGGCGATGTCCTTGCCCGAGACCTCGAGGGCGTTGAGCAGCGCGGCGCCGGAGATGATCGCCGTCCCGTGCTGGTCGTCGTGGAAGACCGGGATTTTGAGAGTGGCCTTCAGCGTCTCCTCGATGATGAAGCAATCGGGAGCCTTGATGTCTTCGAGGTTGATGCCGCCGACGGTGGGCTCGAGGAGCTGGCAGAAGCGGATCACATCCTGCGGGTCCTCGGAGCCGACTTCGAGGTCGAACACGTCGATGTCGGCGAACTGCTTGAAGAGGTTGCCTTTGCCTTCCATGACCGGCTTGCCGGCGAGCGCGCCGATGTTGCCGAGTCCGAGGACGGCGGTGCCGTTGGTGACGACGGCGACAAGGTTGCCTTTGGCGGTGTACTTGTAGGCGTCTTCCGGGTTCGCCTTGATCTCAAGGCAGGGTTCGGCGACACCGGGGGAGTACGCGAGGGAGAGGTCGCGGGAGTTCCCGAGGGGCTTGGTGGGAACGACGGCGATCTTGCCGGGCCGTCCGCGCGAATGGTAGTCGAGAGCGTCTTGGCGTTTCATAAGCCAGAAAGATACTCAGGCGGGGACCGGCGTGAGAGTGGCCGTTCGGCGTCCGTTCGGGCGAAATGGGGATGAGTAACCACTACCTGGAGTCGCGGAGACGGCAACGGGGGGCGGAGTCGAGTTCCGCCCCCCGTTGACCGCTATCGCAGCGATCGGTCAGACCTCGAGATGGTCGTTCGGCCGGGCCACCATCCCGTAGAGCACCGGCATGAGCAGGACGCTGATCAGCAGGCGCGAGAACAGCCCCCCGACGATGACCAACGCGAAGGGCCGCTGACTGTCGGTGCCGACCCCGGTCGCGAGCGCGGCGGGCAGCAGTCCGAACGCCGCCACGAGTGCCGTCATCATGATCGGTCGAAGTCGCAACAGCGCGGCCTCGCGCGTGGCCTCCTCGATCCCCATCCCGCCGAGTCGCAGCTCGTTGGCGTAGGAGATGTAGACCACCGCGGTCTGCACGGAGACGCCGAAGAGCGCGAGGAACCCGATCCCCGACGACACCGAGAAGTGCGTGCCGGTGATCGTCAGCGCGAGCATCCCGCCGATCGGACCGGAGAGTGCGACGCCCACCAAGGTGATCAGCGCGAACTTCACGTTGTGATAGAGCGCGAAGAGCAGCAGGAAGATCAGCCCGATCGTGATCGGGAGCACGATCGCCAGCTGAGTGCGGCTCTCCTTGTACTCCTCGTACTCGCCGCCCCAGACCGTGCGATAGCCGGCGGGGAGATGGACCGCCTTGTCGATGTGCTCCTTGGCAGCCTCGACCGCGCTCGCGAGGTCGCGGCCTTCGATCGAGTACTGGATGCCGATGTAGCGCGATCCGTCCTGCCGATAGATCAACGCCGCGCCGGTGTTCACCTCGATGGCGGCGAGCTCGTGCAGCGGCACCTGACTCCCGCCTGGGGTGGCGACAAGGATGTTCCCGATGGCCTCCGGCGTGCTGCGGAACTCCGGCTTGAGTCGCACGACGAGATCGAAGGTCTCCTCGCCCTGTACGACCTGCGTGGCCGCCGAACCGCCGACGGCGGCGTTGATCAGGCCGTTGACCGCGTCGGCGCTGAGTCCGTAGCGCGCCAGCTTCGCGCGGTCGATCGTGACCGTCAGCGATGGCTGCCCGAGCTCCTGCACCAGCGTCACGTGCGCGATCCCGGGGACCTTCTCAAGCTCGTGCTTCAGTTTCAGTCCCTCGGCCTGGAGCACGTTGAGATTGGGGCCGAACAACTTCACGTCGAGCGCGCTCTTGAGTCCGGTCTGTGCTTCTTGCACGGCGTCGTTGGCCGGCTGCGAGAAGTTGACGATGATGCCGGGGAAGGCGGAGAGCTGCTTGTCGATGTCCGCGATCAGCGCATCCTTGGTCTTGTGCGCGCCGGTCCACTGCGCGTACGGCTTGAGCCCCACATAGAACTCGGCGTTGTAGAATCCCGTCGGGTCGGTGGCGCCGTCGTCGCGGCCGTGCTCCGAGGTCACATCCGTGACCTCCGGGAACGACTTGAGGATCTTCCGGACCTGCGGCACGATCTTGGACGATTCCTCGAGCGAGATCGTGTACGGCATGGTGGTGCGGACCCAGAGGGCGCCCTCGTCGAGCGTCGGCATGAACTCCGAGCCGACCGTGAAGGTCAGCGCGACCGATACCGCGAAGAGCGCGGTGCTCCCCCAGATCACCAGACGGCCGTGCGCGAGGCTCCAGTTCAATGAGCCGCGATACTTCTCCTTCACCCACTCGAACGCCGGGTTGTGCCGCTCCTGCGTGCGGCGACCGAGCCCGAAATAGCAGAGCACCGGGACGATCGTCAGCGTGAGCAACAACGAGCCGATCAGCGCGAAGATCGTCGTGTCGGCCATCGGCGAGAAGAGGCGACCCGACGGCCCCGCAAGCACGTAGATCGGGAGGAAGCTCGCCACGATCACCGCCACCGCGTACACGATCGGGCGGTCCACTTCGGCCGCCGCGCGCACGATCACCTCGCGCACGGAGAGCGACTTGCTCTCCGGGAGCGCGAGCTGTCGATAGATGTTCTCGACCATCACGACGGCCCCATCCACCAGAATGCCGAAGTCGATGGCGCCGATCGACAGGAGGTTGGCGGGGATGTTCTTGAGATCGAGGCAGATGAAGGCGAACAGCAGCGCCAGCGGGATCGTCGTGGCGACGATGATCCCCGAGCGCAGGTCGAACAGGAAGAAGATCAACACCACCACCACCAGCACGATCCCCACGAGCAGGTTGTGCTCCACGGTGCTCGTCGTGAGCGCCACGAGATCGCTGCGGTCGTAGAACGCGTGGACCTTCACGTCCTTCGGCAGGATCTTGGTGTTGAGTTCCTCCGTCACCGCTTGCACGCGCTTGAGCACCGTCTGCGCCTGCTCGCCCTTGCGCATCAGGACGATCCCTTCGACCGCGTCGTCGTGCTCATTGAACCCGAACTGACCGAGTCGTGGCGCATGGCCGATCTCGACGCTCCCGACGTCCTTCACGAGGACCGGGATCCCGCCCTTGTTCGAGATCACCACGTTGCCGATGTCGGCGATGGTGCTGACGCGACCGAGCCCGCGCACGTAGTAGAACTGCCCGCCCTCGGAGTAGAAGCCGCCGCCCGCGTTCGCATTGTTCGCGCCGAGCGCCGCGACGACATCACTCACAGCGAGCCCCGCGCCCGCGAGCTTGGTGGGGTCGATCAGCACCTGATACTCCATCGTCGGCCCGCCGAGCGATGCCAGGTCGGCCACGCCGGGGACGGCCTTGTACGCCTTGGAGAGCACCCACTCGTTGATGGTCTTGAGCTCCATCGGCGAGCGGTCCGGGCTCTCCACCACGTAGCGGTACACGAGCCCCGACGGTGCGAACAGCGGACCGATCCCCGGCGACGCACCACTCGGCACCGAGACATCGGGGAGATGCTCGAGCACGCGCTGCCGTGCGAAGTACGGATCGGTGCCGTCCTGGAAGGTGAGTCGCACGTCCGACAGTCCGTACAAGGACATCGAGCGCACGACCTTCACCTTCTCGAGCCCGTTCATCTCGCGCTCGATCGGCACCGTGACGAGGCGTTCCACCTCTTCTGCGGCCTGCCCGGGCCACTGGGTGGTGATCTCCACCATCGGCGGCGAGAGGTCGGGATACGCATCGACCGGCAGCCGCGTGAACGACCAAGCACCCGCGCCGATCAACAGCACCGCGAAGAGCGCCACGAGCACGCGCTGGTTCAGCGCGGCGCGGACGATCCGGTTCGCGAAGGTCGGCGTGCCCGACTTCCCGTCGTGGCTGGATTGCGGATCGCCGATCATTGACGTTCCGCGAACTGGAGGAACAGCGCGCCGTTGGCCACGACCTGCTCACCGACCTTGAGGCCGAGCGTGATCTCGTACGAGTTCCCGATGCGCGTCCCCAGCGTGACGCGGCGATGGTCGAAGCTCCCGTCGGTCGCGGTCACGAACACGAACGGGAGGTTGTCGTCGTCGCGCAACACCGCCGCGACGGGCACGAGCAATCCCGCGCGCTCGCGACGCGACTGGATGTGCATCCGCACGAACATGTCGCGCTTGAGGAGCTGGGCGCTGTTGTCGGCGACGATCCGCACCATCGTGGCTTTGGTCCCCGGGTCCACGATCGGCGCGACGTAGTCCACGGTCCCACGGACCTTGGTCCCCTTGGCATCGGTCAGGATGTCCACACCGAGCCCGTGCTCCACGAGCGCGATGTCGTCGGCGTACACATTGGCGATCACCCACATCGTCGAGAGATCGGCGACGGTGAACGCCGCCGTCGTCCCAGCCTGGATGAGCTGCCCGGGATTGATCAACCGTTCCACCACGGTCCCGGCGATGGGCGAGCGGATGGCCCCTTCGACCGGGGCGGCCTTCTGTCCGTCCCGGATGCCGGTGATGGTGGCTTCGTCGAGTCCGAGGCCGCGGAGCCCAAGGACGGCGGCATCGCGGTCGGCGACCGCGGCAGCCTGATCGGTGCGCGACTGGTCCAACTCGGAGCGCGCGAGCGCATCGTTCGAGAACAGCTGTTCGTTCTGTTTGAGGATACGGTCCGCGTTGCGCAGCGCCGTCTCCGCTTTGCGATACGTCGCCACCGCGGTCGCGAAGTCCGGCGACGACACCGTCGCGAGGGTCTGGCCCGGCGTGACCACGACGCCGAGGTTGGCCACGATGCGCGACACCGGCCCGGAGATCGGAGCGAGCACCGGCGTCGATCGATCACCATTGAAGGCGACGGTGCCCGTGATCTCGATCTCAGGACGGAAGTTCACCGTCGCGAGCGTGACGAGTTCGAGCTTGGCCCGCTGTTCGGCGGAGATGGTGAAGTGGGCGGCTTTGGAGGAATCCGCGACAGCCTTGGCGTCGGGCGTCTTGCTGCAGGCGGCCACGGCGACAGCCGCTGCGAGGGCCGCCACGAAGGGAATTGCGCGAACAAGCGGTCGCGCCATGCGGGAATGGCTCACGGTCTGGCTCCGGAAGTCGTGGCGGTCGGCGCGCCGATGGGCGCGCCCGTGGCGCGATCGAGGTCGGCTCGGGCGGAACTCGCGGCGGCGAGGGCGTCGGCATATTGCCGCTGCGCGTCGAGCAAGGTGCTGCGGGCATCGAGCACATCGAGCGCCGAGAGGCGCCCGAGGCCGTAACTCAGTGTCGCCACGCGGAAGGCTTCGCGGGCCGACGGAAGGAGTTGATCACGGATGAAGATCGCTTGGCGGACGGAGACATCGGCGGTGGTCCACGCCGCGCGAACGTCCTGTCCGACGGCGGCACGCGTGTCACGCAACACCGCGTCCAGTTCCAGTTCGCGATGGTGCGTCTCCGCGAACTCGCCGCGCCGATGCTGCCACCAGAAGATCGAGAGCGGCATCGAGAGGCCGAGCGAATAGAGCGTGCCCGCGTCGGCGGCGTAGTCGCGGTTGGCGGAGATCGAGAAGTCCGGCGCGAAGGCCGTCTCTCGCGCGAGGCGGCTCGTGGCTCCTGCGCCACGGAGCTGCTCCTCGGCCGTCGTGATCTCCGGTCGCCGACGCAGCGCCATCTGTTCCGCCTCTTCGAGCGGGCCGGGAGGCGGCGGCGCTTCGAGTGAATCGATCGCGATGATCGGCGCCCCGAGCGGCCTCCCCAGCACGCGATTCAGCGCCGACTCGGCGTTGGTCACGTCGCGGCTGTTCGCGATCAGGTCATTGTCGGCCTGCGCCAAGAGGACGGTGGCCTTGATGACATCGAGCCGGGCCGTCGTACCCGCATCGAACCGAGCTTTGGACTTGGCGAGGAAATCCGCCGCGAGTTCACGCGCCTCGAGCAGGTCGCGCCGATGCATCCGCGTGACGAGCACCGAGTCGTACGAGCGCGCCGCCTGACTCGCGATCTGTTGCTGGACCATCCGCGTCTGGGCGTCGAACGCGCGAACGTTCGAGTTGCCGATCGCGCCCTTCAATCGGAACTTGTCGGGGAAGGGGATCGCGACACCGACGTTGACCGTGCGCCCAGTGGCGGAGCCGGTGTTGATCGGACTCGACTGGCCGTCGAACGAAGCGCCGAGCGACGGCTCAGGGAGCGCGACCGCCTGCACCAACTGGGCGCGGGCCTGCGCGGCCTGCTGCTTGGCCACCTCGACCTGCAGATTGGCGCCGATCGCCGTGGCGATGGCCGCGGCTCTTCCGAGTCGCAGCGTGTCACCCGGCGCCGGGGGACGTGATTGAGCGGATGCGGCACCGGCGACTGACGCCAATGCCCCCGCCCAGAGGACGTTTCGCATATGGTGTTGCTGGAGACAGGACCAAGGGGCGCGTTGTACCGCCACGCGCGCTGACGACGGAGTCGGTCGCACGGACGACCGAGGCTACTCGGGCCGGCGGGTGCCGGCCATCGTGGTCAGCTGGCGCTCGGAGGGGCGCGTGAGGAGGCTGCCCGGAACTGTGCGGCCGCGATCCCGCTGGCCACATCCCGAACGACGGCGGCCGGGGCAATGGCACCGAAGAAGATCGGAGCCGGAGACGGCGGCACATCCATCGACTGCGTCTGTACGGAGCAGACCGCGCAGTTCGTGGCGTCGTGCGCGAACGGATGCTTGTTGCCGTGCTGCTCAGCGTGCGTATCGAGGCGGACCTCGCTCACCGGATCGAACAGTTCCGATCCCGCGATGAGCACATGCAACACCAGAAGCGCCGCAACGGAAACGCGGCGCCGCCAGAGCTTCAGCGATCGGGGAAGGGAGAAAGTCAACGTCACAGTCAATGAGGATACGTGCCGAAGTGCGATAACGCTAGGAATCGAGCGTCCGGCGACCCCTGAAGCACCAGGCCGCGCGTGTCAGGAACGGCTCTTCCGGCGTCCAGCGGTCGTCCGGTTGGGCGAGGAGAAACTCCTGAGCAGGCTCAGCATCGCGCGGTCGTTCGTGACCATGTCGTCCCCCTTCGGAGTCTCGAGCACCTTGGGGATCGTGGCCAGCCGCGGGTCGGTCATGATCGCCCGGAACGCCCCCTCGCCGATCAATCCTACCCCGATCAGTTCGTGGCGGTCCTTGTGTGAACCGAGCGGGACCTTGGAGTCGTTCAGATGCAGCAAGCCGAGCTGGTCGAGCCCCAACACGTCGTCGAACTTCGTGAAGACGCCGGCACAATCATTGGTCAGGTCGTACCCGGCGCCGAACACGTGGGCGGTGTCGAGGCAGACGCCCACCCGCTTCCGCAGAGTGGCGGGGATCCGTCCCAACAGATCGGCCATCTCCTCGAACGTGGAGCCGATCACCGTCCCTTGGCCTGCGGTGAGTTCCATCAAGAGTCGCGTCGGGCCCACTTCCTGCTCGAGGGCCTGTACGATCCCGTCAGCGTTTCGGGCGATGCCGCTCGCGCGCTCATCCATGAAGTTGCCGGGGTGCGACACCAGGGCGTCGAGGCCGAGCGCGTGGCAGCGGCGCAGTTCCGCGGCGAAGCTGGCGATGCTCTTGGCGCGGAGCTCGGGTTCCGGCGAGGCCAAGTTGATCAGGTAGCTGTCATGCGCGTTCGTGAAGCGTACGCCGCTGCCGGCGATCGCCGCCCGGAACGCCACCGCCGTCGCGGGCTCGACGTCGTGCTCGGCCCACCGATTGGCCTGCTTGGTGAAGAGCTGCATGGCGGTCGCACCGATCTCGTCGGCGCGGGCCGGAGCGTTGAGCACGCCGCCCGCGGTCGATATATGGGCGCCGAGCGGAGCGACCGCGGGCGCAACGGCGGCCACGGCCGCTGAAGCCTTGCGAGGGGTCATCGGGCTATCTGGGTAGCAACAGGGTTATCGGCGGCTCCGAAGCCACTCGAGAGGGTCCACCGCGCGGCCATTGGGGCGGATCTCGAAGTGCAGATGCGCATCGAGGTCGGGGTCCGTCTTGCCGACCGTACCCACCAGCTGCCCCTTCACGATCTTCTCCCCCTTGGTGACGCTGATCTTGCCGAGCGAAGCGTACACGGAATAGTCGCCGCCGCCGTGCTGGATGAACACGGTCGGCCCATAGGTCCCGAAGCTCTCCGAGACGAGCGCCACCGTTCCATTCGAGACGGCCTTCACCGGAGTGCCCACCGCGGCCGCGATCCCGACCCCATTCCAGCGGATCGTCGTGTTATTGGGGTTCACCGCCTTGCCGAACCGATAGATGATGTTGCCGTCCACGGGCCAGTCGAGTCGGCCGAGGTCCGCGGTCCTCAATGTGCTGGCGACCGGCGCGCTCGCGCCCGGGCGTGCCTCGGCGCGTTTGCGCTCGGCCTCGAGTGCGGCGAGGGTGGCGGTGATGCGGGCTTCGTCGCGGGCGATCTGCTTGAGCCGGTCCTCGGTCGCCTGTTGGCGCGCCTGCACCTGAGCCAGACTCCGCGAGCGTTGCTTCTCAAGGCTCTCGAGCCGCGACTCCTCCGCCGCCTTGTCCTGGCGCGAGGTCTCCACATCGCTGCGTAGCCGTACGAGCGTCTCGCGCTGCGAGGCGATCTGCTCGCCGAGCTTCTCCACGCGGTGCACCAGCGCACGGTCACGCATGGCCACGAGATGCAGGTACTTGTATCGCGCCACGAGCGCGCCGAACGATTGCGCGGAGAGCAACGCTTCGACGCTGTAGAGCGGGCCGCGTTTGTAGATCTCGCGCACGCGATGTTGCAGGATCGCCTTCTTCACCGCGACCTCGTCCTGGGCCCAGACGAGCCGCGTCGTCGTCTGATGCTCTTCCTCGCCGAGCGAGTTGAGCTGGCTGTCGAGCGAACGGACGACGCGCGCGGTGGCGTCGCGCTGGCGTTCGATGTTGGTGCGCTCTTCCGAGAGGTCGTGCACCGTGGACTGGAGTTCCCGTATGCGCCGTTCCAAGTCGGCGCGTTCGGCCTTGATGCGGTCGAGTTCCTCGCGTTGGCTGCGCAGCCGTTCGGCGGCCGGCGGCTGTTGCTGCGCCGCCGCCGGACGCGCGCTCACCAGCGTCATCGCGGCGATCACGACACGCAGGGCCCCGCGCGACACACGCCGCTGCGGCCGGATCACACGCTCCGGAGGTGGCGACTCACGCTGAGCGCGCTCCCCACGAGTCCGAGCACGGCACCTGCGAGCACACCGAGTACCACCAGTCGTACGTCGAAGAACTGTGCGGTGATCACGAAGCGCGTGATGAGGCTGTACGACACCCACGTCAGCAGCAACGCGAGTATCCCGCCGAACGTCCCCTTCACCGCGCCGTCGATGAGGAACGGACTCCGGATGAAGCCGTCCGTTGCGCCGACCAACCGCATGATCGAGATCTCGCGCGCGCGCGCCAGGACCGACATCCGGATCGTGGAGCCGATGATGATCACCGCCACGCCGGCGAACGCGAAGCCGAGCACGAGTCCCGCCAGCGTGGCGATGTTCCGGATGCGATACAGCTTCTGCACCCATTCCTCGCCGTATCGGACATCGTCGGTGAAGTCATAGCTCTTCAGCCGTTCGGCGACGGCCTTCACGGTGTTCGGGTCACGGAATCCGGGCTTGAGGCGCACGTCGAGCGAGGCAGGGAGGATCCCGGCCTCGAACACATCGCTGAACTCGCCGAGTTCCTTGCGTGCGCGTACGAGTGCCTGCTCGCTCGTCACGAATGTCACCGACTGCACTTCGGGGAAGGCCCCGATGTCGCCCGCGGCCGCGCTGGTCGCCTCGGCTGACGTGCCGTCGGCCACGAACGCGCGGATCTCGACGCGGTCCTCGACCTGCGCCAGCGCCGACCGGATGTTGAGCGCGACGAGTCCGAAGAGTCCGAACGCGTAGAGCGAGAACGCGATCGTCGTGATGCTCAGCAAGCTGAGCACCGGCGAACGCTTGAAGCCGTTGAACGCTTCGCGAGTGGCGAGACTCATGCCGCGCCTCCCGCTCCGGGCGGTCCTGAGGCTGCCGCTGCCGCCGAGTCGAAGACCAACGCGCCGTGGTTCAGCTCAAGCGTCCGGCACTCGGCCCTTTTGACGAGATCCAGATCGTGCGTGGCCATGATCACCGTGGTGCCGCTCGCATTGATGTCGCGCAGCAACTGGAAGACGCCGCGGGTGGCGCGGTCGTCGAGGTTGCCGGTGGGTTCGTCGGCGATCACGAGTACCGGATCGTTGGCGAGGGCCCGCGCGATCGCGACGCGCTGTTGCTCGCCCCCCGAGAGCTCCGCCGGGAAGGCCGTGGCCTTCGACGCGAGTCCCACCTGCGTGAGGAGACGCCCGACCTTGGGGCCGATGCTGGCCGGCGGCGCGCCCGTGACCTCGAGCGCGAACCCGATGTTGGCCTCGACCGTGCGGTCCTCGAGCAGGCGGAAGTCCTGGAAGATCACGCCGAGCTTGCGACGCAACTTGGGGACGTCGCTGCCGCGGATCGCGACGGAACTCATCCCGGCGACGCGGACCTCACCATCGCTCGGACGCTCGTCGAGATAGCACAGCTTGAGGATCGTGCTCTTGCCGGCACCACTCGGGCCGGTGAGGAACACGAACTCGCCGCGCGCGACGTGGAAGCTGACCTCGCGCAGGGCGACTCCCGTGCGCGGGAACTCCTTGGTGACGCGGGTGAATCGGATCATCCGTTACTTGAGTGCCTGCTCGAGGTCAGCGATCAGGTCGTCGGCATCTTCGATGCCGACGCTGATGCGCAGGAATCCGTCGGGGATCCCGATGCGTGCACGGGCCTCCGACGTCATGTGCGTGTGCGACGTGTAGCGCGGCTCGCTCACGAGCGAGTCCACGCCGCCAAGGCTCGCCGCGTGCGTGAAGATCCGGAGTCGCTTGAGGAACCGCTCGGTGGCGCGCGCGCCGCCAGCGAGTTCGATCGCCATCATACCGCCATAACCGTCGAGGGTCGCGGCGGCCACGGTGTGGTCGGGATGCGTGGTGAGCCCGGGATAGTGCACTTTGCGGATCGCCTTCGCGCCGGTGCACCACTCCGCGATGCGTTGGGCGTTCGTGTTCTGCCGCTGCACACGCACGTCGAGCGTCTTCACGCCGCGCTCGAGCAGCCAGCAGGCGAACGGATCGGGGGCCGCGCCCCAGAGCATCATCTTTTGCCGGACTTCCTGGATGTACGAATCGGTCCCGATGACGACTCCGCCGAGCACGTCGTGGTGCCCGTTGAGGTACTTGGTGGCCGAGTGGATCACCACGTCGGCGCCATGTTCGAGCGGGCGGAAGTTCACGGGGCTCGCGAAGGTCGAATCGACCACAAGCGCGAGGCCGTTCTCATGCGTGAGCGCCGACACCGGGCGGAAGTCCACCACGCGGGTGGTCGGATTCACCGGCGACTCAAGGAAGATCGCGCGGGTCGTCTTGCGCATCTTCTTGCGCCACTCGCGCGGTTCGAACGGGTTCACCAGGGTGACGTCGATGCCGAGGCCGACGAACTCCTCGGTGAAGAGCCGATGCGTGCCACCGTAGATGAGCGAACTCGAGAGGAGATGGTCGCCGGGGCGGAGCAGGGTGAGCATCGCGCAGGCCGTCGCCGCCATTCCGCTGCCGAGTAACAGCGCGCCTTCCGCGCCCTCGAGCATCGCGAGTCGCTTCTGGAGGCGTTCGACGTTCGGCGTGTTCGCGTATCGTGTGTAGCGGAGCCCATCGGCGCTGCCGATCTCCTGCACGTAATTCACCGACTGCACGATCGGCGGCACGACCGGATCGCCCGCATGCCGCGGATCGGCGGCGCCGTGAAGCGCGAGTGTGGAGAGGGCGAGCGGGTCCTTCTTCTTGCTCATCCGGAGGAACTCCTCAGGCCAGCGAGGGAGGAAGCACGGGCCGATCGGCCGTGGCCTTCACCAGCCGAACGATCTCGGACAGTGTGACGCCCGCGAGATCGCGGACCACAACGCCGCCGCGCGGCACCGTGTCATCGATCATCACTGGGGCTAAGTCATGACGACGTGGCCCGTACACCCAGACGAACTCGCCATCCACAACGGCACGCAGCGCGGCGTCATCGCTGCGCAGTCGCACCAGCGGCCCTCGGTCAGGGTCGCCTCGGCGTGTGGCGATGTAGCCCATAACCTGCAACGGCGGATTGAAGGCCATTAGTGCAACGACCCCAAGGGGTGATAGCCCTGCTCGGCGTGTCGCACGAGATGGCGCGAATGGAGCAGCTCCAAAATCTGCTCTGTATCAGTGTGCGCTCGTCCGGCACGGGTTGCGAGCGCCTGCACGGTGGTGCCGCCGGTGGCGTACACCAACTCCCACATCAACCGTTCGTCGTCATTCACCGCGCCCACGAGTCGCGCACCGCCGTCGGCGAAATGCACAACTATCGCGAGCCCGTGATGATGCAGCACATCCTCGATCGCCTCGAGGTGATGGTCGGTGATGCCATGGAAAATTACCAAGCCGCAGGTGCGGGCCGGTGCGCCGTGCGGAGGATCAAGCAACAACTTCGCGACGATTTCATCCGCGCAGGAGAAATCCATCATCCCGATCTGCGAGAAATCGAGCGTCGCGGTCTCGTCGGCGGGGAGCGCCGCGAGTTCGAGCTCAATGCACTGCCGCACCGCCGCGCCCGTGGATCGTGTCACCAGGTTGCGGTAGGGCAAGTTCGCGGAGTTCCGGAGCACACTCCCCACATCAATGCGGGTCATGGCGTGCCGCCTGCGAGCTCACCGGGAATAATCACGCGCAGCTGAGCGCCCGGAAAATACGGCAAGTTTTCCTGCAGTGGCACGCTGTCGTCCCAGGTCGGAATAAGGCCAATGCGTGCCGTTCCGCTCCGGATGGTGAGCATCCCATTGCGCCTGCCGATATAGCCGCGGGTGCCCTTGAGCCCCTGTCCACGGCCCGCGTCGGGGAATCGGCTCACACCTTGGATCAGCGCGGTCTCCAGGGCGAGTCCGTCGCCCCACCGGTCGGTGATCGGCCGGCGGTTCCCCATCTCGAGCGAGCGACGGAATCCCATACCCGGATCACACACCACGATCTCGGCCACCCAGCGGCCGGCCAAGCGCTGGCGATACTGATAGGCCTGCGCCATCACCCACCCGGCGTGCCCGGCGTGATCCACGATGTTCTGCACGGTTTCCGAGAGCGCCATCGTGAAGCCCATCTGCGCGCGCGGCTCAAGCTTGAGTCGCGTGGTCAGAATGTGCCGCGCCTGTTCGGCAATGCGCTCGACCACGAGGTGCACATCGGCCGCCGCGGCAATCGGCGTGATGCCGAGCAGCTTGTCCCCTTCATCGGTGGAGCGCACACGCGGCACGCTCCCCTGAATGTCGAACAGCTCTTCCGCGTAGCGGAAGAATCCGGCGCGACTCCAGTAGGTCGAGACGTTGCCGTCGATCGGGGGGAGAAATGTCGCCTTCTGTGCGCGCGTCTGCCCCAACGTCAGCATTGCCGTCAGGCCGTACGGTGTCCCGAACGTGCAGTGACGCGCGTCCACGATGATCTTGGCATCGTCGGGCTGTGACGCGAGCTGTTCGAGCACATGCTCGAAGCCCTTGTCATCGAGTGACGGCGGAACAATGATGACGGCAGTCACGAGCGGTGCAACTCTCCCCGTAGATAGTGGGCCAAACCGGTAGCGCCGCGATGCTCCACGTTGCGCGCCGCTGCAGACAGCGCGCGCTGCATCGCTACAGACATAATATCACCGGCGACGAGTCTCGAGAAATATGTCGCCCCCCACACGTCGCCGCATCCGGTGGGATCGCCACCGTCGGGCGCTTGCGCCAGCGACGGCGGCACCAAGGCCGTGCGCACCGCGCCGAAGGCGCTGGGGGCTGTCGCGTGGCGCGACACTGTCACGTCTGCAAGCTGTTCGAAGCCCGGCGCGGCGAAATACACCACCCCCCGCGCGCCGAGTGTGACCACCAAGTTCTGCACGCCGGCGCCGAGCGCCATCGCCGCGAGGGCCATCCCGTCGGGCGCCATCATGGCCAGCTCATCCTCATTCACCTGCACGATGTCAAAGCACCGACACCACGCCGCCACATCGGCAAGCGGCTGATAGGTGCGCAGACCGTCGGCTTGCACTGCCAACACCAGCGAATGCAAATCGCAATAGATGGGGCCGCGGTAATGCTGCCGGAGCAGCTGCGCCGTCTCCAAATCGAGCTCGAACCCGCTGATCAGGTTCACATAGAGCGCGTCCAAATCCTTGAGGAGCGGCTTCAGCCCAGCCCAACTCCACCCCGGCACACCGCCCGTGAGGACCTCGCTCCGCCGCTCCGCATCGCGATAAAACAGCTCCACGCGATTGTTGCGATACGGCACCTCAATTGGCTGTGCGTCTGGCGCCACGTGCCGCAGCGACCGTAAGAACTCCCGCGCCTGCGGCGCGAGATCGTCGCCAACCTTGACCAGCGGCACGAGATCCCAGTCGTCGGGGAGCGCGGCATCGCACGCACTCAGGGCATAGGTAATGCCGCCCCACTCCTCAATCGGCGCGCGACGGGTGTCGCGCCCATGAATCACATCCCACACAAAGGTGCCGATGACGCCCAAGCGTCGGCGTCGCGCCGGTGCGGTCACGCCCCGACAGGATGCTGCGCGAGGAACGTCGCGACGGCACCCACCGTCCCCGCAGTCCCGCCCAACATTCCGGGCACAATGCGGCACGCCTCCACCGACGGCTTAAACGCCCGACGCCGGACCTCGGCGCGCAACGGCCGGAACAGATCTTCGCCCGCCTGCGCAACGCCACCGGCCAGTACCACCACCTCGGGGTTGAACAGATTCAGCAAGTTCGCAATACCCGTCCCAAGGAAGCGCGCCGTTTCGCGCACCACCTCGCGCGCGACGTCATCACCCTTGGCGGACGCATCGTACACCATCTGTGCCGTGATGTTGGCGAGATCGCCACCACACATCGCCGTCAGCTGCGAATGCTCGCCACCGGCCATCCGCTCGCGCGCACGCTCCGCGGTCGCTGGTCCAGAGGCATACGCTTCCAAACAGCCATAGTTGCCGCACTTGCAGCGTCGGCCATTGGCGTCGATAGTCGTGTGCCCAATCTCACCGGCCGCATCGCTCGATCCATGAAAGAGCTTGCCGTTCAGAATCAGCCCGCCACCAATGCCGGTGCCAATCGTCATCCCCACCACATTCTGCGCACCCTTGCCGGCGCCCACCCACCACTCAGCGAGCGTCGCGCAGTTGGCATCGTTGTCGAGTACGCCGGGGAGCTTCACCACCTCGGAGATTCGGTCACGCAGCGGGAAGTTCGTCCAACCAAGATTCGGCGTGGTGATCACGAGTCCCTTTTCACGGTCGAGCGGCCCCGGGGATCCAATTCCAACGCCCGCAAAGTCGGCGCGCGTCGCACCGGTCTCCGCAATCGTCTGCGCAATCACCGACTCAATGCTGTCCGTAATCCGCTTCACCACCGCATCTGCGCCTTCAGCCGCGAGTGTCGGGACGGCGCGCATCGCAATCTGGCGCGTGCCGTCGGCAGGCATAGCCCCAACAGAAATCTTGGTGCCGCCGAGGTCAACACCGACGACGTACGTGGTAGAAAGGCGAGGCATGGAAAGAAAGATGGGGGGACTACGCCGACTCTGCGAGCAGCCGCGCGAGCGTTGCTTCAATATCGCTAATTGGGAGGTCGCGCATGCAACGGAAATGCCCGCGCGGGCAGACCTTTGGGCCATGGCCGTGGCAGGGACGGCAGTCGAGCGACGCCACGCCGGCTGATGCATGACGCGGCGCCAATGGCCCGAATCCGAACGCGGGGACGGTCGGGCCAAAAATCGTCAGCGTCGGCGTCCCCACCGCGGACGCGAGATGCTGGGGTGCCGAGTCGTTCGTTACGAGCGCCGCACAGCGGCGAATCAACTCGGCCGACGCCAACAGCGTCAGGCGTCCCGTGGTGTCGAGCACAGGCTCCGCACCAGCAGCGCGCACAATCTCGGCGGCCAACGGCGCGTCGTCTTTTCCACCGATCACCACGAGCCGATACCGGTCGCGCAGCGCGGCAGCGAGGCCAGGGAAGGCGGGCCACCGCTTGGTGCCCCAGATGCTCCCCGGCGCGAGCGCAAGAAAGGGCCGATCACCAAACGGCGCCTGGCGCAGCAACTCGTCGACCACCGCGCGCTCATCTTCGCCCGGATACAGCCGCGGACGGATCCGCTCGGCATCAGGCACCGGCTCGCTGTTGCCCACCGCCAAGCGCCAGAGCCGCTCGGCGTGGTGCTGCGTGCGATCGTAGTGCACCCGCTCGGTGTAGAGCGCGCGGCCGCCCGAGCTGTCAAACCCGACCACCGCGCGCGCTCCGGTAATCCGCGCGAGCGCGGCGCTCCGGAGCGAGCCTTGGGCCAGATACGCCGCGTCGAGAGTGCGAGCAGACCCGTCGGCACGCGTCCGCAGGCCCCGACCAAATCTCCAGAGCCCCGGGAGCCCCGCGTGTGCGCCCCGCTTATCAAAAATGATGACATCACGCACAGCCGGGTGATGCGCGAGTAACGGCGCACCACCCGGCGTGACCACGACATCGACGGGCCCGCGCGTCGCTAACTCCGCCAACAGCGGTGTCGTCAACACGAGGTCGCCGAGGAAGCTCGTCTGAATGACCAGCGAACTGCCGCCACGAGTCGTGCGCGCGGTGCCCACGACTCAGTCGACCTGCAGCACCGCGAGGAAGGCTTCCTGCGGGATCTCCACCGACCCCACGTTCTTCATGCGCTTTTTGCCTTCCTTCTGCTTCTCGAGGAGCTTTCGCTTGCGGCTGATATCGCCGCCATAGCATTTCGCGAGCACGTCCTTGCGCAGCGGTTTCACAGTCGTGCGCGCAATGACCTTCATGCCAATGGCCGCCTGAATTGCGACTTCGAACAGCTGTCGCGGAATCAGTTCCTTGAGCTTGTCGGCGATCTTGCGGCCCCAATCGTACGACTTGTCCTCGTGGATAATCACCGAGAACGCGTCGATCGGGTCGCCGTTGATCAGCATGTCGAGCTTCACCAGCTTGCTGCGACGATAGCCGAGCATCTCGTAGTCGAGCGACGCATAGCCGCGCGAAATCGACTTGAGCTTGTCGAAGAAGTCGAGAATGATTTCGCCGAGTGGGAACTCAAAGGCAATCTCCACGCGCGCTTGATCGATGAAGTGCATCCCCTTGTACTCGCCGCGCCGCTCGGTGCCTAGCGTCATGATCGGTCCGATGTAGTCGGACGGCGCCATGATGCGGGCCTTCACGTAGGGCTCTTCCACCCAATCGATGACGCTCGCGGGCGGCATCAGCGCGGGGTTCTCCACGAGGAACTCGGTACCGTCGGTCTTGAAGACGTGGTATTCCACGCTCGGCACCGTCGTGACAAGATCCAAGTCAAACTCGCGCTCGAGCCGCTCCTGCACGATTTCCATGTGCAACAGCCCGAGGAAACCACAGCGGAAGCCGAAGCCAAGCGCGGTGGACGTTTCGGGCTCGTAATGCAGCGACGCGTCGTTGAGTTGCAGCTTCTCGAGCGCGTCGCGGAGTTCTTCGTACTGCTGCGTGTCGGTGGGGTACACGCCGGCGAACACAAACGACTTCACCGCCTGATAGCCGGGCAGCGGGTCCTTGGCGTTGTTCTCGGCGTCAAACACAGTGTCGCCCGCGCGCGTCTCCTTGACCGAGCGCACACTCGCCACGATGTAGCCCACTTCGCCGGCCCCGAGCGCGTTCGTCGGCACCTGACGGAGCTGGTTGTAGCCCACTTCTGCAACTTCGTAAACCGCGTCGTTGGCGCCGAAGGTAATTTTGGTCCCCTTCTTGATAGTGCCGTCAACCACGCGGATGCTCGGGATCGCGCCGCGGTATTTGTCGTAGTACGAGTCGTACACCAGGGCGCGGAGCGGCGCGTCGGGATTCCCCTTCGGCGCTGGCACCTTCTTGACGACTTCTTCGAGCAGTTCGGGAACGCCGAGTCCTTCCTTGGCGCTCACGAGGAGGATGTCCTCCGGGGCGCAGCCGAGGAGGTCGACCACTTCCTGGCGCCGCTTTTCGGGCTCGGCGCCGGGGAGGTCGATCTTGTTGAGAATCGGGATAATCTCGAGTCCCGCGTCCATCGCGAGGAACAGGTTCGAGAGCGTCTGGGCCTGGATCCCCTGCGACGCGTCGACCACGAGCACCGCCCCTTCGCAGGCGGCGAGGGAGCGCGAGACTTCATAGGTGAAGTCCACGTGCCCTGGTGTGTCGATCAGGTTCAGCTCGTACGTGATCCCGTCCTTGGCGTCGTAGCTCATGCGGACGGCGTTGAGCTTGATCGTGATCCCGCGCTCGCGCTCGAGGTCCAGGGTGTCGAGCACCTGGGCCTTCATTTCCCGCTTCTGTAGCATACCCGTGGCCTCGATCATGCGGTCCGCGAGCGTGGACTTGCCATGATCGATATGGGCGACAATACAGAAGTTGCGGATACGGTCGAGCTGCACAGTGGGTCGGGATTCGGGACGGTTCTGGGCTAGCCTTCTAATATAGCTGGGCCGTGCGCGATTCCGTACCATCGCGAACTTAATGACACACCGCCCCCTAGAGCCCCCATTCCCCCAGCACTACCTTTAGCGGGCTACCAATGGCCGATCCCAAGAAGCGCGCTGACCTCGTCGACCCGTCCTCGCTTGCCGCCCTCGGGCGGATCGAGGTTATTGCGCGTTGGGTTGTGGAAGGATTCCTGATGGGGCTGCACAAGTCGCCCCGCAAAGGATTCTCCGTCGAGTTCGCCGAACATCGCTCCTATCAGCCCGGCGACGACCTCCGCTATCTCGACTGGCGTGTGGTGGCGCGCGCCGACAAGTGGCTGATCAAGCAGTTCGAGGAGGAGACCAACCTCCGCGCCACAGTCGTGCTCGACGTCTCCAAGTCCATGCACTGGACCGGCTCCCCCGAGCGCATCACCAAGCTCGCCTACGCCGAACGGGTCGCCGCCGCCGTGGCTTGGTTGCTGCTCCGCCAGCGCGACGCCGTCGGGCTCATCCGCTTCGACGACCAAGTGCGCACGGTCATTCCTCCCCGGGCCCGCTCGGTGCAGTGGCGCCGCATTATCGACGCGCTCGACGACCCCGGGGCAGGGAAAGGCTCCGACGGGCCCGGCGCGCTCATGCAAGCGGCCCGCATGATCACGCGCCCCGGGATGGTGGTGGTAATCTCCGATCTGCTCGTCAACGAAGACGAAATGCAGTCGGCCATCGCGACCCTTCGCGCCATCGGCCACGACGTCACCGTGCTCCATATCATGGACCCCGCAGAACGTGACCTCGGCGTCGCACGCAGCGAGGCCGACCTCGTCGATACCGAGACGTCGCAGGTCGTCAACGCCATGGTGAGTGAGATGCGCCCCGCGTATCGCGACACGGTCCTCGCCGCCATCGAAGAATGGCGGGGCCGCTGCGCCGCTAGCGGCGCCTCATATGAAGTGGTCTACACCGACCAGCCATACGGCATCGGGCTTCGTCGCGCCTTCGCGTCACGTCAGGCGCTGCCGTGAACTTTCTTGCCCCCTTTGCGCTGCTGCTCGCGGGAGCAGCCGCGGTCCCGCTGGTGCTCCACCTCCTCCGCCGTCGGCAAGGCGAGAAAGTGGATTTCCCGGCCATGCGCTATTTGCTGCGCGCGCAGAAGGAGCATTCCAGCGAACTGCGACTCCGGAACATGCTGCTCATGTTCCTGCGCATCGCCGCCGTGCTCGCCTTTGCCCTCGCCGCCGCGCGCCCGCTCGGACGGCTCTCGGCGGGTGGTCATGCCCCGACCGCGCTCGCGATTGTGCTCGACAACTCGCTGTCGACGTCGGTGGTTGTAGAAGGGGCGCCGGTGCTCGCGCGACTCAAGGACGCCGCTCGCTCCGCCGTCGACCGCGCGGCCACGGGTGATCGACTCTGGCTGATTACCGCCGACGGACGCGTCGTTGGCGGAAGCGCGAGCGCCGTGCGCACAGCGCTCGATCGCCTCGAACCGCTCTCCGGTGCGGGCGATCTTCCCACCGCCGTGCGCCACGCGGTCGCGCTCGTGCGCGGCTCGGGTATTCCCGCGCGACAGGTCGCGATCCTCACCGATGCGCAGGCCACCGCCTGGGACGCCGATGTACCGCTCGAAGGGGTGTCGGCAACCGTCTTTGCTCCCACGCTGAATCCGCCGCGCAATCGCGCCGTGGTGCGCGCCACGCCTGAGCCTGCGCACTGGACCCCGCGCGGCGCCGTGCGCGCGGCCACCAGCGCCACCGACTCCACCACCTTCCGCGTCATGATCGGCGCCCGTGCCGCGGCACGCGGCACCGCACCGCCAGGCACCGACATCGTGGTCCGCTTGGATCCGGTGGAGCGTGGGTGGTTCGCCGGTGCCGTCGAACTCGAACCGGACGAGCTGCGCGGCGACGACGTCCGCTGGTTCGCCGTCCACGTTGGCGCAGCCCCGGCGGTCACCGCCGATCCCTCCGCGGGTCCTTTCGCGCGCACCGCGCTCGACGCACTGGTCCAAGACAATCGCGTCGCCCCTGGTTCGGCTATCGCCATCACCGGTGCCGAAGCGGCGCGCACGCCCGCGTTGATCTTTGCCCCCACCGATCCGGTGCAACTCGCCACGGCGAATCGTGCACTGGAGCGCGCGGGCATCCCCTGGAAGTTCGGCGCGCTGCGCACAGGCCCGGCGGCGGTAAAGGGTGCGGGACTCGCGAATGTGAACGCCCTCAAGTGGTACGCGCTCGAAGCGCGTGGCACCGACGCTGGCGCGGCCGCCGACACCCTCGCCACCGTCGGCGGCGACCTCTGGGCCGTCGCGGGTAATGGCTATGTGCTCGTGGCATCACCGCTCGCCGTCGACGGCACCGATCTCCCCCTCCGCGCGAGTTGGGTCCCCTGGCTCGGCACCGCCATCGCGAGTCACCTCTCGGGCGACGCCGGCGCAGTGACCGATGCAACGCCCGGCCTGCTCGTGGCGCGCCCGGTGTGGGCGCGTGAGCTCGAAGCGCCCGATGGCTCGCGCATCCCCGCCCGCGACGCCCGCATTGCCGCGCCGGCTCGCCCGGGCGTCTACTTCTGGCTGCGCGGCGCCACACGCTCCGCAGCGCTCGTTGTAAATCCGGAAATCAAAGAGAGCGACCTCGCGCGCATGCCAATGCCCGCGCTGCAGGCGCGCTTCACCGGCACGTCGGTGGTGGTCAACAGCGCGGCGGCAAAGTTCACCGCCACCGCCTTCGCGGTCTCGGGCAGTCGCGCGCTCGACGGTCTGCTCGTGCTGCTTGGTCTCATACTGCTCGTCGCCGAGGCGTTCGTCACGCGCGGCCGCGGTGGAGAGAGCGTCGAAGGCGCGGCATAAGGGTGGCACTTCCGACGATTATCGAGCGCTTCACCGCGCTCCCCGCATTCACTCAACTGATCGCCGCGATGCCCGACTCGCGCGCGGTTACGCACGTCGCGGGGCTCTCCGGATCGTCTGACGCCGTGCTGGTTGCCGCGCTCGCCGAGCGTGAGCAGAACCGGTTGATCGTCGTCGTGACCGATCAACTCAGCGACGCCGAACGCTGGCTCGCCGACCTCGAATCGATCGTCGGACGCGATGGCATCTCGCTCTACCCGCCGCGCGAAGGGTTCGGCGAAGTCGAGCCGCATGCAGAAGTTGCCGGCGAACGGGTCGAGACGTTGGAGCGGATGACGCGCGGCGGCGTGCGCATTCTGCTCACCACCGCACGCGCGGTGCTCGAGCGCACCCGCGTTCCCGAGGCCCTCGCCGCGGCGCGACTCGAACTCCGTCGCGGACAAGTGTGGCGCCTCGAGACGCTCACCGATCATCTCGTATCGGTCGGCTTCGAACAGGTGGAAATGGTCGAGGACGTCGCGCAGTTCGCCGTGCGCGGCGGCATTGTGGACGTCTACGGATTCGGCATGGCCGAGCCGGTGCGCTTGGAGTTTTGGGGCGACGACCTCACCGAGTTGCGCCACTTTGATCTCGCCACGCAGCGCACCACGCGTCCCACCGAGATGGCGCTCGTGCTTCCCGTGGACGTGCGCGGTGACGACGCATACGCCGAAAAGTTCGAGCGCAGCACCCTCACGGCGCTCTGGCCGCCCGAGACGTTGGTCATTGCGCCGCGCAACGTGCACATCGCGCCGGAGATGCAGCGCACCTGGGACGAAGCGGCGCATCATCTGGACGTCGCACGTCGTCGTGGTGAGGATGTCTCGACGCGCGACGCACTCTATCAAGCGCCCGACGACGCCCTCCGCACGCTGAACAGGTTCGCCACCCTCTCGCTCTACGAAGCGCCGCCGGAAGGGCCGTCGATCGTCAACTTCCCGCTTCGGCGCCCGGAGACGATCGACCGCGACATGAATCGCCTCTCGGCGCTCGTCCGCGGCCCCACGCCAACGCTGATCCTCTGCGACAACGCGGGACAAGCCGAGCGCCTCGAAGAGCTGCTCAACGAGGGCAAACGCGGCGCGTCAACCGCCATGCTCGCCATCGGTGCGCTGGGCGGCGGCTTCGTGATCCCCGCCGTCGGTGACGAACCCGGACTCCGCGTTCTCACCGACCACGAGATCTTCCGCCGCGAACGCCGGATCCGCCGCGCGCGCCGCTACGCCAGTGGCGCCGCCATCGAAGCGATCACCGCGCTCAAGTCGGGCGACTTCGTCGTGCACCTCGAGCACGGCGTGGGTATCTACCGCGGACTCTCCACGATTTTCCAAGGCGAGACCACACTCGAAGTGATCGTGATCGAGTACGAGGGGGGCGACAAGCTCAACGTCCCGCTCTACCGCCTCGATCAAGTGGAACGGTTCCGCGCGGTCGGTGACGTCGACGAAGATGCGCCCCCGCCACGCCTCCACAAACTGGGCGGCACCAAGTGGAAGCAGCAGCGGGACCGCACGCGCGGCGCGATTCAGGAGCTCACAGTGGAGCTCCTGGATCTGTACGCGCGCCGCAAAGTCGCGAGCCGGCCGCCGCATAATCCCGATGGTGCTTGGCAGCGGCAGCTCGAGTCGAGTTTCCTCTTTGAGGACACCCCCGATCAGCGGAAAGCCACCGAGGATGTGCGCAACGATATGGAAGGCGCACGCCCCATGGATCGCCTGCTCGTTGGCGATGTCGGCTACGGCAAAACAGAAATCGCCGTGCGCGCCGCCTTCAAAGCGGTGCAGAGCGGGCGGCAGGTTGCGGTGCTTGTCCCCACCACCGTGCTCGCCGAACAACACGCCCGCACCTTCGGCGACCGGTTCGCCGACTTCCCCGTGCGCGTCGAAGTCATGAGCCGCTTCCAGTCCGCCAAGGACACCAAGGAAGTGCTCAAAGATCTCAAAGACCACAAAGTCGACGTGGTGATCGGCACGCATCGCCTGCTGAGTAAGGATGTCCACTTTGCCGCACTGGGCCTGATCATCGTCGACGAAGAGCACCGCTTTGGCGTGAAGCACAAAGAGCGCCTCAAGCAGCTCAAGCTCGAGACGGACGTGCTCACCCTGACCGCGACGCCGATCCCGCGCACGCTGCATCTCTCGCTCGCCGGCCTGCGCGACATGACGCTCATGCAGACCCCGCCGCGCGACCGCTCGCCGGTCATCACCTTTGTCGAGCCCTGGGACGACGGGCTCATTGAAGAGGGGATCACCCGCGAGCTCGACCGCGGCGGCCAAGTGTTCTTCGTGCACAATCGCGTCGAGACCATTGAGGCGATCGCTGATCACGTGCGCCGAGTCGTCCCTCGCGCCCGGGTCGCGGTGGGACATGGGCAGATGCACGGCCACGAACTCGAAAAAGTCATGGCGTCCTTCGTCTCGGGCGCCGTCGACGTGCTCGTCTCGACCCTGATTGTCGAAAGCGGGCTCGACGTCCCCAACGCGAACACGATGTTCGTGAATCGCGCCGACCACTTGGGGCTCGCGCAGCTCTACCAGCTGCGTGGTCGCGTAGGACGCTCGCATCGCCGCGCCTTCTGCTACCTCATGGTCCCAGATCGGGTGGACCTAGACGCCGAACGCCGCCTCAAGGTCCTCGAACACCACACCGAGCTGGGTGCGGGCTACCGCGTGGCCCTCAAAGACATGGAACTGCGCGGGGCGGGGAACCTCCTCGGCCCGGAACAGTCGGGGTTCGTCACGGCCGTCGGGTTCGACCTGTATCTCCGGATGCTCGACGAGACAGTCAAACGGGTCATGCGCGGCGACAAAGCCCCACCGCCCCCGCCGGCCGACGTCTCCCTCGACGTGCCGGCCTTCATTCCCGACGACTATATCCCGAGCGCCGACGCCAAACTCGACGTCTACCGCCGCCTGAGCGCCATTGCCGAGGTCGGCGCCATCGACGACGTCCGCGACGAAGTCCGCGACCGATTCGGCGCCCTCCCCCCGGCCGCCGAGGCCTTTTTCCACGTCTCGCGCCTGCGCCTGATCGGCGGGGCGATCGGGGTCGAGGGAATCCTGGTGCGCGGCGACGAAGCCCGTGTTACCTTTCACGGCTCTGCGCTTCCACGTATGAAACCGCTGTCCGCTGCCTTCCGGGACGTGCAGTTTCAGGTGGATGTGCGGCGCGTGCAGCCGCTGTCGCTCAAGCTCACGCGACTGGGTGGATCGCCCCTCCTCGAGGGGTTGGTTCGAGCCCTGCGATCAATTGTGTCCGAGGAACGGTAGAGTACTAGCTCCACCGTTCGTAGTATGACTTTTTCCTTCCCTGCCATGAACCGCTCGCAGACCCGTGCCGTACTGCTCGTCGCCCTTCTCGTCCTCTCGGCGTGTGCCGGGCTCAAGGACGCGCTGACGGCCCACGTCGATGTCGTCGCTCGCGCCGGCTCGCAGGAACTCTCCGTCTCGCAGCTGGCCAAGCTGATGAGCGACGCGCAGGTCCCCGCCCGTAAGGACGTGGCTATCGCGATCGCTAATCTGTGGGTCAACTACCAGCTCGTCGGCATCGGCGGCTCCAAGGCAGACACCTCGGTTGACGCCGCCACGGTGGCCGACGCCATGTGGGCGCAGGTCGCGCAGATCAAGTCCAAGAAGTTCATGGAAGCGCTGGCCAAAAAGACCCCGACGGCCGATCCGTCGACCTTCCAAAAGCACTACGACGACGGCGACATGCTCGCCGCCCGTCACATCCTGTTCATGGCCCGTCAGGGCATTGCGTCGCCCGCGCAGCGCGACTCGGCTAAGAAGCTCGCCGAGAAGATCGCCAAGACGCTGACCGTCGCGAACTTCGCCGATATGGCCAAGAAGTACAGCGCCGACGGCTCCAAGGATCAGGGCGGCGCGCTCGGCGTCTTCCCGAAGGGTGCCATGGTCAAGCCGTTCGAAGCCGCCGTGCTCGCGCTCAAGCCGGGGCAGATCAGCCCGGTCGTCGAGACCGAGTTCGGGTTCCATATCATCCTGCGTCAGCCCTACGCCGAAGTCGCCGGCGAGTTCGCCTCGAAGTACGGGCAGACCTCGTCGCAGACCGCCGAGAGCACCTTCGTGGCTGGTCTCGAGAATGGCGCCAAGGTCGAAGTGAAGGGCGGCGCGGCAAAGATCGTGAAGTCGATCGGTGAAGACGTCGACGCCTACCGCGACGACAACACCGTGCTGGCCACCTCCAAGGTCGTGAACCTGACCGCCGCGCGGATGGCCAAGTGGATCGCCGCCTTCCCGCCGCAGGTTCGCATCCGCGAACAGATCGCGCAGGCGCCGGACTCGGCCATGCCGTACCTCGTCAAGAACATCATGCGCCAGGAGCTGCTGCTCCGCGCCGCCGACAGCGCCAAGCTCGGGCTCGACACGGCCGAAGTGAACGGCATGCAGCGTTCGTTCCACTCGGCATATATGGCCGGCATGACGGCACTCAAGGTGTCGCCGGCCCAGTTGGCCGACAGCGCCAAGTCGTCGTCCGAGCGCTCCAGCTTGGCCGCCAGCCGCGCCAATGCGTTCCTGAGCGGTGTGTTGAGCCAGAAGGAACAGTTTGTCGAAGTGCCGGAACCAATCGTCCTCGCGCTACGTAAGAAGTATGAAGGGCGCGTGGTTCAGGCCGGCATCGAGCGCGCCGTGGCGGACGTCGAAAAGGCAAAGGCGAAGGCGGATTCGGCCCGTAAGGCCGCAAGCCCGCAGTCGATCGTGCCAATGCCGGGCGAGATGCCGGCGGGCGCTGCTCCGGCAGCACCGGCAGCACCGGCGGCACCGGCAGCACCGGCAGCACCGGCCGCACCGAAGAAGCCGTAACTCAGGAGTCCGTGGTCATGCGTCGTTCTTTCGCCATTCTGTTGTGCAGCGCCATCCCCGCCGTGGGGATGGCGCAGAAAGCGGCCGACCCGGCCCGCTCCGTTGCGGTCGACAAGGTCGTGGCCGTCGTCGGAACGCACCCGGTGCTCATGAGCGAAGTGCTCGACCGCATCGCGATGCTCCGCTCCCAAGGCGCCGAAGTGCCGCCGGACAGCGCGGGGCAGATGGCTATGGCGCGCGACGTGCTCAACATCGTCATCGACGAAGAAGTCCTCATTGCCGCAGCCAAGCAGTTCAAGATTGATGTGCCAGAAACGGACATCAACGCGAACGTCGAAAAGAAGTTCAAGGAAATCCGCGCCCGCGTGAAAACCGACACCGAGTGGCGTTCGGCACTCAAGCGCGAGGGATTCGGCACCGAAGGCGAGTTCCGGAAGTATCTGACCGACGGCGAACGTCGCTCCGAGCAGCAGCGGATCGCGATCGATTCGCTCAAGGCGCACGGCCGCTTCTCGGCGCCGGTGCAGGTCACCGAAAAGGAAATCGACGACGGCATCGAGAAGGTCAAGGATCGCCTCCCCAAGCGCCCCACCGCGATTTCGTTCAAGCAGATCGTGATCGCGCCCCGCGCCAACGCGGCCAACGAGAAGCTCGCACTCGACAAAGCCCAGTCGATCCTCGACGAGGTCAAGAAGGGGGGCGACTTCGAGCAGATTGCCAAGCGTGAATCGATGGACCCCGGCTCCAAGGAGCGCGGTGGCGACCTCGGCTGGAACCGTCGTGGTGTGATGGTCCCCGAGTTCGACCGTGCGATGTTCGCCTTTGGCCCCGGACAGATCGTCCCCGTGGTGATCAAGACCACGCTCGGATACCACGTGATTAAGGTCGACCGCGTGCAGCCCGCCGAAGTGAAGGCGCGTCACGTGCTGATTATGCCCAAGCTCGACTCGGCCGATGTCGCACGGGCCCACACGCTGGCCGACTCCGTGATGAAGCTCTGGAAGGGCGGCATGCCCTATGACACCGTCGTCGCGAAGTTCCACGACAACGGCGAACTCACGAGCTATCCCGACCAGTATCCGATCGACAGCTTGCCCCCCGAGTACAAGGCGGCCGCTGGCGACGCGAAGTCGGGCGAGTTCGGCAAGCCGTTTGAGATTCCCAATCCGCAGACGGGATTCCCCAAGGTGGTGGTGCTCCGCATCACCGAGCGCACCGAAGAGGGGCCGATGACCAAGGCCGACATCCGCGACCGGATCCGTCAGCAGCTGCAGCAGGAAAAGCAGTTCCGCCGCATGTACGACCAGCTCCGCAAGGAGCAGTACGTGGTTGTCCGCATGTGATGACGCCTCGCGTGCGACTCGCGGTCACGCTGGGGGATCCCCGCGGAATCGGTCCCGAGATCGTGCGCAAGGCACTGGCCGACGCGCGAGTGCGCGCGGCCTGCGATCCGGTCGTGGTTGGCCCCAAAGGCACCGGCACCGCGGTCGACGTGTCGCTGGGCACGTGGAGCCCCACTGCGTCAGAAGCTGAGGCGGGCCGATTCTCTGGGCTCGCCATTGCTCGTGCCGTAGAACTCGCGCAGTCGGGCACGGTGCAGGGGATTGTGACCGCACCGATCGACAAGCACGCCCTACTCGCCGGCGGCTACGACTTTCCCGGGCACACGGAGATGCTTGCCGCGCTCACCGGGTGCCCGGTCGCGATGATGCTCGCCTCCGACACACTCCGCGTGGTGCTCGCGACCACGCACATTCCGCTCCGCGATGTGCCAGGCGCGGTCACGGCTGATGCGCTCCGGAGCGCGGCGCGTGTGACCCGTGCGGGGCTGCGCGACCAGTTCGGCATTGCGGAGCCGCGCTTGGCCCTCTGCGCGCTCAACCCGCACGCGGGCGACGGCGGACGCTTTGGCACCGAAGACGACCTCCTGCTCGCTCCTGTGGCCCGCGAGATGGGAATGGCAGGACCGTTCCCGGCCGACACGGTGTTCGTGCGCGCCATGCGCGGTGAGTTTGACGCGGTGATCGCGCCGTATCACGACGTGGGGATGACAGCAATCAAGGTCGCGAGTTTCGGCAGCGCGGTGAATGTGACGCTCGGCTTGCCCTTCCCGCGCACCTCGCCGGACCACGGCACGGCACTCGATATCGCGGGGCAGGATCGGGCGGACCCGGCGTCGATGATCCAAGCTATGCTCGTGGCGTGTTCGATGGTGGTGCGCGCTCGGGGGTAGGCACTCCGACCGTTCGGAGCAAGGATCACACGGACGCCGTGTCCTTCTGCACAACGAGCAGCCCCACTCGCCGACCCACCATCGACCGCACCACGAACGACGCGCCACCGCCAACCACGCGGTCACCTACGATCGGCAGGCGCCCGAGGGCGCCAAACACAAAGCCGCCGACCGTCGTGTAGTCCGTGTCGGGGACGCTCAACTCCCAGCGCAAGTTGAACTCGCGGATCGGCGTGGAGCCTTGCACCTGCAGCTCGCCCGACGCCGTGGCCGGAAGCTTCGCCTCGGTCGTCTCGTCGTATTCATCGAGGATTTCGCCAACGATCTCCTCGAGCAGATCTTCCATCGTCACAAGCCCCGCCGTGCCGCCGTACTCGTCGAGGACAATCGCCATGTGTTCCTTGAGGCGTTTGAAATCGCCGAGGACTTCTTCGACTTCACGGGACCCCGGAACCACGTGGATGCGCCGCATAATCTGGCGGACCGCAAAGTCCTCGGCGCGCGTGGGGTCGCGGAGGATCGGGAGCAGATCCTTGGCGTGCAGCATGCCGACCACGTTGTCGATCGTGTCGTCGTACACCGGGTAGCGCGAGAAGCCCGCCTCTTCCACCGTGCGTGCCGCGTCGTCGAGGGCGGCGTCGACCGTGAGGGCGACAATCGCAGTGCGCGGGGTCATGACTTCGCGGGCGTTCTTCTCGGAAAACTCAAACACGCCGCCAATCAGCTGGGCGTCGTCGCTGTCGATCGCGCCCTGTTCTTCGCTCTGCTCCACGAGCATGCGGAGCTCATCCGGGGAGTGAACGGCGTCGTGGCCCACTTGGGCGCGCTGGCCGAACAGCCGCAGGACGCCGCGCGCCGAGAGGTTGAGCACTGTGGTGAAGGGGCGCACGAACCAGGCAAAGACCAGGAGCGGCGGGGAGAGCCACTTGGCAAATATTTCTGGCTGGTGCAGCGCGGCGGCGCGTGGGGCGAGCTCGCCAAACACCACGTGGCAGAATGTCACAGAGAGCAGCGCGACTATGGCGCCAGCGCTGACGCGGAGCGATTGTTCTAGGGCGAAGGGGAGGCTGGCCAGCAGTGATTCGAACGAGTGCGCGAGCGCTCCTTCGGCGGCCCAGCCAAGTCCGAGCGACGCGAGGGTGATGCCGAGCTGGCTGGCGGAGAGCACCTTCTCGAGATTACCGGAGGCCTGGAGTGCGAATCGGGCAATCCGATCGCCCGAGCGGACCATGGCCTGCAATCGTGTGCGACGTGAGCGCACGAGCGCAAACTCCACGGCCACGAAGTAGCCGTTGAGCAGCAAGAGGAGAACAATGACCCCGAAGCGTTCTAGCACGGATTCAAGTTACCCGGATTGTTCGACACACCGCCAGCGGACGCCGGCGGAATCGCACGCGCACGGGCACGATCATAGCCACGGGCATAGCCATGGGCATAGCCATGGGCATAGCCACGGGCTGGGTGGGCACCATCATCACCATCACAGCGGGGCCGGGCTCAAGGGCGCGCTGATTATTACCGCGATTTTCTTGGTGGCGGAGGTGATTGGCGGGCTCGTGTCGAACTCGCTGACGTTGCTCGCCGACGCGGGCCACATGGCCACCGATGTGGGTGCGCTCGCGTTCTCGTTGTTCGTGGCCTGGCTCAGCCGCCAGCCGGCGACGAATGAAAAGAGCTACGGGTATCTGCGCTGGGAAATCCTTGCGGCGCTGCTCAATGGCGCCACACTGCTAGCGATCTCGGCGGCCATCGTGTGGGAGGCGATCGTTCGGTTCCAGCATCCAGAGCCGGTGGCCACCGGTATCATGTTCTGGGTGGCGGTCGCCGGCTTTGTGGCGAACGCGGTGTCGGCGCGCTTGCTGCACGCGGGCGCTGCGCATTCGCTCAATGTGCGGGGCGCGTATTTGCACATTTTGGGCGACCTCTTGGGGTCCGCGGCCGCGATTGTTGCGGCGTTACTCATTCGGTACAAAGGGTGGACCATTGCCGATCCCATTGCGTCGATTGTGATGACGGTGATGATCATTCGCGGGAGCTGGTCGCTGGTGAAAGAGAGTGTGGACATCCTGCTTGAGGCCACGCCGGATCACATTGATCCCACGGCGGTGCGCGCCTCGCTGGCGCGTGTGCCCGCGGTGGAGTCGGTGCACGACCTGCACATTTGGACGCTCACCTCTGGGGTGATCGCCATGAGTGCGCACGCCCTGGTGTCGGATCCGGCGCGGAATCAGGAGGCACTGGAGGCCATGACCGCGGCTGTGGCGGCGCATGGAATTCACCACGTGACCATCCAGATTGAAGGGCGTTCCCTAGCGGCCTGCGCCCCGGAACTTGTGCACGCCTGAGGCTGGTTGGGCGCCTCCAGGGCAGCAATCGCCACGGATTCGGCTTAGAGGGCAGACTTTACGGATGTCCTGAGTTATATTTCAAGGCTATGGATATCCGTAACATCGCTATCATTGCCCACGTCGACCACGGGAAGACTACCCTCGTCGACCAGATGCTCCGTCAAGCGGGTGCGTTCCGCGCGAATCAGGTGGTTGCTGAGCGCGTGATGGACTCTAATCCGCTCGAGCGCGAGCGAGGCATCACCATCCTGGCCAAGAACACTTCGGTGCGCTGGCACGGGACCAAGATGAACATTGTCGATACGCCAGGCCACGCCGATTTCGGTGGCGAGGTTGAGCGTATCCTTCGTATGGTCGACGGCGTGCTGCTCGTCGTGGACGCCTTTGATGGCCCGATGCCGCAGACGCGGTTCGTGCTACGCAAGGCGCTCGCGTTGGGGCGTACCCCGATCATCGTCGTCAACAAGATCGACCGTCCGGGCGCCGACCCGATGCGCGTCCACGAGGAGGTCCTCGACCTCCTGATCGAGCTCGAGGCCACCGAGGCTCAGCTCGACGCACCGTTCGTGTACGCCTCCGGGCGTACCGGCGTGGCGACGATGGACATGGAGACGCCGGCCATTGACCTCGTCCCGCTGTTCGAGACGATCGTCAAGCATGTGCCGCCGCCGCCCGCTGAGCTGAACGGCACCTTCCAGATGCTCGTCTCCACCATTGACTACTCGCCGTACCTGGGTCGCTTGGCGATCGGGCGTATTGAGCGTGGCACGGTCAAGGTGGGTGATCAGGTGGCGCTGTTGCCCCTCGATCAGACGTCCAAGGCAACGGTCAGCAAAGTCACCAAGCTCTACGGATTTGAAGGGCTCGAGCGTATTGAAATCCCGAGTGCCAACGCCGGCGAGATTGTGTCGCTTGCCGGGCTCGAAGGGGTGGAAATCGGCCTGACCCTCACCGATCCCGAGTTCCCCGATCGCCTCGAAGGCATCGCGGTCGAAGAGCCAACCATCTCGGTGGACTTCCTCGTCAACAACTCGCCGTTCGCGGGACAGGACGGCAAGTTCGTCACGAGCCGTCAGATTTACGAGCGGTTGCAGAAGGAGCTCGAGAAGAACGTCGCGCTCCGCGTGGACGACACGGATTCCACCGACACGTGGACGGTGAGCGGCCGCGGGGAATTGCACCTCACGATTCTCATGGAGACCATGCGTCGTGAAGGGTTCGAGTTCCAGGTGTCGCGTCCGCGCGTGATTCTGCACGTCGGCGACAAGGGCGAGAAGATGGAGCCGTACGAAGAGCTCGCGATCGACGTGCCCGAGGAATACATGGGCGTCGTCATCGAAGCACTCGGCCCCCGCAAGGCGCAGATGTTGGAAATGAAGAACCCCGGGCAGGGGATGGTACGAATTCTTTACAAGATTCCTGCTCGCGGATTGTTTGGCTATCGCTCAGAGTTCATGACGAGCACGCGTGGCACGGGCATCATCCATCACCGGTTCCTGGAATACGGGCCGTGGGCGGGACACCTAGAAGGGCGCGCGCGCGGCGTGCTGGTGTCGATGGAAGGCGGTACGATCATCGCCTTTGCGCTCGGCAACCTGCAGGATCGCTCGACGCTGTTCGTGTCGCCAGGCGACGCCGTATACGAAGGGATGGTGGTGGGCGAGAGTGCGCGCCCGGGTGATATGGACGTGAACCCGACGCGTGAAAAGAAGCTCACCAACATGCGCAGCAAGAGCGCCGACGATCACATCACGTTGGAGCCGCCCCGGGTGTTGACGTTGGAAGGGGCGCTTGAGTATATCGAAGACGATGAGTTGATCGAGGTCACGCCGAAGTCCATTCGGTTGCGCAAGCGCAAGTTGCTGGCGACTGACCGAAAGAAGGTCTCGCGCGAGGCCAAGCGGGATCGCGACGCGTAGTTGGCGTCGCGTAGGTGGCGTCTCGCTCCACGCGTTGCACACCGTGTGGCGTAGGTTGTAGGTAAGCACCTGATTCGCGCGTCATCCTCTTTGATTCATCCAGCGGAGATCTGGGCATATGTCGGGCAGTGTGGCGTTGTTCGCGACCGGAGAGCACGAGTTCAATCTGGACGCTGCCGCGGAGTGGGCTGAGCAAGTGCGAGGGGGTGGGCGTTGGCGTTCTGCGGTGAAGAACGACGACGACATTGACCCGAATGATGAGCAGCCGGACGAAGATCTAGACGACCTCGACGAGGACGACGAGTTTGACGATCCGGAGGATGTGGACGGCGACGATCTGGACGACGATGATGTCGAGGACGACGACGAGCTTGGCGACCTGGACGATGATTTGATTGATCTGGACGACGAGTACGACGACGCCGAGGACGAGGACCGCGGGTTGGGTGGCGGCCACAAGTTCGTCGAGTAGCGGTTGCTGGGTGGGGAGTTTTGCGATTGTGGTGCTGAAACGTTGACGGACGGCCTTGAAGAGGCTTTATTTCAAGGCTCTGCTGGATAGTTGGTTGTAGGTCGGAAGGGCCATTAGCTCAGGTGGTTAGAGCGCACGCCTGATAAGCGTGAGGTCCGAGGTTCAACTCCTCGATGGCCCATAGATAAGTTGTTCAAACTGAAGCACTTGCACACGCCGCCCGGGTTTTGTCCGAGGCGAAAATGCCCCCTGCCGCGCCGATTGAGGTTCTCCCCACACGCGTGGGGATGGTCCGGTGTTGCGTTGTACGCAAGGCCTTTTTGCAGTGTTCTCCCCACACGCGTGGGGATGGTCCGATTGACGCGCCACGTTTCGTAGTTTGTCCACCGTTCTCCCCACACGCGTGGGGATGGTCCGGCGCTCTATAGATGTACGTCAATACGTTGTCGGTTCTCCCCACACGCGTGGGGATGGTCCGAGATCACGGGGCCCGACGGTTCGCAGCTCCTCGTTCTCCCCACACGCGTGGGGATGGTCCGATGATCGAGGCCGGCGCCGACACCCTGCTCAGGTTCTCCCCACACGCGTGGGGATGGTCCGGGGTAAAATCGCTTGGCGGTGCCTTTACGGCCGTTCTCCCCACACGCGTGGGGATGGTCCGCGCTGGAGGCTATGGTAGAGCCTCTGCCTAGCGTTCTCCCCACACGCGTGGGGATGGTCCGTGCCAGAAATCACGGTGTTTCATCGGTCAACGGTTCTCCCCACACGCGTGGGGATGGTCCGCCCAGTCCCAGCCTAGCCGACGTGCGCCAATGGTTCTCCCCACACGCGTGGGGATGGTCCGGGCTGGTACTTTCCCGGAATGGATTGCCACACGTTCTCCCCACACGCGTGGGGATGGTCCGGCGGAATAGAGTTTCGGGAATGGACGGGAGCCGTTCTCCCCACACGCGTGGGGATGGTCCGCGAGCACCGTCTACTCGCCCTATCGGTGCCTGGTTCTCCCCACACGCGTGGGGATGGTCCGCGTGTTAAGTCCGCCGAGTCTCAAGCATGGCGGTTCTCCCCACACGCGTGGGGATGGTCCGCCCGCTGCTTGTTTTGGTTCCAGCCCTCAGCGGGTTCTCCCCACACGCGTGGGGATGGTCCGCGTTTAGCGTCCGCGTATCGGCAGGCAGCCGGTTCTCCCCACACGCGTGGGGATGGTCCGGTCAACCAAAGCATCCGAGAGGCGTTCCGGGAGGTCTCCCCACACGCGTGGGGATGGTCCGGCTCAGCCGTACTTTGCCGATGCGCCTGACTGGTTCTCCCCACACGCGA
>CAIRYG010000008.1 GCA_903882745.1 uncultured Gemmatimonadota bacterium
CCAGGTCGGACGCCCGCGTCAGGGCCTCCTTCCGCTCGTGATCCTGCGACGGCAGCTTGAGGAGACAGTCCTTCATCACGGTCCGGATGAACCAACCGAGCAGCACGCGGCTCTCACCGGTCCCAAGCGCGCTGACCACGATCAACCGCGGCACCCGGTGGCGCTTCATCGCCGCAACCACGAGCGCGAGACCCGCCGAGCCATAGGTCGGGTGCTCCTTGAACCCCGCGAGCGACGAATGGGCGGTGATGATTACGGCGACGGGCTATGGCGTTACACCCCATATCGCGCCAGTCGTATGGAGGAGTCGCGGCGAACTGCAGGGTGCCCCGTCGGTCCCAGCGGAGGGCGGTGCGGACCGCACGGCTGCAGAGGGCGCAGTCGCCGTCATAGAGCAGGACCGGGGGTGCGGGGGGCATCTGGTATAATAGCGTTTGGTGAGGGGGGCGGTCCCACGCTGGCGCCGCGAGTAACCTCGCGCTCAGAAGCGGTCCCTGGGTGGCTGTGCTCTGGTTGCGACGATATCTTAGCCTGTAGAGTGTGTGATTCATCCGTGGAGTCTGGCATGAGAGGAGCGAGCGACCGCCGCCTGAACGTGGCACGATGGCTGATTGCCCTATGCGTTGTGCTGGCCCCTCGCATCGCGAGTGCGCAGTACATCGACCCGGGCAATGCGTCGCTGTATTGGCAGCTACTCCTCTCTGCCATCGCAGGCTTTGCCTTCACCTTTCGGGGCGGGCTGACACGGCTGTTTCACGCCGTCTGGTCGCGGCTGCGGGGTAAACGTCCCGGCTCGCAGTAGGGTAGTCGCGATGACGCGAAGTTCTGTTTCTCTCAGGGACCCGGCCGGATCACTCGTCGCCATCGATGGGCGCTTCTTCCGTTTCGTCCTGCCACTCGGCGCGACCAACGCGCACGCATTGGAGCACTCCCCCGTTGTCGCGCGCTGGCAACGCGAGGGTCGCTTTGTCGCCACACAAAGTGTTCCGCGCAGCGAGTGGCCAGAGGCCCTGGGCGTTGACCACGCGGTCGCGGTCCTTGAACATGCGGCGATAGGTTTTCCCTCCTATCCGGAGGAGTGGACCCCTTCAATGCTTGCTGATGCGGGCGCACTCACCGCCCAGCTCGCGCGGGAGCTGCTCGCCGAAGGCCTCGGCTTGAAGGACGCCACGCCGCTGAACGTGCTATTTGACGGATGTACCCCCGTGTTCGTCGATGCGCTGTCGGTTGAGCCTCGCGACCCTGGCGATGCGGTTTGGTTCGCCTACGGACAGTTTGTGCGTACGTTCGTGCTGCCGCTCCTCGCGTCGAAATACCTCGGCTGGTCGCTGCGACGGACATTCACCGGCGCTCGCGATGGTCTTGAGCCGGAAATGCTCTATCCGCGGCTCTCGCGCATCGACCGCCTGCGCGCTCCGGTATTCGCAATGGTCACGGGTCCCGTGCTCCTGTCTCGGCGATTGAAGTCCCCTGCTCCATCCGGAACGGGTTTTGCTCGTATGGCGCCGGAGCGTGCCAAATTTTCCGTGGAGCGCCTGCTCAACCATGCTGCACGCTCCGTCGAGCGGGCCCGAGGCTCGGCATCGGACTCGCGGTGGACCTCCTATCGCGATTCGTCGGTGCATCCGCCGGAGTACCACGAGAAGCGGAGACTGATCGTTGAGGAGATGATGCGCGAGCACCATCCGGCGCGGGTACTCGACATCGGAACCAATGACGGCACGTTTGCCCTTGTCGCCGCCGCGATGGGCGCTGCGGTGGTTGCCATTGACCGCGACGAAGCTGTCGTGGAACGTGCGTACCGCCGCATCAAGACGGAAAACGCAAACATTCTTCCACTGGTTGTGGATCTTCTAGATCCGACACCGACGGCTGGCTGGCGCAATGAGGAACGACAGTCGTTTTTGCAGCGGGCGACGAACGGGTTTGACGCCGTGCTCTGCCTTGCGGTCTTGCACCACTTGGTGGCGGGCGATTGGATCCCGCTCGAGGCTGCCTTCGATCTGGTTGCGGAACTGACGCGCGATCTCCTGGTGATTGAGTTTATCCCAGCGGACGACCCGCATTGTGCGGGGCTGCTACGGGGACGGCAGCTCACCGCAGATCGGTGGAGCGTAGATGCGCTGCTCGGTGTGGCGCACCGCGAATTCGACCTGGTGGCACGGCAGGTCGTGAGTCCCAGCGGGCGTGAGGTTTTTGTGCTGCGGCGCAGGAGCCCTGTTGGAGCGGGCTGAGCTCAGGCGCACGGCGCGCGGTGCCATCGTCGCTGCATCGTGGGCGAACCTGGTGATGTTGCCGGAGTGGGAGCATCTGCTGCAGCCGGAGGTCTCGGCTAGCATGTGGCTCCGGCCGAGTGCTAACGCGTGCTGGGCGGCGGTAATAGTGGTTGTGTGGTTCGGCGTGGTGGGAGCGCTCGTGGGGTGGCTGTGCCCGAAGCCGCGGTCAGAACCGGGGAGGTCCATCTCGCAGCTCGCGTTGGTGGGGGCGTTTTGTTTCTGCTTGGACTCCGTTCGTGTTGTGAACGATTTTAATTTTCTTCGAGCGGAAGTCTGGGTTCGAGGCGGATGGCATATTGGGTTGGCTGTTGTGCTTGCGACCACTGCGCTGGTGGCCGTACTGCGCTGGCGAGCGGTGCTCGCACGAGCATCCATGCGCCTGCTGCTGATATTGGCTCCGTTTGCGCTGGTGACGACGGGCCGTGCCGCATCGATTGCAGCGTTTACTGATTTTGCTGTTCTCGAGCCGCATGCACCGCCAGCGACTTTCTCGGCAGATACGACTGGGCAACGCGTCGTAATACTTGTCTTTGACGAGCTGGACTACGGGCTCGCCTTTTCTCGGCGGCCGGCGGATTTGCGGCTCGAGTCCATGGATCGCCTGCGGCGCGAGGGGTTCTTTGCGACGGATGTAGAGCCTGCCTCGCGAGCGGCGACGAGGGTCGCGATTCCTTCGCTGCTGACCGGCCGAGTGGTCGACTCCGTCAAGAATGTCTCGCAAGGCTCAGCGCTCGCCCGGTTTCGTGGCCAAACGGAAGCGGAAGATCTCGCCAATACGGAGACGCTGTTCGATGACGCGGCCGCAGCGGGTGCGCCGAGTGAAATTGCTGGGGCCTTGTTGCCGTACTGTCGCTGGCGACTCGCTTCGTTCACGCGCCGTTGTACGTGGCTTCCGCTGAGTGGAAGGTCGGGGGTGCTTGAGGGCCCCCTGCCACTTGGGCGTTCGATTGCGCGGCAGTTGCGTGCGTTTGGCGGCCCCGTGGGGTCGCGCGATGCGTGGATCCGGTCGCTCCGTGAGATGACGGATGTCGCGGTCGCTGCCAGCGTGAATCCCGCGAATCGACTGGTCTTCGTGCATCTGGTCGTGCCGCATGCGCCATTTGTGTGGAACGCATCGACCGGTTCGTTTACACGTTTTCAGTTTCGCCAATCCGGCTACTTTGGGAACTTGGGATTAGCCGATCACATACTCGGCCAGTTCCTCACAACTATCGAAGGCTCTCCGCTTCGGGATCGCACCACGATTGTCGTGACGTCAGATCATGGGTTTCGAGGAGCAGGGGTCGCGGGTGTGGCTCCCGATCGTCACGTACCGTTTGCAGTGCTCTTCCCGTCACGGACACCCACGCTGTGGGAGGAGCCGCTCTACACGGTACCGTTGCGGCCGCTGTCGATTGCGCTGCTGCGCGGCGAACTGCGTTCGGGCGATGATCTGAGACAGTGGCTACAACATCGGACACGGAGCGAGTGATGTTTGATTCTGTACGGTGGCGCGCCGCGCTACCAATGGTCGTCAATGTCGCACTCGTGCGCACCGTGGGTTTCGTTGTGCTCTTCGCGAGCGCAGCGGGCGCGCAGGTCACGTTGGCCACCGACTGCACCAAGGTTTCTGCTGGCGGCGGCGACCATGCGACCATGGATCACGTGGCGCACATGGCGGCGATCACGGCGTGCGAGAAGGCGCGTGCAGCGCTGATGGTGCCCACGCAGGGTGGGCAGGCAGCGTTCGCAGCGATCCAGGAGATTGTGCGGATTTTGGATGCGGACCCGAATACGGACTGGTCGCGTGTGAACCTCGAGGGGCTGCGCCGGCATTTGCAGGACATGGACGAGGTGACCATGCGTGCCGCGGTGTTGCAGCGGTCTGTCGCCGGTGGATTTCAAGCCGACGTGACCGGGGTTGGCGCGACGGTGGGTGCGATACAGCGGATGGTGGTGAATCACGCGAAGATGATGGATGGGGTGGACGGATATCTTGTGCGTGCGGACTCGATTACCGATGGGGTGCGGGTGACCGTGCGTGCGGCGGCGGCTGGTGATGTGAAGGCCGAGGCGCGGGTGCGAGGGCTGGGGGTGATCGGGTTCCTGACCGACGGGACGCATCATGTGCGGCACCATCTGGCGATCGCGCGTGGGGAGGCGGGGGCGCACGGGCACTGAGTGCGATTGATGCGCTCGGCAACATTCTGATGCTGCATCGGTGCGCAGGGCGATGCATGGTGCGGAATGAGCCAACCTGCGCGCCCCCGATTACTCGACGTCGTGACGGAGTCGCTCCGCGCACGCCACTATAGCGAGCGAACCGTCGAGAGCTACGTCGGCTGGATCCGACGCTTCATCAGGTTCCTGCGAAAGCATCCCCGCGACGCGGGGGAACGGGAGGTGACGGCCTTCCTCACAAAGCTCGCAACTGTGGACAGCGTTGCGGCCTCGACGCAGAACCAGGCGCTGGCAGCGCTGTTGTTCCTGTATCGTGAGGTTCTTGACCAGCCCTTCGGGTGGTTGGATTCCCTCGTACGCGCCAAGAAAGGCACGTATCGCCCGACCGTGATGAGTCGCCTCGAGGTGCAGCGGGTGCTCGGGGAGATGGAAGGAACGACGCAACTGATCGCGGCGCTTCTGTACGGGAGCGGCATGCGCTTGATGGAAGCATGCACGTTGCGGGTGAAGGACCTCGATCTCGAACGGATGGAGATCGTGATCCGCCGTCCGAAGGGCGGTCGCGACCGCGTGACCATGGTGCCCGAGACGCTGCGCGACGCGCTATTGAGCCATCTGACGCGCGTGCGAACGCTGCACCGGCGAGAGCTGGCCGCGGGACGCGGTCACGTGGTACTTCCCGATCGCATGGCGGCCAAGGCGCCCTCTGCGGTCTGCGATATTCGCTGGTTCTGGCTCTTCCCCGCCCGGCGGATCTACCGTGAGGCCGCAACCGGACGAATGTTGCGCCATCATCTGCACGAGAGCGCCGTTCAGAAGGCTGTGACGGAAGCCGCGCGCCGCGCTGCGGTGACGAAACGTGTGACCTGTCACACCTTTCGCCACTCGTTTGCCACCCATCTCTTGGAATCGGGGTACGACATCCGCACGGTGCAGGAACTGCTCGGACACCGCAACGTGAATACCACGATGATCTACACGCACGTACTCAATCGTGGAGGACTGGGGGTGCGCAGTCCGGTGGACGCGCTGGCCGGTCTCGAGACCACTCGCTCCAGTCGAGCCAACGGTCGGGCGATCGAAGGCACTGCGGGAAATCCTAGGGGAGTGACTCACGATAGGCCGACCGGCGTGGCGGCCTATCCACCACGCCGAATGGTCGACGGCCGCGCGGTCAACACCGGCTGGCGACACGACTTGCGCCGCTAGGCTGGCAGACGGATGTTATATGGATAGGCCGCCAACATTCGCAGGATATTCCCTCCGGATTGGACCATCCGGGCGGCCCAATTCATGTTAGGCAACTTGGACGGACTCCTGCCCGCCCGCGCCCCCTTCTCCATAAAGCGGAGTACTGGACTTGATCATCACAGCGCTTCTCACGGCTTTGCAGGCGCTCGCCATGGCTCCGCCAGCGGACTCGGCACGGTTTGTTGCCGACACTTTGGTCATCGAACCGCTCGGCGTGCGATTCACGATTCCATCAATTTGGATGGGCCGCGTGCCGGCCAAGCCAAGCGTGGCTAGCCTCATATCGAACGAGCGCGGTCGGTTCGCCTGTGAATTGCTCTCCCACGCGCCGCTTGAGGAGCGCGTTATCCTCGACAAACCGCGCCTCGCCGGGATTGGTAGCGGACTCAAAGGTTTCATGAAATCGTATCAGGATGCGCTCGATGCTATCGTGCCCGTGACCGCATTGGTGGCGCACGCCGGTGGCGTTGCCTTTCGCGACAACTGCCTAGCACCCCAAGCCCACATCTATGTTGTGGACACAGCCATCGTGCGCGTGCCCGAATTCGCATCGCGCGCCATGGCCGTCATCGAACGAGAGTACTCAGACATCAAGCACACAGAGACCGATTCGGCCGGCTGGCATGTCGTGCGGCTCGGTTGGCGCGAGGCGAAGACGGATTTCATTCACCCTGTCTCCCTCGAATTCTGGTCGCGACGTTTTGGCGGTCGCCTGCTTGTTTTGGGGGTGATGACTCGGGAGTGGGTCGCGCGGGGCGACACCTACGATTTTGTCGCCTCTATGCGGTAGCGATTTTCGTGGAGGAGGCTGTGCCCCAAAGCTTCCGGTCAAAACTCTTGAATCCGTGCGGAGTTGCCTTACCCGAGTTGCAGCCGACGAGGTTCGGACACCGATTGTAGGGATGCGCCCGCACCATCAGCGACGTAGCATCAATGTGTGCGCAGGCGTCTCCTCGCAGCTGAACTCAATTCGTTAGGCGGCGCTACCCTCTCAATCATGGAGACTGCACATGAATCCCAAGGCCGTTCTCCTCATCGCTCCCGTCGGGTTCCTGCTCGCCTGCCGATCGTCCGCTCCACCTTCCGCGTCGCGGCGCCCAGAGTTTTTTGCCTCTCCAGAAACGGCCGCTCTTTCCCTACCCTTTTCAGACGCAGTGCGCGCGGGAGACCTCCTCTTTGTGTCGGGCCAGCTCGGCACTGTCCCGGGCAGCGACGCGCTGGCGTCAGGCGGCATTGGTCCCGAGGCGAAACAGGCGCTCGAGAACGTCAAGGCCATCCTTGAGCGGCATGGCTCCTCGCTAAAGGACGTCGTCAAGTGCTCCGTCTTCCTTGCAGACATTCGGGAGTGGACCGAGTTCAACGCGGCCTATCGCGTGTACTTCCCAGCTCACTTTCCTGCACGAAGCGCCTTCGGAACCACCGGCTTAGCCCTCGGAGCGCGGGTGGAGCTCGAGTGCATTGCGTATGCGCCACCGCAAACTCCGTAGAGAGACCGCGCCCCCTAACATGCCGTTGCAGCCGACTGTCACTCGCCCGCCAACGGGCGCTCCGCGCCCGGCGGGCTCGCGCCAGCGGCTGAACGCCGGTCGTTAGGTAGCAGCAAGGAATCCGTCACATTCAGCAGGCTCCGCATCGATGGTGAACACCGCGGCCTCCGTGCCCACGACGATCCTGCATATCCCGCACGACGCGACGGTGATCCCGCCGGACGTGCGGCCGGACATCGTGCTGACCGACGCCGAGCTTGCGGCAGAGCTGCACGCGATGACGGACGCCTACACGGCCGAGCTGTTCGATCCGCCGGTGCCGGTGATTCGCTGTGTCTATCCGGTCAGTCGACTCGTGGTCGATCCGGAACGGTTCGCCGATGACGATGCCGAACCGATGGTCGCGCGGGGAATGGGCGTCATCTACACACGGACATCGCGGGGCCAGCCGCTGCGTGCGGCACCCGACGCTGCCACGCGTGCCGAATTGCTGGCGCGCTTCTACTGGCTGCATCATACCGCGCTCACGGCCGCGACGGACCAGGTGCTGGCCGCGCATGGGCGCTGCCGCATTCTCGATTGCCATAGCTTCGCGGCGTCGGCGCTCCCGTACGAGCTGGATCAGTCACCCACGCGCCCCGACATCTGTCTCGGCACGGATGCCTTCCACACCCCAGCGGCGCTGTACGATCAGGCACACGCGCTGTTCGCGGCAGCGGGATTCACCGTCGCGCGGGATCGTCCGTTCGCAGGCACGTTGGTGCCAGAGCCACACTACCAGCAGACGCGGGCCGTGGAGTCGCTCATGATCGAACTCAATCGGGGCCTCTATCTCAACGCGACCGACGGCACGCGCAGCGCAGGCTTTTCCACGCTGAAGCAGACCCTCGATGGCATTCTGCGGATCCTCGCGTCTACTGCTACCTAACAGGGCGTTGCGGTTGACAGGGCCTTCAAAGATTGTGGCCTGTTCGCTGGCGCTCACTGGCCACAACTTGTTGAAGGGCCCTGCAACCGAACGCAATCGCTAGACGCCCGGCCATAAACTGTGTAGAATCCCACACCATGGAATACAGCCTGCAGGATCCTAGGACACTCCGCATTAGCTCCGCCACTGCTGCGCTCTTAGAAGAGGCATCGAGGTCGGTGCAGGAGTTGAATCAGCATCGGCCGCTAAGTGGAGAGGACGATGTCCGACTTCGTCGTGCACTCCTTCCAGATCGCGTGACGGCGAGTCTCAACATGGAGGGTATAGCAGCGACGCGGCGCCAGACTCTCGCGATGATGGACGCGATGCGAGTAGAAGAGAATGCGGGAGCAGGCGAGCTCGAGGTTTACAACGCGCTTACTGCTGATGAGTTCATCGCGGACGCGGTGGAGCGTGGAGTGCCGCTTAGTGAGTCGTTCCTTCGAGAGATTAATCGACTGCTTATCACCGGTTTGCGCTCGGACGCAGGCATCTGGCGCCCAGGCGACGTCAAACTGCTTGGCGCGAAGCTCGTTCCACCAGCGGGTCCGGCTGTTCCTGGACTAATTCGCGAGCTAGTTGAGCTATTCCCTCACTCCGACGTGCTTGACCCATTCGTGCAGGCCGCTTGGCTCCACGCACAGTTCACATACGTGCATCCATTCAACGATGGAAACGGTCGTTCGGGACGCCTCCTGCAAGACTGGAATCTTATTCGCAGAGGCTGTTGGCCCACAGGAATCCCTACCGCGAAGCGAGATGACTACTACGCGGCGCTAGAGCAGTGCGATGCTGGCAATTGGGACGATATGGTCGAACTGATCGCAATTCTTCAGCTCGACATTACCAGCAAGGTCCGCGCAGTTCTTGATGAGTCCAAGCAGCGGTCCCAGTGGGTCACGAAGCTCGCATCTGCTGCGTCAGCGAAACATCAGAATACGCGCCACAAACAGTATATCGTGTGGCGTCAGCGAATTGAGGACGTGGTCGCGGCGTTCAGGCAGGCAGCCAGTGAGCTAGATAGTGCTTCGGACGTCATTGGTGCCACGTTTCGAGAGTATAGCATCGTCGAGTACCGAGACTGGGAACAGCTCTGTCAAAAGGGAGTGGGAGAGCGCACTTGGGTCTTTAGCATCCTATTCTTTGCCGACAAAAAGCCATTCTACCGCTCAATCGCCTACTTGAAGCGACACTACCACGATTCAAGCATCGAGACTTCGGCTCCTCAACGCGATCAAGTCGGTGTGTACTTCACCGGCGTAGACGTACCCGAAGAGTTCCGTGCAGATTTTGTGCACTATGACGACCCGCACATACGGCTTAGAGAGATACTGGTCGGAGAGTCGTCTTTCAGGATTTACTCTGAATCGGACGATCGGACGGCTTGGGAACTCGAAATGCGTTCCACACTCGCCTCATGTGTCGAGACATTCTTTCGCGACGTGTTCGAACGGAAGGCGGGCATCGGCGCCTAGGGCGTCTAACCTTGCGTTGGTGCAGACAGCCGCTCAGCGGTGCGCCGTGTAACTGCGGCGCTGGCGCGCCTCCGTTCACGGCTTCCTATTTGAGCGGCTGCTGCACAACGCCATCGTTAGACGTCAGGATACCAATAGATCTATGCGCTGCCTCCTGCTTTGTTTACTCGGCGTTCTCCTCATCGCCCCCGCGTCCGCGTCGGACCAGAGTACTTCGCTTCACGCTAGGGTCGCCGTCGAGTCAGTCACAGTCGTACGGCCAACAGTGATCGGCTTCTTTCCCCCCGTGACCCAAGCAGAGGTAGATACCGATGAGGCTTGGGGCTCCGCTCTGTCTCATGTGGAGTTCGCCTTGGAGGATGCCCGGAAGTGCCTGCCGCACGACAGCGTCGACATCCATCTCGCCTTTGCCACGACCCTGGTCGTCTTGTGGCCAGACTCGATATCATCGGCGCCAACAACGTTTAGGTTCGGAAGCGACTCTTCCTATTGGCGCTCTGCTTGTGGCTCCTGGCCGCACATTCAAAGCGATCTACCCCACAGCCGGCCCAAGCGCCCTGATTCCCATGCTGGGCCAAGCTGCCGCGGTGTACTTTCAGAAGCCAGCGTGCGACCCATTTCGCGAATAGATGTGTCGCATCCTGACGTCTAACAGGCGCATGAAGCTGCCGAAGCGCGGCCAGCTGCACCGTGACTACTGGCGGAAGTGAGCCGCGCTTCGCAGCTTATGCGCAGACGTTAGGACGCGCTTCTACTTCCGAGGTGCACCAATGAAACATCTGGCCTGTCGTTTCTGTGGCGCCACACGAAAGCGTGATGCGAAGCCGTGCTGGTGTTGTGGCGAGTTGAACGAGTCTTGGCTCGCCGCGGTCCGACGCCACTTCCCTCGCCTTGCCGCGATTGGTCGAGATGCTCAGCGCTTGCTTCGAGCCGCTAGATAGGGCGGAACGATCGATCTGACAGACTGCCATCCTCACCAGTTGCTGTCGACGCGGTTCTGGCACTCGGCCGGTGGTGGCCTCCTCGGCATTTCTGACGTAGCATCATAAGGGCGTTGTCCACGGACCGCACAGCTAAACCCATTCGTTCGCCCGAACAAAACAATGCCACAGTGGTCCACTAACCGTGACGCAATCGCGGCGCGCCATCCCGATGAGCGGTGGGAAGGTCGCTGTTCGCGCGAGGTCGCCGCGATGCTCGTGCGCTACGACCACCACACCGTGTGGCTGCAGGGCCGGCGAGCATTGTTGCTGACCTACCATTGGAATGCTGCGCCGCTCGAGAACCAGTCCGAGCCGCTCCAGTTCTCTGTGAGTTTCACCTTTGCCAGCGGGCATCCGCCAGCGCCGCCAGAGATCCAGGCCGTGGTCGACGGTCTTGGTCTGCGGGCGGTCTAACAAAAGTTGCTCCCCACGCGGTGCCGGCTGACCGACACGTGTCTCGCGCTCAGCGTGCCGCCAGTGTAGCCTCAGTGTGTGCGGCTCCTTGACCGCGCACCTGAACCCCGTCGTTCAGCACTACAAGCCTAGGTTCCCTCCCTCCCTCAAGGCGCCACGACTTCGGAGTGACTTCGGTGCGAATAATGGCTCTCGTCCTCGGCGCATGCAGCGCATTCTTCGTGTTCTACGAAGTGCGCCTCTTGGTCGTGACACATCTGCTGCAGCATCTTCGGTCGGGTGGTCAGGGGGCCTACATCGGTGCGGTGGCATTCCCCCTGATCGCCCTTGCACTCGGGCTTGCCGCGCGCGCGGCCTGGCGACGGATCACGCCCTAGCGGCGATCGCCTCCTCGAGCTTGTCGAGCGACCCTGTCCACCCCATCGTCATGCCTTCACGCGCCGCCGCGAACGCCGCGATCTCCTCCGGCGTCGCCGCGCCGAAGGGCTCCCACTGGATCGTCACGCGCGTCTGCGTCGCGCGCTCGGCGGTGAGCGTCACCGTGGTCAGCATCTTCTCGGGCCACACCGGGGCCATCGGGTGCCGCGACAGATTGCCGTCCTGGTCGGCAAAGCTCTGCGCATACCGCAGCAGATCCGGCCGCCGAATCTCAAAGTACTCGGCACGGCCGTACATCGTGAACTGCCCATTCGTCATGGAGTAAAACGACGCGCCGCCGGCACGGATGTCCGCGCGCGCGAACGCCATCGTGAACCCGGTGGGCGGCGTCCACCGCGCGACCTGCTCCGGGTTGCTCCACATCTCGAACATCGTCTCGATCGGCGCCTCAACACTCCGATTGATGAGGAAGATCTCCTTGGCCGTGACTTCGTGCGCCACGAACTCGCCGAGTCGGTCCCAGGTCGAGTTGCCGCTCGCGGTCTTGATGATCGCGCGCGACTGCTCGAGCTCCTCCGCCGTGGCGAAGCGCATGCGGATCTCGAGCTCCGTCGCGCCGCTGCGGTCACGGAACTCCACCGTCACGCAGAACATCGGCTTGGCATCGGCCGACGACGCACCGTGGTCGTACACCAGCCGCTGGCACTCCACGACCTCGTGATAGCGCGTGAAGTTCGGCCAGTTCGTCCCGTCCGGACCGTGCATGGTGTACTCCCAGGTGCCACCGGGACGCAGGTCCTTCGCGGTCGTCGTGATGCTGAAACCGCGTGGCCCCCACCATTGCGCGAGCTGGGCGAGATCAGTCCACGCCTCCCACACCCGCGCCACCGGCGCGTCGTAGCTGCGAGTGATGTGGATCTCGTGGGTCGGGTCGCTTGTGGTCATCGTAGTTTCTCGTAGAGATGGTGTTGGGGATGTGCACCAGCACCCGGGCCAGGAACTCGAGTGGGGCTAGGTGAGCCCGCCGGAGCGGTTAACCGAGCATCTTCATTGTTTACCGCCACTGCGCGCGTCGAGAAGCCTCGTACGGCCTCTCGTCGCTGCGCATCGGGGATCGCGTCCACTCCCCTTCCCGTCCGACGAAACGTGCTCGCCCGGGATAGGAATTTCAACCGGGGCGGGTCGACGGCTGTTCGCCAGCAGACGAACCAATACAGTCGGCAATCGAAGCTCAGTCCCCCGGCTCAGGGCTTGCGAGGAGTGCTCGCTCGTGCCGACCTTCCGTCTCACCATCCTTTGCCCGCTGTCACCGCATCGGGGCGTCCAGATTGCGTGCCGATGGCCACCCCTCAACCGCAATCGCCGGATGACGCTTCCTCGTACCCTCCTGATGCTCGTCGCCGCACTCGGCATGGTCGGCGCTGCCTGCCGCGCGCCAGACCCCAGTGCCTCCGGCAACAGTACGAGTGGCAATGCTGCAGGTGACAACGGCACCAGCGGCACCAGCGGCACCAGCGGCACCGCCGTCGCCACAAGCGCTATCGATCGTGATCTGCTCGACGTTACGGTGCCCAAACTGCAGCAACTCTACGCAGAGAAACGCTACACGGTCACGCAGGTCGTGCAGTGGCACCTGGCGCGCATCGATCGTTACAACGGCGTGTACGGCGCCATCGAAACGGTGCTCAAGGACGACGCCCTAGCCGAGGCCGCGAAGCTCGACAGTGAGGCCGCGACCAACACCACGCGTGGTCCGCTCTGGGGCGTGCCCATCGTCATCAAGGCGAACACCAGCGTGAAGGGGCAGGTCACGACCGCGGGGTGGCGTGGGTTTACGCGCGCCGGCTACGAACTTATCGCGCCCCAAGACGCGACAATCGTTGCACGGCTACGCGCGGCCGGTGCGATCATCGTTGGGCTGGCCAACATGCCAGACCTCGCCAACAGCGACACAAACCGCAGCAGCTCGTTCGGTCGCGCGGGCAACGCCTACGATGTGCGCTTTTCGCCCGGCGGTTCGTCGGGGGGCATCGTAACGGCGATCGCCTGCAACATGGCGGTACTCGGCAACGGTACCGACACCGGCAACTCCATTCGCATGCCCGCGGCTACGAGCGCCTTGGTCGGCGTGTTTCCGACGCGGGGCTTGGTGAGCATCGCAGGCATCGCACCGCTCGACTGGTTGCTCGACAACACCGGCCCGATCGCACGCACCGTCACCGATGCGGCCATCGCCTTGGCCGTGATGATGGGCCGCGATTCTCTCGACGCGCCGACACGTCGCGCACCGGACTCGGTGCGTACCGCGAGTGCCACCGCACGCATCACGAGCGCCGTCACGACCGGCACACTCAAGGGCAAACGTTTTGGGGTTCCGGCGTTCGTGATGGCCGGCAACGGCGTGCCATTCCACGGCATCCCGGCGGGCGTTCCGGAGTCCAAGGCGGACTCGATTCGCACGGCGGCCGATATGCTGCTGCGGCCAGAGACGCGCGCGATGTTCCTGAAGGCTGTCGATGCACTGCGCGCGGCGGGCGCCGAGGTCATTGTCAGCGAGAGTATTCTGCCGGCAAGCTTTGCGAAGATGGCGAGTCGCGTGTCGACGTATGCGTATATGAAGGACGGCACCGACACGTTTCTCGCCGCATTCGGCCCATCCGGGTACCACTCGGCCGCCGACTATGCCCGCGTTGCTGGTGCGCCGTTGTACACGTCATCGATTGGCACCGAAGACAATTTCCGCAACATGCCCGGGGGCCGCCTCGACCAGCGAGTGCTTGCGACCGACGCCGATGCCGAGCGCAACTTTCTTGCGCCGCGCCGCGCGATGCTGGCTGAGTATGTCGCGACGCTGGACCGTTTGAAGTTGGACGGATTCGTGTATCCGGCGATTCAGATGCCGCCTGTCGATGAATCCATGCCGCAGGATGGTCGCGTCAGCGAAGGGCCGCACTCGGCGACGAGTTGGGTCAACATGATCGGTGTGCCGGCGATCGTTGTGTCCGCGGGTTACTACGCGAGTGGGTTGCCGTTCGGTCTGGAGTTTTCATCGCGTCCGTGGGGCGACCACGCGCTGATCGGAGTAGCCGCTGCGTGGGAGCGGGCGACGCCACAGCGGAAGGCGCCGACGTTGGTAGAGGCCGGGCTGTTGAGCGTGACGCCGGCGCGCGCGGGCAAGCTTACGACGGGCCGACGGGGTTTGTAGTCGCCGCACCACGCCCTGACGGCACCGGAGATCATGCGCGTTGGTCGCCGTTGAGGCCCCCGCATGCGGTACCGTAGCGGAACGGTGAGTGGAAAGTTATAATCCACTGTCGCGTAATAACGCGATGTAAGATAAATTACCAGTCGGCACGGCTGGCCCCAGATAGGAATTCTGGGGTCAGTGTCTGTTTGCGCCTGACTTGATAGCTCCAATGCAACACACCTCTAGCAGCCCATCGGCGGAGTCGACGGTGAAGACCACCGCTCCTCGCAGGATCTCGCGTGGAAGTCTCGTCATCCCCCGTTCCTTCGGGGACCTCGTCGCGTGCGCCGCAGGGCTGGGCAGCTACCTCATGCTCGGGCTCGTCGCACTCGTCGTCGCCTGCACCGAGACGAAGTCGCCGACCGGACCCGAGTCGAACTTCAACTTCGCGCCGCAGGGTGGGGCTCGCCTCGCTCTCGGTGCGCGCGTCGTGTACCTCGGCGCCGCGAAATCCAAGCCGGTCAACTTCATCCGGCTCCGCGTCTACGAGGAGAACACCACCAACGTCCTCGGCTCGCTCGACAAGTTCCTCGATCCGAAGATCAGCACCTTCGATTTCAACTTCGTTGTCTCGCTCCAAGGGCGGAAGCTGAATACGAAGATCACGATGGAACTTGCCAACCGCGACAGCGTCACTGGTAAGGAGACCGTGCACTACGCCGGCCGCGTCGCGCAGACGCCGCTCGCGCCGGGCGATATCCGTCAGCTCGAGATCGACCTGTACCCGGGTCCGCTCTCGAACTTCGATGTCACGGCGATGCACATCGTCAAGCCGATCGTGACGCCCATCGAGGGCGACAGCGTGCTCGCGACCGCCGTCGTCACGGGCGGAGCCTCGGACACGCGCATTGAGTGGACGACGCTCGACAGCAACGTCGTGTCGATCGACGACACCGGCATGATCACCACCAAGCTCCCCGGCACGGCGCGTATCGTCGCCGCGGTGGGCGTGTTGGCGGACACGGCCACGATGACGGTCAAGCAGCGCCTCGTCGCCGTGACGGTCACCCCGACCACCGCGACGATCAAGCGTGGCGACTCCACCACTGTCGTCGGCAAGGGCGTCGATCCGCGTGGCGCCGAGATCGTCGGTGAACAGGTCACCTGGTCGGTTGCCACCGATGGGATCCTCGGACTCTCTCCGACGGCCGGTCGTACGATCGGTCAGCGCCAGGGCGTGGGTACGATCACGGCCACGTCGGTCAGCAAGCCGACGCTGAAGGCGAGCGCGGCCGTGACCGTCACGGCTCCGGCAGTCCCGGTTGCGACCATCACCGTCACGCCGTCGACACAGACAGCCACAGCCCTCGCGCAGACCAAGCCGTATACCGCCGTCGCGAAAGACGCGGCCGGCAACACGATGACGGGCGTGGTCTTCCAGTGGTCGTCGTCGAGCACCGCGATCGCCACGGTGAACGCCAGCGGCGTGGCGACTGCGGTCGCCGCGGGTAATGCGACGATTACCGCCGCCGTCGAAGAAGCCTCCGGCACGGCCGCGTTCCTCGTGCGCCCCCCGGGCGTACAGCTCACGGTCTCGAGCGGCAACAACCAGACAGGTACCGTCAAGACGGCCGCCAGTGCGCCGGTGGTCGCCAAAGTCTCTGATGCCGCGGGCAATTCGGTCGCCGGGCTCGTTGTGACCTTCGCCACGTCCGACACCGCCGGTGTCGTCACCACGGCCTCGACGACCTCGAACGCGCAGGGTCTGGCCAGCACGGCCTGGACCTTTGGCACGAAGGCCGGAACGCAGACCGTCACCGCCACGAGCGTTGGGCTCGTCAACAGCCCGCTCCCCTTCACGGCCACTGTCGCCGCGGGGCCGCCGAGCCAGCTCGTCTTCGTCACGCAGCCGAGCACGACCGCCGCGAACCGTACGGCGTTCGGCACGCAGCCTGTCATTGAATTACAGGACCAGTACGGAAACCCGGTGAAGGTGGCGGGCAACACCATCACGGTCACGGTCGCCAGTGGCGGCGGTACCCTGACGAATGCCACGGTGACCACCGACGCCTCGGGCCGCGCCACCTTCACCGCGCTCACGCTCGGTGGGACGGTCGGTCTTCGCAGCCTCAACTTCGGCATGACGGGCGTGCCGTCGATCACCGCGCCGGTCACGCTGACGGCCGGCACGGCGACGACCATCACGATCGTCTCCGGCAACGGTGGCAGCGGCAAGGTGGGTACGGTGTACTCGCCGAGCCCGGTCGTGCTTGTCACTGATATAGATGGCAACCCGGTTCCGAGCACCACCCTGACGCTGACCCCGGGTGTGGGCGGCGGCACGATCCAGCCGGGCACGATCACGACGGGTGCGGACGGCAAGGCCACGATCACCGGCTGGACGCTCAAGCCGACCGCGGGTACCGACACGCTCACGGTGAGCACGCCGGGCGGGTCGCCGACCAAGATCATCGTCACCGTCGATCCGAACCCGGCGACGCAGATCGCCATCAATGGCGGCAGCACCTCCGGTCAGATCGGCACCGCACTCGCGGTCCCGCCGAGTGTGATCGTGCGCGACGTGAACAACATCCCGGTCGCTGGCGTCACGGTGAGCTTCGCCGTCGCCTCGGGCGGCGGTACCATAACAGGAGCGACGCAGGTCACGAACGCGAGCGGCATCGCGACGGTCGGATCCTGGACGCTTGGCGCGCTCGTCGGCGCCAACACGATGACGGCCACCAGCGGCACGCTCGGCGGTTCGCCGCTGATGATCGCGGCCACCGCGCTCACCAGCGCGGCGACGCAGATGGCGCTCAACAGCAGCAGCACGACCGGCACGGCGGGCCAGAACGTGGCCACCGCACCGAGCGTGATCATCAAGGATGCGAGCAACAATCCGGTCGCCGGTGTCCCGGTGACATTTTCGGTCGGATCCGGTGGTGGTAGCATCACCGGCGTGAACCAGGTGTCCGATGCCAACGGCATCGCGACGCTCGGTTCGTGGAAGCTCGGTGGGACGGTCGGCAGCAACACCGTCATCGCGACGAGCGCCGGACTCACGAACTCCCCGCTGACGATCACCGCGACGGGCGCTGCTGGCGCCGCGACGCAGATGTCGTTGAATGGCGGCAGCACCACCGGCAGCATCAATACGGCGGTCGCAAATCCGCCGAGTGTGCTGGTGCGTGATGCGAACAACAACCCGGTCGGCGGCGTCACGGTGACCTTCGCGGTCGCCACGGGCGGCGGTGCGATCACGGGTGGCACTGCTAGTACGAACACGCAGGGCATCGCGACGGTCGGCAGCTGGACGCTCGGTCCGGTGGCGGGAGTGAACACGCTGACCGCGACGAGCGCAGGTCTCACCAACTCGCCGCTGACGATCAGCGCGTCGAGTGTGGTGACCGGTGCTACGCAGATGGCGCTCAACGGTGGCAGCACCTCTGGCACGGCTGGTCAGCCGGTGGCGACGCCGCCGAGCGTGATCGTGAAGGATGCGAACAGCGTGCCGGTCGCCGGCGTCATCGTGACGTTCGCGGTCGGGACCGGTGGTGGCTCGGTGACGGGCGCCACGCAGACGACGAACGCGCAGGGCATCGCGACCGTCGGCAGCTGGACGCTCGGGGCCAACGCGGGCAGCAACAGCATCATCGCGACGAGCACCGGCCTCACGAACTCGCCGCTGACGATCACCGCGACCTCCAGCACGGCGCCGGCGACGCAGATCGCCAGCTACTCGGGGAGCGTGACCGGTACTGTGGGTGCCGTCGTCGCGACCAATCCGGCCGTCATCGTGCGCGATGCGGCGGGGAACCCGGTCGCCAACGTTGACGTGACCTTCGCGGTCACGGGCGGCGGTGGCACCATGACCGGCACCACACAGAAGACGAACGCGCAGGGTATCGCGACGGTCGGTGGGTGGACGCTCGGCACGATCGTCGGCACGAACACCGCGACCGCCACGAGCGGCTCAAGCGGCGCGCTCACGGGCTCGCCGGTGACCTTCACCGTGGCCGCGTCGGCGAGCACGGCGTCGCAGATGGCGATCAACGCGGGCAACAACCAGACCGCCAATGCCGGCTCGACGCTGTCGACGGCGCCGAGTGTGGTGGTGAAGGATCAGTACGGCAACGTGGTGCAGGGGACGGCAGTGACCTTCGCGGTGACGGCGGGCGGCGGGTCGCTCACTGGCGGCGCGCAGACCACCAACGCGAGTGGTGTGGCGACGGTCGGCAGCTGGACCCTTGGCGTAGCGGCCGGCGCGAACACGCTGACGGCGACCTCGACCGGCCTCACGGGATCGCCGCTGGCGATCACCGCGACCGGCACGGCGAATGCGGCCAGCGTGGCGACCTCGACGATCACCGCCGCGCCGACCAGCATCACGGCTGACGGCACGACGACGAGCACGTTGACCGTGCAGTTGAAGGATGCGGGCGGTCAGAACCTGACCGCGAGTGGCGGCACGGTGACGATCACCAAGGCCTCGGGCCCGGCGGTGACGCTGAGCGCCGTGACCGATAACAACAACGGCACGTACACGGCGACCGTGAAGGGAACCGTGTCCGGCACGGCGACCTTCTCGGCCAGCCTCGGTGGGAGCGCACTGACCAACGCCAGCAACCCGGCGACGGTCACGTTGGTGCCGGGGACGGCAACGAAGGTGGCGTTCACGGCGCAGCCGACGAACGCCGGTCCGGCGACGGCGCTCGGTACGCAGCCGCAGGTCACGATCCAGGACGCGAACGGCAACACGGTCACCGGATCCACGGCGCCGATCACGCTGACGCTCACGACCCCGGGCGGCGCGACGCTGACGTGCACGACGAATCCGGTGAACGCGACGGCTGGTGTGGCGACCTTCGCCGGTTGCCAGGTCAACCTTGCGAACACCTATACGTTGACCGCAGCGAGCACCGGGCTGACCTCGGCGACGAGCTCGGCCTTCACGATCGCGGCCGGTGTGGCCACCAAGGTGGCGCTCACGACGCAGCCGTCGGCGAGCACGGCGGCCGGGACGGCGTTTGCGCAGCAGCCGGTGGTCACGATTCAGGATGCGCAGGGGAATACGGTGACGACGTCGAGTGCCAATGTGACACTGGCGCTGACCACGGGCACC
>CAIRYG010000009.1 GCA_903882745.1 uncultured Gemmatimonadota bacterium
ACAGGCGACTGGTCGGGCGACTGGTCGGGCGACTGGTCGGGCGACTGGTCGGGCGACTGGTCGGGCGACTGGTCGGGCGACTGGTCGGGCGACTGGTCGGGCGACTGGTCGGGCGACTGGTCGGGCGACTGGTCGGGCGACTGGTGCGGCGAGGAGTCATCGGAGGTCGAGAAAGCGGGGTCGGTCGTGGGGCGGCGGGAGCACGCACGAGCGGGACGGTCCGAGCCACTGCATACGGCGACGGGCTATGGCGTTATACCCCAGATCGCGCCAATCGTGTGGGAGGAGTCGGGCGAGCTGCGCGACCGTGGCCCACCCTCCAAGATAGTGCGCGAGGGCGAGGACTGCGTCGGAGCGGATCAGGTATTGGGGCGAGGCCCCTGGCTCAACCCAGACGAGGGAGTCGGCGGTCCTGACCTCGACGGGGGCGTGGGCGAGCAGCGCGGTGGCGGCCGGTCCGTGGAGGGCGGCGAACTGCAGGGTGCCCCGTCGGTCCCAGCGGAGGGCGGTGCGGACCGCACGGCTGCAGAGGGCGCAGTCGCCGTCATAGAGCAGGACCGGGGGTGCGGGGGGCATCATCTATAATAACTTTCGGTGCGCAGTCCCCCCATTCTGGAGCCGCCGATGTTCATCCGTAGCGGTCCAGCGCAACATTCAAGCGACCATTCAGTCCTTTCTGCATGATTCCCATTGATCCACACACCGGCGAAGAGGACGAGCGGTGCGCCGTCTGCGTGCTTGAGGAAGTACGGGTTACCCTCGCTCAGATGCCCCTTCACTGAAGAGGTGGTGGTAATACACAACAACGCCGTCGGCAACACCAAGCGGGAGGTCGCCAAGACAAGGGCACGGCTCGTCGAAGAGAAGGAGCACCAGGGCTACTGGTTTGCTATGATGCGCGGGCTGCGCGAGGCCACGGGCGATCTCGTGATCACTTGTGAGGGCGACGGGACATTCCTCCCGAGCGACCTCCTCAAGTTCGTCGCCTACACCGACGAGTTCGAGGTCATCTAAGGTACGCGGACCTCTCGCGCGGTAATATGGTCGGGCGCGTTTATGCCCTTCCCTGTTCGCTTCGGCAACTGGGCGGTCGCCAAGATCCTCGAGGTCGTACACAACGGTCCATCGATGACGGACGTGAGCTGCTCATACAGGCTCTTCTCGCGCGAGGTACTCGAGAGCATCTTCGACCTCTTCCCGCTCTCTGACGGCAAGTCGGCATTCTCTATCGAGGCGATGATCTGGGTGATGCGCCGCGGGTGGCGACCGATAGAGATTCCTTTAAATTAAAATGAGCGGGTGGGTCGCTCGATGTGCACGGGCGGTCGGGTTCTCCTTGAACCCCGCGAGCGACGAATGGGCGGTGATGATTACGGCGACGGGCTATGGCGTTATACCCCAACTTCGCGCCAGTCGTGTGGCAGGAGTCGCGCGAGCTGCACGACCCTGGCCGACCCTCCAAGATAGTACGCGAGGCCGAGGACTGCGTCGGATGGGATGCGGTATTCGGGCGTCGCCCCCGGTTCCACCCATACCAGGGAGTCGGCGGTCCTGACCTCGAAGTGGGCGCGGGCGAGTAGTCGGGTAGTGCATGCAGCCCGAGCGCCGCTTGGACCTCTTCCTTGGACTTGCTCATCACGAGGGTTCCTCAAATACGTGTACACCCTGTTGATATGCCGCGTTGCTTGCCCTCCTCTTCAAGAGCCAGCAGCTCGTCAACCATGATGGGATGTTTGGTCCTCAACTGCTGCTGCTTTCAAATCGACGCTCATGCGCGGGACCGGGTGCTCTTTTGGCTCATTCTACGGGGCACGCAAGCGGGGAGCTGGCGACCCAGCCCGGGAGCAGCGTCGCCGATCCGCATTGGTTCGCCGGGGTACCCGCCGGCGGATGGCACCAAACGCCCGCGGCCCGCACCGAATGGGTGCGGGCCGCGGGATCGATTGCTTGTGCAGCTATCGCTGGCCGACGAACCGGGCGACGCCGTGTACCCTACCTCACCACAAAATAGAACAACCGCCCGTACCCCTCTCGCATTGCCATCTCCGTCTGTCGCAGCGCCGCACCGGTCGGCAGAAAATCCAAACCGGACAGAGCTCCGCCGGCCGACACCTTGAAATCCACAGGGAACGGAATCACTGACACCCCGGCTCGTTCGAAGAGCCGACGCGCGCGTGGCATGTGGAACGCCGAAGTGACGAGCAGCACCCGCGGAGGACCCCCTCGCCAAGCTGGGCCGGAAAGTCGCGAGCGGAGGAGCGTCGCGACAGCTTGGGCTTCCTCCGCCGTGTTCATCACCGGAGGAGTTTTCACGATTTGCCCTTCGGGCACTCCCATTGCCTTCGCGTACCCGGCGAGAACGTCACCTTCCGGCTCGGCGCTGGGCTCCCACGGCGACGCCCCGCCGGTGAAGACGAGCAACGGCGACTTCACCGCTTTGAACAGCTCCACACCGCCGAAGAACCGGTCGGCGTCATTCCATTCGCTGACCGCAGCCTTGCCAGGAGCAACAGCTCGCCCTTCGCTCAGCACTACAATGGCGTCGGCCTCAGAGGCGTCTGCGGCCAATCCTCGCTCGGCCCGCCCTTCTGTAGCTCGAATGGCCAGATTGCTGATGAGAGGTGTGCTGCTCAGCCAGAGGACGGCGAGGCCACTCCAGATGAGTGGACGACGGCGGAAACAGATGCCGGCAAGCACCAGAATGATCGTGACGCCGACGGGGAGCAGAAATAAAGGGAGGATCTTGTGTAGGTAGATCACCCGGTGGATGTCTCCTGACGTGGCGTTCTAATTCGGCGGCCAACACACGGCCGGCAAATGATACTAGTCTATCGAGTTCTTGAGTATTTGTACGATTCGTTCGGCAGTTCGGCCATCCCAACCTTCCGGCCGCCGAGGGGAGCGCACTTTCGAAATAGCGCGACCGAACGCGTTGACGATTTGTTGTGTATTTCTGACCGGAACGAGCTCATTCGTGCCTTCCGTGACCGTTACCGGTCTTTCGGTGCTGTCCCTCAGAGTGACGCAGGGAACGCCGAGAACTGTCGTTTCTTCCTGAAGCCCACCGGAGTCCGTGATTACTACAGCGGCGCCGTCCTGCAGGTGTAGACTTTCTACGTAGCCGATCGGCTCCATCACACGGATTGACCCTGTTTCCAATCCGAAGCCCGTGACGCGCTCCCTGGTCCGCGGGTGCATTGGGAGAATGACCGGATGGCTGTTCGAAATCACTCGCAAGGCCCCGAGAATCTCCTCGAGCTGCGCGCGATCATCAACATTTGACGGCCGGTGAATGGTCGCCAATACATATTCCCCGCGCACGAGCCCGAGATCAGTCGCCAGTGACAGCGTTCTGGCGTGTTTGATCACGACCAGAAGTGAATCAATCATGATGTTTCCGACAAAAAATATCCGTTCGCGTAGAATGCCTTCCCGCAGGAGATTCGCATCGGCATCGCGGCTTGGCGTCAGGCAGAAATCGGCGAGCTGATCGGTCAGGAGGCGATTCAATTCTTCTGGCATTGAACGATCGTGGCTTCGAAGGCCTGCTTCGACATGCGCCACTTTAACACCCAGCTTCGCCGCAGCAAGTGCGGCGGCGAGCGTCGAGTTCACATCCCCAACGACGACCACCAGGTCCGCCTTCCGCTCGAGAATGACTCGCTCCATCTCGACCATGACCCGCGCGGTCTGATTCGCGTGAGATCCCGATCCAACACCAAGTGACTCGTCGGGAGCCCGAATGCCGAGGTCCCTGAAAAACGCGGAGGACATTCCCTCGTCGTAGTGCTGCCCTGTATGGATCAGGACATTGTCCCAGCCGGGCTCAGCGTCCGCGACGCGAAGAATGGGAGCGATCTTCATGAAGTTGGGGCGAGCGCCAACAACATGGAGCACAACCTTCATGGAACCGCGTTCGGTACTCATCGTAGTTTGCGTGTGGATTCGTGGACGCTCTTCACCATGTCGATCACCCGCTGGCGTTCTCCATCAGCGAGGCTGGAGCCTGATGGCAGGCAGAGGCCGCGCTCGAACAAATCATCGGAAACCGATCCACCAACCGCCTCGTAGGCCGCGAAAATTGGCTGCCGGTGCATTGGCTTCCAGAGGGGGCGCGACTCGATGTTGTCCTTCTCAAGCGCCAGGCGGATCGCCTCTCGATCGGCCCCGAACTGCTCCGGATCGACCAGCAGGCAGGTGAGCCAGCGGGTGTGGCGACCCCAGCTCGCCTCGGGTTGAAAGGTCAGGCCTGGAACGGAGCTGAGCGCTGCCTCGTAGACGTCGAAGTTGCGGCGCCTCGCGGCAACGCGCTCTTCCAGCACCATGAGCTGCCCCCGGCCGATTGCCGCCAGCACGTTCGACATGCGGTAGTTGTACCCGATCTCCGAATGCTGATAGTGTGGCGCCATATCGCGAGCCTGGGAGGCCAGCTTGTGCGCATGCCGCGACAACGCCTCATCATCCGTTACGAGCATGCCGCCGCCCGATGTCGTGATGATCTTGTTGCCGTTGAACGAAAAAATCCCGGTTCGGCCGAGTACGCCGGGATGACGGTCCCGATACCGCGCGCCAAGGGCCTCAGCCGCATCCTCGATCAGCGTGACGCCGTACTTGTCACAGAGCTGAATCAACGGCTCAAGATCGGCCGTCTGGCCGTACAGATGAACCACCAACAGTGCCTTCGGCACTTTCCCGGCTGCCGCTTTGCGACGCAGTGTGTCTTCGACAAGGCCCGGATCGAGATTCCATGACTGGGTTTCGCTGTCGATGAAGACCGGCCGGGCGCCAACGTACAAGATGGGGTTGACGGTCGCTGAAAACGTCAGCGAACTCACCAGGACCTCGTCGGCTGGGCCAACGCCGGCGAGCATCAGCGACAGATGAATGGCCGCAGTTCCGGAACTCAACGCGACCGCGTGCGGGGAGCCAACGGCGCGGGCAAACTCCGATTCGAACGCGTTGACGTGGGGTCCAAGCGGTGCGATCCAATTGCTGGCGAACGCCTCGTGTACGAGCTGTGCTTCCAGGACCCCGATATGGGGCGGCGAAAGAAAAACCCTGGGCGGCGTGCTCGCCGCCGATGAAACGCCACTATTCAAGATGCCACCCTGGTTTTCTGGTCTTGATGATGCACGCTGGAACACCTCCCACGACCGCGTTTGCCGGAACGTCAGCTGTCACTGCGGCACCAGCCGCGATGATGCTCCACTCGCCGATAGCGATACCCTGTTTGACAGAGGCGCCAATACCCACGAACGCACCCTCACCGATCGACACGTTGCCGCCGATGTGAACGCCGGGCGAGAGCGTGGCCAGCCGGGCCACCGAGACGTCGTGGTTGACGGTGGCACCGCAATTGATGGTGACAAACTCCGCGATCTGAATATCACACGTCAGGATACAACCAGCCTGAACGAAGGAGCCGCGGCCGATCGAGACACGGTCGCCAATCGACGCGTGGGGATGGATCAGAATGGGCCACTCGACGACGTCGTCCGCAATGCGGCGAAAGAGCAGTGACTTGACCTCAGGATAGCCAACGCCAAGCAACGCCCGTAACCGCCGGTGCGAAGCTTCGCGGGTCGTCCCGACCACTTGCAGCGTGCCGATCGTCGTGCCGAGCAAATCGGGCGCGTCGTCAAGAAATCCGCTGACGGATCCCCACGCCAAATCGGCGGCGGCGACCATGCGAGCCGCCGCCGCGACTTCCCGCCCATGGCCCGACGCCCCCACGATGACCAAGGGTATCGACGTCACTTCCCGCCCGAACCCTCGAACGGCTGAACAGTCGCGTGCCCTTGCTGCACAATTCCCTCGCGCCGAACGACTCTCACCACCGTCGTCGCCAGGATTCGCAGGTCAAGCCAGAAACTGTGATGGTCGACGTACCACACATCGAGAGCAAATTTGTCATCCCAACTAATGGCGTTTCTCCCGCAGATCTGAGCCCACCCGGTGATACCGGGCCGCACTTCGTGCCGCCGGGCCTGCGTGGCGGTATACAGGGGAAGATACTGCATCAACAAGGGCCGGGGGCCAACCAGGCTCATTTCGCCCCGCAGAACATTCCAAAGCTCGGGCAGTTCATCGAGACTCGACGCCCGCAGAAATTTGCCAAGTCGCGTAAGTCGCTGTGCGTCGGGAAGGGGCTGATTGTGAGCGCCGTCCAGCTCGCGCATCGTCCGAAACTTGACCAGTTGAAACGAAATACCGCGAAGGCCGGGGCGCTGTTGTCGAAAGAATACGGGAGACCCTATGGACGCGCGCACCAACACCGCGATGACAAGCATCACCGGCGAGACTACGACGAGGCCAACAAGCGCCGCTGTGAAATCGAAGAGGCGTTTCAAGCTATGGCTTCATTTTCGCAGAGGATAAGATAATCGACGTGCAAACCTCGAGCGTTTCGCCCTCGCTCTTTCCGCGGCGCGCGCGAATGGCGCGAGTGGGTACGCGCAGGAGATAAGATGGGGAGAACCACGCATCAACAGCGTCGCCGGCTGGGCGCAGGTCGCTCGCACCATTGGCATGTACGATGTCCAGATCGGCCACTTCGGAACTCAGCAACCAGGTCACCTGGACAGACTGCACCCGCGCATCGAGGACGGTATCCGTCACAGTCACCTCGTCCCGGCGGATCAGCAAGTCCCGCCTCACCCGGCCCGGTATCTCGGCAACCGCGAGCACGCCGTCGGCGCTCGTCTCGACGCCGACAATCCGGCTTGAAGGCCAATCGCTCCACAGAAAACGATGCACGTTGGAGGCAGGCTCCTGGTCGTCGAGCACCGGGCCGTTGTGCACTCGCCCGACTGCGAGCCCGTTCTTCCACGGCGTCGGAGCATTGTAGGCATACGAGCCTGGGTCAACAATAATCTCCCGGCCATCGACGCTCACGTTCAGGTGCAAAAGGTCGAGGTGGGATGGTCGGTGATGAAACTCCCCTGCTCGAAGAAACGCGACGACCCCGCGGTGACGGATCGTTAACCATCCACCTTCCGTCCCGCGGTATACGCCGTCGGCGCGAGGCGAGGTACGTGGCGGCAGCTTCCCTCCCACCCAAGCGAGCACCTCGGAATCGGCAGGAATATCTGCCGGCAGGGAACTTCCCAGCACGAGGGAAGCGAGTGTAAGCAGCGGTCGGAAGTCCCGATACGCGGACGACGAGATTGGCGACACGCGGGAACCGTCGTTTGCACCAAAGTTGGGGACTTCCCCACTTTCGGCGTCCACGAGCATGGCGAGCAGTTGGAACGCGGCTTCAAGCCGGATGATGGAGGGTTTGGCAAGACTCTGGCCCGCTTGCTCCAGGGCGCGCTGAGCCAGGAGCGCCTGGTCTAACGCGACCCGCATATAGTAGAACGAATGCTGCGCGTACCAGCCGTCTCCGAGAAACTGGTCCTGGATCTGCTCATCCAGCAGGCGGCGTCCGCGGGTCACCCACTCCGCCGCGCGGGGATGAGAACTGCGTAGCCGCAGGCCGATGTGCACGAGGCCCGCCGACTCCGAAATGCCGTGATTATTGCGTTGCGACAGGCCGTACACGATCGCATCCTCGATACGCTCGCCCGACCATGCCAGTGCACGGACGACGCCCATCCGGTCGCCGTCAATCTGGGGCAGCGCCGCCTCTGCATGCAAGAGAGCAATCGCGCGAATGGCGGTCTCCTGACCGCACGACCAGTGAACGCCATAGAAGGGAGGTGATGACTCGGTCCACTCCTCGAACCTTTGATAGAACGTCGCTGCGAGCGCCGGATCGCCCGAAAGCTTGTACGCGCGAATCAGGTCGTAGGCCCATCCAAACCGCGCCGGCTCCCACACTTCCTTTATGTCGGCTTGCGGTGGTAGGTGCGGAACTGTCCACCACGGCCCGTCGGGAAAACTGAATGATCCGGAATCTGTGGTGCTCCATCCCCGAGTCGTCGAGGGAAAGCTTCGCCAGCGGTGGCCAAACGCCTCGTACGAGCCGCTGACCACCCGTTCGCCGCGCTCGAGAATGCGCGTCTGAATGTCGGAGCTGAGCCTGTCGAAAGAGCCACGGCCGGCGTAGACGCTCCCCGCCGGTGCCGAGGTGCCGCGGTCGATCGCCTGGTGCGGTTCACGATGAAATCCGCCGGCCGCCCGGCGCAGCTCATGCACGGCGCGGCGGCGCAGTCCGCGCGCGCCGTACGTCCGCCACACGGTTCTCCACAGCCGCACGATCTGGCCGAGCGTGAACTTCATGGCGCGGCGACGATAATGTCGCGAAGCACCTTGTCCAAGAGTGTGCCGAGCACCTCGCGGCTGTGGTGCTGTTCGACCCAACGCCGCCCGTCTCGGCCCATGCGCTGGCGATCCGCCGGCGTCAGAGCGCGGAGGCGATGGATAGCATCGACTAGCGCTTTCGCGCCGGTATTGCGGGTCTGGACACCGCCCTCACTGGCCGCAAGCAGACCGGCTACTTCGCCTGGAACATTGCAAACGACCGGAATGCCCGCGGACAAATAGTCGAACAACTTGTTCGGACTCACGGCGAACGCAAACAGCGCCGCATCGCGCAACAGCAGGAGGCCGGCATCCGCGCTCACCAGCATTTTCACCAACTCGCTCTTTGGCACGGGAGCCCGGAACTCGACGTTCGTGAGTCCCCTCAACGCGGCAACCTCCATCAGACTCGACTTTGAGGGTCCGTCACCGATGAGCACGAACCGCACGGGCGTACTTGACGCCGCGAGCATAGCCGCCGCTTCAAGCACGACTTCAAGTCCATTCGCTGGACCGTGGGCACCCGCATAAATGAGTGTGGTTGGTGCCGCGAGCGGTGGTGCGCCCAGCGCCTCGGGTTGCGCCGCACCTGGCTGCACGAGGTTCACATCGACGCCGTTCGGCACAAGGACGATTCGCCGGGGATCGATACCTTGCTTGGCCAGGTAGGTCCCGGTGCCGGCCGCCAGAACCATGATACGGCTTGCGTCCCGATACAGCCCCGCCGCAACGCGCGCCAACGCGTGGTACGCGATGCCCTTGCGACCGCCAGCGGCGACGAGACTCTCCGGCCACAGGTCTCGAACCTCGAATACGAACGGCACCTTAACGCGATGAGCCAGTCGACGCGCGGCCGTTGCTGCAAACAGCTGCGGAGACGACCCGATGACGATGTCAGGCGCGCTCGGCATCGCTCGCATCGCCGCGACGGATCGGTGGAAGGACAACCAGTTGATGGCGCGACGCCAATCGTTTCCCTTGTACGCCGCTGCCCACAACCACCGAAAGCGCACGCCGTCGATGGATTCGTCGATGGCGTCGTGATTGCTTGCATCCGTCCGCCGCGTGTATGCTCGCCGTTGCGGGTGGTAGTCGGACGCCACAACCGTCACGTCCCAGCCGCGACGCACTAGTTCGCGCCCAAGCTCAAAATGGCGCGTGGCGCCTCCGTCACTGGGGAGGACGGCGAACTGATTGATCCAGAGCAACGACGGACCACGTCGCGGATCCGCCGACGTGCGGGGCTCCGGCGCCGTCACGCCGATCCGCTCGCCGCCGCCGCCGCCACCTGAATCGTTACCCGCGTCACTTCGAGAAGCTCGTGAAGTGGAATCGGCGCCGGGCCAGACGACTCGATGGCCGCGACGAACGCTGCGGCGCAGCCACGCTGGCCTTTGTCCTGGCGCCACAAGTTCATGCGCCGAAACGTTGGCCATCCGAATCCGGTCAGTCTGCGAAAATTGTCCAACTGGAGTATGCGACCACCGGCGAATACCTCCAGCCGCTCTTTTGGAAACGATCGGTGTCCGTTGGCGAGATACTGAATGGTTCCGATTGACCCATCCCTAAACCGCAGGTTGATGATCGCCTTGTCGTCGCCGCCAGCGACGCCCACCGCCCCGGCCATCGATATCACACTGAAATCGGCGATCGGGGAATCAGCAAGAAAGCGGAGCAGGTCGATGAAGTGACACCCTTCCCCGTTGATTCTCCCGCCGCCGACGTCCGCGTCAACCGCCCAATGAGCACCAGGCAACGCCCCGGCGTTCACCGTCATGATGAACGCCTTCGGTTCGCGCACGCCTGCGAGCAGCTCCCGAATCTTCAAGACCTGTGGCGCAAAACGGCGGTTGAAGCCCACCATGAGAATTCGCGATGAGCCCGAGTCGATCTCCGTCAGCACCTGTTCGAGTTCCGCCAACTCCGCCAGGTCGATTGCCAGCGGCTTCTCCACGAAAACGTGCTTACCTGCGCGAAGTGCGTCGCACACCAGGCGCGCGTGACTGTCGTGGCGTGTAGCGATAGCCACGGCGTTGACCGCCGGATCGGCTAGGAGCGAGGGCGTATCGGTCGTCGTCAGCTCTATTCCGAATTTTCTCGCGGCATGCAGTCCACTGACACCGCCGTTTGATGCGACGGAGCGCAGCCGCGCGCCGGCCGCCTTGAATGCGGGAATCAGGATCGCAGTTGCATAGTTACCGGCACCAATAAAACCGATGCCGGCGCGCTGCGTTCCGGTGGTCTCGTGCTGACGCAGTCGCACCGTCCGCTCGCGGAGCGTGGCATCGGGGCGCTCCGCAGCCGTCGGATACTCAAGCAGGATTCCCAGTGACGGCGTCGAACCGGTCACGACGTCGTACGCGTGGGCGGAATCGCCTATGGAAAACCGGTGGGAAATCAGCGGCTGCACATCCAACCGCCGGTCGGACATCATCTCAAGGACCGCTTCGAAGTTGCGCTGTTCCGTCCAACGCACGAACCCCAGCGGATAGTCGACGCCCTGCTCCTCGTAGCTTGGATCGTACCGCCCCGGTCCATAGGAGCAGGAGACCTGGAAGGTCAGCTCCTTCTCGTAGAAATCGGCCCGCGACAACTCGAGTCCTGTCACGCCAACGAGCACGATACGGCCGCGTTTGCGGCTCATCAATGCGGCCTGGCGCACCGGTTCGCTGCTAGCGGTCGATGCCGTGATGATCACTGCATCGACGCCCCGGCCCCGGGAGAACGCCAGCGCGGCGGCAACCGGGTCTTCGCCCGCGGACAGGTCAACACCGTGAGCGCCGAACCCGCGAGCCAACGCGAGCTTCGCCGGATCGGGATCGATTCCGAGCACCTGGCATCCCTGCGCGCGGAGCAGCTGCACCGTCATCAGGCCAATGAGGCCGAGTCCCGTCACGACCACGCATTCGCCAAGCGTCGGTTGCGCCAGCCGCACGCCCTGCAGGCCGATCGCCCCAATCACGGTGAACGCCGCCTCGTCGTCTGAAACGTTGTCCGGAATCTTCGCGCACAGATTCATCGGCACGCTCACCACTTCCGCGTGCTTGCCGTTTGATGCAACGCGGTCACCGATCACGATCCCGGATACTCCGATACCGGTTTCCAGCGCGACGCCCACATTGCAATAGCCGAGTGGCAGCGGCTGGTCGAGCTTATTGAACACCGCTTCGATGGTCGGAAGCACCCCGTCGGTACTCATCTTGGTGAGCACGGCGCGGACTCTTTCTGGCTCCTTCCGGGCCTTGTCTATCCAGCTGGCCTGGCCGAATTCCACCAGCATGCGCTCCGTTCCCGCCGACACGAGGGTGCGGCTGGTGCGGATCAACACTTGTCGTTTCTGGACCGCGGGCGCCGGGACTTCGGCCACATCGGTGGCCCCGGTACGAAGACTCTGCAGGATCTGGCGCATGGACTAAACGCCGTCCCGGAATTTCAGGATGTTCATGAGGAAGTCGAAGATGCGTATACTGGTGGAGCAACATCGAGAAAGGAGCGGCACCAGAGCTCGAAGCTCAGCAGCGCGAAAATCGTGTAGGTCCCGTCAACCATTCCGCGACGATCCTGCTCGATCAGTTTCGCGACCGCAACCGGGTTGAAGAATCCCCGGCTCCGGATGGCCGCGGGAGACAGCGTGTCGCCCACGAGGTCGCGCAGTTCGGTACGGATCCAGCGTCGTAACGGGGCGCCGAACCCCGTCTTAGGACGATAGATAACATCATGGGGCAAGTACGGCTCCATCGCCTTCTTGAACAGCGGCTTGCCAATCCGACCCGCCTGCTTCATCGACGAAGGAACAGTGGCCGCGAACTTCACCAGGTCCAGGTCGAGCAGCGGAACCCGCACTTCGACGCCGACGGCCATGCCGGCGCGATCAGTATAGTTCAGATTGTGGTCTGCCAGGAAATGGACGGTTTCCAGAAAGAGCATTCGCTGGAGCCTGTCATGCTCTTTTGGGATGCGCTGAAGGCTCTTCAGTAACGGATCGGCCACGTCCATGAGCGCGGTTTCGCGGGCGAACTCCGGCGTGTACAAGCCACGGCGGAGTTTGTCCGTGCTCCAGAGGAAATACGAAACGAGGCGGCGATCGGGTTCCTCGCCAGCATACGAGAACATTTTCGCCATGCGACGCACGGCCGGAATGGATTGCCCACGTCCATTGCCGGTCGCCGCCCACTGCGCGGCGCCCTGCATTGCGGCTCGCAGTCCCCTGGGCATCCACGTCCAATTTCGCTCAAACTTCAGCGCCCAGTGCCGGCGATACCCGCCAAAAATGTCGTCGCCTCCCGCCCCTGACAGCAGCACCGGAATCCCCATCGCGCGCGACGCTTCGGCGATCATCAGCGCGTTGATCGGCGCCGGATCCGCCTGTGGCTCGTCCAACAGCCGGATCATTTCCTCCAGCCGATGAATGGCGGACGACGGAAGCGTGATCTCCTGCAGTGAAACGTCGAGATGCTTCGCCACGCTCCGCGCGAACGGAAGGTCTGGGGGATTGCCGTCAGTGTCTGCGTCGTCCTCGAACCCGATCGTAAAGGCCGTGATCGGTTCGGCCGGCCGCGCGCGCCGCATCATGGCGACAATCGAACTGGAGTCGAGCCCGCCGGACAGGAAGGCGCCAACGGGCACGTCAGATACCAACTGTCGATCGACCGCCGTATAGAGTCGTTCGGCCAGCTCCTTGGCGAGTTCCGCCTCCGGCGCCCGTGATACCTGGCCAGTATACGGGGGAGTGTAGTACGACCATCGCCTGCGAATGCGTCCCTGACTGACGATCATCGCCGACCCGGGCTCCAGCTTCCGCACTGAGCGCAGAATCGTGCGCGGCGCCGGCGTCCAGAGGTAAGCGAGCGTCTGGTGCAATGCCGCCGCGTCAATCGTCCGGTCCACGCTCGGCTCCATCAACACCGCCTTGATCTCCGAACCAAACAGGAATCCGCGAGGCGATTCGACGAAGTAGAGGGGCTTGACTCCCATAGGGTCGCGCGCGACGAACAATGCGCCGCGTTCCACCTCATCGGGACGTCCATTTTCTCGGGCATCGTGAATGGCAAAAGCGAAGATGCCATTCAGGCGACCCAACATCGCGGGTCCGTGCGCCTGATACAGATGCAGCAACACTTCTGAATCAGAGGCGGAAACGAACCGATGGCCACGCGCGGCCAGTTCGGCCCGAAGCTCCCGGTAGTTGTAGATCTCGCCATTGAAGACCAGCGTCAGTCCGCCCTGCGTCGTTTCACCGCAGGGGAGCGTCATCGGCTGCAGTCCGGCGTCGGACAGGTCGATAATCGCGAGGCGGCGGTGTCCGAGCCCGGTCGGTGGTTGTCCGTCAGCGGTGAGAATCACCCCGCCCTCGCCATCGGGGCCTCGATGCGCGACAGCAAGGGTCATCCTCGCAAGGAGATCCCGCGAAAACTCGCCCTGGAATCCGACGATGCCGCACATAGTCGTCTCCTCTTACTTTCGGGCTTCGAGCAGCATGAACAGCCCGAGCGACGGAGCGAACGCCCCAAGCAAATCACGGAAGAGGCTGCGCGCCGCGTTGTTCCAGCAACCGACAACTTGCTGCTTCAAATCCTTCATGATTCGGCTCCGGTGTCGCGCATGCGGGCGGCTAGCTCGCGGCGGGGAACGTGGAGAGACGATGGTTCATGGCCGCCTCCAGTCCGTTGACGAGTTTCACGACCGCGGCATCGATTCCGAACTTGCGTTCGGCCGTCGCGAACCCTGCGTTGGCCACTTCCATCCGCAGTTGATCGTCGGCCATGATGCGCGCAAGCGCACGGCACAGTTCGTCGACATTCCGCGACGGGACGAGGAGTGCATTGACGCCATCGTGTGCAACATCGGGGATGCCGCCGACCGTCGTGACAACGACGGCCAGCTTGGCAGCAAACGCTTCGATCATCGCGTTCGGCAACCCTTCTTCCCAAGAGGGGAGAACAAAAATGTCAGACTCTGCGAATGCCTCCCGGAGGGATGCGCCAGTGAGCCAGCCGCGAAATCGCACGTGCCCGCGGAGTGCGCCCTCTCCAGCGAGTGTTGCCGCTTCCGCGGCCAGTGCACCGTCTCCGACGAAATCAATCGAATATGGCCGGTCGATGTTCAGCCTGCGCAACGCTTCGAGCAGGTCCAGAACTCCCTTCGGCGTCTCGAGCCATCCGACAAAAAGCAGACGCAGTGGTCCTTCGGCGCGCGGGTGCCGTGCACGGCCGATCGCGAGCAGTTCGGCGGTCGCCGTCCAGTTGAGGATGACCGGTGCCTCTTCAGCCCTGAAGCCGAGCGCATCGATGGCAAACGTCTGCACTGCCTTACTTTGGCAGAACACCATCTTTCCCCCGCCGAACGCGATCCGCAAGAACCGACGGTAGGTCGGCGAGCGCTTGGCGCTGTCGAGCAGACCGCCGCCACGCGGAAAAAGCACCGCGGGGACACCTCGCAATCGTGCGTACCAGGCCATCGCGCACTTCTCAACCACGCTGGCACCGATCGCCAGAAAGAGAAGGACTACATCGGGGCGCCGCCGCTCGAATCGCCACAAGAACTGGCAGAATCGCCGCGCGGCGATGAAGAGCCGGGTAACCAGTCCCGGCGGCGGATTACTGATTTGCGTGCTGTCAATCAGGTCGAGCTCGAAGTGCCGCGGAAAAGATGACTCGAGCAATGCCCGGCATGCCGTCACGTGGCCGCCGAAAATCTGGCGACCGGGTTCTGGAAATGCGCCAACAAATAGCAGTCGTGGGCGCGCGAGTTCCGTCACGCCGCCACCTGCGTCCAGAGCCCAAGCTGCAGGTACTTCCAGAGCACGAAACCGTGGTCCCGTGTCCCTGCACGATGCTCGGCCAGTGCGCGCGTGAGCCGCGATCGGTCGAGGCCAAATCGGGTGCACACACTTTCATCGAGAATGACGTCGCGGGCAAAGTCATGCAGGCCGCCACGCAGCCAGTGCTGGTAGGGGACCCCGAATCCTGTTTTGGGACCATCGAGCACGTCATCCGGAAGCGCGCCGCGCATTGCCTCGCGAAGCACGACCTTCCCTCTCCCACCTCGCACTTTCCATGCGGACGGCAGTCCGACCGCCAGCTCCCCAATGCGTTCGTCGAGCAGCGGCACCCGCGCCTCGATGCCATTCGCCATCGTTGCACGATCGACCTTTGCGAGAAACTGGGACGGAAGCTGAAGCATGAGGTCGGTGAGCAACATGCGCTGCACCGGCTCGTATGCGTTGAATCGTTCGTCGCAGCGCTTGAACGCCAGGAACGGGTCCGTCTGCCGTGCGAGTCGATCCTGCATTTCAGGAACAAGAAACGACGTGGGCGGATGGGCCGTCGTCTCGACGGTCAGCAGCGATGCCATGCGCATGGCCGGGTCCGCGCGCATCGCGTCCGCCATTCGGGCGGCCCGCCGGCCGGCGTGTCCTGGCAGGGCGCGCAACGCTGCGCTGAGCCATCCCGGCCACCCCTTCCACCGCGCCGCGTGCTGTAGCATCAGCGACCGCCGATACCCGGCAAACATCTCGTCACCACCGTCACCCTGAAGCACCACCTTGATCTGCCCGGTTAGTGCTCGCGACATCAGGTAGAGAGGGATATTGGCCGCGTCGGCGAATGGTTCGCCATGCGCGCGAGCGAGCGCGAGCAGGACGTCACCGAGATCGTTTGCCGTGACACGGAGTTCGTGGTGCTCGAGGCCGAGCACATCCGCCACCCGTCGGGCCTTGGCAAGTTCGTCGATGCCGCCCTCGAAATCGAACCCAGCGGAGAAGCTGGTCAACCGCTGTCCGGCATCCCGCACCGCGGAGCAGGCGATGGCCGACGAATCGAGACCTCCGCTGAGGAAAATCCCGACGGGAACGTCGCTGATGAGCTGGCGGCGGACAGCGGTTGAAAGCGCGTGCCTCACTCGCTCAGTTGCTTCAAGTTCCGTCGCGGGACGATCCTGCGGCGACAGCCAGGCCTCAACCTTCCACCACGCTTCCACTCGCACGTTTCCGTCTTCGACAACCAGCCAATGCCCCGGCGGCAACGATCGCACGCCGCGGTACATGGTCCGGTCCTCAAACGTGTTTCCATACCAGAGATATTCAGAAAGCGCCTGCTCGTCGATGGCCGTGTCGACGCCACCGGCAACCATGAGCGCGTTGATTTCGGAACCGAACGTCAATCGACCATCGGCCCAGCTATAGAAGAGCGGCTTCACGCCCAGCCGGTCGCGCATCAGCACGAGGCGTTTGCGCCGCGAATCCCAGAGCGCAAAGGCAAAGATCCCTTCCAAACGTTTGAGCCCATCCATGCCCCAGCTCTCATAGGCCTGGAGCATCACCTCCGTGTCCGACCGGCCGCGGAAGGTGCACCCAATCCGCGTCAGCTGCTCGCGAAGGTCGAGGAAATTGTAGACCTCTCCATTGTACGAGATGGTCGGACCGGATGCTCCCTGCGTCATCGGCTGCGCACCCGTGGCCGACAGGTCAATGATGCTCAGGCGACGATGGCCGAGCGCGATTCCGTCCTCGGCGAACATGCCGCAACCGTCCGGTCCACGATGCCGTAGCGCGTCGGTCATTGTCTGAACCGTGCGACCAAGGCTCGCAGCCCCTTCACTTGCATGCAGAATGCCGCAAAAACCGCAGATGGTTCAGTTCCTCGGGTGAGATAGATCGCGCCGCGCACCATCGGGCCAGCGCAACGAAATATAGCATGCCGACATTCAGCCCGGACGCTGCTGACGTACCCTCAAAAAATGCCTGCCTGGGCATCCTGAAAGAGCCGCAGCATCTCGTCAACTCGGCGGTCGGCGCGAAACGCCTCGGCACGCGCGATGCCCAACCGCTCCGCTCGCAGCTGGTCCTCTCGTGGCCTGGCAAGAGTGACCTCGACCGCCTCGCGAAGCGCAATGGCATCGCCGGGCCGCACCATCATCGATTCGGTGCCCGCAAGAACCTCCGGAATGCCTTCGACATCGCTCGAGACAATGGGCACTCCCGCCGCCAACGCTTCCACCAGCACCAAGCCAAATGATTCGACGGACGTGGGATGGACGAGCACATCCGCGCTTCTCAGTATCTGGTTGACGTCGGTGCGGTGGCCGAGCCAACGGACCCGTTTGCTTAGGCCCGCGCGCTCAACCGTGGCCTTCAGCGCCCGGACTTCCTCGGCGCTGCCAGGAACGTCCGAGTCCACCTCACCGGCATAGCAGAGCACCAAGTTCCGCTCCTTGAGGATCGGCAGCAACGCCTCAAGAATCGTGGCGATGCCTTTGTATTTGGCGAGCCGACCCACATACAACGCCATTCTCGCGTTGGGCGGAATGCCGAGGCTTTCGCGCATCCGGTCGCGATCTGTGGTCGCGCCGAAGAACTGGTCCGCGACGCCATTGTACACGACGAGAATGCGGCGAGCGGCGACGTTAGCGAACCCGGTCCATCCATCCGCGGCCGCACGAGACACGGCATAGTACCGCGAGCGCCAGTCGAGCCGCGCGATGTGCCGCAACGCACGCAGGTTCGAGTTCCGGTCGCGGTCCGTCCGGAATACCTGATGGATTCCGGCCACGTGGCGCGCCTTCGTCCCCTGCAACGCGAGAATCGCCAGCGCCGTCGGCGTTGGGCCCGACGTCTCCACGATGTCGTAGCCCTCACGGGCCACCAGACGCCTCAGCCGCCAGGCAGCCATAAGCAGGCTTGGCATGGAGGGATGCGGAACGAGTCCGAGAAACCCGATCCGCGGCACGCCTCGGATCTTCAGGGCCTCCGTAGCCTCCGGCACTCCCGGAAGATCGTGCCGATAAAGGCTCAAGACGTCGACGCGGATATCGCGAGCGTTGAGCCGCTGCGCTAGATCGAGTTGAAGGCCTTCCGCGCTGCCCAGTCGATAGAACTGGGTTGTGAAAACCAGCACCTTCATCCGACGAACTTCAGCATCGCCCAGGCCACGTGCACCGCGATGATCGCCGCGAGGAACAGGCGGGCCCAGCCACGGTAGGCGACCAGGTCCTCTCGCACCGCGAAATCGGGAATGGAAGCAAGGATCTGGAACGAAACAAGAAATGCTCCGAAGTGCCGGGTTTCGAGTGATGTCGCGCCGACCGCCAGGGGGAATCCGACCGAAAGCAACACGAGAAACATTGTTCCCGGAGTACGCCGGTCCTTGTTGCGAAGGATCCCTGACATCGCCACGATGACCCGCGGCACAACGACGTAGAAGTAGATCGCCGTGAGCGAAGTAAACAGGTGGTAGGCTGACTTGAGCTGAAAACCGACCCACACCGGAATCGGAAAGACATACAGGTAGATGGATCCCAATACAATGCGAATGGGAAATGGCGCCGCCCTGATGATAGCGTTGCCGAGCGATCCGGCACCGCTCTCGGCCGCCGACATCGCGGCATAATTCTTCTGCCCCGAAGTCAACAGAAACCCAATCGCGTCCTGATACTGGATCAGGAGCTTCGCCAGAACGATAATGCCAATGCCCACAACGGCGATGATAAACCCGCGTCGGCCGGTTCGGACGGGATCGAAGATGAGAATGGCGGCGATACCGGCCAAAGTCATCGCAATCGGCACGAAGAAGAACTCGGTCCGAAGCAGCGGAAGCACGATGGCCGCGAGGATCGTCGCGGCGATCACGATAAGCGCGTTTCCGAAGCCCGACCGACTGAGGTACCTGACCCAGGCATACGTCAGCGTGGTGATGCTCAGCAAAACGAGTGCGTCGCGGAGATGAATGGACGCAAAGAGGCCGTAGAGGCCGCACGTCGCCAGCAAAACGGTAAGCCGCCGCATTCGCCGACGGTCATTCCCAAAGAGTTCGCGGGTGATCTTGACCGCGACGACTCCATTCAGCGCGACGGCGAGCGAGTTGACCGTGATCCCGATGTAGCGCCCGCGCCCGAGGCCGAGCCATGAAAAGAAATCGTAGAACTGTTGCCACAACACAATCGCGCCGGCGCCGCTCGTCAGTGCTTGCAAGCCGGAGATACTGAGCACCGACGCGACGGGATCGGACGCCAGGACGTAGAAATCCTCGGCGTCGTCCAGCTGCACCGGATCGAGCATGAAATGCAAGTAGAGTGCCGCCACCCCCGCCATGCACCAAGCGGTCGCGAAGCATGCGTTGAATGTCCTCCGCTCCTCGGTTCCCCCGAGCGGCGTGCAGCGGAGCACGAGATACGCGGTTCCATAAAGCAACGCGGCCACCAGAAGGGGCTGCCACGACTGGTACGCCAGGACGTTGAACATCGTACCGACAACGCCGACGCACGACCAAACCGATGCCGTGGATCCGAGGGCGGCCCTGATCCGCGGCGCACCCACCGCGGACAACGCTGAATTGGCCTTCATCCCGTGGCGGCCAAACGAATTTCCGTCCCGCCCCGCGAACCCGCCGGTTGCCGCGATGAATGCCGTTTCATTCGAAGCGCGGGTTGTTCAATGAGGTGCCACGACAAGAAAGCGCAGATAGACGCGCTGACAACCAACGCGCCGTAGGCGACACCGCCGGTCAGCCGCAGGATGAGAAGCAGGTTGATCAACGGCACATGATACAGGTAGATGCCATATGAAATGTCCTGCGCCGGCAGCAACCGGCTGGCGAGTGATGGTACGGTGAACGCGGTGGCGACCGTAAGACCGCCGAGCAGCAACGCCGTTGTCATACCCAACTGATTGCCGCCCCAGCCGCCGAGGTTTACTGAACTCTCGATGGCCATCCAGGCGAGATAGAGAATTCCCCAGTGCAACAGTTTTCCCCGAAACACCCAAGGGGCGCGACGAAAAACCTGCAGCGCCAGCACCCCGACAAGGAAATAGAACAGGTATGGGAGTACGGAGACGCCGAGCAACTTGGCGCCGATCGTCAACGGCGCACTGATCCATGGTTGAGCGATCATCATCCCCGCGGCGGCGGCGACGCCGAAGCCGGTCCATGCCTTCCATCGATCCCTGGCGAAGAACGCGAGTACTGGCAGCACGGCGTAGAACTGCAATTCGACTGGGATGGTCCAAAGACTCCCGTTCAATCCACCCGTTGGGAGCGTGCGAAGGAAATCCGCGTTGTAAAACTGGAAAACGGTGACCTGGGCGGCCAGCCACGAAACGACTTCTCCTGTCGACGACGGTCGTGCTCCGCACGCCAACGCGATGAAGATGGACACCGCCACACAGGCCCACAGCGCCCGAAAAAACTTCAGGATGCTCGTTGACAGGCGAAGCGCCGTGATTCCGAATAACTCGACCGCGGGCGGAAGCGGCGCGTCATGCCGCGTGCAGGCCAATCCCCCGCCAGCAGGCTGAGATCAAGGAAGCGTCGGCATCTTGAATCGGGCGGATGATACAGCACCTGGCAGTACGAGATAGTACGCGATGGGAGGAAGGAGTATCGCCAATGCATACCACGCCCGCTCCCGAACCAGAGTGGCGACGCCTGCAATCGCAAGGACATACCTGGCCATGAGCAGCACCACGAGCGACAGGATTAGCCAGATGCACGCCGTTTGGCCCTGGAAAAATGCTCGACTGCCGCGCCGACGGCATCTCGTTCGAGCACGGCGAGTGTGGCCTTGCTGCGGGTGGTCACACCAATGATCTCGCCTGAGGTCGCCACATCGGGGACGAGCCCGCGCAGGTGCGCTTCGACTGTTGCCGCGTCAAAGTACAGAAGATCAATCGCGGAGATTGTCGACACGGTACTCATGCCGACGCTGCGGGCATTGTGCCACATCCACGGACTCACTACCAGTGCGACCGTCGCGGCGAACAGGAGAATCTGCCGGGCGACAGAAAACCCTCGGATGCGGCGGCACAAACAGTGTCGCCCCGAGGAGAAATGGAAAGAAGACCGCAATGGGACGACAGAGAATCGCCAAGGCCATCAGAATCGCGGCGAGCACCAGCAGCAAGAGCCGCTCAGACGTCCAGAATCGCACCGAGCACCACACGGTCAGCAACAACAAAAAAGTGAACGTCGTCTCGCTTGATGCAGCAGCTAGGACGCCACGTTGAGGTACGCTGCGGTGTCCGGCCTGAATGCCCTCTCGGGGTGCTGCCACGAAATCGTCCAGAGGGCTAGGCGCGGAAATGACGCGAATCCCACAAGGAAAAGGAGAGCCTGCGGTCGCCGGTTAGCGCCGGCTACGCGCTGGCACGGGGGGTGGGAGCTGCCCCGCCCGGCCGCGCGAGCAGCTGCTTCTCCCAGTTTTCACTCCACGGCTCGTTGAAGAAATAAATCGTGAGCGCGTAGCGGTTTCCGGCGCGCGTTGGCATTCCGCGGTGAACGCCGGACGAATTGAAGAGCACCAAATCGCCGGCGTTTCCGGTCACGGTCATCAAATCGGCCTGCGGCAGCTTTGCCACGTGCTCGTCGGAGTAGCGAACGATGTCGGCAAACCCCTGTGACAGGTCGGCGATGTAGTTCCGGATCTTGTAAAACCGCTTGTGGCTGCCGCGGAAATACTGGAATGGTCCGTTGTCCGTCGTCACATCGGAGAGATACAGCATGGCCTTGAACTGAAAGCCCAGGCTATCGCGATGCCAGCCCTGTCCTGAGCCCTTGCCGCCTTCTTTGTGCTCCAGCCGCGCCGCGAGCGTGAACCGGGGAAGCGTCTCGCGATGGCTCAGCGCCCGCGCGATGTCGACAATGAATGGGTCATCGCAGAACAAAGCGACTTCGGGCGAGACCCGCTCCGCTGCGTTGACACGGTGATCGCTCTTTTCTTCGTCTACCCACGCGGCGCCCCGGGCTCCCTCGATAATTGAGTCGATCTTTGCGCGCAGGTCGGTGCACTGCGCCGTCGAGTAGTAGCCCGGAATGACTTGAATTCCTTCCCGGTCGAGCGTATCCAGCGAGGTGCGCTGTTTTTCCGTCAGCTCCAGTGCAGTCCTGAGTGGCTCGCCGCCCTTTGAGTTGTCGTAACGACCGAACAGGACGAGTGCGGTCGCAGCAACGAGTTTCTTCAAGTAGTCGTTTTCTTTCATCTTGCCCTCATCTCGTTCTAGGGAATATTGCGTGCCTAAGTGCTAAGTCCCGAAAAGGTCCGGGAGCTTCCTTCGAATGTAGCGTCGAATCTGGTCTTCGCTGTTTGGCACAAACTCGGCGATCCCCGCCGCCCGCTCCGATTCATAATAGTGTTGCAACCACTCCGTGGGACGGGGATCCGGCACGACCAATCCGGTCGGAATTCCGAAGACGGCCGCCTCTGACGTCACCGTGCTTCCGACTGTGAGATGGAGATCGGTGGACTGCAAGAGGGCGGGCAACGGGACGGACGCCACTTCCGTGCAAAATACGTTGGGCACCTGGCCCACACTGTCATGCAAATAACGCAACAGGTCGGTTCGTTCCTCGCCGTGCATCTGCACAGGATGGGGGCGTATGTACCATGTCGCCGTGCCCGCCGTATCACGAATGATGTTCAGGAGCGGCGTTGGAAACGACAGGTAGTTTGGCATACCCTCCACAACTAGATCCCGCCAGCCCCAACCGAGCGTGACCAGTATCCTGTTGCGCGGTGGAAGCGAACGCAGCCACGCACAGTCGGCCGTGGCCTCGCGCACAAGCACATCCGACGGGTCGGGATTGTTGAATCGCCGGGTCCACGGATTGCCGATCACGCGAACGACAATACCCTTCTGCTCCGCCCATGTCTTGATCACGCCAGCCGACTCGCTTTCCCAGCAAAGGAACGCAGTGGGAAGCCCGTCCACATCATAGTCCCGCCGCGAGGACGTACTGTACCACGGGTGATTGTTGTTGATAACGCCATGCTGAAAATCGGAAACGTCGATCCCAAGCTCGCGACAGGCGCTGCAAAGCGCCTGGCTCGGTTGAATCGCGACCACCTCTTTCGGGAGGCACCTTGAGAGGATTCTCAGCCACACATCCCGGATGTAACGCGTTCCGAAAAGTTTTTCGTCAGCCGCGAATGGATTCATCACGACTCGACGAATCGCCGCTCGAGCGAAACTCCCGTTGAAGTCCACCACATGCCCGAAGGCTCGTTCACCCACGATCTGGCTGAAAGGTTCAGCGATCGTGAGACAGCGTTTACCCTGGGCGAGGTACGACTCCTGAAGGGAGTCAATCAGCGGAGCGTATTGTTTGTCGTTGAAGCGATGTGAGCGATGACCGTCGTGGTCCACGAACAGGACATCGACCGGTTTCAGAGCGTTCCAGTCATCGGATTTGAAAACGCTGCGGAGAAGCGGCTTGAGTCCGTAGACCTTGTAGTTGCTCAGCATTCCCGCGGTGTGGCAGGCAACGGCCGGGGGCTCGTTTCCTCAAGCAGTCCTGCTTCAATCAATCGCGCCGCGATCGGCACAAGCTCCCCGACGGGCGTACCGATGATGCTGCTGATATCAACCAGGTCATTGGTCCCATCGGCATACGCGATGAAATTCATCATCGTGTCCACCGAAGCGCCTGAGGTCCTCGTGCTCAAGGTCGGATAGAGCCCCCGCTTCCCCAGCTGAGGCTCGCCGTAACAGGTCATGCGATACGTGCGGTTGTTTTCCACCGCTTCAATGCACTCGCGCACCATTTCGTAGCCGCCACGCAAGCCTGCCGGGGTCACCAACTCCAGATTGTCGAGGGACGTGTGGTACTCCGGATACATGCCAAACTTGCTGCGGCAGAGTGTGACGAGCGGAAGGTCCACGCCCGGGCTGCAATACTGGCGTTCATCGCTTCCGCGGAACAGAAATGAGTATTTCTTGAAATCCGGTGCCCGCAATTTCAGGACATTGGACGCTATTTTGTCCGCCAGCGTATTGCCGTACCGGGAAGCGACATAGGAATAGGCCCGCTCATCCCCGATGCAGGACAGGTTAAAGCCCACGACGACCTTCTCCAGCAGGTGGGACCGGTGCCTGCTGAGATACGTGATTGCCCCGATCGTCTCCGGAATAAAAATGATGCGGTAGGTATATCGACGGGGCTGAGACAAGAGCCACTGTGCGATAAACGACGATACCACCGGCCCGGACAGTTCATTGTTTGCCATGGACGGATGGCAAATGTACGTGGACAGAAAAACTTCCCGGTCTTCCCTGCCGGGAATGATGCATTCCCCATACGTGAGATGGCCGTCCTTCAGGTCACTGTCGACGCGCACCCGGTATTTCCCTTCGCGGAGCTGGAGCCGCTTGTTGTGCGCCATACAAAAGCCCCAGCGCTCCTGGTAGTACGATGTGACATAGGGGATTGCATCTGGCTGCCCCTCCAGGCTGTACACGTGCTCCTGCAATTCAGCGAGGGTCACCCAGCGATCCACGGGGACCGAATATCCAACGACGTGCAGATTATTGCTTCTGAAATCAATGACGCGGTTTCCCTCCTCGTCCTCAACGTAGGCATCGCGGATGTTCCATTCCCGCGGAACGGTCCAGTCGAGAACCTGGGTACCTGTTGGCACCTCGTGCATCCGCAGCGGAAACTGCTCCTGCAGAATCGCCAGCGTCTCGCGCACGCCGTTTCCACTCAAGCTTCGGCAAATGGGAAACAAGCGGGCTGCCAACTGATGAATCCGCTCGCCGATATCAGGGCTGGAATCGATCGGGGTCGCCGGCGGATTCAATTCTGCCATTCCTCTATCTCCCTTTCTTGACCGCTTCCACCACGAACGCGGAGGCAAGGAAGTATCCTCGCCAATTCGAAGATTCATGTTCCAGACGAATTCCCTCTTTCCGAACCAACTCCGGCGACTGATCCGCCACGTAGGGCATGACCGGATGATAGTGATACCACAGGAGCTGGACATCCTCAAAACCATGCTGCCTGAATGACTCCACAACTTCAAATGGATTGTGGAACTTGGAGGGAATGGCGTCATAGCCAGGCGCATCCGATCCGTCGATGGTCTCGCGACGCGGGGGCATGTCGACACGCAAACGGGAGTTCAGGTCTTTCGCGACCAGCGCCTTGAGTTCGGGGTGCACGTCACGCAAGAGATCGTTGAGAACAAACTCCACCGTGTAGCGATTGAACGTGCTCAGCGCGAACAGCTTGTTCCTGAACTCGACAAACACGCTGCCGCCGGGCCGGACCATGCTGGCCATGTTCTTGATCACCATGTCGTCGTTGTGCACGTGCGGCATCACTCCCATCGCCATCAAGCCATCAAACAATCCATCCTTCAGCGCGTGCACGTACGTGTTCGGGTCCTGGACATCTCCCCAGAAGATATGATCCGGGTTCATGCCCTGTGCCTGCATGGTTCCCTTCGATTTTTTCACCATTTCGTGGGCGATGTCGAACCCCCAGACGTCAATCCCGGCCTTCCCTAGGGTGGCGAGCGGCGTGCCTTCGCCGACGCCAATCTCCATCACACGCTTGATTCCCTTGGTCAGGAACGAATTGATGAGCAACTGGAGCCGGAAATAATTGGCTGGATATTCCCTTGCCAGGTCGTAGAGCTTTTCGCGCTGATACTGCTCGTGATACTGGTCCGCCGCCGCGTCGTAGTGGCTGCTTACGGATCCTTCGATCTTGGAATCGGCCATGGTTACACTCCTCTTATGCTGGCAATTGACGGACATGTCACGCGGTGCGCCGTGCGCTGAGCCGCATGCGAACGACGAGCGTCCGCTGACTCTGCATCGGGTCGAGCTTCCGGGTGTCATCGATTTCTTCTGCGGAGAACATCGATTGACAAAAAACCTGCCGGCCCAGCGGATAGTGCGAAATCATGCCGACGAGCGCGGATGCGGTCTTGTCGATCTCGATCGTTAACGTCTTCTCGCGATCACCGAACTCCAGAACGCCGTTCGTCACCCCTAATGCGTGACTTGCCGACACAAGCGCTGACACCGGCGCACCGTGCTCCACGACCCTGCCAGCCAGTGGAAACGTCTCGGCATCGCGGCCACCGTTGTGGGTCCGGTAGAACAGCGATGCGTCGTCGAAGGCGCCGGGCAGGAGGGTAACGAAGCCGAGGCGCAATGAGCCGATGGGTTTCGTTTGCCACTCGAGTTCGAAGGACAGTCCGACTCCTCCGCGTTCGCCGCCAATCCGCAGTTCCTTCTTCACCGGGCCAAGCGCCGTGGGTACCGTACCATGCACGATCACCCCGCCCGCGCCGTCATCCTCCCACGTCACGTCGACCGCTGCGCCGAGGTCAGTCACCTTGTGCTGCGCCGGCGCTTCGAACACCAGGTTGCCGGTATACCAGTCGGGACTGAATCGAATGCTGTCAAACGTGCCGTGTGGCACCGTGCCGCACAGCGCATGTGTCGCGACATCCGGGAACCGAAGCGCCTCAATCGCGAGACCGCGACGACGATTGAGCGTCACCTCAACCCCGGCGGCGCCGACGACCAGATGGTGGCCCATTTCGACCACGCGCGTGCGGAAGGCATCTGCACCCGGCACCGACGGCGGCGGCGCCTCCACCGTGGCGGGCGGACGGGAAACGCAGTCGCCAAGCCGCTTCCGGAATCCGGTCCAGCGACGCTCTGTGATGTGGGTTCGGAAGTCACTGCTCCACAGGTAACACAGCTCGCGCCAGTGTTCTGCTGTGGTGCTCGGGTTGGCGCGCAATGACTCATACACGGCCCAGCATCGGGTGTTTACGTCAACGTCATCACGTCCGGTGACCGCCCATCGTAGAAGATTGTACTTGTCTTGTTTCTTCACGGGGACAGGCTGTGCCGCGCTCTCCAGCTGCAGCGCCTGCGCGGCATACGGATGCGACATCAGGTCGAGCACCTGGCTGGGCTTGACGAACATCGTTCCCGGTTCGGCGACGAGCGCCGCGAACAAATCGTTGATACGCGCCCACTCGCCGTCCACGTGCAGCGGTGCCTCCGTCATAAAGCGGCCGGGCCGAAAATCGAATACTTCAACGTCGTTGCCGTACACCGGGAACGCGCGGTCGTCCGCCGACATGTGCCCTCGGACATACCTCAGATACTCGGCCAGTTCGATGTCGCCATGCACATATCGCTGAAACTTCTGAAACGCAACAGATTCGTTCCAGATCACGGGAATGATTTCGCCGGCCGGACTGCTGGCGCGCTGCGGGTAGTATCGCCATTCCGGATTCCATTCCGGGTGCGTCCGAAACGGATTGTTCCATTCCATGATCACGGCGTCATACCCGGCCTCCAGATATAAAGGCACGAGTCCGCTCGCGTACGCCTGTTCGTTGACGAGCGCCAGCCGCGGTCGAATCCCGAGCAGGCTCTCGTACACAGCCATGCCGCACCGAAGGTTCGCGACATTGACCTCCGCCGGCACTAGGGGGCCAATCAGCTGCGCGTAGCCCGACCCGATGAACTCACACGGACCGCTCGTCACCAGGCGGCGGAGTTCGGCCAGGCATTCCGGGTCTATCTTTGCGATGCACTCGAGCGTATACCCGGACGCCTCGATGCCGAGCGGCAAGTCGAATCGTTTCGCCAACCGCAGCAACGGCCAGTAGCAGCGTTCGATGACGGTCGGCCGCTGCTCCTCCTCGATGGAGGAAAAGGCGAGATTGAGATGGACGAACGCGAAGAGCTGCAGCGTCACCCGGAACCCAGCGTCTCGATGCGTATCGAGCGTACCACCTCTTCGGCGAGCGCGATGGCCGATGCCCGATCGTCGCCGGTGGTCATCACGACGCCTGCGCGCGTGGGATGGCTGTCGATCGGCCGCACGAGATCACCGACCTGAACCCGAACTTCCAGGTAGACGACGTTCGGATGGCCCGCGTATTTCTCCACCCCCTCGACCGCCGTGACCGTGCCCGGATTCGGGAAAAAATAACGTTGAATGATGGGTCGGTCATATCGGGGCCGCAGCGAGTCGCTGTCGACCCGGTCACCGAGCGCCAGCCGAATGGCATTGCCGACGAGGTCCACACCGGTGTTGAACGGAATTTCGTGCGTGCAGAAGTAGCCGCCACTCAACCGCGTGGCCAGTTCGATAACGTGGGGCACGCCGTCGCTGACGACAATGTCACCCTTGATCACCCCATCCAGGACGCCCATGCTATTGGTCGCGCGTTGCACCAGGTCGCATACAGCCGCTCGCGTGGAGTCGGGCAAGCTGCTGGGAAGGTTGCCCCCATTTTCAATGATGTGCGGAGCGAAACGCTCCAGGAATTCATAGTTCCGGTCCGCAAACCCCGGGGTATAGGCGACTCCGTCGAGGATGAGCGATTCGGTGCTGACCTGAGGTCCCGCCAGAAAACTCTCGACCATGACCCGGCCCGTCGGCGAGTTGCGGCGCGATTCGGCATACGCCCAGTCAAGACTCACGTCCTTCCGTAGCAGCAACACGCCGCGCGCTCCGCGACTGTCGACCGGCTTGAGCACGAGCGGGAAGCCGCGCTCGGCAACCAGCGCCCGGAGATGGTCGGCCGACTCCACTTCGCTGAACCACGGAATCGGGATCCCCGTGGCCGCAAACCGTTCCTTCATCGCCATCTTGTCGGTGCTCAGGCGTGCCGACGCGATCGGTATGCCGGGCAGCCCCAACTCGTGGGCGACCGTGGCGACGGTTAGCGGCACGTCGGTCGCGAGACACATCACTCCATCGAGCGGTCGTCGGTTGCGGTGAAAGTCTCCGGCCGCAATGACCGTCGCCTCGATGTCATACGTGCTCGCGACGATCCCGGCGTGAGCGAAGGCAATCGCCGGCGCGGTGGGGTTTGCGTCACTGACCACAACGTACAGGCCCATCGCCTTCGCTTGCTTCACTCCGGCGATCGTTTCCACGCCGCCGCCGACGAACAGAATGGTTCTCGTCAGCGCTTCTTCCTCATGATTCCCGTCCCGAACCTGGGTCACTCACGAACCCACATCATGTCGAGGGTCTGCCCGGCCAGCAGCATCGGGGAAATATCTTCGTTCGGGTCGACTTCACAGTGGAGAAGCGCCGGGCCCGCCTGCTGCAATAACCGGGCAACCCCGCCTTCGAGCTCCGCAACCGACCGCACCGTTTCGGCCCACAATCCATAAGCTCGCGCGATGGCCGCGAAGTCCGGGTTCCACTTGTCGCCGCAGGTCGGATCGCGATTCCAGTTGAGTTTCTGGAACTGTGAAACGATCCCGAGGCGATGGTTGTCGATCACGACAATTTTCACCGGAAGTTCGAACGCCACGATGGTGGCCAGCTCCTGAATATTCATCTGGATCGACCCGTCACCGACGAGGCAAACGACGAGCGTTCCGGGCGCGCTCTGCTGCGCGCCAAGGGCGACCGGTACGTCGTAACCCATCGCGCCGTGTCCGCCGGACGTGAGCCAGCGACGGCGGGGGAAGTCGAAATCGAAATGACGAGCCGCCCACTGCTGGTGCGACCCAACACCGGACACGCAAATGACGTCGCGGCCAGCTGTCGCGCGATTCACCGCACTTACGACTGCCTGCGGCTTGAGCGGATCGCCCTGCTCGACGTCGAGACGGTGGACCTTGCGCCAGGCATCAATGGTTTCCAGCCACGGCGACCGGTCGGGATGCGCGACATTTGACAGGGAGCCGGCGAGGCGCTCGAGCACAGGCGCCGCACGACCATGCAGCAGACAATGCGACACAATTCGCGGGTGCGACAGTTCGCCCGGATCGATCTCGATTCGAATGATCCGCGCTTTCGGCGCAAACTGGTCGGTGCGACTCCCGGTTTGCCGAAGATCCAGGCGCGATCCGACCACGAGGAGCACATCGGCTTCCTGAATCGCCAGGCCAGCAACCTGATTGCCGGTATGTCCGTGAAAGCCGAGCGTCAGGCGATGCGTCGTCGGCATCGCGCCAAGTGCGAGCAAGCTCATGGTGACGGGAATTTCACCACCCTCGGCGATCTGGCGCAGAAACGTGTGAGCACCATCTGCCAACGATCCATGCCCAGCCAGAATGAGAGGCCGCTCCGCGACCATGAGCCAGGAGACGGCTTCCGCCAAGGAAGAGTCCGAGGGCCAAGGATCCACGGCGGCGCTATCATCGGCGCGCGCCGCCGCTGGCGTCTCTGGTAGTTTGCCTCGCTGAACGTCCATCGGCAGATCGACGAGTACCGGCCCCGGCCGGCCTTCCGACGCGATCCGAAAGGCGCGCTCCACGGCGTCGTGCACGTCGCCTGGCGTCCTCGGCTGGAACTGCGCCTTGGTGATCGGCGCCATCAACGCGACGGTGTCGACCTCCTGAAAGCCGCGCTGTCGTACCGGGCGATCGCCACGCATGTCCCCCGTCCCCACCTGGCCCGTGAAGACAATCATCGGTGCGGCATCAAAGTAGGCATCGGCGACGGCGGTCACGACGTTTGTCACGCCCGGTCCGGACGAAACCAGCACCACCTGCGCAGTGCCAAAAATGCGCGCCGCCGCCAGTGCGGCGTATCCGGCGCCCTGCTCGTGACGCGTACAGATCGTTACGATCCCGGCGCCTTCGAGCAGTTCAATGACCGGTGCAATCGTGCCGCCGGGAAACACGAACGCCGTCTTGATTCCGTGACGACTCATGGCATCCACCACGACCGCCGCGCCCGTCTGTTCGATCAAATTACCCAAGGTACGCGCCTCCATTTACTCCAATGATCTGACCCGTGATGTACGCGGCCGCTGGTGATGCGAGAAAGACAATGGTGTCCGCAACCTCTTCAGGAGTGCCGACACGGCCTGCCAAAATCTGTTGAAGCTTGGCTTGCGCACCCTCGCTGGCCCTTTCGCCAGCAGTCATCTCGGTCTCGATGAGGCCAGGCGCGATCGCATTGACCCGAATCCTTGGGGCGCCGGCCCGCGCCAGCGATCGCGTCAGGCTGATGATCGCTGCTTTGCTCGCTGCATAGTGCATGGCCAGTGTTCCGCCAGTCTGCCCGCCGACCGAGCTCACGTTCACAATGGTGCCAGCGGATTGCTCAAGCAGCGGGAAGGCCTCCTGGCACAGCTGAAAGACTCCGCGGAGATTCACCGCCAGCGTCTCATCCCACTCATCGTCGGTGATCGTGCGCCAGGGCTTCTGAACAAGCATTCCTGCGTTGTTGACCAACAGATCGAGCCCGCCCAGCGCATCCTGAACCTCACCGACGGCCGTTCGCGCCGATTCGCGGACGCCGAGTGCCAGTCGCACCGACATGGCCGCGCGACCGGTCGCCTGGATTCTCCGCACCACCTCACTGGCTTCGCCCTCGCGGCCATGCCACGTGATGGCGACGTCCCAGCCGGCATTCGCGAGCGCCAACGCGGTCGCACGGCCGATTCCGCGGCCACCGCCGGTTACAAGCGCGCGCGGCATGGTCGCAGGATTGTGATCAGGACTAGGAGACTCGCTGACATACGACCACGGAGTTCGCGCCTCGCGGGTCGCCGGGAATGACGATTCGGCCAGCCTTGATACCAAGGACTTCGATCACGCTTCCGTACCGTTCGCACAGTGCCAGGAGCTGTTCAAGGCTGTACTCGTGAACGTGAAACGGGGTCACCGGTATGTCGCCCGTGCTGTTCTGTGGGGTGCTGAGCATGAGGCGCCCGCCCGGCTTGAGCACGCGCATCAGCTCGCGAAAGAATGCGTCGCCGTCCACGTGTTCCAGCGTTTCGAAGGACGTGACCATGTCGAACGTGTTGTCGGGCATGTCGAGGGCAGTCACATCGCCCACCTCGCAGGTCACGTTCGGAAAATCGACATTCTTCGTGCGCGCAATCTCGATCTTGGCCTCGTCGATGTCGGCGCCCACGACACGGGCGACGCGACCCGCAAGGTATGTCAGGCCAAATCCATCACCGCAGGCGATATCGAGCAAAACATCCGTCGGCTTCACCCGCTGCGACGCGAGCTCGTAATGAAACGAGAGTTGATCGCCGGTCCAGATGCGTGATGGCGTTATCTCGATCTGGTCGACATGGTACATGCGCTTCGAAAACGCGCGATCAGCCTCGAATCGGCTGGGCGGGTAGGGCTTCGGCTGGTGATACGCCGTGCGGAAGAGCTCCTTCCTGCTGGCAAAGAAGAATTTTGGATGGATGCGAAACGGAAGGAGCTCACCTACCAGCGCGGACGCTGCCTTCCGCAGCGCCCCAATCCGATAGACCTCGCATTGGTAGGTCGACGGGAAATCATCGGGGAACTTTACGCAATCGAGGTCGTCAACGCGCGCCTGCTCGAGCATGGCACGGCCGGCATCCACGTCGCAGCAAAAATGAGGGCCGTCGAACCGCAGCAAGTGCGCCTCGTCGGGAAGGTGGGACGCCGCTGCCAGCAGTCGGTCGAGCGGACTGTCGTCAAATGCATACACCGCCCTGCCGGGGCGACCGCCGAGCGCGCGCCGGAGCACCGCGTCCATCTCCCCGCCGGCGTCAAAGGCCGGCGCCACGAGACACAGGTCGGCGTCAGGAAACGCGTCCGCGACGCGCCGAAGCGTTACCGCGATGACGGGTTCACCCTCCACGACGCTCATCCCAACGTCTGCCCCACCACCCCAGGCTCGACTGCTCCCTTGTACCACCACCAATTGTCGGTTTGTCATTCGTTACCGCGTCATGTGATCGGACCCTGGAGCTGCCCGCTCGGTTTGCACCCATAAATGCAGGCATCCCGCCCAAGGCCCATGTCGGCGAGTCGCCGGTACAGGTCCCGTTTCAATCCAGTCTTGCCGCCCTTTGCCAGCTCGATCTCGAATCGCTTGCGCTGGGCGTGGACGGCCCGCCCCAAATGGTCGTTCCCGACATAGTTCTCGCCCATCAACAGGAACATGTCGATTGGGAACGTCGCTTCCTTCAGGATGACCTCAAATCCGCAACGCTGCTGCAGCGCGGCAAGCGTCTCGAAGGTGAAGTAGTTGATATGATGCGGGGGGCCCACCCACCAGGGCGCATATCCCATCGACTCGCGCAGCACGTGCTGAAACGGATTGTAGTCGTTCGGGACCTCGACGTAGATCAAGCCACCCGGATTCAACAAGTCAAATGCGAGGCGCAACAACGCCGCAGGATCCGGAATGTGCTCAAGAACCTCGCTCATGTGGATGACGTCGAACGTTCCGAGGCGAGGCGCACTGGCGGGCGAGAGGAAATCCTCGACGATCTCGAGCCCAAGGCCCCTTGCGTGGGCCGCCGCTTTCGCCGACGGCTCGATACCGAGCGTCGTCCATCCCCGATCCTTCCCGTGTTTCAGAAAAATGCCGGGACCGGACCCCACATCGAGGATTCTCCGACGTTCCGGCGGAAGCGCGCCCTCAAAGACATCGAAGCGGCCGGAAAACACAATGTTCCACCACTCGAGATCGTCCCGGGCACGTTCGAGATAGAGCGGCTTGTCAGTGGTGTAGTACTCATGACGATACACCTGATCCAGCTCTTCCGGCGTCGGGATCGGGGTGATGTGCTTGAATCCACACGACACGCACTCGATGACGTCGAAACCATTGACGGAATCCAGCACGACACCAGTGTGGCCGATTTCAGTTGTCTCGGATGCTGCCAAGTGCATTCTCCAGGGATTCAAACGGTCGTGGGTTGCAGAGCTGCGTCACACCCTGCGCGGAGGGATGTGCACGGCCAAGCCGCAGGACGCTCGCGGCGCCAGGCGGGCGACAAAAGATCGCGGGCCCGCGGGCCTATGGTATTCCATCCCGAACGACGCTTGTCGTTCGGCGTTGTGCGAAGTCTAATGAATCGACACGTGGTCGTACAGTAGGACTGTGCGGGCCGGCGGCGCACCATGGGAAATCGCCCGCCCCGCGATTTCGTCCTGCCCTCCGTAGGACGAAACAACCAGTTTCGCCGTCGCCCAGTCGATTTCCGGCAACCTGCTGGGAGGGATGATTGAAATCCCGCGCCACGATCGGCCCTGCTTCATGGGATCGCTGTCGACGATCACGAATTCGCGCTCCGGGACACGGAAAAGCTCTGTGAGGTGATACAGAAATTCGGTGTGCAGACCGCCGCCCCAGATCACCACTCGGCCAGTTAACATCGCCTCATCGAGGCGTGCCGAGACCGCGGCGACAGCGGACTTCCAGTGAGCGAGATATCGAGCGAGGGAGACCTCATCCTCCTGGGCGCCAAACACGCCATCAGTCGCCGGACCGGCAACGGCCAGGACCCGGCAGCCATTGTAATCCGCCTGTTCGAACCGCTCCTCAATCACCCAGCCAGCCCGGTTCAGGCTGTTCGCGAGGCTTTGACGACTGAAATGCGTCATGTGGAGGGCCGAGAAAAATCCGTTGACATCATTCGTCATCCCGTTCTCGAGAATGGGGACCTCGACCACGAGGTGGGTTCCCGCACGCGACACCGCCCTCAGGTTCCTGAGCGTGGCCACCGGGTCGGGGAGGTGCTCGAGAACATGAAACATCGTGATGACGTCCGGGATCCAGGACATCTCAAATCGATTGAAATCTCCAAAAATAAATTCAATACCGCTCTTGCCATGCGTCTCGATGCCGCGGGTGATTGCCGTCTGGTCGATGTCGACACCTATCCGCCGCACAGACTCAGGCACATGAGAGAGGAAATCACCGTCGTAACAGCCGACGTCCAGCAGACAGCTTCCGGGAGCGACCAGTTTTCAATCTTCGAGCCAGCCCAGCGTTTCCATGGAACGTCCCGCGCTGGCGCCGTAGGAGCATCCCGCTTCGGCAGCCAGCACCCGAAACCCGTCATCGGTCAGCACAGGATTCCTGTACACCGCATGACAGGCGTCACATACCACGTCGCGGATGTGTATTCGCTTCGATAACCTGGCGTCGTCCGTGAAGTACTGAAAACCGGGGAACGACACCGCCTCGCGCGATGCTGGGCGCGAGCACACGGGGCACGCCCGCATGACGGTCGCCTTAGGGTCCGAGCTATTCCACCGGAAACTGTCGACTGCCTTCCATTCAATCACTTGCACGCTCCAATCGTTGGGTAATCGTACGTGCGACGCATTCCGCACCGAGTCCGTCGAGGATGGCGACGGCCTGACGGCGCATCGCGCGCCGACGTCCCTCGTCCGACAACAGCGAGCGGATTGCTCCGGCGATTTCTGCATCCCTGACGTGCGCGTGCACGCCAAGGCTAATGCCGACGCCAGCCTTCTGCAGGGCGCCCGCGGACGCCGCATGATCGTCCGTCAATGAGAGCGTGATTGCCGGCACGCCAAGAACCGCCAACTCGTACGCGGTGCTGCCGAAGGCTGCGACGGCCACCTGCGACCGGGCCATCAGTTCGCCCATGTTTTGAATGTCGCGCTCGACACGATACGTTCGGCGCGCCACCGCGAGAAACGCGTAAAGCGCGTCCGCATTCACATGGGCGGGGCCGACCACCACAGTCGTATCGAAATCTTCAGCCAACGTGTCGATAACCGTCAGCACGCGAAGCGTGAGCCCGGCCGGGTCGCTGCCGCCCATCGTAACCAGCACCGACGCGCGCGGCGGCTCACGGCCTGGCGAATCACCACGATTGGCCAGGAGATCACTTCGTAGGATGATCCATTCCCAGCCGACATGGAGTTCGCCCATAAAGCCGGACCAATCCATCGACAGGACTTGTGGAACAGGCGGATAGAACGCGAGATCCGCGACGAGACGCCGTTCGGTTGGATCATCAATTGTCGCAATCAGCACACCGTCTCCCTTCCACCGGCGAAGGGCGTCCACCGGAAGCTCATCACGAACGTCGAGCACCAACGCCGCCGCCTGCTCGTGGAGAATGGCGTGCTCCAGCCACTCGCCATTGGCGACCGGTGGAAGCTCCGCGTGGCCGAGGTGGACATCGTATCCCCGCGCCTCAACCGCCGGCGCGGCAGATGCCTCCGTCATCGCAAACACGACGCGAATATCATGATCTGACCTGAGCGCGTCGGCGAGCGCGAGGCAACGCACCAGGTGACCGTAGCCGATCGACGGAGAAGCATCACACCGTACGACGACCGTCCTCGTCTGAGCTATAAGGCCGGCCATCGGCGCGGATCGATCAGGGTTTCGTCACCCAACGCGAGCCCTGCCGCAGCGGCGAACTCGGATGTGGGAAGTGGACCGGCCGCCACGGCATCGAGCGCCTGATCGAGTTCGCTCCGGGTGCTGGCCCCCGTCAGCACGCTTGCGACTCGCTCCTCTGAGAGGCAATACCGCAACGCGGTTTCCGGTAGCTGCCGCCACGAGGCGCCAAGCGTCCGGCGAGCCCGATCGGCACCGTCGCGAAGCCCGTGGAGTGCGGGAGGCAGCCACTGCGAACGCTCGGTGAGCGCGCCCTTGAGAAATGCCGACCGGGTCAGCACGCCGACATCCGCCCGTATTGCCGCCGCAAAGACCTGCGGGCGCATCCGTTGATCGAGGACACTGAAAGCGACCTGCAACACATCGATCCAGCCGCTGGCAATCGCGGCCATTGCCTCGTCAGCCGTGTACACCGAGGCCCCGAGAAACCGGATTGCTCCCTTCGCCCGATTCTCAGTTAACACATCGACCACTGGCGTCGTCGCGAGTATTTCCGGGGTCGCATTGTGAATCTGGACGATATCCAGTGTCTCGCGGCGCAACATGCGACGACTGGCTGCCAAGGAATCTTCCAATGCTGCGCGGAGCCCGGAACTCGTCATTCCCGACCGATCCTCGGCCGGGGGGACAGTCACCTTGGTCGCAATCACGCAATCGGTTCGATCACCGAGCGCGAGCCCGGCCAGCCGTTCGGCGTCGCCGTAGGCGGGCGCCGTGTCGAACAACGTTACGCCCTGGTCAGCCGCGTACCGCAGGAGGGCAATCGCGTCTGTTTCCTGCGGACGTCCGGCGCCGGCGGAACCGGCGATACCATAGCTAGTTCCAAGTGCGACCGTTCCCAGGGCCAAGCCCGAGACCTGCAGGTCGGTCCGCCCAAACCGCCGATAGATCATCGGCGTCGCGACTGGGCCTTACTCACGCGTCAGGCGCGCGAACCCCGTGTGCGCCGCGGGACTCGACAACAGCGTGGCCGGATCCCGCGTCGCCAGCTCACCAAATACTTCGGTGACGGCCGTGCCATAGCGCTTCACGTCGTCTAATGTGTGCGCGTACGCCGGCTTGAACTGCCGGAATCCCAGAAATCCATGGCGCAACATTTCCAGCACGTAGAATGTCTGCATTGCCTGGTTATGCTTTGAATCGAAGGCGAAGGCCGCGAGGGTGGGCAGTCCCGACACCTTGATCGGCACGCCGGTGGCTCGCGATGCTTCGTTCCAGACCTTCTTGACCTGGTCGCCGATGGCAATGATATGATCCTGCACATTGTTCGCCCGATACTTCCGGATCGTCGCAAGCGCCGCGGTGGGGCCGACGCGCTCCGTCCAGTTGGTGCTCGAAATGAAGCTGCCTTGCGCCGCCTCCATCACCCGCTCGCGGCCGATGATCGCGGCCATGGCGTAGCCATTAGCCATCGACTTCGCGAATACCGCGATATCGGGGTTCACGCCATATCGAAGGTGAATGCCGCCAGCATTCATTCGGAACGCGGACGTGATCTCGTCGAAAATTAGGACGGCGCCAATCTCCGCCGCATAGGCCGCAAGCTGTTTGAGGTAGTCGACCGGTGCCTCTTCGCCCCGGGCCGGCTCGATCACGATAGCCGCCACTTCCTTCTCTCGGCCACTCACCAGTGAGCGGAGCGCCGCGATGTCGTTGACCGGAAACCCGATGGCCGAACCGCGCAGGCCGCGCGGGACGCCGGTCGGCTGGAGCCCCGGCATGAGGTGGCCATCGAGCGCGTCTGTTTCGCCGAGGTTTGCCGCGAGGTACCAGTCGGTCCAGCCGTGATATCCGCTAAAGAGCACCAGATCCCTGTGTGTGGACGCGCGCGCAATGCGCACCGCCACCGACATCGCCTCACCGCCGCTTCTGGTGTACCGAACCATCTCGGCCCATGGGTGCAGTTCTATCAGCAACTCGGCGAGTTCCACCTCTTCGGGGCAGTTCAGCGAGGACGCCACGCCATTGCGGATCGCGCCGATGACGGCGTTGTCCACGTCGTCGTCCGCGTAGCCGAGGATGCAGGCACCGATTCCCATGATGCTCATGTCGGTGTAGGCGGTCGTGCCCTCGAGATCCCAGACTTTGACGCCCTTCGCCTTGCTGTAGTACGAAGGCCACCGGTCGGGGGCGAACATCTCCGGACGCTTCGACAGCAACTGGGTCCCGCCGGGAATGACTTGCCGGCCTCGTTTGTAGAGTTCCTCGCCCTTCACGATCGCTCCTCCGGTTTTTCCGGGTTGGGCGGGCTGAGTGATTCAACCTGCCAGAGTTCCTTGTAACCTTCCTTTCCAATGGCCGACTGATTGAGCTCGGTCAGGTCCGGATGTTTCGCCAGGTATTGCAGCACGTCGTGCATGCCGAACATCCGCTTCTCATCATACAGCGCGTCGTAGATCTGCTCTGCAAACTGAAAGTCGGCCGCGTTGTCGACCGTCCAGCGCAATGTGGAATAGTCCGCGTCGGGCCTCAGCCCGGCGAGTCGGAATCGACCGGCCTCGCGCCAGATAAAAGGCGTCACATGCTCGCGATCGGACGGTGCGGTTGCCTCGCGCCAGGCCCGCTCCACTGCTGCAAACGAGAAACACTCCGCATCGAGCCCATCGGGAAAGCGACCCTGTCTCTCGAACGCGGCGCCCGCTCCCGTCGCCACACCCACGTGGTCGAAGTTCCCGGTGGCGTACATCGCCAGCACCTGCTCAATCACGCCGGGGTCCACCATGGGGCAGTCGGCTGTGATGCGCACGATCGGGTCCGCGTGGTGACGAACGGCCGCCTGGTAGAACCGGTCGAGCACATCGTTTTCGCTGCCGCTGAAACAGGCGATGCCTGCGCCGGCGCAAAACGTGCGAACTGGTTCATCGCGCTCTTCGGTGGTCGTCGCCACCACAACTTCGCTGATCGATGGCGTGGCCCGCACGCGGGTGACAACGTGCCAGAGCATCGGGTGCCCGCGCAGGGGCATGAGGATCTTTCCGGGGAGCCGCGTGGACCCGATGCGTGCCTGAATGATCGCGACCGGGCGCATGTCAGGCTCCCAGTTGACCGCGCTTCGACCGAATCGGTCGCAGGCCGTCCGCCGGGTCGGCGCGCCACTCGCGATCGGGCAGTTCACTCGGTGCCGGCACCTTGACTCCCGTCCCGTCGGCCTGGAAGGCCAGCCGGACGTCGCTGATGACTGCCGCCATGGGATCCGGCATCCAGCAGTGGCCGGTCTTGAACTCGTCGCCCTGACCGTCCAGATCCAGATGAAATTCGACGAAGCTCGCATTCCATCGATGAACCGCCCGGTAGATGACGTCCGGACGAACACTGTGATCGGACCAGCCGACCGCGCAGCCAAACCGGCTTCGGAGCGTCTCGATCGCCGCGAGGTTGCACTCATCGACCGGCGTCGGATAGCCCGAGACGCAATGGAGCAACGTCAGGTCGCTGCATCCTGCCTTTCGGGCGACGTCTACGGCATGACCGATTTCTTCCATAGTCGCCATGCCAGTCGATACGACGAGTGGTTTCCCCGTTTGCGCGCAGCGGACAAGCAGATCGTCCCACATCATTTCGTACGACGCGACCTTATAGAAGGCAACGAACGGGACCAGTTGCGCCACCGCATCGAGATAAAACGGCGTGCAGGAGAACTCGATCTTCCGTTCAGCGCATCGCTCGGAAAGCGGTTTCAGGAACTCGACCGGAAGCTCCCAGGCTTCGCGGGCCCTCAGGTGCGGGTGGTGAGTCAGCGCTTCGGGAGAGAAGAGCTCGCGCACCCTAAACAGCTGGAACTTCACCGCATCGCAGCCGATGTCGGCGGCCCGGTCGACGAACGCGAGCGCGCGGGGCAGGTCCCGGCTGTGGTTGCTGGAAACTTCGGCGACGAACTTGGGTGTCATGGTCTCGTCGCGACTCAGGCAGCGCCGGCGGTACGAGGACTCGGCGCGTGTTTCCGCACGGCGTCGATCACCTTGTCGAACTGTTCGTCGGTCATGCCGTGCCACATTGGGAGCGACAGCAACCCATCGTACGCCGCCTCGGCCACAGGACAGAGTCCGCGGGCGTAGCCAAGCCCCTGGTAGTAGGAGTGCAGGTAGACCGGCAGGTAGTGCACGTTGACCCCGATTCCATCGGCGCGAAGCGCCGAATACATCGCCTGCCGTGCCGCTGCGACGTCGTCGGCCACTACGCGAACCGGATACAGATGCCATGCGTGCCGGCGATCGTCCGGCTCGATCGGCACACGGATGCCAGGCACCGCGTCGAGTTCGGCGCGATAGCGCGCGGCGAGCGCGCGGCGTCGCGCGAGCCAGGTGGGAAGCTTCTTCAGCTGCGAGAGCCCAAGGGCGCAAAGCAAGTCGGGTAGCCGATAGTTGAACCCGAGCTCGAGCATGTCGTAGCTCCACGTGCCGGCGAGTTCGCGCTGGCGGTGATCGCTACTGATGCCATGGTTGCGCAACAGTCGAACCCGTCCGGCCAGTTCGGCGTTGGCTGACGTCACCATGCCGCCCTCACCTGTCGTCATGTGCTTGACGGGGTGAAAGCTGAACACCGACAGATGGGCAATGGACCCGACGCGGCGCTCATGGTACTCAGCGCCTGGTGCATGACACGCATCTTCAACGAGAATCAGACCATGCGTGTTGCACAAATCAAGCAGCGGCGCGAGGTCGGCGGGCAGACCGGCGTAGTCGACGGCAACGATCGCCTTCGTCCTCGCGGTGATGAGCGACGCCACGTGGGCAGGATCGACCGTCAGCGTATCGTCGCGCACGTCGGCGAACACCACCGTGCCACCAGCATATCGCACACTGTTGGCGCTAGCGGCGAAGGTCAGCGCGGGGACGATCACCTCGTCACCCGGCTTGATGCCAATGGCGAGCATCGCCAAATGCAATGCGGCCGTTCCGTTGCTCACCGCCACTGCATGCGGCGCTCCAACGTACTGGGCGAACCCCTCTTCGAATCGCGCGACGGCTGGTCCGGTCGTGAGCCAATCGCCACGCAGCACTTCGGTGACTGCGGCTAGGTCGTCGGCATCGATCACATGCCGACCATAGGGAATGAGTGCCTCAGACATTAATCTCCGTCGCAATCAGGTGTTTCAGTTCTTCGACGGTGAGAAAGCGCTCGTTGGTCCCGCTGTTGTAGCTAAATCCGTACTCCAGCAACTTCCCGGGAAGCCTGTGGCTTTCGCGCCGAAAGCGGTCGACGTCCCACAAGGCCATGGAGGGCAGGATGACGAAGTAGTTGTCGAACTCAATCGTGCCCATTGCGTCGGTCGTGGTAATCATCTCCTCGTGCAGTTTCTCCCCTGGTCGAATACCCACCGTCTCGAGCCGGGAATCCGGCGCAATGGCCGTCGCCACATCGAGAATGCGGTAGGACGGGATTCGTGGCACAAAGAGCTCGCCGCCCCACATTCGGCCGAGACAGGTGAGAACAAAATCGACGCCTTCCTGCAGGGTGATGTTGAACCGTGTCATACGCGGGTCGGTGATGGGCAGGACGCCGAGCCCGCGCCGTTCGAGAAAGAAGGGAATCACCGAGCCGCGGCTCCCCATCACGTTCCCGTAGCGGACCGCCGCGAACCGCACGTCGCGTTCGCCTTTGTGATTGTTCGCCGCGACGAACAACTTGTCCGACGCGAGCTTTGTGGCGCCGTACAGGTTTATGGGCGCCGCCGCCTTGTCGGTGCTGAGCGCGACCACATGCGTGACACCCGTGGCCATCGCGCCGTTGATGACGTTTTCCGCGCCGAGGATGTTCGTCTTGACCGCCTCGAACGGATTGTACTCGGCGGCGGTCACCTGCTTGAGCGCGGCCGCGTGAATGACGATGTCTATCCCTTCCATCGCCTTGCGCAGGCGCGCCGCGTCCCGCACGTCGCCGATGAAGAAACGCATGACGTCCTGGCGACTGCGGAATGGCTCCGCATTCTGCATGTCGAACTGCTTCAGCTCGTCGCGGCTGTAAATGGCGATCCGTTTGAGCGAATACCGGCTGAGTACGGTCCGGACGAACCGTTGACCGAATGAGCCGGTGCCGCCCGTGATGAGGACACTCTTTCCATCAAGCGAAAACGAAGAATTCATAATTGGCGGGCGATGGGATGGAACCCATGTTCGGCGGGCGCATGTCGCCCGACGTACCGTCGAAAAATATCAGAGTGACTGAGCATCACGGCGGAAATGTCGTCGCGACTTTGGAAATAAGTCTCATACCCAGCCGTTTGATATTCGTGCGCGAAAAAACAAGCTTTTTCCGGCGGAGCCTTTCGATATCCCGGAGCGCTGTTTCCACTTCGGCCTGAAACAGCTTAGAAAACACTCCGGCCCCATGAAAAACACGGCTCAGCTGAATGGCATATCCCGTGTACCTGAACAGATCCGCACACGCGATCGCAATCAGGGCCATCCGTGCGGATACGGGCGGGCCCGAGGAAAAGTCACGGAAAAAGAGCGATTCAGAGCCAACGACCTGGCTTTCATCATACATGAACTCCTGGCCGTCGACCGCGCGTTTCCAGGACATAACGTGACTCATATTGAAAAGATGGAATCCCTGACGATTGAGGTACGCTTCAACTTCCCCGTGCAGGTGCTGCCCCTTGTGAATGGGGGAGTGCCAGCTCTCCACCATGACCCCCACGCAGTCGCTTAGGGATTTCTCCGCTCCTCTCAATGCTTCGTACTCAGCAGAGTGGATGTCCAGTTTGATGAAGTCCGGCGTGCCGCAGAGGTTGGCTTCGACCGCGGAATCGACCGATGTGCACGAAACACGCAGCACCTTTTCCGTTCGCCGAACAGGAAATCCTATATAGTCCGGAAAACACTTGAGCAAGCGCTCGTTTGGCGGATACACGGACGATGTTGACGGGTCGTGCGCCAGATGCACGTCGACCTGCCCCGCCGAATCCCAGAGCGCGCTGTTGACAAACTGAACCGTTCCCTTCGAGATGTCATACTGCGCCTCATTCGGGTCGGGATCAAATGCAAGAATGTCTATCCCTTGCCGAATGGCGGAGAACGGCTCAAAGAGGCTCCCCCTGGACCCGCCATCCAGCACCAGGACGTTGGGTTTGTCAAGGTTGGACCTGAAGTGGCCTGAATCGAAATAGAGGGGAAGAAAGGGTCGGTACATGGCGAATGTAGCTCCGACTAACGGGCGAAGGTATCGGACTCGTGTCCGGAGGGCGTATGACGTCCGACGAACCGTCGAAAGGAATCGGATGTGCCGAGCAGTTCGTCATACGAGCCCACCGCGAGTACGCGCCCCTGGTCCAGCATGACAATCTGGTCGCACAGTTCAATCGAGCGAAGCCGGTGGGCAATGAGGATCACGGTTCGCTCGCCAACGAGCGATCCGATGGCTTCGATGACGGCGTCCTCCGTCAACCCATCCAGCGCACTGGTCGCCTCGTCGAACACCAACACGTCTGGCTCGTGGTATAGTGCGCGGGCGATTCCGAGTCGTTGCCGTTGTCCGCCCGACAGTCGAACGCCCCGTTCGCCGACCACCGTGTTGTACCCGTTCGGCATCGCGAGAATAAATTCTTCCGCCTGGGCCAAGCGAGCCGCGCGGCGGACCGCCGTCTGGTCGATCGCATCGGCCGGCAGGCCAAAGGCAATATTTTCGGCCACCGTCGCATTCGACAGAAACACGCCTTGCGGCACATAGCCCACGCTCCGCTGCCACGCGCGAACGGAATCCCCGACCAACGGAATACCATCAACCGTCACGGTACCGCTGGTCGGTGGGTAGAGGCCGAGTATGACGTCGACCAGCGTGGTTTTACCGGCTCCGGTTCGCCCGATCAGCCCGATACTTTGGTTACAACGGATATCCAAAGTCACGTTGCTCAACGAGGGCGTTTCCGTAGCTTCGTGCGTGAACGATACATTCTCCAGCCGCAGCACCTGTTTGAGGTGCAGTGTGGGGAGCGGTCCGGCTGTCGGAGCAGTTTCACCGGCGGCGGATCTTACGCGCATGAGGTCGTCGTGCAGGCTCCGGAGCGCTGGCAGCGTGAAGCGGATGCTCACGGCCGCCCCGAAGACCTGCTGCAACGCCGGCAACAGTCGATAGCCGGCGAACGCATACAGAGCGAGGAGGGGGACGATACTCTGAGCGCCCTCCGCTTTGCTCGCCGTTAGCACTAGGCTCGCGATCACGATTCCGCCGAAGGCCACGGTCTCGAGCACAAATCCGGGAATCCGGGCGACGAGCGTATGCACCACCCCCGCATGTGCCACCAGCCCTGCCGCGCTCGTGAAACCGCGAACCGACTCGGCTTCCCGGCCAAGGACCTGAAGTTCCTTGATCCCGCCAAGACCCTCTTGGGCGATTCGCGCGCGCACTTCAGTGCCACGATGCGCGCTCGCGGCCAACTTGACCTGCGCCGCACGCGTTCGCCGAAAGGTTCCCAAATACGAAATCAGCAGAACACCCGCCACAATGATCACGACCCTGGGATCCCGCAGCACGAGCAGGAGCAGGATTCCGGTCGCCATGAGCAGCTTGGATACCCCGACAAACGACGGCACAATAATGCCGTTGATGACCAGGTTGACGTCGGAGTTCAAGACCTTGAGCAGGGAGGGCGCGTCGCGCCGGATGTGAAAAGCGTATGGCTGCCGCAGGTATCCGGCAAAAAGCGTTGACGAGAACCGAACATCGGTGCGCGCTCTGAATCGCTGCTGCACATAGATGTCGGTGGCCGCAGCGAAATTGCCGCAGGCCACAATGAGCGCGGTTGCCACCCCAATGAAAAGGAGACCTCCCGCCTGCGTGGTGACGCCGGCGAACACCATGGCCCGCTGCAGCACCGCCGACCGCTGCAAACCAGTTGGATCGAGCACGAGCGCCATGAACGGCAGGATCGACGCGACGCCCGCCGTTTCAAAAATGGCGGCCACAAAACTCACCGAAAAGACAACGACCAGTAGCAGGCGTTCACGGCCCGGGAACAGATTCGCGATGATGCGTGGCAGCGATGGCTTGACCCCTGCTACATCCGTCATCCACCGGTGCCCACGGGCTGCGCGGCATCGGCAACTTGATAAAAATCCCGATACCACTCCACGAACCGTCTTACGCCGACCTCAATCGTCGTGGATGGACGATACCCGACCGCCTTGTCGAGCGCGTCGGCGTTCGCCCACGTCGCGGGCACATCACCCGGCTGCATTGGCAATAGCTGGCGCTCGGCCTTCCGGCCGAGGCACGTCTCCAGCACTTCTATATAGTCTGTTAACTGCGTGGGTCGGCTGTTGCCAATATTGAAGATGCGCCAGGGAGCGTCACTGGTCGATGGATCCGGATCGTCGCTTTTCCATTCCGGGTTCCCGGTGGGCGGTCGATCGGCGGCGCGAATCACACCTTCCACGATGTCATCGACGAAGGTGAAGTCCCGCATCATGTTGCCGCCGTTGAACACCGAAATCGGCTTGCCTTCCAGAATCGCCTTGGCGAAAAGAAAGAGGGCCATGTCCGGACGGCCCCATGGCCCATATACCGTGAAGAACCGCAAGCCTGTGGTCGGTATTCGGAACAAATGGCTGTACGAGTGGGCCATGAGCTCATTCGCCTTCTTCGTCGCGGCGTAGAGCGTCAGCGGATGGTTCGCACTCTCGTTCTCCGCGAACGGCATATGGGTATTCGCGCCGTAGACACTGCTCGTGGAGGCATACACCAAGTGCCGCACGGTGGTGTGGCGGCATCCTTCGAGCACATGCAGAAAGCCGGTGACGTTTGCGCTCGTGTATGAATGTGGGTTCGTGAGCGAGTAGCGCACGCCCGCCTGGGCAGCCAGATGGATCACGACCTCGGGCCGGGTCTCCGCGAAGAGATTCTCCATCGCGGCGCGGTCCGACAGGTCGATCTTGTGAAACGAAAACCCAGCCGAAGCCTGCAGTATCGACAGCCGGGCATGTTTCAGCCGAATATCGTAGTACTCGTTCAGGTTATCCAGACCAATAACTTCATCGCCGCGATCAAGAAGACGTCTGGCCGTATGAAACCCGATGAAACCGGCAGCGCCTGTAACGAGAAAACGCGACATCAACTGCTCCCGGTCCCGGGCGATCGGCCCAGCACAAAACGTCGAATGCCGGCGGTCGCGTCACCAAACGCCTCGAAAAATGCCAAAGTGTCGGGGTCCCCTTCGGCCCGCCGATGCCTGATGCCGTCACCCAGAAAAATTATCAGCACGCCAAACAGGGCGCCGAGGAACATCCCAAGCAGGCCGCGCTTCGTCCAGCCGCGGGAGTTCGCTTCCGTCGGCATGGACGGGTCTTCGATGATCGTAATTACCGGAGTATCCCGCACCTCGCGCATGCGAGCTTCCTCAAACGATTGCTCGAGTGCGTTCACCACGGTCAACTGCAGCTGGACCTGGCGCTGAAGGCGCGTGTGTTCCACGCTGAGTTCCGCTGAACTCTCAAACGAGCGGTTCCGCTGGACGAAGGCAAGCAACCGGTCTTCCGCCGCGTTCAATGAGGCCGACGCCTGCTTCAATCGATCTTCAGTGAAACGCCGCTCTTCACTCGCCTGATGCTGACGTGTGTGAAGGTTGAAGTCGTTCAGTCGCGTCAGAACGCGCTGCAAAATGTCCTGGGAGAGACTCGGCCAATCGGTCGTAGTCGAGATCGTCATGATCCCTGTCTTGTCCGAAATGTTCACGCCGACAAGGCGATTGAGCGCCGTCACCCCCTTTGCCGTTCGACTTGCTGGAGTGTCGCCCTTGATGTCGAGGACGTCCAGCAGCGTCTGGGGCTTTCTGCCGGACTCGGCGATCGCGAATGTATCGGCGAGCACCGGTGCCAGGATCGCACTCGAACTGAGCAACTGCGCGTAAAACTGCGGCGATTGACCCGGCGTTGCGTTGCCCAGTTGAATACCGAATCGGCCGGCGATGCCGGCGATCCCCGAATTCGCCGCATTTTGACCTCCCTCCGAGACGAAGGAGGCGGTCGACGTATAGGACGTTTTCTGAAAAAGAACGGGGAGAATGGCAAGCGCTCCGCCAATCACAATCCACCGAAAAACCTGCCAGCGGTTCCGAAGCAACATGCTTCCAAGCGCAAACAAGGATAGAAAACCGTCGCCAGAGTTCTCGCCGTCTGACTGGCGGAGCTCTGGCTCGCTTGTCGCCGGATTCGTCAACTCACCCCTTTTCACGATTAACCCCTTAACGGCATCGAACATCCACCAGCAGATTCCTATATCCTGATCTTTCACATTCGTCGTTCGGCTCGGCCGCTTTGACCAGTGCCGACCCAATGGTGAACGCGACACCTCGCCCAATCTCGGCCACCCAAATCACCAACTGGCGCCCGCTCCTCCGCTCGCGAACAATCCCGCGAACCCCGCGGAGTGCACCTTCCTGCACGATCACTTCGTCACCCGATCTGTAGTCGACACTTTCAGTCAGCGCTTCTAGCTCGACGCCCTCGTGTCCGACCACATCACGCAGAGTGGTAACAAAACGGTCTGTTAGAAGCGCCGGCTTCCCGCCCTCTGTGATCACAGTCAGAACCCCGGGAGTCCGAAGAATCCGATGCCAGTCGGCAATGGCAGCCCTGGCGAACAGATAGCCCGGAAAAAGCGGACACTCAACGATCCGCCAGCGATCACTCCAGCGATGACGTTCCTTCACAATGGGAAGCCAAGGGGACAGGCCGAGCGCTGCGAGCCGCTTCTCTACCTTTTTCTCGGCGCGCGATTCCGCCCACACTACGAACCATTGGCCGGAGTCTGTTTCTGGAATTTCAGCCCGCTGAATCATGGGTACCAAAGTGCATGGTGAGTCACAAAACGTGACGAACCGGATGGCGCAGAACGACGGAATCAACAACCTACTTTCTAGCTTCCCTCGGCCGCACCCTCACTCTCTCCCCTCAATATCTCAATCTCGAGACGGAGGGCGTCGAACTCCTCGATCTTTCGTGCCAAAAACCGTCGAGTGAGCTCAGCCTTGGCTGCGACTCCCTCCGGGGTAAGGAGATAGGCGTAGCCACGTTTATTTGAGCTGTTCCGGAAGTTTTTGACCTTTATGAACCCCTTGTCGAGCAACGAATTTAGCAGATAATTCGCTTTGCCCAAGCTCATTCCAAGTTCCCGCGCCATCTCACGTTGCGTGCGGCTGGGGCTCGCACTGAGAAGACGAAGTATACCAAACAGCAAGGAATCTGTCATGGGCGAAGGCGAGAGCCGGCGAATGCATGTTCAACAGTTGAACATACAACTTATAATCAAACCTGTCAACATTGGCGGCGCGCTGCAGTTTTCGCCCCGCTGCAACCGCCAACCGGATTCCGCGGCCGGGCTTTTCACTCGGTTTAGGGCTTGGGGTCGCCGACCTCCGCGCTCATCCGCCGATCTGCACGGCCTTACCCACCCAGGCGTCCGAGTCCGCCGCGGTGACTAGGAAATCCGCCACGTCCGCCTGGGAGATAGAGCCGGGGACGGGAGCGATCTCTGCCCGCGTGACGTAGCGGCCGCGCGCGGGCCCCTTCATGAGGCGACCGGGGCGCGCGATGACCCACTCCAGGTCGGACGCCCGCGTCAGGGCCTCCTTCCGCTCGTGATCCTGCGACGGCAGCTTGAGGAGACAGTCCTTCATCACGGTCCGGATGAACCAACCGAGCAGCACGCGGC
>CAIRYG010000010.1 GCA_903882745.1 uncultured Gemmatimonadota bacterium
AGCGCCGAGGCCGCAAGCGGCAACAGGGCGAATGAAACGAGAAACTTCTTGGTCCGGCTCATGGTATCCCTCCCAGTGGGTATTGAGACCCTCAGTGGTCTCATTGGTCAGTATCGACGGGGTTCTGAAAAACTTTAGCGGTCGTTTACGCCTAGCAGTTATTCGACGAGTTTACGCAGTACTGCACGCTGACATTCATCAGCGTCGGACTCGCCGCCGTCGTCGCTGAGAGTGTGTAGGTGAGCGTGTAAGCGTTGTTAGACGGAAGCTGCGAGGTCAAAATGTCTTGGTAGCTCGTGGTCAGTGTGACGGAACCTGAAGACGAGTTCAAAGGGCCAACAGCCGCCGATACGGTGACAGTCACCCCTGATGGCAGCGAGGTCAGCAGCTTCGCTCGCACCTTGAGGCCTGTAAAGTAGGCGGCCGTCCCTGTCAGGAGATACGTCGACGACGTATTCGTGACGGGAGTCGGTTGAGCCCCTGCAATGGCCGAGCTCACAACCATTGACGGACTTCCGGCGAGCGTGACAGCAGTCTGCGCCCGCGCGACAAACGCCGAGGATCCCAGCAAGACCATACCGCACACGACAGTCCTCAAAACACGCAAAATGCGCGCTTCGAAGACTGTCCCGCGCAAGGCAGCGGGGCGGAGAGCCGGTGCAAGGTTCACAACGGTTATTATCGGCGGGATCCTGCCAGAGCTTTAGCCACGATGGGAACAGTTCCCCAAAGGCATCCGGGCGGCACCGACGTTCGTCGATGCCGCCCGGCTACACTGCCCCTCCCCACGCCGCCTTCTATATAGAAAGCACGCGCTTGAACGCGAAGATCAATCGAACGCCGCGCCCACCAACATCTTGCGGATCAACAACCAGGGCGAGCCATGGCTAATCGAGTTGGTCTGCGTGGGCTGCCCCTTGGCATCGCCACCGGTCCCAAACTTCTGGTACTCCTTGGGTCCCGTAATACCGTCGAGGTTCGCCCAGAAATCGGTCGTGATCGCGTTGTACGTCACATCCGTGACCATTCGCGTGATCTTACCGTTCTTGATCTCCCAGAACATGTGGCCGCCAAACTGGCCATTATACCGCTGCTGGTCAATCGAGTAGCTGCCGCGCCCATCGATCATGACGCCGTTCTTCACGTCGCCAATGAGCTCGTCGCGACTCGGCGAGTTCACCGGCCCCGGCTCCAAATGCACATTCGGCATGCGGAGGAAGGGATAATCGCGCCACGAGTTGGCGAACGTGCAGCCGCGGCTGAAGTTCTCGCCAATGAGGTGCGACGTCTCACGGTTCGTCGACAAACCAACCAGCACCCCCTCGCGGATAATCGGCCACTTCATCGACTTCACACCATCATCGTCATAGCCGGTGGCACCAAGGCCGTTGTCGGTCTTGTCGGCGGTGACGTTCATGTGTTTGGATCCGTACTTGAGCTTGCCGAGGTCCGACGTCTTTACGAAGCTCGTGCCCGCGTAGTTCGCCTCGTAGCCCATGATGCGATCGAGCTCGGTGGCGTGCGCCACGATCTCGTGAATTGTGAGCATCGCGTGCGACGGCGACAAAATCAGGTCACGGAGCCCGCTCGAGCCGAGTGGCTTGGCGGTGCAGAACTCGACGGCTTCGCCAGCCACCCGTTCGGCGGACGAAAGCAAATCGGAGTTCTCGGCCACTTCCCAACCACCGCACGACGCGACCCCAGGGTACTGCCGAGTACGGGTTACATCGCCAACTTTGGCGGTGACACTCAGCGTCGGGGTGCAGGTGTGGAGTTCTTGCTCAATGTACGAGCCTTCACTTGACGCAAAGTACCGCCACTCATAGCCGTGCTGCGCTGAGACGTTCACCGCGGTCACGCCCTTCACCGATGCGGCCTTATCGACAATCGCCTGCGCCCACGCCTGCTTGTCGGCAACCGACACCGACATCGGCGGCTTGGTCATCGGGGTGACGTAGTTGTCGATGTACTTGGGGACCGGGGCGAGCTTAAGGTCGGTCTTCTTGGCAATCGCGGAGGCACGGGCCACTTCGACCGCCACGCGCGTGATGCGACGGATTTCGTCTTCGGTCACAATCGGGCTTGAGGCAAAGCCCCACACGCCGCTGTGTACGACACGCACGCCGAAGCCCGCGGGCTGACGATTCGCCTCGGTGGGAATCTCGCGGAGCTGTGCGCCCCCGCGACCACCGCGACCGCCACCACCTCCCCCGCCGCCGCCACCACCGCCGGCTCGGCCACCCGCACCGCCACCGCCGCCGCCGCCGCGTCCGCCACGTCCGCCAGCTCCACCACCAGCGGGAGCATCAGCGCGATAGTTGACCGTCGCACCTGGCGGGGTTGCCGTCAGGGTGAAGCGCACGTCGGCATAGCTCGCACCGGCGATCTTGGCTTCGCCGAGTACGATGTCGGCGAGCCCTTTGAACTTGGACTCCATGACCCGCCCCTTGGGCGAGGTCGCAATGATTTCAGCTACGAGATCATTGGAGTAAAACGAGAGCGCGGCACCAGTGACGCCGAGGCCCTTGAGGAAATCACGACGCGAAGAGCTCATGAGGGATGTCCGTTGGGTAGGTTCGGGTCAGACCGCGGGAGAAACAGAAGTCATATAGAACTCTTCAATGCGCACCGGTGGGACCAGAGCAGCGTTGCCGCCGCCAAAGGCCTCGCCCATGTCCATGGGGACAGGCTTACCGACGAGCGTAAGATTGTTGTAGCCAACGAGCGGCGACATGTTCCAGCGGAAGTTCTGAACGGGGCCAACAATTTCGCCGTTCTCGATCAGGAAGAGACCGTCGCGCGTCATGCCAGTGTTCAGCAGGGGCTGATCTTGTGACGGCACACCTCGGATATACCAGAAGCTGGTCACGAGCAGTCCGCGACGGGTCTTCTTGATCATTTCCTCAAGGGTCATCTCCGAGCCGCCCATAACGAGTGACTGGTTGGTGCTCGCACTCTGGCCGGCGCCCATCGCCTTGAGCACGCCATTCTCGATCCAGGTGACCGGTTTGGCGGGCTTGTTGTCCTGCATGATTGTCGACTGACGCAGCGTGCCGTTGCCGATGTCGGACTTCAGGTTGAAGAGATCACTGAAGATTTTGTCGCCGATTTTCTTTTTGGCCATGAACTCCTGCGGGCCGCCAATGCCGCCGCCGAGTCCACCGCCGCCTCCGCCACCACCTGGCGGCCCGCCGGCGGCCAGGGCCGCTGCGTCAGGAGGCGCACCGCCGGCACCGCCGGCACCTCCCGGGAAGCCGCCGCCACCGAACCCACCACCGCCGAAGATGTTGGTCATCAGCGAGAGGAATCGGGCGTTCGCGCGCGGCTCGAGGATGACCGTGTAGCGGCCCGGCTCGAGCGCCTTTGCCTTGCGGCTCTTGAGCGCCTTATCCGACGCGACGTTGGTCAGGGCCGTGGCGTCAATGTTTCGCGGATCGCGGATACCGGTGGTGCCAGCCCAGCCGGAGCCTGTGCCGTCTGGCGTCCGGCAGGTCAGCACGAAGCCGGACTCCGCGGTGCGATAATACGCGAACAAGCCCTTGGAGTTCGCGTTGCAGGTCGCAATGTCGCTCTTGGGGATGAAGCCTGCGCCCAGCACGCCCTTTTTGGCCGCGATGTCGAGGCTGTCCTTCACCATCCGGGCCCGTTCAGCTGGGCCGTTCCGGATCATGTCGGCGCTGGCGCCATCGATCGGGATGTATTCCTGCGCCCCGAGCAGCTCGGGGAGATTGGGAATGTCCATCCCTTTTGCGGCTTCAGCGGTGGCCTCGTCGACCATCTTCTGGAGGCCTGCGTCGGTGAAATCCCGCGTGCTGGCCGAGCCCGTCTTTTGTCCGACGCGCACCGTCGCGGTGACGTTGCGGTCGTACTGGACCAGGTTGGTCGTGATGGTCGAGTTGGCCCAACGGGTGCCGGAGCGCTCGCTGGCGGTCAGGTTGATCTCGACGGCGTCGGCCTTGGCCATGTTGATGACCTTATCGACGATCGCCTTGCTCTCTTCGCGTGTGATCATGAGTGGGCGTGGGGCGTGAAGGAAACTCGCACGGACTCCTGCAATAATGCGCTTAAGTACAGCCTTTCGTTGAGGGCTAGGCCAATCCGGAGCGACGGCGGGACCACCACTCAAAGCCCAGCAGCAGGGCGAGCGGGACCATCCACCAGGGGGAACGCATCGGGTGAGTCTCACCGCGACGGGCTTTGCGCTGCATCACGCGAGCGAGCCGCCCTGGGAGGCTGGCGAATTCCCGCTCGGACAGCGTCTCTCCCCCCGTAGCGGCGGCGAGGCGCCTAAGCAGCGCGGCGTCATCGCCGGCCGGTGCCCGGTTCGTGGGGGCGACTCCCAGTGCGGCGGAATCGGTGGTTCCGGAGCCCGTGACCCGCACGAGGTAGTTCCCGGTGTGAGCCGGCGCGCGGAAGTCGCCCTCAATAAGCCCCCGCCGCGAGGACGCCCGTAGGGCGAGCGCGGCTCCTGCCCCACCCTGTTCGGTCACGAGCTGCGCTGAGATTGGCGATCGCGCAGCCGACCCTCCGCCGAGAATGACCGCGCGATCCTCAATCCGGACCCGCACCGCGTCGCCCGGGCGCACCGCACTGGGCGACACGGTCACACGGAGCGCGGGGAGAGCCGACGAGGCCGCCTGCCCGACCAGCCCCTGCCAGAACTGGGAGAACCGGGTACCGGGCACGGCACGAGCCTTCCACGTGTCGGTCGCTCCGCTCACAAACAGGCGGCCGCCACCAACTGGGACTGACCATATTGCCGGGATCGAACGAGCCGGGCTCGACTTCTGCGCCGATACCGTGACTGCCGCGAGCACCTCTGCGCCCGGCGGGAGTACGCTCGGCCAGACAAAATCCCCGCCCGCGACCACAGTACTCGACTGTGTCCCACGAAGATGCACCGGAACGGCGGTCGCGAGCGATCGGTGCTGCCACGCGCCGGAGTACCCCACGAGACGATCCAGCGCAGCGGGCGGCGCCTGCTCCAAGAGCACCACGACACTCCCGCCGCGCGAGCGCATAAAATGTTCAACACCCGAGAGCTCAGCAGCGGTGAGCGCTTCAGGTGCACTGAGCACCACCACGTCGTACGGCGCCAGCGCAGCGGCCTGCTCCAATCGCGCTGGGGGAACACCTGCGTCGCGTGTAATGCCACGCGACGTGACGGTGCGACTCACCACATTCAGGCGGGCATCCTGCTCGAGGACGCGGCGCACAAAGGTAGAGCCCCAACCCGGATGCGGCTCGTACACGAGCGCCTTCCAACGGGCATCACGCGCGAGCGTTGACAGATCAGCAATCGCCGGTTCGCCGGTTCTTGCGCCGACTTCAACGCGCAGGCTCTGAACGCCCGGCTCGAGCGGCACGATACCAAGGCCTACGAGTGCTGTTGCATCCGCAGTTCCCTGCGCGTCGACTCGGTCGGTGGCCACGCCAGTACTCCGTAACAGCGCAGTAGCGGAATTTCCCGGCGGCAATCCTTGAACCACCACCTCGACCGGCGTTCGCCCCGCCGTAAGAACGTCGTGGCTGGTTTCGATGGCTCGCACCGCAATGCTTGGCGCGTTCTCTACGACGAACAGCGGCGCGGCGCTCTGCTCAAGCTGCGGCACGAGTGCGCGGCCCACATACACGACGGCATCAGCACTGGTGAACGGAGCCTCCACGACGCGCACGACACTGTGTAATACGTTGCGGACGTCGCTCGCTGCCACGCTATCGGCCGTGCGCGACCCCTGCACCACCGCGACGACTGCGGCATCGTACCTCAGCACACTGATCGCGGGATCCACAATCGCCAGAAGCACGATGCCAACTGCCGCGCCTCGCGCCACACGACGCACCGTCGATGCGTGGATCACGGGCGACCAGCCGGCTTCACACGCACACGCGCGTCCAGCACCGACCCCGCGATCGCCGCATCAGCGGAGGTCGCTCCACCGCCGGAGGTTGCGGTGGCCTCGCGAATCAGGCGCTGCACGGCGAGCGCCCCTTCGTCGAGCGCTTGCTGGCCGGCCGCGAACTGCTTGCTGCGGATCGCCGTAGCGGCAGCGGTCCACTGCTGTGACGCACGCTGCAATAACGGCTGTGACGGGCCAAGCCTGAGCGCGCGTTCGGCGAGCTCCATCAGCACAGTGCTGCTCGACGGCAGCTGCACCGATAGCCGCTGCACGTCGCGTAAGAGCGCGAGAGCGGCGCGCGCATCGCCTGGCAACGATGGAGCAGCCACGGAATGCACCGACCGCGCGGCGTCGCTCAGCGCGCCTCCGAGGCGACGCGTGAGATCCAGGCGTTCATGATCGGCAAGCGCCCGCAAAATGATTCGGCTGTGCGAGAAGGCAACTTCCAGCTGTTTGAGCGCGGTTTTCTCGTGGGTGAGCGCTGAGGCCACGTCAACAGCCGTCAGATCAGCGGCGGCACGACTCATGTTGCGGATCGCGCCGAGCAGTGCGACTCGTCCGCGATTGACCATGCGCCCAGCCGCGAGCTCGTCTTCTCCCGCGGCCTCGGCTTCTTCATTCAGGTCGGTCATCGAAGCATCGTCGACCTGAGGCGCGTCTTCCATTTCGCCGCCCATCATAAACACAAACTCGGCGCGCACTCGCCGCTGCTCGACCGCGATCTCCGCCGCGGCATTCGCAAACGAATCCGAGGCCATTTTCGACTTTGCGGCGAGCAGCCGCTCGGTTTTGAGGATCACCATCTGCTCGCTCAATGCATAGCGCTCCTGCTCCGGATCGAGTGCAAATCCCGCCGCCGCAACACCTCCGGGAGATGTCACCTCGGCAATCAGCGCATCGGATTCAACCGGGAGTGCACCCGGACGTTGATCGGAGGCCAAGGCGCGGTAGACCACCATGTCACCGGCGTCGAGCTTTAGTGGAGTGAGATCCCACTGCGCGCGCCCTTCCCACTCGCGACCGTTGCGCCGTGTGAGTACAAGGGGAACCTCGCCCTCCGTGAAGGTGAACCGTTCTCCTGAGCCGGAAACGCGCGTGTACCGGAGCGTGAGCGCCTGTAGTGCGATGTCGTCGGTGGCGCGGATGGTGAGTCCGATGGATTGGCGGCCATTCGGCAACAGCAGGTCACGGCCAGGGGCGGCGATTGTCACGCGGGGCGCACTGTCGATGCTGACAGCGACCGGAATCAGATGAACGCTCTGTTCACTCGCTGCGGCGCCAAGGGTGCGGTACGACAGGAATCCGTCTGAGTCGGCGACCACCTGGGCGGTGAAGGCGGCGCTGGTGCCACGGCGCACGACCTGAACCGCGGCTGCGGTTCGGAGCTCGAGTGAATCGCCCGGTGCGGACACGAGCACCGTAAGGGTGCTGCCGCGCATGACGGTGAGCCGCGTCGGGTTTTGGACCGTCTCGTCGCTTCTCTTGAGATACTTGGGTGGACTGACTCGCACTGTGACCGCGGCGTCCGCGCCGCGCAGCAGTAGGCCCGCGCCGCCGGCACTGCCGCGCCATACGGCGCTGGTCACCAGCATCATCAGCGCAACGCCGAGTGCGGTGACGGCTCTCGTTGCTGGAACCACGCGAGCTGCGGAAATCGCGTCAATACGCTGGCCCGCCGAGGCGAAAATCTGTTCGAGCACTGCGTGAGGGGGGGTCGGCGCGTGCATCCGCAGCAACTCTTCGGCGGTGACGACGACATTTCTCGCCGACGGATCCAACTGTTCTATCCGTAGCGCGATGATGCCGCGGCCCGGCGTTCGCCACCTCATCCAGGCAGCGCCACATACGACGGAGGCAATGCACGCCACAACGGCGGGGATCACCCCGCCCCAGAACGTGACTGGCGCCGCAACGAAGAGCCCACCAGCGAGCCCTTCGCAAAAAGCCACCCGTTGAGCGCGCCGATGGAGCGCCGCAAACCGGTCGGCAATCCGGACCGCGTCAGCGCTCGCCATCACGACCTCCAAGCCCTACGATTGCGTCTGAGATTCGCCGACGAACAAACCACTCAGCTGCCAGCAACAGTAGCACCGCGCACCAAAGCAGCCGAGCGAGCGATGCACCCGCGTCGGCGGTGGCTGGACGCGTAGCCGCACTCACCGGAGCGGCAGGGGTACGATTCCAGCTCTGGAGCACAGAATCCGCGAGAACCGGAGCGCCGATCGCGGACTCACGCGGCGCGATCGCTTCTACAACCGCCGCAACGACATGAGCGACCACCGGCGAACGTGCGGGAAGAGTGCTGAACAGCAACAGCCGCGGCCCCGCCGTGACCGAGTCTTCCATCGCCCAGAGGGCGACCGAACCTTCGCGTGTCCGGGCAACGGCCACCGCCGAGGCGGGCACGGCCACGCTCACCCGTTCTGTGCCCTGACCACTCGCAGCAACCGCTGGTGCTGAGACGTCCACGTCGAAAGGGAGCGCAAACGATTCTCGCGTAAGACGCGCCGCAAGCGCGACAATCGATGGCGATGTGATGGCCCGTGCTGACCGGAGCAACTCCGTACGACCGTCGGCCCCACTGAGCACGACCGCCGCTCGAACGGAGCCACCCGATTGATCTGCGGCTACGCTCCGAGCGACCACTTTAAGCACGGCGTCTCGAACGTCAGCGTCTTGCGGTGCCGCGATGAGATCGACGGAAAGCGCAGCTGGAGCTGGCGATGCCCTCCACGAGACGCTCGGGGCGCCGACATTCGTGGAGGCTGTGCCTGCCGATCCAATTCTGACAGTTCGCACACCAATCGAAGACGCGACCAGCTCGGGCAGATTCGCCGGATATCGCTCGCTCGCAAAGTCAGAGACAATCACGATGTCTGCGAAACCGGGCTCGTGCGCGAGCCAGCTCGCGGCGCCCTGCAGCTCCCCGGCGGGGTCATTGGACGTGACGAGCAGAGCGGTGTTCGCGGAATCAACGAGTGCCTGCGCAACAGCACGCGCTCCACCAGGATTCTCGCGGTATCCGACTCCGGACGTATCCAAGAGAACCACGCGAGCCACACGCGACGCAGCATCTCCTGAGACCGCGGCTTGCCTACGATAGGGCCGAGCCAAGGCGACAACGGCGGCCGCGAGTACCGCGCACCGCACCGCGAGCAACAGCGGATCATGAATCCGCGACCAGCGCGTGGGGAGCAATCGCGACGCCGCGATGAAACGCAGCGTCGGGAAGGCTCGGCGAGTTGCCGGATCTTTCCCGAGCAGATGGATAATTACGGGCAGCGCAACCAGGAGCAGACCCGTAAGTGCGCCGGCACTGCCCCAGCTCAACGGCGCCCCAGCCCGAGCGGGCCGATTGATCCACCAGCGAGTGACCGCTGCCGGAGATAATCACGAAGAATGATTTCTGGCGGCTGCTCGGTGGGGAGCAGTACGTGATCGATGCCGGCGCTCGCCGCTGACTGGCGCGTCCGCTCGACAAATGCCGCGACCGATTGCGCGTACTCTGCACTGATCGCCTGCACATCGGCCATGCGGCGCTCGCCCGTCTCCAGATCCTCAAACTCGACCGCAGCCTTTCCCGCAAGCGAGCGCTCCTCCGCGCTCAGCACCTGCATGGCAATCACATCGTGGCCGTGCTGCGCGATATGCCGCAGCTCGCGCTGCACCCCTTCTTCGTTGTCGTAGAAGTCCGAAAGCACAATCATCAAGCCCCGGCGCTGCAGCAGTTGCGCGCCGAGTGACATCGCCCGGGCACCATCCCAACGGCCGTCCGCCTTCACGCCATCAAGCTGCGCGATCAGTGCGCGAAGATGCGGACGTCCCCCACGCGCCTTGAGCATCACACCGCTTTGCGCGGCGGTGGTCATCAACCCAACCGCGTGCCCCTGTGTGATGGCGAGGTGTGCTAACGCCGCCGCGACGATTGCCGCGTAGCGCAGTTTGCTGGGCTGCGCGCTGTTGTTCGGGAATCCCATCGACGCACTGGTGTCGATGACCAGCATGATCGACACGTTGGTCGTCTCACGAAACTGTCGACTGTACAAGCGATCACTCCGACCGAAGAGCTTCCAGTCGAGATGCTTGAGGTCGTCGCCAGCCCTGTAGGGGCGGTGCTGACGGAACTCCGTGCTAAACCCGTGGAATGGGCTCCGGTGTCCCCCGGTGCGCAGCCCCTCGACAATCAGCCGCGCCGACAACTCGAGGTCGTCGATCGCCGCCACCACCGCCGGGGAGAGCGACGACATTCCTGTGCTCAGGGCCGGACAGCGCCAAGCAGCTTGTCGATCACGTCGTCGCTGGAGACGCCGTCCGCTTCGGCGCGGAAGTTCACGAGAATGCGATGACGCAGCACGGGATGCGCGACGCGTGTCACGTCGTCCAACGAGGGAACCGGACGTCCATCGAGCAACGCGGCGGCCTTGGCGCCCAGGAGCAGCGCCTGCCCAGCGCGCGGCCCTGCCCCCCATCGGATCCAATCGCGAATAAAACTCGGCGCCGTCGATTCCGCGGGCCGCGTTGCGCGAATCAGTCGCAGCGCATAATCCACGACGTTCTCGGCGGCCGGCAATGACCGAACCAGCGCCTGCGCCTGCTCGAGCTCCTGACCGGTCGCGACGGGCTGCACCACCGCACCGGGCCCACGCGTGGTTTCCGCGAGGATGCGCCGTTCATCGTCGGCGGCTGGGTAGTCCATGACCACGTTGAACATGAAGCGATCCAGCTGTGCTTCGGGAAGCGGGTACGTGCCTTCCTGTTCAATCGGATTCTCGGTCGCCAGCACGAAGAGCGGGCGATCCAACGCGTGGCGCACGCCGCCGACCGTGACCTGGAACTCTTGCATGGCTTCGAGGAGGGCGGCCTGCGTGCGCGGCGGCGTGCGGTTGATCTCGTCCGCGAGAATGATGTTCGCGAAGACTGGCCCGGGGATAAAGCGCACATGCCGTTTTCCCGCGATCGCGTCGTCCTCAATCACTTCGGTACCCAGGATATCCGACGGCATCAAATCCGGCGTAAACTGGATCCGGCTGAACTTGAGGTGCACGGCGTCGGCGAGGGTCTTAATCAGGAGCGTTTTCGCGAGCCCGGGAACCCCACGCAGCAGGCAGTGCCCACCGGCGAACAGGCAGGTCATGATCTCGCGCCGAATCTGCGCCTGACCAATGACGACCTTGCCGATTTCGTCGTCCAGGCGTCGGGCTAGGGCGCCCGCCCCTTCAATGGTTAGCGGGGTCGGTGGGGACACCGCGGAATCGCGAATGCTCATAGTCTGGAGTTTACATCGTGGGACGGGGGGCGTCACTGGGCTATGCATTCCATCTACGCTGGCCGAGGGCTCCATGTTGCCCAGCGCGAGGTTCCCGGCGAACTTCCCTACACTATGCCGACACTCCTCAAAACCTACGCCGCCGCGATCGTCGCCTTCTGTATCCTCGACTTCACCTGGATCGGCTTCGTCGCCAAAGGGCTCTACAACGAGCAGATGGGGCACCTCCTCCGGCCCGACGTACAATGGGGCGCGGCGGTGCTTTTTTATCTGATTTACGTTGCCGCAATCGTCATCCTCTGCGTCCAGCCTGCCGTCGAGCGTCACTCGGCGCTCCGAGCGGTCACATTGGGGGCGGTATTCGGACTCGCGGCCTACGCCGCCTTTGACCTTACGAGTCTCGCATTACTGAAGGACTTCCCCGCCAAAATCGCCTACATCGACTTGGCCTGGGGCACCTGCCTGACCAGCGCCGTCAGCTACGCCGCGTACAAGGCGAGCACCACCTTCGTCGGATAACACGGATGATTTCGATTTCGCCGCTCCGCAACCGTTGGTCGCGCTTCGCGAGTATTGCCGCCGTTGCGCTGCTGGCCGTCGGATTTCGCGCATACCGCGGCGCACCTGAGCTCTGGGACCAAGTCGAGATTTTTCGCACTGAGGCTGGCGTGCCACACATCCGTGCGGAGAACATGCGAGCCGCCGGGTATGCGCTCGCCTGGATCCAGCTGGAGGACTACGGCGCCAAGACCGCGCTCTCCATTCTGAGTGGCCGTGGCACCCTTGGCGCGGTGTTTGGCCGCGACAGCATTACCTCAGATTTCACCTCGCAATTTGCACATGAGCAGGCCGAGAAGCAGTTCTCGCAGCTACAGCCCGCGACACGTGATTTGTATGAAGGCTTTGCCGCTGGGTTGAACCGATATATCACGCTGCATCCCGCGGACTTCGCGGAGCGTATGCCCGCCGACTTCACGACTGTCGACGTGCTCTCCGCCGATGTCACGGAACCCGCGTGGGGCGTGGCGCGCACCTTCATTACGAAACTCAACGCACGCCGTGGAACGCGCGGTGCGAGCGGTACGAGCGGGAGCGCCGCCCCGGAAGCGCCCGCTGTAGAGGAGTCGAACGACGACGTTGGCTCCAATGCCTGGGCCTTTGCCCCGTCGCGCACGAAGTCTGGGCGCGCCATCCTGCTCCGCAACCCACACCTCGCCTGGTCGGCCGGTTATTACGAAGCGCACCTCACGGTGCCCAACGTCATGGATTTCTACGGAGACTTCCGGATCGGGGGCCCATTCGCTGTGATCGGCGGCTTCAACTCCTCGCTCGGCTGGTCCACCACGAACAACGCACAGACGCTGAGCGAGATTTACGAGTTGCAGGTCGATCCTGCGCATGCCGATCAGTACCTGTGGGACGGTGCCTCGGCGCCGCTCGAGAAGCGGTCCGTGACTGTGAAATACCGCACCGCGAACGGCACGGCGTCAGAATCGCGCGACTTTAGTTTCTCCCGCGCCGGCCCAGTCATTCATCGCACGGCCACCAAGCTTTACGTCGTCAAGACCGCAGGTGAGTGGAGTTACCGCGTTGGGGATCAGTTCATTGGCATGATGCGCGCCCACTCGCTTGAGGAATGGAAGACCGCGATGCGCGTTCGCGGCCGCCATACGTCGAACTTCACATATGCCGACCGCGCGGGGAACATTCTGTTCCTCTGGAACGCGACGCTCCCTGCCCTGCCGCACCCCTCAGGTGGTGACAGCATTGCCACACCGGCCAACGGCGTCAAAGACATTTGGTCGCGCTACGTGCCCTTTGACTCGCTTCCGCAGGTGCTGAATCCGAAGGGGGGCTACGTACACAACGAGAATAGCTCCCCGCACTTTACGAATATCGCCGGGCCAATCGACACCACGAATGCCTATCCAAACTTCGAGCGCCCCTCGCTATCGCTTCGGAGTCAGCTTGCCCTTCAGCTGGTCAGTGACACGCAGAAGGTTGACCTCGAGACGGTTATGGCACGCAAGCACAACTACCGGATGCTGCTCGCGGATCGCGTGAAGCCGGAGCTGCTTCAGGCCCTCAAAGCGACCCCACCGACTGCAGACGTCGCGGCCGGAGTGGCCTTGCTCGAGAGCTGGGGCAACGACGTGGCACCAGAGAGTCGCGGCGCGGTGCTCTTTGACATCTGGTGGCAGCATTATGGGCAGGGGCTCACCGAAGCCACGCGCTACGCCGCCGCCTGGAGTGCCGCAGATCCGTTCAACACGCCGCGCGGACTCGCGAATCCGGCGAAAGCCGTGGAGTCGTTCCGCTGGGCGCTGACCGAAACCTCCAAGCGCTACGGGCGCACCGATGTCGCCTGGGGTGATGTCCATCGGGTGCACCGTGGCACGGTCGACGTTCCGGTGGGTGGCTGCGGGAGCGCGTTGGGCTGCTTCCGCGTCCTCACCTTCGAGAAGGAGGCCGACGGCCGCCTCGCCGCGAACGCCGGCGACGGCTGGGTGCTCGCGGTAGAGTTCACCGACACGCCGCGTGCGTGGTCCGTGCTGGCGTACGGAGAAAGCAATCGCCCCGACTCGCCGTGGTATTCGGCGCAGGCGGAGCGATTTGCAAAGGGGCAACTGAAGCGGGTTGCCTTCACACCAGCCGACGTGGAAGCTGGGGCAGTGGTCCGGTATCGACCGGGCGCGCCCTGACCTCGGTTACGGGGTGCCGGTGGCGGAGAGCACAACTGGCGTGAGGGCGGCCGTGCTCACCGTCGCCGTATTCTGACCGGCCACCGAGCCCAGCGTCCACTTCGCCGTCGCTTCGCCGAGGGCGTTGGTCAGGATCGTCTGTGGGGTGATCGCGCCGCCCCCTGACGAGACCTGGAATGCCACCGGAACGCCGACCATCGGCAGGTTGCCGGTCCCCGTCACGCGGACCACGATGCTGTTCGTGAGAACAACCCCGGCCTTCCCCGTCTGATTGTTGCCCTGCGCCACCGAAATGTCGCTCGGGAGAATCGCCTGGGCACTGATTCGAACCGGCGTCACCCCAGATGCCGACGCCGTGAGCGTCTGAACCGGCTGTACTGGCCCGAGCGTCCACTTGACCGTGACTTCGCCACGAGTGTCGCTGGTCGCCGACGCCGGCGTCACTGACCCACCACCATCGCTCAACACGAAGGTGACGGGAATGTTCGGCATCGCCAAGCCGTTCTTGTCGATGACGCGAATCACGACGGGTGTCGGCAAGAGCAATCCCGCCTGCACGGACTGCGCGTTACCCTGCACAATCGCGATGGCATCGGGCAGAACGACCTCGGTGGTCGCCTTTTTGCACGCGGCGGTGGACAGCAGAACGCCGAGCGCGAGCGTGAGGGAGCGAGTGAAGGAATGCATAATACCTGCATTATCGGCATCCGCGGACCAGACTAAAGTTCCGCGGTGGCGCCCTCCGGCCCCGAGACGCACATTTCAACACGCCGAGGCACGGAACTGGCGGTCATCGGACCGTCGCGTCCCGCTGCCTACGAGGCTGAACCACACTTCAGAGGACCGATGCTTTTCATCCTTCGTCCCTCGCGCGCACTCGCCGCGCTCCTGCTCATTGCTTCGACGGCCCCGTTCGCGCTGCATGCGCAGCAGAAAGCCACGGTCGAGCAGTTCCTGAGTCCTGCATCCCCACTCGAGGTCACCGCCGCGCGAAACGCTGAGCGCGTCGCGTGGATGGCCTACGACCGTGGCATGCGTAACGTCTACACGGCGGCGGCTCCGGATTTCAAGCCGGTCCGTCTCACCAAGTTCCTCGACGACGACGGCACGGACCTGACCAACGTCGAGCTCTCCGAAGATGGCAGCGTCGCGATCTTCGTGCGCGGATCGGCGCCGAACCGTCTGGGTTGGGTCGCCAATCCATCGCACGACGCGGCCGGCGCCGAGCGCGCGATTTGGGCGGTGCGCACCAATGGATCAGGCACAGCCTGGCGCGTGGCCGAGGGGAGCAGCCCGGCACTCTCGCCTGACGGCAAGTATGTCCTCTTTGTGAAGGACGGCCAAATCTATCGCGGCCGCGTCACCGGACAGGGGCCAAAGACGGCCGTCGATACCGGTGGCATTCCATTCATCAAGGCGTGGGGGAACAACAGCAACCCGCGTTGGTCGCCCGACGGCTCAAAGATTGCCTTTACGAGCGCGCGCGAGAACCATGCGCTGATTCTCGTATATGACATGAAGACGCGGAAGGTGAACTACATCGCGCCAAGCGTCGACTGCGACGCGAGCCCGACCTGGTCGCCCGACAGCAAGCGGTTGGCCTTCATCCGGCGTCCAGGGGTGCCGTTCGGAGCCCAGGCGCAGCAGGGCGGCGGCGGTATCGGCAATCCGCAGGCCCCGATGTACAGCCCGAACGCCGCGGCCGCTCAGCAGGGGCGCGGTGGGCCTGCAGGAATCGGCGGTGCCAGCGGTTGCGGTGGTGGCGGCTTCGGCGGTGGTGGCGGTGGTGGAGCGCGAGGCGGCCAAGCCGCAGGCACAACGCCTGCAGCGGCTCCTGCGCGCTCGCCGGGCCTCTACACGGCGACCTTCCGTGGCGGCTACACCCTGTCGTTGATGGTCGCCGATGTTGCGACCGGTGAAGCGAAGGAGTTCTGGCACACGCAGCCCACTGAGCGCGTCTGGACCGGCATCAACAACGTGCGTTGGGCGGCCGAGCATGTGGTCTTCCAGATGCAGATGCCGAACGACGAGTGGGATCGGTATTTCAGCATCAAGGTCGACGGTGCCGCCGAGAACCCAATCCCGCTCATCCGCACGGACGGGATGATCGAGGATGCCACGTCGGTGACCTACTCCCCTGACGGGAAGACGCTGTATTACTGCACCAACGCGACCGATATCGAGCGCCGCCACATCTGGGCGGTTTCGACGGCGGGTGGCGAAGCGCGCCGCGTCTCGACTGGCACTGGGATTGAGACGTATCCGGTCGCGATGGGCAATGGGAAGAACCTTGCGGTGATCTATTTCAACGCGGCGCAGCCTGCCTCGATCGGGATCGTGCCGACCGCGGGCGGTGACCCGAAGATCGTCTTCCCAACGCTGGGCAAGGATTTCCCGAAGGATGCGCATGTGATGCCGCAGACCATCATCACGAAGGCTGCGGACGGCCTCGAGATCCACAACACGCTCTTCATGCCGAAGGACATGCGTCAAGGCGAGAAGCGCCCGGCTATGATTTTCGTGCACGGTGGTCCGCAGCGTCAAATGATGCCGGGATATCACTACTTCCAGTTTTATCACTGGGCGTACGCGTTCAATCAGTGGCTCGCCGACCAGGGCTACATCGTGTTGTCGATCAACTATCGCAGCGGCGTCGGGTATGGCCGCTCGTTCCGGAACGCGCCAAACGTTGCAGCTCGCGGAAACGCCGAGTACCAGGACGTCCTAGCCGGCGCGCATTATCTGCAGGCCAATGCCAATGTCGACGCGGCCCGGATTGGTATCTGGGGGCTGAGCTACGGCGGACTGCTCACCTCGCAGGCACTCGCGCGGAATAGCGACATCTTTGTGGCTGGCGTTGACCTCGCGGGCGTGCACCTCTACGGACCGTCGCTTGATTCGACAAACGTCTCGTACAGCTCCAGCTCCATCTCGCAGATCGATAAGTGGAAGTCCCCCGTGTTCCTCGTACACGGCGACGACGACCGCAACGTGGACTTCTCGCAGACGGTGGGCTTGGTGCAGCTCCTGCGCGCGCGTGGCATCTACCACGAACTGGTGGTGGTTCCCGACGACGTGCACGAATCACTTATCCATAAGAACTGGGTCTACACATTCGGCCGCATGGGTGATTTCCTCAAGCGTTTCGTGTGGAACAAGGAAGCGCCGCCGAAGTAATCGGGAGCAAAACAAAGGGCCGCCCGCGAATCTCGCGGGCGGCCCTTTTGTTGTGGTGCGTGTGCTCAGCTCGAATAATACGACGCGTTCTCCTCGATGTACCCCTTCGTCAGGTCACAGCCCCACGCCTGCGCATACCCCGTGCCAACACCAAGCGCCACCTCAAGGTCTACCACCTCGGCGGCGAGCGCCGAGCGCACTGTCGCCTCGTCGAACACCATGCGCGCCCCGCCCTTCACCACCGCAAACCCGTTGATCCACGCATCCGTCGACGTTGGATGGATCGTGCAGTCCGTGCACTTCCCAACCGCCATCAGAATGCGCCCCACGTTGGGATCCGCACCATGCACCATCGTCTTGATGAGCGGCGAGTTCACGATCGCCTTGGCAATACGCTTGGCTTCGGCCTGCGTGCTCGCCTGACGGACCGTCACGCGCAGCAGATGCTGTGCCCCCTCACCGTCGCGCGCCAGAATCTCGGTCATGCGCACGCACCCCGCCGTCAGGACGCGCTCGAACTCGGCCAGGTCCACAGCGCCAGCCAATCCATTCGCCAGAATCGCGCAGGTGTCCGAGGTGCTGGTATCGGTGTCGACCGACAGCATGTTGAACGAGGCGTCCACCGCGCGGCGCAACATCGCATCCAACACAGCTGCCTCAATGGCCGCATCGGTAAAGATGTAGGCGAGCATCGTGGCCATGTTCGGCTCGATCATCCCCGAGCCCTTCGCGACCCACGTGATCGTCGCATTCCCAACGGTGGCTGAGAGCGCCTTCGGATGCGTATCGGTTGTCATGATCCCTTCAGCACCGACCATCGGGTCGTCCTGAAGATCCGCGGTAATACCCACGATACCAGCTTCAACTTTCTCAATCTGCAACTGCACGCCGATCACGCCGGTCGAGCTCACCAACACGCGATCGGCCGTCGTGCCGATTTCCGCCGCCGCCGCAGCACCCATCCGCCGAGCATTCTCCACCCCCTGCGCACCGGTGGCCACATTGCTGCACTTGCTGTTCGCCACGACCGCACGCAACCGGCCGGCGCGAATGGTCTCGCGTCCCAGAATGATCGGCGCGCCGGGAAAATGGTTCCGCGTGAACACCGCCGCCGCATTCGCCTCAACCTCGCTCACAAAGAGCGTCAGGTCGCGCGCCGACGGTTTGAGTCCAACGTTACGGCTCGCGCACCGGAAGCCGCGAGGAAAAACAGCAGGAGCGTGAAACATGGCTGTACGGGGCTAATGCGAAGCGTGCAATCCGCCACTCAGCAGTGCGCGGGTGAGCGTGAGGAAGATAGTGCCTTTTTCAACAGGGCGCGCCAGGGGTCCGATATATGCACCATATGCAAAGCGGGCCCGCACCAGTCGGTGCGAGCCCGCTTCTTCACGCCATTTCACAAACGGATCATCGGCCGGCGTTCAGGTCGTTCCAGTTCATGATGGCATTGAAGCCCAGGGAGTAGGTCCCCTGCGTCTGCCAGCGCCAGAACGGACGGATCGCAAACATCACGACATGCCCCTTCCCGATCGGCGAATCGATGAGCTGCGCACGGTTCACGAGCCCCTCGGCGTTCGCCAACGTCCCGGAGAGCAGCATGTCCGCCGTGTTCGACGGGAACTGGAGCACCACACGAGGACGATCCCCTGCACCGCCGCCCGCTCCGCCACGTCCACCGCCGCCAGCACCACCACGACCGCCACCGCCCGCGCCACCGCGGCCACCACGCCCGCCAGGCGCAGCATCAGCCGACGCAACGGCGTCCGCCGCATCCCACGGCGACAACCGGAGCGGGGTGGCGTTCGGCGTGACGTTCTGGCTCAGCACCGAGCCACCGCGCCCGCCACCACCCATCGCCAGATCAACGCCACCGCCACCTGCATTCAGCACAGGCGCCTGATTGTAGTACACGGGGATCTGCGTTCCAGCATACCCGTACATCAGCGGGCTCTTGTTGTCCGTGATAATGCCGCGCATCAGCGTGCCACGCGCGAACATCCCAGCGGGGTTCTCCACCGTCACACCCGGGGTCAGCTTGTACTCCGGGAACAGGGTCGACGTCGCGCCTTCCGTGATCAGCGTGCCGCCATCCTGCACGAACTTGTACAGGTTCATGAGCCCTTCGTAGCCCATGCCGCCGCGAATGTCGTCGGAGGAATCGGGAAAGCCGAGTGCCTGATACTTCTCCGACTTCTTGTACGGGATCGGGCTCGCGCCGCCAGCCACGCCGGCCACAATGCTCTCGGCCGTGCCACCCACGTGCGGGAAGATGATGACGTCGTACTTGGCCTTGATGTTCGTCATCGTGCGGAAGTCCTTATCGCCGAAGTAGCTGTACGGCACGCCATACGTGTCGAGCGCGGCACGCACCCACCCTTCGTCCTGCGTACGGCTCCAGCTATGCGCGTAGCCGATACGCGGAATATCGAGATCGTGCGTCTTGACCGCAGGAGCCGCCGAAACGGCCCACGCCGAAAGCCCGAGGCTCTTGAGCGACGCCTCAATCGCGGCGCGGTTCGAGCCCGCGTTCACGATGAAAGCACCGGCCGCAAACTTATGGCCAGCGGCCTCAAACGGCTCCTCAGCCGCCGACATCTTGGTGTCCTTGTTCTTGAAGCGGAAGGAGACGAGCGTATTGTCCGCCGTGTTCTCGACCACGATCACATCGCCCGCGCCGGCGATTCCACCCGGAGCCGTGACGGTGCTCGTGATCAACGTCATCTTCTGATCGAGAATCGCCTTGTCGCTCACCGGCGTGATGGTGAGGTTGCGCATCAGCTGAAAGGTCCAGCCGGTGTCATCGTACGGCGCCGGGTTCCCCGGTGGATAGTTCTGCAGCGAGAAGTACATGTCGGCCAGCGTGCGGTATGGCTGATCGCCACGCACGATGTAGTCGCCCGCGCTCACACTCAGATTCCCCGCCTTGAACGACGCCTCGGCGCGATGAATCTCGAGCCCCTGCGTGCGCAGGTCGTTGACCGCCTCAGCCGCATTCTGCTTGTGCAACTGCGCCGCCGGCATCACCCACGCGTAGGTCGGGCCATTCTTCCCCTTGTCCACGGCGCGCTTGTTCTTGATCCAGTAGTTCTCGAGGTACATCTCCTTGTTCTTCGCCACGTGCGACAGCGAGAACATGATCGCCGATTCCTGGATATTCGTGTTCGCGCGCGGGCCCCAGTTGATCGTCTTGAGGGGCGGATTCGGACGGAACCACTCGCGGCTTGTCACCGACGCCGCCGGCGTGACGGTCGTGGCATCAGGGCCGTAGCTCTGCACTTCGTAAAAACGTCCGACCGAATTGTGCGAGTGCGCAATGAAGAACATGTAGTTCGGCACCCACCCGTCGTAGAACCCGTAGGTCCAGACGCCAGGGACGCCGCGCTTGGTCATCTCCATGACGTCGTTCTGGGCCAGCGTCCACCACTCGTCGATCGTGATCGCGTCAATCGCGTCGTTGTACGGCCCCGTACCGGTGGAGGTGTAGAGATACGTCTGCGCCTCATGCAAATCGTGCATGATGGTCGGCGTCCACTCGAGGAACGTCTTCGTCGTGTTCTTCGTAAGGTCGAGGAACTGCCCCATGCCGTCACGGTTGTTGTCGTGCTGCACGTACTTGCCCCAGTACATCAGGGGAAGGTTGGCGCCCTCGGCCGCGTGCTCTTTGTTGAAGTAGTAGTTGTCCACCATCTTCTCGCGACCATCGACTTCGATAACCGGCGTGATGAAGGTGACCACGTTGTTGCGGATGTTCTGCACGAACGGGGACTCTTCCACCACGAGACGGTAGGCGAGCTCCATCAGCATCTCGGGACCGCCCTTTTCTGGCGAGTGGATACCCGAGGTAATCCAATAGATCGGCTTCGAGGAATGAATGATCTTCTGCGCCTCGGCCTCGCTGGTCTTGCGCGGATCGGTTAGCGCCTTGAGGTCGCCTTTGTACTTCTCGAGGTTCTTGATGGTGGCTTCATCGCCGATCGCGAGCATCACCATGTCGCGCCCTTCTTCGGTCTTGCCAATCTTCCAAAATTTCGCACGCGGCGACGCCTTGGCGATGGCTTCGAGATACCGATGGATATCCTTAGCGTAGGTCAGCTCGCCGGGCGTGCCGACAATCTTTCCTAAGAACTTGAGCGGGGTCGGCACCGTGTTCGAGGCCGGCAGGTGATCGACAAGCTCGGTCGAGATGCGCGAGTCGGTTAGGTATTCTTTGATTTTCTTGCCGTATTCCTCGTCCATCTTCTGCTGCGCCTGAGCTGGGCGACTGATCGCCAGCACGCTCAGCGCGGCGAAAAGGGCGACGGCCATTGGGCGCGTAACACGATTCCTGCGCGACATCCTGCCTCCTTGCACTTACGGTCGTGGGGTGATCGGCCTCAGCTGGACCGATCTGCTGCGGAAATCCGCAACTCATACTTACGCAATTTCACCGAGAATCGTTAGCACTCGTACGGGGCGAACCAAGCGCCGTCGCCTGGTGCCCCTGAGGCCGCCGAGGACACTACCGATGCCTCATCCCGCCCAGCTCGACGGCCGTGCCCCGCCCAGCGGCCTTGGCGCGGTCGTAGAGGTACCGAAGTGCCGCCACATCCTCCACCGCCAGGCCGAGCGACTTGAATACGGTGCGCTCGGACGCGCTCCCGCGCCCCGCGGCTCGCCCCGCCACCACATCGCCGAGTTCTGCGACGATATGGGCGTCCGTGATCAGCCCCTCGCTCTTCGGCACCAAGAAATCCCCCGACTCCGCGAGCGTCGACTCCCGCCGATCCACAAAAAGGCGCGAACCCACTACGGTTGCCGAATCGAGCTCCCGCGCGTGCGCGAGCGACGCTCCCACCGCATTGATATGGACACCGGGGGCGAGCCAACTGCTGTCGAGGACCGGGGTACGCGACGCGGTAATGGTGCAGACGATATCCGCCCCATCAACGGCCCGTTGCGCCGAATCGCAGACCTCGATCATGATCCCACGCTCGGCGCCCGCGCGATCCGCCCAGTCCTGCGCGCGGTCCACCGACCGGCTCCAGACACGGACGCGCCGCACCTCGCGCACCGCACGTATCGCGTCGAGATGCGGCGAGGCAAGCACCCCAGCCCCCAAGATCGCCAGGTCCCGCGCGTCCGGGCGGGCCAGCAGACGCGTGGCAAGCCCGGAAACCGCCGACGTTCGGATAGCGGTAATGGAGCTCGCATCGGCAATCGCCAGCAACTCGCCATGCTCCGCTCCGAACAGGAGCACAACGCCCACATGACTGTCAAACGGGGTGGTTGAGTTCCCTGGGAAAACCGTGATGATCTTGGCCCCGATCGAGCCCGCGACCGTGGCCGGCATCGTTCCGAAGGCGTTGGCGCCACCGGGGAGGCGCAGGATGGTCCGCAACGGGAGCTGCGCCGAGCCGTCGGAGACTGCGCGGAGCGCGTCGGCCATAACGTCAATACAGGCTGCAACCGGGAGCAGGTCACCGACCTCTCGGTCGGTCAGCAGAAGTGTAGGCATCGAGGGGGTGGGTGGATAAAGACTCTGGAAGTTGGTACGGGGGGCGCCCTAGCGCCAACGCTTCCAGAGCGCGAACGTAAACAGTTCATACACCTTTTCCAGGACCCAGAATGACCCTAGCCGAGAGTCTCCGACTCGCACGCCGCGCCGCCCCGATGGCGGCGCTCACCCTGATGTCCATGGCATTGCCGGCGCAGGGTCGACGTGGCGGAGAAGCCGTAACCGGCCCGATGATCAATGCGTCGGTCGATCCGCTCTTCCGCCCCTTCCGTTTCCGCTCGATCGGCCCTGCCTCGATGGGCGGCCGTATTGACGATATCGCGGTCAGCGAGAGCGACCCGAACACGATCTACATTGGCTACGCAGTAGGTGGCGTATTCAAGTCCGAGAACAATGGGACGACGTTCAGCCCCGTGTTCACCGAGTATTCCGTGGCCAGCATCGGCGACATCGCGATCCATCCGACCAACCCGAACATTGTCTACATCGGGACCGGTGAGCCGAACAATCGTCAGACATCGTCGTTCGGCGACGGTATCTACAAGACGACCGACGGCGGCAAGACCTTCACGAATATGGGGCTGAAGGAGGTGCAGTCGATCGCGCGTATCGTGATTGATCCGCGCAATCCGGAGGTCGTGTACGTGGCGTCGCCGGGCCATCTGTTTGGACCGAACCCCGATCGCGGCGTCTACAAGACCACCGACGGCGGCAAGACCTGGACCAAGATCAAGTACATCGACGAAAACACCGGCTTCACCGACATCACCATGGATCCGTCGAACAGCAATGTGCTGTTCGCGTCGAGCTATCAGCGTCGGCGTAGTGGATGCTGCTTCAATGGCGGCGGCGCTGGCAGCGCACTCTGGCGCACCGATGACGGCGGCAAGAGCTGGAACAAGGTGAACGGCGCGGGGATGCCCCCGGGAACCTACGGCCGCATCGCTGTTGAGATCTCCCGCAGCAACGCAAACATCGTGTACGCGCAGATCGAAGCTGGCGAGAGTGGTACGCCGATTGCCGCCCGTGCTGGCGGTGCGGCCAATATGGAAGGAGCCCCCGACGCAGCTGGACCCGGTGGCCCCGGTGGTGGTCGCGGCGCGCAGTACGACGCGTGCAACAACGGTGGCCCCGGCGGCGGCTTCGGTCGTGGCGGCTTTGGCGGTGGACGCGGTGGCGATGCGGCCGCGGCTCCGGCCGCTCCTCAGGTGCCGCCGGCGCTCGATCCGGCCAAGGGCGGTGTCTTCCGCTCCGACGATCGCGGTCGCACGTGGAAGCTCCAGAGCAACTGCAACTCGCGCCCGATGTACTTCAGTCAGCTGCGCGTGGACCCGCAGAATCCGAACACGATCTACGTCGCCGGCCTCCCGGTCGCCAAGTCGATGGACGGCGGCAAGACCTTCGCCACGCTCGACGACGCGGGTGGCAACGGCGCTCCGGCGCACGTCGACCAGCACGCGATCTGGATCGACCCGAAGAATCCGAAGCACCTCATGATCGGCAATGACGGCGGCCTCGACATCTCGTACGATCAGGGGAAGTGGTGGGACTTCGTGAACACGATGGCCACCGGCCTCGCCTACTGGGTGACGGCCGACATGCAGCACCCGTACAACGTCTATACCGGCCTCCAGGACAACGGCAGCTGGGGCGGACCGAGCCAGACGCGCAGCCGCAACGGCATCCTGAACACCGACTGGTTCGGCATTGGCGGTGGCGACGGGTTCCAGACGGCCGTTGATCCGAACGACCCGAACATTGTCTTTACGGAATCGCAGGACGGCTCCACCAGCCGCTACAACCTCAAGACCGGCGAACAGCGGAGCATCCGTCCGAGCGCTGGTGGTGGTGGACGTGGCGGCGCCGGTGGCGCGTGTGGTGACGCCTCCGCGCAGGGCGGTGGTGGTGGTGGGCGCGCCCTAGCGGCCGCAGCCGATGCAACCGCAGCAGGAGCCGCAGCAGCCGGTGGACGTGGTGGCCGCGGTGGACGTGGCGCAGGCGCAGCTGGTGCAGCGGGCGCTCCTGGCGCTCCGGCTGGCGCTCCTGGAGCTCCGGCTGGCCCTCCGGGTGGGTTCGGCGGTGGACGCGGCGGCGCGAACGTGCTCAACGCGGCCGCAAACGACCAGTACCGCTTCAACTGGAACACCCCGTACATGCTCTCCCCGCACAACTCGAGCATCGTGTACTTGGGCGGCAATCGCCTCTTCAAATCGTACAACCACGGCGACACCTGGGTCGCGAGCGCCGACCTCACCAAGAACATCGATCGCTGCAAGGTGACGATGATGGGTGTGGCCGGTGACTACAACCAGCTCTCCAAGAACGACGGCGTGGTGAGCTACAGCACGATCATCTCGGTCAACGAGTCGCCGGTCATGCCGGGCATCGTGTGGGCGGGTACGGACGATGGGCTGCTCCAAGTCAGCCGCGACGGTGGTGCCACCTTCACCGAAGTTGGCAAGAACATCCCCGGCCTCCCGGCGAACCACGAGTACTGGTTCTCCCGCATTGAGACCTCGCACTTTGATGCCGGCACCGCGTACATCTCCGTGGACGGACATCGCAGCGACGACCTCAAGCCCTATGTCTTCGTCACCACGGACTACGGCCGCTCCTTCAAGAGCATCTCGAACAACCTTCCCGTCGGCAACGTGCAGGTCGTGCGCCAGGACCTGAAGAACAAGGACCTGCTCTTCGTCGGTACCGAGTTCGGGCTCTACGCCTCCACGAACGCGGGCGGCGAGTGGAAGAAGTTCATGAACAACCTCCCCACCGTGCGCGTCGACGACATCCTCGTGCACTCGCGCGAGAGCGACCTGATCGTCGCCACCCACGGCCGGAGCCTCTGGATCGCCGACGACATCTCGGCGCTGCAGCAACTCACCCCCGCGGTCACCGCGGCCGATGCCACCCTGTTCGACATCCGCACCACCGTGGCCTACCAGAACGACCAGACCCTTGGCTCGTACCTTGGCGGTCAGAAGAACTGGGTCGGCGAGAATGCCCCACGCGGTGCGGCGATCTCGTACTACCTCAAGAGCGACGCGACGGGTGATGTCAAAATCACCATCGCCGACGCCACGGGGCGCGTGATCCGCACCATCGACGGCACCAAAACTGCTGGCCTCAACCGCGTGGAGTGGAACCTCCAGCCCGACGCACTCGGCGGCGCTGGTGGACGCGGCGGCTTCGGCGGCGGTGGTGGTGGTGGTGGACGCGGCGGCGCCGGCGCCAATACGGCGGGCACCTACGTGGTCAAGCTGCTGGTCGGCGGCCGCGAGTACACCAAGAACCTCACCGTACTCGAAGACCGCTGGAAGACGGGGCGATAGTCGGCCTCGCCAGACCAATACGAAAGGGCCCCGGGACAATGTCCCGGGGCCCTTTTGCGCGGTCGCAAAAACCGTTGGCGGCTCCCGCACCGGGAGCCCAGCCGCCACTAGTCCAGATCGCCCATCTCTTCCTGCTCGGCTTCCTTGGCCGCCGCAACCGCCTTGGGAGGACGACCACCCCAATGCTTGCGCGGCTCTTCCGGCATGGCCAGGCGCGCCAAACGGGCCTCGTAGAACTTCACGATTCGATCCTTCACCGAGCGCTGGGTGTCCTTCTCCGCCGCCTCAAACGGGGCGTAGCGCTGCTGGTCATCTGACGTCGCGAACCACCACCACACTCCAGTCGGAGGCGTCGTCCGCTTCTCGATCGTGCAGGAATACTTGCGGCCACCGCTTTCGAACTCAAACGGTCCAATCATCCCATCGCTCCCGAAAAAGTCCCTAAAGATAACAAAATCCCGCCCTAAATGCCTACTTTCCTGCCGTATTTCCTGATTTTCAGGGTCCGCATGGCGCCAAACCAGCACATTCGCGAGGGGCGGTGGCTGTCCATCGACCGGCCGGAACGGTCACTGTGCGACGAAACAGGGGGCCGGCGCATCACGCCGACCCCCCGACTCCATCCCTACCCGACCCAGGTTCTAGGTCGGATTAGAACGTATAGCGCAACTGCACCGACGTGGTGGCACCGTACAGCTCGCGCTGCTTGATCGCTGACTTGTCGCCACCGAAGTAGTAGCCGAACGGCGCGTTGTTCAGGTTCAGCACCTGGAACACCATCTGCGCGTTCTTCAGCACCTGCACGTTCATCGACGCGTCAATCTGCATGTGCTCCATCATGTACGTGTCGCCGGTCTTGACGCTCTTGCTGGCGTCACCGAGCGTGTAGATGTACGGGCCATTGTACTGCGCGGTGATCCGCGAGCTGATGCTACGCTTCGCGTACGTCAGCGCCACGTTGCCATTCCAGTTTGCCTGACGCGGGAACGCTGACCCCACTCGGCCCGGAATCTTCGCCGTCGACTGCGTATAGGTCGCGTTCGCGTCGATGCCAAGCCCGCTCAGCGCGCCGGGAAGATCCGCAAAGCGCTCGACGAACGCGGCTTCTGCTCCATAAATCGTCCCACCTTCCCCGTTCTTCGGCATGGTGGCGTTATAGCCATCGAACGGTGCGCCCGAGTAGATGAACGTCTGGTTGTAGATAAAGTTGGACAGCTGCTTCGCAAACACACCAACCGAGCGCACGCCAACATCACTGTTGAAGTGTTCAAGCATGATGTCGTAGTTGATCGACGTCGTCGGCGTCAACAGGGGATTGCCAAGCGACACCGCGTTCGGGTCGCCAGCCGTGGCGCCAGGGGTGACCGAGGTGTGCGGGGCGAGGTCGTAGTACAGCGGGCGGGCGATGCCGGAGCTTACCGCAAATCGGAGGTTCGTCGCTTCGGACAGCGAAATACGAACCTGCGCGCTCGGGAACAGGTTCGTGTAGCTGCTGGAGCCGGAGACGGGCGACACCGTAATGACACCAGCACGGTCCGTGACGGCCTTGTTTGCCGTGTACGTCGTGGCCGTTTGCTCAACGCGCATACCAGCCAGCCAGTGCCAGGCCCCGCGGTCGGCGCTGTAGCTCATGTAGCCGGCGGAAATCTTTTCAGTGCCGTCATAAATGTTCAGCGCCGCAATCAGATCGCCGGCAGCCGTCTTCGTGAACTTGGCGGGATTGTTCTTGTAGTACAGCTCGTTCGCCACCGCATCGGGGGCCACGTACAAGGGGTACGAACCCCAGAAGTGCTTCGGATTGGTGAACGTGCTGACAACATCCGCCATCGTGAACGTCTGACCCGCATTGAGCGTGTACACCGGCGAGCGATCGTCAAAATACCGATGTTCCGTACGATACTTGACGCCGAACTGCAGGCTGCTGGCTTCGTCCGTCTTGAACGGGAGCTTGAAGTTCACGAGCCCCGACACATCGCGACCACGAGCCCACTGATTCGCAATCGTGTAGGCCGGACTCACATACTTTGAGGGATCGTTCGGATACGGGATGGTCGGCACGACCATCGGCAGCAACGGGTTCGACCGGTCAAACATCATCGGCACGCCTTTCTGCGTGAACGTGATGTCGCCGGCATTGATGCGCACCAGTTCATCCTGCGTGCCCGACAAGGCATAGTCCACAAAGAATCGCCCGGGTGCAGCGTTTCCGGTCAGGCCGATCATGTAGTTCTGGTCGACCGGCGTCCGCTGCGCAACATTACTCGTAACACTGCCACCGGCTCCGTAGCCCGTCGTCGGCGACGTCGCAACGACACTGGTGATGGCCGGCATCTTCTGGTCCTGGCGATAGCGGATCGCGCCGTCATCAAAGCGCGACCACATCCCCTTGAAACGAATCGACGTGAAGGCATCCCACCGATAGTCGGTCGAGAAGGCGGCACCGGTGCGAATGCGCTGCGTAAAGTACTCACGCTTGCTCGTGGCCATCGGTACAATCACCTTCTCGCCGAGCAAGGTGGCGTAGTCATAGTTCGGCTCCACATCGTCGTAGATGCGGTTGTTGCGATCGTAGCTGAAGCCGGCGTAGAAACCCAGCTGCTTCTTGGCGCCAAACGTCTTTCCGATGGATGCCGCCCACAACTTCTGTGGCGCATTCTGGAGGTCGCTCTGTCCGAACGATCCAACGAGCGTGATACCAGGGGCATCCGCGGCGGTCTTCGTATCAACGTTCACCGAGCCGCCAATCGCATCGGCATCCAGATCGGGCGTCAACGTCTTGCTGACCTGCGCAACCGACAAGATCTCAGCCGGCACGCCATCCATCTTTGCCACACGTGAACCAACGCCACCCTTGTCATCGGCGTTACCGGCCATGTGCGCGCCGTTGATCGTGATGTTCGAGAGATTACCGTCGATGCCGCGAATCTGGATGTACGAGCCTTCGCCTTCGTGGCGCTGCAGCGAAACACCCGCCAAGCGGCTCACCGCGTCGGCCGCGTTCGCGTTCGGCAGCGCGCGAATCTCCTCGGCGACCGTCAACACCTTCAAGTTTTCCGCGTTCTTCTGACGCGAGAGCGACAGCGCCGTACCTGTGGCGCGCTGCGCTTCCACGCGCACTTCGCTCAGCGCCGTCTTCGCCGTCTCGAGCGTGAACTGCACGGTCCGCATGGACGCGGTCACACGAATCGAGTCCGGCTTAAAACCGAGCAAGCGAGCAACGAGCCATCCATCCGCGGAACTCGAGCGAGCCAGCGAGAAGGCACCATCGCGATTGGTGCGCACGGTCGCCGGGGAACCACTGATGCGGATCACGGCCCCTTCGAGGGCGCGGCCGGCAGGATCGGTCAACCGACCGCTCAGCGGCTCGGCGCCCTGCTGCGACAACGCAAGCGAAGGAATACCAGCCAGGGTGACGAGCACCGCAGCGCAGTTGGCTGCGACGGACAACGAACGGGGAATCATTCAGGAAACTCCAAAGACGGGGGCGAGATGACCATCAACATTGCAACGGTTGGTAGCATCTCTTCCGAATGTCCCGAGCAGTTCACCGTCGCGTGACAAGTACGTCACAAGTCACGCGCTGTGCGTGAACGCTACTTCAATAAAACAGTTCGCGTCTCGCCCCAGCTGATGGCACCGGCGCCGGCATTGGCGCCGGCATTGGCGCCGGCATTGTAACGACACTCACGCGCCGTCAGGCGCGCGCCATCGGCGCTAATCGAGATGACCATAAAGGAAAGAAGCGTTTCGTCCGATGCAGACTTTGCCCCCTTCATCGGAGAGTCTACGCGGAACACCGGCAAGCGAATGTCTCCGTCCGGCCCCGTCCAATCATAGAACTCATGCGCGTTGCTGTTGCCGTGAAAATATCCGCGAATGTTCGGATAGCGACGAATGAAGCTCGCCAGCGATCGTTGTTCGACCACAGCCGGAGATTCCGTCGACAATCCAGAGCGTAGTCGCTCCGTCAGTAAATTTTCAAACTTATCGCGCGGGTTGATGTCGCCCGCGCCGTTTGGATTGATAAAGTGCTTGGACTCAACGACGGGTTGGTCGTGCGTGAACAGCACCACGGGCATCGTCGCGGGAATCCGTGACAGTTCGCGTGCGATCCACGCCCGCTCCACCGAATCCGGCCAGATATGGACAAACAGAAAGTGCACCCCGCCCACATCGCGCATGAAGTGGACCCGGTCGCGACTCTCCTTGAAATTTCCAGCCGTTAGCGGAGCAGCTGGGCGCATGGTCATGTTGTAAATGCCCAGCCAGGCCACCGGATCGGTCCCGGGCGCGAGCGGACGATAAAACCCGATGGCGTTGGAGGCGTCGTGATTTCCAACAATCGGCCACAGGGCGGTTGGAGCGCCCGAACGATCGGTGGTGTGCAGTCCGTCGCGATACACGGTGAGGAACTGCTGCCAGCTTCTGAGCGCCGGCTGCACCCCTCCCTCTGCACGATTCGCGATGTCCCCCCCTTCGATCAACGCCTCAATGCGCCCAATCGAAGCACCGGCGCCGACACCGCCATCCGCAGGGAGCGCGAGCGTCGGCAAGCGGTTGACGGCCGCCATGAGCGCCGTATTGACCACCACCGCGTCGACAGAATCCGACCCACGGAAGTGCGGTCGCTGTAAGCCGAAATGTGCGTCAGAGGTAAAGACCACATGGAACGGGCCTTCGACAACCGGCGTGCGCACCGGAGTGCGAACATTCGCGCCACCTTGCGCGCCACCGAGCGCGGGGATCAGCGCGGGAACCAGACCGAACAATAGCCAGCACAATCGGGTCAACATTTTCATGCGTGAAGACAAGGTCAGATCCATCACACACGCGTCTCCTCTGTGTCACAACCGTGTAATGCACACGAGGCCGGCACAGATGTGCCGGCCTCGTGCGATGCCGAGAGTGGGAATCGAACCCACACGAGGATTGCTCCTCGTCAGATTTTGAGTCTGATGCGTCTGCCAGTTCCGCCATCCCGGCCTACCCCGTCCCTTCTACGATACCCCAAAACGCGCATCGCCGTCACGTGCGTGAAGCTAGTGACGGCGACGCGGTCATACCAGTGGAGGAGGCCGATTTCGCGAGCCCGAAAGCCTCAGGGCGTCGGACCCGGCCCACGATCCGGCCCGCGGCCCTGCCCCGGCCCCTGTTTCGGAGCCGGCCCGCGATCCGACCCACGCCCCTGCCCGCGGCCCTGCCCGCGGCCCTGCTGGCGCAGATTCTGGATCTGACTCCGAATTGTCTCCTGCAGCCCAAAATACTTGGCCCGCTGCAGCGGCGTCAGAAACGCGCCGAGATCCTTCTGCTCCTGCTCGGCAAGATCCACCCGTTGCCGCTCGTTTTTCACATACCGATCCAACAGCGCCGACATCTGCGTCCCACGCGTCGAGTCCGCACGCAGCACCTCCTCGCGCAGCGACATGCGCACATCGCGCTCCTGGTCCTGCAACACACGGTGCTTTTCCTCGTACCGGCGATTCAGCTCCGTCAGCTTCGTCATCTGCGCGTCGTTCAACCCAAGCGCCTCGCGCATCCGTTGCCCAAGTCGCTGGCGAATCTGCTGCTCAAGCCGAGCGCGGGGCGGCTGATTACCGTTGTCATCCTGCGGACGTGGCGGACGTGGCGGCCGCTGCGCCCCACCGCCCTGACCAGCGGGACGACCCGGCTGCGGGGGCTGCTGCCCCCCACCCTGCGCAACGGCACCGGCCGACAGCATCGGCTGCGCGAGCGTCATCCCGAGTAGCGCACCCATCACCACCATACCTCGCGTCCTCATCATCCACCTCCTGTGTGGCCAGCGGCACCCGCTGGCACGATGATCGGCGACGTGCGCGCCGTGGGTTCCAGACTCGGCACCGGATCGGCACCGTCAATTGATTCCAACAGTTGCTTCAACTGATCGTACGACAGGTCCGACCACCCGCGCTCCGCCGCAGCAGCCGGAACGCCACTGTCGCTGACATTCACCACCGGGCGCTGCTCAACCGGCGCGGGAGGCCGCGTCCGCAGCAGCTGCACCGACGCCCCGCCAACGAGCACACACGACACGCCGGCTGCGATCGCCCACTGCGACAGGCGCCGCGGCCGCGCTGATGCCGTCACCGCGCGCGACTCGACCGACGTGTTCGACGCCAGCCCCCGCACGATCGCGTCAACATTGACCACCGGCGTCGGAAACGCGTGCCGCGCACCGCGCAAGAATGCCAGCTCCTCCGTGCACACCAGGCATGCCGCGAGATGCGCCTCCACACGAGCTCGCGTTACCGCGTCGTGCCGCCCGTGCATGTACTCGGGCAACACATCGCGAATCTCGCCGTTATCGCATTCATGCATCATGGAGGAACCCCCTCACCGATCGGACCGCATTGTGATAGTGCACCCGACATGCGCCTTCCGTGCTGCCAACAAGCTGCGCGATATCGCTATACGCCATTCCTTCCGTCACCCGCAACGTGAACACCTCGCGCTGCAGCGGCGAGAGTCGCGCCACCCCGGCGCGCACCCGAAGCGCGGTCTCTTCTGCCACCAGCGCGTCGAGTGCATTGTACTCCTCAACCGCCTGTCCTTCATCGAGCTCGGTGTCGTCGCGCCGTCGCTTTTCCACCCGCGTGCGATCCAGCACCAAACGCCTGAGGATCGTGAAGAGCCATGTCCGCAACGTGCTGTCGGCACGAAACCCATCGAGTGAACCAAACGCCCGAACAAACGTGTCCTGCACCAGCTCGTCGATCTGCTCGCGTACCCCGCAACTGGCCGCAAATCGCGCAAGCGCCGGTGCGTGACGCGAAACCAACGCGGCAGCCGCCAGCTGGTCTCCACGTTGCCAACGCGCAATCAGCGCTGCGTCGGAAGGCTCCGACACCTCGCCCGCGCTCTGCTGAGGGCCTTCAGGCGGCTGCATCAAGTCAGGAATAAGACGTACGCATGGTTAGGAACGTTAAGGGCACAATATTAGCTTACCCTCCAATGGGCCGGTCGGAGCACCCGCCGCACCACTCCCGTCGAGAACACGACCACCACTCGAGCCACCCGCTGATGCCGACTCCAGAAATCATCGCCCATCGCGGCGCCTCGGGGGAATGTCCGGAAAACAGCCTCGCGGCCTTTGCGCGGGCCATAGACCTCGGCGCGGACGGCATCGAGCTCGACGTCCACCGCACCTCCGACGGCACCCTCATGGTGCACCACGACCCGGCCCCGCAGCACGCGCCCCTCGCGGCCCTCCAGGGCGTTCCGATCCACCAGCTGTCGCGAGATGCCCTCCGCACCTTCCGCGCCTTTGGCGAGCCCATTCCGACCCTTGAGGACGTGCTCACCCTGGTCAGCCGTCAGCTGGTGGTCTATTGCGAGCTAAAAGGCGTGGGCACTGCCGCCCCAGCCTGTGCCCTGCTCGCTGATCGCCCGGCGCACGCCGCCGTGCACTCCTTTGATCACCGCATGGTCGCAGAGGCCCGACGCCTTGCGCCAAACCTCCCACGTGGCGTGCTCCAGTCGAGCTACCCCATAGAGCCCGAGCGGTCCCTCGCGTCGGTGGACGGGCGCGACCTCTGGCAGCAGCACGAGTACCTGGATCAGGCGCTCGTGAACGCGGTCCACGCGCGTAGCGGACGTGTCATTGCCTGGACCGTCAACACCCCGTCCGACATCCTCCGCGTTGCGGCCCTCGGCGTGGACGGCATCTGCACCAATAAAGTCGCGCTGGCCCGAACCACACTCGGCCTGTAGCGCACCACGCAAAACGGCCCCCGGAGTAATCCGAGGGCCGTGCGCACGACACAGTCATCCCGCAGTGCTTACGCGACCGACTCTTCAGCCGGGGGAACGTACGCCGGGGCCGGATACACCGACACCTTGAAGCGGGTCTTGCTCTTGTGCTCGAACTTCACGACGCCCTCGATGAGCGAGTAGATCGTGTAGTCGGTGCCGAGGCCAACATTGTTGCCCGGGTGCCAGCGCGTGCCGCACTGACGGACAATGATGTTGCCGGCAATCACCTTCTCGCCGCCGAACTTCTTAATCCCACGGTACTGCGGATTAGAATCGCGACCGTTGCGGGAAGAGCCTACGCCTTTCTTATGAGCCATGGGATACTCTCTCTGAGCAGACCGGCGTTAGCCGAGCGTGATGTCGTGGATGCGGACTTCGGTGAAGCCCTGACGATGTCCCTGCTTCTTCGCGTAGTTCTTACGACGACGGAACTTGAACACGACGATTTTGTCGCCGAGTCCGTGCTTCACGATCTCGCCGGTGACCTTCGCGCCGGCCAGCATCGGGACGCCGGCCTTGACCGTCGTGCCGTCGCTGCCAAGCAGGACGTCGTTGAACTCGACCTTCGTGCCCGCGTCACCCAACATCGTGGGCAGGCGGAGCGACTTACCCGGCTCGGCGCGGAACTGCTTGCCGCCGGTCTTGATGATTGCGTAGGACATAGGTACCGCTCAGTTACGGATGGTATTTGGCAGAGCCTAAGAATATATCCACCTTAGGCTTGGGGGTCAAGTGCTGGGTCCTGCGTCAATCGGGAGCTGTTCGGGGATCCCCCGGCAGCGACTGGCCGAGGCGACTGGCCGAGGCGACTGGCCGAGGCGACTGGCCGAGGGACGCTACGCCACCGCGTACTGCTGGGTGACGTCCCGCCCTGCGCCCTTCACCACCAGCTTGAACTCGTCCGGCCGGAGCAGCGGATCATCCCGCATTTCCAGCGTAAAGCCGAGCCCCTTCTCCAGCTTTTTGAGCAGATCGCGCTCGTGCTCGAGTAGGTAGATCGCCGTGTCGGGGTGAAGCTTGACCACCAAACTGTCCTTCCGCCCCTCCACCGCGATACGCCGCACCGAACGCTCCATGCGGCGAATGATTGTCTCGGCCGTAAAGACGCGCCCCGTACCAGCGCAGGTCGGGCAGGCCTCGGTCATCTGCTGCAGATGACTCTGGCGCACGCGCTGCCGGGTCATCTCAATCAACCCGAGGTCGCTCACCGCGAAGGCCTTGGTGCGGGCCCGATCGCGACCGAGGTTCGAACGCAGCTCCTGGAGCACCTTGTCGCGGTTGGACTTGGTCTCCATGTCAATAAAGTCGCAGACGATAATGCCGCCCACGTCGCGCAGCCGCAGCTGGCGCGCGACTTCGCGCGCCGCCTCGGTGTTCGTCTTGAGGCTCGTCTTCTCCGGATCCTTCTTCCCGACAAATCGCCCGGAGTTCACGTCGATCGACACCAAAGCTTCCGTCGGCTCAATGATCAGATACCCGCCGCTGGGCAGATCGCAGCGGCGCTTGAACAGATCCCGGATCTCGGTCTCAATGTCCGCCTTGTCGAACAGCGGCACCTGCTCCTCATACAGCACCACGCGCTCGATCAGCTCAGGGGCGATTGAGGTGAGGTACTCGACGATCTCGTTGTAGACCTGCTTGGAATCCACCGTGAGCTTGTCGACCTTGGCGCTGAACAAGTCCCGGATGATGCCGCGCGTGAGCGACGTCTCCCGGTGCAAGAGCTTGGGCGCCGCGCCAACGAACTTTTTCTTCTTCTCGATCTTCTGCCAGGTCGAGACCAGGGCGTTGATCTCGCGCTCGAACGTCTCCGATGTCACGTCTTCGCCAACGGTGCGCACGATCACGCCGCCCACATCCTTGGGCAACACGTTCTGCACAAGTTCCCGAAGCCGCTGACGTTCGGCGCGCTCGCCGATCTTGCGGCTCACCCCGACGCGCGAGGCGTGCGGCATGAACACCAAGAAACGGCCCGCCAGGGATACCTGGGCCGTGCAACGGGGGCCCTTGGTGCTGATGGGCTCCTTGGAGACCTGCACCACGAGGCTCTGGCCGCGCTTGAGCACGTCCTGAATTTGCGGCGGGTCCTTTCGCTTCCGACGTCCACCGCCGCGCCGCTTCTGCGGCTGGGGGTTCGCCTCAGCGGCGGCTACATCGCCGCCGTCAGGAATCTCGGCGGCGTCATCGGCGCCGTCCGAATCGTCGTCATCGTCATCGTCATCGTCATCGTCATCGCCGTCCTCGTCATAGACGAGATCGGACGAGTGCAGAAAGGCACTCTTTTCGGTGCCGATGTCAACAAAGGCGGCCTGAATACCAGGCAGCACCGCTTCTACTTTCCCGAGGTAAATATCGCCGACCATCCGTCGTGCTTCCGGACGCTCGACGGCAAGCTCAACGAGCTGGTCGTCCTCGAGAATAGCCACGCGAACTTCGCGTTGCGTGGCGCTGATCAGAATCTCTCGCTTCATCATAGACCGCAGCGGAACCCGTGGGCGGCGACCCTGCTAGATCGCCCGCGGACGCGCGGAAAGGAAAAGGTGTATGAGCGAGCGGCTGGCCGGCGCGGGAGCGGGATGTGCCCCAACGACTGGTCCGCCGCACTTCACGGATGGTCTGGCCCTTCATGTCGCGGTTGATCGAACAAGCTCCAGACGCCTGACAATCCCCATCCCGGACGTCCGGGGCGGGCAGAGTCAGCAAAGTGCGGCTGAGCAAGCGATCGAAAGCTGGGAGCAAAGAGGTCCCGTAGGGTACACGCAACAGAAAAGCGGGTGGACGGAAATCATCCAGTCGAACTGCACCGACCGGGTGCCCACCCTCTCAGGTGACTTCTCGCCAAACCGGGTCGCGGGCGGCGAGAAATCGCGATGTCGTACTATATAGGTAACGACTGGACCCGCGGGTCTGCAACTACCCGGGGGGTCGGAGCCGGCGGCGGAGAGGCCGCCAGACTCCAACCTCGGGGCTAGAGCGCCGCGAGATCCTTGAGCAGATGGCGGGCAATCACGATCCGCTGGATCTCGGACGTCCCCTCGCCAATCTCGCCAATTTTGGCGTCGCGGAACATGCGTTCCACGGGATAGTCCTTGGTGTAGCCGTACCCACCATGGACCTGAATGGCCTTGGTGGTGTTGCGCATGGCCAGCTCGGAGCAAAAGAGCTTCGCCATCGCGGCTTCCTTGCCGTAGGGACGATCGTTTTGCGCGAGCCAGGCGGCGTGGTACACCAAATGACGGCCGGCCTCGAGCTCGGTGGCCATGTCGCTCAGCTGGAACTGGATCCCCTGGAACTCGGCGATCGCCTGCCCGAACTGCTTGCGGGTGGCAGAGTACTGCAACGCCTGCTCAAAAGCACCCTGGGCAACACCCAGCGACAGCGCGGCAATGCCAATGCGCCCCGCATCGAGGGTTCGCATGAAGTTCACAAAGCCCTGCCCTTCCTGGCCGATCAAGTTCTCCGCCGGCACTTCAACGTCCTCGAACAGCAGCTCACGCGTATCACTCGCGCGCCAGCCCAGCTTGTTCTCCTTCTTTCCCGACCGAAAGCCCTTCATCGGCGTGAGTTCGGTGCTGTGCCCCATCCCAAGATCCTTCACGCGCTCGAGATCGCAGGTCTCCTTGGTCAGCACGAAGGAGCTGATGCCCTTGGTGCCCTTCGAGGGATCCGTGACGGCGGTGACAATGAAAATCTCGCCAACACCCGCGTGCGTGATGAAGCGCTTGGAGCCGTTCAGCAGGTAGTGATTCCCCTTCTTCACGGCTGTGGTGCGCGTGCCGCCTGCATCAGAACCGGCGCCGGGCTCGGTGAGCCCAAAGCCACCGAGCACCGAGCCGCTCGCCAACAGCGGCACGTACTTCTTGCGCTGTGCATCGTTGCCGAAATTCACAATCGGCGATGTGCCAAGCGTCGTGTGCGCCGAAACGACAATCGAGTGCGACGCGCAGACGCGCGCCAACTCTTCGATCGCAATCATAAAGCTGATCGTATCGAGGCCGGCACCGCCGAGCTCTTCACTCCAGGGAATGCCGAGGAGGCCAAGGTCGGCCATCTTCTTGACGTTGTCCCAGGGAAATTCCTGCGACTCGTCGAACTCAGCGGCTACAGGCGCGACTTCGTCGCGGGCGAACGAGCGCACCATCTCGCGAACGGCGAGGTGCTGCTCAGAGAAATAGAGAGAATCATGCATGGGTCAGAATATATGCGGGGTGCTCGTCACAATGGTTACCCATTGCGTAACAAGTCGAGAAATTGCTCTCCGTAACGTTCCATTTTCGTAGGACCGACGCCATGGATGTCGCCGAGGGCTCCGGGGGTCCGCGGGCGGACACGCGCCATCTCGCGGAGCGTCCGGTCCGGGAACACCACATAGGCCGGGACCCCATCATCTTTGCTGAGGTTCGACCGCAGCTCGCGGAGGCGCGCTAGGAGCGTTTCCTGCGCCTCCGTGAGATCGGGGAGCTCGGCGCTCTTTGCCCCCGAGCCGGCCTTCCCCCGCCCCGCTGCGGTACCGCCCTTGGCCTTGGAGCCGCGGGCACCGCCTGCGCTGGGCATCGTGCTCACCGCGGCGTGGCCGAGGTGCAGGCAGTTGTCGCACTGCTGGCAGCTCGCTGTGGCAGCCGGGTCGCCGAAGTAGCGCAGGACGAACCCACGGCGGCAGCGATCGGCGTAGGCGTACTTCTGCACCATCTCCAGTTGGGCGAGTTCGGAAAGCCGCCGCCGCTCCAATGTCTCCCAGTCCACTGGCCACCGGCTGAGGGGTGCCTTGCGATCGACCATCGACGTGCCCTCGCCCACCCGCGACCAGACCAGCATTTGCTTGGCTTGCAGGTCGTCAAGCATACCGGGAACCATCATCTGGCCACCGAGCCCTGGCGGCAAGCGGTCGAGCTCGAGCGCGACACCGTCCGCAACAGCACCCTTGGTCATCCTCCAGAGCGCGCGCAGCAGGTCGAGCTCCATAGACGGAGCATCACCCAGCTCGTCCTTGATGCGCTCAGGGGTGGCGAGCAAGCGGACGCGGACATGCCCCATGTCGCCAGAGGCTTCGACCACCGCCCCCGCGTGGCGAAGAATGCGCATGGCAGAATCGACCTCGCGGTCCGAGATCTTGCCCTTGGCCGCAGCGGCGAGTTCGGCGCTGTCGAGCGCAAGCGAGCCATCGGCGGCTGACTTCCGACAGGCGGTGGCGTAGACATCGGCCACGACCTCCTTTTCGGGACTCGCGCCCTTAATAAAAAACTCGTGGGTGAAACGATCTTGAAAGGCGTGGAGCAAGAAGCAATCGGCGGTGAGGCCGTCGCGTCCTGCGCGTCCGGCCTCCTGGTAATACGCCTCGAGTGAGCCCGGCATGGCGTGATGCACCACGAGCCGCACGTTCGCTTTGTCGATGCCCATCCCGAACGCATTCGTCGCCACAATGACGCGTGCGCGCTCCTGCATGAAGTCATCCTGCACCGTGCGCCGGCGCTCGTCGTCCAAGCCGGCGTGGTAGGCCACGGCAGAAATCCGGTGCTTTTGCAACATGCTCGCCACACGCTCCACGGTCTTGCGCGTGCTCGCATAGACGACCGCGAGTCCAGGGCGATCACTCAGGATTGAGACCAGCGTGCCATCCTTCTCCGCGTCGTTCTTGGTGCGCACGACATGCCAGCGCAGATTCGGCCGATCGAATCCGGTGAGCACGACTTCGGGATCGCGCAGCCCAAGCACCCGCGCAATGTCTTTGCGCACGTCCGGGGTGGCGGTCGCGGTCAGCGCTACCGTAGGCGGCGCGCCAAGTCGAGCCCGGATGTCACGGACCTTGCGATAGCTCGGCCGGAAATCGTGCCCCCACTCGCTGATACAGTGCGCTTCGTCGATGGCGAGCAGGCTCACGCCGATGTTCTTCAAGCGTTCGGCCGTCGTGCCCGCGTCGAACCGCTCCGGCGCAAGGTAGAGCAGCTTGATCTCGCCGCGATGCACCTGTGCCAGGCGGCTCGCAATCTCCGACTGTGAAAGCGAGCTGTTGATGAACGTCGCCGGGATACCGCGCGCGTCGAGCGCATCGACTTGATCTTTCATCAACGAGATCAGCGGAGACAGCACCACGGTGAGCCCCTCCAGCTGCATCGCCGGCACTTGGTAGCAGACCGACTTTCCGCCGCCGGTCGGCAGAATCACCAGCGTGTCGCGCCCGGCGAGCACCGCTTCAACCGCGCGTGCTTGTCCCGGCCGAAAGTCGGGATGGCCGAAGCGTTCCCGCAGCGTAGCGCGGGCGATGTCGAGTGGTGCGAGCGTCACCTCAGACCGCGCGTGCGAAATGCCCGCGGGTGAACTCCCCACCAAGTGCGGACCGCACGGCGGCGATGTCGGGGGTCTCGCCATGCTCGAGTGCGTCGAGCACGCCGCGATAGGCGGTCACGATGCTCTGCACTGGCTCGCCGCGCGTATTGAACACGAGCCGGAAGCCACGAATCCCCGCACGCCACAGCCGCGGCGCGAACTCGCTGCCGTCCACCGCGCGCGAATGCAGCAAGCGATTCCGGCAGGCGCTGTCGGTGGCCACAGGAAAGGTGTACCCCGTGGGATCCGTGAGCGCGACGTCGGGATGTTTCTGGACGCACAGATCGCGGCAGGTGGTAACCTCGCGATCGAACGCCGCGGAGAGCGTGCAGTGTTCGATCGTCATTCCTTCCGGACGGCCGTGCAACATGACGTCAAAACCCGCGCCGGCCCATGGCGCCGTGAGTCCCTCGATCTCTTCCGCCGTCAGTTCGACCGAGGCGGTAATGCGACGCGCGCCGAGTGCGAAGAGTTCTTCGGCGGTGCGCGGGTTGAAGGCGTTCACCCCGTAATCGGCAATCACATCGCGCCCAGCCGAACCGAACTCGGCGACCAAACCGAGGTGACCGGAGAGCAGCGGCGTGTCGAGAGCGAGCCATTTGTCCAGCGCGCGCCGCTCCTCGGGGCGCACAATGGTCGGCGTGCGCAAACGGAATCCGATGCCACGCGCGGAGAGTTCCTCCGCGAGGGCCTTCACACGCGTGACCGGTGGGGTCGGGTGACGCAGGAAGGGGTCGAGCACCAGTTCGGTGGCTCCACCGTCGGCGGCGGCACGCGCGTCCTCGAGGGTGAAGACTTCGGCGCGAAGTGCGAATGCCGCGGTGGTATTCGCGCTGGCCGACGGCACTGTGGGGGTGAAGGCAATCGCGGCCGTGACCCGCGCCTCGCGTTCGGCCATCACCGCAGCGCGCGCCCAGTCGCGACGCACCATGAGATCATCCACCGCGCGCTGGCGCAGGTGGTTGAGTTCGCTGACGGGGAGAAAGAGCCCGTCGGCCAAGCCACTCGTGTCGAGCGCGGCCAAGGCGAAGGGTGAATCGCCGAGTCGTCCCAGCTGCTCGCGGAGCTGCGGAACGTCGAGGGCGCGCTTACTGGCGGGCGCGAGTACGATTTCGCTCTGCACCGTGATTTCCTCGCCATCCGCCACGAAGATCGCCTTGAGCGGAGCACCAGCCTGGCCAAACAGTCGCACGTCAATGGCCGTGCGTCGTTCCTTTGCCGGACCCGCAAGCGCGGCGAAACTGGAACGCGCACGCTCGAGCAGTGCCGCGTGCGAGGAGCGCAGCACACGCCACCCCGTCGGCACCCGCATACGGCTCGCGATTGCCTGACGAAACCCGGCGGGCCCCTTGGACAGAGTGCGCACCGCGGTCACGCTGAACCCCATGCTTTGCTCGTGCGTGGTCCCTTCCTGCGGCTCGAACCCGAGTCCATCGCCGACTTCGATTTCATACAGCGAGTCAAACACCACCTCGCCGGGACCGCTCGCGATCACCGTGCCAAGTTCGACGCCATGATTGTCCGGCTGATTGCGCGTGATGTACTCGCGGCCTGCTCGCCCACCGTACATGCCGCCGGTGAAGCCACGGCTGAAGATCTGCACGAGCGGCTGCACGGCCTCGTCGCTGGGCGGCGTAAAGGTTCCCTTCTCGACCTGCGTCAGGAAGTCGGCGTAGCCACGCGTGACGGTCGCCACATACTCCGGCTTCTTCTTGCGCCCCTCAATCTTGAGGCAGCCGATTCCCGCGTCGGCGATGTCCTTGAGATGGTCATACGCGCCAAGATCTTTCGCCGAGATCAAAAATCCACGGTCAAGTTCCTCGCCACTCGCGGTATCGCGCAGGACGTAATCCTTCCGGCACGACTGCGCGCACGAGCCCCGATTCGCACTCCGCTCAGAGATCATGCCGGACATGAAGCACTGCCCGGAATACGAAATGCAGAGCGCGCCGTGCACAAAGCTCTCTAATCCGATTTCAGGAACAGCCGCCTTGATGGCGCGGATATCGTCGAGGGTGTTCTCGCGGGCAAGGACGACGCGCTCAATGCCCAGGCGCTGCATGACGGCCGCGCCACTGGCATCGTGCACGGTCATCTGTGTGGACCCGTGGATTTCGAAGCCTGGGTAGACTGCTTGAATCAGGCGCACGAGGCCGACGTCCTGCACGATTGCCGCATCAATCCCGCGGTCGATGCACTCCCCCAGATGCATGAGTGCTTCATGGAGCTCGTGCGGCTTGACCAGAATGTTCATGGTCAGGTACACCCGCACGCCGCGGCCATGCGCGATCAGGCAGGCCTGCGCGAGGTCGTCTAGGGTGAGCTGAGCCCCTTCGTCGCGGGCGTTGAACTTCTCGACGCCGAGATACACGGAGTTGGCACCATTCGCGACGGCAGCGCGAACGGCGTCGAGGGTGCCGGCAGGAGCGAGAAGTTCAGGACGGGGCATCCGACAAATATAATCGGATGCCCCGTTTCGTTCGCCGTTCAGACGGTCGCGAGCGCGGCCTTGAGTTGGTCGAGGTGGCGTGCCTCGTGGGCGCCAAACAGCGCCAACCACTCGTAGCCGTTCAGCGGACCGAACAGCGGATGCGGCACGGCGAGTTTGGTCAGGTCGCGGCCATCGAGAGATTCCATAAATGCGACCGCACCAGCCCGAGCGCTCTGCAGCAGTGGCCAGGCGACATCGAGATCGGCGTCCGACGGCGGCACCACTCGCGCGGGGGCCTGAATCGGGCTGGCCTTGCGGTCGGTCACATTGAACCGCGCGAGTGCGGCGACCATCGAACTTGTCTCCGTCTCCATCGGGAGCGTTCCCTCGGCGAGCATCTTAGTGGCGATTCCCTCGAGTGCTCGGGTGACGCCACCTTCGACTTGCGCGAGGTGATGAATGATCTGATGCCCGTTCCATCCATCGGGCGTTTCACGTCGGTCAAATGCCGACTTGGGGTGTGCGGCAACGACCGCCGTCAGTTCTGCGCGAATCGCGGCGTTGTAGTCGGCAATCTCCTGCAGGCGCGGATGCATAGTGTACTCGGGTATGTGGTGAATCTTTCCGAAAATTGGCGCGCGGCCTGCATCCGTGCGAGGGGTTGCTGAAACCCGTGGCCTCGGCGCAACGTATAGACAGTCAACCGGAGGTTTACATGTTCTTCTCGCTGCTCGCCCTTTCTGCCTCACTCGTGGTGTGCTGGATCACCTTCGGCACGGCTCGGCGCTTCGTGCGCCAGCGGTTGCGGTATGTGGACGCTGCCCTGCGCCCATCGGCCCCGATTATTGCCGGGCTCGGCGTGGCACTCTTGGCGGTCCCGATTTTCAACCTCCTGCACCTGATCCCCCTGGTTGGGGCTATTGTCGGCAGCGGCACGGGGCTGATCGCCGCGATTGGCGTGGGGCTGGGCGTTCGGCAGGGCGCGACGGACATCCGGAATGGCTACGTCATTGGCGCTGGGCGCTGACCCTGTGACAGGGGGGTCTGCACCTCTGGGTGGGTTCTAGGGTAGAATTCTCCTTATGATGCCTCGTCGCCTTCCCGCTTTCGCGTTGCTGCGCTTCTCCATGCGCACCGCTCTGCTCGTATCGCTCGCGTGCCTGACGCTCCCCACCGTCGCGGTCGCGCAGCGGTTCTCGGCGATTAAGGGGCAGGTGCTCACCGACTCGACCGAAAACCCGATTCGGGGAGCAGAGGTTTCGATTCCGCAGCTGCGGCTCAGCGTCCTGAGCGATTCCGCAGGACGATTCCGCATCACCGGCGTGACCCCGGGACGTCAGCTGATTTCCGTGAAGCGCATCGGTTTCAGCCCCGTGACGGCGGTGTTCGACTTCCGCTCCGGCGATACGGTCGACACCGATTTTTTGATGATCAAGCCGATTACGGCACTCAAGGCGGTGAAGGTTCAGGGCGCCAAACCATTTCTCGGGATGGCCCAGTTTGAGCTGCATCGCGCGAACGGCTTTGGACGGTTTCTTGGGCCCGAAGAGTTGGAGAAAAACTCAAACCGGCAACTGGTTGAAGTGTTGCAGATGCTGCCGGGACCCACGTTGTTCCGCTCGAATGTGAGTTCTTCCGCCTGGGTGGCCGGTGGACGCGGGCAGCAGAGCGCCGGCAACACCTTTCAACTCGAGCAGTACGACAAGGCCAAAGGGGCACCGGGCGGTCAGTGCTGGGCGGCTGTGTACCTCAATGGGGCTCCCGTCTTCCAAGGACTCCCGGGCGAGCAGCTCTTTGACCTGAGCACGCTCAATGTCGCGACGATCGCGGGGATCGAGTTCTATAACGGCGCGGCTTCAGTCCCGACCGAATACAATGCGACCCGCAACACCTGCGGCGTGCTCGTGATCTGGCTGCGCTAGTCGTTCGCCGGGGAGTCGGACTGCGCGGACTCGGCCTGCGGCGGTTCCTTTAGAAAGCGAAGGAACCACGCGACGGCAACAATACCAATGCCGGTCCAGCGGAGCCCTTCACTCCCCGTGCGCATCCCCGCACCGAAGACGAGAAGGCCGGCGAGCGCCGACACATACTTAGCGATAACAATCGACCTCATGCCGTTGACGTCGGCAGATCCTCGCGGACCGTCCCCTCAACTTCCAAAATGAAGTCGGCCCCGAATGCCATCGATGGCGTGCGGTATCCAGGCTGCGCGCCACCCTCGAGCACTTTCTGCGCAGCGGCGACGGCTGTGATGGCGGTGAGGGTGTAGCCATCCGGAGCGCGCAGGCGCGATGCCACGCGAGTGCCGCTGTCGTCCCACGCCACGCCCCACAGTTGAGCCTCTCCACGAGCGCGCTGCGCATCGCTCGGCCCTGGCTTCCCGGCACGAATACGGCCGAGCATGAAGCGCTGCATTGGCGCGGTCTCGAGCAACCAGCCGATGTAGCGTGAGAGCATCATCCCGCGAATCGTGCCTGGCGAGGTGGCGGTGAAGACTTCGATGTTGGGGATCTTGGTGCTGTGCCAGGCGGTGGACACGTCGCCCCACGGGATCGTGACGGAGAGGCGCGGCTTGTCGCCATAGGCAATCTCACGCGTACGCCAAGCCGCAGGCACTCGCGTGATCTTACCGTTGCGACGTACCGCTCCGCCCTGCCCGATGTTCTGGACCATGGTGGTCGCCGTTCCGCGCGAGAGTCCAACCCCGCCGTTGAAGGCGAGGGTCAGCCAGGTCGCGCTCGGCAGCCGCCGCTTGAGATGCGCGGCGAGGCAGTCGCTCGGAACCACGTCAAAACCAACGCCGGGCATGAGCATGACGCCGGCGCGCTCCGCTTCTGCACTGCGCGCCGCCATTGTTTCAAAGACCGAGATCTCACCCGTGATGTCGAGGTAGTGCGCCCTGTTGCGCATGCAGGCGTCGGCCATCGCGCGCGCCGTGCTCGAGAATGGCCCGGCGCAGTGCAGCACCACGGTGCACCCTGCCATCGCGCTGTCGAGTGCCGCTGGGGTATCGAGTCCACAGGGACGCGCGAGGAGTCCGTGTTCTGCGGCGAGCGCGTTGACCTCGGCTGCGTTGCGCCCCGACAGTACGGGGCGCATTCCGCGACGTACCGCTTCTTTCACGATCAGTCGGCCGGTGTAGCCGTTAGCGCCGTAAATCAGCACCGGATCGTGAGCGGTTGTCATACGGCGGCGGTGTAGGCGGGGAGTGCGAGCGCCTGTGCTTCCGCGTCCGGCACGTCAATCACCATGCGGAGCATTGCGGTAGAGAAGACCTTGCCCTGCGCGTCCGTCTTGAGCGAGAGCGTGCCGCCACCGTCGAGCGCGCCATGCAACAGAAAGTTCAGCGCGCGGAGGTTCGGCAGTTCATAGCGCTGCACGCCACCGGTAATGACACCCGTGAAGTGTGTGACCGCCGCTGCTTCGGTGACGTATGTCACGAGCACGTCGTACCACTCCGGCTTGAGCGCAATGAGCCCGACGTTCGCGGTATCACCCTTGTCACCGGATCGCGCGTGCGCGATGTCGAGGAGACGGACCTTCATGACAGCACCTCCACGTGGGTGGTGACGACCGTCTTGTCGACAAGCGCCGGCCAGTAGGCGACAATCTCTTCGGTCTTCGGCCGACCCGCAGCGAAGCCGGTGACACTCGGCGGTCCATTGAGCACGAGCGGCACGATCTCTCGTGTGAACCGCTCGACCTTGGCCTTGTCGGCATCACGTACACCGATGCGGTACTGAATCTCGGGCGCATCTTTTCCCGCACCGACACCCGCGAGCGGGCCGTGCGTTGCGCTAGCGCCCACAAACTCGCTCAGCACCTGTTCGAACGTGAGCCCGAGTCGGTCGAGGCGCTCGCGGAGAATCCGGTCGGCCATCTGTGCTTTTTCGAGCGCGTCCGGCCAGGAGTAGACCAGCGAGCCCACGGCCTTGTAGCCACTCCGATAGGCAATGGACACTTTGAGTTTGTCCGTCGCTGCACTGCCCTTGATGCCATGCACCTTCACGCGATCGGTGCCACCGTCGGCGAGCTGGATGCTCGTGAAATCGGCAACAACGTCTGGCGTGATGTAGCTATGCGGATCACCCATCTCATAGACGAGCTGCTCCGTGACCGTCGGCACGGACACGCGCCCGCCCGTGTTGTCGTGCTTCGTGACAACAAAGGTGCCGTCGGGGGAGCACTCAACAATTGGGTAGCCGATATCGGCAAGGTTGGGAATGTTGCGCCAGTCGTGGAGGCAGTTGCCGCCCGAGCATTGTGCGCCGCACTCAATGATGTGCCCCGCGATGATGCCCGCGGCGAGTTTGTCCCAGTCGTTGGCGGCCCATCCGAACTCATAGCGCAATGGTGCCATGGTGAGCGCGGTGTCAGTTGAACGGCCGATGATGACGACATTCGCGCCACGGTTCAGCGCCTCGACAATCGGCTCACTGCCGATGTAGGCATTGGCCGCAATCACCCGATCGCGCACGAGCGACAGCGGCTCGCCCGTGTCCATGTTGCGCAGCTCGTGTCCGTTGGCGAGCAGTTCGTCGATGCGCGGCAGGAGATTGTCGCCGGTAATCACGCCGATCTTCAGCTTGCCCGCGGCGCCGTGCTTGGCGGCCATCGCCTGCACCGCAGCCGCGCAGGCTTCTGGATTCACGCCGCCGGCATTCGCAATGACTTTGACGCCTTTGTTCACAACAGCGTCGAGCACCGATTCCATGGCGCCAACGAAGTCGCGCGCGTAGCCCATGTTCGGGTCGCGTTCCTTCTGCTTCTGCAGAATGGACATCGTGACTTCGGCGAGATAATCGAGCATGAGGTAGTCCACCTGACCACCCTCGACCTGCCGACGCGGCGCTTCGAGCCAATCGCCCCAAAAGCCTTGGCCACCCGCGACGCGTACCACCGTCTTGCCACTCATTATGCGATCTCCGGACGTGCGGGAAGCACGAAGGGCCCAAGGTGCGGACCGGGATTCTGCAGGGCGCTGCGGAGGGCGATGGTCAGCACCGTCCGTGTGTCCTCAGGGTAGACGAGCGCGTCAATAAATCCGCGCGCGCCCGCGTATTGGGCATCCAACTGATGTTCGTAATCGGCGCGCATCTCGGCTACGGACGCTGCGACTTCGGGCGAAACGTCGACGCCAGCGGTCTTTGCTGCCGTGATGGTCGGACCGTGGACGGCGGTGACCGCGGCCTCGCCCTCCATGACCGCCATACGACCGGTGGGCCAGGAGAAGATGAAGTCCGGATCGAAGCCCTGCCCCGCCATCGCATAGTAGCCCGCGCCGGAGGCGTGATTCACCGTCAGCACGATCTTTGGAACGATCGCCGTGGCCATGGCCTCAACAAAGCGAGCGCCAGCCCGAATGATCCCCGAGTGCTCGGCGTCAGCCCCGACCATGAAGCCGGAGACATCCTGCACAAAGAGAATCGGGATCCCCTGCCGCGAGCATTTGTCGATATAGAACGCCGCTTTCTCCGCGCTTTCGGTATAAATGATTCCGCCGAAGCGAGGACGTTCCCCTTCGCGCGGCTTGATGAGCCCGCGCTGGTTGGCGATGATCCCGACCGGCATCCCCGCAATCCGCGCATCGCCGCAAATCAGCTCCTTGGCGAGGTTGGGCTGGAACTCGTCGAGCGAGCCCTCGTCCAGAATGGCGCGGAGCACATTGTGCATGTCGTAGGACATGCGATGATCGGCGGGGAGCACGTCATACAGGGTCTCGGCGGCCGCGCCGGGTTGGGCGTCGCTGAGTTCGGGGGGCTTCACCGGCTGCGGGAGCCGCGACACGAGATCGCGAATCTTGCGCAAGCATTCGGCATCGGTCTCCACCGCGTAGTGCGCCACACCACTGATCTCGGTGTGGGTGTTGGCGCCTCCCAATGTTTCCCCGTCGATCGTCTGCCCGGTGGCGCCCTTCACGAGGTTGGGGCCGCCGAGTCCCATGAAGCTGGTGCCCTTCACCATTAGGATGACGTCGGAGAGGGCTGGGAGGTACGCCCCGCCGGCCACGCACTGTCCCATCACCGCCGCGATCTGCGGGATGTGGAGGTAGCGTCGCATGAGCGAGTTGTAGTAGAAAATGCGCGCCGCACCATACTGCCCCGGGAAGACCCCGCCTTGGTACGGGAGATTCACCCCCGCACTGTCGACCAGGTAGAGGATCGGGATGCGGCAGCGCATGGCCAGCTCTTGGGCGCGCAGCATCTTGGTGATCGTCTCGGGCCACCAGGAGCCCGCTTTGACCGTCGCATCATTGGCGACCATGACGCACTCGCGGCCGCTGACCGAGCCAATGCCCGTGATGACCCCTGCGCCGGGCGCTTGCCCGTCGTACTGATCGTACGCGACCAGGAGGCCGATTTCGAGGAAGTGGGAATCGGCGTCGACGAGCTGGGTGACGCGCTCGCGAGCCGTGAGCTTGCCCTGCTTATGTTGTCGGGCCGCTTTATCGGCCCCGCCGCCGTCGCGCAGCGTTGCTTCGAGCGCGCGTGCGGCGGCGCTGAGGTCACGAAGTCGGGCGCTCACACGTCCTGCGGACGCTGTGCAAACCAGCGACGGATGTAGTCGATCAAATCCTGGGTCGACGTGCCAGGACCGAACAGTTCGCCGGCTCCCTGTGCACGGAGCGTCTCCATATCCTCTTTCGGGATAATGCCGCCGCCCGTGAGAAGAATGTCGCCCCGGCCCTGCTCGTCGAGCAGCGCTTTGACGCGCGGGAAGAGCGTCATGTGGGCACCGGAGAGGATCGACAGGCCCACGACGTCCACATCCTCTTGGACGGCCGCGCTCGCGATCATCTCGGGGGTCTGATGCAGACCCGTGTAAATCACTTCCATGCCGGCATCGCGGAGTGCGGCGGCAACAACTTTGGCCCCCCGGTCATGACCATCTAGACCGGGCTTGGCGACAAGGACACGAATGGGACGGGACATACTCGAAAAGTACTCGGCGCGTCCCGACTGCGGCAACTCATCAACGACGGAAAATTGAGCGATTTCGGCGCTCGTTTTAGAGTCCGTCGATTAGTCCCGTCGTGCCACCAGCAACATTTCGCTCGACTCACGCGTCAGCGGGGCGTCCGTCCACCCGTCAAAGGCCTGCTCGACCACCAGTCCCGCCGCGCGGCAGAGCTCGGCGAGTTGGCTCGCGGTATAGAGCCGAATCCGGTGCTCGCGCTCGAAGGTCCGCTTGCCCTTGATCGTGGTGCGCACGGTGATGAACCCGGTCAGCGGATCGAACTCACGTTCGTGCCCGATCATCGTCCCGTCGTCGGTGGTCCACCAGTCGCGATCCAGGAACTTGGCCATCACGCCGTCGCGGCTGCCGCCGTGCCAGATCAGGGTGCCGCCCGGCTTCAGTACGCGGGCAAAGCCCTCAATCACCTGCTGGTCGTCCTGGGGGTCGGCAAAGAAACCGAAGCTGGTAAAGAGATTGACGACCGCATCAAACTTTCCCGTCCATCGCGCGGGGAGGGTCCGCATGTCGCCCCGCGTGTAGCGCAGGGTGCGCCCCGTCCCGCGAGCCTTCGCCTTTGCGATGAGCGTGGCGGAGTAGTCGAGGCCGGTGACGTCGTGTCCCGCTTCGGCGAGCAAGTGCGCATGGCGCCCCTGGCCGCAGGGGACATCGAGGACACGGGATCCGTGCGGGAGCTCGAGCAACTCGAGGAGACGCGTGACCTGCGCGCGGTCGTCCTCGAGCGAAAAGAGCGGCTCGTATTCCAGCAGATAGCGCGTGTCGAAATACTGGGCCCACCACTCGGTGATGGACGGGCGAGCAGGCGGGCGGCGGCGGGAAGCAGTCACCCGTGAAAGGTGTCGGCGCGCACGCGCCGCGTCCACTGCGTGGGGCAATTATCGGTCCGACTTTATGAGGGATTTCCCCCAGCATTTGTCAGGGGAAATACCCTTTTGTCGCCCCCCGCCCTGCGCTTGCGTGCACCCACAAGGAGTAACAGCCCCTCGTTACTCCCCGTGAGCAGGTGCCGAAATGGGCGACATGGCCCAGTCAGACAGGGCTCCTGCGTCGAGACCACCACTGTGGAGGAGTACTTTGAGCGACAGCACGCATTCGGAATCGCAGTCCGCGCCGAGCGAGGCCCTTACCGCGCGGCGTCGTTTCCTGCGATTGGTCAGCGGAGTATCCGCCGCGCTCGGCGCGGTGCTTGTCGGGGTTCCCCTGACACGCAGCATTGCGACCCCGGTCCTCGCAAAGCCCCCCAAGGACAACTGGATTAAGGTCGCCGACGACATCGCGCTGCTCGACATCGGCGTCCCGATTCGCCGTGACTTCACGATCACCATGCAAGACGCTTGGGTCGAGAGTCGCGCGATGAACGGCGTATGGCTGTACACAGAGGACGGCGAGAAGTTCAAGGCGTACAACGCGCACTGCACGCACCTGGGCTGCGGATACGTCTACGATCCAACCGAAAAGATCTTCTTCTGCCCGTGTCACCGCGGCCAGTTCGAAATTAAAACCGGAAAGGTGCTCGGGGGCCCACCGCCCCGTCGACTCGACGAACTCGAGGTCGAAGTCCGCGACAGTGCCGTGTATGTGAAGTACAAAGACTTCCGGCTCGGCGTCGAAGCACGGATTGAGGCCTAATCCATGTCTATCTATAAATGGCTCAATGAGCGCGTCGACCTCGACGGCATGTACACGGGGCTGCTCGACCGCAAAGTGCCTAGCGGCCTCAGCTGGGCGCATACCCTCGGCAGTGCGACACTCGCGGTATTTGTGGTGCAGGCGCTGACCGGCATCGCGCTCGCGATGTACTACGCGCCATCACCCGACCATGCGTATGACAGCGTCCGATACATCCAAACGGCGGTCATCAGCGGCCCCTTAGTTCGCGGGATCCATCACTGGGGTGCGTCGGCAATGGTCGTGCTCGTGGTGGCGCACATGATTCGCGTCTTCACCATGGGGGCCTATAAGTACCCCCGCGAGGCGAACTGGATGCTGGGCGTCGTGCTCTTCATCCTGACCATGGCGTTCGGCTTCACGGGCTATTTGCTGCCCTGGGATCAGAAGGCGTACTGGGCAACGCAGGTCGGCACGAACATCGCGGGGACCACACCCGTGATTGGCGACATGCTAGTGAAGCTGCTCCGCGGCGGTAGCCAACTCGGCGCCGGCACGCTGACCCGTTTCTATGCGATGCACGTGCTGCTCTTTCCCATGCTGATCGCCGGCGTGATCGGGTTGCACATGGTGCTGGTGATTCGCCAGGGGATCGCACCAAAGCCCAAGCTGCTCGAAGACGGCTCACCGCTCACGACATCGGATGCTCAGTACCCCGCCTACTACCAGGCGCAGTACAAAGCAGCGAAGCGTGGCGACCAGCGGTTCTGGCCCGACGTGATTGCCAAGGATGCGGCGGTCGCGGTGCTCACCATTCTTGTGCTCGTGTTGCTGGCGAAAACCTTTGGCGCTGGCCTCGAAGCACCGGCGGATCCGAGCGACTCATCGTACAAACCGCTGCCGGAGTGGTACTTCCTCCCGTTCTTCCAGCTGCTCAAACTGGTGCCAGGGTCGCTCGAGAGTGTCGTCGCTGTCGGGATTCCAGGTGCCGGCATCCTGGCACTCCTGTTCCTGCCCTTCTACGACCGGAAGAGTACACGCTCGTTCCGTCATCGGCCGTGGGCGATGGCGATTCTTGGGACCCTCATGGTGAGCTGCGCGCTCCTCATCGGCGCTGCGTATCGCGATATCGGTCCCGTGGTGGAACCCGACACCGGACGCCCATTGACCTCGGCGGAACGTGCGGGCCGAGCCCTCTTCAAGGGACAGGGATGCAACTCCTGCCACCAGGTCGGCGCGAACAAGCCGACCGGAAAAGCTGGCGATTTGCCAGATGCACCTGACCTCACAGAGGTCGGTCTGAGACACACGGGTGTCTGGATGCACTCGTTTATGGAAGATCCGTTGCGCTTCCATAAGAACTCCAAGATGCCGGCGTTTGGCCCTCCGATTCTGTCGCACCAGGAAATCGAAGAGTTGAGCCGCTACATGAGCTCACTGCGTGGCAAGAATGGCGACGCCAAGCAGCCACAGTTCGTTGACACCTTCCCAGAAACTCCCAAACACAAGGAGCCATAATGCGCCCCCGTTCGATGATGCTCTTCGCAGTATTCGCCGCGGCCGCCACCGGCAGCCGGCTCGGTGCCCAGGCCGCGGATGCCAAAGCCAACTACGACGAGAACTGCCGCAAGTGTCACGGCGTGCGCGGGACCCCGCCGAAGACCATGAAGGAGAAGTTTCCGAAGATCGCGACCTTCGACGCGAAGTTCTTGGAAACCCACTCCGTGGACTCCATGGTGAAGGTCCTCACGAAGGGCAAGAACGACGACATGAAGTCGTTCAAGGAGAAGATGTCCCCCGCGGAGCTCAAGGCCGTGGCCGAGTACGTACATGAGCTCCAGAAGGCGAAGCCGTAGTTCCCCGGACTCCTACTCCCAGACTCGCAGTGCCGCCCCGGAGATGGGGCGGCCAGAGGAAGCGAAATGACTGATACCCGATTCCTATTCCGACACGCCGCGTATGGCCTAGGCTTGAGCCTGGCGGTTCTGGGGTTCGTGCCCAGCGCGCTATCGGCACAACAGAAGGCCGCGTCGGCGTATGCCGGCTCGGCCTCTTGTCTTGATTGCCACAAGAAGATGGCGGCGCCGTTTCTCGAGTCCGCCAAGGGCCAGCAACTCATGGGGCGCCCACGTACCGAGCACGAGAAGAAAGGGTGCGAGTCCTGCCACGGCCCAAGCAAGCAGCACGCGAATTCCGGCGGAGAAGAGCGCGGCGATATGATCGTATACAGCCGCAAGTCTCCGACACCCGTGACCGAGCGCAACGCGATCTGCCTGCAGTGTCACCAGAAGACTGCCCGCACGTTATGGAAGGGGAGCGCCCACGAAGCACGCAACGTGGCATGCACCGACTGCCATGTGGTGATGCATCACGAGTCCGAGCGCGGCGCGCTCAAGAAGTCGTCCGTCGCCGCGACCTGCGGATCGTGTCACCAGCAAAAGGTTGCCGCGATTCAGAAGAACTCGCACATGCCGTTGGGCGAGCAAAAGATGGAATGCACCAGCTGCCATAATCCGCACGGCTCGCCGAATGAAAAGCTCTTGATCAAGTCGTCGGTCAGCGAAACGTGCTACCAGTGTCACCAGGAGAAGCGTGGCCCGTTCCTCTGGCAGCACATCCCAGTCGCGGAGAGCTGCGCCAACTGCCACGACTCCCACGGCAGCAACAAGGAGAAGATGCTCAAGCTCTCGCGTCCGCGTCTCTGCCAGCAGTGCCACCCGACTGGGCATGGTGGTCCCGTTGCGCGAGCCACCGATGCCGCAGCTGTCCGCTTCACCTACAACAAAAGTTGCTCCAACTGCCACGTCAACATTCACGGATCGAACCACACCGCCGGCGCCTTCTTCACTCGCTGACGCCATTCGCGCAAGGACATCCTAATGAAGCGCTACCAGCTGAGTCTTACCCTGTGCGCCGTGGCGTGTGGGATTGCTTGGGGGATCCCCACGATCGGATTCGCCCAGGCCACACCGCCTCAGACACCGGCCCATGCACCACCCGCACAGGCCGGCGGGATCACCACCGCTGCCGAAGTGGGCATTCGAAACTTCTTGAAAGAGCCCTCCGCACTCGACAAAGGAAAATTCGAGCAGTACACCTCCACCCAGGCGGGCCCCGTTCTCGAGCGCCTGAAGATTGGCTACGTACCCAAGGACAGTTTCGGCATTTATCAGTTCACCTATCGCCGCCCGAGCGACCGGGACCAGAGTGCGTGGCTCCAGGCGAAGCGCCCCGGCGCGTATGATTTTCAGCTCCACTGGGAACGGTTGCAGCATACCTTCTCGACCGATGCGCACTCGCCGGGAGTGGAAAACAGCCCCATGGGCTTCAACACGCTACCAACCCCGCGTCCGGACTCCACGGCGTGGCGCAATGCTCCGTACATCGGCGCCATCCGCACTGTTTGGGAGCCGATGAAAATGTCGTTGGGGCTCACGCCGTCAGTAGATGCCGACTTCCTGGCCGAGTATCTGCGGACGACGAAGCTCGGCGGGATCCCGAGCTCGATGAGCTTCAATGGATCGAGTGGCCCGCAGCGTGAGTTCGTCTCGCCAATCAACCAGACGACAAGCGAGTTCCGCATTGCGCATTCCTTCACGTCGCGGGAGTTGACGCACCCGGAAGGATACTCGCCGATCAAGAACTACCAGTTTACGGTCGCGTACGAGTACTCGCGCTTCCAGAACGCGCTCACCTCGGTCATGGTTGATAACCCGATGCAGGCCGTGAACTCGAGCACACTGGGCGCCGCAACCTCGCGACTGTCGCTCGCACCAAACAATTCGGCGCATTCCGCGTCGTTTGTCGGCGCGGTCACACTGCCCCTCCGCACGCGTTTCACCGGATCGGTGGCGACGAGCTGGCAGTATCAGAACGACGCATTCCTGCCGCAAACGAACAACGATTCACTCAAGACGCTCGCCACCTACAGCAACGTCGCAACGCTGGCACGCCCGAGCCTCGACGGTAAGGTTGTCACGTCGACCCTGAACTTCGCGCTGTCGAGTCACCCATTCGCAGGACTGACGCTCGCCGCGCGCTACAGGAGCTACGACTACAAGAACGAGACGGCAATGTTCCACATCGAAGCGATGGTCGTGAGCGACCGCTCCATTGCGCTGGCCGACTCGCTGTACACAGAAGCCAGTCCGTTCTCCAAGCAGAACTCCGACATCAGTGCGACCTACGACATCGCACAAGGCCTCGCGATGCAGTTGGGGATGGGCACGGAGAACTGGACGCGCGAACTCGACGTGCGCGGCGTTGGTTCCACAAAGGAACAGACGCCACGCGTCAGCTTTGACTACCGGGGCTTCGACTGGGGTACGCTCCACGCGAGCTACTCGAAAGGCGAGCGCCGCTCCGACAGGTATATCGAGTCAGGCACAGAACTCATCGCCTTCCGCCGTTTTGACACCGCGGATCGAAGCCGTGAACAGCTCAACTTGATGGCGTCGATCACCCCGATCGACCAAGTCACCCTCGGACTGAGCTATACCACCGGGTCGGATCTTTTCCCGAACTCGCTGTACGGCACGCAGAGCGACAAGAGTGTCACAACCGGCGTTGACCTTGACTGGACGCCGACCAAGCGGCTGTCGATCAGCCTCGGCTACTCGGACGAAGCGGTCGATAACATCCTGAACATGCGCTATCGGACCGGTACTGCCACGTCGGCGACCTACGACAACTACACCTATCGCTGGACGAACACCAACACGGACCGCACCACCGTCGTGTCGGCGGGGCTGATTGCCGCGGTCATTCCGGACCGTGTTGACTTCTCCGCCACGGTCTCACGGATCGACGGACGGTTCTGGGTGCTCAACAGCAACCCCAACTCCCCCGCCGGAGGAACGATTGCGCAGAATCTCGCGGCAGTTGCACAAGACTGGCCGGAGGTCACGCAGTCACTCACGCCGGTCACGATGGCGCTACGGCTGCGCCTGAGCGACAACTGGGGAGTCACCCTCAAGTACCAGGCTGAGAACTACACGCAGAACGACTTCCGAACCTTAGCGCCGATCTTCACGTCGACCACGCTCGCGGGCCTGACCCCGAACGTGAACTTCACGGGGAATCTCCCGGGTAACGTCGGTGCCACAACGGGCACGAATACCGGGCAGTATCACTTCCTCGGCAACAACTACAACCCGTACCAAGCGAACTGGCTGACCTTCACGATCAGTTGGCACCCGTCAGCGCTTCCGCTCGACGTCGGACGTCCGGCGTTCTGAAGGCACAACGAAAAAGGGCGGTGGGGCCGAAAGGCTCCACCGCCCTTTTGCATCGTTCCACACGAGCGACTAGAAGAACACCGGCTCGCGGTAGGCGCCAAAGACATCCTCGAGCGCCGCACGAATCTCAAAGAGCGTGCAATAGGCGCGCGCGCACTCCAGGATGTAGGGCACGACGTTCTCCTTCCCACGCGCGGCTTCACGCAGCGCATTAATGCGGCTCGTGCACAGCGCATTGTCGCGCGACGCACGAAGCTGCGCCAACTTGGCGGCTTGGTCGCGCGCCGCCTGCTCGTCGATCTTGAGCAGTGGGATGCTCAACGCATCTTCTTCGCTCACGAACTCATTGACGCCGACAATCACTCGGCGATGCTGCTCGATCTCCCACTGCTGGCGCGCGGCCGCCTCGGCGATCTTCTTCTGGAACCACCCCTGCTCCAGGCCCGCAACGACCCCGCCCTGCTCTTGGATCTGCTCGAACAGCGCTTCGGCCTCCTGTTCCATCTGGTCCGTGAGCGCCTCGACGTAGTACGAACCACCGAGGGGATCAATGACATTGGGGACGCCGGTCTCGTACGCCAAAACCTGCTGCGTACGGAGCGCAACCTGCACGGCGTGCTCGGTCGGAAGCGCGAGCGTCTCATCCATTGAGTTCGTGTGCAACGACTGCGTACCGCCCAGTGCCGCCGCCATCGCCTGGTAGGCGACGCGCACGATGTTGTTCATCGGCTGCTGTGCGGTGAGCGTCACGCCTGCGGTCTGCGAGTGGAACCGCATGACCAACGAACGCGGGTCCTTTGCGCCGTACCGCTCCTTCATGTGACGGGCCCAGATCCGACGCGCCGCACGAAGCTTCGCGATTTCCTCGAAGAAGTCGTTGTGGACGTCCCAGAAGAAGGAGAGCCGCGGGGCGAAGTCGTCGACATTCAATCCGCGCGCGATCCCACGCTCGACGTACGTAAAGCCATCCGCCAAGGTGAAGGCCAGCTCCTGCGCGGCGGTCGCGCCAGCTTCACGAATGTGGTAGCCGGAAATCGAGATGGTGTTCCACTGCGGCGCGTTCGTCGCGCCCCACTCGAACATGTCGACAATCAGCCGCAGGGCCGGCTCGATCGGAAAGCACCAGGCGTGCTGCGCCATGTACTCTTTGAGAATGTCGTTCTGGACCGTTCCCCGGAGCTTCTCGGCGCTCACGCCCTGCTTTTCCGCTGCCGCGATGTAGAAGCACCAGAGAATGATGGCGGGACCGTTGATCGTCATCGATGTGGAGACGTCGCCGAGGGGAATCCCCTCGAAGAGCGTTTCCATATCGGCGAGCGAACTAATGGCGACGCCGCACTTACCGACCTCGCCCTCGCTACGGACATGGTCCGAGTCGTAGCCCATGAGCGTGGGGAAGTCGAAGGCGACGGAGAGACCGGTCGTCCCTTCTTGCAGCAGGAACTTGTAGCGCTGGTTCGTTTCGACGGCCGAGCCGAAACCTGCGAACTGGCGCATGGTCCAGAGCTTGCCCCGGTAGCCTGTCGGGTGGATGCCGCGTGTGTAGGGAAACTGTCCCGGAACTTCAAAGGCCGTCCCGCCAGACCCTTCGAGATCGAGCGCCGTGTACAGTGGCGCCAGCTCGTGACCCGAGTTGGTGAAGTTCAGGTCGCGCACCTTGCCCTTCTCGTAGCGCGCGCGCCAGCCGGAGACTTCCGATCGAAGGGAGTCCAGTTCCTGCTGCATCGCCGCGATTGTCGCGTCCACGTCGTGACTGCCGGTCATTGTATCACTCCACTGAGGAGGGAGCCGCTGCGTGCAAGCAACGCATCGGCCACCGCATATGGGGTTGTCGTCCCCTGTTCGAGCCCATCGATTTGCGCGTCCAGCCACGCTGTGGTCCCTGCATCGGTCCACAGCCGTCGCCGCACCCGCTGTTCCACGACATCAACCACGCGCTCCCGCAACCGCGTTCGCCGCCGGTGCTGGAGTGTGCCACTGCCTTCAAGATACGCAAAATGGCGGTCCATGGCGTCGAGGAGCTCAGCCACGCCCTCGCCGGTCACGCCAACGGACCGGAGCACCGGCGGCACCCAGCGCGCCGCATCCGGCTGCTGGGCCGCGGCCCGGGCGGCCTTCGCCGGGTTGCCGATTGTTCTCAGGTCGACGCCATGATGCGCCGGCGTGTCCTTGAGCGTGAGCCCACCGCGGAGTCCGAGCATGAGTTCGAGGTCGTTCCGCAGGCGATCCGCGCCTGGACGATCCGCCTTGTTCACGCAGAAGAGATCCGCGATCTCCATGAGCCCCGCTTTCAGCGTTTGAATCGAATCGCCCGACTCGGGCACGAGCACAACCGCGCTCGTATCAACCGTTCGAGCGATATCGAGTTCACTTTGCCCCACGCCGACGGTCTCCACGAGGATTCGATCAATACCGAAGGCATCCATCACGTCGCACACTTCGCGCGTCGCTCCGGCGAGCCCACCTAACGACCCGCGCGTGGCCATGGAGCGAATAAACACACCGGGGTCGAGCGCCACTGCCTCCATGCGCACGCGGTCGCCAAGCAGTGCGCCTCCGGTAAAGGGGCTCGTGGGATCCACGGCCACAATGCCAACCGTAAGCCCCTGCTGGCGAAGCGCAGCCGCCAACAACGTCGTCAGGGTGCTCTTCCCTGCCCCTGGCGGCCCGGTCAGGCCGATCCGCCGCGCGCGCCCAATCCGTGTATGCATGGCGGCGAGCAGCAGGTCGGACCCCACGCGCTGATTCTCCACAATGCTCAGCGCCCGCGCCAAGGCCGCCTTACGGCCAGCGGAAAAGTCGGCCGCAAGCGTGCGGAGCCCCTCGCTCGCCTCGGGACCAAGAACAAGAGCACTCACGAGAGCTGCCCCTGTGGTTCGTCGTGTTCGTCGCTAATATCGCCCACCAGTTCCTCCACCAAGTCCTCGAGGGTCACCAGTCCGACCGTGGCCCCCGTCGCATCCTGAATAATCGCTAAATGAACGCGCTCCCGCAGCATGCGCCGAAGAATTTCCTGAGCGGGCGTGTCGGCGCTCCACTGCGACAAGCGACGTGGCGCGTCCAGCGGGGTATCGGGATGTGCAAGCACGTCAAACGAGTGCACGAGTCCAACGCAATGATCTAGGTCGCCAACGTACACCGGCACACGGCTGTATTTCGACTGGGCCATCAACCGAATGACCCCTTCCGCCGGGAGGGCCCGATCGACCGCGACGATCTCCGACCGCGGAGTCATGACATCGCGGGCCTTGAGGAGCCCAAAGGCCACCACACCGGTGATGATGGCACTCTCCGAGGCCTCGCCCACGCCTTCCATTTCGCCTTCTCGCAGGAGCTCATCCAGATGCTCCCTCGCCTCTTCCGATTCGCTTCCCAGAGGTTCGGCGACTCGCCCAGCGACAGCACCGGCTATCGCGAACACAGGGCGGCATACCACTTCCAAGACGTTCAATATCGGCAGGAACACCGGCAAGAGCTGTGGCGCCCACCGTCGCGCCGCCGCTCTCGGCACGAGCTGACCAACCACAAGCAGCGTGAGGGCACCCCACGCCAGATGCGAAACCATCGCCCCTTGCTGCTCGCGCATGCCGAGCATCGCCCCGAGCGCAAAGACAAGCGCCGCGATACCAGTCCCGGCGGCCATCAGGAGGCGCTTCGGCCGCTCGACAACCAGCGCCATACCGTCCTCGGCGCCAGCGAGCCTGCGCTCCGCCCAGTGGCGCAACCAAATTCGGCTCGCCGACCGCACCGCGGTCGCCCCCGCCGTCAGGCAGGCAACAGCAAGCGCCAACACCGTGGTCCAGGTCAGGGACGTCATGAGTCTCCACCGCCCGTGACCGGCACAATCCGCTCGAAGTACACCCGCTCAACACGCCGCCGAACGACGCGCTCTACTACCACGCGGAACTCCCCGACCGTCATCCGCTCCCCATTACGAGGCACGCGCCCGAGCAGCTCGGTCACAAGCCCACCAACGGTCTGGACATCCTCCCGATGAAAGTCCGCGCCAACAATCTCGCTCAGCTCGTCGAGACTCACCCCCGCGGCCACCCACCACCGGTCTTCCCCTTCCTGCTCGACATCAGGCTCCTCAATGTCGTGCTCGTCGCGGATCTCCCCTACAATAAGCTCAAGCGCGTCTTCCATCGTCACGAGCCCCGCCGTGCCGCCATACTCATCAACCACAATGGCAATGTGTCGATGCGTCGAGCGAAACTCGCGCAACTGCTCGTCAACGGATTTTGTGCCTGGAATAAAGACCGGAGGCCGCACCAGCGCGGTCCACCCACCCTCGGGCTCAACATCGTCCACAATCGACGGAAGCAAATCCTTGGCGTACAGCACGCCGACGATCTCATCAATCGTTCCGTCGTAAACGGGCAGTCTCGCATGCCGCGCGCTCCGCACCTTGTCGACCACCTCCGACCAGGAGGTCTCGCGCTCGATCCCAACGATATCCACGCGCGGCACCATAATCGCTTGCACCACGGTGTCTCCGAGCGAGAACACCCCATGCAGCAACACAGAGGCCGGACTGTCGGGCTCTGCCTCAGCCTCGGCGGCAACGACCTCGCGGAACTGTTCGAGGTGCTCTTCGCGCTCCTCAGCGTCTGGAACACGGATGGGCAGCAACCGCAGTAAGGCCGCATCGAAGCGGGATCCGAAGAACACCACCGGCGCAAAAATCCGCTCGATCCCGTGAATCCACTCCACACAGCGCGCTACGCCCAGCACACCGGCGGAATCACCAGCAGTACGCGCGACGATTTCCGTTACCGCGATGACGACAATGCCAATCGCAACCGCAACGGCGGTAAGCTCCGACGCAGGAACAGCTGCGGCACGAAGTGCAACGGCAACCGCTGCGCCGGCAAGCAGCTGTCCGACGATCCGCCCGAATGCGAGTGCGCGGTGCACCGCCTCGCGCCGCGCGAGGAGGTCGGCGACGCGAGGTGATGACGGAGGCTCGTCGTCCTCAAGCGCGAGAAGGGCGCCGTCTGCGTACGCACAGAGGGCAGCCAACGACATTGCGAGCAGCGCGCAACAGACCGCAAGCAGCGTCATGCAGTCGGGCGAAGAATGCGCGCCAATAGCCGCTCTTGCCGCTTCCACATGGCAGAGTGCTCGCGCCGCTCATCCACGGGATGATCGTGGCCCAACACATGCAACACGCCATGCACCACGAGTCGCAACAGTTCTTCCCGAACGCTCGCGCCATGTGCCTTGGCGTTCTCGCGGGCCACGGCGGGGCAGATGTAAATGTCCCCAATAACCCCTGCCCCTTCTGCTGCCAAGAAGCCGAACGAAATGACATCGGTCGGTCCTCGGTGGCCGAGGTGCTCACGATTCAGGGTCGCCATCGCTCGCGAGTCCAAGAGCGTGATTGAAATCAGGGACTGCTTGACCTTCTCCGCGCGCAGCACAACTCGCGCAGCGTCCGCGATGCGTACCGCCGACACCGGGGCACGAACGCCCTCCGCCGACACCGCAACGCCGAGTGCTGCCGGCTGCTTTCGCGGAGCGCTCACGATTCCGCCTGATCTGCGGCGTAGGCTCGCACGATGTCGCGCACCAGCCGATGCCGGACGACGTCGGCCTCGTTGAAATAGTGAATCGCGATCCCCTCGATGCCGGGCAAAATGCGCTCGATCTGCGTCAGCCCGCTGTCTTCGCGTTTCGGCAAGTCAATCTGCGTCTTGTCGCCTGTAATCACAGCACGCGAGTTCACGCCGAGTCGGGTCAGGAACATCTTCATCTGGGCCGCCGTCGCGTTCTGCGCTTCGTCGAGAATCACAAAGGCGTCAGCTAGTGTCCGTCCGCGCATATACGCGAGCGGCGCAATCTCGATCACGCGAGTTTCTAAGCACTTTTGGACCCGGTCAACCGGCATCATGTCCTCGAGCGCGTCGTACAGCGGACGAAGATACGGATCAACCTTGGCCTGCATATCGCCGGGCAGGAAGCCAAGCGACTCGCCGGCCTCAACGGCAGGGCGTGCGAGCACAATGCGCTTCACCCGCTTTCGCGCGAGTGCATCGACGGCAGCCGCGACGGCAAGGTAGGTCTTTCCGGTGCCAGCAGGACCGATCCCGATCACAATGTCATGATCCACGATCGCCTGCATGTAATCACTCTGCCCGGCAGTTTTCGGCTGAATGATCTTGCGCACGCCGGGCAATACAATACGCGACGGGCTCGACGCTTCGCGCCCACCTTCCAGCGAATAGCGCAGCACATCGTCGGGCTCGAGCGGGTTCCGCTGCTTCGCCGCGTCAATCATCCGCTGCGCCACCGGCACCGCACGCTCAACCACATCGGCAGCACCCGTCAATGCGAGCGCATCGCCGCGCAGCGTTACGCGAATCGGAAAGAGCTTCTGCAGCTCCACCAGATTCCCGTCCGCGACACCGGCAAGCGTCAACAGATCTGCCCCTTCGGTCGACAGGCGTTGCGTGATCGCATCGACTGTCGACGCCACATGCTCCGACATCAGCCCTCCTGGACGCGGATATGCAACTCCGCGAGCCCCTCGGGCGGAACTGGCGTCGGCGCGCCCTCAAACAACGAGCGAGCCGTGGTCGTCTTCGGGAACGCAATCACATCGCGCAGCGACGTCGCACCCGCGAGCAACATCGTGATGCGGTCAAAGCCAAAGGCGATCCCGCCGTGCGGCGGTGCTCCGGCCCGCAGCCCCTCGAGCAGGAAGCCAAACCGACGTTCCTGCTCGTCCGTATCGCCAATCCCGAGCAGCGCGAACATCCGCGACTGGACCGCCGGATCGTGGGTGCGGATGCTTCCGCCGCCGAGCTCCAGTCCGTTCAGCACCACGTCATACGCGGTCGCACGCCAGCGGTGCGGCTCATCCGGGAATGCCGCCATGTCGGCAGCGTTCGGCGAGGTGAACGGATGGTGCACCGCACCAAGCGCACCGGTCGTTGGGTCCTGCTCAAACATGGGGAAGTCGGTCACAATCAAGAACCGGCGCTCGTCGGGCGATGCGAGCCCGAGTCGCGCCGCGCACTCCTGGCGCACCCGATCCAGCGCGGGATTCGAAATACGATCTGCGGCCGCGACAAAGAGCGCCAGTTCCCCTTCCTCAAGCGCAATCGCCTGCTCAGCCTCGGGCGTCAGGAATTTGGCAATCGGACCGTCGTACTTGCCGTCGGCCTTCCGCACGCGGAGCAATCCACCCGCGCCGGCGCCCTTCGCGAGCGACTCCAGTTCGTCCACCTGCTTGCGGCTCCAGGCTGCGCCACCGGGAATACGAATCCCCCGAATGCGATCGCCACGCGCGAGCGCCGCCTGTGTAATCCCGAACTCCAGCGGCCGGAACGCGTCGCTGTAATCCGCAATCTCCAGTCCGTAGCGCACGTCAGGTCGATCGCAGCCATACCGTTCCATCGCGTCGGCGTAGGTCATGCGCGGGAACTGCGCGGGCGCATCCTGACCTCCCGTGCGCCAGAGCGATCCAATCAGCCCCTCTGCCATCGCCAGAATGTCTTCTTGATCGACGAAGCTCGCTTCAATATCGATCTGCGTAAACTCAGGCTGACGATCCGCTCGCAGATCCTCGTCGCGGAAGCACCGCGCGACTTGGAAGTACCGGTCAAAGCCACAGGTCATGAACAACTGCTTATAAATCTGCGGCGACTGCGGCAGCGCGTAGAACTCACCGGGATTCACACGACTGGGCACGAGATAATCGCGTGCCCCTTCGGGCGTCGGCTTGGTGAGAATCGGCGTCTCAAGTTCCAAGTAACCGCGCTCGGCTAGGTAGCGACGCGTCTCCTGCAACAGGTGATGGCGCAACACGAGCGTTGCCTGCAACTCAGGTCGACGCAAATCCAAATACCGATGCCGGAGCCGCAGCTCTTCCGCCGGCAGCTTCTCCCCTTTCCCGCGCGCCACAGGAATCGCCGGCGTGACCGCAGGGCCAAGCACCCGAATCGCCGTCGCGCGCACTTCGATCTCGCCCGTGCCCATCTCGCTGTTGCGAGTGGCGGCGTCGCGGAGCACCACCGTCCCCTCGACCTGCACCACGCTCTCCACACCGACGGCAGCCGCCGCGGCAATCGCCTCGGCGCTCGCCCAATCGGTACCGAACGAGAGCTGCACGAGGCCATCGCGGTCGCGCAGATCAACGAACACAATGCCCCCCAGATTCCGCGAACGGTGCACCCAGCCACCGAGCCGAACCGACGTCCCGACGTGAGAGGCACGGAGGGAACCCGCGAGGTGTGTACGGAGCGAAGTAGCGAAATCGGTCACAACGAGTTCTCCCGGCAGGACGAGCCCGCCGGCATAGGAAGGAATCGCAGGGCGTTCGTGCCTGCGAACGAAAGGCGACCGCGTATCACGCGATCTCGGACTGTCGGATAACAGCGGCAAACGCCTCGCCGCTCTCTGAACTGAACAATGCTGCGCGCGAGTCGGGCGCGTGCAGCACTCGTGCAATGCGAGCCAACACCTTCACGTGTCGGCCGCTCTCACTCGACGGCGTCAACACCAGAAACGCGACGGCAACCGGTACGTCGTCCGGAGTCTCGTAGTCCGCAACACCACGCACGAGCCCGGCCGCGACAATCACGTCGGAGACGAAATCAGTCCGCCCATGCGGAACGGCGAGGCCGGCTCCCATCCCCGTCGAGATTTCAGCCTCGCGGGCGACCACCACCGCCAGAATGTTCTCAACCGCAGCGGCGTCACCATCGGGAATCGCGAGTTCCACCAACTCACGCAATAATGCGGACTTGGTCCGGCTCGCCAAAGGCGTCCGAATACGAGCAGCGGGGAGGAGTTCGCTCAGCACAGCCGATTCTCAGACAGGTCCACAACGAAACATAACGCGCGCTCAATAGGAGTGGGAGGTTCACCACGCGGTCTGCCACTTGAGTCGAGGGGGTGCAAGTTGCTATATTCCAAACACTTACACCACTACACTGTGTCACATTCTGTCGAAACTACCCCGCTCGTGAATCTGCTCGACCTCACCCCTGGTCAAGCCGAGTCCGTGTTGCGCGAATTTGCACAATCCGTTGGGGCCGGCGCGTACCGCGGAACCCAGGCCGCGCGCCACCTCTGGACCTCCCCGGTCGGCTCGTTCGAGGAGATGTCGGACCTCCCCAAGGAGTTCCGCGCGAAACTCGCCGAGAACTTCACGATGCCCCGTCTCGCGCTCGAGACGATGCAGGAGTCCAGCGACGGCACTCGCAAGTTCCTCTTCCGTATGGCCGACGGCCAGGCGATTGAGACGGTCGCCATCCCCGATGGGGATCGCCTGACCTTCTGCATTTCCTCGCAAGCGGGCTGCGCGCTCCAGTGCGCCTTTTGTGCGACGGGCGCCATGGGCTTCCTCCGCAACCTGAGCCCACATGAAATCGCGGGACAGGTGCGTGAACTCGCGCTACTCGACCCACCAATCAAGGCCACGAACATCGTCTTCATGGGGATGGGTGAACCCCTGATGAACTGGCCGAGCGTCGACGTGGTGCTCACCATCCTGAACAGCCCAAATGGCATCGGCATTGGGGCGCGGCACATCACCCTCTCGACCGTTGGGTGGCTGCCTGGAATCGAAGCGCTGGCCGCGCGCGCCGAACAGTTCCGACTGGCCATCTCGATCCACGCACCGACCGACGGCCTCCGCGCCACGCTCATGCCGGTCAACACCAAGTTTCCGCTCGCCAGCGTCATCGAGGCGGCGGCAAACTTCGACCGTCGCGTGACCTTCGAGTACGTGATGCTCGGCGGCGTGAACGATCAGATGGAGCATGCCAACGCGCTCGCGGCGCTCGCGCAGCAGTGCAAGGCATTTGTGAATCTCATTCCGTTGCATCCGGGCGGAGCCATGGGCTTCACGCCAACCTCACGCGACGGGATTCACTCCTTCGCGCGGCGGATCAAGGATCGCGGCGTTGAAGTCGCGATTCGCAAGAGCCGCGGCACGGACATCTCCGCCGCCTGTGGCCAGCTACGGGTGGAACGGCTGACTCGGCGGCGTCCACCGGAGGCCGAGTAGGATCGTCAGGTCGACGTAGCGCGAGTCGTCCGGCTCGTGCTTGAGGAGGACCGGCCCGCTCAATGACTTCACCGCCATCGCGGCCCAGTCGGCGTGTCCGGTGCGGTCGATCACGATGGTGGTGTCGCTCCGCTCCTTGGTGGATCCAAAGTTCACGACATCGAATCCCGCATCGCGCATGGCAAACATGCCGCGTCGCGCGAGCCCGGAGACATCGGTTCCATTCAGCACTTCGACTTTCACCCGCACCCCTTCCGGGACAACGCGCGTGATGATGTCTTTCGCATTGAGTTCAGCAGGCGTCGGCGGTCGAACCGTTACGCTGTCGGCGCGCTTCGAATCGAAAATGACGCGCGGTGTGTCGGCGGCCGCGTCGGAACGAGGTGCGCGAGCCGACAGTGGGCGCGGCGCTCGACCGCGGCGGTAGACGGAGGCTACGCCGGCCACGACCAACAGGCCAAGCAGAATCCATCGGCCAATTTTTCGAGGGCGCCGTCGCGTGCCGTTGTTCGTCATCGCACGGAGTTCCAGAGCGCGACGCTCTCGGGGAAGAGCGCCTTCCCTTCCCGCAACGTCCACTCAAGTCGCATGCGCACCAACTGGCGGAAGACGCCGTCAAAATCACGGCGCACCTGTGCGGCGAGAAATGCGCGATCCGCCTGCATGAACTGTCGCCCTGGCTCGAGAAAATCCGCCATGAAGAGCGCCCGGCCGGTGCGGTCCCAGCTGGCACTGCCAACCGTGTGAAAGCGAATCGCGCCCAGCACCGCGCTCCGCGTTTCACCGTCGTGCCTGAGCTGTGTGGCGGCCGCGGGGCCGTGCAGAATCTCAACCGGGGACACGTCGTCACCGCTGAGTTCACGCAGCAACGGTGCCGGCGCATCACGGAGCGCATCGTGCCAACGCCCCGCGTCGTGCCACGCCTGTGCTTCGAGCGGATCAAGCGAGAGCTCGCTCGCCCATCGATCGAGCAGTGCCGTCACACGGCCGATGTGTGCGCGCCGCTTGTCGCTGACCTGTGCCCAAGAGGGCAACAGCGGGCCCCCGTCGGACGCGTCGCTCATCCCTCGTCCAGTGCAGCGCGCAGGGAGCGGGTCAATGCCACGGCTTCGTCCACGCTGCGCTCTGCCGCGCGCACAATCGCGCTGCCTACAACAATACCGTCGGCGAGCGCTCCAACCTGGCGCGCGTGCGCTGGTGTTGAGATCCCGAAGCCAACGCAGATGGGGAGCGTGCAGACTTCACGGAGCGTCGCCAGCGTGCTCGGGAGGCTCGTCGAGATTTCATCCTGCATTCCCGTCACGCCGAGCCGGCTAATGAGATACACGAACCCGCGTCCGTGCGTCGCAATGAGCCCCATGCGGTCGCGGGGGGTGGTGGGCGCCACGAGTCGCACGAAGTCGAGCGGCCCTGCACCGAACCAGGCTTCGCGCTCCGGATCCTCACCCACCGGCAGATCGGTGACCAGCACGCCGTGCGCGCCGGCGGCGCGGGCCCGATGCAGCGCATCAGGACCAGCCGCCACAATCGGATTGAGATACGAAAAGAGCACCACCGGCACCGAAAGCTTGGCCTCGGTGATCAACTCGAGTGCGCCCTCGAACGTCATCCCATGCGCGAGCGCTTGCTGGGAGGAACTCTGAATCACTGGACCGTCGGCAACGGGATCGGAAAATGGAACGCCAACCTCGAGCACGTCGGCGCCCGCAGCTTCGAGCCCCTGCAACAACGCGAGGCTGCGCGCGCGGTCGGGGTGACCCGCCGTAGCGTAGCAGACCAGCGCGCGACGTCCCGCGGCGCGAAGCGAATCAAATCGTTGAGTAATCACTTAGGCAAACCGAAAGAAGGGCGAGATCACAGAGGGACGATTCCCATTTCCGCCACCTGCGCAACGTCCTTGTCACCGCGGCCGCTGACACAGAGCAGAACGGGCTCGTCCGGCGCCCAGCGGCCCGCGTTCGCCATAATCCACGAGATCGCGTGGGCGGTTTCGAGCGCAGGAATGATTCCCTCCATCCGACTGAACTGCCCGAAGGCGTCGAGGGCGTCGTCGTCGGTGACCGAGACGTACGTGCCCCGACCGCTGTCCTTCAAGAAGGCGTGCTCGGGTCCGACGCCGGGGTAATCGAGCCCCGCGGACACCGAATGCGCGGGATAAATCTGGCCGTCGTCATCCTGCAGGAGATAGCTCAGGGCACCATGCAACACACCGGGTGTTCCCTGCGCGAGGGACGCCGAGTGCTGACCGGTGGCGAGGCCATGTCCAGCGGCCTCAACACCCACGAGTTCCACCTCACGATCGGGAACGAAGGCGTGGAAGATGCCCATCGCATTGGAGCCACCGCCAATGCACGCCACCACACTCTTCGGGAGTCGGCCGGCACGCTCCAGCATCTGCGCGCGCGCTTCGCGACCGATAATCGCCTGGAAGTCACGCACCATCCGCGGATACGGAGCGGGACCAACGACGGAGCCAATGATATAGTGGCTGCCCTCACACGTGGTGACCCAGTCGCGGATGGCTTCGCTGGTTGCGTCCTTGAGCGTGCGCGTCCCCGAGAGCACAGGCACCACGGTGGCCCCCATCAAGCGCATGCGAAACACATTGAGCTGTTGGCGACGCATGTCTTCTTCGCCCATGTACACCACGCACTCGAGTCCGAGTCGCGCGCACACAGTGGCCGTCGCGACCCCATGCTGCCCCGCGCCGGTCTCGGCGATGATGCGCTTCTTGCCCATGCGCTGCGCCAATAACGCCTGCGCCATCGCGTTATTGATCTTGTGCGCGCCGGTATGGTTCAAGTCTTCGCGCTTCAAGTACACCGGCGCGCCAATGAGCGCCGAGAAATGCGGCGCGTCGCTCAGCTCACTCGGTCGCCCCACGTAGGTCCGGAGCGAATCCCCGAGCGCCGTTACGAACGCCGGGTCGCGCAGGGCGTCGGCATACGCCACCTCCAGCGCATCAAGCGCCGGAATGAGAGTCTCGGGCACATATCGGCCACCAAACGCGCCGAACCGTCCACTTTCCACCACGCTCGCCGTCATCCCTCTCGCTCCTGTGCCGCCTCGAAAAAGGCGCGCATCTGTGACTGATCCTTGATCCCGGGCGCCGATTCGACCCCCGACGAAACATCTACCACCTGCGGGCGCAACACTCGCACCGCCTCTGCCACATTACTCGGCCGCAACCCGCCGGCCACCACGAGTCGCGCACCGGAGCGCATTCGTTCGAGCGCCGCAGCGACGCCCTGCCAGTCAAATGCGACGCCGGTTCCACCGAGCTGACCTGCGACCTTCGCATCAAGGACGACTGCGTCCGCCTCTGCGAAAAATGTCGAAAGCCCGTCCGGTAGCACCGCGCCCTCCGTTCGCGCGACGGCCCATACCTGACCAGTAAACACGCGACGCACGGCCTGAAGTTCCTCAGCCGTTGGATCCCCGTGCAACTGCACGACATCCACCTCGATCAGCTCGCGCACACGCGGCAACCGCTCGAGCACATCCCGTCCAAACACACCAACGCGACGCACCGCACGTGGGAGTGCCGACCAGAGTTCCGCCGCTTGCTCCGGCGTGCGTTCCCGCGGTCCACCGGCGAAGATCACCCCTGCGTACGACGCGCCAAGCGCGGCCGCATACTGCGCATCGGCCACCCGCGTGAGCCCGCAGAACTTCACCTCAACCACGCGGCTGCCTCGGCACGCCAATCAGCGAGCGCACGGCGGCCGCACCATCGGCCGAGGCAGAGAGCGCAGATCCAACGAGCACCGCATCGGCGCCACATGCCGCCGCGCGCTCAACACCGACCCGGTCGGCGACACCGCTCTCGAACACCGCCACCCGTTCCTTAGGAATCATCGGCAGCAAGCGCGCGCTTACCGCGTCGTCGATCACCAGCGTCTCGAGGTTTCGGTTGTTGACCCCAATCACCGCACGCCCCACGGCGAGTGCCCGCTCGAGCTCATGCTCGTCGCGCACCTCGAGCAACACTTCGAGCCCAATCGCGCGCGCCTCGGCGGCCAACGACTCCATCTGCCCGGGGCTGAGCGCCCGCGCAATAAGCAGTGCGGCGGACGCACCCGCGGCACGTGCCTGCAGGAGCTGAATCCGATCGACAATGAAATCCTTGCGGAGCAAGGGCGTCAGAGTGCCCGCGGCGGCTGCGTGGACGATCGCCTGTCGCACCGCATGCAGGTCCTCCAAGGCGCCACCGAACCGGGTGGGCTCAGTGAGCACGGAGAGCGCCGATGCCCCAGCCCGCGCGTACTCCACGGCCCTCGCGGTGACGTCCATACTCGCGTTGATGTCGCCCTTGCTGGGGCTCTTCTTTTTGAGCTCGGCAATCACGGCCACATCGGACCGGCGGAGTGCTGCCTCGAAACTCGGCGCCGCCGGCGCGGCTGCGGCGGCCGCCTCGAGGGCCGCGAGCGATGCGCGCAGTGGCGCTACGGCCGCATAGGCACGTGCGGTCAGTTCCCCCAGAGGACCGACCGGGGGGCTCCATGGTGAGCGATTGGCTTGCGCTTCGGGCAATGTTCGGCTACCGTTACTTCGGGGATTGTTCGGTCGTCTCCGGTACAGTTCCGGGACAATACAAATCCCGGGTTCGCTCACTCCACGCAGGGGCCGTACTCATGCCGCTCACAAAGAAGCAGCGTCAGATTCTCGACTATCTGAACTCTTACGCCGTCGAGAACGGCTATGCGCCCAGTTTCGAGGAGATTGCAGAACACTTCAACTATAACTCCCTCGCCACCGTTCATGAACACCTGAGCAACCTCGAGCGCAAAGGGTACATCAAGCGGAGCTACAACGAGAGCCGCGCGATCGAGATTCTTCCCTCGGATGTCATCCCCCGCTCGGTAGAACTCCCGCTGAAGGGTTTGGTCGCCGCGGGCATGCCGATCGAGATGGCGACTCACGGCGAGACGATCGCCGTTCCGGAGGATTTCATCCGCCGAGGCTCGAGTCACTACGTACTACAGGTGCGCGGGAACTCGATGATCGAGGACCATATCCAGGACGGCGATTTCGTCGTGGTCCAGGAGCGGCAAGCGGCGGACAATGGCCAGATGGTGATCGCGATGCTCGACGACTCCTCGGCGACCGTCAAGCGCTACTATCGCGAGCGTGACGGCCGGATCCGACTCCAGCCATCCAACGACACGATGGCGCCGATCTACCTGCATGAAAACCAGATGCGCGTGCAAGGCATCGTCGTCGGGGTGATGCGACGCTATTAGTCGCCACGCATCACCGGCTCGACACACGAACGGCGCCCTCGGGCGCCGTTCTTCGTTGCTACCGCTGAGGCGCGGCCTTTCGGAGTCTCGCAAGTGCGTCGCGCCCCGCCCCGCTCCGGAGCGCCTCGCGCGCCACACCCAGCGAACTTGAGAAGTGCGAGGCAAGGCCCGCCACGTAGATCGCGCCGGCGGCATTGAGGAGCACCGCGGCCTCAGCGCCCGGCGCCCCCCGGCCGTCGAGAATCGTCTCAATGAGTCGCGCATTCTCCGCCGGTTCGCCCCCCGCTAACTCCTCGGGAGTTGACGGCGCGAACCCTTCCGCCAACGGATCAATGCTCCACTCGGACAGCTGGCCGGCTCGGACCTCAACCACCCGCGTGGGGCCGAGGGGGGAAATTTCGTCCAGCCCCGGCTCGCCATGCACCACCAGCGCGTGCACCGTCCCAAGCTCGGCGAGCGCCGCGGCCACAAGATCCACCCGCGAGGCGTCGGCGACGCCCATCACCTGGCGACCAGCCATCGCGGGATTCGCGAGCGGGCCGACCAGATTCATGACCGAGGGAATCCCCAGTTCACGCCGCACCGGCCCCACGTGCCGCATCGCCGGATGCATGGTTGGTGCGAACATGAACACGATCCCGGCTGTATTGAGCACCTCCCCCATCCGCTCTGGGGCGAGATCGATCGCGACGCCCAGTGCTTCGAGCACGTCGGCGCTCCCCGATTTCGAGGTAAAGGACCGATTCCCATGCTTTGCGACGCGCACGCCAGCCCCCGCGGCGACCAGTGCGGCCGCCGTCGAGATGTTGAACGTCGTGAGCGCCCCGCCGCCGGTGCCACAGGTATCGACAAGCCCGGCGGGATTCGTGGCGTCGAGCCGCGTCATCGCGTTCCGCAGGGCCATGGCAGCACCCGCCACCTCAGCGGCCGTCTCGCCCTTCACGCGGAGTCCCATCAAAAGGGCCGCGACCAGCGCGGGGCTCGCGGTACCAGACATCACGGCGTCGAACGCCGCCATGGACTCGGACACGCTGAGCGACCGCCCGTGCGCAATGGCGCGGACGGCGTCGTTGATCGCCACGACAGGACTACTAGACACGGGCTTTCGTCGGTCTCTGGGGGAGTGAAATCGGGGGGTCACCCGCCGAATGCGGCGGCCCCCCGACCAGATGCGAAGGTTGCCCCGCTGCAGGAGTATTGTCAATCGCGGCCGGTGGGTCGGTTTTGCTTGAAGTCACCCGTGTTCCCGGCTACGTTTCTCACGATGGCCGCTCGCGTCTTCCAGCTCGTGTTGCACTACGACGGCACCGGGTTTTCCGGCTGGCAGGTCCAGCCGGATCGACGCACGGTGCAAGGGGAGCTCGAAGGCACACTGACCAGACTCTGTGGTGAGCCGGTGCGCGTGGCGGGTGCGGGGCGAACGGACGCGGGGGTGCATGCTCGCGGCCAGGCAGCAAGTGTGCACGTTGCAGAACACTGGACGCCTGATCGGTTCAGGCGCGTGGTCAACGGGCGGTTGCCGCAGGATCTGTGGGTGGCGCAGGTGCACGAGATGGTCCCTGCCTTTCACGCACGATTCAGCGCGACGGCTCGACGCTACAGCTACACGTTGGGGTTTGGTACGGACGCTGGGTCGCCGTTCGCACGGCGCTGGGCCACTCCGTACGAGGGAGAGGTAGATCGGGACGCGCTCGACTGGTGTGCGGAACAAACGCTGGGATGGCATCGGTTTCTCGGATTCGCCGTGCGCGGTACTGCGCCGCCAACCGATGACCACCGATGTGAGGTGCGGCTCTGTCGGTGGCGAGAGGTAACCGGCGGGCTCGTCCTCGACATCGCGGCGAACCGTTTCTTGCACCATATGGTCCGGTTCTTGGTGGGGACGATGCTCGACGTGGCAAGCGGCCAACGACAGCGCGACGACTTTGTCGCACTCCTCGAGGCCTCAGCCAACGACGAGGTCTCACCGCCAGCTCCGCCTGAAGGGCTCTGCCTCGAGCACGTGACCTACCCCGACGACCTGTACCTCACCGCCTGATGCGACTCTATCTCGCCACTACGTCGCCCAACGAAATTCGCTGGGCCAGCGCTGCGACACTGATCGACGGTGTCGTTGCAACCCCCACGATCATCGCCAGCGAGCAACCGGGCGCCGATGTGCGGGAGATCGTCGCCGAGCTCGCACGGATCACACCGCTCCCCATTTGTGCGAGTGTCGCGGCGATTGGCGCCAACGACATTTACAAAGGGGCCAAAGAGCTCGCGAAGCTGGCCGATCATCTCATCATCGCCGTGCCGTTCATCGAAGACTCGGCGCCGGCGATCCGACGACTCGCCAACGACGGCATCCGCGTCGCGGCCACGCTCGTCTACTCCGCGGCGCAAGGGATCCTCGCGGCCAAGTCGGGCGCGTCGATGGTCACCGTTGCGGTGGACGCACTCGAGGCCGTCGGACAAAGTGGCGACGATGTGATTCGGCAGCTGCGGCAGGCCTTTGATCACGCGCACACGGAGTGCGACATCGCGGCCGCGGGCCCCACGAGCTCGTCGAGCTTCGCCGCCTGTGCCGCGGCAGGCGCCGAGATTGCAGTCGTCACGCCGCCAGTCCTGCGCTCCCTGTTGCAGCATCCGCTCACAGATCGCGGCCTCGATCGCTTCCTCGGCGACATCAGCCGTCGCCCCAAGCCCCGCCGCGCGCGATGATTGCGCGGAGTAAGGCCCTCTCTCTCCTCATCGCAGCCGCCCTCGTGGCGGCGTGCGGGGGCGCGACGCCAACTCCGTCCATCGCACAGAGCACCCAGGTGGCGCAGCTTCCCGCCTCGGCGCCGCAGGCAATTAACACACAGCGCCGCACCGCCATCACAGAAGCGGTCGCGAAGGTCGCCCCGACCGTCGTCACCGTTCAGACGGAAGTCGTCCAAAAGGTCCAGGCGTCGCCCTTCGACTTTTTCTTCGGTGGTCAGCAAGGGCAGCAGCAGGTGCAGTCGGGCATCGGCTCGGGCTTCATCGTCCGTGAGGACGGCGTCATCATCACCAACGCGCACGTGGTCTCGGGCGCGACCAAGATGAGTGTCGCCCTGCCGGACGGCACCACCTATCCGGCCAAGGTGCTTGGCATTGACGAGCTCAACGATCTCGCCGTGCTCAAGGTGGATGCCAAAAAACTCCCCGTCGCCAAACTCGGGACGTCGCGCGGCCTTGTGATTGGCGAGTGGGCCATTGCGATTGGGAATCCCTATGGCTTCGTGCTCGGCAACACAGAGCCCGCCGTCACCGCTGGCGTCATCTCCGGTACGGGGCGCAATCTCACCGCACGCTCCGAAGGCAGCGGCGTCTACGTCGACATGATCCAGACCGACGCCGCGATCAATCCGGGAAATTCTGGTGGACCGCTTGTCAACGCGCTCGGAGAAGTCATTGGCGTGAACAGCTCCATCTATTCACCCTCCGGCGGCTCTGTTGGACTTGGCTTTGCGATTCCGATCGATCGCGCGCGACGCGTGGCGGAAGATCTGCTCGCGCATGGCAAGGTGCGTCGCCCGTGGATCGGCGTGAAAACCGAGTTTCCGCAAACGAACACCATGGAGCGCCAGTCGCTCAACGGCGGGGCGAAGGTGCGCACCGTGGTTGATGGATCACCGGCAGCGAAGGCAGGCATTCAGGCAGGCGATATCCTCGTGCGGTCGCGCGAGCGCGCATTGCGCAATGCCTACGACTGGGAAGCAGAACTGCTCGAACTCCGCGTCGACGACCAAGTGCCGCTCACGCTGAAGCGTGGATCGCGCGAACTCACGGTTACCGTGCGAATCGCCGACCTCCCAGAGGTCAGTGCGCAGAAGGTTTCTGTCCTCAAGGAGATCGAGCTGATTTCCCTTACGCCGGCCATTCGCTCCGAGCGCGGGATTCGGCGCACGGCCGGCGCATTGGTTGCGACCATTAGCCCTCGGGTGTCCGATGAACTCGGCATCCAGACGGGCGACCTGATTTTCCAAGTGAATAACTCGCCCGTGGCCGACGCGCCGCAGGCAGCCAAGATGCTCGAGTATCTCTCGGGTCGCGGCCCGATCCGCATGTGGATCGAACGTGGGGGCCAGGCGTACTGGACCGATTTCCAGATTGGACGATGAATCACGAGCGCTACTCTTCCCCACTCGCCGAGCGCTACGCATCCCCGGCGATGCTGTCGCTGTGGTCCGCACACACGCGCCACGGACTCTGGCGGCGCCTGTGGCTCGCCCTCGCCGAGAGTGAGCGCACCCTCGGGGTCGACATCTCCGAGACTGCGATTGCCGAGATGCGTGCGCACCTCGACGACATCGACTTTGCGAAGGTGGCCGAGTACGAGAAGCGATTCCGTCACGATGTGATGGCCCACGTGCATGCGTTCGGCGAAGCAGCGCCCGCCGCACGCGGCGTCATTCACTTGGGCGCGACGTCGGCGTTCGTCACTGACAACGGCGACCTGATTCAGATGCGCCGCGGGCTCGAGCTGCTGCGCGCTCGTGTGGTGTCGGTGATTCAGCGACTCGCGACCTTTGCCGCTGCCTGGCGTGCTGAGCCCGCGCTCGGTTACACGCACCTGCAGGCGGCGCAGCTTACGACGGTCGGTAAGCGTGCGACGCTCTGGATGCAGGACCTCGTGCTCGATCTCGCCGAACTTGATCATCGCCTTGCCACGCTGCCGCTGCGCGGCGTGAAGGGAACGACCGGCACACAGGCCAGCTTCTTGGAGCTCTTCAAGGGCGACCACGCCAAGGTTCGCGAACTCGACCGCCTCGTGGTGAAGGCCATGGGCTTTGCGCACTCGATTCCGGTGAGCGGCCAGACCTACTCGCGCAAGCTCGACGCGCAGGTGCTGAGTATTGTGTCGGGGATCGCGGCGAGCGCAGCAAAGTTTGCCAGTGATATGCGCATGCTGCAGTCGTTCGGCGAAATCGAAGAGCCGTTCGAGAAAGAGCAGATCGGATCGAGCGCCATGGCGTACAAGCGCAACCCGATGCGCTCCGAGCGGATCAACTCGCTGGCGCGCTTCGTGCTGTCGCTTGAGGGGAACGCGAACCAAACGCACAGCGTGCAGTATTTTGAGCGCACGCTCGACGACAGCGCGAACCGTCGTCTGGTGATTCCCGAGGCGTTTCTCGCGACTGATGCGATCCTGATTCTCATGGAGAACATCACCGGCGGCCTCGAAGTGCATCCGGCCCGCATTCGGGCGCGCATCTCCGACGAGCTTCCGTTCATGGCGACCGAGAAGTTGATCGTGAGCGCGGTCGAGGCCGGCGGCGATCGACAGGTCGCGCACGAGGTGATTCGTCGTCACAGCATTGCCGCCGCGCGCGCCATGAAGGACGATGGGGCCCGCAACGACATGCTCGCGCGACTGGCCGCGGACCCCGAGTTCGGCGTGCCGATGGGCAATCTCGAAGCCACGCTCGACGCCCACCACTTCGTGGGTCGCGCGCCGGAACAGGTGGATGACTTCCTCGCCGAAGTCATTGCCCCGATTCTTGCAACCAGCCACGCCGCCGCTCCGACCGCGGAGATCCGCGTATGACGCTGACCGTTGGGAGCACCTCGCTGCCGCTTCCGCTGGTGGTGCGCGGCAAGGTGCGTGACGTGTACGCCGTCGGAGCCGATCGTCTGCTCCTGGTCGCCAGCGACCGCGTGAGCGCGTTTGACGTGGTGATGAATGAGCTGGTGCCATACAAGGGTGCCGTGCTCACGCAGATCACCGCGTGGTGGCTCCGCCAGCTCGGGGATCTTGTTCCGCACCACATGATTTCCTCCGACGCCGACGAGATTGTCGCGCTCGTCCCCGAACTCGCGCCGCACCGAGACACCCTGGCCGGGCGCTCCATGCTTGGCCTGCGGGGGCAGGTCTTTCCTGTGGAATGCGTGATTCGCGGCTACCTCAGTGGATCGGCGCTCAAAGAGTACCGCGAAACCGGCACACTCGCCGGCGAACGGCTCGCCGACGGACTGGTGGAGGCCGATCGATTTGATCCGCCGGTCTTTAGCCCCGCGACGAAAGCGGAAACGGGACACGACGAGAACATCACCGTCACGCAGGTGCGTGCGCAGCTCGGCGAATCTGTCGCCGCTGAGCTGGAGCGGATGTCACGGCTGGTGTACGAGCGTGGCCGCGATGTGGCGGCGGCGCGTGGCATTATTATCGCCGACACCAAGTTTGAGTTTGCGCAGCGGGACGGGCACATCATCCTCGTGGACGAAGTGCTGACACCAGACAGCTCACGCTTCTGGCCCGCCGATCAGTATCAGCCTGGGCGCACGCAACCCAGTTTCGACAAGCAACCGCTCCGTGACTGGCTCGACGTCGAACGTCGGGCCGGACGCTGGGATGGTAATGCCCCACCCCCGTCCCTCCCCCCCGAGGTAGTCCAGGCCACCAGCGCCCGGTATCTCGATGCCTTCGCGCGCCTAACTGGCGCTCCCCTCGACACCTCGAGACTGCCGTGAGCGTAGCAAAAGAAGGGATCCCGTTCATTCTGATCGGCGCCGTTGTTGCGGGCGGAACCTTTGCGCTGGCCAACAGCCGCCGATCGTTCCTCCTGTGGCTGCTCGCCTTCCTGTTCACGGTCATCGCCCTCTGGGTGGCGTACTTCTTCCGCGACCCGGAGCGTACCGGCCCCCGCGGCGACAAGGTGGTCATTGCCCCCGCCGACGGCCGTATCGTGCTGATCACCGAAGTCGACGAGCCGACCTTCATCCACGGTCGCGCGCTGCGCATTTCGATCTTCATGAACGTCTTCAACGTGCATGTGAACCGGTATCCGGTCGACGGCACGGTGCGCTACGTGCACTACAATCCCGGCAAGTTTCTGAATGCCGCCGTGGAGAAGTCGTCGCTGGAGAATGAACAGATGTCCGTGGGTCTCGAGTCGGGGCCGTTCCGGATCTTAGTACGCCAGATTGCTGGACTCGTCGCGCGACGGATCGTGACGTACAGCAAGGACGGCGATGTGGTGAAACAGGGCGAACGCTTTGGGCTCATCCGCTTTGGATCGCGCGTCGACGTCTTTGTGCCCACGAACAGCACGGTCAAAGTGAAGATCGGCGACACCACGATGAGCGGCACCAGCGTCCTCGCGGAGCTCCCGTAACGTGCGCCGTCCTCGGCTTCCCCGCCCCTCGATGGTGATGCTGCCCAACGGCTTCACCCTCGCCAATCTGTTTTGCGGGATCTACGCGATTATTCTGGCCGCAAAGGGTGAGCACAGTCTGGCGGTGCGGTTCATCCTCATTGGCGCCATGTGCGACGCCATGGATGGACGCGTGGCCCGCGCGACCGGCACGGGTTCCCCGTTCGGCGCCGAGCTCGACTCACTCGTCGACGCCATCTCGTTTGGCCTCGCGCCGGCGCTGATGATGTATTTCGCCGTGCTGCGTCACGACAACTGGGACTGGATTTACGTCTTCCTGTTCTCCGCCTGCGCGGTGATGCGGCTTGCGCGCTTCAACGTCGAACAAGCGGGACGAGCCAAGAGGTATTTCCGCGGGCTCCCGAGTCCGGCGGCCGGTGGCGTCCTTGCTACCTACTACTGGTTCAGTCAGACGCCGCTCTACAACGACACCGTCCTCGCCAATCTTCCCTGGTACACCTTGCTCCGCTGGCTGATGGCGATGCTGGCGTTCCTGATGATCAGCAATGTGCCGTATCCGGCCTGGCCGACGTTTAGCCTGCGTACGGTTCGCGGAGCGATTGGATTGGCTCTGTTCATCGGCCTGGGCTTTGGGCTGATCTTCCTGCCGAAGGAGTTCTTTTTCCCCGTCGGGATCAGCTATGTGTTGTTCGGACTGGTCGCGGCGGTTCTCCGCGGACTCACGGACCGGCAACCCGGAACCCCCGAGCCGAACGGCGAGGAGTTCGAAGCTGATCTGGACGAAGACGACTATGTCGCCACATTGGCCGACGAACTCGAGGACGCCGAGTTTGACGATCCGGCGCCACGTGCTCCGAAACAGCGCCAACCACAGCCCAAGCAGCAGCAGAAGCCGCCCCGCAACAACCCGCGCCCCAACCGTCAGCCCACTGAGCCGCCCAAGGCCGTGACGCCGGCCACGGGGACGTCGGAAAGCAGTGAGACCGACGACGAGGGTGAGGACGACACGTCGAGTGGCGAATCGTCCGCACAGTCCGAACAAAGCAAGCGTCGCCGTCGCCGCCGCCGTCGCCCACGTGGTGGCCCCCGCACCCCTGACCAGAACATCTCCGAGGATTCGCCAGAATGACGTCGTATCGTGTCGCAGTGCATGTGGTGCCCCGCCGTGGCATCCTCGATCCGCAGGGCAAAGCCGTTACCGAAGCGCTGCACTCGCTCGGCTTCGCAGCCGTCGCCGAGGTGCATGTCGGTCGACATCTCGTGATTCAGACGGTCGCCGCTGACGCCGCCGCTGCCGAAGCGAGTGTGCGCGCGATGTGTGCCAAGCTGCTCGCGAATCCCGTCACCGAAGACTTCGAGATCGCATCCGTGGTGGCCGCGTGAAAGTCGGCATCGTTCGGTTTCCAGGTTCGAACTGCGAAGACGATGCCTGGCACGCGGTAGTCGACCATCTGGGCGAGGAGGCGGTTATCCTGTGGCACAAGGATCACGACCTCCAAGGCTCCGATGTTGTGATCTTGCCTGGCGGTTTCAGCTACGGCGATTACCTGCGGTCCGGCGCGATCGCGCGATTCAGTCCGATCATGAACGAAGTGGAAGCGCATGCGCAGCGCGGTGGAATCGTCGTCGGAATTTGCAACGGATTCCAGATTGCCTGCGAAGCTGGCCTCCTCCCCGGCGCCCTGCTCCGCAACGATCGTGGCTATCGCTCGATGCCGGTCACGATTCGCGTGGAACATACCGATACCGCCTTCAGCGCCGCGGCGCACGCTGGCCAGTGCCTCACCATGCCCATCGCGCATGGTGACGGGCGGTTTACCGCGGACGACGCGACACTCGACCGACTTGAGGGTGAGGGGCAGGTCATCTTCCGCTACGTCGACGCTGCCGGGCATCCGACCGACGCCGCGAACCCCAATGGCACCATGCGCAACATCGCCGGCGTGTGCAACGCGGCCCGTAACGTGATCGGCCTTATGCCGCATCCGGAGCGCGCCATGGAGCCGCTGCACGGTTCTACCGATGGGTTGGTCCTGTTCCAATCACTGCTCGCCACCGCTCGCGCCTGACCCTATCCCGGCTGCCGCTCTCGTGACTGCAACTCCACGCTTAGGCGATCCCGTCATTACTCCGGCCCTCGTGGCCGAACACGGGCTCACCCCTGACGAATACCAGCGCCTCGAACGCATGCTCGAGCGCACCCCGACCTTCACCGAGCTCGGCATCATCAGTGCCCTGTGGAGCGAACACTGCTCCTACAAGCACTCGCGCCCAGTGCTCAAGACGCTCCCAACGCAGGCGCCCTGGGTGCTCCAAGGCCCTGGCGAGAATGCGGGCGTCATCAGTATCGGCGACGGCATGGCCGTGGCCTTCAAAATTGAGTCGCACAACCACCCTTCGGCGGTCGAGCCGTACCAGGGCGCGGCGACCGGCGTGGGCGGCATTCTGCGCGACGTGTTTACGATGGGCGCGCGTCCCATCGCGATGCTCAACTCGCTGCGCTTCGGATCACTCGACACGCCACGCGTGCGGTATCTCGTTGGTGGCGTGGTGAAGGGCATCGGCGATTACGGCAACTGCATGGGCGTTCCCACCGTTGCGGGTGACGTGATGTTCGACGCCGCGTACGAGGGGAATCCTCTCGTCAACGCGATGTGCGTCGGCGTGATGCGTGAAGACGAACTCATCCGCGCCAAGGCCGAAGGCGTTGGGAATCTGATTATGGCGGTCGGCGCACGGACCGGTCGCGACGGCATTCACGGCGCGTCCTTCGCCTCCGAAGATCTCTCGCACGAGAGCGACGCCAAGCGCCCGCGCGTACAGGTCGGCGATCCGTTCACCGAAAAGCTCCTCCTCGAAGCCACCCTTGAACTGATTGCGAGCGGCCACTGCGTCGCCATTCAAGACATGGGCGCCGCGGGACTCACCTCCTCGAGCGCTGAAATGGCGGAGCGTGGCGAAGTCGGCGTGGAGATCGACACCCTGAAGGTGCCGGTCCGCGAAGCAGGAATGACGCCGTACGAGATCCTGCTCAGCGAGTCACAGGAGCGCATGCTCGTCGTGGCGCACAAGGGGCGCGACGCCGAAGTGCGGGCGATCCTCCAGAAGTGGGACCTCACCGCTGCCGTCATTGGTGAAGTAATCGCCGAGCCGGTCTACCGGGTGAAGGAAGGCGATCACGTGGTCGCCGAATTCCCGGGGACGCGACTCGTCACCGACTGTCCGTTCTATTATCCAGAGGCCGCTGAGAGCCCCGCGATTGTTGCGCTGCGTGAGCGCGATGTACACGCTGTTGCAGAACGTGCGGAAGAATCGGATCCCGCCTGGACACTCGCGCGCCTCCTCTCCGCACCGACGATCGCGAGCAAGCGGTGGATCTCGCAGCAGTACGACTCGACAGTTCGCGCGAACACTGTGTTTGGCCCCGGCGGTGCTGATGCCGCCGTGGTGCGCGTGCGCGGGACCAAGAAGGCGCTCGCCATGAAAACCGACTGCAACGGGCGCTACGTCTATCTCGACCCACGCGTCGGCGGACGGATTGCTGTCGCTGAAGCGGCCCGCAACGTGGCGTGCACCGGCGCGCGTCCGCTCGCCGTCACCAACTGTCTCAACTTCGGGAACCCCAAGCGCCCCGAGATCTTCTTCCAGTTCAAGGAAGCGGTCGGCGGCATGGGCGATGCCTGCCGCGCGCTCGACACGCCGGTCACCGGTGGCAACGTCTCGCTGTACAACGAAAGTCCAATCGGCGCGGTCTACCCCACCCCAACCATCGGGATGGTCGGACTCATCGAAGACGCAACCAAAGCCGTTGGTTCGGCGTACCAGTCCGAGGGCGACTCGATCGTCCTTCTCGGTACGCCAACCAACGAACTCGGCGCGAGCGAGTACCTCTCGTGGATTCATGGCGTCGTCGCTGGCGCACCACCGGCCTGTGATCTCGCCGGCGAGCGCGCAGTGATTGACACGCTGTGCGAACTGGCCGATACGCGTCTCCTGCGTTCGGCTCACGACTGCAGCGAAGGTGGCCTTGCGGTTGCCCTGGCCGAATCAGCCATTGGCAATCGCGAGCAGCCACGCGGGATTGCCGTGGATCTGGCCACGTGGGGTTCGCTTCCACTCCGCGCCCTGCTCTTCGGTGAAGCACAGGGACGTGTCGTGGTGAGCACAGCGAATGCCGAGGCCGTCCTGGCAGTGGCTAAGACGCACGGCGTTCCCGCTCGGGTCATTGGACAGGTGACCGCCGCGAGTGCTGGCTTTACGATTACCGGCGGCGCGCGTGCACTGCATGCTGACGTGTCGACCCTTTCGATGTCGTTCCACGATGCGCTCCCCGCTGCGATGCGGCGCGCGCCTGCGGACGCCATCACCACGGACCCTGCGGCGGGAGTAACAGCCTGATGTGTGGAATTTTCGGCATCTCCGGACACGCAGAAGCAGCAACACTCACCCACCTCGGCCTGTATTCGCTGCAACATCGCGGCCAAGAGTCGGCCGGCATCGTATCGGCTGATGTCGGCGGCCAAGCCCACGGCATTCGTGCCATGGGACTCGTGGGTGAGAAGTTCGGCCCGGAGGTCCTGGAGAAGCTCAAGGGCTCAACCGCCATCGGACACACCCGCTACTCGACCGCCGGTTCGTCGACCATCGAGAATGCGCAGCCGGCGCTTGTGAACTTTAAGGGCGGACACATCGCCCTCGCGCACAACGGCAACCTGACGAACGCCACCGAGATCCGCGAGACGCTCGAATCCGTTGGGAGTATCTTCAGCTCGACGATGGATTCCGAAGTGCTCGTGCATCGGCTCGCGCGCTCGACCGCAGCCGGCCCCGAAGCGCAGATGGCTGAGGCGCTCCAGGGCGTGGAAGGCGCCTACTCGCTGCTCGTACTGATCAACGACACACTCCTCGCCGCGCGCGACCCGAACGGCTGGCGCCCCCTCGTGATGGGGAAACTCGGCGACGCGGTAGTCTTTGCCTCCGAGACCTGCGCGCTCGACATTGTCGGTGCAACGCTCGTGCGTGAAGTGCTCCCCGGTGAAATCGTCGCCGTAGACCGTGACGGGGTTCGGTCGCTCCAGCTGACACCGGCCGCCACCTTGCACCGGTGCGTATTTGAGCATGTGTACTTTGCGCGCCCTGACAGTCAGGTGTTCGGCGGCTCGGTTGACCGCGCACGTCGCGCACTTGGTCGTCGCCTTGCGGTCGAACATCCCGCGCCGGGCGCTGATTTTGTGTTCGCTGTCCCCGATTCGTCGAATGCCGCGGCGCTCGGCTATGCCGAACAAGCGAAGCTCCCGCTCGAACATGCGCTGATTCGTAACCACTACGTCGGACGCACCTTTATTCAACCGACGCAGGCCGGACGCGACGCCAAGGTGAAGGTCAAGTTCAATCCCGTGCGTGAGATTCTGCAGGGAAAGAGCGTCGTCATGGTCGACGATTCAATTGTTCGCGGAACCACCACACGTGGCTTGGTGGCGCTCGTCCGCGCCGCTGGTGCGCGCGAAGTGCACATGCGCGTCAGTTCACCACCGATCACCGGACCGTGCTGGTACGGGATCGACACGCCTGACAAAGATCAGCTGATCGCCGCAAAGTTGCCGCTCGACAAGATCGCCGATGCGATCGGGGTCGACTCGCTCGGCTACATCTCGCTTGACGGCATGCTCGGCTCCGTGCCCGACGGTCCGAACGGTTTCTGCCACGCCTGCTTCTCGGGACAGTACCCGACCCTTCCCCCGTCCGTAGCAAACAAAATGCGCCTTGGCGGTCGCGCCTGACCTTTTTTCCGTGTGGTCCACGTGAGCAAATCTGTCTTCTCCTTCGGCAACGGCATCGCTGAAGGTACGCGTGAGTGGAAGGACCGCCTTGGTGGTAAGGGCGCCAACTTGCACGAGATGACGAATCTCGGAATCCCGGTTCCTCCCGGATTCACCATCTCGTGTGACGTATGTGACAGCTATCTGGCAGGCGGCGGGATCACCGCGGCACTGCGCGCCGAGGTGAATGCCGCCTTGGTGAAGCTCGAGGCTGACTCCGGACGCCGCTTCGGCGATCCGTTGAATCCGCTGCTGGTCTCCGTCCGGTCCGGCGCGCGGGTATCGATGCCTGGTATGATGGAGACCATCCTGAACCTCGGCCTCAACGACACCACCGTCGAGGCGCTTGCCGCGCAGAGCAACAACCCACGCTTCGCGTACGATTCGTACCGTCGCTTTCTCCAGATGTATGGCGACGTTGTGATGGGCGTCGACATTCATCAGTTCGAGGCGCTGCTCACATCCAAGCGCATGGTCGCAGGAGTGAAGACCGATGCCGAAGTCCCCGCCGAGGCGCTCAAAACGCTGGTGGGTGAGTACAAGGCGCTCGTGAGGCACACCGTCGGCAAGGAACTCCCGATGGACCCGCACGAACAGTTGTGGGGCGCCATCGAGGCGGTCTGGAAGTCATGGACACTCAAGAAGGCCGTCGACTACCGCCGCGTGAACTTCATTCCCGAAGCGCCTGGCACCGCCGTGAATGTCATGGCCATGGTCTTCGGAAACTTGGGGACTGATTCCGGAACGGGAGTCGCCTTCACCCGTGATCCGAGCACCGGTGAACGCCGCTTCTACGGCGAGTTCCTCGTGAATGCGCAGGGTGAAGATGTCGTCGCCGGTATTCGAACCCCACTGCCAATCAGCGAGATGCAGCAGGCGTTGCCGGAGGCCTACACCGCGTTGCTCGCCGTGCAGGACAAGCTCGAGCAACACTTCCGTGATATGCAGGACCTGGAGTTCACCGTTGAGCGTGGGACGCTCTACATGCTCCAGACACGCACCGGCAAACGGACCGTGGCTGCCGCGGTCCGCATCGCGTATGAGATGGTGGCCGAAGGGCTCATCACGAAAGACGACGCCGTGCGCCGCGTACATCCGGCGCAGCTCGACCAGCTATTGCATCCGGTGCTCGATCCCACGGCTCACGCGACGTCCATCTGCGCGGGACTCCCGGCGAGTCCGGGCGCGGCAAGCGGGATTGTCGTGTTCGACGCTGACGTCGCGGAACAGCGCGCCGCCAAGGGCGACGCCGTGATTCTCGTGCGCGAAGAAACCACGCCGGAAGATTTCCACGGGATTGTCGCGGCGCGTGCGGTCCTGACCGAGCGTGGCGGCATGACAAGCCACGCGGCGGTCGTCGCGCGCGGCATGGGCAAGTGTGCAATCGTCGGCTGCAAGGACATCTCGGTCGACATCGCGCACCGTCGATTTACCGTTGGCGAGGTGGTGGTTAGTGAAGGCGACTGGATTACGCTCGACGGCGGAACGGGGAAGGTCTATCCGGGTCATCTCCCCACGGTGCCGAGCGAAGTCATGCGCGTGATCGGCGGTTCACTGGCGGCCGACAACGCCCCCGTGTTCAAGTCGTACGACGAGCTTCTCGGATGGGCCGACGACGCGCGTCGGCTCGCCGTGCGTGCCAACGCGGATACCCCCAAGGACGCTCGCGTCGCGCGACAGTTCGGCGCTGAGGGGATTGGGCTGTGCCGCACCGAGCACATGTTCTTTGAAGGCGATCGCATTACCCCAATGCGCGAGATGATCGTCGCGCACGACGAGGCTGGGCGCCGCCGTGCGCTCGCCAAGCTGTTGCCAATGCAGCGCGCCGACTTCGAGGGGATCTTCGAGGCAATGGCGGGGTTCCCCGTCACGATTCGCTTGCTCGATCCCCCGCTGCACGAGTTCCTTCCGCACGGTGGCGAAGAGTCCAAGTTGCTCGCTCGCACACTCGGTATGAACCGCGCCGAACTCACGCATCTTGTGGAGTCGCTGCGCGAGACCAACCCGATGCTCGGGCATCGCGGCTGCCGTCTCGGTATTACCTATCCCGAGATTACTGAAATGCAGGCCCGTGCGATTTTCGAGGCCGCGGTGAAAGTGAAGCGGCGCGGTATCGATGTGCGTCCCGAAATCATGATCCCGCTTGTCAGCACGGTGGAGGAGTTCGTCAACCAGCGGCAGGTTGTTGACGAGCAAGCCGAAAAGGTGCTCGGCGCGATGGGCGAGGATATCCCGTATCTTGTCGGCACGATGATCGAGCTGCCGCGCGCGGCGCTGACCGCCGATTTGATTGCCGCCAAAGCCGAGTTCTTCTCGTTTGGGACCAACGACCTCACGCAGACGACACTCGGGCTATCGCGTGACGACGCCGGCCGTTTCCTTCCGTTGTATGTCGAGAAGGGAATTTTTCCTGAGGATCCCTTCCGGGTCCTGGATGAAGGCGGCGTCGGGCAGTTGATCACCATGGCCACAAACAAGGGGCGGAGTGTGCGCCCTGGGCTCAAGGTGGGTATTTGCGGCGAGCACGGCGGTGAGGAGAAGTCGGTGCGCTTCTTCCATACGGCAGGGCTCGATTATGTCTCGTGTTCCCCCTACCGCGTTCCGATTGCACGCTTGGCTGCTGGCCAGGCCGCGCTCGGGTAGCGCCGCTGCCTCAAGGAGCCTCCGCGCGTGTTTGAATCCCCTCTGCTCCGGCGGCGCCTGAAGTGGTCGGCCTTGGCGTTTTTTGTGATTTGGCTTCCCGGGACAGTTGCCTTAGGCGTCGACTATGGCAGTCGCCTGCGGTTCGGCGGTGATGACCCCTCGCATGCCGGGCCGATCGTGGAGGGGTTGCTGAATATGGGCTTCTTTATGGGGGTTCCCGCCCTGTTTGCGGCGCTGATCGTATTCGCCTTTCACGCCTGGCGCACGGAAAAGGCCGACTAGCGGGAGTCTGTGGAGCCTGACGGAACGCCCTCGCCAGTCCTTGGCAGGTTGCCATATCAACATATCTAGATATATTGATATGTATGGCCAACATACTCGCCGTACGTGAATACACCGCCACCACCTACCGAGTGGATGGCCCTGATTCCCCCAACGCCGCTGAGTTGCGCGCGGCGGGGTTCGAGCGCCAAGCAGCCCTGTTCCATGCGCTCTCTGATCCACGCCGGCTCACCATCCTCTCGCACCTGCAAGCGGGCGAGCAGTGTGTCTGTCACCTCCAGGAGGCGATCGACCTCGGCCAGTCCCTGCTCTCCTTCCACCTCAAGACGCTGCGTGAAGCGGGGCTCGTGGTGAGTCGCCGCGAAGGACGTTGGATGCATTACCGCCTTGCGCCCGCTGGACTCACGGCCGCCCACGACGCGATTGCCGCCCTGCGACCAGCGGCATCCGCAATCGCGCCGCGCACGCACGTTGTCTGTGGCGACTGATACGCACAATCACGCAGTAGCACCTCAGGAGCCACACATGGGCACCAAAGTCACCACCATTGTTCGCGAACGCTACGGAAAGGCCGCCCTGTCGATCCTCTCGGGCGAACCGAAGGCCGCCTGCTGCGGCACCGGTGGCTGCTGCGACACCGACCCAATCACCTCGAACTTGTATGAAGCGTCCCAAGTCCAAGGAATTCCTGCGGACGCGGTGCTGGCCTCGCTGGGATGCGGAAACCCGACGGCGCTCGCCGAACTGAAGGCGGGCGAAACCGTGCTCGACTTGGGCTCTGGCGGTGGCATCGATGTGCTCCTCTCAGCGCAGCGCGTGGGCCCCACCGGGAAAGCCTACGGCCTCGACATGACCGACGAGATGCTCGAGCTCGCCAACAAGAACAAGGAAGCGGCCGGCGCCACCAACGTCGAGTTCCTCCGCGGCGAGATCACGCAGATTCCGCTCCCAGACAACTCGGTCGACGTGATCATCTCGAACTGCGTGATCAACTTGGCGCACGACAAATCGATGGTCCTGCGCGAAGCCTTCCGTGTGCTTAAACCGGGGGGACGCTTTGCGGTCTCCGACGTGATCACGCGCGGCGAGGTCCCGGCAGAAGTCCGTCGGTCGGCGGAGATGTGGGTCGGCTGTATGGCTGGCGCGCTCGAAGAAGAACAGTTCCTGCGCATGCTGCGCGCGGCGGGCTTCGAGAACCCAAGCATTGAGCCCACACGCATCTACACGACGGACGACGCACGCATCTTCGCCGAAAGCGCGGGACTCGACGTCGATCGCTTCGCCGCCGAGATCGATGGAAAGTTTATGAGCGGCTTCGTGCGCGCGACCAAGCCGTGAGCAGTTCGCACACCATACGCGCAGCGGTCCCCAATGATTTTGCCGGGGTCGCTGCGTTGTTAGGCGAGGTCGACCTGCCCTTCGACGACATCAGCCCAACACTCGATGGGTTCTTTGTCGCCGAACGGGGCGCGTCTATTCTTGGCACGATCGGTGTGGAGCGCTACGGCAACGCGGCGCTCGTGCGCTCCGTCGCTGTGCATATCGCGGCGCGCGGAACTGGACTGGGCATCGCACTCGTTGAGCGCGCCATGAGCGCCGCGCGCACGGACGGAATCCACGACCTCTACCTCCTCACCACCACGGCCGCCGACTGGGCGCCGCGCTTTGGCTTCACCCGTATTCCGCGCGATCAAGTCCATGCCGCGGTGCGGCAGTCGCCGCAGTTCCTCGGCGGCACCTGTGCGAGCGCCGTCGCCATGCACCTGCGTCTCACCGCATAATGCGTATCGCCCTCTTGTCGGATATCCACGCCAACCTCCCCGCCCTGCGCGCGGTGTTGGCAGACATCGCTGCGCGTCCGGACATCACCGGCACGTTCCACATTGGCGATCTCGTGGGCTACGCCCCCTGGCCCAACGAAGTGGTCGCGGAACTGCGCGCACGCGGGATCAACGGCGTGGCTGGTAACTACGACTCCACCGTCGCGACGCACTATGCACACTGCGGTTGCCGCTACGAAGATCCGCGACAGGAACAGCTCGCGCACGCGAGTTACGCATGGACCCTTGAGCACACCTCGGCCGATTCCAAGCGCTGGCTCGGCGCACTCCCCTTCTCGCTCACCGTGAGAGCGACGGGTGGTCATCAATCGGGCGCGAAGTTGGTGCTTGTGCACGGCACGCCTGTGCTCAACACGGTGTACTGGCACGCGGAGCGCGACGACGATTTTTGTCGTTCCATGGCCGAGAAGGCGCAGCTCAAGGCCGGAGACTTGATTGCCTTTAGTCACACGCACAAACCGTGGTCGCGTGTCGTCGACGGTATGACCTTTGTGAACACTGGTTCAGTCGGACGCCCCAAGGATGGCGATGCGCGCGCGGGCTATGTGATCGCTGAGCACCGCGACGGTGCCTGGCAGCTCGAGTTCGTGCGCTGCGCCTATGACGTCGAAGCGACTGCCGCGGCCATCATTGCCGCCGGCCTTCCACCGGAGTTCGCCGAATATGTGCGCAGCGGCGGCGCGCGGCTTGATCCACGCTGACCCTCTCACCACAGATCTCGTGACCACTGCTGCAACCACTGACGCGCCGATCCTCCGACGCTTGTCGGTCATCGACCGCTTCCTCCCACTCTGGATCTTTGCCGCCATGGCGATCGGCCTGGGACTCGGCCACGCCTACCCCGACCTGGGCGCTGCGCTCGACCGCGTGCAGATCGCCGGCGTGTCGGTACCCATTGGCGTTGGCTTGCTGTGGATGATGTACCCCGTACTCGCCAAGGTGCGCTACGGCGCGATCGGTGCACATTTGGCCGACACGAAACTGATCGGCACCTCGCTCGTGCTGAACTGGGTGATTGGCCCGCTGGTCATGCTCGGGCTCGCCTGGCTCTTTTTGCCCGACCTCCCCGCGTATCGCAACGGTCTCGTGCTGATCGGCCTCGCGCGCTGCATTGCGATGGTGTTGCTCTGGAACGCGCTGGCGTGTGGCTCGGCAGAAATCGCAGCGGTGCTCGTCGCGTTGAACTCCGTTTTCCAGATTCTCACCTACTCCGTGCTCGGCTGGCTCTTTCTTACCGTGATTCCCGGCTGGTTCGGCGCGGACACCGCCACGATCCACGTGTCGATGGGCGCGATTGCAAAGAGCGTCGGGATTTTTCTTGGTGTACCGCTGGTGGCCGGCTACCTCACGCGTCGCCTGTTAGTGGAGCGGCGTGGCGAGGCTTGGTACGACGGCACCTTTATGCCGCGCTTTGGCCCAACGGCGTTGATTGGCCTGTTGTACACGATCGTGCTGATGTTTGCGATGCAGGGGAACCGGATTCTCGCGCTACCCATGGATGTCGCGCGGATTGCCGTGCCGCTGCTTGTCTACTTTTTGCTGATGTTCGGCAGCGCCTTTTGGCTTGGCCGGAAAGTTGGGTTCCCGTACGAGACAACCGCGTCGCTCGCCTTTACCGCTGCGGGGAACAACTTCGAGCTCGCCATTGCGGTCGCAGTGGCCACGTTCGGCATTGGCTCTGGCGAAGCATTGGCCGCTGTGGTCGGGCCACTCATTGAGGTACCCGCGCTCGTTGGTCTTGTGTACGTCGCATTGTGGGCCAGGCGGCGCTGGTAGCACGACGCGTGAAGGACCCAACAATCCAGAGGACAACAGCCAGCGCCATCAGTTGCGACCCACTGAGCGCGCCGAGCATACGCGGGGCCCTCCGGCTTTCCCAGAGGACCCCGCGACACTCGTACTCAGGAGCGCCAGCGATCAGCGCTTCTTCTTATAGGCCGTCGTGGAGCCATCGACTCCCGTAATCTTCATCGTGTTGCCGTCGGCCGACACCACGAACGTGTTCCCTCCGTTCTTGACGCCGTTACGATACGCGACGAGTTCCAACGTATGCGCATCGACCGCCTTCAGCGACACCGTGCCGCCGCTGATGAGCCCAACCCCCTGCTCCGGTGCCTGCTTGCCGTCCAACGTCGCCGTCCAGCTGTAGCCAGCGCGGTTTGCCCAATGCAGGGCGCCGCCCTCGATCGAAAACGTGGAGGAATCCGGAGAGTTCGACGTCGAGCCATCCATGGCCCACGTGGCCACCAGGCCCGACGCCTCACCAGTCGAGCGATGGTAGTGATTGCTCGTGATCATATGCGCTCCGCCGGCCAATACGCGATCGACGTCCTCGGTCAGCGTCTTTCCATCGGCGGCAATCACGATCTGCCGCGTGGCTAGCAGCTGCTTGCCACCCACGAAGATCTGGCGCTGGAACTTGGTTGGGGACGACTGGGTCCACACAATCGTGTTCCCCGAGTTGCCGTCGACCGCGTAGCTCTTACCGTCGAACATCACCGTCTGCACAACCGGGTTCGGATCGGTGCCACGCAGTTCTTCGATCGCCTTGGAGGACGAACGGCGGAACCGTAAATCGGTGCCGTGTCCGAAGGTGTTCTTCGCCTGATCTTCAATCCACGAGCCGCGAAGCGCGGTGAGGACCGGCGGCGTCTGAGCGCCTCCAGCCTGAGCGCCGCCAAGCTGAGCGACGGCACCGATGAAAGCGATTGCTCGTGCGGCCTCGAGGAGCGTGCGGAAACGACGAACCATGGGTGTGCACCTAGGAAGTGGGGGAGCTACAGCTACGCGAGAGTCCTACTCCAGTCAAACTAACCGAAGCGGCAATAACTGTCAAATATCTATACATTTCTGCATATGTATTTCCTCTACAGGCCAAGAGCGCTTCCGAACACGGGTTATTGATCACTAGTACGACGGTTGCGGTCCCGTTGCCGTCAAGCGAATATGCAGTAGGTACACTGGCAAGAATGCGGGATGGCACCGCGCATGTGTAACCACTGCTGGCCCCCCCTTCTTCCCACAGGAGCAGAAGTTCATGACCCATCGCGCCCGCTACCTCCTCTCGACTGCCGCCTGCGCGCTCGTGCTCGGCGCCTGCAACGCGGCTGGCAACTCGGCGAGCAAGCCGGACACCAGCGCCAGTGACGCGGCCGCCCACCAGGCCCACGCGAACTACACGCGCGTGATCAACTCCAACAACACGGATTCGCTCATGTCGATGGTGACTGAGGATGTGGTGTACATGGAGTCGGGCTCCAAGCCGTACGTCGGCAAGGCCGTCGTTCGTCCGTGGATCGACGGTTATTTCAAGGCGTTCCACACCACGTGGGACAAGCCCGTGGACGATTTCGTGGTCTCCGGCGATGTCGCCTACGAGCGCTATCACTACACCTCCACGGACGTGCCGGTCGCCGGTGGCAAGCCGATCGTTGATACGGGCTGGGGCTTCATTGTGTACCGCCGCGAAGCGGACGGCGTCTGGCGTGTCGCGCGCGATGCGTGGGGCCCGGATCATCCGCCGGTCGCTGCTAAGTAAGACACAGCGTCGTTCTAAGCACTCGCTGTTATCGCTTGTAAGGGCCAATACGAATGCGGGGCATCCCAACCTGGGATGCCCCGCATTCGTTTCCACCGATATATCAGCGAAGACAGCTGCCTGCGGCTGAACGCATCACTGTGGGACCTACTTCTTCGCGGTCTTAACCTCAACGAACCGGTTGTAGACCTCGTTCTTCTGGATTTCCTCCATCTTCTTGCCAGCCGGAGTAGCACTGTAGGCCTTCCACTCCGGGGCACTATGCAGCTTCTCGTAGACCGCCTTCCCCGGCCAGCTCGATTCCCAAAGATAGGCGTTCGCGCCGGCCTGACGGCCCGCAACCTTCCACAGGTGGTAGTTGCACGTTGTGCAGCCGAGCTTCACAAACATCTTGTTGAGATCAGCGAAGCTTGCCAGTAGATCAGTTTCCTGCGCTGCCGTCAGGTTGAGCAGGTGAACGGCGCGGAACTCCTGATCGGGCACGGGGTTCGGCGTGGCCGCAGCGGCCGCAGCCGGCTTCGTGGGAGCAGCGGCGCCCTGGGCGAGGAGCGGGGTGCTCAATAAAACCGCGGCGAACGCCGAGGCAAACAATTTCATCTTCATGGTGATTCTCCTTATGGGGAAGTCGTCAACATGGGGCCATCGAGTTGCGGAGCGCAAGAGCTACCCTACGCTAATGGTCGCTCACACGGCTGCTGGCAGACTCTGTACCTACTCCCAGCGATACCGGAGTGCAACGTTCGCCATGAAGCCTTCAAGCGGAGCCCAGGCGTCGGTGGTCCACCGTCCCGCCATGCCGCGTGTGCGCCGAAGCAGTGGATCAGTGTCAGTCTGCCGCACGTTGAGCAGGTTCTCAAAATTGACCACGACCTCGAGTGAGCCGAACTGCCTGGCAACGAGCGCCATCGTGTAGAGGTACGGCTTCGACATGGTGCGTTATGGATTGTCATCCAGCGCTTGTTCTCCGTACCACGTGCCCTCGAGCCCCGCTCGGTACACACCCGGCCTTTCGAGCATCAGGTCAGCGCCCACACGGTGGCGCGGAAGCATCGGCATCGCGACACGCACATTCGTCGTGGCATCGGGACGGCTGCCGTTGGCGTACCCATACGTCGCGATGAACTTGCCACCGGAAAATCGCCAGACGGCCAGCGCCTCGACCCCGCCGATCCGGGTGTCGACGTTCGCATTGCGCAGCGTTGCCACCCCGACCAACCCCGGCAGCTCCGCCATGTGCACGACCGCCGCGATTTGCGATCCGTAGAGCGTGACGAGTAGTTCGGCGCCGGCGAGTTCGCCATTCACGTCGAGCGTCGCACTGACGCTCTTCTCGGGTCGAAGCGCCCCGCCGGACCGGATCGAACGAAGACCTGTCGCTTCGGTCTCCTCGGTCGTTGCACTCGCGGCTGCGAACCCCGTGCCCACGCTCGCGCGCACCGACCAGCCCTCGGCCGGCTTCGTGAGCACCGCAAGACGTTCGGTCACCTGGACCCCAGCATCCGGATGTGCGTCGGCGCGCCCGCTCGCCGAGATCGTCAATGGACCGGCGTTGCGCTCTGTCGTCGCGAAGAGGCCGGGTGTGTACCAGCGGTGGTCGAACACATTGTTCAACGCATTGGTGTAGTGGTCAAGCTGCAGCGCACTACCGACCACGGTGATGTGCGTTCCGCTCTCAAATGACCGTGTGAGTTCGAGCAGGCCTGTTGACGTGCCGTCGTTCTCGCTCTCTCCCGGCCCAAAGTCGCGCCTGCGCGAGCTGTTGGCGTAGGCGAAACGCAACGAGAGGCTGCCCGAACCCTGGAGCGGAACTTGCGCCGTCGCGCCGACATCAGCGCGCCTGCTTTGCAGTGCCTCGCGGAACGGGAGTCCGTCGGGCGCGACTGCGCCGTTGAGCGTACCTCCAACGCGATTGTCGTACCCGTACCCGGCGGTCACGAAGAGCGAACGTCCTCGCGCGTCGACTGTGGTAAAGCGGGGCCGGACATTCCAGCGCTCTGCCTTTGACTGGTCAGCCCAGCCATCGCGATCGACGTCCACCGCGCTCTGCACCGTACCGGCGGCCAGCAGCGAGAGGCCCGTGCCGGTGCCGAAACGACGACTGAGCCAGGTGGCTGCGTCGGTCACGCCCAGTGTCCGGCGATTGAGTAAGATTTCATTCTTTCCGGTCGGCGGCTTGGACACGAGATTGATGACGCCACCGAGCGCCTGCGCGCCATACAGCGACGACGCGGCGCCCTTGATGATCTCGACCCGCTGCAGGTCAACGGGAGAAATGTCGAGCGGGCCGAGCGCGCTGCTGCTGCCGCCGTAGAGCGGCAGGCCGTCGGCGAGCATCACGGTGTAGTTCCCGGGAAGCCCAAGGATGCGCACGCTTCCGATGCCTAGTCCGGGCGCGGTGGCCTGCACGCGAAGTCCCGGCGTTTCGTTGAGCAGCATGCCGATTCCGCTCGGCGACATCAGTGTCTTCTCGTCCACTTCCATCTCGTCGACGACCTCGACGCGAATTGGCGTCTCGCCCGCCAGCCGCTCCGTCCGGGTGGCGCTGATCTTCACGTCGGCGAGTTCCATCGCCATTTCGTTCATCGCCATCGTGAATGTGAGCGTGACCGTGCTGTCACGCACGATGATCACCGTCGCCCGGGCTGGCTTGAAGCCAACGTGCGCGACCGTGACCACCTGGCGGCCTGTGGCGAGTGTGAGAACCGCCCGCCCGGCGGCGTCGGTCAGCGCAATCGTTTCTGACGACTGGACGCGGAAGCCGCCGAGCATCCCCATCGCCTCGTGCACCGTCACTTGCACGCGGCCACTGTCGGCCGACTGCGCGGCGATGGGCGGAACGAGGACGAGACCAACCGCGAGGATTACCGCGGCGATTCGTGATGTGCGCATAAGGTAAGTGTACCACGCGGGCGCTCGATTCGCCTTACGGGCTTCTTACGGCCTTGGGAACAGGCCCGTAGTTGATGATAGCAACCGGCGCAGAAGTCCTATCGTCGATCGCACCCCAGCAGTAGGTGGCGCCCGCGGCCGTGAGCCCACAGGTGTGTTTCTTTCCAGCGACCAACGCGGTGAATTTCAGACCGCCCTGCACCAACACGGGAGATGATCGATTCGTCGTGGAATTGTCCCCAAGATTCCCCGCGGAATTTCTGCCCCAGCAGTACGCGGAGCCATCACCCGTGAGTCCACAGGCGTGAAATACTCCGAGGGCCATCGTCGTGAATACCAGCCCGCCCTGCACTTGCACCGGTGTCAGGCGATCGGCGCCAGTCGTGCCGTCCCCGACCTGGCCATAAAAGTTGTAGCCCCAGCAATAGGCCGCTCCTGCCGCTGTGAGCGCGCACGTAAGCGGGCCGTTCGGAGGAATGATCTCAGTCGCGGCCGCAAAAATGGATGCAAAGACCAGCCCGCCTTGGCACGCAGTCGGCGTGGTCGATATGTTGCTCGTGCCGTCGCAATAGCCTCCGAATAACGAACTCCAACAGTAGGCAGCCCCGGTGCTCGTGAGCGCGCACGTATGATTTTGTCCCGCCGCAATCTTGCTAAAGGTAAGCCCGCCTTGGACTGCGCCTGGAGTCGTGGAAAATGGGCTGGATCCGCTCGGCCCGCCGGTAGAGTACCCAAGCGGGCCTTGTCCCCAGCAATACGCTGCGCCCGCGCTCGTCAACGCGCAGGTGTGAGTATAGCCCGCGGACAGGGCGGCAAACGTCAGTCCGCCAGAAACAGCAACCGGAGCGGAGCGATCAGAAATCGTATTGTCGCCAACAGAGCCCCACGCGTTCATTCCCCAGCAGTAGGCGGCCCCGGTAGTCGTGAGGCCACAGCTATGGACACCGCCCGCAGCGACCGAGGCGAACGTCACACCGGTTTGCTGTACGGCGAGTGGATTCGTCGAGTACTGACCAAACGCTGCCGTATTAGTATTCCCCCAGCAATAGACCGCCCCGAGGTTCGAAAGGCCGCAAACATTGCCGTAGAGAGAACTGAGCGCGGTGAACGTCAGCAAAGAGATGGACTGGGTCGTCGGCGGGATAGTAGGGGATGTAAATGTGAGCGTGTAGGTGCCGCTCTGGCCGCCAATTCCAACCGTAGAGAACGTCGCCACGCCGTTGACGGCAATGACCATCGCGGTCCCGACGACAGTTGCGCCCGCGCTGACCGTCATCGTCACCGGCGACGTCGAGTTTGTGACGGTATTGCCGCTCGTATCACGGATTGTGATCACCGGCTGCGTGCTGAACGCCGCCCCGCTTGCCGCGCCGGCCGCGCTCGTCGTGACCGCCAGTTGAGTTGGTGCGCCGTACGTGGGTACGATGCCCTGCGTCGCCGACGTCAGCCCACTCGTCGCAAAGGTCAGCGTGTAACTGGTCCCCGCCGTCCCGCTCACCCCGACATTCGCAAAGCTCGCCACGCCGTTGACGGCCGTAGCTGTCGCGGTCCCGACCACCGTCGCGCCCGCGCTGACGGTCATCGTCACCGTCGAAATCGCGCTTGGCACGGTGTTGCCGCTGCCGTCTCGAATCGCCACCACCGGTTGCGTGCTGAATGCTGCCCCGCTTGCCGCGCCGGCCGCGCTCGTCGTGACCGCGAGTCGTGTCGCGGCACCAAACGTTGGCGTAATGGTCTGCGTCGCCGACGTCAGCCCACTCGACGCAAAGCTCAGCGTGTAACTCGTCCCCGCTGTACCGCCGATCCCAGCCGTGGCGAACGTTGCCACACCATTGACCGCGGTGGCGGTTACCGTCCCCACCACCGTCGCGCCGGCGCTTACGGTCATCGTCACCGTCGCTGCGCTGGTCGCCGCAAGATTTCCCGCCGCGTCCTGAACGCTCACCACGGGCTGCGTCGTGAACGGGGCACCAGCCGCTGCGCCCGCGGCAGAGACCGTGACCGCGAGCTTACTCGCCACGCCAGCAGTTACCGTGATCGGCTGCGTCACCGCCTTGGCGCTTCCGCTCAACGTCCCGCCATAACTGAGCGTGTAGCTCCCCGTCGAAGCGGTCACGCCAGCGCTTACAAAAGTTGCGACACCATTCACGGGTATCGCGGTCGCGCTACCAATCACGGTTGCGCCGCTGTTCACAGTCATCGTCACGGCGTCTGTCGCGCTCTTCGCGATGTTGCCGTACGTATCAAACAGCGTCACGCGCGGCTGCTGCGTAAACGCGGCACCAGACGCGGCCCCCGACGCACTTTGCGTAAGCGTTAGTTGCGCCGCCGCGGCCGGCAACACGGTGGCGCTATACGATACGGGTGCGAGCGTATCCGCCTTGACGGTTGCGCGTTGCGTGCTGTCGGTGCGCGTCCCGACTGTCCAGCGCGCGCGCGCGACCCCCGATGCGTTCGTCACGCCAGTGGCAGGCGCAATGGTCCCGCCACCCGCCGCAACCGTCCACGTCACGGATGCGCTCGGCGAGGGATTCCCGTACCGATCGGTCACCCGAACCGCCAATGAGTCGTTCGCAGCGGTTCCCGCCACGGCAGACTGTGCGTCGCCGGCCAGTTTTGTCACCGTCGTCGCGACGTCCGCCACCGGGTTTGCGCGAAACACCCCAAACACCAGCCCGTTCCCTGTACCAGGGTCGACCGCGCGCGCTTCGACGCGCTGGCTGTCAGTCACCGCAGTACCCAGCGTCCACCGTTCCTTGGCAATGCCGCTGTCCGACGTGATGGCGGCGCCTGCAAACACGCTGCCTCCGCCGGATATCACACGAAAGTTGACGACCTGCCCCTTGATCACCCGACCGGACGAATCCACCACTCGCACCTGCAACGCCTGCGACAGCTCTTTTCCGACGACCGCGGCCTGATCCTGCCCAGCCACAATAAGCATCGCCGCGACGGGCCCCGCGGACACAATGGTGTTCGGAGCAGTAGGGGCATCCTTACCGCCACCTGAGCAACTAAGCCCCGCGACGAACAGGGAAACGGCGGCCACACTCAGGATCAGGCGGCGAAATGACGTTGGTGACGCAGTTTGATTTGCAGTCATGCTTTACAGTACGGTCAGCGCGTCAATTTGCCGTTAACTGTGGCGATTGAGCGGTAGTCGCCCCAAAAATGACGGGGATTTGACGGGGCGAGTGTACTTAGCAGTATATGACACGTTCCGAGCGCGCACCTGACACAGCATCCGCCACGCTTAGTCAGGTAAAACCCGACACAAGCTGCGGAGTAGCCGCGCTCACGTGCACTGGGTGCGGATCTCGCGGGTGCACCGACATTGGGTGCCCCGAACGCGTCTTCGATGCCTGGTCCCAGCGCTGCCTTCGCTGCGGAGCACCAGCGCGCTTTGTTACGCTTCGTGAGGGTTAGCATGTCCCAATGCCAGCTGAAGCTACATGACGGAACGGTGTGTGAGACCTACATCCACCGCTGTAGCCGCTGCGGCGTACTCGGCTGCGCGCGCGAGGAATGTCCGAATCGAGCATTTGACGCAAAAACCGGCCGCTGCACGAAGTGCTCGGTTGGGCGCGCACAGCTCTAGCACCAACTGTCAGCGTAGCGACTGGGCCGACGTTTCTAGGAGGTGACTGTGAAACCCGAGATATTCCTCTCTGCACTGGTGCTGTTCGCAGGCGCCTGCAGCCCGCCAAGGCAGGCCGAACACAACAACCAGGTCGCCATCAGTGAGGTGGCGGTCGGCTTGGCCGTTCCGCCACAGTTTTATGGCGCGAGATCATACCACCAAGGACTTGCAGCCTTACGGCTGGACGATGAACTGCGAGGGCGCTGGGGATACATCGACACAAACGGTCGATTCGCAACGACCGCTCGCTATCGGCAAGCTGGTGATTTCGCGAACTCGCGCGCTCCCGTGCTTATGGATGAACCGGATGCAAAGTGGGGGTTCATTAATCAAACTGGCGAGATTGTTATCCATCCGAGCTTCGACGCAGCGGACACATTTGTCGCAGGCTTGGCACTTGTTCGCACCGGCAGTGCGACCCTAGGAACCTGGGAATACATCGACACGACCGGCGCCCGCGCATTCGCGGGACGATTTGGAGCAGCGCGACCGTTTGCCGAGGGACTCGCCGCAGTGCGCGTGGGTGAACTGGGCGTTGGGAAATGGGGATTCATTGACCCCCGCGGGGAGTTCGCCATCGCGCCGCAGTTTGAGCAAGCCGAATCATTTGCAGAAGGACTTGCTGCTGTGCAGGTGCGCGTCGGTCGCGACTTGCGCTGGGGTTACATCGACCGGAGTGGAAAGCTCACGATTGCCCCACAGTTCGACGCCGCTGCGCGTTTCAGCCATGGGTTGGCTCCCGTCCGATTCGGGGACGTGGCGAGTGGAAAGTGGGGATACGTAAATCCCGCCGGCAAGCTCTCGATCCCCGCGCATTTCACATCAGCGAGCCCTTTCGCGGAGGGGCTCGCGAGTGTGCGAACAGGCGAGTATGGAAGCCGCTCGTGGGGATACATCGATACCACGGGGCACATGGTGATTCCCGCCGAATTCTGGGACGCGAAATCATTTAGCGAGGGACTCGCGCCCGTGCGGCTTGGACAGTACGACGATACTCCGTGGGGCTACGTGAACTCAACGGGCAAGATTTCGATAGCAGCGAGCTTCATGTTCGCCGAGCCGTTTGCAGAGCGTCGAGCGCTGGTTCGTCCTCGCACCTCAACAGGGTACATGTACGGATTCATCGCACGATAGCACGACTGCACGGCACAAACAGTACAAAACAACCGCGGGGAGCCCTTTCAGGCTCCCCGCGGTCGTAATCCATCGAAAATAAAACGTGGAGGCGGGGAGATTCGAACTCCCGTCTTGCATAGGATCTTCCGCAACGTCTACGCGCGTATCCCACCGATTAATGTTTCCAACGGCTGGCCAGTGGGCCGCCCATCGTTGGATGAGCCCTCTAAAGTTTCGCTCAACGACGGAAGGCGCGCCGCCAAGCTATCCCGGATTTGCGATACCTAGGAAGCCGCCCCGGGAGGGCTTCCTCTTAGGCACTGCTGGACGTAACTAAAAGTTACGCAGCAAGAGCGAAGTTGTTGTTCGCAGTTGGATCTTTCCCGAGTGTTTTACCAGGAACCCGAGGACCTGGGCGCGCAGCTACGGGGTCACTTACACAATCGATTCCGGTCGCCCCCGTACCTACCCCTCAAATATACACCTCCCGCTGACATTCTGCTCGACAGACCGGCTCAACCCGCCGGCTCACCCAAAATCCGCGCAGCCGCCATCGCCGCGCCGAACCCGTTGTCGATGTTGCACACCACCACGCCCGCGGCGCAGCTGTTCAGCATCGTGAGCAGTGCCGCCAGCCCGCCGAAGCTCGCACCATAGCCGACACTCGACGGCACCGCAATCACGGGCACCCGCACGAGCCCGCCCACGACGCTGGGCAGCGCGCCATCCATCCCGGCGACCACGATGATCACCGCGGCCTCGCGCAACACGTCCTGCTTGGCCAGCAGTCTGTGAATCCCCGCCACACCGACATCCGTGAGCCGCTGCACTGGGATCCCGAGCGCCCCAAGCGTCGCAGCCGCCTCCTCCGCCACCGGCAGATCACTCGTCCCCGCGGTGACGATAAGGCACGCACCACCCCCAGAGGCGGGCACAGCACTCGACGGCGCCAAGTACACGGTCCGACCAAGTGCGTTCACATCGGCCCCGGGGAACCGCGCCGCGATCGCGCCCTGCTGGGCCGCATCGGTGCGCGTCACCAGGAACCCATCGCGGTGTTCGGCGATCCGCTCGCAGATCGCCACCACCTGCTCGACGGTCTTCCCCTCCCCGAACACGACCTCGGGATATCCGCTCCGCAGCGCACGATGATGATCGATGCTGGCGAAGCCAAGCGACTCCACCGGTTCGGCGTCGAGGACGCGCAGCGCATCATCGACCGTCGAACGCCCTGCTGAGAGTTCCTCAAGCAGTGCGCGGACCCGATCGCGACGCATTAGTGCTCGGTCTCCAGCAACTCGGCGTCCAGCTCGGCGGCCACTACGCTGTCGGCGGCCGCATCGAGCGCCTCACGGTGCCAGCCACTCGCGAGATACCCCGCAAAAATCCCCTCGACTTCGTCAAAGCTGTTCACGGTATGCAACGCGCGTCGCAACTCTGCCGAGTTGGGGAGCCCCTTCACATACCAGCCGAGGTGTTTGCGGAACTCGAGCGCCGCACCAACGAGATCCGTTTCGTAGGCCATCACCATGCGGCAATGATCAATCGCAACGGCGAATCGTTCTTCCACTGAGGGTGGTGCTGGCATCGGCTCGCCATTCAACAGCGCGCGCGCCTGCCGGAAAATCCATGGCTGCCCAAACGATCCGCGCGCAATCATCACCCCGGCGCAGCCGGTCTCGGTGCGCATCCGCAGCGCGTCCTGCGCGGTCTTGATATCGCCATTGCCAATCACCGGGATCTCGAGCGCCTCCACCACGGCCGCAATCTCATCCCAGTGTGCATGCCCGGTGTACATCTGCGTGCGGGTGCGCGGATGCAAGGCAATCGCCCCAACACCAGCGGCCTGGCACCGCAACGCGATCTTGACGGGGTCGCGCATCTCTTCGTTCCACCCGCTGCGAATCTTGCAGGTCACCGGAAGGTTCGTCCCCGACCGCACCGCGCGAATCACCTGCTCGACGAGGTCGAGATCCTTCAAGCACCCCGACCCGCCATTCCGCCGCACCACCTTCTTGACGGGGCAGCCGAAGTTGATGTCAATGAACTCGGGCTGGAACACATCGGTCACCAATGCGGCTGCCTCACGCATGGCGTCCGGATCAGCACCAAAAATCTGCACCCCAATCGGGCGCTCATCTGCCCCAAATCGGAGTTTCGACATGGTCGCCTCATTCTCGCGCCGGATCCCCTCGGCGGACAAGAACTCCGTCACCACCACATCCGCCCCCCACTGCCGGCAGAGCCGGCGAAATGGCGACTCCGACACCCCGGCCATTGGGGCGAGGATCAGCGGGACATCGTGCGTAGTCGGATACGGGAATACAGGCATAATCGGAAGCTAAACAACACTGCAACTGCTTGCAACGTCGACATTTGACGCAACTCTGCCCCGTCGTTAGTTTGCAGGGATAATCAACGAAACGTGGGAGCGCGCCTTGCGCCTCCAGACACCGAGGAGCGGTATGGAACTGCGCGAGTTTTTCTCCGAAGACGCCGTCAAGCTGGACCTCGAAGGCATTACCAAGGACGACGTGCTCAAGGAGCTCATCGGACTGCTCGCCCTCGACGAAAAGAACGAGGCCATGCTGTTCAAGATGCTCAAGCGCCGCGAGAACCTTGGCTCCACCGGCATTGGCCGCGGGATCGCGATTCCCCACTGCCGTTCCCTGGTGGTGAACAAGCTCCGCGTGGCGTTTGGCCGGAAAAAGGAAGGGCTCGACTTCAAGGCCATCGACGAGAAGCCGGTGCATTTCTTCTTCCTGATTGTTGCCCCGCCCCTCGAAGTCTCCAACCAATACCTCCCCGTATTGGGAAAGATCGCGCAGTTCTCCAAGGAGACCGACGTGCCCGATCGCCTGCTGGCGATCACGCAGCCTTCGGAGTTCATGCGGTTACTGGAAGAAAAGGGCGTCTAGTCCGAAGCGTTGCAGGGGCGCATCTTTCAGAGATGCGCCCCTTTTTCACGCCCATGCCGCACGCGCCCACACGCGCCCTGGCCACCGCGACTAGACAGGCCCGGTCGCTGGTCCTAGGCGTCGCACTCCTCCTTCTAGGCACCAGCGCCCCGCTGACTGCGCAGGCCTCGAGCACGTCCAAGACTGCGGCAAAGTCTACACAGTCGACCAAGTCCAAGGCTGGAACGAAGTCCAAGGCTGGAACGAAGTCTAAGAAGGGGTCGAGCAAGAAAAAGAAGAAGACCGAAAAGGAAGTCGCCGCCCCGATCCCCACCCATCGGTATACGGCAGACACGATCACCGTTGGCTCCGCCACAGCAGCGCGAAATACGCGCGTCCTTGGAACGCTCAACGCGACATCCCCAAACGGAGCCACACGGGCGATTCCACTCGCCGTTATTCACGGCGCCAAAGCCGGCCCGATTGTGGCGTACCTCTCGCAGGCCCCCGATTCCGCCTTCAGCACCGTCGCGGGACTCAACAAAGTCGTCAACTTGATCGACCCCGCCAAAGTAAGTGGGTCAATTGTCATCGTGCCGTGGTTCGACGCGGACGCTGCCCCGGTAATCATCGAACAGATCGCGGCCCGCGCTGACATCATTGTTGCGTTTTCAGGCCAGTCAATTGACGACGACCTGCACCCCTATGGCTACTGGTCGCGCACCGGCGTCACGGCCCAAGACAAAGCGGGCGGCGCACTCGCCATGGCCTTTGGACTCGACGTCATCTCCATTCGCGACGTCAACGTCGCCGCCACATCCAAGCGCGACGATCTACTCAGCACGGCGCTCGCCGATGGAAAAAGCGTCCTGCTCGTCGAAGGTGGCCGCGCCAGCGCAGCCGCCGCGAGTGCCACGAACTCCGTGGTCGCCGGCTGCCTCAACGTGCTTGGCTCAATCGGCGTGATCACACGCGCCGTCGGCATGAACGGGAAGGTGTCGTGGATTGGGACCTCCCAGCAGCTACACGCCGAGGTGAGCGGCGTCTTCACACCAGAGCTCCCGCGCGGCACGAAAGTTCGGAAAGGGCAAAAGGCCGGAACGTTCACCGACAGTGTGAGCGCCGCCGTGACCGACATCCTAGCTCCACGCGACGGAATCATCACCTACATTCGCGGCACGCCAACTGCCGCGAGGGACGCCACGATTCTGACCGTCGCCACAAACTACGGCGCCACTCCCCCGCCATACAGCAAGCCAAAACCATGACGCACCCGTGGATCATCGCTGAGTCAACCTGGCGTACGGTCGGCACCACCGCCTACGATCTTGCCGTGCTACCGTGGGGGGCAACGGAGGCGCACAACTTCCATCTCCCCTACGCCACCGACAACTACCAGAGCGACGCCGTCGCCGCCGAATCAGCTCGGCGAGCGTGGGGCCGCGGCACGCGGACCGCCGTGCTTCCGTGCATTCCCTTTGGCGTGAACACAGGGCAGCTGGATATTCCCTTCTGCGTAAATCTGAATCCCTCGACGCAAGCGGGAATTCTCTCCGACGTCGTGCACGCGCTCGAAGTTCAGGGCGTCACCAAGCTCGTGATTCTGAACGGGCACGGGGGGAACGACTTTCGACAAATGATTCGTGAGTTGCAACCACGCACGAAGGTGTTCCTTTCCGCTATCAACTGGTACAAGGTGGTGGAACCGCGTGAGCACTTCGCGGACCTCGGCGATCACGCCGGAGAGCTCGAGACAAGCGTAATGCAGCACATCCAGCCGTCGCTCGTGCGCCCACTCGCTGAAGCGGGCCCGGGCCGCGAGCACAAGAGCCGCCTCCAGGGGATCCGCGAGGGATGGGCGTGGGCACCGCGACAGTGGACCAAAGTCACGGCTGATACAGGCATTGGCAATCCGGCCGCTGCGACGTCGGAGAAAGGGCGCCTGTACTTCGACGCGGTGTGCGCACGCGTGTCGAGCTACTTCGTGGAACTCGCGGCGCTGGATCCCGCGGATCCGTACCTCCCCTAGTCCGTCAGCCCGCGAGTTCAGCCAGTTCGAACTCCTGAGTGTCCTCGATCTGCAGCCGCTGCACATCCTGCGTGAGCCGCCAGCGCACGCGGAGCACCTGCAAAAGCGCGACCGCCGCAAGGCTGATCACATAGGCCCACCACACGCCCTGTGGGCCAAGGCGAGCCCAGAACGCCAGTGCGAACATCAGCGGGATACCAAGTCCCCAGAATCCGCCAAGATGCAACAGCATTGGCACGCGCGTGTCGCCCGTACCGCGCAGAATGCCCGCGGACACGCACTGGATCCCATCGAAAATCTGGAACGTTCCCGCAATCATAATCAGTGAGGCGGCCAGCGCTGCCGTCTCTGGGTCAGCGATGAACAATCGCGCCAATCCACTCGGCATCAGAATAAACACCGCCGCCGCACCGCACATAAAGCCGAGTCCGAGCACAACGGCGGCAACGGCGTCGCGACGAGCGCCCGCGAGATCGCCCCGCCCGATCGCCCGGCCAACCATCGCCGCCGCCGCGGCCGAAACGCCGAGGGGCACCATGAAAGTGATCGACGCGAGGTTCAGCGCGATCTCATGCGCGGCCAACGGCCCGGCGCCGAGCCATCCAATAATGACCGCGCCGAGCGAGAAGACCGCCATCTCGAGCCACATTTGGAATGCGACGGGCGCACCAATACTCACCATGCGCATCAAGGGCTTGAGCCGCGCCGCATCGGAGCGCCACGGGCGGAGTTGCGGGCCGATCTCCTTCCACCCGAGCGCGAGGATAATCCCAAACATCAACCAGCGACTCAGCACCGTGGAAAGCGAGGAGCCGACTGCGCCGAGTGCCGGTGCGCCGAGGTGTCCGTAGATGAACACCCAGTTGAAGAGCGCGTTCGCGATATTTGCCACGACAATCGCCACGACCACCGCTCGTACCGTGCCAATGGCTTGCAGCGTCACGCGCAAAACCACAAACAAATAGAACGGTAACACGCCCAGCGCCGACCACCGTGCGAACTGCGAGGCAATCACCGATACCGCCGGAGACTGCTTGATGGCCGCAAAGAACAACTCCCCTGGCATCAACAGCAGCACCGTGGGAATCGTGAGCGCGAAGGCCAGCAAAATGCCGCGCTGCACACCGCGCGAGATCGCCTCATGGTCCTCGGCACCCACGGCTTGCGACACCACTGGATCGAGCACGAGCAGGAGCCCGAGCCCCGGCATCGTGAGGTTCACCCAATAGAGATGGCCTAGTGCAACCGCGGCGACGGTCTCGGGCGAGACCCGACCGACCATCGCCGTATCGACCACCCCCATGAGCATGATGCCGACCTGCGCGAGCACAATTGGCACCGCGAGCCGCAACATCTCGCGCAGCTCGTCACGGGTCGGCACGAGCTCCGCGAAGTTCGTCATGAGGCGGGACTTACTCCCACTCGATCGTGGCCGGCGGCTTGGAGCTGACGTCGTATACCACGCGGTTCACCCCCTTCACCTCATTGATGATCCGCCCCGAAATGCGCGCGAGCACATCGTACGGGAACGGATACCAGTCGGCGGTCATCCCGTCGGTGCTCGTCACGGCGCGCAACGCAATCGCGTTCTCGTAGGTGCGACCATCGCCCATCACACCCACCGAACGCACCGGAAGGAACACCGCGAACGCCTGCCAGATCTCGTTGTACAGACCCGCCGAACGGATCTCTTCGAGGTAAATGGCGTCGGCGGCACGCAGCGTGTCGAGCTTCTGCTGATCAACGGCGCCGAGCACGCGGATCGCGAGCCCAGGGCCGGGGAACGGATGCCGCCCGACCATCTCCTCGGGCAGGCCAAGCTCACGCCCGACATTGCGCACTTCATCCTTGAACAACTCGCGCAGCGGCTCAATGAGCTTGAACTTCATGTCAGCCTTGAGTCCGCCAACGTTGTGATGCGTTTTGATCGTCGCGCTTGGACCGCCCTTCGCGCTCACACTCTCGATCACGTCGGGGTACAAGGTTCCCTGCACCAGGAACTCCGCATGTTCGCCCGCGCGCGCGGTGGCTGCCTCAAACACGTCAATAAATGCGTGGCCAATGGCCTTCCGCTTCGCCTCGGGCTCATCGACCCCAGCAAGTGCGGTCAGGAATCGCTCCTCCGCGCGCTCGGTCACGAGCCGAATCCCGAGATGCTCACCCATCGTGCGCTCCACCTGCTCGCGTTCGTGGAGTCGGAGCAGGCCGTTGTCGACAAAGACACAGGTGAGCTGATCGCCGATCGCTTTATGAACCAGCGCTGCCGCGACGCTCGAATCGACGCCACCGCTGAGGCCACAAATCACCTTCTTATCACCAACCAGCGCGCGGATCTTTGCGACCTCGAGATCGATAAACGATCCCGGGGTCCAATCCGGCTTCGCGTGACAGACATCAAACAAGAAATTCTGAATGATCTCGGCGCCGCGCACGGTATGCGCGACTTCCGAGTGAAACTGAATCGCGTGAATCGGCTTGGTGGCGTGTCGGAAGCCCGCGACAATCCCGCCCGAACTCGCGGTCCGCACGTAGCCCGGCGGCGGCTCATCCACGTGGTCACCATGACTCATCCACACCTGCGTTTCCTCACCCACGGCGAAGCCGCGGAAGATCCCGTCGGCTTCGTCCACCGTCACCATGGCGCGGCCGTATTCACGGCCACCGCCGGCGGCCACCACACCCCCTTCGGCATGCGTAATCCACTGGAGTCCGTAACAGACGCCGAGCAGCGGGGCGATGTCGAGAATCCCGGTGTCGAAGTTCGGGGCGCCTTCATCGGTCACAGAGTTCGGGCCGCCACTCAGGATAATGCCGGTCGGCTTCCAGTCACGAATCCACTGGAGGGAACGGGTGGGCGGGTGAATCTCACTGTAGACACGCGCCTCACGCACGCGGCGCGCGATCAGCTGCGTGAACTGGCTACCGCAATCGAGGATCAGGATCCGAGACGTCACGAGATCAGAATTGCCACTTGGGGTCGGACAGCTTGATGAACTCGACGTGCTTGCTGTCGAGATCGAGAACGGCGGCGGTCGGTGCGCCATGCAGCCAGCCACAGGCCTCGCCGGGATTGATAATCATCGTGTCGCCACGGGTCTTCATGGACTGTTGATGCTCACTGCCGTGCACCACAAAGTGGTGCGCGCTGATCGAGCGCGACGTGGTATCACCGATATCGTGCACGAGCAAAATCTTGTGCTCGCCAATCGTGAGACTATGCGGCGACTCGAACAACTCGTGACCCATACCCTGCGCAGCGAACGCCTTGAGGCCTTGCTGGTCACCATCATTGTGACCAAAGACGCCGGCCAGCGCGAGGTTCGCGTCCTGGAATGGCTTGAGAGAAAACGGCGAGCAGAAGTCGCCGGCGTGCAGCACGAGCCCAACGCCAAGGTCGGTCATGCGACGCACCAACTCGGCCACGGCAGGTACACGATCGTGCGTGTCGGACATCAGGCCGATCAGCATGAGGCATCGCTCCAAACAGGGTCGGACTGCTCGAGTCGAACAAGGTCGGCATACTGCTCACGTGCGGTAACGACCGCGTACCGGGGACCGTCCACCAACACTTCGGCCGGCCGCGGCCGAGCGTTGTAGGTGGACCCCATGACATAGCCGTACGCACCTGCCGTATGGACCGCGATCAAATCACCAGGAGAAACATCGTCCATTTCGCGGTCGAGCGCGAGGAAGTCCCCGCTCTCGCACACCGGACCAACCACATCCAGGCGCGCAGTAGTGCCATTCGGACGTACCGCATCAATCTGATGGTAGGCGTCGTAATGCGACGGCCGCAGCAGGTCGTTCATCCCCGCGTCGACAATCGCGTAGTCCTTTCCACCGCTATGCTTGCGATACAGTACCCGCGCGAGCATCACACCACTTGCCGCAACGAAGAACCGACCAGGCTCCACCAACAGTTCAGTTCCCGTCTCGCGAGCCAGCGCACCGACGATTGCTGCATAGCCCTCGAGATCCGGCTCGGGATCACCACTCTGGTAACTGACCGGCAATCCGCCGCCGACATCGACATAGCGCAGTTGCGCGCCGGCCGTGGTCACCCGAGCCGCGAGTTCCGCGATTCGCTCGGCTCCGAGGCGATAGGGCTCCACGGTGGCCAGCTGCGACCCGAGGTGCATATCGAGCGCGGCGAGTTCGATGCCGGGCAACCGGAGCGCCGCCTGGGCGCAGTGCATCGCGTCGTCCCACGGAATCCCGAACTTGTGCCCCTTGGCTCCCGTCGCGATGTAGGCATGTGGGGTCTCGACCAAGACTTCCGGATTAATTCGAAGACCGACCGCGGCTGTCGTGCCAAGCTCCTGCGCAATGCTCGAGAGCAACTCGAGCTCAGCCAACGACTCCACATTGATCAGCTTCACCCCGGCCAACACCGCCTCGCGGAGCTCCAGCGCATTCTTGCCGACCCCGCCTAAAAGGATGTCGCGTCCCGCGAATCCCGCCTGCTGGGCACGGAACAGCTCTCCCCCACTGACGACATCGACGCCGGCACCAAGTTCGCGAAGCAGTCTCAACACCGCGCGGTTGCTATTGGCCTTGGCGGTGAAATGCAGCCGGTGCGGGATCCCCGACAGCGCCGACGACAAACGCCGGTACCGCTCGCGGATCACCCCAGCACTGTACACAAAGGTGGGCGTGCCGACGTCGCGCGCGATGCGCTCCGCCGATACGTCCTCACAGTGCAGCGCGCCGTCGCGGCGCCCGAACGCGGCGTCTAGTACGCCTTCGCCCACACGACCTCGTACTTCGCCGGCTCGCCGGTCACGATACACTTGGTGGGAGCCTCAGCCGACCGGAACTCTGCATCGGGAATCACACGGATGGTGGCCTTGGTCTCTTCCTTCACCCGCGCCTCGACGGCGGGATCACCATTCCATCCGGCGTACACGAACCCGCCCGGCCCCTCCATGATCTGCTTGAACTCCTCGTACGACGTCACATTGCGATGTGTATTCGCGTCACGGCGCGCCTTGGCCGCGGCCAACAGATCGTTCTGAATCGTTTCGAGCAGCGCAACGACCGACGCGGCCACTCCCTCGCGCGGAATCGCGGCCTTTGCCCGCGTATCACGACGCGCCGAGAACACCGAGCCCTTCTCGAGGTCCTTGGGGCCGAGCTCCAAGCGCAGCGGCACACCCTGAAGTTCCCACTCGTAATACTTGGCGCCGGGCTTCAGTCCTTCGCGAGCGTCGACATGCACGCGGAGCCGGTCGTGCGCACCGCGTCCGTTGTAGTCGGTGAGCTCTGCCTTGAGCGCCATGGCGGCTTCGGTGAGGCGCGCACGCTCGTCGTCGCTCTTCCAAATCGGGACAATCACCACTTCAATCGGCGCGAGCCGCGGCGGTGTTACCAGTCCGTTGTCGTCGCCATGCGTCATCACGAGCCCACCAACCATGCGGGTGCTCACACCCCAGCTGGTGTTCCACGCATGCTCGATCTCGCCAGACTCGGCCTGAAACTTGAGCTCAAACGCCTTGGCGAAGTTCTGCCCGAGGTTGTGCGATGTTCCCGCCTGCAGCGCCTTGTTGTCCTGCATCATCGCTTCGCAGGAATAGGTCCGCAGCGCACCGGCGAACTTCTCGCTCTCTGTCTTCTGGCCGGTGATCACGGGCATCGCCATCCAATTTTCCATAAAGTCGCGATACACGCCGAGCATACGACGCGTCTCGTCTTCTGCTTCATCGTGCGTCGCGTGCGCCGTGTGCCCTTCCTGCCAGAGGAACTCCAGCGTGCGCAGGAACAAGCGCGTGCGCATCTCCCAGCGAACAACGTTCGCCCACTGATTGATGAGCAAGGGCAGATCACGGTACGACTGCACCCACTTGGCGAACATGTGGTAGATGATCGTCTCGCTCGTGGGGCGAACGACCAACGGCTCCTCGAGCTTCTTGCCACCACCGTGCGTCACCACCGCGCACTCAGGAGCGAACCCCTCAACGTGCTGCGCTTCCTTCTTGAGGAAGCTCTCGGGAATGAACAACGGGAAATACGCGTTGCGATGTCCCGTCTCCTTGAACTTGTCATCGAGCGCGCGCTGCATGCGCTCCCAGATCCCATAGCCGTTCGGGCGGATCACCATCGACCCCTTGACCGGCGAGTAGTCGGCGAGCTCCGCGCGGAGCACCAGTTCGTTGTACCAGGCGCTAAAGTCGTCGGCGCGGGTCGTGAGCTTCTTGTCGTCGGCCATCAGTCCGTCTGTCGTAAGGGGAGACTACGGTCGATCCAGTCCTTCAGGGCGGCGTACGCGTGCGCGTCGCCGTTGAGCAATGGGGCTGCGGCAAAGTGGTGCTTGGGCGCCTCGCTGACCTTGCCAATGAGCCCCTGCACCACGACCTGATCTTCACTATCAAAGGCAATCGCGGCACGGGCGCCAGACTTGCGCGCACTGTCGAGCTGATTCCGCGAGGCCTGCGAGACATATTTGTCAGCGCTCAGTGCGTAATCCACACTGAACCCCGTGCGACGCAAATGCCGCGCGAGGATCAGCGCATCGGCCACGCCGTGCGCGAGCACCCCGTCGCCGCCAACGATATACAAATCCGCAGCATTCCCCGTGGACGGGGGCACAAGCCCGCGCTCCTTGAGGAGTTCACCGAGCACCACATCGCCCATGCCGAAGCCGAGCGCGGGGAGATCAACGCCGCCGAGTGCCTGGAGCAGGTTGTCGTAGCGCCCGCCTCCGCAGATGGCGCGCAGCTCGCCCTTGGCATCGAACAGCTCAAAGACGGTGCCGGTGTAGTACGCCAAGCCGCGCACGATCGTCAGGTCCAGGTCAATCCACGCGCCATTGCCCAGCGCGTGCAGGTGATCCAAATAGCGCCCGAATCGTTCAAAGTGCGGCGCCAGCGCTTCCGAGTGCTTGAACCGGTCGCGGAGATCGGCCAGCGTGCCCGCTTCGCCAAAGGCCATCACGGCATCGATGGTCTTGGGTACGAGGCCCGCGGCGGCCATCTTGTCGATAGAAATTTGATGTGGCTGTCGTGCAAACTTGTCGAGCACGGCATAGACCGTTGGGAGCTGCTCCTCGGTCACGCCGATCTCGACCAGCAACGCGTTCAGCAGGCGACGATCCGAGACGCGGGCGCGCACATCGTCGGGCCCCAGCCCCAGTTCGCGCATGATGTCGATCGCGACACTCAGCAGCTCAGCGTCTGCCAGCTCGCTGGGCTCGCCGACGATGTCGACGTTGAGCTGGAAGTGCTCGCGGAGCCGCCCGCGCTGCGCCCGCTCGTAGCGGAACAGCTGGGGCACCGAGAACCAGCGCACCGGCTTGCGGATCGCATTCGCGCGCGCCGCGACCATGCGTGCGAAGGTCGGCGTCATTTCGGGGCGAAGCGTGACCTCGCGACCACCCTTGTCGACGAAGTTATAGAGCTGGCCGACAATTTCGTCGCCGCTTTTCTTGGTGTACAAATCCAACGGCTCAAGCGGGGGTCCGTCGTACTCGACGAACGCATATCGACGCGCCACATTCCGCCACGCACGGAAGATGTGGGCGCGCAGCGCGAACTCATCTGGATAGAAGTCCCGGAATCCGGGTAATGCGCCGGCAGCCATCCCGCAATTTACCCAGCGGTAGGGCTTACCTCCAGCCGCGCCATCGCATCTCCGACCGTGTGGAACGACCCGGTAATCACCACGGTAACCCCTTCCTCGCTCCCCCGCACCAGCGCGCGGTCAAAATCGCGGATCACTTCGGCCGACATCCCGAGCGACATGGCATAGGCCAAGGGCTCCGGAATGTCCCACGCTCGGCTCGACGGTGCGGTCGGGGCGTTGGTCAGAATGACGTGGTCCACCACCGGCTGCAGCTCCCGGAGGATCCCCCGCCAGTCCTTGTCCGCCAGCACGCTCAGAACCGCCACCACCGGCCCCGGGGGCCGAACCGCGGCCAGGGTGCGCGCCAGCACCCCGGCGCCGTCAGGGTTATGGGCCACGTCAAAGATGTAGCGCCCCACGCGCTCAAAGCGCCCCGGAAGGCGAACGCGGTGGAGTCCGAGCTCCACCTCCGCCTGGGAGGGGCGAAAGCGCTCTGGAAGGGCGTCCAGCATCGCCAGGGCCACCGCGGCATTGGCGGCTTGGTGCGCCCCAAGGAGCGGAGTCCTGAGGCGTCGTCCAAAGGCCGGGAGGTCAAAGGAGGTCCCATCGGGGCCAACCGCGATCGACGTCGGCCCCCCTTCGTCGTACACGGTCCGCACCGGGGTCGCCCCCCGTTCGTGGGCCAGTCGAGTCAACAGGGCCCGAATCTCCTCCTCAGGCTCCCCAATCACGGCCGGAGTGCCAGGCTTGAAAATCCCCGCCTTCTCTACGGCAATCTCCTCCCGGGTCCCCCCGAGATACTCCACATGGTCGATGCCGATCGTGGTAACCCCCGCCACCAGCGGCGCGACAACGTTCGTCGCATCCAACCGGCCGCCAAGCCCGGTCTCAATCACCGCTACATCCACCTGCGCCTCGGCGAAAAACTCGAACGCCATGGCGGTGGTCGCCTCAAAGAAGGTGGCCCCAAGCCGCTCGACGTCGGGCGTATACCGGTCGATAAAGGCCACAATTCGCTCGGGGGACACCGGCACCCCGTCGACCAGGAAGCGCTCGCGGAAATCCACGAGATGCGGCGACGTGTACTTGGCGACCCGGAGCCCCTTGGCGCGCAGCACGGCCTCGAGGGTGGCGCACACGCTGCCCTTGCCGTTCGTCCCCGCCACGTGGATCGTCGGGACACGCCGATGCGGATCGCCAAGAACCCCGAGGAATCCCTCGACGCGGTCGAGCCCCAGTCGCCAAACACCGGTCGTACGCGCGTAGAGAAAATCGAGCGCGTCGCCGTAGGTCTTCAGGCGGACGCCCACCCGGTCGCCGCTGGCTTTCCACTCATGTGCCGGAGCAACTGCCCCACCGTCTGCTTCATGTGGTGACGATGCACCACGCAGTCGACCATTCCGTGATCGAGCAAGAACTCCGCGGTCTGGAACCCCTCAGGGAGGTCCTGCCCGAGCGTCTGCTTGATCACACGCGGCCCCGCAAATCCGATCACCGCGCCCGGTTCGGCGATAATCGAGTCCCCGAGCATCGCAAAGCTTGCGCTCACGCCGCCCGTGGTTGGGTTCGTGAGAATCGACACGTAGGGAATCCCGCGCTCGGCGAGCTGCGACAACACGACCGACGTCTTGGCCATCTGCATGAGCGAGAGCACCCCCTCCTGCATGCGGGCGCCGCCAGAGGCCGAAATGACGATCAGCGGGAACTTCTTCTCGAGGCTGCGCTGCCCAAGGCGGGCGATCTTCTCACCGACCACCGACCCCATGGAGCCACCCATGAAGGCGAAATCCATGATGCCCAGGTTCACCGGCATCTGGTCCATGGTCCCCGTGACGGTCAGAATGGCGTCACCCTCGCCGGCGTTGGCCCGTGCCTTCTTGAGACGGGCCGGATAGTCCGGGAATCCAAGGGGATCCTTGGAGCGCAAATCCTCCTCGGTCTCCTCGATGGTGCCTGCGTCGAGCAGGATATGGGCAAAGTCAATCGCCCGAACACGGCGATGAAAATCGCAGCTCGGGCACACGTTGCAGTTCTTGGCGAACTTCTCGCGGATGTCCGTATGCCCGCACGACTCGCACTTCTCCCACACGTCGGCGGGAATTTCGAGTCGTTCGGCGCGCGGCTTGCGCGGCTTCTTTTCTTTACGGAACCAGGCCATGCGTGGAAAATGGGCGTAGAACGGGGTGTGGGCAAGAACTCTCGCCGGTCCCGCCACCCTTGACAGGGCTGGCCGAGCTAGCCTACGAGCGAATGCGCCGGACCACGCCCCTCGGCCGACAGGCGCACGAGGATGCCAACAGAAATCCACGACGCAAGCAGGAAGGAGCCGCCGTAGCTGAAAAACGGCAGTGGGATGCCGGTAACGGGCATCAGGTTGAGCGTCATCCCTACATTTTCGATCAGGTGGGTAATCCAAATCGAGACGAGGCCGAACGCCACCAAGCTCGAGAAGGAATCCGTCGCCCGGGCCGCAACGCGGGTGCATCTGAGGAAGAGCACAAAAAAGAGCCCCAGCGCGATTGTCACCCCAATAAACCCCAGCTCCTCCCCCACCACCGACCAAATAAAATCGGTGTGCTGCGCCGGCAGAAAGGCGAGCCGTTTCTGGCTTCCTTCGGTGAATCCCTTGCCGAGCCAGCCACCAGATCCGATCGCGACTTGCGACTGAATCACATGGTAGCTGGCCCGGAGCGGATCAGCCGAAGAATCCAAGAACACCTTCAAGCGCCCCTGCTGGTAGGGATTGAGCTTGTCCCACAGCAACGGGGCCGCCACACCGAAGGCGAGGTTGGCCACCACCACCACCACCCCCTCAACCACCTCGGGCTTATACCAAAGCACGAGCGCGCAAATCAGCAGGAACCAGGCTCCCCACATCCCGGTGTTGAACGCCAACACCAGGCTGATTGCGGGGCTGGCGAGCAACGTGAGCAGCTGCCAGGACACGCCGCGCCAAAACAGCATCGAAAAGTACATTCCGAGGAACACGATGCCGGTACCGAGGTCCGGCTGCAGCAGAATCAACATCAACGGCACGCCAACGACCAAGGCAGACGGCCACAGCTCGACGAGCGAATCCGGCGCTTCCTTTCGTTCCGATAACACGCGCGCCAGCATAAGGACCACCGCGAGCTTGGCAATCTCGGACGGCTGCCCCAGCTTCACCCCGCCAATCGCCAGCCAGCTGTGGTTGTTGCTCGCCCCGAGACCGCCCTTCCCAACAAAGATCAGCACCAGGAGCACAAAGCACGATCCGACGTACGCGGGCGCCGTCATAAAGTCGAGCACACGCGACGACGCACGGCTCACGATCCACGCCGCCGCCAGGCCGAGCCCGAGCCAGGTCAGCTGGTGCCGCCACAAATTCGCGACCGCCGTTGGGTAATCGGTCTGCCCCGCCGAGTACACCATCGCGATGCCGAACGCGGAGAGGAGCAGCGCCACGACAACGAGCGGATAATCTGGCCGCGCGCCGCGTCTCACGGTCCCTCCGTCTGAATAAACTGGGTTGCGGACACCTTGAGATAATGCTCGATAATACGCGCCGCGATCTTTGCCGCACGCGGACCATGTCCGCCGAACTCGAGCATCACCGCGACAACAATTTTCGGATCGTCGGCCGGCGCGAATCCGACAAACCAGGCATGATCGTTATTGGGATCTTGCGAGTTTTGCGCGGTGCCTGTCTTGCCCGCGAGCACAACGCCTTGGATTTTCGCGCTGCCTGCGGTGCCGCGACTCACCACGCCCGCGAGTGCATTGCGAATCCCCCGCATCTGCGTGGAGTCGAGCGTGAACAGGCGCGTCCGCTGCGCGGCACCCTGCACCACCCGCGGCTGTGCGGCCTGACCATCGGTGGCGAGCGCGGTGTAGAAGCGCGCCATATTCACCACGGTCTGTGAGTTCTCCCCCTGGCCGATCGACAGGTTGAGCGACGCAGATTGATTCCAGCCGCCCGGATACTTGCGCGTGAAATACGCCTTGTAGTCTGAATCGGGAAACTGCGGACGCATCTCGGCGGGGAGATCAATGCCGCTGCGCGCATGCGAGCCCAAGGTGATGCCGCCGGCCACGAGACGAGCGAGGCCGATTTTCAGGCCAAGCTGGTAGAAATAGACGTCACACGACTGCTCGATGGCCTGCGCCAAGCTCACAGCACCATGCCCGCGCTTGTCGTGGCATTTGAAATAGCGATTGCCGTACTGGAACCCGCCGGTGCACGGCGTCGGCATCCGGTCGTCGAGTTTGACAATCCCAAGCTCGAGTCCCATGACCGCCGTGGCGAGCTTCCAGGTTGAGCCCGGCGGATAGGTGCCCTGAATGGCTTTGTTGTAGAGTGGCTTCCGCTTGTCTGTGGTCAGCGAGCGCCAATAGTCTACCGGAATCCCGCCGGTAAATCGATTCGGATCAAAGGTCGGTGCACTGTGCAGGGCGAGCACCTCCCCAGACTTCGGCTCGATCGCCACAGCGGCACCAACGAGCGAGTCGCCAAAGAGCCCGTACACATACTTCTGCAAATCGAGATCGATGTTCGTCGGCAGCGGCGGTGCAGCCATCGGCGTCAACTCGGGGCGTGCACCAGCCTCGCGCACGACGCGTCCGAGCGCATCCACTTCCACGAACCGCACTCCTTCGCGCCCGCGGAGTCGTGACTCGTAGCGCAGCTCAAGCCCCCCCTTTCCTACCTGCTGTCCGGCCTTGTATCCGAGGAACCCCTTGGACTGGAGCTGCTGCTCACTGATTTCGCCGGTGTACCCGACCAGTGAGGCGACCGCCGCTCCCTCTGGATACCATCGCTTGGACGATGCCTGAATAATCAGCCCTGGCAACTCAACACGGTGCTCTTCCAGCACGGAGACCAACTCAAAGGTGGCGTCCGCAAAAATCACCGCGGGCCGATTCGGACTGCGCCGGTATCGCCGGACTACAGCGTCCTGCTGCTCCTGCGACATTTCGACCGTTGCCGACAATCGCCGCAACGCACTCACCAACTGCGACTCTCGCGGCGCCAACAGCGACACGGTGTAGCCGACCTGATCCTCCGCAATCACCAAGCCTTTGCGATCGAGAATGCGGCCGCGAGGCGCGGGAATCGGAATCTCGCGCAGTCGATTCTCATCCGAGTGCAGCGCGAACTGCGCGTTCTGGAGCACCTGCGCACGAAAGAACGATCCCACGAGAAAGATGAACACCAACGAGAGAAGTGCGCCGGCAGTTCGCCCGCGCTGCTGCACCGCGTTGGGATGGAAACTCATCCCCGCTCCGCCGCCACCAGGGGCCGCACAATGCCAAGCACCACGATGCCAACAAGCGCCGTCAACACGGCCGACAGCGGCGCCCACAGGAACGCTTGCGCGACGAGCTCCCATCCGCGCACGCGATGCTCGGCCACGAGAAAGAGGAGATCGAAGGCCCACGTCCCAAGAAACACGAAGGCGCCATTGACACCGGCGTTATCGGCAAAGAACGCAGACTTGAGCCAACTCGCCCCAAAGCCCACGAGCGTCAGCGCAAAGGCCCCCGCGCCAAATGCCGCCGGCGTCAACGAGTCGGCCATCAACCCGAGGGCGAAGCCGCAGATCGCTGCGACACCCGGCCGTGCGCGCACCGCGACGATCAGCACCGCGAGCAGCAGAAAGTCCACATTAACCCGCCAGCCCAGCATTGGCCGCAGCGTGAAATGCAGCGCAATCAGCACGATCACCAGCGCGTAGAAGACCAAACCGCGATGACGACTCATGGCTTCACCGGCGGCGCCACCAACGAATCCCGGAGTCGCGCATTTATCGCCTCACCAGCAGCCACGACGCTGCGCCGCGCCGAGTCGGCAAGCGCCTCAAGGTTCCAAACGCCGTCGACGCCTTGTGTGCTCTTCGCGCGCGTCAGCACCATAACCGCACCGAGGTCAGCAAACTTCACCGCCGGGCGCAGCAAGTAAGTGCGTGCCCACGCCTCATTGGTCTTCAGCTCGTTGATGACGGTCCCCACGGGGATGTTCCGCGGAAAGACGCCCCCTGCACCGGAGCTCACAATCAGCGTCCCTGGGCGCAGCTGCATGCGCAGCGGCACGCTACGCAACTCCAGCAGGTAGCGGTCCGCACTCGGGCCCTGATGCGACGTCACAATCCCGTACGTGGCGCCGTCAGCCGACATTGCGCTTACGCGAAAATCAGGATGCGGCCAGAGAATCGCCACCGAGAGTGCAGGATCGGCACGCTGCACGACACCGACCAACCCTTCCGACACGATCAACGGACTCAATGGCTCGACCCCAGCACTGGCGCCCGACGTCAGCGTGACGGTGAACTCGTCGCCCAGCGAGCGTCCCTGGAGAATCTCCGCGGGCACGAATCCCCACTTCACGGCCCCAGCGAGGCCGAGAAGCTGGCGAAGTCGGGCGTTCTCATCCTCAACGCCGGTCAACCGTTGCGACCGCAGGGAGACGCTGTCGTTGAACCGACGCGTGACTGCTTCCGCCAAGAACGACCGGCGCGAGATTTCGGCGCGCGCCTGCATCGCGGCGGCTGGCGCAACGATGGTCGAGCGGAGAGCGCCGGCCACGCGATCCCGCGTGGCTCCGGGTGCAAACAGACACACGGCCGCAAGCAACGCGCATCCCGCGACGAGCGCGAGGTCGACTCTGGGGTCAGTCCGCTGCGGACGCGCCACGCGCGGTCAGAACCTCAGGTGCTCAGGACGGACCAGTACTTCTCCTCGTCGTCGAGGATGCGGCCGGTCCCGCGCACGACGCACGTCAGCGGATCCTCATCGACGTGAATCGGGAGTCCCGTCTCCTGCGTGAGCAGGACATCGAGCCCGCGAATCAGCGCACCGCCGCCGGTCATCACAATGCCGCGATCCACGATATCGCTCGCCAGCTCAGGCGGCGTGATTTCGAGCGCACGACGCACCGCATCCACAATCTGCTGGACGGGTTCCTGGCACGCTTCACGAATCTCGGCGGAATGCACGCGCACGGTTTTCGGAATCCCCGACACGAGGTCGCGTCCCTTCACTTCCATTTCGCGCTCTTCGCCCAGCGGCGCGGCAGATCCAATCTGAATCTTGATGATTTCTGCGGTCGGCTCGCCAATCAGCAGGTTGTAGCTCTTTCGCATGAACTGCACGATGGCCATGTCGAGTTCGTCGCCGCCAACACGGATCGAGGTGTCGCTGACAATTCCCGATAGCGCGATAACCGCGATTTCCGTGGTGCCGCCGCCAATATCGATCACCATGTTGCCAGTTGGGGTCTCGACCGGCAAACCAACACCAATCGCCGCGGCCATTGGCTCGGCGACCATAAACACTTCCTTCGCACCAGCACCAAGCGCGGAGTCACGCACCGCGCGTTTCTCCACTTCGGTAATTCCCGACGGCACGCACACAATCACGCGCGGCTTCACCTTGAACACGTGGTTCTCGATGATCAGCGTCAGAAAGTAGCGCAGCATTTTTTCGGTGACTTCGAAGTCGGCGATCACACCGTCCTTCATGGGACGCACGGCAATGATCCCTTCGGGCGTGCGGCCGAGCATGCGCTTCGCCTCAAGTCCCACGCCCTTAATCTTGCGCGTCTCACGATCCATGGCGACGACGGACGGCTCATTGAGCACGATCCCCTCGCCCTTTACGTACACCAAGGTGTTTGCCGTGCCAAGGTCAACGGCAATAGCATTGGCGGGGAACAGCGAACCCGTCTTGAAGAATGGCCAGCGCATGATAAAAAGACTCGCGCGTTCGTGATCAGCGAACGGCTAGAGGAGTCCGAAAAGTGTCTCGTATAGGAACACTTGAAGGTACCCGAAACCGCAGGGCTGGGCAAGCAAACCGGGGTGGAGAACCGGCGGCCGACGGGGGGCGAAACGCCAAACGGCGGCCGGGCACGAAGCCCGACCGCCGTTCAGTCCAATCCAGGGCCTACCGCAGGCGTTACGCGTTGCGGTCGATGCAGCCCTTAAAGTTGGGATTGTTGAGCTCGTCCGCAGGCACCGGGAGGTTCACATCCGCCCCGTAGACCGGCCCACGATAGTGGGTGCCGGTCGGGAAGGTGTTCGCCGGTGTACGGCCGTACTGGCGAATCAAGCGACGGAGGTCGCCGAGACGCTGGCCACGGCTGAACGTCCAGAACGCCTTCTCGCGGAACGTGAGGTTCACGCGATCCGCCGCCGTGCCCGGATCCGTCAGCGCGGGCAGCTGCGAGCCCGTGAGCGTGACCGTACCGAGCTTGGGCGGGGTCGCCCGGATCGTGTTGAGGGTCGACAGCCACGAGGCCGTGTTCCCTGCCGCCAAGAACGCTTCCGCTTCGACCATGCGCGCATCAACGCCGCTCAGGATCGGCACGGTGGTGGACTGGGCCCACAGCGTCGTGGTCCGCGAGAAAGTGAAGCCGTCCTGCGCCTTCACGGTGTCCTTGCCGTTCTGAATCGTGTACGCGACCGGCACGCGCGGGTCATTGGCCGACCCGAACGGGATGGCGTTCGCAATCGGAAGATTGCGGGCGTTGCCCTCCAAGCTGTCGCCCACGCTATACCGGCGCTGGCTGAACGGCTGACTCCAGAGGATGTTATCACCCGAGCTCGTCGCGAACGTGGCGTCGTACGAGTAGGTGGTCGCAATCCCGGAGACGAGCGTCGCAGCCGCCGCATAGTTGCCAAGGCCAACCTGGGCCCGGGCCTTCGCGATCTTGGCAGCGGTGTTGATGCGCACCGTCGCGGCATCCGTCGCCGACGAAAAGCTGATCGCCGAGTCGAGCGAGGCCGAGGCCGCAGCGAACACCTGCAGAACAGTCAACGGCTGCCCGTACACAATCACCGGCTTTGACGCGTCGGTGAGCGGGATGCCGTTGCAGAAATCCGACGCCGCCTGCAGTTCGGCGAACCCACGCACGAGATACATCTCGGCGATGTTCGACGATGGCGTGGGCGCATACGTGTTGAGCGCCGCGATGGCCTGATTGGCCGCCGTGCGCGCACGCATGATCGTGCGGAACTGTGCGGTCACCGACGAGTTGCTCAACGTGATCGTGCGCTCGTCGGCTTCGTCGTTCTGAATGAAGGTGGAGCTGGTCGACCATTCGTCAGCCAGGAGTCCACCAAAGAGCCACGAGCTCTCCGTGCCTGCGGTCAGATCACGCAAGCGTGAGAGGGCGCCAAGACGCAGGCCGTTCGCGCCGTCAGCGTTGTTAATGTCGGCCGGATTGATCAGATCGGGGTCGGGGGCCCGCAACAGCGAGTCCGTCAACGTCCCGTGGCAACCGGCCAGCAGCAGCAACGCCCCTACACTCAGGGCGAGCCGACGCCGGATGCTTGAGGTATTCATGATGGTCTTCATGTGAGGGGTGGGCATTTAGAAGCCGAGGTTGAACTTCAAGATGAAGTAGGTCGGAGCACCCATGGTCTGGAAATCACTCGGGTTGTCCGAACCATCCGTCACCGTGTAGTCGCTTTCGGGGTCCACACCGCGATACTTGGTCCACTTCCACAGATTACGAGCCGAGAGCGTGAGGCTCGCGTTGCGCATCTTGAAGCGCGCGGCCTGCGCCTGCGTCAGGTTGTACGTCGCCGAGACTTCGCGGAGCTTCACAAAGTCGCCCGGCTGGAAGAAGCCCGCGATCGTCTGCGACGGGTCGTTCAACGTCGCCACGGCCATGGCCTGGTCTTCGAACGAGGCGTTGGGGTTCATCAACCCTTCGCAGTTCTGACGGCTGACGCACCGGATGCGCTCGGTGTTGTTGTAGTACTTGTTGCCGCCACGATAATCCATCAGCGCGGTGACGCGCACGCGGCGGTTGAACAGATCCATACCGGTCGTCAACGCAATCGACTGGTGGGGTGCGCTGTAGCCCATAAACGTCGCCGCCGTGTCCACGAACACTTCGTTGGCGGTTGGGTTGGAGCTATAGGTCAGGATCTTGTCGTTGTTCTTGTCCTGCCAACCCGTGATCTGACGCGCCCACAGGCCGAAGAGCGGATAGTTCTCGAGCACGCGGGTCTGCGTCCCGATCTGCGGCGGCGTACCGCCGAGGCTCAGCAGCTTGTTTTCATTGTAGGCCGCATTCACCGTAACGTCGAGCCCGAAATTCCGGGTGTCGATGAGCTGGCCGGTCAACAACATTTCCCAGCCGGTGTTGGTGACCGCGCCAAGGTTCATACGCACCGTGGTCGAGGCACCAGCCGACGGAGCAACGATGGCACTGATCAGCGCGTCCTTCGTGCGCTTGCTGTAGTACGTCAGGTCGATGCTCGCCCGGCCCTTCCAGAAGCGTGCTTCGAAGCCCGTCTCGTACTCATCCGTGAACTCCGGCTTCAGCGCCACGTTGCCTGGGGTCGAGTACACCACGGCCGGCACGTCAACGCCCTGAATGTTCGGGGTCGTCGCCGAGAAGGTGCGGAGTGCATCGTTGGAGCCCGGCTGCACACCCGCCGCGCCGTAGGCGAGACGCAGGCGCAGATTGTCGAGCCAACGCGGGGCGTGGAACCACGGTTCATCGGAGAGAATCCACGAGCCCTGCAACTTCGGGTACATGACGTTCTGGAACTCGGTACCGAAGGCACTGTTCTGGTCGCTACGAACCGCGGCCGTGATAAAGAGGCGGTCATTGATGGCCGCCGACTCTTCCACGTACAGACCGATCGTGCGGCGCAGGGTCGTCGACTCGGACGCACCGAGCGTCGCACCGGCATTCGCCGTCTGCGCGCCAATCGGGAGCGTCGTGCCAGTGGCCGTGTTACCGTCCTGCTTGAAGTCAACATACTGGATGCCAGCGGTCGTCTTGAAGCTGACGCCCGACGTCACATTCCAGGTCGCGGTGCTCGACAAGTTCGTCGTGAAGTTGCGGATGTTCGCACGACCGTTGCCGGCATAGCCGTCACGGTAGGTCGAGGTCAGGGGCGGCCCCTCACCACGCAAGCGCAAGTCGACATCGACGCGATCCGTGAGATCGGTGCCGAAGTCCATGCGGTTCTGCAGCCAGGAAGTCGGGCGCCAGTTCACGTTGATGCCGCCGATGAAGCGGTCAACACCCTGCGCCGTCTTTTCCTGCCAGGTGTAGCCAGGCGTCCAGGCGCGGTAGCCATTCAACGGCGTTCCCGTCACGGCCACCGTGCCGTTTGCCTTGTAGCCCTTACCGCCAAACACCTGCGAGCCGAGGCCCGCCGTGGCGTTCGACTCCAGCGAGTAGCGCTGGCCGAGCGTCGTGAAGCCCATGCTCACGCCAACGTCGAGCTGCGAGCTGAGCGCCATGTTCACATTGGCACGCACCGAGGTCTTGTCGACCATGTTCGGACGCTGGGTCCAATCATGAATGACCGTATTCGAGGCCGCGAAGCGCGTGGCTTCGAACTCCGGCAGCTTGAGCACGCCGACTTCGTTTTCGCGCTGCACCGAGACCGCGTACCGCACGGCTTCCGTACCGCCCGACACCGAGGCTCCAACCGTGCCACGATAGCCAACGCCGAGTGGCGTCGCATTCGGGTCATGCAGTGGCGCGTACACGCGGACCGAGTCCAGCTGGCAGGTGCCGGCCGAAATGGTCGGCAGCGCGCACTCGCGATACGCGGTCTGACCGGGCGAATGGCCCGCGATCGTGAAGTTGTACGGATAGGTGTTCCGGTCGCTCATCATGCCGCTCTCGCCGAACACGTTCCAACGGGCCGCACCCGCGCGCCCCTTCTTGGTCGTGATCACGATGACGCCGTTGGTGGCATCGGTGCCGTACAGCGTCGCCGCCGACGGACCCTTCACGATTTCGATGTTCTCGATTTCGTCGGGGTTGATGTCGCCGGTACGGTTCGGCAACGCGCCGCCCGTCCCGAAGGCGATGCTGCCGACGTTGCTCGACATACGAACGCCGTCGATGATGTAGATCGGGTCATTACCGAGCGACAACGACGAGGTGCCGCGGATACGAATACGAGCGCCAGAGCCCGTCTGCGTGCCCTGCGTCACGTACACGCCCGGCGCGCGCGCGCTGAGCAAGTCGTTGAGGCTGGTGACCGGCGCGGTCTCCATCACCTTCGAGACGTCGATCGACGACGTGGCATTGCCGATTTCCACGCGACGCGTTTCGCCAGTCGCCGTGGTCACCACCGGCGTCAGGTTCACCGCCACCGGCACCAGAACGAAACTCAGCGTCTGCGTCGCGCCCGCGACAATCGTGACGGACTTCTTCTGCTCCGCGTATCCAACTCGGAGCACGCGAATGGTCTGCGGGCCGAGCGGAACGTTGCGGAGCACAAGCTTACCGTCAGCGCCCGTGAGGCCGCCGAGAGTTGTGGTCACCACGCCGATCTGGGCCTGCGAGATCGGATTGGACGAACCACCGTCAACGACGGTGATGTTGAGTGTGCCTTGGGCGGACAGTCGGGCTGCGGTGCCAGCGATCAAAATCGCCAACACGCGCATCATGCGACTGGTACGCCGGCGCCACGAGGGGAACCGTTCCATGCGATACACGTCTCCTGTAGGGTACGGGGGCGGAACTGTGATACCAACCGAGCGGTAACGATTATGAAAAAAATCGAATACGCGTCCGAGTGGAATATCCGCTCGGCGCTCGGTACGTCAAGCACCACACGCGAACTACCCAGCGAGCCCACCGCCTGTCACCTCCCCCAACGCCGAAGGGCCCTCGCCCCCAGTCTAAGACTGGTCAAGCGAAGGCCCTCCCGACTTCCCTGCCCAGCACCTAGACGGCGCCTACGGAGCGCCTAAGAGGCACCTCGCAGGCGCCCCGGGACTCCTCAGCCCAGGAACTTGCCGGGCTCGTGGTACTCCATCCCAAACGCCTCAGCAACCCCACGGTAGGTGACCCTGCCGTCCACCACGTTCAGCCCGCGAAGAAGCGCAGAGTCTTCCTTGAGCGCCTGCTTCCATCCCTTGTTCGCCAACTTCATGGCGTACGGGAAGGTCGCGTTCGTCAGCGCCAACGTCGAGGTGCGCGGCACGCCGCCCGGCATGTTCGCCACGCCGTAGTGAATCACACCGTCCACGGTGTACACCGGGTTCTCATGCGTCGTCGCATGAATCGTCTCCACGCAACCGCCCTGGTCGATCGCCACGTCCACGATCACCGCGCCCGGCTGCATGACCTTGAGGTCTTCCTTGCGGATCAGCTTCGGCGCCTTGGCACCGGGAATCAGCACGCCGCCGACCACGAGATCCGCGGTCGCAATCTGCTCGAGCACATTGTGGCGGTTCGAGTAGATCGTCGTCACATTCGCTGGCATCACATCACTCAAATAGCGCATGCGCTCGAGCGAGACATCAAGAATGGTGACCATCGCGCCCATCCCCGCCGCCATCTTGGCCGCGTTGATGCCCACAATGCCGCCGCCGAGAATCACAACCTTCGCCGGCGCCACGCCCGGCACGCCGCCGAGGAGCAGCCCACGACCGCCGTACAGCTTCTCGAGGTACTTGGCCCCTTCCTGCACCGCCATACGGCCGGCGACTTCCGACATCGGCGTCAGCAGCGGCAACTCACGGCTCGGCAACTCCACGGTCTCGTACGCAATGCACGTCGCGCCCGAATCCATGTGCGCCGTGGTGAGCTTCTCGTCGGCGGCGAAATGGAAGTACGTGAAGATGGTCTGTCCCTTCTTCATGCGCGGCCACTCAACGGCGATCGGCTCCTTGACCTTAATAATCATGTCAGCGCCAGCCCACGTGGTGTCCGCATCGGGCGCGATCGTGGCGCCAGCAGCCACATACTGCTCGTCGCTGAATCCGCTGCCGAGGCCTGCGCCCTTCTCAACGACGACCTTATGGCCAGCCGCGACCAACGCTTCCGCGCCAGCCGGCACGAGCGAGACACGGTTCTCGTTGGTCTTGATTTCCTTCGGAATGCCGATGTTCATGGGAATCGGGGTGTTCGAGTGATAATGAGTTGAGCGCGGCGCTCAGGTGGGCCCAAGGCTCACCAGCGTCTGCTGGTCCGGCACAAAAAACGCAGCGCAGCATGCCGCTACGTCTTCCGGCGTAATGGCATCAATCTTTGCCAATACGTCGTCCAACCCGGCGTACGGCTCGCCGAACAACTCGACGGCCGCTGCACGGTACATCCGACTGCTCACGCCTTCCATTGCCAGCGTGATCTGCCCCTTCACCTGCTGCTTCCCCATCGCAATCTCGCTGTCAGGAATCCCATCCCGCACGAGCCGCGCGAGCTCTCCACGCACCGCCGCAATCGCCTGATCGGCATTCTCAGGAGACGTTCCCACATAGACCCCGTGCGTTCCGGAATCCACATGGAATGACTGAAAGGTATACACGGAATAGGCGAGACCAAGCTCCTCCCGAACCCGCTGAAAAAGCCGAGAGCTCATCCCACCACCCAGCAACGTGTTGATCAGCACCAGCGTATGCCGGCGCTTGTCGGCATGGGGCACAGTGGCCGAGCCAAACACCACATGCACCTGCGACCCGTCCCGCTTCACCCGCCGCTCTGAGGCTGGCATGGTCACAGGAGCGGGCGACACCGGGGCCTTCTCCGTACCCGCCGGCACATCACCCCACCCGGTGGCTCCGAGCGCCTCGAGAAGCGCCTCGTGGCTCACGTTCCCGCTCGCGGCCACCACAATCTGGCCAGGCTGGTACGCCCGCGCGTGCCGCTCCCGCAGCGCCTCGATCCCAATGGCTCCCACGGTGTCGCGGGTACCCAGAATGGAATAGCCGTAGGGGTGTGCCCCCCACAGCGCTTCATTGTGCATCTCAAAGACGAGATCGTCAGGCGTGTCATCCACCATCGCGATCTCCTCCAGCACGACCTTGCGCTCGAGCTTCAAATCGTCCGCGCGCAGCGCTGGATGAAAGATCAAATCGGCCATCACGTCAGCCGCTTGCGTCAAATGCTCGTCGAGCACGCGCGCCTGAAAAGCCGTGTGCTCGCGCGCGGTGTAGGCGTCAAGCGATCCGCCGAGCGATTCGAGCGCGCCCGCGATCTCATGCGCAGTCCGGCGCTTGGTGCCCTTGAACACCATGTGCTCGAGGAGATGCGAAATCCCCATCTCCTCGGGCGACTCATGCAGCGACGCGGACCGCACCCAGGCCCCAAGCGCAATTGACCGCACGCCCGGAACGAACTCCGAGAGTACGGTCAATCCATTGGGGAGCACGGAACGCTCCATCCCCCGCTCCACCATAGGGCTGCGGTGCTGACCGAGGCGCGGTGCGCCGGCGGTCACCGAAGCCTACCGGCCTCGGCCACCGCGACCGCCACGACCGCCACTGCGGCCGCCACGATCACCACCCTCCTCGCCACCCTCGGCCGCTGGGGCCTCAGAGGCAGGAGCAGCACCGTCGGCGTAGGACGACTCCACCGGCGCAGCATCGCCAGTCGGCTTCGGCACCAACGCCTTCATCGACAGGCGCAGACGTCCACGCTCGTCGCGCTCAATGAGCTTGACCTTCACGCGATCGCCCTTCTTGACCACGTCCTCGGTCTTCTCGGTACGGCCCCACTGCAGTTCGCTGATGTGCACGAGGCCTTCGGTGCCCGGCATGATCTCGACGAAGGCGCCAAACGCCGTCGTGCTCTTCACCGGACCTTCGTACGTCTCGCCCACGATCGGCTCGGCCGTGATCGCCTGCACCATCTGACGCGCACGCTCCATCGCTTCGGCGCCAACCGCGGCGATCGTCACGAGACCGCTGTCGTCCACGGTCAGCTCGGCGCCAGACTCTTCCTGGATGCCGCGGATCGTCTTGCCCTTCGGTCCGATCAGGTCGCCGATCTTCTCGGGGTTGATCTGGACGGTGATGATACGCGGAGCCCACGGCGACATTTCCGGACGCACCGTCGGCAGCGCCTTGTCCATCTCGCCGAGGATGTGCAACCGGCCTTCCTTGGCCTGCGCAAGCGCCTCTTCCATGAGCTTCAGATCGAGGCCCTGGATCTTGATGTCCATCTGGATGCTCGTGATGCCGTCCTTCGTGCCCGCCACCTTGAAGTCCATGTCGCCGAGGTGATCTTCGGTGCCCAGGATGTCGGTCAGGATCGCGTACTTCTTCCCTTCCTTGATCAAGCCCATCGCCACACCGGCCACGGGGGCCTTGAGCGGGATGCCGGCGTCGAAGCAGCTCAGCGAGCCGCCGCAGACCGAGGCCATCGAGCTGGAGCCGTTGGACTCGAGCACGTCAGAGACGATACGAATCGTGTACGGGAACTCTTCGAACGGCGGCAGAACGCCCTGGATGGCGCGCTCGGCCAGATTGCCGTGACCGATTTCGCGGCGGCTGGTGCCACGCATCGGGCGCACTTCGCCCGTCGAGAACGGCGGGAAGTTGTAATGCAGCATGAACGACTTGGTGGTCTCCTGCTTGTCGTCGATGCTGTCCATGCGCTGCACGTCGTTCCCGGTGCCGAGCGTCGCGACCACGAGGGCCTGCGTCTGCCCGCGAGTGAAGAGCGCCGAGCCGTGCGCACGCGGCAGCAGGCCGGTGTCGATCGAGATCTGACGCACTTCGGTCGGCTTACGGCCGTCGACGCGCAGTCCGCTCGTGAGCACCTGATCGCGCAGCACGCGATACTCGATGTCGCCGAGCACGCCGCCGATGAACGGATGCTGTGCGTCCGGCAACTCTGCCTTGAGCGCGGTCTTGACCTCGTCCTTCACCTTTTCGACGGCCTGGATGCGCGTCTGCTTGTCCTTCTGATTGATGGCGGCGACAATCTTCTTTTCCGCCTCCTTGGTGACGCGCTTGATCACGTCGTCCGGCGTCTCGACCTTGTCCCACGACATCTTCTCGACCGGGTTCTTGGCAAGCAGCTCTTCCTGGAGCGCAATCAGCTCACGAATGCCGCGCTGGCCGATACCGATGGCCTCGATGACGTCTTCTTCCTGAATCTCGAGCGCGCCGCCCTCGACCATCACGATCGAATCCTGCGAGCCGGCAACCACGAGGTCCATGTCGCTGAACTCGAGCTGCTGGAAGGTCGGGTTGAGCACCCACTTGCCCTGCACGCGGCCCACGCGAACGGCGGCGATCGGCGCCGTGAAGGGGATCTTGGACGCGTTGAGCGCGAACGACGTGGCCACGAGGCCGAGCACATCGGCATCGTTCTCCTGGTCGGCGCTGATCACGTAGATGAAGACCTGCACTTCGTTCTGGAATCCTTCCGGGAACAGCGGACGGATCGAGCGGTCGATGATCCGGCAGGAGAGGATTTCTTCATCGCGCGGACGTCCTTCGCGCTTGATGAAGCCGCCCGGGATCTTGCCCGCAGCGTAGGTCTTTTCCTTGTACTCAACCGTCAGCGGGAAGAACGGAAGCGTGGAACGCTTCTCGCTGACCGTGACCGTGGCAAGCACCATCGTCTCGCCGAAAGTGATCAGGCACGAGCCCGCAGCCTGCTTGGCCATACGGCCGGTCTCGATGATAAGCTTGCGGCCCGCGAACGTCCGCTCAATGCGATGCATCATTGGGTAAATCCGTGTGAGAATGGGGGATAACACAAAACGCGCGGGCCGCAGGATGCGTCCGCGCGAATCGTGTTACATACCGGGATTAGTAGCGCAGCCCAAGCTCGTCGATCAGCTTGCGATACGAGCCGACATCGGTGCGCTTGAGGTAGTCCAGCAGACGGCGGCGTCGGCCAACCATCTTGAGGAGTCCACGGCGACCATGGTGGTCCTTGGCGTGCTTGCGGAAGTGATCATTGAGATAGTTGATCCGTTCCGTCAGCAACGTGACCTGGACCTGCGAGGAACCAGTGTCGGTGGGGTGCAGGCGATTCTTGTCGACCGCCGCGCTCTTTACGAATGCCATTGTCTGTACCTAAATCCTTATCGGTCATTTGGTTGTAGCTTGGAAACATAGCCAAGATCCCCCACGCCATCAAGGGGGCTCAGCGCTGTTCCAGCGCCTTGTCGGAAGAGGTCCGACGCGCGCCTTCCTCCCTCGGCTCAGCCCTTTCCGAGCAGACTCAGGGCCAGCCCCTTCAGATCGTTGAACATCACGATCACAAACAACAACGCCACGGCCGCGATACCAACCTTCATAAAGTTCTCTCGCGTCCGACTACTGAACGATCCACCCTTGATCCCCTCCGCCACCGTCAGCAGCACCTGACCACCATCCAGCACGGGGATTGGGAGCAAGTTCAACACCGCCAAATTGATGCTCAAGTAGGCAATCAGCGCCAGCAGCGACTCCCACCCGCCCTTCGCCGACCGAACCGAGACCCGGGCGATCGCGATTGGCCCCCCGAGCTGCGTCACGCTCACGGCGCCGCGGAACAGTCCACGGACAATCCCGACAATCGCGCCCGCCTCCTCCCACGTGGTTTCCCAGCCTGCCGTCGCCGCCTGCCCCAAGGTCAGCGCGACATGCGCCGGTGTCCCACGCGGCCACACCCCAACCTTTCCGATCCGCTCCTTGGCTCCGGTCTGCGCATTGGCCCCCTCAGCGGTGTCTGGCACCACCGTGAGCGTCACCGCCGAACCGCCGCGCCGCACATCCATGGCAATGGGCTTACCCGCCGACATCGACACGACTGCCTGGAAGTCTGCCCAGCTCTCGATAGACGCCCCATTCAGCGCAACGATACTGTCGCCCGGCATCACCCCCGCGCGCGCGGCCGGAAGGCCGACCACCAACGAATCCACCACCGCCGGGAGATAGCTGCGCCCTTTCGCCGAGTAGACGCCGGTCGCGATGCTGAAGGTCAACAGCACATTCATCGTGACGCCGGCCAACAAGATGACCACACGCGCCCACGTTGGCTTGGACTCAAACCACCGATCCTGCGGCACAGGCTTCGGGCCGTGCGGCAGCATGGCGTCGGGATCCCACCGCGGATCCTTCTCCGCGTCCGGCTTGGCCTCTTCGTTGCCCCCTTCGAGCATCGCGGCGGCCTCGTCGTCCTTGGACGCCATCCGCACGTACCCGCCGATCGGCAGCGCGGCGAGCACATATTCGGTTTCTGATCCTTTGGGGCGCCAGCGGAGAATCGACGGGCCCCACCCCAGCGCAAACCGCGGTGCGTACACACCGAGCGCCTTGGCGGCAAGAAAATGACCGAGCTCGTGGACGAACACCACGATCCCGAGAACCGCAATCGGCGCAAGCCAAGCAAGCATTAGACTAGTTCCTGCACGAGTGAGCGAGCGGCACGGTCTGCGTCACGCAGCGATGCGATGCCGTCGAGCTTTCGATCGCCGAGCGCCGAGAGCGCCGCGTCGATCGCACGTGGAATACCGCCGAACGTGAGCGACCCGTCGAGAAAGCGCTGCACCGCGGCCTCATTGGCCGCGTTGAAGACCGCCGGCGCGACACCACCGGCGCGCCCCGCCTCAAGGCCCATCTTGAACGAGGGGAACGCATCCGTGCGCACCGCCTCAAAGGTCAACGACGCCGCGGCCACCGGATCGAACCGCGCGACACCGTCGTCCTCAAGCCGCTCCGGATATGAAAGCGCGTAGAGAATGGGAAGTTCCATGGAGGGCACGCCGAGCTGCGCGACCACGCTGCCGTCGATGAACTCGACCATCGAGTGCACGATGCTCTGCGGATGCACCACCACTTCAATGCGATCGTACGGCACGCCAAAGAGAAAGTGCGCCTCGATCACTTCGAGCGCCTTATTCACCAGCGATGCACTGTCTACCGTAATCTTGCGCCCCATGCTCCAGGTCGGATGGTTGAGGGCGTCCGCAAGCGTCGCCTCCGCAATCCGCTGGGTGGGCCAGGTGCGAAACGGGCCGCCGCTCGCCGTGATAATCAACCGGCGCACGTCGCTCGGCTGCCGGCCGGCGAGACACTGGAGAATCGCCGAGTGCTCGCTGTCGACCGGCACGAGCTCCCCGTGATTCCGACGGGCCGCAGCCATCACGAGCTCTCCACCCATCACGAGTGATTCTTTGTTGGCGAGCGCCACGCGCTTTCCCGCCTGCAGTGCCGCGAGCGTCGCTTCTAATCCGGTGCTCCCCACGACCGCGTTGAGCACAATGTCGGCGGATGGCAACGACGCTGCCTGCACGAGGACCTCCTCGCCAGACGCCCACCCAGCCGGCATCCCCTGCCCGCCATTCACGAGTCCCGTGAAATCGGGGCGCCACTCCGCCACCTGCTCACCAAGGAGCGCGGCATTCGAATGCGCCGTCAACCCGCTCACGCGAAACAGATCACGGTGCCGCGCCATCACACGAAGGGCGGCGGTTCCAATCGAGCCGGTCGCACCAAGGATGGTCACGCCGCGCGGCGTTGTAGCGTTCGTCATCGCGGCGCTGGAATCAGCAGCCAGCTCAGCAGCGCGAACCCGAGCGGAATCGTGAAGATCAGCGAATCGATGCGATCGAGGACGCCACCATGACCGGGGATCAGCGTGGAACTGTCTTTCACGCCGGCTTCACGCTTGAGCATCGACTCCACCAAGTCGCCGATCTGCCCCCCTGCGCTCACCACAGCCCCAAACAACACGGCCCCCTGCAGCGACAACCCCAGCTGCGCCACCGGCGGCAACACGAAGCGCGTGTACAGGACGCTCACCGCGATCCCCACCACAAGACCGCCAACGGCGCCCGACACGGTCTTTCCTGGGCTCACCGAGGGCATCAGCTTGCGTCCGCCCACCGACTTCCCCACCGCAAACGCCCCACTGTCGGTCAGCCAGGTGACAATCAGGGGCAAGGCAACCAGCGCCGTGCCCGCCATCGCACCAATCGCGTACGGATGGTATCGCAGCCCGTAGGCAAAACTCAGCGCCCCGCCGGTGTAGAACACACCAAATAGCGTGCTCCCAAGGGCCTCCATCGGCTTGCCGGTGGAGCCACGTGTAAAGAGCGCAACGGTGAGGAGCTCCAAGAACAGCAGCATCCACACCGTGAGCGACGGTGTCCAGAGCCCGAGCGTGTTCGCATGCACCAGGAGCGGAAGCGCCGCACTGAGCACCACGCCATGCCCCCACAGCGGATCGCTGCCTGTTTCACTCACCATGCGGTAGAACTCACGCGCGGCGAGCCCGCTCGCGACTGCAAGCATCCCCGCCAACGGAGCCCCGCCGAGAAACACGAGATACACCGCGAGCGGCGCGGCGATCACGGAGAAGATGATCCGCTTGGCGAGTTCAGACACAGGGCTGCTGCTCCGGGTTCGGCGAAATCAGGAGCTGACGCGACCGAACCGGCGATCCCGATTCTGATACTCCGCGATCGCCTGGTACAACTCGCGACGTCCGAAGTCGGGCCACAGCACGTCGCTGATCACCAGCTCGGTGTACGCCACCTGCCAGAGCAGGAAGTTGGAGATGCGCTGCTCGCCGGAGGTGCGAATCAAGACGTCGGGGTCTGGGCATCCTGCGGTGAACAGCTTTGCCTCGAGCGCGGCGTCATCGACCTGCGCCGGCGTGATGCGGCCAGCGGCGACGTCTTCGGCCAGCAATCGTGCGGCGCGCGTGATCTCGGCGCGGGCGCCGTACGAAATGAACAGGTTCAAGCGGAGCTTGGTATTGTGCGCCGTCTGCTTCATGACGCGATCGACCGCAGCGAAGGCGGGAGGCGTCAGGCGATCGAGCTCGCCGAGCATGCAGACCCGCACGCCCTGCTCCTCGAGCTCGTCGGCTTCTTTCTGGATGTACTCTTCGAGGAGCGACATCAGCGCCGAGACTTCTCCGGCGGGCCGCTGCCAGTTCTCTTGCGAGAAGGCAAAGAGCGAGAGGACTTCGACCCCCGCCTCGATGGCGCCTTCCACCACTTCGCGCACCGCCTTCATCCCACTGCGGTGCCCGAGCGGACGCGGGAGCATGCGTCCGCGCGCCCAGCGTCCGTTGCCGTCCATAATAATGGCCACGTGGCGAGGAATCGCCCCGTGCTGCTTGATCTGATCAAGCAAGCCGGCAGAGACGGACACGGTCATCGTGTCACGTCGCGCTGAACAGAAGGAGGGCGCCGCTCATCATCAGACTTCCATCAACTCCGCTTCTTTCGCCTTCGAGGACGTTTCAAGCTTGGCGATGAAATCGTCGTGCGCCTTCTGCAGCTCCTTCTCGGCGTGCTTCACATCGTCTTCCGACACGCCATCGAGCTTCTTGAGCAGGTCGCGGGCGTGCGTCCGGGCATGACGCACCGCAATGCGGCCGTCCTCGGCGTACTTATGCAGCACCTTCACCAAGTCCTTGCGGCGCTGTTCGTTCATCGAGGGGAGCGGCACGCGAATGATCGCGCCATTGATCGCCGGATCGAGGCCGAGATCGCTTTCGCGAATCGCCTTCTCGACCGCCTTGATCTGCCCCTTATCGAACGGCGTGACCATCAGGACGCGCGGCTCGGGAGCCGAGACCTGGGCGCACTGATTCATGGGGAGGTACGACCCGTACATCTCGACCTTGATCTGGTCGAGCATGTTCGGCGAGGCCTTGCCGGAGCGCACGGTTGAGAACTCGCGCTTGGCGGCCTCAACACCCTTCTCCATGCTGGTCCGACAATCCTTCATGATGTTCGCGATGGTGCTCATGAGACGAGGGTCCCCACCTTTTCGCCGCGAATCGCCTTGATGATGGCGCCCGGCTGGTTGATGTTCAGCACGATGAGCGGAAGCGCGTTCTCTTTGCAGAGGGTGATGGCCGTCTGATCCATCACGCCCAGCTCGCCGTGCATGACCTCTTTGTAGCTGATGTGCGCGTACTTCTTGGCGCTGGGGTCCTTTTTCGGATCCGCCGTGTAGACGCCGTCGACATTCGTCGCTTTGATAATCAAATCCGCGTTGATCTGAATTCCGCGGAGCACCGCAGCCGTATCGGTGCTGAAATACGGATTTCCGGTGCCGCCCGCGAAGATCACCGCGCGCTGCTTCTCGAGATGGCGAATCGCGCGACGCCGAATGAACGACTCCGCCAGCTCTTCCATGCGGATCGCCGTCATGACGCGGGTGTCGAGCCCTTCGCGCTCAAGAATGTCTTGGAACGCCATCGCATTGATGACCGTTCCGAGCATCCCCATGTAGTCGGCGCTGACCCGATCCATCCCCATCTTGGAGAGCTGCGACCCGCGTACAATGTTCCCGCCGCCGATCACGAGGCCAACCTGCGCGCCGGTGTCGCTGACGCGCTTGATCTCTTTGGCGTACTTCGTGATTGTCGTGAAGTCGAAACCGATCCCACGCTCTCCGGCGAGCGCCTCGCCGGAGAGCTTGACCAGTACCCGAGGGTACTTGAGGGGCTTCTTACGCGCGGCGGCCATCAGGGCTTACGCCTCTCCCATCTGGAACCGCGCGAAGCGGACGACCGACGCGCCCGGCGTCTTCGCGACAAGATCCGCGATCGTGATGCTGTCGTCACGGACCCACGGCTGCTCGAGCAGCACCTTCTCCTTGAAGTACTTCTCGAGGCGGCCCACCACCATCTTCTCGGCGATCGCCTGCGGCTTTCCTTCGGCGGTGGCCTGCTCGATCAGGAACTGACGCTCCTTCTCGACCACGTCGGCCGGGACGTCCGCCTTGCTCACCGCGATCGCGACCGTCGGCACGCCAGCGGCGAGATGCTCCGCGACGTCATAGGCGCACTTGCGGCCGGCTTCACCGGTCACGCCGGCGACTTCGACGAGCACGGCGACCTTGCCGTTGAAGTGCAGGTAGCATCCAATGGCACCCTTCTCGGTGGAGAAGCGCGCGACGCGACGCAGCGCGACGTTCTCGCCGGTCTTGGCGGCCGCTGCCTTCACGACCTCGCCCAGGGTCTGGGCCTTGTCATGGTGCCAGTGACGATCCATCAGCGCATGGTCCGCCGTGATCTCCGCAATGCCGTCGAGCGACGTGTCGTAGCCGACATGCGCCGCGACGAGCTTGGAGAGGGCGACGAACTCTTCGTTCCGCGAGACGAAATCGGTCTCGGAGTTCAGCTCAATCGCCACGCCGAGGGTGGCGTCATCGGATACCCACGCAACAATCTGCCCTTCCGCCGCAACGCGACCCGCGCGCTTCTCGGCCTTGAGCATGCCCTTCTTGCGGAGAATGGTCGAGGCGGCTTCGGCATCGCCGTTCGCCTCTTCGAGGGCCTTCTTGCAGTCGCCCATGCCGGCGCCCGTCTGGGCACGGAGGGAAGCGACCATGGAGGCCGTAATCTTGATTGGCTCGGACATATCAGTCAGTCTGCGGTAGTGGCGAGTGGACGGGCGCCGCCGACATTCGGGAGAATGCCGACGGCGATAGAAACTTACCCTGAATGGAGCGGCGGGACGAGAGCACCGGACGGCGGGTGACCCGCCGACCGGTGCGCAGTCGCCGGTTACTCGGCGGCGCTGGCGTCACCTTCGGCCGGCGCGTCAGCTTCCGTGCCGCCTTCCTTCAGACGCGCGGCGATGGCTTCCGGCTTGGCCCGACGACGGCGCGGGCGACGCTTCTTGTCGCCACGGTCACCAGCGCTCTCCTTCTCAGCGCCGCGATCGGAGGAGTAGGTGTAGCTCTCCCCGTCTTCGGCTTCTTCACGGGCCGGGGCCTCACGACGGGCATCGAGGATCGCGTCGGCAATGGCGCCGCAGATCAGCTCAACCGAGCGGATCGCGTCGTCGTTACCGGCGATCGGCACCGTGATCAGGTCCGGATCGGAGTTGGTGTCGCAGATGGCGATGATCGGGATGCCGAGCTTGTTCGCTTCGTCAACGGCGATGCGCTCCTTCTTGGCGTCGACGACAAAGAGCAGACCCGGCAGACGGCCCATGTTCTTCAAGCCCGACAAGTTCTTGGCCAGCTTGTCGCGCTGACGGGACATCATCAGCTGTTCCTTCTTGGTGTAGTTCTCGAAGTCGCCGCCCGCGGCGCTCCCGGCCTCAAGCTCCTTCAGGCGCTTGATCTGCTTCTTGGCGGTGCCGAAGTTCGTGAGCAGTCCACCGAGCCAGCGCGCGGTGACGTGGAGCGCGTTCGCGCGCTCAGACTGGGCGACAACGATCTGCCCGAGCTGCTGCTTGGTGCACACGAAGAGCACGTTGTCGCCGCGCAGTACGACTTCGCGCGCGAGCTTGGTGGCCAACTCGAGCTGCCGAAGCGACTTCTGCAGGTCGATGATGTGGATGCCGTTCCGCTCGGCGAAGATGAAACGGCGCATCTTCGGGTTCCAGCGGCGCGTCTGGTGGCCGAAATGCACACCGGCCTTGAGGAGTTCGTCGATCGTCGGGAGAGCCATGATAATTCCTTGCGAGTGGTTGGTATCGTCGGAGAGTGTCGTCGCCGGGAGCGACCGCGCCTTGTGGCGCAGCACCCGCTCCCGGCTCGACTCCCCTGAGGGATGTGGTACGAACTGCTGAAGCGCTGAGGACTAGCGCTTGCTGAACTGGAACCGCTTACGCGCTTTCGGACGGCCTGGCTTCTTACGCTCAACGGCGCGAGCATCACGCGTGAGCAATCCGAGATCGCGCAGCTTGCCGCGGTAGTTCTCGTCGATCTTGACGAGCGCGCGGGCAACGGCGAGACGGAGCGCACCGGACTGACCGGTCGACCCGCCGCCATCGATGTTCGCCTTCACGTCATAGCGGCCGAGCGTGTCGGTCGCGGTGAACGGCTGCTGAATGGCGCTCACGAGCGACGGACGCGGGAAGTAATCGCCGAGCGTACGCCCGTTGATGTCCCACTTGCCCGTGCCGGCAGAAAGATACAGGCGGCAGACCGCTTCCTTGCGGCGGCCGATCGTGTGGATCGTCGTGTCGGCCATGTTACTTCGCCTCGCTCTTCGGGAAGGTGAGCACGGTCGGCTGCTGCGCGACGTGCGGATGGTTGGCGCCCGCGTACACGCGCAGCTTCAGGCGCAGCTTCTGCCGGCCCAGCGCGTTCTTCGGGAGCATACCATGTACCGCCTTCTCGATGATGCGCTCGGGGTGCTTCGCGAGCATCGTGGCGAACGGGGTCTGCTTGTCGTGGCCCATATAGCCGGAGTGCGAGAAGTAGGTCTTCTGCTCCGCCTTACGGCCGGTGACCTTCACCTTATTCGCATTGATCACGATGACGAAGTCACCAGTGTCCATGTGCGGGGTGAATGTCGGCTTGTGCTTGCCGCGAATGATGCGGGCGATCTCGGTCGCGAGGCGACCAAGGACCATGCCTTCCGCATCGACGATGAACCACTGGTGTTCAATGTCGCTGGGTCGTGCCGTGTACGTGCTCATCAGCTCGGTGTAACGAGAGGTCAAACGCCTCACCGGTGCGGAATGCAACCCGGGTCTTGGCCGCCATTGAAGGCGTTTTGGGACAGTCTTGTAAGATAGACCGAGACGGAGCCCCGGTCAACGGGCAGTGGCCGGTTCCGGGAAGTTCGCCCAAGCGGTGCCGGGCTGGCCGGAAGCCCCCTCCTTTCGGAGCCCCCCTACTCGAACTCGATCAGGAGGGCGCCCTTCTCTACCGCCACCCCTGGGGTAGCCAGGACCTTCTTGACGGTGCCGGCGGCGGGGGCGCGGAGTTCGTTCTCCATCTTCATGGCCTCCATGGCGACCACGCCTTGGCCGGCCTGAACAACATCACCAACCGCGACGGTGACGCGAACAATCAGCCCCGGCATGGGGGCCACGAGTGGCCGTGGGCCGCTGGCGGTCGCGGCCGCTACCGCGAGGTCGCGAATGGCTCGGGCGCGCTCGTCGAGCGCTTCCGCCTGGTACCGGCGGCCGTCCAGGGAGAGCGCATACTGCCCGCGCTCCCCGTCGCGCCGCCCAAGCATCCGGTGGACCGCCCCGTCGACTCGGACGAGATGCACCGGCGTTCCCGGAAGGGCGTCGAGCGAGACCGGAACCGCTGGCCCGCCATCTACGCTCGCCCTGCCATTGTCCAGGACGACCTCGTGACGAGCGCCGTCGATTTCCACGATATATCTCATGCAACCGCCTCCAGCGGCACGAGTTCACAAACCGTCTCGACGTGCGCGGTCTGCGGGAACATGTCAAATGTGGTCAAGCGCGCAATCCGCCATCCGGGCAGCCGAGCCACGTCACGCGCGAGCGTCGCGGGATCGCAACTGACATAAAGAATGGCGCGCGTCGTGTGCGCAGCACTGGCGAGCAACGCCGTGACCCGGGCGTCCACGCCCGTGCGCGGCGGATTCAGAATCACCAGCTCGGCCGGAAGCGCAGCCTCGAGCGCATCCTCGACGCGTGCGGCAATCGCGGTCGAGCCCGCCGGCAGATGCGCGGCACTCCAAGCCGTCGCCTCGCGGTCCAACTCGATCGCGGTCACGTCGGCCCCATTGTGGGCGATACGTCGAGCCACCGCACCCGCACCGGCATACGCGTCGACCACCGTGCGCGGGGCATACGTCCGCACAGTCTCGACCACAAAATCTTCCAGCTGGGCCGCGACCTCGGGATTCACCTGCGCAAACGAAGCCCCAGGCTCAGCGTTGACGCGACGGTCGCCCAACAGGCGGCGTGTTCCCTGCTCCGGCACCCACCAGAGCGCGGCCATCGATGGCACCGCCGCGAAGAATGCCTCGTGCGTGCCCCAATGCGAACCGCCTTCCAGCACGAATGTCGCGTGCTCGCCCATGAGTCGGACCGCGCCACGCAGCCGTTGTGAAGCCGGCAAATGCTGGCCCGCAGCGAGCACTTCGCGCCACAGTGTGAGCAAGCGCTCGTCAGCGATCGTGCAATCATCAAGCGCGAATACGCGATCGGGATCGTCGTGCGCGTGAAGCCCTGCAATCCATCCGCTCGCCGTGCGACGCATGGCCAGAGTGAGCTTCCGGCGATAGCGCCACGGCGAAGCTCCCCCGCGAATCTCGGGGAGCGCCACGGGTCGCTTGCCGATGCGCGTGAGTGCGTCCTGTACAATGTGACGCTTGGCCTCACGCTGTGCATCGAGCGAGAGGTGTTGCAACTGACAGCCGCCGCACGAATCCTGCTCATAGTGCGCGCAGGCCGCTGCCACGCGCGCCACTGACGGCCGGATCACCTCACGCAAAATGCCGCGGGCCATACGTCCCTTCGGCGTAATGTCCGCGCGCACCTGCTCTCCAGGTGCCACTCGCGGCACAAAGACCACCAGCCCTTCGTGCCGGGCAACGCCGTCGCCGCCAGCCGCAATCGACGCGATCTCCAGTACCGCGGATTCGCGCATCAGCGACGCAATCCCTCGCGCCGCGCACGTTCTGCCCATGCAGACACCGGAGCGGAGGCAGCGGGTGCAGGCGTGACCGCCGCGCCAGGCGCGCCAGCCAATGATCCACCCGCGCGTGCACGACGCTCCTGGTCGGCCAGCAGCGCCGCCGCAATCGCCGCGGTGCGGACCTGCTCCGGAGATGCCTGCGCCCCAACGATCGACGGCAGCCGGCGCTCAAGCCACTGAATCTCAATGTCGCCGCGGCGGAACTCGTCGTCTTCCATGACGCGCAGATGAAACTCGCGCGAGCTCTCGACACCATCGACCACCAACTCTTCGAGCGCGCGATGCATGCGCGCCACCGCGTGGGCGCGGTCCTCGCCCCACACAATCAGCTTCGCGAGCATGGGATCGTAGGTCAGTCCGACATCGCTCCCCGTCTCGACACCAGAGTCCCAACGCACACCGGGGCCCGACGGGACATGCAAATACCGAATCCGCCCCGTGGACGGGAAGAATCCGTTTGAGGGATCCTCGGCCGTGATCCGACACTCAATGGCCCATCCACGCGGCGCGGTGGGCGCGTCGAACGTGATGGCCTCGCCCGCGGCGATGCGCAGCTGCCACTGCACCAAGTCGATGCCCGTGACGAGTTCAGTGACGGGATGCTCCACCTGAATCCGGGTATTCATCTCGAGGAAATAGAACTCGCCGTGCGCATCCAGCAGGAATTCGCAGGTGCCGGCATTCACATAGCCCGCGGCCTTCGCGAACCGCACCGCGGCATCACCCATCCGCTTGCGGAGCTCCGGCGACACGGCAACGCTCGGCGCCTCTTCGATCATCTTTTGGTGACGACGCTGGACCGAGCACTCGCGCTCGCCGAGCGAAATCACGGTCCCGTGCGCGTCGGCAAGAACTTGGATCTCAACGTGCCGCGGCCCTTCGATGTACTTCTCGACGTAGACGGCGTCGTCGCCGAAGGCATTGAGTGCCTCGCGCTTGGCCGAATCGAGCGCACCGGCAATCTCGTCGGCACTGCGCACGACACGCATGCCCTTTCCGCCACCGCCGGCAGCCGCCTTGAGCAGAACCGGATAGCCAAACTTCGCGGCCGTGGCGACTGCTTCTGCCGCGTCCCGCAGCGGCTCCGTCGTTCCAGGAACGATGGGCACATCGTGCGCCATCGCGAGCTGACGCGCGGCCGTCTTGCTGCCAGTGGCGCCGATCGCTTCTGCTGGCGGTCCGATCCAAATGAGTCCGGCATCCCGAACGGCGCGCGCAAACCACTCGCGCTCGGAGAGAAACCCATAGCCCGGGTGAATGGCATCGGCGCCGACACGCTTGGCGACCGCGATAATATTGTCGCCCTTCAGGTAGCTCTCGGAGGACGGCGCGGGGCCGATGTGTACCGCTTCATCAGCCTCACGCACGTGCGGGGCCGCCGCGTCGGCGTCCGAATAGACCGCGACGGAGGCGATTCCCATCTCACGACAGGCGCGGACCACACGCAGTGCGATCTCGCCACGATTAGCAATCAGGACTTTGCGAAGCATCAGAGCGGGATGTTGCCGTGTTTCTTCGGCGGATTCGTGTCGCGCTTGCCTTGGAGCGACTCGAGGGCATTGATCAGACGCGGACGCGTGTCCCGAGGATCGATGATGTCGTCCACGAAACCACGGCTCGCCGCGACATACGGATTCGCGAACTTTCCGGAATACTCCGAGACCTTCTCTTCGGTTGCCGCAACCGGATCGGCGCTCTCGGCGATCTCCTTCTTGAAGAGAATCTCGACCGCGCCCTTCGGGCCCATCACCGCGATTTCCGCGGTCGGCCAGGCGACGTTAAAGTCGCCACGAATGTGCTTGGAGCTCATCACATCGTAGGCACCGCCGTACGCCTTGCGCGTAATCACCGTCAGCTTGGGAACGGTAGCTTCGCAATAGGCGAACAGCAGCTTGGCGCCGTGCTTGATGATTCCACCGTGTTCCTGCGCGAGTCCTGGGAGGAACCCGGGGACATCTTCGAAGGTCACAATCGGAATATTAAAGCAGTCGCAGAAGCGGATGAATCGTGCCGCTTTCACACTCGCGTTGATGTCGAGCACCCCCGCGAGCACCGCCGGCTGATTCGCCACGATGCCAACACTGTATCCACCGAGCCGCGCAAAGCCAACAATGATGTTCGCCGCGAAATCTGGCTGAACCTCGAGGAACTCGGCGTCGTCGATCACGCGCTTGAGGACCTCGTGCATGTCGTACGGCTTGTTGGCGTTATCGGGGACCAGATCAAGCAGCGCTTCGTCGCGACGATCGCGCGGATCGGTTCCCGCGCCGCGCGGTGGCGCGTCGACATTGTTGCTCGGCAGATAACTGAGCAACGTGCGGATCTGCTCGAGGCATTCGAGCTCGCTCCCACAGGTGAAGTGCGAGACGCCGCTTGTCCCCCCATGGGTGTCGGCGCCGCCGAGCTGTTCCATGGTGACATCTTCGTGCGTCACCGTCTTCACGACGTTGGGCCCCGTGACGAACATGTACGAGGTGCCGCGGACCATGAAGGTGAAATCGGTGATGGCCGGGCTGTAGACCGCGCCGCCGGCGCAGGGTCCGAGGATCGCCGAGATCTGCGGGACAACACCACTGGCGAGCGTATTTCGCAGGAAGATGTCGGCATAGCCGCCGAGGGATACCACCCCTTCCTGAATGCGCGCGCCGCCGGAGTCGTTCAGCCCAATCACCGGAGCGCCATTCCGCATGGCGAGCTCCATGATCTTGCAGATCTTCTCGGCGTGCGTCTCCGAGAGGGATCCGCCAAGGACGGTGAAGTCTTGGGAGAAGACATAAACCAATCGGCCATTCACCTTGCCGAATCCGGTGACGACGCCGTCGCCGTACACGATTTGATCGGCGAGCCCGAAGTCGGTGGATCGGTGCGTGACAAACCGATCCAGTTCGGTGAACGAGCCTTCATCGAGGAAGGCATCGAGCCGCTCACGCGCGGACAGTTTGCCCTTGGCATGTTGGGCCTTGAGGCGCGCCGCTCCTCCCCCTTGCTCGGCTTCGGCGCGGCGGCGCTCGAGCAGGTCTAGTTTCTCTCGCATCGACATGCGTAAAAAATAGAGGCCGGTGCGCGTTTTCGCACGGCTCCGGGCGCCGTCAGGTCAGGTGCCGTACCAGGGCGTCACCGAGGGCCCCGACCCGCTCGCGTGGAAAGGCCCCCATCATGGCCGCCTGAATCCACCGATGTTCGCGCATGTAGCCGCTTCGCCAGCCGAGCAGGAACCCTTCCGATTCGAGGCGCTCGCCGACCGTGATGAGTTCGCGATGCGCGGGGACGGCGAGCGTGGTGACCGCGGGCGTGGCGCACGCTTCGACAGCAACCGGGCGCAGCCCCGCACCGGTCAGCCGTGCGCGTAACTGCGCGGCAGCGTCCGCGATGGCACGATACCGCGCCGGCCAATCGGTGTCGGTGAGCGAGCCCGCGAGAGCGCCCACGAGCGGCGACGATCCCGTGAAGGGGACACCGTCGCCGTTGAGGTACAAGCCGAGGTCGAGATAGCGCGGCAGAAACTCAGGCGCGATGGCCGGGATGTCCTGCGTGAGGACGAGCGCGAGCCCGGCAATCGCGCCGAGGCCCTTGGCACTGCTCGCGGTGGCCAGTGCGACGCCGCGGAGGTCGAGCGGCACGGTGCCAATACTCGAGACGGTATCGAGCGCGAGCCTCGCACCGTACCGCTCCGCGACCTCGCGCAGCATCGGCAGCGAGTGCAGCACGCCCGTGGAGGTCTCGCAGTGCACGGCCCACAACCACCGAGCGCCACTTGCACGCATAGCACGGTCAATCTCTGCGGCGGTTGGCGATTCACCCCACGCCTTCTCGAGCACCGTGTGGGGAATGCGATGGCGCCGTGCGTGGTCGACCAATCGGCCGCCAAACTCGCCGTCGTTAATCACGAGCACATGCTCGCCGGATACAGCGATCTGACCGGCGACCATATCATTCGCGAGCGTGCCCGATCCGCAGGCGAGGGCCACGTGCCGTGCCTGCGTCATCTTGCACAGGGCCTCGCGCACCGTTGCGAGATCTTTGGCAAACATGGCGGCCCGATGCGATTCTGGGGGCCGCGTGATGCGCTCGCGTACCGACGGCAAGAGACCGACGGGTCCGGGCTGAAAGGACGCCGGCTCGCTCTGGCGCTCCGGTGCAAGCAGGCGGCCGACCTGCGCGTGGAGCTGCTCTGCCTTTGCGTACATCGGCTGATACTCTGCGCCGGGTGTGCCAACGAGGGGACCAAACGCAGTGAATCCCATGTGCTCGTACAGGCGCAACTGTCGCGTGGTGCCAGAGATCACCGCCATGTCGTAGCCCTCAGCGAGCGCGATCCCCATCGCGGTTCTGAGGAGTCGCATAAGGGTCGCGGTGCCTCGATACGCTTTCTCCACCGCGAGAAGCCGGAGCTCCATCGGGCGGCGGCCAGGCGGGAGATAGCTGTCGATGTTCGGGAGCTTGCTGTCCAACGAGAAGGGGCGCACGAGCCGCATCGCGATCATCGCGACGATCCGGTCGCCATCGCGCCCCACGACGTACCGATTCTCCGACTCCCACTTGTCGATCAATCGCCGTTCGGGATTCGCGGGATGCTGCGGGATTTCCTCGACGAACGTCTTTTAGTTGAGCCGACTAATCTGATCGAGGTCGTCCGGTCCTTCGGGCGTGCCGAAGGTGAGCGCGGTGCGCCCTCTCGTAGGGACGAGGGTCATCGGAGGGCTCCCGTACGGGCAGAGTGGAAGCACAGGGCGAAATTCATAGACAACAGTAAGACCCGGGGGCGGACTCGGTAAGAGCGTCGATCTTGCGTGGGCCGGACCCTTGGTCGGCGTTCCCGGACGAATAGAACAACGGCCCGGAGCATATGCTCCGGGCCGTTGTCACTCCGTTGCGATTTTCAGGCCTACTCGGCGTCAGCGATCTCGTCGAGGTTGACCGGAACTTCCGCGTTGTCGCCGTCTTCGCTGAAGACCTTGCTTGGCGTCTCAGGACGCGGCGGCTGGTCTTCTGGGATCGACGTCACGGCCAGCACGATGCGGCGGTGGATCGGATCAACCTCGAGCACCTTCAGCTCCAGGTTCATGCCTTCCCACGCGATATCGGCCGGGCTCGCGATCGGCGCATTGCTCGTGTTGAGCTGCGAGATCGGGACGAAGCCTTCGATGTCGTTGCCGACATCGGCGACCACGCCCTTCTCCATCAGGCGGACGACCTTGCCCTTCAGGTCGGTCCCAACCGGATAGTTCTCGCCGATCTTGAGCCACGGATCCTCTTCCGCCTGCTTGAGGCCGAGGGAGATACGCTTGTTGTCGCCGTCGATGTTCAGGATCACCACATCAACTTCGTCTCCCTTCTTCACAACTTCCGACGGATGCTGGACGCGCTTGGTCCAGGACATATCGGAGATGTGGATCAGGCCGTCGATGCCCGGCTCGATCTCGACGAAGGCGCCGAAGCTGGTGAGGTTCCGAACCTTGCCGCGAATGCGCGTGCCGACCGGGTACTTCTGCGGCAGCACCATCCACGGATCCTGCTCGGTCTGCTTCATGCCGAGCGAGATCTTCTCTTCGTTCGGATCGACCTTGAGCACCACGGCGTCGATCGCCTCGCCGATGGAGACGAGCTTCGACGGGTGACGGACGTTACGCGTCCAGCTCATCTCGCTGATGTGCACGAGGCCTTCGATGCCCGGCTCGAGCTCGATGAAGGCGCCGTAGTTCGTGATGCTGACGACCTTGCCCGCGACGCGCGTGCCGACCGGGTACTTGGCGGCGACGTCCTTCCACGGGTAGCTCTGGAGCTGCTTGAGGCCGAGCGAGATGCGCTCGCGCTCCCAATCGATGTCCAGGACCTTGATCTCGAGCTCCATGCCGATCTGGACCATCTCGCTCGGATGCGAGATACGGCCCCACGACATGTCGGTGATGTGGAGCAGGCCGTCGACGCCGCCGAGGTCGATGAACGCCCCGAAGTCGGTGATGTTCTTGACGACGCCCTTCCGCACCTGGTCCTTCTCGAGCTCCTTCATGAGCTTCTCACGCTTGCCGGCGCGCTCGGTCTCGAGGATCACGCGGCGCGAGACGACGATGTTGCGGCGACGCTTGTTGAGCTTGATGATCTTGAACTCGTAGCGCTGGCCGAGGAGTTCGTCGATGTTCGGCACGCGACGGAGCGCGATCTGCGAACCCGGGAGGAACGCATCGACGCCCATGAGGTCGACGACGACGCCGCCCTTGATCTTCTTGACGAGCGTGCCTTCCACCGGCTGGTCGGACTCGTACGCGACGCGGATACGCTCCCACACGCGCATGAAATCGGCCTTCTTCTTGGACAGGACGACGCTGCCTTCCTGGTCTTCGAGGTGCTCGAGCAGGACTTCAACTTCGTCACCGACCTTGAGGTCGGGCATGTCCTTGAACTCTTCGAGCGGGATCGTGCCTTCGGACTTAAATCCGATGTCGAGCACGACCATGTTCTCGCGAATTTCCAGCACAATCGACTTTACGATCTCCCCTTCTTCAATGGAAGCAAGGGTGCCGTTGTACATGTCCATCATCTGCTCGTACTCGTCGGACGTGTACTCGTCCTCTTCGTAGAGCTCGGGGCGGCGATTGGAGAGAGGGCGCAACTGCGCCTTCTGGAGATCGCGCTTCTCGCGAGCGGACAGCAAGCTCACGGGCGCGTCAAGCGTTTCATCAGTCATGGGTCCTAAGTCGCGGAGGGGATCGGCTCGCCGCGACGGCGAGGATACGGGGTAAACGAACAAGGCCCCGGCGGATTTACCGGAGCCTTACAATATAGCCACCTTGGGAACCAGAGGTCAACGACCTCGGAATAGGTCCCTCCCTAGGCCTTCTGGCGCTCCAGGGCCCAGGCGACGACCTGGGCGACCTGCTCTGGCTGCGTAATCCCGCTGGTGTCGAGCCAGACCGCGTCGGCCGCGGGGCGAGTCTGCTCACTATCCTTGCGGTCCCGCGCCTCCAAATCCGCCGTTTCTGAGGCCATTTCGGCCGCTGTTGGAGCTCGCCCGGTCCGCTGCAGCACCCGCCGCCTGGCCCGCTCGCTGGCGATGGCCACGAGCCACACCTTGAGCGTGGCCTCAGGGAACACCGTGGTGCCCATATCGCGGCCATCGGCCACCACGGCGTGTTGCGCGGCGGTAGCCTGCAGGGTCCGGTTCACCCACTGGCGCACGTGCGGCATCTTGGCCACGAGGGAGACCAACGCGGTCACCGCCTCGCCGCGGAGCTCGTCCTCGCACGGAGCGCCGTCGACATGCGCCACGAACGTTGTGGCGCCGGGGGCCAAGGTGACCCGTTCGGCGGCCTCGAGCACCGACCGTTCGGTCCATCCGTCCGGTTCCCCACCGCTCCGGATCCGTGCCGCGGTCACGCCACGGTACAGCGCCCCGGAGTCAAGGTGGCGCGCGCCGAGCGCCTCAGCGACCATGCGCGCGGTGGACGACTTGCCCGACGCGGCGGGGCCGTCGATGGTGACCGTCAGCGAGCGATCAGCGGGTGACATGCGTGAGCAGCTCCCAGAAGCCGGGGAAAGAAACGATGGCACAGTCGGGATCATCAACCACAATCCCGCCGCCCGAGACAGCCGAGAGCACGCCGAAGGCCATCGCGATGCGGTGGTCCCCGTGTGTCACCACGCGGCCGGCGAGCGGACGATCTGACCCACGCACCACAAATCCGTCAGGAAGTTCTTCGGCATCGACACCGACCCCGCGCAGATTCTGCACCACGGCCGTGATGCGGTCGCTCTCCTTAACGCGCAACTCCGCGGCACCGGTCACGCGGGTCTCGCCCTGCGCGCGCGCCGCCACACAGGCGAGCATGGGCAGTTCGTCGATCAGCGATGGGACTTCGTGCGGTTCGATAATCGTGGCGCCGAGGAGGCCCGGCGACACGACCAGGCGGGCGACGGGTTCGCCCCCCGCGTCCGCGAACGCTTCGAACTTGAGGGTCGCACCCATGCGCACGAGCACGTCGAACGCCCCGGTACGGGTGGGATTGATACCGACATGTTCGAGCGCGAGCGTGCCACCGTCGGACATCGCCGCGAGCGCAGAGAAAAACGTGGCCGACGAGGGATCCCCGGGCACGTCCGTGGCGGCGGCTCGGAGTGCAGCGCCGGGAACAAGCGAGATGCTGTTCCCTTCAGTGCGCACATCGATGCCGCGCGCGCGCAACATCCGCTCGGTGTGGTCGCGGGTTGCAGCGGGCTCGTGAACTTCCACCGGCACATCGGCCACGAGGCCCGCCAACAAAATCGCGCTCTTCACCTGTGCACTCGCAGTCTCCGAGTGCCAGGTGGTGCCCTGCAGCGTGCGCCCGTGAATGGTCATCGGCAGACCGCCCTCGGCACTCGGCTCGAGCGTCGCGCCCATCGCGCGCAGCGGAGTGGCCACACGCCGCATCGGGCGCCGAGAGAGACTCGCGTCGCCGATCAACGTGCTGGTGAAATGCGAGGCCGCGAGAATCCCGGCCATCAGCCGAGCGGTGGTGCCGCTGTTGCCACAGTCGAGCGACTCCGCGCTCGCACGGAGGCCGCCACGCCCCACGCCAGCGACAGTGACGACGTCGACGTCGACGTCGAGGTCAGGGATCGTGACACCCAGCGCGCGGAGCACTGCCGCAGTTGAGCGCACGTCCGCCGAGCGCAGAATGCCGCGGATTTCCGACGATCCCTCGGCGAGCGCCGCCAACATGAGCGCGCGATGCGAGATCGATTTGTCCCCCGGAACGCGAATCGCGCCGTTGACGCGCGGCGCGCGCGCTCCGTGGCTGGTCAACGCAGCCAGCCTTCGAGCGCGGTGGCGAGGTCGGTCTTTTCGTCGCGGTACTTCACGATGACAGGGGTCTGCACTGACAGCCCCTGCTCGACGCCCCAGTCGCCCTTCACACTCCGCGCGCCCGGGACGACGACGGCACCGGCGGGAATCTCCAGCGGCGCATCAGCCGAGGCGCGGTACACCGTTTCACGCACCAGATCGTACACCGGCGTCCCACGGGTGAGCACCACCCCGGCGGCAATCACCGCCTTCTCTCGCACCACCGTGCCCTCGTACACGCCGGTATTACCGCCCATGATCACATCGTCTTCGATGATCACCGGGCTCGCATTGACCGGCTCCAACACGCCGCCCACCTGCGCCGCGGCACTGATGTGGCACCGCGCCCCAATCTGCGCGCAGGATCCGATCAGCGCGTGCGAGTCCACCATCGTTCCGGCACCGACGTGCGCACCCACATTGATGAACATCGGCGGCATGCACACCACTCCGCTCGCCACGTAGGCACCGCGACGAATGGTGGAACCGCCAGGAACAACCCTGACGCCACGCGCGACATCAAAGCGCTGCGGCGGTATCGTGTTCTTGTCGACGAACGAAAAGGCGCCGCCGCTCGGCGAGAGGTCAATCATCGTACCGAAGCGGAAGCCGACGAGAATCCCGCGCTTCACCCACGGCACGGCATTCCACTGCCCGGTGGCGTCTCGCGTCGCCGAGCGAAGTGCTCCGGACTCGAGCTCGGTGAGCAACGACTCGATCACCTCGGCCGCGTCAGCGGGCGTTGGGCTGCCCGCGGGGAGTGCGGCGAGCTCCAGGATGCGCGTCTCAAGCTGTGCGTGCGAGAATGTCATGCGGAGAGCACTCCCGCCTCGACGAGGGCCGCCTTGAGCGCCGGTTCATGTGACGTGTTCATTGGGACCAGAGGAAGTCGCAGATTATTCCCAATGCGCCCCATCATCGCGAGGGCGGCCTTGATCGGGATCGGATTCGACTCGCAGAACGCGGTCTGACTGATATTGTGCAGCTGGAGGTGCAACGCACGCGCGGCTTCCATATCACCGGTGCGGGCTAAGTCGCAGAGGCGCGACATCGCTGCCGGCGCCGCGTTCGACACAACAGAAATCAGTCCGTGACCACCGCCGGCAATGACGGCGAGTGTCAGACCGTCGTCACCGGACAGGGTCCGAAATCCGGCGGGCGCGTGACGAATGATCTGCGTAATCTGGGCGAGATTTCCCGAGGCTTCTTTCACCGCCACAATGTTCGCATGCTCTGCGAGCGCGAGCGTGGTTTCGGCTTCGATATTGCTGCCCGTGCGCCCCGGCACGTTGTACACAACGATCGGCAGCGGCGACGCGTCGGCAATCGCGCGGAAATGCGCGAGGATACCGCGTTGCGGCGGCTTGCTGTACATCGGCGACACATGGAGCAAGTGCGTCGCGCCTTCGGCCGCCATGGCCTTGGATGTTTCGATCGCGACGCGCGTGTCGTTCCCGCCCGCGCCCGCAATCACGGGGATTCGGCCAGCGACCGTCTCCACCGTGAGGCGCACCACACGACGGCGCTCCTCAAGCGACAGCGTTGCCGCTTCTCCCGTGGATCCGCACGGCACTAGCCCGTGAATCCCTTCAGCGACCTGCCAGGCAACGAGCGACGTCAGCGCAGCTTCGTCAAGCGCGCCGTCAGCAGTAAATGGCGTAACGAGCGCGGTGGAGCATCCACTCAGCGGAAGGGAGGTCATTCGGGCGTTGGGAAAAGATGATCCAGCGTGAACACACCGCGGCGTCCCGCCAACCAGCGAGCGGCGTGGAGCGCCCCTGCGGCAAAGACCCGTCGATCACGCGCGACATGCTCCAGCGTGATCTGTTCGAACGGCGCGTCGAAAATAAATGCATGCGTTCCCGGGACGTTCCCGGTACGAATGCTTGTGACCGGAACGTCGCTCCCCCACGCAGGGGTCGCACGATCCGCCAGCAAGCGTGCTGTGCCCGAGGGGGCGTCGAGCTTGGCCTTGTGATGCGTCTCAGACAGATGGATATCAAACCCAGCGCCCGCCTGTGCCACCAGGCGCGTGGCATACTCGGCAATCCGCGTGAACAAATGCACGCCAAGCGAGAAGTTCGGTGCCCACAGCAACGCCCCTGCACCGCCGCGGACCTCGGCTTCAATGCGGAGACGCTCGGCGTCCCACCCAGTGGTGCCGCACACCACGGCGCAGCCTGCCGCGAGGCACTGGCGCACGTTCGCCGCCGCGGCCCCCGGCTCGGTGAACTCGATAGCGAGTGTGGCTCCGTTCAGCAGCGCCACCGTGATACCGCCCGCGGCGACATCGGCGGCCCCGATCACGGCGACGACATCGAACCCAGCCTCCGGCGCGAGCGCCGCGACGGCACGCCCCATTTTTCCGTCGCCAATCACCGCGAGCTTGATGCGTGTCATGCCGAGGCTCCGCCAAAGAATTCGTGGTGCAACAAGCGCATCACCGGATGCACCTGCGCGTCGTCGACAATCAGGGTGAGGTTGATGCCGGTGGAACTCAGCGAGACCATATGCAGGCGTTCGTCGCCCACCGCTCGCAGCGCACGCGCCATGCTCGGCGAACTTCCCCCAAGCCCCGCGCCGACGAGCGCAACGATTCCGCGGTCGCGCTCGATGGCCACCTCGCCGAATCCACGAAGATCCTCAACGGCCTTCAGCAGCGACGGATCGTCGTCAACGGTCAGCGACACACTGACCTCGGACGTGGCGACGACGTCCACCGAAATCCGATAGCGATCAAATGCCTCGAAGATCGAACGCAACGCACCTGGTGTGCCGAGCATCTTCGGCGATCCAACGCGCACGACGACGACGCCACGCTTCCCCGCGATCGCGCGCACCGTGCACGGCGGCGCCTCGAACGTAATGCGCGTACCGACGGCCTCTGGACGCATGGAGTTGAACACGTACACCGGAATGTCTCGCTCCACCGCTGGCGCAATCGTACTCGGATGCAGGACCTTTGCGCCAAAGCTCGCGAGCTCGGCGGCTTCGTCAAACCGGAGGTGCTCAATCAACTGCGCTCCCGGAACCACACGCGGGTCCGCCGTGAGCATGCCGTCAACATCGGTCCAGATCTCGATCGCGTCAGCATTCAGCGCGGCACCGAACAGCGCGGCGCTGTAGTCGGAACCGCCGCGTCCGAGGGTGGTGGTAATACCGGACGTGGTGGCGCCAACGAATCCGCCCACGACGGGCACCTTCCCGGCGGCGATGATCGGGAGCAGCTGTGCGTGGGACGCGGCAGCAATCTGCGCCGGGAGCGGCGCGGCGCGTCCAAAGTCGTCGTTCGTGATCATCACCTGCCGCGAGTCGACAGCGACACTTGGGATTCCCATCTGCGAAAACGCCGCGGCACAGATCGGTGCCGACAGGCGCTCGCCCATGGATGCAACGGCGTCCATTGAGCGGGGGGTGGCGAACCCGAGTACCGAGAGCGCCTCAGCAAGGTGCGCCAACTCGTCGAACATGAGGCTGGTCTCTGCGCGCAACTCATGCGCCTCGGGACCGCTCCCGAGCAGCTCCGAGATGGTTGCGAGGTGTCGATCGCGCAGTTGCGAGACATGTTCGAGTGCGGCGACCAGCTGTCCTGAGGCCGCGAGCTCGGCCGCAGACAGGAGCGCGTTGGTCGCGCCGGCGAGGGCCGACACGACAATCACCGGTGCGCGTCCGAGACGTCCCCGCACGATCTCCCCTGTGCGGCGAATTGCCGCGGCATCTGCGACCGAAGTGCCGCCGAACTTGGCGACGATCACTGCGTGCCTCCGCGCGCGATTGCACCCGTTGCCACCAGGACCTCGGCATTGAGAATCGAGCAGCCCGCAGCACCACGAATCGTGTTGTGACTCATCGCGACGAGCTTGAGGTGCAAAATCGGGTCCTCGCGCAAACGCCCCACCACCGTGCCCATGCCTCGGCCTTCCATCACGTCGCGTCGCGGCTGCGGGCGATCTGGCTCGTCGCGATACCGGATAGGCATGGCCGGCGCCGACGGGAGTCCACGGACAATGGGGTCGCCGGTCCACTCCTTGATCGCCGCTAGGGCCTGCGCCACGGTCGGCTTGGTCTCAAAGGCCAGCGACAGGCACACCGTGTGCCCGTTCTCCACCGGCACCCGATTCGCATGGGCGCTCACCACGAACGGCGCGGAGATCACCGCATCGCCGTCGAGGCGCCCGAGCATCTTCTGCATCTCGCGCTCGATCTTCGGCTCCTCGTCTCCGATGTACGGAATGACATTGCCGAGGATGTCGAGCGTTGGGACGCCGGGGTATCCCGCGCCCGAGACGGCCTGCATCGTCATCATGAACACCTTCGTGATGCCGAAGCGTTCGTGCAGCGGCGCCATGGCGACGGCCGCGGTCGTCGAGGCGCAGTTTGCGTTCGTTACAATCGCGCCATTCCAGCCGCGCTCCCGACGCTGACGCGCGATGAGTGCCAGATGCGAGGCATTGACCTCAGGGATCACCAGCGGCACATCCGCGTCCATGCGGAAGTTTTTGGCATTACTCAGCACGAACCGTCCCGCGCGCGCGAAGGCCGGCTCCATTTCGCCAGCCACCGCTGCATCCATCGCGGAAAATACGACAGCCGATTTCACCGACGCGACGTCGCACGGCAGCACGCGAAGCGCAGCGACGTCCGTCGGCATGTTGCCTTCAATCCACCGTGTGGCTTCGGCGTACGATTTCCCTGCGGACCGCTCCGAGGCTGCGACTTCGGCCACACGGAACCAGGGGTGCCCGTCGAGCAGGCGGATAAACGTCTGGCCGACGGCGCCAGTGGCGCCGAGGATCGCAACGGGGATTCGGGAATCGCTCACAGCTCAGCTCGCGAGAAGCGACCGCACGAGTCGCTCATAGTGTGTGACGCTCGCGCGGAGTTCTTCGACGTCGATGAACTCGTCCGGTGTATGCGCGACGTGGATGGAACCAGGGCCGAACAACAGCGGGGTGCCCCAGTTCGTGAGAAGTGGAATGTCCGAGGTGTACGCCATGGGGCGCACCTCGAATCCTGGGACAATGTGAAAATGTTGCGCGGGGATACAGAGGCCGAATGCGATGTCCGCGCGGCCGTTCACCCAGGCGGTAATCGAATGCCGCACCGACTCAGCGTCGCTCACGAGCCGAACGAGGATTTCGGCCTCACAGCTGCCGGGAATCACATTCGGCGCGACGCCACCGTGCAGCGTGCCAACGTTCAACGTGCAGGGGCCGAGCCGCTCGTCGGTCGGCAGCACCAGCGTGGGGAGGTCAGCCAGCAGCGCGACCATCCGAGAAATCGCGGAATCGCCCAAGTGCGGATACGCGGAGTGCGCTTCGCGCCCGATCGTGCGCAGCGTGAGCCGAAGCGCGCCTTTGCAGCCCGCGGCGAGTGTGCTCTCGGTCGGTTCACCGTTGATCAACCAGCGGCTCGTCGCGGGGAGGGTGTTGGCTGCGGTGGCGCCATCGCTCCCGCGCTCTTCGCCGACCACGAACAGCAGGTCCACGCGCTCTTCACCGGCGTCGGCGAGCGCTTGTGCGGCACACATCATGGCCGCGGCGATGCCCTTGGCGTCGCAGCTTCCGCGGCCGTACAGGCGTCCGCCCTCGAGGCGCGGCGCGACGAATGGCGGAACGGTATCGAGATGCGTGGAGAGTGTGACACCGCCGCCGCGACGCGTCGCCCAGACGTTGCTGCGCCCGTCTGAGACCGGCTGCTGCTGCACGGTCCAGCCACGTTGCAACAGCCAATCCGCCACGAACGCCACCACCGCCCCTTCGTCACGCGTGACGGAGGGGAGGGCGACAAGTTCGGAGGTCAGCGCGACGACATCGGGCATCCTCCCAATCTACCGATTAGTGAGGAGGCTTTGCAGGGTTGTATCTACGTGTCATGGAAGGAGTTTGGCGACGCCAAACCCCGCAAAAACAGCCGCGACGGAGGTCACCACGCTGCCGAGCGCATAGGTAACGGCCCGCGCGTAGGCCCCGGTCTCGAGCAACACCACCGTCTCGTACGAAAATGTGGAGAATGTGGTGTAGCCACCGCAGAGGCCGATCGCCACGAAGGCGCGGAGTCCGGCGTGGTCCGTACCCTGCCGCTCGGACCAGTACAGAAAGGCCCCGAGGACGAACGAGCCCGTGACGTTGATCACGAAGGTCCGCCAGGGCACCTGCACGACATCGCCAAGGGTATTGCCGACCAGATAGCGCAGCACGCCCCCCACGGCACTCCCGAGGGCGATCATCATGACGACTCGATACGAACTGGGCATGTGGTGCTCCTGGAAGACCGCTAACGAACTCTAACCCACCGCCCGACGCATTTCACCCAATCCGGAACCGGGCACGTTGCACGCCGCGTTACATCTGCAGATACTGATGCCATGACTCTGACTGGGAATCTCCCGCCATGCGTGCACGCCTAACAAGCTCCGTTCTCCACACCGTTGCGGCGATCGCGCTGTTCGCCGCGCCCTGTGCCGCGCAGTCGTCGGCCAAGACGCCGCGCCTCGCGTACGACCCGACTGAACGCTCGATCCCTGAGCTGCAGGCTGCCCTCGCGAGCGGCCGCACCACGTCGGTGGCACTCACCGAGGCCTATCTCGCGCGCATTGGCGCGTACGATCACGCGGGCCCGAATATCAACGCCATGATCCGCGTGAATGCTGCGGCTCGCCGCGATGCGGCGGCGTTGGACGTGGAGCGCAAGGCGGGCAAGCTCCGCGGCCCGCTGCACGGCATTCCGATCGTGCTCAAGGACAACTACGACACGCAGGACATGCCGACCACCGGCGGATCGCTCGCGTTGGCTAATCACCAACCAACGGCCGATGCTTTTATCGTGGGCAAGCTCCGTGCGGCCGGCGCAGTAATCCTCGGCAAGACCAACCTCCATGAACTCGCATCGGGGATCACGAGCATCAGTTCGATGGGTGGCCAGACACTGAACCCGTATGACCTCTCGCGTTGCCCAGGCGGATCCAGCGGTGGCACCGGTGCTGCGATCGCGGCGAGCTTTGCTGCCGTGGGCTGGGGCACCGACACCTGCGGATCAATTCGGATCCCGTCGGCGTTCGGCTCGCTCTTTGGGCTCCGACCGACACTCGGCCTGATGAGCCGCGACGGCATCATTCCGCTGGCGCTGTCGCAGGATGTCGCCGGCCCCATGGCACGGACGGCCACCGATCTTGCGATTGCCTTGGACGTCACGATGGGCGCTGACCCGCGCGACACGATTACGCGTCGCCTCGATGGGCGCGCACTGCCGCAGTTCCAAGCCGCGCTGCGCAAGGACGCCCTCCGCGGCGCGCGCATTGGCGTGTTCGCCCCGTACTTCCGCACCGCCGACGCCGACGTTGCCGACACCGTGCGCGCGGCGGCCCGCGCGATGCGCGCGCTTGGCGCGGAGGTTGTTGACGTGGCGATGCCGGACTTCGACGAGGTCATTGGCAGCACCTCAGCGATCACACTCGAAACGCGGTTCGACCTGCAGGAATACTTCGCGCGGCCTGGCGATCATGCGGTGAGCTCACTCGGGCAGATTCTCGACAACGGCCTATTCGACAAGGCGCTCGAGCTTCGGCATCGCACCGCCGACACCGCGAGTGCGCGCGATTCTGAGTCGCATCGGCGCGTGATGGCGCGACAGAACGCGCTGCGTACCCGCATTATCGCGCTCATGGACAGCCTGCATCTCGACGCGATCGCGTACCCGACCAGCGTGCGCAAACCGGTGCTCGCCGGCGACCCGCAGCTTGGCACCACCTGCGCGCTCGCGGCACAGACGGGGCTTCCGGCCCTTTCGATCCCCGCCGGATTCACCTCGGACGGCCTCCCGACGGGTCTCGAGCTGATGGGACGCGCCTTCAGCGATGCGAAGCTCGTGGCGTACGGCTACGCCTTTGAGCAAGCGGGCGCGCGACGCCGGCCACCGCCGACGACCCCGTCGCTGGTGAATGGCAAGGCACCGCAGCCACGCGCGGGAACCGTGACCACCGGCCCGGCAACGCAGCAAGTCACCGTTCGGTTCGTCTTTGATCCGCCCACCAGCGAGCTCCGATACCACGTCGACTTACGCGGCGCGCAGCGCGATGCGGTGAGCGCCGTGGTCTTTCGGCGCTATGACCCAGGAACCGCAGGGCGCGACGTCGGGCAGAGTCGTGTCATCAAGCGATTGCTGGGCCCCGCGATGCTCTCAGGCGCCGGCACGGTGCGGTTGCTCGGCGATGACCTTGACGCATTCCTCGCAGGGCGACTCCGCGTCGCGTTGTTCGGCGGCGAGGCGACCGTCGCCCCGGTCGGGGAGGCCGTGGTCGGCCGCTGAGCGGGTGCGATGTCGCCTCGTCTTCGTGGGCGACTGCTGACCTCAGGGAAGACGAACGGCGGAGTACGGGCGAGGCGTCGGCGTGTCACTTGTCGTGTACGTACCAGAGTGCGTGGCACGCTGGAACGACGTTGTGGTGAAGAAGCTCCCTTGCCCCACGGCCCCGCTGCCGTACCCCTCCACCGAAAGCACGCCGGTGCCCATGCTGTTCACCGTACGGAATGGCGACGCCGCAGTGATGCCGGTGTTGTCCGGCTGATCCTCGGCGAAATAGGGCCGCGAGTAACCACCGAGCGGTTGCCCACTGAGCCCGTCGAACAGGAAGCCGAAGGTCGCCCCACCGTTCACGCGATATCGCTCCACGGTCGGTGCGGCGGAGCCCAGCGTGCCGACCACATCGGGGTAGCCGGTGCACACGAACGCGCCGCCCGTGTACACAGGTGTACATCCGCCGGGGAACCAGGCACCGCTCGAGGCACCCAACGAGGGCGTTCCCCACGCGATATCGCGTGTGTCCACGTAGAGGCGAAGCGTCAGTGCCCCCGAGACGGAATCGGCAACGCTGAATCCGCCTCCGACGATCGGGAGGTTGCGCGAGCACCCTTGATAGGTGATCGCGAGCGCTTCGGCCGGCCCGGTCGGGCTAAGCCCACTCGCGGGCTTCGTGTAGTACCTCGTGCCACCGATCACGACCGAGCCGGTGAGGTACGCGGTGTACGCCCCTTCGGTTTTGCAGCTCTGGACGGCGATCACATCGTACGTCCCGTGACGCACCGAACGCGGAGACGCGCCAAGGATGTCGTCGAGGTTCGCGCCGATCAGTTCCACGAGGCAGCCGGCGTTGGAATCGGCCGCGCAATCGTATACCGTGGCCGCATCGGTGAACGCAGAGGAACCCGCCACACTGTGCGCAATGTTGATCGCGCGAATGGGCACCCGAAAGGAACTGATCGTGAAGGCGCTTGACCACGGGACGCTGCCAGGCGCTCCTGCGGCTACGCTCGCAACCTGTGCTTGCGGGCCAACGCCGGCGAGAAGCGACGCCGCCGACGACGTAGTCCGGCGAAGTTCTGGTTTGATCTGCGCGCTTTTGCTGCCAAAGAGGTCTTTGCAGGCGCTGCAGGCGAGGAGTGCGATGGCCGCGAGGGCGAGTCGATGGGAGCGCGTAACAAAATTGTACGATGCGCCGGGATTTTCCGCCAGTGACGTACGTCACACTGTACAGGCGACCAGCCCCGCGTGGCCGAAGCCCCCGCGTGGCCGAAGCCCCCGTTTGGCCGAAGGTCCCGCACCGCCTAAACCCTATGCCGGAACTGGGAATCGAACCCAGATGAGGTTGCCCTCAGGAGATTTTAAGTCTCCCGCGTCTAGCCAATTTCGCCATCCCGGCCTACGTACACAGTCTGCGCTGATGCGAGAAAGGACGGAAGAGGCTCATCGCCTGTTCCGTCCTTTCGTCGTTCAAAATCAAAGCGGGAAACGGGACTCGAACCCGCGACCCCAACCTTGGCAAGGTTGTGCTCTACCAACTGAGCTATTCCCGCAACCCGTGAAAAATAGACCGGCGCACTCGCTGGGACAAGCGCATCGCGCACATTGCGCCCTGCCGTGGTCCGCTACGGGCGCACCCCGTGCGTCTGCACGGTAAACCAGACGGCATAGGCGAGGAGCCCCGACAGCGCGGCATCGCCGCCGCACGAGGTCGCCTTCCCTTCCTCGTCCACAAACTCCGCCGCCAAGCCATGATCGAGCGGCGCGCGACGCAGCCACTCCAGCATCTTGGAGGCATCCGGCCCAAAGAGCCGCCCAATCTGCCGCGCAAGGTGCCCTGGCGGCCCTGCCGTCTCCTTGGCCGTGCGACGATACGTCGGGTCGCTGCGTTCAATGCCCTCGAACAACGGGAGCCAGGCGAGCGACCCCAGCGGGTCATCCGCGAGCGTGGCCTGGCCACCCAAATCAGAGGCAGAGACAAACACCGGCTTCCCGCCCCCTTCTGCAGTAAAGCTCCGCTTGATGGTCGATCGCAGGGTATCAGGATCTGGGAGCTCAGACGCGTCTTCTTCGGCCAGCGTTCGCTTGAGCGCGTCGATCGCTGCCGCAACGACGGCATTGCCGTGCATCATGAATGGCTGCGGCGCAGGCGCACCGCTCAGCGACACTTCCGTCTTGTACAGCCCGAAAATGTCATCACGACGCTCGTCCAGGTCGTCGGCCACATGATACAGCGTGTCGGCCAGAATCGGCTCCTCCACAATCTGATCATCGCCGGTGTCGCGAATATAACGCTCCACGGCAATCGCATACGACGAGCATCCTTCGAGCGTAAAACCTGGCTCGAACAAGGTACCGTCGAAGTAATGCACGCCGCGTCCCGGCGCGTACCCGTGAATCTCACAGGCACGCAAAATGAGTTCGCGCGCCAATGGCGGATCGCCGAGTTGCACCGCGGGCACGGTCCACGCGAGCGCTTCCCAGTCGCGGATCGTCACGCCGCGCGTGCACCACGGCGCACGGCTGCGCACCAAGTAAAAGTGCGCATCATCGAGCGCGCGCCCCACGCCATAGAAATAGGCGAAGAGCATGTTCCGGTTGATAAGACTGTCGACGCTCTCCATGCCGGTGGTCTGCTCGAGCGTGCGAATCGCATCGCGCGTGCCGGTGAGCAGTTGCTTCCAGCCGCGGCGGCGCAGCACCTCAACCGTCGCACACGCGCCATCGCGCTCTGGGCCGGCGCCGATATAAAACGCCGTCTCGCTCCGGCCACCAGCCGGCACCACCAACGGACGACGCACCCGATAGCTGTGCGGGCCGGTCACATCGGCGGTCGACTCCCCCGCCCCATCCGCCGCAATCGCGAGCGCCACATGTCCCGGCGGCTCGGCGCCATCGAGAATCACGACGTCCCCGCGAACTGTCACCCGATGCCCATCCTCGAGCGGACGCGGCGTCACCACGCGCAACTGGCGATGGCCGAGGGCGCCTTCGAGCGAGAGTGCGATATGCGCGTCGGACGTCCCCTTGTTGTCCACCGCAATCGCGTAGCAGGCGCCGGCGATATCGGCGTCCTGCCCGAACGGGGCAAACACGGTGCCGCGAATCACGAGATCGCCGACCGAGCAGGTGAAAGTCGGAAGCCAATGGAGGGCGCGCTCCCACACAATCCCGTTCGCGCCGAGTTCGATCCGGGCGCCGTCGCGTTCAAGCACGGGACGCGCGAGCGCGGGACCCGTGCCCGTGAGGAAGGCTGCGCTCCCGGCAAACTCCACGGCCGCGCGAGCACCGCGATGCAGCACCCCAAGCGCGTGGAGGGAGGCGTCGGCGGGGTGCACGCAGGGGAGCGACAGCCAATGGTTGCCGGTAATCTGCCAAGGAACGGACTGCAGGGCGTCGTGTGTCACGGAAATGGACTGTGCGTTATCTTGCATTCTCCTATGCAAACTAGCCGTTTTGCGCGCCCCCTGCTTCTTCTGGCCTTGGCCGCCGCGCCCGCGCGGGGACAAGTAACCGCTGGCACAGGGGAGGACGCCCTGACCTTGCTGCGCGGACAGTTCCGCGTGCGGGGGATGGCCGAATGGACGTCCTGGTCGAGCCGCTACGGCGAAAACAGCCCGGGACGCGCCAAAGGAACCCGCGAGCCGCTTGGTCTGGATTTTACGGTCGACTCCTTGGGACCGCGTGTCCTCGAGAGCCTCCTCCCAGTCCAAAGCTCCATTCGGTCGCTCGCCGGCATGGCCAACTTCGGCGCCTCGCTTGGCGCAATGTCCGTGGGGCAGCGCAACGTGGTGGCGTCGACCCCCCTCATGCTCGAGTACGGGGTCACCAACCGCCTCACCCTCGGCGTGATGGTCCCCTTTGTGACGGCCCACGCCGAAGTTGATCTGCGCATGAACCCCACCGGCCGCGAAGCGACCGTGGGGCTCAATCCGGCGCGGCGGACCTCCGGGGCCGCTACCACCGACCTTTCGCTCGTGAGCGCGTTCGACGCCGCGAGCAACGCGCTGAACGCGCGAGTCACCACCTGCACCAACACCCCCACCCTACCCGCCTGCAGTGGATTCAGCACCGCCGCGGCAGCCTCGCTCGTGAGTCGCACTGGGGCCATGATGACGGCCCTCTCAGCGCTCTACGGCGGCCGCACGAACCCGGGCGCCGTGTTCGTGCCGGTGGCCGGCAGTGCGGCGCAAGCGGCGATCGAGACGCGCCTGGCTGGCCTACGCAGTGAGTTTTCGAGCTTCGGCAACACCATCGCAACGCTCGCACCGATCGGGGCTGCCCCGCTCACCGCGCACGATGTCGCCACCCTGCTGGGCGACTCGCTCTACGGCATCAATGCAAAGCCGATCGCCGGAAGCATCACCCGCGGAATCGGCGACATTGAACTCTCGGCCAAGTTCCTGCTCGTCGATCCCTACCGCGGCGATATCGCGGCGCAGCGTGCCACCGCCGGGTTCAAGTGGCGGCAATCCGTTGGCGCGGTCTACCGCGTCGCCACCGGCACAACCGACCTCACCACGGACTTCACCGACCTCGGCACGGGAAACCACCAGCGCGACATCGGTGTCCGCTCGTGGACCGACCTGCTCTGGGGCAATCAGTTCTGGATGACGATCGCGGCCCGCTACGATCGCCAACTCGCCGATGCACTCACCCGGCGAATTACGGACGCCTCGCATCCGATCGCGCCATCGTATCGCGAGCAGAAGGTCACGCGCGACCTCGGCGATATCGCGGAACTCAGCGTCACACCGCGCTGGTCGCTGAATGAGTGGGTAGGAATCGCTGCCCAGTACTTGGTGCGCACGAAAGGCGCCGACTCCTACTCGGGCACGTTCACGACCACCGATCTCAATGGCGCGCCGGTCACGCTCGACGCATCGGTTCTTAACCAGGAGACCCAATGGCGCGAACAGCGGCTTGGGTTCGGTCTCTCGTACTCGACGCTGACCGCGTACGATCGCGGCCAGGCTCGGATGCCCTACGAGATCACCTGGATGCGAACCGTTAGCGCGAGCGGGACGGGCGGGAACCTCCCCGTCGCGGCGCAGGATCTGATTCAACTTCGCTGGTACGGGCGCCTGTTCGGTCGCCGCTGACGCTCGCGGTCGCCAAGAGCTCCTTGGCATGCTCGCGGCTCACCGAACTATCGGCATCACCGCCCAGCATGCGCGCGACTTCCCGCACACGCGTATCGCCCTCGACGACCGCGATATCCGCCGTCGTCACACCGCCGCGCGCGCCCTTGCTCACCACAATGTGGTGATGTGCGCGCGCCGCGATCTGCGGCAAGTGCGAAATTGCAAAGACCTGGTGGTGACTCGCGACACGTCGCATCGCGTCGCCGACCATCAGCCCAACCTTGCCGCCAATGCCGGCATCGACCTCGTCAAAGATCAACGTGGGGACCTGATCAAGCCGCGCAAGAATCGCCTTGAGCGCAAGCATCACTCGGGCGAGTTCGCCACCGCTGGCAACGCGCGACAGTGCCCGGGCATCGTGCCCAACATTCAGCGCGACACGGAACTCCACATCTTCCGCACCGGTGGCCGCAGGCTCCGCGCGCGGAGAGAGCTCCACCAACATGCGCCCGTCGGGCATTCCCAACTCGGGGAACATCGCCTCAACGTCAGACGACAGCGCCTTGCCTGCCGCGCGGCGCTTCTTCGTGAGCACCGCAGCCGCGGCCGCGAGCGACGCCACCGCCGCATCCACCCGTTGCTCGAGTGCGCGCATGTCCAGCGACGCGGTATCTAGTAAGTCGAGCTCGGCCTGCGCCTCGCGGCCTGTCTCCATGACCGCCGCAATGCTTCCACCGTACTTCTTGGTGAGTCGGAAAATCAGGTCGCGACGACGTTCCACCTCCTCGAGCCGAGCGGGGTCGTGTTCGACGGTTCCGCCATAGGACGCCGCCTCGCGAGAGAGTTCCTCGAGCGCGTAGTACGCAGCGTCGTGGAGCTCTTGCATGCGACTCGCCGAGGCATCGATACGCTGAAGTGTCGCGAGCGCGCGTTGCAAGTGTGCGACGCGACGCACCGCGCCCTCGTCGTCGTCAGTGCCATCCAGCACCGTGGAGAGCTCCCCGACCAGCCCACGAAGTTCTTCGGCGTGGGTGAGTTTGCGCGCTTCTTCCTCTAAGCGCAGATCCTCCCCCTCCACCAAGCGTGCCGCCCCGATCTCCTTGGCGACGTGCTGGAGGTAATCCGCGCGCTTGTGCGCTTCGTCGCGCCGATCGGCAAGCTGCCGCACGGCGGCGCGTGCCGCTGCAAGCTCTGCATAGGCGCTGCTGACGCGCGCTGACTCGTCCGCCGCGCCACCGAAGAGGTCGAGGATCCCGCGCTGCGCCTCGGGATCGAGCAACGCCTGCGCCTCGTGCTGCCCGTGCACATTGACGAGCAACCGTCCAATGTCGGCCAGAAGCGCGGCGGTGACGGGTGACCCATTGATCCACGCCCGCGCACGTCCGCCGGCAGCGGCCACCTCGCGCTTCAGGACAAGCACCCCGTCCTCGGTCTCAATGCCGCGCTCGTCCAGAGCCGCCGAAAGCGACGGCACCTGACTCACATCAAACACCCCTTCGACCGTCGCTTTGTCGGCACCGGTTCGCACCAAATCGGTCGATGCGCGCTCACCAACGAGCAATCCCAACGCGCCGACGATAATCGATTTACCGGCACCGGTTTCACCGGTCAGGACATTGAGCCCCGGGCCCAACGGCAACGCCACCGACTCGATAATCGCAAAATTCTTGATCCTTAGCTCACTCAGCACGGTTCACTCGCCCCGCTCGGCCACCCCACCCCATCCCAGCTTGTGGCGCAGCCGCGCGAAAAAGGTGCCCGAGAATCGCGCGATGCGAACCGGGGAGCCGGACCGCGTCACGCGCAGTCGCTGGCCCGCGGCTAATGTGGTGCCACGCTGCCCGTCGACCGTCACCAAAATCTCTTCGGGCGCATCATCTGGTTGCACTTCGATCTCGGCGTCCGGCGGCAGGAGAATCGGACGTACCGCCAACGTGTGCGCCGCAATGGGCGTCATCAAGATCGATTCGATCGTCGGTTCGACAATCGGCCCGCCAGCCGAGAGCGAGTAGGCCGTGGACCCCGTCGGCGTCGAGAGCACGATGCCATCGGCCGCTAACGACCCGATCAGTTCACCGTTCACCCACACGCGAACCTGCAGCACGCGCGCGAGTCCGCCCTTGTGCAGCACCACGTCGTTCAGCGCGCGCATTGGCTTGGACGGTACAGTGTCGGGACCAAGCACCGCGGCATCGATCGCCATACGCCGGTCCGTTTCAAAATCACCGACCGCAAAGCGTTCTAGATAGCTCGGAAAATCAGAGGCCCGGCAGCTGGTGAGGAACCCCAGGCGTCCGAGGTTCACGCCCATGATTGGCGCCTCAGCACCGTCGAGCCAGCGCGCCGCACGCAGCAAGGTGCCGTCGCCGCCGAGTGAGATCAGCCCATGCAGTGATGCGGGCTCGGGGAGTAATGGCGCGTCCGGAACTTCCGAGCGCATGTGCTCCTCGTAGAAGACGTCGAGCCCGAGCCTGGGGCCTTCGCGCACAAGCGTCGCCAGGATCTCGGTGAGACCTTCATACCCCGGATGACCGATGACGCCGATGCGCATCCCGCTTACCCCGCCACAGCTTCGGACCCGTGGAGCGACCGGACTTTGTCGGCAATACCGGCCGCATCGAGCCCGCAGAGCGCCAACTGTCGGGCGCGTGGCGCGGCATACACAATGCGATCTGGAACGCCGTGCGCCGTCACCCGAACCCCGGGCTCGCGGCTGCTGATCACCGAGGCCATGTAGGCGCCGAATCCATTCACCACGGTTCCTTCCTCGACCACGAGCACATGGCGGTGGGTGGCGAGAATGGCGTCGAGCGTGAGCGCGTCGTACGGCTTGAGGTAGCGGCAGTTGACGACGGTCACGTTCATTCCCTCGGCAGCCAACAGGTCCGCGGCCGCGAGCGACTGGTTGACCATGGTACCAACGGCGAGAATCGCGAACTCCGTGCCGCTGCGGACGACCTCCCAAGTTCCGTACGGCACCGCCGGAATCTCAGCGATCGCGGAGACGACGTCGGGCGAGTTGTCGCGCGGGTAGCGGATCGCAAACGGTCCGGCCTCGTGTGCCATGGCCGAGCGAAGCAGCCCAAGCAACTCGGTCCCGCTGCGAGGAGCAGTGACGGTCATCGAGGGAATCGCGAGCATGTAGGCAATGTCGTACAGTCCGGCGTGCGTTTCACCATCTTCGCCTACAAGACCCGCACGGTCCATGCAGAATGTCACGGGGAGATGCTGAATCGCCACGTCATGCACAATGCTGTCGTAGCCGCGCTGCAGGAACGTCGAGTAGATCGCGACCACCGGGCGCACGCCACGCGTGGCCATACCGGCCGCCATCGTGACCGCGTGCCCTTCTGCGATGCCGACGTCGAAAAAGCGCGACGGAAACTGCTTGGCGGCGCCACCCGTGCCAGTCCCACTCGGCATTGCCGCCGTGATGACGGCAATCCGATCGTTTTCCGCCATCAGCTCCACGAGTCCCTTGCCGAACACCGTGGTGTAGTTGGCGTTGCCCGTGGCGGCCTTGAGCTGCTTGCCGGTGGTGGGGTCGTGTCCCGGCGGGAGTGCGTGCCACTTCTCCACGTGCTCGCCGGCGGGGAAGCCCTTCCCCTTCTGCGTGATCACATGGATCAAGCGTGGCCCCTTCATTTCGCGCACGGCTTTGAAGGTCTCGTTGAGTTGCTTCAGGTCGTGACCATCGATCGGGCCGAAATACCGAAAGCCAAGCTCTTCAAACAGCACGCCAGGGGTCAAGAAGCTTTTCACACTTTCTTCCCAGCGACGCAGCAACTTGCCGGCATCGTGCAACATACCGGGCGCATTGTCGGCGATATCGCCAATGGCACTGCGCACGCGATTGTAAATCGGGTTGCGTTGCACAGAGGTCAGATACTTGTGCATGGCACCCACATTCGGCGCGATCGACATTTCGTTGTCGTTCAGGACGACAATGAAATCCGAATCCGAGGCGCCCGCATTGTTCAAGCCTTCGTAGGCGAGGCCGCTACCGAGCGAGCCGTCGCCAATAATCGCCACGACCTTAAAGTCCTCGCCACGCATATCACGCCCCACCGCCATACCATACGCCGCACTGATTGACGTGGCCGCGTGTCCGGCACCAAACGCGTCATAGTCACTCTCGGCGCGCTTGAGAAAGCCCGACAGTCCGTCTTCCTGGCGCAGCGTATCCATGCGGTCGGCGCGTCCCGTCAGCACCTTGTGCGGGTAGCCTTGATGGCCAACGTCCCACACCACCTGGTCTTGGGGTGTCTCAAACACATGGTGCAGGGCGATACTCAGTTCCACGACGCCGAGGCCCGCGCCAATGTGTCCGCCCGTGACCGAGCAGCTCTCAATCAGAAAGGCACGCACCTCAGCGGCGAGCGCCACCTGCTCCTCCAAGGTGAAGGAACGCAGGTCAGACGGTGAAGCGGTGAGGCGGCTAAGGAGAGTCATCGGGAGCAATGGGAAGACAGGAAACCTAGTGCAATCGTCCGCATGGTATGCACAGCGTCAGCTTAGGAACGACGAGCCACAATAAAACGAGCGAGATAGTCCAGCGCCGGCGAGTGCACTCCTGCGTCATGCAACACCCGGCAGGCATCGTCGCTCAACGCCGCGGCGCGTTGACGCGCCCCAACTAAACCGAGCAACGCCGGATAGGTGCTCTTTTGCAACTCTACGTCACGCCCAGCCGTCTTGCCGAGCTGATCAGTGGTCGCGGTGATATCCAGCACGTCATCCGCAATCTGGAAAGCCAAACCGACAGCAGCGCCGTACTGTTCCAATGCCGCCAAGCACGACTCGTTGGCACCTGCCGCGAGCCCGCCAATCCGAACCGACGCATTGATCAGCGCGCCCGTCTTGAGGCGATGCACCCGTTCGAGTTGACTCAGATCCAATGCGGTCCCCTCGCCCTCGAGGTCGAGCAGCTGACCGCCAATCATTCCGCCAGCGCCGGACGCCGACATCAGCGTCCGCACAATCTCGCCCGCGACCCTGGGGTCGCCGACAAGCGTCATCGCGGCATCGCAGGCGGCGCGGGCGGCCATCGGCACCATCGCGAGCCCTGCCGCCGTGGCCGCGGACACCGTAAACGCCTTGTGCACCGTGGGGCGCCCTCGACGGACATCGTCGTCGTCCATGCACGGGAGGTCGTCGTGCACGAGCGAATATGCGTGCACAACCTCAACCGCCGCCGCCAGTCCACTGGCATCACCCGTTCCACCCGACGCGCGATACGCGGCGATCAGGAGAATGGCGCGGAGTCGCTTCCCTTCCCCCATCAACGCGTAGCGCACGGCCTCGGCGACCGTTGGCTCCATCCCGTCGAGATAGCGATCCGCGACCTGCTGCAGCGCAATCGCCACAGCGGCGCGATCCGCGGTGAAACTCACCGACCCAAAATCAATCGCCGTCATGCGTGACCTCCAGCACCCCATTCGCACGTTCGACCAGCGTTGCGACCTGCGCCTCCGCACGCGAGAGCGCCGCCGTAGCGCCCTGGAGCACGGTGATGCCCTCTTCAAAAAGCGCGAGGGCCTTGTCGAGTGGGAGATCGTCCCGCTCCAGCGACTGGGCGATCGCCTCGAGCCGCGCGAGGTTCTCTTCGAATGTCATACTGAGGTGCCAGTGGAAGCCGCCGTCTCCCGAAGCGCGATCGCCTCGGCACGGGCTGTGATGATACCGTCGCGGAACTGCAAATCGAACTCCATCCCCGGGCGAAACCCAGTGGCTGACGGGAGTGCCCCGCCGTTGCGCTGCCGAGCGACGGCATAGCCACGCGCCAACGTCGAAAGCGGACTCAAGCCATCGACCCGAGCCGCGAGCTCTTGCACTCGCGCCCGACGCCGCTCCACGCTGCGCTCAGCGCGCAGCGCGAGCACGCGCGACAACTGCCGCACCGAACTCGTGGCGTCGCGCATGATGGCCGTGACGGCATCCCGCATGTTCGCCCCAAGCGCTGCGACGTCGGCGCGAACTTCGTCAAGCACAGGAACCGCCGCCTCAGCGGCCGCGCTCGGCGTTGCCGCGCGCAGGTCGGCTACCAGGTCAGCGATCGTCACATCCACCTCGTGCCCCACCGCGGAAATCGTCGGAATCGGGCACGCGGCAATCGCACGGGCCACACGTTCGTCATTGAAGCACCAGAGATCCTCGCGCGAACCACCGCCTCGCCCGACAATCACCGTGTCGACATAGTTCGCAGGGTCCGCGTCATGCCACCGCACCAAACGATCCAGAGCCGCAACAATCGACGCCGGCGCCGATTCCCCTTGGACCGTGGCGCCAACCGCAATGAGTTCTACGGTGGGATCGCGCCGTGCGAGCACCGAGCGCACGTCGTGCAGCGCCGCACCATCGAGACTGGTGACCATGGCCACCCGTCGCGGATACCGCGGCAGCGCACGCTTGCGCGACGGGTCGAGGAGTCCGTCCTTCTCGAGCGACGCGCGCGTCGCCTCAAAGGCTTTCCGCCACAGCCCTTCCCCCTCGGCTTCCATCTTCGTGACCATGAACTGGACCTGGCCACGCGCGGGATACATCGAGAGCTGCCCAAATGCCGTGACCGACATTCCGTCGTCTGGCTTGGCCGGAATGCGCGGAATGTCGCGCGACCAGACTACGCACGACAGCTGTGCCCGTGCATCCTTGAGCGTGAAATACCAGTGACCGTTGCTATGCGCGGTCAGCTTTGACACTTCGCCCTTTACCCAGAGCGGTTCGAAGGCACCCTCAAGAACATCCTTTGTCGCGTTGTTCAGCGCGGCAATGGAGAGCGCCGTTTCGGGCGTCGTTCCTGGGTATGCCACTGCGCTCACGCCAGCACCATCGAGGCCGCGCGCACGGTGTTCTTCATCAGCATGGCGATCGTCATACGTCCAACGCCGCCGGGCACTGGTGTGATCAGCGACGCGACCTCACTCGCGCTCGGGAAATGCACATCGCCGTACAGCTTGTATCCCGCCTTGGCGGTGGCATCGTCCACGCGATTGATCCCCACGTCGATCACGACCGCGCCGGGCTTGAGCATGTCACCGGTGACAAACTCGGCCTTGCCAATCGCCGCCACGACAATGTCGGCGCGGCGGAGATGGCTGACGAGATCCTTGGTCCGGCTGTGGCATACCGTCACCGTCGCATCAACGCCAGGCTGCACCATGAGCGAGGCCATCGGCTTGCCGACGATGTTGCTCCGACCGAGAATCACGCATTCCTTACCGGCCGTGCTCACGTTGTAGGCCTGCATAAGCACCAGCGCTCCCCACGGCGTACACGGCGCAAAGGCGTCGCTGTCGCCAATCAGGACTTTGCCGACGTTCACCGGGTGGAAACCATCCACGTCCTTGTGTGGCGCAATCCGGCGGATAATTGCCTGCGGATCGATCTGCTTGGGCAATGGCATCTGTACGAGAATCCCGTGGATCTTGGGATCGGCGTTCAATCCATCGACCACAGCGAGCAACTCCGCCTGCGTGGTGGAGGCCGGCATGCGAATGGTCTCGCCGTGCATGCCCGCCTCGTGACAGGCCTTTTCCTTGGCTTTCACGTAAACGGCGCTGGCTCCGTCGTCTCCGACGAGCACCACTGTCAAACCCGGAATGATTCCCCGCGTCGCGAGTGCGGCGGCATCGCGCGCCACTTCGGCGCGGACTTTGGCGGCGACGGCTGCGCCGTCGATGATTTCAGCGGGCAATGTCCATCGCTCTCTTTTCGCGGATCGCTACAACCTTGATCTGACCGGGATACTGCAGCTCCGATTCCACGCGACGTGCAATCTCCTCGGTGAGCGACTGCATGCGCGCGTCGTCCACCGACTCCGGATTCACGATCACGCGAATCTCACGACCCGCCTGAATCGCGAACACGCGATCCACGCCACGGTAGCTCGACGCAATCTTCTCCAACCCTTCCAGTCGCTTGACGTAGGTCTCAAAGGCCTCGCGACGGGCTCCCGGACGCGATCCCGAAATGGCATCAGCGGCCTGCACCAACACGCTGACCTCGCTCTCGTGCGGCACGTCGTCGTGGTGCGCAGCGATGCAGTTCACCACCAACGGGTTCTCCCCGTACTTGGTGGCAACCTCTACGCCGAGCTGCACGTGCGTGCCCTCGTGCTCGTGCGTGAGCACCTTGCCGATGTCGTGCAGCAGCGCGCCGCGGCGAGCCATGGCGACATCGAGACCAAGTTCGCTCGCCATCGTCGCGGCAAGCCAGGCGACTTCCTTGGAATGCTGCAGGATGTTCTGGCCGTAGCTCGTGCGCCACTTCATGCGCCCAATGAGCTTGATCAGCTCGGGGTGCAGGCCATGCACATTGGCGTCGTATGCCGCTTGCTCACCGGTTTCGACAATGCCCGCGTCCACCTCGCGCCGCGACTTCTCCACGACTTCTTCAATGCGCCCGGGATGGATACGTCCGTCGGCCACGAGCTTCTCGAGCGCCAGTCGCGCTACCTCGCGGCGCACGGGATCAAAGCAGCTCACCACCACCGTGTCCGGAGTGTCGTCGATAATGACGTCAACACCCGTCGCGAGTTCGAACGCACGAATGTTGCGTCCCTCGCGTCCGATGATGCGCCCCTTCATCTCGTCCTTGGGAAGCGACACCGCACTCACGGTGATCTCTGCCGTATGCTCGGCGGCAATGCGCTGCACGGCGAGGGCTACAATCTTCTTGGCCTCGCGATCAGCGGTACGCTTGGCGGTGTCGCGGATCTCACGCAGACGGTTGGCGGCATCGGCATGCGCCTCTTCCTCCATCCGGCGCACGAGTTCCGCCTTAGCCTTGGTCGCCGACAACCCGGCCAACTGCTCCAGTCGACGACGTTCCTCCGACACCATCTTGTCGAGCTCCGCCTGCCGCTCCTCGACCGTCTTTTCCTTTCGGCCCAGGTCGCTCGCACGACGCGACAGATCCTTGTCGCGGGTCTCAATCACCTCGAACTTGCGATCGAGCACTCCCTCGCGTTCCTGAAGCCGCTTCTCGTCACGCTCGACCTCATCGCGACGCTTGCGGGCTTCCGCCTCCCATGTCTCGCGGGCGCGCATCGCCTCTTCCTTGCCGGAGAGCACCGCTGCCTTGCGAAGTCCATCGGCCTCACGCTCGGCCTCCCCCACAATCCGCTTGCCCAACTGCTCCGCCGTGTCACCAGCGGCCTTCCGTGCGTCCAGCTCTGCCGAGCGTCCTACCCCCCGTCCCGCGCGGAATGCCACCGCGCTGCCAGCCGCGCCCACAACACCAAGCGCGATGGCGAGCATCATCATCGGATCCATTATTCTCTATACTCCAAGGCAGCGCCGCCACGCTAAACGAGCCGGGCGCACCACGGTATTCAAGGACCTCCCCAGAAATCCGTCACGCAGGCCACACAGCGGGGTCAGACCATCCGGTCGAGCGCCGTCGAAGGGCGCTGAACGGGGCGGGCTAACTCCACTAGTGACTTGGACCTACGTCAACCGACTTCCTCAAGTGGAAAGTACCGTTTTCCCAAGTGGTTGGCAATGCGCAGAACGGGGTGTCCACCCCATAGGCGGACACCCCGAATACAAGCCGAAGCCCAGCTGAGCGAAGCCCGTAACCGCTAGACAGCCTCGCCGCGCTTCCCGGGCGGTAACCACCGCCGCAGTTCGCTGCTCAGCCCCGTCATAGATTTTGCCACCTCAGCAGCGGCGTCACGTTCGCGGAATAACTCCTCGGTGATCGACAATGCGGCCAAAATCGCCGCCTTGTGCGACTCGGTCAAACTCGCGCTCCCGATCACTTTGCGGATGGTCGCGTCCACATGGGCCGCCACCTCGCGGGTACGCTCGGGTGGCACCTCACTCTTGATCGTGTATTCCTCCCCACAGATCATGACCTTCGTGCTATGCTTGACCGCGCTCATCGCCCCTCCCCTGCATGTTGCTGGCGCAGAAAGCGGACCCGGTCGAGCATCGCCCGGGTCCGTTCAGCGGAAGACTCCAGGCGCGCTTTGAGCACCGCGTTCTCCTTTTCCAGCAAAGCCACGCGCTCCTCGGCACGGGCGTCGCCGCCACCGCCGCTCGTGGCGATGGCTTTTAAGCGCGCCTCAGCGGCCTGCGCTCGCTTTCGGAACGCGGCCAGTTCCTCGCCCAGATTACGGACGAGCAACTCCAACTCGCGGAATGCCGCGTCAGGCAGAACGGGGGACGACACTGAGTTCCTTCTCCAGAGTCTTGAGGAGCATAGCGCGACGGCCTTCGATCTCCTTGTCGCGTAGAGTGCGTTCCGGATGACGGAAGGTCAACCGCCAGCCAACCGAGCGCGTGCCTTCGGGGAGTCCTTTGCCGCGATATTCGTCAAAGACGACCACCGACTCGAGCAACTCGCCCGCGGTATTTCGAATCAGTGCCTCGACCGCAGCGGCGGCGATATGCGTCGGCACCAGCAGCGCCAGATCAAACTCGGCAGCCGGCATCGCCGGGAGTGGCACATAGCGCACCGGCGCGACCGCTGGGCCACTCGTCGCCGCCGACACATACCGATGCTCCCCCTTCGGAGCTACATAGGCCACCGGCATTGCGCCGAGGGTGAGCTCAACACCGAACGCCGGCGACGCCCAGTTGGGGGCGTCGAGGCTCGTGAGTGCCGACACATGGCCTCGCACGCTCCCATCGACCGCAACGGTCCACAGGCACTGGTCCGCACCGTCGCGCACCGCTTCGGCAAACTCGATCGTCGCGCCCGGCCATGCGGCCTGCGCAACGCGCGTGGCGAGCGCCTTCGCGTCCCACGCGTCGAATGCCGGCGGTTTTGGCTCCGTGAAGTGCGGTGGGCGCGAGGCTCCCATCAGGAGCGCCGCCACGCGAATCTCCTCGCCTCCCACAGACTCCGCGCCGGACCCCGCAAGGAACGCGGTCCCCACTTCAAACAACCGCACATTCCCCTGCATGCGATTCAAGTTGTACTCCGCGCGGCGACTCAACGTGTCGAGCAGGTCCAGGCGCAGATATGCTTCGTCCTGCGCCAGCGGGTTGAGCACCCGCGCCTGCGATTCCGCACGCTGCGTGGTGAACGGCAAGGGGCGGACCTCGAGCAACCCGGCCGCAACGAGCGCATCGCGCACGCGACGCCCCACGGTGTGCAACGGATGGTCGGGCACATTGCCCGGGCGCGCTCCCGTCAGCGTATCGGGAAGTCGATCGTAGCCGCGCAAACGCGCGATCTCCTCCACGAGATCAACATCGCGTGACACGTCGTGGCGCCAGGTCGGCGCCGCAACACTCAGCGCGTCACCACTCCCCTGCACATCAAAGCCGATCGACGTGAGCAAGGCCACCACTTCGTCTGCTGGCACCGCGTCTCCAAGCAAGCGGGCTACCCGAGACGGCGCAAAACTCACGCGTGCGCGCGGCGCCGGTGCGGCGCCAACGAGCAACTTTGTCTCGACCGTTCCGCCGGCAATCTCCGCGATATACGCGGCGCCGCGCGCGAGCAACTCGGGGAGCGCGGCGTCGTCGACACCACGTTCAAAGCGGTAGCTGGCGTCGGTCGACAGGCCGAGCGCACGACGACCGCTACGAACGAGCCCCGCGTGGAAACTCGCGACTTCGAGCAGGATGTCGGTGGTCGCGTCGGTGACCTCGCTCTCACGACCACCCATGACCCCAGCAACCGCGGTGGCATGCGCGGCATCGGCAATCACCAGCATGCCCGTCGTGAGCTTGCGCTCAGTGCCGTCGAGCGTGGTGAGGGTCTCGCCAGCGGCGGCGCGCCGCACCACGATCGTCGAACCCTCAAGCTTCGAGAGGTCGAACGCATGCATCGGGTGGCCGAAGCCGTGCAGCAGATAATTGGTGGCATCCACCACGTTGTTGATCGACCGCGAACCGATCGCCTCGAGCCGCTTGACCAACCACTCCGGACTCGGTCCGACCTTCACGCCTCGAATGATGGCCGCTCCATAGCGCGGGCATCCCTCGCGATCATCGAGACGCACCGTGACGCCGCCCGCTGTTGCCGACGCATCGCCAACCACCGGGGCAGGAACAGCGACCGCCGCAGTCCAGTCGGCGGGTTCAACCATCGCCACACCGGTCAGGGCCGATACTTCGCGCGCGACCCCGCGATGCGAGAGCAAGTCCGGGCGGTTCGGCAACACGTCCACAACAATTCGCACATCAGAGATCGGCAACACGTCGAGCAACGGGGTGCCAGGAGCTGCCGCGGTCTCGATGGGCAGAATGCCATCGTGGTCCTGGCCGAGCCCGAGTTCACGCGCTGAGCAGAGCATGCCGTTCGAGGTAAAGCCGCGGATTTTGCGCTTCTCAATGACGAGCCCCGCGGGCATCGTGGTGCCCGTACGCGCGAACGGATACATCGTGCCAACCGTGACGTTCGGTGCGCCGCAGACGACTTCGAGCAGTGTGCCGCTGCCGTCGTCCACCTTGTTGAACGACAGTTTGGTGTCAGGGATTTTCTCCGACTCCATCACCCGGGCAATCACGAACGACGCCAGTTCGGCGCGCGTGTGCTCGAAGCCTTCCACCGTTGCGACGTGCGCGGTCAACAGGTCGCGCACCTCGTCCGCGGAGCGGGTGTGCGGGACCAGCGTCTTGAGCCACTCGTGGGAGATGTTCATCGGGCGAACTGCTCCAGAAAGCGGACATCCGAATCGTAAAGAATTCGGATGTCAGGAATGCCGTGACGGGCGAGCGCGGTGCGCGCAGGCCCGAGGCCGAAGGCCCAGCCGGTGTACTTGGTGCTGTCGAGTCCCGCGGACTCGATGACCGCAGGATGCACCATGCCGCTGCCGAGGATCTCGACCCAGCCGGAGTTTTTGCAGACGGAGCACCCGCTTCCCTTGCAGACCCCGCAGAGCACGTCCATCTCGGCGCTCGGTTCGGTGAATGGAAAGTACGACGGACGAAAGCGTGTGCGCGTCGAGCCAAAGAAGCGATTCGCGAAGTGCGTCAGCGTGGCCTTGAGGTCGGCGAAGGTGATCCCTTCGTCAACCACGAGCCCCTCAACCTGCGCGAAGGTCGGCGCGTGCGAGGCGTCAAACGGATCGCGACGATGTACGTTGCCCGGCGCAAGGATCCGGATGGGGGGCGCGTACTGCTGCAGCGTGCGCACCTGTACGGGCGACGTGTGCGTGCGCAGCACGAGATCACCCTGCAGGTAGAGGGTATCGTGCAGATCCATCGCCGGATGATCGTCGGGGAAGTTGAGCGCCTGGAAGTTGTACCAGGTGTGCTCTGCTTCGGGTCCAAGGGCGATCGTGAATCCCAGTTCGCGGAAGATCTCTGTGATTTCGTCGATGACCTGCGACACTGGGTGCGCAGCGCCCACCCATCGACGGCGCTCCGGCATCGTGAGGTCGAGGTCTCCGCCCGACTTGGCGGCGGCCGAGAGCCCCGACTCGCGGGCGGTCAGGAGTGCTTCGACTTCGAGCTTCACGGCGTTCGCAGCTTGCCCCGCCTCACGGCGATCCTCCTTGGGGAGCTGCGGCAAGGTGGCCATGATGTCGGTGAGGCGACCGCTGGCACGCCCGACCAGGGCGTTCCGGAGGGCCGTCCAGGCGTCCAAGTCGGCGACCGCCGCAATCTGCGCGGGAGCGTCGGCGGCGAGGGCGGCGCAGGCCGCTTTGAATTCGTCGAGGGTCACGGGGATCGCTCTGCGTGGGACGTGATGGGACAGGGATGAAAACTAACGAGCGGCAGTGCCCGTTGGGGCGCTGCCGCTCGTTACCCTGCAATTTCTGCTTACGCAGTCACGAGGTTCGCGGCGCGCGCCTTGTCGGCGAGCAGCGCAAATGCCGTGGGGTCCTTGATGGCGAGGTCGGAGAGGATCTTACGATCGACTTCAACGCCGGCCTTCTTGAGCCCGTGCATGAAGACATTGTACGACATCTCGTGCTGACGGGCCGCCGCATTGATGCGGATGATCCACAGCTTACGGAAGTCGCGCTTCTTCGCCTTACGATCCCGGTACGCGTAGACCCAACCGCGCTCGACGGTCTCCTTGGCTGCTTTCCAAAGCTTGCTCCGGCCGCCGAACGCACCCTTGGCGGCCTTCATGATCTGCTTCTTGCGCTTCAGGCGCACCACATTGGATTTAACGCGAGGCATTGATCGGTCTCCTTATGCCTGAAGCAGGCGCTTGAGGTTCTTGGCTTCCCCGTTCGTCGCGACAATAGTCGGACGACGGAGATTGCGCTTCCGCTTCGAGGTCTTCTTGGTCAGGATATGGCTCTTGTAAGCCTTCAGGCGGCGCACTTTGCCCGTCGCGGTGACGGAGAAGCGCTTCTTGGCGCCCTTATGGGTCTTCATCTTTGGCATCGTATCTCGCTCGTCATTTCGGCGTGAGAATCATCGTCAGCGCTTTCCCCTCGAGGCGCGCGTCCGTTTCGATCTTTGCAACATCCAGCAGTGCTTGGGCCACCCGTTCCACCACCGCACGTCCCAGCTCGGGATGTGCGATTTGACGGCCCCGGAACATCAACGTCACTTTCACCTTGTTCCCTTCCTCGAGGAAGCGCCGCGCATGGCGGGTCTTCGTTTCGAAGTCGTGGTCCTCGATGCCAGGACGATACTTCACTTCCTTGATCTGAATCACGTGCTGCTTCTTTTTCGCCTGTCGCGCCTGCTTGGCCATTTCGAACTTGTACTTGCCGTAGTCCATGATTCGGACCACCGGCGGTCGGGCCAACGGTGCGACTTCCACCAGGTCCAACCCAAGCTCGACAGCCTGTCCGAGCGCGACATCGACTTCCATGATTCCGAGCTGTGCCCCGTCTGCGCCGATCACCCGGACTGGGCTGATGCGGATCTGCCGGTTGACGCGCGGCGGCCGCTTCGTCGTGTCCTGAATACTCGTCTCCTCCGTGGTCCAGCAAAAACAAATCGCGAACCCCAATACCGGAGTCCGCGACGCAAATCACACGACCGGGGATTCCCCGGGACGTGTCGTGTCGGCGACTCCTGCAGCACAACTCCGCACGAAGCGAAGAGGCCTTCAGGGTGGACTCGGCAGCCAATCCGAGTCACTTGTCCTGCGATGTCCTTCAAAGCTATGTCGGACGCCCACTTAGGTCAAGCGGCAGGGCAACCCTTGACGGACCCCGTCGCCGAGGGCTTCGTCCAGTGCGCCCCGTCCGCCCTCCCCCTCCCGTCCTCGATCGATGCGCCGATTTCTCGTGGGTCTCGGCTCCATACTGCTTATTCTCGCGGCCATCGTCGGCGTCCGGACGGTCACCGTGACCTCGCGCCAGCTCGGCGCGCCACCAGCCGGCACTCACCGCACGGGTCCCGTCGACAGCGTGGCGGTGGCCCAGCACCTGGCCGAAGCGGTGCGCTTCCGGACCATCTCGACGAACGACGCCACCGTCACCGCACACACAGAACTTGTGGCGCTGCAACAGTGGATGCAACGCACCTACCCCAAGCTGCACGCGACGCTGACCCGTGAGGTGATCGACGGGTCGTCCCTCCTCTATACCTGGAAGGGAACGGACCCCACGCTGAAGCCGCTCCTCCTCATGGCGCATCAGGATGTGGTGCCCGTCGACCCGGGCACCGATTCCGCCTGGACGCACCCGCCGTTCGAGGGCACCGTCGACAAGGGGACCGTATGGGGACGTGGCGCGTTCGACGACAAATCCGCCTTAGTCGGAATCCTCGAGGCCGTGGAACGGGTGGTGGCCTCAGGTGTGACCCCAACGCGCACCGTGATGCTGGCCTTCGGTCACAATGAAGAGGTGCTCGGGAGTGGTGCGGCCGCAATCGCCGATACCCTCGAACGGCGGGGACAGCTCCCGGCCTTGGTCCTCGACGAAGGCGCGGCGGTCACCCAGAAGATGTTCCCGGGAATCGACCAACCGATCGCCCTGATTGGGGTGGCAGAGAAAGGCTACCAGACCTTCGAGCTCGCCGCGGTGAGCGGAGGTGGACACTCGTCGATGCCGCCGCGCCATTCGAGTGTTGGCCGTATTGCCCGTGCCGTGGTGGCGCTCGAAGATCATCCGATGCCGGCGCATCGCAATGGCCCGGCGCGCGAGCTTCTCGAGTATCTCGCTCCAGAAATGCCGCTGCCCTCGCGCGCGGTGTTCGCGAACCTCTGGCTCTTTGGCCCGGTGGTCGAACGGATCTTGGCGGGAAAGAACACCACCGATGCCCTGCAACGCACGACCACGGCACCCACCATGCTGCAGGGGAGCGCGAAAGACAACGTGCTCGCCGCACGCGCCACCGCCCGGGTGAACTTCCGGCTCGCCCCAGGCGAAACGGCCGATGATGTGGAGCGACACATTCGCACCGTCGTCGCCGACGACAGCGTGACGATTACCCGCGTCGGCGTCGGGCGCGCGCCCTCGGCTGTCTCGAGCACGAACACCCCGGAGTTCCGAGTGATGCAAGAGGCGGTGGCCGGCGCATACCCCGACGCGCTCGTCGCGCCCTTCATGGTGATGGCGGGCACAGACTCGCGAAACTACTCGGGACGAGTGGCCGCCGTGTTCCGCTTCATGCCGCTGTCGCTCACCGCCGCAGAAATCGCGGGCGCGCACGGGACCAACGAGCGGGTGACCGTCGCCAACATGGCGCACGCCGTCACCTTTTACGAAGCCCTCGTGCGCCGCTACGCGGTCGACGCGAAGTAACACTGCGCGGCGGGCGCAACAACAGCGCCCGCCGCACGCGGGGCCTGTTAGGGCTTACTCCGCCTCGAGCGTGTAACTCTTGCCGTCGTGCCCCACACGCCCTGCACCGTGCGTCGCGTCGTGCTCAAATACCACAAGCCAGCGCTCTTCGTGCGCGCGCTTGAGCAACCACCGCTTGGACTCCAGCGTCACGAGCGGCTCCACGTCGTAGCCCATGATCCAGGGCAACGGCAGATGGTACGCGGTCGGGCAGACATCGCCGAGGAAACAGGCGATCTCCCCACCGCCGTCGATCAACACACTTTGGTGGTGCGGCACGTGGCCCGGCGTTCGCAGCACCGAGATGCCCGAGACAATATCTCGATCGCCCTCGATCAGGTCGAGGCGCCCCGCCTCGCGAATTGCGTGCCAGTTGCGGCCGAAATAACTCGCCGCCGTGCGCTCGTTGGTGTGTGTCGCGTAGTGGTACTCTCCCGCCTGCACGACATACCGCGCATTGGGGAACGTCGCATGCACCGCTCCCGTGGCGTCGGCAAAGGTGTTGCCGCCGGCGTGGTCGAAATGCAAATGCGTGTTGATCACGAGCGACACGTCGCTGAGCCGGTGTCCAAGCTGGGCGAACCCATCTTCGAGCGCGGTGCGGGCGACGCCGTCGATCGGTGCACCGGCATTCTCGATGCCGTAGATGTCGTGGAACTTCGCGGTCTCCTTGTTCCCCGACCCGCTGTCGATCAGCACTAAACCGCTCTCGTGCTCGATCAGCAGCACGCGCATCCCCATGGGAATGCGGTTACGGGCGTCGGCGGGCAGCCGGCGCTCCCAGAGATTCTTGGGAACAACGCCAAACATCGCGCCGCCATCGAGTTGCTGGCCGCCGGCCTGAATCTCGTGCACCACGAAACGGCCAACGCGGCGCGTGTGGACCAACGGAGTCGGTGGAGTCATATCGGAAACTTAGGAGTTGGTGGGCACGGACGGAACAGCGCGCAGCAAGCGTCGTTAGACGCCGTCGGCGCCGTTGGTGGCGCGCGGAATACCGCTGCGGGTGCGCCGCGCCGCGGCGGTACGTCGCGCGAGCATCCCCTGCACCTCCTCCAGCGTGTACATCCCGTCGCGCTCCGCGTCCTGGAGCAAGCCAAGGAGTACCTGGGCGGTGGCGTGCGCGTCGCCGGCGGCGCGGTGGCGTCCATCGATGGTCACGCCGTAGTGCGCGGAGACGGCATCGAGATTCCGCCGCGGCAGATGCGCGAGCAGGCGACGGGCGAGGCGCACGGTGCACAGCTGGCCGGTGGCGAGCGCGTCGAGTGGGGTTGGTGAAACCCGCGCGAACTCGGCCGAGAGAAAGCCCCAGTCGAAGGCCGCGTTGTGGGCGACAAACACTCGGCCGACCAGCTGGGCCGCGAGTTCCCCCGCGATATCGGCAAAGGTGGGCGCGGCGACGACCATCGCGTCGTTGATGCCCGTGAGCCGAGTGATATGCCACGGAATCGGCCGCCCCGGGTTCACGAGCGAGTGAAATCCCTCGCGCACCGTGAGCCCTGGCCGATCGGGGTGCCGCTCGACAATCACCGCCGCCACCTCGGTGACGCGGTCGCCGTGGTGGGGGCTCGTGCCGGTGGTTTCTACGTCCACCACCACGAACGGGACATCAACAAAAGGGGTGCCATCCATGCAGGGAAGATAATGGGGGGCCTCTGACCTTCTTCCCCCGCGAAAGAGTTGACGTTACTTTGTGAAATCATTCACAAGCACCCGACGCCTTGAAGCACATCGCCGAATCAACCGTCCGACGGCTCTCCCTGTACTTGCGCTTCCTTGAGGAGTTCGAGGCGCATGGCCATCAGACCATCTCGAGCGGCGAATTGGCATCACAGGGGGGCACGACCTCTGCCCAAGTGCGCAAGGATCTCTCGTTTTTTGGGTCCTTCGGCAAGCGTGGGCTCGGCTACTCGGTGAGCGACCTCTCGTCGCGACTCCGCGAGATTCTTGGCCTCGGCCGGCCGTGGAAGGTGGTGATTGTTGGCGCGGGAAAGATCGGGGCTGCGTTGGCGCAGTACCGGGGATTTCGCGAGCGTGGCTTTCGGATTGTTGGGATCTACGATGTGGATCCCCAATCGATTGGGCTTGCTCTCGACGGCGTGACCGTCCGCGATCAGCGTGATATGGAAACGGACTTAATGTCGCTCAACGCGGAAATCGCGCTCCTCGCGGTCCCCGCGGAGGTGGCCCAGCCGCTCACCGACCGGCTTGTGGCGGCCGGTATCGGCGCCATTCTCAACTTTGCGTCTACCCCCCTGCACGTGCCGTCGCATGTGACGATCCGCAGCGTGAACATGGCGCTCGAGCTGGAAATCCTGTCCTACGCGCTGGTCAATCGCGACGCCTGAAGACGCGCCCGCAACAGTCGGGCGAAATCGTCGGGGCTCAGGACTTCGGGACGATCCGTCGGCGTAATCCCCGCAGTCTCCAACAGGGCGCCGGCAGCGAGCGGATCCAGCGACCACAGTTCGCGTACGACGCGCAGCATCTGCTTGCGACGCATCCCGAATGCCCCCTGCACCATCAGCCGGTACGGGGCTTCCTCGTCGGCGGCAATCAATGGCTGCTCGAGCGGGGTGAGCCGCAACACCGCACTCTCCACTTTCGGCGGCGGGATAAACGCCCCTGCCGGTACCGTAAAGAGCATCTCAGCCTTGGCGACCACTTGCACGTTCGCCGTCAGTGCGCCGTATGACTCGTCACCCGCCTTGGCCACCACACGTTCTGCGACTTCCTTCTGCACGAGGTACACGGCACGGGCGGCGCGTGGCCGCTGCAGCGCGTGAAACAGGATTGGCGTGGTGATGTTGTACGGGACGTTCCCCACCACCAAGAAGGGCGCGACGCCTGCGGCCTCTGCGAGATTCACCTCGAGGACGTCCTGCGCGATGACCGTCAGCGCAGGGTTGCCGGCATGCCGCTCCACGAGCATCGGCGCGAGGTCGCGATCGACCTCGATGGCCACGACCCGCAGCGTGCGCGCGAGCAAGATGTCCGTGAGGGCTCCACGCCCGGGGCCGATCTCGACGACCGTATCACCCGGAGCGGCGCTCAGGGCGTCGGCGATCCGACCGAGGATGCGGGGGTCGGTGAGGAAGTGCTGTCCGAGTGCCTTGCGAGGGCGCGGATAAAAGGGAGCGCTCACGAACGGAGCACGACGATCGCTTGATCGTCTGCGGGTGCCATACCACTCATGTGCCCCTCCAACAATGAGAATACCCCGTCGACGACGCGGGCCGGCGCATCGTGACGCCGCGCACGGACCACATCGAGCACTCGGGCCTCCCCAAGCGCGACACCGGCGTCGTCGCGCGCATCGCTGATACCGTCAGTAAAGAGCACAAGCAGGTCGCTCCCGGGCGTCCAAGGCAGGACCGCGGAATGCGGCGCATCACCGCCGAGTCCGAGTGGCGGATCGGTCGCGTCGAGGCGCTGGACTGTGCCGTCCGCGGCGACGATAAAGGCGTGCGGATGCCCGGTGTTCGTGTAGCACACGGTGCGCGCAGCAGGATCAACAACCACATAGCAGAGCGAGAGGAACATTTCCGTCTGGCGGAGCTCATCAGCGAGCGAGGCGTACAGCGCCTGCACCGCGACGGCCGGGTCCACCGTGGCCTGCGCGTGAATGGCCATCGCGCTCATGGTCAGCGCCATAATCAAGGCCGCCTGATAGCCATGACTCGACACATCGCCGATCAAGACGCCCGTGCGCCCGTCCGCGAGACGGAACAGATGATAAAAGTCACCGCCCACACTCTGGGCGGGGGCGACCCGCGCGGCGCACGACGCCTCTGGCGACACCACCGTCGTGGCGGGGAGCAATCGCATCTGCAGTTCGTGTGCGAGCTGCATTTCGTGCGCGAGTCGCTGCTGTGCCACTGACGCGCGCACGAGCCCTTCAATCTGGATCGCGGTGCCAATCTGCGCGGCGATCGCGCTGACGAGTTTTTCGTCGCTCGCCGTAAAGCCCATGTCGCTCCGCTTGTCGCTGAGCAGCACCACACCAAGTGCCACCGGTCCGTCCTGCGGGGACTTCCACATGACCGGGACCGCGAGCACCGGGCCACGCCGCAGTGCGAGGTCGCTGGTGTCACCCGGCACCGACGACTCAAGCATCGCATGCCGGGCACGGTACGTACGCGCGACCAAGCTCGAGGCGTCATCCACGGCGACGGGCGCCACTAGTTTGGCGTCGACCCCCTGCACAGTCAACGGGCGAAGCAGCCCACTGGATTGCTCGTACACGAAGATCCCACCGCGACCGGCGCCAACCGTATCGCTGATCGCTGCGAGAATCGTGCGTGCCGCATCGCTCAGGTCCAGGGTACGACCGAGGATGTCACCGATAGAGTACAGGAGATTGATCTCCTCCCATCGCTCGAGGAGCTCGGCATTGGCTGCCTGAGCTTCCAGTCGCGCCTGTGCGAGTGCATCGCGAACTTCACCCACGATGCAGCACCAACCGCACCACGTTCCCGCCGTCGGTAAACCGCTCGACGCGCGTCATCAGCTTCTGCATCAGGAAGAGTCCGCGGCCGTCCTCACGCATGATGTTTCCGGCGGCGGTCGGATCCGCCGTGCAGGCCGCGAGGTCGAAGCCCACGCCTTCGTCGCTCACCTCCACCACCAGGCGCTCCGCGGTCAGTTCGGCGCGCACTCGCACCGACTTGGCAGGATCCTCGCGGTTGCCCCGCAGAATGGCGTTCGAGAGCGCCTCCGTGAGCGCGACCGGGAGATTGAGCGCCAGATGCTTGCGCTGATACTCCCACGACGCAGCGAGTCGCACGATGTCGGCGACGACCATGTCGATATGACGCACGTCGCTCGAGATCCGGACGTCCAGCGTCTCGGTATCCCGCTCCATCTCGCCAGCAATCATTCAGAAGCTCGCGAGCGCGCCGTCTCGAGTCTCCGAGATCTGGAACAGCGTATCGAGCTTCGTGAGCTCAAAGAGCGTCTGGAGATCTTCATTCAAGTTCGCGAGCCGCAGGTCGCCGCCGGTTTCGCGAATGCGCTTGGCGAGCGACACGAGCACGCCGAGTCCGGAGCTGTCGATGTAGCCAGCGTGGGCAAAGTCGACGAGCACCTTGGTGGTGCCCTTGTCGACTTCGTCGAGCACCCGCTGCTTGAGTTCCTGACGGTTGCTCACGACGAGCTGCCCTTCGACGTCGATGATGGCGACGTCCCCGTGTTGCGAGACCGAAAAGCTCATGACCGGTGCGCTCCTAGCGGCTGAGAGTGCAAGAAGCCGTCGCCCGCCCTGGTGGTCACGATGCCGGCCGTGACTGCAGGGCCGCAAGCGCGGCCACATGAAAGATGGTATCGGCGTCGGCTCCGCGCGAGAGATCGGACACCGGACGCGCGAGCCCCTGTAAGATAGGACCGATCGCGGTAGCCCCGGCAAGCCGCTCCGTGAGCTTATACGCAATATTTCCTGCATCGAGCGAGGGAAAGACTAAGACATTGGCCTCCCCCGCGATGACGCCCCCCGGCGCCTTGCGCGAGGCCACCGCCTCCACGAGCGCGGCATCGGCCTGGAGCTCACCGTCGACACGTAACCCCGGCTCGCGTTCACGAATCAACGCCAGCGCCTCGCGCACGAGCGCGATCGACCCACGATCGCCCCCGGAACCCCGGGTCGAAAAGGAGAGAAGCGCCACCCGAGGTTCGTCTCCCACAATACGCCGCCGCGCATCGGCGGCGGCAATCGCGATGTCGGCGAGCTGCGTAGCCGTGGGATTCGGCACGACCGCGCAATCGGTGTAGGTCAGCACCTCTCCCTCCCCTGCGCTCGAGCCACGGAATGGTGGGACACACATGTAGAACGCACTCGACACCGTGCGCACCGTTGGCGCAGGGCCAATGAGCCAGAGCGCGTAACGAATGACGTCTGACGTGGTACGCACCGCGCCCGCAACAGCGGCGTCCACATCACCATTCCGCAGCAACCAGTTCGCAAAAACGAGCGGATCGCGTGCCAACTGCAGCGCGTCCGCTCGGCTCAATCCGTGCTTGGCGCGTACCACGCAGAGCGTGTCGGCGAGCTCCTCCAAGCGGGGGTCCGCGGAGGGGTCCACGCATTCAAGGCCGGAGGCCCGTGCCTCGGCCTGGCCATGCTTTGCCCCTGGGTCGAGCACCAACAAGGGAATCGCCACCCCTTCCTGCTCCAGGCGCTTGGCCGCTTGCAGCACACGCGGATCAGACGCCTCTGCGAAGGCGATGCGCGCCTGCAGCAGCCGAGCGCGAGCGCTCACGCGCGCCAAGAAGGTCACGGGGCGAACTTTTTCCGGAGCGCGGCCGCGGTGTCGGCATGCACGAGCCCCGTCACATCGCCGCCAAACTTCGCGATTTCGCGAACGAGACTCGAACTGATGTACGTGGTGTCGAGCGACGGAACCATGAACACCGTTTCCATCTCCGGCGCAAGGTGACGGTTCATGAGGGCCATCTGGTACTCATATTCGAAATCGCTGACGGCGCGGAGGCCGCGAATGATCATGCGAATGCCCGACTCCTTGGCAAAATCCACGAGGAGTCCGTTGAACTCACGCACCTCGACACGTGGATCGTGCCCCAGCGCGGCGTTGATCAGCGCCGTGCGTTCCTCGGTGCTGAACAACGGCTGTTTCGTGACATTCGTGGCCACCGCGACGACAATGTGGTCCACAAAGCTCAGGCTTCGCCGAATCAGGTCGGCGTGGCCATTCGTAATCGGGTCAAAGCTTCCGGCGTACAGGGCGATTTTAGGCATCTGATGACCGTCAGGCTCGGTAGATGGTGATAGCAGTGGAACCGTAGGTACGTCGGTCCCCTCCCTCAGGAAGGGTGACGTACCGCGCAGTCTCCACCCCGAAGATGGCCGAGAACGGGGCGGAGAGCCAGCGGTCCACCAGATTTTTCGCGATATCCGTTTTGTATGGCGGGTCCGCCAGCGCGAGATCATACGCCAGCGGATCGAGCTCGGCCACGAACCGCTCAGCGTCCGCTTTGTGTGCGGCGCACCGCTCCCCCGCCCCGAGTCCGGTGATATTGGTCTGGAGCACACGCAGGGTACGGACGTCATTCTCGATGAAGTCGACGAACGCCGCACCGCGCGACAGGCACTCGAGGCCATGGGCGCCCGAGCCGGAACAGAGGTCCAGCACGCGCGCGTCGGGAATCTCCATCTGGAGAATGCTCATCCATGACTCCCGGACCCGATCGGCGGTCGGGCGCACATCCATCGTCGGCGGTGCTTCGAACCGGCGCCCACGCCACTCCCCGGCAATGATTCGCATGTCAGCGCGCCGCGCGGAAATCGGTGAGCCCAAGTTGCAGCTTGCTCACGCCTCGGAACTCGTTCCGCTCGAGTTTGTAGGCGATGTCAATGATCGCGCCGGTCGCAAGCTCTCGCGCGCGCTCCGCCATCCCCCAGCCCACCGCCTCGATTGGCCCCGAGGGACCAGCGATCTGCGCTTTCACGCCGTCGGTTCCGATCTTGGTAGCGCCAGCCGCCACACGGACGCCGCGCGCGACGAACATCGGGCCGGGATTCCCCATGCCGAACGGTTCAAAGTGACGGAGCATTTTCTCAAGATCAGCCGTCGCTTCGTCGAGCGGAAGTTCGAGGTCGAGCTTGAGTTCGCGGACGAGGTCGTCCGCAGTGAGTCGCTCGCGCGCCACGGCATTGAAGCGCTCGGTAAATGCCGGGATCTGCGCGGCCTCAATGGTGAGCCCCGCCGCCGCCCGATGCCCGCCATGCTTGATGAGGAGGTCATCACAGGCAATAAGCGCCGCATGCAGGTCAAAGGCCCCAATCGAACGCCCCGACCCTTTGCCGATACCATCGTTGACGGCAATCAAAAAGGCCGGACGCGCCGTCTGCTCTACGACACGGGATGCGACAATGCCGATCACGCCAGGATGCCACCCCTCACCTGACAGGGTGACCGCCCACGTGTCCGGCAGATGCATCGCGTCGACGCTCCGCATGGCCGAATCCAAGAGTGAACGGTCCATCTCCTGCCGCTCGCGATTCAGCTCTTCACACTGCCGTGCGAATCCATTGGCCTCGGCGTCCGTTTCCGCGAGCAGGAGATCAACACCTCGGATCGCTTTCGCTAATCGGCCGAGTGCGTTGAGTCGTGGCGCCAGAATGTATCCCACGCGCCCCGCCGTCATCTCTTTCCCTTCCAATCCAGAGGAACGGATGAGCGCGCGAATCCCCGCGCTCTTGGATTCCGCCATTAAGCCGAGTCCGCGACGGACCATCACCCGGTTTTCTCCGCGCAGCTTCGCCACATCGGCCACGGTCGCCATCGCGACGAGATCGAGCATGTTCAGCACGACGTTCTCGTTCCCGCCGCGCACGCGCGTGACCTGCAACGCGAGCTTGAACGCGACACCCACCGCCGCGAGATCGCGCCCCACCTCCGCGTATGGCTTGTCGGTGCGCTGTGGATTCAGCACGGCAACGGCCGGCGGCAAGGGACCACCAGGCAGGTGATGATCACTGATGATCAGATCGATCCGTTCGGCCTGCAGCCGCCGCGCGGCCGCCATTGCACTGGTCCCGCAATCGCAGGTGAGTACGAGCGACGCCCCCGCCGCGATGGCCGCGTCAACGCCGGCGTCGGTCAGATCATACCCATCCGTGCGACGATCGGGAATAAACGGCACCACCGTCCCGCCCAGCGCGCGCAGGGCACGCGTCATCAGGGCCGCCGAGCACATCCCGTCCACGTCATAATCGCCGTGCACCATGATGGTCTCCCCCTTCGCGACGGCACGCGCCAGGCGCTCTGCGGCGATGTCCATGTCGGGGAGCGCGAGCGGATCGAGCAGCTGCTCTAGCTGCGGCCGCAAGAACTGCTTGGCCGCGGCCTCGTCGCCGTAGCCGCGCGCAGCAAGCAGCGCCGCAAGCGAACGCGGAAGCCCGAGCGTTCGCGCCAGCGCTTGTGCCTCAGCCTCACGGATCGGCGGTGGCTCCATCCAACGAGTGGGAGCACGGCGTCGAGCGGTCGGAGTCGCCACGGTCAGCGTGTCCGCATGCAGTCGAGAAACCAGAGCATTCGATACGGAGTCAAGATGGGAAGTACATCAGCACACCACATCCTTCACAGACGTCAATGGCACCCGTCGTGCTCATGCTGTGGCGGCGCTGCATGGGGATCGCCGTGTCGCACGCCCCACAGCAGTAGCCATTCATGGCAAAAACCGCCTCAGGCTGCCGGCGTACACGAATCCGGTCGTACTTGGAGCGCAGCGAGGCGGGCACGGCCTCCGCAGCCCGCGCGCGACTGGCGCGTGCGACGGCGAGTGCGCCGTCAATCTCCGCGCGCTCAGCCGCGACCTCTCCGCGCACAGCCTCCTGCGCCGCCGCGAGTGTCGCGAGCTCGCGCTGTTGCGTGTCGAGCACGGCGCGCAGCTCGTCCAGCTTTCGGTTGATGACAACCAGATCGCCCTCCTCCGCCACCACGATCGCTTTTGCCTGATCCATCTGGGCCGTCGCGGCTGTAGCCATTTTCATATTCGTAACGGCATCGAGCTGCGACGCGTTGCGCTCAATCAACGCCTTGTGCTCGGCGATTTTGTCACGCACCCAGGCCTGCTTCTTTTCCTCATCGGCGACGGCGCTCGCCGAGCGCGCCAAAGCATCAGTCAGGCGCGCACGGCGCAGGTCGAGCTCGCGAATCCGCGGCTCGAGCGATTCGAGTCGCGCGTCGAGTCCGTGAATCACCACATCGTCAGCCTGCAGCGCGAGCAGCGCTTCGAGATCGTTGTTCACAGCTCCTCCTGAGTGATCCAAAGAAAATAGCCGTCTAGCCTCACGTGGGGCCACGTCGTCCGAGCTTCCATCCTGCGCGCGGATCGACGCGGACCAGCTCCGCAATCAGGGTCCGTTTCTGCATGTTGAGCGATCCCTTTTCCTCGTCCGATGCTAAGGGTGTCATGCGCTCAATGTCTGCAATGCGATCACTCAACAGTCGCGCCGAGAGCACCGAGATCGCCGCGTCAACGGCCACCGCCTGATCGCCGACCTCCCCTGCCTCGGCCATCAGTTCTTCGACCACCGCGATCGCCTGCGGTTCCAGCGACTCGGCCAGCCCCTCGAGGTCGAGCACCCCGTCCTGCATCAAGACTGCATCAAAGATGGCGCGGTACACCGGATCCCGGAGCGCGCCGTTGCCAGGGCCCGACACCTCGTCGATATCCGGATGGTGTCCGCCTTCCTCCTCCATTCGCGACAGCCGCTCGTGCACCGAATCCGCGGCCTCGGGCGCTGCAAGAACGAGGCGCACGAGCGAGCGTTCCGCTGCACTCTCGGGCGTGCTGCCGCGATAGGGGCCCGCCGGACGGGGCGCGGGCACCGTTGCACGCGCGATTTCCCGTGGCGTCGCCATCGGCGTTGACACGCGCGCCCGCCGCGCGTCGGCAGCGGATGCGGCGTTCATTTCTTGAACCAGCACGGAGCGCTCAACGCCGGCGGCCTCGCTCAGTCGCGCCACATACAAGTCTCGCGTGAGCGGGTCGGTTGTGCCGCGAATGGTTGGCAGCAGCGCATCGAGCGCGCGACGCTTGCGTTGCAGGTCGGCAAACCAGCCACTGCGCTCTAAGAGCTGGACCTTGCGATCGAACACGTCCATCGCGGCACTCAGCAGCTTCTCCATCGCCGGTCCTCCGTGCTTCTGCACGAAGGTGTCGGGGTCATCGCCCTCAGGAAGCGTAGCCACGCGAACGGACATCCCACGCTTCAAGAGCAGCTCCGCCGCGCGAAAACTCGCCTTTTGTCCGGGACCGTCAGCATCATAAAGCAGAAAGACGTTCTTGGTGAGCCGCTGCAGTGCGTCTGCTTGCTCCTCGGTAAGCGCCGTCCCCATGGGAGCCACGACACACTCGATGCCCCCCTCGACCAGTCGAACCACATCGAAGTAGCCCTCGACTACCACCACGCGCTCCTCGCGACGAATCGCGCTGCGCGCCTGATGCATGTTGTAGAGCAGCTTCCCCTTTGAGAACGTCTCCGACTCGGAACTATTGAGATACTTTGGCTCGCCGGGGCCGATGAGTCGACCGCCAAAACCGACCGTGTGGCCCGTGGCGTCCGCAATCGGGAAAATCAAGCGATCCCGAAAACGGGGGCGAGGCTCGAGTTGGTCCTCGCGCTGGACCAGAAGCCCCACCGTCATCAGCCGCGCGTCGTCGAAGCCGAGCCCGTTGAGGTAGCTTCGCATGAGCCCGAGCTCGCGCGGCGCGAACCCGATACCGAATCGATCCGCGGTTTCTTTCTTGAGGCCGCGCTGCGCGAGATAGTTACGTGCGCTGGCACCGAGATCATTGTCCCAGAGCAGATCGCGAAACCAGGCGCTCGCGGTCCCGTTGAGCTCCCACACCGGCTCGCGCGGATCGGGGCCCTCACGCGTGCGCTGCACTTCCTTGACTTCGATACCTGACTTTTCACCGACGTACTTCACCGCCTCGACAAAACTCATCCCGAGCCGCTTCTGCACGAAGGTGAACACACTCCCCTTCTCTCCGCAGACGAAGCAGGTATATCCCTTTCCCGGAACGACGGAGAAGTTGTTGTTCGTGCCTTGATGGAACGGACAGGGGCCGCGGTACACCGAGCCCGTCTTTTTGATCTTCACATGTTCGCCGATGATCGCCACGATATCGGCGGCGTGAAGAATCTGCTCGACCTGTTCGTCGGGAATCATGCGATCTCCACGATGGTCACGCCCGCTCCCCCTTCGTTCCACGCACCCATTCGCGACGCTTTGACACGACGGTCAGTCTTCAGCAACATGGTCACCCGTTCACGCAACGCACCCGTTCCCTTGCCATGAATAATGCGAATCGCACTCAAGTCCGCGCGCACCGCATCATCCACCGCCTGAAGCACGGCGTCATCGACGTCCATCACACGCATCCCGCGGAGATCCACCTCGGTGCGAACCACCACATCGGGCTGATCGCCGATCAGTGGGATCGCCTTCTCAACGGGCTCGCGCTTTCGGCGTGAGACTACGCGTAACGTGGCGACCGGCACCGAAATCTTCATCGCCCCAACCATGACGGTGGCTTCGCCATTTCGGACGCCGATCACCTCACCCGCCTTTCCACCAAGCGACGACACGCTCACGGTCGCGCCGACCACTACGTCACCCAGCGCGGACGCCGCATCCCGCTCCGCGACCTGTGTCCCATCGAGCGTTGCAATCGCTGCCGCCTGCGCGGCTGCCTCGCGCTCCACGGCGCGTCGGATCTCGAGTGCGGCGGCGTCGAGCTGCTGCATCCCCGCGTCACGCCCCGCATCGCGCAACTGTTTGATCAACCGTTCGATTTCCTGCCGCGCGTCCAAGACGTGGCGCCGCGCTTCTTGGCGCGCCGACCGTTCCAGCTCGCGTTCTTTCTCCTTCACCTCGCGCTCTCGCGTGCTCACCTGCTCCGCGCGCTCCGACATGGCCTCCGCACGAGCGGCGACGTCGCGCTCGCGCTCGACAAGCGACTCCTGACGCGCTTCGAGGTCCTCAAGCAGCGCCGCAACATCACGCTCGCCGATTGGCACGCGCTGCTCGGCACGCGTGAGCACCGACTCTGGCAACGCAAGTCGGCGCGCAATGCTAATACCGTACGAGCGTCCTGGAATCCCCTTGATGAGCCGGTAGGTGGGCGCGAGTCGAACCGCGTCAAACTGCAGCGACGCATTCACCACTCCAGGCACCTCCTGCGCCAGCTCCTTGAGTGCTCCCAAATGCGTGGTCGCAATCGTAAAGGTCCCGCGACGGGTGAGTTCCTCGAGAATCGCGCCGCCCAACGCCGCGCCCTCAACAGGATCAGTTCCCGACCCAAGCTCGTCAATCAACACGAGCGACGCCGCCGTTGCCTCACGGAGAATCTCCCCGAGGTTCCGCAAATGAGCACTGAATGTCGACAGCGATGCGGCAATCGATTGCTCGTCACCAATATCACCAAAGAATCGATCGAAAATCGGCACACGACTCTCAGGCCCCACCGGCGCCGGGATTCCGGACTGCACGAGTAGGGACAGCAGCGCCATGGCCTTGAGCAGCACGGTCTTTCCGCCGGTATTCGGCCCGGAGACGAGCAGGGTGCGCTCCCCTGGCTCCATCACCAAATCGAACGGTACCACGGAGCCCGCATCACGGGCCAGCAGCAACGGATGCCGTCCGGCATGCACGGCAAAACCATCACCTACCAGTGCAAGCCCTGGCCGAGTGCCGCCGTGACTACGAGCGTACCGAGCGCGCGCGGCTAACGCGTCGAGTTCGGTCAACGCGACGAGCGCGCCCATCAAGGCGTCGCGCTCCGGGCGCAGTGTGTCGGTGACCTCGAGCAGCACGCGATGCACCTCGCGCATCTCCTCCGCTTCTAACTCGCGAATCCGGTTCCCCGCCTCCACCGCTGCCGGCGGCTCAACGAACACCGTTGCGCCACTCGCCGATGTGTCGTGCACGATTCCACCCACGGCGCCCCGCCCCTCGCGGCGGACGGGAATCACATAGCGACCATTCCGGAGCGAGACCGACGCGTCGTCCACCCGATGGTGCGTCTCAAGCTTGGCCATGAGCCGCTCAAGCATGCGCACCAAATCGCCTTCGGCGCCACGCAACTCGCGCCGTACCTTCCGGAGCGCGGGGGACGCATCGTCGCGGACGACCCCTTCCTCATTGACCACGCGGTCTAAATCGCGCTCAATCTGCGGCGCATGCACGAGGGCATCGATGATGCTTGTGAGCGACGCCACCAGATGCGCGTCGCGCTGCGGCTGGCGCAGGACATCCCGCGACCGGCGCGAGGCCCCGAGCAGGGTGTGCGCGAGTCGGAGCTCTGGGCCAGTCCACGCGGTCCCTGGGACGCGCAGTCGTGCGAGCGGCGCATCCAGCTCCGGGACTAACTCCGGCGCGAACCCACCATCCTCGTCCATCAGCCGACGGATCGCATCCACCTGATCGAGCGCGTGGTCAATCGCCGCCGCGTCCGTCATCGGCGTCAACGCGCGGACGCGACGCGCACCAGCCGGACTGCCCGCATGTCCGGCGACCATGTCGAGCGCTGCACCGAACTCGAGGACGGTGAGCGCGTGGTCGCTGCCGATGCTCACGCGGTCGGGCCCAGCTCCTCTCGGGCGACGCGGTTGATCACGCCACCGTCGATGCGTCCCTTGAACTGCGGCATCACCTTCCCCATCACTACGCCGACATTCGCTGCACCGGCGGCTATAGCGGCCTTGACCGCCGCACGCACATCGTCCTCACTGGCCTCCGGCGGAAGAAACCGCGTCAGCATCGCCGCCTCATCGCGCTCCTGCGCGGCAAGCTCCGCGCGGCCACCCTTTTCGTACGCGTCCTGCGACTCTCGGCGGCGCTTGATCCCCTTCCGGAGCACGTCCACGACATCCGCTTCGGTCAGGTCGCGCTTTGCGGCAATGTGGGCGTTTTCAATGTCGGCGAGGATCGTGCCGAGCAGGAGCAAGGCCGGCTTCTGCTGAGCCTTGCGGGCTGCGGTCAGTTCGGCGCGGAGTTGTTCGTGGAGCGAAGCCATTTCAGTCACCGGCTGGGAGGACGAGAGCCCTTCAAGTTACGGCCTGCGTGGCCCTTCGGGCAAGCTTCGGGAGAGGCGACCCGTGGGTACGAGCTCCCCGCCAACGGGCTAGATTTCACCACCAACCGATGAGCGAACACCCGAACCGATCCGTCTTCCTCGACCCCAGCGGCAAACGCTGGCGGAGGATTCAGCGCGTCTCGCTCGCCCTGGGCGTGCTGACAACGCTCTTTGGGCTTGGCATCGCCATCAGTTTTCTGATTCCCCCAATCCTCCCGAAACTCCAAGACGCGCGCGCTCAGGTGCGAGCCGCCGCGCAGCCGTCGCAGTTGAAGACAAGCCGTCGCGAACGCGAAAAAACCGCAGCGCAGCGCCGCCTCGAAACCGCACTCAGCAGATACGTCCATCCCCCCGCGATGCGGCCGAGCCAGTTACCGATCGAGCGCAATCGAAAGATCGAGGGTGCGACCAGCAAGCGCGCGGTGAGCATGAACAGCGATCGCCCCGGGATTGTGGCAGGCTTTTTTGTCAACTGGGACGACAACTCGCGCACCTCGCTCAACGCCCACATTCGCGATCTCGACTGGGTGGTCGGCGAGTGGTTCTTCATCAACCCCAACGGCACACGATTCGACGACCGCACCGACGCCCGGGCACTCTACACCATTGAGCAGGAGTCACCAAAGAACCGCCCGAAACTGATGGCCATGGTCAGCAACTTCGACCGCGGCACGCAAAAGTTTCACGCCGAGGCATTGCGCAAGTTGATCGCCACGCCGCGATCGCGAGAGTCTGCCGCCCTGCAACTGGTCAACGCCTGCATCAAGTACGGGTTTGCCGGCGTCACGTTGGATTTCGAAGAAGTCCCGGACGACCTGATGCCGTCCGTGATTGCCTTTTCGCGCATCCTGCGCGCGGCACTCGCTCCAGGTGGACGCGTCCTCTCCAGCGCCCTTCCCGTCAGCACCGACGAAGAAACCGCCCGACAGTTCGCCGCGACCAACGATTATTTGTTCCTCATGCTCTACGATGAGCATTACGGACGTGGGGACCCCGGCCCCGTGGCGAGTCAGCGCTGGTTCGAGGACCGCCTGGATCAGTTCCTCAAATGGATCCCCCCGGGGAAGGTGATTGTGACGCTCGGTGCCTACGGCTACGAGTGGAACGACGCCGACAACAAGGTGAATGGCTCCACGGTCACCTTCCAAGACGTCATGCGGCTGTCGAAAGAGCACAACGCGACCGTGCGCTTCGACTCAACCATGCTCAACCCCTTCGTCACCTGGTCCGACAGCGATGGCACGGACCACGTGTCCTGGTTCCTCGACGGTGTGACCGCATGGAATCAGTCGAAAGCGGCAGTGCAGCGAAAAATTGCGGGCGCCGCCGTGTGGCGCCTCGGTTCTGAAGATCCATCGATCTGGGGCGCCATCTCAAACGACATTCCACGCTCGGATCCGTCGATGCTGGCCGAGATCCCCGCAGGATACGACCCCGAAATCCTCGGTGACGGCGAGCTGCTGCGGCTCTCGAGCCGGCCGGTCACGGGCCGCCGGACCCTGTCGGCGTCGCCACGCAGCGGGCTCATCGAGCACGAGAGCGTGCTCGCCTTCCCCGCACCATGGCGCGTGCAGCGATTCGGTGGCGAGGATACCACAAAGGTCGCCATCACCTTCGACGACGGTCCCGACCCGCGCTTCACCGGCGCGATCCTCGATACGCTCCGTTCACGGAACGCGAAAGCCACCTTCTTCGTTGTCGGTCGCCAAGTCGACGGCTACCCCGCACTGCTCCGGCGCATTCTGCGTGAAGGACACGAGATTGGAAGCCATACCTACACGCATCCCAATCTCGCGCTGACGAATCCATTTCTCGCAAAACTGGAGCTCGTGGCGTCAGGACGGTTGATCGAGAGCATCTTAAACCGCCGCACCGCGCTGTTTCGACCGCCCTATTTCGGAGACGCGGAACCCACGACCGCCGACGAGCTCATCCCTGTTGGCATCGCCACCGACCTCGGGTACCTCACAGTTGGCGTGCACATCGACAGCGAGGACTGGCGGCTCACCGATCCGCAGGCGGTCTACGATACCACCATGATGCGGCTCGACAAGGGCAACATTCTGCTGCTGCACGACTCCGGCGGCGACCGCAGAGCGACCGTTGCGATTCTTGGCACGCTGATCGACTCCATGCGCGCGCATGGACGCGAGCCGGTCCTCGTCTCTGAGCTCGCGGGCATCTCGCGCGACGAAGCAATGCCCCAGCTCTCGACGCACACCACGCTCGAGCGCGTCGTCGAAATCGTAGCCTTCACGGCCGTCGGACTGATGGACTGGGGTGTCTACTGGATTTTCCTGATCGCCGTCATCGCCGGGGTCATTCGCCTCGCCTTTATTCTCGTCCTAGCCGTGATGCAGCGTCGGAAGGCGCTTGCCCAACAGGCCGCGACCGATACCGCGCCACGATTCGCCCCGCCGGTTACGATCATCGTCCCCGCCTACAACGAAGGGATGGTGATTGCACGCACGGTACAGAGCCTGCTCGACCAACAATACGACGGGGACCTGCGCATTATCGTCGTGGACGACGGCTCGCCAGATGACACCTTCGCCATCGCGCGCGACCGGTTCGCGAACGATCCGCGTGTCGACGTGCACACACAACCCAACGCCGGCAAAGCGGCAGCGCTCAATTTCGGCATTGCGCGTGCGTCGACCGATATCATCATCTGCCTCGACGCTGACACGCTGTTCGAACGCACAACGGTCCGCGAACTCGTCCAACCACTCCACAACCCAACGGTTGGAGCGGTTGCCGGCAATGCCAAGGTTGGCAACCGCATCAACCTCGTGACCCGGTGGCAGGCGCTCGAGTACGTGACCTCACAGAATCTGGATCGACGCGCCTTCTCGATCCTGAACTGCATCACGGTCATTCCCGGCGCGGTCGGCGCCTGGCGCCGCTCCGCCGTCATCGAGGCCGGCGGCTTCACCAGCGACACGCTCGCCGAGGATCAGGACCTCACGATTCGCATTCGGCGCCTCGGCATGACCATCGCCTACGCCGAACGGGCGATCGCCTGGACCGAAGCCCCAGCAGACCTCTCCTCCCTGTCCAAGCAACGCTTCCGGTGGTCCTTCGGCACGCTGCAGTGCGCGTGGAAACACCGCGACACGATGCTGCGACCCAAGTATGGCTCGCTCGGACTCGTCGCGATGCCGAACACGTGGCTATTCCAGCTGCTCCTGACGGCGCTGTCACCGCTGGCCGACCTGCTCTTCGTCTACGGCCTGGTCTCGGTGTGGCTCACCTGGACGGACCATGGCGCGGGCTATGCGCTCTCCGATCTCGAGAACCTGCTCGCCTTCTACGCCATCTTCCTACTCAGCGACTGGCTCGGCGCCTTCATCGCCTTCCTCATGGAACCCGACGAACAGCGCGGACTCTCGTGGCTCATCATCCTCCAACGCTTCGTCTACCGGCAGATTATGTACTCGGTGGTCGTGCGAAGCTTCTTCGCCGCGATTCGCGGACGCGTGGTTGGATGGGGATCTCTCGAACGGAAAGCCACCGCCGAAATCGGCGTGTAGCGCCGCGCTAGCCCGAAGGCCAGCGCGGCGTCAGCCCGGAGGCCAGCGCAGCGCGCGGCCGCCCAGCACATGCAGATGCACGTGGGCCACACTCTGACCACCGTCATCGTTGGTGTTGACGACCACGCGATAGCCGCTCTCCGCAACCCCCTCCTGCTGCGCTACGTCCCGCGCGAGCGCGAGCAGATCTGCGAGCACGCTGGGTGACGAGACGTCGTTCAGCGACGAGGCGTGCACACGCGGAATCACCAAGACATGCACCGGCGCCTGCGGCGCAATGTCACGAAAGGCCAAGCAGCTTTCGCGTTCGGCAACGATCGCCGCAGGAATCTCTCCCGAGGCGATTCGACAGAACAAACAGGGTGCGCTCATAATTTCTATTCCGGGTTACGTTGCCGCGTCGAGCGCGGCGCGCGCGATACCAAGCGCCGCTACCGCAGCCGTCTCAAATCGTAAAATCGTCCCGCCCATTCGGACCCGGACAAATCCCGCGGCTTCCAGTTCGGCGAGTTCCACATCTTCGAACCCACCTTCCGGACCGATCGCTAAAGTGACCGTGGGAAGCGAGGGCGTCGAGCGAATCGCCGCATCGAGCACACGCGCCATCGGCGCACCCGATTCGTCGCACACATATCGAACGCCCTCCGGCGCCGCCGCAATCGCGCGATCGGGGGAAGCATCGGGATACGCAACCGGAAGATATGCGCCGCCGGACTGCCCAAGCGCCGACGCCATGCGCGCCGCAACCTTCTGGTGAAACTGCGGCCCTTCGCCACGCGGACTCACACTCTTCGATCGCTTCCACAGGACCGGACGCCAACTCGTCGCCGACAACTCCGTTGCCTTCTCGGCCAGCCAGAGCATCCGATCACGATCCGCGACCGGAAGCATCAGGTGGATGGCCGGCATCGGGTCGCCCACCGTCGCGCTCTCCACCTGAACCGTGGCGTTTCGTTTGGCGATCCGCAGTAACACTCCCTCGCCACGCGTGCCTTGCCCGTCGAGTAGCCCGATGCGTTGACCGGCATCGAGTCGGCGCACGCGCATATGGTGCGCCTCCTCTTCGCCTAGGGTGACAACCTGCCCCGCGGCAAATCCCTCACCCACAACGAAGGTCGGCAGCGTGCTCATCGCGCGATAACCACCGACCACCAGCCGTCTTCCGAATCCTCCGCGAGCACGCGCCACCCGCGCACCGCGAGCGCCTCGAGCATCATCGTGCGCTCCTCAATCAAGATGCCACTCAGAATGACGCGACCATCCTCGGTGAGCGATTCCGCCATGAGCGGCAGCAGCTCCAACAGCACCGACGAGATAATGTTCGCAAGAATCACACGCACCGGTGCTACGAGCGGGAGCAGTACCCCTGCATCCCCCTCCAACACCTGAACGCGCCCGACCACACCGTTCCGCTCGACATTCTCCAGCGCATTCGACGTGGCATCCGGATCAATCTCGATGGCAGCCGCACGACTGGCGCCAAGCTTGATCGCCGCAATCGACAACACGGCCGTTCCCGAACCGAGATCCGCCACCACGTCACCAGGGCGAATAACCGTTGGCAGCAGACGCACCACGCCGCGCGTGGTGCCATGCTCACCGGTCCCAAAGGCCATCGCGGGATCAATGATAATCGTGGTGGCAGCGTCGAACTGATCGGCCAGCCAGGGAGGCGCGATCGTCAACGGCCCCAGCTGGTGTGCGCCCACGCGCGCGCGCCATTCCGACCAATCCATGGGCGGCAACTCGGTGACCGCAATATCAGCCGCCGCATCGGCGCCCCGGAGCACATCAGCAAATGTTCCGACATCGCTTCCTGGCTCCAGATGTGTCACCAGAAGCACACCATCCTCCTGCACCCCCTGCGCGCCTGCCGCAAAAAGTGCCGCCATCAACGCGTCGCGTCGATCATCCGCCGACGGACGAACGGCTACGCGTAACCACGGCGTCTTCTCGATGGTCATGTGCGCAACGCATCCTTCATCTTGTCCCAGAAGCTCTTTTCACGCTTCCCCGGCGCCGGACGGTGTACCTTCGCCAGCGCATCAATCTGCGCCGACTCGTCGCTCGTGAGATCGGTCGGAGTCCAAATGTGCACGCGCACATGCAAATCTCCCGTGCCGCTCGCATTCACGCGCGGAAGCCCCTTGCCCCGTAGCTCAAAACGCTGTCCGCTTTGCGTCCCCGCCGGCACCCGAAGCTCGAGCGGCCCGAGAACCCCGGGCACCTCAATCTCCGCCCCACGGACTGCTTGCGGGAAGGTAATGAGCACATCGGTAAAGAGGTGCTCACCGTCGCGCTCAAACCGATCATCCTCCTCGACGTCAAACACCACCACGACGTCGCCCCGCGGGCCACTGCGCGCGCCTGCATTGCCAACACCGCGCATCTGCATGTACTGACCGCTCGACACACCGGGCGGAATCTTGATGGGCAGCGTGTGCTCGCCACGCTGCCGCCCCTCACCGCGGCAGGTCTTGCACGGCGTCGCAATCATGACCCCTTCGCCACTGCACGTCGGACAGGGCGCCACGCTCACGAACTGCCCAAAGAACGAGCGCTGTGCGCGCCGCACCTCACCCTGCCCAGCGCACGTACTGCATTTGGCGGGCTTTGTACCGGGCTCAGCCCCAGCACCGGCGCACCGGTCGCAAGGATCGAGCAACTTCATTTTTACCGTGCGCGTCACGCCAAGCGCCACTTCGGCGAGCGTCAGCTGGACATCGACACGAACGTCGGCCCCAGCCTGCGGCCCCGCCGCCTGCCGCTGCTGACCGCCGAACATGTCCCCAAGCCCGAAGTCGCGCATGAAGATGTTGAGCGCCTCGGACATGTCCACATGATGGAAGCCCCCCGCCCCACCTCCGGCTCCGCCACCACGAAGTCCAGCCTCGCCGTAGCGATCGTACGCGGCGCGCTTCTGCGGATCGCGCAGCACGTCGTACGCCTCGCTGACTTCCTTAAATTTCTCCTCGGCTTCCTTCGACCCACCATTCTTGTCGGGATGGAACTGCATAGCCATCCGCCGATACGCGGTCTTAATCTCGTCATCGCCGGCCGTCTTTTCGACACCAAGCGTCTTGTAGAAGTCAGCCATTCCCTATGCCAGTAGTTCCGTGACGAGCGTCGACGTATGCGTCACGAGTGAAATCACTTTTGCGTACGGCATCCGCGTCGGACCGATCACGCCGATCACGCCCGACAGCCCGCCCGCACGATACTCCGCCGTCACCAAGGTCATTCCCCCTGGCAACGAGTTCCCATGTTCCGCGCCAATCGTAATCTGGACGCCGGCGGCAGCATTCCGCGTCCGCAACAACGTCGCCAGTTCGGTGCGGGTCTCGGTCAACTCAATCAGCCGCCGCATCTGTTCCCCACTCGCGAACTCGGGTTTGTCCGCTAGCACCGATGCCTGCCCAAGCACCACCGCATCCCCACGCTCCGCCGCGGCGACATCAAACAACTGCTCCTGCTCCTGCACAAAGATATTCAGCAGCTCGGTGGCCTCGCCCCGTACCCCAGAGTCGCGGACCCGCTCGCCGAGCGAGAGCCGAATCTCACCGAGGGTCACCCCCCCGAGCCGCTCGTTCAACACGCGCTGAACCTCGGAGAGTGCATTGTCGGCGATTTCACCCTTCACTTCTATAAAGACCGTACGCACCGCCCCGCCGCGGAGCGTGAGTACCAACATCAGCTTTTCGAAACTCAGCCGGACAATATCCAAACGCTCCAGAATCGTCTGATCCATGCGCGGCCCGAGTGCGATCCCAAGCTCCTGCGTCAGCACGCCCAAGCTCTGTGCCGCGCGACGCAAAATCGACTCGATTGCCGACCCCGCCTGCGCCAGTTCGTTGGCTAACCGCTGCCGCTCGGCCGGCTCGAGCGGCGGAATCCGCATCAGCTCGTCCACGTACAACCGATACGCCTTTTCGGTCGGGATACGCCCCGCGGAGGTATGAGGATGGAATAAAAATCCCTTCTCCTCGAGGTCACTCATCGTGTTGCGAATCGTGGCAGGCGATACCCCAAACCCAAACCGTCGGGCCAGGGTCCGCGACGCGGCCGGCTCGGCGGTCTCGACATACGATCGAATAACCGCCTGCAAGACCGAGCGTTCGCGCTCAGAAAGCTCCACCGATGCCATAAGTTGAAGTATACTAACGACTTCGGTGTGCGGTCAAGGCGGCAGCAAGCGAGTCGAGGCGCAGCCAACCGAGTGCGGTCACCGTGAGTTTCGCCCCGTCGAGTGTCGCCCAACCCGCCTCAATCCAGCGCTCCACTTCGGGCAAATCGGTAGCCGCAAGCTCCAAACCGTCCACCGTCCGCAGTCCGAGGTATACCTCTTCGGCGATCCGGTTTGCCGCCGTCAGCTCCTCAAACCCCGCTTCTGCGCCCGTTCCAGCCATCACGGAGGCTCGCCAACGCTCGTATTCTTGGATATTCCAGCGGCGATTCACCCCGTCAAACGAGTGCGCCGATGGGCCAAGTCCACGGTATGGCACCCGCTTCCAATAGGACGAGTTGTGCCGGCTGCGCATTCCCGGCTTGGCAAAATTTGAGACTTCGTAGTGCTCAAACCCGCCGTCCACCATCCGCCGATGCGCCTCCATGAACTCGTCGGCGTACCGGTCCTCGGGGGCCTCAACGGCCTCTCCGCGGGCGGCCCAGCGCCCCAGCGGGGTGTGCGGCTCGACGGTCAATCCGTACAACGACACATGGTCCGGACCGAGGGCCAGCGCCTGCTCGAGGTCGGCTGTCCAGTTCCGGTTGAGCACTTCAGGCAGGGCAAAGATAAGGTCCAACGATATATCGTTGATGCCGGCGGAACGGAGGTTATCCATCGCCCCGCGGACAGTCGAAACATCATGGGATCGATGCATCCACTCCAGGACCGTCGGGTCAAAAGACTGGACCCCAAGCGACACGCGCCGGACTCCGGCCGCCACCCAGCTCCGCGCCGCGGCCTCCGATACATCCTCCGGATTGGCCTCAATCGTGATTTCCGTGGCGGCTGGCGTGATCTGCGGATAGGCCTCGGCGATGGCCCCAATGAGCTCGCCGACCCCAAGTTCACCAAGGCGACTTGGGGTGCCTCCGCCAAAGTAGAGCGTGCTGATCGGTCCCGTCGGGGCTGAATTAAACCCCGTGACGAGTTCTGCCTTAATGGCGTCTATGTACTGAGCGACCGGTACCGTGCGCCGCACCGCGATCGAAAAGTCGCAGTAGCTGCATCGGCGAGCGCAGAATGGTACGTGGACGTAGATGTGCCGCAGAACAGGCACTCCTGGGCAAAATGTTCAGTGATGAGTCGTGACCGACCGACAAAACAGCCGAGAATCAGCGGTTGAGAATCATCTAAAGTGATTTCTCAAATCCTTATATTGCATTACATTAGCACATATAGACTAGAAACAACTTCAATCAAATACGCCACCGATCTGCAGCATGGAAAAGTTTTCCACAACAAACCAGAAGGACAGACGCATGGCGCATTTTTCAACAATTCACAATTTGCCAGCGTGCCTATGTGGATAAAGCAGATCGCCTGCTCAACACGCCGTCGCTGCGCGCCTCAACCAGACCGCTGATCTCCAATCTCGACGCCAGTTCCAATACCTGCCGAATCGACATTCCGAGGCGGGCCGACAGAGACTCCGCGCTCGCTTCCCCGCCCTCCAGCGCCTCCCAGACCCGACCCTCTTCGTACCCAAGATTGGGCGCGTGGTCCGTAACGTCCCCGGCAACACCGAACAGGCCAAGCGCGTCGGATACACCCGTGATGACCTGCGCCCCGTCCCGAAGCAGCAGGTTGCTCCCGGCGCTGCGGGCCGAATCGATCGGTCCGGGGACAGCCGCCACCACCCGCCCTAACTCCAGCGCCTGGGTCGCCGTGTTCACCGCCCCGGACTTATAAGGCGCCTCAACCACAACGGTTACTTCGGCCAGCGCGGCAATGATCCGATTGCGCCTCGGGAAGCACCCCTGGGTCGCACGACACCCTGGCTCGCGCTCCGACACCACAAGCCCAGCGGTCGACACGTGACCATGCAGTTCCCGGTGGCCAACCGGATATGGGACGTCTACGCCGGTCCCCAAAACAGCGACCGTGTCCCCGTTCGCCCCTAACGCCCCCCTGTGGGCCGCCGAGTCGATTCCCCTGGCCAAGCCACTCACGACGGTGATTCCCGCCCGCACAAAGGCTCTGGCGAGCTCGTCCGCCACCCGCATGCCGTACGGGGAGGCGTCCCGGGTACCGACAATCGCAACCGATCGGCGCGGCGTCCGCTCCAGCAACCGCGTTCGCCCCATAGCATACAGGCCGGCGACCGGTTCTCGAAGCCCATCAAACGCCATCGCTGGCCACAACGGGTCCCCGGGCCGAAGCCGCTCCACCGGCACCTCGGCACCACTTTCCCCACGCATCTGGACCTTAGGGGGCCAGCGGTTCTCGAACCGTCGCTGCGAGCTCAACCTTCTTGAGCTCCAGCAGCTTCCGCCACCAGGCGTCTTTCAGCGCATCCAGCCCAAGTCGACCCGCCGCCGAAATCGACAGCTTGGCGAAGGCGTCCTGGGTCTCAATGTCCGGGACATAGTCCTCGCCCATCAGATCAAGCTTGGTGAACACCACGCAATGTGGCTTCGCGGCAAGCTCGGCAGAATAGCTGGCAATCTCTGTCCGGAGCTGGTCGTACTCCGCCTGCCAGTCCATGGCATCGATCGGAATCATGAACGCCAGCACCCGGGTCCGCTCGATGTGACGCAGGAATTTGAGGCCGAGCCCCTTCCCCTCATGGGCCCCTTCGATGATGCCCGGAATGTCCGCCACCACAAAGGTTCTGTGGTCAGACAGCTGCACCACGCCCAGGTTGGGCTGCAGAGTCGTAAAGGGATAATCCGCAATCTTCGGGCGCGCGGCCGAAATCACCGACAGCAAGGTGCTCTTGCCGGCATTCGGTTGCCCGACAAGGCCAATGTCGGCGATGAGCTTCAACTCCAGCTCCACCGTCCGCTCCTCCCCCTCCTCGCCAGGCTGCCACTCCCGCGGCGTCTGGTGCGTCGCGGTCGCAAAGTATGAGTTCCCCTTGCCGCCGCGCCCGCCCTTACAAATCACAATCTCTTGGCCCGCCTCAAGGATCTCCGCCAGAATCGCGCCGGTCTCGGCGTCCTTCACGACAGTACCGCGAGGCACCGGGAGCACAACGCTCTCCCCCGATCGCCCAGTCTTGTTCGCGCCCATCCCGTGCTCACCGCGCTCGGCGGCCCACTTATCGCGGTAGGTATAGTCGAGGAGCGTGGCGAGGTTGTTATCGCCCCGAATAAGGACATCCCCCCCGCGACCGCCCTCACCACCATCAGGGCCGCCAAGAGGCTCACGCCACTCTCGGCGGAAGGATGTGCAACCGCTTCCACCGGTACCGGCGGAAACGCGAACTGTGACGCGATCGATGAACATCTCAGAAAGGTAACTAGTCGGCCGCCGAAGAGCCCCTATTTCCCCGCGACTCGCGCCCAGAGCATGATCGCACGCTCCAAGAGCTCCGGCTCGACGACCCCCGCCAGTGCGTCCAGCGCTGCCCGCACTTCGACCGGAGAGGCCCCGGCGTTCAGCGCTCCGCGCAGATGTGAGTGCAGTTGCCGATCCTGCCCCGCCGCCGCGCACGCCGCCACGATGCACAACTCGCGGCGCTTCAAGTCCAGCCCGGGACGAGAGAGCACCTTTCCATAACCCTCGACCACCATCCAGTCGTCCAGCGCGTCGTGCAACGCGCGGATGTTGCGCCGCAGGGGCGCGTAAGAATCGCCGTACACCGTCGCGCATGTCACCTCGCCGCGCTCACGCCAGTCGTGGACGGCCGCGTAACTCTCGCCCGGCGGCAGGCCACCGACCGAAGTGTCGGCACCCGCCGACGACACGTCAGACCCCGCCGCTGCCGACCGTCGCCACTCCCGCGCGGCATTCAACGCCCGCGGAAAACCAGCAAACAAGTACGACTGCAACACGAGCTCCTCGAGCCACTCGGCGCTCACCCGCGCGTCAGCACACTCGGCGAATCCCTCACGAATCGCGCCTTCATCAGAGGCCGTGATCCGTGCAGACTGACGCACGAGCGCAACCGTCGCCCGGTCGAGCGCTGGTACGATACCCTCCAGGTGCGTTTCGAGTGTCATCATTTCCTCTCGGTGCGGAGCATTCGAGCGCGAGAAGGGTGCGCTCGGGAGCGTACCACGGGATCTGCCGAAAACGCGCTACTCCGCCGGACGAACCTCACCGACGATCTCACCACGCGTGTTCTTGATCGGGCGCACGAGCCAATCGGCCAGACGCTTCGGCAGCGCGCCCTGCAGCACGCCGAGTTGCTGGAGGATGTGCACGACCGCGCAATGCTGCGCGCGCTGCGCACCGTCCTCCGCCTTCAACGCGATTCCCATGCCAATCGCCGGCACCATCAACGTGTGCACCCCCTCGGCGCCGACTTTCGAAATCACCGCGCCTTCCGTCTCCTCGATCAGCACCGTGTCGAACCGATCGGTGCCCCCAAGGAGCATCGGATGTTTGCGAACGGCAGCGAGCGTACGCCCCGGCCATTCGTCGCCGGAGGTCGCCGCCCGCCCCCAGCGCGCGTAGGCCAGCGCCATGCGATCGAGCGGGAGCGCCATCACCGTCACGCCGCAGCCGTCCACGGCGATCGGCATGTCATCGAGCGCGACACCACTCCAGCTCGACACTTCGGCCAAGCACGCGCGCTGCACCTGATGATCCGCACGCTCATACCCCTGCGTCCTCCACCCAGCCGTCTGCGCGCGGGCGAGCATCGCCGAATGTTTGCCCGAGCAGTTGTTCATGAGGCGATTGAACGGCAGGCCGCTCTCGCGCGCGAGGCGTGCGCCGCGCGTCGACAGCGGCTCATGCGGTCCGCAGGCGAGGTCTCCCTCTTCGAGGCCGAGCGAGGTGAGCATGCGCGTGGCGACCGCCACGTGCTCGGGCTCTCCGCCGTGCGACGCGCAGGAGAGCGCGAGCTCTTCCTCGCCCCAACCGACCTGGTCAAACCCACCCGAGGTCAGAAATGGAAGCACCTGAAAGAACTTTGCGCAGGAGCGCCACATCGTCACGAGATCGGTGTCGCGGGCACCGGCGAGCAGTGTGCCATCAGCGTTGACGACCGCCGCATGCACGCGATGGATCGACTCCGTGGTCGAACCACGGGTCACGATCACGTCGAGGGAGAGCTTTTCCATAGGGAGAGAAATCTAGCGCCGTTGCCGCGACGCAAGGACAATTCCCGCCAGCACCACACCACCCCCAACGAGTGTCATCACGCTCGGCTGCTCGCCAATCCCCGGCAACAATGCCGCTAGCGCAGTCGCGCCTATCGGCTCGGCGATCGCCACAAGACTCACCACATACGCCGGCAAGTAGCGCAGAGCCCAGTTGAATCCCGTGTGGCCAAGGAGCATCGGGCCAAGCGCCATGCCCGTGAAAATCAACAGCTCGCGCTGTGGCTGCGGCCCGATCACGGTGCCCCGTGCCAGCGCAATGAGCAACACCGTGAGCAGGCACGCGCCGTAGACGAGCCCAACATATGGCCAGAGATCGAGCTTCTGCCGCACGCGACGACCCGTCAGGAGATATCCCGCAATCGTGATGGCACCGACAACGGCGAGGAGGTCGCCGATCAGCGCGTTCCCGCCGTGCGCCGCCGACTGTGCCGCGGAGATGTCGCCCCACGCGAGCAGCCCTGCCCCGGCCAGCGACACCGCGATGCCGGCGGCCTGTACGCGCGACGGGCGTTCCCCCAAAAAGAGCGCCGAGCCCGCCGCGACGATCACCGGGTGCACATTCACGAGCACCACCGATGCCGCGACCGACGTGTACCCGATCGAGGCAATCCAGCTCCAGAAGTGCAGCGCAAGCAGCACCCCCGCGACGCCGGCCGCGATGAGATCGCCCCGATTCAGTCCCTTCCACTGACGCCAGCCGCCGCCGGTCAGGAGGATCACTGCGACGACGGTCATCGAAAGGCCAAGGCGCCACAGCGCAATCGCCAGCGGCTCCGCGTGCGACAGGCGCACGAGCGGCCCCGACCCCGAAATCCCGAGCACGGCAATGAACAGAACCAGCGGGACCGTGCGCGGAATCGCTCGGACGGGAGACATCGGGAGGTGTTCTGGCATCGCCGTATCCAAGCGTCAGACTCGCTCGCGGTCAATGGCTAGGCTATTTTCCACCGTATGACACGACTCATCGACCGCGCCCGCCTCGAGCACCTGCTTGCCGGTGCCCGCTCACGCCGCATTGCCGTTGTGGGTGACGCGATGCTCGACGTCTACCTTCGCGGCGACGTCGACCGGATCTCCCCAGAAGCGCCGGTCCCGGTACATCGCGTGCGCGACCGCGTGCTTGCACTCGGTGGCGCGGCCAACGTCGCACAGAACGTCGCGGCGATTGGTTGCCGTTCTGAGCTCGTGGCCGTGGTTGGCAACGATCCATCGGCGCGTCAGCTCGAGGAGTTGCTCGCCACCCGAGGGTGCGAAACCCGCGGTCTCGTCGCGGTCGACCGCCCGACCACGACCAAGACGCGGATTGTGGCCCGTTCCCAGCAACTCCTCCGCATCGACGAAGAGCACGACGAAGATTGCTCTCCTGCCGATGTCGCCCGCATTCTAGACCACGTCGGCACGGCGATCGAGAGCGCCGACGCACTGATTCTCGAGGATTACAACAAGGGTGTGCTCGTCCCCGCAGTAATCGAAGCGAGCATCGCCCAAGCTCGTGCACGTAACATCCCGATTATCGTAGACCCAAAGTACCGCAACTTCTTTAGTTACCAGGGCTCAACGGTCTTCAAGCCGAATCGGCGCGAGCTCGAAGCAGCCCTCGGCGCGGCCGTAGACCTTTCGCACGCGGAGGCCCTGCCGTCGCTGGTGGAGCGGCTCGGCGTCGAGTCGGTGCTGCTCACCCTGAGTGAGCACGGGATGGCGCTAATCGAGGCCGGAACCGAAGGCGGAGTGCAGCGGATTGCCACCACCGCACGCGAGGTGTATGACGTAGTAGGCGCAGGAGACACGGTGACGGCCTATCTGGCGGCCATGCTCGCCGCAGGTGCCACGCGACTCGAAGCGGCTGTGATCGCCAACTACGCGGCGGGAATCGAGGTAGGCAAAATGGGAGCCGCGACCGTTTCAGCGGAGGAAGTACTGGCGGCGTTTGACGCGCACGGGGTGTAAAGCGCACGCCGGAGTCGCGGTTCCCCACGCGGTGCTGATGAATCGTCACTAAAAGCAGAGCGGCCTCGGGCGTTTGCCCGAGGCCGCTCTCATGTTACGTGTAACCGAGACTACTTCGCCATCAGCGGTGCCGAGAACGCCGTGAGGGCGTTATGAATCGCGAGGAGAACCGGCGGAGCGTTGGTCAAGAAGGCAGCGCTCGAGGCCGCGATCATCGCGTTGTACTTCTGCACGGCATTACGAACCGCGGCCGGCGACGGGTTGGCACCAAGACCAGCCATTGCGCCCATCAGCGCGGCCGTCTCGGCCGTCGGAGCGCCGGCGGAGTTGAGCTGTCCCTGGACGACCGCAACGGAGCCCGCAGCGCCGCTCAGCAGATTGGCAACCGCAGCGCCTGCCGCGGCCGGAATCGCCGTGTTGGTGATCGACGATCGTGCTCCGCCCGACGACAGCGAGGTCGACGCCGTGGCGCCGATCACGATCATGCCCGGGGTCGCCGTGCTCACGCCACCGCCACCGTTGCTCGGCGAAAACATGCCGCCAAAGGTGCTGAGCGTGGTGCCAGTGCTGGAGTGATCGCTGTTGTTGATGTTCTGCGCGGCCAACGGAGCAGCCGCAACCAACACGAGACCGAGCGAGAGGAAAGTCTTCTTCATGTTATTTAGCTCCAAAAAACGAGGGACGGATCGAAAAAAAATCGTGGGCAAGGATACAACTGTGCATCAACGCGGCGGCACCTTCAGGCTCTCGCCGCCCGCGGTGATCTCAAACTCAGCGCGGCGGTTCTTTGCCCACGCGTCTTCCGTATTACTCACGTCAACCGGACGCTCTTCACCAAAACCAACCGTCTCAATACGATCCGCAGCGATGCCGCGGGAGACGAGGTACCGCTTGGCCGATGCCGCACGACGCTGCGACAGGGCGAGGTTGTACTCATCTGAACCACGTTCGTCGGTGTGACCAGCAATGCGAATCATCAGCAACGGGTTCGCCTGGAGGACCGGGACCTTGGCATCCAACGAGGCCTTCTGATCGTCGCGAATCTCGTCGTGATCGAAATCATAGTACACGATCTTCGCTAGGGTAGCGCGAACCGCATCGAGTTCCGCGGCATTCTTGCTGCGCTCCGCCTCGGCAGCCGCGGCAATCGCCCTGCTCTTTTCGGCGGCCGCAGCGGCATCAGCCACACGTTTCCGCTCGTCTTCCGTGCGGGAATCCGCGACCTGACGACGACGTTCATCCTCGGCACGAGCCGCAGCCATCGCAACCTTCTCTGCGTCCACCTGCACCGCGGTTGCGTTGATCACCAGCATCGACGGCGCAGCAGACGGCGCCGGCGCCGTCGGGTTCACCTTGAACGCGAAGCCGACGCCAAGGGTGAAGCGCGGGCCAGTCTTTTTGGCACCAGCACCCGTCGCGAGGTTCGCATTCGACGCGCCGGTCAGATCGGCAATCGCCGGCGAGAGCACCAGCGGGAGGCTATTGAACGGTACAAACGAGACGCCGAGGTTCAGGTCCTGCCCTGCCCAATCAAGAATGACCGAACTGGCGTCGTTCACGCGAAGCGCGGCCGACGTGAAGATCCCGACGCCGTGCTTCCCAGAGTTGAGGTTGCCCGCCGTCTGAAAGGCTTCGGTGCCGATCCCGCCCGACCAGGTGAAACCCTGGAACTGGCTCAGCGCTGTGCCCTCGAGGCTAAACGCCTTGGTGACCACGCCGTAGATGCTGTTGCGGTCGTCGGCGTTGCTGTTGAGCTGCACACCCTGCATCCCGAGCGCGACGCCCCAGTTGTTGGCGAGGATTTTGTGCGCCTTGAAGCCGAGCCCGACGCGGTTACCGACGCCGGACCGGACCGTCGAGAGCGCGTTGATCGCGACTTCGACGCCAGCAATGTCCGAGGCGTTGCCAAGACCAAAGCCCATCGAGACGCTGCCATCGGCGTCGCCGTTGGCGCTGTACCGCACCGGAGCCTGAAGGCCGCCGCCGATGAAGGCGTCGTTCCAGTTTGCGCCGAAGGCAATCGGAGAGCCGGAGCTTGTGCCTGGCGCGCCGCGGGGAAAGCGGCCCGTCTCAGTCGCTAGCCCGACTTCAGGCACAGGGAGACGGAACTTCGCACGCAGATCCTCGGCAGACTGCTGCGCACCCGCCGACCGCGCGACTGTCGTCGCGACGATTACGGAAGCAGCAAGCAGTGTGCGGAACGAACCCATGCAGTGGTCTCCGGGGGATTTCACGAGCGACAGCTAAGACAACTCATCACAACTAGTACAACTAATTATACATGGGAGCGGGCGCGCCTGTGACAGCAGTCACCTTCGCCCCGTTCCCTATCTAGTATGTCTCGTGGTAAATCTCGGAGTTGGCGGGATTCTTGTCAAGAGCAGTTCGTCGCAATCGCGTCACTGTCTCAAGTCGCGCCAGTCCGGTTGCTCCCCACCGGGAGTGGCTTATCTTCAAAGCCTGTACGTACGGGCCCTTAGCTCAGCGGTTAGAGCGGCGGACTCATAATCCGAAGTGCGGTGGTTCGAATCCACCAGGGCCCATCTTTTTCACATGCCGCTGCCAGGCAGCGTCAGCCGCTCCGCGGAACTCAGCGCGAAACCGGTCGCGCGAGAACCGTGCCGCGTTCTGACGGCACCCGTCCGCGGTGAAGCGCTGACGCGCGTCCGCGGCTTCGAATACTCGAATCGCGTCAACCAGCCCGGCCGCGGTTTGCGCGTCGAACAAGACCCCCGTGGGTTTGGGCGTGTCGAGGCCGCGCACCGTCTCCGCTGCCCCTCCCTTGCCATATGCAATCACGGGGATGCCGCAGGCCTGCGCTTCGATCGGCGCGATGCCAAAATCTTCCTCGGCCGCAAACACAAAGGCGCGGGCACCTTGTAGCAACCTGCGAAGATTCTGGCGCGACTGGTAGCCGACGAGTTCGACGTTCGGACCAGCGGCCGCTCGAACTTTCGCAGCGTCCGGCCCCGTTCCCACAATCACGAGTCGTCGCTCGGGCATGCCAGAAAAGGCTTCAGCGATCATGTCGATGCGTTTGTACGGCACAAAACGACTCGCGGTGATGTAATAGTCCCCACGGGTGCCTGCCGTCGGCGTAAAAAACTCGGTGTCCACCGGCGGATAAATCACCTCGGCGTCACGCCCATAGGCGCGCGCGATGCGCTCGCGAATGTACTGCGACAGTGTCAGGAACTCGTCCACATCGCGCGAGTTCTTGGCATCCCACCGCTGCAGCTGATCGAGCAGCACGCGTGCGACCTGACCACGCATGGTGCCGTTGAGCCCAGACTCCTGGAGATATTGCTCGCGCAAATCCCACGCATAGCGCATCGGAGAGAGGCAGTAACAGAGGTGGAGCTGTTGGCTGTGGGTCCGAATACCCTTGGCGACGGCGTGCGAGACGGATATCACGAGATCGAAAGCGGACACATCGAGCGACCGAAGTGCCAGCGGCATCAGCGGGAGCAAGAGCCGGTAGTACCGCCTGACCCCCCGGACGCGCTGCAAGACGGAGGTTTGCACCGAACCAAGTCCAATGTCCGACCGATCCGTATCGTTCAGGCAATCCACGAGGCTGAATACCTGCGCCTCCGGGAATGCGAGCAGCAGGTCGCGGAGTACCATCTCGCCGCCCGCGTTCACCACGAGCCAGTCGTGAACGATTGCGATGCGTGGACTGGAGCTTTGGACGGTCGAAGTCACAGTGTAAAGGCAGGTCGAACGTGAACACGCGCCAGAGCGAGGTACCTCGCCTTCGATATTCGGCTGGGGACCCCGCTTCCAAAAACAGCTACCGATGGTTTATCATAACGCTGTCGCACGTGCGGTGCTTTTTTGGCCACAGCAGTCCGCGACAGTTGTCGGACGCGTAGCTCAGCTGGTTAGAGCGCTGCTTTCACACAGCAGAGGTCCGGGGTTCGAGTCCCTGCGCGTCCATGTTCGTGAAGCCTGTTGGACCATTCAAAGCGGCGCCCGGCGTTGTCCGGGCGCCGCTTTGCATTATTATTCTATTAAGTTGTGGATACGCGCTGCCGGCCGTTCTTTGCGCGAGGCAGCCTTTGCGACATTGCGTAGTTCGAGATCAGCACTCCCAAACGTTCGCTTGGAGCACTTCGTGTCGATAGCTCGACGTCTGCTAGTCCCCGCGCTTTCCGTACTCGCGCTGGCGCTCCCCCGTGGCGCAGTCGCGCAGCAAGCCCCGAAGCCGACGCCGCAAGAGGCGCAGGCCCTGCTCAAGGATCGTCCTGATCTGCTCGCGCAACTGCGCCAGCGAATCATGACGAGCGGCATGACCCCTGATCAGGTCCGTGCCCGTCTCCGAGCCGAGGGGTACCCTGAGAACTTACTGGACGCGTATTTGCCGGGCGCGACCGGTAGCGGAGACGCAGTTCCAACGAACGATGTGTTTGATGCCATCCGAACGCTCGGCATCAGCGATTCAACTGACGTGGACTCGCTTCGCACCCTAGTCGGCCCAGCGAGAGAGAAAGCCGCGCAGCCTGCGGTGCCATTCAATGCCACGAATGATCCCTACGCGACCAATCCGTACCTCACGAAAGCACAGCGTGAACGAGAAGACTCTCTGAGTCGACTCGAGTCTGCCGCTGGGCGAAGTCGTGTGGACATCCCCATTTTTGGCACAAGCCTCTTCCGTTCATCCACGAGCGAGTTCCAGCCGAACCTCGATGGGCCAGTGGATGCGAACTACCGACTTGGCCCGGGCGATCGACTCGTTCTCATTTTGACGGGCGAAGTTGAGACCGCCCAGACCCTCGATGTCACGCGCGAGGGGTTCGTCCTGATTCCTCAAGTCGGGCAGATCGCCGTCGCGAACTTGACCATCGCGCAGTTGGAGGAGGTGCTCTACTCCCGACTCGGCCGCGTCTATTCGGGAGTCAAGAAGGGCGCCGGCGCGACCACGCATTTCCAGGTGTCGGTCGCGAAGCTGCGGAGCAATCAAGTCTTTGTGGTTGGGGATGTGGTGCGCCCCGGGAGTTACCGCGTCTCCAGCGCCGGCACAGTAATGACGGCGCTGTACGCTGCTGGAGGGCCCAGCGACAACGGCACCCTGCGTTCGGTCACCGTTCGCCGGAGTGGCAAGGAAGTTGGACGACTCGACGTGTACGACTACCTCCTGCGTGGCGACGCCTCCCGGGATCTGCGGCTGGAGTCTGGGGACATCGTGTTCGTCGCGACCCATGGTCCTCGGGTTCTGATCAGTGGCGAGATTACCCGTTCAGCCATTTACGAACTGAAGGCGGGGGAAACGCTCAACGACCTCGTGACAGCCGCGGGTGGGCTCACCGCCTCGGCGTCACGGCAGCGCATCCAGATCGAACGGGTGATTCCCCTCTCCCAGCGCGGGTCGAAGTCTGAAGAGCGAACGCTCATTGAGGTCACCAGCGATGCCGCACTCGGCTCGGCGACGCCGTCGCTCCCACTCGAGAATGGCGACTACGTCAGGGTGTTCGGCGTCGCGGAGCGGGTGCGGAACCGGCTCACGGTCAAGGGAAATGTCTGGCGCTCGGGGGCGCAAGCGTTCGCTCCCGGGATCACGCTGTCTGAAGTCCTGCGACGCGCGGGGGGAACAAAGCCCGACACGTATCTCGGGCAGGTGTTGGTGTCGCGCCTGAAGGGCGACTCCACGCGCGTTCAGCTTCGCGCGATGCTCCGTGACACCACCGGTGCCGTACTTGGCGCCGATCTCCCGCTCGCGGACGATGACGAAATCACCGTGTTCTCGCTGACGGATTTCCGACCTAAGCTGTACGTCGCCGTTGCCGGTGCTGTTCGCAAGCCTGGTCAAATCCCATACCACGAAGGGATGACCCTGCGCGATGCACTGTTGCTCGTGGGCGGCGCAACAGAAAAGGCCTACACCAACGAAGTGGAGGTGGCGCGCTTTCCGATCGATCGCCACGTGGGACAGCTCGCAACAACGACGCGGGTGGCGTTTGATACTGCTGCGATGCCTGGGAGTACCGGTGACGTGGGTAACGGGACGAATCAAGGCCTTGGTGGGGATTTTGTGCTACGTCCGTACGACAACATTCTGGTTATGCAGCAAACGGACTGGCGCCCACTGCAGTCCGTGTGGGTAACGGGCGAAGTGCGCCATCCAGGTAAGTATGTCATCCGAGACAAGACCGAGCGCATACGCGACCTGATTCTTCGCGCCGGGGGTCTGTTGGCCGGCGCGAGTATTGAGGCCTCGTATCTGGCACGCGCTCGTGCCGCTACGACATTTGCGAGCGCGATTGAAAAAAATGCTGCAGCTGTGCGGTTGGGCGTTGACCTGTCCTCGATTATGAACGACCCATCCGACCTCAACAACCTGTTGGTCGAGGCCGGGGACTCGCTCGACATCCCGACCTCAAAGGCGACGGTTGAAGTGCGTGGAGCCGTGAACCTTCCGACTGTCACTGTTGTGAAACCCGGGGCTGGCCTGAATAGCTATTTGCGAGCCGCGGGCGGCGCATCCCAGTTGGGGGATCCCAGCCGAGCCTATGTGATTCAGCCGAGCGGGAAAATTGAGGCACGCCGCTCGCTCTGGTTCTTCAGCCTTGACCCAACGCCTCGACCGGGTGCGACGGTCGTCGTTCCCCCTCGCGACACTAGCAACACGGGCGCCGCAGCGTTGGCGACGATCACCACCGTTACACAGATTATCGCAGGACTCCTCACGGCGTACGCGCTTATCAAGCGATGATGCAGGAGTTTACGTCCAGCATCCTTCCGCCGATTGGCTCCATAGTTGCACGGGTTGTCTCCATTTCGTACATTTGTTTAGAACTAGCCACTCCTCTTGTCGGCAAACTGGATGCTTCCTAAACACAACTTGGCAGGCGAGTCCGTATCGGAAACGCGCCGCCCGGCCGTGGCCCCCCGATCGGTGCCGCGTGCGCCAGAGCAGCGCAGCGCCGAGCCCAACCGGGTTGTGGTGGTTGGATCCGCGTCTGACATTCCGCGTGCGCTCGCGCACCCCGCGGTGCTCGCGCGTCGACTCAATGTGGCGTCCGTGGTAGCGGTAGACGTGGAGTCTGGCGGCCAGGACGGCGCGCGGAGCGCGATTGCGTTGGCGCTCCATGAGCATACCCCGCGCACCATCCTCATCGCGGGGCCGCTCGGCAACCCGACGATGCGCATTGTTGCTGACCTCGCGCTGCTGTTTCATTGCGACTTGCTCGCGGTGATGCCTGCGGAAGTTTTAGCTGGCCATGACCCCGTGGTCGTTTGGAGCGGAGACTTTCCGCTGGTTCAGCTCGCGAGTCCGCGTCGTACGCGCCTATCAGCACGCGTCAAGCGTTTGGCGGACATTGCTGCGTCGGCGGCTGGTGTGATCGTCGCTGCGCCGATTGTGGCGGTTCTGGCTGGACTGATTATGGCTGAATCGCGGGGTAATCCCTTCTTCCAGCACGAGCGTGTTGGGTTGGGCGGACGGCGTTTCCGGTGTTTCAAACTCCGGACGATGCACACCGGCGCTGAGCAGTTATTGTCGGACGACACTGCGTTGTACGAATTGTATCGTCGGAATCATTTTAAGATTCCAGATCGAGCCGACCCTCGCGTCACCCCGTTGGGGAGGCTGTTGCGTCGCACCAGCCTCGACGAGCTCCCCCAAATCTGGAATGTGCTGATTGGCGATATGGCACTGGTTGGTCCGCGGCCAGTTGTCGCGGACGAACTCGCGCTTTATGAACTGGGAGAGCGTGAACTCCTGTTGTCCGTCCGCCCTGGCATTACGGGCGCCTGGGCCGTGAACGGCCGCCACGGCGTTGGGTACCCGGAACGTTGCGGAATGGAGCTTGGATACGTCAGAAATTGGACGTTGTTGACTGACCTCAAGATTTTGATGGCGACTGTCGGGGCAGTTCTGCGCCCGGGCGGCGAAGACTAAGAGGACTGCGGTATCTGAAAAGCGACCGCAGGGCATGTGCCTTTCGGTCGCTTTTGCTTTCTGAGTTGCTTGGCAGCGCCGCACGCGCCTCGTAGTTTATGACATATTCGTTATACACGCAGGAGCGTGCATTCCCGTAGGTAGCCCGTAGCCCTCACCGGCCCATGTTCCGCAAACCTAAGCGACCGACTCGTAGCTCCACCAGCACCTATAATGAGAAATCGCGACTTCTTTTTGATTGATGCTCTGCTGCTCACAGGACTGCCGTTTCTGGTCCTGCTTTTGCACGCAGAGTCGCTCACGCTATCCCCGGCACTGCTGGGGACCGCGCTGGCGTACACCTCGATTTCATTGGCGCTGCGCGTCACCATTGCCTACTTCGCTGGTCTCTATCGCTGTCTCTGGCAGCACGCCAGCGTCGCGGAACTGGAACGCGTGCTCGCGGCTGGAGTCATCGCCGGAGTGGGATCTGTTACGGTAGGTACCATCGGCATGAAGGTGCTGGGGCTTGCGCCCATGCCGCTCGGAGCCTTGATGCTGGACTCGATCGGTGCGCTTGGAGTTTTTTGCATCTCCCGCATGGGCGTTCGCCTCGCCGCTGCCCGCCACCGGCATCTCAACTCGGGGCGCAGGGCCCTGGTTGTTGGCGCTGGCACGGGCGGCCAGATGATTCTGCGCGAAACCCAGTTGCACCCAAAACTTCGCGTGCAGGTCGTGGGCTTTGTTGACGACGATCGGTCGAAGCAGAACCAGCTTCTGGGCAACGTGCCCGTGGTAGGCACGCTGGACGATCTGCCGACGCTGATCCGACAGTTGTCGGTTGCCGAACTCATCATCGCGATGCCGTCGGCACGAGGAACCCTCGTGAGAAAGGTGCTGAAGGCAGCGACCGACGCGGGGATTCAGGCGCGCACAATGCCTGGGCTCCACGACCTTCTATCGGGCCGCGTGCGAGTGAGTGCTCTGCGCAGCATCGAAATCCAAGACCTGCTGCGTCGCGAGCCAATCGTCACGGACTTGAACGCCGTGCGTGCGCTCGCTACCGGAAAAACGGTCATGGTCACCGGTGCGGGCGGATCAATCGGCAGCGAACTCTGCCGGCAGATCGCGGCGCTCGAGCCCTCGACCCTGGTGCTCGTGGACCACAGCGAGAATCAGGTCTTCGAGATCGAGGGAGAGTTGCGCCGCGCCTTCCCTGAGTTGAAGATCGCGGCGGTGATTGCCGACATCCGGAACGCCGCGCGTGTGAACTCGGTAATGGCCGCGTTGAAACCCTACGCGATTTTCCACGCTGCCGCGCACAAACATGTACCGCTGATGGAGTGCAACATTGTCGAGGCCATCACGAATAACGTGATGGGCACGCAAAATGTGGTGAATGCGGCGCTTGATGCTGACGTGCAGCATTTCGTGAACATTTCGACCGACAAGGCAGTTCGCCCCACGTCCATTATGGGGACGACGAAGCGAATCGCCGAACGGATTGTCTTGAACGCGGCCGTAAACCACGACAAGAACTTCGTGTCGGTGCGGTTCGGCAACGTACTGGGCTCGCGCGGATCGGTGATTCCGACCTTCATGCGTCAGATTATGGACGGTGGACCGGTCACGGTGACGCACCCAGAGATGCGCCGCTACTTCATGACGATCCCCGAGGCCGTGCAACTCGTGCTGCAGGCTGGAGCACTGGGTTCAGGTGGCGAGCTGTTCGTGCTCGACATGGGCGAGCCGGTGAAGATCGTTGACCTGGCGCGAGACCTCCTGCGCTTGTCCGGACTCGAGGAAGGGGTGGACATGGACATCGCCTTCACCGGCGTGCGCCCCGGCGAAAAGCTGTACGAGGAAGTGCTCTTCGGAGAAGAGGACATCCGCGCCACGAACCACCCCAAGGTGCTGCGCACGATCGATTCGCCAGAGGACGAGCAGTTCATGGACGGCGTGGCGACGCTCATCCGCAACGCCGTGATGAGTGCCAGCGACGATGCGACGTTGCGCGACGGACTTCGGCACTTGGTGCCTGAGTTCGCGCGAGAGGATGCACGCACGGACCCGCGGAACAAGCCGGCAGCAGTCGCCACCCGCCCGAAGACGGATCGCCCCTCGCTCTCGAAGTAGCGTCCCGCCGAATCAGTCCTCGAGTAGCCCCAATCGATACAAGCGGCCTCGAAGGGCGTCATCAACACGAGCTCGAAGCAGCGAGTCCCCGCTCTCTTCGTCTTGGCGCACCGAGACCACCTCAGCACTCCGGTACAGCTCGGCCAGCATGCGGCCGTCGGCGGCTGGAATACGCACCCCGACCTCCGGACGACGCAACAATAGGCGCGCGATCATCGCGGCATGGAGCTCCGCCGTCCCGCCGGGGGCCTGCGCGCTCACAAAAACGGAACCCGGGAGCAGATCGGCCATGCGCTGGCGGAGTGCCAACAGCGATTCTGGCTCCAGCGCGTCAATCTTGTTGAACACGTGAACCACCGGGGTATCGTGCACGCCCAGGTCGGCGAGCACGTCGTCGACGACGAGCCGCTGCTCCTCCCAGGTCGGGTGGCTCGCGTCGATCACATGCAACAACACGTCGGCCTCGCGCACTTCCTCGAGCGTCGCACGGAAACTCGCCACAAGATGGTGCGGCAGCTTCCGGATGAACCCCACTGTGTCGGTGAGCAGCATCTTTTGCTGCTCGCCAAGCATGACGTCGCGCGTGAGGGGGTCGAGCGTCGCAAATAGACGATCCTCAATAAACACGTCGGGGGCGCCGCTCATGGCTTTGAGCAATGAGCTCTTCCCCGCATTGGTGTAGCCCACGAGCGAGGCGCGGAACTCGCTCTTACGCGAGGCACGCTGGACTTCGCGAGAGCGCTGCACGTCGGCCAGGCGCTCCTTGAGGATCTTGATACGGTGGCCAACCATTCGGCGGTCGGATTCGAGCTGTGTTTCGCCCGGGCCGCGCACGCCTATTCCGCCGCGAAACTTCTCGAGGTGGGTCCACATGCGCGTGAGGCGCGGCAGCGAATACTCGAGCTGCGCGAGTTCCACCTGCATGCGCGCTTCGGCGCTGCGCGCGCGCACGGCAAAGATGTCAAGAATCAACTCCGCGCGGTCGACGACACGTTTGCCAAGTTCGAGTTCGAGGTTCTTGCCCTGCGCCGGCGTGAGCTCATCGTCGAACACAAGGAGCGTGGCCTCGCGTTCGGTGGCCATCATCTTGAGCTCTTCGAGCTTCCCTTTCCCCACGTACGTAGAGGGATTCGGCCGATCAAGCTGCTGCGTGAGGGTGCCAACGACGATCCCTCCCGCGGTGTCGATCAGGCGCTCAAGTTCGAGCAGATGTTCATCGACCGCGTGGCGGGCGTTGCTGCGCTTGAGCGGCGCGCCGACAAGAATGGCCTTGTCGACGACGGGGGCGAGGGAGATGAGTTCTTTGGCCACGTTATCGGCGGATGGCGTCGTACTGACCGACGCTGTCGTACGGCCGCGTGATGCTACCGAAGGGTGTCGCGACGGTGACCTCGCCAATCACGTGATAAGTCACAGTGCCGCTCTTACTCATCACACGAGCCGCGCCCATGAGTTCCTTGACGCCGATGCTGACCGGAAGTCGAACCTCGGAGCGCTGTTTCGGCGGGAGGGTCACGAGTTGCGTGATTTGCCCGGAGGCGATCGTCGTGCTGTCAACAACCAGTGTGTAGGTCACACTCTTGGCATCGAGGCGATACTCGTTGGGATTGTTCACCTCGAGCACGAGGTCCACGGCGCCGCCCGTCAGGCCGATGGCTTTGACTTGGACATCCTTGAGCGTGACGATCGGCGTGGCAAAGGCTCTCCGCGCGAGCGATGCGCAGCCGAGTGCGCTGAGGGCGAAAAGGGCAACGAGCGCTGTGGTACGCGTGAGATGTGTGCTGCGAATCATTCGGGGCCCTGCTCCTGATCTGATGAATCGCCGGCGGCTGGTTTGGCTCCACCGGTACCGCGGCGTTTGAGGTCGTCCCACCAAGCGAGACGCTTGGCGATTTCTTTCTCGAACCCGAAGGGACCGGGGACGTAGAACTCGCGGCGCCTGACCTCAACCGGAAGATACTCCTGCGGGACGTACGCGGACGGGTCGTCGTGTGCATAGTGGTACCCGCTCCCGTAGCCCAGTTCCTTCATAAGCCCCGTGGGGGCGTTTCGGATATGGAGGGGCACTCCGGCCGCAGGAGTCGCCTCAGCGGCCTCCTGAGCGGCTTTCCAGGCGGCGTAGACCCTATTGGACTTCGGGGCCGTGGCCAGGTAGACCGCAGCTTCGGCAAGCGCGAGTTCCCCTTCGGGGGATCCGAGCAGTTCGAGGGTCTGCCGGGCGGCGAGGGCGACCTCGAGGGCCCGGGGATCGGCGAGGCCGACGTCCTCAGCAGCGAAGCGGATGGTGCGGCGGGCGATGTAGAGCGGGTCCTCGCCCCCGGCAATCATCCGGGCCAGCCAGTAGAGGGTGGCCTGCGGGTCAGAGCCCCGCATGGATTTGTGATAGGCGGAGATCAGGTTGTAGTGCTCTTCCCCGGACTTGTCGTAGCGGGGGGAGCGCCACTGGAGCGCCTCGGTGACCGTTTTGACGGTTACTTCTTGATCCGTCGTGTTCACGAGGAGCTTGGCGGCCCCTTCGAGGACGGTGAGGGCGCGACGGGCGTCGCCGTCGGCGGCCGTCGCGAGAAGGGCGAGCGCATCGTCAGCGATGGAGAGCCCCTGCTCCCCCAGCCCGTGCTCCTCGTCGGCGAGCGCTCGGCGTATAAGCGCCGCGATGTCATCGGCGGCGATCGGCTGAAGCACGTAGACGCGCATCCTGCTCAGAAGGGCGCCATTGAGCTCAAAGCTCGGATTCTCGGTGGTGGCGCCGATCAGGGTAACAAGCCCGCCCTCGACGTGCGGGAGGAGCGCGTCCTGCTGGCCCTTATTGAATCGGTGGATTTCGTCGATGAACAAGATTGTCCGCGCGCCCGAGGCGAGGCGCCGTTCGGCGGCGGTCATGATCTCGCGCAGACGCGGGATGCCGTCCGTGACGGCGGAAAACGGCACGAACTCGCCTTTGGCGTATCTCGCAATAAGCCGCGCGAGTGTAGTCTTACCGGTTCCTGGGGGGCCCCAGAAGAGGATGGACCCCGTATCGCCGGCTTCGATGCTGACCCGCAGGCCCTTCCCGGTCGCGAGGAGGTGCTGCTGGCCGGCGACCTGGTCGAGGGCGCGGGGGCGCATGCGGGCGGCCAAGGGCGGGCGGCCGGCGAGGGGTTCGAAGACGCTGGGCTGTGACGGCTCCCCGCTGGACTTCCGCGTCATGACGGGCCGAGCAGCGTGTGTGCGACGATGTATAGCACGCAGCCAGCAACGAACATCGCGCTATGGTGCCACCCTGGCTTCCCCTGAAACTCAGGAATCAAATTCGACGCGCCAACGTAGACGGTCACGCCACCAGCGAGCGCCAATCCATGCTGGGCGAGCAGCGGCGAGGCGCCGGTGATGAGGACCCCAGCGACCGTCGCCAATCCGAGGAGCGCGGCGGCGCCCACCGCAGCGCGGCGTGTTCCACCAGCAGCAAGCACGAGTGAAGAAATCGCGAGCCCTTCGGGGAGTTTATGCAGGGCAATCGCCCCGAATACCAGCCAGCCGAGCGACGGCCCCACGACGAAGGCGCTCGCGATCGCGACGCCGTCGATGAGCGTATGCAACAGCAGACCAACGAGCGCCGAGGCCGCCACGCTTCGCGCGACGACGTGCGTCTCTTCACCAAAATGAAAGTGTCGCACGAAGACATGCTGCGTAACGTGCACGAGTACGAAACCCGCCAGCACGTACGCCCCCGCCGCCTTGCCTCCCTGCGAGATGGCCTCAGGGATGATGTCGGCAATCGCCACCGAGAGCATAAACCCGGCAGACAATGCGATCATCAACTCGAGCGCTCTCACACTCCAGCTGCGTCGAACGGTCACGACGAGTGCGCCGAGGACGTTGGCGGCGGCCGCAACAATAGCCGCGAGCAGCATTGAAGCGATCATCCGTTCCTCGACGGGTCACTCGCCATCGCGCGGGTGAGCAGCAGATCCCGCTGATTGCGCGTCGGATCCTCGAGGACAAACTCTAACAACCGCCGGAGCGTCGATCCGAGCTCAGGTCCGGCAGGAACCCCTGCACGGACCAGATCGTCGCCGGAGACAGCGAGATCACTGAGTTCCACCGGCTCATGGAACGCGGCGTGCGAGGCCATCGAGAGGCACTTTTCAGCGCGCTCCGAGACCGCAGTTCCCGTGTGGCACACCGATCGCGCTCCATGCAACGCGCGGACGAGACCAAAAAACGACCCCGACCGCATGCGTCCTACCGCCGCGACCCAGCGCCGCACCTCGGTCGCCGTAGGCAGTCGCTCCGCCAACACGGCGTCCACCGCCCCACCGATCTCTGCCTGTGCCTTGGCAAGCGCGGTGATCCACCCTTGCTGCGCATTCGAACACTTGAGCACGCCGAGCGCATTCCGAACCGCGGCCGGATCGGACCCAAAAAAGAGCATCGCGAGCCGATCAAGCGTTCGCCCCGGCTCCTCTGCCCCTTCCCCACGAGGCAGATGATCCAGCGCCTCGAACCGCTCATCTGGCGCGTCGGCAATCACCGGCAGCAAGGTTCGGAGCGCTCCCGATTCGCGCCACCAGAGCATCGAGACGCTGGGCTTCTCCACCTGTTGCATGGTCTTGGTGAGTTCCTGCAGCACACGCTCGCCAGAGAGGCGGCCCAGATGCGGCGCACTCCCCACAATCGCGCGCCAGGTCGCCGGCTCAAGGTGGAACCCGAATCGCCCCGCGAACCGAATCCCGCGCAAAGCACGCAGACGATCCTCTCGCATCCGCTGATCAGGCTCGCCGACCGCCCGCACCAGTCCACGCTTGAGGTCAAGTTGTCCCTCAAACGGATCGTGGAGTTCCTCTCGCTGTGGATGGTACGCAATCGCATTGATCGTGAAGTCACGCCGGGCGAGATCCTCGTCGAGCGACGCGCCAAACGCGACCTCGGCGTGGCGCCCGTCGGTCTTCACATCGTGCCGAAAGGTGGTGACTTCGTGCATCGTGCCGGCATCGTCGAGCACCCCGACCGTGCCAAAGGCAATCCCAACGGGCACCGTCCGCTTGAAGACCTTCATGACCTGCTGCGGTGTGGCAGCGGTCGCCAGGTCCCAGTCGAGATGCGCGTGTCCCAGCAGCGCGTCGCGAACGGCACCGCCCACGCACCAGGTTTCGTAGCCGGCGCGCTCGAGGCGCGCGACAATCTCGCGAACGGGCGCGGGCGGATCGAGCTTCCGGCGCAGGGAATCGTTCACAGTGCGCGGAGCCCCTCCTCAAGGCTCACGCGGGGAGTCCAGCCTGGCAGAACTACGCCTTGCGACCAAGGCTCCAGCATCTCGCGCGCACGCACCGCCCGTGCTCCCCAGTCGGCAGGAATCACCGTGCCACGCGCTGTTGCCCAGGTATCAAAGAGCGCACGCACATCGCGGTTCGTACCGGAGCGCACGGCAAATATCTCATGACCTGCCGTCACCGAATGCTCCGTACGCGAAACCGCGACTCGAATGGCCGCAACCGCGTCATCCACGTGCACAACATCCATGGGAACCGTCGCAGGCACCATCGCCATTGACGCGCCGCTTCGCTCGGCAGCAAGCATAAACGGAATCAACTTGCGACGTGTGTCGCCGGGCCCATAGGTGTCGGTGAACTCGATCGTCACCGCACGCATCCCGTGCGCCTCAACCCAGTAGGTGAGCAGACTCACGAATGCCTGCTTAGTGGCCGCGTAGAGACAGGTCGGGGAGAAGTCCTGATCGTGGTAATGCTGCCATGCGGAGCCAACATTCACGAACCGCGTGACGCCAGCAGCGCGCATCGCTTCCAGCAGCTGCGCACCAAACAGCACGTTGTCGCGCACCAAAGGCTCGACCTCGTGCGACTTATGCTCGGCAATAAAGTTTGACGCTAAGTGCACCACCACTGTCGGTTGCACCGCCGCGACAATGGCCATCGTTCCTTCGGTGGTTCCGTCGTGCACATGCGTCGCAGCAACGGCACCAACCGCTTGCACCGCGGGGTCGCTCGCTGGGCGGCGCACCACCGCATGCACCTGGTGACCGTCAGCTGCCAGCGCTCGCACCAGCGCGCCACCTACAAAACCGGTGGCGCCGGTCACGAGCCAGCGTTCACCCACAGAGCACACTTCCACCGTTCACATTGACAATCTCACCGGTCACATGGCGCGACCCTGCAAAGCACAGGCAGACCGCCGGGAAGGCGATGTCATAGGCGGACGCGATGCGCCCAACCGGAATCCCCTTCGCAATTCGCTCCTTGCCTCCATCGGCAAAGGGCACAACACACATCTCGGTGTCGACCCACCCCGGCGCCACGGCGTTCACCGTAATGCCCTGCCCCGCAACCTCAACCGCGAGCGACTTCACGAACGAGATCATCGCGCCCTTGCTCGTGCCGTAATCCGCGTGCATGGACTCACCGCGCTGCCCTGCGGTGCTCGACACGAACACCATCCGCCCTCCACTCGCCATGACCCGAGCTGTCGCGCGCGCAACGTAGAACATTGCGTCCACATTCTCGCGCATGGTGCGAGCCCAGCGGGCATCATCCAGTTCAGCAACCGGAACTTCTTCCACCGGCCAAATCCCCGCCGAGTGAATGAGGATATCGACACCACCAAGAGTTTGGACTGAGTGAGCGATGAGCGAAGCAGCCCCGGCCGGCGAGGTGAGATCACTCGCGTGTGAAGTCGCCTGCACTCCGAAGGCCGCGCACTCGGCGACTGCGACATCGGCATCCGCCTTGCGCGAGTGATAGCCAATGCACACGTCCGCGCCCGCTTCGGCGAGCAAACGACTGACCGCACCGCCGATGCCGCGCGAACCGCCGGTGACCACCGCGCGACGCCCCTTCAGCGAGAATGCCTGACTCATACGCCAATCTCCTCGTCCACGACATCACAGATGGCGTGTTGGATGTTCAAATGAATTTCCTGCGCGCGGTCCGTGCGGTCCGTGGGGACGATGATGCACAGGTCAGCCAAGGTCTTCATGTCGCCACCATCGCGCGCCGTGAGACAGACAGTGGTGATCCCCATGGACTTCGCCGTGCGCACGACGTGAATGCAGTTTGGCGACGTCCCACTCGTCGTGTGGATCATCAATAAATCGCCCGCGCGACCGAGCGCTTCGAGCTGCCGTGAAAACACGGCCTCATATCCAAAATCGTTTGCGTGTGCCGTCAGAATGGACGTGTCGGTCGTGAGCGCAATGGACCGCAGTGCCTGCCGGTTTTTGCGATACCGCACGACATACTCCGCGGCCATGTGTTGCGCGTCGGCGGCGCTTCCACCATTCCCACAGAAGAAAATCGTCCCACCGTTCCGTAACGTGTCCACGGTCCGGCGCGCGGCCTCCGCAATCTGCGGACGCAACACCGTCGCAGCTCGCGCCGCGGTTGCTGCGAGATCATCGAGATGCGTTGCCGGGTCGATCGCCATGTGTCCAGCTCCTCTCCTGTGGGAGATTAGGGTCGCGCAATCAGCGCGGACAACCGGGACTGCGTGGCTGCTGCGCGTTCACCCAGTGTCGCGGGATCATCGGCCGCCGCCTCAAACGCGAAGGTGATGCAGGCATCGGCCGCTAGCAGGTCGAGCGCCACCGGACGCGACGCCTCGCTCTCGAGCACCCGACGCGACAGCCACTCGGCAGCGTGTGTAAACGCATCCGCGTGCGGAAGTGCATCCCACTCGGGATGTGCCGCAAAAATGTCACGGAGCCGCTGCACGAGCGCAGCCGGCGCTTCCCCTGAACGTTCGGCAGCCCAGTCCGCGTGCGTCATGCGAGCCCCGTGAGCACGGCGCCAATGATCTCGCGCGCCGCATCGAGGGTGGCGGCCAACGCCTCGGGCGCAACGCCCGCCTGGGCCATGTGCGGCTTACCGCCGCCGCGGATTCCCGTCTTGGCGCCAACGGCCTTCACAAGATCGCCGGCCGCAACTCCCTTCTCGCGGAGCGCGTCGCTCACCACAACGACCATCGCGGCCTTGCCATCCTCGAACGATGCCCCGAGCACGCCGACGCCGCTGCCAATACCGTCACGCACACCGTCGCCGATGGCCTGTAGTTCCTTGACATCAGGCGCCGGCACGGTCGCGACGAGCAGCTTATGGGCGCCAATGTCGACCGACTGCGACAGCAACCCGCCGCCGGACGCGTCGCCACCACCAGAGCGCCGCAACTCGGCGACCTGCTTCTCCAGCGCCTTCTTGTCCGCGAGCAACGCATCGAGGCGCTTCTCGAGTACGTCTTGGGTCACAGCATGCAAGTTGACCTTCAAGCGCCCTGCCACAGACTCGAGCGCCTGCTCGCGGCCGTGCATGAGGTCAAAGGCCTTGGGCCCCGTAACCGCGACCACGCGTCGGACACCGGCCGACACGCCATTCTCGGACACGATCCGAAACAGAGCAATCAACCCGGTATTGCTGACATGGCAGCCGCCGCAGAGCTCCGTGGAGAGCGCCGGGATGTCTACCACGCGCACCACGTCGCCGTACTTCTCGCCGAAGAGCGCCATCGCCCCCGCGGAGACGGCGTCAGCATAGGCTCGCTCGGTGATCGTGACATCGACGTTCTGCCAGATGGCCTGATTCACCCAGCGCTCCACCTGCTCGAGCTGTTCGGGGGTCATCGGCCCGTGATGCGTAAAATCGAAGCGCAGACGGTCGGGCTCCACCACCGAGCCCGCCTGATGCACATGCTCGCCGAGCACTTTGCGAAGCGCGGCGTGTAGCAGGTGCGTTCCCGTGTGGTTGCGCTCGGTGTCACGACGGCGGAGCGCCGGCACTCGCGCGGTGACCGTGCCGAAATCCACCGACCCGTGCACAACGCCAATGGCCGCGATGCGCCCATCGAACTTCTTGACGTCATCTACATCAATCTTCCATCCATCGCCCTCGATGGTCCCATGATCGGACACCTGTCCACCAGACTCGGCGTAGAACGGGGTCTCTTCGAGAATCACCGCGGTGCGGCCCTCGCCCAAGTGACGCATGGCGGCGACGTTCGTGGTGCACTCGACGGCGTGATAGCCGATGAAGGTCTGCGCTGGCGATGCGTCCGCGGAGCGCACCCACTTGTCGTCGTCACCAAAGTCATCGGCCACGACGGAGATCTTGCGCGACTTGCGCTCGTCCTGCGACTGCTTGCGCTGCGCGCCGAGTGCGGCTTCGAAGCCAGCGATGTCGACGAGGTAGCCGCGCTCGCGCGCCATCAACTCCGTCAGATCGATTGGGAAGCCGAAGGTATCGTACAAGCGGAACACATCGTCGCCCGAGATTGTGCCGCGGATTTCGGTGCTACCCTGCGTGGATGTGGTCGGCGCGAGCTCTTCGAACCGCGCCATGCCGCCATCGATAGTGGCCAGGAAGCGTTCTTCTTCGGCGCGCGTGGTATCGATGATGTGCTTGTGGCGTACGTGCAGCTCGGGGAACACGTCGCGCATCTCGTCGATGACTTTCTGCACGACATACACGAGCGTCGGCTCGCGGCGGCCCAGCAGCCAGGCGTGTCGCACGGCGCGGCGCAGGATGCGGCGCAACACGTAGCCCCGGCCGTCGTTCGACGGGAAGACGCCATCGGCAAGCAGGAACGCTGTGGCGCGCGCATGGTCAGCGAGCACGCGATAGCTCGCCGAATCCTCGCGAGCGTAGTCATACGGCTTACCGACTATGGTGCTGACCGTCTCGAGCATTCCGGCGAAGAGATCGCAATGGAAGTTGTTCGACACGCCCTGCATGACGGCGGCGATACGCTCGAGCCCCGCGCCGGTATCGACACTTGGCTTGGGAAGCGGCTGAAGCACGCCGTCGGGCTGACGGTCGTACTGCATGAACACGAGATTCCAAATCTCTAGAAAGCGTCCCGCCTCGGCGCCCTCGACAAAGGCGTCCTTCGAGTAATCGGTGATGCTGGTATCGGTCCACTCGCCGGTCGCCCCTGCGGGGAAGGCGAAGTCCTTGGCGAGGTGCGCCAAGTCCACGTAGATCTCGGTGCACGGACCGCAGGGGCCGGTGTCGGCCATCTGCCAGAAGTTGTCGGCGTGGCCGAGCCCGTAGATGCGTGAGTCGGGGATGCCGGTGATGTCGCGCCAGAGCGCGCGCGCCTCGTCGTCTTCATAAAAGACGGTGACACGCAGGTGTTCCTTGGGGATTTTCAGTTCTTCGGTGATAAACTCCCAGGCGAACTTGATTGCATCGCGCTTGAAGTAATCGCCGAACGAAAAGTTGCCAAGCATCTCGAAGAAGGTGTGATGCCGAGCGGTGTGCCCGACCTGCTCGAGGTCGTTGTGCTTGCCGCCGGCGCGCACGCATTTCTGGCTGGTGGTGGCGCGCCGTTTCCCGTCAGGCGGCTCTTCCATACCCAGAAAGACTTTCTTGAATTGGACCATACCGGCGTTCGTGAAGAGCAACGTCGGGTCGGTGCCTGGAACGAGGGATGAACTCTCTCGAATCGCGTGCCCTTGGCGCGCGAAATAGTCGAGGAAACGGCGGCGGATCTCGGTGGCTCGCATAGGGGTCAAATCTAACGGAGCCATACGATTAGGCACAGGGTTTCAGCGCGGGAAAGTCGCCTGTACGACCTTGCGAACCTCCTCCCCTCCGAACCCCCTGCGCAGCAAAAACCCCATCAACCGCCGCCGCGCCACCTCCGGCTCCAGCTTGCTCATCGACCGTGCTCGGCGCTCAGCCGCCGCCTCGAGTGCGCCGCGCTCGTCGAACCCCTCCTCCTCCCCCGCCTCGCGAAGCACGCGGTCCACCAGCTCGCGCGCGATGCCCTTGCGCGAGAGCTCCATCGCGATCCGCCTGCGGCTGGTCTTCCCACCCGCCATTTTCGCCCGCGCGTAGCTGCGCGCGTACGACTCGTCGTCGAGGAAACCGAGCTCGTCCAGGCGATCCAGGGCACTCCGAATGTCGGGTGGAGCGTGTTTGCGTTGCATGAGCCAGCGCTCAAGCTCACGGCGGCTACGCCCTCGGAGTGCGAGGGCGGCGGTGGCCGAATCGTAGGTGGCGAGCGCGGACGCGCTGGCGACGAGCTGCTCGCCGGCCTCAACATCGAGCTCCGCGCCGACCTTGAGCTTGAATCGCTGCATCACGGCGGCATCGACCAGGACCGTCTCCTGCGCGCGACGGCCCTCCCCGAGCAACGCCTCCGCCGACAGGGCGATCGCGACGCGATACCGCCCGGGTTTCCTGGGGTGCTCCGACAGCCCGGCAACCCGCCCGCTAACGGGACCGTCAGTTAACGAAAGAGGCCGAGTGGGGACTCTGGACGATTTGGAGGATTCCGGGCCTCCGTCACGATCCAGCTTCGCCCACTCGGCTTTTCTTCCGCCCTTCGGAAACAACGGCTACTCCTCCGACGCCTCCGACTGCGCTTCAGCGATTTTGGTGATGCCAAGTACGACCTTCACCTTCTCCTCGATCTCCGCCATGATGGCCGGATTGTCCTTGAGGAAGAGCTTGGCGTTCTCACGCCCCTGCCCAATCCGCTGCGGACCGTAGCTATACCAGGCGCCGGACTTCTCGATAATCCCCGACTCCGCGCCAATGTCGACCAGGAGCGAGGTGTGCGAGATCCCTTCCGCGTACATGATGTCGAACTCCGCCTGCTTGAACGGCGGGGCCACCTTGTTCTTGACGACCTTCACGCGGACGTGCGAGCCAATCACGTCTTCCTTTTCCTTGACTGGACCGACGCGACGGATGTCGAGACGGACCGACGCATAGAACTTGAGCGCCTTGCCGCCGGTGGTGGTCTCAGGATTGCCGAACATCACGCCGATCTTCTCACGCAGCTGATTGATGAAGATCACACTCGTCCCGCTACGGGCGATGGCGCCGGTGAGCTTGCGCAGCGCCTGCGACATCAAGCGCGCCTGCAACCCCATGTGCGAGTCGCCCATCTCCCCTTCGATTTCGGCCTTCGGCACCAGCGCCGCGACCGAGTCGATCACAATCACGTCCACCGCACCCGAGCGCACGAGAATCTCGCAAATCTCCATCGCCTGCTCGCCGGTGTCCGGCTGAGAGACGAGAAGCTTCTCGATGTCCACGCCCAGCTTGGCCGCGTATTCGGTGTCGAGCGCGTGTTCGGCATCGATGAAGGCGGCGGTCCCGCCAGCCTTCTGCGCATTGGCGACGACATGCAAGCACAGCGTCGTCTTGCCGCTCGATTCCGGTCCGTAGATCTCGGTCACGCGCCCACGCGGAATCCCACCCACACCGATCGCAGCATCGAGATTGATGGCCCCCGTGGGGATCACATCAACTTTCACCGACGGCGCATCGGGGCCCAACTTCATAATGGACCCCTTGCCGTACGACTTCTCGATCTGCGCGATCGCGAGGTTGAGTGCCTTCTTTTTTTCGTCGTTCGCGTTGGACACGGCCATGGGGCCTCATCAAAAGTGCGGGGCGGCTGTGCGCCCGTGGGAAGAAATCTACCGTCCGGAGCCCGCAGGGCTACTCCCGAACGAAGAGCGAAGAAAACAGACAGAACAGCAATACCGAACAAACTACGAAAGTACCCGAAAAGTGCAATAGGCAGTCGCGTGATCGAGCAGGAAAGCAGAGGTACGGCCTGAGTATAGTTTTCCACATTCCTGCTATATTCATTTACAGCAACATCTTACGCTGTGGATAACTGTTTTCTTCTAACGCTGCCTGGCTAACTCAATCGGAACGCCGACGGCACGTGCCGCACAAAGACCCGCCGGTCTCGGACCAAAACGCCCACCACATCGAACCGATACGACTCCCCGCTCCGCCCATGTCGGTCGATCCAACTCTGCGCCGACTTCACGAGTTCTCGCTGCTTGCGACGATTCACCGCTTCAACGGGATCGCCGAACTCGTCGCCGTGACGGGCCTTCACTTCCACGAACGCAATCACCCCTTCGCGCTCGGCCACGACATCGATATCGCGACGGCCCGACTTGAACCGGCGCGCCACAATCCGCCATCCACTCTGTTCGAGCCACCGGGCGGCGATGCGCTCCCCCAGTTCTCCGAAGGCATTGGTCGCTGTTGTCATGGACGTACGGTACAACGCCATGCGGGGCGCGACGTCATCATTCCGTCGCGCCCCGAACCATTTCATCGCGGCATCACGTGCTTCAGTCGGACGACGCGTCGCGAGTGCTCTTCGCCGAGGCGGCGAGACTGTCGCTCTCCATGCGCGTACGCCCGTACTCGCGCGCCGCGCGACTGCCAAAGAACGCCGCGACCATCGCAATGACCACCGGCGACTTGAGCATTCGTCGATGGCCCTCCGCATCGACTTCCACCATCTGTGAGTTTCGGAAGGCGGCCGCGCAGGCGTGCCCCTCCGACAGCGGCACCTCGGCGTCGGCGCGATCGTGCACGACGAGCACCGGAATCTCGACCTCGCGCACGAAGGCCTCAAAGCGTGACTCGTCCACTGAGACACCGGTTCGGCGGGACATCTCAGCGCGGAACGCCGCGCGAATCCGTGGGCCCACATGGAGGAACGCGCAAAAGCGATCGAGCACCTCAGACAGGTCCGCGGGCGACCCCAGCATCGCCACCCGCTCGACCTGAAGCCCCCGACTCAGCGCGATCGCCGTCGAGGGCCCACCCATGGAGTGAGCGACGATACCGCGAAAGGGACCGAGCGTTGCCTGCAAATCCAAGAGCGCTTTTGCGAATTCAAAGGGGCCCGACATGACGCCGAGCGAGTCGCCGTGCGCAGGACCATCCATCGCGATCACGCGGGCCCCGAGTCCTCGAAGGGGGGCGATAAACTGGCCAAGTTGCAGGCCACGCCCTTCCCACCCATGCAGGAGCACAATCGGCGGGCCGACCTTGGCCCCGAACTCGGTGAGATGGAGCCCAGCGATACGGCGCGGGCGCCCCTGCAGGGCCAGCTCACGCTCCCATTGCGGCGCTTCGCGACGGCGCGGTGTCGTGAACAGGTCGGCGACCAGGCGGCCAGCCACCGAGGGTGCGATGTGCTCCAGCGAGCGCAGAAGGGCGATGCGGAACTTGAGCGAAGAAGAAAGCAGCACGGAAGGAAGATATCCTCCGCGTGCTGCTGGCTGTAGCGCGAATCTAAGAATCCCCTTGTATTGCGCTAAAAATTCGGGAGGAGTTCTGCGGGAATGTCAGCGAGACAGCGAGCCGCAGCGTCTTTCGGTGACACGGTGGGCTTCTCGATTGGCCAGTCGATCCCGATAGCTGGATCGTTCCACAAGACCGTGCGCTCGTCGGCCGGTGCGTAGTAGGTGGAACACTTGTAGCTGAACACCACCTCATCGGTCAGGGTGACGAAGCCGTGGGCGAAGCCGGGGGGAATGAAGAGCTGCACGCCACGGTCGTCGGAGAGCTCCTCCCCCACCCACTGCCCGAATGTCGGGGAGCCGACGCGCACGTCGACCGCCACATCGAACACCACGCCCCGTAGCACCGAAACGAGCTTCGCCTGCGCCAGTGGGTGTTGCAAATGAAGCCCGCGCAACACCCCACGGCGCGACACAGAGACGTTGTCCTGGACGAAGGGACCAATGCAAAGCTGGGCATAGGAATCACTCCGCCAGGTCTCGGTAAACTGCCCTCGCTCGTCGGCGAACACCTGCGTGATGACGCGCCGGACCTCGGGAAGCCGCGTTGCCTCGGCCTTCACTCCTTCACTCCCTCGCGTGCCAGCCGAGCCAGATACGCGCCGTAAGGATTCACCTTAAACTCTGCGGCAAGGCGAGCGAGCTGCGCAGCGTCGATCCATCCTTTCCGGAAGACGATTTCCTCGGGGCATGCGATCTTAAGCCCCTGCCGCTTTTCGATGGCCGAGACAAAACTTGACGCTTCCTGGAGGGTATCGTGTGTTCCGGTATCGAGCCACGCGGTGCCGCGGCCAAAGAGCTTGAGCCGGAGACTCCCGCGACGCAGGTATTCGCGGTTTACATCGGTGATCTCGTATTCCCCACGAGCCGACGGCTGTAGCCCGGCCGCGATTTCGATGACGTCGTTGTCGTAGAAGTAGAGCCCGGTGATGGCGAAGTTCGACCGCGGGTTCGCGGGCTTCTCTTCGATCGAGAGGACCGTACCGGCTGCGTCGATCTCGGCCACACCGTAGCGCTCAGGATCGGTGACGCGGTAACCAAAGACCGTGGCACCCGTTTGTTGAGCAGTCGCCTCTACGAGGACGGCGGTCAGGTTCGCGCCGTAGAAGATATTGTCGCCGAGCACCAGACAGACCGAATCGTTCCCGATGAATTCGCGCCCGATGACAAAGGCCTGCGCCAGACCATTTGGGACCGCCTGCTCGGCGTAACTAAAGGCGACCCCCCACTGGGATCCATCGCCAAGCAACTCACGCATACGCGGGAGGTCCGCCGGTGTGGAAATGATCAGGACGTCACGGATCCCCGCCAGCAATAGCACCGACAGCGGATAGTAGAGCATCGGCTTGTCGTACACCGGCAACAACTGCTTGCTGACCACGCGTGTGATCGGCCAGAGTCGACTCCCGGTGCCGCCAGCAAGAATGATTCCCTTCATGCCGACCCCAGGGATCCGAGCCGCTCTCCGCGATACGCACCACTCATGACGTGCTCCACCCACGCGGGGTTCTCGAGGTACCAGACAACAGTCTTGCGGATGCCCGACGCAAAGTCCTCGCGCGGAGACCAGCCGAGCTCAGCACGGATCTTCGTGGCGTCGATGGCATAGCGTTGGTCGTGGCCGGGTCGATCGGTCACGAAAGATATCAAGCGTGCGTACGGGCCAGCAGGATCGGGGCGCAGTTCATCGAGCAGCGCGCAGACGGTGCGCACGACGTCGATATTCCGGCGCTCGTTGTTCCCGCCGACGTTGTAGGTCTCGCCGGGGAGCCCCTTATCGAGCGCCAAGCGAAGCGCACGAGCGTGATCATCAACATACAGCCAATCGCGCACGTTCTCGCCGTTGCCATACACCGGAATCGACGCCCCCCCGAGGGCCTTTTGTATCAACAGCGGGATCAGTTTTTCGGGGAACTGGTGCGGACCGTAGTTGTTCGAACAGTTGGTGATGACAACTGGCAGCCTATAGGTGCGAAACCACGCGCGCGCCAGATGATCGCTCCCCGCCTTGCTCGCGGAATAGGGCGAGCTTGGATCGTACGCGGTCTCCTCGGTGAACAGGCCCTCCGCGCCGAGCGAGCCGTACACTTCATCGGTGGAAACATGGAGGAACCGGAATGCCCCTCGTCCCGCCGCATCAAGCGATTTCCAATAGCGGGTGGCTTCGTCGAGCATCGTGTAGGTGCCGAGGACGTTTGTCCGCACGAACGCCCCAGGGCCGTCGATCGAACGATCCACGTGCGATTCGGCGGCAAGATGGAGCACAGCCTGCGGCCGCTCGGCATCAAACACCGCACGCACCGCGGCGGCATCGCAGATGTCGACTTGATGCAAGCGATGCCGCGCGTCAGTGCGCGCGACTCCAAGCGATTCAAGGTTGCCGGCATACGTGAGCGCATCGATGTTCGCGATGCGCGCGTCCGTCTCGGCGACCAACTGCCGGACGAGCGCAGAACCAATGAAGCCGGCACCCCCGGTGATGAGAAGCGTGGTCATCTCACCCAGCGAGAGTGGTGGTGCGATCCCCACAAATCCGCTCCATATCCTCTAGCCCCACAAGCACATCTCGCGGCTTGGATCCATCCGGCGGTCCCAGCACCCCGGCCAGATGCAACTGATCGATGATGCGCGCCGCACGGCCGTAGCCAACCTTCAGACGACGCTGCAACAAGGACGTACTCCCGCCCTGGTTCTGAATACAGACCTCGGCCGCCTCGCGAAACAGCTTGTCGCGATCGCTGTCGTCTGCATCCGCGTTCTCCCCACCGCCTGCCTCGACCGCCTCGGCCGCGCGCACCTTGGCAATGATATCGTCGTCGTCCTTGGTCTCCTCGATGTGGATCAGCCCCTGTGCTTCCATCGCAGCCTTTCGGGCCTCGCGACGATCCACATACCACTTCATCAGGCGCTCGGTGTCATCGTTACTCAGGAATGCGCCCTGCAGGCGGCTCGGCTCACTCTTGCCGGGCGGAATGAACAGCATGTCGCCATTCCCAAGCAGCGACTCGGCGCCCATCCCGTCGAGAATGGTACGGGAATCGATTTGCGAGGCCACGCGGAAGGCAATCCGACTCGGAAAGTTGGCCTTGATCAGGCCGGTAATGACATTCACCGAGGGACGCTGCGTGGCAAGAATCAGATGGATGCCAATGGCACGCGCCTTCTGCGCGAGCATCGCAAGCGGCGTCTCAACTTCGGCGGCACAGGTCATCATGAGGTCGGCAAGTTCGTCGATGACCACCACGATGTACGGCAGGATCCCGCGCGTGTACTCGAGATTTTCGAAACCGACGGTCGGATCTTTCGGCTTCTGCAGCTTGTGTCCGTCGCGAACTTTCTGATTGAAGTCTTGGATATTGCGCGCGCCGTTGGCGGCCAGAAGCTGATAGCGCTCCTGCATCTCGAGCACGGCCCACTTGAGCAGCGCGGCCGCGTCACGGTTGTCGGTGACAACCTTGTGGCGCTGATGCGGAAGCACGTTGTACACCGATAGTTCGACCATCTTCGGGTCGACCATCAGAAAGCGCAGGGTCTTCGGCGTATGCCGATAGATCAGACTCGTAATGATCGTGTTCACGCAAACGGACTTTCCGCTGCCCGTGGCGCCGGCGATGAGCAGGTGCGGCATCTTGGCCAAATCTGCGATCACCGGCTTTCCTTCGAGATCCTTGCCGAGCGCGATGGGGAGCGCGCGCGGCGTGGTTTGGTAGTCGCGCGACTCAATCATGTCGCGGAACCCCACCATCTCCGGCACGGGGTTCGGGACTTCAACACCGACGGCGCCCTTCCCTGGAATCGGCGCGACAACGCGGATGCTTGGCGCACGCATGGCGAGCGCCAAGTCGTTGGCGAGGTTTGCGAACTGGCGGACCTTCACGCCTGGCGACGGTTCGATCTCGTACTGCGTAACGGTCGGGCCACTCGTACGACCGCTCAGCACACCATCGACTTTGAAGGTGCGAAGGGCTTCCATCAGCTTGAGTCCCATGGCGTCGAGATGCTGCTTCCCGACCTCTGGGTTGCGCTCCGGTGCCGGCGTCAGCAACTCCGGCGAGGGGAGATCTTCCGCCTGTGCGTCGAGCGGATCGCCGGTGGAGGCGCTGATCGCGGCCACAACACCAGCCGCGTGCCCTTCACGCGCTTCGGCTTTGCTCTGCTTCTTCTTGCGAGAGGGCTTCTCGGCTGCCGACTCTGTGACGGGCTCCTCGTCGCGCTCATCGGCGACCGTCGCTGATCCGGCGGCGATCTCCATGAGGGTCAAATCCATGGCCGGCATTTCAGCGGCCGCGGGCTCGAGCGCTTCCGCTTTCGTGAGCGTTGCGGTGCCCTGCGGAATCGTGGCGCTCGTGGTGCGGGCCCCAATCAACATCCGAATCGGATTCCAGGCCAGCGTTCCCGCCATCAGGCCCGAGAGGGCAATCGCGATCACGACCCATGCGCCGCCGAGGCCGATGACTTTGGCCAGATAGAACGCGACGAAGCTACCGAAGAGTCCGGCGAGCGGATCAATGTTCGAGCCATCGACCGTGGCACCGCGAGCGAGCGCGGCGGACACGGGAACGATCAAGGCGAGCCCGACGGTGAAGAAGAGCCACCGTTTGTCGGAGGATTCTTCGATCCGACCGAGCAGGCGAAGCGCATGTACGGCGGGAATGAACGGGACGATGACCGCCGCGAGTGCGCCGATCGAGAGGAGCACAGAGGAGCGGAGACAGGCGCCAACCGGACCGAAGATCCCGCCCGCATTGGTGCAGCTCTGTCCGTTCTCGGTGCCACCGGCCAGTAGGGCTCCGGCCACGAAGACGGAGGCGAGGAGCAGGGCGATACCGCCAACTTCGCGGCGCAAATGCGTGCGTCGCGCTGATCTTTGCAGGTCGGCAGGATCTGGTGCGGACTCGGTCGACGATGCGCCTGCCGACTTCCGCTTTTTGCGCGGGGGCCGCGGGACCGTGTCGAACGGGAGCTCGTCGTCCTCGCCGAGCGCGAGGCGCGCGTCGGGGGTGACGTCCGGAGTCGGCGATCGGTCGCGCGAAGCTTTGGGCATTGAAGATCCTGGTGGCCGAAATGCCCCGCGCCGCACAGCGGGGCGCCGTGCGGGCAGGAGTACCGAATTCTTGACTGGTAGGCGGCGGTTCAGGTCACGGAGCCGGTCCCGCTGCGGGTCGGGCCGACTAGTCTTTTTGGAGTACTAGCCGTCCTCGGACCCAGACCGGGAGTACCGGATGGGCGTCGAGGGCGGCGCAGTCCGTGAGGTCGCGGGCAAAGCCTGCACGGCGGAGGGTGCGGGCGTGGTCCGCGTCTTTGAAGAGCTGCGGCAGATTCCTGATGTACGGGCGCTCGAGCAGACGGGCGGTTCGAGCCGCGTCGTTGAGGCGGGGCGCCTGGCGGGAGGTCGCCCCAGGTCGACGAGCCAGCGACCGTAGCGCGAGACGGACCAAGCGCCCCGCGCACGCGGCGTCTTCGAGGGAGAAGCGACCGTCGCTGCCGGCGCAGATGATGGCCACGTCACCGCCTGAGGCGAGTGTACCGCAAATCTCCGCGAGCACGCGGGAGAAGTTGACGTAGGACCCCACCACGAGCCGCGTCGCGCCACGTCGGCCGGCGAGGAGCGCCCGGGTGCCGTTCGTGGTGGTGGTGACCACGGCCTTTCCTTTGACAACCGACGCGGCGTACTCGCGTGGCGAGTTGCCCAGGTCGAACCCGGGAATTCGCAGCGCGTGCCGCTCGCCGCCAAGCACGGTCTCCGAGCGCCCAAGCCGACGAGCCATTCGGCGCGCCTCCGCCGGCTCGGCAACCGCGTAGACGGCTCGTGCCCCGTTGGCCAGCGCGGTTGTGATCGTGGTGGATGCCCGCAACACATCAATCACCACGACGCGGCGCCCGGCGGTGTCCGCTCGCTGCAAGTGGGAGTAGCCGAAATGGACGTCGAGCGAAGCCAGTGAGCGACCTGAGGCCATCAACGTGTCACCCGGAAGCATTGGTTGTCACGGACCGATTAACGCACGGCACGCGGGCTACGTCCCCCCGTGTCATGGCGCCCCGAAGGGAGCTGCGCCCGCGAGACCCAGAGCACCACGCCGCCAGCCACCGCGCCCAACGCGGCCAGCAGGAGGAGGCCCGTGGAGTACGATCCGGTCGCATCGTGCATCCAGCCCATTGCAAAGGGACCCACAAACCCCGCCACATTGCCGATCGAGTTGATCAGCGCGATTCCGCCAGCTGCCGCCGGGCCGACCAGGAACGCGGTCGGAAGCGTCCAGAAGACCGGCAGACAGCCGAAAATTCCAAACCCTGCCACCGTGAGCGCGGCCATTTTTGCGACAGGATTCGGCAGGAATGTCGACAGTGCGATGGACGTCGACGCGAGCAAGAGCGGCGCCGCCGTGTGAAATCTTCGCTCGGTGAATCGGTCTGATCGTCTCGACCAATACACCGACGCACACAGACCAGCGACATACGGAATCGCAGAAATAAGTCCAGTCTGCACATCCGTGACCCCAAACGCTTTGACAATCTGCGGAAGAAAGAAACTCATGCCGTACATCGTCGCGACAGCACCGAAATAGACGAAGCTCAAGGCGAGGACCCGCGGATTCAGCAGGGCGCGGAGTGTCACACTGTGACTCGCCGATGGGGAGGCGGCGTCCGCCTCGAGGCGCTCGGTGAGCCAACGCCGGGCCTCCGGAGCGAGCCAGCTCGCATCACGGGGCGAATCCGGCAAATAGTGCGAGATCACGACCGACATCACAAGCGAGGGAATCGCCTCGAGGATGAACATCCACTGCCACCCGTGCATCCCCCCCACGCCGTTCATGCCGAGCAGGACCCCGGAAACCGGCGCCCCGATGACGGTGGAGAGCGGAACGGCCGCCATGAAGTAGCCCGTGATCCGAGCCCGATGACTGCTCGGGAACCAGAGCGTCAGGTAGTAGATGATTCCTGGAAAGAATCCCGCCTCGGCCACGCCGAGCACCAGACGCAGCACGTAGAAAGATCGTGCATCTGTCACCAGCGCCATAGCGCCCGACACGAGCCCCCAGGTGAACATGATGCGCGCAATCCATCGGCGCGCGCCAACGCGCGCCAGGAAGAGATTGGAGGGGATCTCGAACAGCGAGTAGGAGAGGAAGAACAGCCCCGCCCCAAGCCCAAAGGCCGCAGACGACAGCCCGATGTCACGGTTCATGGTGAGTGCCGCGAAACTGACATTCACCCGGTCCAGGTACGCCACAAAAAAACACGTGACGAGCAGCGGTACCAACCGCCTCGTCACGTGGGCCAACGTCTGCGTTTCTATCAGCAGGAACGGTCGCGGCTCGGCGTCACGGCTTCGCGCCAGGCACCAGCTCCTTCAACAAATACGCCCCTTCCTGCTCCAAGAACTTCGTGTGGAAGTCGCCCTTCGCAAAGTGCGGATCCCGCATGACTTTCCCCAAGAAAGGAATCGTCGTGGTGATCCCCTGCACGATGAACGTTTCGAGCGCGAGCTTCATCTTGGCGATCGCTTCCTCGCGGTCGCGACCATGGCAGATCAGCTTGGCGATCATCGAATCGTAGTACGGCGGCACGGTGTAGCCTGCATACGCGTGTGTATCCACACGCACCCCGTTTCCGCCTGGCACATTGAACACGTCGATCTTCCCCGGTGACGGCTGGAAGTTGCGCATCGGATCCTCCGCGTTCACGCGGCACTCAATCACATGCCCACGCAACGACGGCGTCTGCTTCTCGCGCATCTCGAGCCCGGCGGCCACACGAATCTGCTCCTTCACGAGATCCACCCCGGTCAGCATCTCGGTCACCGGATGCTCAACCTGAATGCGCGTGTTCATCTCCATGAAGAAGAACTCGCCATTCGCATCGAGCAACATCTCGACCGTGCCGGCGCCGACATAGTTGATCGCCTTGGCCCCACGCACCGCCGCCTCGCCCATGGCCTCACGCAGTGCAGGCGTGAGTGCCGGACTCGGCGCTTCCTCAATCAGCTTCTGGTGACGACGCTGAATCGAGCAATCGCGCTCGCCCAAGTGAATCACATTCCCGTGCGTGTCGCCAAGAATCTGGAACTCAATGTGTCGCGAGCGCTCGAGGTACTTCTCGACGTACACATCGCCGTTGCCGAAGGCCGAAATCGCCTCGCTCCGCGCCAGTTGGAACGACCGAGCAAAGTCGTCGGCGTCGCGCGCGACACGCATTCCCTTCCCGCCGCCGCCTGCCGCCGCCTTGATGATGACCGGAAAGCCGGCCTTCACCGCGAACTCCAACGCCTCATCCACGTCCTCGATCGGCCCCGGAGTGCCCGGGACAATCGGCACACCACAGGCCGCCATCGTCTTTCGGGCCGTTGCTTTGTCGCCCATCATACGAATCTGATGCGGTGTCGGTCCAATGAACGCGATGCCCGATGCCGCGCAAATCTCCGCGAACTCCGCGTTCTCGGCGAGAAACCCGTAACCCGGATGAATGGCGTCGGCTCCCGTGATTTCGGCCGCCGCAATCAATCGCGGGATCTTGAGGTAACTGTCGCGCGCAGGCGCCGGACCAAGGCAGACGTCATCGTCGGCAAAGCGCACGTGCAGCGACTCGCGGTCGGCCTCCGAGTACACGGCAACCGTCTCGATACCGAGTTCACGGGCGGCGCGGATGATACGGAGCGCGATTTCTCCGCGATTCGCAATCAGGATCTTCTTGAACATCAGTGCGGGTCCTGGTGGGCGGAACGTGGCATCAGGTGGCCACATCCTGCTGGAAGGCGTTGAAGCTGGTGTCACTGGCACCGGCGATGCCCTGAACGCGCAGAGCAAACTCGCTGGGACTCGTGGCGTAGAAAAGGGCGTGCTCGTACGTGATGACCCCCTTCTGATACCAGTTCATGAGCGATTGGTCGAAGCTCTGCATCCCGTATTGCACCGTGCCGTCACGGATGAGATCCGGGATGTTGAGCGACTTGGTCATGTCGCGAATATTGTCGCGCACGGCAGCCGTGTTCACGAGTACTTCGCAGGCGGGAATACGCCCACCACGATCCGCCCGCGGGACGAGCCGCAACGACACGACCGCCTGCAGCGCCTGGCTGAGCGCAAACCGCACGTCGGCCTGCTGATGTGGCGGATAGAACGAGAGAATACGGCTAATCGTCTGCGTGGCATCGGTCGTGTGCAGCGTGCTGAACACCAAATGCCCCGTGTCGGCGGCCTTCAGCGCTATCTCCAGCGTCTCGAGGTCACGAATCTCGCCGATCATCACGACGTCGGGATCTTGACGCAGCACACGGCGAAGCGCCTGCGCGAATGAGCCGGTGTCGCTGCCCACTTCGCGCTGGTTGATGTGACAGTTGATGTCGCGATGCAGGAACTCGATCGGATCTTCAATCGTGATCACATTCGCGTGGCGGTGCTCGTTCACGTACTGGATCATCGTGGCGAGCGCGGTCGACTTGCCGGAGCCGGTAATGCCGGTGACGAGCACCAGGCCACGCGGCTTCATCGCGATCTGCTCCAGCACGGGCGGGAGATTCAAATCTTTCAGCGACAGCGCCTGAAACGCGATGGCGCGAAAGGCGTACGCAATCGACCCGCGCTGCTGGTACATATTCACGCGGAAGCGCCCGATGCCGGGAACGCCGATGGCGAAATCGGCCTCTTTCTCTACGTCGTATTCGCGCCGCTGCTTCGGCGGGAGAATCTGCTCGCCAATCGAGCGAAGGTCTTCCGACCGCAGCGCTGGGAAGTCAAGCGACGAGAGCTCACCGTCGAGTCGAATCGTCGGGGGACGCCCAATCTTGAGGTGCAGATCGGACGCATGCTGCTGCACCATCGCTTGTAGGATGGCCTTGTAGTTGTACGGCGGAAGCGGCGGCGCCGACGCGACTGGCGCCGCGGCCGAGGCGCCGGCCGGAGCAGTCGGCGTCGCCGCAGGAGCGGGGCGACCCGCGCCCGGATCAGCCATTCGGTTCGATCTTGAAGAGGACCTGTCCGTATTCCACCGGATGTGCATCGCTCGCGCTGATGGCGCGCACGGTGCCGGCGTATTCGGACTCGATCTCATTCATGATCTTCATGGCCTCGATGATGCAGAGGGTCTGTCCCTTGCTGATCTTGTCGCCCACGGAGACATACGGCTTGGCACCCGGCTCGGGCGCACCGTAGAAGGTCCCCACCATCGGTGACTTGATGTCCAACGTATTGACCTTGGGGGCTTCGGCGGGCGCGGCCTCAACGGCGGCGGCTGGCACGGGAGTGCCCGCGGCGGGCGATACCCGTGGCTCGGCGGGCATCATCTGCTGCATCGGCGCGGCCATCTGCACCATGCCGCGCTGCGATGCCGTCTTGCTAATGCGGATCTTCATCCCCTTATCGGACGAGATTTCGATGGAATCCACCGAGGATTCGTCGAGCATCTCAACCAGCTTCTTGACGTACCGGAGGTCAATCATATGCGTGCCTGGCAGAAGACCGAGGGTAATAGCCAACCAAAACGGGTCAGCCGATCACCATCAAGTCGCGTGAAAAAGCAGTCAGTACCTGGGGTCCCTCTCGAGTCAGGAGCACATCGTCCTCGATGCGCACCCCACCCCAGCCCGGACGGTAGATCCCGGGTTCGATCGTTACGACGGCGCCCTGCGGGAGTGGCGCGTCAGCCGTCTTGGCAAGCCGAGGAGCCTCATGTACCTCGAGACCAATCCCGTGCCCTAACGAATGGCCGAACGCCTCCCCCCAACCGCGACGCTGAATGTAGCCCCGTGCAAGCGCATCGGCATCCCTCCCACGCATTCCAGCCCGAACACCGCCCGAAGCGCTGGCGTTTGCCTCCCGCACAATGTCATGAATCTCTTGCATCTCCGGGCTCGCGCTAGCGACGGCGAAGGTGCGGGTGATGTCGGAACAGTAGCCACGCACCACCGCCCCAAAATCAATCAGCAGGAACTCGTCCGGCCGTATGATGCGCTCGCTGGCTCGCGCATGCGGGAGCGCCGAGCGCGGCCCGCTGGCCACAATTACCTCGAAAGGATGCGACTCGCTTCCGGCGGCGCGAAGCTCGCATTCGAGGATCCCGGCGATCTCCAGCTCCGTCTGCCCCACCTCGACCTGCGCAATCGTGCGCTCGAGGGCAATCTCCGCGACGGACACAGCAGCCGTGATCGCGTCGATCTCGGATTGATCCTTTTGCTCGCGCAGGGTTTCGACGAGGTTGACGGACGGCCGCCACTCCCACTTCCCGCCCCCCTTGGCCGCGTCAAACAGCCGTTGCGTGTCGGCATGGGTCATGTGCGCCGACTCAAAGGCGAGCGACTCTACCTCCAGTTCGGGGAGAATCTCCCAGAGACGCTTCCAGAGCGAGCTGCCGTCAATGACGACATGCGCGGCGTCGCCGACTTCCTCCGGCGCCTGCGTTGCGTAGCGGAAATCCGTGAGAAAGACCGCCTCACTGGGAGTGACCACCAAGAGGGCGCTCGACCCAGAGAACCCCGTGAGGTAGCGGATGTTCGGCAGCGCGGTCACCAGTAGCCCATCGAGCCCAGAGGCCTCGAGGGAGGTGCGAAGCGCGGCCAGCCGCTGATGCTGACTGCGCATCAGCGCGACGCGCTTTCCGAGGGGCTGTGCGAAGCGCTGTGCGAAGCGCTGTGCGAGGTTCCCGCGGCGGTACGGAGCTCCGCCACGAGTGCGCGCAATGCCATCTCATAGCCGGCCGCGCCAAATCCGCAGACCATGGCACGTGCTGCCGGCGCGAGCATCGAATGCCGGCGCTCGGGTTCACGCGCGTAGATGTTACTGAGGTGCACCTCAACGAACGGCAGGGCGACCCCGGCCAGCGCGTCGCGCAGCGCCAGACTCGTATGTGTCCACGCGCCGGCGTTCACGAGCGCGGCATCGACTCTATTCCGCAGGGCTGGCGCGACGCCGGGAGCGCTTGGCCTCCCGCCGAGCGCGTGAATGGCGTCGAGGCAATCCCCTTCGTGATTGAACTGGGCACACACCAGCTCCACCCCGAGCTCACTCGCCACGACCGACAAGCGCGCTTCGATCTGGGCAAGCGTCGTATTGCCGTAGACCTCTGGCTCTCGTGTGCCGAGCAGGTTGAGGTTGGGACCATTGAGCACGGCAATGCGCATCAGGATTCCCCGAGGGGCTGGATGTAGGTCTCAAACACGCGGGCGGCTTCCTCGTCGGCTGGTGCCGGGGCCACGTGACCGAAGAACGTGTCGATGGTGCGCTCGGCGCCCCCACCAGGTACGACGACCGCGGCGAGTTCTGGGCCCGTGGAGAACGCTGCGGAAGTTGCGGCCGCTGCGAAGGTTGCGAAGGTTGCGAAGGCTGCGAAGGCTGCGAAATGCTCACGTGCAGTCGGGCCAGCAGTCGGGCCAGCATTCGGAACTGCGGTCGGAGTTGCGGTCGGAACTGCGGTCGGAATGCTCGCCGAAACGGACGTCCGCGTCGGGACCGCAAACTCCTGCGTCCGCGTTGGGACGGCGAACTCCTGCGTCCGCGTTGGAATCACCGGAGTCGGCATGAGGGCGCGAATGCGGATCTTGAGCGCCTCGTCGTCGGGGCGTTGCAACGCGAGTTGCTGATACACCTCGAGCGCGCGCTCAGTGTGCCCCTGCTGCAAGTACAGCTCGGCCATCGTCGCCGTGACGAACGGCGACCCCTGATCCTCGCTCGGATCGTCGAAGGGATCCTCGAACTGGTCGTCGAGAAACTCTTCGAATGATGCCGATTTCCGCTCGACGAGCGACTCCGCAACCACTTCTGGAGCCACTTCTGGAACGGCGTCTGGAACCGCCGATTCTGGCGCCAGCGGCGGGCTCTCAAACGCCGAACTCTCAAACAGCGGAGCGGGCTCCACCTGCTCGGGCGCGGCAAAAAACGGTGAGTCGTCAAACGCGATCGGCTGCGCGACCTCAAGGCTTGTGCGCTCGAAGCCAATCACCGGAGTGTCGTCCACCGAGTAGCGGTCGACGGGCATCGAAAACTCGGCCACGTCCTGGGCACCAGCATCATCAGCCACGACGTCATCAGGTGACGAAGCAAGTGTTGGCTCAATCGACGACTCAATCGACGAGGGCACCTCGCCGAAATCGGGGAGTTCCAGCGCTGTGACCGCAAACTCCCCCGTGGTCGCGCGCGTGTCCTCGAGCGACGCTTCGAGTACCGACGGGGCCCCCTCCGGCTCGTCATCAACCGACAGGAACTGCAAATCCTGCGTGGGTCGGTCGGCGGACTCGGAATCCCCGGCAGCATCCATCTCGGCCACGAACCCCAAGATTTCCTCGTTGCGAGGATCCGCATCGAGGATTCGACGGAACCATTCCCGGGCCCCGGCCGGATCCCCGGCGAGACGCGCAATGTCACCCAGGTGACGAAGGGCAATCAAGTTTTCAGGGTCGAGCGCGATGGCCGTACTGAAGGTGGCGTGTGCCTCGTCGACCCGGCCCACCTCAAACAGCGCCTGACCGTAAACCACGTGCCCGTTCATGTTCGACGGCTGCTCCGAGAGGTGACGCTCGCAGATGCCGATGGCCATGTGGAGGTCCCCCGACTTGCGGAATTCGTTCGCCAGCGGCGCAAAAAAGCGTCGCGGGTTCTCGTTGTACCGCTTCTTGAGTTCAGTTAGTCGCGCGGAGGCACTCATGGGAATCCCTCGGGGGGACCGCCCCCGTTCGTTCGCTGATATTGTAGCGAATTCGAGGCGAAGTCAATCAGAAGTCCATTATTGACTTGATTTTAGGTCCGCACGCCGGATAATTTGCGAGGTTCTACCGAACTGCTGGTCCTTTCACGATTCTGCAACAGGGTACAATCCGTGCTGCAACAGATGCGGACCCACGCGAAGTGGATCTGGATAGTCGTTTTCGTCGCCTTCGTCGGCGGCTTCCTCCTGTATGAAGTGTCCGGCCTCGGCGGCCGATCCGGTCCCACGACCTCTACGGTCGTCGCATCGGTCAACGGTCGAGACATCGGCTACATCCAGTGGGTGAATGCGAGTCAGCAGCTTGCTCAGCAACAAGAGCAGCAGCAGACCCGCGGCCTCACGCTCGACGAACGTCGCCAGATCGACAACCAGGCCTTCGACCAGCTGGTCATGGACGTCCTCCTCCAACAGGAGTACGACAAACGCGGCATCCGCGTGACCGATGCTGAGATTATTGAAGCGGCGAAGTACAGCCCGCCGCCGCAGTTCGCTCAGGCGCAGGAGCTCCAGACCGATGGACGCTTCGACCCCTCCAAGTACCAGCGCTTCCTCGCCAGCCCCGGCGCGAAGTCGCAGGGCATTCTGGCGCAGCTGGAGGGCTACTACCGCACCGAGCTCCCCAAGCAGAAGCTCTTCACCCAGATCGCCGGCGACGTCTTCGTCTCCGACGCCCGTCTCTGGCAGATCTGGAAGGATCAGCACGACTCGGCCTCGGTCTCGAGCGTCAGCTTCCGCCCGACCCTGGGCAAGGATGCGATCGCCGCAGTCTCCGACGCGGACGCACAGAAGTACTACGACACGCACAGCAAGCAGTTCGATCGTCCGGGCCGCGCGGTCCTGTCGATTGTCACGCTGGACCGTAAGGCGACCACGGCCGATTCGCTCGAGACCCTCAAGCGCATCACCGCCGTTCGCGAACAGCTGACGAAGGGCGCCAAGTTCGAGGATGTCGCCAAGCGTGAGTCGGACGATTCGTCGTCGGCCGTCAACGGCGGCCTCCTGCCGAAGGGTCCGCGTGGACGCTTCGTCAAGCCGTTCGAAGATGCGGCGTACAAGCTGTCGGTTGGCGAACTCTCGCAGCCCGTGCCGACGCAGTTCGGCTTCCACCTGATCAAGGTCGATGCCAAGAAGGGCGACACGCTCACGATTCGCCACATCCTCAAGCTGGTGAAGCAGGGCGATTCGTCGGCCACCGCAACGGACCGCAAGGCCGACCAGTTGGCCAAGATCGCGGCTGGTGCGGACGTGCCGGCAAAGTTCGACAGCGCCGCGAAGTCGATGGGGCTGCTCGTCTCGCGCATTGAAGTGATGGACGGCGACCAGGCGATCTACCTCGGCCGCACGGTGCCGAGCGCTGGCGCGTGGGCCTTTGGCGGCGCGCGCGTTGGTGAGTCGAGCGACCTGTTTGACGATGACCAGGCGTATTACATGGTCCGTTTGGACTCGCTGCGTCAGGGCGGCGTGCAGCCGCTCTCGGTCGTCAAGGACGAGGTGAAGCAGCTCGTCGCCCGCGAGAAGGCACTGGCCGCGCTGGTGAACGACGCCAAGTCGCTGGCTCAGGCGGCCGCGAGCGGCACGCTGGAAGCCGCTGCGCAGGCCAAGGGGCTGACCGTCGCCAAGGAAGGCCCGTTTACTCGCTCCATGGGCGCCTCGGGGCTTGGCGGCGTCAGTGAAGCGACCGGCGCGGCCTTCACCGCCCCGATCGGCCAGGTCACTGGTCCGATCAAGACGGAAAGCGCCGTGTTCGTGTTCCGCGTCGACAAGCGCGTCGAAAGCGACGAAGCGGCATGGACGGCGCAGAAGACCTTCCAGCGCGACCAGATCACGCGCAGCCTGCGTGAACAGCGCGTGCGGATGTACCTCGATAACCTGCGCAAGGCTGCCGACCTCAAGGATCACCGCAAGGAGATTCAGTCGTCCCAGCGTCGCACCACGAGCTGAGCGCCCCAGATCATTGGGCATGACGAAGGGGGAGCGGCCAATGGCCGCTCCCCCTTCTGACTTCTCGCGCTATAACTCCGCTTAGATCAAGCGCTTCGGCTCCGAGGATGCCGACTCCTCATGCGAAACCGACTGCGATGCGCGGGGCAACGCCTCGACGGCAGGCGGCTCGGCGATGTCACGTTGCACATCGTTCATGTTCTTCTTGAACTCCTTGATCCCCTTGCCGAACGAGCCGGCAATCTCAGGGATACGCTTGGCGCCGAACAGCAGCAGGATTGCCAGCACGGCCAAGCCCATCTCCATCGGTCCCATTCCGAACATGTGTTGCCTCCTAGAACAACGACCGCGCGATCAAGTAAGCGGCGAGGACCCCGACGAGACTCAGCAACGAGACGTCGAGCGCGAGCGGTCCAACCGCGAATTTCAAGATAATCAGGTTGATCTCTATGGCGCCAATACCCGGGGTCACCCCGGTGGTCAGGAACTCCTTTGCTGCACCAGCCGGCAACCACAACCGGCCAGCCTGGGTCAGGAGGCCCCCCACGACAAATCCAATAGCCAGTACTAGGCCATGGAACCCCGGCCGATGCCTAGAAGATCCTTTGATGGCCATCGTTACGACCGCCGATCCATCACGTACGCAATCGCATCCGTGAGCGACTCCCGCGAGTCGGAGTCTGGAATGCCGTCGAGTGCTTCCTCGGCTTCTTGTGCGAACGCTTCGCCTTGGCGGCGCGCGTACTCCAGACCGCCGCACTCGGCCACAATCGCCACGACATCAGCGATCTCGCCGTCGTCGGGGGTCGGGTTCGCGAAGAGGGCCTCGGTCCGACTCCGTTGCACCGCCGACATCGACGGCAGCGCGGCGATCAGCGGCAAGGTGACCTTATGCTCGCGCAGGTCATTGCCGCTGGGCTTTCCCGTAACGCTCTCGGTCTCGGTGTAGTCGAGGAGGTCGTCGGCAACCTGAAAGGCCATCCCGAGTCGCTCGCCAAAGCGACGGAGCCGATCGCGATACTGCGGCGCACCACAAATCGCGCCGACCTCACAGGCCGCACCGAGGAGCGATGCCGTCTTGGCCCGATTGAGGTTAAAGTAGTCGCGCTCACTGAAGTTCAGCGCATCGTACGATGACAGCTGGCGCATCTCGCCCAGCGTCATGTCATTCGACGCCGAGGAGAAGGCGCGCAACGCCTCGAGATCGCCGAGTCGCACGAGTTCGGCGACGGCCTTGGAGAACAGATAGTCGCCCATGATGACCGCGATCTGATGCGAGAACAGTGCGTTGATCGTGGGTTGGCCGCGACGCACGTTAGAGTGGTCGACGGAATCGTCGTGGACGACGCTGGCGAGGTGCACGAGTTCGGCCACCGCGGCGAGCGCCGTCGCGTGCTCACTCGGCTCACCGTCGAGACTGGCAGCCAAGAGGAGGAGCGTGGGGCGGAACATCTTCCCCTTCATCCCCATCAGGTGCGTATTGGCGGCCTCGATGAGTGGCGTGTCCGCTTTGACGATGCGCCACATCTCGTCGGGCACGCGCTCGAGCTGCTCGCGCACGGGCCCTTGGATCTCGCGGAGGGCGGCGGCCACGGGAATACGCAGGCGTGCCTCGATAGTCACGAGCGCACCTGATCAAGAGCGTTCAGCCTGTCACCTACGTCGCGGAATTGAATATCCACAGCGAAGACCCTTTCGAAGTAACCTCTGGCGTCGGCGAGCTTGCCCAACGACTCGCACACCGACGCGATCAAGTACAGCACCCCCACCAACTGTTCGTCCGCAGCCCCAGGTTCGTTGATGGCCCGCTGCAGAATGGTGTGGGCGACCGACAGCTGCCCCTTTTCGATAAAACACTGCCCCAGCGCTTCGAACGTGCGCACACGCTGCGCCGTGCCCCGTAGCGCCTTCTGGAACTGCGCAATCGCCTCGTCGAGCAGCCCCATCTCTTTGAAGGCCACGCCGAGGTCGTAATGTGACTCTGAATCAGCGTCATCGACGTTCTCGGCGACGCCCTGTTTGAACTTCTGCAGCATGTCGGCGAAGTCCGCCTTCTCGTCACCTGAAGGCTGGTTCGCACCGACGACCATCCGCGTGGATTTTGGCACCGCGTCTTCGCGAAGCCAGTCCCCCAGCGAAACGTAGTCGCCATCACTCCCCTTCGCAGGGGGCGCCGGGGGCTCAGGGGGCGCGGAGGGCGCAGCTGGGGGGTGGGGGGCAGCTGGAGCCTCGGGCGCCGGCGCGAGGGCTTGAGGAGCCTCGGGCGCTGCCGCAAAGGCGTTCAGCGCCTCGCGGGGGCGTGGGTCGTCTGGTGCAAGCTCCAGCACGCTCCGGTAGACCACCTGCGCCTTCTGCGGCTGACCGTCGCGCATGAGCGCGTCGGCGAGGGCGAGGTAGTCGACCACGAGACTCTGTGCGTCGTTCGCCCGGTAGGTATTCTCGACCAGTTTCTCGTGATGCCGAACAGACTCCGGCTCGAGGCGCAGAATCTCTTTCAGCACCGACCGTGCCGTGACGAAGTCGCTGCTTCGCTCAAATCCATCGAGCGCGGCCTGCAGTTCGGTGATCCCCGCATCGCGATCGCCCCGATCGAGCAAGGCTTCCGCGTATTCTCGGCGCAACCCGTGATCGTCGGGTGCGGCATCCAAAGCGGCCCTGAGCATGCTGACCGAATCGGCGAGCATCACCGACGACCGGCGCGGAGGCGCTGGCGCGGTCGAGTCGTCCCCGTCGAGCAAGGACTCCCCGAGGTCAATCAACTCGAGGGGCGCCGACACGGCGGGCTCGTCGGAGGCGACGAACGACGTATCGAACGACGTGTCGAACGGAGCATCGAACGGGGTAGTCAGCGCGGGCTCTTGCTCGCCCACGTCGAGCATGGGCAGTGCGCTGAGCGCCTGTTCAGCGGCGGGCGCGGCGGGCGCGGCGGGCGCGGCGGGCGCGGCGGGCGCGGCGGGCGTTGGCTCGGCCAGCGAGGTCCGCTCGAGCCCTAGGACCTCGGGGGTGTCGAGATCAAGGAACACCAAGTCGTGGCGTTGCGTGGCTTGCTTCGAGAACTCGGTCGAAACGGTCGCCGTGGGGTCGATCGCGCGCAGCCGCTCCGCGGTTGCCTCTGCCTCGGCGTCGCGCCCCACGCTGGTGTAGCGCGCGTACAGCTGTTGGAGCTGTTCAACGGCCTCGGCGGTGCGTCCCGCCGAGCGCAGCTGTTCGGCCAACATGAGGCGGAAGTCGTCCTGATCCGGACAGAGCTGGGCGAACTCTTTCAGCGCGCGGAACGACTCTTTCTCGTCACCCGCATTGCGCATGCGGTCGGCGTACTCGAGGAAGTTCTGCTTGGCGTCTCCCTTGAAGCCCTTTGCCGCGCTGATTTTCCCGAGCTTGTAGTAGACGACCGCTCGTCCCGGCGAGGTGCGCAGAATCTTGTTGCAGAGCGCAATCGCGTTATTGAAGAAGCCCCCGTTCTCGTACAGATCGACGGCGCGCTCGTAGACGGCGACGGCCTCGGGCACATTGCCGACCCGGACGAGGAGATCACCCACGCGATTGTAGAGGCTGACATCAGGGCTGTCTCCCTGGCCGGCGTCATACGCGGCGAGAATTTCCTGATAGGTCGCTACAGCCTTGTCGAGCTGTTTTTTTAGCTCGAATTCGGCAGCCTTCTTCTTGAGTGCAGCGACGTTGGGCATAATGGGGACAGCAGAAACTCAGGGACCGCAAGACGCAGGAGAGGACACAGTAGTCCACACGCTGTAAAGCTACCCGTTCAACTCGTCAGGTGACAAGCACGACCGCGGCTCCAGGACGCAAGGCAGCGGTGGTCGCCGTACCAGTACGGGAGCTCGCGGATGTCCTCAATCTCAAAGAGCGCGAGGTCGGCAGCGTATCCGGGCGCGAGCTGACCGGTTTCGGCGGCAAGGCCTAGCGCGGCGGCCCCGTTCACCGTGGCGGCCAGCATGGCTTCGGCGACCGACAACTTGAGCTGACTCACCGCGAGGGTGAGCATCAACGGGAAGTTCACCGTTGGCGATGTGCCTGGGTTGAAGTCGGTGGCGAGGGCGATGGCGGCGCCCGCATTGAGAAGGGCACGCGCGGGGGCCTGTTGCTGGCGGCCCAGAAAAAGCATGGTGCCGGGGAGCAGGGTCGCGACCGTCGGGCTTGCCGCCAGCGCGGCAATGCCGTCGTCGCTGATTGCTGCGAGATGGTCGGCGCTCGTGGCTCCAAGCTCAGCCGCGAGTTCGGCAGCGCCGCCTGGCTCGAGCTCGTCGGCGTGCAGCTTGATCAGCAATCCGTGGGCGCGCGCCGCGGTGAGAATATGCCGCGATTCCCGCACCGTGTAGACGCCGGGCTCACAAAAGATATCGGCAAAGCGCGCGAGCCCCTCGGCCTGCACGAGCGGCAGCATCTCGTGCACAATCAGCGCGATATACTCCTCGCGAGTTCGCGGCGCGGCGCGGAACTCTCGTGGAATTTCATGTGCGCCAAGGAAGGTCGGGACGATCCGCATCGGGAGCGCGTCCTGGAGACGGCGGATCACGCGCAGCGATCTGATCTCCGCCTCAACCGACAACCCATAGCCGCTTTTGACTTCGACGGTCGTCGTCCCGTGTGCCGCGAGGCGGCGGAGACGCGGCAGCGCGAGGGCGAACAGGTCGTCCTCGGAGCGGGTGCGGAGGTCGCGCACCGAGCTGTGGATCCCCCCGCCCTGCTTCGCAATGTCCATGTACCCCAAGCCGGACGCGCGCAGCTCTTGCTCTTCGTGTCTCGGCTTGCCGAAGATGCCGTGCGTGTGAGAGTCGACAAGGCCCGGAGTCAGGACCCCACCGCGACAATCGATGCGCTCGGCCTGTGGCGAGGCGCGTTCCAGAGCGTCCTGCGGGGCGACGGCGACGATGCGATCCCCTTCCACGAGGACGGCATGTCCGGAGAGCACCCCAGCATCACGGAACTCGACCCCGCGACGGGCGCGACCGGGTCCAGCGCAGGTGACGACTTGGGCGGCGTTGAAGAAGAGCGACTGGGGCATTGGCGTAAGCTACGACGGCGGGCGCTACGCCAGCAAATCCTGGAACCGTGAAATCGTCAGCGGCGCCTGTGCTTCACCACGACACGCGTAGTAGCACTTATTGCACGCAATCGGCTCGTAGCCGGCGTAGGTCGTCCAGTGCCCGTCGGTTGGGAAGTCGGGGCAGCGGCGCACCTCGCCCACCGGATTGATGTGGATGGTGTCTTGGCCCGCTTTGCAGGGCTCGCGCATCTCGCCACGGAGATAGCGCGGGATGTTCGCGATGTACCAGTCGGAGTTACTTAGAACGCCGCGGTTCTTGCGCTTGAACTCGAGCAATTCTGCGACCAGCGCATCGATCCGGAGCAGCTGCTCGTTGCGAATGAGATGTTCCGTGTTGCCGTTCTTGAAGTCCGTGTACACCGACAAATTTGCCCCCGCGCCCACCGAAGCCGCGTGGCGCACAATCCCCATGATGTCGTCGAGGTTGTCGTGTTTGATGACCGAGTTGAACCGCACGGTCATGCCGCGCTCGACCATCTGCGGGACGGTGGTGAGGATCTTCTGCGTAAGCCCCGGAATTTGCCGTGCCGCGTCGTGGCGCTCGTCGAGGTAATCGAGCGAGATGTTGAACTGCACCACGCCGGCATCCCAGAGCGCCTGTGCACGGTCGACGGTGAGCATCGCGCCGTGGGTAATCACCGTGATGTACGTGTAGGGCGAGGCCTGGTCGACCTCGCGCACGAGCTCCTCGAGATCACGCCGCAACAGGGGCTCGCCCCCGGTGAACGTGATCATCATTGGCTGAAAGTGGCGCGCCGCGTCGGCGAACGACTTGAGCTCACGCGCTTTCTCCGACGGGTCGGTCTTCCAATAATCACAGAAGCCGCATTGCGCGTTGCAACGCATCGTGACCTCGAAGTGCACGAGGACGGGGCGCTTGGCGAGTCGGAGTCGCGCGTACTTGATCGAGAACGGAATCAAGTGCCACGGCTTGAACTTCTTGGACAGCATCGGGGCCTTATTCTAGTCAGCAGTCGCCCCGTGGGGTGACCGCCGAGGGATCAGAGCATCGGGAGATTGAGACCCTTGGCGCGGGCCGTGTCGCGGGCAATTTCGTAGCCGGCGTCCGCATGTCGTGCGACGCCGATGCCAGGATCGTTGGTCAGGACGCGCTCCAAGCGTACGCGCATCTCCTGAGTTCCGTCGGCGACGATCACCTGACCCGCGTGCAGCGAGTTGCCGATACCGACGCCACCGCCGTGATGGAAGCTGACCCAGGTGGAACCGCTTGCGACGTTGAGCAAGGCATTGAGGACCGCCCAGTCGGCGATGGCATCGCTGCCGTCCTTCATAGCTTCAGTTTCGCGGAACGGGCTCGCCACGCTGCCGGTATCGAGATGATCGCGCCCGATCACGATGGGCGCGCTGAGTTCACCGTTCGCCACCAGATCGTTGAGCGCGACGCCAAACTTTGCGCGGTCCCCCTGCCCGAGCCAGCAGATTCGCGCGGGGAGTCCTTGAAACTGGATTTTCTCCTGCGCCTTTTCGATCCAGGTGCGGAGGTGGGTGTCGTCCGGGAATAGCTCCAGCGCGAGCCGATCGGTACGCGCAATATCGGCAGGGTCACCGGAGAGCGCAGCCCACCGGAAGGGCCCCTTCCCTTCGCAGAAGAGCGGGCGAATGTACTCGGGAACAAATCCGGGGATCGTGAACGCATCGGTGAGTCCGGCATCGAATGCCACCGTGCGGATGTTGTTGCCGTAGTCAAAGGTGATGGCGCCGCGATCCTGCAGAGCGCGCATCGCACGCACATGGTCCACCGCACTCGCCGTCGAGCGCCGCACATACTCCGTCGGGTCCGACGTGCGCAACACCGCCGCGTCGGCGAGTGGCATTCCCGACGGGACGTAGCCGTTCAGCATGTCGTGGGCGCTGGTCTGGTCGGTAACCACATCCGGCGTGACCCCACGGCGCACGAGCTCAGGAATCACCTCGGCGGCATTGCCGATCAGCCCCACGCTGAGCGCGCGCTTTGCGTCAGTCGACTTGCGAATCCATGCAAGGGCGGTGTCGAGCGAGTCGGTCATTTTATCGCAATATCCGGTCGCCAAACGCTTTTCAATGCGGGTCCGATCGACATCGATGCCGAGGATTGCAGCGCCCTGCATCGTGGCGGCGAGTGTCTGGGCGCCACCCATGCCGCCGAGTCCAGCGGTGAGGATGAAACGACCCGCGAGCGAGCCGCCGAAGTGCTGGCGTGCGACGGCACCAAAGGTCTCGTACGTGCCCTGCACAATCCCCTGCGACCCAATGTAGATCCACGAGCCGGCGGTCATCTGCCCGTACATCATGAGCCCCTTCCGCTCGAGCTCACGGAAGTGATCCCACGTGGCCCATCGGCCCACCAAGTTGCTATTTGCAATTAGGACGCGTGGTGCATGGGCATGCGTGCGGAAAACGGCGACCGGCTTCCCGCTCTGCACCAGCAACGTTTCATCGTTCTCGAGCGCTTGGAGCGACCGCACGATCGCGTCAAAGCTTTCCCAGTTGCGCGCGGCCTTCCCCGTTCCACCGTAGACCACCAAGTCCGCCGGACGCTCAGCGACATCAGGATCAAGGTTGTTCATGAGCATTCGCAGGGCAGCTTCCTGCTGCCACCCCTTGCAACTCAGCGTTGATCCTCTGGGGGCGCGAACGACGCGCGGCGTGGATTCAGCGACAGACATGGACATCGGTATCAAAGGCTCGGGTCGTGGGGCAAACGCGACGAACTAGACCAGAAACTCGCCGCGCGCGACCGCGTCGGCGAGGGCAATAATATCGGGCGACAACACCCGATCGTCCGTGAGCGGCGCAACGTGCGCGCGAACGATCGCATACGCCTTTTCGACGCCCTGGCCAGCCGTGAGCGGTCGGCGGTAGTCGATTCCCTGTGCGGACACCATGAGTTCGATGCCAAGGATGTGCTGCACGTTGCGGATGATGCGGCGGAGCTTCCATGCGGCACCCATCGCCATGGGTACGACATCTTCCTTGCTCCCGTCAGTCGGAATCGTGTCGACACTGGCAGGGTGCGAGAGCACTTTGCATTCACTGGCGAGTGATGCTGCCGTGACCTGCGCCATCATGAAGCCACTGTGCAGGCCGGCGTCGCGCGCGAGAAATGGCGGGAGCCCCTCATTCAGATCCGGGTGCACCACCCGATCGATGCGCCGCTCAGACATCGTGGCAAGATTCGTCATGGCGATAGCAAGGAAATCCAGCGCCATCGCGACGGCTTGTCCGTGGAAGTTGCCGCCGGAGAGCATGGTGCCGTCGTCGAAGACGAGCGGGTTGTCCGTCGCCGCATTGAGCTCGCGCCCAATCACCCCTTCGGCAAATCGAATGGCGTCGAGCACAGGACCATGCACCTGCGGCATGCAGCGCAGCGCATAGGCGTCCTGAACGCGTGAGTCGCCTTCGCGGTGCGACTCACGGATCTCGCTATCGGCTAGGAGTCTACGGAGGAGTGCGGCCGACTCCTTTTGCCCATCCTGCCCACGTGCGTCTTGGATGCGCGGATCGAATGCCGTTGGGGTTCCCAACAGGGCTTCAAGCGACGTCGCGCCAGCCACGTGCGCCGTGTGCCAGAGGGTGCGCGCGTCGCGCACCGCAAGCGCAGCGACGGCCGTGTGTGCCTGCGTACCGTTGATGAGGGTGATGCCCTCTTTGGGGCCGAGCGTGAGCGGCGTGAGGCCGGCCTCGGCGAGCATGGCTGCGGCGGGCCCAACGCGGTCGCCCCGATGGAGCGTCCCTTCGCCGATAAGGGCGCACGCCAAGGTTGCGAGCGGCGCCAGGTCGCCACTGGCGCCCACGGAGCCTTGTTCCGCGACGGGAGGCCAGAGGTCGGCATTTAGCATCGCACAGAGCAACTCCGGGACCGCCGGACGGGCGCCAGAGAAGCCTTTGGAGATCACATTCGCGCGCAGCAGCATCATGGCGCGAACCTCGTGCTTCGGCAGGAGCGGCCCAACGGCAGCGGCGTGGGAGCGGACGAGATTCACCTGCAATGCCGCCAATTTGTCGGGCGGAATTGCAATGTCAGACAGCTTCCCGAATCCGGTGGTGACCCCATAGACGACCGCGTTGCGCGCCACGATGTCGGTGACGACCCGAAGCGATGCCAGCATGCGCGTCCGGGCAGCGTCGGACAGCGCGACGGTCGCCCCGCGTTCGGCTACGGCAGCGACAGCATCCAGCGTGAGCGACCGGCCGTCAATCTCGACATTCATGGCAGTCAGAGTCAGGGGATTGAGCCGGCCTGTTGACGATAACTGGCGCGGTCGTAGTTGAATTTGAGGTCCGGCTCAGCCTTTAGCGAGATGAAGAACGTAAAGGCAAAGTTCCCGTTCGGTGCTTGCGTGAAACCAAAAATCGCCCGCCAGTCGTGCATATCGCGCTGGAGCGAGACCGTTTGCGCACCGAACTCCGAGCGCTCGACGTCATAGTTGGTCGAGTACGAACTCGACCATTTTTCGGTCAAGTTGAAGTTGAGATGCGTTTGAATGTTGGTTTGCGGAGGAATCCGAACAAAGGTTCCGCCCGCAGTTGTCTGCGTGTTAGTAATATCCTGCGACGAGCTGTTGGAGAGCGCCGACTGCACGCACACTTGATACTGGATCGGATTCAGGTCCTTGAGCGCCTGACACTGAATCGTGACGTCGAAGTCGCGGCTCCGATAGCTGCCCGTCGGCGCACGCTGTTGATTCTTGGTGAAGGTGAATGACGCGTCGAACCCCTTCGTCGCGCCCATCCCCTGCGGGCCTTCACGCATGGACTGGCCGGCCACGGACTGTGACCCTTGAAGCCGAGATCCCGGCAGCGGGCGATCGGTCGCGGTGCCAGTCGTGGAGTCGACGGGAGCAGCCGCCGACGAACTCGCCCTCCCGCCGAACAGTCGGCCGATCAGCTTTACGATCGACGATTCCGCATTGAGGTTAAAGCTTGCGCGAATCGATTCGAGGTATGGGCTGAACTTCGCGGTGTCGCTCAGCACACTGCCCTGAAAGAGCGAATAATCAGAGCCGAAATCGAACCCGGGGAGCAGATCCGAACGAAGGCTATAGCCGAACCGATCGGTCGCGAACCCAGACTTCCCGGTCTTGGCCGCCCTCTCGAAATCATAGGTCACTGGCGTGAAGGTCAACGACACGACCTTGATCTTGCGCCCCCCTTCGGGGTTGTTGATCGCCGAGTCCCCGCCCTGCTTGATCTTGGCCTCAATGCTCTGCGTCAGCGATACGGTGACGCGATTCTGCGCGAGATTGCCGAGGTAGCCGCTCGAGGTGCGTCCCGTGGCCAACATGTAGTCGTTGTTGACTGTGGCAGAGGGCGCATACGAATACTGCACCGACGGCGTCAGCGAATGCCGGAAGCGCGAGACCGACCCGAACCCCGGGAACAGCCCGAAGAAGGTGGGACTGATGCCCAGCGAAAAACTTGGGCGCTTGCTCTGCGATACCCACTTCGACCCGGAGAAGTGACTCCGTACGAAGAACGCCCCCGGGTCAACGTTATTCAACGACACACTCGGCGCCAGATTCCACGTGCCCTGGAAGAACGACGGGAGCCCAAAGCTGAAATCCCAGTTGATCTGACTTAGGTAGGTCCGCGCAAATACCCGACTCACGCGGCGCGTGGTGTCGGTGGGATCCACAATGGTCTGGATTTCCGGGAAATCGTTGAGTCGATCCGACGCCGTGACGCCGGTGTTGATCTGGAGTTCAAAATCCTTGAATGGCGTCTGGAACTTGAAGGGGGAGTTGAACGACAGCTGCGTCGTCCTCGTGTTGCGATCCACCTTCGCGCTATCAAGCGAGCCATCTGACCGCGTGAGGTAGCGGCGAGTGAAGTCTCCCGACTGATCCAGGTGCAGGCTCGACGACGTGCTCGTCGAGAACGACGGGGTCCAGAGGGCCCAGCTCGTCACGTCAATCGGCTTGGACGTCAGATTGAGGCTTGGGAAGTCTTGATCAATCTGCGAGCGGCCAGGATACTGGCGTCGCGTGCCGCCGAGGCTCATCGAGACGAGCCCCATGTCGCGCTGATAGTTGATTTGCGAGGCGATCGTGCCGATGGCCTGCATCGCGTTGAGCGTGGTTTGGCGTTGCACCGTTGTGCTCGTCACATAATTCGCATTCATCGTGAGACGCGAATGGATCGAGAAATCCTGCTGGTGCGCCCACGACAGCGAGGTATTGGACAGGCCCGTGCTCAGCGTCTGATTCGACAGCGCGAGCCGGCCGCTCACGAAGCGATTCAGCCACTTGTAGCGAATCTCGCCGTTGAGGCGTGTCCATCCCGGATCGTAGTCCGTGGCGTTCGCCGAGCTTCTCCAATCCATGGAAAATGCGGCGTCGTAGTATTCGCTAAGATTAAAGTAGTAGCCGATATTCTCGACGTTTCGGCGATACGTCGGGCTATTACGGACGAGCTCCGCCAGCCCGAATCGCGGCGTGAGAATTCCGCTGCGGCGCCCTGAACGTGCGTCCTGAAAAATGAAGGGCAACCACGCAACCGGGACGCCCTCGATATAGAGAACCGCGGGTCGAGCAACGACCCAGTTCCCGGAGATTCGTTTGAGTTCCTTGGCGACGAAATCGTAGTGCGGGATCGAGTCCTCGCAGCTCGTGATGACGCCGTCGCGTCCGTAAAAGACGCTCCCTTCCTGCGCGGTGGAATCGTTGGCGAATGCCGCGCGGTGCGCCTTCACGATCCACCGCTGCCCACTGGTGGCCGCTGTTTCGACGTCACGCATCGTCCCCTGCCGGAGCTCGACGTCGTAGTTCATCCAGTCGTGAGCCACGACATCCTCGCCGCGCGAGGGGTCGTGCATCGTGATCTTCGGTCCTTGGGCCCGCAGTGTGGTGCTGGTGTCCGTGTAGGCAATCGTATCGGCCACGATCTGCGTTGGGTCGCGCTCGACGGCTGCCAGTTCCTTCTTGTCGCCCACCAGCGTGATGGTGCGCGATTCGGACGTGAAGTCCACGACGGCGGCCTTATACCGGACAACGTTATAGCCTTTGCGCTTGAGCAAATCGAGAGTGACCGAATCGGCGACACCCCAGTCAACGAGCGGCCCCTTATTGTCGGCCTTGCCGCCCTTGCCCGCGCTGTCCTTCGGGTTTTTCGCGGCGCGAGGGTCCGACGATCGAGCAGCACCAATCGCCGGCGACTGGCTCTGCGGCGGAAGGGGCGCACCACCCGCACCCTGAGCCGACACGACCGCTGGCAGCAGCGTCAACCCTGCGGCGGCGAGCCATGCGCCGACGCCGCATCGGACCCACGACAGCCGGGGCAGCGGAAGCTGCCGATGGATCACGCGCTGGCCCCAGCCGCATTCTCTTCGGCGGCCCGTTCATTCTTCAACCGGCGGCGGAAGATCATCCACGACAGCAGGATACTGAGTTCATACAGGCCATACACCGGCACAAACAAAATCAGCGTAGAGATGATCAAGTCACCCGGCGTAATAATCTCGCAGGCAATCAACCCAATCACGAACGCATGACGGCGATACTTCGCGAGCAGCTTCGGCGTGACCAATCCGAGTGCCGTCAGGAGCAGGATCAGAATCGGCACTTCGAACATCACACCGAACGCCAGCGAGATGGAGAAGAGGAAGCTGACATATTCCGAGAGTGAGATCAGGCTTTGCACCGCTTCGGTCTGAATCCCCTCGACCAGCCCCATCGTAATGGGGACGAATACGAACACCGAGGTGGCGACGCCAACCAAGAACAGGAAGGCAGCGCCCACCAACACGGGGATAATCACTCGGCGCTCTTTCGGCATAAGCGCGGGCGCGAGGAACGCCCAGATCTGGTAGGCAATCACGGGGCTTGCCATCACCACCCCGAGTCCGCCCGCGATCTGCAACAGGATCGTGAACTTCTCCATGGGGTGCGTCACGATCAGTTTCTGGCCGTGCAAGTACGGGAGGATGGGGTGCACGATCCACCAAATCACGTCCACGTTCATGCTCACCGTCATCGACACCATGAAGGCGACGATCAGCGCCAGCAGCATCTTGACGATACGCCAGCGCAGCTCCTCGAGATGGTCGAGGAACGGCATCTCTGTACCTTCGGACTCCTGCTCCGTACTCACTTCGTCTGACTCCTGGGCGCGCGAGCGGCCTTACTTCAGGGTCTTGAGATTGTCGGCCGCGAGCTGCATCTCATCCGAACGCGGATACTTGTCAATAATTTGCTGGAACAGCGTCCGAGCACGCTTTACATTCCCTGCGGAACGAGCGGCCATCGCCTGCTTGTACAGCGCCGTCGGGGCGCGATCGCTCTTGGGAAACTTGCTCACGACTTGCGCGTAGGCCGTGTCAGCTGAGGCCACGTTCGCCTCGGCCGCATACGTCTCGGCAACCCCGAACTGCGCATCCGCAGCCAGCGCGTCGTTCGGGTACTGTGCAAGCAGTTCTACAAAACCCGCGCGCGCGGATGCTGAGCTGCCGCGACGCAACTGCGCCGTCGCGAGCTGATACAGCTGGGCCGGCCCAGCGGCCTGACCCGCCCCCTGCGAAGCGCCAGACGTACTCGCCGCCGCGGCTGCCTGCGCCGAAGCCTCCTGGGCCTTGGCTTCCAAATCCGCCCGGAGATCTTGCAGGCGCTTCTGGCTCTGCCCCGTCAACTCCTGCACGGTGATCAACTGACGGTTGATGGAATGCAACTGCGCGTCAAAATCCGCTTGCATGCGCGACAGAAAGACATTCACTGCCTTGAGCGTGTCGGCCACGCCGGCCACAGCCCGCTGCGTCTGGCGGAGCTGCTCCCGGTGCGCCGAGTCCGCACGGGTGGCCTCCGCACGCATTGTGGCCAGGTCGTTCTGCAGCACACGCAGGTCCTCGCGGGTGGCGAAACAAGCCGAGGAGGCGAGTGCCAGCGTCAGGACAGCGAGACGGCGCAGCGATCGAGAAGTGTGCATCGGTTTATCGGGGAGCTCTCAGGGTTTCGCTGCCAGCGACAATCTCAAACTCGCCGCGGCGGTTCTTGGCCCAGCTGTCCTCGTCATGCCCAGCCGTCAGCGGACGTTCGCGACCGAAGCTGACGGTCTCGATCCGATCCTCGCCGACACCGCGCGCAGTGAAATAGCGCTTCACGCCCGCGGCACGGCGTTGGCCGAGTGCGAGGTTGTATTCATCGGCACCACGCTCGTCGGTATGCCCGGTGATGCGGATGCGCACCCGGGGATTCGCCAGCAGAATGGGGAGCTTGGCATCGAGGACGGCGCGCTGATCGGCGCTGATCTCGTCGGCATCGTACGCGAAGTAGATCCGCTCGAGGAGCGCAGTGCGCGCGGCCTCGGCGGCGCGGCGCTCGTCCGCGGTCACGGGTCCCGTGCCAGCTACGGCAGACGTGGCGGTGGCGCGCGTTGCGGGTGCTGGGGCCGGTGCAGCCGGCGCCGACGTCGGCTGCGGCGCAGGTGCCGGCGTTTCAACCGCCCGCTTCGCCGAGGCGGCCGCAGCGGCCGCCGAATCCTGAGCCGCACGAGCTGCGGCCTGCTGCTGTGGCGTAGGGCCTGGGGTCGGCTTCGCACGGCATGCGCCAAGCGCGAGGCTGGCCACGAGGATGGCGCGGGTGCTGACGGTCCGGTAGGTCTGTGTCATCGAAGCACTCATTGCTTAGGGCTCACGAGCCGAGGTGACCACGAGGACATCCGCGCTGATCCCACACGCGTCAGTTGCCGCGATCGGAAAGTCTCTGTGTCTAGGACCCAAATCTGATTCTCTCCCGACCGATTCGACGTGAAGACCATATGCCGATCATCCGGGCCCCACGAGGGGTCCTCATTGCTCCCGTCGCTGGTCAGCTGACTGGTCAGCCGATCACGCAGGGAAATCGTCATTACCTGAAACCCACCGTCAGCTTGCGCCTGGTAGGCAATACGTCGACCATCGTGCGACCAATCTGGGTTCGACCGGTACGGATTCCGCTCCGTGACGGTCGTTGTCAGCAGGTCCACGTTCGTGCCGTCGACGTCCGTAATATATACCTCAGCATGCCCTAATCGGTTCGACGTAAAGGCCACCCGTCGGCTGTCAGGGCTGAAGGTTGGACTCATGTTCTGGCTCCCTCGGCCAACAGTGACACGAATCGGGGGGTCGTTCCCGACGACAGGGGCGCTGAACAGGTCGATTCCGTCCTCGCCGCCGGCGAACACCAGGGTCTTTCCATCGGGCGAGAAGACCGGGGAGATATTGGTCCCACCCACACGCGCGACCTGGCGCGAGGTGCCCGCCACGAGGTCGCGGATGACGATGTGCGTCCCGTCAGCGGCCATCTCACAATAGGCGACATACCGGCCCGAGGGATGCCACGCTGGGGAGAGCGCCGCTCCTAGGCCGGGGACCACCGCGGCGTTCGCCCCGTCGTAGTCCACGCTCCACATTTTTTGATTGCGAACGAAGAGGATGCGTGTCGCCGACAGCCCCCGCTGTCCGGTGATCCAGTACTCGACTTCGTCGGAGGCCGCGTGCACGGCCATTCTCCACTCGGGACCGAGCGCGGGTCCTGGCATCGGGAAGTCCGCGACGTTGATCACGCGCGCTGCGCTCACATCGTGCAGCACCACATGGAGCAGCCCCGCGGGGGTCATCGACGCTTGCACAAGCGCCGCGGCCCCAATCTGCCCGAACAATCCGTAGTTGATCACTCCAGCTGGCGGATCACCGCCGTCCGGGGCGATGACGCTCACCCGGTCACCGTAGTCGAGGTCGCGCGAGAGGATTGCCCGAATCGTGTCGGCGTGCGTTCCGCTGACGGGCGACACAAACACTCCGGGGCGTGTCCCCGACGCATACGTCAGGCCGATCCGCACAGAGCGCGTGGTGTCCTGCGCTCGGACGGTGGCGGGCAGTACGATGGCCGCAGCCAACACAACGGGGAGCAGACGGCGAAGGGTCATCGAATTTTGCTCGGGTCGAAACTGAATCGCACGGGAAGCACGTCATCGGTGAAGCCCGCAGGAAGCGGCCCAAAAGCCTTCCCTGCCGCCTCGATCGCCCCTTGGCACTCGAGGTCAAACACTTGGCTTCCGCTGCGCTTGAGCCAGCGAAAGTTTGCGACGCTGCCGTCACGCCGGATCATGAAAAACACCTCGGACGTCAGGTTCGCGGCACCTCGCGCACTGAAATTGAGGTAAATCTGACGCACGATATTGTTCAGATACCCCGGGAACGGAAAGACTATACCGTCCGTCTTGATCCCGACGACGTCAGCCCCCGCTCCCCCAGCAGCGCTCCCGGCTTTTCCTGGCGCGCCCGTCCCCTGCGACGGAACAACAGTGGGCGTGGCCTCTACCGTGGCGGCTTTCGTTGCTTTCGCGGCTTTCGCCGCCTCGGGCTTCGCAGCCTTCGCAGCCGCCGCAGCCTTCTCAGCCTTCGCAGCCTTGGGCGTCGGGACGGGCAACTTCGACTTCGGGACCGCCTTGCTCTTCACCGGGGCTGGCGGCTCGGGGGTCGGGGCCTTTTCCGCCTCGCCAACGGTTCCCACCGCCACGGGTCCCTGGGGGGCCGCCACGAGTTCGACCTTGTACATCGTCGGCGGCACCGGCCTCGGCGCGGGACGCAGCGCCAGCGCCGTTGCGATCATTCCAACGTGCAGCAACGCCGAGACGCCGATCGGCGTCACCAACGACCGCGGCGCCGGACGAACGCCTGTCACCGCGAGACGTTCTCCGGCTCGGCGACCAGTCCCGTGTTCGTCACGCCAGCGGCGCGGATTATCCCGAGCACAACAACCACCTTCCCGTACGGCACGTTCTGATCGGCACGCACATACACACCTTTCTTGGCTTGCCGCGAGGCAATCGACCGAAACGTGGAGCGAAACTCGCTGAGGGAATACTTGGCGTCATCGACGAAAATCGTGCCGTCACGGGTAATCGTGACGGCCATCCCACTGTTCGCCTCGAGCGGCTTGGCCTCCGCCTTGGGAAGCGAAATGTCGACGCCTCCCTGCATCATCGGCGCGGTGATCATGAAGATGATCATGAGCAGCATCATCACGTCGATCAGCGACACAACGTTGATCTCCGCGTTCAGCGGTGTCCGCTCACCCCTGCTCCGGCGCCGCATCTAGATGCGCCCTTCGCGCGCCATCAGCGCGATGATCTCAGATCCGAAGCCTTCCAGCGCGCCATCAAAACGGTTGAGCTTATTCGCGAAGATGTTGTAGCCGAATGTCGCCGGAATGGCGACCGCAAGCGCCGCCGCCGTGGCGATCAGTGCTTCGGCCACACCAGGCGCGACCGCCGCAAGATTCCCGGACCCGCCCGCCGCCACGCCAAGAAACGCCGTGATCACGCCGAGCACGGTGCCGAGCAACCCCATGAGTGGACTCGCCGAGCCAATGACCGCCAGCACCGGGATGTAGCGCCCCAGTTGATCGCGCTCCGTATTCGTTTCCGCGTCGAGCACCAGGCGCAACGCCTCAACCTGCGACGCCGACAGCGTACCGGCTCCCGCGTTTCCATCGACACCCAGCGGACGCGTCTCCTGCAAGAACTGGATCGCGCGCGCGAACACTCGGGTGTACGGACTCTGCTGCACGCGCTTCGCGACCCCCGCGACTTGGTCCAGCCGCGATGCGTGACTGAACTCCGAGAGGAAGGAGGCGGAGGTTTTCGCCACACGGCCGAACTCGAGCCATTTCGAGAGCATGACGCCCCAGCTCACGAGCGACAGAACGGCCAGCACCACGAGTACGACTTTCGTCGCGACGGTAGCACTGAGAATCAGCTCGAGCGGTGTGCTCGGGATTGCACTGGCGATTTGCGATGTGGTCATGAAGATCAGGGGCTCGGCGTGCGTCAGACGGAGTGATGAGCGGCGAACCAACGGAACGTCTGCTCGAGGCCATCGGCGAGCGTTGTGCGAGGTGACCAGTCGAGTTCCTGGCGCGCTTTCTCAATGGAGACGAACGAGCGCAACTGCTCACCCGGGCGATGTGGAGCGAATTCATTGGGGAGTGCTGTCCCCGCCGCTGACTGCAGCGCTGCGGCCAGCTCAACCACGGAGGTTGCAACGCCCGTTCCGATGTTGAAGGAACGCGCGTCGATGCGGCCTGCCTTGGGGAGTGTTCCCGTCGCAGCGCGCACGTTCGCCTCGACAACATCTCCTACGTAGACGTAGTCACGCGTTTGGGAGCCGTCACCAAAAATCCGCGGTGACTGCCCCGACAGCAATCGCTGACAGAAAATCGCGACCACGCCGGCCTCCCCATGTGGATCCTGCCGAGGACCGTACACATTCGCGTAACGAAGCGCGGCAACATCAAGCCCGTGCACCCGCGCGTAGTACGCGATGTAATACTCCACACTCAGCTTGGCGATCCCGTACGGTGACTCCGGATTCTTCTCGAAGGTTTCGCGGCTCGGCGGTGCATCGAAATCACCGTAGACGGCGCCACCGGTCGACGAAAAAATCAGGCGCGTGCTCGGCGACCCCGTGCGGACCGCTTCGAGGAGGTTCAGGCTGCCGAGGATGTTGCGCGACGCATCGTTGAAGGGATCGGACACGGACCTGCGCACATCCATTTGCGCCGCCAGGTGACATATCGCATGGAATCCACCGTCGCGCACGAGTGCCGCCGCGTCGGTGCTTCGAATGTCGTACGGGTGAAACGTCGCGCCCGCGGGGACGCGATCGCGCTTCCCGTTGGAGAGATCATCGATCACGGTAACCGCGGCGCCCATCGCCATGAAACGGTCAACGAGATGCGAGCCAATGAAGCCCGCGCCGCCGGTTACCAGAATGCGAGAAGAATCCATGAATCGAACCGTGGGGATTGAGACCGATCTCTGCAGAGCCCCGAACGGACCCGCGGAGGAGATAACTCGTGAAGTTAATGCGGTGCCCTAAACTCCTGGAGTATCAGGGCATCTTCGCGCTCACCCGCGCGAGGCCACCGATCGCCACCCCACCATTGCGCACGTGGAGCACAATGGCGGTCGCTCCCCGGGTTGTCACGCGTGTGACTTGCGCGACACCCACCTCCACTTCTGCATTCGCCACGTCACGCAGCGAGAGTTGGTCTCCGGACACGAGCCCTTCGTTGCTTCCGGCACCCACGATCAGGTACTGCCCCGGCGCGCTCAGCACCGATGCCCCAGAAATCCAACGCACGCGAGTCTCACGGCCACTGGCTGTGGACACCGGGAACACACCGACCGGCGAGGCGAGGGGATCCGCCACGATCACAGGCTGGCCAATCGTGACATCCTCGAACTTCCGTGTCAGCTCAGCGTCGACCATTCCACGTGCTGCAGCAACGGTCACCGTCAACACCCCAACAGGGACCGCGACCTGCGCATCTGTGCCAAGTACCTGGGCGAGGCGAATCACGAGCAGCTGATCGCCGATTGCCCCAACGGCCCCGGCCGGCAGTGCGACCCGAACGAGATCGCGAAACTGGATGGACCGAAGGCGCGGCGTTGTGGCAATGAAGCTGGAACCCAGCGCCCGATCGATCTTACCAGCCCCCTGGGGGCCGCCGATGGAGGTCACGAACGGCGCCGTGAGGTAGTCTCCAGCGCGCACCGCGGTCGCCCGAGCAGCCTGTTGGGAGCGCGCGGGCCGCACGCCGGCAGAGGCTGCCTGAGCCGCCGCTGCAGGACTCGTGCTCTGCCCCGCACTTGGCGTTTCCGGCTCCCCCGACGCTACCACACGGACGTCCGTGATGGCGCTCGCAACACCGTCAGCGGTCGTTGTGGCGCCCGTTGCGAGCGAGGCGACTGGCTCCGAGTCATTCAGCCGAAGCACCATCCCGGGTTCGATCGAGCGAGGATTCAGGACGACCCCCAAGTTCAGACGGTACAGCAGTTCCCAGCGGTGCGGATCGCCGAGCAAGGTACGCGCCAACCCCCAGAGGGTGTCGCCCTCACGCACCGTGTAGGTACGGGGCTTCGATACGCGAGCCGATGCCGTGGGCGGTAGGGCGGCACTGCCCTGCGCATGGGCTCGCGCGGGAACCGCCGGGACGATACTACCCAACAGTGTGGCGATCGCGAGATAACGCAGTCTGGGCATGTTCGGTAGTTCCGGCCGTGGAACACCTTGCGCCGCCACGGAAGTGCGGAGGCGCGTCTAATGATTAGGACGAGCGCCTCCCCCGCAGGGATACGAGAGGAGGAAGGCCACGTACATGCCCGGCGGGCTGCCGAGAAACGGCAGTTGATCTGGGGTACGAAACGGGGCGCCGGCCGCGAACGGCCAAGCGCCCCGAAACCCACCGATTGGTGAGGGTCGCCCTAGAACGGCAGGTCGTCGTCCTGTTCGAGCGCGCCCGGGAACTCCGAGAAGTCGCCACCCGATGGAGCCGACTTTGACGGCGCGCCGCCCGCTGCACGACGTGGGGGCGGACCGTCAAAATCACCGCCGCCCGCCTTGCCGCCGCCGAGGAGGAGGATCTCCCGCACGTTGATTTCGGTCACGTAGCGAGCCTGCTTCTCCTTGTCTTCGAACTGGCGGTACTCAATGCGTCCTTCGACGTACAGCTTGTCACCCTTCTTGACGTACTTCTCGATGACGTCGGCGAGGCCCGTACCACGCGTTCCGACATTCCACGCGACGCACTTGTGCCACTCCGTCTTTTCCTGCTTTTCACCCGACGCCGAGTTCCACTGACGGCTGGTGGCGATTGAAAACTGCGCCACCTTGTTCCCGCCGCTGGTCGTCCGGATCTCCGGGTCGTTCCCGAGATTCCCGATCAGCGTCACCTTGTTCAAGCTACGGCTCACGTCCTCCTCCTGGCGAATGGATACACGGCGAATATGAATCTAGCGCTCTGACAGTGCGTCACCAATCCGTTGCACGGAACATCAAGAACCCGCAACCGGTCCCACAGGGGACTCGGCGGGCCCGATTTCCCGGAGCATTAAGACCGCATCCTCGGTTGGCAGACTGTAATACGCGCGACGGCGCCCCACAGGGCTGAAGCCAGCCGCCACGTACATGGCCCGAGCCGCGGCGTTCGACTCGCGAACCTCGAGAAACAGCTTCCGACTCCCCCGAGCCTCGCAGATGAGCAGGGCGTGTCCCAGCAACCCACGTCCAACACCGGTACGCCGTGCCGATGCCGCAACGGCAATCGTTGCGAGTTCTGCCTCATCGGCCGCAAAATAGGTCACGGAGTGGCCGACAATCTCGCCGGCGGCGTTGAGCGCGACGTGCATCGCGGCCTGCTCGCTCTCGAGCGTATCGCGATATGCTTGCTCGCTCCACGGGTCAGTGAAACTGTCGTTCTCGATGATCATGACCGCCGGAAGGTCGGCGACCGTGGCGTCGCGCAGTGTGAGCGCCCCATTCGCGCGAGCCTCGGTCACGCCGTGGCTCCGGGCAACGGGGGCGACACCGGCAGCGCCCGCCCGTGCGTGGTCTCCCACTTCACCTGCGCTTCGGCAAGGCGGCCATACGCGGGCTCCCACGCCTCGAGCGAGAGCGCTGGCAGCGAATCCCACCCTCCGGCCACCGCAAGCGCGCCCCGCGCGTGCGGTTTCGCCTCCAGCATCTCCTCGGGCCCGATCGCGCGCGCGCCCAGGCGCTCGCAGGCGGCGGGAACCTCGGATACGGCGAGTCGGCTGACCTCGGCTTCCACGACCACCGTCCCAGCGTCGGTCAGGCGGAGCAGTTGCGCGTACCGTTCGCCGCGCATGGCATCGAGGAGTGCGAGATATCGCCCAGGCTCCAGCCGATCGACGCGCGCGCCCACCATCAGCGCAAGCGACGGCACCGCATGCAGCGTCGCGCGCCCCTGCGTCCCCGTCACAATCCCCTTGGCGATGGCCGCAGCGATACGCAACGACGTAAAGCTCCCCGGACCGCCACCGCACACCACGCGCGTCACCTCGCGGAGCGTCGCCCCGCCTTCGGCAATGGTGGCGATGACTGCCGGCATCAGCCGCTCCTCGTCAATGCCGCGCATCAGCGCCTCCCCCTCCGCGACGCGCGACGCCCCGCGCCACACGGCGACGGTGCCGATGTACGTCGAGGCGTCGATCGCGAGGGTGATCGGCGTGGTCATGTGGTGATACGTCGCAGCTCGGGGTGTCCGTCCACATGCTCAAGGTGCAGTACCTGCGCGTCCGACGGCAACACCCCCTCGGCCCGATCCGGCCACTCGATCAGCACCACCGCGCGCTCGCTAAGCAAATCGTCCCAGCCAATGTTCGCGAGATCCTGCGGCCCTTTCAGTCGATACAAGTCGAGATGGTAGACCGGCGAGCGCTCGCCGGCGTACTGATGCACGAGCGCAAAGGTCGGGCTGGTCACGGGCTCACGCACGCCGTAGCCACGGCAGATGGCCTGCACCAGCGTCGTCTTCCCTGCTCCGAGATCGCCCGACAAGGTGAGCACGACGGGCGCCTGAAGCGACGCGCCGAGGTGTTCGCCCCATGCGACAAGCGCCGCGAGGGTGAGCTCAGCGCTTGCCATGACCGCGCCGAGGTTCGTGGCGCGTGCCGTCCATGCGCGCGCGAATATCGAACAGTTCATCACGGAGACGCGCCGCGGTTTCGAAATCGAGATTCTTCGCGGCGTCGCGCATCTCCTGTTCGAGACGGTTTACGAGCGCCGGCAAGTCATCGGTGCCGTAATGCGAGGCAGCTTCCGCGACCTTCTTCTCGCGGCGACGACTCGTGCGATCGTCGTCGCGCGCTTCGCGCTCATCGCGGGAGTCGGCAACGCGTGTGATGAGCCGCACCTCTTCGATGCTCTTCTGGACACTGGTCGGCGTAATGCCGTGCTCGACGTTGTATGCGGTTTGAATGACGCGTCGCCGGCTGGTCTCGTCCATTGCCCGCTGCATCGAGCCGGTGATTTTATCCGCATAGAAAATTGCGCGCCCGTTGACGTGGCGCGCGGCGCGGCCGATCGTTTGGATCAGCGATCGGTCGCTCCGCAGGAACCCTTCCTGGTCAGCGTCGAGGATCGCCACCAGCGAGACCTCGGGCATGTCGAGCCCTTCGCGCAGCAAGTTGATCCCGATGAGCACGTCGAATTCGCCCAGCCGGAGCCCGCGCACGATTTCCATGCGTTCGATCGCATCGATATCCGAATGCATGTAGCGGACACGGACCTTCACCTGCTGCAAATAGTCTGCGAGATCTTCGGACATTCGCTTGGTGAGCGTCGTGACGAGCACGCGCTCGCCCTTTCGCTCGCGAATCCGAATCTCGTTGAGGAGGTCATCGACCTGTCCGCGGACCGGGCGGATCTCGATTTCGGGATCCACGAGCCCAGTGGGTCGAATGATCTGCTCGACCACGACACCCTGCGACAGCTTGAGCTCGGTGTCGCCCGGGGTGGCCGACACGAGAATCGCGCGAGGCGTCAGCGCCAGAAACTCATCGAACATCAGAGGGCGGTTATCGAGCGCGCTCGGGAGTCGGAACCCGTACTCCACGAGCGTGTTCTTTCGGGCACGGTCGCCGTTGAACATGCCGCCAATCTGCGGGAGCGAGACGTGCGACTCATCCACCACCACGAGGAACTCATCGGGGAAGTAGTCGAACAGCACAGCCGGCCGGTCTCCCCCTTCGCGCCCCGAGAGGTGTCGTGAGTAATTCTCGATGCCGGGGCACGTCCCGATTTCGAGCATCATCTCGATGTCGAAGTTCGTGCGTGATTCGAGGCGCTGCGCTTCGAGCAGTTTGTTCGCCGTGCGCAGGTCCTTCAATCGATCGGCCAACTCTTCGCGAATCAGCTTGATCGCGCGCTCGAGCGTCGGTCGCGTGGTGACGAAATGCTTCGCTGGGTACACCGCCGTTTTTTGCAACACGGCAATCGTCTCGCCCGTCAGGGGATTGACCTTCGAGATCTTCTCAATCTCGTCCCCCCACAGCTCGAGGCGCACCGCCTGCTCTTCATACGCCGGGAAGATCTCCACGGTGTCGCCGCGCACGCGGAAGGTGCCGCGCTCGAACGCGACGTCGTTCCGCGAATACTGGATCTTGACCAACGAGCGCAGGATGTCGTCGCGCGCGATCTTCTGCCCGACGTGCAACATCACCATCGTCTCGCGGTACGTGACGGGATCGCCGAGGCCATAGATCGCCGAGACAGTGGCGACGATAATGACATCCTCGCGTTCCATCAGCGAGGAGGTGGCGCGGAGTCTCAAGCGATCAATGTCGTCGTTGATGCTCGCGTCCTTCTCGATGTAGGTGTCGCTCGAGGGGACGTACGCTTCCGGCTGGTAGTAGTCGTAGTACGAGATAAAGTACTCGACCGCGTTGTTGGGGAAGAATGACTTGAGCTCCCCATACAACTGGGCCGCCAGCGTCTTGTTGTGCGAGAGCACAAGCGTCGGCCGACCCCAGTGCTTGATGACGTTCGCGACCGTCATCGTCTTGCCGGATCCGGTCACGCCCAACAGCGTCTGGAAGCGATCCCCTCGCTCCAGCCCGGTGTTCAGCTCCGCGATCGCGCGCGGCTGATCGCCGGCGGGCTGGAAAGGCGCCTGAAGATCGAACGAGACTTCGGACATACCCGGAAGCTAGTTTATCGGCGTTTGTTCGGGTAGGTCAGCTCAGCGCCATCAGACGGAACCACGGGATTCCCCACAGCACGAGGCCCGTGGATACGGCAAAGAACGCGGTTGCGCGGCCAAACTTCAGACGGTCAGTCGACGCCTTCTTTGCAAACACACTGCCCAAGTGCGCGAACAGCACCGCGAGCACCATGATCGTAGGATGCTCAGCCACAAAGAACCGGACGGACGGTTCGTGCATGGCGGTCGCCATGTCTTTCATCGCACCGCGCGTGATTGGGCTCACCCCGTACAAGACCAACCCGACGAGCAACTCCGTGTCGAGTACAATCGTGAAGATCAGTGCTGCCACGCGGTCCGTTCCGGTCCATGCCGACGCCTTCGCATAGCGAAAGGCCATCGTAGCGGTCACGGTGACCATGATAAGGATCACAGCCCAGCGGAGGAGGCTGTGGAGGAGAATCAGAGTAGGTGTCATACGGGAAAAATAGCGACAGAATCTCCGAAACGCCCGTCCCAGGCTCCCCCAGGCTACTCGGAGGTCAACCGGTCCCTGCGCGCGACCTCACTGACCCCCTTCACCCGCCGGACGGCCTTCATAATCTTGTCCAAGTGCTGGAGGTTTTCGACTTCCACCAGCGCGGCGCCGCTGACCCGCGTGTCCACCGACTTGAGCTCCAGAGACCGGATGTCGGTTCCCGTCTCGCTGACGGCCTGCGCGAGGTCGGCATACAACCCGCGCCGGTCGGTCGCCTCGATGGACAGCCGAATGGTGAACCGCTCTCCCGCGCTCTCCTGCCAATCGATGTCGAGCCGGCGTTCAGGCTCATGGGCCAAGAACAGCAGGTTCGGGCAATCGCCGCGGTGGATGCTGACGCCCCGGCCGCGGGTGACGTATCCGACGACCTTGTCGCCGGGGACCGGCTGACAGCATTGCGCGTACCGCACCATGAGGCCATCCACGCCGGAAATCCGGATTCCCTTGGATGTCCCAGGCCCAGGCCCCGTCCCCTTCATCCGGTCGATGAACCGCTCCAGCGGGCTCGCCTTCAGCGCAGCGTCGTCACGCTCATCAAAGTCGGGATAAATCGCGCGGAGCACTTGGGTGACATTCACGTCCCCCTGCCCGAGCGACGCGTACAGGTGCTGCACATCGTTGAGCTTCAGCGTGCCTGCCGCACCGCTGAGCTGGTCGTCACTGAGCTTCGGATGCCGACGGCGCTTGAGTTCACGCTCCAGGATTTCGCTGCCAATGCGAATCGAGGTCGACTCTTCCTCGCCGCGGAGCCACTGGCGAATGCGGTGACGCGCGCGCCCGGTCCGCACATGCGCCAGCCAGTCACGACTGGGGCGAGCGTTCGCCGACCGCATGATCTCGACTGTCTCGGAGTTCTTGAGCTCGCGCGCGAGCGGCACGATACGGCCGTTTACCTTGGCGCCCTGCGTGTGCAACCCCACTTCGGTGTGCACGGCAAAGGCAAAATCGATGGGCGTCGCGCCGCGCGGGAGCTGAATCACATCCCCGGTGGGCGTGAAGACGAAAATCTCATCTTGGTACAAATCGAGCTTGAGAAACTCGAGGAACTGGTCCGGGGTCTCGGCGTCCAACTGCAGCTCCAGCACCTGGCGGAACCAGTGCAGGGCACGATCGATATCATCGCCCTTCGCATCTTCCTTGTACGCCCAGTGCGCCGCAATACCAAACTCGGCGGTCCGATGCATCTCACGCGTGCGGATCTGGATTTCGAAGAGTGTCTTGTTCGGGCCGAAAATCGTCGTGTGCAACGATTGGTAGCCGTTACTCTTCGGACTCGCGATATAGTCCTTGATCCGTTCCTGCAACGGCGTCCAGTGGCCGTGGGTCACACCAAGGGCGTGATAGCACTCTTGGACGTTCTTCACGAGCACGCGGATCGCGAGGAGATCGTAGATCTCCTCGTACGATTTGTCGCGCTTGGCCATCTTTTTGTAGATCGACCACAGATGCTTCGGCCGACCGCTTGCCTCGTACACGACAACCCCAGCGTCCTCGAGCGTCTTCCGGAGCGGGGCGGTCATCTCCTCGACGGCGGCCTCGCGATCTTTCCGCTTCTGCGCGATCAACTTGGCGAGCGCGCGATACTCGTCGGGCTCGAGGAACTTGAAGGCTAAGTCCTCGAGCTCCGCTTTCATCTTGGCGAGGCCGAATCGATGCGCCAGCGGCGCATAGAGATCCCGCGTTTCCTGAGCGATGCGGACGCGCTTGTCCTCCGGCATGAACTCGAGGGTCCGCATGTTGTGCAGACGGTCGGCCAGCTTGATCAGAATGACGCGCGCATCTTTTGCAACGGAGAGCAACAGCTTGCGGTAGTTCTCGACCTGGCGTTCCTGCGAGCTCGTCAGCGGGAGGTGCCCGATCTTGGTCAGCCCGTCCACGATCTGCGCGATTTCGCGCCCAAACTCGCGCTCGACGTCCTCAATCGACGCCGTGGTGTCCTCCACCACATCGTGAATGAGCCCGCTCGCCACCGTAACGGAGTCGAGTTGCAACTCGGCAAGGATTTTGGCGACCTGCACGCAGTGAGTGACATAGGGATCCCCATTGCGGCGCACCTGTCCCGCGTGCCGCACCTCACTAAACCGATACGCGCGCGCCAGCAGCTCGACATCGAGGCGCTCATTGTGCGCCTCACGGTCGAGCTCCCAACCAGGAATAATCTCAGCGAGCACTGAAGTAGCCATAGAGTGCCCCGCAGGGGGCTATAGGCTATATCGCTGGAGACGGGCGCCCAAGTCAATGGGGAGGTCACAGAAGTCCAGCCTCGGCGAACGAGAGGTACCGCCCCCGGCCGATGACGACGTGGTCCGCCACGGGGATATCCAACACACGCCCCGCTTGGACGAGCTGGGTCGTGATCGCGCGATCATCGGCACTGGGGCTCGGGTCGCCACTCGGGTGATTGTGCACCAGCACGATGGCCGCGGCGCGTTCGGCGATGGCCTCCCGGAAGACTTCGCGCGGGTGGACGAGCGACGAGTTCAGAATGCCCCGGGTGATGGTGATATCGCGTTCCAAGCGGTGCTGGGCGTCGAGCACGGCCACATGAAACTCCTCGACCGGCAAATCCTCGAGTCTCGGGGCGAAGGCGGCCCAGACATCCCTCGGTGAGCGTAACGGGGCGCCGTCGTCGCGGCGTTCGGCCGAGAGGCGCCGCCCTAACTCCAGCGCGGCGTGAATTGCCACCGCTCGTGCGGCGCCGAGCCCGGCGACCGCGGTCAACCCCGCCACAGGCTGCGTGGAGAGACGGCGCAGCGATCCGCCGGTCGTGGCCAGCGCATCGTGCGCGACCGCGAGCGCGGATCGTCCGGCACTCCCAGTCCCGATGAGGATGGCGAGCAGTTCAGTTGAGCTCAGCGCATGCGCGCCGAGCGACTTCAGGCGTTCGCGCGGGCGCTCGGTGCGAGGCAACTCGCGAATATGAAATGCAGTGGAGGGTGGCATGTCGCGAAGTTACGTCGCGACCGGCCACCCTCCGGCATCAATCGAACCTGCGGCGAATCGATCCTACGCGTTCACGCCGTGGCACTTCTTGAACTTCTTCCCACTGCCACAGGGACACGGATCGTTTCGACCCACGTTCTCCCAGTCCGCCGGCGCGGCACCGCCACCCGGCGTCAGGGAGCGAACACCACGGCCGGCACCGACGACCACGGGATCCCGACGCACCGACGACTCGCCGCCCTCTTCCGACGGCCCGACATCCATCACACCGACTGCACCCGAGGATTCGGCATCGACCCCGACGTCCTGCGCCACTCCCACCGCGTCAAAGCGCCGCGCGGGAGGCGCGGCAATTACCTCGACGGGCGCGAGCGGCTGCCCCTCTTCTTCGAACATCAACTGCACGCGCAGGAAACGCTCGGTGAAGGTGTGATGCACGTCTTGCATGAGGTCCACGAACATCGTGTAGGCCTCCTGCTTGTACTCGAGGAGCGGATCCTTCTGCCCCCACGAGCGATAGTGAATCGCATTACGCAACTGATCGAGATCATAGAGATGGTCCTTCCACTTCTCGTCCAGCACGTTTAGCATGACGAGCGAGAGCAACTGCAGCGCGTACTCGCCAAGCGATTCAAGCTTCGCGTGGAACGCCCGTTCACCCGCCACCTCACCCTCTGCCTTGGCCTCAGCCACGGTCGCCGGACGCGTGCCCGTCTCCTCGAAGCACGGCACGCTGAGCAGGTAGTGCATCAGCAGTTCCTGCCGCACGAGATCGATGTCCCACTCGAGCGGATCGGCCACCGCAGCCAGCGACGTCTCAATACGACGCGAGACCGCCTGCTCCACCATCTTGAGGGCCTCGCCGCGCAGTTCTTCGCCCGAGTCCAGCGCAAAGGAGCGCAACGAGTAAATCACCTCGCGCTGCTGATTCATGACGTCATCGTACTCCAGCAGTCGCTTACGACTCTGGAAGTTCTGCAACTCCACGCGCTTCTGCGCCTGCTCAATCGACCGGGTGATCATCGAGTGCGTGAGCACCTCACCCTCCTGCGCCCCCATGCGGTCCATGAGCCGCGCAATGCGGTCTGAGCCGAAGAGTCGCATGAGATCATCCTCGAGCGACAAGAAGAACTGTGTCGCCCCCGGATCTCCCTGACGGCCCGCGCGACCGCGGAGCTGCCGGTCGATACGGCGGGACTCATGCCGCTCCGAGCCGATGATGTGCAAGCCACCGCACTCGTCAACCGTGAGGTCCTTGCCGTCGGGATCCTTCACCACCGACGGCTTCGCGATCCGGACGTCGCCGCCAAGCTTAATGTCGGTGCCTCGGCCGGCCATGTTCGTGGCAATCGTGACCGCACCCGGCTGACCGGCGAGCGATACAATCTCCGCTTCACGCTGATGGTACTTGGCATTCAGCACGTTATGCGGAATTCCCGCACGCTGGAACATGCGCGCCAAGGTTTCCGAGGCTTCGACGCTCGTCGTACCAACAAGGACCGGGAAACTCAGCCCGTTCAGGCGCTTCGTCTCCTCCACAATCGCATTGTACTTCTCACGACGGGTTTTGTAGACGAGATCCTGTCGGTCGTCGCGCACCGCCGGACGGTTCGTCGGAATCACCGACACCTCAAGGCCGTAAATCTGGAAGAACTCCTGCTCCTCCGTCTCGGCCGTACCCGTCATGCCAGACAGCTTCTCGTACATGCGGAAATAATTCTGAATCGTGATGGTCGCGAGGGTCTGCGTCTCCCCCTTCACCTGCACCATCTCCTTGGCTTCGACCGCTTGGTGCAACCCTTCGCTCCAGCGGCGCCCCGGCATCGTGCGGCCGGTGAACTCGTCGACGATCAGCACCTGCCCTTCCTGCACGACGTAGTTCACGTCCTTCTCGTACAGCGCGTGCGCCTTCAACAACTGGTGCACGATGTTCAGTCGCTCGCTCTTAGCCGCGTACTCACGTTCAATCAGCTGACGACCCGCGAGCTTCGCCGCGGGATCCAACTCAGGATCCTTCTCGATACGTCCGATCTCGCCGGCAATGTCCGGGAGCACAAACGCCTCGTGATCCGCCGGTGACATGAACTCCACGCCGCGGTCGGTCAGATGCACCGAGTGCCCCTTCTCGTCGAGCACGTACAGCAAATCCTCCTCGAGGTCGCGGAAGCTCTGCTTCACGGCGGACAACTTGCGGTCCGCCATCACCTCGAGTTCCGTCTTCTGCACGAGGGACTTGACGCCATTTTCCTGCAAGGCCTTCATCAGGCGCTTGTTCTTGGGCGACCCGAGCTGCGCCTTGTAGAACGCCATACCGGCGGTATCCAGGTCGTTGGCCGCAAAGGCCTTTTCGCCTTGGGCCACCAAGTCGTTCGCAAGCTCCGTCTGCTTCCGCACCAATCGTGAGACCGCGGAGTTGTGCTGCGCGTACTCGAGATCGCTCTCATTGCCCACGGGGCCCGAGATGATCAACGGCGTTCGTGCTTCGTCGATCAGCACCGAGTCGACTTCGTCCACAATCGCGAACACATGCGGACGCTGCACCCGCTGCTCGAGCGCGACCACCATGTTGTCACGCAGGTAGTCGAATCCGAACTCGTTGTTCGTCCCGTAGGTGATATCGCACTCGTACGCGGCGCGACGCCCCATCGTGCCGGGCTCGGTGTCGTCAATGCACCCGACGGTCAGGCCGAGCCAGGTGTAGATGTGCGCCATCCACTGCGAGTCACGGCGCGCGAGGTAGGAGTTCACCGTCACGAGATGCGCGCCACGTCCCGGCAGCGCATTCAAGTACAGCGGCAGGGTCGCGACTAGCGTCTTGCCTTCACCGGTCGCCATTTCGGCAATGCGACCAAGGTGCAGCTGGATGCCGCCGATCATCTGCACGTCATAGTGCACCATGTCCCAGGTCAAGTCCTGCCCTGTGACATCGACGGTCGTCCCCACGAGACGGCGCGCCGCTTCCCGCACCGTGGCGAATGCCTCAGGGAGGATATCGTCCAGCGCTTCGGCGATCGCGTCGCGGTACTCTTTCTCAACGCCGCCGGCACCGTCGAGCCCGGAGAGCTCATTGTCGAGGCGCTCACGTTCCGCGGCGTCCGCCGCGAGCTTCTTCTGTTCCTTGAGCTCCGCGATGCGCGACGCCAACTCCGCTGAGCGTTCCGCGAGCATCCCACGGAACTTGGCGGTCTGCCCCTGCAACTCGGCGTCCGAGAGCGACGTCAGTCGCTTCCCGATCTCCGTAATCTCCGCGACGATCGGTTGCACGCGCTTCCGCTCACGCTCATGGCGCGTCCCGAACACCGACCCCAGCAGCTTCTTCAGCATGCTTCGCCCACTCCTTTATCGGTACAGGCCGCGGGCAGCGATGTACGCTGCGACCGCGTCCGGCACGAATCCGTGAATCGATTGTCCCGCGCGCACCCGAGCGCGGATCTCCGTGGAGGACACATCCACCCGCCGTGTGGCAATCGCCGTCCCAACCCGTACCGATGGCACGTCGCCACCCGCACGTGTTAGCACCACGATCTCCGCGAGCTGCGGCAAGGCCTCCGACTCGCGCCACTTTGGCAGCGTGGCAATCACATCCTCTCCAACTAGCAATACCAATGCCACCGCTTCGGGCCCGCCGTGGCGCGCCTGAAGCGACCGCAAGGTATCAATGGTGAAAGATAACCCTCCGCGGTCGATTTCGAGGGGATCTACCCGAAACCGCGCATCCCCGTCCACGAGGATCCGGGTCATGGCCAGACGGTCTGAGGCGGAGGCGACCACCGCCTCGCGCTTGAGGGGCTGTTCGGCGGCCGGGACGAGGAGCAGCTGGTCGAGTCCCAGCAGCTCAAGGGCGTCGCTGGCTGCGAGCAAGTGCCCCATGTGCGGTGGGTCAAAGGTGCCCCCGAGGACACCGAGGCGCATTGGGGCCGGCGACATCAGCGCGGCGACAGAACGCGGTGCCCCGCGCTCAATCGCGCGGGGTAACGCGGGTTCCGGCCAGCGTGTCTGGCGGCGTGCTTGCCGGCGTGCTTGACGGCGTGCCTGCGGGCTTCTCGCCCGGCTTCACCGGCAGCTTGATCGGCGGCTTCGCGGCCGGCTTGGCGCCCTTCCCGGCCGCCTTTGCGGAGTCGGCAGCGGCGCTGTCCGACACGCACAGCTTCGCGACGTCCTTGTCGCCCGGGTAGGCTCCTTCAAGCGCCGTGCACATTTCGGCGGCTTCGTCCTTGTAGTTCATCTCCGGCTTCTTGTACACCTCGACCATCCGAAGCATCGCGTCGCGCGATTTGAGCGTGGCCGGGAAGTTACGGACGACGTCCTTGTAGTAAATAATGGCAGAGTCAAAGGCGCGGCGGCGGACATAGTGCTGTCCGGTCTCGTAATCCTTTGACGCCTTCATTTCGTCGATGCCCAGCAGCGCCTTGTCAGCCTTTTCGCGGAGCGGCGACTCCGGATAGAGACTCACCAACAGCCGATACTGCGACTGCGACAGATCGCCGTACGTGGGATCCAACTGGGGATCCTTCCACAGCTTGCTGTAGCTGTCGCCAGCGGCGAACAGCGCGTCGTCCGCAAGCGAGTCGTCGGGGAACGACTCCGCCAACCGGTTGAAGCTCTGCGCCGACAGCAGGTAATCCCCGCGGTTTGCATACGACTGGCCGAGGTAGAAGTGCGCTCGGGGAAGCAGGGTGTCACGGGCCGACAGGTCTAGCGTCAGCCGCTCGAACCCGGTCACGGAGTTATCCCAGTTTTTCTTCTTGAACTCGGCCATGCTCGCCGTCCAGAGCGAGGCGCTGGTCGGGAACTTTCGGGTTTGGAAACCCTGCGAACAGCCCGCCGCCAGCAGAGCGGCGAGCATGATGAACCCAAGTGTCCGGCGAGATTGCAGCATAGTCCCCTTGATACCCGACTGCGGCACGATGGTTCGCCCCGCCTCCGTCACGTGACGGCTCTCTCTGTTGATCATGATGCCCGCGGCGACATACGCGCCGACCCCATTAACGTACAAAAATACTCAATCGTGCGCCGAACGCCCTCACGCACATCCACCTGAGGCTCCCAACCCAGGGTCGCGCGCGCCTTGGAAATATCCGGCTGGCGCACCTTGGGATCGTCTACCGGCAACGGCTGATGGACAATCTCGCTCTTTGTTCCAGTCAGTTCGACCACGATCTCGGCGAGTTGCTTGACGGTGTACTCCACCGGATTGCCGATGTTCGTGGGCGTTGAATCCCCGTGCATGAACAGCTTGTAAATCCCGTCGATTTCGTCGTCCACATAGCAGAACGAGCGTGTCTGTGAACCGTCCCCATAGAGCGTGATCGGTTCGCCATTGAGCGCTTGTACAATAAAATTCGACACCACGCGCCCGTCGCGCGGCCGCATCCGCGGGCCGTAAGTGTTGAAGATTCGGATGATGCGCGTGTCCACCCCATGATAGGTGTGGTAGGCCATCGTCATAGCTTCGGCGAATCGTTTGGCCTCGTCATACACACCGCGCGGGCCGACCGGGTTCACATTGCCCCAGTAACTCTCCGGCTGCGGATGCACGAGCGGGTCGCCATACACTTCACTAGTAGACGCGAGGAAGAAGCGCGCCTTTTTGTGCGTCGCAATGCCAACCGCGTTGTGCGTGCCGAGCGAGCCGACCTTGAGCGTCTGGATGGGCCATTCGAGGTAATCCACCGGACTCGCCGGCGAGGCGAAGTGCAGCACGCCGTCCAGGTCACCCGCGACGTAGGTGTAGTTCGAGATATCGTGCCGCATAAACTCGAACCGCTCGTGGCCGAACAGATGCGCGATGTTGTCGGCGTGACCGGTGATGAAATTATCCAACCCGACGACCGAGTGCCCCTCCGCAAGGAAGCGATCGGCGAGGTGTGATCCGAGGAAGCCGGCAGCACCGGTAATGAGCACGCGCACGACTATATCCGCCCGATCGACGCATACGTGAAGCCGAGCGCACGGAGCTTGGTCGGATCGTACAGATTGCGTCCGTCCACAATGACCGGGCGCTTGAGGGCCGCTTTGACGCGCGCGAAATCTGGTGTGCGATAGGCGTTCCAGTCCGTGACGACTACTAACGCATCTGCGCCATCGAGGGCGGCGTAGTTGGTCTCCGCATACGAAATGCGATCGCCGAGTCGCCGCTTGGCCTCGTGCATTGCCTCTGGGTCGTGCGCGACAACGGTCGCCCCGGCAGCTATCAGTTCGTCAATCAGCACGAGGGCTGCGGACTCGCGCATGTCATCCGTCTGCGCCTTGAAGGCGAGCCCCCAGATAGCGATCCGCGCTCCCTGAAGTGTTGGAAGAACCGCGGCAAGCTTGCGCGCGAGCACGTGCTTTTGCGCGTCGTTCGCATCCTCGACTGCTGCGAGCACGCGCAGAGGGACGCCGCGATCCTCCGCGGTCCGCAGCAGCGCTTTGACATCCTTTGGGAAGCAGGAACCGCCGTAGCCTGGACCGGGAAACAAAAACGAGGGACCGATACGTGCATCGCTCCCGATTCCCTTGCGCACGAGATCGACATTCGCGCCAACCTGTTCGCACAGCGCCGCGATTTCGTTCATGAAGGAGATGCGGGTCGCGAGCATCGAGTTCGCGGCGTACTTCGTCATCTCCGCCGACGGGATGTCCATAAAAATCACTGGCTTCCCGGTTCGCACGAACGGCGCGTACAGTTCCGTCATCGCCTCGCGTGCGAACTCGCTGTCTACGCCAAGGACCACACGATCCGGCTTGAGGAAGTCGTCAATGGCCGCGCCCTCCTTCAAGAACTCTGGATTCGAGACCACATGATACGGATGCGCCGCGTGCTTTGCCACGGAGGCGCGCACTTTCTCAGCCGTGCCAACCGGAACGGTGGATTTGGTGACGACGACGGTCTCGCGTGTCATGTACCGTCCGATTTGCTCGGCAACGCCTAGCACGTACTGAAGGTCAGCCGAACCGTCCTCATCCGGTGGCGTGCCGACTGCGATAAAGATGACGTCGGCCGCTGCAATCGCCGAGGAAACGTCCGTCGTGAAGGAGAGACGCCCTTCCGACTGATTTCGCGAGACGAGGGAATCCAGCCCAGGCTCATAGATGGGCAGGATGTTCTGCTTGAGACCGTCGATCTTCTTCTGATCGATGTCGGCGCAGGTGACCGTAACTCCCGTTTCGGCAAAGCACGCGCCGGCGACCAGGCCGACGTAGCCTGTGCCGACGACGAGGACGTGGTGTGTTCCGTTCACGCCACCGACGACTTTTGGAGTTGGGCGCCACGTCCGTGTGACGTGAGCGAAACAATCCGCGCCTTCGAGGCGACGGTATTGGCGAGCGCATTCCGACTATCGATCACGAGCGCGGCGTTATTCACGACGAACTGGTAGTCGACCGCGGTGTGATCGGTGATAATGACCACCGCATCCGCCGCGGCCAACCGCTCTGCGGTGAGGTCGACGCCGGCGTGCGTCACTCCGTGCTCAGTAAAAGTCATGACGTGCGGATCGTGGTACTCAACCTCAGCGCCGCGCTCCTCCAGCAGGCGAATCACGTCGAGAGCCGGACTCTCCCGCATGTCGTCGATGTCCTTCTTGTACGCAACACCGAGGATGAGCACCCTGCTGCCGCGCACGGGCTTGCGGTCATCATTCAGCCCGATGGCCACTTTGCTGGCGACGAGGTCCGGCATCTCCGAATTGATTTCACCCGCGAGATCAATAAAGCGGGTCTTGTAGTTCAGCCCGCGCATTTTCCACGCGAGGTAATGCGGGTCGAGCGGAATGCAGTGACCGCCAATTCCAGGACCGGGCGTGAATTTCATGAAACCGAATGGCTTCGTCGCCGCCGCATCGATGACCTCCCATACGTCGACACCGAGTCGATCGCAGATGATGGCCATCTCATTCGCGAGCCCGATGTTGACCGAGCGGAACGTATTCTCGAGGAGCTTTACTAGTTCCGCCGTCTCCGGCGACGACACGGGCACGACGGTGTCGATGCAAGTGGCGTAGAGCGCGGAGGCCACTGCCGTGCAGGCGGCAGTGATGCCGCCGAGCACCTTGGGCGTATTCTTCGTGTGGTACTTCGGATTACCCGGATCTACACGCTCTGGCGAGAAGGCAAGAAAGATGTCTTCGCCGATCGTGAATCCCCGCCCTTCGAGCGGTGGCTGCATCACTTCGCGTGTCGTCCCCGGATAGGTCGTGCTCTCGAGCACCACGAGCATCCCCGAATGTGCCTGACGCGCAACCGTGTCTGTCGCGGCAATCACGTACGACATATCCGGATCACGCGTCTTCGCGAGCGGCGTGGGCACCGCGATCGAAACGGTGTCGGCCTTCGCCAGCTCGCGTTCGTCCGTCGTGGCGCGAAAGAGGCCAGCGGTCACATACTTGCCGACGAGTGACGATGGAATGTCTTGAATGTGGGACTGACCTTGATTCAGCAGCGTGACAACCCGCTCACTGACATCGAAACCTATCACGTGGAATCCGGCCTCGCAAAGCTCCATCGCGAGCGGGAGTCCGACGTATCCTAGGCCAACGACACATGTGACGGCCGAACGGTCGGCGATACGCGAGAGGAGGCGCTCGCGGGGAGACTGAGCTTGTGTCATGGAAATCAGGGTCTGGTCGGAGGGGAGATCAGTGACCGTAGAAGCTACGAACAGCGGCCACCACTTCATCAAGCTGCGCGCGCGTAAGTTCCGGGAAAACCGGCAACGACAGCACCTCGTGCGAGGCCTGCTCAGACACCGGGCAGCTCCCCTCGCGATATCCGAGGTACGAAAAACAGGGCTGCAGATGCAACGGGAGCGGGTAGTACACCGAGTGCCCGATGCCGCGCGAGGCCAAGTGCGCCTTGAGGTCGTCACGCGTCTCGACGCGAATCGTGTACTGATTGAAAATCGATTCGTTCGCCGGGTCGATGAACGGCGTGGTAATCTCTGCGAGGTCAGCAAAGGCGGCATCATAGTACGCCGCGTTTTCACGACGCTTGGCACTCCAGCCGGCGAGGTACGGCAGTTTTGCCTTCAGGACCACCGCCTGCAACGCATCCAAACGGGAGTTGAAGCCAACCTCCTCGTGGAAGTACGTCTTCACACTGCCGTGGGTGCGCAGGCGCATCAAACGATTGAAAATCGCTTCGTCCTGCGTCACCATCATGCCGCCGTCTCCATAACCACCGAGGTTCTTGGAGGGGAAGAACGAGAAGGTGCCAATGGTGGCCGTCTGGCCGGCCATCGTCCACTCCCCGTTGATCTTGCGCCGAGCGCCGATGGTCTGCGCCGCGTCCTCAATAATCGGCATCGACGGAAGCAGTCGGCGAATCTCTTCGATGGGTGCAATCTGCCCAAACAAATCAACCGGAATCACCGCCTTGGTCCGCGACGTCACCGCGGCGGCAACAAGGTCGGGGCGAATATTGAACGTCTTGGGATCGATGTCCACGAACACCGGGGTTGCCCCGACGTTGTGGATGGTCCCCGCCGTGGCGAAGAACGTAAAGGGGCTCGTGATGACCTCGTCGCCCGGACCAATGTCGAGCACCTTGAGCGCCAACAAGAGCGCGTCCGTGCCACTCGCGCACCCCACCGCATACTTGGTGTTCGACAGCCCAGCGACCTCGCATTCCAGTTGCGCCACCGGCGCCCCAAGAATGAACGCCTGGTCGTCCACCACTGGCATCATCGCGGCAACCACAGCATCGCGGATTACCGCATGCTGGGCGCGCAGGTCGAGCAAGGGAACGGACATGTTCTGGATAGCAGATTTGTGATATACAACTATTACCGGAGCGGACCTCCGCAACTATCAAAAATCGCTGGAACGGCAGGGGAAGTCAACGCAAAATCCCAAAATCACGGAGCCGTGACACAGAACTCAGCCCCACCCCACCGATCAGCGGCCGGACAGAAGCGGCAACACGACTTGCCGACCGGTTCGCGCCGATTCGTAGGTTGCCAAAATGAGCTCCAAGCTCGCCCGCCCGCTCAACCCGTCGGTGTCAGGCGGTGCATTCCCTGCCAACGCGGCCACAACATTGCGGTAATAGCCCTGATGGCCGAACCCGTACACATTCACCGGATTCGTCGCCGCCGATTCGACCCTCGCATCGTCTTCGTCGGCGTCCGCAAACTCCCAATGGTCCACACGGTTGACCGCGGTACCGCCAATCTTGACGCTGCCATGTTCCCCGAGGACGGTGACCGACCCTTCAAGATTCTTGGGGTGGGTCAACATCGTTACCTCAAGCACGCCGAGCGCTCCACTCCGGTACTTCATGACCGCCACGCCGGTGTCCTCGGCCTCGATCCGTCGAGCAAGGGTTGCCGTGTAGGCCATAACGCTCTCAACGGGGCCACCAAGCCACTGCAGAAGGTCGACGTAGTGCGAGGCCTGGTTCATGATCGCTCCACCGTCGAGCGCCCACGTGCCGCGCCACGATGCTTGATCGTAGTACTCCTGCGGGCGTGTCCAGCGCACGGTGGAGTTCACCGTGTAAATGCGTCCAAAACGACCCTTGTCGATCGCCCGGCGCAACAGCTGGATCGCCGGGTTTAACCGGTTCTGCATGACAACAAACAAGCGCATGCCAGAACTGTCACTGACCTTCAGCATTTCGTCCGCTGCCGCGAGCGAAATCGCCATGGGCTTCTCGGAAATCACATGCTTCCCCGCGCGCGCCGCCATCATCGCATGCGTCGGATGGAGTCCACTCGGCGTGGTCACACTCACGATCTCGCACTCGGCGTCGCGAAGCATCTCCTCGTAGGAGTAGAATGCGCGGACTCCAAGCGAGTGCGCCGCAGCATCGGCGCGCTCGGGGACGATATCGCACACCGCCGTAAGCTCGAGGCCAGGCGTCGCTGCAATCGCATCAAAGTGATTGCGACTGATACGCCCGCACCCAACGAGCGCGACCCGGAGCGCCGTGCCTGCCATCACGCAGCTCCTGTCGCCGTACGCACGAAACCCGCCTCGGCCACGTACCGACTGCCGCACGTCGCGCAGGTCAGCTCCCCATCGCCGTTGGCGAGGCGCACCCCGCACGCACAGACGGCACCAACGACCTGCGCGGGAACACCGACAACCAGCGCGTAATCGGGTACATCCTTGGTCACCACCGCGCCCGCACCGACAAAACAGTACGCACCGAGGGTCACGCCGCACACGATGGTCGCATTCGCTCCAATCGACGCGCCGCGCCGCACGAGTGTGCGACGGTACTCATCCTTGCGAGACACCGCGCTCCGCGGATTAATCACATTCGTAAAAACCATCGAAGGTCCGCAGAACACATCGTCCTCGAGCTCTACCCCCTCGTAGATCGACACATTGTTCTGGATCTTCACGTTGTTGCCGATCTTGGTGCCATTCATCACGACCACATTCTGTCCGAGCGAGGAGCGCTCACCGATTACCGCCCCTGACATGACGTGGCAAAAATGCCAAATCTTCGAGCCGGCCCCGACCTGCGCGCCATCGTCGACATACGCGCTTTCGTGGATGAAGGGCGCGGTGCTCATAGCTGTGCCTGCCATTCCTGAATCGACCGGACCTCAGGCGTTCGGCCGGCAAGCGCTTCAATCGCGTCACAAGCTGCCGTCGCCGCGCTCAGCGTGGTCGTATACGCAATCCGATGCGAAATCGCGGCCTGACGCAACGACTCGTCATCCTTCTGCGCGCGTTGCCCGAGCGGCGTGTTGACCAGGAGTTGCACCCCGCCGTTCTTGATCAAATCAATGCCGTGTGGGCGCGCCACACTGACCTTATGGACCGCGTCACAGGGCACGCCACGCTCGCGCAGATAGCTGGCGGTGCCGTGCGTGGCCTTAATACCAAAGCCCATGCCATGGAAACGGCGCGCAAGATCCGCCGCCGCAGGCTTGTCGTGATCGTTGACGGTCAAGAACACGGTCCCTGATGTCGGCAGTGCGTTCCCTGCCCCAATCTGAGCCCGCGCAAACGCCGAGCCAAACTCCTGCGCGACACCCATCACTTCGCCGGTCGAACGCATTTCCGGACCAAGGATTGGATCGAACTCACGGAACTTCGCAAAGGGGAATACCGCCTCCTTCACCGCAACGAAGTTCGGAATAACCTCCTTCGTGAATCCAATGGCTTCGAGGGTCTCACCAAGCATCACGCGCGCCGCAATCGACGCCAACGGAACACCGATCACCTTGGACACGAACGGCACGGTACGACTCGCCCGCGGATTGACCTCAATCACGTACACCACCCCGTTCTTGAGGGCGTATTGCACATTAATAAGCCCCACGACTCCAAGCGCCTTGGCGAAGGCCACCGTGTGGGCGCGCATCGTCGCGGCAGCGTCGGCGGGGATTCGCTGTGGTGGCAGCACACACGCCGAATCGCCCGAGTGAATACCGGCGAATTCGATATGCTGCATCACGCCGCCAATGACGACGGTTGTCCCGTCGCTAATCGCGTCGACATCCGCCTCGATTGCATCCTCGAGGAACGAGTCAATCAGAACCGGCCGATCTTCACTCACACGAACAGCACGGGTGAAGTAATCGCGAAGCGAGGTCTCCTCGTACACGATCTCCATGGCGCGCCCGCCAAGCACGTAGCTCGGCCGGACGAGCACGGGATACCCAATCCGATTCGCGGCCTCAACCGCCCCTTCCACACTGGTCGCCGTGCCGTTCGGCGGCTGCGCGACGTTGAGCTCGCGCGCAATCTTCTCAAAGCGACGACGATCCTCGGCGATGTCGATCGCGTCGGGTGACGTGCCGAGGATGGTGACACCACAGGCTTCGAGGGGACGGGTCAGCTTGAGCGGCGTCTGTCCGCCCAACTGGACGATCACACCGACCGGCTGCTCGCGCTGTACGATCTCGAGGACGTGCTCCAGCGTGAGCGGCTCAAAGTACAGCTTGTCACTCGTATCCCAGTCGGTCGAAACGGTCTCGGGATTCGAGTTGACCATGATCGTCTCATAGCCTTGCTCGCGGAGCGCCATCGCCGCGCGAACGCAGCAGTAGTCGAACTCCACCCCCTGCCCAATGCGGTTCGGTCCGCTCCCAAGGATTACGACTGACTTCCGGCCGGATTTCGGAGCTTCCGACTCTTCGTCGTACGTCGAATAGAGATACGGCGTGTTCGAGGGAAACTCACCGGCGCAGGTGTCGACCATCTTGAACACCGGCCGAATCCCCATCGACCACCGATGCTCGCGCACCTGCTGCTCGGTCTGCCCGCGAAGGCGCGCGAGTTGCACATCGGCGAATCCCATGCGCTTCATGGCGCGCAGCGATTCGGCATCGATGTCCGACAGGGCCGCGAACTCTCGCTCCGCGTCGACCATCTCGCGCATCTGGTTCAAGAACCACGGGTCGACCATGGTAATCGCGTGGATCTCCGCGACGGTCATCCCGGCAACGAGGGCGCGCTTGATCTGGAAGATCCGCTCCGGCGTCGGGGTCGCCATTGCGGCACGCAAGGCGTCCAGCGAATCGTCCGCTACGCGATCGTCCGCCGAGCGGTCGCTGACGACCCAGCCCACACGCCCGCTTTCGAGGGCGCGCAATCCCTTCTGCAGCGCTTCCTTGAAGGTTCGACCGATGGCCATCGACTCACCCACCGACTTCATCTGCGTGGTGAGGACTGGACTCGCCAGCGGGAACTTCTCGAACGCAAAGCGTGGACACTTCACCACCACATAGTCGAGCACCGGCTCGAACGAGGCAGGCGTCGTCTGTGTGATATCGTTGGGGAGTTCGTCGAGCCGGTAGCCCACTGCGAGCTTCGTGCCGATGCGCGCGATCGCAAAACCGGTGGCCTTCGAGGCGAGCGCCGAGCTGCGCGACACACGAGGGTTCATCTCGATGACGACCATATCGCCGTCCGCCGGGTTCACCGCGAACTGGATATTGCACCCGCCGGCGTCGACCCCGATCTCGCGAATCACCTTGATCGCGGCGTCACGCATCGTCTGATATTCGCGGTCGGTCAGCGTCATCGCCGGTGCCACGGTGATCGAATCGCCCGTGTGAACACCCATCGGATCGATATTCTCGATCGAACAGACAATCACCACGTTGTCGGCATGATCACGCATGACTTCGAGCTCATACTCTTTCCAGCCGAGTAGCGACCGCTCAATGAGTACCTGCGAAATCGGCGACTCGGCGATTCCGCGGCGACAGATCGCCTCGTATTCCTCGCGGTTGTACGCAATCCCGCCGCCACTCCCGCCAAGCGTGAACGCGGGACGAATGATTGCCGGGAAGCCGGTCCACTCGCTGACGGCCAGCGCCTCTTCCCACGTGGTGGCGATTTTGCCTTCGGGACATTTGAGGCCAATCTTCTTCATGGCCTCGCCGAACAGCTTGCGATCCTCAGCGACGGCAATCGCGCGCGCGTTCGCGCCAATCAGCTCCACTCCGTGCTTCGCCAAGAAGCCACTCTCGTGCAGCGCCATCGCGACGTTGAGTGCGGTCTGACCACCCATCGTGGGGAGCAACGCGTCCGGCTTCTCGCGTTCAATAATCCGCTCAACAAACTCCGTAGTCACCGGCTCGATGTAGGTCCGATCCGCGATTTCCGGGTCGGTCATGATCGTGGCCGGGTTGGAGTTCACGAGAATCACCTCGTACCCTTCCTCGCGGAGCGCCTTGGCGGCCTGCGTTCCCGAGTAGTCAAACTCCGCGCCCTGCCCGATGACAATCGGACCGGAGCCAATGAGCAGGATGCGATGGATATCAGTGCGACGCGGCATTCAAGAGATCGGTAATGATGTCAGCGCGCGACAGGACCGGAGCCCATCCGGTGTGCGCGCGCAGTTTGTCGTTGGAGCCTACCAGGATGGGAACATCCACAGCACGTTGGAGCGACGAATCGGTCGTGACCTCAGCGTCGACCCCTGCAATCCGGCACACTTCGGCCACAACATCCCCTACGAGCGAGCCTACCCCGCTACAGACGTTGTAGACCTCCCCAGCGGTCCCTCGCTCAACGAGCGCGATATACGCGCGCGCGACGTCACGGACGTGGAGGAAATCGCGCACCGTGTCCCTGTTGCCGATCGCAATCGTATGCTCGTGCCGCGCCTGGACCGCGCGCACGCGCCGCACTAACGCTGGGAGGAGAAAATCAGGAGACTGCCCTGGCCCGCTGTGATTGAACGATCGCGTACAGATGACACGAGTGCCGGTCCCACAGAACGCCTGGAGTCCGAAGATTTCTTGGGCCTGCTTGGTAGCGGCGTACAGATTCCGAGGAGCGCACACCGCGCGTTCTGTCAGTGGCATCGTCGCGGCTTCGTGCCGACCATACTGTTCGGCACTCCCCACAAGCAGAACAATCGGATCACATGTGCCGGCGACCCGTAGCTCGTCGACCGTTGCGAGCAAGCGGACCGCGTTCCCAACATTGACGCGCATCGCGAGCTCGGGATCCCGCTTCGCCGCAGGGACGAATGCGATGCCCGCCAGATGGAAAATCGCGTCGGGGCGGCTCGAGGTGACGACGTCGGCCACTGCTCCAGCATCGCGCAGATCTTCGTACCGCCACTGCACGGGCTCCGCCTGGTCACCAGCCGCCGACTCGAGCGTCGTCCCTATCACTTCCCACCCCGCGCCCGCCAACTCACGGCAGAGCCACCGGCCAACGAAGCCGCCGGCCCCTGTGACGAGCGCGCGGCGCGCCGTCAAATTAACCTGCGCCGGGACCCGCGCGATGCCGCGCGAGATCAGCGTCCACCATCATGTGCACGAGGCCATGGAAATCCACCCGCGGTTCCCAGCCCAGCACGCGGCTCGCCTTCGACGGATCAGCGACCAACAAGTCGACCTCCGCCGGGCGCATGAACTTCGGGTCGAGCGTCACGAACTCCTGGTAGTCGAGCCCCACGTACGAAAAGGCTTCCTCGCAGAGCTGACGCACCGTCCAGGTCTTGCCCGTTCCAATCACGAAATCGTCCGGCGTATCCTGCTGCAGCATACGCCACATGGCGTCGACGTAGTCACCGGCGAAACCCCAGTCGCGGCGCGCATCGAGATTGCCAAGTCGCAACTCCCGCGCTGTGCCAAGCTTAATGCGCGCCACAGCATCGGTGACCTTTCGTGTCACGAACTCGAGGCCGCGCCGCGGACTCTCGTGATTGAACAAAATGCCGCTCACCGCATACAGGTTGAACGACTCGCGATAGTTCACCGTGATCCAGTGTCCGTACATCTTGGCCACACCGTACGGAGACCGTGGATAAAACGGCGTGCTCTCACGCTGCGGCGTCTCCTGGACCATCCCGAACTGCTCGCTGGAACTCGCCTGATAAAAGCGCGCCTTCGGCGCAGCTCGCTTCATGGCCTCGAGCATCCGCGTGACACCAAGCCCGGTGAACTCCCCGGTGAGTACCGGCTGCGTCCACGAGGTGGCGACAAAGCTCTGTGCGGCAAGATTATAGATCTCGTCGGGCGCTGTGGCTTCGATCGCATCGACAAGCGACGTCTGATCGAGCAAGTCAGCCGAGACGAGCTCGACCTGGTCCACCAAGTGCCCAATACGCTCGTATGGCGTGGTTGAACTACGCCGAACAACCCCCACCACCCGATACCCCTTCGACAGCAGGAGCTCGGCGAGATAGGAGCCGTCCTGGCCCGTGATTCCGGTAATCAGTGCGGTTGGCATGACGCGTCAGCGAGAGGGCTTAGAGGAGGTGTCGCGGTGACTCAGTACAGCAGGAGAAATATGCCTAAATACCCAGCATTTCGGCACCCGCGTGGCGACCCCGCGCCCGCAAAAAAGGGAGCCTTTCGGCTCCCTCAGTTGTGGAGACAGAATCACAGCGAACTAGATGACAGCAACGGCCCCGCGAGGAGCGCGCTGAATCTTGCCAGCGTTCAAGCAACGGGTGCAGACCTTGATCTTGATGGTCTTGCCGTCCTTCACAATGCGTGCGACCTGAAGATTGGGCTTCCAGGTACGGCGCGTCTTGTTGTTGGCGTGCGACACGTTGTTGCCGAAGGCGATTCCCTTCTGGCAGGTGTAGCAGACGTTACGGGCGATGGGGGCCATGGTTAGTTCTCGATCAGTTCGATGCGGGCCATCTCGGCGCCGTCACCCTTACGGTGAGCGATCTTCAGAATGCGCGTGTAACCGCCCGCACGCGTCGCGAACTTCGGACCGATCTCTTGGAAGAGCTTGTCCGCCGCCTCGCGCTTGTGCACATGCTTGCCGGCCAGACGGCGCGCGTGGAGCGTGCCGGCCCGAGCCTTGGTGATCAGCTTCTCGACGAAGGGCCGAAGCTCCTTCGCCTTGGCTTCTGTGGTCTCAATCGCGCCCGACTCGATGAGCGAGGTCGCGAGATTGCGCAGCAGAGCGAGGCGCTGCTCACTCGTGCGGCGAAGGGAACGTCCAGCCTTGCGATGGCGCATCGTTATTCCTCAGTCGCGTCGTCGGGAGCGGAGGCGACGGCGTCGCGCGGCGGGATCCCCCATTCGGTCACCCGAACGCCATCCACGCCTTCCTCAAATCGCATCCCGAAATTCAGTCCTTCACGCTCGAGAAGATCGGCGATCTCCTGAAGCGACTTCTTGCCAAAGTTCTTCACTTCCGCCAGCTGCTTGATCGTGAGCTGCACCAAGTCGCCAACCGAGCGGACATTGTGGTTCTTGAGCGAGTTCACACACCGCACCGACAACTCGAGGTCGTCGATCGGGGTCTTGAGCAGCCCGGACAGACGCGCCGCGTCGGACCCGAACTCGCCACCGCCGACTGGGGCGGCCGCGTGCGACCCGAAGGCCACAAAGTACTGGAAGTGCGTCTGCGCCAGCGCAGCAGCGTAGCTGACCGCTTCGTCGGGCGACACCGTGCCGTTCGTCTCAACCGTCAGCACCAGACGATCATAGTCGGTGCGCTGACCAACACGCGTCTCGCTCACGGCGAAGTTCACGCGCTTGACCGGCGAGTAGATCGAGTCGATACGCACCAGATCAACCGGCAACGACCGGTCGGCCGGATGGCCATCGGCCTCAACATAGCCACGCCCCTTATTCACATAGAGCTCAACCGTCAGTTCGCGGTCATCGCTCAGCGTGAACAGGTGGTGCTTGGGATTCACAACACTGACGCCACCCTGCGCTTCAATCGCCGCGGCCGTCACGGCGCCACCGGTCTTCGTGTGGATGCGAAGGATCGCCTCTTCCACGTCGTCGGACAGCGTCAACGTCAGCGTCTTGAGATTGCCAATGATCTGGTGGACGTCTTCCACGACGCCCTGAATCGTCTGGTGCTCGTGCAGCACGCCGTCGATGCGGAAGCCCCACACGGCGGAGCCGCGGAGGGACGACAGCAACATGCGACGCATCGCGTTGCCGAGCGTATGGCCAAAGCCACGCTCGAGCGGCTGGATGCGGAACTCGGCGATGTTCGGGTTGTCCTCGCGCTTCGTCGATTCGACGAGCTGCGGACGGACTAACCCGCGAAGATCAATGGACTGAACCATGCGTTGGTTACCTGGTGATGGTCAGACGGAACTCGCGTTCCGCCTACGCCCTACCCCGCCCCTGACGCGCGGTAGGATGTGATGGGGTCAGGGCCCCGACCTCAGAACTGCCTAAGACTACGATTTACTTCGAGTACAGTTCAACGACGAGCTGTTCCTGCGCGGCAATCGGGATCGCAGCACGGGACGGACGCTCCAGCATACGACCGCTGAGGGTGTCCTTGTCCACCGCCAACCAGCTCGGCGTGGTCCCACGAGCGGCCTGCTCCAGCGCCGCACCGATGATGACCAGCTCACGCGACTTCTGACGGACCTTGATCTCCTGCCCCGGGAGCACCACGAAGGACGGCACGTCCACATTCTTGCCGTTCACTTCGACATGGCGGTGGCGGATGAGCTGGCGGGCTGCCTTTCGGCTGGCCGCGAAGCCCATGCGATACACCATGTTGTCCAGGCGGCTCTCCAGCGCGGCGAGCAGGTTGTGACCGGTGATCCCGGGCAGCGCGCTCACCTTCTCAAACGTGTTACGGAACTGCTTTTCGCTCACGCCATAGATGCGCTTGATCTTCTGCTTCTCGCGCAGCTGCTTGGCGTACTCGCTCACCTTACGGCGACGGCCGGCGCTGTTCGGGCCGTGCTGGCCCGGCGCATACGGACGACGCTCAACCGGGCACTTCTCGGTGAAGCACTTGGTGCCCTTCAGGAACAGCTTCGTGCCTTCACGACGGCACTGACGGCAGCTGGGTCCGGTATAACGCATGGCTTAGACCCTCCGGCGCTTGGGAGGACGGCAGCCGTTATGCGGAATCGGCGTGACATCCTTGATGGACTTCACTTGGAGGCCGGCAGCGGCGAGCGCCTGAATGGCACTCTCACGTCCCGACCCGGGGCCCTGCACGCGTACATGCACGCGGCGCACCCCAGCCGTCATCGCCTCGCGCGCGCACTGTTCGGCGGCGACGGTGGCGGCAAACGGCGTGGACTTCTTCGATCCCTTGAACCCAGCCTTGCCGGCCGAGCCCCACGCGACGGCGTTGCCGTGCGCATCGGTGATCGTGATGGTCGTGTTGTTGAACGTCGCGCTGACATGCGCCACGCCTTCGGCCTCCACGACACGCTTGGTCTTTTTCCCGATAGCCATTACTTAGTCACCTTCTTCTTGCCGGCAATCGCGCGGCGCGGGCCCTTCTTGGTACGGGCGTTGGTGTGCGTGCGCTGTCCACGAACCGGGAGACCGCGGCGATGACGCGTGCCACGATACGACCCAATGTCCATCAGACGCTTGATGTTCATCGCGACTTCCGTGCGCAGGGCGCCCTCAACGCGATACGTCTTCTCAATCTCCTGACGGAGCTTATTGACGTCCGAATCGGACAGGTCCTTGATGCGCTGCTCCGGGTTGACCCCGGCCGCCTCGATGATGCGCCGGGACGTCACGCGCCCGATGCCATAAATGTAGGTCAAACCAATCTCGACCTTTTTCTCCCGCGGGAGATCGACGCCAGCAATACGAGCCATGTGTGGTTAGCCTTGCCGCTGCTTATGCTTGGGATTGCGCTTGCAGATAATGCGGGTAACACCGCGGCGGGTGACCACCTTGCAGTGCTCGCAAATCGGCTTCACGCTGCTGCGAACTTTCACGGGGAACTCCGGAAGTACGGAACGGAACTACACGAAAACGCGGAACTCGTTGATCTGCCCCTATTTTGGGGCAGACACGCATTATATCCGGTGGCCCCCCTTGACACAAGCCCCAGGACTGACGTGTACCGAAATAGAGGATTTTGCGCACAGGTGCCTCCAAACAGCGCGCCCCAGGATCCGTTCGGACCCTAGGGCGCACCTGTATTTCAATATAAACTATTGCAAAACAATGACTTAGGAGGCTCAGAACCCTACACCAACCTCCTCAACCGGCCGGTGCGGCCCTACTTGAGCCCGAGCTTCGCCTTCACCATCTCCTCAATCTTCTTCTCCAACTCCCCCTGCGTGTTGCAGACGGTAGAGTTGCTGCGACCGAACGCAGGATCACTCCCCTGCCCGCTCACGCGCGTGGTGAGTGTCGACTGCTTGGCCCCGCCGGCAGCCACATAGCTGATCAAGCTGAGCTGAATGTCGTACGTCTCCGCATTGGGGCCGCCAGACCCGGAACCACAGTCCACCCACTTCATCATGGACTCGCCGGCAAACTTACGGCGCACGCGGAACTGCTGATTGCCAATCGTGCGGGACGACGTCTCCAGTGTTCCCTCGGGCACCTTCAGCTCCGCGTACACGGCCTGCAACGCGGTCCAGACTTCGGCTGCGGGTGCTGCGACGGGTACACCGACCGCGACCTGATTCGCGACGGCACCGCCGATCAGCTTGGTGTTGTCCATCGCACTCTGAATGCGCTGCGTGGTGGCACCAATCTCCACCGGCGGTTGCGCACCGGGCGCGCTCTGCGACGACGCGCACGCGCTTACGACGACGGCGAACAGGACGACCGAAACACGGGACATGACTACCTCCTCGAGGGATGATGCTGAACACACGCTGCAGTCAATGCGAACCATCGTGCGAGGTTGCTTACAAGGCTGCTTGCAAGGAACGTAACGCAGCCGCGGGATTCTCAGCCGCTGTCACCGCCCGCCCAATCACCGCGTACCGAGCCCCTGCAGCGCGCGCCTGCTCCGGCGTGACCACGCGCGACTGATCATGCGTCGCGCCGCCAGATGCCCGAATGCCAGGGACGAGCACCCCGAGCGCGGGATGCGCGGCAACAACCGCCCCACACTCGTGTCCGCTACACACCACCCCGTGCGCGCCAGCCTGCGCGGCCACGCCCGCGAGCCGCAGCACTTCGTCGGCAACGCTCGTCAGGTCATGCCCAACAGCGCCACGGAGCATCGGCAAGTCCATCGACGTCAACACGGTGACCACAAGAATCCCGGTTCCATTCCCGGCCCCCTCGACCGCGGCGCGCACCATCGGAGCGCCGCCAATACCGTGTACCGTGAGCAGGGCCACACCAAGTGCCGCCGCGCTCTGCGCCGCATGCTGCACGGTGTTCGGGATGTCATGCAGCTTCAGATCGAGAAACACCGATTTTCCCTGCGCATGCAGCCATTCGACGACGCGCGGTCCTTCTGCGGTAAACAGCTGCAGTCCCACCTTGTAGAACGTGGCATCGCTGCCAAGCGAGTGCACGAGCGACTGCGCGTCGCGCAGCGTCCCGACATCAAGTGCGATAATGGGCTGAGTGTTCATTGCGGCCATTCGAGGGTTCCGGAAAGAGCAGCCAGCGAAGCAATGTGATGCTTGGCGCACCACTGTGTGAGCTCGTGGACAATGCGCTCTGGGGTGCGCGGATTGGCGAGCGCCGCCGTGCCGACCGCAACCAGCGAGGCGCCTGCGAGCATGTACTGCAGCACGTCCTCCCCGCTCGAGACGCCACCAATCCCGATGATCGGGACGGCCACGGCCTTGCGCACCTTCCAGGTGGCGAGCACCCCTACTGGGCGCAGCCCGGGCCCGCTCGTGCCTCCCGTGCCGAAGCCGAGGGCTGGGCGCCGAGTGTCGAGGTCAATGACGAGCCCCGGGAGTGTGTTCACGAGACTGAGCCCGTCCGCACCGGCATCAACGGCGCACTTCGCCATCAACGCGATATCGGGGAGCGTCGGCGACAGCTTCACAAAGAGCGGGCGCGAGGTCGCAGCGCGGCAACGCTGGATGAGCGTGGTGAGTGCGGCAGGATCGGCACCGAACTCCAATCCCCCCGCACGGGTGTTCGGGCAGCTCACGTTGAGCTCGTAGCCAGCAAACCCTTGGGCGCTGTCGAGCTGCGTCACGACCTCAGAGAAATCCTCGACCACTCGACCGACCACATTCACGAGCACCTGCGCGCGCGACAGTTGGGCGAGCCACGGCAGATGGTCGCGCCGTACGGCGTCGACTCCAGGATTCGCGAGGCCAATAGCGTTGATCATCCCGCCCGGAAAATCGGCGACGCGCGGCGCCGGAGCACCAGCGCGCGACTCAACACTCACGGCCTTCGTGACGATACCGCCCAGTGCTTCAAGATCGATCACGCCGTTGATTTCGCGACCGTAGGCGGCGGTCCCCGCGGCGAGGAGCACCGGATTCTGGAACGGGATTCCCGCGACGGTCGTCGCCAGCACGCCCTGCGGCTTCGCGATGTCGCTCACTGTTTGCGCGCCACAGTTGCGGTGGCGCCTGCACCGGCGGATCCGCGACGGCGCTCGTACCGGGCGAGATAGGCCACGGCGGCATCAGCCACGGCATTCGAGATTTTCTCCTGTCCCGCGGCACTGTTGATGTAGGCCGCTTCGGCGGGGTTGGTCCCGAATCCAATCTCGACCAGCACGGCAGGCATATAGGCGGTGACGAGGACGCGAAATCCGGCTTGCTTGACGCCGCGGCTCGGGCCGGGATGAAACTTCCCCAACCGCTCTTGGATCAGCTCCGCGAGGTCGCTCGACTCGCGCAGATGTTCATTCTGCGCCATGTCGTTCAAGATAAACCCAAGGGCGTCGTCCGAGGGAGCGGGCCCGTTGCTCGTCTCGAACCGCACCACATCGTTTTCCATTTGTGCAACACGCTTGGCGTCTTCGGTCTTTGCTTCGGCCAGAAAATAGGTCTCGAAGCCACGAGCGCCCCCGGGGTCTTTCCACCCTGGATTCGCGGCATTCACGTGAATCGAGATAAACAAATCGCCTTTACGCTGATTCGCGATGCGCCCCCGATCAGACAACGCAATCAGCGTGTCGGTGGTGCGCGTCATCACGACATCCATCCCGCGCTCCTCGAGCGTGTGGGCGAGCCGCTTGGAAACCGACAGCGTGATGTCCTTCTCGAGAATCTTGAACTTCCCGCCGATGGGTCCATGCATCCCGTTATCGGGACCGCCGTGCCCGGCATCCACAATCACGAGTCGCTTGGCCTTGCTGACAGCCGGGCCCGCCAGTGGCCCAACGGGGGCGACGCTCGGCGTTGCCGTGCGCATCGCCGCGTTGATCGCCGCCGCGAGGAGCAGTGCGAGCCTCATGCCTTCACCTTCATGGCACGGGCCATGTCGCGCTTGTCGTCCTTTTCGCGCAAGTCGGCGCGCTTGTCGTGGAGCTTTTTGCCGCGCGCGAGTGCCAGGCGCACCTTGGCGCGCCCTTTTTTGAAGTATATCTCGGTGGCGACCAAGGTCAGCCCCTGCCGCTCCACCGAGCCAATCAAGCGACGGATTTCCTTGGAGTGCAGGAGCAGCTTTCGCGTGCGGGTCGCCTCATGATTGAAGCGATTGCCCTGCTCGTAGGGGGAAATGTGGAGGTTGAGCAGCCACACCTCGCCGTCGGTCACAATGCCGTAGGCGTCACTGATGTTGGCCTTGCCGAGTCGCAGCGACTTCACCTCGGTCCCCGCGAGCACGATGCCACATTCCCAGCTGTCGAGCAGCTCATAGTCGAACTTCGCCCGACGGTTCCGGGCGATGGGTTCGATCGGTGCTTCGGCTGAGTCGGGAGTCGCTGGCTTCTTGGAGTTCACGGTCGGGTCAGGCGGACGGCAGAGCTTCCCCTCCAGGCATTCACCCGGCGGGCCAAGGGAGCAATCCCCTTGGTTAATGACGATTCGGAGTGGGCTTGGGTATCGGCGACCCCCATGTTATTATCTACAGGCTACGCCGAAGTGGTGGAACTGGTAGACGCGCTGGCTTCAGGAGCCAGTGGGCGCAAGCTCGTGGGGGTTCGAGTCCCCCCTTCGGCACTGCAGGTTGTTCTGTGCACAGCGAAGGCCCCGTCACCGCGGGGCCTTCTGCATTTAACGCGTGTTCGGGTTCGCCCGCTGCGACGGGGCAATATCGTCCGGCAAGTCCGCAACGCCGTACACACTGCGGAGCGCGTCGGCGGCGCTCGTACTGTATGCGGCTAAGACCTCCACGGCACGCGCGAGCGGTGCACCCGCACTGCGCGCGCCATCGCTGGCGAACGCGAGCAACACGCGCCCCAGCTTTTCCGCACTGCCCACCGAGCCACCGCGCGACGAGAGCGCCTCGCGATACCCCGAGAGCCGATCATTCAGTTGGCGTTCAACCAGCGGGCGCAATGCCGGGTCGCTGCGCTGATCAGACTCGAGCGCGACTGAGAGCGCCGCGAAAATGTCGGACCCTGTCTGGTCGTCGAGCGCGTCGCGCTGCGCCGTGAGCACTCCGAGCGCAACGCGCGCATACCGAAGCTCCCAGCGAGCATGATCAAGGTCACCGTTCGTTGCTGCGGCGGCCAGCCAGGCGACATCCGCTTCGTCCGGTTCGTGCTGCAGTGTCGCCACGTAGGCCGCCGCGCGGCGCGTCCGGTCACGCGCCGTGCGCCACTCCGGAGTGAAAGGAATCAACGCCACGTGGAGTCAACTCCGGCGTTCACTGGAGGACGGGCAATCCCGTGCGTCCACCCACCACATCGGCACGGACCGGCAGCCCCACCTTGTTGCGGACGGCCGCTTCGGTCAACAGCAGATCCGAGAGCTTCACACCCTCGAGCACTTCGTCGATCCGATGCTGCAACATCATCCAGACGGGACGCACACTGCACGAATGCGACGACGAGCAGCGTTCGCTGTCCACAGGGTGGGTCTCGCAGTGCAAATCGAAGGTCACCAACTCCGCGGCGGCGATGATTTCGCGCACTGAAATCTCGGAGGCCGCGCGATCGAGCATGTAGCCCCCTTTCGCGCCGCGGGTGCTCGTGACGATCTCCGCGCGCCGGAGTCGCAGCAGAATCTGCTCCACGTAATCCCCAGGGAGCTTTTCTTTGGCCGCGATGTCGCGCCCCGTGACAGGCCCGTCGTCGGCCCGCTTCGCCAAATGCAGCGCGCAGATCACGCCATACTCAGCCCAGGTAGTTATGCGCATACCGGAGGATACCCGATTCGGCGAACCCGAACAAGGCGAGCGGTCAGGGAGAGGTCGGTGTGGGGATCTCGAACGTCGAGCGGATGTTGATGAATGAGGTGGCATCCGACCCGCGCGTGACGACCGTTCGCAGACGCTGAAACCGCGTGCTGCGGGCCGTGATATTCCCCGCGGCCCACTGGGCAGCGAGTGCCGCGGGAACGGTGCCGGCGCCGTCGTCGACAAAGTCGCAGAGGATTTGTGAATTCGCAACGGTCGGCACGCCCGTGCCGTCGTTGAAGATCAGCGACACGATCATGGCCGCACCAGAGGCAACGGGGGCCCAGGTGAGCGTGAGCGCCTGGCCAGCGGCGGGAGGATTCACGGCCGACATCGTGAACGCTTCGGCGGTCTTCCCGAACACGGTCGACGTTGGGAAGCCGGACAGCTCTCCCAAAATCGAGAAGGTGACGGTGTCGCCCGGCGTGAAGGCGAGCCCCGCGACGCGGCCGCTGTAGGTACCGTCGACGGTTGTCGCGCGCTTGAGCGTATCGAGCGCAGTCTTGATCGTGGTCACGACGCCAGAGCCACCACCAATCACACTCGCGGTGTTGTAGTTGGTGAGCGGGTACGGCGCGATTTGACAGGTGTCGGTGGCGCTCGCCGCGGAACTCAGCACGAACGACCCGGCGCGATAAAAGTTCACGGACGGCGCTGTTGTGTAGCCGCCTGCCTTTGTCCGCGCATTGAGGTTGATCATCGCCAGCGGCGAACCGGACTCGGCGGCTGTGCTTCCCTTACATGACGCGACAAGGGGGAGCGCGAGGACGACGGCAAGCAGAGGAACGAGACGACGCATCATTTCGACACTCAAGCTGTGGGTGAAGGCGACCCCGAAACATCCGAGCGCACGCCATACAACAGATACGCCAACGCAACGGCCCCGGCCAGCATTGCGACCCCCAAGGCCCCAATGCTATACCCGTGCAGCACGCCAAACATGACACGCCGAGGGTCGTCTTGGGCCCAGGCATCGATCGACCCGCCCGCCATCTCGCGAAGGCGGGCGATTTTTGGATTAATCAGAAACTGCGCGACCCCGCACGCACCCGCCGATCCGAGTGAGGCCGCCGTCGCCCCAACTCCGACACCGCGACGACCCGCCAGCAGCGCAACGGCAAGACCAATCACAAGCCCAGAGACGAAGACGGTGGGAAGGACCTGCCCCACCATGGCGCCCGCCAAACCTCGAGTCGGGAGCGCGCGAAACGCACCTGGCGCGACGACCGCAATGGTCAGAAGCGACGCCCCGCCCCACGCGCTGAGGAGCAGCGCTCCCGTAAGGAACCGATTCTTGGTGGTCATGCGCGCTTCACCCGTGCCACACCGTTCAAAAATGGATTGGATCGGAGTTCCTCACCGATCGTCGTCGATGGGCCATGACCGGGATGCACCGCCAGTTCTGGCGGCAACGTGGCCATCCGTTCCAACGAGCGCTGCATGGCCTCGGGGTCGCAGCCTGGAAGATCGGTACGTCCGATCGATCCGGCGAACAGTAGGTCACCGCCGAAGATGGCGCCTTCGCCAACGAATATCACATGCCCTGGCGCATGCCCTGGTACGTGCAGCACATCGAACGCCAGCGCCCCCACCGTGAGACGCATCCCCTCGGACAACTCGCCATCCACGGGATCAGGCTGCTCAAAGGGAATGCCGTAGCGCGCTGCTTGCGACGCGCCGCGCTCGAAGAGCGGCTGGTCGAGCGGATGCATGAGGACCGGCACAGGCCAGCGACGACGCACACCGGCAATGCCGCCGATGTGATCGAGATGCGCGTGCGTCAGCCAGATCGCGTCGAGAGTCGCCCCCGATTGCTCGAGGAGCGCGAGCAGCACCTCGGGCTCATCGCCAGGATCGACGAAGACGGCCCGATGTGCGCTCGGATCAACGATCAGCCAGCTGTTCTCTTGAAACGGGCCGACCGTCGCAGTCGCGACATGCATCACGCGCCGCGCACCAACATCTGAACGGGATCTGGCGCCGGATGTCCATTTTTTCGGGCGGTGAGAAACTTCTCTACCGCGATGGCCGCAGTCGTGGCATCACCCACGGCCGTCGTGACTTGACGGGTGAGCTGCACGCGCACGTCGCCAGCGGCGAATAGGCCCGGAATCGAGGTCTGCATGTTGGCATCGGTGAGCAAATAGCCGGCGGCGTCGTGCTCCACATGCCCCTCAATGACACCGGTGTTTGGCTTGAAGCCGACGAAAATAAAAATTCCCGTCGCCTCCATCTCACGCGAGGTATTGGTCGGGAGGTGCTTGATGCGCGCGTGCGTCATCAGTCCGTCGACGCCGGCGATCTCCTCGATCACGGTGTCCCAGATCACTTCGATCTTTGGATTCGCGAACAGTCGCTGCTGCACAATCTTCGAGGCGCGGAATTCGTTACGGCGATGCACGAGGTAGACCTTCGCCGCGTACCGTGTGAGGAAATCGGCCTCCTCACAGGCGGCGTCACCGCCGCCGACCACAATAATGGTGTGCCCCTTGAAGAAGGCGCCGTCGCAAATCGCGCAGTACGACACGCCCTTGCCGGCATACTCGAACTCACCGGGCACCTCGAGCTTGATGGGCGTTCCGCCGGCAGTGATGATCACCGCTGGCGACCGATGGATGTCGCCACTTTCGAGCAGTGTCTCGAACGTGCCGTCATCTACCTTCTTCACCTTTTCCACACGCGTGAACGGGCGGATATCGGCGCCAAACTTCGTCGCGTGCGCGGCAAATTTCTCGGCGAGCTCGGAGCCGAGGACGTGCTCGAACCCGATATAGTCCTCGATCACTTCCGTGTTGAGCAGCTCTCCGCCGGGAAGGCCCTGTTCGAGCACGACGGCGTTGAGCATTGAACGGCCAGCGTACATGCCGGCACACATTCCGGCCGGGCCCGCACCGATGATGACGACTTCATGGTCAAAGACTGCCACGATTCATTCCTGAGAGGTTAGTTGTCGCAATTTCACCCCGCGAGAGCCGCGGGGGAACCACCCACCCGCAGAACCCCGAGCGCCCCGTGGCAGTTTGACACCGTTCCGACCAAGATTCGGACCGCGGGCGCGCCCGCCCTCCCCTCCACCGTACCCGCAACGATCGCATCGGCGTCCTGGATCGCGCGCACGTCCACCATGCCAACCCCGTACGTGCGATGCGTACAATGGAGCACCGCGACAGCATCCAGGTTTGGGGCGGCTGCGGCGGTCCGAGACATGTCCCAGTCGCGAAGCCCTCGGGTGTGGGGGCAGATGCGCGGCTCGATGCAGTTCACGGGGCACATCCACTCCGCGAAGCTCACGTAGCGAGAGGCGTCATCGCCAACGCGTTGCCAGGGCACGCCCTCGAGTGCGCTGGGCGCTTCGATTGCCACGGCGGAGGCCGAGTAGCGATCGATGGCGCGGTCTCGCAGCCAGTGCAGGAAGAGGTGCGGCATCAGCGGGGACGGCACGATTGCGTCGTGCGCGTCAGCCGGCGTGGCGAGAAATTTTTGCATAAAGGGCGCCCACTCCGATTCGACGAATCGAAGGTCGGTCGCCGCTTCTCGGGCAACAGCGCAGGCGGCGTCTCGATCCACCACGATCAGCTCCCGAATGCGGACGGCCCCACGCTCGCGCGCGCGTCGTAGCTGCCGCACATAGTACGAGCCGTAGCAGCCACCGCCGACAATCACCACGCGACCAAAGATGATCGGCGCGGGCGCTGTGGGCTCAGCGCGCGCCGTGTCGTCCGCCATCCACGAAGAGCAGTTGCCCAGCGACGTAGGGCGCCGTGAGCAGGTAGCGCACGGCGCCGGCGACGTCGTCGGGAGTCCCGATACGGCGCAGTGGCGTGGCGTCGGCGAAACGCCGTTGTTCTTCCTCAGGCCAGTTCGGCGGCGCCAGCACCGCCCCCGGGGCGACGCCATTCACGCGCACCTTTGGGGCGAGCGCCGCAGCGAGCGCGTGCGTCATCGACGCCACGCCGGCCTTGGCCAAGCTATGTGGCATGAAGGCCGGCCAGGACTCGAACGCCATGTGATCCGAGATATTCACAATGGCGCCCCCTGCCTCGGGCATCGCCTTCGCCGCTGCGAGGGCGAGAAAGAAGGGCCCGCGCAAGTTCAACGCGAAGACCTCGTCCCACTGGGCGACGGTGAGCGTGTCGAGCGGCGTGCGCCGCATCGACGCCGCGGAGTTCACAAGCGCGTGCAGCGTCCCGAACCGTGCGACCATCGCTGCGACGAGCACATCGGGCGTTGCCGGGTCGCCGAGGTCTCCCTGCACGGCGAAGGCTTCGCCCCCCGCGGCTTCAATCGCCGACACGGTCGCAGCAGCGCCACCGCTCGAGCGATGAAAGTGGACACCAACCCGAGCCCCTTCAGCGCCGAGCGCGACGGCGATGGCTTGACCAACGCGCTGCCCCGCACCGGTCACCAGCACGACGCGGCCCTGCAGCGACGTGCCGATCGAGGTTCCGATCGGTGCCGCGGTCACGCGGGGAGTCCTGTGCCGTATCGTTCGGCGAGCCGAGCGTCTTGCATCGCCAGCCAGTCGGCGTTGATCTGCATCGCCCCGAGCGCACGTGAGCCCGTGGCCGCGCCGTGCCAATCGGAGCCACCACTGGGCACCAGCTTGAAGTGGGCCGCGAGCGCGCCAAGTCGCTGGGTGTCGTCGCTGTGGTGTCCGGGATGCCGGACCTCGAGGCCGTCGATCCCGAGTGCGACAAGCGGTTCCACGCGGTCACGTCGACCGTCGGGCCCCGGATGCGCCCACACGGCGAGCCCCCCGTAGCGGTGGATCATGTCGATTGCGTCGGCGATCGCCAGTTTTTCTTTGTCGATGTTCGCCGGCCGGCCATTCCCGAGCCATTTATCGAAGGCTTCGCGATTGTCCTTGACGAAGCCGCCGGTGACAAGTGCGCGCGCAATGTGCGGACGGCCGATCGCGCCATCCGCGGCGGCTTCCAAGACGGCCTCGACTGTCACGGGGACGCCGAGGGCGTTGAGTCGCTCCACAATCGCGATCGCACGGGTGCGGCGGGACCCACGAAAGGCGGCGAGCTCGTCTTCCATGGTTTCGACATCGCGAATGTGGAGGCCAAGGAGATGGACCTCGTGCCCCTGGTCGACGGTGGAAAGCTCCACGCCGGCGATCACCCGAATGCCGTGGGGTTCCGCTGCGCGCTGCGCGGTGCGGACTCCCGCGAGGGTGTCGTGGTCGGTGAGCGCGACGGCCGCGAGCCCTGCGCGCTGTGCGGTGGCGACAAACTCCTCCGGAGAGGCGGCGCCATCAGAGGCCGTGGAGTGCGCATGCAAATCGACGCACGCCGCCGGCGTCTCACTCACAGTGCGTAACCCGCCTCCGGCGAGTTCTCGCTCGACTGCGACATCGCGAAGAGCGAGTGCAGTTCGGCGTCGTTCATCGCCATCAGGGATGCTTCGCGCGACCGTACACCGCGCGGCGAGTAGCGGGTGACCCGGACCTCGCGCGCATCGTCGGTCACGCGCACGAAGAGGAGCCCGAACTCGTCCCCGTCGTACTGGGTGACCTGTCCAGAGGGAAACACGCTCCAGTCTTGTCCTGCTACGTGAATACGGCGCGTCGGCATCTCAGCTCAACTCCACTTCAGTGTAGATACGTGAGGGATCAAGCACCGACCCCGGGGCTGCGGCATGCGCGGCGGAAAGCGTCGCGGGATCGGGCGCCTCGGAAAACTCAATGAACGCGCCGGTCAGGGCCGCTTCCTCAAACACCCAAAACTGACACCCTGCCGACCGGTAGTGCTCCTTGCGCGCCTTGATTTTTTCGAAGTACTTGGCGCGATCGCCCAACGGGACGATCGATCGTTGCATGCTCAGGGCGCGCGCCATTCGATGCTCGTGGTGAAGAGTGACGGGAACTAGAAACCAGTCTCAGGAATCTGCTCGAGCGAACGCTTCAGGTCGCCCATGAAGCGGTCCGCATCGGCGCCGTCGACCACCTTGTGATCGAACGACAGCGAAAAGTACGCACAGGTGCGGATGGCGATGGTGTCCTCGCCGTCTGCTCCGGTGATCACCTTGGGACGCTTCTCGATCGCACCGAGGCAGAGAATCGCCGTCGTGCCAACCGGGATAATCGGCGTCCCGGTCAACGAACCGAACACGCCCGGGTTCGAGATGGTGAAGGTCGCGTCCTGCGCATCGGCGGGCCCGAGCTTCTTACTGCGCGCGCGCCCGGCCAGATCGTTCGCGGCCTTCGCCACGCCGGAGAGCGACAGATCTTCGGCGTGCTTGATGACGGGCACGATGAGTCCGGACGGCTCCAGGGCAACGGCGATGCCGATGTTGTAGCGCTTCCGGTAAATGACGTCGGTGCCACTAACGGCTGCATTCAAATACGGATGCTTCTTGAGGTTCGCCACCACGGCCTGAATGATGAACGGCATGTACGTCAACTTCTGTCCGTTCTGCGCTTCAAACGAGGCACGCATCGCATTGCGAACGCGCGTGACGCGGGTGAGATCGACTTCCCAGAAGGTCGACACGTGGGCCGCCACGCGACGCGCGAGCGCCATGTGATCGGAGGTCAGGCGGCGCATCTTGGACATCGGCTCGACGACATCGCCCGCCCACACCGTCGCCGCTGGGGCGTGTGAATCCGCAGCCCCAGCATGTGCACTCGCACTCGGCGCGGTCGCGGTGCTGGCCGAGCTGGCCGGTACCGCGGCCCCGCTTTCGAGGAAAGAGACCAAGTCCTTCTTGGTCACACGTCCGGCGATCCCACTGCCCTGCATTCCCGCAATTTCGACCCCGTGTTCGGCGGCGATGCGGCGGACCAACGGCGAGCTCTTGGTGCGGAGCCGCTCTTCGAGCGATCCTGGGGCACCAGCAGGCTTGGCAGCGACGGCCGCGGCAGGAGCCGGGGCAGGAACCGTTGCCTGCACGACGGGTGCGGCCGCGGGTGCAACGGCAGGGGTCGGAGCGGCGGCAGCAGGCGCTGGGGCCGGCGCAGAGGCGCCGAGCGGGGCGCTCTTGTCGGTTTCGAGGCGGGCCACGACGGTATTCACACCGACCGTCTTCCCCTCGCCGACGATGATTTCGGCCAGAATACCGGCGGACGGCGAGGGGATCTCGGCGTCGACTTTATCGGTGCTGATTTCAAAGATGGGCTCGTCGCGCTTGACCTCGTCGCCGACCTTCTTGAGCCAACGCGAGACCGTTCCTTCGGCAATCGATTCCCCCATCTGGGGCATAATCACATCAATGCGCGCCACCTTACATCCCTCTATCAGACGTGTCGCCCTTGGGCGGTTTGCCCAGGACCCAGAAGACCAGAATCGGCAGAGTGACCGCACCGACGGCGGCCCCCACAGCCCAATATTCTAACCAATTGCACGAGGGAACGTCCTGACAGCCTCGCTGGTGTGTGGCATACGCCACGACCTTTGAGAGCAGGACGGCGATCATGCCACAGCTCACCGCTCCGAGGAAAATCGACAGGCAGCCAAGGCTGACCTTCCGCGTCCAGGAGACGGAGCCCCGCGTCTCGTCAGTAGGCGGCACTCGACGCGTGTCGATGGTCCACCTGCTTGTGCAGCTGCACGAAGAACTTTTTGACGTTGCGATCCAGGCGACTCTCGCCCTGCGCGGTGGAGTGCGCCTCCACAAAGGTGTAGTGCCCGCCTTCCATCTTCACGGTGATGGTCAGCGTTTCGAGGACTTCCGGCGTGCCAACAACACCCTGCCAGCTGCGCGAGCGATGCGCCGCGGCCGTCGGCGTCAGGCCGATGGTTGGGAAGAAGGCATCGGCGACGGCGAGAACCGCGTCGGGCGAGATATGCGTGCGATGGAAGTGCTTCATGGGGTCGTCGTTCCAGGTTCGGCCGCTTGGCGGATCATCTGCCGCCAGTCGTCCTCAGGTTTCACCAACGTCTGCGTCGAGTCACGTCGGAACTGCACGTTCATAGCCCACTCGCCCGCGGTAATGAACATCAGCCGCGCGTGGTACGTCCCAACTTCGGGACCATAGGAGAAGCCGTCCCAGATGGTCTTGCGGTCGGCATTGGTCGCGAAAATTCGACCTTGCCCATTCACGATCGGTTCGCGCGTTTTCTTGTCGCGGATCGTGATCGTGTAGTTCGTGGTTTCGAGCGCGCGCGGCGGCACCACATCGGCCGCAATGCGAAACTCAAACTCCGACGTAAAGAGGCGCATGTCGGTGTTCAGCTTTTGCGGCTCGCATCCCATACCTACGAGTGCCACGACCACCGGCGCGAGCACCAACAGGCGTCGCCAGTTCCGATTCGGGGTCATGCGTCCTCCTTCAGTCCTGAGTGAGCGATCCGGTCAGAGAAACTTAACCTCGGTGGAATCTCCGCCATAGGCGCGCCGGTCGGTTCAGGGCGCCGTGCCGTGCCCCTCAGCACCCGCTACGGCGCGGCGAGCCAAGGTGCGGCGTACGAACTGCACCCGTTGCCAGACGGTGATCCAGGCGGTGACGGCCAGCACCACCACCACGGCGCGAAGGACCCAGCCATCGAGGGCGAAACCGAGCAGCCCCTGAGGCGCGGCAAGAAGCGTCACCCGCTCCGGACGCTGCATGATGCCAACCTTGGCGTCGAGCCCCAGCGCCTCGGCGCGCGCGCGCGCATAGGACGTCATGAAGGTGCCGATAATGGCTGCGAGCGTCACCGCGACCATGGGCATGCTGTGATAGGCGGTGTCGGACGCCCAGAAATAGAGAATCCCACCGAGCACTGCCCCATCGGCGACGCGGTCGAGGGTGGAATCGTAGAAGGCCCCGAAGATGCTTGCCGTCCCAGTGCGTCGTGCCACCATGCCGTCGAGAACATCGAAGGCTGCCGTGACGCCAAAGAGCCAGCCACCGGCGACGAAGTGGCCCGTCGCGTAGAGCCCGCCGGTCACGATGGTGCACAGGGTGCCGAACGTGGTGATCGCGTTCGGCGACACCTTCCAGCGGACCAGTAGACCTACCACCGGCTCGATAAGCCGGAGGTATCCCCGTTGGATGGCGTCCCAGAGCTGTTTCATGCAGCGGAAGCTATGCGTCCGTGTGGGGCGTGCTAGTGGTACAGCAGGTATTTGCGGACCTTCTCGCGGAAGGCGGTCACGGCCGGAAGTTCTCGGTCGATGACGGAGTCGGGATCTTCACCTCTCAGCAACGCTTCGCGAAGTCCGGCAGCGCCGAACCGTTCATCGAAGCCAGTGTTACTGATTTTCAGTGAATCCGGAGCGGTCTTTGCGATTGCCCAGAGGAGGGCGGCGCCGACGCGCGAGGGATTCATGCTATTACGGTCGGTGACGATAATCCTGACCCCAGACAGCTCCTGCTCCGCGAACTTGCCGTCGGTCGGGGCACGAGGCGTAAACGACTCGGCGCGGAACTTGACGCCAGGGATCAATCGATCGTTCAGCAGGTCGGCGACTCCCCTGCCGTTCATCCACGGAGCGCCGATAAGTTGAAATGGAATATCGGTTCCGCGCCCAACCGAAACGTTCGCGCGCTCAAAGGCGACCAACGCAGGATAGACCAGCGCGCTGGTGAGCGTCGGCAGGTTGGGCGATGGCTTCACCCAGGGGAGTTTGGTCTCGTCAAACCACATCGCGCGCCGCCACCCGCGCACCGGGACCACGGTGAGGTTCGCCTGAATCCCCAGTTCTTCATTGAAAAACAGGGCCAGTTCCCCCATTGTCATTCCGTGCCGTAGGGGCGCGGGATATAATGCGTACGACTTGCCCGGTTTCCCCGGCTCGGGGTCTGCACTGTTGGCCAGTGCAACATCGAGCATCGGCCCCTCTTCGCGAGAGCCGGTGATGGGGTTCGGGCGGTCGAGTACCACGATCGGAATCTTGTTCCGCGCGGCCGCTCGCAGGGTGTAGACCATCAATCCGGTATACGTCCACGTGCGGGTGCCGATGTCCTGCAGGTCGAAGATGATGGTCTCGACGCCGCGGAGCAGTGAGTCCGCGGGCGCTTGAGTGCTTGGACGGTAGAGCGAGTGGATGGTAAGCCCCGTGCGCTCGTCCACTTCATCGGCGACATTTGGGTGATCCTCGGTCCCACGGATTCCGTGTTCCGGGGAAAAGAGGGCCACAAGTTTGACCCGCGCTTTCAGGGCTCGTCGATCGCGAGTCAGCAGATCGATGTCCGAGGTGCGATCTTCATTGATGCCGGTCTGGTTGGTGATCAGCGCGACACGTCGATTTTGAATGAGGCCGGTTCGTTCGTCGAGTAGCACCGTGATGCCAGGACGTACCTTCTCCGGTTCGGCGCGCCCATTGCGCTGGGCACGCACCCCTGCGGGAACCAGAAGTCCCTGTATGACTCCCATGACCAGGACCACCTCGGTGGCCTTCCTCATCCGATGAAACATTCGCGTCTCCTCGCGTGCGGTTCCGTTCTTGCCCTGGCCATCGCCTGTGTGCCCACTGGTCTCCGAACCCTGCCGACGCCATCGTTTCGGCCGTCATTCAGCACGCCACTCACTGACGACGCAACGCGCTGGATTGACCACACACTCGCCGGCCTGTCGCTCCGCGAGCGCGTCGGCCAGATGGTCACGGTCTGGGCTCTAGGAGATTACACCAGCACCACCGATCCGTCATACCTGGAACTGCGCCGCTGGATCCAAGAGGACAAAGTCGGCGGCGTGATCATGTCGCTCGGCTCACCGATTGAAGTCGCCGCCAAGGTGAACGATTTCCAGCGGATGGCAAAGATTCCACTCCTGATCTCGTCCGACATCGAGCCTGGACTCGGCCGCCTTGAGGGCGGGGTCTTTGCGCCCAACACATACGGTGGCGGCAGCGCGACGATTCTCCCGAATAACATGGCGATCGGCGCGACCGGGAACGAAGCAAATGCCTTCGAGGCGGGTCGGATTACAGGGAAAGAAGCACAGGCGATTGGCATTCATATCGCCTTCGCTCCGGTGGTGGATGTCAACAACAATCCCGCGAATCCCGTCATCAACACGCGGTCGTTCGGCGAGGATCCACAGGCCGTCGCGCGGATGTCGGCGGCGTTTGTGCGCGGCGTGCAGGGTGAGGGGGTCGCGGCTGTCGCCAAGCACTTCCCCGGCCACGGCGACACCGATACCGATTCGCACACCGCCTTGCCGATTGTCTCGAGTAATCGAGCACGGCTCGAGGCAGTCGAACTGGTCCCCTTCCGCGCCGTGGTGGACGCGGGCATTTCGGGCGTGATGACGGCGCACATTGCGCTCCCCGCGATCGCGCACGATTCGATCCCGGCCACGCTGTCGCCGGCCATCATCTCGGGGCTGCTCCGGGACACGCTGCACTTCCGGGGCGTGACCTATACCGACGCCCTGTCGATGGAAGGGATCGGCGGCGGCTACACGGTGGAGAAAAGCGCGGTCCTCGCAGTGAAGGCGGGCGCCGATGTCCTGCTGAAGCCAACCGATGTCCGTCGAGCGATCGATGCCGTGGTCGCCGCGGTGGAGCACGGGGAGATTACGCCGGCTCGCATCGACGCGAGCGTCCGGCGCCTGCTCGAACTCAAGTTGCGCACGGGCGCCATTCAACATCCGATTGTCGCGTTGGACTCGCTGCGCATTGCGGTGGGCAGCGCCACAAGTCGTGGGACCGCGGCGTGCATCGCGAGTGAAGCCATCACACTGCTTCGCGATGACGCATCGCTCGTGCCCGTGAAAACCGGTGGTTCCACGCTGGTACTCACCTATGCGAGTGAGAACGACCTCGACGCGGGACGAGTGTTCGGGGCCACGGTCCGCGCGGCCGTACGCAACGCACGGGTCGTGCGCATCACGCCGCGCTGGTCACGCGCGCAGCTGGACTCGCTGGTGCGTCCAGCCGATCGGCTCGTCATTGCCACGCAAGTGCGCACGATCGAAGGCGAGGGGCGCTTCTCCGTGGCCAAGCCGGTGGCACAGTGGATTGACTCCATTGCGGCAACGCACGCTGTCATCGTCGCGGCCCATGGCAACCCATACGTGCTCCGCGAGTTCCCACATGTTGGCGCGTACCTCGCGACCTGGGGACGGGGTCCGGCACTCGAGGACGCGGCCGCGCGCGCTATCACGGGACGCATCGGGGTGACCGGCAAGGCTCCTGTCTCGCTGCCGGGATTCTTCGCCCGCGGCGACGGGCTGGTGCGCGTTGCCCCGCCGAGTCTCTCAACGGCAATGAGTGACACACTGCGACGCGTGCTGGACCGTGCCATCGCCGACAGCGCATTCCCTGGGGCGTTCGTCGTCGTAGGACGGCGCTCGGGCATCGTCGCGCAGATGGGGGCTGGCCATCTCGACGTCGGACCTTCCCCCGTTCCCGACGAGCACACGCTCTGGGACATGGCATCGCTCACCAAAGTGCTCGCACTGACGTCGGCGATGATGCAGCTGGTCGAGCAAGGCACAGTGGAGTTGGACGCCCCGGTGCAGCGGTACCTCCCACAGTGGAAGGGTCCAAACAAGGATCGCGTCACCGTGCGTGACCTGCTCACCCATCGCTCGGGATTGCCGGCGTGGCGCCCGATTTACAAAGAGGCCACAACCCCTGCCGAGGCGCTGGCCCTCGTGTTCGCGACGGCGCTCGATACGCTCCCGCGCGTCCGCATGGTCTACTCCGACCTTGGCGCGATTCTCATGGGGGAGATCGTGCGCACCGTGTCAGGCCAACGCATCGACGCCTACACCCGAGACCATGTGTTCGGGCCACTCGGCATGAAGGAAACGAGCTACCTGCCAGACCCTGCCCTCCTCCCGCGGATCGCGCCGACCGAGGTCGACCCGTGGCGCCAGCGGCACCTCCGCGGCGAGGTGCATGACGAAAACGCATTCGCCCTGGGCGGTGTCTCCGCACACGCCGGCCTCTTCAGCTCGGGATCAGACCTCGCGCACCTGGCCCAGGCCTACCTGAACGGAGGGGTATTCGGCGGCGTTCACGTCTTCAAGGAGAGCACCATCCGGCAGTTCACGGCCGTGCAAGACTCCACCTTCTCGAACCGCGCACTCGGCTGGGAGACCCCAACCGGCTCGAACTCCGCGGGTCACCTGATGACGCGCCCGTCGTTTGGGCACACCGGCTTTACGGGGACCTCCTTCTGGGTCGATCCGACCGACGACTTATTCGTGATTATGCTCACGAATCGGGTGAATCCGACACGAGCCAACACCAAGATTTCAGCGTGGCGCCAAGCCGTGGCCGATGCCGCCGTCAGCCTGACCCGTCAGCTCGCGCCGGCGCAGCCCTAGGTCGGCCGCGCGGCAGGCAGCAGCGCTGGCGCGCGCGAGGTCAGCGCCCCACCAGCTTGGGCTCGGTGCGCTGGGAAACCCCTTCGGGTGCCACGATCATCGTGAACTCGAGGGGTTTTCTCGCTTCCGCGGCAATCTTCATGGAGAGGCCGCCGTTGCGATTGAAGCCCACCCCGCCCCACCCCACCGTTAGCACTTCTACATGCTGCGCGGTCGCCGTCATCCGGACCTTATAGTCCCCAAAGATGGGCTTCTTGAGCTGCACGCTGACAGTGCAGGTCGAATCGCCAGCAACCAGCCCCCCGGCGTCCGTGCAATCCACTTTCGGCTGGGCGTCGGGGATTGTGGCCGCGTTGGGCGAGCCGGGGACAAAGACGGTTACTTTCCGGCCATCGGGGGCGGTCAGTTCAAGGCCGATGTCGGCCACCGTCACTGTGAGGAACATCTCCCCGACGGGTTTGTCGAGGGTCTGAAGCCGAGGCGCCTTTTCCCGTCCGTTGTCGCGGGTCAGGAGCCCCCACGCCAGTGCGACACCGCCCGCGAGGATCGCGGCCAGCCCCAGGATGGGCTTCAGCCCCTCCACCAATGCCCGCAGGTGCCTATTTCCTTGAGAATGATTCGGCATTCGGATATATTACGTCCTAGCACATCATACCGCTCGCCAGAGGCGACGCAGGAGGAGGATACGATGAGCACGATGAATCAGCCAGAGACCCTGTTGGGGCTTACCGCCGCAGCGGTCGTCGAAGTCAAGAAGTTCATGGTCGCGGAGAATGTCGCGCCGGAAACCGGCGGACTCCGCGTGTCCGTGCAGCCGGGCGGATGCTCCGGCTTCAAGTACAGCCTGTTGATCGAAGATAAGCCCGCCGAAGACGACACGATTGTGGCGCAGGACGGGTTCAACGTGTTCGTGGATCCCTTCTCGATGCAGTACGTCGGCGGCGTCACGGTTGACTACGTGACGTCCATGCAGGGCTCAGGCTTCACGTTCAAGAACCCGAATGCGACTGGCGGCTGCGGCTGCGGCAGTTCGTTCTCGGCGTAAAGCAGTCCGTTGTCTGGGGGCCGATTCGGGATCATTGATCTTGCGGTTGTCGTCCTCTACCTGACCGCGACCACCGGCTTTGGGTTGTGGCTGGGGCGCAAGCAGACCAACGCGCGTGATTATTTCGTGGCAGACCGCTCACTTCCTTGGTGGGCGGTCTGCTTTTCAATTGTCGCCGCGGAAACGAGCGCGCTGACCTTCATTTCGATTCCCGGGCTCGCGTACGTCGGGAACTTTGGGTTCCTCCAGGTTGCCGCCGGGTACATCGTTGGGCGCATCGCGATCGCGGCGATCCTGCTCCCCCGGTATTTCGAAGGCGACCTCGTGACGGCGTATACGCTGCTCGAGACGCGGTTCGGAAAAGAGACGCGTCGGTTCACGTCAATCGTGTTCATGGTGACGCGCGCTATGGCAGATTCGGTGCGCGTGTTCGCGACGGCGATTCCGATCGCGTTGATCATCGGTCCCGTGGTGCCGCGTCAGTATCTGATGCCGAGCGCCATTCTGATCCTGGGTGCGCTGACGATCGTATACACCTATAAGGGCGGGATGCGTGCCGTCGTCTGGACAGAACTCGTGCAGACAGGGGTCTACCTGACGGGCGGGCTCGCCGCCGCATTCCTGCTTGGCCACGCCGCGACGGACGGGTGGAGTGGCATCCTCGCGCGCGCCGGCGCCGCGGGAAAGCTGCAGTTCATTGACGTCTACCGCGGGTTCGACCGGCCGCACACCGTCTTTGCCGGTGTGATTGGCGGCGCGTTCCTCTCGATGGCCTCGCATGGCGCCGACCAGACGATCGTCCAACGACTCCTGTCGTCGCGCTCGCTGAAGGATGCCAAGCGCGCGATCATTGGGAGTGGGGTGGCCGTGTTCGTGCAGATGACGCTCTTTCTGCTCGTCGGCATCGGGCTGTGGTCCTTCTACGGCGGACGCGAGTTTGCGAAGCCTGACGACATCTTTCCGACGTACATCGTGGAACAGATGCCGCATGGGCTGCTCGGGCTGATTGTCGCGGCGATTGTCGCCGCGACGATGAGCACGCACTCGGGCGCCATCAACTCGTTGGCCGCGACCACCACGCATGACATTTACCTCCCGCTCTCCGGCCGCAAAGAAGACGATCCGCAAACATTCCGTGCGGGGCGTTTCTTCGCGTTGATCTGGGGAGTGGTGCTGACGGGTGGAGCACTCCTCTACCCCGAGGGGAAAGTCCCCGTCGTCGTGGTGGCCCTCTCCATTGCGTCCTTTACTCAGGGAGCCCTGCTTGGCGGGTTCTTCCTGGGGATCTACAATCGGCGCGCCGTGCAGCGCGACGCAATCATTGGCATGAGCGTTGGTATTTTGACTATGGCATTCGTGGTCTTTGCCAAGCCGCTGGTTGCCGCGTATCCGAGTCTTGTGGGTCCGTTGAGCCCCTTCGTGAATATCGCGTGGCCGTGGTACGTGCTCATTGGCATGACAATTACCGTTACCGTGGGTTCGTTGTCCGCACTCACGCACGACGGACGCACTGCCACACCCCTGCCCAAACGCTAACTTAGTTGCCATGACTACCACGATCGTTGTCGGCGTTGATGGAGGCGGTACCAAGACCAAGGTCATCGTCGCCGACGCTGAGGGAACACAGTTGGCGACGGTCACGGGCCCGGGGTCCGCTGTCCGCCCCGGGACCGCCGAGGACTCTGCCGATGTGATTGAATCGCTCATCGGCGAAGCCCTCGCCGCCTGTGGGCACGAGGAGACCAAACCCGCCGCGATCTGTGCGGGGCTGGCTGGGGTTGGACGTGATGCCGAGTACTCGGCGATTGTTGCGGCACTCTCGCGTCGCGAACTGAGTGTCGAACTCGAGGTACTCCCCGACACGGCCGTGGCGCTCGAGGATGCGTTCGGCGACGGACCTGGTATCCTGTTGATTGCCGGCACCGGCTCATCAGCGATCGGCCGCAGTCACACGGGGCGTCTCGCGCGCTGCGGCGGCTGGGGCCCGATTTGCGGTGACGAAGGGAGCGGTGCGTGGCTTGGCCGTCGTGCGCTGAGCATCATCACCGGCGCCGCAGACGGGCGCGAGCCCGAAACCGCGCTCCTCGGCGTGCTCCTCACGCACCTACAGATGGAGAATCCCGACGAGCTCGTGGCCTGGGCCGCCAAGGCGACACCAGCGAAGTTCGCGGAGCTCTCAGGTCCGATCATGACCGTCGCGGCCAATGGAGACCTGCGCGCCAACTCCCTCTGCACGATGGCGTGCGAAGAGCTGGTGGTGCACATCCGGACCCTCGCGCGTCAACTCTTCACCGATGAGCGCGCCGCGATTCCGATTGCGCTGGCCGGCGGCATGATGCATCGCGGGAGTTATCTGCGCCGGCTGGTTGAGCTTCGACTGAAGACCGCCGTTCCCGGCATCAATCTTCACTCGGCTGAAGTCATCCCAGCACGCGGCGCCGTACGGTGTGCCTTGCGACTGGCCGCAAACGCCTAGCTCCAGGGGCAGAACAGGAGAAACGGGGGCCGTGCAAAGCGCACGGCCCCCGTTCTTTCATCGCGCGTCACAATCCTAGCGAAGCTGGACCTTCAAGAAGTCGACGGTGCGCGCAAAGGCCACTGCGGCGGCCGCCGCGTCGTACGCCGGTCGTACTGGATTACAAAACGCGTGCCCTGCATCGTACTCGTGCGCGACGAACGACCCGCCGGCTGCGTTCACGCCGTCTACCAGCGCGTGCACGGCGGCGAGCGGAACACTCGCGTCGGTCCGACCAAAGTGGCCGAGGACCGGCACCGTGATCCGCGACGGAGTAATCTCGACCTTGGGATGGATGCCGTAGAAATCGACGCACGCCGACACGAGCTCCTTCATCTCCTGCGCGGCGTACAACGCGAGCTGCCCACCCATACAGAACCCCATGACGCCAACCTTGCCCGGGGACACCGCAGGATGTGCCAATAAATAATTGGCGGCTCCGCGCAGGTCGACCCCAGCCTCAGCAATATTGAGCGCCATCAGGAGTTTACCGGCCTGATCGGGATTGGAGGTGTGTTCGCCGTGGTACATGTCCGGGGCGAGGGCCACGAATCCCGCCGCAGCGAACTGGTCCGCCACATCCTTGATGTGCCCAACGAGGCCCCACCACTCTTGGAGCACGATAAGCCCTGGGCCAGCGCCCGAGGGCGGGAGCGCGAGATACCCGTTGTTGATTCGGCCGTTGGCCGCGAACGTGATCATGGCTCCAGTCAGCTCGCGATCTTTGCGACGGCGGGCTGCCCGGGATTCTCCGGGAACTCACCCTCCCAGCGCGCCATGACGGCCGTAGCAAGGCAGTTGCCGAGCAAGTTGACCGAGGTGCGCGCCATGTCCATCACAGCGTCAACGCCAAGGATCACGGCGACCGCCTGCAGCGGAAGCCCGAACATCGTGAGCGCGCCGCTCAAAATCACGAGCGAGGCGCGCGGCACCGCCGCAACACCCTTCGACGTCAGCATCAACGTCAGCATCATCAAAAGTTGCTGACTCAGGGGCATATCGATGCCCCCCGCCTGAGCGGCGAAGATGCTCGCCACCGCGAGATACAGCGTGGAGCCGTCAAGGTTGAACGAGTACCCCGTGGGCAACACGAAGGCGATGATACGCTTCGGGAGACCGAACTTTTCGAGATTCTCCATCGCCAACGGCAGAGCGGCCTCGCTCGACGCCGTTGAGAAAGCAATCATCCACGGCTGCTTCACAAAGCTCCAGAAGATGCCGAGCGGAATCCGCGCAAAGAGCGCAATCGGCACCAGCACGATCAACACGAACACAATCAACGATCCGTAGAGCGTCACGACGAGAATCGCCAAGCTCTTGAGCACGCCAAGGCCGCTCGTGCCAACGGTGGTTGCGATAGCGGCACCGATACCGAACGGCGCGAACTTCATCACAATCCCGACGAACTTGAACATCACGTCCGACATGCTCTGACAGAAATCGAGCATGAACTGCTTGCTCTTCCCCTGCGGTACTTGCGACAGGCCGACGGCAAAGAGAATGGTAAAGAATACGATCTGCAGTACTTCGTTGTGCGCCGCGGCATCAAAGAAACTCTGCGGCACCATGTGCTCAATCACGCCGGTAAACGAGACCTCCGTCTTGGCAAACTCTGCGCCTTTGTCCGCCGAGGCTGCCGCGAGGGTGATGCCGACGCCGGGCTTGATCAGATTCACCGCAATCAGGCCGATGGCCAGCGCCGCCGTGGTGACCACCTCGAAGTACAGAATCGAACGGAAGGCGAGGCGTCCCACTTTCTTCATGTCGTCGCCGTGCCCGGCAATCCCGACCACGAGGGTGCTGAAGAGCAACGGCACAATCAACGACTTGATCATCCGCAGAAACACAGACGACGTCGCCTTTTCAGCGATGGCCATCTTGGGCCACTCGGCCGCCGGAAAGAAGTAGCCGAGGGCAATGCCCGAGAGCATCGCAATGATGATCCATTGCGTGGAACTGATGCCACGGGGGGCAACGCTCGCCGCGCTACTGTGTGTGCTGCTGGTCTCGCTCATACGTGCGTCACCGGTGCGTGGTGGAGGCGACGTCGCCTCGGGAAAGTGGTAGACAGTCGAAATGGTCCGTCAACAGCATTACGCACGCTGCGCTTCGCCGCTGCGGAGCGTTGAGTTCTTGTAGCCATACACTGCGTACAACACGATACCAATCGCAAGCCACCAGCCAAACCGAACCCAGGCAAGCCCAGGGAGCCCAAGCATCACATATACACAGGCGCCAGCGCCCGTGACCGCAACAGGCCACACGAAGGGCACGCGGAATGGACGCGGACGATCCGGCTCGAGATATCGGAGCGCGAGCACACCCAAGCAGACCAGCGCGAACGCGAAGAGGGTGCCGATGTTGGTCAGATCGTACGTCTCATTGGCATCGCCAATCAGCGACCAGAGCGCGACGAACACGCCGGTGATAATCGTCGTGATGTGCGGGATATGCGTCTTGGGGTGCACCTTGGCGGCCCAACGCGGAAGCAGTCCGTCGCGCGCCATCGCAAAGAAAATGCGGGGCTGGCCGTACTGAAACACCAAGAGCACCGCGGCCATCGAGAACACCGCACCGAGGGCAACAATCTTGGAGATGCTCGTGAGCCCAGTCGCATCAAGCGCGAAGGCGAGCGGATCTGCCGAGGCCCCAAGCTTCTGGTACGGCACCATGCCGGTGAGGACGGCGCCAACCACGATATAAATCAGTGTGCAAATCGCGAGCCCGCCCAGAATACCGATGGGCAAGTTCCGCTGCGGGTTCTTAGTTTCTTCGGCTGCCGTCGAAATCGCGTCAAACCCGATATACGCAAAGAAGACAATCGCCGCCCCCTGATGCACGCCCGTAAATCCGTTGGGGGCAAAGGGGTGGTAGTTGGCGGTGTCGATGTGCTGCGCGCCCATGATCAAGAACAGCGCGAGCACCAGCAGCTTGACGCCGACCATGATGTTATTGGCTCTGGTGCTTTCCTTGACGCCCGTGAGCAGCAACCAGGTGATCAGAGCAACGATCGCGAAGGCCGGAACATTCACCAGCACCGGCATGCCGAACAGGTGCGGCGCGGACTGCATGAGTCCGTGCACCGCGGGATCCGCACTCAGGAGCGCCGTGCGGTATCCGGTGGTCATCCAAGCGGGAAGCGCGAGGAATCCTCCCGTGAGTGACTTGAAGTAGTCCCCCCACGAGATGGCGACGGCCACATTCCCCACCGCATACTCAAGAATCAGGTCCCACCCAATGATCCACGCGACAATCTCGCCGAGGGTGGCGTATGTGTAGGCGTAGGCACTGCCGGCCTGCGGAATCATTGAGGCGAGCTCCGCATAGCAGAGCCCTGCCAGCGCGCACACGCAGCCGAGCAGCAGGAACGAGAGGACCAACGCCGGCCCCGCACCGTACCGAATCACGTGCCCCGCGGCATCGGTCTGCCCAGCCGCAGCAGAACCAATGGATCCAAAGATCCCCGCCCCGATCACGGCACCGATCGCGAGCATGATCAGGTCGCCCGCTCCCAAGGATCGCTTGAGCCCCGAGGCCTCCGTCTCTGCGACCAGCGTGGCAATCGGCTTTCGACTGAAAAGTCCCTTCATGCGACAGCAGTCCTTGTGATGGGCGGGAAATCCGAGGCCGGCGCAATAGCCGCGCCGGCCTCGGGATGCTGCGTCACATCAGATAAAGAGCGGTGCGAGCACGAGCGTGATCGTCGAGAGCAACTTGATCAACACGTGCAACGACGGGCCGGCCGTATCCTTGAACGGGTCGCCGACGGTGTCGCCAACCACCGCGGCCTTATGCGCGTCAGACTTCTTGCCGCCGTACGCGCCGGTCTCGATGTACTTCTTGGCATTATCCCACGCGCCGCCGCCGTTGTTCAGGAAGCCGGCCATCAGGATGCCCACCACGGTCGCGATCATCAAGAAACCGGCAACCGCCTCGGCGCCAAGATGCTCATCCGGACCGCCGAGCGACTTGAAGATCAAGCCGACGCCGATCGGGAACGCGAGGACCAAGAAGCCAGGCAGCACCATCGCCTTCAGGGCGCCGACCGTCACAATGTCTACGCACGCCGCATAATCCGGCTGCTCGGTGCCCTGCATGATGCCCGGGCGCTCCTTGAACTGACGACGGACTTCCGTGATCACGCTCTGCGCAGCCTTGCTCACCGCGGTCATCGCGAGCGAGGAGAACCAGAACACGAGCATACCGCCGATCAGCGCACTCACGAACACCTGCGGCTTGCTGAGGTCGACATGCAGCGTCTGGCCGGTGTAGTTCTTGACTTCATCCAAATACGCCGAGAAGAGCAGGAAGGCGGCCAGTGCGGCCGAACCAATCGCGTACCCCTTCGTGAGCGCCTTCGTGGTGTTGCCCACCGAGTCCAGACGATCCGTCTTATCGCGGATCTCCGCCGGCTGCTTGGACATCTCGACGATACCACCGGCGTTGTCCGTGATCGGTCCGAACACGTCCATCGCGAGGATATAGCCAGCCGTACCGAGCATACCCATCGTGGCGACTGCAGTGCCGAACAGGCCACCCGCGGCCTGCCCGTCGATCATGATGCCGCTGGCACGACCCACCATGAAGCTCGAGACGAGCGCGATGGCGATCGTGAACACCGGCAACACCGTGGACTCCATACCGACCGACAAGCCCATGATGATGTTCGTGGCCGGGCCAGTCTGCGAGGCTTCGGCGATCGACAACACGGGACGATAGCGATACTCGGTGTAGTACTGCGTGATGAACACGAAGGCGACCGAGGTCGCGACGCCGATCATCGCGCAGATGAAGTAGTGCCACCAAGCGTCCGGAGCATCCGGCGTCACGAGCAGCATCTTGCAGGCAAAGAAAATGGCAACGCTCACGAGCACCGCCGTGAGATAGAAGCCACGGTTCAGCGCAGCCATCGGATCGGCGTCTTCCGTAGTGCTCACGCTCATCACACCGACAATCGAGCACACCAAGCCAAGCGCGCCAATGACGAGCGGAAAGAGAATGCCCGCGACGCCGAACGACTTGAACAGCAACACGCCCAGGATCATCGCGCCGATGTTCTCGGCGGCGGTGGACTCGAACAGGTCGGCGCCACGGCCGGCGCAATCGCCGACGTTGTCGCCCACGAGATCGGCGATCACTGCCGGATTGCGCGGATCGTCCTCGGGGATTCCGGCTTCAACCTTGCCCACCAAGTCCGCGCCAACGTCAGCGGCCTTCGTGTAAATGCCGCCGCCGAGCTGCGCGAACAGCGCCACGAACGAGGCGCCGAAGCCGTAGCCGACGATCAAGAACGGAATCTTCTGCGCCCACGCCGCCGACTCCATGCCGTTCGGCACCAGCGCGGCGAGAATGGCGAACAGGCCACCGACGCCGAGCAACGACATCGAGACGGTGAAGAGGCCAGAGACCGCACCGCCACGAAGCGCCGTCTGCAGCGCCGCGTTGAGCGAGGTCATGGCCGCGGCGGCCACGCGGATGTTTGTGCGGATCGACACCCACATGCCCATGTAGCCGGCGATTCCAGAGCTCAGCGCGCCGAGCAGGAACGACAGCGTGATGAACAGGGCGAAGACCTTCGGGTCATCGACCGGGTCGGTCGCGTTGTGCGTGCGAAGGACGCCATAGCCAACGGCGAGCACGGCGGCGACGAGTACTGCGAGCATCGCGATCGTCTTGTTCTGGCGAGCGAGGTAGGCCTCAGCGCCTTCCTGAATCGCGTCGGAGATCTTGCGCATTTCCGGCGTACCGGTGCTGCGCGCAAGCACCCAACGGGCGAGCCCAACCGCGAACAACAGGGCGCCGACACTGGCACCAATAACGATCATGAGCAAAGTCGACTGCATGGAAGCCATGAACTTGGGGGACTAGAGTGCGGAGGTGCGAGGGCGTGATGAACGAAACGAAACCGCCCCGTGGGAGTGGAGAAGCAAACTCAGCGCTAGGCAGCGTTGCCCGATGATGCCGAACGCTTCCAAGCGTAGTACACGGGAACACCGATCAACACGAGCACGAGCCCCGACAGGGCCTGCGCACGCGTTTTGTCTGCCACGAGCAGCGTCACCGCGACACCGCCGGAGAGCAGGACGTACAGCGCAGGGAGCACCGGATAGCCAATCGCCTTGTACGGGCGGGGGACATCCGGGCGCTTGGCCCGCAGGAGGAACAAGCCGATGGTCGTCAGCGCATAGAACAGCAACGCCGCGAAGACCACATAATCGAGCAGCTGACCGTAGGTGCCCGTCAGGCAGAGTGCGCTCGTCCAGATGGACTGCAGCACGAGGGCCCACGCCGGCACGCCATTCTTGCTGAGGACGCCGGCCTTCGCAAAGAACAGTCCGTCCTGTGCCATCGCGTAGTACACGCGAGAGCCCGACAGAATCAGTCCGTTGTTACAGCCAAAGGTCGAGATCAAAATGGCACAGGCCATGATCGCCGCGCCGTTGGCACCAAAGATTGTTTCCATGACCGCGGTGGCCACACGATCTGACGTCGCATGGTCAATCCCGCGCGCAATCGTGGTGGCGCCATCGACGGCGCCATGAATCGGCAGCACGCTCAGATAGCCGACGTTGGCGAGGATATACAAACCGGTCACGAGCCCGGTTCCCATAAGCATCGCCAGCGGCAGGTTCTTGGCAGGGTTCTGCACTTCGGCGGCGGCGAACGTCACGCTGTGCCACGAGTCGGCGGAGAACAACGAGCCGGTGAGCGCTGCGCCAAAGGTGATCACGAACAACATCGTGAAGTCCGGCGAGCCGGCAAAGAACTGCCCTGCGCCGAAGTTCGCGGCCACGGCATCTGCATTACGGCCAATGGTCAGCGCCAGGATCACCAGCAACGCGAGCGCTGCGGTCTTGATAAAGGTCAGCGACGTCTGGACGAACTTCCCTTCCTTCACGCCGCGCAGGTTGATCCAGGTCAGCACCCAGATCGTGACAAGCGCCACCAATCGCTGCGGCGAAAGGCCGAGTTCGACCATGCCGCCCGGCGAGGCAATATCAAGCTTCGGGAACCACGAGAAGCGCTCCGGCGTCACAGCGGGCAGGAGCACACCGAGGAACTTTCCGAAACCGACCGCAACGGCCGCGATCGTTCCGGTCTGGATGACGACAAACAACGTCCATCCGTACAGGAACCCCATCAGCGGGCCCATCGACTCGCGCAGGAAGGTGTACATGCCACCGGCCCGCGGATACATCGCCGCGAGTTCGCCGTAGGCGAGCGCTCCGAGGAGCGTCATGACACCAGTGAGCACCCACGCCAGAAGCAGCCACCCTGGCGAGCCGAGCGAACGGCTCATGTCGGCCGACACGATGAAGATTCCAGATCCCACCATGGAGCCTGCCACAAGCATCGTGGCGTCGGTGAGGGTCATCGCCTTCACGAACTGGCCCTTCTCAGCAGTCGGTTGGCTCATGGTGATCGGCTAAGGGTTACCCACAATCTGAGTAAGCTAGCGACCGGTTCGAGGGGGGGGAAGATACATTAGAGCCACCGACAAACTTCTCGTCACCCCGGGGGCTCCAGGCGCGGACCTCAGCTGGCGCTGGGAACCTCGGCCGTCACGAACGCCGTATCGCGCACGGTGGTCCCGTCAGGACGCACCGCGGGGCGGAATCGCACCTCGTCGAGCATCTGCTTGATCTTCCGGTTGTAGTCGCCGTCCTTGCTCTCGTTCCACCGGATGAGCTTGGCTTTTCCCTTCTCGTCGACCTCGAACACCGCGACGAGCTTGTACGGGCGCACTTTTGACGGCACCGGGAGCGGGAGGATCGCCAACGTTGTGACACTTGGGGGGAAGGTCTTCCCCTCCCCGCCCCCGGTCCCTGGCCCCACACCGGACCCCTTCCCGGTGCCAACCCCAGACCCACTGCCGCCGCCGGTGCCTGGACCGGTTCCGGACGTCCCATCGCGACCACTGCCCCCGCCGGTTCCGGCAACGGGGGCAGCGTCCTTTGGTGGCTCGGTGGTGGTCTTCACCGGCTCAGGCTTTGGCGGAACCACCGGCTCGGGTGGCTTGATCTCCGGCGGCTTCACGACCGGTGGAGGAATCACCTTGGGCGGCACGATCTGCGGTTGGGTCTGCGGAGCGACCTGCACGTACTGCAGCCGCTCGGTGACAATGCCCCCGTTCCCGCGGCGCCCTCCGCCACCACCACCGGCGGGCCCCGCCCCCATCCCGGCGTCCTTCTTGTCGAGAATGATCTTCACCCAGAAGGGGCCGAGCAGGAGCAGGAGTAGCCCGAGGTGGACCAGGGTCGACACCACAGCACTCCCCACGCGATTCTGCTGTGGAAGCGGAATCCCGACCGGGGGCCGATATGGCCGACGCGTAGCATCTGAAGTGGGTTCTGTCATCTCTCCTCAATAATACGGCCGGCGAACCCAAAAAGGTTCGCCGGCCGTAAGGTCCGACTGATCAACCAGGCGCTCGGCGCGCGATTACTTGCGCTTCTTTGCCGCCGGGGCGGCAGCACCGCCGCCGTTGTCCTTCGGCGTCATGCCGATGACCTTCACACCGCCGCCACGGGCGGCATCCATCGCGAAGATCACGTCCTGATACTTCACCTGCGGATCGCCCTTGACGAACATGATCTTTTCCGGGCGGTTCTCGTAGATCTCCTTCAGACGATCACGAAGCTTCAGCCGGTCGACCGCTTCGGTATTGACGAAGAAGAGACCATCGCCAGTCGGGCTCGGCTTGACTTCGAGCACAATCTGGTTGGACACAGAGTTGGCGGTCGCAACCGCTGGCTTCGGGTCCGGGAGCTGAACATCGATTGCCTTCCGGCTCATCGGCAGGATCATCATGAAGATGATCAGCAGCACGAGGAGCACGTCAATCATCGGCGTTACGTTGGGCTCGTTGGTCAGCCCGCCGCCGCCACCAGTGCTCATGGCCATTAGGGTTTCCCCTTCTTGATATTATCGCCGAGGTTGTCGCCTTCCACCACAGACTTGGTGTTGTTCAACTGGTCGGAGATCATGCCAGTGACACGCACGCCGGACTTGGCCGCAATGTCGAGCGCATCGACAATCTTCTCATACTTGAGGTCCTTGTGGGCCTTGAGATAGAGAATCTTATCGCTGGTGCGCGCATCATAGATTCGCTTCAGGATGTCGCCCAACTGCTCGTTGGGGACCGCCTTCTTATCGAGGAAGTACTGACCGTTCACGTCGATACCAAGCACGCGATCGTTGTCTTCCTCGGGGTGGGGCTTCAGGTTCTGCCCCTGGGGCGGCTCAGCCACGAAGCCCGCGTTGATCTGCGGCACTACGATCATGAAGATGATCAGCAGTACGAGCATCACGTCGATCATTGGCGTGACGTTCGGTTCGGCCTTTACGCCGCCCCCTCCCATTGACATCGACATCGGATAGGCTCCGAAGTGGTGGGTGAGCGAACCTTAGACCGCCGACTTGCCGGCGTTCTGCGCGGCCGTGTTGAACTCACGGGTGAAGCGGCTACGACCGAACTCGCCCGACACGCCCTTGATGAGATAGTCGATCATCTCCTTGGAGCTGTAGGTCATTTCAGCCGTGATGTTGTCGATCTTGGTCTGGAAGAAGTTGTACGCCCACACAGCCGGGATGGCGACGAGGAGTCCGAACGCCGTCGTGATGAGGGCTTCGGCAACACCCGCCGAGATCGCGCCGATACCACCACCGCCGCCCGCGGCCATGCCGACGAAGGCGTTGACGATACCCATCGTGGTGCCGAGCAGACCGACGAACGGCGCCGTGGCGCCGACGGTGGCCAGCACGCCCAGTCCACGCTTCAGCAGCACGATCGTCATCAGCATTTCACGCTCAACCGCACGTTCTGCCGAGTTGATGTCGGCGACCGTCACCGAACCGTCCTGGATCAACGGCTTGATTTCGGAGAGCGAGTTGCCGAGCACGCGCGCCACATGCGACTTCTTGTAGCTGACGGCGAGGTTGATCGCTTCGGAGAGGTTGTCCTCTTCGAGGAACTGCGAGAACTCAGGCGCGAACTTCAGGGTCTCCTTCTGCGCCGTCCGGAGGTACCACCACTTCTGGAACATAACGGTCAGCGAATACATGGACATGATGAAAAGGGTATACACGATACCCTTTGCAAATCCGCCCATCGAGTGGTACAGCTCGACCATGGAGAGATTCATTTCGAAAACTCCTAACGCGTTGAGTAGTGAAGAACCGAGATTACTTCTGGATGCCGAACACGAACGGTTGCTGTACGAGCTGCTTTACCTTCCTGTTCCCGACTTCCGCCGGGATGAACCGCATGTTCGGCAACGCATTCTTGACCGCCGAAGCGAACAGGTCATGCGACGTCTTCAGCACCTTGAAGGTGCTGAGCTCGGCGCGACCGAGCGTGTCCACCACGAACTGGGCAATGACTTCGCCCTCAACGCCAGCGCTCTTGAGGATGTCCGGGTAACGCGGGGACGCCGAACCTGGCGCCTGCATAACCGGCTTCTCCACCTGGAACTCCATGAGCGGCTGATCGGGATTGGTCGGCAACTCGACCTTTCCACCGACGACTCCGTTCGCACGACCACCCGCCGTTCCCTTGCCCGAGAAATCGCTCTCATTCGTCAGCTTCTTTGAGAGATCGATTTCAGGGAGCACGTCCGGGATGTTGACCGGCGCGGTGAGTACCTGGAACCCCTTGACCGTCGGAGCGTCAGCAACTGCCTCTGGTGGCGGTGGCTTCGGCTCGTCCTTCGGTGGAGGTGGTTCGTCCTTCTTTGTCTCGACGAAGTCGATCTTTTCCTCCTTCACCTTTTCCTTTTGCCCCGCATTCAGCGTGGCTTGGATGGCGAAGATGGCGACCGCTACGTGGAAGACAAAGCTACCAACAGCACCGCCCGTTGAGCGTTGCTTTTGGGCCTTCGACTCCAGCAGGTTGTTGAGCAAGTGTCCTTTCCTTTGCGGCTGTGGAAACCGTGAGACAAGCTCGGACAAGGGGATAAGCTAGCGTCCGGTTCCCCGCCGGGTAATGGGCGAACATTAAGATTTGCTTAATCAGGAGTTAGCATTCTTCATGGTCACCCACGACCGTCCTCTTGCGTGTTCCGAGAGCGTCGCTTACTGGCGCGACGCCTGCACGACTACGCGATGGTCGCGCTGTCGTCGCTGACCGCAGGGATCGACACGGTGAACGTGCTCCCGCGCCCCAAGCGACTCGAGACGAGAATGGACCCGCCGTGCGCCTGTGCAATCCACTGGCTAATCGCGAGTCCAAGCCCGACTCCGCCGCGCTCGACGCGTGTGCGGGCGCGGTCCACGCGCCAAAACCGATCAAAGATGAAGGGAAGATCGGCACCGGCGATCCCAATGCCGGTGTCTTTCACCGCGAACTGTGCGAGGCCATCCGCCAGCGTGAGCGACAGCTCCACACTCCCGCCCTTCGCCGTGTACTTGATGGCGTTGGTAATCAAGTTCAGGAACAGTTGCCGCAGCCGGACGACGTCACCGCCGACGCTCACCGCAGCGATCGCGCCCAGCGTCACCGTAATCCCCGCCTCCTCGCCGAGGATGTTGGCGGTCTCGGCCACGTCGCGCACGAGCGGCTCGAGGGGCACGACTTCGCGGTGCAGGTCGAAGCGCCCCTCGTCGGCACGCGCGAGTGTCAGGAGCGACTCCACAAGATTGGCCATACGTGTCGTCTCTTGCAGCGCTTCTTCCAGTGCCACCAACTGCTCGGTCGCGCCCTGCCGCGTGGTCATGGCGCGTTCGATGTCCGCCCGAAGCACCGTCAGTGGCGTCTTGAGTTCATGACTCGCGTCGGCCGTGAAACGGCGCAGGCCTGAGAACGACACCTCGAGACGCGCCAGCATCGCGTTGAGGGTCACACCGAGGCGGCCGACTTCGTCGCCTTCGTCGTCAACGGGAAGGCGCTTATGGAGCGACCGTCCGTCGGAGATCGCCTCCACATCGTTGATCATGCGATCCACCGGCTCGAGCAGTCGTCCGGCGATGAGCCACGCGGTCAGAATCGCGATCAACACAACCACGGGGCCAAAGCGCAACGCGAGTCCGGTGATGTTTGCCGCCGCCTCGTCGATCCGCGCGGCCGAGACGGCCGCGACCACACGTCGCACGCCTGGGGTTACCCGGGGATCTTCCAGTCGCGCGGCCACGATGACATCAGACCGCAAGCTGTCGAGTGAGATCAAGCGCAACGGATCCGTCGGTGCCAGACGCAGTGCCAGTTCGCTCATGCGGTCGCGATCCGCCACACTGAGGCGCGCGACCGCCGGCGATCCGTACACGATACGCGCGGAGTCCGCGACAATGATGTACTCCGGCACCGCGTCCAGGCGTCGCCGCATATTGGGGTTGAGCTCTCGTCCAACCAACGAGTCGGTAATCACCGTGAGTTGGCTCTCGACCCCTCCCTGCTCCAACATGCGAGCGCCGAGTTCGGCGTTGGCAATGGCTCGGGCGCTCAGTTCGCGCGTCACCTCGACGCGCCGCTCGGCAATGAGGACGGCGGTAAAGGCCGCCATCGTGCCGAGGAGCGCGAGGGTGTAGCTCGCCGTGATGCGGGCGCGGATCGAGGCCACGGCGTGCGCCCGTCAGCCTTTGATCACGTAACCCACCCCACGGACCGTGGTGATGAGCTTCTTGCCGCCCGGGAGATCAATCTTCTTGCGCAGATGATTGATCACGACGTCGACGATGTTGGTCCCGGGATCGAAGTGATAGCCCCACGCGTATTCGGTAATCAGCGTTCGGCTCATGACTCGACCGGCGTGTCGCATGAGGTACTCGAGCACGAGAAACTCTTTGGGCGTGAGCTCCACCAGCTGTCCCGCCCGTTTCACTTCGCGCGCGTCGAGACTGAGTGCCAGATCGCCGACGGTGAGCACGGCCGATGCCATCGCGCGCGGCCGGCGGGCGAGCGCCTCGACGCGCGCGAGCAGTTCCTCAAAGGCGAAGGGCTTGGTGACGTAGTCGTCGGCGCCGGCGCGCAGTGTTTCCACTTTGGCGTCGACGGCATCCTGCGCAGTGAGCACGAGCACCGGGTGTTCGAAGCCGCGCGCGCGGAGGTTGCGCAACACCTCGAGTCCCGAGCGTCCCGGGAGTCGCATGTCGAGCACGACCAGGTCGTACGGCTGTGTGCGAGCCAGACGCTCGCCCTCAATACCGTCGGCACACAAGTCTACCCCCCACCGCTGCTCTTCCAATCCGCGCTTCACGAACTGGCCAACCGTGGGATCATCTTCGATGACGAGAACTTTCATACGCTCCCCGCCGACTCGTCGCGTGGAACTCCATACTCCCGAATCTTGCGATACAGGGTCTTGGCGGAAATTCCAAGCCGCTCCGCGGCACGCCCCTGATGTCCGCCGGTGCGCTCGAGCACCACTTGAATGTGCTGCCATTCCACCGCATCGAGCGATTCATCCTGCGGAGCGGCAAGTTCAACGCTCGCGTGCGCCGGCAGCAGCAGGTGCTTGGCGTCAATCACGTCCCGTGGCGCAATCGCGACGGCACGCGCCATGACCGCGCGCAGCTCGCGGAGGTTGCCGGGCCAGTGATATTCGAGCAAGGCCGCTTGGGCCGCGTCCGTGAGCGCGTGCGCCGCGAGGGGCGCGGCTTCGCGGACATACCGTTCGGCGATCGGCAGAATGTCAGCGGCCCGCGCACGGAGCGGCGGGAGGGCGATCAGGTCACCGCTGAGTTGCTCGAGCAAGTCCGTGCGAAGTTCGTGGTGATCCCCCATCGCCGTAAGCGTGGTCGCGATCACTCGAGCCTCCACCGGCAGCTGCGCGCGCGCGCCCTCGCGTCGGAAAAATCCAGATGCCAATGCAGCAGCGAGCGCGGACTGCGAGGGATCGTCCATCCACTCGACGTCACACAAGACGACCGTTCCGCCAGCGGCTTCCTCAAACGCACCGACTGTTCGCGGCCCGTCACTTGCCTTCGACTCCGTGGCGGTGACCGAGGTACTGAAGAGCGCGGCCAAGGCGCGCGATCGCTCCAGCCGGCCGCATTTCACCTTGACCATCGGGCCCTGGCCACGCGGCGAGACGTCGTGCAGATAGCGCGCGATACTCGACTTCCCTGTGCCGGGCTCTCCCACGATGAGCACTGATCCAAGCGATTGCGCCGCGCGCTCGGCGGCCAGCAGTGCCGTCTGCATTGAGCGCGCGGCCGATTCCGGCGCGGGCAACGACGGGCGCCCGAACAACCGTCGCCGCATGCGCGCGTTGTCAAAGCGCATGCGTTTCGCTTCGGCCGCGCGTCGGACCACGCCGTCAATTTCCTCGGGGCGGTACGGGGGCTCGAGGTAGTCATGCGCACCAGCGCGCATGGCCGCGACCGCCGTGTTGATCGTGGCGTGGCTCGCAAAGATGATGCATTCCGGGGGGAATGGATCCTGGCGCGCCCGGCGCAGCACTTCGAGGCCGTCGATGTCCGGCAGATCGAGCCCGAGGAGCGCAACATCGAAGGCGAACTCTTGGATGGCCCTGAGTGCATCGCGGCCATTCGTGAAACGCTCCACGCTGTGCCCCTGATCCTCGAGGGAGCGCTGGAGCATGCCGGCGACGGTATCGTCATTTTCGGCAATCAGGACGCGGACGTCAACTGTCGGAAGCATTGACAGCGAAGATAATGTACCGCGCAAAACTGGACAAGTTGACCGGTTGGCAGGCTATAGCACCGGACTTTGGTAGGGCTCCGGATAGCAGAAAGGGCGCGTTCGGACAAATCGTCCAAAGGCACCCTTTCGTCACCCGCTGGCACGCCCCGAAACGGACCGGGTGTTCGCGGGGCGCTGCGTGTTGTGCTGCGTGTTGTGCTGCGTGTTGTGCTGCGTGTTGCGTGGCCTGAGCCGAGCTGCGCGGCCCTGGGCCGAGCTAGACGACGTTAGCCGATCTTCGCGATCTCGGCGAGGATCTCGCTGTTCTCGCGGCGCAGCCCGTTGTTCTCTTCGACGTACGCCCAACGCACGATGCCGGCCTTGTCGATCAGGAAGTACGAGCGGTTCGCCAGAAAGGCGGCTTCGTTGAGTACGCCATAGGCGCGGGCGGCATCGCGACGGAAATCGCTCGCGAACTCAATGCTGGCGTGTGTCGAGTCCTTGAAGGCTTTCAGGCTGGGCACGGCATCGACGCTCACCGGAATGACTTCGACGTCCTTGGATGCGAAGGCGGCATAGTCGTCGCTGAAGGCGCAGACTTCTTTCGTGCACGTCCCCGTGAAGGCGAGCGGGAAGAAGGCGAGCAGCACGTGCTTCTGTCCCTTCAAGCCCGCCAACGTGACCTTCGATCCGGCGGTGGTATCAAGGGTAAAATCAGGAGCGGCAGAACCCACGGCGGGAATGGTCATGTTCAGCGGTCGTTGGAGAGTGGTACGCAACAGGCGACCACCCGATGCGGTGGCCGACTTCAAGATAACATCCGACCCCCGTCTTGGGTTCCGACCCAGGCCGGTCGCCGAGCGGCGTCGGTTAGGTAGTGCTGTTCTCGCCGCCGTCCGCGGCGTCGCGGTCGCTCGCGTCACTCGCGTCGCTTGCGTCGCCCAACGCGGGGGCCACCGTCCAGCGTCGCACCAGGGTGATGATGAACCCAAGTCCACCCACCACCAGCAGCACCGGGAGGGCGTAGACGAGCAGGTTGAATCCCGACGCTTTCGGCTCGAGCAGGATCCACTCACCATACTTCGAAATAAAGTAGGCGCGAACCTCCTCGTCGGTCTTGCCCGCTGCCAGCTGGTCACGCACCAGACTGCGCATCTGTTGCGCCAGTTCGGATGGCGAATCCTGAATCGAGAGCCCCTGACAGACGGGGCACCGCAACCCGGAGGCCACGGCACTGGTGCGCGCTTCGAGCGCCGGATCTGTTGCCTTGGTGGGCGCGCCGGCGCGCAGCCCTTCTGGTGTCACCACCAGGGTGTCGCGCGGCGCTGCGGGTGCCTGCTGCGCCACGAGCGCACGCGGCATGGCCACCGCGAGGGAAAGCGCGAGCGTAAGCGCGAGAGAAAGCGCCGCGAACACCGAGCGCACGCGCGTCACTTAGCTGCCGCCGCAGCGATGAGGGAGTCCACCACGCGATGCAAGACCGTGGCCGTGACCGGCCCCGTGTTCTTGAACGCGACGCGGCCGTTTGCGTCGAGGAAGAACGTTTCGGGTACCCCGTAGAGCCCATAGTCGATTGCGGTGCGCGCGCCGGGATCTAGGACCGACGGATAACTCTGCCCGCCCATCTCGGCGATCCACTTGTTGCCAGACGCCGCGTCGTCGTTGTACAGCACACCCAAAAAGTGCACGGGCTTGCCGACATACAACCGAGCGACCTCGGAGAGAATCTCGTGCTCATCCCGGCATGCCAGGCACCACGAGGCCCAGAAGTTCAACACCACCACTTGCCCCTTGAGACTCTCAAGTCGCACAGTGTCACCAGCGGGACGCGCGAGCGTCTCTTGCCCCGGGGCAAACACGGCCAGCTTAAATCCGGGGGCCTCGCGCCCAGCAAGCGGCGACGGCCCAAGGTCGCGCGGATCTCGCCCCATCCCTCTGGCGAACAGCCAAATCAGTGGGATCGCAATCAGCATGCCGAGAAACGCACGCGTGCGATTCATGCGCGCGACCGGGCGGGGAGAATCGACAACACCGAGCCAAGCACAACGATCATCCCGCCGATCCAAATCCACGGAACCATCGGCTCGTAGATCAGGCGCACGGTGGCACTCGATCCGTCTGGACGGAAGGCTTGCAGATTCGCGTATAGGTCACCGGCAATCGAGCTCTTGACCTGCGGCGTCGGCACGGGCTGCTGTGAGGTGGGGTAGAAATTCATCTTGGGCTCGATGGTCCCCGTGACCGCCCCATTCTTCACAATCTCAAGGGTCGCGCCAATCACCGACCGCTGCACTTCCTCTCGGCCCCACACCTGCTTCAGTCGCACGGTGTGCCCAGAGACCGTCATCGAGTCACCCGGCTTGAGCGTTGCTTCGGTTTCCGTGCGGAAGGTGCTCGAGGCGGCGATGCCCAATGCCACGGTGAGAATTCCCAAGTGCGCGACGTAGCCACCGTACCGACGGCGATTCCCGGCCATCAGGCGGAACAACGCCGTGAGATAGTTCTCCCCATGCGCACGCTGGCGCGCACGAATGCCGTACCAGAATTCGAACTTGTTGGACGCGCCCGAAAAACCAACAAAGGCAAAGGTGACGAGCGCATAGAAATTGCGCGTCCCGACGGCGATGGCAATTGCGAGCATCACCGCCGCGCCAACGAGCGGCGCGCGCAGCTTGGCCTTGAGCTCCGGCATGGTGATGCGCTTCCACGGCAGGGCTGGCCCCACCCCCATCAGGAAGAGCAGCGCGACAATCATGGGCAGCGACATCCGATTGAAGAACGGCTCGCCGACACTGACCTTGACGCCCTTGACCGATTCCGCCACGAGCGGGAACAGGGTGCCCAAGAGCACCGTGAACATGAACGCGGTCAAAAACAGATTGTTCAGCAGGAACACCGTCTCCCGCGATGCGGGACCATCAAAACGTTTCTCGTCCTTCAATCGCCCCGACGTACCGGCCACAAGCGCCAGCGCCACGAGCAGCGTCACGGCAATGAAGGCGAGGAAATAGTATCCAATGGTCCCCGTCGTGAACGCATGCACCGATGAGATGATGCCCGAACGGGTCAGGAAGGTCCCGAGAATCGTCAGGACGAAGGTGCCGACCACGAGATTCAGGTTCCAGAGCCGCAGCATACCGCGGCGTTCCTGCACCATCACAGAATGCAGAAAGGCGGTGGCGGTGAGCCAGGGCATGAACGAGGCATTCTCAACGGGGTCCCAGGCCCAGTAGCCGCCCCATCCTAGCACTTCATACGACCACCACATGCCGGCGATAATCGCCGCCGACAGCAGTCCCCACGACGACAGCGTCCAACGACGCGTGATCTTGATCCAATCGTCGGTCAGCACTTCGCCCGACAGCATCGCACCGACAGCAAAGGCAAACGGCACCGACATTCCGACGTAGCCGAGATACAGCAGCGGCGGATGCACCGCCATCAAGATGTGGTTCTGGAGGAGCGGGTTCGGCCCCGGCCCATCGAGCGGCACGGGGAACACCGGTTTGAACGGATCCGCAGGCCCCACCAGCAAGATGCCAAAGAACAACGAGATGCCGAGCAGCGCGGCGGCCGCGTACGGCACCAGGTTGCCAGGACGATCCGCATTGATCCAGACCACGGCGGCGGCGTACATCGCGAGGACCCAGGCCCAGAACAGAATCGAGCCTTCGAGCGCGCCCCAAAGCGAGATAATCGTGTAGAACAGCGGCGTGGCCTTGCTGCCCACCTGGGCGACGTACGACAGGGAGAAGTCGTGGGTCACCAATGCCCATACCATCGCGACGGTCGCCACGGTGATGAGCAAAAAGTTGGTGTACACCGCAGAATAGGCGAGCGCCACCCAGTCTCGGCGATCACGCTTGATCGCGAATGGGATGAAGAACATCCCGAACGCGACGACGGCGAGCGAGACGAGGATCGCTCCGTGCGCGAGTGTACCGATCACGTGGTGCTATTCCCCTGCATCAGGGTTTTCACCATGTCCTTGCCGCTCTGGCCAGGCTTGGGTGCTTTGTATTCGTTGGAGTGCTTGACCATCAGGCTTGACGACTGAAACACCTTGTCGCGCCCGTAGCGCCCTTCGACGACCACGCCCATAGCGTCGCGGAACATCTGCGGCGGTGCGCCCTTGGAGTGCACGACGATGTCACTGACACCGTCGACGTCGGTCACCACGAACCGAAGATCGAGGGTCTTATCGTCCCACTTCACGGTCCCGGGCTTCACTTGGCCGCCGAGGCGCACGGGCTTTTCAAAGCCGGCATCGCCCTTGGCGATCAGTTCCTTTGGCGTCCAGAAGTACACGACGTTCTTGTCGAGTCCCCCGTAGAGCAGCCAGGCAAAGGTGCCGATGATACCGACGACGGCAACGATCGCCAGTTTGCGCGAGTTCACAGCAGCCATCACTTCGCTCCAGCGGCATTCGCCGCGTCCAAATCATGCTGCGCGTCGCGCAGCGTCCGGTGCACATGCACCCAGTACCCGATGATCGTGATCCAGGTGATTGCATACGCGGCAATCACAAAACTCCAGTTGTTCTGTCCAGCGATTGGCGGCATCTCAGTGTCCTCCCAATGCGGCGGCCTGCGACGTCATTTCGGCGGCCCGAGCAATCATCGCCGCCTCGTAGCGCCGCCGAATCAAATACACCGCCAGCAAGGTAAAGGCCAAAAAGTTGATCAGGAGTCCGTTGCGGTAGGTCGGATCCATCGTTTGCGGCGTGGACTGCATCTGGTGCAACGTACGCCACCAGCGCACCGACATCCACACGATGGGCACGTTGATGGAGCCGAGGACACCCACCGCCGCGCTCCACTGCCCGCGCCGCTGTGGTTCGTCAATAAACGCCCGCAGTGCAAGGTAGCCAACGAACACCAGGAAGAGCACGAGGGTGGAGGTCAGGCGTGCGTCCCACGTCCACCAGACCCCCCAGGTCGGCTTTCCCCAGATCATGCCCTGCACGAGCGTCAGGCCGACGAACGTCGCGCCCACCTCAGCCGACGACGCGGCGAGCAGGTCGTAGCTGTCCTTCCCTTTCCAGAGGTACAGCAAACTGTAGACGAACACCAACGCGAAGGTGATCGACATAATCCACGACGCCGGAACGTGCACGTAGAGGATTTTCTGCAAATCGCCCATGTCGCGGTCCGCCGGCGACGTGGCAATCGCATACCACTGCGAGAACACCATGAAGGCGAGCGTGAACCAGCCAAACAGGGGCCACGAGCCCGCCTTGGGGACCGGGATAGCGGAAGAGGACGCGGGAGCAGTCATCAGAGCGTTATGCCTCGATCACATGTTCGAATGCGAGGTGCGTCGCCAACACGAAAATAATGTCGTACGCGATCAACATTTTGATCCAGGCGCCGGCTTCGAGCATCATGTCGGCACCAATCAATGCCTTGCTCGCTTGCATCGCCGCCAAGAGCACGGGAACCAGCATCGGGAAGAGCAACAAGGGCAACAAGACTTCGCGAGCCCGACTGCGGCTCGCCATCGACGCGTAAAAAGTCCCGAGGGTCACAAGCCCAATGGCGCCAAGGGCGAGCACGGCAATCACGGTGGGCCAGGCGTCTGGAACCTTCACGGCAAAGAGCACCATCCCGGCAATCACGACAATCACGAGCAACAGGCCAACGAAGAGCATGTTGGCGAGCAGCTTCCCCGTGAAGATCGTCCAGCGGGCACCGGGATACAGCAACAGCGGCTCGAGCGCCCCGGTATCGAGTTCCACCTGATAACTGCGATTGAACGCCAGCACCCCCGCAAAGAGTACCGCGAGCCAGAGCGCACCAGGGGCAGCGTCGCGAAGCACCTGCGCATCGGGCCCGAGTGCGAACCCAAAGAGCACCAGAATCGTGATGCCGAGCGACACTACGGCATTGAATCCAGCCTTGGAGCGTCGCTCGGTGGTCAAATCCTTCCAGGCGATCGCGCGGATGCGGCGCCAGTTGTCGCCCCCCTGCTGCCGGACGCGCGTCATGCGACCACCGAGATGCTCGCCGCGCTCGCCGCGCTCGCGGTGCTCGCGGTGCTCGCGGTGCTCGCGGCGCCCGCGGTACTCGCGAGTGCTGCCTCAGCGAGCAGCGCAGCCGTAGGATCGGCGACACGGCCATCACGGATCGTGACCGTGCGGTCGAGTAGCCCTGCGGCGGGTGCCAACTCATGCAACACGACGAGCGCGGCTCCCCCGTCGCGAGCGGCTTCCGAGATGATGCTGTTCATCAGTCGGATACCGTCGGTGTCAAGATTGCTATAGGGCTCGTCGAACAGCAGGACCCGAGCCTTGGTGAGCATGAGGCGGCCAAGGGCAAGACGACGCTGCATGCCGGCGGAGAATCCACGCACGCGCTCGTGCCGCACGTGCGACAAGTTGACCCGCTCGATCAGGGCATCGATGTCCTCGTGCCCACCGCCAAGCATCTCAGCGGCGAACTCTAGGTTCTCCCGCGCGGAGAGGTCGTCGTAGAGCCCGGGGGTATGCGCGAGGAACCCGATGTTGCGGCGCACCTCGTCGGCTTCCGTCACGACGTCATGGCCGTAAATGGCAGCGCTACCGGCCGTCGGCTTGAGGAGGGTGGCCAACATGCGCAGCAGGGTGCTCTTGCCGCAGCCATTGGAACCCAGCAGCCCGACCACCTCGCCAGGGCGGACATGCAGGGACACGCCGCGCAGAATCCATCGGGCGCCGAAGCGCCGAGCGATGCTCTGCGCCTCGATCGCGAAGACGTCATCCGTGGGGTGCGTCATTGCGTGTAGGGCGACCAACCGAACTTGGTGTGCCGAAGCCACTTCCGTGGCACACACAGGGGTGATGAATGGAGCGGACGGGGATCGAACCCGTGACCCCCTGCTTGCAAAGCAGGTGCTCTCCCAGCTGAGCTACCGCCCCCTAGTCCAACACTATCAACAACTTAGCAGGAGCGTAACCAGATAATAAGGTGACGCGGCCCGTCCTGCTGTCGGAAACTCCCCGAACCCCTGTAGTGGAGTTCCCCACAAACGCTGACGGCAGCAGGACGAATCCCCGCTGCCGTCCGAAACATTCGCGACGCAGCCAGTGCCTACTCGTGCGCTGGCAGCGGCTCCATCGTGTGCGGATCCACCGGAATCTGCACCTCGTCGCGGTACTGCGAGGTCAGCAAAAACACCCGGAACTTCGGGAAAGCGTCCATGAAGCTGGAATAGCAGAAGCCCCAGCAACCAAGGAATCCAAGGAAAATCCCGACTTCCCAGAAGCTGAACGGCGCATTCGAGGCGACGCCGTACGACGACGGATACACCTCGACGTACCGCGCAACCCACAGCCCAACAAAGCTGCAGGCGGCAAAGAAGAACATCGTCGGGCGCCACATCTTGGCCTTGACCGAGAGCAAACCAAAGAACGGCAGCGCAAAGGTCAGCCAGGCAGCCGCCAAGGTCCAGTTCTTCCACACGCCGCTCAAGCGAAGCGTGAAGAAGTGGGTTTCCTCGAACATGTTGCCATACCAGATCACCAGGAACTGGCTGAACGTCAGGTAGCCCCAGAACGCGGTGAAGGCGAAGCAGAGCTTGCCGATGTCATGGAAGTGCGAATCGGTGATCAGGTCGTCCGCCCCAAGATAATCCTGCCAGAACCGAATCAGGACCGAGGTGACCATGAGCGCGACGAGCCAGCCGCCCATGAAGACCTGCCAGCCGTACATCGTGCTGAAGAAGTGCGGGTCGAGCGACATCGACTGGTCCCACGCGAGGATGCACCAGCCGAAGCCGAACACCAACGCCATGATGACCGCAAGCTTTCCCTGCAGCGAGTGCGTGCTGTGCAGCTCACGACGCTCTTCGCCGAACCCAGCGCGCATCTTGGCCCGGATGCCAGCGGCCCAGCTGGCCCCGCCCTCAGGGCTCACGCCGACGTCCAACCGGACCGAGGTCCAGAGGTACCAGAGCTGCATGACCATGATCGCCGTGAAGGCGGCCACGGAACGCACGGCAAAGAACGTGTGCCCAAGGTACAGCTGCTTCTCGTGCTTGAGCTCGGCCAGCTCGTTCCACCACGGATACGCATGCTCGCGGCCGAACAACACGAGCACGAGCAGTCCGATGAAGGCAACGGGGAGGAACGCCCCGAACCCTTCCATGATGCGCACAATGCCGCGCGACCAGCGGGCAGTCGTGATGCGCTGCACCGCGACGAACATCACAGCGGCCGACGAAATCGTGCTAAAAAAGAGCCAGTTCACCTGGAACGCATGCCACGCGCGCTCCTTGGTCGTGCCCGCGACGACGCCGAACACAAAGATGGCGATACCCAGTACGGCGAGGCCTAACGAGGCCTGACGAATCCATGACGGGAGCTGACGCGAGCCCGCGGCAACAACGCGCTCGCGAGCGTACCCGTGATCTTGATGGCCGCTCATTCCAGGCCCTCCGGCTTCTTGGTTTCCGCCGCAGCCTCACCATGGGCCTCACCATGGGCTTCCCCCTTGGCTTCGCGCGGCTTGACGTTCGGATGGAAATACGCGGACGGCACGGTGGGGCCGAGCTTGGTGTAGCCGGGGAGCTTCTCTCCGGTCTCACCAGGACGGCCAACCGCACCGGTGTCCACAGGGTAACGCCCCTGCAGCCCGCGAACATAGTTCACGACATCCCAGCGCTCGGCTTCTTCAATACGATTCGCCGAGGGCATGATGCCACGGCCGTTGCGCATCATTCCCCACACGTAGCCATCGCTGCGCCCCTTGGCCTGATCGGTCAGGAGGCTCGGCGCGAACCCGTAGTTGATGGCAGCGAGCGTGCTCTTGGCATCACCAGCGACGCCATGGCACACGGCGCAGTTGATGGTAAAGTACTTGCGTCCGTTGAGCAGCGAACGGGCATCGGGCTTGGTCGGATTTTGAATCCCGGCCAAGGAGTCGATGGTCTGCGGCAACTGCTGGTAGCTCACGCCATAGCCCGGCGCCAGCGTTCCATTGGTGCCAACGGAGTGCGATGGCTGGCCGCGGAATCCCTTGAGCGCGGTGCTGTCATTGAACTCTTGCCAGGTCCCAACCGACGGCTGCTGCTTGAAGTCGGTGAACCAGTCGCAGGCGCCCAATGCCAAGGGCAGCGCCACGAGCGCGAGTCGACGAGCGATCATGTTATTCCTCACCACGCACCTCCACCGCGCCATTCCGGCGCAGGATCTCTTCGGCAGTCTTGAGCTGTTCCGGCGCGCACTTCACCCATACGCCGTAATCACCATGGCTGAAACGCGGATCGTAGCCGACGGTCATCGTGAGGCGCGGGATGCGCGACAGGATGAAGAAGCCAGCCACCGTGGACAGCGCGCCCACGAGCACCATCACCTCGAACCCGAAAATCGTGTACGGGATCCAGGTCGAGATCGCCTTTCCGCCTACGACCAGCGGCCAATACTCCGAGGTCCAGATGGCGATCCAATATCCAAACACGCACCCGGAGAGCGCGCCGACCAGTGTGAACTGACGGACCTTGCTCATCGGCGACTTCATCGCGTGCTCAATCTCGTGGCGCGGGGTCGGCGTGAACACCGTGACCTCGCCCACCTTCTTCTTCTTGAGCTCTTCGATCGCCAAGCAGGTGGCGTCGAGCTCACGGAAGGCGCCCAGCATGCCTTGCTTCATGTTAGTGCCCCCCATTGTGCGAATGTCCGTGCTTCATTCTCGGCTGCACAATCTCCTTGATCTCGCTCAGCGCGAACACCGGCAGCTGACGAATGAACAGGAGGAACCACATGAAGAACCAGCCGAATGAGCCAAGGAGAATGCCGTAGTCGACCCAGGTGGGCATATAGCCCGACCACTGCCAGGGCTCGAACTCGTGCGAGAGCGACGGCACCACGATGACGAAGCGCTCGAACCACATGCCGATGTTGATGAAAATCGACAGGATCCAGAGCCAGCTCGGGTTACGACGCAGCTTCTGCGAGAACAGCGAGAGCGGCAGAATCATGTTGCAGGTGAGCATGATCCACGCGGCCCACCACCACTGCCCAAAGACACGGTTCCAGAAGTACGTCTGCTCGGCCTCAACACCGCCGTACCAGGCGATGAAGAACTCGATCATGTAGGCGAGCCCAACGACGAGCGAGGTGAAGAGCACCATCTTCGCCGTCGCGTCGAGGTGGTTCAGCGTCACGTAGTGCTCGAGCTTCCACCACTTGCGGATCGGGATGATGATCGTCCACACCATCGCGAAGCCGGAGAAGATGGCGCCGGCGACGAAGTAGGGCGGGAAGATCGTCGTGTGCCAGCCCGGGGTGAGGGCCATGGCAAAGTCGAACGACACCACCGAGTGCACGGAGAGCACCAGCGGCGTGCTGAACGCGGCAAGGAAGAGATAGGCGCGCACAAAGTGGCGCCACTCGGCCTCGCTGTTGCGCCAGCCGAAGCTGAGCGCGGAGAGGATCGCCTTCTTGGTCGGGTTCTTTTCCCGGTCGCGGAGGACCGCGATGTCGGGGATGAGTCCGATGAAGAGGAAGGTCGTCGAGATCGTGAGGTACGTGGAGATGGCGAACACGTCCCACACGAGCGGCGACTTGAACTGCGGCCACAGGAGGCGCCAGTTCGGATACGGAATCAGCCAGAAGAACTTCCACGGGCGCCCGATATGAATGATCGGGAAGAGCCCGGCCGTCATAACGGCGAACACCGTCATCGCTTCGGCGGCGCGATAGATGGTGGTACGGAAGCCGGCGCGGAAGAGATAGAGAATGGCGGAGATGAGGGTACCGGCGTGGCCGATACCGACCCAGAACACGAAGGTGATGATGTAGACACCCCACATCACCGGCGGGTTGTAGCCGGCGACGCCGAGTCCTTCGTGAATCTGGTACATCCAGGAACTGGCGCCGATGGCCAAGCAGGTGATAGCGGCTAACAGCGCCAGGAACCACTTCTTGGTCGGCTTGAGCGTTGCGATAATCTCGTTATCGACCTGCTCGTAGTTCTTGACCGCGGGGAGCTGAACGCTCGCCGAGGCGATATTGGGGCGGCGGGGTTCGCCGGCTCCAGGCTGCGGAATCGCTGTCATGGTCGCGCCCCCCTTACGCCTTCGCCGGCGCGGACGCCGACGGATGAGTGACCTTCTGCAAGTAGACGACCGCCGTGTAGGTGTTCAGCTCTTCGAACACATGGTAGGCCCGCTCGTCCTTCACCATCTTGGCAACCGTCCAACGGTCGTCGGCCGCATCGCCAAAGATGATCGCTCGCGACGGGCACGCCTGTGCGCACGCCGTCGTGAACTCGTCCGGCTGAATCTCGCGCTTTTCGAGTGCGGCGCGATTCTCCGTTTCCTTGATGCGCTGCACGCAGAAGGAGCACTTCTCCATGACGCCCTTGCCACGGACGGTGACATCGGGGTTGAGCTGCCAGTGCAGCGGCTCGGGGAAGGCGTACTGCGTGCGGTTCGGCTCGCCGTATCCGAACCAGTTGAAGTAGCGAACCTTGTACGGGCAGTTGTTGCTGCAGTAGCGCGTGCCGACGCAGCGGTTGTAGACCTGCACGTTGAGGCCGTCGGGCGAGTGGTACGTGGCGTACACCGGGCAGACGGGCTCGCACGGGGCGTTGCCGCAGTGCTGGCACATCATCGGGACGACGCGCGTCTCGAAGTCCGGGTTCCACGCGACGTCCTTCGGCTCGCGGTCGATCTCGAAGTAGCGCTCGAGTCGGATCCACGCCATCTCGCGCGAGCGCGTGATGTTGGCGCCGAAGCCGGTACGGTCGGGCATGACCTGTGCGCCCTGATGCGTGGCGCCGACGGTCGGAATGTTGTTTTCGCTGTAGCAGGCCGTGACGCACGCCGAGCACCCGGTGCAACGGGCGAGGTCGATGGTCATGGCCCAGCGGCGCTTGGCGACGCCGCTCCAGTGGTTCGGATCGTACTGTCCCTTGTCCTTGGACTTGGGATCGCCGAGCTCACCCTGCGCGTCGTTGGCCACCGGGGAGCGAAGGCCGGGGAGGAAGCCAACCTTGGCCTGCCCCACGAACTCTTCCTTCTCCGGGTTGATCTTGCCGGCCATCAGGTCGGCAACGGTCAGCGCGCGGGCAATGCCACGTCCGTGCTGGCGACCCGACCCTTCCGTGGTGACCAGTCGGCTGGAGCCCGTTGCCTTGACGACACCGGCTTTGGTGCCGGCCAGCAACGTCGCGCCGGACTTGCCGTCTTCAGCAACCGGCAGGAGCGACATGGGGTTCACGCCGCAGCCATCGGCATAGCGGCCGTAGGCATTGTGTCCGCGGCCGGCCTGGATCGCCACGGTGTCGGGGCGGAGGCCGATGTAGAGATACACAGGAGCGGTGACCGAGCCCGTCGACGTTGTGACGGTGGCGTGGTCTCCTTCCTCGATGTTGAGCTTTGTGGCGGTCTCGGGATGCAGCTCGATGACCGTCTGCCAGGCAATCTTGTTGACCGGGTCTGGCAGTTCCTGGAGCCACGGCTTGTTGGCGCCGCGACCGTCGCCAAGCACCGGCGACTGATAGACGTGCAGGAAGTACTCGCCCTGCGCCTTGGCGAGACCACCACCGGTGACGGCGCTGGCCGTCTTGCCGGCGGGATGCGGCACCGCCGATCCCTTGGCCATACCGCTGGTCAGCGCGGCGGTGAGGCCGGCATTGCCGCCCACACGAGCGGCGATGAAGGTGCGGTAATCGGCCGGCATCTTGCTCGCCACGGCCGAGTCACCCTTGGCGACGGCGATGAGCACGTCGGCGGTCTGCCGCGTGTCGAACACCGGATCCATCGTCGGCTGCTGCAGCGAGAGCGTGCCCTTGACCGTCTCCGCGTCGCCCCAGCTTTCGAGCGCGTGGTGATCGGGGAGGACAAGATCGCACAGCGAGGTGGTCTCGTCGGGATAGCTCGAGAACGACACCTTGTAACCCACCTTCTTGAAGGCGTCGGCGAACTTCACCGCGCCCTGCAGCGTGTGCGCCGGGTTGGCGCCGCGCACGAAGGCGAGCGACACCTTGCCGTCGGCCATGCGGCTTGCGGCCTCACGAACGGCGGCGTGCGACGCCACGCCTTCATAGGTGTTGTAGCCTTCGGCCGGCTTGATCGTGACGCCGACATTGCCGAGCGCCTTATTGAGCTCAGCGACCGCGAGTGCGGTCTCGGTGTCGTTCTCGGCGTTGCCGCCGGCGATGATCAGACTTGGCTTGATGGACTTGAGTTCACGCGCGAGCGACTCGAGCGAGGCGATCGACACGCCAGCGGCGTCCGCGGCCTGCTTGAGCGAGGCTCCACCCTTTCCGCCGACGGCGGCGAGCAGCGCCTGTGCGACGATGGCGCTCGACCCCGGACGGGCCGGGATCCAGCTATCACTATTGAGACCCGTGAGCGAGCGACGGGCGCCCACGTAGATGGCGCGCGGGCCACCTTCGAGCTTGGCGCGCGCTTCGGCGAAGTCGACCTGCGTCGTGACGCCCATTCCCCATCCATCGAGGAAGTCCGCGCCGAACGAGACTACGAGCTTGGCGGCCTGGAAGTCGAGCTTCGGCCAGCTGGTGCTGTACGCGGCCTTGTTGGCGGCGATGGCACCGAGCGGGGCTTCCGCGTCGTAGCTGATCGCGCCCGGCATGCCGTAGCCCGCGAGCCAGGAATCGAGGAAGGCTGGGAACGAGCCCTGCTCGTGCTGGTTGATGAAGACGGCATCCTTTGCGCCGTTCTTCTTGGCGTCGGCCAACTTGCTCTGGAGCGCGGCGATGGCCTTGTCCCACGTGGTGGCGACGAGCTTGCCACCTTCGCGGATCATTGGCGTGCGGAAGCGGTCGGGGTTGTAGAGCCCCTGCAGTCCGGCCTGCCCGCGGGCGCAGAGCGCGCCGTGGTTGACCGGGTGCTCCGGATTGCCTTCCGCCTTGATGGCGCGGCCGTCGCGGGTCTCGACCAAGAGACCGCAACCCGCGCCGCATTCGCGGCAGGTGGTGGCATAGTAGGTGGAGACGCCTGGGACGGTGTTGTCCGGCGAGACCACGTAGGGGATCAACTTCTCGACCTTGTCGCTGCTGCAGCCCACCACGGTGGCGGCGGCGCTTGTTGCGCCGAGCACCTTGAGGAACTCGCGGCGCTTGACGCCTTCGGTCGGCGTCGTGTCGGTGACGTCCTGGCTCATGCGCCGATTCCTAGTAGTGACAGTTGGAGCAGTCGTACGACGCCTTTTTGCGCGGGGCGTCGAGGGCTGCCTTATCGGGAGTGTATCCGGCCGCGCGCATCCCTTCGGCGGGCGAGTAGCCGTTCACGTGACAGCTGACGCACCAGCCCATGTTGAGCGAGGCGTACTGATAGACCTGCGGCATGTTGTTGACTTGGCCGTGGCAGCTCTGGCAGGTGACGCCTGCATTCACGTGGCGCATGTGCGGGAAGTGCACGTACTCGGGGACCTTATGCACGCGGACCCAGGGTACCGGCTGCTTCTTGTTGTAGTACTCGGTGAGCTTTTTGATCTCGGGGCGTTCGCCACCGATGATCGTGTGACAGCCCATGCACGTACCGACGGCGGGCAGCCCCGGGTCGGACGACTTGAAGGCAGCGCTGTGGCAGAACACGCAGTTCATCTTGAGCGTGTTGACATGCACCGGGTGGGGGAACTTGACCGGCTGCACTGGGGAGCGACCCACGCCGCCACCAATGTAGTTGGTATAGCCGGAGGCTCCGCTGTAGGCCCACGGTCCTGGGACCGCCTTGCCTGAGGCTTCGCGATTCGCGGCTTCGGTCGCCGTTTCTTTCTTGCCGGCAGGCGCGCCGCTTTGCGGAGCGCTGCCTTGCTGTGAGCCGGCGTACGCCGACATCATCGTGGCCGTAGCGGCAATCACGACGACACCTGCTGTTGCAGCCCACTTCCTGAGTCCGGTCATCGACTGGATCCGGTGCTGATGAGAGGGATCATAGGGATATCGTGCTTGTGAAATCGTTCACAAGCGCGAATACAGATTGTGAAAAATGATGAGTGGTGAGTGCATTCGCAAGACTACGGATGTTCAGAGTTCTAAGCCCCGTTTCATCCGGTCGATTGTGCGCATCACCTCGATGGCGGCAGCCCGCACGAGGGTCAGTTCGCGCGAATTGGGGTCGGCGCGCGACAGGAGCGATCGAATCGTCCGCATCACATGATCTTCATTGCGGGTCCGGAAGAACCGAATCTGCGTGAGCGCCTCGGTGATGTTTCCGAGCGCCAACTCCCACTCGTCGTGGGTTGGCGGCGGCGCATCCTTGCGGGGCGGCGCGAGCACCCGTGTGGCATCGCCGGCGGCCACATGGAGTTCGTAGCAGGCGACCATTACCGCTTGCGCCAAGTTCAGCGAGGCGTGTTCGGTGGTGGGGATCGTCACGAGGAGCTGGGCGAGGTCGAGCGCTTCGTTTGGCAGTCCGTGGTCCTCTTGCCCAAACAACAGGGCGACAGGGCCATCGGCCACGCGCTCAAGCACCTTGGCCGCCATTTCGCGCGGCGTGGCGACCGGCCACTTGGCGGCGCGACGCTTGCCCGCAAAGGCCGCCACGAGCACGCAATCGGCGAGCGCTTCGGGGAGTGAGTCGAAATGTTGGATGGCCGAGACCACGTCGCGCGTCCCGTGGGCCACCCCTTCGATCCGCCAGGGATCGTAGGGTTCCGGGTTCACCAGACGGAGCTGCGACACGCCCATGTTCTTCATCACCCGCACGGTGGCGGCGATGTTGACCGGATCTTGCGGGCGGTTGAAGACCAGGACGATGCGATCGAGAAGGCTTGGCATGATGTGTAGAAGTTAACGCCTCGTTAGAATTGAGGATGCCTTCGATTGCCGATCTGCTCCATTATCTGAAAGACCCGTCGCTCTTGATTGTCGCCGTGGGGATGTTTGGCATCCCCGCGATCATCTTCATTGAGACGGGGTTGCTCTTCCCGATGCTCCCCGGGGACTCCCTGCTCGTGACGGCGGGGTTGCTCGCGTCGCAGCCAGACGGGCCGGTGCCGCTGAATGTCTGGACACTGGGGATCACCTGTTCGCTCGCGGCGATCGCGGGGAACACCACCGGGTTCTTCATTGGGCGCAGCGCTGGCAAGGCGCTCTTCACCCGTGAGGATTCGCGCTTCTTCAAAAAGAGCTATATCCAGCAAGCGCACGCCTTTTACGAGACGCACGGCGGCAAGACGATCTTCATTGCGCAGTTCATGCCGATCGTGCGCACCTTTGCGCCGGTGGTGGCGGGCGCCGCGGACATGCGCTTTCTCACCTTTGTGACCTACAACATCACCGGGGCGCTGACCTGGATCTGGTCGATGCTGCTGATCGGTTACTTCATTGCGACGCAGTTCCCCATTGTTGGGAAGCACGTCGAAAAGCTGATTATCGTGATTGTCCTGCTCTCGATCACTCCGGCGATCATTGGCTGGCTGCGAGGGCGCAGCAAGGCGTCGTAGCAAGGCTTCGTCGCAAGGCGTCGTAGCAAGGCGTCGTCGCCGACCGGCGTCGCACAGGATTGCCCGATGCGGGAACCGCGGCACGTCACCAAATCGTATATTTCGTACAGCAACCACACTCTGGAGAACCGCCATGGCTCATACCCTCCCCGCCCTCCCGTACGCGCACGATGCGCTCGTGCCGCACATCGACGCGCAGACGATGCAGATCCATCATGGGAAGCATCATCAGGCGTACATCAACAACTTGAACGCCGCCATTGAGAAGGCCCCTGAGCTCGCCTCGTGGAGTCTCGACGACCTCTGCCGCAACATCGCGAAGGTGCCGGAGTCGGTGCGCGGCGCCGTGCGCAACAACGGCGGCGGACACTGGAACCACTCGCTGTTCTGGCAGGTGATGGCGCCGAACGCGGGTGGCGAACCGGGCGGTGAGTTGGGCGCTGCGATCACCGCGCTCTCGGGCGACTTCGCGAAGTTCCGTGAGCAGTTCGCAGCGGCTGGCGTCGGCCGCTTTGGTTCGGGCTGGGCCTGGCTTGTGGCCGACGCGTCGGGCACGGTGAGCATCGAGAGTTCGCCGAACCAGGACAACCCGCTCATGGAAGGCCGTCACGCGATCCTCGGCCTCGACGTGTGGGAGCACGCCTACTACCTCAACTACCAGAACCGCCGCCCGGACTACATTGCCGCGTTCTGGAATGTCGTGAACTGGGGCGAGGTTGCCACGCGGTACGCGGCGGCAAAGGGCTGATCCGACGCAGCGCAGACTGCGTGCCAGAGGGGCGCCGCGTAGGTACGCGGCGCCCCTGTTCGTAGCAGCTACCCGCGCGCGCTAGGTGATAACGCGCGGACTCTGGTGACTGCTGCGGCGCGCGACTCTCGCGAGGACGATTGGCGTCACGAAAGTGGTTGCAAAGATCATCAGCATGAGCGACCCAAAGAGGGCTGGGGTCAGCGCACCGGATGCCATCCCCACCTGCGCGAAGATCAGCCCCACCTCGCCGCGAGGAACCATCGCGACCCCGACGAGCCACTTGTTCCCCGTGAACCACCAGGGCGCAAAGCCCGCCGCAACCTTCCCCACGACGCCCACCGCGGTCAGCACGGCCCCTGCGAGCAGCGCCTCGGGGGCGAGCAAGGCGTGCAGGTCGACGCTGGCGCCGACGCCCACGAAGAACATTGGCACCACCACATGAGCGAGTGTGCGGACACTCGTGGCAATCGATCGACGCTGCGGCGTGGGATGAAGCAACAGCCCCGCGGCAAAGGCGCCGAGGATCAGCGCAGAGCCACGCCAGGCACTGACGGACCCACCGCCGGCAATCGTCGAAATCACCGCGAGGATGATCAAGCCCATAAGATCGTCGAGCACCGCTGCGCCGAGCACGACCTGTCCTTCTGGGGTGTCGAGTTGTCCGAGATCACTCAGGATGCGTGACGAAATACCGATTGAGGTTGCCGTCAGTGCCGCCCCGCACACCAGCGCCGCCACCATCCCAATCCCGAGCTGGCGCGAGAGGAGCACCCCACCAGCGAAGGGGAGCACCACGCCAACGCAGGCCACCGTGAACGCCGCACCGCCAACCTTGCTTAGTGCTCGCAGGTCGGTGTGTAATCCAATCTGAAACAGCAGCACCACAACGCCGAACTCTGCCACCTTCTGCAACAGGACGTCGCCCGTATTCCACAGCGGCAGCACCCGGCTCCCGAGCAAAACGCCAGCGGCCAGCTCTCCGAGGACGGAGGGCTGGCCGAGTGTGCGCGCGAGCTTGCCGAACGTGGTGGCAACAACAAGGGCGCCTACGAGCCGCGCGAGCGACTCGAGCATCACTTGGCGGCGTCGCCCTCGAGGTAGGTATAGCCCTCGAGTCCCGCGACGTAGTCGGCGATGAACATGTTCGCCTCCTCACGCGAGATCGTCGTGGCGGCTTGGACCTTGCGACGGAACGTCGTGAGGAGATCCGACGCGCGGAACTGTACATAGTTCAGCACCTCGGTCACGGTGTCGCCGTGCACGAGGTCGGTAATCTCGTAGCCCTGCTCGCCGAGTCGGACGTGCACCGCGTTGGTGTCGCCGAACAAATTGTGCAGGTCGCCGAGGATCTCTTGGTACGCGCCGGTGAGGAAGATGCCGAGCATATAGGGCTCGCCGTCGTCCTTGAAGAGATGCAACGGCATACTCGGGTCGCCTTCACGCGAACCAACAAAGCGATCGATTTTGCCGTCGGAGTCGCAGGTGATGTCTTGCAACGTGCCGCGTCGTGTTGGCTCTTCGCCGAGGCGATGAATCGGCATGATCGGGAAGAGCTGATCAATGGCCCAGCTGTCCGGCAACGACTGGAAGAGGGAGAAGTTGCAGAAGTAGCGGTCGAGCAGTGTGGCGTCGAGATCGGGGATGATGTCCTCGAACTCATCCAGATTCTTCTGCGCCACTCGCGCAATTTGATTGATCGTGCACAGATGCAGCCGCTCGGCGAACGCGCGCTCGCGGAGCGAGAAGACGCCGCTGCTGAAGTACTGCTGCGCGCGCTCCTTGTCGAAGACCGCGTCGTGATAGATCTCGCGCACGCGGCGCAGGGAGACATTCTTGCGCGTGACGGCCTTGAGATCCTCGGACATCTCGTGCAACAGCTGATGATCGTCGTCGCTGAGTACCGGCTGCTGGGGATCGTGCGCCGACTCCACATCGATGACGCTCAGCAGCAGCAGCGCGTGGTGCGCCGTGAGGGCGCGCCCTGACTCGCTGATGATGTGCGGCATCGGCATTTCCTTCTCACGGCAGACATCGGCCAAGGTGTAGACAATGTCATTGGCGTACTCTTGCAGCGAGTAGTTGACGCTCGCCTGCGCGGTGCTCTGCGTGCCGTCGTAGTCAACGCCGAGCCCACCGCCGACATCGACGTGCGTGATCGGAATGCCGAGGGCGTGGAGTTCCACGTAGAAGCGGGACAGTTCCTGGAGTCCCGCTTTGATGTAGCGGATGTCTGTAATCTGCGAGCCCAGATGGCAGTGAATCAGCTTGATGATGTCGAGCTGCCCCGCGGCCTGGAGGCGCTCGATGACCTGCATCAACTGCGCGGGGCTCAGCCCGAACTTGGACTTCTCACCACCGCTCTGGGCCCATCGCCCACTGCCTTCGGTGCTCAACTTGATGCGCACGCCAGCCTGCGGGGTCACCCCCATCTCGGCGGCGACTTTGAGCAGCACGTCGAGCTCGCTCACCTGCTCGATCACGATATACACCTCGTGTCCGAGGCGCTGGCCCATGAGGGCGAGGCGCATGAACTCCTCGTCCTTGTAGCCGTTACAGATAATCAGATGGTCCGTGCTCTCGGAGAGGGCGAGCACCGCTTGCAGTTCAGGCTTTGATCCACACTCGAGACCAACACCGGTGGCTTTGCCAAACTCGACGATTTCTTCGACTACGTGGCGCTGCTGATTGACCTTGATGGGGTACACGGTGGTGTACCCGCCCGTATACTCGAACTCCTTGATCGCGCCCTGAAAGTTGCTGTTCAGCGATTCAATGCGACTGCGCAGGATGTCGGAGAAGCGGAGCAACACCGGGAGGTTCACCCCCTGTGCTTCGAGATCGCACGCGAGTTCAAAGAGGTCGAGTGTGCGATCGGCGTGCTCACGGTCTGGGCGGACAACAACGTGTCCCTTCTCGTTGATGTCGAAGTAACGGTCACCCCATCCCTCGATATTGTAGAGGGCGCGCGCGGCCTCGATGGTCCACGTCGACTCGGGTGCGTCGGGCGGTGTCGGGAGGCCTGCGTCCGGCGTGCTGATTGTGCTCATGCGTACAAGCTAGGGACAATGGGGGGCTGACGGTATGCCCTAGACCGTCGAGACCGAGCCGTTACTTGGTCCAGATCACGAGCAGCCCGCAGGTGGAGCGGGTGCCGTTGTACATCGCGGGCATGGTCGCACCACCGGCATAGGACTCAATGCCAGCGATCTCGGAGAGCGGAATGCTGTTCAGGTCGAACAACGTTTCTCCGGGGTTCCCTTGATAGACATAGCTGCCGTCGAGGACGACCGCAGCGTAGCAGAAGCCTGGCTTGGCGCCCTTGGCTTTGTCGCTGGCGTCGACCGCGGGGGTGGAGCTGGAACTCCGCGACTGCACGCCGCGCCCGCCGTAGAGCCAGGCCGCTTGGGAGTTGCCTGTCAGCACTTTGTTTCCCGGCACGCGCGCCAGCGCCTCGGCGAGCCGGCCGTTCTCATTCTTCTTGAGGTCTGCCTCGGTCAGGAAGTGCCCGAAACCTGTTCGGCGGCGCTCGTCGAAGGCGGCGAGCTTTCCCGTGGGTGCTTTCTCTCCGGCGACGGCGACGGTGGGCAAGACGGTCTGCGCGCCCGTGAGGAGCATGTCGGTGTCGATGGTATCCTTGGCGCCGAAACTCAGCAGGGTGGAGATTGGCGAAAAGCGGATATGGCGCACCGTGACCGCGTAGTTTCCGGCGGGGATTCCCGTAATCAGGAAGCGTCCACTCGAGTCACTCGTGGCTTTCAGGCCAAGCGCCGGCAAGGTGATTTCGGCCCCAGCAATCGGCGTTTCAACCGCATTCACGAGTACGACGCCCTTGAGCACGGATTGCGCGTGCACGACCGGCGCCAGCAAGCAGCACGCGATCACGGCGGCGATTAGCCCACGACTGGTACTGCGCATGCGCCCCTCCGACACTCGGTTCAGGTGATGGCTCGCTTCATGAACCCACGCTGGCCAAAGAACCAGAAGAGCGCCAAGAGAAACACGAGCGCCCCGCAGACGACCGTTAGGTCCATGTGCGGAATGCTTGGTATGAGCGTTGCTCGCATCCCCTCCGCTACATATACGAGCGGATTGACCAGCACCGCGTATTTCATAAACGGAATCTTGTCGAGCGCGCGCCAGGGATAGTACATACACCCAAAGAAGATCATCGGGCCGATGATGGAGCTGAACATCAACCCGATCTGCTGCGGACTGATCGCACAGCCGATCAGCAGGCCCAGCGCGCTGAAGGTTGCGGCGCCGAGCACCATGACCAGAAAGATTTCCGGGAAGTTCCCGAGGGCGAGCCCTTGGATCGGGCCCATGATCAGCCGCCCCGCGGGGAGAACGAAGAGCCCCGCGAGAAGTCCTTGCAAGGTGCCGGCAACGACGAGTTCAAGCGCAACAATCCGGGTGGGCACCGGCGCGAGCAGTCGGTCCTCGATTTCCTTGGAGAACCCAAACTGCGCCACCATGGGCAACGCGACGGACTGCACCGCGGAGAGCGCGAGGGACAGCGCGAGGACCCCAGGCAGCAGCGTCGAGGTGTAGCCGGCCTGCATCATCCCCATTTTGGGCAGCAGGTACCCAAACACCACCATCAGCATGAGTGGCTGCAGCGCGGTGCGGAGCAAAAAGAAGGGGAGCTCACGGCGCGCGACGCGAATATCGCGGCGGAGCATCGCGAAAAAGACCGCCGTTGTAGGATGCTGATCGTTCATCCGAGTTTCCTCCCGGTGAGGGACACGAAGAGCGATTCGAGACTCGGCTTCGCGAGGTTGATGTTCTGGACACGTGCACCGGACTGTTCGACGGCGCGAATCAACGCGGGGAGGAGTTCGCCTCCGCGCGCGGCGTAGGCCAGGATGTCCGTGGCGGCGACATCCACGCGGGTCACGCCGTCGAGGGTGCGGCACGCCGCGGCCGCAGCAGCGGCGTCGCCTTCGATGGTGAGGTCGATACGCGTGTCACCTGGGGCGAGGGCTTTGAGCTTGGTCGGCGAGTCGCAGGCGAGGAGGCGCCCCTGATCGACGATCGCGAGGCGATCGCACAACTCGTCGGCTTCCTGCATGTAGTGCGTGGTCATCACAATGGTGCGACCTTCGCGATGCAGACGACGCAACACCTCCCACAGGGCGAGTCGCGCCTGTGGGTCGAGCCCAACCGTTGGTTCGTCCAGAAAGAGCACCTGCGGCTCATGCAGCAGGGCGCGCGCAATCATGAGTCGCTGTTGCTGACCACCGGACAACTCTTCGACCTTGGACTGCGCCTTGTCGCCAATGTCGAACTGCTCGAGGAGCCCCATTGCCCGGCGCTCGGCCTCACGCGTGGGAATGCCGAAATAGGCGCCGTGGAAAATCAGATTCTCGATCGCGTTGAGGCTGCGATCCGGATTGGGGATCTGCGGCACAATCCCGATACGGCGGCGCACGGCCACGTCTTCCGTGCGCACATTCTTGCCGGCGACGAATGCCTCGCCGGAGGTCGCGCGGACGCGGGTCGTGAGAATGCCGATGGTTGTGGTCTTCCCTGCCCCGTTGGGGCCGAGGAGGCCGAAGAACTCCCCCTCTTCCACGGTGAGGTCGAGACCATCAAGGGCGGCAATGCCACCGCCTTCAACGCGGACCCCTTGAGGCGGTGCGGCGGTTCGCGGCGCGAAGGTCGATGTGCGCGGGCCCCCTCGTTTGCGGGCCGGAGGGGCAGGATAAATCTTGCGCAGCGCGCGAGTTTCGATGGCCGTTGACATTTTTAAAATCTACCGATTGCCGTGACTTCGCGGAACGGGTGTAGGCCGTAACGACGAGGCCCCGGCGGCAGTTGCCACCGGGGCCTCGACTGAGCGCTGTTCCAGCGATTACTCGGGGGTCTTTCCCGAGGTCGTCGGCTCGTCCTTGCCGCCCGTCGCGCCGGGCGTTCCCATCTTCACCTGATCTTTTCCCTTGTCCAGGTACGGGATGCCGCGCTTCATCCAGTCTGGCGCGGCCTCACCCTTCAGCTTGTTGCCGAAGAACTGCTGCATCTTGAGGTCGATGTCCTTCTGGTTTGCACGCTTGGTAGGATTGTGCACATCGCCGTTGTACACAACGAAGTACGCTTCCTTCTTGAGGCGACGCATCGCGTTGTAGAACTCAATGCCCTGGTACCAGGGTACCGCATCGTCCGCATCGTTGGCCATGAAGAGCACCGGCGTGGTGACGCGGTCGAGCTTGAAGAGCGCAGAGTTTTCGATGTAGCGCTCCGGATATTCCCACAGCGATCCGCCGATGCGGCTCTGCGTGTGTTCGTACTGGAAGGTGCGGAGCACGCCGGGGCCCCAGCGGATACCGCCGTAGGCCGACGTCATGTTGACGACCGTCGCGTTCGGCACCGCAGCGGCGAACATTGTCGTCTGGGTGATGATGAACGACGACTGGAAGCCGCCCCACGACTGCCCCTGCAGGCCCATGTGCTTCTCGTCCACAAACCCACGGCCGATCAGCGACTGCACACCCGACACGACGGCCTTCGTGGCGCTGTTCCCCGGCTCACCGGTGGTGTAGACGATATCCGGCTCGAAGATCAGGTAGCCGAGCGAGGTGTAGACGTGCGGGTTGATGACGTTACGGCCGCTCGGTGCGACGTAGCCGTGAAGGCCGTCGCTGAGGCGCTCGTAGTAGTACACGATGAGCGGGTACTTCTTGGTCGGATCAAAGCCTTCGGGCTTGTAGAGCATGCCCTGCAGGCGGACGCCATCATTACTGAGCCAGCTGACCAGTTCCACGTCGCCGCGCGGGTAGTCCTTTTCCTGCGGGTTGGCGTTTGAGATCTTGGCGGTCGAGGCGATGCTCGTGCCGGTCCAGAGATCGGGGAACTCGCGGTACGTCTGCTGCGTCATCAGGTACTGCTCGGCCTTGCGGGCCTTTGCGAGGCCGGCGTAGCGCTTCGCCCCGTGGATGATGACCTCGGGTGTGGTCGAGGCGCCAAGCTTGGCCTTGGCGTAGCCGCCGTCCTTGGTGAGGCTGTCGAGCGTGGTGAGGATCAGCGGTTCGGCGGGATCGAGATAGCGATCCTCGGTGTCGAGGTTCACCACGCGATAGGTGCGGATCTGCTTGCGGCCGGCGCCGGCGGTGACGTTGCGCGGCGGCACGATGCCAGCGGGATCGACTTCCCAGACGTCGTAGCGATCGTAGAGCAGGACGGACTTGTCGTCCTTGGTCCAGCCACCCGAGCCGTAGGCGGGAATGTTGTCTGGGCTATCAAACTCCTCGTTCTCGAACTTGATGCCCTTGATCTTCTCGGTGAGGTTGACCTTTTCCTTGGTCGCGATGTTCTGGGAGTACCAGACGCCCGCGTCGTACCAGATCAGGTACTTCGCGCTCGGGGAGAGCGCGGGACGGGCATCGAGCTTCTTGATCACCAGGGTCCGCGCGCCGGTCTGCGGATCGAGCAGGTACACGTCGTTCGCACCCTCACCCCACGTGGATTCGATCGCGTACTCGAGCGTGCTGATGCCAAGAGCGACCTTGCCGTTGTCGGCGAGGGTGGCGGTGGTGATGGAGTCGTTGGTGAGGCGCGCCCACTTCTTGGTGGCCGGCGTGTAGGCCGCGATGTAGGTGCGATTTCGGTCGCGGGCGGCTTCGATGCGCTGTTGGGGCTGGATGCGCGGATCCTGCCAATGCCAGAGGTCGTACACCGCCTTGTCGATCAGCGAGTCGGCGGGAACGGTGTCCATGGGAGCCGGCGCGAGCGAGAACTCGAGCACATTGCCGTCGCGATTAAAGCCCACGCGACCGCGATCGGCGATGAACAGGCCTTCGCCAACCGTGCCGGCAGCGACGACCTTCTCAGCGGCGCCGATGCTCTTGGCGCCCTTCGCCGGAACGAGCGAGCCGAGGTAGAGCGAGTAGCGTGGCTTGGCGGCCGCGTCGTCCTTGTCGGAGACAAAGGCGACGGAGGTCCCCTTGCGGTCCATGGCGAGCGACTTGTAGTTGCCCTTTCCGCTGGCGAGGGCGGTAACGGCACCGGTGGCGAGGTCGCGAACCCAGACGCCGGTCTTGGAGGAGTCGCTGCTGGCCGTGCTGTAGGTCAGCACGTGTTCGGCGTCGTCAAAGAGGTAGCTGGTGACGTCGTCAATGCGGGTGTCTGTAGCAGCCGCGAGATCGCGGAGCACGAGGGGTGCGCCCGGTTCCGTGCGCGCACCAGCTGCGCCGCCACCGGCGCCGCCACGACCACCGCGACCACCGGCGGCAGGAGCCCCGCCGCCTGACTGCGCGGCGGCCGTGTCGGATTCCATCAAGTACGCGATGTACTTGCCACCGTCACGGGCCATTTTGAACGAGCGGACGCGGGCGATCAGCATCACGTTGCCGTCCGAGAGCCGCACGACGCCCATGTCGTTGCGGGGCATCGGCACCGGGCGGTTGCGCGGCGCTTTGCGGGAGGCCTCGACGGCCTGAGCGGACGGGTACTTCACGTAGGCCGCGTACAGTCCGTTGCCGGAGAACTGCGCCGGGGCGGCACTAAAGAGGGCCGCCGAATCGGCACCAGCCTGGAGCTGCGGACGGCCGGTGTAGCCGCGTGGGAACTTGTATTCGGTGCTACCGCTCGTGCTGCGGATGACCAACTCGCCCTCGCCGACGGCGGGGGAGACGGTGTACATCGCCCATTTGCCGTCGGTGGACAGGGCGGCGCCAGAGATGGAGCGCCAGAGGTCGTAGACATCCTGCGTGATGGGCTTCTTCCCGCTCTGCGCGCCGGCCGTACCGACAGCGGCCGAGGCGATGGTGAGGAGGGCCATCAGGGCCCATCGGCCCAGACGGTGGGGGGTGCGGCGGGGGAGATCTCTCATCGGCGAGCCCGGTAGGGGTTATCTTCAAGCGTAGCGCTCTTATTCTACGTCACTGAGCGGTCGACCGCTGGCCCACCAGCAGTCCCCCCCCCCGCCGCGTGACACCCCGCCCTCTCCCGGGAACGCCCGCACGATGAAGCGATTACTCCGCTATTTCCTGCAAGGTCTCGTCATCACCGTTCCGCTCCTGCTGACGGCCTTCGTCTGCGTCCAAGCGTTTCAGAAGGTGGACAGCTGGCTCGGCATCTCCATTCCCGGCGTGGGGTTTGTGGTGACCCTGGCATCGATCACCCTCGTGGGATTTTTTGGGTCGAGCGTCCTGACCAAGACGGTGATTGTCGAGTTCGAGCGGCTCCTTGAGCGCCTGCCGTTCGTACGCTTGGTGTACACCTCGACCAAAGATCTACTCAACGCCTTTGTCGGCGAGAAGCGCCGATTCGACAAGCCGGTGCTGGTGTCGCTCACCCCCGACGGCGCGATCAAGGGGCTTGGGTTTATCACGCAAGAGTCCATGGCTTCGCTCGGAGACGCCGAGTCGGTGGTGGTGTATTTCCCCCAGTCGTACGCCTTTGCGGGCTGGACCTTTGTGGTACCGGCCACGCGCGTGAGTCGCGTTGAAATGGAAAGCTCCGACTTCATGGCATTTGTCGTCTCGGGTGGTGTGACGGGATTTCCTGGCACCGGCACGCACGCCGCGGTCTCTCCGCTGATTCCCCAGAACTAACCCTTCACTGCGAGTGATGTCGATGCGTCGTCGAGGATTGTTGGCCCTCCTTGTATTCCCTCTGGTGCTCAGCGCGCAGGCGGCTCCGCCGAAGGATGCGCTCGTGCTGTTGCGTCCGGCTGCCGTGTGGGATGGCGTGACGGATGCGCCACATACGGGATGGACCGTTCTCGTACGCGGCGACAAGATCGCCGCCGTCGGGAGTGCGAGCGAGGTCGGTTCACCCAAGGGAGCAACGGTGATCGACCTACCAGGCACGACACTGATGCCGGGACTGATCGAGGCGCACTCACACTTACTGCTACACCCCTACGACGAAGCCGCGTGGAACGACCAAGTCCTCAAGGAGCCACTCGCCCTGCGCACCGCGCGCGCCGTGAACCACGCGCGCAACACGTTGATGGCCGGCTGGACGATGGTTCGCGACCTTGGCACCGAGGGAGCGGGCTACGCGGACGTTGGGCTGAAGCAGTCCATTGACCAAGGGATTATTCCCGGCCCACGGATGCTGGTGACGACGCGTGCAATTGTCGCGACGGGCTCCTATGCGCCGCGCCGCGTGGACTTTGCGTTTGAACCGCCGCAGGGGGCCGAGGAAGCGAACGGACCCGAGGATGTGATTCGCGTGACGCGTGATCAGATCGCACACGGTGCAGACTGGATCAAGGTGTACGCCGATTATCGGTGGGGCCCAAACGGCCAGACCATGCCGACGTTCAGCGAAGCCGAGCTTCGCGCGATGGTTGAGACGGCGCGCTCGAGTGGGCGCGCTGTGGTGGCGCACTCCTCCACCCCAGAGGGGATGCGGCGCGCGATCATGGCAGGGGTCGAAGACATTGAGCACGGCGACAATGGCACGCCGGAAATCTTTGCGCTCATGAAGGAGAAGGGCGTCGCCTTCTGCCCGACGCTGGCTGCGGGCGATGCCACGTCGCAGTACGCAGGATGGAAGAAGGGAGTCGATCCCGAGCCGGCATCCATTACCCGGAAGCGCGCGACGTTCAAGATGGCACTCGACGCCGGCGTCACGATCTGCAATGGCAGCGACGTTGGCGTGTTCACGCACGGCGACAACTCGCGCGAACTCGAACTCCTCGTGAACTATGGCATGACACCGGTCGCAGCGCTCAAGGCGGCGACGAGTGTGAACGCCAAGGTGATGCACATGGAGACGCGCCTGGGAAGCGTGAAGACCGGGTTGCTCGCGGACCTGATCGCGGTGGACGGCGACCCAACCAAGGACATCACCAAGACCCGCGCGAGTGGTGTGCGCCTCGTGATGAAGGGCGGCATCGTGTACCGTCGGCCCTAGGGCCTGATACGAACTGTGCGCGCGGTGTGCTGTGCGCGCGCTACGCGCGCTATGTGCGGTATGTGCGCTATGCCGATTTCGGGCGGCAGGCGCGATACACGAGTGGACCAATGCACATGGCGACCACCGAACCGAGGAGCGACGGCAGTGCCACGTCGCCCTCGGCGTAGGAGAGCACCACCACGAGGACAAGCACGATGGCGGGCAGTGTAGCCAACACGGCGACACCCGTGGTGCCTAGGGGAATTCGGAAAGCGCCCCGCAGTTCAGGTTCTTTGCGGCGGAGCTGCACGAGGGCCGCGAGCTCCATGAGCAAGGCGGCGCTGTAGAGCAGCACGTCGGCGACAATCAGCGAGCTGAATGGCAGCAGGGTGAACACCGAGTACAAGACGGCGGCCACGAGAATCGCATTGCGTGGCGTACCGCGGCGATCGGTGAACGCTAAAAACTCGGGAAGCAGCCGGTCGCCGGCGAGCGCCACCGGGAGACGGGAGTAGCTCAGCAGCAGCGCATTGAAGAGCGAGGCGGCCCCGATCATTCCGCCGATCGCCAACCACCAGGCCACGACAGTGCCGCTGCGTCCACCCATCGACTGCGCGATGCGTGGCCAGCTGCCTTCCGTCCAGGTCGTCCAGTCGGTGGCCGCGAGTGCGGGCAATACCGGAATGAAGTACACCAATGCCACCAACGGGAGCGCGATGGCGAGTGCACGCGGATAGGTGCGGGTTGGATCGATGACCTCACCCTGCACGGTGCTCGCGTTGTCCCAGCCGATGAAGTTCCAGAGCGCCGTGGAGAGTCCAACCGCGAGCCCTGCACCCAGTGAGTGCGTCGTGGTGCGGAACGGTACCCACGGGGCGTGGTTCACATGCGGGAGCGCAATCACCGCGAACGCGACAAAGCCCGCGACAATAAACGCGCCCGCCCAGACACTCGACTGCCCCACCTGACGTGCGCCGCGCAGGTTGATGCCCGTCGCGGCCCAAATGAGGGCGAGCGATACCATCCAGCTGACGCCTTCACTCAGCCCCGGGAAAAACCACTTGAGATAGAGATTGAACAGCGCGGGATAGAGCGCCATGTCTACCACCGAGTAGAGCAAGGTGGTCCACCCATTCTGGAATCCCCACGCTTCGCCGAACGCGCGACGCACCCAGCGATAATAGCCGCCTTCCTCCGGCAGCATACTGGCGAGCTCGCCGACAATGAGCGTCTCAGGAAGCGAATAGCAGATGGGAAGCACGAGGAGCATCAGCAGCGCGAGGCCGGGCCCGGTTGCCTTGACCAGCCCTTCAAGGCTGTAGGCACCGCCGGACACCGAGAAATACATCACCGCCACCAGTGAGGTGGTTGTGAGGGTGCGTTTCAGCGCGGTGGATGGCACGTGGGACACGCGGGACTCCTCTGGGATCACGAACGGCAAAAATGTATCGACTGCGCGGAACAATGGACACCACCCGCGCGCTCCGCTAACGTCCGACCACATGCCTCTCACGCTTCGCGATCACGCTGCCGCACTGGCACCTGCCGGAATCGGAAACATCGGTCCCGGGCTTGATGTGCTCGGGATGGCCGTCACCGGCCCTGGCGATCGGGTGCGCGTCGAGCGCCGCACGACAGTCGGAATCGAAGTGGCCGACGCGGGACATCCCGAACTCCCCACGGACCCAACAGCGAACACCGCAAGCATCGCGGCACAGCATGTGCTGCGTCGTGCGTCTGCCACGAACGTTGGCGTGCGACTCTTTGTGACCAAGGGGCTTCCGTTGGCTGGCGGCCAAGGCGGGAGCGCCGCATCGGCGGTCGCCGGCGCCGTTGCCACAAACCGGCTGCTCGGATCGCCGCTGGATGGGGTGGCCCTCCTGGAGTGCGCGCTCGAAGCGGAGGCCACCGTTGCCGGACGGCACGCGGACAACCTCGCCCCTGCCCTATACGGCGGGATTTGTCTCGTCCGCAGCGTCGCGCCGATGGATATTGTGCGACTCCCGATCCCCGAGGGGTTGCACGTGGTGCTCGCGCATCCGGCTCAGCGGATGAAGACGGCCGACGCGCGCGCAGCGCTCCCTCGCTTTATCTCGCGAGAGATCACCATTCATCAAATGGCGCACGTCGCGGCGATGGTCGCGGCGTGCTTCACCAACGATCTGGCCCTTCTCGGGCGATCACTCGACGACCAAATCGCGGAGCCAGCCCGCGGTATCCTGCTTCCGGGGTTCGCCGAGTCAAAAGCGGCCGCGCTCGTCGCAGGCGCGCTTGGCGGCTCGATCTCAGGCGCGGGCCCCACGTCGTTCTACCTGTGCGACAGCGCGGCGACTGCGCAGTCCGTGGCGAGCGCAGTCGCGGGTGCCTACTCGGCCCTCGGCATTGGATGCACCACGCGTGTCTGCCGTACAGCGCCACAGGGCGCGCTTGATCTCCCGGAGGACGCCGATGTCGCGTGACGCATTGTTTAGCGCCGAGGGCGCAGCGAGTATCCAGCGGTGCGGATCGTGCGGAGCGGAGTGGCCCTTCACCCTGACCGCGAGTGCGTGCCCGACCTGCGACGGACTCCTCGAAGTGATTCACCCGCACCCCGCGATGCATGGCGCCGCCCTGTTGTCGCGATTCGGGGGCCGCTGCTGCACGCATCACGGGAGTGAAGCCAGCGGCGTGTGGCGGTTTCGAGAGCTCGTGATGCCGGGCGAGGGCGCCGTGGTGAGCCACCCCGAGGGGAACACTCCGCTCATGCACCGCGCGAGCATCGCCGAGTACGCTGGTGTCAGCTCGCTGATGCTCAAACACGAGGGACGAAACCCGACGGGCTCTTTCAAGGACCGCGGGATGACCGCAGCCGTGACGCATGCGGTGCGTACCGGCGCCACAGCGGTCGCCTGTGCGTCGACCGGCAACACGTCAGCGTCGCTCGCCGCCTACGCGGCGCAAGCGGGATTACCGGCCCTCGTCTTCGTGCCTGAGGGCAAAGTGGCGCTCGGCAAGATTGCGCAGGCGCTGGCCTACGGCGCGCGGACGCTGATTGTGAAAGGAGATTTTGACGACTGCCTCCGACTCGCGCGCGAGTCGTCGCGCGAACTCGGCGTGTATCTCGCCAACTCGGTGAATCCGTGGCGTGTCGAAGGACAGAAGACGATCGTGTTTGAGATGCTCCAGCAACTCGGCTGGCAGGCGCCTGACTGGATCGTGCTACCCGCCGGCAACCTTGGAAACACGTCGGCATTTGGCAAGGCGTTGCGCGAACTGCATGCGCTTGGACTCATCACGAAAATGCCGCGGGTCCTCTCCGTGCAAGCGATGGGTGCGGCACCCTTCGCGCATGCGTTCGACACGGGATTTACCACGCATGAGCCCGTGCGCGCCGCGACCGTGGCAACGGCCATCCGCATTGGCGATCCCGCGAGCTGGGATCGTGCGGTGCGGGTGATCCGCGACACGAACGGCGCGGTCCTCGCGGTCAGCGACGACGCGATTCTCGACGCCAAGGCTGTTATCGATGCCGCGGGGGTGGGCTGCGAGCCGGCGAGTGCCGCAAGTGTGGCCGGCGTGCGAGCCGCGCGCGCCTCAGGACTCATTGGCGCGGACGACTCGGTCGTTGCCGTGCTCACGGGACATGTGCTCAAAGATCCCGAGCTCGTGGTGCAGTATCATGAGCAGATGCGCCCCGTGCCACCCCGCGCAAACAAACCTATCCCGATCGACGCAACGGTCGCGGATGTCGCGCGGGTGCTTCAGCGCACGTAAGTGCGCGTAAGTGCGCGCCGGTGGAAACCGCCGTGCCGCGCCGTAATAGGCAGTACTAGCCCGTACTAGACCGTACTTGACCGCACTAGGCGCTGAACGAGCGGAGCACTTCCCCTGCGCGCGCTGCAGCTTCGGCAATACGCGCTGGCGATGTGATGAATGAGACACGGAAGAACCCTTCACCGCCCGCGCCCAACGCCGAGCCCGGCAGGACGACGACGCCCGTGTCGAGCATGCGCTCGTGGAACTCTTGGCTCTTGATGTGCGACGGGAGCGGAATCCACAGATACATCGTCGCCATCGGCGATTCACAGGGGAACCCGTTGGCCCGGAATGCCGCGACTGCTGCGTCGCGACGCTCCTTGAAGACCGCGACATTCCCGGGGAGCCAAGCGTCGGCCACACCCATCGCGGCAACGGCGGCGTGCTGCACGCCCTGGAACTGGCCGGTATCGACAAAGCTCTTCACCCGCGACAGTGCGCCCACGATGTCCTTGTTGCCAGCCGCCCAGCCGCAGCGCCAGCCGGTCATGTTGAAGGTCTTGGACATCGAGTGGAACTCGATCGCCACGTCGCGCGCGCCCTCCACATCAAAAATGCTCGGCGCCACATAGCCATCGAAGGTCATCTCTGCATACGGATTGTCGTACACGAGCACGATGTCGCGCTCACGACACGTCTGCACCACGCGCGCGAGGTAGTCGAGCGGCGCCACCGCACCGGTGGGATTGTTGGGGTAGTTCAAATAGAGGATCCGTGCGCGACGCATAACGTCGTCGGGGATCTCATCCAACTCCACCAGGAACTTGGTGCGCGGTGTGATCGGATACAGATACGGCTCACCGTCAGCAAGCTGCGTGCCCCCGCGATACGCGTTGTAGCCGGGATCCGGAACGATGGTGGTATCGCCCTTCTGGACATACGCGAGCGCGAGGTGCGACAACCCTTCCTTGGAACCCAGCAACGGCACGACTTCCGTGATGGGATCAAAGCTGTGACCGAATCGCTTCTGCATCCACTCCACCGCGGCCGTGCGGAAGGTGGGCAACCCGAGGCCGAATCCATACCGGCTGAGCGCGGGCGTCGTACCCACATCGGCGAGCGCATCAATCGCTGCTTGCGGGGGTGCGAGATCCGCGTCGCCGGCGCCCAGGTCAATCACATCGACCCCGCGGGCGATCAGCTCTCGCTTTCGCTGCGGAATGGTCGCGAGCGGGTACGGGGGGAGTCCGTTGTATCGATCAGAAAAACGTGGCATGGTCAGGGAGTCTTCGGACGCGCGAGCGACCAGAGGTCGTCGCGTTCCACTGTGAGATAAAGGTCACCGCCGAGTCGTGCGAGTTGCTGCAGCTTGGCGTTGTCGGGCAGGCCGTCGGTGCACACGGCGGGATCGGCATGAATGAGGAGTACTTCACCAACGATGTAGTTCGAGGCCTGGGGTCCAGTCCCGTGGGTGACGATCTGTTGCAATCGGCACTCCATCCGCACGGGGGACTCAGCGACACCCGGTGGCGCGACGAGCACACTGGCGGCGCGGGTGAACCCCGCGGCGTCGAACTCGTCGACGTCCGGCGGATACTCGAAGGAACTCTGATTCATTCGTGCGAGCATTGGTGCCGATACGGTGCTCACCACGAACTCCCCGGTGGCTTCGATGTTCAACACCGTGTCCTTGCGACGCCCCTGTCGGTCATTCACGGTGCAGAACGCCACCGACGGTGGATTGCTCCCGCCAGCCGTGAAGAAGGAGAACGGGGACAAATTGCCGACCCCCGCGGCCGACTGCGACGACACAAACGCAATCGGGCGCGGCGCCACGATACGCGAGAGCAGCCGCCCACGCTCAGGAAGCGAAAGCGTCCCGAGGTCGAAGGTCAGCGGCGCCTCAGACATGCGCGCCGCGGGTTACGAGGTTGGCGGCGAGAAGCCACCACCCTGCGCATCAATCCAACTGGTCATGTACTTGGGATCTTCGATGGGCAGGATCGCCTTGGCCACCTTGAGGGGGCGGAAAGAATCCATCATGACCGCCAGCTCATCGGTCGCCTTTGCACCAATCGAAGCCTCGGCGCGCCCCGGGTGCGGGCCGTGCGGCAGTCCGTCCGGATGCAGCGTGATCGACCCGTACTCGATCCCCTTCCGGCTCATGAACTCGCTGGAGGCATAGAAGAGCACCTCGTCGGAGTCGACGTTGCTGTGATTGTACGGTGCCGGAATCGACTGCGGATCAAAATCATACGGGCGCGGGCAGAACGAACAGATCACAAAACCGTCGCCCTGGAACGTCTGATGCACTGGCGGCGGCTGATGCACGCGGCCGACGATGGGCTCGAAGTCGTGGATGTTGAACGCCCACGGGTAGAACATGCCATCCCAGCCGATCACATCGCAGGGGTGGTGATCCAGAATGTGCTCGGTGAGTCCGTTGTACTGCTTGGTAATGATCGCGAAGTCTCCGCGCTCATCATTAGTCACGAGTTCACGCGGAATACGAAAGTCCCGCTCGCTGTACGGAGCGCCCTCAACAATCTGCCCGTAATCGTTGCGATACCGACTCGGCGTGCGCACGTAGCCACGGCTCTCCATCACGAGCAGCTTGGCTGGCTTCGTGAAGTGATACCGGTGCATGATGTTGCGATGGATGACGAGATAGTCGCCCGGAATGATGGGCAGGTTCCCGAACTGCGTCTCGAGATGCCCCTCCCCTTCCGCGACGTACACCACTTCGTCGGCCTGCGAGTTGCGGTAGAAGTGCTCGTCCTGCGTATCGGGCTGCGCCCACAGCATCGCGATGTCCTCGTTGAACAGCAACGGCACACGGTCGAGTGTTGGGCTGCCACCGCGGGGAAGCCCCGCCGTACGAAAGTGCCGATGGCGCAACGTCAGGTCGGGGTCCGCTTCGTACTTAATATCACAAATCCGGCGCGCCGACTTGACCGTCGTGGGCGGATGCGTGTGATAGAGCAGCGACGCCACGCCGGTAAAGCCTTCGTTCCCCATCAGCTGCTCGGCGTACAACCCGCCATCGGGCTTGCGGAAGATCGTGTGCCGTTTGCGCGGGATCTGACCGAGGACGTGATACTGGGGCATTAGAGATTCCCTCGGATCGCCTGCTCGCGCTCCAACGATTCGAACAGTGCCTTGAAGTTGCCGGCTCCAAAACTCTTGGCACCCTTTCGCTGAATGATCTCGTAGAACAACGTCGGGCGATCCTGTGCGGGCTTGCTGAAAATCTGGAGCAAGTATCCTTCGTCGTCGCTGTCGATCAAGATGCCGAGCTCGGCGAGCGGCGCGAGATCTTCGTCAATCGTTCCGACACGGGCAAGCACGGTCTCGTAGTACGTGCCGGGGATGCTGAGGAACTCCATGCCGCGGCTCTTCAGATCGCGCACGGTCTTCACGATGTCGTCGGTGGCGATCGCGATATGCTGCACGCCGGGGCCACGATAGAAATCCAGATATTCCTCGATCTGCGACTTCTTCTTTCCTGCGGCCGGTTCGTTGATCGGGAACTTGATGCGGCCGTTGCCATTCGACATCACCTTCGACATCAGCGCCGAGTACTCGGTGGAGATCTGCTTGTCGTCGAAGGAGAGGAGATTGTAGAAACCGAGGACGCGCGAGTAGAACTCCACCCAATGGTTCATCTTGCCGAGCTCGACGTTGCCGACGCAGTGGTCGACATACTTGAGGCCCGCCGACTTCGCGACGAACGACGGCGAGGACTTAACGAAGCCCGGGAGGAAGGTGCCCGTGTAGTTCTTGCGCTCGACGATCGAGTGAATCGTGTCACCGTAGGTGGCGATCGCAGCGATCACCACCTCGCCATTCTCGTCGCGGTCGACGCGCGGCGGGTGGATGCTGCGGGCGCCACGCTCGATAGCCTTGGCGTAAGCGTCGCGGCAGTCATCGACCCAGAACGCAAGATCGCGCACACCGTCGCCGTGGAGAGCGATATGGGCGGCGATTTCTCCCTCGGGGCCCATCGGCGTGGTGAGCACAAAGCGGAGCTTGTCTTGCTGCAGCAGATAGCTAGCCCGATCCCGCACGCCCGTTTCGGGACCACGGTACGCAAGGAGCTCGAAGCCCATCACGTGACGGTAGTACAGCTGAGATTGCTTGGCGTTCGCGACCCAAAACTCGATGTAATCCGTCCCGTTGATCGGGAAGGTGTCGTGAGCGGTCTCGGCTTGCGGGGAAGCGATCGTAGCCATCGGTGTGTCCTCGAGGTCGTGTAGTCGCGCGACGAGGGCTCGTGCTATCTCCAGCGCACGCCCTCTCGAACGGTCCCCTGAAATATAGCCGCCCGGAGGGGGACGGCTATCGGACCTCGGGGGTGGGCGGTCGGCGCGCCGCCCGCTCTGCCTGCTCGGCCAGCTCGGCCAGCCGACTGGCGTCCACATTGCCCCCGGTCACGACGCAGGCCACACGGGTGCCCGCTGGGAGGCGCACCACCCCACTCATCAGCGCGGCGAGACACGCCGCTGCCGCCGGCTCGGCAGCGATCCCGCAGGCGTCGCGCAGGGTGAAGAGCGCCTCAACAATCGCGTCGTCCGTGACGGTGACCATTTCTGCGTGGAGGTCGCGGACATGCTGATAGTTGAGCGCCCCCGCCCAGGGGGCGGCGAGGCCATCCGCAATGGAGTGTACGCGATCGAGACGGACCGGCGCCCCTTCGCGCACGCTGCGCGTCATCCCCATGGCACCCTCTGGCTCGACACCGATAATGCGCACAGCGGCCCCACGGGCATTCGCCGCCGCGAGGAGGCCGCTCACGATGCCTCCCCCACCAACACCAACGAGAATCACTTCGACATCGGGGACGTCTTCGAGCAGTTCCACACCGCATGTGGCTGCGCCGGCGATGATAAAACGGTCGTCAAAGGGCGGGATGAAGACCAGGTTCCGCTCGGCTTGCATGCGCTGCATCGTCGGCAAGAGGGTCGGGCCTGGCGTGAGCACGACCTCGGCTCCGAACGCGCGGGTGGCATCAACCTTCATCTGAACCGCCCCGTCGGGCATTACGACCGTCGCGGCAACTCCTGCCCCGCGCGCCGCCCAGGCCACCGCCTGCGCATGATTCCCCGCGGAAACAGTGATGACCCCTCGCGCCCGCTCGGTGTCGCTCAACTGCGCAATGCGATTGAACGCGCCGCGTGCCTTGAACGACCCCGTATGTTGCTGCAACTCGAGCTTGAGATGGAGGTCGACGCCAAGTCGCTCGCTCAGCAGCGCCGAGTGAATCGTGGGCGTGCGCCGGATTGCTGCACCGAGCGTCCGCTGCGCGGCGGCAATTTCGTGGGCCGTGACGACCCCCGCCGGATCACTCACGAATGGTGCGCTCATTGGCTGCTCGTCACGACAGTGCGAGTGATGGATGCGCCCGATACAACGCGAGCGATTCCGGGTTGGCGAGGGCGTCGGTGTTGTCGACCGAACGCCCGTGAATCGTCTCACGCACCGCGATCTCGGAAATCTTGCCGCTGATCGTGCGCGGAATATCGGCGACCTGCACAATCACCCGTGGCACATGATGCGGGCTTGCCTGTTCGCGGATTCGGCGTTTGAGGCGATCGCGGAGCGTGTCGTCTAAGGAAACGCCAGCACGAAGCCGCACGAACAGCACGATCCGTACGTCAGGGCTTCCATCCACCGTAATCTCTTGCCCCACAACGACCGCCTCGAGCACCTCGTCGACCTGCTCGACCTGCCGATAGATCTCCGCCGTCCCGATCCGAACACCGCCCGGATTCAGCGTCGCATCGCTCCGACCAAGAATCACCAGGCCGTCGTGCGCGGTGCGGAGCGCCCAGTCGCCGTGGCGCCAGACGCCCGGAAAGAAATCGAAGTACGCCTTTCGATACTTCGAGCCATCCGCGTCATTCCAAAACGCAACGGGCATCGACGGAAACGGACGTGTGCAGACAAGGTCGCCAGGATTCAACGCGAGCGGTTCGCCGGCGGCGTCCCAGACATCCACCGCCATGCCGAGTCCGAGGGACTGCAACTCCCCCTGCCAGACGGGCAGCATTGGGTTCCCGAGGGCGAAGCACGAGATGATATCGGTGCCGCCAGAAATACTCGCGAGGTGTACATCGGACTGCACGTCGCGGTAGACGTACGCAAAACTCGCGGGGGCGAGTGGACTGCCCGTACTCAGAATGGTGCGCAACGCGCTCAGGTCGTGCGTGCGCTGCGGCGCGAACCCTTCCTTCTCGGAGAGCGCGAGGAACTTGGCACTCGTACCAAAGACGGTCACGCGTTCGTCGGCGGCGAGTGTCCAGAGCGCATCTGGTGCGCTCGGGGGCATCGGCGCGCCGTCATATAGCACGATGGCCGCGCCGCTCGCGAGCGCCGAAACAAGCCAGTTCCACATCATCCACCCGCAGGTGGTGAAGTAAAAGATTCGATCGCCGTCGCGGAGGTCGGTGTGGAGTTGATGCTCCTTCAGGTGCTGCAGCAAGGTGCCGCCCGCTCCGTGCACCATGCACTTCGGAAGCCCCGTCGTGCCGGAGCTGTACATCACGAAGAGCGGGTGATCAAAGGGAAGTCGCGCAAAGTCGAGCGCGGCTGGCGCCGATCCATGGCCGAGCGCTTCCCATCGCGTCGCACTGCGCGGCGCACCTCGCGGCGTACTACTCGGCGCACCACGCAACGCGTCGAGCGCCGTATCGGCAACGCGCTCGCTCAGAAACGAGACCACCACCACGTGTTCGATCGCGTCGATGCGCTCGACAATTTCACGCGCGCGCGCCATACAGTCGATCGACTTGCCTGCATAGCGGTATCCGTCGGCCACCACCAGCACCCGCGGCGCGATCTGTCCGAATCGATCGAACACACCGCCAACGCCAAAATCAGGGGAACAGCTCGACCAGACCGCGCCAATGGACGCGGCCGCGAGCATGGCAACCACCGCTTCGGGAATATTGGGCAGGAAGCCCGCCACGCGATCACCAGAGACGACACCCATCGCGCGAAAGGCGGCGGCGACGCGCGCGACGTCGGCGCGCAGGGCATCGCGACTTATCTCACGCCGCACCCCACGTTCATCGCGTGCGATGATTGCCGCTTCCGTCCCGCGACGCTGCAACATGTTCTCGGCAAAGTTCAGCTGCGCGCCAGCGAACCACACGGGGCCACGCGTCGCGTCTGGCGGCGCCATCCGGTCGGCACCCTGCACGACCTGCGACCAGTGTGAGCCATTCGCCTGGCGCTCTGCCACCACACCACCGAACTGCCACATGGCCGCCCAGAACGCACCGGGCGACGCGATGCTCCACGCGTGCCATTCGCGGTACGGCGCATCGGCCGCTGGGGCACCCGGGGTCGTGGCGGCCACCTGCGCAAAGAACCGCGCCATGCGCGATTGCGCAGCGCGGGCCGCAGTGGGGGTCCAGAGTGGAGCGAGCGGTTGGTCGTTCACGGGCACGGTGGCGTTCGGATGGCGCACAGGGGACGGGAGGAAGATGCCCGCTCGGCACGGGATGCGCTATCGTTCAAGGTGCCCCGAATCCTGCTCGCTGATGCCGACGCGTTCTTTGTCGCGGTCGCCCGAAAGGTCGACCCCGAGGGGGCCGGGCGCGCGCCGCTCTTGATTGTGGGGGGACGTCCCGGGAGCCGTGGCGTGGTGTGCAGCGCATCGTACGAAACGCGCGCCTTCGGCGTCCGCTCGGCAATGCCGATCGCCCAAGCACTCCGACTCTGCCCCGACGCGATGTGCGTTCCCGTCCCGCGGAACGCCTGCTCCGACAACAGCCGCGCGATTCGGCGGGTTCTCGAGACCTTCACACCGGCGGTCGAGGGAGCGAGCATCGACGAATGGTATTTGGACCTCTCGGGCACCGAAGCGTTGTACCACGGGGAGTCGCTGCGCGAGACGGCCCTTCGTATGCGCCAGGCGGTCATCGACCAGGTCGGCCTCTCGCTCTCGCTCGGTGGCGGGCCGTCCAAGCTCGTCGCAAAGCTCGCAGCGGAGCGGGCCAAACCCTCCAAACAGCCGGACGGCGGCGGGGTGTTTATCGTCCCCGACGACGGGGTGCTCGCGTTCATGCGCACGGTGGAGCTTGCCGACATCCCAGGCATCGGGCCCAAGCTCCAGGAAAAACTCGGCGCACTCGGCCTCCGCCACGCGTCCGACGTGCTCCCACACGATCGACTCACCCTCACCCGATGGGTCGGTCCGAAGACCGCCGACTGGCTCTATGACCGCGTGCGAGGGGTGAGCCATTCGTCCGTCGAACCGCGTACGCCCGCCAAGCAGATCAGCCGCGAAGAAACATTCCCGCGAGACATCTCGACCAACGCTGAGGTCGCGAGTGAACTTCGCATGCTCGCCGAGAAAGTCGGCAGCGACCTCCGCGGCGAAGGGCTTGGCGCGCGCACCATTACGGTAAAACTGCGCGACACGAGTTTCACCACGCGCACGGCGAGCCGAACGCTCGACCAACCCATTGAGAGCGATCGCGCATTGATCGACGTGGCGCAGGCACTGCTCACCAAGCTTCGCGGGGTGCGTCCCGCTCCGGCTCGGCTCGTGGGTGTGGCCGTGAGCAACTTCGGCTCGGCGCGGGACGCAGAGCAGTTGTCGATCTTCCAGACCACGCACGCCACACCTGAAGCGCCGGAGCGCGAGCGTGATCGTGATCTCTCGCGCGCCGTCGACCGCGTTCGCGAAAAGTTCGGCGACACCGCCATCCGTACGGGCGAAGCACGACGCGCTCCCCTCGGAGAGAAGGGAGCGCGCGCACCACGCACCTGAACGACGGTGGCTTACCGAATACGCACCAACTCGACCGGCGCACCGGCAATCGCCAGCTTGACCAACCGATGCGGTGCCGCCTTCTCCACGTACAGCGTGCTCGGCTGCTCGCCGCCGGCCATCTCGACCTTCCAGGTGGCGAACGTCCCCGCGGGGACCTTCACCTCTTCTTCGCCGATGACGCTGAGCGTCATGGTGATGGTCGTGCCCTTCCCCGACTGGAACACCGTCACGGGGATCTTTGCGCCCGCCGAGAACTTCATGGCGGGCAGCAGGGTCGTGATCAGGTTATCGTCGACCGCGCCCGCCGGCACTTCGGCGTCGATGATCGTGGACTTCACATCGCCCGCGGGGGGCTGCGGCGTGGCCGCAGTGCCCTTGGCTCGGCCGCCGGCGTACACCACGTCGATCTTCACATCCTTGCCCGCCTGCTTCCCGGTCTGCTTCGCGGAGAGCATCACGAAGTTCTCGGTGAAGCGGACTTCGGTGTGCTGCTGAACGACCGTCGCAATCTGCGAATCCTCGGTCAGCAGCCAACCGACGTCGGCCTTCACGAGCGACGAGCGCTGGTACCCAAGGGCGTTGCCCTGGAACATGACGGCGAAGCTGTCGGACGTTGCGACAATCTGATCGCGCGCGATGTCGAGCGATCCGCCCTTCACCACGAGATCTTCGGGCTTGAGCGCTGAGCCATCGGGAGCAACAATGCGAACTGTGGCAATCTTCTTGAGTCCCTCGTAGATCTTGGTACCGTCGCCCACCACGACAATCACGGCCTTGTCGGGATGAATGCCGGCCACGGCCGCCGCCTGCGCCGTCGCCGACGTGACCGCAGCGATCCGCTGGCGGTACGTCTGCAGATACGCGGCCGGCAACTCGTACAACTTGACCGCGGCGACCTGCGCTGCGACTTGCGCCGAGCTCTCGATCTTGAGCGGGAAGGCGCCGGCAATGGAATTCTTGGACGCGTCAATCTCGGCGTCCGGAATCGGTTCCACCGTGACGCGCTTGAGCTGCGCGAGCAACTCGACGAGCGCTGAGTCGGTGACCGCCGTCCGCACTTCGGTGTTGGCGACGAAATAGCCCAGTCCCTTGCGACGCTCGAACGCGGAGTAGGCGCCGTAGGTCCAGCTCTTGGCCTCGCGCAGCGTCAAGAAGAGCCGTCCGCTGGCACCGTCACCCAGCACCTTGTTCATAACCGTGCCCGCGAAGCTCCGCGGATTCGTTGGCGCCCAGGAGGTGTTGCCGACCAGAATATTCGACTGTACCGATCCCGCGCGATGCACGAGTACGATCTCGGTGGCCTTGCCCGTCGGCGGTTCCTTGATCGCGGCGGCGGCGGGTGCGGCTCCCGTCCACCCGGCGAACGCCGCGTTCGCGAGCAGCTTGACCTGCGCCAGTGTGATGTCGCCCGAGACCACCAGCAACGCACCATTGGGCCGCAGCCGCGCCTTGTGGAACTTCAACAGGTCGTCGCGGGTGATGGCCTTCACACTCGCCGGATCCGCCTTGCGGGCGTAGGGATGATCACCGTAGATCCCCTTCCGGAAGAACCGATCGGCGATCGCGCTGGGCTGCGACTGCTCCAGCTGCAAACCAGACAAACTCTGCGTTCGCAGCAGTTCGAGCTCTTTCTCGGGGAACGTTGGCCGAATCACCACATCCGCGAGGAGATCAAAGGCGAGCTTGGTGTCGTTCGTGAGCACCGCTGTGCGCACGGAGAGAAAATCGGCGTCGACACCGGCGCTGATCGAACCACCAACCCCTTCAATGGCATCCGAGATCTGGTCGGCGGTGCGCGTTCCGGCGCCCTTGGTCAGCATCCCCGCGACCATCTCGGCAGTGCCGGAACGTCCAGCAGGATCATAGAACGCCCCCGCCGGGAATGCCAGCGACACCGCAACCACCGGCTGCTTCTTACTCTGGACAACCACCACGCGGAGTCCATTCGCGAGGGTCGCTTCCTGGAACGGCGGGAACACCGCGGCCTTGATTGGCGTCGCCGCTGGCGGCGTGGTGGGATACTGCGCCCGCACACTCGCAAGCGGCAGCGCGACGAGCAGGACAAACGGCGCGAGTCCCAGTGCCCGCGCGCGCATCGACGTTAGGGGATGCATCACTTGGCCTCCGGCGGAACGATCATCAGCACGAGGGAGTTGGCAGTCTGCAGATACTTCGCGGCCACACGTTTGATGTCGGCAACGGTCACCGCACCGTAGCGCGCGAGATCGGTGTTTACCTTGAGCGGATCACCAAGGAACGTTTCGGCGTAATGCACCGACTCCGCGACATTGAGCGCAGACTCGCGCTCCATAATCTTGCTGGACCGGAAGGAGTTCTTGGCCTTGGACAGCTCCGCCTCGGTGACCCCCTCGGCGGCAATGCGCTGAATCTGCGCCGCCACGAGCTTCTCGACCGAGTCCACCGCCACACCCTGGTTTGCGATCGCGAGCACCGCGAGCGCGTTCGGGCCGCGCGTCGGACCATACAGCCCGAGTGTTTGTGCCGCAGCCGCCGCCTTTGCTTCACGCACCACAGCGCGATTCAGCCGCGAACTCTCCCCCTGCCCGAGAATGTTCGAAAGGAGTTCGACCGCCGGATGATCTTCGTGCGCTTCTTCGGGGACGCGGAAGAAGGCGACGGACGCGGCGAGTGTCGCGTTCTTGTCGGTGACCGTGCGACGAAGCGCGCCGGTGTTGAATGCCTGCTCGCAGTTCACCTTCGGCGGCGCCGGTACGCGCGGCACGTCGGCAAAGTATTGCTCAATCAACTTCTTGGCTTCTGCTGGCTCGAAGTCGCCTGCGACCACGAGCGAGGCGTTGTTCGGCGCATAGTACAACTTGAAGAACGCGGCCACATCCTCGACCTTCGCGGCATTCAGGTCGTTCATCGATCCGATGACGGAATGCGCGTAGGCAAAGCATTTATCGCGATCGTAGAGGGACGCAATCGAATCGATGACCACGCCGATGTACGGCTGGTTGTCCATGCGCATGCGACGTTCTTCCTTCACCGCTTCGCGCTGGTTGTCGAGATTCGGCTGCGTAATGGCGAGCGACCGCATCCGATCCGATTCGAGCCAGAGGCCAAGGTTCAGTCGGTTCGACGGAAGGACCTCAAAATAATTCGTCCGGTCGATGGTCGTGGATCCATTGAGGAACCCGCCCGCCTTTTCGACGAACTGAAAGTGTTCGGCCTTCTTCACGTTGGCCGACCCTTGGAACATCATGTGTTCAAAGAGATGGGCGAATCCGGTGCGCCCTGCGCGCTCATTTCGCGCTCCAACGTCGTACCAGACGTCGACCGCCACGACCTGCGAGGAGTGATCCTCGACCAAATGGACTTTGAGTCCGTTGGCGAGCGTGTAGCTCTCCACGGCGACTTTTCCGGGCTCCTGTGCGAGAGCGCTGGCGGAGATGACAGCCAGCGCCAGTAGCGCCTGTGCGACACGCATAATCCAATGCCTCGAACGTTTGGGGGGACTCTTAAAAAATAACGCTATTGCCCCGTCGACCCGAATCCCCCGGCACGTTCCGTGGTTTGCGCGACCGTGCCTGCCGTGAAGTCGAGTACCTCGAAGCGGGCGAGCACCATTTGGGCGATCCGTTCCCCGTGGGTGATCCGGAGCGGGGCGGGTCCGCCGTTCTTCACGGGAACGCACCATTCGTCGGGGTAATCGGCGTCGACGGTTCCTGGGGCGTTGGCGATCACCAGGTCGGTTTTGACGCTCGTTCCTGAGCGGGGGCGGATCTGCGCCTCGTAGCCCACCGGGAGCCGCGCTTTGAAGCCAAGCGGCACGAGGGCTTTCTCGCCGGGGGCGATGGTGAGGGTGGCCGCCGCGCCAACGCCTTCGGCCGCCACTTCGCGCATGACGCCGGCGTTGAAGACCCGCGCGGAACGCCCGTCGAGGCAGGCGGCGAGGTCGTAGCCGGCACTCCCGGCGGTCCCGCGGCGCGGAGGGGCGACGTCGGGGTGCAATGATTCGAAGACGATGGATTCCACGATAGGCAAGCTATTGGGGGCCTACGCCGCGGGGTAGGCGCCGTTATCGTTGTGTGGGGTATATATGACCATGCACCGTAGAATCCTTTTCCTCGTGCTCTCGCTGATCGGCGTCGCGCCGGTGGTCCGGGCACAGATCGTCCGAGGCGGTTCGACCGTCTCGGCCACAGCAGCCGACACCCTGTCGCCCTTCGACCTGGGGCGCCGCGCGCAGCGCGACTTTGAGCTGTTTCGGCGCCTGCATCTCCCATACCAGGCGACCGGGCGCTCGCCGAGTCAGTGTGATGAGCGGGTGGGGCGATTCTGTTATTGGTATGACGAACGGTCGCCCGCCGCCCCGCCGGAGCCTGGAGAGATTAGCGCCAAGCGAAATGTGCTGATTGCGCTGCTCGACTCGCTTGGGCACGTGGCGCCAGACGAACGGTGGATCGTGGCGCAGCGGGTGCGGTACTTGGTCGAAGCCGGTCGCGGCCGCGACGCGCTGACCGCGGCCCGTGAGTGCAAGGTCGGCGGCTGGTACTGCGAGATCATGATCGGCTTTTCGCATCACATGTTGGGTGAGTACAAGGCCGCTGACAGTGTGTACGAGGGGGCGATTGCGAAGATGCTCGAACGCGATCGGTGCGTGTGGCGCGACCTCGGCAACTTGATTGACGATGATACGCGGCAGAGCTATCGCCGGCTCCCGTGCGGCAGCAAGGAGCGGATTGCATACGAGAACCGCGTCTGGTTTTTGGCGAAAGTGTTGTATTCCACTGAGGGGAACGATTCGCGTACCGAGTGGTACGCGCGCATGACGTACGTCGAGATGATGCGCGATGCGGCGGGCGTGTACCAGTTTGGTTTTGACGACGACGAGCGCGAACTCTTGCTGCGCTTTGGCTGGCCACGCGCGTGGGCGAGGGGGCGAGGGGACCCACGGACCGGCGAGATTAACACCGTCGGCCATGAGCCCACACCGGCGTATCGGTTTATTCCGCCTGGCTACGTGCTCAACAATCCGACTATTTCTGATTCCACCGATTGGGCCGTACAACTGCCCCCCGTGGTCGGTCGCTATGCCCCGCCCTACGCCAAGACGCTCAAGCCGCTGGTGCATCAGAAGGCCATGTTCCGGCGCGGCGACAGCGCGCTAGTGGTGATGGCCTACGACGCGCGCAACATGCCGGAGCTCGACAGCACCGGAATCACGGCCGCCCTCGTGGTCGCGCCCGTCACGGGGACGCAGGCGTTTCGTACGATTCATAAGCAGGCGCCGCGCAAGGATGTGATAACGGCCAAGGCGCCCTGGGCGCCGCTGATTATGAGCGCCGAAGTCTGGTCGCCGGATCGGTCCGCAGTCCGGCGGGCGCGGTACGGAATGGCGCCGCCGTTCGCCGTCGGGACGCGCGTGACGCTGTCGGATCTGCTGTTCTACGAGCCATACGGTGACTTCCCGACGACCGTCGAAGAGGTCGCGCCGCACGCGTTGACCACCGAGAAAGTGCATGCGGGGGAAAAACTTGGCGTGTATTGGGAAGCGTACGGCACCGAGCTGGCGGGCGAGCCGATGAAAGTGTCGCTGACCGTTGTGCGCGAAGTCGAGGAGAGCGGGTTCCTGCGTCGGCAAGCCAAGACGTTGCGCGTGGTCACCGAGGCGACGCCGGTGAGCATCACCGTGCAGGATATGTCGGCGCGGGGCTCGTCGACATCGCCGCGCGCGCTTCAGCTCGACATCTCGACGTTGTCCAAGGGTGCCTACGTGGTGCAGTTGGAGATTGAGGTGGCAGGACAGTACATCGTCCGCGCCGACCATCGCATTGAGATCACCGGCCGCTAAATCACCGAGCGGTCGGCATGGGAAGCCCTGAGTGACTTCACGGAGGGGCTGATGGTCTACAGAGGGTAGCGTTCCCCCCTCTCAACCCGTCACGACGCCGTGCCCTCTTTTGTGATCTCGCGTGCGCTCCAGCGCGCGCTCTTTGTATTGACCGTGGCCGCCCTCCCCGCCGCCGCCCAGCAAGATTCGTCGGCAAAACCCGCCAAGCCGACGCCAGCGCGCGACAGCACCGCCTCGCCCTCAAAAAAGGGGGCAAAGAAACAGGGAACGAGCAAGAAAAGCGCGAAACCCGGCAAGGGAAAGAAGTCCGTGGGTTCGCTCAAGCCGCCCGCGGATGCCGATTCGATTGCGCAGGCGCGCCAGGACTCGATCCTCGACGCGAAATGGCCGGTCAAGGGCCCTGAGCCGCTCCCAGGCTCCATCCTCCCCGCCAAGCGCATCATCGCCTACTACGGCAATCCCCTCTCCAAGCGGATGGGGGTACTCGGCGAGTACGAGCCGACCGAGATGCTCAAGATGTTGGACGCTGAAGTCGCCGCCTGGACGAAGGCGGATCCGACGACCCCCGTGCAACCCGCCCTCCACCTGATTGCCGTGGTCGCGCAGGGCGCACCGGGCAAGGATGGCAAGTACCGGCTGCGCATGGATTCGTCGCTGATTGAGAAGGTTGCTGGATGGGCCGCCAAGCGGAACGCGTTGGTGTTTCTCGACGTGCAGGTGGGGCACGCGACGCTCCAGGAAGAACTCCCGCGGCTCGTCCGATTCTTGCAACGTCCGAACTTCCACCTCGGCATTGACCCGGAATTTTCACTCAAGGACGGGACCGTTCCGGGCAAGAAGATCGGAAGCTTCGATGCGTCGGATGTGAACTATGCGGCGACGATGTTGGCGGAGGTGGTGACGCAGTACAAGCTCCCGCCGAAAGTGCTGATTGTGCATCGCTTCACACAGCGCGGCGTGACGAACGCGCATGCGATCAAGCTCGACCCGCGCGTGCAGATCGTGATGGACATGGACGGCTTCGGGCCGCCGTGGCTCAAGCGGAACACCTTCCGGAAGTGGATCAAGGCGGAGCCGGTGCAGTTCGTGGGCTGGAAGCAGTTCTACAAGGCGCGCAACGACAACCCGCGCACAACGATCACCGAGATCCTCAAGCTGCGTCCTCGGCCGCTCTACATTCAGTACCAGTAGGCTCGGCCGCGATGCTCGCTTCGGGCGGGTCGCGATGCTCGCTTCGGGCGGGGCGCGATTCTGCTTCGGGCGGTCGAGGCGAGGCGTCCCCGGCGCGAGCTATACTGAAACGACCGCGCTCGCTGTGGGGACGCCTCGCCCCTCCCTTCCGCGGCTGACGCACGGATGGCCAACACGCGCGGATCTGTGCACTGCCCGCCAAGCCCCACATTGTCGATCGGCGCAGGGCGTGGGGCCTCGCGCCCGGGTTGTGCGAGGGAGCGCGGGCAGCCGAGCGATCACCGCGCCCGTGATACGCCGTGCCAGCCAACGCGTCCAGCGGGTCAGGGAGGAGCTGAGCGTTCCCGCAGCGAGCGCGGTCGTTGCAGTATAGCTCGCGAAGGGAATGCTCAGCTCCGACCGCTCAACGAAACGACACGTCCCGCCCGGCGAACCGTTTTTTCATCACACGAATCGCTGCGGCCGACGCATCGACCAGCGTGACATCCCGCCCGTGGCGATCGGCGGCGTCGCCAAAGCTCCCGCTCCCGGCAAAGAAATCCAGCAGCCTGTCCTTCGGCCGTGAGTGCACCTTCACGAGCCGCTCGAGCACGCCGAGCGGCTTTTGTGTGGGGTAGCCCGTCTTTTCCTTGCCCGTAGGGCTGACGATCGTGTGCCACCAGGTATCGGTCGGCATCTTGCCGCGCGCAACCTTCTCGGGGGTCACCAGTCCTGGCGCCATGTACGGAATCCGGTCCGCCGCGTCGGCGTTAAAGATGTGCCGCCCTGGCGACTTGGAGTACCAGAGAATGGTGTCGTGCTTCGGACTCCAGCGGGTGCTCGAACGGGCGCCGTAGTCGTAGGCCCAGATAATCTCGTTCACAAAGTTCTCGCGACCGAAAATCGTGTCGAGGAGCACTTTCACGTAGTGCACTTCGCGGTAGTCGAGATGCACAAAGAGGCTGCCGCGCACGGAGAGCAGCCGACGTGCTTCGACCAAGCGCGGCGCGAGCCACGCCGGGTAGTCGTCAAACTGATCGGCGTAACTCTCGCTCTTGCGGAGTGTGGACACGTAGCGCGTACCGCCAAAGCCGGTGCGCGTGCCTGCCTCGCCTTCAACCGCCTTGCGCGAGGTCACGCGCGAGCGCCGCACCGTACGCCCCGTATTGAACGGGGGGTCGATGTAAATCAGCCCAAACGAGGCTGCGCGAAGCGTGGGGAGGAGCGCCAGATTGTCGGCGTGGTGCACGGTAATCATGCGGGGCAAGATACGATATTTCACCGGTGCCGACGAGCCGGTAACCCCAGCCCCCTAACGAGTCTGCAGGGTAATCCGTTATTCTTGGGTAGATCGTACCGAACCACCCACCCCACCGAGGAACCGATGCTTCGTCGCCTTGTCGCGCTCGCCGCTGTTGCCGCGTTCACTATCCCGTCTGCCGCGCAGGCGCAGGCCAAGCCCAAGGTTGTCGCCGCCACGCCGGAAGAGGCGGGTGCGTACCTGCTGATCGTTGGCAGCTGCCACGATTGCCACACCCCGAACTGGGTCGAGTCGAAGGGCAAGGTGAGCAAGGACTCCCTGATGACCGGCCGTTCGATCGGCTTCAAGGGTGCGTGGGGAACGAACTACGCCAAAAACCTCCGCTCGATCGCCGCGCGTCAGGACGAGAACCACTGGTACAAAGTCATGACGACCGCCGACGACGGCGAGGGGAACCTCCCGATGCCGTACCACAACACGGCGCTCATGAACGAGGAGGACATTCGCAACATGTACAAGTACATCAAGTCGCTCGGCACGGCGACCGTTGAGCGGATCCCGCGCGGCGCCAAGCCCGGCGAAGAGCCGAGCTCGACGTATATCGACCTGAACGTCAAGACGCCGGTTCCCGCCGTCAAGAAGCCGTAAGCACCACGTGGGTGGTCGCCAAAACCCCGGACGCCTTTCGAGACGTCCGGGGTTTTCGTATGCTACCTGTATGCTAAACTCGCACCGCCATGCTGTTCGACGCCTCGTCGCGCGCAGCGCACATTGCTTCTTGACCGCCAGCGCCATCGTGGCGGCGGTCGGCACGCTGGCCCCAATCGCACTCGCGGCTCAAGCGGCGGCGCCCACGATCAAGCTGTCGCACCTGCAGGGTACCGTCCTCGATCCCCTCGATAATCCGCTGACGAAGGTCATCATCGAGATCGATGATCCGGCCATGGCCACCTTCACCGACGAGTCGGGCTTCTTCCGACTCCGGAATATTCCGGCCGGCGCGCGCACGATCCGCGTCAAGAAAATCGGCTTTGACGGTGTGGACTTCGAGCTCGACCTGCTGGCAGACTCGACCGTCCACATCGGCGTAAAGCTTCAGCCCGTGGCACAGACGCTGGGAACGGTCACGGTGCTCACGAAGGAAGAAGAATCGCACCCCGCGCTCGCGGCAACAGGGTTCTACGCGCAGAAGCGCGCGGGATTCGGCACCCTCTTCTCCCCGGAAGAGATCGAGAAAAAGAAGGAATCGGTCAACGACGCGTCGTCAATGTTCCGCGACGTGCTGGGCGTCACGCTCCGGCGTGAGCGCACGGGTGGCGCCAATCTGCAGGGGAAACCCTCCGGGGGTGGATCCATCCAAAAAGGGATCCAAACGGTTTGCATGATGAACGTCCTCAAAGACGGTATGTTCATGAAAATCAACCCGGGCGAGACCTTCGATCAAATCGTGTCCAAAGACGAGGTCTACGCGATCGAGGTGTATCCGCGCGCGGAGTACACCCCGGCGGCATACCACGTCATCAACGGCAATGACCTCTGCGGGACGGTCGTGATCTGGACGGTCGGGCACATGACGCTCAAGCCGAAAGCGCACACGTAAGGCGGCTACGGACGGCGACCGCGCGTGCCCGCCGCCCACCCATCCCAAACACCCATCGATTTCATCTGGGCCTCGAGATCGGTGCTCTTCATAATCGCGTCGATCTGCGCCCGCGTCTGCCTCGGCAATGCATCAGGCATCGTCGCGAAGCCGTACACCAGCGCCGCCGTCACCACCGCGTTCTGCCGCAGCACCCGCGTGTCGCACTTCTCGTACGTGTCGCTGCGCGCATGATAGTTGGGACCATACGAAGCCGACTCCTGATCGGCTACAATGTTCGCCACACCGTGCAGCATGAAATCAAAGTTGTCGGTCCCCACCAGTGGCGCATCGGTCTGCTTGAACGGACCAAGCCCCGCCACCGGCGCAATCGCCTTCGTCACAAGCGGCACCAGCTCTGGACGCGCACCGGTAAAGAACCCCTGCACCCGCCCACACCCGATATCAAAGCTCGTCGCCATCACATGCTTCTCCAGCTCGGCGAGATGACTCCGCGTGTAGCCGAACGATCCCTCCATCCCCTGCTCCTCGCCATTCCACATCACGAACCGAATCGTGCGCGCCGGGCGAATGCCAAGACGCTGGAACTGGCGCGCGATATCGATCAACATCACGGCATTCGCCCCGTTGTCGAGCGCACCATCGCCCAAGTCCCACGAGTCGAGATGCGCCCCAATCAGGACAATCTCGTCGGCCTTCGTCGTGCCTGGGATCTCGCCGACGACATTCCAGCTCTCATACGCACCGCCCGTGTCCAGATCGAGCATCGCGGTGAGGCTGAGCGCCGTCCCGCCGCGGAGCAACCGCAGCGCGCGCAATCCGGCATCGCGCTCCATCACCATCATGGGCCGCGTGTTCTTGGCACCGATCGCCACATTGTGCCGATACAGCAGCGAGTTCGCGCGCGATCCCACATACACCACGCCCGCCACACCCGCCGCAAAGGCGCGCGGCTCAATCTCGGCGGTCTCGGCGTACTCCTTGAACAGCCCCTCGATGTCCTTGAGCTCGTCCTGCTCCACCAGCACATAGGCCCCCTTCGCGTTCGCACCCACGCGCGCGAAGTCGTCCTTGGTCCCGCGGCCCACGTCGACCAACGCGGCGGTCACACCGCTCGCCGGAGTGGCAACCGAGAAGGGCATCGCGGCAATCCGCGGCGCAAACTCCACCCCCTCCCCCTTCACCACGGCGCGCGCAGACCGCTCGAGCCACCGATTCGGCATCTGGAACGATTCCTTCTGCGCCTTCACGCCAGCAGCGCGGAACTGCGCGAGTGCCCAATCCACCGCACGGACGTTCGCCGACGAACCGGTCGCGCGTCCGCCAATCTTGTCGGTGAGCTCATGCAGATTCTGCTCGAGCGGAGTCGCCCCAAGGAGCGCCGCCGTAAGGCGATCCAACGGCGCAGGAGCCGCCACCGCGGGTGAGCCCTGCGCGGCCACTGGGCCCGCGAGAATGGCGAGCACGGCAACGGCCTTCCAGGAGCGACAAACCATAGGGCACCATTCCGAAAGTGAGATGTCCCATAATATGTTGCGGAGTCACGGGCGAGTGAAAGGACGCCCCTCCCTATCCACGCGCGTTCGGTAAATGCTGATGGCGTATCTCTGGGTCAAGTCGTTCCACATCGTGTTTGTCGTCAGCTGGATGGCGGGGCTGTTCTACCTCGTGCGGCTCTTCGTCTACCACGCCGACGCGAACCGTGGCGATGCCACCCGCCTGGCGATCCTCGGGCCCCAGTTCGCGCTCATGGAGTCCCGGCTCTACCGCATTATCACGACCCCGGCGATGGTGCTCACCTGGGCGACGGGACTCTCGATGGTCGCGCTCCAGCCAAGCTATGGCCGGCAGTCCTGGTTCATGGCCAAGTTCGCGCTGGTGCTGCTCCTCTCGGCGTACCACGGGCTCTGCGCGCGCGTGATGCGCGAACTCGCCCGTGGCGACTCAAGCCGTACCGGGGAGTTCTTCCGCGTGGCGAACGAAGCACCAACCTTAGTGCTCTTGCTCGTGGTGCTCCTGGTCGTATTCAAGGACGCCATTGGCTTCGGCACCCTGGGCTGGGTGCTGGCTGCCACGTTGCTCGTGATCTGGGGCGGCTTCAAGGCCTACGCGGTACATCGGCGGCGCGTCGAGTCTGCGGGCCCGCGCTAAGGCTCAGCGGGGCTGTATGAACGGCGCGAACTACTCGAAGCGCAGCGCCTCAATGGGGTCCAATGACGCGGCTTGGCGCGCGGGCCACACGCCAAACACCAAGCCGATGGCGCTCGCGAAGCCAAAGGACAGCAAGATGCTCTTGAGATCCACCGCGGCGCTCCACCCGGCCAGCTTCTGGAACTCATAGGCGGCCAACATCCCCGCGCCGATCCCGGCCGCGCCGCCCAACAAACAGAGCACCACCGACTCGGTCAGAAACTGCAGCAGGATGTTCACCTTGGTTGCGCCGAGCGCCTTCCGAATCCCGATCTCGCGAGTGCGTTCCGTCACCGAGACGAGCATGATGTTCATAATGCCGATGCCGCCAACGAGCAGGCTGACGCCGGCAATACCTGCGAGGAGCAGGGTGAACGTCTGCGTGGTCTCGTTGAGCGTCTGCAGAAAATCTGCCTGATTGCGGATGGAAAAATCATCGGGCTTGCCGGCCAGCAACTTGTGCGACCGACGCATGGCAGACTGGATCTGCCCGATCGCGGCCTCAACCGAATCCTCCCCAGCCGCGCGGACCCAAATATCGTTGATGCGGTCGGTCCCAAAGGTGCCGAACCGCCCTGTCTGAAATGGGATGAGAATCTGCTGGTCGCCGTCACCGAACCCGGTGGCGCCCTTCGATTCGAGCACGCCGACCACGGTGAACTGGCGTCCACCAATCCGCAGCTGCTCCCCAATCAACGCGTCGGGGTTGTCAACACCGAGCAACTCGGCCACCCCGCCGCCAAGGACTGCCACTTTTTTGCGCGCGTTGTCGTCGGCGGTGGTGAACATCGCACCCTTGGCGACGGCGAATCCACGCACGCTCAGGAAGTTCGGCAACGTGCCGGTGATTTGCACATTGGTGTTCTTGTTCTTCCACACCACCTGCAGATTGCGGTCCTGCTGGGGGTTCACATCCAGCACCGCCGTGGACCGGTCGAGAATGAAGGTCACATCCTGAAAGGTGAGCTTCGCCTGCGTCCCCGTCCCCACTCCGCCCTGCTGCACGCGCTGGGCGTTTACCTGCAACACCGTCGTGCCGAGTCGCGCGATGCGCTCCTTGACCGAGTTCTGCGCGCCATTGCCGAGCGCGATCATAGCGATAACAGCGCCCACGCCAATAACAATGCCAAGCATTGTCAGGAGCGAGCGCATGGCATTGGTCCTAAGCGCGTACAGGGCGACGCGGATGGTTTCGGTGAATTGCATAGACTCAATTTACGGCCGATGCTGACAGGATGCTGACAGCCCGCCCTGGCGCCGGCTCTGGACTCCAGGCGATCCGCGGTGCAGGATTATCCCAACCCCGCTCCCGGAGTGTTTTCATGGCCCGCATGTTCCGTCTTGCTGCAAGCCTCACTCTGCTGTCCGCGGCGCTCGCGCAGCCGGCGTTCAGCCAGCAGCGTCCCGCGCAGAACAAACTCACGCTCGAGCAATATCTCGACTGGGAAGACGTCCAGTCGCCGCAGCTCTCCCCCGACGGCTCGCAGGTGATCTACACCCGTCGCTGGATCGACAAGATGAACGACAAGTGGGAGACCACCCTCTGGATCATGAACGCCGACGGCTCGCACGCTCGGCAGCTTGGGAACGGCTCCGACGTGAAGTGGTCCCCCGACGGCAAGCGGATCGCCTTTATTTACAAGGGCGAGCCGAGTGGTCCGCAGATTTGGGTGCGCTGGATGGACGCCGAGGGCGCGACCTCGCAGGTCACGCATCTCACCGAAGCCCCGTCCGCTCTTGAGTGGTCGGCCGACGGCAAGCAGCTCGCCTTCTCGATGGCCGTCCCCACCCGCGATACCTGGCGCATCGCCCTCCCCGCCGCGCCAAAGGGCGCCAAGTGGACCGAAGCACCAAAGATTCTCACGAAGCTGAACTTCCGCTCCGATCGTGTGGGCTACACCGACGAATCGTACCGGCACCTGTTTGTTGTGCCCGCCGACGGCGGCACGCCGCGTCAGATCACCGACGGTGACTGGAACCACAGCGCCGCCTCGTTCTCGGCCGACGGCAAGTGGCTGGCCTTCTCGTCGCTGCGCGTGGAAGACCCAGAGCATGTGTTCCGGAAGTCGATCATCTACACCGCCAACACCGAAACTGGCGAGATTCGCGCGCTCACCAAGAACAACGGCACCAACTCGTCGCCGATCTACTCGCCCGACGGCAAGATGATCGCCTTCATGAACGCCGACTCCGTGGATCACTCGGCGTGGGCCGAAGCGAAGCTCTGGGTGATGAACGCCGACGGGTCGAACCCGCACGCGATCTCCGGCAACCTTGACCGCCCGATCTCTGGCCTGATCTGGGCGCACGACAACAGCGGTGTGTATTTCAGCGCCGAGAGCGAAGGCTCCAAGAACTTTATGTTTGCGGCGACCGCGGGCGGTGTGCGGGCCGTCACGAGCGGCAAGCAGGTCCTGACGGTTGGTGATATCTCGGCGAACGGTGTCGCCGTTGGTGTGCGCTCGACGCCGACCAAGCCGAATGACGTGGTCGCGTTCTCGCTGCCGAAGACCAGCGCTCCGGTGACGTCGTACACGCAGCTGACCGCGGTCAACGACGACGTGCTCGCGGGCAAGGCACTCGCCGAGACGGAAGAGGTCTGGTACACGTCGCGCGATGGCCTCAAAATCCAGGGATGGATCGTGAAGCCGGCCGGCTTTGACAAGGCCAAGAAGTACCCGATGATCCTCGACATCCACGGCGGACCGCAGTCGATGTACAACGTGGCGTTCAACTTTGCCCGTCAGGATCAGGCCGCCAACGGCTATGTGGTGCTCTACACCAATCCGCGCGGTAGCACCGGCTACGGCGCCAAGTTCACCAACGAGATCAAGAACGCGTACCCGGACAAGGACTACGACGACCTGATGGCCGGCGTCGACACCCTGTTGAACCGCGGCTACATCGACAGCAAGAACCTGTACGTGCACGGTTGCTCGGGCGGCGGCGTACTCACCGCGTGGATTGTCGGACACACGTCGCGCTTTGCCGCGGCGAGCAGCGAATGCCCGGTGATCAACTGGATGAGCTTCGTGGGCGAGACCGACGGCGCTGGCTGGTACCAGAACTTCGACAAGCCGTTCTGGATTGATCCGAGCGAGTATCTGAAGCGCTCGCCGATCATGTACGTCGGCAATGTGACCACCCCGACCATGCTGATGACCGGCGTGCTCGATCTTCGCACCCCGATGCCGCAGTCGGAAGAGTTCTACCGCGCGCTCAAGGTGCGTGGCATTCCCACGGCGTTGATTCGCATGAATGGAGAGTACCACGGCACGAGCAGCATCCCGTCGAACTTCATGCGTTCGCAGCTGTACCTGCGCAGCTGGTTCGACAAGTACTCGTCGAAGCCCGCCGGCAAAACGACGTCGGAGTAAGCTGACCGCTAGTGAGCGCGTGACACAGGCCGGATCCTTACGAGGATCCGGCCTGTGTCACGTCAGGGGGCAGCGATCCGCCCCCCCTTCTCGCGCTCGGCGGCTGAGTGCATAGTTTATGCATATGACCTACGCTGCCATCACGGGCTGGGGCAAGTGCCTGCCGCCGGCCGTCCTCACCAATGCCGACCTCTCCACCTTCCTCGACACCTCGGACGAGTGGATTGTGTCGCGAACCGGCATGAAGGAGCGGCGCGTTTCCCACGTGCCAGCCATTCAGCTCGCCTCCACGGCCGCCGCGCGTGCCCTCGCCTGCGCGGGACTCGACGCCTCCGAGCTTGAGCTGATCATTTACGGTGGCTGCAGCAACGAGGAGCTGGTCCCCAACTCCTCTAGTGGCGTGCAGATCGAGCTCGGCGCAACGCGCGCAGCGGCCATGGACATCAACACCGCCTGCACGAGCTTCCTGTATGGCCTCAGCACCGCGACGGCCATGATCAAGAGCGGCGTCGTCAAGAATGCCGTGGTGATCGGCGTTGAGCTGATCACCCGCTACATGGACTGGAGCAACCGCAACGTAGCGGTGCTGTTCGGCGATGGCGCGGCCGCAGTCGTCCTTCAAGCATCGGATGAAGAATCCGGCGTGCTCGGCTCCGTGCTCGGCTGTGACGCCGAAGGGCGCGAAGCGCTTCGCGTGCGTGGCATGGGGTGCAGCTACGCGGGCCTCGGGATTTCCTACGGCGATACCATCTGGGATTTTGACGGACCGGTAATCTTCAAGCGCGCCGTGAAAGGCATGAGCGAGGCATCGGCCAAAGTGCTCGCACAGTGCGGGGTAACCGCCGACCAGGTTGATCTTGCCGTGCCGCATCAAGCCAACCTGCGCATAATTGAGGCGGTCGCGAAGTACGCGGGAATCCCGATGGAGAAGGTGATGGTCACGGTCGAGAAGTACGGCAACATGAGCGCGGCCACGGTGCCTGTGAGTCTCGTGGACGCCCTGGAGCAGGGGCGGGTGAAGCCGGGGAGTCTGCTCCTAATGCCGGGCTTCGGCGGCGGACTCACCTTCTGCTCGTTGCTCGTGCGCTGGGGATCGCGCGTTACGCCACTCGGTGTTTCCGGCCGTGAACTCCCGCCGCTCACACGAACGGCGCTCGAAATCGTGAACGAGTATCGCGCGGAGCAGGACCCGCACGGCCGGTCGTTGCCGGGGCTCATGGCTCCAACGTTTGTGGAACAGCGTATCCGCTAACCCTGCAGTCCTGTTACATTGCTGGACAACAATAGAACGCACTCGCCGTACGCAGTAGCCCCCTCGCAGGGACGCCGCCATGTGGGATACAGCCCGTGACAGCCGAATGATTGCCGACCTCGACGTTGCGATCAGCATCGTCGAGGCGCACGACGGCGTTGGGGTGCTCACCTACTGCAACGCAGCCTTCCAGCGGATGAGCGGTTACTCGCTTGCCGAGTTGGAAGGGCGCAAGATGCGAATCCTCCGAGGTCCAGACAACGACCCAGCGGAGATCGCGACCCTCAATGCGGCCATTCGCACCGGCTCCGAGTGCCGAGTCACCATCCAGAATCTCCGCAAGGATGGCATTCCCTACTGGAACGTCATCTGCATTCGCGCCGTCCGCGATGCAACGGGTCAGATCTCCTACTTCGTTGGCGAACACCGCGACGTCACCGAAACACGGCGCATTGAGGCCGGGCTCGACCTAAACGAACGCTACCTGAGCATCCTTGGCGGCCTGACGCAGGATGGTGTCTTCCATCGCGACCTCGATGGAACGCTCACCTTTGCGAACCAGAGCTACTTCGACATCAGTGGCCTGCAGTCTGCCGACACGAGTCTCGCCGATTTGGTGCGGTGTGTGCATCCGGATGATCGCTGGAAGTTCCGCGACTGGCCGAGCGAGTTCGCACACGTTGGCGGGCGGATCGAAGAAATGTGTTTCCTGCGACCCAATGGTGACGCCACGTGGGCACTGGTGCGGACCGCACCACTCCTGGCGGCAGACGGAAAGATCCGCGGTCTTGTTGGGGTCGTGAAGGATGTGACCAGCCAGAAGCGGTCAGATCAAGCCGCACGCGAAACAGCGCAGCTGATCAAGCTCGACCTGACCGCCATCATTCAGCTCGATCTTGAGCAGCGCCCGATTCTCTGGAACGAGAGCGCCAAGCGGCTGTACGGTTGGACGCGCGCCGAGGCGAGCGAGCAACCTTCGCTGGCATTCTTGCACAGCGCGGACGGGATTGCACGATTCGAAGATGCCTGGCGGCACGTGCTCCAGCTCGGCAGTTGGGAAGGAGAGCTCGTGCGGGTTCGGAAGGACGGACGCCCCGTGACCGTGCGAGCGAGCTGGGGGGTGGTGCGCAACGCAAACGGACAGCTCACGAGCGTACTCTGCAGTGAGACTGAGCATCTGCAGGCTCGGGGGCTTACCCCGCAGACGTCGCGTGCGCAGCGCCTCGAAAGCATTGGCGAAATGGCATCGGGGGTGGCGCACGACCTGAACAACGTGCTGCAGCCGATTATGATGACGCTCGACATGCTCGACGAGATGGTGGTGGACCCCAAGCAACGGCAGTGGCTGAGTCTTGCCTCACAGAGTGCGACGCGAGGGGCCGAGTTGTTGCGCGGGGTCCTGACCTTTGCGCGCGGCGGCGAGGAAACGCGCGCGGTTACGTCGGTCGCGTCGATTGTTACCGAGGCGGCAAAGATCATGCGCGGCGCCTTCCCGCCCGACATCACGGTCACGCTGACCACCGCGCGCGACGTTCGGCGCGTGATGGCCGACCCGACGCAGATTCATCAGCTCGTGATGAACCTGGCCATCAACGCGCGCGACGCGATGCCGCACGGAGGCACGCTCTCGCTCTCAACAGAAAACCTGATGGCCGACGCGACCTTCTGCCGCAGCCATCCTGGGTCCGTCGAGGGGGCGTACGTGCTGCTGCGCGTGGCCGACACCGGCGTTGGTATTCCGCCCGACGTACGTGAGAAAATCTTCACGCCATACTTCTCGACCAAGGTCGAGGCCGGCGGCACCGGCATTGGCTTATCGACCGTCGAGTCGATTGTGAAAGCGCACGGGGGCTTCATTACCGTGCACAGTGAAGTTGGCGCCGGGACGGCGTTCAGCGTCTTTCTTCCCGCCACGACCATCGCAGGCACCACCGCGCAGGAGCTCGCGGACGAGGAAGGCGCGCTTGTTGCCCTTGAGGGGCACGGCGAGCGCATCTTGTTGGTGGACGATGAGTCGACCCTCCGCGAGATTGCGCTGCAAACCCTCGAGCGACACGGCTACCGCGTGATCGTGGCCCGTTCACCGCGTGAAGCGCTGAATCTCATGCAGAGCGACATCCCGATCGATCTCGTGCTCACCGACCTGCTGATGCCGGGCGACAGTGGGCAGTCGCTGATTGCAGAACTTCGTAGCGCGGCGCCCACGTTTCGCATTATCGCCATGAGCGGCCTTGACCGACGCGATTCGGATCCGTCGCTTGGCGTTCCATTTCTGCTCAAGCCATTCTCGAGTCGCGCCCTACTCGAGGCGTTGCACGCGACGCTGCAGGCTCCGCTGCAGGACGCGCAGCCGCGCACGGTTTAGAACTTGATGACGCAGCCGCCGCTGGAGTAGTTCTGCCAGTTGGTCTGCAGCAAGAAGTACTTGCCGCCCAAGACCACGTTGTACCTCATGTTCTTGCTGAGCGAGCTGCTTGAGGTGCTCCCGAATTTCCACGAGCACTTGTCGGCGTTCTCGAGGCCGCTGGCGTCGTACCAGCCGGTGCCGAGGGGGTCGGTGGTGGTCTCCGCAATCTCGTGCGCGAGCAAGTTCACTTCGACATCGGCGCCGAGGTCGCCGTTGGCGGAGACCGTCGTGGCCGTGCATGCCGAGGACCAGGAGGCGGCGTACGGCTGCGCTGTGTAGAGGACGGTGCGCGACACACCGGCAATGGTCATGGTCGCCGCTGAGTGGTACGCGCAGTAGCTCGTGCCCGCGCCGCCGCCCAGGTTCACCTTGGGGCCGGTGAACACCGAATAGATGGTGTTGGAGTCATAGGTCAACGTGCCGGCGGTAAAGCCACTCTGGAGCATCGCGAGAATCGCGGCATCGGTCACCGTCGCGCCAGAGGCAGGAGCGCTCGTCGCGTTGGCCCAGTAGCCGGTGTACTTGACCAGGTTGTTGATCTTGAGGCCAGCCGCGTTGGTGTACGTCGCGTTGATGTTGAACCAGGGTGACCCGCCGAGGTTGCGCAAGAAGAAGCCAACGATCGAGGAGTCCGCGGTTCCCAGCCCCGTGCCTGTCTTGGGACCTTTCACGTAAATCGGGGCACTCGCCCAATAGACCGCCACCACGTTGGTCGTGGCCTGGAGCACCGGACCGCCGTGAAAGGTGATACCAGAGTTCACCGTTGCGCGATTCGTCGACGGGCTGGCGGCGCTTCTCGCGCCATCAGCTGTTTCGTCATCTGCCTCAGTGCCGCGCGTCTCATGGAACTTGAAGCGCGACTTGCGTCCCTCACTCGTGATCGACGATACGGCACTCGCGTCGGCCACTTTGAGCTGCAGCGGCTGCAGCGGCTGCAACGGCGCGGTGCTGTTCGACTCTGAGCATGCGACTACAGTGACCGCAACAGCGGCGGCAACCGAGAGGGCAGCGGAGCGAAATCGAGGCATCGGTGCGTAGGGAGACAGAGTGGTGAAGGAACAGCGGTTTTTACCCTAACCACCAAAAATACCCTCAGGGACGAGAGTGTGTAAAGTAGCTGTTCGGCGTTCGTTCTCTGGCCGGTCACCAGTGGGCGGGCGGAGCCAACGCTACCATCAGCGCGTCTTGCCCGCACGCGACCGTGAGGTGCATACTCTGTGAGCAACACCCTCCTCTCTTCGGCAGAGAACCCCGTGAACATTCGTCTGCACATTCGCCGCTGGCCGCTAGTCGGCACAGCGCGCGGCACAGCGCGCGGCACAGCGCTCGGCACAGCGCTCGGCACAGCGCGCGGCACAGCGCGCGGCACAGCACTCGGCGTCGCCGCCCTCACCGTGCTCGCCCTCGGTGTGGCCGCCTTTGCTCCAGCGCGTCGCGTAACGGTCGACCCACGCCTTCTCGCAGGGCTTCAGTGGCGGAACGTCGGCCCCTTCCGAGCGGGACGCGTGGCGGCTGTTGCCGGTGTCGCTGGGCAGCCTGGCGTCTACTACGCCGGCTTTCCGGCCGGCGGCGTCTGGAAAACCACAAGCGCGGGGATGACCTGGGCACCGATTTTCGACGACATCAAGAGCGTGTCCTCGATCGGAGCCGTGGAGGTCGCACCCTCTGATCCGAACGTCGTGTACGTCGGCACCGGCGACCTGATCACCGGCGGCGTGATCAACGAAGGGGACGGCGTCTACCGCTCGGCGGACGCCGGCAAGAGCTGGCAGCACGTCGGACTTGTTGCGACCAAGCAAATCCCCTCGATGCTCGTGGATCTGAAGAACCCGAACGTCGTGCTCGTGGCGGCGCAGGGAGATATCCATCAGCAAACGGAAGATCGCGGGATCTATCGCACGGACGACGGCGGCAAGTCGTGGACGCGCGTGATGTTTGTGGACCGCGAGACGGGCGTGCAGAAACTGGCGCGCGCCAACGATGCGCCGAACACCATCTTCGCAACGACGGTTCGTCATTACAACGCGCCCACGCCAGCAACGCAACCCGCTCCCGGTTCCCCCGCCGCGACACCCGCCGCGACAGGATCGACGGGCACCGCGATTTACAAATCCACCGATGGTGGCCTCACCTGGAACGAGTTCAACGGAACCGGCCTTCCCCGCCTCGCGGGCCGCACCTCCATCGCCGTGGCCATGGGGACAAACGCCCAGCGCGTCTTCCTCGTGACCAACAACGGGCTGTATCGCTCCGATGACGGCGGCACGAACTGGCGGCAAATGGACGCCGCCGACACCCGTATTCGCAACGGACAGGGCGGCTACAACTGCGGCATTGCCGTTGACCCGAAAAATCCAGACGTCGTCTACGTCCTGAGCACATCGAGCTACAAGTCCACCGATGGTGGCAACAGCTTCACCGGGTTCAAGGGCGCGCCAGGCGGCGACGATCCGCAGCAAATCTGGATTGATCCGACAAATGGTCAGCGCATTTTTCTCGGCGTGGACCAAGGCGCAACGGTCACCCTCGACGGTGGCGCCACCTGGAGTTCGTGGTACAACCAGTCGGTGGAGCAGGTGTATCACATCGCCACCGACAACTCCTACCCCTACTGGATCTACGCCACCCAGCAAGACGCGGGCGCCATCCGCACGCGCGCGCGCGGCAACTACGGCGCCGTGACGATGTTCGACTGGAACTCCGTGAACGGATGGGAATGGGGAACGATCATCCCGGACCCCACCAACCCGAACGTGGTCTTCGCCAGCGGCTCGGGCGTCGTCAAAATCAGCTATCCGAGCGAGCAGTGGATCAACGTGAGCCCCGCGCTCGATCCGGCATCCAAGACGCGCTCCACCTCGTCAGCGCCCATCCTGTTCGCGCCCTGGAACAGCAAACTGCTGATCGCGGCCATGAACGTGGTCTACACCACCACCGACGCCGGTAACAGCTGGAAAAAAATCAGCGGTGAGCTCGGCATCCCTCAAGGACTGGATTCGGCGGCCGCCGCAACGACCACGGGCGGGCGCGGTGCCATCGAGTCGCTTGCGGCGTCGAGCGTCGGCAAAGGCACTATTTGGGTTGGCACCAACAACGGACTGATCCACGTCACGCGCGACGAAGGCAAGACGTGGACCGACGTCAGCATCGCGGATCTCCCAAACCCGCGCCGCGCCAATATCTCGGCCATCGAAGCATCGCATGTGAACGCCGGCGAAGCCTACGCGGCCGTGGAATACCAACGACTCGGCGACTTCGCGCCGTACATCTACCGTACACGCGACTTTGGGAAGAGCTGGACGAAGATCACCGACGGGCTCCCAGTTCGGGAACCCGCTGGCAGCGTGACGCGCGTTGTGCGCGAAGACCCCAAGAAGGCCGGACTGCTGTTCGCCGGCACCGAGACCGGGGTGCACGTCTCGTTCGACGACGGCGATCACTGGCAGTCGCTCACCCTCAACTTGCCGAACACGTCGTACCGCGACCTCACCATCAAGGGGAACGACTTGATCGCGGGAACCTACGGGCGCGGCATCTGGGTGCTCGACGACATCTCCCCGCTGCGTCAGTTGAGCCCCGCGGTCTCGAGCGAACCGGTGCACCTCTTTGCACCCGGCGATGCCATTCGCACACGGCGCAACGTGAACGCCGACACGCCGCTACCACCAGAGATTCCCCACGCCAAGAATCCGCCGAACGGCGCGATCATCTACTACGCACTCGCGAGCAAGCCGTCCACAGAGATCACCCTCGACGTGAGCGACTCCGCGGGCAAGCCGGTGCGCCACCTGTCGAGCATTGCACTGGCACCGGTCGCCGAAGCCGCGCGCCCACCGCACCCGAACTGGTGGCTGGCCGAACCCGAGGCGCTTCCCACAAACGTCGGCCTCAACCGCACCACGTGGGATTTCCGCCACGACCCCCCGGCGGTGAACAGCCACAGCTTTGAAATCAGCGCGAACCCCGGCGAGACCCCGCCCTCCCCAGAGGGGATTCTTGCGGCACCGGGACGCTACACCGTGACCCTCGCCGTCGACGGCAAGCGCTACACCCAGAAGCTGACCGTGCAGAACGACCCCCGCTCGCCAGCCACGACCGCTGCGCTTGTGGCGCAACACGCACTGCTCGTCGGTATCAGTGACGGCATCGCGCTCGCCGCCAGCTCGGCAAAGCAGGTGGCCGATCTGCGCACCGCGCTGACCAAGGCCACTGGTGCAAACGCGGCCGCGGAGGTGAAGTCGGCGATCAGCGCCTTCTCCGCCAAGCTGGACTCCGTTGCCGGCGCTGGCGGTGGCGGGCGCGGCGGACGTGGCGGTGGTGCCGCGGCGAATGCCACCTTCAACGCGATCAATGGCGCGCTCGCGGCGCAGCTGACCACGCAGGACAACGCCGATCAGGCACCGACCGCAAGCTCACGCGCGGCCTTTGCCGGCTCGTGCAAAGAGCTCACCACAGTGCAGGCGCTCTTCACGCGCATCACGACCAAGGATCTCGCCGCTCTCAACGCCATTCTCGCCAAGAATGGCGGGAGCGCAATCAACGCGCCAACAACAGGGGCAGCACCACGCTGCTAGCGCGTTGCAGTCGTCTTGAAGCCAGCGGCGCCGTGCTGAGGGTCAGCGCGGCGCCGTTGGCACATATGCCGAAGGCACATACGCCATGGCGTGTTCCGCGAGCGCGGTAATCGTCAGCGACGGATTCACACCGGGGTTCGCGGGCATCGTTGAGCCATCGCAGATCATAAAGTTTTCGTAGCCGAACGCGCGGTTGCGACTGTCCACCACACCGCACGACGCGTCACGCCCAATCGGCGCGCCACCCAAGATGTGCGCCGTCGTCGGGATATTTGCCGCGGCCTCGAGCACACCACTCGAGGCAATGCCTCCGGTGTGCGCCTCGAGAAACTCGGCCGCGGCATTCGCTTCTGGAATGAAGGTCGGATTCGGCTTATCGGCGTTCTGCTCCGTGCGGAGGCCGAACCCAAACAGCCCACGCGTCGCGCGGAAGGCGATCGCGTTATCACTCGACTGCATCACGAGAATCACGAGCGTCTTCCGACTCCAGCCAATCGGAAAACGGGAGCGCACAAAACGGATCGGGTGGCGCACAATGCTCCCCAGCATCATCAGCGGACGAGTCAGCCGTGTCCCCTTCCCCGTGAGTGGCGCGAGCAGGAACGACAGAAAATCCCCGTGCTCCCCGTAGGTACAAAACTCGATGTGCGTATCCTCGTTGGGATGCACGCTCGCACTAATCGCCACGTCGTTCCACGGGCGCGAGGAATCATCCGGCAACGTGATGGCCAGAATGCTCTCGCTGTTGGTACGCACCAGCTCGCCGAGCCGGTTGCTGAGACGGGGCAACGATCCCTGCGTCTTGCACTTGAGCAAGAGGCGGTTGGTACCGAGTGCGCCGGCGGAGATCACAACGCCGCGCGCCGTAAAGGTGCGTCGCTCCTTCGCGAACCACGCCCCAGGACGCTGCGTGGTGATCCGGTACCCTTCGCTCCCGTCGGCCGCACCAATCGGCACGATGTCGGTGACCTCGCGCTCGGCGATCACCGCAGCGCCCTGCTTTTCCGCGAACCAGAGATAGTTCTTGAGCAAGGTGTTCTTGGCGCCAACGCGGCATCCCACCATGCAGGCGCCGCATCGAGTGCAGCCCGTGCGGTCGGGGCCGTCACCATTGAAATACGGATCAGGAACCGTCTTTCCCGCTTGTCCGAAGTACACACCGACCGGCGTTCGCGTGAACGTCTCCGCCTTCCCGAAGTGCGCGCCGACTTCCTTGAGGAGCTCTTGCCCGCCACTCGCGAAAGGCACCGTTGCCACGCCGAGCATCTTTTCGGCGGTCTCGTAGTGGGGCGCGAGCGACTCGGCCCAGTTCTCGAGTCCTTGCCACTGGGGGTTTTCGAAGAAGGCCGGCTTGGCGCGGTACAAGGTGTTGGCGTAGACCGCGCTGCCGCCGCCGACGGCGGAACCGCTCGCAATAAAAATGTCTTTGAACGGCGTGAGTCGCAGGATGCCGCGCATCCCGAACGCCGGAGCCCAGAGGAATCGCCGAAGGTCCCACGTGGTGCTCGCATATTCATGGTCGGCGTAACGCCGCCCGCATTCGAGCACGCCGACGCGGTACCCCTTCTCACTGAGGCGGAGCGCCGAAACGCTGCCACCAAAGCCGGAGCCGACAATCAGCCAGTCGTAGTCGAACTGCGTCACGGCAGTCGCGGCGGTCTGTGCGAGGGGCATTCCAGAAGAGTATGAACTGGGACCACGCGCCACAATGCACGGCAGCGCAGGACCCCAGTAACCAGCCATCGACCAGCCGTCGACCAGCCGTAGACCAGCCGTAGACCCTGTGCGCGCTTCACCCCACGCTTGTTCCCAAGCGCCCCCAGCGCGCATCTTCCCTGCACTCTTGCAACCGGGATTCCTATGCGCGCTCGTGCTGCTGTCTTCGGCCTCTTGCTCCCCGTCGTGATCACGGGGCAGTCCGCCCGCGACCAGATTCGTCAGTGGCGCGAAGCCCGCGAACCGCAAATCGTGCAAGAGTTCGCCGACTTTCTCAAGATCCCGAACGTCGCCGCTGACACACAGAACCTACGCCGCAACGCCACCGAGATTGTTGCCATGCTCGCGCGGCGCGGCGTTGACGCACGGCTCCTGACGAACGGCGCCTGGCCCCCCGTGGTCTATGGCGAGCTCAAGGCACCGGGCGCCACACGTACCATTGTGCTGTACGCCCACTACGACGGGCAGCCTGTCGACGCCAAAGAATGGAAGGGGGGCGCCCCCTTCACCCCCACACTCCGCGATCAGCGCGGCAGCGACTGGGTGGACATCCCCTTTCCAACCACCGGCCGACTCAATCCTGAGTCCCGCATTTTCGCGCGCGGCGCCGGCGACGACAAAGCCCCGATCACGGCCATTCTCACCGCTCTCGATGCCCTCAAAGCCACGGGGCAACGGCCGACAATCAATCTCAAGTTCTTCTTTGAAGGAGAAGAAGAATCCAACTCGGCGCATCTCGAAGGCCTCCTCCAGCGGAACGCAAACCTCCTGCGCGCCGACGCCTGGCTCTTTTGCGACAGTCCCGTGCACTCCAGCCGGCAGATGCAGGTGGTGTACGGCGTCCGCGGCGCCATGGGTCTCGAACTCACCGTGTACGGCCCCACGCGCGCCATGCACAGCGGCCACTACGGCAACTGGGTACCAAACCCCGGCATTCTCGTCGCCGAACTGGTGACCTCGCTCCGCAACGCCGACGGCCGCATCCTGATCAAGGATTTCTACGACGACGTCGTCCCGCCCACGCCGGCGGAACTCAAAGCGGTGCGTGCGCTCCCCAACACCGATGCCGCCATCCGCCAAGATCTTCTCATTGGCGCCACTGAAGGCAATGGCGCCCTGCTCGCCGAACGGATCATGCTCCCAGGGCTCAATATTCGTGGGCTCAAAGTCGGGCAAGTCGAAGGACTCGCCGCCAACGCGATCGCGACCGAGGCCAAGGCATCGATCGACTTTCGCTTAGTGCCAAAGCAGACCCCCGAGCGCATTCGCGCGCTCGTTGAGGCGCATCTCAACGCCACCGGCTGGTTTGTGACACACGCCGCGGCCACCGACGCCGAACGTCTGGCCCACCCGAAGGTCGTACGCGTCACCTGGGGCGGCGGCGACGAAGCCTCGCGCGTCCAGCAAGACGAACCGGTGGCCGTCGCCCTCGCGGGAACGCTCGACGAACTCCTGGGGAAGCCGGTCCTCAGACTCCCGACGATGGGCGGCTCACTCCCGACCCATCTGTTTGAGCGCACGCTGCACGTGCCGCTGATCGTTTTTCCGATTGCGAATCACGACGACAATCAGCACGCGAAGGACGAAAACCTTCGCATTCAGAATTTGTGGGACGGGATCGATGCATTTGCCGCGATCATGACGCGCATGGATACCAAGTGGCCGCGCGTGGTGCCCTAACAGGCACCGTTTTTTCTACAGATCGGCGGGTGCCACGAGCGTAATGCTGGAGCGGCGGCGCTTGATGACCGTGCTCTGCTGCGCCACAACTGGGGCGGCACCCGCCTTGGAGTCAACAGGCCCCATGTCGCGGATCGTGGTCACCGCGTTGAAGTTCACCGCGAGGTCAACCGACGCACGCGATGCGCCAGCCAGCGCGACGTCGCGCAACGGAATGAATTCCTCAGCGCGCGAGAGATAATCACTCACGCGAATCCCCGCGGGGAAACTGAGCACACCGTCCACGGCACTCGCGTCGTCAAAGGCAATGTGAATCCGACGGCGCGCCGCACCTGCCGCGCGGTGATCCACCTGAAGGCTCGCGTCATCGGCCCAGGCAAACAGCACCGTGGACGTCCGGATAATCACATGACTCCCCGTCCCACCCTCGCTGAACCCCTTCGGCTCAGAGAGCGAGAGCAAACCGCCCTTCCGGGAGCTGAGAAACGGCCCGAGCGACTGGATCGGCAACAGATACGCAATACCACTGGCGGTCTCGCCACCGCGAAGCCTCATCGAAATGAGACGTGGCACGGTACCAGCCTGCGCAGCAATCCCCCTGGACGTCGGACGAGTTTCCATTCGGCGAAAGTTAGGCCAGTTATGCCCTGCAGGTAAGACTCGCTTTGCGACTCGCCTTCCGGCTCGCGCTGCGGCTGGCGCTGCAACTCGCGCTGCAGGGATGCCGCACGTGTTACCCGCGGCAACTCCCGGTCACCACCACCGCATTCCCCACGGGGCGCTCCCCGGTTGCGTCCGAGGGCTTGTTCACGGTGTGCACGTTCCCACTCGTCGGATCGCGCACGATCATTGCGGTCGAACCGCCGCCATCGAGATTCAACGCTTCCCGGGCACCAAGATCACGCAACAGTGCGGCAGTCTCGCGCACCGTCGTGCCAACGCTGTAGCCGGGCTGACGACCATCAATCACCACGAGCAGTAACCGTCGGCCCGAATCGGCGTAGCCGGCCGCCGTACGGGGATTGAGTCCTCGGAAACTCTCCGCGCCGTCAGTGTCCACGGTCGGAACAATCACACTATCACGGAGGAGCAGTGGGTGTCCGCCAACCGCCTGCATCGGGATCATCGGCGCAAGCGTCGCGTCAACCGTCACCGTGTCGCCACTCTGAGTCGTACCGCGTGAACGCCCCACGAGCATCAAGGTGTCGCCTCGCGCGAGCCCATCGTGCGACAGCGGAAGCGCCGCAACGACATAGCGCCGCGGCTGCGCGCGCGCTCCAATCGGCAGCAACAGCAGCGCGGTGCGCCGAACAAGTGTGTCCAACGGCTGCCCCCACGCCGCATCGATCACCCCGAGCCCCGTGGCACTCGGCCGATTCCAAAACGTGAACGGCAGGCGTCCACGTGCTGAGACGACAGTCCCGGCAACCGTCAGTAGTCCAATAAACGGCCGACGCGCCGCATCGATCGCCAGCACCGGACGCTTGATTGGACCCGAGAGCAGTTGACCATCCACGACCATCGCATTCACCGGCACGCCCGGCGGGGTGAACACAAAGAAATCCGCATTCACGGCGGCAATCGCGCGCTCTTCAGCAGGAACGCCTTGCAACAGCGCCGTGGTCGTCGCGCGGCCTACCGCGGTCGGACCGCCCTTCACTGCGCGAATGCTCACGCACTGCGCGAGATCAATGTCCAGCACGTGCGCACGCAGTGGCCCCGCATTTCGCACGAGATCGTGCTGCGTGATACCGGGCGCGATCTGGTGCGTGGTGATTGAGTCGGCAACCGATCGCGCTATTGTGTAACGCGGCAATTCACCCAGCGCCGTTGCCGCAGCGGGAGCACTCCCCGTGGCCACCCGCGCAACGCCTGTTCCGCAGGCGCTAAGCGCCACAAACACCACGAGCGGCAACGCGCGGTTCATACGTCGACGCGCCGCAGTCGCACCGCGGTTCCCCACGGGTCCTGCGTCACAACCTCACCCAATGCGTCGCGCTCCAGAGCAAAGCCGCCACGGCGCAAACTCTCAGCAACAGCATCGAGCGCGTCGCCGGCCGTGATGCCCTCAGCGTCATGCAGCTCAATCGTCCACTCCACCAGCGCGGCTTCGTCCGCCCGAGCGGGGGGCGCCCCCGCAGCACCCCAAATATTGGTACCGACGTGGTGGTGATAGCCGCCGGCCCCAAAAAAGAGGGCGCCCGGGTAGCTCCACACCATCAGGTCAAAGCCCATCGCATCCGAGAAGAATGCGGCCGCCGGCTCAAGCGCCCCGACGCGCAGATGCACATGGCCAATCGTCGTACCAGCGGGCATCCCCTCCCAGTCGCTTCCCGCTCCCGCCGCAACCACCCCCGCAACATCCACGGGATCAGTCGCCATCATGAGCTCGCGGTTCACCCGGCGCCACTCCGCGCGCGGACGATCACGATACAGTTCAAGGCCAAGCCCGTCAGGGTCCTGCAGGTAGAACCCCTCACTCACGAGGTGATCTCCCGCGCCAAGCGCAACGCCGTGCGCCGCGAGCTGTTGCACCAATCGACCAAGATCACCGCGTGTCGGCACAACAATCGCCACATGGAACAGCCCAAGTCGACCACGGTCGGGCACCGGCGCGACCCCAGGCACCTCCTGCAACACAATCAGCGCGCGAGCCTCACCAACTGCACCGAGCACGGCCCGCGTCGCCGACTGCTCGAGCACGCGGAATCCCAAAAGCGTTGCATAGAAGTCCAGGGAGCGCTCGAGATTCGACACACGGAGCGTGACTTCGCCGAGTCGGGTGCGCTCGGGAAGACGAAACCCGTTCGGCGCCGTTCCATACGACCCGGGGGTTGCGGCGGCTTCGACGGCGAGCGCGAGCGGACGGTTGGTGCTCAAGGTCTCGGCCTAGTGATGAGTTCGGTCGCCCTAAAATTCGAAAGCGCCGCTTGCTACGCGATTACTACCCTAATTTTATAGCATCGGCTGGCGAGAAGGGCCACTAAAGCTCACCCTCGTCAATCTCGTGATTTGGCGGTATCGTACTCCACGCGGTCGCCGTCCCTCCATCTCCCCCGCTCTCGCCCCCACCATGCGCTCCTCGTTCCGCCGCATCGCCCCGCTCGCACTGGCCCTCCTGCTGCCGACTACCGCGCGCGCCCAAGATGCGCTGACCGCCGAGATCGAGCGACGCGCCACCGCGCTCGCCGCGACGGTCGCCGAGTGGCGGCATGACATTCACCAACACCCGGAACTCTCCAACCAAGAGACCCGCACGGCCGCACTGGTTGCGGCACACCTGCGCAAACTGGGACTCGAAGTCCGCACGGGTGTTGGCGGCAACGGGGTCGTCGGGATCCTACGCGGCGGTAAGCCGGGCACGGTTGTTGGACTGCGCGCCGAGATGGATGCGCTTCCGGTCGCCGAACAAGTCGACCTCCCGTTCAAGTCCACCGTGCGCACCAACTACAACGGGGTCGAAACGGGCGTCATGCACGCCTGCGGCCACGACATGCACGTGGCGATCCTCATGGGCACCGCCGAGATCCTCAGCAACATGCGCGCCCAAGTCCCGGGCACGGTGGTCTTTCTCTTTCAGCCGGCCGAAGAAGCCCCACCACTGGGCGGCGCTCGTCCGATGATCGACGCAGGCGCCCTCACCAACCCGGCCGTGGAAGCGGTGTTCGGACTCCACGTGGGCGCGGGCAAACTTGGCGAGGTCGCGGTGCGCGGCGGCGGCATCACGGCCGCCTCCGATCAGTTCCGCATTGTTGTGCACGGCAAGCAAACGCACGGCGCCTTTCCCGCGGGTGGGATCGACCCGATCGTGATCGGCGCACAGATCGTGATGGGGATCCAGACGATCGTGAGTCGGCAGATCAACCTCTCCACCGCTCCGGCGGTGGTCACGGTGGGCGCGTTCCAAGGCGGGCTGCGCGAGAACATCATTCCCGACTCCGTCTGGATGATTGGCACGATCCGCACCTACGACGAGCCCATGCGCAAAGCCATCCACGAGCGCCTGGCCCGCACCGCCGAGTCGATTGCGCAGGGGAGCGGCGCGACGGCCACGGTCACCGTGACCCGCGGCTACGACGTGACCGTCAACAACGCCGACCTCGTGGCACGTCTCACCCCAACGTTGCAGCGCGCGGCCGGCGCCGGCCTCTTTCGCGTGAGCGATCCGAGCTCTGCCGGTGAGGATTTTGGCCGCTTTGCCGCCGCAGCACCACGCGGGGGCGTGTTTGTGAGTCTGGGCGTGACCCCCGCCAACAAAGACTGGAAGACCGCCGCGAGCAATCACTCCCCGCTCTTCGAGGGCGACGACGCTGCGCTGCCGACCGGCATGCGCGTGATGGCGGGAATGGCGCTCGAGTATCTGCGCTTCGGTCGCGTGCAGTAGTTCCTATACGAGCACCCGCAATACAGCCTGCACGACCGCGACTTTCAGCGGGGCGGTTCGCCGCCCCGCCAGGAGAGTCCCACATACAGCGCGCGCCCCGGCACAATCGCTCCAGCGCCATCGAGCCAGCCGGCGTTGGTCAGGTTGCGACCATCAACATCAACAGTCAGCCCGCCCACACGCTGTGAGTACCGGAGATTGGCGGTGGTATACGCCACCTCGCCCGCGCGCTGCGCGCGCATCAGGTCGGCACTCACACGAGCGCCGTGCATCGCGGGCACGGACACGCGGGCCACGGTCTGCGCCGTGACCGGCCGCAGCGCATAGCGACCACGCAGTCCAGCCCCCGACGCGGCATCAAACGCGATCGATGCATGACTCAGCGTGTACTCGGCGCCACCGCTCCGATAGGTGGTCGAAAGCTCAACGCCGCGGAACGTCGCGCTCCCCACATTGCTCGCGAGCCAGGGTGTTGCGGCATCGGCGGTGGTCGCCTTAACCCAATCGATCAGGTTGTCGGCCGAACGCGAGTAGCCCACGAGATCTGCACTCCAGTCACTCGACGGCGCGAATCGCAGCCCAAGTTCGCCAGTCCAGAACTGCTCGCTCTGTAAATTGGGATTCCCCACGCTCGCGGGATCGCGATAGTAGCGCTCGGTCCATGTTGGGGCGCGGAACCCGCGCGCCACATTCGCGCGGAGGTGCATGCCGCGCATCCCCACCCCGACGGGCCCATCGAGGGGAATATCGAAGGTCGCCGAGGGGGAGAGAAACGCGCCGTAGGTGGACGACTGATCACCGCGCAGGCCGAGGAGCAGCGTGGATCCCGCGGGCGCGGCAACGGTGAGCTCACTGAACAGTGCCTCGCGCCACTCGTTGCGGCTTCCGAGCCGAGCGCTCTGCAGCTGTGCGTTGAGCGCGTCCGCGCCGATGGCGAGCGCGGTGGAGCCAAAGCTTCGGCGCGCGATCACGTCGACACCGCTCTGCCAGGACGTATGCAGATTTTCGTAGACCGCGGGGTTGTCGCGAATCAGCGTGAAGCGATCGGTGTGGCGTCGCGTCTGTACGCCGGACTCCAGTGTCCACTCGCCGAGGGTCCGACGCAGGCGTACGTCGGCGGTTGCCGAGCCGGTGCGTTCGAACGAGTTGTATGGAGCGTAGAAGTTTGCAGCGCCGAAGTCGCGCACCCCGACGCCCAGGTGTGCCGTTAGGAGTCCAGCGGACAGCCGTTGCTCGGCGCCGATGCGCGTGAGGAGCGTGCGATAGTCGGTGCCGTTCCGCGCGCCGTTCGAGCGATCGTATTCGATGGTGGGCGTGATGGTTGTTGCGCCGGCCGTGAGGCTTGTGGCGAGTTCGCCACCGAGTGTTTGGAATGCGCCCGCACGCGTGGCAACGCGCGTGGCAACGCCGCCGCGGCGGGTGACAATGTTGATGACCCCGCCAACGGCATCCGGGCCGTAGAGAGCGGAAGCCGCGCCGCGGAGCACTTCGACCCGCTCGATCGCCTCGAGTGGGACCGCGAGGTCGAGCGCGTAGTGTGCGCTTTGCACATCGCTCACGCGCACGCCGTCGACGAGCACGGCGACTTGTTCTGGTGAGCTGCCGCGGATCGAGAGATCCGCCTGCGCCGGGGAGCGCGGGCTGACATCAATGCCGAGCCGAGCAGCGAGCAGTTCGCTCACCGTGCGTGCGCTGGAGGCGGTGATGGCGTCGCGTGTGATGACGTCGACCGAGCGTCCCGCGTCGGCTTTCCCGACGCGGGAGGCGACGACGGATATGGTGTCGAGGCGGGCGGGAGTTTGGGCGTGGAGGGAGCCCTGCCAGAATGTCCCGACAAGGGCTGCGACCACCTGCGCCGCGCGCAGAGGGCTGGGCCGGTAGGCGGCCGTGGTGTAAACGTCCAATCGTGCTCCTGTTCGATCCCCGCGCGTCGATGACCTCCTCATGAGGACACCGACGCAGCGAGCTCCGAAAGATGGAAGCCTGTCACCCTCGATGCTAGCGCGCGCCGGTATCCTTGCGCGGGGTGTTGTGGGTGTATCGCTACCAGTAGTTCTCAGCCGCGACGGTCGTAGCACGAGCGCTCCGGTGGCGCAGCACCCCATTACAGACGGTGTAGGACTCAGCGCGCCTCCGCGTGCGGGGCTTTCCTCAACTATGAGGTGCTTTACCGTGACCACACGTTCTTGGTTGGGTTTCACCGTCGCCCTCGTTTCGCTCACCGCGTGTGCTGCCCCCGCGGCGACCAAGGCAGCACCCGACGCCGTCGTGATTCGCGCGGAACTGAATAAGACGATTGACTCGGCCCTGCAAATCATCAAGATGAGAGACGCCGTGGCGCTCAAGGCAATGTTTACGGACGACGGCACCTGGATTCTGCCCGATGCGTCGACAGCTGTTGGCAAGCCGGCGATTGAGGCGCTCGCCAAGGCCTTCTTTACGAGCTACGATTCCTGGTCGGTTAAATCCGACAGCATCGACACGTTGATCATCCTGAGCGATAGCGAGGCCGTGACCTTCTCGCACCAGTTGTACACGTTGACCTTGAAGGGCAAGACCACGGAGCTTCAGAACAACCCGTTCATGGATTACTGGCGCAAGACGGCCGGTGGATGGAAGATTGTGTATGAGCTGAACGCCAACGGCCCGGCGCCGAAGGCTCCAGCCGCGAAGAAGCCGTAGTTCGCGCTGAGAGATTCGTCCGCAAACCAAGCGCCTCACCGTTACCGCGGTGGGGCGCTTGGTGCGTCGGGGAGTGCGTAGTCCTGAGCCGTTCGGCGTGCTCTAGGCCGGCAGTTATCGAACCCCCGCCAGTTTCGAACGAGGCGGGGGGAGCGGCGCGTGCCGTTCGTGAGCATACGCAAATGGCCATAACTATATACACGGCAACGCCTTACAGTATAGTCTACAACGAGAATTGCGCGACTAACGCTCGATTGACGCTCCGCACCTATTCTTATCCAGCGAAATCTACAACAGACTAGATTCAAGACAAGGGTCAGGCATCCTGAGATGCCTTATCGAATCGCTATTTGACAGATAGCGGGCATTCACCAGTAGCGACTTTCGTCCTACTGGCGCTCAAACCCTATAAGACCCCTTGAGATGTCTATGAAATATACAGCGCGCCGCTCGGCCAGTGGCTTCCCACGCCCGCTCGCAGCGCTTGTTCTCCTCGGACTGCTCTTCGGCGTTGGGCCCAGCTGTTCTGGCGGCGGCAAGGACGCCCCCACCGCCCCAACGACTCCGACGACCCCCGTCGCACCGATCGTCGTGGGTACCGTGGCGATCGCGGGAGCTCCCGCCGAGGGCGCACTGTTGGTGAACGGCAGCGTCGTGCTGACCGCCACGCCCATAAGCACCACTGGGTCGCCTGTGAGTGGGAAAACGGTGACCTGGACTAGCTCAGACCCCACGGTTGCGACGGTCGCCGCAGGGACGGTGACCGGCGTGGCCTCGGGCCCGGCGATGATCACCGCCACGGTCGACGGCGTGGTGGGATCCACCGCCCTGTCGGTGCGTGTGCCGATTACGACGCCCCCCGCTGGAGCGACAACACCAACGGTAGCCGCGGTGTTGAGCGGTGCCGTCACCCTCACGATTCCTGCAACGGCAGTACCTATCGGTACTCCGCTGACGGTCGCACCAGCCGCGCAGCCGAGCGACAACCGCGTCGTCCCCGCCACGACCTACGTCTTCGGGCCGGACGGCACCACGTTCAACGCGCCAATCACTCTCGCGCTGCGCTATGACAAAACCGCGATCAGCGCTGCTGATCAAGCCAACCTCTGGGTCGCCTCCGTCGACGCCAACGGCGTCGCGTCGCCATAGGGAGGGAGCACGGTGGATCTGATCACTGGCGTGGTCTCCGCCCCGGTCGTGCATTTCTCGTCCTATACCATTGTAAAGCCCGCCGCCGCCGCATCGATTAACGCCTTCACGGGCGACGCGCAATCCGCGGGGGTGGGAACCGCCATTACCGCACCGATTAGCGTGCGAGTGCTCGACGCGTCCGCTCGGCCGGTACCAGGCACCACCGTACGCTTCGCCGTCGCGAGTGGCAATGGCTTACTCAGTGGAACCACCACCGCCACCACGAACCACCTCGGCGTGGCACTACTCGCCGGCACCTGGGTGCTCGGCGCGAGCGCTGGCGCGCAGACCCTGAGCGCGAGCCTGACCACCGGGAGTGTGACCGCGGCGACGATTGCGGCGACCGCGACCGCCGGCGCAGCGACGCGATTTGTTGTGAGCGGCACCAGCACGCAGGTCTCTGGAGCCACGCAGACCGTCACCATTACTGCCAAGGACGCCGGCGGCAACACCGCGACTAGCTACGCAGGGGCGAAGTCGATCACCATGGGCGGTGCATCGACCGCGCCGGGTGGCCAGAAGCCCACGACCGCTGGAACTGCGTTCGGCACGGCGACCACGGTGACGTTTTCGAACGGCATCGCGACGGTGCCCATTGTACTGGCGACCGCAGAAACCGCGAAGCTTACGGTGAGCGACGGGTCGATCAGCGCCGCGACGGCCGATCAACTCACCGTCACAGTAACAGCGGGAGCGGCCACACAGCTCGCCATCGTGCGGAACATTGCCGGCGCGTCGAGTGGACTGCCGTTCGTCACGCAGCCCGTGGTCGCCTTACAAGATGCGAATGGCAATACCGCGGCAACCAACAACGGCACCGTCATCACCATGGCGGTCAGTGCGGGCGGCACCCTAAGCGGCACGACCACCGCAACCACGATTGCTGGAGTCGCCAGCTGGAGCGGCGGGATGCTCAGCGGCGTGCCGGGGAGCTACACCATCACGTTTGGTTCGGGCACGCTGACGGCTGCGACCCAATCGATCACGCTGGCATCCTCGACGCCCACGCAGCTCGTGCTGATGACGATTGCTGCTGGGGCCGCGAGTGGCGCGCCCTTTGTCACGCAGCCCGTCGTCGCCATGAAAGACGCCAGCGCGAACACGGTGACCACTGCGACGAGCTTGGTGACCATGACGGTCAGTGCGGGCGCGACGATCGTCGGGACCGCGACCGCGACCGCTTTAAATGGCGTCGCGATCTTTAGCACGGCGGGCATCACCGGAACCGCGGGCACCAGCTACACGCTCACATTTTCCGCAAGCGGGCTGACCTCGGCCACGCAACCGATCACGCCCACCGCTGGGACGGCGACTCAGCTACAGCTCACAACGAGTGCCGTGGGGGCCGTGAGTGGCGCGGCGTTTACAACGCAGCCCGTGGTTGCCGTGAAGGATGCCGCCGGCAACACCGTGACCAGCGCGAGCACAGTGGTCACGATGACCGTCAGCGCGGGCGCCACGATCGTCGGGACCGCCACGGCGACCGCCGTGAATGGCGTGGCCACATTTAGCGCCGTGGGGATCAGCGGCACCGCGGGCACCAACTACACGCTCAGCTTTGCATCGAGCGGGCTGACGTCGGCTGTGCAAACTCTTTCGCCTACCGCAGGGACGGCAACACAGTTACAGCTCACGACGAGTGCCGTGGGGGCCGTGAGTGGCGTGGCCTTCACCACTCAGCCCGTGATTGCGGTGAAGGATGCCACCGGCAACACCGTGACCAGCGCGAGCACAGTGGTCACGATGACCGTCAGCGCGGGCGCCACGATTGTTGGGACCGCCACGGCGACCGCCGTGAATGGCGTGGCAACATTTAGCGCCGTAGGGATCAGCGGCACCGCGGGCACCAGCTATGCGCTCACCTTTGCATCGGCCGGCCTGACGTCAGCCACCCAAACGATTTTGCCCACCGCAGGGGCTGCCACACAGCTGCAGTTGACGACGCCTGCCGTGGGGGCTGCGAGTGGCGCGGCCTTTACCACGCAGCCCGTGGTTGCTGTCAAGGATGCGAGCGGCAACTCGGTTACCAGCGCGACAAGTGTCGTGACCGTGACGGTCAGCGCTGGCGCGACAATCGTTGGGACCAACACTGCGACTGCCGTGAATGGCGTCGCCACATTTAGCACCGTGGGAATCACCGGCACCGCTGGGACTAGCTACACGCTGACCTTTGCGGCGAGCGGGCTCACAGCCACCACGCAATCCATCACCGGAGGTGTTGGAAGAGCCACACAAATCGCAATCAACGCAGGGAATGCGCAGGTCGCTACGGTGGGCACTGCCGTCGGGACGCTTCCGAGCATCGTGGTGAAAGACGCAGGGAATAATACCGTCACCGGCGTGACGGTCACGTTCGCTGTTTCTACTGGTGGCGGCTCGATTTCCGGCGCGTCAGCTGCCAGCAATACTAGCGGCATCGCGACCGTTGGATCTTGGGTGCTTGGCACGATGGCAGGCGCCAACACACTCACCGCCACAAGCGCGGGGCTTGCTGGATCGCCCCTCGTGTTCTCGGCGACCGGCGTCGCCGGTGTCGCCGCTCATGCAACTCTTCTGGACTATGAAACACAGGTTGTTACAGTTGGCCAGCCGAACCCGTTGCGACCTGGAGTGATTGTGTCGGATGCGTATGGGAATCCAGTGCCCTCTCTCGCGGTGACCTTCTCGATTGCGACTGGAGGAGGTTCAGTTACTGGAGGATCCACCTCGACCGACAACTCAGGGATTGCAAGACTTGGCAGCTGGACCGTAGGCGCAGCGGCTGGAAGCAATTCCATTTCTGTTGCTGTGCCGGGCTTTTCAACAGGCACAGTTACCGCTCGGGCAGTAGCTGCGTCGGCCTACCCGATCGACTTTTTGTTCGACGCGGGCATCCCCACATCACAGCAACAGATTTTTATTGCTGCCGCCGACCGATGGAGAAAGGTGATTGTTGGCGCGCAATCGAACGTATTAATTTCGTATCCGCTAAATGGCTGTGGTGGCGATTCCCCTGCCATATCTCAAACAACTACAGGACTGGTCGTCGTCGTTCACATCAAGGCGATAGATGGGCCTGGCGGCGTCCTAGCTACAACCGGTGTCTGCGGATGGAGGTCCGGTTCACTCCTTCCTGATCTGGCGTACATGACGTATGACGTCGCCGACTTTGTCGGTCAAGTAGCGGACGGGACTGCACTGCAAACTGTAACCCACGAGTTAGGGCACGCCTTGGGATGGGGAGGCGCGACTCCGTGGACCAACCTCCGACTCCGTTTCGGCTCGGCAGATCCGGTATTCAAGGGCACCCTAAGCCTCGCCGTGTTCTCCGCCAATGGCGGAACAACCTACTCAGGAGAACCTGTGCCGCTAGAGAATACCGGTGGCGCCGGGACAGCTGGAGCGCATTGGCGGGAGTCCGTCATGGGTAGAGAGCTCATGACCGGGTTCCTGCAGTCCGGGCAGGCGAAATCCCCGCTCAGCCTGACGACGCTATGGTCGATGGCGGACATTGGCTATACAATCTCGACCAACGGATATGACGATTACACCGTTTCTAGTGCCCAGAGCATCGCCGAACCGCAGGTGCCCGGAACTTCTTCACGAGACCCGTTCGAAATACTCGACCTTGATGGCGGTATGGTTCGGGACGAAGCAACAGGAGCTTTAGTACCAATCGCCGATTGGCTCAAGAGGCCCAGCGTTCCAAGCAGTGCGCTGCGAAGCCCAATGGCGATTGAAAAACCTCTCCCGTTGCCTTCGCCAATTCTCAAGAAAATTCCATGAGGTAAATCGTCAGGCTAAAAATTGACGAATGCGATGCCGACGCTCTGCCCATACTGCTCAATCCCCCGTGGTACCACGAAAAGCGGCCGACGATCCATTCTTAACTTTCAAGTTCTCAAGTCAAAAGGAGCCGCAATGCCACCGAAGGTATTAGGGCCGATGAGTTCTGCGGCATACTCCGTCATGTTGCGTTCAGCCGCCCTGTGCGGGCTCGTGATGATAATCCATGCCACTCCCGTAGTGGCGCAGTCCTCGGCTGCCGCTGGTATCGCGGCAGCACTGTCCTCTCTCGGCAATAGCATGGCGGAGCGTGAAGCGCAGCAGCGGTCTTTAGCTGCGATGAAAGAGATTGCGGGCTTGCCGTCGGAAGCACAAAAGCAAGCGGCCTGGCGACTCTTTCTAGCCCGAGCAAACGAAGTACGAAGCAACCTGGTGGATTCATTGCACTTGCAGGCAAACGCCCTTTCGCGGTTCTACAAAGAATCCGCTCCCATTTTGAATGACCTCGCTACGGTAAACGTCAATGCGTCACAATCCGTAATCTTCGATAATCTGGCGCCGCTCTACAGAAAGTACGTAAAGAAACGCGCACTGATCGTGGAAGCTCTGACGCCAGCTGTGGAACGCTTTGCCATGTCCAACAAACTGGCCAACGATAGCCACGCGCTCGCTTTCGCGGGATTTAGAGTGATTGAGCTATCCTGACTTCAGTGCACACCATCCTTAGACACATTGGGTCAGGAGGTGTCACATGCGTGCACGACAGCGCCAGCGATTTACCTCTCCGGTAAGTTTGCAGCGTACATAACCAAGAACACTACGCTCCTTCCTCGCGTCGATCCCGATGGACTGAAGACCTGTTCTGCGACCTGGTATTAAACCGCCCATCGGGAGAACGAACCAGCCGCAATCAAGGCCGCGACGGATCTCAAGTCGGCGCATCGGGAAGTTTTAGCAAGCACCTGACATAACTCGAGTTCCACACCACAAAAAGCGGCCCACCGATTCAATCGATGGGCCGCTTTCGCATCTCCATATCCTACATCGCTTTACACAAGTCGGGACGGCGGGATTCGAACCCGCGACCCCCTGAACCCCATTCAGGTGCGCTACCGGGCTGCGCTACGTCCCGTCCGCCGCAACTACTCCACCTCGCGGACAGTCTGAATAATCTATCGCGCCGTACCACCAACGTCTAGCCACACACCGCGAGCCGGGCCTATCGGCACCCTCACACCGCTGGCAACCGCAGCCGAACCACCACGCCGCCACTGGCTCCGGCCTCAAACACCACGGTCCCACGCATCTGCTTCACATAATCCTGCACCAACCGCACCCCAAGCCCAGTCCCCCCTTCACCGGCAGTCCCCACATGCGACGGCATCGCGCCCCCACTCGACAACGCCAACTGCACATCCGGCGCTAGCCCCGCCCCACTATCCGCAATCGTAATCTCCACGACTCCCGCACCCTCCCGAACATCCAACCGAATCGTCCCACCACGCGGACTGAACTTCACCGCATTCGACAACACATTCGCCAACACCGAATCCCGCAAAATCGCGATGTCCGCACGCACCAACGACTCGGTCGGCACCAACACCTCAATCGTCAGCCCCTTCTCGCGCAACACCCGCTCAAATCGCAGCAACACATCACGAACCACGGCGCGGACCGACACAAACTCCTCCTGCCCCCCACCACGAATCGCCGCCGCCAACGTCTCCTGCATCCGCGCCGCCATCACCGCCACCTCAGCGGGCACCTCCGACCGCACCTCAGAAGGCGCCGGCTCATACAGCGCCAGCAACACCAGCTGCAATGGGTTTCCAATGTCGTGGAACAACGTGCCCAGCATCCGACGCTGCCGCACAATGGCCTCCACCGCCGCTCGACGCGCATCCTCCAACGACGCCATCAGCTGCTGCGGCAATGCAATCATGAGATCGCTGAGCCCCGCACACATCACCACCACCGACACCGTGTACACAAAACTCATCCCTGGGTGCTTCGCATAAAGCACGAACGCCAACACCACGTCCGCACCGACCGCAGCCGCCAACATACGCCGCGATCCCAACGTCCACGCCATCAACGCGATCGTGATCGACTGCGTCGCAATGTTGGGAGGCATCGAAAAACTCCCGGGCGTTTCATACCAGCCCACGAGCGACATAAACGTAATGATCACCATCCCATAGGCGAACCACCGCATCATCGATTCCCACCAGGCAGGCAGGCGCTGCAACGTCAGAGCGGCCGCCACGACCAGCGCAAACGCCGTGCAGTTGATGACCAACAAATTCCAGTACCCAAAGGCGAAGTTGCGCCAGATGAGCACCGGAATCAGGAGGAGCCCGATGGTGAGCACCCCACGAAAACTGTCGAGCCGCACCGCACGCAGTCGTTCCTCCAGATGCGCCGGAGGGAGCTCGGGCTCGGGAGGAATGGCGCGGCGCGTGACCCCAATCAACGCCGCTAACCGCTGCGCGGCCGCTTGTGCCTCAAGACGCCCCTGACTGGCCGAGGCACCGAGCGCCGACACCGCCTCGGCAACATCGGACGCCATAATCCGCGCCGCGTCCTTCAGCTGCAACTCCTGCTGCGCCAGGCCATACGCGGACACGGCCAAGTCTCTCGCCCCCTCGCGCACGGCGCGCGACTGGCGCTGCACGACGTACAGCATCGACGCACCGGAGAGCAGCCACCCACTGGCGTGCTGGAGCGCAAAGAGTGGAACGGGACGACCACCCGATGCAAACATAATCAGCACAAATGCAACCACCGTGAGCCCCGTGAGCACACCAGCGGCGGCACCAAAATCGTACACCACGTAGCAGCTGAGCACCAACGCCATATCGAGTCCGCTGGGCCAGCCATTCGCAGCGGTCATCGCAATAGTGAACAGCACCCAACTGAGATACGCAACAACGACCACCGCCCGGACCGAACGATCGGGGGCCCGTTCACCCAGCGCCCAAAAAACGATCGCGCTCGTTACCGCGATAACCACACGGCCCACCCGCAGTCCGTGCGACTCCGACGCCGCGAACACGCCGAGCACATTGCTCACGAACGCGCTCAGAACCAGCGATCGAAAAATGCGCGCCGCGACCACCCCAACGGGATCCACCCGAATCATCGCCGAGTACGCTCCAAGCGTGGTTGCCATGCACCGCGCGGTCTGCCCATTGAGCCGGCCGCGAGGCCCGAGTATGTATGAGTGGACAAATTTCGCCCAGTGTACCGTTCTGCGCCACTGCTCGCCACCGCATCCCAAACCTCGTATTATCCCCATATGACCTTCCTCCCCTCCCGCCTCGCGATGAACACCCTCGCGATGAGCACCCTCGCGCTCGGCGCCCTGTTCCCGATCGCAGCAAGCGCCCAAGCAAGCGCCCAAGCAAGCGCCCAAGCAGGCCCCACCGCCCCCGTCTTCACCCCAGGCAAGCTCTCCCCAACCCAGGAAGTCGCCCGCGGCGTCCTCAAGGAACTGGTCGAGATCAACACCTCGGTCTCCACCGGCAACATCACCAATGGCGCCCTGGCGATGGCCAAGCGCTTCCGCGCCGCGGGGATCCCCGACTCCGACATTTTCATTGGTGGCCCCCGCCCCGAGCGCCACAACGTGGTCGCGCGCCTCCGCGGCAAGAACCCCGCCGGACGCAAGCCGCTCCTGCTCCTCGCCCACCTAGACGTGGTCGAAGCGCTCAAAGCCGACTGGTCCCCAGACCTCGACCCCTTCGTCTTTACCGAGAAAGAGGGCTACTACTACGCCCGCGGCGTGGCCGACGACAAAGCCATGGCAGCAATCTTCGTCGCGAATCTCCTGCGCATGAAGGCCGAAGGATGGCGCCCGGATCGCGACATCATTGTGGCCCTCACGAGTGACGAAGAAAGTGGCCCCTTCAACGGCGTCGACTGGCTGGTCACCAACCATCGGGACCTCGTCGACGCGGGGCTCGTGATCAACGAAGGGGGCGGCGGCGTGCTGCGCAACGGACAGCCGCTCTTCAATACGATCCAGCTCGCGCAAAAAGTGGTCGCCAACTTCACCCTGCACGTCACCAACCGCGGCGGCCACTCCTCGGTGCCGCGCGACGACAACGCCATCACCTCGCTCGCCGACGCCCTCTCGAAAGTGGGACGCTACCACTTTCCGGTGCGCATGAGCGACGTCACGCGGCAGTTCTTCACCGAAACGGCCAAACAGGAAACACCGGCCATGGGGCGCGCTATGCGGGCGCTCGTCGCCAACCCAGCCGACGCCGCCGCCGCTGCCATCATCGCCGCCGACGAGAAGTACAGCTCCATGCTCCGCACCACCTGCGTCGCCACCATGCTCTCCGGCGGGCATGCCACCAACGCCCTGCCCCAGCTCGCCGAGGCAAACATCAACTGCCGCATGTATCCCACCGACGCGCCTGACGATGTCCGCCGCGCGCTCGAAACAGCGATCGGCGACACCGCCGTCAAAGTTTTGGTGAAGTCGCAGCGCGCCAACTCGCCGGCTGCGGCGCTCTCCGCCGAGATCTCGCAGCCGGTGGCGCAGGTCACCAAGGAACTCTTCGGCAACATCCCGATCATCCCGACGATGTCCACCGGCGCCAACGACTCACGCTTCTTCCTCACACTCGGCGTCCCCGCCTACGGTGTCTCGGGGCTCTTCAGCGACCCGTCGGTCGACGCGCGCGCCCACGGCCGCGACGAACGCATGGGGATCAAGTCGTTCTTCGAGGGCCAGGAGTTCTTGTATCGCATGACCAAGTTGCTGACGACGAATCCTCCGACGATTCCGTAAGCAGTCACAATACAAAGTGGCCGGCGCAGATCATGCGCCGGCCACGTGTGCATCCCACCCAAACGGACCCCCTTACGGCCGCGTCACCGCAATCACGTCGTTCCCACCGGTAAGGGACTGATACTTCACCGTCACGCCAGCGTAGGTGACACTCTGATCCGGGCTCAGGAGCTTGCTGACCTTCGTGTAATCCGCATCGTCGAGCGGGAGCACCTTGATCAGCCCAAGCCCGTTGGGATTCTGCGTACCGATATCCGTGTTCACCAGGTACACGAGCGGTCCACCGGCCCCGAGCTGATAGTCGAGTCCCTTCGCGCGTCGGCTCTCGACGACAATCGCCGAGTACTTGCCGATGGGAATGATGACCGCCTTCATTCCACCCGCATCTTCGATTGGTGTGAGTGTCACCGTCGTCGTCGTCGCGGCCGGCGCACAGGTGACTTGCGCGTCGGCAATCCAGCCGGTCTGCCAGGCCTCCCAGGCGAAATACATCGGCGCCAAGGCATTGATCTCGGTCATGATGCTGAAGGTGCCAGTCCAATGGTCGCGGTTCAGCGTGCCCGGGTTGAAATCGATCAAATCCACCAGTCCTGTGGCGTGCCCCATTTCGTGGTTCAGCCAGTGCGGGCCCCAGAAATTCAAATCGTATCCCGACGTTACCCCGCTCTCCATCGTGCGCCCGCTGATCGTGATGCCGGACCCGGGGTCTGGTGTGAATGTTGGTCCAAGATCAATGACACTCGCGTCGGGGTTCGTGAGCACCACGAACGCGTCGGCATTGGAGAAGTCCAACGTGCGCGAGGCTAGGGTCAGGGCCTCGGTTGCGTAGGCTTTCTGACTGGCAAAGGTGATTGTTGCGCGCGTCATGCCATACCCGGTCGACGCTTTGCTCATGCGATCCCACCGCAGCGTGGGTGTCAGCACCAAATTCATCTGCCCGTATGACGCCGCGGCAAAGAAATCCACGGCCCCTGGCGAAATCATATTGAACGCCGCCTGCGCAGTCTTGGTGGCCACAGCATCCGGGAAATCGACCATCGCAACACCAACATTCACCGTTCCAATCGTCTTGAGCCCGTTCGGCCGACGCGGAAATCCGAGATACACACCGCGCCCCGACCCAGTCGTGGGCAGCTTGCATTCGGCGATGCCCGGCAACTGCGTGCCGCCGGTGCCGTTCGTGTTGGGGTTGCTGGCATTGGTCGGGGCCGTGCCACCACAGGCCACCGCGCTAACGAGTGCAACCGCGAGTGTCGCACCGAGCATCAACGGTCGAGCGGGTCCGACGCGCATGCTGTCTCCTGGGGTTACGAGGACGTCGAGCGTATCACCAGCAGCGGCTTATTAAAACACAACGGGCGCTCGAGAGGTTCGAGCGCCCGTTGTGCTGCCGTCTTTCACGTACTCGTGTTGCTTCGGTGCGACTAGTGCACGCCGCCGAAGCCGATCGAGGCACCAAGGCCCCAGAAGTTCGCATCCTTTCCACCGACCTTGCCCATGTCGTACGCCGCGCGGAGGGCGAACAAGCCGAGGATCGGCATGTCAGCGCCGACCGCAACGCGCACATCGCCGCCGTTGCCGCCACAGTTGGCGCCGTCCGGGCAGTTCATCATCGTGTTGAAGCTGTAGCGCGGGGCGCCCCAGACATTGACGCTGGTGATCAACAGCGGAATATGCGCCGAGATCGACGCGCCAACGGGAATCGTGAGGCGCTTCGCCGAGTTGTTCTTCTTGTCAATGTTGCAGACCGTGGCCGAGAGGCCCGTGTACTGGCTGCAATCGAGGGCGTCTGACATGGAGAGGTCGGTGCCGACGCCACCAAAAATCGCGACCGTTACCATGGAGTTCCCGTCGCCCAGCACGCGAAACTGACCGAGCGCCGACGCGCTGATTTTCTTACGGCTGCAATCGGCGGACGGATGCGAGGAGCAGGTGCTGATGGAGGACAGGTTTTCCGTGGTGCTCCCAACGCTCGCGCTGAAGCCCACCGGTCCGAGCGCCAGCGAGACGCCGACTTGGCCTGTCTGCTTCGCAATGGAGGGCTCAGACGAGTTACCCACGTCCGCGTGCACGCGGACGCCAGAGCCGTAACGCGGGTTGGTATAGAGTGGCATGCCGGGGATCTGCGCCATAACGGCGGGAGCGGCGACGAGCACGGCGGCCATAGCCATGGCGGCGCGAAGGGTCAGACGAAGTGCACGGTGCATGAGAACCTCGGTGAATGGTGGCAACTAAAAAGTACCCCAAGGGGAGCTGTCACACAATAAGACAGTTAGTGACGCGGGTCACAGCGCTTTGCGAGCCGGAGTTTATGATTTCGCGTGTCGAGGGCGATATCTCGATACAGGCTTTGTGCGTGGAGGCCTGTCCGCCGTATATTCTGGGCGGTCCCGCATTCCCCCGCGTCCCACTTTCCCTAAGGAGTCGACGAGGAAGGCGAAGATTGTATTGCTCGCAGTGCTCACACTCGGACTGGCCGCTCGGCCGGCGCAGGCGCAGGCGCTCAGCGACAGTTCGGGAGGGGCGATCAAGATTCCGGGAGCGATGGAGTGCGTGATTCCCAGTGGCACCGCGACGCAGACGGTGACAAACCCACGCGCGCTCTCGAGGACAGAAATCCAGTTCACGGATTCGCACACTGGTGTCAAGACGTCGCACTGGAATCCGCTGAACGTGAAAGCTCCGTTCGTTTACTCGGTGTCGTGCTACAAGGGAGCCTATAAGCGGGTGGAGGATCTCCCGGCCGGCGTGACCTGCACGATGTCGACCATGAATCCGGCGGCACCACCCAATATCGGCGGATACGCTGTCAAAGTCCTCAGCTGCAAGTAAGCGCGACCCGTACGACCCCAGAATGACGAAGGCGCCGGCCACATTGTGTGGCCGGCGCCTTTGTAATTCGCGACATCCTCTAGTGCACCGTAATCTCGACCGCCGCAAACGGCATCGCACGCACCCGTCGTTGGTGCGACCCGTTATGGCAATAGTTGTAGGGAATCTCAACCCGTCCCCGAATCGCCGCGTGTCGTAGCACGCTGTCCGGAAGGGTGGGCACATCGTTCCCGTCGCCCCAGACTGGTATGCCACAGGCCCAATTCGTCCCCGAAAACAGCCATTTCGGATCAGACTCGGCGCCCAAGGTCCACAGAATCCAGTAGTGCCCTGGCGTGCTGGGCGACCGCAGGCGAAGTGAGTCGGAAAACTCTGCGTTGCTGACGCCGACCAACAGCGCCCGTGTCAGGTGAACGTTTTGGGGAGGCGTTCCCCACGAGGTCGCATACCCCATGAAGTAACTCGCCGTGCTGGCCTGAATCGAGTAGCGCCAGCGCAACTTGGCGACAATCTCCATGGACGGCCCGACGTCTATCCGAGGCGGGCTGTCCGTGAATTCCTGCCCATTGATTTCACTCCGCATCAAGCGGAGCGTCTCGGGCTCATCAAACGCGGGATGCAGCTCCAGCGTTGGCAGTCCCGCGACGACCACCTCCAGTTGGTGCGTGACCACGCCCGTGGCAAACGCTGGAGGATAGAGCGAGTCGAACACCATCCGCCCATCGCGGATGACCGCCCAGGGGCGTCCCCGGACCACGGCGCCGGCCACCGATGACCGCACCCACGCGGTGTCGCCATCACGCGCCCGCGACACTTATCCAGACCGCGTCTGAATTTCGAATGTCGGATACACTTCGAATAGCATATCCCCGTAGCTGATCAATGCGGGGTCGCTCTAACTCACGCGCACAATCTCCGCCGGGCGCGACCACCACACCCAAAGCACCGCCAGGCAGCACACCACGACGGCGAGCAGTACCAATAAAGCGTACTTGGTCCGACCGTTGGCGCGATGCACTTGGCGCACTATCTGCCGTTTCAACTCGACATCTAAGTCGGCTGGTATCACCTGTGCCACGGCGGCCCCCACTGGCACGCCCTCCCCTTCGAGGGCACTAATCCAATCGAAGCCGAGCTGCTGCACGAGGTCTAGGCGCTGCCCCCTGATCAAGAGGCTTAGACTCCGCTTCCTCTGCCTCGCATCGATCTCCCCGCGCGACAAATATTCACCGTACCGTGCGGCCACCCTAACCATGCGCGCAGTATCCGCAGCAGCGACGGCTGCGATTCCGGGGTCGGCGACGTTCCACATTCCCGTGTCAGTGCAGGAGGTAATGCCAAGACCGCGTAGCTGACACAGCGCGTAAAATACTTTGATCGGAACCAGTCCCAAAATTTCGGCAATTGCTGACTCGTTCACCACCGCCTCACTGCAGACGAAGAGTGCCAGCACCTCCCGTTCTGCATCGCTTAGAATTCCGTAATGAGTTGTCGAAACCAATGCCCTGGTCAGCAAGGGGATCGCCTCGGCGCTAGCCACACGCCAGCCACCGACCGCGTGCAAGAGCATTCCCTTCTCCAAGCCTACGGCAAGCAGTCGAGCCAGAGCGCGGGGGGACCCCGGAGACTCGCGAGCAAGTTGGGCGGCCAACTCGGACGTCGTCGACGCGCGCTCGGGAATCGCCGGATCAACAATCGCCTCGACCAGTCGCACGACATCTGAATCGGCGACACCATCGAGAAGAATTCGTGTTACATACCCGCTGCCGAAGGTACCGCTCACCCCAACGAACTCAACGAGGCAGACGGAGGCGGATGGGAGATTGCGATGTACGCCCTGCCAGACATCGCGTGATGCCCGGTCCATCGAATCGACGTCATCGAGCAAAAGTGCCAGCGGAGCTTCATCGCATACGGCGGCGAGTAAGTCAACCATAGCCGAGGCGAGCCGGTCGGCGTGCAGAGCATTGCGCTCCTCGGGCATCGCCCCTTCACGCACGCCGACCAATAGGCGAGTCGACTCTTGGCTTATGCCGGCGGCCCCTGGCAGTTGCGACAGGCGTCCTACCAAGTCGACGATAAACGAATACGACTCGTACCGATTAGCGATGGACGCCTGATATGCCACGACCGTGGAACCAGCACTCACCGCTACACCAGCGAGGGCATCGAGCAAAGCTGACTTTCCGTAGCCCGATGATGCAACGACCTCGACCGCCTGCGACTCGCCCTGCATCGCCTGCTCAAGCATCGACGTCAGCACTTTGAGCTCGTGAATTCGGCCCACAAACGGCAGTCGCGTGTTCTTACGCGAATCTTGACTCGTTACTGTCTGTTCATGGGCGCGTGCTTTCCTGATTAATTCGATGAGATCAAGATTCAACGCGCGATCGTCGGCCTTCCGCGCGGCGCGGAGCGATGCCCCCTCTTCTTCGATTTTCTTGAAGTCGGAACGTGCAAGCAAGGCTTGAATGCGGAGCCGCCAGCTCGTGTCATCGTCCGGCGCAACTGCTACCAGAAGTGCCGTCAGCCCGAGGTGCTCGTCTGCAAGCAAGAACCGATCGTTTTCGATGACAGCCGAAATTCCCGCAGCCACCCGTTGATTGAACTTGAGGCACTGCTGGGCAAGCCAATCCATAAACTCGTCGGCCTCTCGCACTTCAAAACCGGAGAACAACGGCCCCCGACAGGTGGTGAGAATGGTGCGGTAATCGCGCGATTCAACTGCTCGCACCAGGTCGTCCGCATCCACGGCAATGTGCGGCCCCAGCACCAGGCAGTTGCTTTCGTCACTCACAGCCTCGACCCCGATCCGACGCCTTATCCAAAAGAGCGCTTGGCGGAGCGAATTCTGCGACCGTGCCTCGTCGCCTTCAGGCCACAGCAGTTGGCCAACCATCCGACGGGGGGCTCGACGCCGGGAACTCAGCGCAAGGTATGCCAGAACGGCAAGTGGCTTTCCCGGACCGATTATGCGATTGCCTTCTTTGTCGGTGAGTTGGAAATCGCCGAAAAGCTGTAGGAAATACGGATTGGCTGCTGAGCCCATTTACAAAAGCCGGATGGGTAAACTTCAGAAGATTCCTCGACATAACAAGTACGGGTCGTTCATCAAAACCGCGTTAGAATCCTAACTACATGCCAGTAGACACTTTACGGTGCCAGATGGACGCGTTAAATAGTCAACCTCAGGTCGTGCTGTCAACAAATAACACAGCCTAAGTCGCCCTGCTGATCAAGCCTGCGCACCGTACGCGCGCGAACGTCTACGGCGGTACAATCACCAACCCCGCCGTAACAATCTTGGGTATCCCATCTGACAGTTCGAACCCGACATACCGCCCTCGTCTTGGCGTCACCGCCGTAGCTGCGGGCTCGGCATCTATCTTCGGCGACGAGCGAAGGACTCTCCGCAAGTACGGAACAAGAAATCAGTAACGACAGCGCCAGCCGCACCTCGCGGCTGGCGCTGTCGTATTCCCCCCATCCGCCTCCGTTCCCCCAGCCGTCCAACACGCGTAACTTCTCTCCATGACTTCTGCTCACGTCGCCCCATTCCGCCCCCTGACGATGCATACGCGCGCATTCCGCATTCTCACCGTGGCTCTCCTCGCCCTCGGCGCCACCACCCTCCGCGCCCAAGCACCCACCGCGGCACCCACCGCGGCGGCCGCCGCCGCCACCGCCGACTCGTCGCTGCTCAAGACCCTCCAGTGGCGTAACATCGGCCCCTTCCGCGGTGGACGCGCCGACGCGATCGCCGGCGTCACCGGCCAACCCTACGTCTACTACGCCGGCTACACGGGCGGCGGACTCTGGAAAACCGACGACGCCGGCCATAGCTGGAAAAACATCTCCGATGGCTTCTTCCGCACGAGCTCCGTCGGCGCCATCGGCGTCGCCGAATCAGACCCAAACGTGCTCTATGTGGGTATGGGTGAACACGCGGTGCGCGGCCAGTCCTCCAGCTACGGCGACGGCGTCTACAAGTCCACCGACGCCGGCAAGACCTGGAAGCACATCGGCCTCGCCGCCACCAAGCAGATCTCCCAAGTCCGCGTCCATCCGCAGAACCCCGATCTGGTCTACGTCGCCGCCCAAGGCGATCGCTGGAAAGGCACCGCCGACCGCGGCATCTATCGCTCCACCGATGGCGGCAAGAACTGGTCGCTGATCCTCAAGGGCACCAACGCCTTCAGTGGCGCGAGCGACCTCTCCATGGATCCCACCAACCCGCGCATCCTCTACGCGGCCTTCTGGGACCACCAGCGCCTCCCCTGGCAGGTGCGCTCGGGCGGCGCCGGCGGTGGCATCTGGAAGTCCACCGACGGCGGCGACAACTGGACGCGCCTCAGCAGCGGACTCCCCAAGCTACTGGGCAAAATCGGCGTCGCCGTCTCCCCGGCAAACCCAGACCGCATCTTCGCCATCGTCGAAGCGGAAAAGAGCGGCCTCTACCGCTCCGATGACGCGGGCAACAGCTGGAAGCTCCTCTCCGAAGATCGCAACATCGTCACGCGCAGCTGGTACTACATGAACATCACCGCCGACCCGGCCAACGCCGACGTCGTCTACGTGATCAACGCCCCGATCATGAAGTCGATCGATGGCGGCAAAACATTCGCCACGCTCGCCGCACAGCACGGCGACAACCACTTCCTCTGGATCAACCCCAAGGATTCGCGCTACATGGCGAACGCCAACGACGGCGGCGCCACGATTTCGCTCGACGGCGGCAAGAGCTGGAGCACGCAGGGCAACCAGCCGACGGCGCAGTTCTACCACGTGATCGTCGACGACGCCTACCCGTACCGCCTCTACAGCGGCCAGCAAGACAACTCCTCGGTCATCATCAAGAGCCGCTCCGACGAAGGCGCGATCACCGACGCCGATTGGCAGAATGGCCCAGGCTGCGAAAGCGCCAACATTGGCGTCGACCGCAAGAACCCGCGCTACGTCTACGGCGGTTGCTACCAGGGCATTCTCGACGAGCTCGACATGACCTCGGGCCTCCGTCGCAACATCATGCCCTGGCCGGAGCTGAACCTCACCGAGCCGAGCAACGAAACGAAGTACCGCTTCAACTGGACGGCGCCAGCGCTCGTCTCGCGCCACGCCGGGAATGTGATCTACCACGGCGGCAATGTGCTCTTCCGCTCGCCAGACCGCGGCCGCACCTGGACCCCGATCTCTCCCGACCTCACCCGCAACGACAAAGCCACGCAAGGATTGGGCGGCACCCCCTTCACCAACGAAGGCGCGGGCGGTGAAGTGTACGGCGCGATTGTGACGATCGCCGAGTCGCCGCACGACGCCAACACGCTGTACGTAGGCACCGACGACGGACTCGTGCAGCTCACGCGCGACGGTGGCAAGACCTGGACCAATGTCACCCCCGCCGGGCTCGCGGTTGGCCTCTCCAACGAGCTCGAAGTCTCCCCGCACGACCCGGGCACGGTGTACCTCGCCTTCCGCCTCGATCGCCGCGGCGACTACACCCCCTACCCAATGAAGTCCACCGACTACGGGCGCACCTGGACCCGCATCAGCACCGGTATGCGCGAGGGTGAACCGGTCCGCGTGATTCGCGAAGACCCCGAACGAAAGGGCCTCCTCTACGCGGGCACCGAAACAGGCGCCTACCTCTCCTTTGACGGCGGCGCGCACTGGCAGCCCTTCTCGCAGAACTTGCCGAACGTGCCGGTCACGGGCCTCGACGTGCGCCACGGCAATCTCTACGCCTCCACCGAAGGACGCGCCTTCTGGGTGCTCGACGATCTGAGCGCGGTACGCCAGATGAACGCCGACCTGGCCAAGGCCGCGGTACACCTCTTCACCCCGCGCGAAGCGATGCTCGTGCCGGGCACGCAGGGACGCAGCACCGGCGCGGGAACCAACCCCGCCCCGGGTGCCAACATCTTTATCGCACTCGCGGCCGCACCCGACTCGGCCAACGCCGCCACCCTCGAGTTCCTCGACGCGCGTGGCGTCGTGATCCGCCGCTTCGGCAAGGGCGCCGTCGGTAAGGGGGTCGCCACACCGGCAGCACTCACCCTGAAAGCGGGGCTGAACGCCTTCCAGTGGGACCTGCGCAGTGAATCGCCCGCCAAGCTCCCAGGCAATGTGAACATCTGGGGCGGCCCTGGCGCGGGCTATCTCGTGACACCGGGCACCTATCAGGTGCGCCTCACGGTCGGCACCACAGTCCAAACCCGCAGCTTCACGGTGGTGCAAGACCCACGCATCTCCACCAGTGCCGCCGAGATCGCCGCGCGTGATGCCATGGCCCGCGCGATCGTCGCACGCGTCGACGAGATCCACGAGTCGCTCCTCCGCATCCGCGACGTCAAGTCGCAGGTCGCGGGCTACGTCGAGAAAGCCAAGGACGTCCCCACCGGCAAGCAGATCGCCGAGAAGGGCAAAGGGATCACCACCGCCGTCGACTCGCTCGATCCGCGCCTCTCCACCAAGGCAGCCAACGGCCAAGACGTGATCAACTTCCGCAACGGCATCAACGCCCAGTACGCCTTCCTCCTGGGCAACCTCGAAGGCAACGACGTCCTCACGCAGCCGGTGCGGGATCGATTCGCCGAGCTCGAGAAGCTCTGGGTCACCATGCAGCAGCGCATCTCGGACGTCGAAACCAAGCAAGTCGATGAGTTCAACGCGCTCCTGAAAGCGGCGCAACTCAACGGCGTGATTGTCACAAAGCCGAAGGTCGCCATGTGAGCACGCCCACAGGCGACCGCCTCCTCGACCGCCTCGGCGACAGCCTCTGCGACGCCACCGCTGTCACCCTCGCAGGGTGGATTGCGCGCGGCGACCTCTCCGCGCGCGAGGTGGTGGCGGCACACCTCGCACGCATCGAGGCCGTGAACCCGCAGTACAACGCCATCGTCACCCTCACCGGTGAACACGCCATGGCCGATGCCGCCGCGGCCGACGAGCGCCAAGCACACGGCGAACCACTGGGCCCACTCCACGGCCTCCCGATCGCCCACAAGGATCTCGTCGACACCGCCGGGATCCGCACCACCTACGGCTCCCCCGCCTTTCGCGACCACGTCCCCACCACCGACGCACGACTGGTGCGCATGCTGCGGGCCGCGGGGGCGATCACGGTGGGCAAGACCAACACCCCAGAGTTCGGCGCGGGCTCCAACACCTTCAATCCAGTATTCGGCACCACGGTAAACCCGTACAACGTACGGAAAACGGTTGGCGGCAGCAGCGGAGGCGCAGCCGTTGCCCTCACCACGGGCATGCTCCCCATCGCCGACGGCAGCGACACGGGCGGCTCCCTCCGAAACCCGGCCGCCTTCACCAACATCGTCGGGATGCGCCCCTCCCCTGGACGCGTCAACGACGATCAAGGCTCCTGGTCTCCGCTCTCGACGAACGGCCCAATGGCCCGCACGGTGGCCGACACCGCGCTACTCCTGAGCGCTATCGCGGGCCCCTGCGACGGCAACCCACTCTCGCTCGACGACGACCCGGCCATCTTCCGCGCACCACTCGAACGCGATGTCCGCGGCCTCCGCATCGGCTGGTTCCGCGATCTGGGTGGACTGCCCTTCGATCCTGAAATCCTCCGCGTGGTCGGTGCTGCACGATCGGTCTTCACCGAACTCGGCTGCGAGGTCACCGAAGCAGAACCAGATTTCGTGGGCATTGACTTAGCCTTCGAAACGCTGCGCCACCTCTGGTTCCACGCGAACCTCAAACCGCTCGCGCGCCGCAGCCCGGAGCTTGTAAAGGAAACGATTCACTGGGAAATCGCCGAAGCGGAACGGCAGTCGAGCGCCGACGTCGCACGCGCCCTCGCCCGCCAATCACGGTTCCACGGACAGGTGCGCGGCTTCTTCTCGCGCTTCGATTACTTCGTGCTCCCGGTCACGCAGGTCGTCCCCTTCGACCACACGACTCCCTACCCCATGGAAATCGCCGGCCAATCGATGGGCACCTATATCGACTGGATGCGCTCCTGCTGGTACGTCTCGATGATGGCCGCGCCCGCTATTTCCGTTCCCGCAGGATTCACGAGCGACGGGCTCCCGGTTGGGCTCCAAATCGTGGGACGCCCACGCGGTGACCTCTCAGTGCTCCAACTGGCCCACGCCTTCGAGACCGCCGCCCCCCACGGATTACGTCGCCCTCCTCGCCCGCTGCCTGCCACATGACCGCGTCCAACATCCCCCGCCGCGACTTTCTCGCCGCCTCCGGTGCGGCACTCGGTGCCATGCTCCCGCTCTCGGCGCGCCGCGATCCCTTCTCCGGATTCCCCGACTGGAGCAGCACCATCGGTGGCCCCGCCGCGACCGCCGCCGACCGCATGGCCTGGTGGCGCGAAGCACGCTTTGGGATGTTCATCCACTTCGGCCTCTACTCCGTGCTCGGCGGCGAGTGGGGCGGCAAAACCAACTACGGCGAGTGGATCCGCAACAACGCCAAGATCCCGATCGACGAGTACGACAAAATGCTCGGCCGCTTCAATCCGATTGAGTTCAATGCGAATCGGATTGCCAAAATGGCGGCCGACGCGGGAATGAAGTACCTGGTGATCACCACCAAGCATCACGACGGCTTCTGCCTCTGGCCCACCAAGCAGACCGAGTGGTGTGTGCGCAACACGCCGTACAAGCAGGACATCATGCGCGCCGTCGCCGACGCCTGCCGCGCGCACGGGGTGAAGCCCTGCTGGTACCACTCCATTATGGACTGGCATCATCCCGACTATCTCCCGCGTCGCGACTGGGAAAAGGACACCCGCCCCGACACGGGCGCGCAGTTTGATCGGTTTGTGCAGTACTTGCACGCCGAGGTCGAGGAGTTGCTGACGCAGTATGGCGAGATGGGGGTGATCTGGTTTGACGGCGAGTGGGAGGGCACCTGGTCACAGGAACTCGGCGCATCGTTGCTCGAGCACTGTCACAAGGTTTCGCCGAACACCTTGGTGAATAGCCGCGTGTCCAAGCAGCCCGCCAATGGGCTTGAGGCCAAGCTGTCCAAGCCCGCACTGGGCGACTTTGGAACGCCCGAGCAAAAGATTCCCGATCGCGGTCTCCCGGGCGTGGATTGGGAGAGCTGCATCACCATGAACCAGAACTGGGGCTACAACAAAGCCGACAAGGACTTCAAGTCGCTCCCCAAGTTGGTGGAGATGCTGATTGAGACCTCGTCCAAGGGGGGCAATCTGCTGCTGAATATTGGCCCCACGGGCACCGGCGCAGTGCCACCGGAGAGCGTGGACCGGCTGGCCGGGCTACACGACTGGATGAAGGTCCACGGTGAGGCAATCCATGGCACGGAGGCGTCGCCATTTGAGGGGGCCGCGTTCCGGGCAACACGGAAGGGGAAGCGCCTCAATGTGTTCCTCCCCGAGTGGCCGGCGCAGGGGGAGCTCTTGCTTCCCGGGGTGACCGCCACGCCCACGAAGGTCCGACTGCTGGGTGGGGCCAATCGGTCGTTGCCTGCCCGAGGGACCGAGCAAGGGCTGGTGGTCACCCTCCCCGCGGCGCGCTCGAACGCGGTGTGCAGCGTGCTCTCCCTCGACATGCCGACCGCGGTACCGACGGCGTACTAACGGCGGAGTAACCGCACGGAGCTGAACAACTATAGGACGGGCAGATTGCAGCGCAGATTCGCGTAAACCCTTCCAAATAGTTACCATACGAACTTGTTAGAATCGCGCAAGTTCCGTCACGCCCCCGTTCAGGATCACCCAGATGAATCCGGCCACGACCGCGCTCCTCCTGATTGGTTTTCAAAACGATCAGTTCTCGGCGAATGCCCCTCTCCGGTCGGCGATCGACGACGCCGAGCGCACCGATTCCGTATTGGAAAGCACGCTCCGATTTGTGCATCAGGTGTCCGAGTCACCCATGACGGTGATCGTGCCGCCCACCGAGCTGACCCAGCGCTTTGTGTCGGCGACGAACGCCAACGGCATTCTCTGGAAGTTGCGTGAGAGCGGCGCCCTGTTGCCTGGTACCCCGGGAGCAGAGCCGATCCCCGAGCTCCAAGCCTACGGCGACCGCATTCTGACCGTGCGTGGCAAGTCCGGCTTCAACGCCTTCTTGAACACGTCTGTCGAACGTGAGCTTCGCGACCGCAACATCACCGATGTCGTGATTGCCGGCGCCATCACGTCGTTGTGCGTGGACTCCACCGCACGCACGGCCTACGAACTCGGCTACAACGTGACGATGCTCACCGACTGTGTGCTCTCGGGCACTGCGGCCGAGCACGATTTGTACTGCGAGCGAATGTTCCCGCTCTACGCGCGCGCGGTGGATAGCCGTACGCTGCTGGGCGAGCTCAACAGCGCTGCGGCGTAACACCGCTCGCCATCCGCACCACCACTAGGAGGCCCGAATGAACGCTCGAACGACGGCCCTCCTGTTGGTGGGGTTCGAGAACGACAAGTACGCCGCGACTGGCCTCCTCAGGGGCATAGTGGAATCCGCAGAGCGTATCGATGCAGCGCTTGCGCGCACGTTGCGGTTTATGCGTGCCGTTGCGCTGCTCCCTGTTGTCGTGATTTCCACACCCATCGCGTTTGACCCCGCCGAAGCGTCGACCACCAAGCCGCGCGGGATTCTTGCCGCCATCCGAGGCATGGGCGCGCTCCAGCGCGGCACGTGGGGCGCCGAACCGGTTGCAGAGTTGGCGGAGTTCTCGAGCGTGATCACCACGATTCCGAATCGCCGAGGGTTCAATGCCTTTACAGACACGGGACTCCAGGAGATCCTGGCCGAACGAGGCGTTCGCACTGTCCTGATCGCGGGGAACTCGACGGGGCTATGCGTGGACGCCACGGGGCGGACCGCCGCCGAGCTCGGCTACGACGTGACCATCCTGACCGACTGTATCTACGGCCGTACGCTCCTCGAAGACCGCGTGTACTGCGAGCAGATTTTTCCACTCTACGCACACACCGCCACGAGCACCGAAGTGCTCGACCTGCTGCAGGCGCCGCGTGTCGACTAACGGAACCGAGCACCTCGGCCCCGAACTTGCCAGCGCCCTCGCCAGCGCCTTGGGCCGGCAGTCGGACCTCCACGTTGAGGCGACCTCGCGACTGATCGAGGCACTCTCCGAGTCGGAGAACAAACTCCGCCGCCGCGTGGAGTTCCTCTCGCAGGTGGTGTTCGAGCTCGACGACGCGGGCATGCTGGAGTATGTCAGCCCTGCCTGGCAGCGTGTGATGGGCGAAGACCCCATGCGCTGCTTGCGTCTTCCCTTTCGGAACTTCCTGCGCGAGGGGTATCGCCAAACGTTCGACGACTTCTTCGCGGATACGAGCCGGACGCGTCACACCTTCCAGGCAAAACCGGAACGGTGGGAATCGAGCTGGGCCAAGTTCTCGATTGCTCGGGTGCCCGACGGTGGGTTCGTTGGCGCCATTGAAGATTTGTTCGCCGAGCAGTCCGCGCGGAGCGAGATTGAAATGTTGTCGCTGGTGGCAAGCGCCACAGACAACATGGTGATCATTACCGACGCGCGCGGCCACACCACGTGGGTGAACGGCGCGTTCACCCGTCGGACGGGCTACACACTGGACGACATGGAGGGGCGGACCCCGGGGAGCGTCCTTCAGCGCGAGGGGACATCGCGCGACGTTGCCCGTGTCTTGGGGACTGCCATCCACGAGCATCGGTCGGCACGGGCCGAGATTCTCAACTTCACCAAAACGGGTGATCCGTACTGGGTGCAGCTCCAAATCACCCCCGTGCTGGACACCGCGGGCGAAGTCACACGATTCGTCTCGATCCAGACCGACACCACCGAGCGACGCGCAGCCGACGAAGCACTCCGTGCCCGGTCCGCCTCACTCGAGGAGCGCATCGCCGAGCGGACGTCCGAGTTGGTCGCGGCGCGCCGGCGCGCCGAGACGGCGACGAATTCGAAAAGCGTCTTTTTGGCGAACATGAGCCATGAGATCCGGACGCCGCTCAACGCGATTATCGGACTCTCCAGCCTCTGCTTGACGACCGACCTCGACACCCGGCAGCGCGACTACCTCTCCAAGGTCGAGCGCTCCGCACAGCATGTGCTGCGGATCGTAAGCGAGATTCTCGACATGTCGAAGGTCGAGTCGGGTGTCATGACGCTCGAGCATCGCGACTTCTCGATGCGAACGCTTCTTGAGCAGACCGAAGCCATTACGCTGCATCTCGCGCAGACCAAGGGGATCGGGCTGACGGTGGTGTGCGACGCTGAGGTCCCCGACTTCGTGGTGGGCGACTCGGTGCGGCTCCAGCAGGTGCTCTTGAACCTGATCGGCAACGCCGTGAAGTTCACCGAGCGCGGCAGCGTCGACGTGCGCGTCGCCGTGACGGAGCGTGAACAGGAGCATGCCATCGTGCAGTTTACGGTTTCCGATACCGGTATCGGATTCCCGAACGAGATGGCCAACCGGCTCTTCGATCCATTTTCCCAACTCGACAACTCCCCCACGCGAAACGCCGGTGGCACCGGGCTCGGGCTGGCAATCAGCAAGCGCCTGGTCTCACTGATGGGTGGCGATTTTCAAGTGAAGAGCACCGTCGGCGTTGGCAGTACCTTCTCCTTTACCGTGGACCTGGCCCTCGGCGATGCGCAGGCGCTGATGCGACAGGACATGGAGAAGCGCGATCTCGCGGAGCGGGGGCGGACCCGGTGCCGCGGCGCACGGATTCTCGTGGCGGAGGACAACGAGCTCAATCAGCAGGTGGTGCGCGAGTTGCTCGAATCCGTCGGTGCGCAGGTGACCATTGCCGGTAATGGGCTCGAGGCCCTCCAACAGCTGGACGCCGGACACCGCTTTGACGCGATCTTGATGGACGTGCAGATGCCCGTGCTCGACGGCATGGAGGCCACGCGCAGCATCCGTGAACGGAGTGAGGGCGCCGCGATTCCGATTATTGCGACCACGGCCAACGCCACGGTCGAGGAGCGGCAGCGCTGCCTTGTGATCGGCATGAACGATTTCGTGACCAAGCCTGTCGACCCGGACGAGTTGTTCCAGGTGTTGAGTCGGTGGCTCGATGTGCACCGCGATCGCGTGACGCCGGAGGAGACCACCCCCGCCCCGAGCGCGCCGACGCGTGACGTGTCGACCGACATCATTATGCCGAACCTCGACCTCACCGCACTCGAGAAGATTGTCGGCGGCGATGCAGCCAAAGTCACCCGGTTGCTTGGCGTGTTCATGACCACGACGCAGAAGACGCTCACCGAAATGGACGTGTGCGTTGCCAGCGGGCAGATCCCTAGCGTTGGCCGGTTAGCGCATCGCCTCCGGTCCGCCGCCGCCACGGTGGGGGCGCATCGCATCGCGCGGAAGTGCGAGGCCCTCGAATCGTCGATCGGCGTCGCCGACGCGCCGGCTCGCACCGCGCGGCGCGTCGCTGAAATGCACGAACTGTTCGCCGACGTGGAACGAGAAGTTGCCCGACGAAACCAGAGCGCGGAACTCGCGTGACCCCCCCACCCGCGCCATGACGCCTCCGTCCCCCACGCCATTGCGCGTACTCGCCGTCGACGACGACCTCTTCCAGATTGAGATCGTGCGTGAGATGCTGGAGGCCTGCGGTGTCACCGACGCGCTCTTTGCCTCTGACGGCACGGAAGCCTTAGCGATTCTTGACGACCCGGCGACTCGCCCCGATGTAATCCTCTCGGACATCGACATGGCCGGGATGGACGGGATTGAGTTCACTCGGCACCTGGCGACACGCGAGTTTGCGGGGGGCCTTGCCATCATGTCGGGGTCGGCGCACCGCTTGCGACGCACGGTCGCCGCGTTGATTGAAGAGCGGCACCTGCGCTTTCTCGGCATCTTGGAAAAGCCGTTCACGGTCGACGCGCTGCGCACCGTCCTCGAGAGCGTCGCGACTCGGCAGCAGGAGAACCGGGCGGGCGCAACGACGCGCGCTCCGTTGCCGGTCGTCACCCCTGACGAAGTGCGCGCCGGCATCGCGGCCGGATACGTCCATTTGTACTACCAGCCAAAGATTCAGCTCGACACCAATCGCGTGGTGGGCGTCGAAGCGTTGTTGCGCTGGTGCGACCCGGTGCGTGGGATCATTCCCCCACTCAGCGTGGTCCCCGTCGCCGAAGATCACGGCCTCATTGAAGAGCTGACCTACGCAGTGTTTCGTGTGGCGGCCGCGCAGCAAGCCGCCTGGCAACGGGCTGGGCACAATCTGGTGGTCGCCGTCAACATTTCTGCTGACGACCTACTCCGCTACGATCTCCCGGATCGCCTCCGCACTATCGTGGACGAGACCGGCGCAAATACCGGCCTCCTGACGCTCGAAGTCACGGAAGGACGCCTCATGTCGAATATGGCGTCCGGCATGGAAGTCATCTCGCGGCTTCGCTTGATGGGATTCAACTTTTCCGTCGACGACTTTGGCACGGGCTACTCCAATCAGGAAAAGCTCCGGCGCCTCCCTTTCGACGAAATCAAAATCGATCGATCCTTTGTGAGTGGAGCGATCGACAACGCGACCCTTCGGGCGATCGTCGATTCCAACATCGGCTTAGCCCACGCGCTCGGGATGAGTGTCGTGGCCGAGGGGGCAGAGAGCGAAGCGGATTGTGCCCTGCTCCGCTCCCTTGCCTGCGACGAAGTGCAAGGCTTCTACTACTGCCGCCCGGTCCCCAGCGCGCGACTGATCGCGTGGAAGACCGAGTGGGAAGCCGCGCACGTTCGAGACTAGTTAGCTCGCCAGTGTGCGCAACGCGCGCACAAATGTGTCGAGTTCGGACGTGGACGTATAGACCTGCGGGGTCACACGAACGCCGTGGACCCCGGCCCCATCAATGGCGACGGTCCACACCTTGAATCGATCCAAGAGCGTCTTGGCCAAATCGCCGGGGGCGATCCCGTGGATGCCCACGTTCGCGATTGCACAGGAACGTGCGGGATCCGCTGGCGTGTTGAGCACAATGCGCGGGAGCCCGCGCACCTTGTCGCTCCAGTAGCGCTGCAGGTAGCGTAGCCGGGCTTCCTTGCGGGCCACGCCAATGGCCTCGTGAAAGACAATGGCGTTTTCGATGCCAAGATCCGTGTGCGGCGGGTGCGTCCCGGTGTGATTCAACCGCGCGATATCGTCCTGCTTTGGCCCTTCGTCACCGTAGATCGGCCAGAGGCGCCCAATCTTCTCCCGCTTCACGTAGAGGATCCCCGCGCCGATGGGCGTGGAGAGCCATTTATGTAAGCTCGCGCCGTAGTAGTCGCAGTGGAGATCCGGAATTTTGAAGTCGAGCTGCGCAAAGGCGTGGGCGCCGTCGACCATGACGTCCACTCCTCGGGCGTGCGCCATGTCGCAGATGGCGCGCACGGGGAGCAGATGTCCCGTGATGTTCACCATGTGCGGGATCATCAGTAACCGTGTGCGCGGCGTGATGGCCTTGGCGTAGCTCTGCACCACGACGTCATCCGATGCGGGATCCATCGGAATATCCACGAACACATTGACCATGCCATGTCGCTTGGCCTGGAGCTTGAACATGTCAATCATGGCGCCATAATCCTGATTCGCCATCACCGCTTCGTCGCCGGGCTTCCAGTCGTAGCCGTTGATCACGGTATCTAACGACTCCGTGGTGTTCCGCGTGATGACCAACTCCTCCGCAGAGCACCCCGCCATGGCGGCCAGCTTGGTACGCACGCGGAGCTTGTCCGTGTCCTTCACCGTCCGCATGTAGTGCGACGCTTCCAGATTGATGGCACGCACATGCCCGATGAACGCCTCAAGGACCTCTTCTGGCTGAAAGCAGAAAAAGCCGTTCTCGAGGTTGATATAGTTTGGCGTCAGCTTGAACTTGGAGCGGATCCCCGCCCAGAACGGCTCGTCTTCCGCGAGCGCATGGACTGGCATGGCGGCGTACCGCTGCAGGATGTCCGGGGCAAAGAGCATGCCCATCGACGCACCGCCCATCGTCCGCAGGAACTCTCGCTTGTCCATTCCGCCCTCCTTGGGGTCGAACTTCAGGTCCTGCGTGACTCAGTTCGTGACGATCTGCGCGGATTCGTCCACGGTGGCAGTGGCACGCTTGGTACGGCGCACCAGATCGTCAAAGTACGTGTAGATCACTGGCGTCACGTACAGCGTGATCAGCTGCGAGAAGGCGAGGCCGCCAACCACCGCAATCCCCAACGGGCGACGCGACTCAGCGCCAGCACCAGCGCCCAGCGCAATCGGAAGCGTTCCCACCAGTGCGGCCATAGTCGTCATGGTGATCGGGCGGAAGCGCACTAAGCAGGCTTCGTAGATCGCATCGAACGGCGCTTTGCCATGCTTCTCCGCGTCCACCGCAAAATCGATCATCATAATGGCGTTCTTCTTAACCAACCCCACCAACATGATGATACCCACCCACGCGTACACGGTGAGTTCGGTTTTGGTGAGCAACAGCGCGAGCAGCGCGCCGAACGCCGCGAAGGGAATGCCGGAAAGAATCGTCAGCGGGTGGATAAAGCTCTCGTAGAGCACGCCGAGTACGATGTAGATCACGAAGATGGCAATGACGAAGAGCGCTAGAAGCCCCTTCTGTGTGTCTTGAAAGACTTGCGCGGCTCCGTAGAAGCCCGTCGCGATGCCCTCGGGGAGCACCGCCTTCACCTCTTTTTCGATCTCATCCGTCGCCTGACCGAGCGCGTAGCCCGGCTTGAGGTTGAAGGAGATCGTCACACTGGGTTGCTGTGAGGTGTGGTTCACGAGCATCGGGCCCACATTGCGCTCGACCTTCGTCACCGACGAGAGCGGCACCAACTTACCGGTTTTGCCGCGCACATAGAGGAGCTCAAGTGCGCTGAGGTCACGCTGGAACTCTGGCAGGAGCTCCATCACCACCCAGTACTCGTTGTTGGCGGTGTAAATCGTGGAAACCTGACGCGCACCGTAGGCGTTATAGAGCGCCGTTTCGATCTGTTCCGGCGTGATTCCAAAGAGCGCCGCACGATCACGATCGAGTTTCAGCGAGGCCTGCGGATTGGCAATCTGCAGGTCGGTTGTGATGTCCACGGTGGACTGCAGCGTCTTGAACTTGGCTTCTGCCGTTTGCGCCGCCGCATACAGCGTCGCGAGATCGGGCGAAGTGAGGGTGTACTGATAGCTCCCCTTGGAGGTGCGCCCGCCCACGTTGATCACCGGCTCGTTCCGCAGATACACGGCGACGCCCGGCACCACGCGGAGCTTCTTGGACAGAATCGGAATAAGTTCGTCGGCCGTCAGCTTTCGCTGTTCACGCGGGCGCAGCCGCAGGGTGAAACGCCCTTGATTTGCGGTCGATGCACCGCCGCCCTGCGAGGTGCCGACATTCGAGATGAGGGCTTCAATATTCTCCGTATCCTGCAGCGCGATCGCGACCACCTTCTTCTGATGCGCGACCATGTCGGCGAAGCTCGTGCCTTGCGCCGTCTCGGTGGACACGGTGAGGCGGTTCTGATCCTCCGACGGGAAAAATCCTTTGGGGATGATCTGATACGCGACCCCCGTGAGCAGGAGCGCAAGCGCCGAGGCCACGAGCGCCACGGGGCGATGCGCCATCACCCAGGTGAGGGTCCGGCCGTAGAAGCGGGCCGTGGCCTGATACATCCGCTCGAACCCATCGAGAATAAAGTTGCGGTGTCCGTGAATCCCTTCGGCGGTCAGAAACCGACTGGCGAGCATCGGCGTGAGCGAGAGCGACACGAACCCTGACACGAGAATCGCGACGGCGATAGTGACGGCGAACTCGCGGAACAAGCGGCCGACAATCCCGCTCATAAAGAGCAGCGGAATGAACACCGCCACGAGCGAGAGGGTCATCGAGAGAATCGTAAACCCAATTTCTGCCGCGCCTTCGAGGGCCGCCTGCATGGGTTTTTTTCCCATCTCCATGTGGCGCACGATGTTCTCGAGCATCACAATGGCATCGTCCACCACGAACCCCACCGCCAGCGTGAGCGCCATCAACGACAAGTTGTCGAGGCTGAAGTCGAGCGCGTACATGACGCCGAATGTGCCCACGAGCGACATTGGCAACGCCAGCGACGGAATCACCGTAGCCGACACATTGCGCAGGAACAGGAAGATCACCATCACCACCAGGGCGATCGTGAGCCCCAGCGTGACCTTCACGTCGTGCACCGACTCGCGGATCCCCTGCGAGCGATCATAGAACAGGGTGAACTCGATCGCCGCCGGAATCTGTGCGCGCAGCGTCGGGAGCATCGCCTGGATGGCATCCGCGACTTCCACGGTGTTTGTGCCGGGCTGCTTTTGCACGCCGAGTGAAATCGCGCGCGTGTCTTTGTACCAGCCGGCGATCTTGTCATTCTGAACACCGTCGACCACCTGCCCGAGATCCTTCAGTCGAACAGGTGCTCCGTTGCGATACGCGGCGATCACTTCACCAAACTGCGCGGCGTTCGCCAACTGCCCATTGGCGCTCACGGTGTAGGCCTTGTTGGCCCCCCAGAGTACACCCGTTGGGAGATTCACATTCTGCTGGGCGACCGCACTGGCCACCTCGTCAATGCCGATGCCGCGGCTCGCCAGCTTGCGTGGATCAAGTTGCACGCGGGCCGCGTACTTCTGCGTGCCAAGCACCTGCACCTGCGCCACACCACCGATGGTCGACAGTCGCTGCGCGATGCTCGTCTGGATGTACTCATCCAGCTGCGACAGTGGCATCGTCTTGGAGCGGAAACTCAAGTACAGAATCGGCTGGTCGGCCGGATTCGACTTGCTCATCGACGGCGGCACAATACCCGGCGGCAACTCCCGCAGGGTCTTACTGATCGACGACTGCACATCTTGCGCCGCCGCGTCAATGTTGCGGTCGAGCGAGAACTGCAGCGTAATGGACGTGCTCCCAAGCGAGCTTGTCGACGTCATGTTGTCGACGCCCGCGATGGTCGTGAACTGCTTTTCGAGCGGCGTGGCCACGGCGCTCGCCATCGTTTCCGGGCTGGCACCCGGCAGCGCCGAGGTCACGGTGATGGTCGGATAATCGACGACCGGCAGATCGCTCACGGCGAGCTTCTGGTACGAGAGCGTGCCGAACACCAGGAACCCGACCATGACCAAGGTGGTCATGACCGGACGACGAATGAAAATCGCGGTGATGTTCATGGAGCGTTCCGACCGCCCCGTCCGTCAGCTGGTGCGGTGGCCTTCCCGCCGGCCTTCCCGGCACTCTTCGCATCGGCCTTCCCGGCAGTCTTCGCATCGGACTTCCCGGCACTCTTCGCGTCGGCACCAGGCGTCTTGATGTCCGCCGTTGCGCCAACGGTCAGTCGTGACTGGCCGTCGACCACCACCCGCTCGCCGGCACTGAGCCCAGAGGCGATCACCGACTTTTCGCCGACCGCACGTGCCACCTTCACCGGTCGGAGCTGCGCCTTACCCGCCTCGTCCAAGATCCAGACAAACAACCCCTCCTGGCCGGTCTGCACTGCCACCGAGGGCACCAGCACCGCGCCGCGCTCCACAAAAAGGTCGAGCGTCACCGGCATGAACTGCCCGGGCCAGAGACGATTGTCGTCGTTCGGAAACCGGGCCTTCAACGTCACCGTGCCGGTCGTTGTGTCGACCCCATTGTCCACAAAACTCAACACGCCAACCGAGGCCACACCCACCGAGGCCACACCCACCGAGGCTGCCGCGTCTTGCGTCGGGCGGGTGGTCGCGCGGAGCGACGCCCCCGCGCGCGAGTACTGCTGCACCAACTGGAGCTCCTTCTCCGGTACGGCAAAGCGCACGAGGATCGGATGAATCTGATTGATTTGCACGAGCGGCGCGGTGGCATTTGGCCGCACGAGGTTTCCCTGCCGCACGAGCAGCGCGCCCGTCTTTCCCGCCACGGGTGCACGAATGGAGGCGTTGTCGAGATTGAACTGCGCCGTCGCTAGGCTCGCTTTGTCGGCGTCGACCACCGCCTTGAGCGCAGTCGCGTTGGCCATGGCCTGATCGGCCTGCGACCGCGTGACAAAATCCCGCTTCGCCAACGCCGCGTACCGATCGGCGTCACGCTGCGCATTGGCAAACTGCGCTTCGTCCCGCGCCAGCACGGCCTGCGCCTGCTGCAGTGCGGCACGGTACGGAATCGGGTCGATCTCAAACAGAATCTGTCCGGCCTGTACCTCATCCCCTTCCTTGAACTTGACCGCCGTCAACACACCGCCAACCTGCGATTGCACCGCCACCGACTGCAGCGGCTCGACAATCCCGTTGGCCGTCACCTGATATGGCGCATCCCCCAACTCGGCGAGCGTCACGGTCACCGGCACGGTAGTCTTCCCCGGCTTGGCAGGCTTCGTACATGCGGCTGCGAGCAAAAACGTCGTGAAGACGAGCGTCGCACGCACAGGCGCGACCAGAAGCGACGCGGGACGAACACGAGCGGACCGCAGAGTATTCGAAGTCATTCGGGGCTCCCCGGAACTGCAGGGGTGAGTTTGAGGTGCGTCTCGCCGGCGGTACCAAGCACGCCAGCATCACGCGAGAGTTGAGCGAGCGCGGTAAACCAAGTCCACCGGCTTTGAACGGCCTGCGCGCGCGCATCCGCAAGCGCGTTTTGTGCCGATAACAAATCGAGAATGCTGCCGACCCCTTCTGCATACCGACCGCGCGCAACGTCCTCCGACTGCGTCGCGCTCGCGAGCAAGTTCGCTGCGGTGGTCACGCGCTGCGCGGCCGTCCGCAACGCCCAATACGATGTAAAGACCTGCGCCACCGCCTGCAGCCGCGCCTGATCGGCACGCGCCACCGCCGCCGCAAAATTTTCCTGGGCCGCCACCAGATCGAGCTCGCGGCCGAACCCATTGAACAATGGCACCGACAATCCCAAGGTGATCGCAAAAGTGCGTCCCTCGAGCGCGGGCGCATTGGACATCGCCTTTCCGCTGTTCGCCCCGAAGGTCACCGACGGGAGCGCCGCCGACCGTACCACACGAATCTGTTGCTCGCTCTGACGCGCGAGCGCGCGCGCGGCCGCCACATCGGGGCGATCGCGCACCGCGCGCTCAATCAGCGAGTCGACATTCTCCGCGATGGTTACCGCACCGAGCGCGGCGGTATCTGCCGCGACATCAAAGGCGGCATTCGCTGGCATCCCAAGGGCGAGCGCCAGCTGCGCGCGCGCGCCCTGCACATTCCCTTCCGCTGTTTGCGCCGCCAACTGCGACTGCGCCAACGCCGTGCGGGCCTGCAGCACATCCGCAATCGTGGCAAGCCCCACATCGTGGCGCCGTTCGGCGGCCGCGAGATTGGTCTCCGCGGTCTGCACCGTGGCACGCGCGGCGTCGAGCAGGCCTCGGCTCGACTGATACGTGAAGTACGCCCCCTCGGCCTGCAACACCACCGACTGCACAGCCGCGTTGTGATTCAATCCCGCGGCATAGAGCGCCTCGTGGGCGGCACCGATCGTGCCCCCGCGCGCGCCGAAATCCCAGAGGAGATACTGCAGCGAGAGCGTGGCCGTCGTGAGTGTGCGTTCTGCTGGAACACGGGCCGGATTCTGCGATACACTCTGCGATGGCCCCCCCGTGACGTCAAAACTCGCCGACGGTACCAACCGCCCCCGCGATGATCCATAGGACGCCGAGGCCGCGCGCGCCTGCGCCCACGAGGCGCGGGTCTGCGGACTGTTTGAGAGCGCGAGCTCTACGATGTCACCGAGTAGCAAGGCGCCCATCTTGGACGCATTGAGCGGTGCCGGTGCGGCAAAGCGGGACGTGCGGCCTGGGGCCGGGAGTGGCTGCACCGCGTCACGCGGCGCTTGCCACACCGCCGAGGGCGTTGGAGGCGCGCCTGCGGTCCCACCGACCATGGCAGGCGGCGTACAGGCGGCGAGCGCGACACCAACCAGCGCCACCGACATCCGGTATCCCTTCGGCCCGAGCACTCGGGACCAGTTCAATGCGTTCATTCTGAGTGGGTCAGTGCCAACTACGATTCCGGGACCGCGTCGCTCCGGAAGGGCCTACACTGCGCGTTCTGAAAGCTAACGCACAGTGTGCCTCCACCGTTATTTCCACTCCGCTGGGCGAACGCGCTCAATGGCCGCCAGCAGATCGGAGACCTCGTAGGGCTTCTCCAACACCTCAACCTGCGTCCGCCGGAGGAACTCCACGAACTCGGCGCCGGTGGCATCGCCCGTACAGAGAATCATGCGGCCTGCGAGTGCCGGCTGCGCCGCCTGTAGCCGCTCGTGCAGCTGCTGCCCCGACAACTTGGGCATCCGCAAATCGCAGATGATCGCGTCATAGCGCTCCAGCGCTTCCGGGGTGCACAGCACCTCCCAGGCACGGAGCCCATCCTCGGCCAGTTCAACCTCCCACCCCCGACGCTTCAGCGGGTAGGCGAGCGACAGGCGAACGGCGGGCTCGTCATCGACCACCATCACCGTCGGCGTCCGCGCAGGTTTTGCAGCGGTGGCGGCGGCAGCGGCGGTGGCCGCAACCGCAGGGGCAACCGCGGGCGCAACGTCCGGAGTCGACGCAACCGGCGCGGGCGCCACCGGCAACGACAGGGTGAACCGTGCCCCGTGCGCGGGCGCGGCCAAGTTCTCCACGGTAAGATCGCCCCCGAACGACTGCGCGAGCCCGCGCGACACGCTGAGTCCAAGCCCCATCCCGCGCCCGGGCTCCTTGGTCGTAAAGAACGGTTCAAAAATCGCGGCAATGTGCTGCGCAGGAACGCCCGTTCCGCTGTCCTCAACCTCCACCACGAACCGGTCGCCCGCGCGACGCGAACGGATCGTCACCGTCCCACCCGCTTCGGCCGCATCCGACGCATTCTCCAGCAAGTTGGAGACAATTTGCTCAAAACCTGATCGGTCCAGCTTCAACGCCACCTCGAGGTCGTCAAGCGACTCGGTGAGCGTCACCTGGTGGCCAATCATTTCCGTCTGTGAGGCGAGGAGCACCGGCGCCAGCATCGCGCCCGCAAGCTGCAACGAGAAGGGCCGCGGCGCCCCTTCTCGCACGTAGGTCAGCAGATCGCGGACAATCGTCCGCGAGCGCTGCGCCTGCGCGCGAATCACCGCCAGCGCCACCCGCTCCCGCTCGCCATCGGCCAGCGCCGTCAGTTCGTCGGTGAAATTCATGATGGCGGTCAGCGGGTTGTTCAACTCGTGCGCCACCCCAGACACCAGACGGCCGAGCGACTCCGCACGCTCCGCCTCGCTGAGGCGCCGCTGCAACTTTGCCGTCTCCGCCTCGGCCTCGTTCGCCGCGGTAATATCGGTCCACAGCCCTACCGCACCCACCACCTCCCCCACCTCGTTGGGGATGGGCGCGAGAAACGTCCGGTACGTACGCTTCACGCGGTCCGGGTCGGTGCGGCCGGTGAACTCAAACTGCGCCGACTGCCCCGCCAGTGCCTGATCAAGACCGCGGTCGAGCAGTTGGGCGAGCCGCGGGGCCACAAAATCGTCCGCTCGTTTCCCTAAAAACTGCAAGCCCTCAAGGGCCTGGCTCCGCGCCCACATTCCCTCGGCTGCCGTAACGCGACGCGCCGCGTCCACCGTGAAAAACCCGAGATTGAGCGACGTGAGCATGAGCCGTAACCGCGCTTCAGACACCCGCAGCTGCTCCGTTTTTTCACGGACTTCGGTGATGTCGCGCGCCACTACCAGCACCTTCGCCGTCTCACCTTCCGTGAAGAGTGGCGCAACCGTCGCATCGAGCCAGCGCACCACGCCATCCTTCCGCGGGAACCGGAACTGAAAGCTCTGCGTCGACCTGCCCTGCATCGCTTGGCGGAACTTGGTGTGCACGGACTCCCACTCTTCCGGTAGGAAAAAGAACTCGTTTTTCCGTCCCCGCATTTCGTCGAGGGTGAAGCCCGACCCAATAACCGCGGCAGGATTCGCCTCCACCACTTTCCCCGTCACGTCAAAGGTGACAATCAGGTCTGGTGCCGCCTGCACCAGGTTTGCATACCGCGCCTCCGAGGCGCGAATGGCCTGCATCACCCCTTTCTGTACGGTCCAGGCAAAGAAGAACATGATGGTGGCACTCAACACGGTCACGAGCCCCCACGCCTTGTTCCCTTCCATGGACACGGAACCAATCAGGTTCGTGGGATGCACCCAGCCGTAGACGGTCGCGGCCACCACGAGACCATACATGGCCAACAAGAACCCCATCATGCCGACAATCGTACGCCTCGGCAGGGTCGCGCTCACCACCATCGCGGTGTACACATAGAACAACGGACCCACCCACTGGGCACCATCGGCGATGAGGTACACCAGGCTGAGCATGACCGTGTCAGTCACCAGCCCTATCGAGTACCGGCGCGCCTGCTCAGGGGACCCGCTCGCCAGGGGCGCACGCGACGACAGATACAGGTGCAGGCCGACCCAAAACGCCATCACCGCGTACACCATCGGCGAGAGCGTCGGGACGAACGTGACGTTCGCGATCGCGATGAAGAGGGTGGAGGAGAGGAGCGTCAACAAGTGACGCTTCTTCGCCGAGTTCATCCAGCGAGCGCTCGCCGTTAGCCCCAAGAGCGAATCGGTTGGCGCGTGCTCGGCGGGCGCTTGCGAGGAACCAGTCTGGGTGTTGGGCACAGATGCAGCGCGACGAGGGGGAGTGGTGGTGGGACTACCTTATTGAATCTAGTCCTCCCAATCGGGCTCCACAGCCCCCTGGGCCTAACGCAAACCTCCCCCCAGCGGTCATCATACTGTCCGTGTCGACTCCAGCCCCCATTCCCTCCGACGCCGACCTCGTCACGCAGTGCTTGCGTGGAGACGGCGACGCGTTCGATGCGCTGGTGCGACGACACTATCGCACCGCGTACGTGGTGGCGTTCGGCGTCTTGGTCCACCAGCAGGACGCAGAAGAGGTCTGTCAGGATTCGTTTGTGAAGGCGCTGGAACGGCTCGACGACTGCCGCGATCCGGATCGGTTTGTGCCCTGGCTGATGACGATTGTTCGGAACCGCGCGCTGAGCTACCGCAGCTACCGCAAGGTGCGCGAGACCTCCGAGCTTGTACCGGAAATCGCCGAGGCGCGGGACTCCCCGTTTCGGGACGTGGCGCAGGCAGAACTGGCGGATCGTTTGACCGCCGCGCTCGCAACACTGAGCGAGGTGCAACGGCAGGTGGTACTGATGCATGACCTCGACGGATGGTCGCACAAGGAGATCGCCGAGGAGCTGGAGATGACGGAGGTGCGCTCGCGCCAACACCTGTTTGTGGCGCGGAAGGCCCTTCGTGAACGACTGGGCGGATCCCTTTTCCGGGAGTACACAAAGAATGACTGACGACAATCCCATGGACCTGAGTGCCCTCGACCCTACGCAGCCACCGGCGGCGTTCGCGCGGCGCGTCGCCAACGTGCGGCACGCCGCCCAGGGGGCCCTCTGGCAGCGGCGTCAGGCGACCACACGCGCGATGTCCAGGGTCCCCGCGAGCCCGCTGGGACTCGTGGCGCGCTGGCGCCTGCCGTTGATGGCGGCCATGTTGCTGGTCATGCTGGCGTCGCTGGCCACTCTGCGCGCGTTGAGCGGCGAGAGTGGGAGCACCGCGGACTCGGTGTCGGTGGGCGACGATATCGCGGACGCGCTCGGGGTGTCCGGTTCGGTCGGTGCGGCCCTCACGGGCGAGAGCATGTCCACCGTTGCGCTTATGGGGAGATTCGACCAATGACCGGCAGTCACGAGGCCGCGGGCGGCGTTCGCACGCAAGCGTTGTTGATGATCGTGGTGGTCTTTCTGGTGGGCGCCTTTGCTGGTGGCGCCTTCGAGCGGATGTCACATCGCGGCGCGCGCGGGGGACTCGGCGGCAGCGGTCGGATGTGGGGCGGCGGGCGAGGGGGACGTGGCGGGCCGGGCGGAATGCCGGGGGGAATGCCGTCGAGCGGCTCGGACTCGACACGCCTCCCCCCTGGCTATGATCAGATCGGGCTCACGGCCAGCCAGCGTGCACGCCTCGACTCGGCCTTTGCCCGTCGTCGGCCGCGCGTTGACTCGCTGATGAAGGCCACCTGGGCGGTTGTGCGCCCCGCGATGGACTCGACCCGCAGCGAGGTCAACGCCATCCTGACGAATGATCAACGCGACAAGCTCGACTCCCTGCGTCGGGCCAGCCGCGGTACGCGCGGCAGCCGCGGGCGCGGGGCAACGGGTGGGGCCAATGGTGGCGTGCGCGACACGCTGCCCCCTCCCAACCGCTGAGGGACGCATCATGGGCTTCCGATTCCGCCGGTCGATCAAGATTCTCCCAGGGATTCGCATCAATCTCGGCAAGCGGGGCGTGAGTCTGAGCGCAGGGGTACGCGGAGCCCATATCACGATTGGAAAGAGTGGCACGCGGACCACGGTCGGGATCCCGGGAACTGGCGTGAGCTATACGGACTACGAGCGACACCAGGCGGCTCATCCCGCGCATCCGGCGCAGCCGGGAGCCGCAGCAGAGCCCGAGGAGCGAGAGATCGGCACGCTCTCCGCGGAGTTCGTGGTCGCGGTGCTGGCGGTGCTCGTTGGCGCGGCGTTGCTGTTCGGCAACTGAGAGCGAGCAGGCGGCCGACGCCGCACGCCGACGCCGCACGCCGCACGCTGACAAACGAAGAACCGCCGATTCTCGGGACGAGAATCGGCGGTTCTTTTGCCGACGATAGGGCTGAACAGAGCAGAGCGGGCGACCGGGCTCGAACCGGCGACGTCCAGCTTGGGAAGCTGGCATTCTACCAACTGAATTACGCCCGCAACTAGAGCGTAAGATAGCGACTCGCGCGACGAAGACCAGTGGCGAGCGATGCACGCCAAAAATTGCACAATTCGCTGCCTTTGCACAACAAACAGAAATAAAAGAGCATCCCTGCCGATAATATATCAATTAATATTGCATTTTCGGCAGGATTTTTATATCATTCGACCATTCCAGCCGGACCCCACCCCCGCCGCCGCGCCCGTGCAGCCCGCGAATACCCCCGTCGATACCCTGTTTGTCATTATCAGCACGGCCCTCGTCCTGCTGATGACCCCAGCGCTCGCCCTCTTTTACGGCGGCCTGGTGCGCGCGAAAAACATCCTCAACACCATGATGATGTCGCTCGCCGCGATCGGACTGGTTGGGGTGCTGTGGGCTCTGGCGGGGTACTCGCTCGCCTTCTCCACCGGCGGCGCCTTTGTGGGTGGCATGCACCACCTCGCGCTCGCCAACATCGGCTTCGCGGTCCGCGACGGCACGACAATCCCGCACCTGCTCTACTTCGCCTACCAAGGGACCTTTGCCGTGATCACCGCCGCGCTGATCTCGGGCGCGATCGTGGAGCGGATGCGTTTCAGTGCCTATCTGGCATTTATTGCGCTCTGGTCGCTGATCGTCTACGCCCCGGTCGCCCATTGGGTGTGGGGCGGCGGATGGCTCGGCGCGATGGGCGTCCTCGACTTTGCCGGCGGTACCGTGGTGCATATCACCGCGGGCACGGCGGCTTGGGTGACGGCCATCATGGTGGGCCAACGGCGTGACTACGGACGTCAGGCGTTCCTCCCGCACAATGTGCCGATGATGCTCACCGGCGCCGCCTTGCTCTGGTTCGGCTGGGTCGGCTTCAATGGCGGCAGCGCGCTCGCGGTGAACAGTGTCGCCGTCCAAGCCACGGTCAACACCGTGCTCGCGCCAATGGCCACCCTCGCCACCTGGATTCTGCTCGAGTACCGCCGCACGGGACGCGCCACCGCGGTTGGCGCAGGCACCGCGATTGTCGTTGGGCTCGTGGCAATCACTCCCGCCTGCGGCTTCGTGAGCCCACGCGCCGCACTCGCGATCGGTGCCATTGCGGCGTTCCCCTCGTACTTCGTGATTCTCAAGCGCGCCGCCACCCGCCTCGACGATTCCCTCGACGTGGTTGGCGCCCACGGTGTGGGCGGCGTGGTTGGCGCGCTGCTGACGGGCGTCTTCGCCAGCAAGGCGTGGGGTGGCGCCGACGGTCTGCTGCACGGCGCGCCGAGTCAGCTCCTCAAGCAGCTCATTGGCGTCGGCGCGACCATTGGCTGGACCGCCGTCGCCACCTGGGGAATCCTTGTGATCATCAGTGCGGTCACCACCCTCCGCGCTGACGCGCGCGATGAAGCGGCCGGCCTAGATGTCGCGGATCACGGCGAAGAAGGCTACACCGATGGCGAGGGCGCGATTCTCGTGCTGCAAACCGCCGACCCCACCGCCAACCGCGCCCCAGTGCGCCGGAGCGCCTGATGAAGCTCGTCGTGGCCATCATCCGCCCCGAGCGGCTCAACGCCGTCCTCGAATCGCTCTACAACGCCGACGTCCGCGGCCTGACCGTCAGCAAGGTGCAAGGTCACGGCGGCGAAGTGGAACACGTCGAGAACTATCGCGGCGTCACCGTGAAAATGGACCTACAAGCCAAGATGCGCCTCGAGATCGGCGTCTCGGAATCGTTCGTGCAGCCCACCGTTGACGCCATCGTCCACGCCGCCCGCACGGGCGATGTCGGTGACGGCAAAATCTTTGTGCTGCCGGTCGAACGCGTGATCCGGATTCGCACCGGCGAAGAAGACACGCGCGCCGTAACCCCGGAAGATCGCGACTAGCCCCTCGGGCACCCCTCGCGCACCCCACGCGCCGAGGTGCTATTCTTGGGGCGATGATTGTCGTTCGCTGACCTTTCGGAGGTCCTGATGATGTTCGGTTCCCGCCGCTGGAAGTCCCGCACGGCACTGGTGTGCCTCGCCGTTGCCCCGTCGCTCCTCGCCGCGCAGCAATCAGCGCCGCCAACGGCCGCGCCGGCAGCAGCTCCAACGCAACCGCGCGCCGACCTCATTCTCGTCAATGGTCGCGTGCTCACGGTCGACGCAAGCGATCGCGTGGCGCAGGCGGTGGCGCTCGCGGGCAACAAGATTATTGCCGTCGGCACCAACGCCGAGGTGCAGCGCGTGGCGGCGCCGAATGCCCGACGCATTGATCTCGCGGGGCGCACCGTTACGCCGGGGCTCTTGGACGCACACGCGCACTTCTCCGACGGGGGCACGAGTCGTCTCTTCGTGCTCGACGTCGCCTACCCTACCGTCAAAAGCATCGCCGACATCGTCGCCGCCGTCAAAGCGAAAGCCGCCAGCCTTCCCAAGGGTGCGTGGATCGAAGGACGCGGCTGGGACGAAGGCAAACTCACGGAAAAGCGGCTGCCGAGTGCAAAGGATCTCGACGCGGCTGCTCCGGACAACCCCGTGTATCTCACACAGACCACCGGGCACTACGGCGTCGCCAACAGCCTCGCGCTCAAGCTCGGCAACGTGACCAAGGACACGCCGAATCCTCCGGCCGGCACGATCGACCGCAACGCCGATGGCTCCCCCACGGGCGTGCTCAAGGAAGGGGCGCAGGGGTTGGTGCGTCGCCTCGTCCCCGGACGAAACCCGGGTGATACCGAACTCGGCATTCGCGACATCGTCAAAGCGTTCAACGCCGAAGGCATGACGGGACTCAAGGATCCCGGCGTCTCCTCGCAGACATGGGAGACCTACAAAAAAGTGATGGCCGACAACGCGCTCAATGTGCGCGTCTTCGCGCTCTGGCAGGGCGGGCGCAACGTCGAGGGGGCCAAGCGCCTGATCGAGCAGCGCGCAGCCACCACGCGGCCGTATGAGAGCACCGGCGACGATCACCTGATCAGCGGCGGCGTGAAACTCTATATCGACGGCTCCGGTGGCGCGCGCACCGCCTGGCTCTACGACGACTGGAACCGCGACGTCACCGGCGTCGACAAGGGGAACCACGGCTACCCGAGTTCGTCGCCCGACACGATCCGCATGTTGATCCGCATGTTCCACGATGCGGGAATGCACGTCTCCGTTCACTCGATCGGCGATCAAGCCATCGACTGGACGGTCGACAGTTACGACATCGCCATGAAGGAAAACCCCAAGAAGGGACTCCGCCACGGCATCATTCACTCGAACATCCCCACCGATCACGCCATCGAAGTGATCGCGCGACTGCAGCACACGATGGACGCGGCATATCCCGAGCCAAGTGCGACGTTCACCTGGTGGTTGGGCGATACCTACGCGGGAAATTTCGGCGCCACGCGATCGGCGCGACTGAATCCCTTTGCCACCTTCAAGTCGAAGGGAATTCTCTGGGCCAACGGGTCGGACTTCACCGTCACCCCCTTTGCCGCACGCTACGGGATCTGGGCGGCGGTGGCCCGCGAGCCGCTCCTCGGCGTGTACGGCGGCGATCCGTTTGGGCGGAAGGAGTCGGTCGACGTGAAAACCGCACTCCGCGCTGTCACGCTCTGGGCCGCGCGACAGATGTTTCTCGAGACGAAGATCGGCTCGGTGGAAGTTGGGAAGTACGCCGACCTCGCGATCTGGGACCGCGACTTTTACACCGTGCCCACGGCGCAGATCAAGGATGCGAAATGCTTGATGACCATTTTCAACGGCAAGGTGGTGTATCAGGCGGAGGGGGCCAAGTTCTAGCCCCCTCGCAGCCGCGCACGTAGCTTCACCGTATGAAGAAGAGCCCGCTGCACCATCGCATTGCCCCAGGCACGCGTGTGCGCTGGGACCGGTTCAACACTGCCGAGTGCGGCGACGTCACGGCCAAGGATGCGCGGATTGCCGACACCGAGCGAATCGTCGCGCAACTCGACCCGCTCCAGGAACGCCTGTACGCCGAAGGACGTCGTTCGCTACTGGTGATCCTCCAGGCCATCGACACGGGTGGCAAGGACGGGGTGATTCGCCATGTGATGCGGTCGCTGAACCCGCAGGGCTGCGTGGTGACGTCGTTTAAGGTGCCGACACCAGAGGAACGCAATCAGGATTTTTTATGGCGCGTGCACAAAGCGGTGCCCGCCAAGGGGATGATTGCCGTCTTCAATCGCTCGCACTACGAAGACGTGCTCGTGACGCGAGTGCACGGGCTGATTACGCCGGCCGACGCGAAACGCCGGATGCACCATATCAATGCGTTTGAGCGGTTGCTCGTGGACAGCGGCACCACGGTGCTCAAATTTTTTCTCGCGATTTCCAAGGACGAGCAGCGTCGCCGTTTACAGGCGCGCCTCGACGACCCGCACAAGCGGTGGAAGTTCAGCCCGAACGACCTGATTGAGCGAAAGTCCTGGACGCGCTATGCGGCGGCCAACGCGGAGGTGCTCTCCGCCACCAGCACAACCCACGCGCCCTGGCACCTGATTCCGGCCGATCACAAATGGTACCGGAACTACGTCGTGGCGCGGACGATGCTCGACACGCTGAAGGGGATGGATCCGAAATTCCCCCCTGCTCCGCTCGGCGTGGACTTCAAGACGATCCGGATCCCGCGATAAGCGGCAGCAGGTGCGGTCGGCTGGCAATGGAATGAACACGGTGACCGGGTTGTCGGTTATCATATTGCACAGACCGATTTCTCAGGAGCGCACCGATGGGTTTGCTAACGTCCTCTTTGCTGGTTCTCTCGCGGGATGTCTCGCGGGATTTCGCGCGGGATTTCTCGCGTTCGCGCCGCACGACCGCCGTCTGTGTCGCGGCCAGCTGGCTCGCCCTCGCCTGTAGCAGTGGCTCCACCACGGGTACCACAACCGCCGGTACGGGCGGCAACTCGGGCGGCACCTCTACCGCCCCCGGCGCCCCGACCAATCTTGTGGCCACCCCGAGCAACGGCGGCGGCAGCCTCGCCTTTACCGCGCCGAGCACTGGTGGAAGCGCCATTACGGGGTACACGGCCACCTGCACGGCCGGTAGCACGACCGTCACCGGCACGTCGGCCGCGAGTCCAGTGGCTGTCACGGGGCTCACCAATGGCACCGCCTATTCCTGCACCGTCGTGGCGAAGAACGCGATTGGAACGGGCACGGCGTCCGCTGCAGTATCGCTGACACCGGCCGTGCCCACACTCCCTGCCGGGTCCACGGCAGCGATCGGCTGCCCACTCTCGAACAACAGCTTCAATAGCAGCACCAAGGTGAATGCCTACAGCGTCTGGAGCTGGAGCTGCGGCACCGTGCGCACGCTGACCGGAAACGGGATTCCGGAGCACGCCGCTACCGGTGGGAACTTCGCCACACCGATCGGCGTGCAGAACATCAGCATGACTTTCACCCTGACGCCGAACAACACCGGGACCGTCACGCAGAGTGGTGATGTCGGCTACGTGTGGAACAGCGTAAAGCTCGACCCGGGCACCGCCGGCACCTGTACCTCGACCGCGACCTCGGTCAATCCAGGCGGGGGGTGCGTGGCCGCTGCCGGCACTGACCCCTGGCGCATTGAAGCACTCGGCGGCGCCTTCACCTTTGGCACCGACGAAAACAACGCGCACGTGCAGCCCAACGGCCAGTACCACTATCACGGTATGCCAGAGGGCGAAATCGCCCGACTCGGCAAGGGCACGGGGTTGGCGCTTGTGGCGTGGGCGCGCGACGGGTTCCCGATTTATGCGCGCTACGGCTACATCGACGCCAATAATGCGGCGTCGGGAACGCGCGCCATGCGTGGCAGCTGGCAGAAGAAGGCCACGCCGGACGCGGGACGTCCGTCCACGACGATCTTCGCGATGGGGACCTTCACGCAGGATTATGAGTACGTGGCCGGCTCTGGCGACTTGGATCAGTGCAATGGTCGCACCGGGGTGACGCCGGAGTTTCCGAATGGGATTTACCACTACTACATCACCGACACCTACCCGTACATCCAGCGGTGCTACAAGGGCGTGAGCATTACGGGCGTCGGCGGCCCAGGTGGCCCGCCGTGATGTTCCGTGTGATGCGCGGTCGCTGGGTCGCGTGATGCGCGGTGGTATGCGCGGTGGTATGCGCGGTGGTGTGCGCTTGGGTATTCGCATCCGTCGCGTGCTCACAATCACCGTGGGGCTCGCGCTGTTGTGCGTGCCCCCGCTGTGGGCGCATTTGATGCCCGCGCAGCAGGGCACGCTCAACGTGCTCGACAACGCGGTGTTCGCGGCGGTGGCGCTGCCGGTGTCGGCCTTTCCCGACGCCGACGACGACCATGATGGTCGACTCTCGCTTGCGGAGCTCCACGCGCACGACGCCACGTTGCGTGCGCGCATCACGGCGCGGTTCCGGATCACGGACGCTGAACAAGCGGCGACGCTCGACACGCTCATTGTGAGCATGGAACCCGACGACCGTGCGCCGGGCGGTGCGGCCACCGGGAGTCGGCACTTTTTGGCACTGCTCAAAGTGAGTTTTGCGCGGGCACCGCGCGCGCTGCAGTTGACGACCGACATTTTTGGGCGCGCGCCATCGGAGCAACAACTCACCATCAAGGCGACGCGCGGGCGTGACGCCGAGGTGGCCATTTTGAGTGCCGGGCGCACGTCGCATCAGTTTTTTGGCGCGCCGCTGCAGGTGTTGCGCGAGTTTGTCGGGATCGGCGTGCGTCATATTCTGGGCGGCGCGGATCACCTGCTGTTTCTGTTGACGATTATTGCCGCGGCCGTTGGATGGCGCTATTGGGCAGGGGTGCTCACGAGCTTCACGGTAGCGCATAGCATCACGCTCACGGTGGCACTGTTGGGTTGGGTTCGGCTGCCCGCGCGTGTGGTGGAGCCGTTGATTGCGGCGAGCATTGTACTGATGGCCGTGCTCAACCTGCGCGGGCGCGCGGTGGTGGTGCGCCACCGTGTCGCGATTGTGTTTGGCTGCGGGTTGTTGCACGGGCTCGGGTTCGCGTCGGCAATGGCGGACATTGGGTTGAGCGGTGCGTACCGTGCTATGAGCCTCGTGGGGTTCAATGTGGGGATCGAGGTGGGGCAAGCACTGTTTCTGAGTGCGGTGCTGGCGATCGCGCTTGTGCTCCGTCGTGTTGGCGCGGGGCGACTCACCGATCCGCGGGTGCCGTCGGCGGTTGCTGCGGTTTGCGGGAGTGTGTGGTTGGTGCAGCGGCTGCTTGGTGTGTAGGTTGCGAGCAACGCGGACGGTTTCGCGTTTGTGACGCTCCCTCATTCCCTGAGGTTTCATGCTCGCCAAGCTCCCCATGATCAGCCGTATTCTCCTCGGGCTCCTGTTTCTCGCCAGCGGCATCGGCAAGCTGATGGGCGCCGGCGGCCTGCCGCCCGATCCCGCGGCGCAGAGCTTTGTGCTTGCGCTCGTGAACAGCCATCTGATTAGCATCGTGATGGTGGTGGAGCTCGTGGGCGGCGCAGCGCTGCTCACCGGGTTCTTTGCGCCCCTTGCGTTGGTGGTGCTGTCGCCGATTGTAGTGGTGATCTGCTGGTTCCACCTCACGCTCGACGCCGCCAAGTGGCCGATGGCCGTTGTGCTGCCGGTGTTGATGTTCACCGCGGCGCATGGCTACCGGACGCTGTACGTGCCGTTGCTGCAGGCGCGGCCGTCGAAGGGGTAGGCGCGTTTCACTTGCGCTCTCCCTAGGGGCGCACCACGTTTGTCGTCGCGTCGACGGTTTTTAATCGGGCGCGTACCTCACTTCGTGCGGGGGAGAGTTCACATGAACTACAAGGCACTGCTCGGAACGGCGATCGTCTCTGGCGTACTTGGCTATCTGATGAACACGTATTTGTTTACCCCAACGCTTTCCGCTGACGCCGTGGCAGCGGCCGCGGCCGCGGCAATGGTTCCGGCGTACGCGATGTGGGCGGTGACGAGCGTCATTGGTGCCTTCGTCATCTCCTGGGTGACTGGCATGACCGGCAATGGCGTCAAATCCGGACTCGTGATCGCGGTCAGTCAGATTGTGCTGGTCGATGTGTTCTACGTGCTCGACGGCCGGCGCGCGCTGGCTGCCGCCGCTGCGAGTGCTGTGGTGCTACTGGTTAGTGGGGTGGCCTCGGGCTATACCTTCGGCAAACTCTCCGCCAGCAAGGCCTAGTAACGCCAACTGACGCCAACTGACGCCAACTTGCGCTGCGACGTAGCGCGCGCCGTTCGGAGTGGCTAGCGAAAAACAAACGTCCCGTCCTGGCATAGCGCCGGGACGGGACGTTGTCGTTGAACAACCACTTAAGACAGAGCCACAGGTCGGAATTGAACCGACGACCGCTCGATTACGAATCGATGATGTGATACGATTTACACCGCAGATATTTTAGCGTTTTTGAGAGCAGAAATCGATAAACTCCCATACATTATCGATGTCACTTACTAGGCCATATATGGGCTATTTCTCCCATACAGAGCCCCATACATTGGCGTCCGCTCTATTTCCCCCATACATTTATAAGTCCCTGCCCCGATAAACAAGTCACAGCGAGGTCGTAGTGCGGCGTTCCGCATCTCCAACATTTCGTGTCCCGAAACTCGCGAATGGACGGGGCAATCTCCCCATCGACTGCCAATACAAGGGAATCGGGCGAATCAGGTGCTCTTCGGGCACGACGGACGAAGGCACTTATTTAGAAATACGCCAGATGATGGACGACTTTTATAATGTCGGCAACTTCGACACTCTCAAGGCAATCCAAGCCAAGACAGTGTTGCCAATCGTCGTCCTCAGTCAGACCAAGAACAAAGGGATTAAGACGAGCATCACAGCAGACCTAAATAAGCCGATTCTCGAAACCATCTACCGATGGCTCGACACAACATCTGAAATCAAGGATTCCACGAAAAACTCATATCGGGGACAAATAAAGTCGTTCGAGCAAGTGGTATTGAAGTCAGATACAATGATGGTGCTTTTAGAGCGACTCAAGAAATATCGCAAAAGCAAACAACAGAAGTATCACGAGACATTCAACAAGACCAAGGCAGTACTGATGTCGTTTGTCAAAGATACTTACGGCAAGACATCACATCTGTATTTCGAAATACAAAATGTCGAGCACCTCAAAAGAATCCGACCGAAAATACAACACGGCCTTGAAGTATCTGACATTGTATCACTCACAAACGACGCACCAGAACAGATTGCCGAAATGATTTGGAGTATGACTTATACGGGAATGCGGTCGTATGAATATTTGCAAACCAATGATGTCTTGTGGAAAGCCGAAAAGGTGAAAGACCCAATAAGCAAAACGAGCACCGATAGTATCTACATTCACAAACCAAACCCTGGAAAAGGCAACAAGGGCCAATCGCGGCGAACCTTGAATCCATTTCCCGATGAAACAGCAACGGCGTCAGTTCAGTATCGTCAGTTCAACAGATACTTAAAAGCACTGGAGACGACGCTCGGCCAGCCAATCAATCAGACGATATTCCGACACACATTCGTTCACTGGTGTCTATTGTCAGGAATACCGCGAGATAGAGTCGATGTCTATATGGGGCACAAAGACTTAAGCACTCTCGGGCACTATAAGGGCTACAAAGATCACGCCTATATGGACCTCGACAACGAGACATTGAGGACCTACATACTCAAGTCAAAGCCCATCAAGGTAAATCCCAAGGCGAAAGATTTCTTCACCTTGTAGCGACCTTCGCTTACCGCTTGTTCCAATACTCGGCACATTAGCAATAGCAATCCCCGCTCGCAGCACCTCGTAAGGAGTTCCATTATGAAACGAATATTCGGCGTATTGATGTTCGTTCTGCTATCAACAACTGCGCCACGATGCGTAGGTGCACAGACGCAATCGCCTGCCGAGATAGCGGTCCTCAAGAAGAAGGCTGCGGCTGGTGACGCCAAATCGCAGGGCCGTCTCGGGTATGCGTATTTCAACGGCGAAGGTGTTTCGCAAGACAAAGCCGAGGGCGGGGGTCATCAGGAGGACTAGGCCGGTGCTGATGAGGACGAAGAGTGTATCGGTCGTGTTTAGCGTCGGGGGCACGGCGGACACGGTTCGGGTGACGGCGCTTCCGGGTGAGCGATGAATTATAGAAAAACA
>CAIRYG010000011.1 GCA_903882745.1 uncultured Gemmatimonadota bacterium
GGGCGCTCACAGCTTCCATGGCGTGACGGGCGGTGTGTACAAGGCCCGGGAACGTATTCACCGTGGCGTAGCTGATCCACGATTACTAGCGATTCCAGCTTCATGCAGTCGAGTTGCAGACTGCAATCCGAACTGAGGTACGGTTTGGGGATTGGCTCCACCTCGCGGCTTAGCAGCCCTCTGTCCGTACCATTGTAGCACGTGTGTAGCCCTGGATGTAAGAGCCATGATGACTTGACGTCGTCCCCACCTTCCTCCGGTTTGGCACCGGCAGTCCCTCCAGAGTCCCCGGCATTACCCGCTGGTAACTGGAGATGAGGGTTGCGCTCGTTGCGGGACTTAACCCAACATCTCACGACACGAGCTGACGACAGCCATGCAGCATCTGTGCTGGAACTCCGAAGAGGGGCTCACGTTTCTGCGAGCTTTCTCCAGCATGTCAAACCCAGGTAAGGGTCTTCGCGTTGCGTCGAATTAAACCACATGCTCCACCGCTTGTGCGGGCCCCCGTCAATTCCTTTGAGTTTCAGCCTTGCGGCCGTACTCCCCAGGCGGGGTACTTCATGCGTTAGCGCCGGCACCCAGGGGGTCGTTCCCCCAGACACCTAGTACCCATCGTTTACGGCGTGGACTACCAGGGTATCTAATCCTGTTTGCTCCCCACGCTGTCGCGCCTCAGTGTCAGCAGTAGCCCAGCAGGCCGCCTTCGCCACCGGTGTTCTTTCGGATCTCTACGCATTCCACCGCTACACCCGAAATTCCACCTGCCTCTACTACGCTCAAGCCAGGCAGTTCGCACGGCAGACCCGGGGTTGAGCCCCGGGCTTTCACCACACGCTTACCAAGCCACCTACGCGCCCTTTACGCCCAGTGATTCCGGACAACGCTCGCACCCTCTGTATTACCGCGGCTGCTGGCACAGAGTTAGCCGGTGCTTCCTCACCCGGTACCGTCAATCCTCTCGAAAAAGGAGTTTCGTCCCGGGCAACAGTGGTTTACACCCCGAAAGGCTTCATCCCACACGCGGCGTCGCTGCGTCAGACTTTCGTCCATTGCGCAATATTCCCCACTGCTGCCTCCCGTAGGAGTCTGGGCCGTGTCGCAGTCCCAATGTGGCTGGCCATCCTCTCAGACCAGCTACCCGTCGTAGCCTTGGTGGGCCGTTACCCCGCCAACTAGCTGATAGGTCGCGAGCTCCTCGATCTCCCCCGGAGGTTTCATCACCAAGGGACTCCCCTCGATGATCGTATGCGGTATTACCCGGCCGTTGGGCCGGCTATCCCCCAGAGATCGGCAGATTGCTCACGTGTTACGCACCCGTTCGCCGGTTGCCCTTGCGGGCCCCCGTGACTTGCATGTGTTAAGCACGCCGCCAGCGTTCGTCCTGAGCCAGGATCAAACTCTCCAATGATTTACGAAGATTTGATTAGCTCTCCGAACAAACACTGTCACGCTATCACTAACGTGACAGCGCTATTCGGAATCACAAAAATGTTCAGGTCTATTCTCTCGCCGTGCCCCTGAATGGACTCGGGTCATCGAGATAGCCTCGCACATCCTATGATCTCACACTCAATTTTCAATCAGCGATTTTCTGTTCTGCTCGCACCCTTTCGGGGGCAGCCTCTCAACATACCTAGCGTGTATCCTGTTCGTCAAGGGGGTCAAGCAACTTTCTTCAAACTTCTTTTTCCCCTCGCTCCCGGAGACACAAACCGGGCCGTGCAGGCCCGGTAGGCAGCTTTTCCGCCCCGTGTTCTGGGGCAGAAAGGAATAGTAACAACGTCAACGCATTCGCGCAAGGGGTGCGTCACACATAAATCACAGTTCCGTTACGGTCCCGCCACCCCCTCCACTCCTCGACCCCAATCACGGCCCCCAGCTGCTACCGCTCCCCCCTCAGCCGGCCGACCACGGGGGCAACAAATGACGCTGCACCTTCCCCAACGCCGTGCGCGGCAACGCACTCACTCTAACAAACGCGCGTGGCGCCTTGAAACTCGCAAGATTCGCCGCACACAACGCCCGCAGTGCGTCGTCGCTCACACTGGCATCCGCCACGAGATACGCAATCGGTACCTCACCGCGACGGGGATCATTGGCGCCAACTACCGCGACCTCATGCACCCCAGGCGCATCGAGCAGGAGCTCCTCAATCTCGCGAGGATACAAGTTGAATCCGCCACTGATAATCAGATCGCTCGCGCGACCGCGCAGCGTGTAATACCCGTCACTCGCCTGCTCGGCCATATCGCCAGTCCGAAACCAGCCGTCGCGAAACGCCTTCTCCGTCGCCTCCGGATTGCGCCAGTAGCCAAGAAAGACGTTCGGTCCACGCACTTCTAACTGTGCGACGGTATCCACCGCCACCGCCTGGCCCGCGTCGTCGACAATCCGCGCTTCCACATCACGGAACGGAAGGCCAACCGAGCCGGGACGACGCTCCCCATCGTACGGATTGCCAATGTTCATGAGCGTCTCGCTCATGCCGTACCGCTCGAGGATCGTGTGTCCAAAGCGCGCAAGAAACTGCTCGTGAATCGGCGCAGGGAGCGGCGCTGACCCCGACACAAAGAGCCGCATCCCCTGCCCCATCGCTGTGGTGGTCGCAGCGGGCAGCTCGAGCAAGCGCACGTAGATCGTCGGGACGCCGAACATCAACGTCGGGCGGAACTCCTCAAACCACTCCACGACGCGCGCGTGATCAAACCGCTCCACCAGCATCATCGTACAGCCGGTCGCGAGCCACGCGCAGATGCCGTTGCCAAGTCCGTGCACATGGAAGAGCGGGAGCACGGCGAGATACCGATCAGCCGCGGTGATCCGCCAGGCCTCAACGAGATGCCGACTATTCGCCACCAGGTTGCCGTGCGATAGCACCGCCCCCTTGGCACGACCGGTCGTCCCGGATGTGTAGATGATGACGGCAGGGGTCTCGGCCGACGCGCTCGGATAGTCCGGACGCTGCGCCGTATGAGCGTCAGCGTGCTCACGCTCCATCAGCTCGCGCGCCATCAGCTCACGCTCGACCACAATCGCCTCGACGGTGCACACGGTGGCATCATCCGCAAAGAGCGCGCGATGCTCCGCCGCCGTGATGATCAGCGACGGTGCGGCGTCGGTGGCGATATGCGAGAGTTCCCGGTCACGATAGAGCACATTGACGGGAACGAAGATCACGCCGAGTCGGAGACAGGCGAGAAAGAGTTCGATGAACTCAATCCGATTCGCGAGGTGGACCACGCAGCGATCTCCGCTCGTGAGCCCGTGCGCCGCGAGTACCGCGGCAGTGTGATCCACGTGCCGATCCAACTCGGCGAAGGTGCGCGTCGTGCGCGTTCCGTCGGCGGCGAGGTACCGGAGCGCTGCGTCAGGACGACCAGAATCGAAGGCGTTGCGGAACAGTGTGTTGAGATCGTTCATGCGTGTGGGGATGTGTACCGATGTAGAGGATTCTCAACCCGCGCGTGTTAGCGCCCCGCGAGGAACGCTTCGATTGCCTCTCGGAGTTCCGTGGGGCGTTCCACCATCGGCCAGTGACCTGCGCCCTTGATGATCGCCATCTGACTGCCGGGGATCGAGGCCGCCCATTCGCGCGCAGCCTCGAGCGGAATGGGATCGCCATCGCCGTGGAGCACGAGCACCCGAACGGTGGTCTGCGCGAGAAGACCGCGCCAGTCCCAGTTGCCGAGTGGCCCCAGCGTCCAGGCATTCACGCGATTCGAGAGAGAGGCCGGCGGATTGTCGCAGACGTCGCTGCGCATGCGGCGAATGGCGCTGGTGTCGGCATAGTAGCCGACGATGAACAGACGCCAGTACGCGCGGCAGGCCGCGACCGGATCCGCAGCGTTGCGCTGCGCTCTGCTGAGCGTGTTGATGGACACCTTGGTAGCACTGTCGGCCCAGGCGGTGAGCCGCGCACTGAACTGCGCCATGTAGGGCACACGACGTGGCGGGATGCTGGAGCCAAGGATCGCGCGACGGACGGTCGCTGGGTGCTCGGCAACATAGAGCGCGACCAACCCCGCACCCCACGAATGCCCGTAGAGATTGGCGTGCGCGATATGAAAGTGCCGCAACAGCGCGTCGAGATCCGCGACGTGGAGCGCTGCACTGACTTTGGTGGAATCGGTGATGAGTGTGGACCGACCCGAGCCGCGCTGATCGTAGAGAATGACCGTATGTCTGGTGGTCAAGAAGTCGAGATCGCGCTCGAGGTAGGACGAACTGAGCCCGGGACCGCCATGCACGAGCACGATCGTGTCGCGCTGCGCTCCACCCTGCACGTTGTAGTACAGCTGGATGCCAGCATCCACGGTAACGTGGCCGGTGTCGGCGGCGGCGATGGGTGCGGGCGCCGCTGAGAGGGCGACCGTGGCTGCGAAGAGCAGAGGAAGCAGCATAATTGACTCCGGTAAAAGAACCGCGTGAGACGCGCGAACTCCCAGAAACGACGAAACCGCCTTTGGGGGCGGTTCCGGCAACACTGTGGAGATTAGCGAGCGATGCGCCCTGAAGGAATCGAACCTTCAACCTAGTGATTAAGAGTCACTTGCTCTGCCAATTGAGCTAAGGGCGCCTACCGTGTCCTTCGTCTTCTGGTCCAACCCATCTTTGGTACCGCTGCACTGCCTCGCAAGGCGCGCCAGGGAGGAATCGAACCCCCGACCTGGAGCTTAGAAGGCTCCCGCTCTATCCAACTGAGCTACTGGCGCCTCTGAAGAGAACCAAACATCTGACTCTACTGCCTCGCGACCGAATCGGGGCGGCCGGATTCGAACCGGCGACCTCCTGCTCCCAAAGCAGGCGCGATACCGGGCTACGCTACGCCCCGCGAACCGAAGCAGGAAACGTAGCGAGCATCACACACAAGGTCAACTGTCGGCCAATGTTTTGTTGTGCGCGTGTTCTGCCCACTGCTGACAGGCCGCACGCACGGCGCGCGCGCGGTGGCTGACGCGAGCTTTTTCCTCTCGTGTCGCGATGCCGAACGCTTTCCCGAGATCGTCGCTGACGAAATACGGATCGTAGCCGAAGCCGTTGCTGCCCTGCGGCTCCCGCGCGATCACGCCACGGGTCTCACCGCGCGCCCAGTGCACACTGCGCTCACGGTCCACACGGTGCACATCACGCGGCGAGCGCGAACCTTCGTGCGCGATTGCGGCCACACAGACGTAGGCAGCGCCGCGGGCCGCGCCGTCGCACGAGCCGAGCTCGGCGAGCAACTTGGCGTTGTTGTCATCGTCGAGCGCTTGACCGGACGCACGGCTCCCGGCCCAGCGCTTACTCAACACGCCGGGGGCGCCGCCGAGTGAATCCACGCACAGGCCGGAGTCATCGGCGAGCACGAGTCGTCCCCCGCTCCGCTCGGCGAAGTAGCGCGCCTTCGCGCACGCATTCTCCTCGAATGTGTCGAAGCACTCGATGTCGTTCTCCTCTGGCTGTTCGGCGATTCCCGCATCATCGAGCGATATGGCGCGATACCCGAACTCCGCGAGCAACGGCACGAGTTCGCGCAGCTTTCCCGCGCTGCGCGTTGCGACGAGGATTTCTTGCGGGGGAATCAGCCGAGGATTCCGAGGACGCGACGCTGGTGGGCGTCGAGTTCGGCGATGGCCGCGACCGATTGATCGAGGAGAATGTTGAGCTGCGCGCGATCGAAGGTGCCGTGTTCGCCGGTGCCCTGCACTTCCACAAACTGTCCGGCGCTGCTCATGACGACGTTCATGTCGACTTCGGCGCGGACATCCTCGGTGTACTCGAGGTCCACGCGCGGGGATCCGTCGATGACGCCAACACTCACGGCGGCGACGCGACGCTTGACCGGACTCTGCTTAATGCGCCCCGTCTTCACCATCCAGTCGAAGGCGTCGTGCACGGCAACGCAGGCACCCGTGATGCTTGCGGTGCGCGTGCCACCATCGGCTTGCAGGACATCGCAATCCACCTTGAGCGTGAACTCGCCCCACTTGAAGTCATCGATCATGGCGCGGACGCTGCGGCCGATGAGTCGCTGAATTTCCTGTGTGCGACCGCCGACCTGGGAGCGCTCGCGCGCACTCCGCGTATGCGTGGCGCGAGGGAGCATGGCGTATTCCGCGGTGAGCCATCCCTCGCCCTTCCCCTTCTTCCATCCCGGGACGCCATCTTCGACACTCGCCGTGCAGAGCACCCGCGTGTTTCCGAAGGAGATGATGCAGGAGCCCTCGGCGTAGGAGGAGGCACCGCGCTCAATGGAGACTGGGCGCAGGGAGGATTCGGGGCGTCCGTTCGGACGTGGTTCAGCGGTCTTAGCCACGGAGTTTGTTGACAGTGTTGGTGGTGGAGTGCCCCGGGGTGAGTGGAATCACCACCACGCGGCCGCCGCGTGCGCGGACTTCCGCAGCACCGACGATTGTATCGGGATTGTAGTCGCCGCCTTTGACGATGACATCTGGCTGCACGGCGGTCACCAGTTCGAGCGGGGTATCTTCGTCAAAGATCACAACAGCGCTCACCATCTCGAGCGCCGCGAGGACATAGGCGCGCTCCATCTCGCTGCGGATAGGACGCTCGGGGCCTTTGTTCAAGCGACGCACCGACGCGTCGCTGTTCACGCCGACGATCAGGTGCGCCCCCTCGGCGCGCGCACCGAGGAGCACGTCGATATGGCCTGGATGCAGCAGATCGAAGACGCCATTGGTGAACACCAGATCACCAGTGAGGGAGCGACGCCAGGTGGCGGCGCTGTCACGGGTGTGGATCTTTCGATGCGGATCGAGCGGTCGCTGCGGGTTTACCACTGTGATTGCGCTCCCTCGATGACTTCGGTCACGATCTTTTCAATGGCTGCTTTTCGTCCCTGCGCTTCGGCGTTCTCGGCGTAGGCGCCGAAGGCCGCGAGTCCCTTCTTGCTCCAGATTGTCTTGCCCGTGGTCTGGTCGATGATCTCGACGTCGACGACGACTTGGAGTCGGCGTCGAGCGGACAGCGCCTGATTCGGGTTTGAGCTGAAGGCTTCGGGGACGTCGATTTCATAGCGGACGATGGTGCCGCGGACGACCGCGTGCGCTTTGTCTTCGGTGGCTTCGCGCAGCCCCAGTCGTGAGGCGAGGTTCTTGCGGAGCTCTTCGTTGAGTTCGCGCTGGAGTTCGGGGGTTGGCGTCTCGTTCTCGAATGGCAGGACGGCCATCGTCTTGATGTGCTCGGGGAGTCCGCCGCCATTGAAGTGGTAGGGCAGATACCGGCACGCCCCGGCAAGCAACACCAAGGCGAGCACTGCGAAGCGCATGCGCGCGCGCGCGGTCGTGCGCACGGGATGGGCGAGTCGGCGAGCGGACGGTGCGGGCATATGATGCAATGTCGGATTGAACGTGGCCGGCGTCAACGCGCGGGTGGGGCTTCGCGCATTGCGTTGAGCCGTTCGCGTATGGCCGCGGGGAGCCGAATCGGGCGTCCGTTTGGGGCAATGGCGATCAGCGAGGTGGCGGCCGTCACGAGGAGCTCCCCTGACGCGGCGAGGGTCATGCGGTATTCGTAGGTGACGCTGCGCGACTGCACTTCGGTCAGGTAGGTGTCGATTCGGACGAGGTCGTCGTAGCGCGCGGAGCGATGGTAGCGGATCCGGGCATCAGAGACCGCGAGCGCGAACCCCTGCTCCTCCCATTCGCGGTACGAGTCCCCTTGCTGGCGGATGGACTCCGTGCGGGAGACCTCGCACCAGACCAGATAGTTGGCGTAGTACACGACGCCCATCTTGTCGGTTTCAGAGTAACGGACGCGGAGCTCGGTGGTGGTTGGCACTGGCGGGGCTCGGAGGGGGCCTCCCGTCGGACGGGGGGCCTGGAGGTTCGGGCCGTCGCCGGCCCACTTTGGAAAGATAATGCGCGCCGCGTTAGCTTCTTGGGATGTTCCCCGCCCCCTGTTTCGTGCTGGGTGACGCCCACGTGGGCGCCGCGCCTGCCGACGTCGAGGAGACGTTGCTGGCACTGCTCGAGCGCGCCCGCCGCGAGGCGGGGAGCGTCGTGCTCAATGGCGACGTGTTCGATTTCTACTTTGAGTGGGCGCACAGTGTGACGCGTCCCAGTGTGCGGGTGCTCGCGGCCATCGCGCGGGTCGTGGCATCGGGGGTTCCGGTGTTGTACATCGTCGGGAACCATGACTGCTGGGGCGGCGACATCCTGACCAAGGATGTGGGGGCGACCTACGTGCTTGGACCGTGGCGCGGCGAACTCGCCGGCTGGACAACGCTGATTGAGCACGGTGACGGGTTGCGTGGCAAGGCCGACGCGCCGTACCGGGTGCTGAAGGCGTTTGTCCGGCACCCGATCGTGACCACGCTCTTCAGCTGGCTGCCGCCGAACTTCGCGGTGTGGTTGGCGACCCGGTCGTCCACGACCAGCCGGAGCGCCCGTCCGAAGGACGGCGGCAAGGCCCTGTACGATGTGGCGCAGGGCCGCCTAGCGGGCGATTTGGGGCTCGATCTGTATGTGTTTGGACATACGCACGCCCGGGTTGTGGAGCGAACGCCAAGCGGCGGCGTGCTCGCGAATCCGGGGGCGTGGCTCGATGAGCCGTCGTTTCTGGTGGTGACCCCGGACGCGGTCGAGCTCCGGCGGATGTCGCCGAACGGCCCCGACGAAACGCTCACCCGGTTCGAGAAGCGCTAGGCGCTCTGCCTGGAGCGCCGCTCGAAAGGTGTGGCGCGCTTGGAACTACCGGAACGACAGCTTGAAGCCGTAGCCGGTGGCGCCGCTTCGGAGCGGCACGGCGCGGAACTTCACGCGCTGGGGCAGATCCCAGAGTTGTGCGGCCACGAATGCGTCGGCGCCCGAGAAGAGATGATTGAAGATGATGATGGCCATCCAGTCTTCGTACTGCAGACGGCGCGCTTCCACGAGCGCGGTGGGATAGCTACTCACCTTCCAACTGTCGACCACCGGTAGTCCTGTGGAGCTGAGCTGCACGGCCCCGGTCGATGCATCGACTTTGTAGCTCGACGGCACCGAGTCGGCTTTAAAGGCGCGCGCCGCGCGGACATCGGCAGCCGTCCGATTGGCCATCGCAACAGCGGTCACTTCGAGCAGAAAGAAAAAGGCGCCGTAGTTCGGGCGATCGAGCTTGGCTTGCCCGAGCCCCGGAATCGCGGCCGAGTAGAAAAAGGCACGACTCGGCGAGATGGGCGCGCGTTCGACAACCGGTGCGACGCGACGCGGCCGTGCGTTCGAATCTGGCAGGGTGACCTTGGCCGTATCAGCACCCTGTGCACGCACCGTCTGCGGCGTGGCGAACAACGCCGTGGCCGTGACGAGCGTGGAGAGTGCGATGGCAAGGGAGCTGCGCCGAGAGAGCATATCAGAAGAATACCGCACAGTGGGCAAAAAGTGTCAGGGGCGGAGCGCCGTTGGCGCCCCGCCCCTGCCCTTCGTGCAGTCCGTGGTTCGCCGACGACGATTTAGCGAACCTTGGCCTTCTCGAGACGAACAGCCTTGCCGTCGCTGACGCCCATGTAGACCCAGCCACCTGCGCCGAAGCCCGCGAGGAAGCGGAACGCGGGAAGTTGGACGCGATCGATGAGCTCGCCCTTGGCGTTGATCACGTCGTACACCGGGCCGCCATTCACATTCTTGCTCGTGCGCACCCAGAGGTTGCCGTCGGCGTCACCGCGAGCGGCGCCGGCCTGGAACGGGGGCATGTAGTCGGGCAACTCGGAGGGCTGCACGAAGTTGAGGGGCGGAATTGAGATCTGCTGCTGGCCACCCTGCGCAGGTGCGCCGGCGCGGGCCGGGGCCTCGCCGTCCATACGCATCGAGAAGACCATCGCTCCACCGGCGGGCATTCCGCCGCCAACGGTCACGGGGCCACCGGCGGCACCAGGGCTCGCACTCGGGCTCGCGCCCATTCGCGCGGTGGCCTCGGTGCGCATCTTTTCCATGACCACTTTTGAGCTGTCGAGGAAGGCCGTCTTGGACGAGTCGTTCAAGCGCTGCCAGTCGAAGGGGAGCTTTGGCGTGGTGGTGACTTTCCCATCGGGAGACACATACTCCACGTGATAGTCGCGCGCGCGCAGCACGGCCACGCGTCCGTCGGACAGGAGCGCCCAGTCGTCGACCTGCTGGAGCGGATTGAGCATAGTGGTCACGGTCATGCGACCATTCTCGTCCTGCGACATATTGATCTTCTGCTTCGAGATCTTGACCGTCGCGAGTGTGTCGAGTTTGCGCGTAGCGAGATCGACACGAACGATCACGGCCGAATCGGGCATCTCCGGCAACTTGATCTGCCCATTGACGAACGTCGGGCGGAAGTTCGGCGCGGCGCGATACACGAGCCGTCCCTGGCCGTCAAACCCCGGCGTGCCGTTCGCCCCACCGATGAGCTGATTGGCTTCCTGCGGACGCGGCACAGACATGACGCGCCCCATCTTGCCGGCCGGATCGATGAGCATCATCGAGAGCGACTGCGGATCGACGAAGAGCGTGGAGTCGCCCGAGTACGGAATCAGTCCGGCGGCGCGCGAGCTGTAGGCGTTGCCGGTTGCCGCGGTGGAGTCGGCAATCACAGTGAACGCCGACAAGTCCGCATCGAATAACATCAGCTTGCGTTCGTTGATGTCATTGACGAGCACCTTGCCGTTCGGCAGCTGCCGTGCGGCGGAGACGGCACCGAGTCCTTCCTTGGACACGGCGACGACGGCGCCCAGCGGGCGTACCGGGGGCAGTTGCTGCGCGCCGGCATCGGCAACGACCAACGAGAGCAGCGCGAGGGGTGCGAGTATGGTGAGGTTCGAACGCATTCGATTCATCGGAGCAGTTGGGATAAAGGAGACGCGTGTCATTATCGGACGATTGTAAATGTGGAACCCGACATGACGGTCGTGGTGCCGACAGCGCCGGCCCCGAAGGTGTTCCCGCCGGCGCCTGCGGTACCGGAGCGAATGGACGAGAGATACTGCACATCGAGATAGCTCACGATGTACGAGGGCAGCTTGCGCAACTGTTCGGCGGTGAGCAGCCGCTTCATCTCTGGGGCGAGCTTGATCAACATGTCGACCGTTGCCTGACGCGCCTTGATGTAGCGGGCGTACGCCTCATCTGGGTCGTACTTGTCAGGGAGATTGCCCACATACTTGGCAAATGGGGTCCAGATGGAATCGACGCGAATCGAATACCAGCGATTGACCGTCGCGAGGCTGTCGGCCTGCTTCTGGGACAAGCGCAGCGAGTCGGACTGCCGCAGAATGGTGGCGACCGGATTTACGAGACCACCGTTCTGGTACATCGCGCGAATCATCGGTTCGGCGGCCTTCGTGCCATTCGTGCGGCGCCCGCGATCGATCTGCTGCGTGAGCATCTGGCGTTCGCGCGTTGGCGCGAGGTCATAGCGCAGCATCGCGGTGACCACCACGGGCTGACGCACGGGCGAGAAGGCGGGGTTGGTGGAGCCGAAACGCTGATTGACTTCGTACTTGAAGCGCTGCGTGGTGGCGTCAAAGCCCCGCACGTACAGCAGGTTGGCGTCAGGGAATGGCGTCTGTCCCCATCCCTTGAGATTCTTTTCGCCATTCAGCAGCAGGTCGGCCGCGCCGAGCGGGTTCGAGATGCTGAGTGAGAAGGTGGCCCGCTGCGGCAGCTTGATCTTGAGCGGATTGAACGACACCGACATACTCGCCGTGTGCGTCCAGGGGCCTTCGCAGCTGTTGCGCTCGGCGAGGCGCCCGAGCTGGCTGGTGAGGCAGGCTTTGGCATTGCCGGTCGCGCTATTGAGCAGCGCCTGCATCGAGGCCGCGACACTCGGGTCGGTGGCCGTCGACGGATTGAAAATGAAGGCGCGATCGTTGGAGTAGCCGTCGCCGTTGACGTCGCCGGCGATCTGCGGCGTGTAGGGTGAGCCCGAGCGAATGTTGCCGAACCAGCCCACACGCACGACGTCGAAGAAGTTGTAGTTGAGCGAATACTGGAGCTGGTGACGCGAGTCGAAGGTGGAGCGTGCCCACTCGATGTCGAGCGGATTACCCACCGTGCTCGTGAACCCGCGCACCTTCTCGCGGTTGCTGCTCCAGACGTACGAGAGATTCCACGTCAGGTTGGTGGAGAATGTCGTGGGCGAAATGCTGACCTTGAGCTGCTGACTCTCCGACTGCAGATCGGAGCGCGTCTCACTCACCCGGTTATACGCTTGGGTGACACGCGCGTCGCGGGCGGCAATGGCTCCCGACGCGGGATCGATGCTCGTTGGCATTACGAAGATGGGACGATTGCCTTCGGACGTCAGGGTGAACTTCTGAATCGGCGCGAAGTTGAGATCCACCGCCGCGGCCTGATTCATATTCAGCGAATAGGTCCCTTCGAACGACGCGTTGAACAGGTTGTTCAGAATCGGTCCGCCCCACTGCAAGTTCGAGCGGAGACTGCGCGGCGCGTTGAAGTCCTTGGCGAACATGCTGACATTTGGTGCCGTGCTGGAGAACACGGAGCTCGTGGTACCGGTCGCGCACTGCGAGGGGATCAGCGCGGCGTTCGTGGCCCATGACGCCCAATCGACAATCGGCGTGGCGATGCCGACGCAGGTCAGCTGCTGCAGGCCCGTGGAGAGGCCGGTGTTGTCGACCGCGCCGCCGAGCGTGGTGCTCCCGGGCATGTTCTGAAAGAGGCCGATGCCACCGCGCACCACTGCACGGGGGCCGCGCACGGCGCCCTCAAAGCCTGCCACCTGCGGGGCTTCCCCGTACTGCCACGAGAATCCGACGCGCGGACTCGCATAGACCTTGTTCGGGGCGTTGTCGTTGCGCACGCCAAAGAGGGCGTCAACCTGCGGATTGTAGGTCGGCGTTCCAACGAACTGATTGCCATCGAGGCGCAGTCCGTATTGCATCTGGAAATCTGAGCTCACCTTCCAGGAATCGCCGAGCGAGAGCGCGGCGACATACTCGCCACCGGCGCGCGTGCGCGGGGAGAGCTGACGACTGAAGGTCGACGCGCGACCCGCCGAGAGATCCGCGAGTGAGTTGAAGCTCAGCGAGCCGAGCTGATTGATGCTTTGATCAAGGGTGTAGTCGTCGCGGCGGAGCTCTGAGGTGAACTTCACGCGATGCTTGTTGTTGAGCGAGAACCAGCTGATCTGATTAGTGTAGCCGAGGCTCGTGCTCCCTTGGCTTGTCGCGAGGGCTGGGCTGCCACCGAAGGCGACGGTCTTTACGCCGTTTGTGCCGTCCGTGAGCGTGGAGTTGATGCGCACATTGCCACTCGGGAGCACCAGATACGGGGTGCCGAAGTTGCGCGAATCGCTCAGGCTCAGCGTCGTTTCGGTGAGGAAGTTCCCGATGTAGGCGCTGTGGCGCCCTTGGAGCGAGGTGCTCCAGCTCGTGCGATCGCCGGAGTGCGCCGGCATCTCGCTGAGGAGCGACGACGATGCGGGCGACTGCTTGTTCCAGGAGCCTGTCATCGTGAAGTTGTAGGCCGCGCCGCTCTTGGAGGATGGCGGCGCGATATCAAAGGCCGCCAGGACAGACCCCTGATCGCTCAGGCGCTGGCTCGGCACTTTCCCGACCGCAGCGGGGATCTTGAGCGTGTTCAGAATATTCAACAGGCGCGTGACAGAATCAGGCGCGATGCCGGAGGTTTGGAGCCCGAGCGCATCGGTGTTGAGCAGCGTGGCGAGATCGTTGGAGCGACGTCCCAACTGATACGACACGTTGTAGAACGCGACGTCGGTGGTGACCGGCCCCGTGAGCGAGCCGCCGAGCGAGAGATTGCTGTACTGCTGACCCGTGGCTTGGGCGGCTTTGTCGGTCCACTGCAGCTTGGGTGAGTCGATGTTCAAGCTGAGCGCATTGCCGATGAAGTTGGTCCCTGGGCGGGTGCGGATGCTGAACTGCCCGCCGCTGAAGCCACCGCGTGACACGTCGTACGGCGCGGTGACCAGGGAGCTCGAGACGGCCGCGTCGCGCGGGAGATTGGAGCCGCCAAAGTTCGCGCCGTTGAGCGTCGAGTTGTTCTGATCCTGACCAAGCCCAAGCACGGAGAAGCCGGAGGGATCGCCGTCCGCACCGGGGATCAGCGTGACGCCGGGGAGCGAGGCGGCCATAGCGGCCAGGTCGCCCATCTGCGCGGCGGTAAGCCCCGAGGTGTTGATGGTTTTTTCTGTGCCGCCGACGTCTGCGGGATTGTCGCCGCGCGCGACTTTGTCACGAGGGGCGGTCACCTTGACGGCGTCGAGGGTCGAGGCCTGCTGCTGCAGCTTGGCATCGGCGACCAAGATGTCCTGGTCGGCGGTACGCTTGACCTCAAAGCGGCGCGGCGCGTAGCCGATGGCTGCGAAGTTGACGAAGTAGTCCCCTTCTCCACCCGGGAAGGTCACGGTGAAGCGGCCGCCGCGATCCGAGCGGGTGGCCCGATTCACATTGCCGGAGAGCGAGGTGACGGTAATCTGGACCCCTTCGAGGGGTTTATCATCGGGGCCGGTCACTCGGCCGCGGATCACATCGACGCCCTGGGCGACGGCGTGGGTCGCGGCCGGGGGAGCGACGAGTAGGGCGAGGGCAGCGGACAGCACGAAAAACACACGACGCATCAGGCTCACGAAATCGAGGGGATCGACTGGGGTGATCAGTCGGCAGGTGGTACGAAGACGAGCTCGGGGCGTTTCGCCACGCGTCCGTCTCCGGATGAGCGCCCTCTCGCGCGCCGCCACAGCCACGGGACCAAATAGCTCCGCAACCAGGCGACATCGCGAGCGATGCTCTGCGTTATAGTAAGCGCGCGAGCCTCTAAAAGTTGCAACTGCCAGTCTGCGCCATGCCCGGGGAGCCCGACCGCCTGGGCCAAAGCGGCCGCGATTCGCGTGTGGCCGAGGGTGTTGGCATGCAGGCGGTCCTCGCTCCAGAGGCGTGGGTCAGAGGCGACGGGGTACTGCGCCAGGTCCACCAAAATCGTCCCAGTACGCGCGCTGCACGCGCGGAGCCCCTCGTTGAGGCGCTCCACACGGGGGGCGAATCGCGCGGCGAGCGGCATTACGGCCGCCAGGTCCGGGAGGGTAATGGTCAGCACCGTTGCGCCGGCGCTCCGCAGCGCGGCTTGCATGGTTTCGATGTCGGCCAGGACTTGGGCGAGGTCAACCTGGCGGCGCACAACATCGTTGGTCCCAGAGAAGACCGTGGCGATGTCGGGGCGCATGGCGAGCGCGGGGGCAAGCTGCTGCTCAAGGATCTGCCGAGTTTTGCGGCCGCGCACGGCAAGGTTGGCATACTGAATGCCGCCGTTGGCGCGTGCGAGATGGTCGGCGAAGCGGTCGGCCCAGCCGCGGAATCCACCGCGGCCATCGGGATCGTCGAGTCCTTCGGTGGAGCTGTCGCCCAGCGCGACGTAACGGGTGAAGCGGGGCGAGGTGTCGGTGTGCATTATGGTCGGCGACGCACGTCTTCGAGTCCCTCGAAGGTGACGTGCGGGCAACGCTGCTCAATAGCCGCGATGAACGCGGCTTTGTTGTCGGGGGAGATCAGGACCGTTTTGAAGCGGTCGTAGCTGATTTCGAGTCGATCGAACGAGAAGGCGGGGGCCGACAGGAGGCTGTGACTCGCGCGCACCACACGAATCTGCGCGAGAGGTACCGTCGCGTTCACGATGCCGCCGCGAACCACGAGATTCACGTCGTCGATCACGTACTCGGTGACGCGATACAGGACCGCAATCAGGATGGCAGGAACCGTCATGAAGCCGAGCACTTGCGGCAGTTCGCTGACGGGGATCTTCCCCTTCCAGACGTCGAATCCGACGAGGACCGGGCCGAGCAGCATCGAGAACGTGATGAGCGCAAAAAAGCTACGTCCGACGGCGGATTTGAATCGGAGTGTTTCAGTCATCGGGTGGCGACAAGTGCGTTGGTCGGGATCGTGAGCCCGTAGCCGACGAGTGTCGCGCGCGCCCAGCGGAGCGCATCCGCGGCATAGCGCTCCGCCGAGAAGTCAGCGAGCGTCGCGATGGTGACGCCGAACCCGGGGGACGCCACGGCTCGGCCGGGGAACTCGGGTGCGAACCACCGGGCATCGGTGCCATGGGCCTTCCGAAGGCCTTGAGAGACGGCGACCGGGCCGTCGTCCGGTGACGGGTACGACGCCCCGCACTCCGCGCAGTGGTGTGCGGTAAGCGACGCAGTGTTCGCGTGGTCGGCTAAGGTCATGGTCTGAAGATATCGCGGACGATGCGGCCTACGCACCCAGACCGACGCCCAAAAGGCGTGCTACGAGCGCGCACTTGTCTTAGCGCTAAGATTCACATAAGTTAAATACAGCACGTCTGCTGATTTTCTTTCACGCGGCGCACCGCCGCAGGATGCCTTGCCATGCTGTTCGACGCTTTCTCTCTGGGACCGATCACACTCAAAAACCGCATCGTGATGGCGCCGTTGACGCGCAATCGTGCCGATGCTGACCATATCCCGACGCCGATCATGGCGGAGTATTACGCGCAGCGCGCGACCGTGGGCCTGATCGTCACCGAGGGGACCTCCCCCTCCCCGAATGGACTCGGCTACCCACGCATGCCGGGGCTGTTCGACGCGCGTCACGTGGCCGCCTGGCGCCTGATCACCGACGCCGTGCACGCGCAGGGTGGGAAAATCTTCGTGCAGTTGATGCACACGGGGCGTGCCTCGCATTCGGTGAACATGCCGGCGGGCGCCGAAGTTGTGAGCTCCACCGGTGCAGCGCTGGCGGGTGACATGTGGACCGATGCGCTCGGGATGCAGGCGCCAACGGCGCCGCGTGCAATGACCGACGCCGACATCACCGCGGCGATCGCCGAGCATGTGCGTGCGGCGACGCTTGCCATTGAGGCCGGCTTTGATGGCGTGGAGTTGCACGGCGCCAATGGCTATTTGATTGAGCAGTTCTTGAATGCGAATGTGAACACGCGGACCGATGCCTGGGGCGGAAGCGCCGAGGCGCGCAATCGTTTTGCGCTCGAGGTCGCGAAGGCGACGGTCACGGCGATTGGCGCCGATCGTGTGGGGATTCGGTTGTCACCGTTTGGGGCGTTCAACGGAACGGGGCCGTTCGACGGCGTTGACGCGCAGTACGTAGCACTCGCGACGGCACTCGGCGCGCTGAAGCTCGCGTATCTGCATTTGGTGGATCACTCGTCGATGGGCGCGCCGGTGGTTCCGGCCGAGTTCAAGCGTGCGGTGCGTGCGGCGTTCGGTGGGGCGTTGATTGCGTCGGGCGGTTTTGACAAGGCGCGCGCGGAACAGGTGCTCGCGGCAGGCGAGGCGGACTTGGTGGCGTTCGGCCGCCCCGCGCTTGCCAATCCTGACTTGGTGGCGCGCATGGCGAGTGACTTGCCGTTGAACCCGCCGGACTTTACGACGTTCTACACGCCGGGCGAGAAGGGATACACCGATTATGCAGTGTCCGCGGCGGGCTGAGGTGGAGCGGTAGCAGTGCGATCGCGGTGCGACGTGAGCACCGCAGTAGGGTAATCGACGAGGCCCCCGCGAATGTTTTTCGTGGGGGCCTCGTTGCGACTCATACGCCTCCTCCATCTTAGCATGCCAGGATAGCGCGAGTCACGATGATTGCACGCCGATCGAGGCTGTTGTGGTGCTGCTAGTACATCACCAACGCCGCAGCCCGCTTCGCCCGCGTCAGCGCCACATACAGCAGCTTGCGCTCATTGACGGTCTTCTCTGGGGCTTCGAGAAACCCGACCGGCGCCAGCACCAGCACCAGCACCTGATCGAACTCGAGGCCTTTTGCGCGGTGCATGGTCGAGAAGCGCACCGCCGCCGAATCCGAGCTATCACGTTTGTTCGCCTCAACGACATGCGTACTGATGCCGGCCTCGCTGAATATCTTCGCAGCGCTATCACGCACCGCTCGGCTGTGAGCTATGACACAGGTCGTTATCGGCGGAGAGCCGGCGGGGGACGCCCACGCCGTGACAATCTCCCGAGCACGCATCAATGCGGTGTCCAAGTTCGATTCAGTCACTACCACCGGCACTCCGCCGTGTGACAGCGACTTATACCGGCGTGTCTCATCGTGACCATCATCAAGGTCATCGACCTCACATCCCTCCAGTAGCGCAACCGCCTGACGGCGGATTTCCTCCGTCGTGCGGTAGTTCAGGTACAGCTTTCTTGACCGCCCACGTATCTCAATGCCGCAGCGGCTCATCGCGGCCCGATTGCGACTGTAGATCCGCTGGTGCCCGTCGCCGACAAAGAAGAGGTCGTTACTCGCTGCAGGTACAATGGCTCGCAGAAGTCGTAGCGCCTGCGGCCCGAAGTCCTGCGTCTCGTCGACGACGACTGCGCTGTATGCCCCCTCCACGCCAGCGCGGTTCTGCGAAAGCAACGCCGCCGCATCCCGGTAGGCGTCATCCACTTCCTTGAGTTTGCGGCTCGCGAGTTGCGCGCGATACTCCTCAAACACGGGCCACACCGCATCGCGCTTGCTGCGCGTCAGCTGGACGCCCCGCCCTGCGCGCCGCGCTGCCCTGTACTCGTCTCTGGACGTCACGCCCTGAGCCAGGATGATGGACTCAAGCTCCTGCTCGTAGAACTCGTCTGGCAGATCCAACGCCGCGTCCTTCACCGCAAGAGCATGCTGCCAGGCGTCCTGTGCCTCCTTCCGGCGGTCATAGACAATCGTGTGCTCGTACCGCTGGGACCGGAGGTAGCCGTGCACCCAGGCGTCGAGGTTGCGCACCTCGATCTTCTTCATCGTCGCCGACGAACAGAACGAGCTGAGGTTGTCCTCGATATCGAACGCGAGATTCCGCGTGAATGTCGTGAAGAGGACCTTCTGCCCCTCAGGCGTCCGATTCTCGGCCAGCCACTTGGCGCGATGCATGGCCAGCACAGTCTTGCCGGTACCGGCACCGCCCAGCACCCGCACGGGGCCGTTGCGGTCGCCAGCGGCAAGCTGCCGCTGGCTGGGGTGCAAGAACACGCGCCACTGCGCCAACGGCGCATTCATGATCGCGGTCAACTCTTCGTCCCCGTCCACAACCACAAACCGCGCCTGCGATTCGGGGGTCTCCAGTGAGCCCGAGAAGTCCGTCACATCCACCACGCGGTCCGTGGGCGTCTCCCGGGCTTTCAGGACTTGCTCTACCGAGTCGCCGGCTGCCACGAGGAAGAGTCCTTCAAACGCCTCAACCGGCAGGGATGATTCAAGGCGATCGAGGTCTTCTTCGGACCTGACGGTCCTGATGCGCTCGACCAGTTCTTCTGGCGCCCCGAGACTCATGAGTTCGTGGTCGCTCAACGCTCCGAATAGCGGAGGCGTTGGCGGCGGTGCCTTGGACGCGTTCCTGGGAGCAGCCTGGACGGCGTCTTCCACCACCTCCTGCAGCACCACCACCTGCATCGCACCTGTCACCGGGTTGATCGCGAGCTTCCGGTTTTCCGCCCACCGGTAGGCGTCCTGGTGGTTCGCTACGTACAGCAACACGTACACGTCGCCCTTGCTGGGCTTGAATACGACACCGCGCCAATCCTGATCGATGCGCACCGACCTGAGATTCGGGTCGCGCGCTGCCTTGATCTTCTCGTAGTTGATGGCTGATGACGAGGGGTCACTTTGGAACCGGATCGCCCATTTCAGCACCTTGCTGTGAATGGCCGATGGCAACTGCGCCAACGTCAGCAGGAAGTCCTGCGACAATGCCACTTTCGGCTTCAAGCCTACTGCCTCGCTCATGACGATGCTCCCTTCTCAAGGTCAAGCTGGGCGCGCACTGAATCGGCCCAACCCTCTGACGCTTCAATCGCCTTCCATCCGGCCGCCACCCACACGGGCTCGTACTCCGACTGTGACTCGAGAAGGACAGCCACCTTTGCTGCGGGCCAGGCCAGCTCCGCTTCCGCAACCACTTGATGTCGCCCGTCCGCATGCTCGTAGCCCACCACCGGGGGCTCCGCCCCAGCTGCTTCCAGCGATACCAGGCCCGCCCTCACCGAGGCCACCGCGAGCTCGAGCGCGGCCGCCCAGGCCGCCGCCTCGGCTGACCCCGTCCCAGCCGTTGCTTCAGAAGGATGCGTCGCAGGCGAGAGCAACTCGCAGTCCCCACCGTCTATCCCCTCCCGCGTGGCCAGCAGGAAACCCGGCAAGACCTGCATCGTGTTGAATAGCGCCAGCCAACGCCTCCACCGCTGATGCTGCGTCGCCTCGTCGGTCTCATTTTGGTCGTCAATCAACAGCACGCCCGGCGTCAAACTCACATCCGGTGCCTTCACAGCGAACTGCGCCGGCCACCAGTAGGTCAACGACGGCGTCGCACCATCACGGCTAACTGCAGCCGCACTTGGCGTCGGCATGTCGTGCATCCACTCGGGCAACGCGGCCAGCAGTGTGCTCGCTTGCGTCCGTACTGCCTCGACGTCTGCCGTCCCCGGCGTGGGCACCATCAGGAACGTGGCCCACCCGGCGTTCCGCCGCAGCTGTTCCGTTCCGGCATCACCCTGCACGCCGGGCTCCGTCGCGAGCAATCGCAGAAGCTGGGCCACCGCATTTCGGCCAAAGGCCTGCTGCTCGGCGCGTGGCATGCTCTCCGGCGCCATGGTGCCACTGTGCCTATTCATCGTGGTCAGCGGTGAGTCCAGGTCAGTCACGACGTCCCCGTCCAACGCGGCCTTGACGTCGTCGTGTGTCACCGACCATACCCAGAAGCTGCCGCTGGATACGAGCGCGCTGCGCTTTGCCGCATCGGCGCGCATGCTGTCCTTGTGATACGCCCATCCATCGCAGAATACGGCGATCGGTCGCCTGGCCGACTTGCTCTGCGCTGGCCACAAGGTGAAGTCCGGCCGGCTCGCGATCGCCACGCCATCCGACGGCCCCAGGTCTCGCTGGGGCTCGACCCAGTACCGCTGTGACCCGACCTCAAGAAGGAACCCAGACTTTCCGTAGACTATCTCCTGCACCAGCTTGACCGGCGGCAGGCCATCGATTCCACCGAGCCTCCGAAGGCTCTCAATGAATCGGGCCTCCAACACCGAGTCGAAGTTCGGATTGATAAAGATGTCCGAAATCGTCGCCACCTTCTGCAGCTGGCCGAGTGCCTCGACCAGCTCGGTCAAGACCTCGCGAGCGCGGTTGCGCGACACAAGCTCCATCTTGCGCCCTAGCCGATACTGAAAGAGGCAGCGATAGCAGCCGTCTTTCTCGGGATCCGCATTGCATCGGCAGCCGTTGATCGCCGTCAGCGCCATACGCAGCACGTCGGCCAGCGTTCCGGCATCCTGCGTCAGCAGCTGGTGCAGGTACCCCGTGCCACCGGGCACGGAGTCGTAGAGCATCACGAACTGGCGCCGCGGTCCTTCGTCGTGCCCAGGTTCATCCTGCAGCACCATGCGCAAATGGTCAACTCGGCCCCCAAAACGGATCTTCAGTCCCAATTGCAGCGCTGCCATGAACGACTGGATGACTTCCGCGTCCATTCCCGAGCGCGTGTAGGGCACGAGTATGCGGAGTGCCTCGGAGCTGAACTCGCGGTACAGGTAGAGGCAGTCGACGAGATCGGCCGGATCTTCCGACTTGCGCTTCGCGCACTCGAAGGAATGCTGTTGAACCGGTCCCTTGTCCTGATGGCGCGGCGGCGTCTGCACCTTGCCGCAATGCCGGCACAACTTGAAACCCGGCCGGGCCGTCTCCTGATCGGCAACCTTGAACGTATCGCCAGGCTTGCTGAGTTCCCCGAAGTTCACGTCACGAAACGTCACATGTGAGATGAACTCGAAGCCAAATGGGAGCTCCGCCGTGTCCAGCCGCCACGCCTCCTTGATATCCGTAGCGGTAAAGTCGGCCAACAACTGCCTAACGTAGAACTTCGGTTCACGATCATCGGCGCTATCATCGATGCGCACCTTGGTATCGTCGCTGTTGGCAATCGCCTGCTTGAATCGCAATAACTGTCGACGTTGCGCCTGATCCGACCACATGGCGTCTCCGCAGCGAGGGCAGGCGCCCAGCGCATCCGCGTGCACCTCCAGGTTCTGCATGTGGTGGCACGATGGACAGAGGCGCCACGACTCCAACTTGGCGAGCCCCATGTTGATTTGGTCGATTTCGACACGGCGCTGGTTGGCGTAGAACCTGTTCTCCGGCGCAAACTCCGACAACGCAGAATTCGCCGGTCGTTCGTACTTGATCGCCGGCAAGGCGACATAGGCGCCGTCCCCATGATCATCGGTTCCTTTCCGGCGCCACAACACCGACTTGAGTTCGATGCCCGCCTCTGGGAATGCGTAGTTAGGAATCAGTCCCGCGTCGGTCAGCGTGTTGAGCAGTTCGCGCTGATTGATTTCCTTGACCAGTACGAGAGCCTTATCGCGCTCGCACTTGAGCTGGTCGGACTCGTTCTTTGTGGCCTCGTCCTGTGGACCCTTATTTACAGTCGCGATCTGCGCCTTGACTTGCTCTGCGCGTTTCTTGTGCAGCTTGCGCTCTTCCACCAAGCCTTCAAGCGCCTTCATCAGTCGCACGCGCAGACCATCATCATCTCCGGTTCCGCGCATGAACTGCGTTAGCCGCTCTGTGACCCGCGCGTCAATGTCCTCACCCAGCAGCTCCACGAATGCCTGCAAGAGGCGGGGTTCGTGCTTCAGCACGTGCTCGGTAAAGATGTATGGAAAACGGCTAACGTCCGCTCGTTCCACCGCGTCGAGAGCCACCGACGTCTTGTCGGGCAGAGCTGTCGCGCTCGTGATGCTTCCAACCCAGTCGTCTAGACAGAACGCGAACAGCTGGCGACGCAGAACTTCCGCAGCCTTCAGGAAGATCCCTGGAGGGGTAACCTCGCCAGCCAGCATCTCGTGTACTTCTTCGAAGAAGTACAGGTCATGAGGGCTGCCGCCGTCAGCCAACGTGACGGTTATGGCATTTCCATCACGCCGGCCGGCCCGACCAATGCGCTGGAGGTAACTCGCCTGCGTAGGAGGTACCGAACAGAGCAGGACGGAGGAGAGGTCGCCGATGTCTACGCCGAGCTCTAGCGTCGGTGTTGCGGACAGTAGGTTTTCGAACCAAGGCTTCGGGTCCTTGCTCTTGAATCGCGTCTCCAGCGCCTCCCGCTCAGGGCGCTCGAGCAGGCCGGTGTGCTCTGACGCAATCACTCGGCGCAGATCGCCTTTCGAGAAGCGCTCGATGAACCAACTATCCGGGACCCGGATCTTGTCGTCGTAGACCTCGGCAGTGGCATCTAAACAGGGCATCCCGCTTAGAGCATCCGCAGCGTCCGCTGGCACGGTCAACTTCCGCTTACCTTGCCCCGAACTCAGCTGTACCACTTCTGTCTGCAGCAGCAGACAGTCGGCGGAGAGCGCCAACGTGTCCCCTAGATCGCTCGGAGTGCGCACAAAGACACCGCGCGCCTCGAGGTCACTTATGGCCGCTACATAGAGCGACTCAGCCACGTCTTCGCCGAGCAGCGCCTTACGGCCAAGTGTGGCCGCCGCCCAGTGATCGAACCATGTGAACTGCCTAGGAGACGAGAGCTTGTCGAACTCGGGATGTTTCCCAAGGCTCAGCAGAACCGGCCTCGGTCCGCGATCGCCCATCGCGGGCATCCACTCGCTGCGACCGGAGAGCCTAGCCAATTCCCAGACTTTCCCGTTCGTTGCGTACGTTGCCAACTCCGGATGCCAGACGGCGCCTCGCCGGCGCAGATGCGCAAGAAAGCCCCACACCCACTGAGCCACGTCTCCTTCGCTGAGACCAACCACACCGTACTGCTCACGCAGCACAGGGGCCAGGGACTTTGCCGCTTGGAGAATCAGTTCGATCGGCACGGCCAGCGTGGCCTTGCCGATACGATCGAGGTTTCGACCGCGATGGCTGAGGTAGGTGAACTCCGACACAGCCTGCCATGCGAGTCGTTTGCGGACGCGGTCTGGAAGGCGACTTTCCTTAGGAAGCGCTCCCTTGCCCAAGAGCTCATCCACCCAGTCATGCTGCCAAGTCATGTTCGGTCCAATGAACTCGGCAACCAACCGTTCAGCGGTCATCTCCAGGGGCGAGCCGACGTCAGTGGTGATCTTCTCGAGGCCGTCAAGGAATCCTGCCCAGGAGATAGTCGGCCTTGCCAGATGATCGATGGCCTTCGCCAGCGCGGTTCGGACCGTGTTGCCGTACGTCCGGGCGCCAAAGAAGCCCGCACGGTGAGCCGCGTCCTGCACGGAGTCGGAGAAGGCGATCAATTTCTTGTCGTCATTGAACGGACTCGCCCAGCTGTGTTCGACCACCTGGGCGCCCAGCGTCGCGTTGCGAGCACCGAGCAGGAGCAACCGGTCGCGACCACCGCACGCAGGGCAGGTGGCATCGTGCCAGGTCATCGCCATCGTTCCATTGGTGCTGCTCTTGGTCCCGGTGGTTTGGAACACGGGTACGAGCGTATTGTCACCACATGCCTGGCACTGCTCGTCGGCACCTTGCAAGCTGCCACACGACGCGCACAGATGGCGGTCCACGCCATCGACATGAGGCCGCGGGACTCCGTGCCCCGGGTATAGCCGCACCGCCTCAGGTCGACGGGCAAACCACGTGTTGTAGATCTCCTCGAGCTTATCGGATGCCTTGTTGCTCGCCGGGGCAATGCGCGACAGCCATCCCGTGGTATGGCACTCACTGCATTGAACGAGCGGAAGGTACAAAGCCCCCAGTGAGGCGCTCAGGTCCGCAGCCGACCGCAAATCAGCAGACGGCCCATCGGACGTGACTTTGGCCACCATGCGGCGCAACTCACGCATCCAGACCTGCACGCGCAATGTCACGAGCGGACGCCCGGCGCCATCCGCTGCTCGCGCCCACGCAGCCAGCACCAGTACGGCATCGAGGACTTCACGGATATGAGGCCTGGCCTCCGCGGGCAACGGTCCTTGCATGGACTGCTGAAGTTCTGCGAAGTCGACCACCCCGCCTTTCATGAGCTTGAGGAGGTTCACAAACAGCAGATGGCGCTTCAGCCGCTCTCCCAGCTCAACACGCCACGCAGGGTCGCGTACGTCTGGTGGAGCGGGCTGGTCCGGAAAGAAGACCGCAAACCATGCAGCTACTGCCTCTTCGGGACGCGCATACCGCGTCGCATCGAGCACCTGCGGCAGATCCGTGCGCGGCTGCAACACGTGCTCGATGGTCGCTTCGCCAATGAACTCAGCCACAGAGAGCCGGTTCTCCGTGACTACGGAGGACGCAGGAAACGGTGAGGCAAACAACTGCCGCGCGTACTCGCGCAGCGGCGCGGCGTCCGACGTGCCGCCCAGAGTCGCCGACGTCCCCACACAGACTACGTGGTCCTTCGGCACCTCCAGGCGAGCGCGCAACCGTCGCAATAGGAGAGCGAGATCGGTGCCCTGCGCACCGTCGAATGTGTGCAACTCATCGACCACCACGTACCGCAGCGTCGTGGGCGTATTGCGGGCCCATAGCTTCCGGTCCTTCGGCCGCAGGAGCAGGTAGTCCAGCATCTTGTAGTTGGTCAGCAACACATCGGGCGGGTTCTTGCGCAGCGTATCGCGATCTGTGATGCACCCGTTCGACGACATCACCATGCCAGAACCCGGCTGCCCGACGTTGCCACCTACAAACAAGCCGACTCGTAGCCCCGCGAAGGCCGGCGTGCCCGCGATGACCTCTGCAAAGCGACGCGCTTGGTCGGTGGCCAGCGCATTCATCGGGTAGATCACCAACGCCTTGATGCCGGGCGCCCCACCGGCCACCCCTCGCGCGCAATGGTCGAGCACTGGGTACAAGAAGCACTCTGTCTTGCCGCTGCCCGTGCCGGTGGCCACGAGCGTATTCGCCACGTCGCCACGGCTATCGAGTCGCTGCCAGGCAGCTTCCTGATGCGTGTAGCTCGGGTTCTGCGTTTCGAACCCGTCGAAGAAGCGAGTGCCCGCTGCCCCGCCCCGAAACGGCAGACCCACCTGCAGGAAGGGCCCCTTCATCCAGGCCGATTCTTTCTCAACGAACCGGCGCATCAGGCCATGGAAGAAGTCGTCTGATGGTTCAAAGCCCGTGATCAGGAACTGCTTCAGGCCCTCTTGGATATCGCGCGCGAGCAAGGATGGGAGCATGAACTACTCAACCTCTTGGTGAATCGTCAGTCAGAGTCGCGCACTCGCCACCGCGCCGCTGCACGCCACTCACTTACGTTCCTCGAAAACCTTCCATGCAGTTCGATAGTCGTTTTCGCGGCTCGCACGGGTGAAAGGCGCGATCCAGTATTGAGTCCTCCTTGTTGGGCCGCTCGGCAGCGTGTCGTCCATAACTTCCCGCTCGATTCGACTTCCAGCGGCGAACGCCCCTGACGACACCATTGAACAGATATCATCCCAACCCCACGCGCCGGCGCGACGCTTACCGTCCACTGTAATGATCACGACCTGCTCTGCCGCCTTCCCCTTGCGGGGCAGACCAACACCCACGAGGCCCTTGCTATTCGTGAAGATGATTCGGCCTCCTGCGTCATACCACGTATCTCGCTCGTAACCTTGCATTACGGGGAACTGTACGCGATAGACGAGCAACAGCTCCTCAAGGCTCAAGCCGATCGCTTGTGCCATCAGCACATCAAGTTCCACGAGCGCCATGCGCCGTGCGTAGTCCGTTCGTAGTGCGCACTCACGCGTCCACTCGCCTGGGAGATCCGCGAAGAACTCTTGCGGTAGGATCGGATTCTCTATCTGGCTCCACGTCTGTTCCGTGAACGCCGGATCAAACACCTCGCGCCACAGCGCCGCGTAATGCGTCGTAAGACAGTTTAGGGCAAGGAGCCGCACTACGGCCGCGGGGGGCGGTTCGATCCATGGCAGCTGCAGCCAGGTACTGTGGAGATTACCACGTCCGAGAGACTTGATATACCAGTCACTCACGAGCGCCGATACAACGCAGCCCGCAGCAAGTAGTCTGGCGGACGTGGCAAACGCACTCGTCTGTACGCCGTTGATATGAGCCACTTCAGGCGGCACTACCGCAGCAGTAAGAGTGCGTTCGTTCGCGCCAGAAATCATTGCGCGCAGCGCCAGGCGGAAGTATGCCGTGACAGGTTTCGGCCCTGCCTCACCCGCTTCCACCCAGCTCACCCGAGGAACGCGCAGAGCATACTCGCTTCGGTTGGCCGTCGGATGGTAGTTCGTTCGCGGTAGATAATCATCCGGCAAAACTTCGAGATCGATGGCGTCGTAGTGGCCGTTGGCCGTGCAGACGCGCCGCGGGGTCTTGTTGAACGGATTCGCCAGGTAAAAGTGCGGACCCGACAACACCAGCTCGCTCGGGTGGGCGGCAAAGCCATTGTCGCTGTTCGCGCGCCGGCTGAGCAAGCCGGTACGTTGCGAGTTCGTTTCGTCGAACATTTCCGTCTTTACAAAGTCATCACCAATAGCGGCCAGTCGTCGCGGACATGCGGCCAGTCTTCGCAGTACATCGGTCAATGCGCCAGCATGCAGCGCCGGCATGCGCGCGCGCCGTGCCGAAGTACCCGGCTCTTCGTATAGTTCTGCGAAAACCGCTAGCGCATCATCGTCCACGCACACGATGCGATCGCGATGACCCGCGATATTCCAGCGACCATCTGCATCCTTGATTCCTCCTACTGGCTCATCTCCTGTGTGCGCGTAACACGCTTCGACAGATGATGGCGCGAAGAGATTTGCGATGCTATCAAACGCAACGACCGATCTACGCGCGGCGTAGATATGCAACCCGAACCGCATGCGCCCGTGGTCGTTTGTGCCCGTGAACAGTTGAAACTCGTTTTGAAACTGAAAATGTGCCCTTAGCCGCAGGTACACCTCCTCTCGCAAGGCGCCTCCCTTCGGATCATCGTATGGACCTTCAGGGTGCACGAATGCTGTTACGCCATTGTTGCCCGCAAGGCGCCAGCCGACTGGCAAGAAGCATTTATAGAGATTCGACTGCGAGCCTCTGAGCAGCGGATAGTTTTGCGCTGCGTTGACATAGTTCTGCGTACCCTCCGATTCCTCTAGCTCACCCGTCCAAAGACCTTGTAGATCCGCAAAGCGCTCAAACGCCTCCGCACGAAGATGGGTCAAGTCCGAGGCGCCAATCTTGCGTATGGCGAATAACGGATTCCTTTCACCCAGGATGCCCGCCTCGTTCCACGTGACCTTCAGCCACGGTGGATTACCGAGCACGAGGTCAAAACCGCCACTCCGAGCAAACACATCAGCGAAGAACAGCTCCCAGTGCATGAACCGCCGCTTGGCGGCAGTCGCCTCCACCTCGCCGATTCTTGGGAATTGTTGACGCAGCTTGCTTACGCGCAATTGACCGAACCTATCGTGGAGTTTGGGTGCACTTGCATCGTCTGCCAGAGAAAGCTGTGCCTCGAAGCCAGCAAACACTGGCGAAGCGTCAAGAACCAGCTGTTTCGACGCCGCCTTCGCTACGAAGTCCAAGTGAGTCTGCGATTCGAGGTCAACGATGTTGCCTTCCAGTACCGCTCCCACTTCCATCCACCATTGTTCGCGACTTGGTAGATTCGCGCTGCTCTGAATCGGCCAGAACCACAGCGCACACCAGTAGTCCATTACGAGCTTGAGGCGACGGAACGGCGTAGCAAGCTCGGCGTCTTGATTGAAGAGACCTTGAGCACGAATGGTTTCCTTCACCTCGCGCGGGATGTTCGGCGCATCACTTTCGGCGGAAGGCCAGACCGTCAGAGCATCCTCGGTCCGCGCGCGATCACGTGACAGCCATTGCTCATGCTCAGCCCACAGTTCGTCAATGCGCGCGCTTAATTGTTGCAGTCGTGCAAGTTCGTGACGCTCAAGCGGGCGGCAGAAGTCCTTCCGCCACACCTTGAGTCGTTGGAAGTCGCCTGCGTAGAGAGCCTTCGCAACTTTGTCGGTATACTGCGCCATCCCAGGATCGGGTAGCAGAAAGTGATAGATCTCATCGGCGGCGCGATCGGGCTGCTTCGCATTCAGACGCCTAGGTTCTTCCTCGTGCCACGCGGGGTTTGCGCCTTTTAGCAGTGCACTGGCACGGAACACCTCGCGTCTTCCTCCGATGAGGCTATTTCCGGCAAACAGCTGGTAACCGAACCATGGCACACGCGCGGGTCGAGGGGCGATCGGAGTCCCGTCAGCAGCTATCACTGCCTGGCCATAGATCGCATTGAGCCAGAGCGACACCTCCGCCAGCTCAACTGCAACAGGATTCAAGTCCACTCCGAATACGTTCTTGTCGGCCAGCACCAGACGGACACGCTGAAGCTCCCGGGGGTACTCGTCGTGGGGAATGCGGATTCTGAGTTCCAACTGCTTGCGTTCTAGGTAGGCTTCCGCAAGCTGATTGACCGCCTCGTTCAAGAACGCGGCGCTGCCCATCGCAGGCTCGCAGACGGTGAGGTCCAGTATCTCGTCGGCGGTCTTGTCCTTTAGCAGCTCGCGCAGGGCGTACTTGACTAGACAACGCGTGAGCACCTGAGGAGTGTAGTAGCTGGCGCTCCTCTCCCTGTCGCGACCGGCGAGACGGTAAATGAAGGTGCCCTTGGCGTACTGGCGCAGCTTGCGGTGACCGGATTCGTCAACGTCCCAGACACGTTCACTTGGTTTGAATTCCTCTATTCGACTGGCGGGGACGAACCAGGCATTGTCAAGCATGTCGGTACCTGACGAACCTGCAGCGGCTTCATCCTCGTTGTCCGCAAACTCCCCGTCATCGTCGCCGGAGGCGGCTGATTTCTTCGGTTCCGGCACTACCTCGTACAGATCCTCTGAGGCGAAGAAGCCGCGATACGACAGGAGTGCCTCATATACCGCACCCAACTGGTTGATGGACAGCAGTTGGTAGCTGACACGCCCCTTTCGCTTGCCCTTCGCGCCCGACAGCGACATTGAACGAATGACGCGCTGCCACACTTCATTTGGGAACCGCACGCGGTTCAAGAGCGGTGTGGCCGCCGGATCAAACAAACGGCTATCGAGCGGAGCAAGAACAAACACGTCTTTGCCTACCGCGAGCGGCAACTGACTGCCGAACCCGCATCCTTCGGCGACCAGGCTAAATAGCCGACGCATAGTCTCGTCGAAATACAGCCCGTCGCGGGCGTGGGGCGTCGTGAGCGGTACCAGCTCCAGGTCTCGCAACGACTCGAGGCTGTAACCCTTCAGGTAGACGTCGCTCTTTTGAATGGGCACATAGCCGAGCTCCGGACGAGCCTCGATGTAAAACATGAACAACAGCCTGTAAACAAGCCGAAGGCATTCGAGGCTCAGGTCAGCCTCGTTGATTTCATATTCGCCGGAAAAGACGCTCTTCTTCATGTCCGTGGCCTGCTGTCGCAACTGACGCACGGCCTCGTTTCCCAGCGCCTCAATCGCCTCACGGATGGCGTATTTCAGTTCCTCGCTGACTCCGAACGCGTGCTTGTGAGCGTTCTCGTCTAGCGCATCCAACAGGCTCGCGCCGCTGCCTGGCGCCAAGCTGTCTTTATGCAGCAAGACGGCAGCGGCCTGCAGAGTGGCAGCGGCCTTCCGATCGAGAATCTCATCCCAGTCGAAGCGCAGGACGCGGTTATTCGGCCACCTGTAGCGATCGAGCAACAACCATTCGTGAAGTCCCACAAGGATCACGTAGCGGGGCGGGGCCTCTGCTCCGAAGATTGCGTCAGAGACTACACTGGCCCACGTCTCCGCGTGCAGGTCAAAAGGCACCGGGAGACCACCGTAATGAACAGTCGCAAGTTGCTGGTCGAGAACATCTTCGCCCTCCTGCCCCGGATTGTAGGCAGGAACTACAACCAGCTGTGGCGCCTTGTGCGGTTCACCCAGCACTTCCCATACGGGCAGCGGCAACCCGGGCACAAAGGACTGGCGCCCTGTCGCCGTTGACAGATCGACGCTATGGCCGAGCGCCTTCAGCAGGCCGAGCTGCAGTTCGCCAAAGAGCGCGAGCTTGACTTGCACGTCCCGCTCTCGGCCCAAGTCATTGCGCAGGGCAAACCAGCGCGCCGACAGGCTCGCCAGTTGTTTGAATGGCGCTCGGTTCGTCGGGTCCAACTCCTCAGCCTGCACCCACGAGTCCAGTCGGGCCTTGATATCGCCCTTGAAGACTTCAGCCAGGTAATGGTGGCTGTAGAACTCGTTCTCGTTGGAAATGCCGGCGAAGGTCTGTACTGCGTCGATAACAGGCATGGAGATATCTCGTTGGCCCGCTCAGCCGCAGACGGCCGCAAGCACCTGAATGTAGGGCTGCGGCTCTGTGGTGAGGGTTTCTTCAACCCACTTTCGGTAGTCGTCGAACACGTGGTGGATTTGCCTGCTCCGTCGTTCGAAACGTGAGCGCTTGACTCCCTCAAGCACTCCCTCCAACTGCAGTGTCAGCTGCTCCAGCTGCCTGGCCTGCAGTCGTTCGAGGTCCGCTAGGGTGCCCACAAGACGAGTGTGCATTCCGGCAGCGAAAGCGGCCTGTCGCGCTACCATGTGTGCATGCATCGCAGCCACCGCAATTGGCAGCGCAGCCTGCAGGTCGTTGAACGGGAGCTTACGTCCGCTATTCGGCAGGGCGCCCGCCTTGAGGCCTGCGCGGTCGATGAAGGTGTCGAACGGTTCCAGGGCGAAGGCTGCCGCATCGCCGGTTCGACTCGCGACCTGCCACTCCACCAGCAGAGGTTGGCCCCTTCTGTTCGGCACCACACTCATGAGGACAAACGCTTGCTCGTCGGTCGCGAGGCCCGGGATCTGCAGCACCGGTGCCTTGTGCCGGCCGAAGCCTGTGAGCACGCGGTCACCGAGCCACTCCACGATGGGGTGTTGCGGCCAGAGGTAATGCAGCTGAGGCCACGTTGCCTCTTCTGCGCGCGCTTGGCGAGCCTCCTCAATGGCCTTTGCCATGCGCACGCTATCGGCGCAGAGTTCGTAGCGATCATCCTGCGCCTGCACCTCACGCGGGAGCTGCCGCAGCCGTTCTTGCAGGTCGCGCGGAGCGGTGATGGCAATCGTTTGCCCTGCATCGTCCGAAGTCCACTGCGCAATGGGGTCCGGCTGAGAGAGCTGGGTCAGGGCTGTCTTGGCGAACTGGTACTCGCTGGCGAATAGAGATCTCGGAGCATCGATGCGCTCGAGACTTGAAGGTCGCGATGGCGCGGCATCGGCACGGTCGCCGGCCGGGCTTTCGCCTCCGAAGAGCTTGAGCAGCCAGTCGCCTTCGTTCGGCTCCTCTGTTCGCACCCCTGCGTCGAGGCGAGCCTCCACCTGTTCCTGGCTCAAGCCATCAGCCATGAACGCCGATACCTTCTCGGCTTCCCGTTCGGTGTCATACACATTGAGGAAGGAGGCCGGGTCGCCGAGGTTGCGGTTGGCCTGCTCGTCCTTCTGCTGGAGGATTTCGAGAATCCGCAGGTCGCCACGGATCTTCTCGACGTCGGTCTCCGTGAACAGATAGATCGTCTGCGGTTGGTGCTTCTGCCCATAGCGATCGACCCGTCCGTTGCGCTGCTGGAACACCATCAGCGACCACGGTAGGTCAAAGTGCACCAGGCGATGGCAGAAGAAGTGGAGGTTCAGGCCTTCGGAGGCAACGTCAGAACAGAGCAACACGCGCAGCGGGTCATCCTGACGGCCGAACCGATCCACAAGCTCTTGCTGCTCGGTGTCATTCATCTGGCCGTGCAACGTGGCCATCTGATTGGGCTTCAGGCCAAGGTCAGCCGTGAGTTGCTCCGACAGCCAGCGCAGCGTCTCGATGCGTTCAGAGAAGATCACCAACCGGTCGGCCGTGTTGCTGGTGGTCCAGCCAAATTCGGCGTCTTTCAACTGTTTCAACAGGCGCTGATACTTGCTGAAGACGGGCGTGCCGATAGCACGCAGGGTCTCGGCAAAGGCGTCCAGACCGCGGACCTCGCTGGCTTCGTCGGCGGTCGCCTCAGACTTGCCATCCAGCAGCGCGATGCGCTTGAGCGTCGATTCGAGTGCGGCGGCCGGGCTGGAGAACAGCGCCTTCTGCATGCCGACTCGCTGCAGTTCTTGTTGTTTGCCTGCGTGGTGCTGACCGTTCTGGGTGAAGGGAATGTCCAGCAGCGCCCGGTACGCAGCCTCCTCCTCTGCGCTGGCGTGCTGGCGCAGGCAGGTGGTGATGCGCTCCTGAAAGTCATTCGCGACCTGGTCGCGAATGTCCTTCTTGAAACGACGGATGACGAGACCCTTGTCCCGAAAGTCCTCGGGCGTGTAGTCGTCAGGATCGCTGATCGCCGTGGGGTCGAGCAGGCTCATTAGCGACGCGAAGCTGCGAGCAGAGCCGTCGTGAGGCGTCGCGGACAGAAGCATCAACGTGTCCGATCGCGTGGCGAGCATTCGTGCAAGCCGAGCACGACGCGAGAGACCTTCCTCCCCCGCTCGCGCGGCGACGTTCTGGCACTCGTCAATGACGATGATATCCCACCACGCATTCTCGAGGTAGTTCCGGTACTCGAGATTACTCTTTAGCGTATCAATTGAGATGATGCTGCGGTCGAAGTGGTTGAATGGGTTGTGGTTCGCCGGGATCCGGCTACGCACGCGTGCCAAGCCCACTGAATCGAGTCGCACAAGTGGAATGGAAAAGCGCGACCACCACTCCTTCTGGAACTGGGTAAGCATGCTTTTCAGCGCGACCACCAGAATCCGCTTTCCACGCCCGCGCTGGATGAGCTCGGTGGCGAGAATGCCCGCTTCGAGCGTCTTGCCAAGGCCCGTCGAGTCAGCGATCAGGATGCGGGCACGTGGCTGGCGAAGTGCCTGGAGCGCCGGGTCGAGCTGGTAGGGCACCAGGTTCATCACCCCGCGATGGCCAAGATGGATCGCGTCATCGTTCGGGGTCGTACGTCGTCGCTGGCTTTCGAGGTAGAGCAACGCGGCGTTGTACGTGCGGCTTGTGTCGGCCACCAGTTCCGTACTCGCTGGATCCAGAACCTCGATGTTGCCTTCGAGGTGGGTCAGGAACAGCGCCGACTTGCCGCGCACGAGATCTGAAACGCCGTCGCATGCGAGAAGATGCCCCCCATCGCTGGACGGATCGACGCGGAGAATGAGCCATTCTTCGTCGCGTATGACAACGCGACATCCTGGGGCGAGCACTGCCATTGCGTTGGTGCTGGATTTCAGGTGAAATGCATCGGCCCAATCGTACCGCTCGGCACTGACAATAGGAAGACCGACTCGAGCACCGCTACACGGGGGAATATCCGAGACGGGGCAATCTCGCTGCCGCCGGTTCGCCTTCGTGAACATAATAGTTGGCTTCGCCTCAGGCTTCAAACCGAGCAGATCCAGCGCGGCGATACCCCTTCTGTGCGCGCCAGCAAGTTGTGCAAAGCTGAAGCACTCTTATCGCCTTGTCCTGAATGGACTTGCGATTCTTCCGTGGCGGAAGCGTATGGGAATCGAACCCACCCAAGCCGACATCGTCAGCTCGCACCGGTTTTGAAGACCGGACCCGGCACCAGCCAGGACACGCTTCCCTACACGATCACAATCGCTCGTTCACCGCGCGACACGACCTCCCCAATCACCGCCGAGCCGGGGACGCGCGCGAGGTAGTCCTGCGCTTTCTCCACTGGCACGGCAACGAACAATCCACCACTGGTCTGCGGATCCACGAGCACCGCGCGCTCCGCATCGGTCGCGCGGCCGTACTCCACGAGCGGCTCGAGATAGCTCCGATTGCGCGCCGCGCCGCCGGTGAGCATTCCGCTCTCAATGGCGCCATCCACGCCGGCAAGCGTCGGCACCGTGGCCATCTCGATCCGCAACGTCACATTGCTCGCGCGCGCGATATGACTGGCGTGGCCGAGTAATCCGAATCCGGTCACATCGGTCGCACACTTCAGCGCGAGTGCCACCGCGGCGCGGCTCGCGACCGCGTTGAGCGTTGTCATGGACTTCACCAACCCGGCAATCTCGTCGGCGCCCAACTGATCGCGCTTGGCGGCAGTCGAGAGAATTCCGGTGCCGATCCCCTTGGTGAGGATCAGCACATCACCCGGTTCCGCGCCGGCGTTGCTCAGAATCTTGGCGGGGTGAATCGTGCCGGTCACACTCAGTCCGTACTTGAGCTCTTCGTCGGTGATGGTATGCCCACCCACGAGATGCGCGCCGGCCTCATGCACCGCGTCGAGTCCACCGCGCAGCACCTCCGTGAGCACGGAGAGGGGCAACTGCCCCACCGGGAACCCGACAATGTTCATGGCCGTGAGCGGCTCGCCGCCCATCGCGAACACATCGCTTAGCGCATTTGTGGCCGCCACTCGACCGAAATCGTACGGGTCGTCCACAATGGGCGCGAAAAAGTCGAGCGTTTGCACGAGCGCGAGCTCGTCGCTCAACTTGAACACCCCGGCATCGTCAAACGTCTCGCGTCCCACGAGGAGTCGCGGATCGCTCCGCAACTCCAGTGGGGCGAGCACGGCGGAGAGGTCGGCAGGGCCCATTTTAGCAGCGCAGCCGGCACACTTCGCCCACTGCGTGAGCCGCACGACCTCGTCCCGCGTGGCCATCGTCATACCGAGATCAACCAACCTTGGCGATGCACTCGATCTCCACGCGCACACCGCGCGGGAGCCCAGCGACCGCGACGGTCGAACGCGCGGGACGCGAGTTGCCGAGGTGCTTGGTGTAGACCTCGTTCACTTTGGCAAAGTCCGCCATGTCGGCCAAGAAGATCGTGGTCTTGGCGACTTCGCCCCAGCTGCAGCCGGCGTTGGACAGCACGGCGGTGAGGTTCGTCATCACCTGTTCCGCCTGCGCGCTCACGTCGCCCTCGACGACCTGCATGGTCTTGGGGTCGAGCGGAATCTGTCCCGCCGTAAAGAGAAAGCCGCCGACCACGGTGGCCTGCGAATAGGGGCCAATCGCCTCGGGGGCGTCAACAGTGTGCAGGTAGCGTACGCTCATACAGAGACCTCTGAAGAAAGCAGTGGAAGACTAAATAACCGTAGGGCGTTTGCGGTCACGAGGGCACCCATCGCCTCGGGGGTCACACCACGCGCGGCAGCCAGTCGCTCAACCGTGCGGGCGACCCACGCCGGTTCGTTGCGCTTTCCGCGGTTGGGGACCGGCGCCAAATACGGGGCGTCAGACTCGGCCAGCACACGGTCGTCGGGGACGAGCCGGAGCAGCGCCTCATCTTCCCACGTCTTGAAGGTGACGATGCCGCTGAACGAAATGTACCACCCTGCCTCCAACGCAGTGTGGGCCAACTGATGCCCTCCCGTGTAGCAGTGCAGCACCCCGCCGATCCCAGCGGCCCCCGCCTCGCGCACCATTGCCGCGGTATCGTCCTCGGCCTGCCGAGTATGCACGATCACCGGGCGCCCCATCTCGGCGGCTAGGGCGAGCTGGTCGGCAAAGGCGCGACGCTGCTGCACGGGGGTGGAGGTGTCGTAGGAATAGTCGAGCCCGCACTCACCAACGGCCACTGCCCCCTGCTCTACCTCGGCCCGGATCGCGGGGATGTCGCGCAGGGAGTCGAAACGGGCGGCGTCAAAGGGGTGTACGCCGGCCGTATGGTACACGAAGCCCCTACACCGCTCGACGATCGCCCGAGCCCGTCCTGCGGCCTCCAGGGACTCGCCAATGGCCACGAGGGCCACGGCTCCGGCCTCGCGGGCACGGGCAATGACCTCGTCCACGTCGTCGGTGAACTTGGGGTCGGCAAGATGGGTGTGCGAGTCTATGAATCGCAAGGCAATGGCTCCGAGAGTCTCAACGCAAGAACGCCTCGGCGTGTTGCCGAGGCGTTCTGTGTCGTGATGTGCAATACTTAGCCGCGAGCAGGTGCTGCGGTCGGCTTGGACATGGACGGCTTGCCGGCCGGCTGGGCCTTGCCGTCGATGGAACGGGGCCAGCGCTGCTCGATGTAGAGCAGGATTGGCGACGCCACGTAGACGGAGCTGAAGGTACCGGTGAAGATACCGAAGGCCATCACCCAGGCGAACGGACGGATGACTTCGCCCGCGAAGAAGAGCAGCGCGAGCGTTGCGGCCAGCGCGGTGGCGTGCGTGAGGATCGAGCGGGGCAACGTTTCGTTGACCGAGCGGTTCAGCACGTCGTACAGCGCTTCCTTGCGGTTCTTGCGGAGGTTCTCGCGGACACGATCGAAGATGATGATGGTGTCGTTCAGCGAGTAGCCGAGCACGGTGAGGAGCGCGGCGACGACGGTGAGCGAGATCTCGAGGTGGAGCAGCTTCATGAAGGCGATCGTCGTCAGGATGTCGTGCGCTGTGGCGATCACAGCGGCGAGACCGAAACGCCATTCAAAGCGCCACGCCAGGTACAGCATGGTGACGAAGAACGAGATCAGGATGGCCAGATAGGCGCCGCGCGCAAGTTCAGCGCCGACGCGCGGACCCACCGCCTCAGTACGGACGATGCTGAACGCACCGGCACCGACCGCCTTGGTGAGATCAGATTCGATAGCGCGCGAGGTGACTTCGGCGCCAGCCGAACCGGCGGCGTTCTGCGCACGGATGGTGAAGTCGCGGGCTGATCCAAACTGCTGGATCTCCGCGCCCTTCGCGCCACCGCTCTCGAGCACGGTACGGAGCTTGGCGACATCCGCCGAGCTCTGATCCTGCGTGAAGGCGACCTGCATGAGCGTGCCGCCGGTGAACTCAATGCTGTACTGGAAGCCGCCCAAGAAGGCGACGGCGCCGATGCCAAGGGCGATGAAGGCTGCGGTCAAGATCGCCGCGGTCTTCCACCACTTGATGAAGTCGTACTTGGTGTCGTGTAGGATGCGCAGCATTAGATACTCAGCGCCTCAGCGGTGCGGTTGCGATTGAGCCAGACAAGGAAGAAGGTCTTCACGACGAAGATCGAGGTGATCATGGACGCCGCGATACCCGCGAGGAGCGTGACGGCAAAGCCCTTCACCGGGCCGGTGCCGTACTGGTAGAGCACAAGCGCGGTGAGCGCCGTGGAGACGTTGGAGTCCACGATGGCGGACATCGCGTGACGGAAGCCCTCGTCGATGGCGGTGCGCAACGACTTGCCGTGCACGATCTCTTCGCGAATACGCTCGAAGATCAGCACGTTGGCGTCGACCGCGATACCGATGGAGAGCACGAAGCCCGCCAAGCCCGGCAGCGTGAGCACGGCGTTGAAGCCCGCGAGCGCGGCCAGCGTGTAGAGGATGTACAGGATCAGGCCGGCCACGGCGAGCATGCCGGAGAAGCGATAGTAGCCGATCATGATGAACACCACGAGACCGACGGCGATCAAGCCGGCCGTGATGCTCTTGGTGATCGAGTCCTGGCCCAAGCTGGCGCCGATGTTGCGGATTTCCGCGACCTTGAGCGGCACGGGGAGCGAGCCGGCCTTGAGCACGACGGCGAGATCCTGCGCCGCGGCGAGGTCCTTGCCACCCATCGTGATCTGGCCACGGGTGCCGATGGCGCTCTGAATGATCGGGGCGCTCATGACGCGATCGTCGAGGACGATGGCCATGTAGTCCTTGACGTGCTTGCCCGTTTCGTTCTTGAAGCGACGGCCACCTTCGTTATTGAGCTGGAACTCGACCACCGTGCCTTCGATCGGCACCGAGTTCGGCTTGGCATCGGTGATATAGTCGCCGGTGATGATCGGCCGCGAGTCGAGCACGTACATCGACTTGAGCACGCGACCACTGGCGACGATCGAGTCGGCGCCCCAGCGCACGACCTTGCCCGGCGGGAGCGCGGCCTTGATGTCCTCGTTCTCGAGATAGCCCGAGAGTTCGGCTTCATCGGTGGCAGCGACCGTGTACATGCCGGGGTAGCCCGACGCGACGACGAGACGTTGGAAGGGACCGGTCGAGGCGGTCGCGGCGGTGTCCGCTGCGCCCTTCTTGGCCGAGTCCGCGCCTGCGAAGAGTGACTTCAGCCCGTTGCCCTTCGCCGTGTCGCCACGGACGTCAGGGGCAGCGGCCTTGGCCAGCTTCTTGTCGCGGACGATCGCGTCGAGACGCGGCGCCACGGCTTCGAACGCCTTGGTCTTGTCGGTGATCTGGAACTGGAGGAACGCGGCCTGCTGCACCACGTCAGTGGCGCGCTTGGCGTCCTCAAGTCCCGGAAGCTCGACGATGAGCCGATCCGTCCCCAGCTTCTGGACGACCGGCTCGGCGACGCCGAACTGGTCGATACGGGTGCGGACGACCTTGAGGGCGCGATCCAACGCGCCACTCTTGTCAGCGATAGCGCCCTTGGATTCGTCGACCTCGAGGGTGAGATGCATTCCCCCTTGGAGATCGAGTCCACGCTTGAGCGGCACACGCTTGACGGTGTCATACACGAAGACGCCGTTACGGCGGGTACGTTCGACGATAGACCGCGGATAGAGCGCGGCGGCGGACGCGACGACCAAGAGGACGATCGCGAGAAGCCGGTACTTCAAGTTCGACATTCCGATGCCGGGAATGAGGGGAATAAGACGGTTTTTCGTAAGCCTAGAAGCTTAGCCGTCTGCTCACGGTGGGTCAAGCGATGTTCGCTAGGGACAAGGGGTTGTGATTCCCTAGTACAGCCCAATTCCGCGGGCGACCGACACCCGCGCCATCTCGGCGTCCTGACGGAGCTGGGCCACGAGCGCGGCCGGACTGTCAAACCGCTGCGTATCGCGCAGCCGCCGGATGAATCCGACCTCGACCTCTTGGCCGTACCAGTCCCCCTCGGCGTCAAAGAGGTGAACCTCGAGCTGGATGCTCGGGTCGCCGAAGGTCGGGCGAGGACCGAGGTTCATCATGGCGGCAAAGCGCTGGCCACCAACGCTGGCCGTGACAGCGTAGACCCCTTCCGGTGGGAGGAGCTTGCGCGACTCCACCGGCTCGAGGTTCAGCGTACGGAATCCGAGGGTGCGTCCCCGCCCGTCGCCGTGAACGACGCGGCTGGTGAGGCTATAGGGGCGCCCAAGGCCATCGGCGGCACCGGCAAGGTCACCGGCGGCAACCGCCTGGCGGATGCGGGTGGAGGAGAGAGGCGTGCCGTCACGACCCTGTACCGGCGGGACGTCGATGACGTCGAAGCCGCGGACCGCCCCGAGCTCGCGCAACACTTTGGCGTGTCCGCTCCGGTCGCGGCCAAAGCCGTGATCGTAGCCGACTAAGAGCTCACCCATTCCGAAGCGCGCACGAAGGATTTCGTCGACGAACTGCGTGGCGTCGAAGCGCGCGAGTTCAGGGGTGAACGGCAGCACCTCGACGCGATCAATCCCGCAGCTGCGGAGCGCCTGCTCCTTTTCGTAGGCGGTGGTCAGATGTGGCGGCGCCGATTCGGGGCGCACCACGTCGAGGGGGTGCGGCGTGAAGGTCACGAGCAAACTTTCGAGACCGCGCGCACGACCGCGTTCGGCGAGTCGCTGGAGCACCAGCCGGTGGCCGCGGTGGACGCCGTCGAAGGTGCCGACGGTGATCACGGCGCGTGTGGTGGCGGCGGTACTCATATGGACGCCTCACGCATCACCACACGGGGCTGAAAGCGATCGCCCGATTCGGCAATGCGGCGCTCGGCGAATGCGACGAGTATCGGCGCCAGGTCTGCTGTGACGCTCGCGGTGATCAGTGCGGCAAAGGGACCGTCGATGGTTGCCGCGACGTCGATCCCGCGCACGACACCGGCGAGTTCGGCGTCGGTGAGCGCCTGTTGTGGGTAGCCCGCGAGCGCATCGAGTGCAGGGCGCACCACCCCTTGGCCGGCGCGGAGTTGATCGACCGTCACGGCATCGACTACGCGGAACGATCCGGCGTCGGTGCGGCGTAGCTGCGTGAGGTGCGCCGCACTTCCACAGGCGCGCGCGAGATCACGGGCAATGCTTCGGATGTAGGTGCCGCTTCCACAGCGCACGCGCATCTGGCACTGCTCGACCTTTCCATCGGCATCGACGGTGAAGTCACGCAGCGTGAGTTCTGCGATTTCAATATCGACGGGCGCGAGTTCGACATCGTGCCCTGCGCGCGCGAGGGCGTAGGCACGCTGTCCGTCTACGCGTTTCGCGGAGTATGCCGGCGGCACCTGCGAGATGGTGCCGACAAAGTTCGGTCGCGCGAGCTCAAGCGCCTCGCGCGTGGGGCGTGGCGCCTCGAGGACGACCGTGCCGAGGAGATCTTCGGTGTCGGTCTCTGCGCCGAAGCGCACGGTGGCGTCGTACACTTTGGGGGTGTCGTGCAGGTACTGCAGCAACCGCGTCGCGCGCCCGAGCAGAAGCACGAGAAGCCCGGTGGCGAAGGGATCGAGCGTGCCGCCATGCCCGATGCGCGACTCACCAGTGACGCGTCGCGCAGCGGCAACGACGTCGTGGGAGGAGATCCCCGCGGGTTTATCGACGAGCAGGAGCCCGTCAGTTCCCGCGCTCGTCCTCTTCCGTCGCGGCATCGTCAGGAGCGGCGGGCGGCGGCGTCACGCCGTCTGGAGCGGGCTTGATGCTCGCGAGGAGAGTTTCGATGCGTGTGGCACGCGCGAAGCTCTCGTCGAACTTGAAGTGGATCGACGGCGCGAGGCGTAACCGCAACGCGCGGCCCACACGACCACGAAGCGACGGCGCGACCGCGTCGAGCCCTTCCATGGTCTCTTCGCGCTCACGGTCCGTGCCGTAGACGCTCACGTACACGGTTGCGTGGCCGAGGTCGCGGGACATCTCGACGCCGGTCACGGTTACCAGCGCACTGACACGGGGATCTTTGACGCCGCCAGCGAGCAAGGCAGCGATTTCCTCTCGTACCGCTTCTGCGACACGATCGGGCCTGCGTGTATCACGAGGCATAGGTCACCTCCAGGTGACGCGGTGGCACGAGCAGCGAAACGGTGCGGGAGCCGACGACGCCGGCCCCCGCCCCGCGCTTACTCCGATGCCGACGAGGCGAGGGTACGAGCGACGGTCTCTGTGCGATAGCACTCGAACATGTCGCCAACCTTCACATCGTTGAAGTTCTCGATCCCGATACCGCACTCGAACCCGTCCTTGACTTCCTTGACGTCGTCCTTGAAGCGACGGAGCGAGCCGATGGTACCTTCGTACACTTCCTTGCCGTCGCGAAGGACGCGCACACGCCCCGCGCGGCTGATGTTGCCCGTGCGGACAATGCAACCGGCGATAGTGCCGATCTTCGAGACCTTGAAGACCTCGCGGACCTCCGCCTCGCCGAAGACGACTTCCTTCGAATCGGGACGCAGCATGCCTTCCAACGCGAGCTTCACGTCGGCCACGGCCTCGTAGATGATCTTATAGAGCTTGATCTCGACCCCTTCACGATCAGCCGCCGAGCGCGCCTTGTTGTCCGGGCGCACGTGGAAGCCGATGATGATGGCGCCCGACGCCTTGGCGAGCAGGATGTCGCCTTCGGTGATTGCACCAACGCTGCGCTGAATGACCTCGACCTCGACTTCGGCGTTGGACATCTGCGCGAGCGCGTCGGCGAGGGCTTCGGCCGGACCGCCCTGGTCGGCCTTGATGAGCAACTTCAGGCTGCGGCGCTCGCCTTCGGCGGCGTGTGCCATGAAATCTTCGAGCGACACGGCGCCCTTGCTGGTGCGACGGCTCTTGGCTTCGCGGTCAAGACGCTCACGGCGCTGTGCAATCTCACGCGCTTCGGAGGAGTCTTCGACCACCAAGAACTGATCGCCGGCCATCGGAACGCCAACCATACCGAGCACCTGCACCGGAATGGCGGGCCCCGCTTCCTTGACGGCCTTGCCACGCTCGTCGAGCAGCGCACGCACACGACCGGAGAAGAGACCGCAGATAAAGTCATCGCCCACACGGAGGGTGCCGGCCTGCACGAGAATCGTGGCCACCGGTCCCTTGCCTGCGTCGAGCTGTGCTTCGACCACGGAACCCGTGGCCCGACGATCCGGATTCGCCTTGAGATCGAGGATTTCGCTCTGCAGGAGGATCTGATCGATAAGCTCGGAGACGCCGGTTCCCTTCTTGGCCGAGATTTCCGAATGCAGGGTCTGACCGCCGAACTCCTCGAGCACGACGCCGTGCTGGAGCAGTTCCTGCTTGACCTTCATTGGGTTCGCGGCTGGGAGATCGCACTTGTTGATGGCGACGATGATCGGGACGCCGGCGTTCTTGGCGTGCGAAATGGCTTCGATCGTTTGGGGCATGATCGAGTCATCGGCAGCGACAACAAGGATGACGATGTCCGTGACCTGGGCACCGCGCGCACGCATGGCCGTGAAGGCTTCGTGACCCGGGGTGTCGAGGAAGGTGACCATCTTGCCGCTCGGCGTGGTGACGTGGTACGCGCCGATGTGCTGCGTGATGCCGCCGGCTTCGCCCGCGACAACATTGGCCTTGCGGACATAGTCGAGCAGCGACGTCTTGCCATGGTCAACGTGACCCATGATCGTGACGACGGGGGGACGGAACTTGAGTGTTTCGGGCGCGTCCTTGACCGTCTCGACCGCGGAAGCTGCGTAATCCTCTTCGCGCTCAGCGACAAATCCGAATTCGCTGGCGATGAGTTCGATCTGATCGAAGTCCATGCGCTGGTTGATGGTGACCATCAACCCGAGATGCTTGAAGGCAAACGAGACGATCTGCGTGGCCGGCACCTTGAGGATGTCCGCCAGCTCGCTGACCGTAATGAACTCGTTGACGCGCACCAGCTTCTTCTCGCGCTCGGCGATTTCGGCGCGGATTGCTTCGAGCTCCTCGCGTCCGGAATCGTCACGCTGACCACGACGACGTGGGGCCGGGCCGCCCATCTGGCGCATGGTGCGCGAGATGTTGGCCGACACCGCCTCTTGATCCACCGCGCCGCGCTTCCCCTTTTTGCGACGAGGACCCGAGGTTGGCGACCCGCTGAGTCCGCCACCCGTGCCGGTGTTGCCACCGCTCGGCGGACCGCCGCCGGGGCGACGATCATCACGACGGGCACCACCGCCCGGTCCGCCGCCTGGGGTCGCTGAGGCGACGGGGCGCGGGGGGAAGTTGCCACCACGCCCACCGCTGGCAGCCGGTCGCGGGCGCGGAGCGCCTGGGACGATCGGACGCGGGCGGGGACGATCGGGCATCTGATGCGAGGTGTGACCGGAATCGCTTGAGTACGTGCTCTGGACCAGCGGCTGGGACGGCGGCGCGACGCGCGGAACAACGCGTGGAGCGGGCGGCGCGACCGGCTCGGCCGGCGAAACGGGCGCGGCCGTAGCCGCGGGAGCTGCGGGAGCTGCGGGAGCTGCGGGAGCTGCGGGAGCTGCGGGAGCTGCGGGAGCTGCGGGAGCTGCGGGAGCTGCGGCTGCCTCGCTCTCGACCTTGGTCTGAACCGGAGTCGCTGCGGCTGCCGGCTCTGGCGCTGGTGCAACGGGCGTTGGTTCAGTTGCGGTTGCACTCGCGGGCGCAGCGCTCGGGGTCTCGACGACCTCGACGTGCGCGACAGGTGCGGCCACCACTGGGGCCGGTGCTGGCGGCGCTGTCGGTGCGGCCACAACCGGCGCCGTGACGACGACCGGCGCTTCGACGACTGGCTCGGGCTCGGGCGGAAGATCGGCCGCGCGGCGACGGCGTGTTGCGGCCGCCTTCGGGGCTTCGACCACCGGCTCGGGCTCGGCGACCTTCGCCTTGCTCTTGGCCTTGGGCTTGGCTTCTGCCTTCGGGGCCGCCTCGTCTGCGGCGTCGGCAGGAGCAGCCGAGTCAGCGGGGGCGGCATCGGCCGCCTTCCGGCGCCGTGCGGGCGCGGCGGCAGGAGCGGCGGCCTTCGCCGCGCGCTCGCGCTTTACGCGTTCCCAGCGGGCACGCACGCGCGCCGCCTGGTCGTCTGTCAGCGGCGCACTGGGCGCACGCACGACGACCTCAAGCGATCGGAGCATCCCGAGGACGTCGTCCGTCGAGATGCCAAGATCTGCTGCCAGGTCCGTCACCGAAAACTTGCTCAAGCCAACCTCCTCGTTGCGCTCACGCGCCCACAGCGTCGACGACGCCGCGAATTCCCTTCGCCAGATTCGCGTCGACGATGCCGATCACCGCCGTCGCTTCCTTCCCAGCCGCCCCACCAAGGGCAGCGGCCGAAATCCCTTCGATCATGCGCACGCCCTTCGCCCGCAGGAGTGGCACGACCTTGTCCAGACTGTTCTCTGACGCATCCATTCCCACCAGCGCCAGCTCCAACGTGCCCTTCTGTGCTGCTTCCCTCACCCGATCCACGCCGAGCACCGCCAGTCGTCCGCGGAGCCCGAGTCCGACAAGCCCCAGCACCCGCTTGGCGGTGGCGTCGTCGATCACGCCGAGGCCGTGGTCCCTTCGCCGTCGGATCCGTCGAAGGTCAACTCATCGATCAACTTCATGATGCGGTCGGCCTCTTCTGGCGCGATGCCCGGGAGCTTGAGGAAATCGTCGCGATCGAGGTCGAGAATGTCATTGAGCGTGCCGTAGCCGCCCGCTTCGAGCACTGCGACCGTCGCCGGCGGCAGTCCTTCGAGATCGGACAGCTTGACGTCGCCGCCTTCGTCGCCCTCTTCTGGGAGCGGAGCGAAGAGTGGCATTTCACCGCCGCGCTCCAGCCACTCGCGGCTCGAGTAGAGGTCGATCTTCCACTCGGTGAGTTCGGAGGCGAGGCGCACGTTCTGGCCGTTGCGGCCGATGGCCAGCGAGAGCTGATCCTCGTCCACGACCGCCTGAATGGTCTTGGTCGCGGGGTCGCTGAACACGCGGGCGACCTTGGCCGGCGCGAGCGCCAGCTTGGCAAAGCGCTCCGGATCGGTGCTCCACGGCACGATGTCGATGCGCTCGCCGCCGAGTTCCTGCACGACCGCCTGCACGCGCGAGCCCTTGAGCCCGACGCATGCGCCCACCGGATCGATCGAATCGTCCTTGGAGAAGACGGCGATCTTGGTGCGGCTGCCGACTTCGCGAGCGGCGGCGCGAATCTCGACGATCCCCTGCTGCATTTCGGGGACTTCGAGCTTGAAGAGCGCCTTCACGAACATGGCATCGCCACGCGAGAGCACGAGACGCGGCCCCTTGGGGGTGTCCTCGAGCTTCTTGAGCACGGCGCGGATGGGCTCGCCCTGCTTGTAGTCCTCACGATGGTTCTGCTCGCGGTACGGAATGATGGCTTCCGCTTCGCGGAACTTATTGAGCATGACGACGATCTTCCCGCGCTCAATCTGCTGGATCTCACCCGAGAGGAGATCGCCGACGCGCGAGGTGAACTCGTGCTTGATCTTATTGCGCTCGCCTTCACGGACGCGCTGAACGATGCGCTGCTTGGCCGCCTGCACCGCCGCACGGCCGAACTCCGCGAAGTCCACGGGGACTTCCATAACGTCGCCGATTTGGTATTCGGGGTCCTCGAAGCGCGCTTCTTCGAGCTGCATCTCGCGCGCGGGGTCCTCGACCGTCTCCACGACGTTCTTCAGGAGGATGATTTTGATTTCCCCCCGATCTTCGTCGATGTCGACCTCAGCCTGGACCGTTGGTCCGTGCTTCTTGGCCAGAGCGGCATTGATGCCGTCCTGCAACATTTCATGGAGCTCTGCGCGCTCAATCTGCTTGAGGTTCGCGAGCTCACGAATCGCATTCAAGATTTCCGTCGAACCGGCCATTCCGGACTCCTACGGTTTCCAGTGAAACGCTAAGCGGGCCTCGGAAATCTCCGCCAGCGTCATTGCATACATGTTCCCCTTCTGGTCCTTCACGGAGATCCGCGCCTCGGCGTCTTCCCCGTCTACTCCCACAATCTCTACCTCAGCACGCCCGCCGATGGCCGCGAGCACGGTGCTCGTGATCATCGCCCTGCGTCCTGTGAAGCGCCGCCAATGTGCGATGGTGCGCAACGGCCGCTCCATGCCCGGCGACGACACTTCCAATACATACCGACCGTCGATGAGGTCGGGCATGGTGTCGAGACGAGCCTCAATGGCCCGCGACGCCCGCTCGCAATCACCAACCTGTACTTTCTGGCCATCCAATCGATCGATGCGGATGTCCAGCACTGGGCGACTTTTCGTCCCCCCGACACGAAACTCCGCCAACTCGTATTCGAGCGGCGTAACTTCCTGTGCGACAACTGCTTCCAACTCGTGCTTCACGTTGATTCTCGGCAGCGTCCAAAGACAAAAAAATGTGGGGAGACCTTCCCCCACATCACGCCGACGGTCCCGTGCGCCGTTCAGCTTCTGGATTATAGATGGAAAACCGCTGACAGTCAAGACAGGATGACTGCCACCTGCCGCTGGGCGTCGCCGCACCGATGGGAGAAGAACTGCGTATTGTCGCACCGGGTGCAGTGCGGGCTGACCGAAAGATGCTGCACCCCCGCCTCGCGTCCCTGCTCCGCCAGCAGGGCCCGCAGGTCGACATTTCGCTTCCTGGTGGTCGTCCAGCCGGTGAGCTGCTCAAAGACGTCGGGGCCCACTTCATAGCATCGGCCACAGATGGCGGGCCCGAGGTGCATACGGAGCTCCCCGACGGCCAGCCCCGCGCGGGTAAACTGGGAAATCCCCTCCGCGAGAATCCGGCCGGCGGTCCCCCTCCAGCCGGCATGTAGCATAGCCACGGCCCCTGCCGGGTGCGCCAGAAAGACGGGGACACAGTCGGCGACGATAATCGCCAGGGCTGTTCCGGCGCTCTGGGTGAAGTGCCCGTCGGCCTGGTCGGCGCGGCGCCAGCCGGAGAAGTCGGCTCCCTGGGTCAGCACCTTGGCCCCGTGGACCTGCTTAGCGCTGGCCAGGCGCGCCGCCCGAGGGGCGATCTCCTGCGCCAGTTGCTCCCACCGCGCGACCCCCACGGGCAGCGGATCGCCGTCGCCGAGCGCGAAGTCGCCCGCGGCGCGCGTGGTGGTGAAGGCCGTCACCCCAATTGCCTCAAACGAGGCGATCGCTTCGCGTGGCGGCAACGTACCCACTACGCGCCGATCTCCACGCGCTGGATGTTCGCGCCGAGGGCGTTGAGCCGTTCGTGAATGCGCTCGTAGCCGCGTTCGATCTGGCCGACGTTGTTGATCGTGCTCTTTCCCGACGCACACAGCGCGGCAATGAGCATAGCCATACCGGCGCGAATATCGGGGCTCTCGACCGTGGCGCCGCGGAGCGGGCTTGGCCCAGACACCAAGGCACGGTGCGGATCGCAGAGCACGATGCGAGCGCCCATTCCCACGAGCTTGTCGACGAAGAACATGCGCGACTCAAACATCTTTTCATGCATCAGTATGAGGCCGTCGCACTGCGTGGCCGTGACAATCGCAATCGACATGACGTCGGCGGGAAAGGCGGGCCAGGGCTGATCCTCAAGCTTCGGCACATGCCCACCCAGGTCGCTCTGGATCGCGCGGCGCTGCTCGGCGGGGACAATCAGATTGTCGCCGTCGGCGATTGTGGTGATGCCGAGGCGCTCGAAGCCCATGCGGGTGGAGCGCAGGTGCTCGACGCCGGCATTCTCGATGGTAATGGTCGAGCGTGTGACGGCGGCGAGCCCGATGAAGGATCCGACTTCGATGTGATCGGGTCCGATCGAGTGGGTGCCCCCGCCGAGTGGGGTGCCGCCGTGGATCGTGAGGAAGTTGCTGCCAATGCCTTCGATCTTGGCACCGAGGGTGACCAGGAAGTGGCAGAGGTCCTGCACGTGCGGCTCGCAGGCGGCGTTGCGGAGGGTGGTTGTTCCTTTCGCGGCGACAGCGGCCATCACGGCGTTCTCGGTGCCCGTCACGCTCGGCTCGTCGAGAAAGACATCGGCGCCGCGGAGGCCGGTGGTTTTGAAGGCGATGCGGTCGTCAAACGCGTGCGTGGCCCCCAGCTGCTGAAGCGCCAGGAAATGCGTGTCGAGGCGACGGCGCCCGATGACGTCACCGCCCGGCGGGGAGAGTTCGACCTGACCGCACCGGGCAAGGAGCGGCGCCGCCAGAAGGATCGACGCGCGAATTCGGGTGCACATCGCGGGGTCGAGCTTGGTGGCGCTGATGTTTTTGGCGTGAACCTGGAGCGTGTTCTGCGCGGTCCACTCGATCGACGCCCCCGTGGTGCGCACGAGGTCGACGAGGGTTTCGAGGTCGCGGATGCGCGGCACGTTGTGCAGCGTCACCGGCTGATCGGTGAGAAGGGTGGCCGCGACAATCGGGAGCGCGGCGTTCTTGTTTCCGCTTGGGCGAATGGAGCCCGACAGCGTAAGACCACCTTCGACGATGAACTGGACGGCAGACATGCGGAGACCTGAGTGGGGGGCGCGCGTGGAACCGAACGATTGGGTAACCCGCCGCGGGACGGCTTGCTTGCCCGACTCTGCGACGTTCCCTAGGATGCAGATATGACGATTCAGGGGGCATCTGCGACACGGGACCACACCTCGCGCGGGCCATGGGCGCGTTGGTTGCCCTGTGCTGCGGTCGCGTGGCTCTTGGTGGCCCTGCTCCCGAGCCAGGCGTGGGCGTGGGGGCCGGGCACGCACATCTTTCTCGGGGATGCGGTGCTGCGGAACCTCGCGCTGCTCCCCGGCGCGGTCGCGGCCCTCTTGCAGGCGCACCCGAAAGACTTCCTCTACGGGTCGATTGCCGCCGACACGAGCATCGCCAAGAAGTACGCACGGTTCGGGCGACATTGCCACTCGTGGAACGTGGGATTTGAGATTCTTGAGAAGGCGCGCGACGAGCCGCTGCAGGCGTTTGCCTACGGCTATCTGGCACACTTGGCGGCCGATTCCGTGGCGCACAACTGTTTCGTGCCGCATCAGCTGGCGATCACCGCGAGCACCAGTGCGCTCGGCCATAGCTACTGGGAGAGTCGCCTCGAATCCCACTTGGGGGAGCGGTTCCCACGCAAAGCACGCCAGCTCATTGAGATCGACCACTCGCGAAGTGACGGACATCTCGACCTGATCCTTAGCCCGACCATCTTCAGCACGCCCACCAATCGGCGAATTTTTCGCGGCATGGTGGTGGTCAACGACAACGAGAGCTGGCAGCGCGTGTTCGCGCTGATGGTCGACAACAGTCGGTGGGACCTCACCGAGCCTGCGGTGGGGAGCTACCTCGAGACGTCGTACGATTTCGTGATGGATTTTCTGTCGCGCGATGCGCGTTCGGTGCCGTTCGGCTACGACCCGTCGGGCGAGCACGCGCTCCGTCGCGCGAAGCATGTACGACGCGCCGCCCTGCGCGCTGGAGGCGACGAGGCGGCGCGTGTTGACGCGCAGCGTGAGTTCGGACTGCCGGCGCACGGGCTGACGTTCGCCCGTACGCTCCCTGCCCCGCTTTATCCGCCGGCGCGCTTGCCCAGCATCTGAGCGAGCTTCTTCGGGTCGGCTCGGCCGCCCGATTTTTTCATCACCGCACCAATGAGCACGCCTTGCAGCTTCCGCTCGCCGGCCGCAAAACGGGCGGCCTCGCCGGGGAGCTCGGCCATGACTTCGTCAATCCAACTTTCGAGCGCGGAATCATCACCGACTTGCAGCAGTCCGAGTGTCTCGGCGATGGCTTTGGGTTCGCCCCCGTCCTTGACCATGGCGACGAAGACTTTCCTTCCCGCGGTGGTGCTGATGGCGTCGGCTTTGATCATCGCGATCAAATCCCCGAGCTGCGAGGGAGCCACCGGGAACTCCGCAATGTGGCCACCGCTCTCGTTCAGCGTGGCCAGCACATCGCCCATCACCCAGTTCGCCGCGAGCTTACCGTCGCCGCAGCGCGCGACGACCGCCTCGAACCAGTCCCCGACGGCGCGGGTGGCGGTGAGGACTTCGACGTCGCCGGCGGCAAGACCAAACGACGACGTGTAGCGCGCACGGCGTGAGGACGGAAACTCCGGCAACGCGTCCTTGATGCCCTGGACGAAGCTCTCACTCAGCACGAGCGGGGGCAGATCGGGCTCGGGGAAGTAGCGATAGTCGTGACTCCCCTCTTTGGAACGTGCGGCGCGCACTTGATCCGCCGCGGCATCGAACAGCATGGTCTGCTGGATGACCGTGCCGCCCTCGTCGTGCACCGCGCAGTGACGCGCGAACTCAAGTTCGAGCGCGCGCTCCACGTTCGAGAACGAGTTGACGTTCTTGACCTCGGTGCGGGTATTGAACTCCGCCTGGCCGTACGGGCGGGCGCTCACGTTGGCGTCAACGCGAAGGCTTCCCTCCTCCATGGAGCAATCCGAGACTTCGGCGAAGAGCAGGATTTCCTTGAGGGCGCGGAGGTATGCACCGGCATCGGCACTCGAACGCAGCTCAGGCTCACTCACAATTTCGATGAGCGGAACGCCGGCACGATTGAGGTCGATTGCGGTGAACCCTTCGTAGCGATCATGCACAGACTTTCCCGCGTCTTCTTCCATGTGGATGCGGGTGAGCGCGATCCGCCGACCATCCGGGAGGGCGACACTGCCCTGCAGCGCCAAGGGCTGATCCGCCTGCGAGATCTGATAACCTTTGGGGAGATCGGGATAGAAATAATTCTTTCGCGCGAAAATCGACCGATGATTGACGACGCACCCGAGCGAGAGCGCTGCGCGCACGGCCAGATCCACTGCGCGTGCATTGAGCACGGGGAGCGCGCCCGGGAGCGCGAGGCACACCGGGCAGGTGTTGCTGTTGGGCGAATCGCCGAAGTTGGTGGAGCAGCGGCAGAAGGCCTTGGTGTTCGTCTTGAGCTGCACGTGCACCTCTAGGCCAATCACCATCTCGTAGCGCTCGTGGAAATCGCTCATCGGTGTGCCTCCACGCCAAGCTCCGTCTCAAGTGCGTAGGCCACGCGGAACATGTCGGCCTCGCCGAACTTTGGTGCAATGATCTGCCCTCCCACCGGCAACCCCTGGACGCGCCCGATCGGCACCGACATCGCTGGCACCTCGGCGAGATTGGCGCTCACGGTAAAGAGATCGCAGAGATACATCTCGTAGGGATCGCTGATGGCCCCGATTTGGAAGGCTGGGCTCGCGGTGGTCGGGGTGAAGAGCGCATGCACGCCAGACGCCCAGACATCGGTAAAGTCTTTGCTGATCAGCGCACGCACTTCCATCGCCTTGCGATAGTAGGCGTCGTAGTAGCCCGCCGAGAGGACGTAGGTGCCCAGGAGAATACGGCGCGTGACTTCGGCGCCGAAGCCCTTGGAGCGCGTGGCTTCGTACATCCCGCGAAGCCCGTCGCCGGCGATGCGCATGCCGTATCGCACGCCGTCGAAGCGGGCGAGATTCGCCGAGCATTCGGCCGGGGCGATGATGTAGTAGACCGGGAGCGCGAGATCGGTGTGCGGGAGGGAGACGTCGCGAAAGGTGGCACCGCGTGCCTTGAGCGCATCGATCGCGCGATCGCATTGCTCGCGCATAGGCGCGGGGAGCGACTCGGGGAAATATTCGCGTGGCTTGCCGATGACCACGCCGGTGAGGTCGCGGGAGTCGGTGCGGAAGGTGGGCGCGGGGCGCGGCGCTGAGGTGGCGTCGCGCGTGGTGTCGTCGCCGGCGAGCACCTGCATGGCGAGCGCGGAATCGTCGACCGTGCGCCCGAAGACGCCGATGTTGTCGAGCGACGAAGCGAAGGCCACGAGTCCGAAGCGACTAATCAGGCCGTAGGTCGGCTTGACGCCAACGATGCCACAGAAGGCGGCCGGCTGACGCACCGAGCCACCTGTCTCGGAGCCGAGGGCGATTGGCGCGAGCCCGGCGGCAACGGCCGTTGCTGATCCGCCGGACGAACCACCCGGGACGCGGCTGGTGTCGATCGGATTTCGCGCGGCGCCGTAGGCACTGAACTCGGTGGAGGAGCCCATGGCGAACTCATCCATGTTCGCCTTTCCCACGAGGATCGCGCCGGCCTGCTGCAACGTGGTTGCCACCGTCGCGTTGAATGGACTGGTATAGCCTTCGAGGATCTTGGAGCCGCAGCTCGTGGTGAGCGTCGTGGTGGCGATGTTGTCTTTGAGCACCACGGGGACGCCCGCGAGTGCGCCGCCGACCGGATGCGACTCCGCGGCGCGCAGGCTGGAGTCGCGATCGGACGACAGGATGCAGTTGAGGCCATCGGCGCCGGCCTTTACCGAAGCGGCACGATCGAAGCTTTCGCGCACGAGTTCGGTGGCGCTGACTTTGCCCTCACGCACAGCGGCGGCGATGGACGCGGCGCCGGCGGGGATCCATTCACGAGGGGCGCTCACGATTGCTCTCCCGCGTCGTCGTGCGTGGCGAGACGTGGCACGAGGAAAAATCCGTCGCGCATCAGCGGAGCGAACTGGTCGCGCGGCCGCTCGAGCGGCACCGAGGTGCGCTCGTCAGCACCGAGCGGCATTCCTGCGCGCGCGGCATCGGCCTGCTCCGCAATCCCGGTGTTGGGCACGCGTTCGAGCGCGTCCATGTGCTTCAGGATGCCGTTGAGCTCCGTGACCAACCCGTCGAGTCGTTCCTCAGGCACACCCACTCGGGCGAGCCCGGCGATGTGACGCACGTCGTCCTTGGAAACCGCCATCAGTCGAAGTCCCGTTCGAGTCCAGCGAAAGCGACCACTAGGCGCTTTCGTCCCACTGCTTCATCATCGAAATCTATCGTCACCTTGGCGTCGCGCCCGGTCCCGGAGGCCTCGGCGATGGTTCCGCTGCCGAACGTCTTGTGCTTGACGCGCGCGCCCTTGGTGAGCACTGGCTGGTCTTGCGACTGATCTTCGATCTCGACCGCCTTCTCGCGGGCCGGATTCCGGCGCCAGGTGCCCGGCGACTCGTCGTCCCAGCTCGAGGGGCCACGCACCGCCGGTGTCATAGCGGCACGACCGCTCGCGCGCAGACGAATGGTCGGCTGCGGTACGAGCAACTTCTGGGCGGTGGCATTGACGAATCGCGAGAGAATCGACGGCATGGTCTCGCCATTCCGGCGACGGCTTCGCGCCCAACTCAGATAGAGCTTTCGCTCGGCGCGGGTGATGCCCACGTAGAACAGACGGCGCTCCTCTTCGAGCATATCGGGATCGTCGGAGGCACGACTCAGCGGGAATAGACCGTCCTCCATGCCAGCGACAAAGACCACAGGAAACTCGAGTCCCTTGGCCGTATGCAAGGTCATCATCGTGACCGCATCGGCGTCGGGACCGAGTTGGTCGAGACCGGCGACCAGGGTGGCCTGCTGCAGAAAGTGGTCGAGAGGGCGGAGTCCGATTTCGCCACCGTGTTCGATCACGGTTTCGGCGGCACCCCGAATGAACTCGGCGACGTTGTCGAGCCGTTCGAGCCCTTCCGGTCCTTCGGCACGAAGTGCGGCGTCGTATCCGATGTGCGTCACCAGCTCGACGATCAGTGCATCCACGCTGGCTTCAGTCGCCATTGCGTGAAAGCGATCGACCGACTCCACAAAATCGGCCATAGCGGACTTCGTCGCGGGACGCGCGCCGACCATGAGATCTGGCCGAGCCGCCGCGGCGAGCAATGGGATGCCGGCATCACGAGCACCGGAGGCGAGCAGCTCTACCGTGGTCTCGCCGATGCCGCGTTTGGGCACGCCAATGGCGCGCCGGAAGGCCTCGTCGTCGGCGGGGTTGGCGATCAAGCGCAACCACGACACGAGGTCCTTGATCTCACGCCGATCGTAAAAGCGCACCGCGCCCACCATGCGATACGGGATCTGACGGCGGCGGAACGACTCTTCAAAGCCGCGGCTCTGCGCGTTGGTGCGATACAGAATGGCGATATCAGAAAACTTGTCGCCCATGCGCTTACGGCGTGCTTCGATCTCCTCGGCAATCGCGTCGGATTCGTCGCGATCATCGAGGGCGCCGATGAGCGTGACGGGGTCGCCACCTGGCTGCGTGGAGCGGAGCGTCTTGCCGCGGCGTCCAGTGTTCTCGGCGATCACCACATTGGCGAGGTCAAGAATCGCGGAGGTGGAACGATAGTTTTCCTCGAGGCGCACGACCTTGGCGCTTGGATAATCGCGCTCGAAGTCGAGGATGTTTCGGATGTCCGCGCCACGCCAGCCATAAATCGCTTGGTCGTCGTCGCCGACGACCGCGACGTTGCCATTGCGTGCACCCATCAGGCGTATGAGTTCGTACTGCGCGCGGTTGGTGTCCTGATACTCGTCGACGAGGATGTACTTGAATCTGTTCTCATAGCGCTCGCGCACGTCGGCGTGGCGCTGGAGCAACTCAACGGGGAGCCAGAGCAAGTCGTCGAAGGAGACGGCGTTCGCCCCGCGGAAGGCGAGATCCCAGTCGTTGTAGATCGGGGCCACGGCTTTTGCGAGCGGCGTCATCGCGAGCTTCGCAAAATCAACGGGATCCACGAGCGCGTTGCGCGCCTCGGAGATCGCGCTCGAGATGGCGCGCGGCGTCCACGTTTTGGGAGAGACGCGATGCCGTTCCATCAGACGTTTCACGATCGCGAGGGTGTCATCCTCGTCGTAGATCGTGAAGGCGTTGGTGCGGGCGACTTTTTCTGGGTCGCGGCGCAACATGCGCGCACCGATCGCGTGGAAGGTACCGATCCACATGCCTGCCGGCGGCTCGCCGAGTGCGCGTGCGACGCGCTCTTTCATTTCGCCGGCGGCCTTATTGGTGAAGGTGACCGCGAGGATTTGATCGGCGCGGGCGTGCCCTTCAGCAATCAGGCGCGCGATGCGCGAGGTAAGGACGCGTGTTTTGCCGGAGCCTGCACCGGCGAGCACGAGCATGGGGCCGTTGTTGTGCTCGACCGCTTCGCGCTGGGCGGGGTTGAGCGAAGCGTTGGGGGTAGCAGATGCCGTCATCGGTGAAAGTTAGCCACCGTCACGTGCTCCGTCACCGCGCTGGTTTAGCCGATGCGGTCAGTGCCCAGATAGGGGCGCAGCGCCTCGGGAACGAGCACGGTTCCGTCTGGCTGCTGATACTGCTCCAAGAGCGACGCCACGATGCGCGGCAGGGCGAGTCCGGAGCCGTTGATGGTGTGCACGAACCGCGGCTTCTCACCCGCGGCGGGGCGATAGCGGATGTTCGCACGCCGCGCCTGGAAGTCGCCGAAGTTCGAGCAGGAGGAGACCTCGAGCCACTTCCCGACCCCGGGTGCGAACACCTCAAGATCGTAGGTCTTGGCGCTCGAGAACCCGGTGTCGCCCGCGGCCAGGAGGAGCACCCGATACGGGAGCCCGAGCAGCTGCAGCACCTTTTCGGCGTGGCTGGTCAGCAGTTCGTGCTGCGCCGCTGAGTCCTCGGGGGCGCAGAAGCGCACGAGCTCGACTTTGTCGAACTGGTGCACCCGCAGCAGGCCGCGTGTGTCCTTTCCGGCCGAGCCCGCTTCGCGGCGGAAGCAGGAGCTGAAGGCGGTGATCGCGTGCGGCAACGCAGCGCCGTCGAGGATCTCTTCGCCGAACAGGTTTGTGAGCGGGACTTCGGCGGTCGGAATCGCAAAGAGGGCGTCGTCGCGGAGCGCGTACATGTCCTCTTCGAACTTCGGCAGCTGGCCCGTGCCCAGCATGGACGTGCGATTTACGAAGAGCGGGACCCAGGCTTCCTCGTACCCGTGCTGCTGGGTGTGCAGGTCGAGCATGAGGTTGAGCAATGCACGTTGGAGCCGCGCGCCCATGCCACGATACACGATGAATCCCGATCCGGAAATCTTGGCGCCACGGGGGAGGTCGATGAGGCCGAGGGCTTCGCCGATCTCCCAATGGGGCCGGACGGTTCCGGCGGCCATCGGCGTGCCCCAGCTCCGGGCGACGAAGTTGGCGGTCTCGTCGCCTTCTGGGACGTCGGGCGCCGTGATGTTGGGGAACTCGAGCAGGATCGCGTCGAGCTCGCCCTGCGAGGTCGCCAGCTCGGACTCCAGTCGAGTGATTTCCTCGCCCAGTGCCCGCGTGCTTGCCATGAGCTCGTCGGCGTTCTCGCCAGCCTTCTTGCGGCGCCCGACCTCTTGGCTCGCCGAGTTCCGCGCGGCTTTCCGCTCCTCGACCGCCTGGATGGTGGCGCGCCGCTCGCGATCGAGCTCCTGGGCACGGTCAACGAGGGGAGCGAACTGCTCGAGCTTGCCGCGGCGGCGCATTCCCTCGCGCAACGCGTCGGCGTTCTCACGCACCATCCGGATGTCGTGCACCGATCAGTACGTCGGAATTCCGTCGCGCAACGAGCGGAATCCGCAGTTGATGTTGATCACCGCGTGCCCGAGGAGGGTACGCTTGGTGAGATCGACAGAATCAACCACGGCCTTCGCATACATGTACGGCGTGAGCGACGCACCGCACGCTGTTTGCTGCGACTTGATCACAAAGGCCTGCCCGACACTGACCACCGTGACCGAGTCGAAGGTGTAGCCGCCGAGCGGCGCTTCGAGGATGGTGGAATAGCTGCCGAGGTTGGTGGCGACACCGACCGGACGAGCGCCGTTCGTGTTTTGGCCGACCACGTTGGCGGGAATCACCACAATCTTGCCGGCGGAGTTGATGTCGAACGCCACGTCGAAGGCAAAGGCGCCGTCGACCCGCGTGACCGACTTGACCGACAACAAGAGCGCGGACGACAGGTTTGTGGCCGTTCCAGAGAGGGCGTAGAGCTGGAACGCCTGGCTGCTGTTCTCGTAGTTTGCCTTGACGGTGTTCGGGTCATCACAGGCCGCGACAGCGAACATCGCGGCGAGGAGGGCACCGAGGGGCAAACGCCGAAGCCCGACGGGCCGGCGAAACGGAAGCAGGTTGGTGAGTTTCATGCGTGATGAATTGTACGGTGGAGGAGGCCCAAGTTCAAGCGATGCAGTAGCTTGACTTCACTCTGTGCTGGCGTAGACTTCCCCTCGACCTTCCTTTGGAGTCGCCATGTCCACAATTCGCGAGTTGGTAGCCGTCGTGCGCCAGCGCGACGGGGTTGATGCGGCCGTGGTGCTCGGGCGTGACGGCGTGCTGATTGACGGGGCCGCGGTTCCGCCGATGGATGTGGAACGCGTGGCTGCGTTCGTCCCCGCCGTGGTGCGGTTTGCGCAGGAACTGTCCGATGCAACAGGCCAAGGCCAGTTGCGCACGGTCCTGCTCGAACACGATGCCGGGATCGCCCTGATTCTGGCGCTGTCCGACGACGCGTTGCTGCTGGTCGTGGCCCAGCCCACGGCCTCGCTCGGTGGGTTGCTGTACGAGCTTCGCCGCAACCGCGCCGAACTCCGCGCGCTCGTATAGCGCACGTGGAGCAGACGTCCGCTGCCGATCAGGTCGGTGCCGAGCTGCCGCGGATTCACGTCCTGGTGGCCGACGACGAACCACACATTGGCCGCATCATTCAAACGAAACTCGAACAAGGTCCCTTCCGGGTCACGTTGGTGTATGACGGCGCCGAAGCGTTGCGCGCCTTGGAACAGTACCCCGATGTGGCCCTCGTGCTCCTTGACCTTATGATGCCAATCTTTAGCGGACTCGACGTCCTCGGCCGGATGCGGGGCGATCTGCGCTGGAAAGCCCTGCCCTGCGTGATCCTGACGGCCGCCGGCCAGGACCAGCGGTACGAGTCGGCCATGGCCCTGGGTGTCTCGGACTACATCACCAAACCCTTCAGTCCGCGGCAGTTGTACGCGCGGGTCGTAGAGCTGACAACAACCGGCCCGGTGACCTCATGAGTGGCAATACCTGGATTGTGGTGCTGGCCGGAGGGGTTGGCTCTCGCTTTTGGCCGATGAGCACCCCTCGGCGTCCCAAGCAACTGCTGCCGCTCCTCTCCGAGCAGCCCATGTTGCTCGACACGCTGGACCGGCTCACCCCGGTCGCGCCGCTGCACCACGCGCTGGTGCTGACGAACGCAGAATTGGCCACGGCCGTGCGGGAACTCCTGCCCGACCTACCCCCGGAGAATGTGATCGCAGAGCCCCGTCCTGCGGGTACCGCTGCGGCGCTGACCTGGGCTGCCCACGAAATCGCGCGACGTGGCTCGAGCGACGATGTGATGATCTCGGTGCACGCCGACTGGGCGATTGCCGATGTTCCGGGGTTTCAGCGTGCGCTGCTCGATGCCGCGGACGCCGCGCGCCGCGAGCATGCACTCGTGACTGTTGGCATTGTGCCGCTCCGCCCCGATCCGGGACTTGGCTATATCGAGCCCGGTGCGGTGGTCGCTGAGCCGCTGCGTCGGGTGTCACGATTTGTTGAAAAGCCGTCCGTTGAGCGGGCCACGGCACTGATTGCCGCTGGGGGGCTCTGGAACTCCGGCATTTTTGCGTGGCGTGTGGGTGACCTGCTTGCCGAAGTTCGGGCACTGTGCCCTGAAGTCTCGGGAGCGCTCGATGCGCACCCCGATGACCTCCCGGCATTTTTCGCTGCCGTTACTCCGGTCGCGATTGACACCGGCGTGCTCGAACGCAGCGGGCGCGTGATGGTGCTCCCGGGCGCGTTCGGCTGGAGCGATGTTGGCACGTGGGCCGCGTTGCGCGACGTGCGCCCCCGCGACGCCGAGGGGAACGCGGTCGGTGGTACGGCATTCCTGAAGGATGCGCGTGCAAACGTGGTTCACGCTGAGGGGCAGACGGTGGTGCTGTACGGGGTGGAGGATCTCGTGGTGGTGGCGCAAGACGGACTCACGCTGGTGACGACCGTCGACCGCGCACGCCAGTTGAAACCGTTGCTCGACGCGTTGCCCGCAGCGATTCGCGTACGATGACGGCGAGCGTCGCGGGATTCATCTCGTACGACGACGCCCGCGCCCGGGCGTTGCAGCCGTTCGCCCTCACGCGCCCTACGTCAGAGCTTCGCGCGGGCGCATTACTCGTGCGCGAGCGCTGGGCGCAGATCACGGGGGCGCCGTCCGGCGGATTCGTCGGCGCGCCTCACGTGCGCACGTTTGAAGAAGGGGATGCCCCGCCCTGCACGAGCGGCCTGATCGCTGCCGGTACGATCCTGGTCAACAGCCGGTGCGCTCCGGCCCTCGACGCGCACCTCGCGCCCGATGCATCGCACTGGCGCTGCGACGGGCGGGTCGCCGCGGTGCGGCTTGCGCAGGCGCTACCCGTCGAACGTCTCGATGAGGGATCGCTCGACCTCGACACGCTGGTGCCGGATGGCACACCTAGCGCGACCATCGCGGGCTGGTGGATGGACGATGTGTGGGATCTGGTCCGCCACCTGCAGGCGATGTTGGCGCACGACATCCCGATCCTTGGGCGCGGGATGGACGCCGCGCCGTCGCACCTCACGGTGCTCGGCGCACACGACTGCTACGTTGCGCGCGGCGCATATATCGAGCCCATGGTTCTTGCCGACACCACGGCGGGGCCGATCTACATCGCCGAGGGGGCACGTATCTCGGCGTTTACGCGGTTGGTGGGTCCCTGTGCGATTGGTCGCGACACACTCATCGCCGGTGGTCGCGTCGCGGGATGCGCGATTGGTGACCACTGCCGCGTGCACGGCGAGATCAGCGCGAGCATCGTGATCGGCCACGCGAACAAGTCGCACGACGGCTTTGTGGGGCATTCGATACTTGGGCGGTGGAGCAACCTCGGCGCCGGGACCACGACGAGCAATCTCAAGAACAGCTACGGCGTTGTCTCGCTGTGGACGGAACACGGGATCGCACCCACCGGGTTGCAGTTCTTGGGGACCATGTTTGGTGATCACGCGAAGACCGCCATCGGGACGCGATTGAACACGGGCACCGTGATTGGTGCGGGCGCCAATGTGTTTGGGAGCGCGATGCCCCCGAAGTTCGTGCCCCCGTTTGCCTGGGGCGACGTGCCGCCGTACGAGACGTTCGGCGTGGACAAGTTTCTCGAGGTCGCCGAGCACGTGATGTCGCGTCGATCGGTGCCGCTCTCCAGCGGTCAGCGCGCGATGCTCCGGGCAGCCTGGGATCTGCGGTCATCGTTGCGTCCGTGAGGACTTCGTGAGGGCCTGGACCCTCGGCAGCGGCAGTAAAGGCAACGCGATCCTACTTGAGGGCTCGGGAACGCGTGTGCTCGTGGACTGCGGCTACTCGCCGCGCACGATGACGCAGCGACTCGCCCCATTTGGCATTGTGCCGGAATCGATTGACGCCGTGGTGTTGACGCACGAGCACATTGACCACACCAAGGGGATTCTCTCCGCGCACAAAAAGTTTGGGTGGCAGGTGTATGGGAGCGTCGGTACGTTGACCGCGCTGCGCGAACTCCCCGCCGGGGCGCGTCAGGTGCTCGCGCCGGGCGCGACTACCTCGATCGGCAATCTGGATATCGTGCTCCTCAGAGTACCACACGATGCGGCGGAACCCACCGCCGTGCTCGCGACCGATCGCACGACTGGGTTCCGCACCGGAATCGCGCATGATTTGGGGGAAGTGCCCGAGCCCGTCGCGCAGACGTTTGAGCGCCTCGACCTCGCGTTGATCGAGTCGAATCATGATGAAGAGATGCTCCGCAATGGTCCGTATCCGGGGTATCTCAAGGATCGGGTCGCGAGCCGGAACGGGCATTTGAGCAATCGGCAATCTGGGCAATGGATTGCGCGTCTCTGGCATCCGTGGCTGCGCGGGGTGGTGCTGCTGCATCTCAGCGAAACCAACAACACCCCGGCGATCGCGACGGCCGCGGCGCGCGCAGTGATGCGAAAGTGTGGGTCGTCACTCGTCCCCGCCGCGGCACCGCAGAGCGAGGCGGCGGGGCCCTTTGGGTTGCCCGTCACCACGCAACTCGCGCTCGGACTCTAGCGTCGGGCGGTGGGCGCGGTACGCGTGCAATAGCCCCCCCTCACGCCAATCCGGTTACCATCCCCTATTTTTCGGGGTCTCCCTGCATGCGAGTGATTTTGTGAAAGACCTTCAGCGACTGCTCGACAATAACCGCCGCTGGGCAGAGCTGAATGCCCAGCAGGACCCCCAGTTTTTCGCGTCACGCGCCCAAGGCCAAGAGCCCAAGTTCTTGGCGATTGGCTGTTCTGATAGTCGCGTGCCGCTCGAGATGCTCACGGGTGCTGAGCCGGGCGAGATGTTTGTGCATCGCAATATCGCGAACCAGGTGTATCCCTCGGACCTAAATGCGCTCTCGGTGCTGCAGTACGCCGTCGAGGCGCTCAAGGTGCCGAACGTGCTCGTGCTCGGGCACTATGGGTGTGGTGGTGTCGCGGCCGCGATGGGCGAGACGCCGTTCGGCTTGGTCGACAACTGGCTTGGCGACATCCGTGACGTGCGTCGACGCCACGCGCATGAGATCGATGCCCTGCCCGACGAGTCGGCGCGCTTGGATCGTTTGGTCGAACTCAACGTGATGCACCAGGTGCTGAACCTGGCGCGTACGCCAGTCATTCAGATGGCGTGGCGTCAGGGCCGCCGTCCGATGATCCACGGCGCGGTGTTTGGCGTGCGCGATGGCTTGCTCCGCACGCTCGTGACTGAGGTGTGCACGAACGCCCAGGCCGACGAACTGATTCCGCTGGTGTAGCAGCGGTGTAGCAGCGGTGTAGCAGCGGTGTAGCAGCGGTGTAGCGGCGACCGCTGCGGCGGCGGCGATGACGGGTGATCGCCGCGGGCTTTCTGCGGAACGGTATGTGAAACGGGGGGCGTGGCCAGTGGCCACGCCCCCCGCTCCGTTGCAGCTGTTGGAGCCTAGTACATGCCGCCCATGCCGCCACCGCCACCCTGCGGGGCGGAGGCCGGACGATCTTCCTTCTTCTCCACGATCAGCGCTTCCGTGGTGAGGAGGAGCGAGGCGATCGACGCGGCGTTCTGCAACGCCGTGCGGGTCACCTTGGTCGGGTCAATGACGCCGGCCACTACGAGGTCTTCGTAGGTGTCGGTGAGGGCGTTGTAGCCGAAGTTCTTGTCCTTCGACGCACGCACCTTCTCGACCACGATCGAGCCTTCGCCGCCCGCATTGAAGACGATCATGCGGATCGGCTCTTCGACGGCGCGACGGATGATGTCGACGCCGATCTGCTCGTCGGCATCAAGCTTCATGCCCTTGAGCGCGGACTGCGCACGCACGAGCGCCACACCGCCGCCCGGGACGATGCCCTCTTCGACCGCGGCCTTGGTCGCGTGGAGCGCGTCCTCGACACGGGCCTTCTTTTCCTTCATCTCGCTCTCGGTGGCGGCACCGACGTTGATCACGGCCACACCGCCCGCGAGCTTCGCCTTACGCTCCTGGAGCTTCTCCTTGTCGTAGTCGCTCGTGCTCTTCTCGATCGCGACTTCGATTTCCTTGATGCGGCCCTTGATCTTGTCTTCTTCGCCATGGCCGTCGATGATCGTCGTGTTGTCCTTGTCGACGACGATGCGCTTGGCACGGCCGAGGTCGGTCAGCACGGCGTTCTCGAGCTTGAAGCCCACGTCCTCGGAGACCACGTTGCCCTTCGTGAGGGTCGCGATGTCTTCGAGCATGGCCTTGCGGCGATCACCGAAGCCCGGCGCCTTGACGGCGCAGATCTTCAGCGTGCCACGGAGCTTGTTCACCACGAGCGTCGCGAGCGCCTCGCCCTCGACGTCCTCGGCGATGATCAGCAGCGGCTTGCCCGTCTGCGCAACCTTCTCGAGGACCGGGAGGAGGTCCTTCATGGAGCCGACCTTCTTGTCGTGGATGAGGATGTAGGCATCCTCGAGCGCGACTTCCATCTTGTCCGGGTCGGTGATGAAGTACGGCGAGAGATAGCCGCGGTCGAACTGCATGCCGTCGACGGTCTCGAGGGTCGTCTCGAGGCCACGGGCCTCTTCGACGGTGATGACGCCGTCGTTGCCGACCTTGTCCATCGCTTCGGCGATCAAGTTACCGATCTCCTTGTCGTTGTTCGCGGAGATGGTGCCGACCTGTGCAATCGCCTTCTTGTCCTTGGAGGGGACGGAGATCTTGTGGAGCTCTTCGACGATCGCGGCGACGGCCTTGTCGATGCCACGCTTAATGGCCATCGGGTTGGCGCCGGCGGTGACGTTCTTGAGCCCTTCACGGAAGATCGCCTGCGCGAGCACCGTGGCGGTCGTGGTGCCGTCGCCCGCGTTGTCGGAGGTCTTGGTCGCGACTTCCTTCACCATCTGCGCGCCCATGTTCTCGATCGGATCCGCCAGCTCGATCTCCTTGGCGACGGTGACGCCGTCCTTGGTGACGGTGGGGGCGCCGAACTTCTTGTCGATGACGACATTCCGGCCCTTCGGACCGAGGGTGACCTTCACCGCCTCGGCGAGCTGATCGACGCCGCGCTTCAGACCGGCGCGGGCATCAACGTTGAAATGGAGTTCTTTGGCTGCCATGTGGCTATCCTATCAGTTGGAAGTGACGGTTCAGTTGATAACCGCGAGGATATCCGACTCGCGGAGGATCAGGACCTGCTCAGCGTCGATCGTAACTTCGGTGCCGCTGTACTTCCCGTAGAGGATCTTGTCGCCGACCTTCACTTCGAGCGGCACGCGCTTGCCGTCTTCGGTGCGGCCTGGGCCAGTGGCGACCACTTCACCCTGCTGCGGCTTTTCCTTTGCGGTGTCCGGGATGTAGAGCCCGCCACGCATCTGCTCGGTCTCCTCGAGCGGCCGCACAACCACGCGATCGGCCAACGGCGCGACCTTCGACTTTGCTGCCATGGTGCTTCTCCTTCGCTTTGGGTTCAACATGAAACGGGATGACGTCAGGTTCACTGCGCATCCGTGCTTGGCACTCAACGATCGTGAGTGCTAACAGGATGAAAGCTAGGGGCAAACACTCCGCCCGTCAAGAGTCGATAATCTGCACCGACACCATTCCAACGCTATACAAGACAACGAGTTACAGAGCCGTGACATGCGCCGATTTGGCGCCCCTGCCGCCCATACTGGCAGAGCGACCTGCCGAGTTGGCAACAAAAAGGGCCGACCTGAAGCGGCCGGCCCAGATTTGTGACCCACGCGCCTACGTGGACTAGCTCTGTGCGTGGAGCCCCGGTGTCAGGAGCGCATGCGCCATCGCCAGCCCCTGCAGCGTCAGATTCGGATCGATCACCTCAAGTTCGCTGCAGATCTCTTTGAACGACGCGGCAAGCCCGCCGGTGCCGATCACGAGCGGCACCCCTTCCCTGGGCCACGCTTTCTTGATGCGGCGCACGAGGCCGTCAATCGCCTCGGCTGAGCCCAGCACCACGCCTGCGCGAATACACTCGTCGGTCCGCGTGCCGATGACGCCCTTGGGCGCGACGATTTCGGTTGCGGGCAACTTGCTCGTTCGGCGAAAGAGCGACTCGGCCTGCATCTGGACGCCGGGCGCAATGACGCCGCCAAGAAACACACCGTCGGCGGTAATGCAGTCGAAGGTGGTGGCGGTACCGAGGTCAACGACGATGCAGTCGCGTTGATAGGTCCGACTCGCCGCGAGGGTGTTGATGATGCGGTCCGCGCCCACGGTGAGGGGCTCGTCCACTTGCAGCGTGATGGGAAGCTTGGAGCGGCCGTCGACGATGATCGCGGGCGCGCCGGTGAGCTTCCGACAGGCCTGCGCGAGCGGCGTCGTGACCGAGGGCACCACGGAGCCGATCGCGGCGCCGGTGACCAGCGTGCGGTCGATGCCGTCGGCCTCAAGCAGCGCCAGGAGGAGCAGGTAGACCTCATCGGGCGTGCGGGAGCCGTCGGTGGTGACGCGCCAGCGGGCGCGTACCTCGAGGCCGTCGCAGAGGCCGAAGGTGCTCTCGGAGTTGCCAACGTCGCAGGCGAGAATCATTCGGAATCTCCTTCAAAGACAAGTGAGCCGCGTCGACAGTGCACGACTCCGGTGTCGCCCTCAACGGCAAGGGCCCCATCGGCGGTAATGCCACGTACGATACCGACGGCGGGCTGCACGCAGCGGCGCCCGACGCTGAGGTCACGCGCGGCGAACTGCGCGAGCTCGTCGCTCGTAAGCGGACCGCCAACACTGACCGCGCTGCGGATTGCCGGAACGATGGCGGTGACCAAGTCGCGACGGTGCGTGGTTGGGCGGAGGCCGCCGGCATGCGGCACACCCTCGGGTGCACGAATGTTGACGCCGATGCCAATGGCGACCCACTCGATGCGTTCGTCGCGCCAGCGTGCCTCAACGAGAATCCCGCAGAGTTTGCGGGCACCGCTGAGATAAATATCGTTCGGCCACTTCACCTGGACGGCAGACTCAGCAAACGCCTCGAGTACGGGCGCGAGGCGGATACCGAGGCGAAGCGACAGCACGTCGAGGCCAGAGGCGCTGGCTGGACGCTCGAGAATGGTCATCCAGAGGCCGTCGCGGGCGTTGGAGACCCACTGGCGCCCCGTGCGGCCACGGCCTGCCGTCTGCTCGTCGGAGAGAATCACGGTTCCGGCGGGAGCGCCTTCCTCGGCGAGGCGATGCGCCTCGTCCATCGTGCTCTTGACTGTTGCAAAGAGCGCGACGCGCGGGACGCCAAGCACAGCGGCCAGCGCGGGGGCGGCGTCGATCCCGGCGAAACTTGGCATCTTAGCGGCGCGAGAAGACGAGTCCGAGCACCGCGAGCCCCAACGCGATTCGATAAATCGCGAACACCCCAAAGCCGCGCGTGCGCACGAAGCGCAGCAAGACCGAGATGGCAATGGCGCTACTGACGGCCGCCGTACCGACGCCGACCATCAGCGATGGGGTGAGGCCGGTTTCGTGGAGCGCCTTCGGCACCTTGAGGATGGCGGCGGCGGCAATGATGGGCATCGACATCATGAAACTGAATGTCGCGGCGTTGGCGCGGTCCAGCTTGAGCGCACGACCCGCGGTGATGGTCGCACCGGAGCGCGACACACCAGGAATCAGGGCAACGGCCTGGGCACAGCCGATGATCAGGGCGTCTCGCCAGGTCATGTGGTCGAGCTGCCGGGTGCGTTCGGCGGAGCTGTCGACGACCCAAAGGATTGCGCCCATCACCATCAAGGCGACGGCAGTCAGCGCCGGGGCGCGAAAGATGGTCTCGGCCTGTTTCTCCAGCAGGAGGCCCGCAATGCCGCCGGGGATTGTCGCAATGATCAAAAAGACCACGCGCTGCTGCTCGGGCGTTTTGACCGCGCGCTCGGTCACAATCGAGATCGCCGCGCGAATCAACGCGATCCACTCATTGCGAAAGAAGCCGAGCAGCGCGAAGAGTGTCCCGACGTGGAGAGCGACGTCGAAGGCGAGGCCTGGCTCCTCCCATCCGAATGCCCACGGTGCGAGCGCGAGATGCGCCGAGGAACTGACGGGCAGGAACTCGGCGAGCCCCTGCAGGGCGCCGAGCACGAAGGACTGGAAGATCGAAGGTTCAGTCACGGGATCGAGGCAAACGTGGAGGAGTCGGGACTAGCCCCGCCCCTGGAGATACAGCTGTTCGTACTGCGCAACGACTTGATCCTTCGCAAACCGGGCGCGGGCATCGGCGGCGGCGGCTGCACTCATCGTGTGCCAGCGCGCGTCGTCCGACAGGATCGCGACCGCTGCGGCGGCCATTCCGTCAATGTCGCCCACAGGGCACAGGGCCCCAGTGACGCCATCCTTAATGACTTCTACAATACCGCCCACGTCATACGCGAGACTCGGCACGCCGCAGGCGAGGGCCTCGAGTGCACTCAAGCCGAACGACTCGCGATCGGTTGGGAGCAGAAAGAGATCCGCGGATGCGAGGATCGGTGCCACCGCGTCGATTTTTCCGAGAAAGTGAATCTCGTCGTGCTCAATACCGAGCGCCCGCGCCTCTTCTTCGGCTGCTTGCCGATCGGGGCCGTCGCCAACCATGACAAGCACGCTCGGGATCTCTTTGCGCACGCGGTCAAAGATCTGCACGACGTCGAGCACGCGCTTGACCGGCCGAAAGTTGGAGATGTGCATCAAGATCTTTCGCCCGTGTCCGAGCTGTTCTCGGAGCATCGGCGGATGCGCCGATCGGTCGTAGAGGACGGGATCGACAAAGTTGCCGATGACCTCAACGCGGCCGGCCGTGCACCCAAAGGCACGCACGGTCTCGTCCTTGAGGAACGAGGAGACGGCGGTGACTTGGTCGGAGCGCTCGATCGAAAACTTGGTGATGGCGTGAAAGGAGCGATCCTGGCCGACGATCGTGATGTCGGTGCCGTGCAACGTGGTGATGACCTTGATGTCGCGCCCTTGATCGCGGAGCATCTCCTTGGCGATCCACGCGCTGGTCGCGTGCGGAATGGCATAGTGCACGTGCAGCACGTCCAGCCCCTCGTTAATGACGACCTCATGCATCCGCACCGCGAGGGCGAGATCATACGGGGGGTATTCAAAGAGCGGATACCGCCCCACGTCGACTTCGTGGAAGAAGACGCGCGGGAGGAACATCGGCAGCCGGAAGGGCTGCTGATAGGTGATGAAGTGCACCTCATGCCCCTTCTCGGCGAGCGCAATGCCCAGCTCTGTGGCCACCACGCCGGAGCCGCCATAGGTCGGATAGCAGGTGATACCGATCTTCATGACTGCAGGCCTCCGCTCCACCATTGCTCGACGATGTCGTGGACACCGGGATCCCGCGGATCGACGATGGTCACGTCGGAACCGGCGAGCTGATGCCGGAACCAAGTGCGCTGCCGCTTGGCGTACTGGCGCGTCTCAATAAGTATAGTCTCGCGTGCTGCGACGAGACTGCACCGTTCCTCGGCGACGTCCCGAAGGGCCCGATAGCCGCAGCCCTGCCACGCCGAGGCGTCGGCTGGAACGTGCGCCATAAGGGCCCGCACTTCGTCGAGCCATCCAGCGGCGAGCATCGCGTCGATGCGTCCGGCGATCTGGCCCGCGAGGTGCGTGCCCGGATCCACCACCAGCCAGCGCGCCCGAAAGGGCGCAGGGGGTGCAGACTCCGCGTGCCAGGCGCTCAGGGGGCGTCCGGTCAGGCGCGCCGTCTCGATGCTTCTCAACAGCTGGGTACGGCCGAGGTGCGCGCGCGGCGGGTCGAGCTCTAGGCACAGGCGGCGGAGCTCCTCGATAGAGAGGGGCTGGAGCGTGGCGTCGAGCTCGGCCCGTTTGGTCGGGTCGAGTTCCGGCGAATCATGCAACGGCGCGGTGAGCGCCTTGAGGTAGAGGCCAGTGCCCCCGACCACCAGCGCGCGATCGACGCCGCACTCGGCAATCCACCGCTCGGCATCGACAGCCCATCGGGCGGCGGACCAACGCGCGGCGGGATCCGCCACGTCGAGGCCGCGGTAGTCGATACCCACTCGCTCAGCCGGTGATGGCTTTGCTGTTCCGATATCGAAGTCGCGATAGAGCTGGCGCGAATCGGCGCTGACAATGGTCAGACCGTGTTGCCGCGCGAGGGTGTGCGCGAGGCCGGTCTTCCCTGCACCGGTCGGCCCGCAGATCACACGGAGGAGCGGTGTCGACGACTCCCCCGTGCGGGGCGAGCGTTCAGCGACGTCCGAAGCGCCGCTCGAGCTCATCCCAACTCACTTGTACGATGGTGCTGCGCCCGTGCACGTCGTGCGCGGGGAGGGTGGTTCGCGAGAGCGCGATGAACAACGCCCGCATTTCCGATGGGGCGAGCAGGTCGCCAGCCTTTACCGCGGCTTTGCAGGCGACGGTCGCCGCGAGGCGTTCGTGCTTGGCGAGTCCACTCCCGAGTCGATCACCGACCAAGGAGGCGATGGTATCGCGGAGGCAGCGTTCGGCGTCGAACCGCGGATGTGGCGACGGCACGGCGGAAATCATGACGCTGTGGCCGCCGAACGCTTCTGCCTGGAACCCCAGGGAGGCGAAGAGCTCGCGATGTTCGTCAAAGGCCTCAGCCTCGATCGGCGTGAAGTGAAGGGTGAGCGGAAAGAGCAGTTGCTGCGCCGCGACCTTCCCGTTGGCCATGCCCTGCATGAACTGCTCGTAGAGCACGCGTTCGTGCGCGGAGTGCTGGTCAATCAGCACCCACGCGTCGTCTCGCTCGAAGCCGATCCACGTCCGGCGAAGTTGCATGAGTGGCGGGACGATGACGTCGGGCGCTGATGGCGCTCCTTCAGCGGCCGTTTGGGCATTGTCGGATCCGGCGGATCCGGCGGAGTCGTCGCTCGCGTGGGGTGCTGGGTTCGCGAAGAGCGGTGCCTGCGGGGCGGGCGCGGAGTGCAACGCTTCGACGCTCATGGTCGCGCCGCTCTCGGGAACGAAGGTCCAGGTGGTACGCGGCGCGACACCAAAGGGGGCCGCGCTGTCGCCCGTGCCGAGCGCACGACGCACCGCACGTTCGACCGCCCGTTCGGTGACCCAACGATCGCGGAACCGTACCTCGGCTTTCGCTGGGTGCACATTCACATCGACATCGCCGGCCGGTACTTCGACATCGAGGACGAGCGATGGACGCACGCCGGCTGGGATGGTGGATCGATACGCAGCCTCGGCGGCGCGCACGAGTCCTGGATCACGGATCGCGCGTCCGTTCACCGTGAGGAAGACACGACGACTCGTCACCCCAACGTCGGCAGGGCGCTGCACGAGACCGCTCACGCGAATCGGCCCAGAGACATCGTCAACGTCGACGAGCGCTTCGGCGGCGGCAGCGCCCCACAGTGCGGCGACGCGCTCGCGCAGTGATGTCGCGGGCGGAAGCGTGAGCACCTCTTTGTCGTCGTGCGTGACGGTGAGTCGCACATCGCGCCGGCTGAGGGCCATGACGCCGAGGATGTCGGAGATTGCGCGCCATTCACTGCGAGCGCCGCGCAGAAATTTCTGTCGCGCCGGCGTGTTGTAGAAGAGCGACTCGACAGTGACGGTGGTTCCGCGCCGTCGGGCGGCGTCGCCGACTTCGAGGAGTGCGCCACCGGCGGCCAGCACGCGGGTCCCGCTGCCGTCGGCCGTGGCGGTTTCAATGGTGAGGCGTGACACCGAGCCGATCGCGGGCAGCGCTTCGCCGCGGAAGCCAAAACTCAGCACGCCCACCAGATCCGCCGAGGTTTTGATCTTGGAGGTGGCGTGCCGTTCGATGGAGATGGCGGCGTCATCGCGCGACATACCCGACCCATCGTCGCTCACGCGGATCATGGCGCGTCCGCCTTCGGTGATGGCGACGTTTACGGTTGAGGCGCCCGCGTCGAGCGCGTTCTCCACGAGTTCTTTGACGACCGACGCCGGGCGCTCCACCACTTCGCCGGCAGCGATTTGGTCGGCAACGGCTGAGGGGAGGATGGAGATGATTCGCGAGGAAGTCACAAGCGAAATCTCCCGGCGGTGCGGCTGTTGGTCAACGTCAGGGCGTGCTCAGCGAGGCGAGATTCTGGGTGGGAATCCAGCCGGACCGCGACTCGTCCATGATGACATGCGACCAAACACCGGCTCGCGCGTCAATCCGCGCGGTCTCTCCTGCCAAGGGAACCGGTCCGACTTCGGCGCCCAGCGCCGGGAGGGTGCGGAGCGCTACGGGATCGATCACGACAGCGAGATCGCGCCCCATCAGCGCACGTTCGACGCGAGTGGTGGCGGTCATGAGTGCGGCGCCAAGCAGCAGGGTGAGCCCAACGAGGAGCCCGGCGGGCCGCCCCAACGATCGGCGGCGCGCGACGAGTGCCCAGCCAGCGAGCCACACCAGCAGAGTGGCGATTGCAGGCAGGTTCGCGGGGACAGTTGGAACTCGGGCGGGGCCGACATCTTGAGGGGCGCGCGTGGCGGCTAGCCTGGCCCGCACGTCGACGTCGGTTGGTGCAAGACGGAGCGCGCGCTGCCAACCGACAACTGCGTTAGCGGAGTCGGCGGCGGCCCACGCGGCCGTGCCAAAGTTTGCCCACGCCTCGACGGAACGGGGGGCCTCGTGCGCGGCGTCGGCGAACTGCTGAGCGGCGAGCCGGAAGTCACCAGCATCGTACGCTGTGACGCCCTTGGCAAAGGCCTCACGCGCCAGATTGATGCTGCCCGCGAGCAGTGGCAGGGCAACGGTGAGGCACGCCACGAGCAGCACGAGGCGCTGGGCGCGCGCCACGCGGAAGCGTTGAACGGCTGGCAGCACACCGGCCACGCGTCGTCCCGCGCGTCGGCCTCTGGACTCGGCATCGATGGCGGCAAAGAGTGCGCCGATCCGCTCGCCCATCGCCGCGGGTGCCTCGGGCCGCACATGGAAGGCGGCCGCATCGAGTTCGCGCAGCGCCTCCGCGGTGCGGCGCGCGGTCTCGGCGGTGACCCCTTCCAAACACAGGGCACGCTCCCAGGCGCCGTCGGCGGTGAGCCGTGACTCTTGGAGCCCGGTGCGTTCCCGAAGTGCGTCGAGGAACGCGCGACGGAGAGCCGCGGCCCGCGCCGCCCCATCGCGAATCGCCGGCTCGTGCAGCGTCAGCTGCACCAGTCGTTCGTACGCAGAGAGCGGGCGCTTGGGTTTGCGTGGGCGTGTCCGCCAGAAGGCGATCAGCGCGGGGAACGGCGCGAGGAGCAGCAACAGTTTGAACCACCAGCTCTGTCCGAACGGAAGCGAACGTTCGCCAACAAAGGTGCGGACGATGGCGAGCCGCGCCTGTAGTGACGGCGCGTCCGCGACTGAGACCACGGGCGTTTGGGGTGCCACCAGGTCTCCAGCCTCAACCTGCTTGAGAATTGGGACACTCTCCGCGATCTCGTATCGTCGAGTCAGTGGATTGAAATAGGGAAAGCGCACGGCCGGGATGTACTGCACACCAGCGACCCGAGGCGTCACAATCCAGTCGAACTCTTTGGCGCCGCGGAGTGCGGCCGGCTCAGAGTCCACGCTCACACGCTCGCCGGCAGGAATAACCGTTCCCCAACTGAGCGCCACGGCTGGACGCGGGAGCAAGGTGATATTCCCCTGCCCTTCTACACGCAGCGTGAGGACGAGTGGATCACCGGCCTTGGTTTGTGCGCTCCCGATCTTTGAACTCACGCGGTACGCGCCAACGGCGCCGCGCCATTCGGGCGGTCGACCCGCCGTGGGCGGATCAATCACGGTCAAACGGACGGACTCGGATCGTAAAGCGAACGACTCTTCGCGACTGAAGTAGCTCCCGCCCTGCGGGAGCGAATAGGTCAATCGAGCGGCAGGGATCTCCACCGTTCCGGGTGCGAGCGCGAAGATGGCACGGCGGAACACGTGCACCTCATACGGACGATTCCCCACCTCGCGGACGAAACCACGAGGTTTGTCGCGCAGATCATACGCGAGCAAGTCGCGGACCTCAGGCGCGGCGTACTCCGGATTCCTGCGCATGCGCTGGCGCGTGACCGATTCCATGAAGACGCCGATCTGGTATGTGGACTGTTGTCCCACGTAAACCGTATCGGGAAAGAGCATCGCATGCACGTCGACGACTTTCGCGGCGTCGACGCGTGCGCGATTCACAATCTCCGGAATCACAATCGGTTGCGTAGCCGAGGCCTGCGCGACCTGGAGCGCGAGAAGGAGCGACGTGAACATCACCAGTCTTTGCTCCCTGGCGCACGTTCCTGACGCATCCCCTTCTGTCGCCTCGCCTGCGACTCCTTTTCATCACGGGACGCAGCGGAGAGCAACTGCTCTGCCTGCTGCGACGACATCCCCTTTCGCGGCTCCTGTGGGGCGCGCGGAGACTGCTGCGGATTCTGCTGTGGGTCGTTTCTGCTTCCGCCCCCGCCCTGTCGCTTCTTTTGGAGCGCGAGCTCGTAGTTGAAGGCGGCGTCGGCGTCGTTCCCCTTTTGGAGCAACACGGCGCGATACGCCGAAATCGCCGCGTCGAGTTCACGCATGTCGGGCGCATCGGGGCGCGAACCTCGGCGTAGATGGGCCAGGCCGATGTTGAAGAGTGCCTTCTGTCGAATCTCGGCATCCCCAGCGAGGGTGGCTCGCTCGAGCATCTCAATCGCCGGCACGAGCGAATCAGCGGCGAGCAGCGCAGTGCCGAGATTATACAGCGTGACCGGTCGGCGATCGCCCTCGGCCATGATCTGCCGCCATCGGCCAGCCGCCTGCTGGAACTTCCCCGCCTTAAACAGCAACACAGGATCGCGTTCTTGGGCGCTTACCTCACGCGGGACCCCGAGCACCGCGATCATAATGGCGGACAGGTGCAACAGACGCCGGAGTCGTGTGGCGGTGCCGCCATCGCTGCGCCAGGCGTCGACCAGGAGCAGGAGAATCGCTGGGAGCAGCACCCAGGTCAGGCGCAGCGGGCGGGAGAGCCCCTCCTGCACGCTGCGCTGCTGCGAGTCGAGTCGACTCAACGCGGCCTGAATGCGGGAGGCCTTATCACTCACGTTCGCCGCGATGAACTCCCCACGTCCAGCCTTCGCGACGTCGCCCAAAAACTTGGGATCGTACTTCGTGATGACCACCGCGCCGGCGTCATCACGCTTTTCAATAATCTCCGAGCCGTCGATGATGGGAATCGAGGATCCCCCTTCAGTACCGAAGCCAACCGTCACGATCCCGATGTCGGCGTCTGCCGCGGCTTTCGCTGCCGCGAGACTCTCCGCGTGATCGTCGAACGCTTCGCCATCGCTCAGGACCACGAGCCCTCGGCCGCCCGCCCCTTTTGCGGCAACGAGGAGATCAGTCCCTTGGCGAATCGTCGCGGCCATAGCGGAGCCCGGCTGTCCGACGACCGTGGGGTCGAGATTATCGAGGAACAGTTCGATCGCACCGTCGTCCGCCGTGAGCGGTGACAGGATGTAGCTGCGCCCAGCAAAGGCCAAAAGGGCCACGCGATTTCCGGGTGCGAGGGCGCGGAAACGGCGCACCTCCTGCTTCATGCGTTCGAGTCGTGAGGGGCGCTCGTCGGTGGCTTGCATGGACAGCGACGCGTCGAGGGCCAGCACGACGTCGATGCCATCGGTATGCACGACATTCGTGCCGTTGCCCCATCGTGGCCCAGCGAAGGCGAGTCCGGCGAGACCAATCGCGATGGACACGCGCAGCGCGCGTGCACGCGGAGCTTTGCGGGCATCATCTGTCGCGAGGCGTACGATTGCGGCGTCGGTACCGAGCGCCCGCAGCCGCACCAACCGTCGCCGATGCCACCACCAAAAGGATGCGCCACCGCCGAGGGCGAGCATCAGCGCGCCGAGGACCATCCAGGGATAGTCGAAGTTGGGCATCATGGAAGCGGCCCTCGCCAGGCGAGTAGCAGCAACTCCCCGACGACCGCAAAGATCGCGAGTCCCAGAGGCCACCGAAACAATTCGCGATAGCGGACGAAGCGTTGCGCGCGGATTGGGGACCGTTCGAGGCGATCGATCTGCTCGTAGATGCGCTGCAAGGAGAGCCCGTCGCGGGCGCGGAAATATCGTCCACCGCTCACCTGCGCGATGTACTCGAGCAACGGCTCGTCGAGTTCCACGGGACGCATTTCATAGCGCAACCCAAAGGCACCGCGCCCCACCGGAACCGGCGCCATCCCTTCGCTCCCGACTCCGATCGTGTAGACGCGAATGCCGAGTGCCGCCGCGGCCTGTGCGGCCGTGCGGGGATCGATGGTCCCGCGATTGTTCACACCATCAGTGAGCAGGATGAGCACTTTCGAACGTCCGGGCGCTCTGACCAACCGATTCGCCGAGGTCGCGATGGCCGTGCCGATGGCGGTGCCGTCTTCGAGCTGACCAGGCTGCAGGTTGTCGACGGCAGCGAGCACCACGGGATAATCGATCGTGAGCGGAACTTGGGTGAGGGCCTCACCTGAGAAGGCGACGAGCCCCACCTGATCGACCGTGCGGCCGGCGACGAACTGCTTGACCTTATCCTTGGCGACTTCGAGGCGGTTCTGCGGCTGAAAATCCTCGGCCAGCATTGAGCTCGAGAGGTCAATGGCGAGGATAATGCTGATACCATCGCCGCTCACTTGCTCGACTCGGGCACCGGCGCGCGGGCGCGCCAGCGCAACGGTCGCGGCGACGAGCGCGAGAACGCGCGCACTAATGAGCGCACGAGCTGCCCAGCGTCCTCGCGCAGGTCCTCGGGCGAGCAGGTCGGCCCGTGAGAACAGAATCGCGGTCGGCCGGCGCCCTCTGCGCCACCAGAGCCAGGCGACGATCGGCACGAGCAGGAGAAGCCACCACGGCTCACCAAAGTCGACCCCGCGCCAGTTCATCAGCGACGCCTCGGACGCTGGGGGCCGACATCTGCAGCGCGCAGCCGCGCCTCGTGTGCATCCTGCACGTCTCGCACAATCCGACGGGCCTCGGCGGCAAGGGCGGCGGAGGCATCGGCATCAAGCGCGGTCGCAGCAAAGCGGAGATCCGCATCGCGTGCAAGAAGCGCTGCGAGTTTGTCCTGTTGTGACGGGAACTGTTCCTTGGCAAGCCGCGTGACGAACTCCGACGGCGTGAGTCCGTGATGCGCTGCGGGGAAACGCCGTTGGAGATACTCTCGCATCACGTCGACATGCGCGATGACATGCCGCGCGGGTTCGCCGGCTTCGTGTAACGCGAGCCGCTGGAGGGCTTCAAACGCCGTCGCGGCCACAAGGTACGCCTCGCGCTCCGGCGTTGTGGGCACATGCACCGACCGCCGATGCCACCACCAGCCCACGAGCACCGCGGCGAGGGTGCCCAACAGCACCCACAACTTCCAGAGCGCGCTCGGCGTGGCCAATGGGTCGCGCGGCGGCTTCGCCATGCGGTCCGCGGTATCGGAGGGGAGCAACGATCGCACATGCACCGACGGAATCGCGAGCTCGACTCGCTCCTCGCTGCCGCCTACGGCGACAACAACCGCGCCGAGTGCCGGGTGACGATCCCCGAGGTCCCACGCCGCAAGTCGATAGCTCGCCGTGCGATCGAGCATCGGACCGGGTGCGTCCGCCACGACCCGGGGATCAATCGCTTCGATCGCGTCGCCGCTATCTGGAACGGCAGGAAAACGGACAATGGCCGCGAGTGGCGCTTGGACGCGCACATTGACCACAAATGGCTGGCCAACCGACACGGTCTCGGGGCGAATGCTCACGGTGACGCGCGCATTCCGTGCCCCCTGCGCAACGAGCGCATTGGGCGCCAAGGTGCCAACCCCCGCGATGCTGGCCACGACCAGCAGCGCGATGCGCACGGCGAACCGAGGGTCGTCGCGCCGACTCACCGGCGCCTTGCCTTGCGGCCGCGTGTCTCGCGCACGTTGAAAAAGCGGAGCAACGGCTCGGCGAATCCGCGGTCTGTGTCGACCGACACCTCGTCGATGGCGAGACGTCGGAGCATCTGCTGCCTCCCCAACCGTTCCCCCGCAATCGCCATGGCGTAGGCATCACGCACCCCGGCGGCACTCGAGTCCACCTCAACGAGCTTGCCGGTCTCAGGATCGACCACACGAATCACGCCCAGGTTTGGCAGCGTGCGTTCGGCGGGATCATCCATAACGACGGCCACCACGTCGTGGCGCTGCGCCACCGCCCGCAGCGCGCGATCCACCGGCGCCGTGACAAAGTCGGAGATCACGAACACCAGCGCGCGATGATGGAGCACGCGCGCCGAGTATTCGAGCGCTTGTGAGAGATCGGTGCCACGGTTGGTGGTTGGCCATGCGAGGACATCGCGCACCAGTCGCAGCGCGTGCCGACGCCCTTTGCGCGGCGGCACCACATGCTCCACGCGGTCAGAGCAGAGGATCAGGCCGACGCGATCATTGTTGCGCGTCGCCGAGAGGGCGAGCACGGCGGCGAGCTCAGCGGCAAGGCTTTGCTTGTCTCGTTCGCCCGTGCCGAACCGACTCGAGCCCGAGCAGTCAACGATCAGCAGCACCGTGAGCTCACGCTCCTCGACGTAGCGCTTCACGAACAAGCGACGCATCCGCGCACTCACATTCCAGTCGATGGTGCGCACTTCGTCGCCGGGCTGGTATTCCCGAACTTCCGAGAACTCCATGCCCTGCCCCTTGAAGACCGAGTGATACTCTCCGGTGAAGCGCGAGTTCACGAGCCCGCGTGTGCGGAGCTCAATGCGTTTCACTTGCCGGAGGATCTCGGGGCTGATGCCGCTCACGCGCGCCCTCGCCTCACGCGCCGTAACGGATCACGGGGCGGGAACGGTGTCGAGCACGCGGGCGATGACCTGCTCGCTCGTCACGTTCTCCGCTTCGGCCTCGTACGTGAGGAGCACGCGATGCCGGAGCACGTCGGGGGCCATGGCCTTTACGTCGTCGGGCGTGACGAAGGTGCGACCGCGCAGGAAGGCGTGCGCGCGTGACGACTGTGCGAGCGCGATGGTCGCACGCGGGCTGGCGCCGAACTCAATGAGGGGCACGAGCTCCGGGAGCCGAGCGTCGGCGGGGGCACGCGTCGCATGGACGAGATCGACGATGTAGTCCACGATCCGCTCGTCGAGCGCGAGCGCGGCCACATGTTTGCGCGCGGCCAGGATCTGCGCGGGCGTCGCAACGGCCTGAACCGGAATGGCATCGCCGCTGGCCATACGCCGCATGATCTCTTTTTCCTCGTCGCGCTTGGGATAGCCGACACGGAGCTTGAGCATGAAGCGATCGACCTGGGCTTCGGGGAGCGGGTAGGTCCCTTCTTGCTCGATCGGATTCTGCGTGGCGAGCACGAGGAAGGGTTCCTCGAGCGGGAAGGTCGTTCCGCCGATGGTGACCTGCTTCTCTTGCATGGCCTCGAGCAGCGCGGCCTGCACCTTGGCGGGCGCGCGGTTGATTTCGTCGGCGAGTACGATGTTCGCGAAGATCGGTCCTTGTTTGACCGAGAACCGTCCGCTCGACTGATCGTAGACCTGCGTCCCGACGACGTCTGCCGGCAACAGGTCTGGCGTGAACTGGATGCGCGAGAAGCTCGTGTGGATCGTCTCGGCCAGCGTGCGCACCGTCAGCGTTTTGGCGAGCCCCGGGACGCCCTCGAGCAGCACGTGGCCGCCGGTGAGCAGGGAGATGATCAGGCGTTCGACCATCGTTTCCTGCCCCACCACGCGGCGGGCCACCTGCGTCAACACCTGCTGAATCAGCGCGTGGTCCGCCGTGAACGCTTCGTCGTCAAGTCGGGTCATGGTTCCCAGAGAAAAGGACTACAGGCCCGCGCGCAACGCAGCGACGGAACGCGGGTCGGGAGCGGTCAGTCTCCCGTACGGGCCATTGCTTCGATGAGTTTCCGCTCCTTGGCGCTGAGCTGGCGTACTTCGCCGGGCACTAAGTTGCCGAGTTCGACCGGCCCAAAGCTCGTGCGAACGAGACGCAGCACTTCGAGTCCGAGCGCCTCGCACATACGACGCACCTCACGATTTCGCCCTTCGGTGAGCGTAATCGAGAAGGCCCACGTCCGGTCACCGAGCGGGCTGGCCTCGACATAATCCGGACGTACGAGCCCGTCCTCGAGTTCTACCCCACGCTTGGCCTGAACGACGGCCGCCGGTGCATTGCCGCTGACGGTCGCCACATAGGTGCGCTGCACCCCCGTGCTCGGATGCGTGAGCGCGTGGGCGGCGTCGCCGTCGGTGGTGAGGAGGAGCACCCCCTCGGTCATGTAGTCGAGCCGACCGACGTACGTGAGCCCTGGAGCCGCCGGGACGAGATCAAACACGGTCTTGCGCCCTTCGGGATCACGTGCCGTCGTCAACACGCCAGGCGGCTTGTTGAGCACGAGCCAGCGGGGGGCGACGGGAGCGGGGATCGCTTGGCCGTCCACCGTGATGCGGTCCTTCCCCCACTGCACGCTCTGTCCGGTCTGCGCCACAGCTCCGTTCACCTGCACACGGCCAGCTGCGACAAGTTCCTCCGCCTTACGGCGCGACGCGATGCCCGCACGCGCCAGAGCGCGCTGGATTCGCATCGGTTCGCCGCTCACAGTGCGGCCGGCTCGCGGCGGAGTGCAATGGCAAGCTCGTCCACGCGGGGGAGCTCCTCAAGGTGACGCAGCGCAAACTGCTCGAGAAAGAGCGGCGTGGTGCCGTAGAGCAGCGGACGTCCCAGCCCTTCACCCCGGGCCACGACCTCCACCAGTCCACGTTCCACGAGCGACTTCAGAATGGCACCCACGTCTACGCCGCGAATCTCGGCGATCTCGGCGCGACCGATCGGCTGCCGGTACGCAATGATGGCGAGCGATTCGAGCGCCGCGGCACTCAGCCGCTGCGGACGGACCGCCATCTGCGCCCGTTCAATGGCCTCGGTGTATTCCGGGCGCGTGAGGATCAACCACCCCCCGCCCTGTTCAACGAGCTCCACCCCGTGACCATCCACGTCGTAGTGCTCACGCAAGGATTCCAGCGCGGCCTGGAGGGCCGCTGGAGATGATTCAGGATCGAGCGCGGCGAGTTCCGTGGCCGGGATCGGCCGGGGACTCGCGAACAGCGCGGCTTCAAGCAGCTTCGCCAGCGGATTCACGGCGGATCTCCACGTCAGCAAATGGTCGGAGTTGAGCAATCTTGACTTCACTGCGCTTGGCCAACTCGAGCAAGGCCAAGAGACAGGACAGCACTTCCCACGGTTCAGCACCCACACGGATGACATCACGCCACCGCGCCCGCTCGCGCAACGCGAGCACATCGCGCACGGTGGTGATCGCGCCGTCCACGTCGAGCGCACGCGGAATCACCTCATGCAACGTCGGCTTGCGCGCGGCGCGGAGCACGCGATCCACCGCTACGAGTAACTCCACGAGCGACAGCGCGAGCGGCGCCTGCGGTGGCGGCCCAAGATCGGGCACGTAGCTTCGCGCAAAGCGATTGCGGCGGTCTTCACCCATCCGCTCGAGGACATCGACCACCTCGCGCATCTGTTGATACTCGAGCAGTCGACGGACGAGCTCCGCGCGCGGATCTTCCCACGCCTCGTCGCCTTCGCGGCGCGGGAGCAACAACTGCGCCTTGATGCGCAACAGACGTGCCGCCATCTCGAGATACTCGGCGGCGTCGTTGATGGCCAGGTCGCGCATCTTGGCAAGGAACTGCTCGCAGATGTGCGCGATCGGAATATCGTAGATGTCGATTTTGTCGTCGCGAATCAGCGACAACAAGAGATCGAGCGGCCCATTGAAATGGGCCAACTCAACGACGAACCCGGCAGGCGGGCTCTCGACGATGGCGGAGGCGGGGGTCAGGTCGTCCACGGGCTTGGAAGGATATACGGCTTGAGCACGCCCACAACCACCCCCGAGAACGCCCAGACCGGCTGCATCCACAGATTCAGCAGTGGTCGGCCGAGGGTCACGAGTGCCAGGAGCATGATGAAACCAAAGGGCGCGGCACGCTGAAAGCGGAGCGACCAGACCCCAGGAAGAAGGTGCTTGATCACGTGTGAACCGTCGAGCGGCGGAATCGGAATCAGATTGAAGGCCGCCAAGACGAGATTGATATTGATGCCGTACGTAAACATCACCTGCAGGATTGCCGCGGAGTCCCCAAGCACCGGCACAATCCGCCCCACGAGCCCCAGCCCGATAATCAACGGAATCATGATGATCGCCAGGCTGAGATTGGCGACAATGCCGGCCATGGATACGATAATGTCGCCGCGCCGGTAGTTCGTGTACTTACTCGGGTTCACGGGGACGGGCTTCGCGCCGCCGAAGGCGACGTGGTAGGTCATCAGCGTGAGCGCAGGGATCAGGACGGTAAAGATGGGATCGATGTGCTTGACCGGGTTCCAGGTCAGGCGGCCGAGCATGAAGGCGGTGTCGTCGCCCTGTTTCAGGGCGGCGTAGCCGTGCGCGAACTCATGGGCGACCATGGAGAACAGCAGGACCGGCGCGACGAGGAGAAGAAGCTCGATGTCCAAGGGGCTTGTAGCGCTCGTCGGCGGAAGTGAGGCCCTCGCGGGCAGTCTCCAACTAACATAACCGATGGGTGCCAACGCCGCCAAAGCGTGGAGGCCCTGTGGTCGGGCTGAGGGGACTGGCCTGCCGAGGTCCTTGTGCCGCTTGACTTTCGGTGCCGAACTGCCTACCCTTCACGGCTCTGCCATAAGCAGATAAACGGGTGCTCGGCATGCGTGTCGAAATCCGTCGGAATGCCTTCACCTCAAGTCCAGAGATCGTTTCGTGCCGAGAATTGCGTCCGCCAAAAAGAACATGCGGAAGTCGCGCGCCGCTGCGGTGCGCAATCGCGCGCAGCGCTCCGCCCTGCGGACCGCTCTGAAGACCGCCAAGTCCGCCGAGGCGACCCCCGCGCAGAAGACCGCCGCGACCAGCCTGCTTGACCGTTCGGCCCGTAAGGGGCTGATCCACAAGAACAACGCGGCCCGCCAGAAGTCCCGGCTGGCCAAGGCGAAGGCAGCCGCGAAGTAAGGCTGCGTCACCCGTAGTATCGGCGTCGGGTTCCGACGCAAAAAGGGCCCGCTGACTTCACGTCGGCGGGCCCTTTGCCTTTGAGCGGCGTTCGGCGCTGCCTCAGTAGGCGGCCAGCTCGCCCCCGCACTTCTCGCAGTACCACTCGGTCGGGAAGTTCATGGCTTTGCACTCTTGGCAGACCAGGGTCCGAGCGGCCTGCGCGGTGTTCGGCGTCGGGGCGCTCAGTGGCTGCTTATTGGGCACAGGCGCAGGCTGCGGCGCGGGCGCGGGCGCGGGAGCCGGAGCCGCTGGGGTCGACCGTCCGAGCACCGAGCGGAGAAAGGCGATTTTCTCCTGCTCTTCGGTGAGGTGCGCCTTCGCCGGCTCCGCAGATACGGTTGGTTCGGCGACTGGAGTGAACAAGCCGAGGGGTGGCTCGTCGGGTACCGAAGGCTCGACCAGCGGCTCAGCGACTGGCTCAACCACACGCTCGACCACTGGCTCGACCACTGGCTCGACACGAGCCTCGGACGGCGCTGGCACGACCTCAGGGGGCGCCTCAACGACCGGCAACGTGGCCGCGACAAAGCCCGGCTGCGCCTGCGTCAGTAGGCCGAACATCTTGTCGAGCTCGCGGGAGACCTCGGCGCGTGCGTGCTGCATGGAGCGCAGTTCGTCGTCGAGCAGCGCGCGGCGGCGATTCCACTCATCCTCGGTGTACTCGCCCACCAGCGCGCGCAACTCAACCTCCGCACGCTCGTCTTGCCGATGGGCGATGGCCTCGTCTTGGCCGGCGAGCGTGAGCTCGAGGCTGTGCGCGACAGATCGCACGGCATCCATCTTGTCCTGCAACGCCGACTGTGCGGCTTCGCACTTGGCGGTGTAATCCGCATGGACGCGCGCGTACACGTGCGCAGGCGTCGCCTCGCGCCGCGATTCGAGCGTCGTGATCCACTGCTCGATCTTGCGGCGTTCCTCGAGAAGTACCTCGATCTCTGCGAGTTGAGCCGTGTCTGCTGCGTCCATGATCCGCGTCTCCGTAACGTGCCGTACCGCGTGGTGATGCCTACGATGTGCTAGCGCTGAAAAACGACGCGCCCGTCTACAACCGTGCATTTCACGAGCCCGGTCAGGGTGCGTCCCTGGTACGGGGTATTGCGTCCCTTCGTCAGGAAGTTCGCGGCGTCGACCTTCCAGGTCGCCGTCGGGTCGAACACCGTCACATCGCCGAGCGCGCCCTTTCGGAACGTGCCGCCGTCGAGGTGAAAGAGCTTCGCCGGCGCGCAGGCCATCTTGTCGATCAGCGTTTCGAGCGAAATCACCCCCGCCGCCACCAGCCAGGTGATGTTCACGGCGAGCGCGGTCTCGAGGCCGATAATGCCATTCGGCGCGAGCGAGAACTCCCGTTCCTTTTCGTCGTTGTGGTGCGGCGCATGGTCGGTGGCAATCACGTCGATTGTGCCGTCCTTGACCGCTTCGCGGAGCGCTTCGACATCGTCGAGGGTGCGCAGCGGCGGATTCATCTTGGCATTCGTATCGTAGCCGAGCACTTCATCTTCCGTGAGGGAGATGTGGTGCGGGCAGACTTCGGCGGTCACATTGATTCCGCGATCCTTGCCCCATCGGATCAGCTCCACCGACCCGCGGGTGCTCATGTGGCACAGGTGCACATGGCCACCGGTGCGGCGCGCGAGGAGGATATCACGAATCGCCATGATCTCCTCAGCCTCGCTCGGAATCCCCTTGAGGCCGAGTCGTGCGGAGACGAGCCCTTCGTTCATGTCGCCGCCAGCGGCGAGCGTGGGCTCTTCGCAGTGGTCCGCGACCGGAATCCCGAAGGCGCGCGCGTACTCGAGCGCGGTGCGCATCAACTGCGCGCTGACCACCGGCTTTCCGTCGTCGCTCACGGCGACGGCCCCTGCCCCGACCATCTCACCAAACTCGGCGAGCTGCTCGCCCTTTTCGCCGATGGAGATGGCGCCAATGGGATACACGCGGGCCGCACCAGCGGCGCGCCCTTGCTTGAGCACGAAACCGATGGCCGCCTGATTGTCGGTGACCGGATCGGTGTTCGGCATGGCGCAGACAGCGGTGAAGCCGCCGGCCGCCGCGGCGCGCGCGCCGGTCGCGATGGTCTCGACATCTTCGCGGCCTGGCTCACGCAGATGGCAATGCACGTCGATGAATCCCGGCGATACGACTTTGCCGGTGCAGTCGACGACGGTCGCGCCCTCGGGCGCGCTCAGGTTGCCGCCGACGCTCTCGATCTTCCCGTCGCGCAGGAGGATGTCTCCGATCGCGTCGGTGCGGGTCGAGGGATCAAGGAGGCGTCCCCCTTTCAGGAGTACATCACGACGGTCGGCGCTCATGCATCCCCCCGAGCAGCGGTGGCAAGTGTCGGCTTATTGCCGGCGAGTAGGTAGAGCACGGCCATACGCACGGCGACGCCGTTGGTGACCTGGTCGAGGATGACGCTGTGGGGGCCGTCAGCCACGTCGGAGTCGATCTCGACGCCGCGATTCATGGGACCGGGGTGGAGGATGAGAATATCGCGAGGGGCTCGATCGAGCCGCTCGCTGGTGACACCGAAGACACGATTGTACTCGCGCAACGACGGGATGTACCCCGCCTGCATGCGCTCGAGCTGGAGTCGGAGCACGTTGAGCGCATCGGCCCACTCGATCGCTTGTTCGATCCGATCAAAGACCTGCACGCCCATCTCACCGATCGCGTTTGGCAGGAGCGAGCGGGGACCGCACACCGCGACCTCCGCACCGAGCTTGGTGAGGCCCCAGATATTGGAGCGCGCCACGCGCGAGTGCAGCACATCGCCGCAGATACAAATGCGTTTGCCGCGCAGATCGCCCAGTTTGTCGCGCAAGGTCAGCAGGTCGAGCAGTCCCTGCGTGGGATGCTCGTGCGTGCCATCACCGGCGTTGATCACATTGGACTCGATGCGCTCGGCGAGGAACTTGGCAGCACCCGACGCATGGTGGCGGATCACGACCATGTCGATACGCATCGCTTCGAGATTGCGCGCGGTATCGACCAGCGTTTCGCCCTTCGAGATGCTCGACCCGCTCGACGCGACATTGACCGTGTCGGCGCTCAACCGCTTTTCGGCGAACTCGAATGAGATGCGCGTGCGCGTGGAGGCCTCGAAGAAGAGATTGACCACCGTGGCCCCGCGAAGTGTCGGGACCTTCTTGATGGCGCGTTCGGAAATCTCTTTGAGCGGCCCGGCGGTATCGAGAATGACGTTGATCTGTTCGGCCGAGAGGTGCTCGAGGCCGAGCAGGTCCTTGCCGAGCACGCTGGAGGCGGTGGGGGTCACGTGCGCTCCATCACATTGAGGACGACTTCGTCGCGCCCGTCGAGTTCACTGATGAACACGTCGACGCGGCCACCGAGCGGGACTTCCACGTGCTTACCGACGACGTCCGGCTGGATGGGGAGCTCGCGGCCACCGCGGTCAATGAGCACGGCGAGCCCAACGCGCGCTGGTCGGCCGAAATCGGCGAGTTCATCGAGCGCGGCGCGGATGGTGCGCCCGGTGAAGAGCACGTCATCGACGATGACCACGCGTTTCCCTTCGAGATCGCCTGGGAGGTCGGTCCTGCCCACGACGGGGCGTGGCCCCACGGTCTGCAGATCGTCGCGGTAGAGCGTGATGTCGAGGGCTCCGAGCGGTACCGTTGCCCCGTCGCGGTCCTTGATCAACTGGGCAATGCGAGCGGCAATCTGGACGCCGCGGCGCTGGATTCCGACAAGAATGAGCCCCTCGGCGCCGTCGTTCCGCTCGAGAATTTCATCGGCCATACGCGAGACAGTTCGCTCAAGCGATTTGGCACTGAGGACGATCGACGAGGTCGGTGGCATCTCAGGGATGAAATATGCCTGACGACGCACCGGAAATGAAGCGTCGGGCACCACCTCGGGCTTCACGCCGGCCTTCACCTCGGGCTTCACGTCGCGGGTTGCGGCGAGGGGGAGCGACAGGCGACAATTCCCCCATGCTCGGCACCACATCCCTTCCGCACCTCTCCGTGGTCGTCCCCTGTTACAACGGGGCCGACCGACTTCCGGCCGCCTTGGCCCAGCTATCGAGCTGGCTCGAGGCCCAGCCGTACGACGCGGAACTGATTCTGGTGGACGACTGCAGTGGGCCCGACGCGGCGGAGGTCCTGCGAGCGTTCGCCAGCGGACGCCCAGGGGTCACCCTGCTGCGCAACGACCCCAACGGGGGGAAAGGCGTGTCCGTTGGGCGCGGGCTTCGCGCGGCCCGAGCGCCGTACCGTGTGTTCACGGACGCCGATCTCGCGTATCCGCCGTCGGAGATCAACCGGATTCTGCGCGATCTTGAGGCTGGGAACGGCGTCGCGATCGCCTGCCGCGTGCTCCCCGAGTCGCGATACGAGATGAGTCCGAGCTTTTTTCACTACCTGTACACGCGCCACATCATGAGCCGCGTCTTCAACGCGCTGGTGCGATTCGTATTGCTGCGCGACGTGCTTGACACCCAAGCCGGACTCAAGGGATTCACCGCAGCGGCGGTTGAACAGGTCTTCCCGCTCGTGACGATTCCGCGCTTTGGGTTCGACGTCGAGGCGCTGTTTATTGCGCAGAAAAAGGGGTTCACGGTCAAGCAGACGGCGGTTCACTTCCGCTATGACGAAGAACCGACGTCGGTGAGCTTCGCGCAATCGGCTTTCGTGATGGCCGGCGAAGTATTGCAGGTGCGGATCAACGACTGGCGTGGCCGCTACGACTGAGCAGGCCGCGCGGCAGCTCGCGCCTCGCACGCGGCTGATTATCAATGCCGACGACTTCGCCTTCACCCCTGCGGTGACGGCGGGCATTCTTGAAGCGCATCACGCGGGAAGCGTCACGTCGACCTCCATGATGGTGCATTGTCCGGGCTGGGACGACGGCGTGCGCCAGGCGAAAGCCACCCCGACGCTCGGTATCGGCCTGCACCTCAACCTGGTGGTGGGTGCGCCACTCACCACGGCGCCGTCGTTGACGGATCGACGCACGGGGCGTTTTGCCTCGCTCTCCACGTTGACTCGACGCGCGCTGACGGGTGCACTGAACATTGACGAAGCAGAAGCCGAGTGTGTCGCGCAGTTGGAAGCGCTGGATCGGGCCGGTGTGGTGGCAACGCATATCGATTCGCATCGCCACACGCATGCGCTGCCGGTGCTCCATCGCGCCGTGGCGCGGGTCGCCGTGCGCCGTGGGCTTCCGCTCCGGCGACCCGTGGAGTCGCATCGCCGATTCCCAAATGACCTGCCATCGCAGTTGCATCGCGGGGTGATTGCCTGCTCGTGGCGCGTGACATCCGTGACCGCCGCGGTGACGCGCGCGCCGGATCACTTTATTGGGGTGTCGATGCAAGGGAGCGAAGGGTTCAGTTCGCGACTCCTTCGCGTGCTCGATTCGCTGCCCGCCGGTAGCGTGGAGCTCATGGTGCATCCCGGACATGTGGACGACGCGTTACTCGCGGTGGACGGCTACACGACGCCTCGCGAGGTAGAACTCACCGCGCTCCGTTCAGCGGCCGTTCGCGACCGACTCACGCGCGGCGACATCGCGCTCGTGAACTTCGGCGCGCTCTGAGCCGAGCGCGTCAGGCGCTCGCGCTGGACCCAAGGGCGGACGCTCGGCTGGGGATCACACCGAGGAGCTCAGCCTGCATGACGAGCCAGAGCGGAATCAACGGCAGGGTCTTGAGCAGATAGGGCACGTAGTAGGCCTGATACCAGCTGCGCGGCATCAGATCGGTGCTGCCGAGATTTACCACGGCAAAGGCCACAACCATGAGCGCGGTGCGCCAGGTCGTGCGCGGCGACACCGCAAACCAGAGGGCCATTCCAACCATCGAGATGACGAACGACGGTGATTCGGCCTGATGGTTAAACAGCACACAGAAGACGAGGATCGACGCGAGGAAGAGCAACCGGAAGTGCGGTTCGTCGCGACGCTTCCACTGCACCGCAAGCGGCAGCAGGAGGAGGAGCAGGCCAATCACCTGCGTGGGCCAATGGGGCCACTCGACGCCCCACCAGACGCGGAACTGTCCCATGAGGCCTGCGTAGAGGTCCGCGCCACCGGCGCCGTAGCGAGCGAGCGGCGCCGCGTCGCGCGTTTCGATGGCGCGCCAGGAGCGGTATTGCGACGCGAGCGAGGCTGGTGCGACCGCGATGAGTGGAAGAGCGATACCGATGACCGCCGTCGCGGCTGAGATCACGGCCATCCGGAACTTGCGCGGATGAAAGATGGCGCCGGCGAACGCCGCCATAGGAAAGAGTTTCACAAATGTGCCAGCGGCGATTGTACTCGCCGCGCCCCACTGTTCACGCCGCTCGTAGGCACTCCAGGCGAGGAGCATGAGGCCGGCACACAGGGCGTTGCTCTGCGAGCGCTGGAGGTCGCCCACAATCGGCAGCAGGGCGATGGCAAGGGCCACGGCTGCATCGCGCGCCGGGAGGAGTCGCACGAACCCCCAAACCACCGCCCCTGCACAGACCAGCGCCCACAGCATGTAGCCTGGCGTCAGCGGGAGGAGCGCGAAGGGGGCGAAGAGAAAGGCGAACGTTGGCGAGTACTTGAAGAAATCTTCGTGCACGGCGGGCCAGGCCGCGTAGAGATCCTGACCGGCGATCAAGTGATCGAAGGCAGCACGAAAGATCAGGAAGTTGTTTTCGTGCGACAGGACCGTGCGCTGATACCCGACCACGACCGCGGAGAGCGCATAGAGTACCACCAGGACACGAAGCGCCCGTCGCGCACGTCCGCCGGCATCGTGGGACGCGGTTGCGTGCGCGGTGGGGGCGTTGTGACCGGACGTCGAGGACTCAGGCATGCGCACAAGTTGATAGAGAACCTCGCGGAGCGAAAGCGGGGGGCTTTCGGAGCACTGCAAAAACGGGAACCGGGGTGCCGCGGAATCCGCGACACCCCGGTCCGCTGCCGCACGGTTGGCTACGGCTTCTTGACGGCCGGTGTCGGCTTGGGACGCGCCTTGAACTCTTCGTACAGCTTGGTGTGACGGTCCACGAGCGGAATCAGTTCGCCGCGGATGAAGAGATACTTGACGTGGCTTCGCGGATCGAGCGGATCGCCGGTCGACACGAACACGTTGGCGACCTTCCCAACCTCGATGCTCCCGTACTTGTCGCCCACGCCCCAAATGCGCGCGGGGTTGATCGTGATGGCTTCGAGCGCTTTGTCGGCGTCGAGGCCGAAGGCCTCGGTGATGCCGACTTCGAACGGGAGATCGCGAACATTGCTCGCGCCCGTGGTCTGGAACGCAATCTGCACGCCGGCACGGGCGAGGACGCCCGGGTTGGCGTAGATCTCGTCGTAGGCGGAACTCGCCGAGGGTTCGGCATAGGTCGGCCCAACAATCACCGGCACCTTGCGGGCGGCGAGCGTGTCGGCGAGCTGCCAGGCTTCGGCCGCACCACGAATCACAATCTTGAGTTTGAACTCATCACCGAAGGCCAGTGCACCACGAATTTGTGCGGCGGACTCGGCGTCGAAGATCACCGGCAACTCGCCACGGACAAACGGAATCATCGCTTCCATAGCCTGGTCGATCTTTTGCTTCCCTGCTCCACCGGCCGCGAGTTTTGCCTTGATGTCGGCGTACGACTTGGCGTTGGTGAAATAGTCACGGAGCTGCGTGACACCCTGATTTACGGCATCGCCGCCGTCAGCGGCCGGACCACCGCGTCCACCGCCACCGCCGCGACGACCCCCCGCGACGCGCGGGTAGTTTACCACCAACGCCGCACGGGTCTTGATTGACATTTGGTCGCCCGTCCATCCGGTGAGATCCATGAGCGACGCCGTGCCGCTAATGAGCCCCCCTTCCGGTGCGGTGATGACCGAGGTGATGCCATTGTAGCGGGCCACGGGGATCAACTCCGAGTGCGAGTTGACCGCGGTGAGCGCGACGTCGTGCGGGTTGAACTGGCCAATCTCGACCTTGTCCTCACCGCCGGGCACGGACTCGATCTCGGAGAGACCGAGCTTGGTGCCGGAGTCGATGAAGCCCGGATAGATGAACAGCCCGGTGCCGTCGATCACGGTCGCGCCTGCTGGGGTAGGCGCCGAGGCACTGACCGCCGTAATCTTGCCGCCAACGATGACGACCGTCCCCTTGTCGATCCGCGGGCCCACGACGGGCACGACGGTCGCGTTGCGGATGACGTAGCTGTCCGTGAGCGGCTTGGGGGCATTCGGGGTGCTCTGCGCAACGAGCGTGGCGGGGAGCAGTGTCACCAACGCCGTGAACATGGCGCGATTCATAGAATGTGCCATTAGAAGTTTCCTCCGTCACCCATCGCACGCGTCTTCTTCGTGGCCTGCAACAGGGCCTCGAGCGACGGGCTGGTCTTCCGGTCAAAGTAGACGCGCCCGTCGATCAGCGTCATATCGACGCGGGCCGCAGGCGAGAACGGATGCGCGGTGAAGATCGCGATGTCGGCGTCCTTCCCCACGTCAATCGATCCGGTGTACTTATCCACGCCGAGCTGCCAGGCCGCGTTCAGCGTGATCATCTTGAGTGCCTCCTCCTCGGAGGTGTTGCCGTAGTGCATGGCCTTCGCCGCGTCCTGATAGAGACGACGGGCGCGCTCGTCGGAGTCGGAGTTGATCGACACCTTCACCCCGCGTTCGGCCATCAACGACGCATTGAAGGCGATCGCGTCCCACGCTTCGAGCTTGTAGGCCCACTCGTCGGCGAAGGTCGAGGCACCAGTGTTAGCGGCCGCGATCTCGTCGGCAATCTTGTACCCCTCGAGCACGTGCTGCAGCGAGGCCACGCGGAAGCCGAAGTCTTTGGCCACCTTGAGCAGCATGAGGATCTCGTCGGAGCGATACGAGTGCGCGTGGACGAGTCGCTTGCCTTCGAGGATCTCCACCAGCGGATCCAGTTGAATGTCGCGGCGCGGCGGAATCGGCTCGGCCTGCCCCTTCTTGAGCGCGGCCTTCGCCTTGTCGTATTCCTTCCACTCAGCCTGATATTCCTGCGCGCGGGTGAAGGCATCGCGGAGCAGTTCTTCGACGCCCATACGGGTGCGCGGATAGCGCGGCGTGCGACCCGGCTGTGCGCCGTTGGTCTGACGAACGTTTTCACCCAGCGCGAACTTGATGCCCGGGGGCGCCTTGTCGAACTTCATCGAGTCGACGGGGAGCCCGAAGCGCATCTTCACGGTGAGGTTCTGCCCGCCGATCGTGTTGGCGGAACCGTGCAGGACGTTCGCGGCGGTCACGCCGCCGGCAAGTTGGCGGTACAGCGTAAGGCCGTCTTCGCGGAAGGCGTCGCCGATGTTGACCTGCGAGGTGATCGAGCTGGAGCTCTCGTTGATGCCCTGCAGCGACGAATGCGAGTGCGCGTCGATGATGCCCGGGGTGACGAACTTCCCCGTGGCATCAATCACCTGCGCGCCTGCCGGCGCTGCCAGCTTGGGGCCGACCTGGGCGATCTTACCGTCGCGGATAATGATGGTGCCGTCGAGAATCGTGCCGTGTGACGCCGTAAGAATTGTGGCGTGCGTAATGGCAACGAGCTTGGCGGCCGGTGGAATCGGCATGTTCAGGGCGCCGGCTCCGCCGAATCCGTCTGTGGCGGGCGCGGCAGCGCCCTGGGCGAAGGCCGTAGATGCCGCGAGCGCACTTGCGAGCAGCATCGTGCGCGCGCCGATCATCGCGGGCGACGTGCGGGTGGTGTTCTTCATGGCGCTTTCTCTCCAGTGAAGGGCGCGTTCCCCATGGGGCCGAGGGCGACGGAGCCCGTCATGCGGTTCCCGGTGATGTCGCCATTGAAATCGAGATTGAAGCTCTGCGCTCCGAAGCTGAGCGCGAGGGACCAACTGGCTTTGTTACCGTCGACGCGCCCGTTGCTGATTTCGGCGTCGCCGGTCGGGAGCCCGGTGACTTTGCCGCTGAAGCTCGCGCCGTTTTGCGTGAAGGTGGCGGAGACCGACTGCGCACCCTGCGGGCTGTCGATGGTCATGCGCCAGGTGCCGGCGATCTGCGCAGCGCCTGGGGCGGCTGGGGCACCGCCGGGGTTGCCGCCGCGTCCGCCGCGACCGCCAGCGGCGGGCGCTGGTGCTTGTGAGGCCACGTCGTATTTGACGCCATCCACGAACACCGCGCGAACGCGCGCGCTGTCGGAGATGATGTTGCCGTTTTCCGTGACCACGAAATTCGCGATCTTGCCGACTTCGATGCTTCCGAGCGCCTTGCCCATGCCCGCCAGTTCGGCGGCGCGAATGGTGACCGCTTGCAGCGCGACGTCAGCGGGGAGTCCGGCGGCGACTGCCTTGCGAATGTTCGTCACAAAGTCAGCCGCTCGCGAACCGCCGGAGGCGAGCGCGAACTTCACCCCCGCCTTGTGCAGCGTCGCGGCATTTCCTTCGATCGCCTTGCGCGCTTCTTTTTCGGCGGCGGCACTGTCGCCGGGGCTCTGCCGCATCGCGTTCCGATACGACCACCCGGTGACGGTGGACGGCTGCGGGAAGTTGGTGGAGACGACCACATGGTGTCCGGCGAGGGCATCGACGGCTTTGAAGCCTTCGGTCACGCCAGTCAAGGTGAGCTTGAGGTCGAACTCCTTGGCCATCTTTACCGCGCGGCGGATGTCGTTCTCCTGCGGCGTATCGTAGAAGATCGGCATCTGGCCGCGTGCCGCGGCGACGAGCGACTCGAGTTCCGGATCGTTGGCTGGGCGGGCGATTCCGGTGGGGTCGGCCTTCCAGCGATCGACGATGAGGCCGTAGCGGCGGGCGTCGTACAGGGCCTGACGCTGATAGGCGATGACGCCCATAATCGTGCCGGGGAGCCGTTCGCCGGCAGCATTGACGCCACCGCCGCCGAACCCGCCACCGCCACCACTGAAGCCGAAGTGTTGGGCGACGTTGACTTTGACGGCGTCGAATCCGTTCGCGCTGTCGCGCATCGGCACGAGCACCGACATGCCGCGCAGCGCGCCGCGCGTGGGTGCGACCAGCGCCACGGCGACCCCGCCTTCACGGGCGGCGCGGGTATCGGCCGCGCTGATCTTTACTTCTTCGGTGACACTGCGGTTCGGATCGAAACCGTTGAACTTCTCGGCCCCTGCACTCGCGGCCGAGGGCCCTCCAGGGCCGCCACGGCCACCACCGCCGCCACCACCAGCCGGAGCGGCTGAGAGGCCGAGCGACGAGGTGAGGTCGATCAGCGCTGGGGCGATGGTGCGCTTGGCGTAGTCGATGACCCGTGCGTCGGCGGGAATCATGACGTCGGCCCCGACGGCGATAATCAGGCCGTCGCGGACGAGAATCGTCCCCTTCTCGATGACGCCCTTGGTGACCGTCTCAATGCGCGCATTGGTCAGCGCCCAGGTGCCTTGTTGGGCCCCGAGGACCGCTGGCGCCGACGCCGCGACGGCAAGACCGACCCTCAGCAGGCCGCGCCGCAGGGTCGTAGGGAGAGAATGCATGGAGCGACTCCGATGGAGGGGAGGACGGGGGAACGCGTGCAACATGCGTGAAATTAGCCGTGCGACAGCCAACAGGTCAAAGTAGGTGCGCCACGCTCACCGCACCCGCCCATACTTCCGCAGCACCGCCATCAACCGATCCGCTGGCAACGCATTCACGCGCAGGTTGTTCGCGCCCGTCATGGTGTCGGCGGCGAGCATGGCATTCAGGATCGCCTCTTCCGTGGCCTGCACTGTGGCGCTGAACAGGTTCGAGATGGCCGCGTTGCTCACCATCGTGAGGCGTGCGCTGTCGGCGGGGACTGCGGCGCCGGGGTTTGCCGTGGAGAACGCCACGAAGATGTCGCCCGATCCATTGCCGCCGGTGCCCCCGGCGCGGCCCACGCCGAGTGCCACGCGGGTGGCGATGCGCTTGAGTTGATGCGGCAGGAGGGGCGCGTCGGTCGCGACGATAACGATGATTGAGCCCAGCTCGACCTCGGTGGTGTTGGCTCCCTTCGGTGCGGGCTGGTCGCAGCTCCGACGGCCCGGCGGTGAGCCTGCCGGTGAGCCTGCCGGGAGCGGTCCGGCGATGCATGACGCCAGGTCGCTCAGTTCCTCACCAACCGGCACGCCGGCGACGCGCATGTCGCGCATCGATCCGAAGTTGCACTGCACGAGCACGCCCACGGTGTAGCCTCCCTGCGCGGTGGTCAGCGTTCGCGAGGCGGTGCCGATACCGCCCTTGAACCCTTCGCAGGTCATCCCTGTGCCGCCACCGACCGCCCCCTCGCGGGGCACCACGCCCCCAACTGCGCCGTTCAGTGCCGCGATCGCATGCTCCGGCTTCACATGAAAGCCGTTGATGTCGCTGAGCCCACCATCGTAGGTCTCCGCGACCACCGGCAGCCCCCACGGCTGCAGCGTGGCGCGCCCAACGCGCCATTGCAGAATGGCGTCGCGCACCACGCCCACGCTGTGCGTGTTGGTAATGCCGATCGGCCCCTCGAGAAATCCGCTCTCCTGCAGCCAGGTGGTTCCGGTCATCTCGCCGTTGCCGTTGAGCGTGAACCAGGCACCGAATACGGGATCGTTGCTCCCTTTCCCGCGGGGGTGCACTATGGTCACGCCGGTACGTACCGGTCCGACCCCCACCTTGAGTGGTCCTGGCGCGCCCTCGATGATCGTGGTGTGGCCGACTTCAACACCGCGCACATCGGTGATGGCATCCAAGGCGCCGGGGGTTCCGCCGATCAGGGCGGAGATGCCCAGGTCGCGCGCGCGGGGGCGGGGCGCGGACTGCGCGCCGGGTTGCTGGGCGGAGGGTTGCTGCGACGATACCGTGGCGGCGAACAGAGGAGTCCAGAGGCTGAGCACAGCAACGGACAAAGCGGACCGAACGGACTGAACGAACAGAACCGACCGGAGGACAGACGACATAGGGGGCTCCTGATGTACTCGATGGTGGGCACTGGTGAGACGCGATGCCCTTCCCCGAATCTCCGCTGCGACTGGGCGTGCCGCCAGAGGGGGCCGCCAGAGGGGGCGCCAGAGGGTGCCGCACGCCAACGAAAAACCCCGCACGATAACTCGTTGCGGGGTCTCTCGTTAGCACGGACGGGGTGGGATTCGAACCCACGGTACGCTTTCACGTACACACACTTTCCAGGCGTGCGCCTTAAACCACTCAGCCACCCGTCCTCATGCACTTTTCCAATCCCTCCAACAACTACGACGCGCTGGCACGCGAATCCGCGAACCAGCGCGTCGGGTCACGCCTCCACTGCAGCGGACAGGGTGAGATTCGAACTCACGATACCGTTGCCGGTACGCCGGTTTTCGAGACCGGTGCCTTCAACCACTCGGCCACCTATCCAGGACTTTCTCCTAGCCTGAAGAAATTATCGGCTCGACCACCTACAGTCAACGCATAACCCGAGATTCTATCCGTCTCGGCGCTCAGCAAACCAGGCCCGGAGCAGCGCGCCGCACTCGTCGGCCATCACCCCACCGGCCACTTCGGGGTGATGATTCAGCCTCGGGTGCCGCAGCAGGTCCCCAACCGATCCCACCATTCCCGCCTTATCGTCCCACGCGCCAAACACCACCCGGTCGAGCCGTGCGAGCACAATGGCCCCCGCACACATGGCGCAGGGCTCCAACGTCACGTACAGGGTGCAGCCGCTCAGGCGTGAATCGCCGAGCACGGCCTGGGCGGCGCGAATGGCCCGCACTTCGGCGTGCGCGGTCGCATCGCGCTGCGTGACCATCGCGTTGGCCTCAGCGGCGACCACCGCCCCGCCACGCACGACAACGGCGCCCACGGGCACCTCCCCGCCCTCGCCGGCGGCTCGGGCCGCCGCGAGTGCATCAGACATGAACTGGAGGTCCAAGCGGAGGCGATCGGTCATGGGATGGGGGGTGCGGTAGATTTGCGGTCGCGCGTCTATAATACCACAGGGCGATGGCACGCGCCCCGTCACGCGGGGTATAAACAGTCAGGTACCCCCGCCGCATCCCTTGAGCTCCGAATCTATGCGCCGCTCGTTCCGTGCAGTTGCAGTCCTTACCGCTGTCCTGCTCTCCGCCTGCCAGCCGTCGTCGCCGAACACGGCGCCGTCAACAACCGCGGGCGCAAGCGTCGCGCGGGTGATGGTCACGGTCCCGGCGAATTCCTTTGTCATTGGCGAGTCGATCACGTCAACCGCAACGTCCTACGACGCGACCGGCAATGTGCTCGCGAACCGCACCGTCACGTGGAGCTCGAGCGCGCCGACCATCGCCACAGTCACGTCGAGCGGCACGGTGACGGGAGTCGCTGTCGGCACGAGCACGATCTCGGCGACCGTCGATGGCGGCGTCACGGCATCGATCGCGATCACAGTGATCGCCGCGCCAGGCCCCTGCGCCACGGCGACGGCCATCACGATGAATGTCGGTGAGATTCGCACGGTGACGGCTGCGCAACGGAACCTGCTCTGTGTTGCCGGCGGCGCCGTGGGGGCCGACTACGCGATTTCCGCAATCAATCTTGATACCGGCAGCACCACGCGCCCGATCACCATGCTCGCCGCGGGGACACAGGCCGTGGGTGTGCCGCTCGCCCCGTCGCTGTCCAATCTGCTGATGCCCACGTCCGCCGAGAACATCGCAGAGCCGGCGCGCGTCCATCTGCAGCGCCAGCGTAACATGCGCCGCGTGCTGGGCGCACGGATGTCCGAGGGTCGTGCCGTGCGAGGGTCCGGCGCGTCGAGCATCAAGGGACTCGCCTCGACGCCGACCGTTGGCACCATTGTAAGCCTCAACTCCAATGGCGACGGCGTCGGTGGGAATCCGTGCGTCGCGAACGCGTCGGATTATCATGGCGCGCGCGTGGCCGCGGTCACCAGCCGTGCGATCGTGCTCGTGGACACGACCGCACCGACGGGAGGGCTCACCGACGCCGAGTTGCTGTCGATCAGCACGATGTTCGACACGCTCGTGTATGACGTGGATGTGAATGCCTTCGGTGCTCCCTACGACGCAGACGGAAACGGCCGCGTGGTGCTGTTCTTCACCCCAAGCGTGAATGCGCTCACCCCGGCGACCGCCGGCTACGTGATTGGCGGGTTCTTTGATTCGCGCGACCTCTACTCGTCGGCGGGCACGAACGGCTGCGCGGGAAGCAACGAAGGGGAAATGTTTTATCTGCCCGTGCTCGACCCGACCAGGAAGTACAACAGCGCGTACACCGACCGAACGGCGCTGATCAATACTGCCGTGAACACCGTGGCGCACGAGTTCCAGCACTTGATCAACTGGTCGCGCCGACTCAACGTCACCTTTGCGTCGTACGCGGAGGAGGTCTTCCTCGACGAAGGCCTGTCGCACTTCGCCGAAGAACTGCTGTACTACCGCGTCACGGGGTTCACCGCGGGGACAGACATCAACTACGCGAAAATCTCCGCGACGGCTACCACTCAGAGCGACTTCCTGAAGTATCAGAACCAGAACATGGCGCGCCTGCTCGGATTCATGGCCAACCCCAGCGCCAACTCGCCGTGGGCCGACAATGACAGCTTGGCGACCCGCGGTGCCACCTGGGGGCTCCTGCGGTACATGATCGACCAGTCGCCGTTGCAGTCCACGGTCTACACGCAAGCACTGGTGAACTCGAATCGTCAGGGACTCGACAACCTGAACTATGTGTTCGGCAATGTGTTCACGTCGCCGTTTCAGGCCGCGCAGTCCTTTGCGATGAGCCTGCTGACGGACGGGAGCAGTGTGCCGGTTGCCACCAGCTATGCGTTCCGCAGCTGGGACCTGCGCACGATCATGCCGCGCGAGGCCAATACGCCGACGATTTATCCGCTCAACGTCTTGTCGCTGGCGCCCAGCACGGCGCGCACCGCAACGATGGCGGCAGGCGGCATGGCCTTCGCGAGGTTCTCGGTGGGCGCGGGTGGTGCGGGCAGCATCGCGTTCAGCTCACTGACGGAAGCGCTGCACACGCCGATTATTGTGCAGCTCGTCCGCACGCGCTAACAACTTCCGGTCAGCTCGCCGTCAGCTCGCCTTCTTCTCGAAGGCGAGCGCATCACCGTGCACGACCGCACAAATCGTATCACCCTCGGCGAACTCTCCGCTGAGTACCGCCATCGCGAGTGGGTTCTGCAGGTGACGCTGAATCGCCCGCTTGAGCGGACGCGCACCGAATGCGGGGTCGTACCCCTCGTGCGCCAAGAATGACTTGGCCTCGTCGGTGAGTTCGAGCACCAGCTTGCGGTCAGCGAGCAGCTTGTCCAACCGATGCAACTGCAGTTCCACGATCTGCCCGATGTCTGCTTCGCTCAGCGGGTGAAAAATAATCGTGTCATCGACGCGATTCAGGAACTCCGGCTTGAAGTGCTCACGGAGCGCTTGATTCACCTGCGTTTCCACGAGTGCCCAGTCGTCGGTACCGTGCTCGAGAATCCAACTCGACCCGATGTTCGAGGTCATGATGACCACCGTGTTGCGGAAATCCACGGTGCGCCCCTGACTGTCGGTCAGGCGGCCGTCGTCGAGAATCTGCAGCAGGATATTGAATACATCGGGGTGCGCCTTCTCGATCTCGTCAAAGAGAATGACCGCATACGGGCGACGGCGCACCGACTCGGTGAGCTGCCCCCCTTCCTCGAACCCGACATAGCCCGGAGGCGCGCCAATCAATCGCGAGACGGCGTGCTTCTCCATGTACTCGCTCATGTCGATGCGGACCATGGCGTTGTCGTCGTCAAACAAGAACCCCGCGAGCGCACGCGCCGTTTCGGTCTTCCCCACTCCTGTTGGCCCGAGGAAAATAAACGAGCCGATCGGACGATTCGGATCCTGCAACCCCGCGCGTGACCGGCGCACGGCGTCGGCCACCGCGCGCACGGCTTCGGGCTGCCCGATCACCTTCTTGGCCAGCTCTTGGTCGAGCTTGGTGAGGCGCGTCTTTTCGCTCTCCATCATGCGCGTCACGGGAATGCCAGTCCACTTGGCCACGATCTCGGCGATGTCCTCTGCGGTCACCTCTTCCTTGAGGAAGCGGCTCCCACCGGCCTGCTGCGAGGCGAGCTTGCTCTCGCGATCCTTGAGCTGGCGCTCGAGGTCGGGAACTTTGCCATACTGAATCTCTGCGGCGCGTCCGAGGTCGCCGCTTCGCGTGGCCCGTTCGGCCTCGATGCGCGCTTCCTCGATTTGCTGTTTGAGCTTGCCCACGTCGCCGAGTGCGTTCTTTTCGGACTGCCACTGGGCTTTCATGGACGAGGCCTGCTCTTGCAGGTTGCTCAGCTGTTTCTCGAGCGCGGCCTTCCGCTCGAGCGAGGACTTGTCCTTCTCCTTGGCGAGTGCTTGCCGTTCGATTTCGAGTTGCACCACGCGACGTTCGACTTCGTCGATCTCCTGGGGCATGGAGTCGATTTCGATGCGTAGGCGGCTCGCGGCCTCGTCGACCAGGTCAATGGCTTTGTCGGGGAGGAAGCGATCGCCGATGTAGCGATTACTGAGCGTGGCGGCCGCAACGACGGCGCTATCGGTGATGCGCACGCCGTGATGGGATTCGTACCGTTCCTTGAGTCCGCGCAAAATCGCGATCGTGTTCTCCACGGTCGGCTCACCGACGTACACCGGCTGGAAGCGGCGCTCGAGGGCCGGATCCTTCTCGATGTGCTTGCGATATTCGTCGAGCGTGGTGGCACCAACCACGCGCAGTTCCCCGCGGGCGAGCATCGGCTTGAGCATGTTGCCGGCGTCCATGGAGCCTTCGGCTTTCCCTGCACCGACGATCGTGTGCATCTCGTCGATAAACATCACGAACTTCCCTTCGGCGCTCGTGATCTCCTTGAGCACGGACTTGAGTCGCTCTTCGAATTCGCCGCGGAACTTGGCACCGGCAATGAGGGCGCCCAGGTCGAGCGAGAGGAGCGACTTGCCTTTGAGTCCCTCGGGGACGTCGCCATTCACAATGCGCTGCGCGAGCCCTTCGGCGATAGCGGTCTTACCCACACCAGGTTCGCCGATGAGCACCGGGTTGTTTTTGGTGCGGCGCGAGAGCACTTGAATGACGCGGCGGATTTCCTCGTCGCGTCCAATCACGGGATCAAGCTTCCCCTTGCGGGCAAGGTCGGTGAGATCCCGGGTAAACTTCGCGAGCGCCTGGTACTGATTCTCCGGGTTCTGGTCGGTGACCTTATGGGCGCCGCGGACGGTCTTGAGCGCCGATGCGAGCTTCGCGGGTGTCGTCCCTGCCGTCTTGAGCAGCGCGACCGACTCGGCGCCCTTGGTACCGGCGAGCGCCACCAGGAGGTGCTCGGTGGAGATGTACTCGTCGCCTAATGCTTTGGCCTGTTTGTCGGCTTCGTCGTAGACACCCTGGAGCTCGCGCGACCAGCTCGGGTTCGCGTCGGACTGTTTCGGGTAGCGCGCCAGTTCAGTGTCGACCGCGGCCTTGAGCGCGTCTACATCGACCCCAACCTGCTTGAGGATGGGCACCACGATGCTCTCCTCCTGGTCGAGGAGGGCGCGCAACAAATGCGAGTCGTAGACCAGCGGATTGCCGCTCTTCCGCGCGAACGCGAGGGCCTCGTTGAAGGCCTCGGTGCTGCGTTCGGTGAGCCGTTCGGGGTTCATATATTGGTGATCATGAGAGCGTCGCGACCGGTGCGTTGGCCGCTGTATCTGATCAGAAACTCAGCAAGACTGATACCAACCAAATTACGCCGGAATGGCACGCCGGGTGTCAGGACGATGCCTACAGGGCGTCGATTCGGCTGTGGCGACGGCTAAGTCGACGGCTACGGCGACCGCGACGGCGACCGCGACGGCGACCCCTAGGGCTTGGGGGATGGCCAGCGGAAGGTGCGGTAATCGCCGTCGCGACGGCTGTAGCCGGCGCGATCACAGTATTCGAGGAACGGAATCAGGTATTTCCGGCTAAGTCCAAGTGATTCCCTGAGTTGCGACGCCGTGAACTGCCCGCCGACGGCGGTGATTTCCGCCAGTCGACGCTCCAAAGCAGCCAACGCCACGGCCCCATAGTAGCGGTCCTGACTCACGGCGACGACGCGTTTTCCCCGTTCGAGGAGCCGCAGCAGCGCCTGCGTCCGTGGGCCGAACTTCGCCACGAGCTCGTCGACGCCCAGGGGTTCGGGCCCGCCGGCCTCCAAGAGGGCGGCGATTTCGTCCAAGCGGGCAGCGTCGCCCGCTGCGGCTGCCGGGTCGAACCCTACACGCGCCAGCACCTTCCCAGGGGGCTGCAGCACCCCCTTCGCCGCGAGCTCCGCGATGAGGCCCTCGAACAGCGCATCCGAGGTCGCCAGCGCCGCGCGCGCAGCCTCGCGGGGCATTCCAGGGTCCAACGGTTGCAGGCGGTGATGCTCCTCGACCTTGGCCTTCAAGCGGTTCCGCAGGGTCACGCGCAGCGCTTTGGCAAAGAGACGATCGCCGCTCCGCACAACATCGCGCTCCTTTTGGATCAGCGCAGACGCCTCGGTGGGCGTGACCCCGAGTTTGAGCGGCAGATCGGTCATCGCCAAACCGCGAGCGGCCGATTCATCGACGAGCCAGGCGAGCCGTTCCGACGCCTTAGCAAAGGCGTGCGGCCACGGCTTGGCACGCCGCGTGGTCCAGGGGTCAGTAATGACTCCCCCACCGATCGTCGCCAGCGGCGATGCGGATCGCAGGACGAACCGATCTCCGGCGCGCGCAAACACTGGCGCATCGGTGGCGATCCGCACGGTCACGGTCCCTCCGGCCTCTGCCCGTCCGTGGCGCGTGATGACGCGTGCCCCCACCTCGCGTGTCCCAATGTGCAATCGCACCTTGGTCCGGGGCCCAAGCGCGTTCGCGCCCTCGAGCAAGGCAAGATCCGCGCGCAGATGTCCCGTGTCGTGCCAGGCGGAATCGGCACTGACGAGCACATCGCCCCGCGAGAGCTCGTCATGATCCACGCCAGCCAGCGCCAGCGCGACCCGTGAGCCGGGCTCCGCGCGCACGACGCTGGCGCTGTGCTGCTCGACCCCGCGCACGCGGAGTGCGCGCCCGCGACCCACCGCGGAGCGTCCCCAGTCGAGGAGCACCACGGAGTCTTCGCGTGCCACCGAGCCACTCCAGAGCGTTCCGGTCACAACGGTCCCGGTGCCCTTCACCGTAAACACGCGGTCGATTGGGAGGCGCAGCAGGTCGTCAGCGTGGCGGGCTGGTACGCGGCGTGCGGCGTCGGCGAGCGCCAGACGAAGTGCGGGGAGCCCATCGCCGGTGGTCGCCGAACACCGAATGATCGGCGCGTCGGCGAGTGGCGTCCCATTTAGCAGTGCGCGGACATCCTCCTCGACAAGATCGCTCCAGGCGCTGTCGACGAGATCGGATTTCGTGAGGGCCACGACACCGCCCACGATGCCCAGCAGCGAGAGAATCGCGAGATGCTCGCGCGTCTGCGGCATGGGACCTTCGTCCGCGGCAATCACAAGGAGCGCGATGTCGACGCCGGTGGCACCAGCGAGCATCGTCCGGACAAAAGCCTCGTGCCCTGGGACATCCACGACGCCGAGTGTGCCAATACTGTCGAGCTCGAGGGGCGCAAAGCCCAGTTCGATCGTGATGCCGCGACGCTTCTCCTCTGGCAGGCGGTCGGTGTCGACGCCGGTGAGGGCGCGCACGAGCGTCGTCTTGCCGTGATCGATGTGCCCCGCGGTTCCGAGAATCACCGTGGCGCCGCCTTGGCGGGGGCTGGGCGTAACTCCTCCCAACTCACAAAGGCGCGCAACGCGCGGCCGTCGCCCACATGTTCCTCAAGGAACTCACGCAGCAATCGCCGATGCGCGCGCGCACTGGCGTCATCAGCAATCGCAGCATCGCGCCCGTCGAGCCAGGTCGCGATGGTCGCGCGGGCCACCGCCGGAAGTGTGCGCCCGCCGGCCGCGCGACGCGCACAGGCCGGACAGAGCGCCCCGCCCGCTCGATGATGAAACGTCACGGGCGCCTCGGCGTCGAGCGGCGCGTGGCACGACGCACATGCATCCAAGGACGGTGCAAAACCAAGTCCGGCGACAAAATGCCAGAGCCCCGCCATCGCCGCCTCGGCGACCTGCTCCGGCGCAGCTTGGCCGATTTTATCGAGCGCACGCTCGGCGGCCTCAAAGACGCGACCCGAGTCGTCCTCTTGTCCGAAGCGCATACAGACTTCGGAGAGCGCTTCCGCAGCCCCAAATCGACCCAGCGACGCGCCCAGCTGTGGCCGCGTTCGCGTGGTGTCGAATGCGTTCAGCGCGTGCAAGTCACCCGTCGGATGCATCGCGAGTTGCGCGACGCCACTCGTGAACAGATCGAAAGCGCTGCCGAACTTGCTCTTGGGACGTCGCGCGCCACGCGCAATCGCGGAGACGACCCCGGCATCACGCGTCGCCAACCGCACAATGCGAGACGTCTCTCGGTAGTCAAACGCATGCAGGACGATGGCGTCGGTCGCGAGGATGCTCACGACCGAAAGTTAGCGCAGAGCTCCCCGTGGCGGTCACGGGGAGCTGCCGCCGCCCAACGCCCCTGCTTAGCGACCGATCCGGACGCCGAGGTACCAGAGCCGCCCCGGCGCCGGAAAGTGCAGCACCTCCTGGTAGGCGACGTTGAACAGGTTCGTGGCGCTCACGACCATCTGCGGGCCACTCGCGTCGGCGCCCTTGAAGGGCAGCACCATCGACGCGTCTACTCGGGTGTACGCTGGGAGCGACACCGCGGTGCTTGGATAGGCCGCGAAATCGCGGTCGGCGCGTTCGCCGACGTGCATGGCGGTGACCTGCAAGCGTGAGCCGTCGGCCCACCGCTGTTCGGCGCTGACCGTGCTGCTCTGCGCGGGGCGACGAATCAGGCGCTCCCCCGCGACGTAGTTCGCGCCGGCGGACTTGTCGAAACCCGCCTGCGTCGTGCGCGTATCCGTCCACGATTGCGACGCGGCGACCGACGACATCGGCGTCAACTTCCACTCGGCGGACAGTTCCGCGCCATCGGCCTTTGCAGCCGCGACGTTGTAGTAGTTCGGCGCCCCCGGCTTGGGAGCGGTGCCGCTGTACTGGATGACATCGGTGAACTGCTGCGTGAAGAGGGCCCCACGCAGCGTGACGGCGCCGTCGTGCACAACACTCTCAAAGCCGACCTCACTGCTCCGTGAACGCTCCGGACGGAGCGCCGGATTTCCTGTCACGTAGCCGGTGGCGAAGTTCTCGTAAAAACTCGGCGCCTTGAAAGCATTGCCCATCGAGGCACGAATGCGCGTGGTGCTGTTCACGGTCCACGCCGCGCTGACGCGAGCGGTGCGGAAGGTCCCGAAGGAACTATTCTGATCCAAGCGGGCGCCCACACTGTAAGAGAGGCGCGACGACGCGTCCCCGAGCAGCTGCGCGTAGAGGGCGCTGTTGTTCCGCGCGGCCTCGAAGGCATCGGGCGAGTTCCCGTATTCGCTGAGCGAGAGCGACGTTGTCCGTTCGCGGTCGCGCGCGACTTCGCCACCGACTGTCAGCGTGTTGCGGTCAGCGAAACGATAATCGAGCCGTGCCTCAGCGGTGCGGCGCGTGCGCACGGACCGCGAGAAGTAGCCGTAGAAGCCGAGCGTGTCGGCAGGCGTATCGGGGCCGTCGTTGGAGCGCGGGAGATACTCGTTGGAGCCGAGCAGCAGATGGAGCAGCAGGTCCCTCGAAAGGCGATGGGCGACATCGGCCGACACGACCAGACGATGATCCACTTGCTCCGCATTTCGGTCGGCGACGGTACCGTCGTACTCGGTCGGATATTGGTAGAGCGACGACGACCACCGTGCGGAGAGCCGCGCGTCGGTCACGCCATTCGACAGGTGCGTCGCTGCGCTGAGTACGTCGGTCACGTCCTTGTTGTTGTACGGCAGGATGCCGTCGGTGGACTGGCGAGCGGCGAGCAGCGAATAACTCGCGGCTGACGTTCCGCCGTGCATACCGACGGAGCCGCGCTGCGCACCTCGTGCCCCGCGGCCAGCTTCCATCGTGTAGGCGGCAGCTCCACGCCCATCGCGGGTGATGATCTGAATGACGCCGGATACGGCGTTGGAGCCATATAGTACGCTGGCCGGACCACGCACCACTTCAATGCGATCCACGTTATCCGTGCTCAGCGATCCGAAATCGAACGCGCCGCCGGCATCGTTCACCGCGACGCCATCGACGAGCACCGTGACGTAGTTGCTGTTCCCGCCGCGCAGGAAGAGCGACGTCACCGAGCCCTGCGGTCCGTTCTGCGCCATCTGGACGCCGGGAACAAGGCGAAGGGCGTCGCTGACTTTCGAGATCCCTTGGGCCCGCAACGCCTCGCCACTGAGCACCGTCGTGCTGGCGGTTGGAGCGTTCGTAGAGACTGGAACACGCGTTGCGGTCACGACAACCGTACCGAGCGTATCGCGTGCCCCTAGCGGGCCGCGCTGCTGGGCATGGGCGGTGCTGGCCAAAAACACCGTGAACAGAATTCTGGTGCGTACCCGTCTCATCTCGGACTTCTCCCTCGGAGTGGAACCAGCATAGGTGCGCCGACCGCTGGATCACGCGACACCACGAGTGGCCACTCGTAGACGCGCTCCAGCAGATCGCCGCGCATAACATCGGATGGTGACCCAATGGCCACCGCTTCACCTGCGTGCAACAATGCGATCCGGTCCGCAAACCGTGCGACAAGATTCAACTGATGACTGACCAACAGCACCGCGATGCCGTCGTGCGCGAGTTCGTCGAGCAGTTCAAAGACCGACATCTCATGTGCGATATCGAGAAAGGTGGTCGGCTCATCGAGCACGATCGCGTGACCCTGCTGTGCGAGCGCCCGCGCGATCCGCACGCGCTGCCACTCGCCGCCGGAGAGCGTATCGGTCCGTCGATCAAGGAATGCCGCGACCCCAGCCCGCTCCGCCGACGATTCCGCGATGACGACGTCGCTGGCAGTCGGACCCGCCCAGAGCGAGCCGTGTGCGAACCGGCCGAGCGCAATGAAATCGCGCACGAGCATGGGGAACACCGGCTCCTCACGCTGCGTCACCACGGCCATCCGACGCGCCACGTCGCGCCGCGAGAGCTCCGCCAGCGATGCCCCGTCGATGGTAATCGTTCCCTGCTCTGGGGTCACACGTCCGAGCAGTGCACGAACTAGCGTGCTCTTGCCACTCCCATTGGGCCCGACAATCGCGGTGAGTTTCCCCGTCTCTGCTCGCAGCGAAAAGGACTGAACCGCAGGGGCGAATTGGCCAGGGTAACGCAGTCGCACGTCATCGAAGCGGATCATGACATTCTCCGCAAGCGCAGCAGAAAGAACGGCACGCCCACGAGTGCGGTGACCGCACCGAGCGGTAACTCCGCTGGGGCACGGGCCACGCGCGCTGCGAGATCCGCGGCAACCACAAGTGTGGCACCCGTGACGGCGGACGCGAGAATGGTTCCTCGTACGGTCCGTGCACCAAGCGACCGCGCGATTGCCGGGACGACGAGTCCTACGAATCCAACAAGCCCCGCCGCGGCAACCGTAACGGCAGCCAAGAGCGAAGAAATCAGAAAGATTCGCCGGGTTGCCGCGACCGTGTCCACACCGAGGGCGAGCGCGGGTTCGTCGCCGAGCGCGAGCAGCTCGATCTCGCGGCCGTACACCATCAGGAGCGCGCCGCCGAGCGCCACGTATCCCGCCGTCCAGCGTACGCCGGCCCACGATGCGTCCCCCAGTGAGCCCATCATCCACCAGAGGGCGCTCCGCACCGTCTGATCCGGGACATTGGACATCACGATCATGATCGCTGCATTCGCAAACGCACCAACCACCACGCCGGCCATCACGAGCACGCGTGCGTCACCCGGTCCACGTGCCGCCTGCGCCACCGCGAGCACGGCCAACACCGCGACGACCGCGCCAGCAAAGGCTGCCAGAGGAACCAGCCCAGGCGCGGTTACTGAGAGCGACGTCGCGAGCACGGCACCGACCGCCGCACCGCCGCTCACTCCAAGAAGATACGGTTCGGCGAGCGCGTTCCGCAGATTCGCCTGCAATGCGGCCCCACTCATGCCAAGGCCCGCGCCCACCGCGATGCCAAGTGCGACCCGCGGCAACCGCAGCACGCGCACAATCATCTCTGCGTCTGCCGCACCGCGTCCCATCAGCGCGTCAACGACGGTCGAGAGCGACAAGCTCACAGAACCGAAGGCAATCGCCGCGAGCGCCGCGAGGGTAAGCGTCAGGAACAGGAGCACCCACGCGCGGGTACGCATCGGTTAGCGCTTCACAGCGATATTGCTTCGTGGTGTTGCGGCAGTAGCCGAGTCGAGCAGTGCGCGGATCCGCCGCGCCGCCTCACCCATGCGAATTCCGGGACGCCCGACCAGCGCCGTATCAACCACGAGCACGCGCCCTTCACGAACCGCGCGCACGGCGCGCCAGGCCGGATTCACGAGCAACTTCGGTGCATTGGTGGGGCCCGACAGCACATAATCCGGATCGCGCTTCACGATCTCCTCAAGCGACACCTGGGGCGCGGACTCGGGGCGATCACCGAAGATGTTCTCGGCGCCAGCCGCTGCGACGAGTTCGTCGAGGTAGCTCGCGCTGCCGATGGTGTACACGGGCGCATCCCAGACGTGCCAGAAAATAGTGGGACGCTTGGTGCTGTGTCCGGCGGGGCGCGTCGAGTTCGTACGCACGGCACGAATCTCGCCGAGCACACTGTCGCCGAGTGCGGCTCCGCGCGCCGAGTCGCCAATGGCGAGACCAAGGACGAGCGCGGTGCGCCGGAAGTCGTCGGTTCGATCCTGATGCATTGAGATTGTTGCGACACCCGCTTGGCGGAGTCGGCGTGCCGCCGACCGATTCGATGCGCTCGCGTAGAGCACCACCAAATCCGGGCGGGCTCCGAGCACGGCCTCGATGTTCGGTTGCATGCCGTCGCCGACATCTGGCACGGCACGTGCGGCGGCGGGATAACTGTCCCAGTGGGTCCGACCAACCACACGCCCGCCCACGCCAAGCGCGAAGAGCAGTTCCGTGGTCACTGGACTCAGCGAGACAATGCGCTGGGCGCGAAGACCGGGCGGGATCGTATCGCCGAAATCGTCGACGCGGACGACCGTCGAATCGCCCGGACGCGCATCGCGCGCGCACGCCGTCAGCGAGACGCTGAGCTTGAAGACTGCAATGGCGCGATGCCGAAAATTCAAAACGGGCTCCTTCCGGATGGGAAGAAACCCGTAACGCACGATGGATGCGGCCACCTACGGCCAATGAACGCATCCAGCGAACGCCACCAGTCCTCCCCCGAGGTCCTGTGATCGTGGCGCGAACGTGGGTCGTCTCCTGGCTCCGGGCAACCACACTCGCCTTCCCGACCGCTCGGTCAGTGGCATTGTGAGTATGGCGTGTTGCTACCCGTTACAGTGGCGGGGCCGCGTCGGCATTGCACCGACTTCCGTGTCCCGCGTTCGCCTTCAGTTGTTTTGAGAAGCTATTGTAGACCGTCTCGGCGCGCAATAGCGACACCAAGGCGTCCCTTCAACTGCGCGCGCGTTTGATAGTGCGCTGCCTTCTGATCGGCGGTGGGTGCTGTGAGTTCCCCGTACGCGGCATCGAGTGCCGCAATCTGCTTGGCCAGGACATCCGGATCATCGGCGTGACGGGCATCGCGCGCGGCCGAGCCAGCGCCACGGCGGAGGAAGCCGCCGGCGAGTCCAAGCAGGACCGCGGCCCCGATGACCGTAACGGCGAGAGCCAGGCGCACGTTGAGACTCCCGGCTCCTCCGCCGGGCACGCCAACGACCACGCGCGCGCTTGCAAGCACTTCGTCGCCAAGGAATCGTGCGAAGCTGCGCCCGCCCACTGTTGCGGCCTGCTGGGCTTTCACCCCACCTCCGGTCACGCCACCGCCCTGCCCTTCGAGGAGTACCTCAAGGACGGGGACTTTCACCGGGACGGGAAGGGTGAATTGCTTGGCTGAGGAGGGGAGCGAATAGGTGATCGAGAACTGCTTGAGCCCGGGTCCGATCGGCGCGATGACGCGAACCGCATTCCCGTCGAACGTGATGGATTCCGCAGAGATATCCCCCTGCCCGCCCCGAGGAGCCAGCGCGCCATCGGGGAGCCGCGTTTCGAATACGGCCCGTTTAGCCGGCCCCGGCACACGGGTGAGCGTGGAGTCGTTACTGAGTTCGTAGACCTCAATAATCACGCGCTCTTTTGGCGTGGTGCTGTCGGGCGCCGTCACCACCACGTGACGGCCACGCACGGTAATCGCCACCGGGCCACTCGTCGTGTCAAACACGGTGAGCGTTGCATCGTCGCCGCTCACGCGCGCGCCGCGCAGGGGCGACGTGAAATAGGCGATGCCCGAGTAGTTGGTCGACACGAAATACAGCGCGGTCGAATCCCCGTTGGGGCGATACCGCATGGTGTACCGTCCAGCGGCGTCCGTGCGTACGGAATCGAGCGGGCCAGAACGGTCCTTGTCCACGCGATGCAGGGTGGCCCAAGCGCCGGCGAGCGGGGTTGGCGTGCGCCCCACCGTGTGCACGATGCGTCCCGACACCTCACGCGGCGCGCCCGGTCCTTCCGCAGCCGATTGGGCTCCGCGGCTCGACGCGCGGACTAGCTGTGCGGCGGCAGCCGCGACGACCACGAACCTACGGACGGAACTTTCCAAAGTCCTCCGGACGCAATTGTTCGAGGTATCGCTGCAGGTCCGATGACGCGGGCTTCCCTGTTGCCGATGGCGACTGGTAGCCCCCCTCGTCGTATTCTGGTTCATCACGGCTCGGCGGATTGTCCTGCTGCGCGCTCGTGAAATCCGGAATCTCAGGCATCTCACGCTCATCGTCGGATGCCGCGCCATCCTCGGCGTTCTCGTCATCGCCGAGCGTTGGATAGTGCGCGAGCAGGGCGTCCGCCGCGAACATCGGCGCATCGGCGCGCAGCGCGAGCGCGATCGCGTCCGACGGTCGCGCGTCGATCAGAATATCGGTGCCGTTATGTTCGACTACGAGTTGCGCGAAAAACGTGTTTTCGCTGACATGCGTTACCGTCACGCGCTTGATCATGCCGCCTAGCGACGCCACAAGGGCGCGTGCGAGATCATGAGTCAAGGGACGCTCGTTCGTCACGCCCTCGAGGTGACGGGCAATGGCTTCCGCCTCAGCGCGTCCAATCCAGATCGGGAGCATACGCGTGCCGTTCAGCTCTTGGAGCACGACGAGGTTGGTGCCCGCCGTGCCATCCATGGCCAGTCGAGAGACCCGTACGGGTATCATGCGAGTCTCTCGACTGGGCGCAGACAACTAGCCGCGCACCGCCTTCTTGAGGGCGGCGACCTTGTCAGTGCGCTCCCACGTGAACGTGGTGACCTTCTTGCCCAAGCGGACCGTCTTCTCGCTCGTGCGGCCGAAGTGACCGTACGCCGCCGTGTCGCCGTAAATCGGCTTGCGCAGATCCAGTGCTTCGATGATCCCCTTGGGGGTCAGATCAAAGACCTTGTTGACGGCCTGCATGATCTTCGCTTCCGGCGCCGTCGCGGTGCCGAAGGTGTCGACCATCACGGACACCGGCTTGGCGACGCCGATCGCGTATGCGACCTGCACTTCGCACTTCGTAGCGAGCTTGGCCGCCACGATGTTCTTGGCTACCCAGCGGGCCGCATAGCAGGCCGAACGATCGACTTTCGAGGGATCCTTGCCGCTGAACGCGCCGCCGCCGTGACGGCCCATGCCGCCGTAGGTGTCGACGATAATCTTGCGGCCCGTGAGCCCGGCATCTCCGTGTGGGCCGCCAATCACAAAGCGCCCCGTCGGGTTGATATGCACCTTCATCGACTTGGTCTGCAACTCGGCCGGGATCACGGCGTCGATGATGTCGCGACGTACTGCCTCGCGAATCGTCTTGTTGCTCACATCGTCGCTGTGCTGGGTCGAAATGACGACCGTGTCTACCGACACCGGGCGCCCGTTCTCATAGACCACCGAAACCTGCGACTTGCCGTCTGGACGCAGCCACTTGAGCGACTTGTCCTTGCGGCGCTCCGAGAGCGCGAAGGCGAGCTTGTGCGCGAGCAGAATCGGGAGCGGCATCAGCTCCTCGGTCTCGTCACACGCATAGCCAAACATCATCCCCTGGTCGCCCGCGCCGCCGGTATCGACGCCCATCGCGATATGCGCCGACTGCTGGTCGATGGTCGACATGACCGCGCACGACTCGGCGTCAAAGCCCATCTGCCCGCCGACGTAGCCGATCTTACGGATCGTGTCGCGAACCAGCGTGGGGAGATGCACATACGAATGCGTCGTGATCTCGCCAAAAATGGTCGCGAGGCCCGTGGTCACCATGGTCTCGCATGCGACACGTGAGGCCGGATCCTGCGCCAACATGGCGTCAAGCACCGCGTCCGAGATCTGGTCGGCGACTTTATCCGGGTGTCCTTCGGTAACGGACTCTGAGGTAAACAGGTGGCGATGAAGCACGGCGCGAGTGGTTGGGTGTGGGTAGGTCGGACAGTGCCTGAAAATTACACTACAGAATGCTATCGAGCGAGTGCCATAAGCCAGTTACGGGTTTTCGGACAGCTCCTGCTCGAGCGCGGCGCGCAGCACCGCCTCCGCCGCCGCCGGGGTCCCGGCATCGCAGGCCCGCGTGACCGCCTCGGCGGCAACCGAGGTGTGAATGCCGCGAATGATCTGCTTGACGGCCGGCACCGAAAGAGGGGCCACGCTGAGCGTCCGGACACCCAGCCCGATGAGTGCAAACGCCATAATCGGCTCGGACGCCATTTCGCCGCAGACGCTCACGTCGAGACCATGGTCAGCCCCAACCCGCACCGTACGGCGGATCAACCGGAGCACCGCAGGGTGCAACGGCGTGAACCGCGAGGCGAGGCTCGCGTTCCCACGGTCAACGGCCAGGGTGTACTGCACCAAATCATTGGTCCCGATGCTAAAGAACGCGACCTCCGCCGCCAGTGCGTCGGCCGTGAGCACCGCGGCCGGTGTCTCGATCATCACGCCAAGCGGGATGTCGGCACGATGCGCGATCCCCCGAGCCGCCAGCTCACGGGCCGATTCTTCGAGCAGGAAGCGCGCCTGACGGACCTCGTCGACCGAGACCACGAGGGGCAACATGATGCGCACGTCCCCATGCACCGCGGCCCGCAACAGCGCCCGCAGCTGCGTTTTGAAGAGCTCCGGCTCGTCGAGGCACATGCGGATGGCGCGCCAGCCAAGGAATGGATTCGGCTCGTGCGGGTACCCGCCAACGGGAAGCTTATCGCCGCCCACGTCGAAGGTGCGGATGACCACGGGGCGCCCATCAAATGCGCGAATGACGTTGGAGTACGACTCGTACTGCTCGTCTTCGGTGGGCATCGAGGCTCTGCCGACCACCAAGAACTCCGTGCGCATGAGGCCGACGCCATCGGCGCCACTCGTCGCGGCGGTCCCGACTTCGTCGGGAAGATCCACATTCGCGCGCAGGGTGAGCCGGACGCCGTCGGCGGTGATAGCCTCAGCACCCGCGACCTTTGCCAACTGCGCGCGCTGCAGCGCCTCGGCGCGGGACCGCGCATCGGCCTGCGAGAGCTCGGCGGTCGTGGGACGCACCAGCAGCGTCCCCGCGGTGCCGTCGAGGATCACGCGATCGCCCGTTTCGATACGCGTCGTCGCGTCGAGCAAGCCAACGACCGCCGGCAGTCCGAGCGAGCGGGCGAGAATCGCCACGTGCGACGTGCGCGTGCCCGCATCCGTCGCAATCGCGGCAATGCATTCGCGGTCGAGCTGGAGTGTTAGGCTCGGCGTGAGATCGTGCGTAATGAGAATCGCATTGGCCCCCTTCGGCAAATCAACGGGGTCGTAGTCCGGGAGTCCCAACAGCACCGACAGCACGCGGATGTGCACGTCGGTCAGGTCGCCGACACGTTCACGCATCATGGCGTTCGCCGACCGCGCAAAGTGCTCGCGCGACTCCACCATTACCGTGTCGAACGCGCGCTCGGCGGTGAAGCCTTGTCCGATCATCAGGCGTACGCGCCCGGCCAACTCCTCGTCCTGGATGACACTGATCTGCACATCAAAGATTGCCGATTCGGCCGCGCCAGCCGTGCGCTCCGCACGCTCGCGCACGTACTGCAGGCGCTCCACGGCCTTGCGCAGCGCAGCATTCAACCGCTCGAGTTCGGCGGGAATCGCTTCGTCGGGAATGACGCGCGTCGGGACTTCCGGCACCTCCCATCGGAGGAGATGCGCGGCACCCACGACAATCCCCGGAGAGGCGGGAATGCCGTTGAGCGGCAAGCTCGCGCGCGCGCCCATACTATTGCTCACCGAAACCCGCCGCGATGACGGCGGCGAGCGCGTCGAGCGCTTCAGTTTCGTCGACGCCGTCGGCGCGCAGCACAATCTCTGCCCCGCACTCAGCCGCCAGCATCATCACCCCCATGATGCTCTTTGCATTCACCTCGAGGTCGTCACGGGTAATCGTGATGTGCGAGGTGAACTTCGCCGTGGTCTTCACGATTTGTGCCGCGGGGCGCGCATGAATGCCGTGACTGTTTCGGACTGTAACTAAACGCTCGACCATCAGCGCACCACCGAGTAAAGAATGAGTCCTGCGAGACCCGCGATGGCGACACGCCACCCTTCCACACGCCCTTGGAGGCGCGTCACGACGAACGCACCGGCAGCAGCTGCCGCGAGCACAAACACCAGCCAGCTTCGCGCTGGTCCAACGACACCGCGAACCGCGAGCGGCCACACCACGCCAGCCGTCAGCGCTGCCACGCGTGCCACGGCGGCCGGTCCCTTCCGGAACAGTGGGTTGCCAAGCGAGTTCGCAACCCGCAGCCCATTGCGGTATCCCGCCTCGAGTCCCCAGAGGCGCAGCCCGAGATGTCCGAGGTTATAGAGCACGACGAACGTCAGGACCACCGTGAGCGGCGCTGCTCCAGCACTGAACACACCGAGCGCAACCAAGGAGCAGGCCGGTAACCATCCTGCCCACACCAGGCGATCGCCGACGCTACCGAGTGGACCACAGCACGCCGTGCGAAAACGCTCGATGCGTGTGACATCCTCTCCGTCGAGCTCCGCGCGCAAAAGGGCGCCTACGGCCAACCCTGCCAGATACGGATGCGCATTGAAGTAGCTCGCATGGCGTGCCATGGCGGCGCGGAAGGGCGCACCGTCGGTACCTCCCGGCAACAGTCGCAACCCGGGCTCCATGGCAAAGGCGATGCCATTGCCCATGAGGGTCTCATAGTTCCACGCCCCCTGCACCGCGAGTAATCGCAGGAGGGTGGCGAAACGAATGCCAAAGGGAAGCTGTCTCGGCGCGCTCACGTGATCCCCAAGAGGCTCAAGCCTAGGAGGAAGCCGCCGAGTAGGTACCAGCGTGCGCCCGCGGTGGCATGGACAATCTTCCACACGGCACCGAGCGCGGTCGCTCCTGCGAGTGCGACCACCACCGCGCGTGAGGGTGCGGGAGCAAGCGACCACACGGACAGCACCACGCGCGAGAGCGGCACAAAAAGAGCGAGCGCGCCAAAGGTCACGAGTCCGCCACGGAGCAGATCCATCGTCATGCCGCGAAGCTGCAACGTCGCCACCGCGCCCTGTTCACCCGAGGCGAGCGCATCACGCATCCCTGCCGCCCAGCGTCCAATGGCACGGCGATGTTGAATCATCGACCAGCCGCTGACGACCGCCGTCAGCAACGAGGCAAGCACGGCCACGGCGAGGGCACCGGTGGTCCCATCGGGATGCAGCGCAAATATCGCGCCCCCCACGACCCCCGCCGAGCCCCATTCGGGATATCGACTCGCGCCGAAGGGGAGCGTCTCAAGGGCGAACAACTCAAGCACGGCCCCCGCGATCACGCCGCGTCCGGGCGCGCCCGCGAGTGCACCGGCGAGAGTCGCCGACACAATCGGACGCGAAATCATGGCCTGCGGAAAGCTCACGACATCAAGCCCCAGCAGCGCCCCGAGCATGGTGAGCGGGAACAGTTCGATCATCCGTCACCCGTGGACGCCAGGAGCGTGTCGAGCGAAAGGCTCGCCGCCGACGGGACATCCTGCGCGGTCACCTCAATCCCCTTCGCGGCGAGGGCGCGCAGCGCGATCTCCTCGTCCTCGGTGAGAAAGACGTAGCGCAGCTTGGGATTCCGTCCCACGCGATGATGAATTCCGCCGACGTGCACCCGTGGAATGGGCGCCAAGTCGGCAAGGCGACGCATGGTGCCAATATCGGCCGTGAGCAGCATGCCATGATCGGGCCGCGCCTGAAACCCGGCGAGATCGGCCGCGGCCTGCTCCACCGAGCGGACATGCAACTCCATCTCCGGCGGCACGCCCATGCGGTACAACTCCTGCTCCCAGTCGCTCGCGGCAACAGCGTCGTCGACCAACACGAAAAATGCGAGATCGAGTGGCTGCCCCCATCCCACGACCACCTGGCCATGGATGAGCCGATCATCAATGCGAAAGAGATCAACCGCCATGCGACCCGTCCTCGACTCCCGACGTTGGCTCCGCCGCGATCACCAGCACGCCGTCGCGGCCTTTTGCCGCCGACAGGGTGGCGCCCGCCGCACCAACGCGCTCCTTGAGCACACAATCGAGCAGCATCGGGAGATTCGCACCCGTGACCACAGTGATGCGGCCGCGCGATTTCGCCAGTCGACGTGCGGCAATCGTGCAGCTCCCCGCGGGAAGATCGGTGAAGATCACATCGGCGCGCACGCGGTCCACCGCATCGGCAAGTGCGGCGGCAATCCCGTCGGCGTCGAGCCCGTGATTGCTGATCGTCGCCACGCGTGGCTGCGGCCCTGCCACGCACTCCACGGCGTCGCGCAATCCCGCCGCGAAACCGCCGTGCCCGGCGATCACAATCCCTGCGCTCACATTGCTGCTACTCGTCATCGTCTTGCAGATAGCGCCCCACGTCGGTGGCTTGACGCATCTTGGCCTTGAGCCGCTCATTGAACGTCTCGGCGGCATGATGCCCGCTGTAGCGCAACAAATGGTTCATCGCGATCACTTCCGCGATCACCGTAATATTCTTCCCTGGATTCAGCGGAACGGTGATCTTCGGGATTGCCACGCCGAGAATATCGATGGTCTCGTCGTCCAGTCCCGTGCGGTCAACCTCCGCTAACGCATCCCACTTGGTGAGATTCACGACTACCTCGACGCGCTTCTGCTGTCGCACGGCGTGAATCCCGAAAATACGCGGAATCTCAATCAGCCCGACGCCACGAATTTCCATGAAGTGGCGCGACATCTCGTGGCCGCGACCAATCAACACATCCGTGCCGCGCCGCGTGACCATCACCAGGTCATCAGCGACCAGCCGGTGCCCGCGCTCCACCAGATCGAGTACGCACTCAGATTTTCCAATGCCGCTCGCACCGGTGAACAGCAGCCCGACGCCGAACACATCGGCCAGCGATCCGTGCAGATTCGCCTGCGGGGCGAACTGCAGCTCCAGAAACGGGGTAATGACGCGGTAGAACTCGAGCGTCTTCAACTGCGAGCGCAGAATCGTGACACCGGCTTGGTGCGCCGCCTCTTCGAAGCCATGCGGCAGCGCGAGTCCCTTGGTCACCATCACCAACGGAATCTCGAAGGCGAAATAGGCCGTCAGGTTTCGGCTGCGCTCCTCAGCAGTCAACGAGGCCAGGTACGACACCTCGGTCTCGCCGAGCACTTGAATGCGCTGATGCACGAAACGCCCGGTGTAACCCGCGAGCACCAGCCCTGGGCCGGATGCGTCGGGCATCGTGATCATGCGCTTAAAACCCTCGGGGTTCCCGAGAATCTCGAGCTGCAGCGAATCTTTCGTGTGTTCGTAAAACTCCGCGACCGTCAGTGCGCCCACCGAGTCAACCTCCCTTGCGAGTCGAGGCCGCGAGATGGGCCTCTGTCTCCTGCGCGGTACGTTCCCACGTGAACGACTCCGCAAACGCACGCGCGGCCGTTCCCATCGTCTGCACGAGCTCCACCGATCCTGCTAACCGCGCGAATGCTGCCGCGAGCGCCGCCACATCGCCATGCGGTGCGAGGAAACCCGTCACCCCGTCCCGCACCGACTCACGAATCCCGGGCGAGTTCGAGGCGACCACGGGTGTGCCGCACGCGGCTGCTTCGACGTTCGTCAGTCCCCAGCCTTCCTTTGGCGATGCCAGCGCCACGGCCCACGAGCGCCGGAGCAGCGCAAGCTTCTCCTCTTCGGTCACAAAGCCAAGAAACCGCACCTGAGCGCCAAGGTCAAGCGAGGCCGCGAGACGCTCGAGTGCCGGGCGGTAATCCCCCGCTCCGGCGATTTCCAAGACCGCGGTGGGATGCTGCAATCGCGCGAAGGCCCGAATGAGCAGATCCACCCCTTTGTACTTCTTGAGACGCCCCACATAGGCGAACGACGGCTGCGGCGTCCGCAGCTCCGGCATGGGGGTGAAGTAGGAAAAATCAACGCCCGGATAGATGACCTCCACCTGAGCGCGCGACAGGCCGCGGGCCACGAGGTCGTCGGCCGTGCTCTCACTGATGGCCTGAAATGGGATCTGCCGATACACCACCGGTAACGGACGCTCCGCAAGCCAGACGGCGGTCGCCAGGGGCCACACGAGTTCCTGAAAGGCCGTGCCGCCGAACAGGTGCGGTACGCATGCCACCACAGGGTACGGCGCGCCCCACAACGGCGTGAACAGCGGGGCCTTGTTGATATCCTCGTACATGACGTCGAACGGGAGGTCGCGGAGATGCGCGCGCCAATACGCCCCCACAAGGAGCGCAAAGGTGTGGCGCGTTCCGACGCGATGCACCTGAATACCGCCAAGCACCGCGCGCGGCGGACAGCCGGGCCACCCACCACAGAGCAACGTGATGTCGTGCCCACGCGCCGCCAATCGCTCAAAGATCTCGTGCAAATGCAGTTCCGCACCCCCGGCCTGGGGGTTCTCGCGGTCCTGCCAGTTCACGAGCAGGATCTTCAAGCCAGCCGGCCCATGCGTCGAGCGAGCGCATCGAGCACGCCATTCACGAATCGGGCGCTCGTGGCACTTCCGTACCGCTCACCGAGGCGCACGCATTCCTGAATCACCACCCGTGGCGGTGTGAGCCCCTGTTCCAGCTCGGCAGCACCCAAGCGGAGCACGCACCGCTCAATCGCCCCGAGGCGTTCGATGCGCCAGTTGGTCGTGACCTCCGCCAACTCGGCGTCGAGCGCCGGTCCGCTCGCGAGGATAATGCGCAACAAGTTTCCCGCGAACTCACGCTCATCCGGCGCGACCGCGAGGTCGTCCCAGATCAGCTGCGAGACACGGCCGAGGTCATCGTCTTTGCGCATGTCCCAGGCATAGAGCGCCTGGAGTGCGCGCGACCGTCCCTTCGATTCAACTCGCGCTGCCATCGTCCTCCTCGTCTGGGCTCACGACGTCAAGACGCGCGAACAGGTCTGACATCTCGAGCGCGGCAAGCGCCGCATCCCATCCCTTGTTGCCGTGCGCACCGCCCGCACGTTCCTCGGCCTGCGCGAGCGTGTCGGTGGTGAGCAGGCCAAATCCGACCGGCACGTTGTAGTCGTGCTGCACCGCCCCGAGTCCGCGCGCGGCTTCGGTGGAGATAAAATCGAAGTGCGGCGTGTCGCCGCGCACCACTGCACCACAGGCGACGATGGCTGCGTACCGGTCGCTCGAAGCCAATCGTGCCGCCGCAGCGGGAAGCTCCCACGCACCCGGCACCCAAATCACATCGACGTCCTCGACGGCGGCTCCGTGCCGCACCAAACAGTCGAGCGCACCGTCGACCAGAGCGCGCGTCACGCTTTCGTTGAACCGGCTGCCGACGACGGCGAACCGTTTGAAGTTCCCTTCCGGAATCCCACTAAACTCAGCCATCTACAGTGCCCTCAGGTGACCCATCTTGGTTCGCTTGGTCTCGAGATACTCCGAGTTCTCGGCGGATTCAGGAGCCAGCAACGGCACGCGCTCCTCCACCGTGAGTCCGTATCCTTCGAGCCCAACGAGCTTTTTCGGATTGTTGGTAATGGGGCGAATCGACGTGAGCCCCAAATCGAGGAGAATCTGCGCGCCGATGCCGTAGTTCCGGAGATCGGGGGCGAAGCCCAACTTCTCGTTCGCTTCGACAGTGTCCGCCCCACGGTCCTGCAGCTCGTACGCCTTGAGCTTGTTGAGCAGGCCGATCCCGCGCCCCTCTTGATCGAGATACACGATCACGCCGCGTCCTTCCGTGGCGACCATTTGCATCGCGGTGTGCAGCTGCCATCCACAATCGCAACGCTGCGAATGGAACACGTCGCCGGTCAGGCACTTGGAATGCATGCGAGCCAGCACGCTCGGCTGCCCCGTCACGTCACCGAAGACCAGCGCGAGATGTTCGCGCGCGTCCACATCATTCCGATAGCCGATGACGGTGAACTCCCCGAACTCCGTCGGGAGGCGCGCTTCCGCCACACGATGCACCAACCGCTCGTGACGCAACCGGAAGGCCACGAGGTCGGCCACCGTGATGAACGTCAGGCCGTGCAACTGCGCAAAGGCATCGAGTTCCGGGCGCTTGGCGGTGGTGCCGTCGGCATTGAGAATCTCACAGATGACGCCGGCAGGCTGCAGCCCCGCGAGTCGCATTAGGTCGACCGCCGCTTCCGTATGTCCGACACGCTGGAGCACCCCGCCCTCGCGTGCGCGAAGCGGGTGCACATGCCCCGGACGACGCAGATCGTGCGGCACGGCCTGCGGATCGGCCGCTGCGCGAATCGTCGCCGCTTGGTCGCCAGCACTAATACCCGTGGTCACGCCAAATCGAGGCGCCGCATCAATGGTCACGGTGAAGGCCGTGCGCATGGCCTCGGTGTTCTCCGTACCCATCGGCTGCAGGTCGAGCTGATCCACTTTCGCAGGGCTCAGGGCCAAACAAATCATTCCCTTCGCGCCCATCAGAAAGTTGACCTTCTCGGCCGTGATAAACTCGGCAGCGCAGATGAGGTCGCCCTCGTTCTCGCGGTCTTCATCGTCCGCGACGACGAGGAACTTCCCCGCCCGAAGGTCTGCCAGTGCCTGCTCAATCGTTCCGAAAGCCATACGCTGCATACGGGCCTCTCGGCCCGTCCTCTGGAGTCAGGTTGAAGTGCCGCCCGTGGTCGCCGCATAGGGCGCTACGAGCCGCTGCACGTGCTTGGCGATCACGTCCGCCTCGAGATGCACGCGGTCACCCACCGTGAGCGCGCCCAGCGTCGTGTAACGCCAGGTGAACTCGATGAGCGACAGTTGAAGAACACGGGGAGCAGGCAAAGCGTTCACGGTGAGGCTGACGCCGTCGACAGTGATTGATCCCTGCGGGACGAGTAGCGGCTCAAGAGACGCCGGAATATCGACATCCAGGATCAACGCGTCACCCCGACGATTCCTGGCCCGAATGGCGCCAAGATGATCGACATGTCCCTGCACGATGTGGCCACCGAGGCGATCGCCGAGCGCAAGGGCGCGTTCGAGATTCACGCGCCGTCCCTCCTGCCAATCCGCGATGGTCGTACGGTCGAGTGTCGTCACGACGGCCGCGACGATGAACCACCCGTCCCCATGTTCGCGCACCGTCAGGCAGGCACCATTGAGCGCAATGGACTCGCCGTCGGACAGCCCTCTGTAGTCGCACTGCACACGGAACTCGCGACCGGCGTCGGTATCGCGAACGCGGTCAATCGTGCCGATGGCGGTGACGAGGCCGGTGAACATAGTGAGAAAAAGCAGGGGTTACGGTTCGTGGATCGCGTACTCGGTCATCAGATCGGGACCGAGACGCTGCTGGGCGACAATCCGGGACGCCTCGTATGGGCGCTCGCCGCCAAAGGGGCGGAGGGCGTCCGAGCCGAGCCGGACCGACGCCTGAAAGATAATCAGACGATCGACCAGATTGCCCTGCCAGAGGGCATCGGCGAGGGCAGCCCCCCCCTCGACCAGGAGGGCCCGAACCCCGTGGATTTTCCGCAGCTGCTGGAGTTGCGCCTCCAGCCCGTCGGCCACGAGGCAATCCACGCCGAGATCGGCCAGCGCCTGCCGACGGGAGCCGTCAGGGTGATTTGCAAGGACCGTAACCGGAATACCGGTTGCGCTGCGCGCTAAGGCGCTCGTTGTTGGGAGACGCGATCCGCGATCAAACACCACACGCCGTGGCAGCACCCGGGGGGCGCCGGCCTCGCGCACGGTCAGTTGGGGGTCGTCGGCCAAGACCGTGCCGATGCCAACGCCCACCGCGTCGCTTCCGGCGCGCAGTCGGTGGACCAACGCGCGGGACTCCGACCCCGTCAGCCACCGCTGGGAGCGGTCGGCCGGCGCCAGGGCCCCGTCGGCGTCGAGCGCGAGCTTGAGGGTGACCCACGGGCGCGGCGCCCCAGTCGCGGCGAACAGAAAAGGTGCGTTGAGGTCGCGGGCCGCGTGCTCGAGAATCCCAAACTCGACGGTGATACCGGCAGCGCGTAGCCGTTCCGCACCGCCAGCCGCGACGGGGTTCGGATCTGCGGTGGCCACCACGACCCGCACCAGGCCGGCCGCAATCAGCGCATCGACGCACGGCGGCGTCTTGCCGTGGTGATTGCACGGCTCGAGTGTCACGTACACCGTGGCGCCGCGCGCGCGCGCGCCAGCCATCGCGAGTGCCGCTGGCTCGGCGTGCGGCGCACCCCACCGTAGGTGGGCTCCCTCTCCAACGATTACGCCATCATGAACGACGACGGCGCCGACCATAGGGTTCGGCGCCGTCTGTCCCCAGCCCTCGCGGGCGAGGCGCAGGGCTCGGCGCATCCACGCTCGCTCTTGCGAAGCGAACGTGTCGGCCGTTCCCTCGGTGCTACTCACGCGTCAGAGTGCGAAGCGGAGGCCGACCGACGCATAGTTGCGCGCCTTATCGGCCGCGGCGCCGAAGTTGTTCTTGAGCGTCGGGGTGGTGCCACCAGTGACCTGCCCGACTTCACCCACCACCTTGAACAGGATAAAGCTCAGATGCGCGCCAACAAACATGTTGGTGCGGGTCATCGACATGTCGGTGGAGCCATTGCCATTGAACGTACCGCCGCCCGTCGGCGACACCGCCACATGCACGTTGGACGACCCCTTGTACGTATCCTGCCCGATCCCGGCATTGAGCCCGAAGAAGAGGAAACTCTTCGAGGCCGTCAGGCGAATCGCGGACGTCTTGAGCGTGTAGTCCTTGAGCTCAAAGGTGCCTGGAGCGTTGGCGCCAGACGCGGCAACCGTGCTCGACCCCGACAAGCTGAAGATCGGCAAGTCTCGCTGAATGAACGATACCGACAGTCCCGGCGCGACCAACGACTCTTCCAGCAGGCCAACGCGTACGCCGTAGCCGAACTTCAGATTGCTGCCCGACACCGCCATCTTGAGATCACCACCGCTGACGTTCGGCAGGTAGGTCGCGCTCACGAGCGCATCAACGCCGCCCACGTGCGTCACTCCGAGCGAAAACCCGCGATACAGACCGATGGCGGCATCCGCGCTCACCATCGGCACTGGCGTGCTGGAACTGCCGAGCGTCGACGCAACCGCACCGGCGGTATTGAACGCCGTGCCGTTGAATTTCGGCATCGCTCCGAACACCGCGGTTCCGCGAACGGTGAAGGCCACATGCCCAACTCCGGCGAGTGTCCCGCCCTGTCCCATGGTCGCGCTGCCGCCCGCAAGCGCGGTCGCGAACTGCGGCGTGGCGTAGTTCAGCAGATCGACCACCTTGGAGCACGCATCGGCAACCGCGAGCACTCCGGTGCACTGCGCATCGGCGGTACGAACAGCGGCGGCAAGCATCAAAGCCGTAGCAACAACACGAATCGTGCGCATTATTTTCCCCCGTTGAGTTTCACAATGCCGGACCCCGGCACCACACGTCCCATCTCCCACGCGGCCACACCCTGCTCGGCCGCACTCCGACACACCGCGGCCGCACCCTCGGCATCAGCGATCACCACCATTCCGACGCCCATGTTGAAGGCGCGGAACATCTCTGCGCGAGCCACTTCTCCCGCGTCCTCGAGCACCGCGAAGGTATTCGGGATGGTCCATGTGCCGGTATCGACCGCAGCATCCATGGTGGCCGGTAGCACACGGTCCAGATTCCCAGGCAATCCACCGCCGGTGATATGCGCCATGGCGTGGACGTGATCCAGCACCGGCTTCATCACGTTCAGATACGAGCGATGTACGCGGAGCAAGACATCGGCAACGCTTCCGGTTTCGCCGGGGAACGGATCGTGCACCCCGAGCTTCAGGCGCTCACTCACAATCCGCCGCGCGAGCGAATAGCCGTTGGTGTGCAATCCGGAACTCGCGAGCCCCACCAACACATCGCCCGCCTGCACGCGCGACGCGCCGAGCACCCGCGACTCCTCCACCGAACCGACAATGAACCCTGCCAAGTCGTAATCGGGAGGCGTGTACAACCCCGGCATCTCCGCCGTCTCACCCCCCATCAGCGCCGCGCCATTCTCGCGGCAACCCGCAGCGACTCCAGCAACAATCGCCTCAACCGTCGCGGGAACCAATGCACCGAACGCGACGTAATCGAGGAAGAAGAGCGGCAACGCGCCCTGCACCAGAATGTCATTGGTGCAGTGATTCACGAGGCAGTGTCCAACGGTGTCGTGACGATCCGCCTCGATCGCCACTTTGATCTTGGTTCCAACGCCATCGGCGCTCGACACGAGCAACTGCCCGGTGCCCGACGCCGCGGTCGGCATACGGAACATGCCGCCAAAGCCCCCGAAGGCCCCCGTAGCACCGGCGGTGTACGTGGACTCGACGTGGCGGCGGATCCGATGCTTTGAATCCTCCGCGGCGTCGATGTCCACGCCCGCACTGCGATAGTCGAGCGACGCCATTAGACCGGCAACTTCGCGTCGAAGCTGACGAGCTTATGGAAATCGGCAACGCGCGCGTCGATGTCGGCACGCGTGACCTCCATCAAGCGGGTGATCGAGAATCCTTCGACCACAAACGACCCCATCGCGGATCCGTGAATCACGGCGCGACGCAGGCTCGCCTCGCTCAGGTCATCCGTGCGCGCGAGATACCCCATGAAGCCGCCAGCAAACGAATCGCCCGCCCCCGTGGGATCGAACACCGACTCCAGCGGATACGCCGGCGCAAAGAAGACCGACGTCCGCGTGAACATAAATGCGCCGTGCTCGCCCTTTTTGATGACCACCGTGTGGGGACCGCGGTCGAGAATCCAGCGCGCAGCCTGCACGAGGTTCGACTGCTCGGTGAGCTGGCGGGCCTCGCCGTCGTTGAGCGTGATCAGATCCACATGCTTCAGGAGCGTCAGCAAGTCCTCGCGGCGGCTCTCAATCCAGAAGTTCATCGTGTCGCAGGCAACAAGCTTGGGCTTCTCGACCTGCTTGAGAACCTCCAGCTGCAACCGCGGATCGATGTTACCTAAGAAGACATACTTGGCCGAACGGAACTGTGTCGGAATCTTCGGACGGAAATGCGAGAACACGCCGAGGCGCGTCTCGAGCGTCTCCGCCGAGTTCAGGTCATGCCGATAGCGTCCGCGCCACCGGAACGATTCACCATCCGCGTGCTCGAGCCCCGCCAGATCCACCCCACGATCGGCGAGCGGCTGCAGCTTCTCCGTCGGATAATCCGCGCCGACAATCCCGACGAGCTGCACCGGGGTCTGATGGCTCGCGCTGGCCGAGAAGTAGGTGGCAGAACCACCGATGACGTCATCCGCCTTACCGAACGGAGTCTCCACTGAGTCGAGGGCAACACTGCCCACTACGAGAACGCTCATAAAATCGGAACCGTGTCCACGCGGGAGGTGACGGGGCGTTGGCGCATGCCCCAAAAGTGCAGCTACATGCGGTCAGGCGCTGTGATGCCGAGCACAGCCAACCCGTTCTTCAACACCTGACGCGCGGCCTTGCCCAGCGCGAGTCGCGCCTGCATGACCGGCTCGGGCTCGCCGAGTACGTGATGCTTGTGATACCAGGTATGGACGAGGCGAGCGGTCTCGAGCAGATAGTTCGCCACACGATGCGGCTCGGTCGATTCCGCCGCGCCCGCCAGGAGGCGTGGCCAGTCGAGCAGCGTCTTCACCAACTCGCGCTCTTCCAGACTGTCGAGCACGTCCCAGTGCACGCCTGCGCCAGTGACGGACTCTAGCGCGATCTCGCCCACGCGGAAAATTCCCGAAACGCGCGCGTGCGCCATCTGGATGTAATAGACGGGGTTGTCCTCGGACTGCGACCGCGCGAGATCCACATCGAACACGAGCTGTGAGTCACCCTTCCGCATCAGCAGGAAGTAGCGCACCGCATCGCGGCCCACTTCGTCAATCAGATCGCGAACGGTGACATAGCTCCCGGCGCGCTTGGAGATCTTCATCTCCTCGCCCCCCTTCATGACCGTCACCATCTGGTGCAGCACGTATTCCGGATACCCCTGCGGGATCCCGACGCCCAACGCCTGCAGCCCGGCGCGCACGCGCGTCACGGTGCTGTGGTGGTCCGCCCCCTGCACATTGATGGCGCGCGTGAAGCCGCGCCCCCACTTGTTCACATGATAGGCGACATCGGGCACAAAGTACGTGTAGGTCCCGTCGCGCTTGCGCATGACGCGATCTTTGTCGTCGCCATAGTCGGTCGTGCGCAGCCAGAGCGCATCCCCTTCCTCAAAAGTGGCACCGGCCTTCTGCAGTGCACCGACCGTGCGCTCCACCTGACCGTCGCTGTAGAGCGACGACTCCAGGAAGTACACGTCGAACTGCACCCCGAACGCCTTGAGGTCGAGATCCTGCTCCTGGCGTAGCGCCTTCACCGCGTGAACGCGCACCGCTTCCAAGTCGTCGCCACGCCTGTCGTGCGGATGTTCGGCCGCGTACTGCTGCGCGATATCCACGATATAGGCGCCGTGGTATCCGCCCTCAGGAATCTCGAGCGCATCACCCGCGAGTTCGCGCAACCGCGCCTGCGTCGAGAGCGCGAGATTCGCGATCTGTACGCCGGCGTCGTTGTAGTAGAACTCGCGCGACACATTCCAGCCCGTGCGCGACAACATCGTCGAGATGGCGTCACCCAGCGCAGCCTGACGGCCATGGCCCACATGCAACGGACCGGTCGGATTCGCACTCACGAACTCCACGACGACGGGCTTGCCGGCCCCACCGTCTGTCTCGCCATAGGCGTCGCCCTGATCGAGCACGCGCTGTAGCTGCGACGCCAGCGCGCCAGCACCGATGCGGAAGTTGATGAACCCAGGCCCCGCGATCGTGGCCTCACTCACCCCAGCGGCTGCAAGATCCATCCCGGCAATCAGCTCACGCGCGATCTCCGCAGGCTTCTTGCCGAGGGCCTTGGCGAGGGTCATCGCAAGGTTCGAGGCCCAGTCGCCATGCGACGGATCGCGCGGACGCTCCAGCACGGGAGCAACGCCCTCGGGCGCCCCCAGCGCACGCGCCGACCGGACAAGCTCGGCGCGCAACTGATCAACGCCGCTCATTCGCTGCTGCTCTTGGGTGCGGGGCTCGACGGCGCGGCCGGCGCACTCGACGGTGCGCTGGATGCTCCCGCGTCACCGGACGCGGCACTGCTCCCCGAGGAGCTCGGCTCGACCTTCGTCGTGGAGCCTGGCTTGGGACGCTGGTCCTTCTTGCCGTCCTTGCCGTAGTCGGTGATGTAAAACCCCGACCCCTTGAACAGCAGGCCACCACCAGCAGAAATGCAACGCTCCGCAGGCTTTCCGCATGTCGGACACGGAAGCTCGGCAACAGCGTTGCTGATTTTCATAACGAATTTTTCGAAATCGTGCCCGTCAGGGCAGCGGTATTCGTAAGTCGGCATATGCGGGCTAAGTAGATGCAGCCTTTGAATATAGCCGATTTCCCTCCCGAGCGGGAGGGCTCAGCGGCTCTAGCGGAGGACGTGCTCGGCTCAGTTCGGCCGGTAACGCCCCCACACGGACTCCAAGGTGTCACTAATCTCTCCAACCGTCGCACGGGCTCGGACCGCGTCAATCACTCGCGCCATCACCCCACCCTCGGCGGTCCCCACCTGCGGCGCCGCAGCCTTGAGCGCGTCCAGTGCTGCCGTCACCGCCTTGGCGTCGCGCGCGGCGCGCACGCCCCGTACGCGCGCCACCTGCTCCGTTTCGAGCTGGGAGAAGTTGGGCTTTGGAATGATCGGCGGTTCCTGGCCGTCGGCGAATTTATTGACGCCGACGATGACCGTGGCACCGCTCTCGATGCCCAGTTGGTACTCGTAGGCGCTGCGGCCGATCTCGTCTTGGAAGAACATGGCCTCGATCGCCTTGGCGCTTCCCCCCTTCGCCTCGACCTCCGCGAGCAACGCCAGCGTCTGTGCCTCAAGCGCGTCGGTGAGCGACTCCACGTAGTACGAACCGGCGAACGGATCGGCGGTCGCCGCAACCCCACTCTCGTAGGCGACAATCTGCTGGGTGCGGAGCGCGAGCGTCGCCGCTTCCGCGGTTGGCAACGCGAGCGCCTCGTCATAGCCGTTGGTGTGCAACGACTGCGTGCCGCCAAGTGTGGCGGCCAGCGTCTGCACGGCCACACGCACCACGTTGTTCAGCGGCTGCTGCGCGGTGAGGGTGACGCCACCCGTCTGGGTGTGAAAACGCAACTTGCAGCTGGCATCGTTTGCGCCGTAGCGGTCGCGCATGAGGCGCGCCCAAATGCGACGCGCGGCACGGAATTTCGCGACCTCTTCGAACAAGTCGTTGTGGCAGGCAAAGAAAAAGGACAACCGCGGCGCAAAGGCGTCGACGTTGAGTCCAGCGGCGATCGCTCCCTCGACGTATGCGAGCCCGTTCGCGAAGGTGAAGGCCAGCTCCTGAACCGCTGTCGCCCCCGCCTCGCGGATGTGATAGCCACTGATCGAGATTGGATTCCAGTTCGGCACTTCCTCGGCGCAAAACCGGAACGTGTCGGAGATCAGCGCGAGCGAGGGCTCGGGCGGATACACGTACGTCCCGCGCGCGATGTACTCCTTGAGAATGTCATTCTGGATGGTGCCGCTCAGTTTCTCGCGCGAGATGCCGCGCTCCTCCGCCACGACCACGTACATCGCGAGCAAGGTGCTCGCGGTGGCATTGATGGTCATCGAGGTCGAGACTTTGTCCAGCGGAATCCCGTCGAGCAGAATCGCCAGATCATCGACGGAATCGATCGCGACTCCAACACGTCCCACTTCGCCGAGCGCGCGTGGAGAATCGGAATCGATGCCCATCTGCGTGGGAAGATCGAAGGCGACCGAGAGGCCGGTCTGGCCCGCCGCTAACAAATGCTTGAAGCGCGTATTGGTGTCCTGCGCCGTACCAAAGCCGGCATACTGGCGCATGGTCCAAAAGCGCCCCCGGTACATGGTCGGCTGAACGCCGCGCGTAAAGGGAAACACGCCAGGGTCGGCGAGATCGCGATCGTAGTTCACGACCGTATTGCCCGGACGGTACACGGGCGATACGGGAATACCAGCGGGGGAAAGGCGCTCGTCAGCCATCCCGAAATCTACTATCTGGCGAGCATCTCCTGCGCGATAGCCACATCGCCACGGCTTCCGATAAAAACCGGGGTCCGCTGGTGCAGCTCCGTGGGCTGCACGTCGAGAATGCGCTGGGTCCCGTCTGTGGCAGCGCCCCCAGCCTGCTCGCAAATGAAGGCGAGCGGGTTGCACTCGTACATGAGCCGAAGCTTACCAAGAGGGTTCTTGGCGTTGGCGGGGTAGGCAAAGAGGCCGCCGCCGAGCAGGTTGCGGTGAAAATCCGAAACCATGGACCCCACATATCGGACGTTCATCGCGTCGCGCTTGCCGTCGAGCCCTCGGTACCGACGCATGAGGGCGCGCACGGGCTCTTCCCAGTGCTGCTCGTAGGCATCGTTGACCGAGAGATAGCGCCCATGCTCCGGCGTCTTGATGTTCGGATGCGAGAGCAAGAACTCTCCGATCGACGGATCGAGGGTGAAGCCGTGCGCGCCCTGCCCGGTGGTGTACACCATCATGGTGCTGGAACCGTAGATGACGTACCCCGCGGCAACCTGCCGATGTCCGGCCTGCAGCATGTCGCGCGTGGTGCCTGGGCCCGGCTCCCCCTCTTTCTTGAGCACGGAAAAAATCGTCCCCACTGGCACATTTACGTCTATGTTCGACGAGCCGTCGAGCGGATCGAACAGCAGCAGATATTTGCCGTGCTTGAATCCCTGGGGGATCGGGATAATGTCCGCTTCTTCTTCCGACGCCATCGCGCAAAGCCGACCACCATGGTCCATCGCCTTGACGATAGTGTCGTTGGCGAACAGATCGAGCTTCTGTTGCACCTCGCCTTGGATATTCTCAGTCCCGGCGGCGCCAATAATATCGGCTAGGCCAGCCGAGCGGACTTTGTTCGAAATCATCTTTGCCGCAACGACCAGATCGTACAAGATGCCCGACAGCTCACCCGAAGCCTTGGGCTGACGGCTCTCTTGATCGATGATAAAACGGTCAATCGTGACGACGGATGTCGCAGTGTGACGGACCACGAGCGATTCCTCAGCGCGGGGGGTGATAACAGCAGGTGGCTCTGGTGGAATAGTGCCGACCTGCGTGCACCCGGGGCAAGGGAGGAACCTCGCGGGGGAAAAACGAAACGCGAAGGGCGAGAGGCCCCCCGGCCCCCCCATCCCTCCGCGCTCGTTCTACGATTACCTGTACGTCAATGCTTCTAAAACCGTTGACGGGCGCCGGGCAGGGATCGTCCATCGCTCGCCCGAGGCCTCTGCCGTCAATGAGACGCCGTCAGTGCGCAACACGATCACCCCCAGTTGATCGGTGCGAAGCACGGTCGTACCACGCGACCGCAGCGCGGCCATCACATCGGACGACGGATGGCCGTAACTATTTGCAAATCCAACAGATACAAGCGCGACCCGGGGATTTACCTGCTCGACAAACGCGGCGGTTGAGCTCGTGGCACTGCCGTGATGGGCCACCTTCAACACATCGGCCTCCAACGAGACACCTCGCGATAGCAGCCACTGCTCTTCCGCAGCCTCCGCGTCACCGGTCAACAGGACACGAATGCGGCCAAACGTCGCCATGACAATCGTGCTCGCGAGATTCGGATCGCTGAGCGATGCCGTCCACGCGGAGTCGGGGGCGAGGGTGAGCAGCTCGACGCCATCCACGACCACACGCTCTCCAGGTCGAGCGCGGTGCCAGGTCGTGCCAAGCTGCGCGGCGGTATGCAATGCCGCGCGATAGGGAGCACTGGTTCCGGCAAAGGCGGCGTCGAGCAGATGAGGTGGATGGAGCGTGCGCAACACACTGGCCGCGCCGCCCACGTGATCCGCGTGCGGATGTGAGAGCACGAGCCATTCGACCTCACCCCCGAAGCGTCGCAGGTAGGGAATCACCGTAGACCGCCCGGCATCGCCGCCTCGCCACGATCTGCCAGCGTCCATGAGAATCCAGTGGCCGTGCGGGGTGCGCAGCGCGATCGCATCTCCCTGCCCCACGTCGAGCATGTGAATCTCCAACTCACCGCTCCCCGTCGGGAGAAAGGGCCACCAGACTACGGCGGCCGCCGCGAGCGCGCCCGCGGAGAGCGCACGCCCCGCGTGGCGGCTCGACACGGCAACGATCAGTGCCACGGAGGCGATCCCCGCACCGATCGCGACCGCGAGTGTCGGCGCGACGCTGATCGAGGCGTACGGAACCGCAGCCCCGCTGCTCGCCACACGATCCAACGCCGCGATCATGGGGTGCGCTGCCGCGGCGACATGCTGCGCCGCCCCCGCCCAGCCGCACATCGCAAATGTGAGCGAGAGAAAAAGCGTTGGCTGCATGACCGCTACGACCGGCGCAGCCAGCAGATTTGTGACCGGCGCAATCACACTCACTCGGCCGAACGTCCAGGCCACCAGCGGCGCCGTGACAACTGTTGCGATCACCGAAATTATGAGGTCGCGCGCCAAGCTGCGCCGCCATCCGCGCCATCGCCGCGGGATACTCCGCGTGGCCAGTGTGCCCCCAGCAATCAGCGCGGCGAAGCCGGCAACGCTGAGTTGCCAGCCGAGGTCGGTGGCGACGCGTGGATCGACAAGCGGAGCCGCGGCGCCGAGCGCGAGCGCAGCCCAGGGCGACACGGGGCGTTGCAGTGCGCGCGTGACCACCGTGACGGCGAGCATGGCCGCACTGCGCACCGCAGGCGGCGGTGCGCCGATCATCGCCACGTAGACGGCAATCAGCAATATGGTCAGCGCTGGCGCGAGCCGTGGCCCCGCGCGCAGCGCTCCCAGCAGCAAGGCCACCGCTTCGGCGATGATCGCGACATGCAAGCCGGAAATGCTCAGAATGTGGACCAGCCCTGCCGACGCGAAGCGGTCGCGCAGGTCCAGCGGCAACGCCTGGGTATCCGCAATCAGGAGCGCGCGGACGATCGGCGCGTCGGCCCCGAAGTCGCGATCAATCACCGCGCCGGCGCGCTCGCGTTGCGCGAGGAGGGCGTCAGCCATGGCTCCGTGGCCTGCCCCACAGGGCTCTCGCCCCCGCGCGCGCACAAAATCCGTGTCGGCGACGGCCGCACTCCGACAGCGCGCGTCACGTTGGACCGCCACACGTGCCGATATCACCGAGGTCGCGGCGAGCAAGAGGAACGCGGCCGCGAGCACCGCCCCCGCGCGCTCGGTCAGCAACAACGCGACCGCCATCACGGCCGCGGCAAGAAGCACAGGTGCCGCGGCCACGTCGGCGGCACCGATCAACAATCCCGTGACCCAGACGGCAACGGCCCATGCGATGAGCGGCATCACTGAATGGTGCCTGCTCCACGCAACAACGGCGCATCAGATCGATGCGCCGTGTGTCAAAATCCCGCAGGCAGCCGCCTCGCGCCTTCCCCGCTACGCCATGGGCAGCGCCGCGCGCTCTGCAACCGGCGCACCGGTGAATGTGGACCCTGTCGTCCCCGTCAGTTCGACGTGGAGATAGGTGCCAATCATCGACAGATCGCCAGGAACAATCACCGTCTTGAAGTCGCGCGACCGCGCCTGCAACAACCCGTCGCCCTTGCGGGCTTCCTTTTCGATCAGCACTTCACGGCGCTCGCCCAAGCGGCGCATGTTCTTGTCGCGAGCGATGCCGCGCACGAGATCTTTCAGACGTTCGAATCGTTCGTCCACGACCGCATCCGGAACCGTCAGCTCGGCCGGAAGGCGCTGCGCAGGGGTGCCATCACGCATCGAGAACTTGAACATAAAGGCGTCATCGAAGCCTACCTCGCGAACAGCAGACAGCGTTTCCTCGAACTCGTCGTCCGTCTCACCGGGGAATCCGACGATGATATCGGTCGTGATCGTCAGTCCGGGAATCGCCGCGCGCAGGCGATCGACGCAGGCGAGATAATCCTCGCGGCTGTAGCGACGCAGCATGCGCTTCAGCGTACGGCTCGATCCACTCTGCATCGGGAGATGGACATGCTCGCACACCGTGGGCACTTCGGCCATCGCCCGAATCACCGAATCCGAGAAATCGTTCGGGTGCGGACTCGTATACCGCACGCGGCGAATCCCTGGCACCGCGCCGACCGCGCGCAGCAACGCGCCAAAATCCGAGGTGCCGTCGTTGTACGAATTCACGGTCTGCCCGAGCAACACAACCTCAGTGAGCCCCTGCGCCACGACTTCCTCGGTCTCCCGCACCACATCCGCGAGCTGACGCGACCGCTCCGATCCACGCGTGTAGGGCACGATGCAGTAAGTACACCGGTAATCGCACCCGCGCTGCACGGGGATCCACGCCTTTACGCCGTCAAAGCGGCGGGCTTGGAAATCTTCGTAGTGCTCTTCGAGATCAAAGTCGGTGGCCGTGAACCGTTCGCCGTTCCGGGCGCCATCGATCAACTGCGGCAGCGCACGGTATGCATCGGGACCGACCACAAGCGAGACACGGGAATCGGTCTCCAGCAACTTCGGCCCGAGCCGCTGCGCCATGCAGCCGGTGACGCCGAGAATCGTGTCGCGGCCCATAAAACGGCGCAACTCCCCGAGTCGGCCAATTACGCGCTGTTCCGCGTTGTCGCGAATCGCGCAGGTGTTCACGAGAATCACGTCTGCCCCCTCGGGGCCGTCCACGGCATCATAGCCACTCGCCGTGAGCTTTCCGAGCATCAGCTCGGAGTCGCTCACGTTCATTTGGCAGCCGTAGGTTTCGATGTAAACGGAAGGCACGTGATCAGCCGGGGTCAGAGCAAAGAAAAATATTCACCGCGTGATAGCGCGAAGACCGCTCGCATCAGCGACCAAACGCGCGTCGAACCGTGCGCCGCGCGGCGGCATCGGCTCCGAAAGCGTCACGGAAAGATAGTCCTCGGTCAAGCCGTGGCGAGACGGCCCCGGCCCGATGACCACCACATCCGCATGCCCACCAGCACGCTGGGCGGCGTATGCCGCCGTCTTGCCAGCCACGAGCGTCCGCAGCTCTGAGGCACGCTCGCGCGCCAGAGGCCCTGGCACCGCGCCCCCCAAGCGCTCGGCGGCCGTGCCCGGGCGCGCCGAATAGGGAAACACATGCAGCGCCGTGAACGGGAGGTCCCGGACGAGCGCCACCGTCTGCGCGTGGTCGTCCGCCGTCTCTCCCGGAAATCCCGTGATGACATCACCGCTCAACGCGAACACCGACCGATCGGCCACCAGCTGCTCAATCGCCGTTCGGTATGTCGCCGCCGTGTACCAGTGGCGCCCCATCCGACGGAGCACCGCATCGGCCCCACTCTGGAGCGGCGCGTGAAGGTGGGGTGCCACGCGGCGACCACCGTCGCGAAAATGCTCTGCGAGCTCGGCGTCCACCTCCGTGGCCTCGATCGACGTCAACCGAAAGCGAACGTCGGGCACACGATCAACGAGCAAGGTCACCAGCGCGCCGAGGGATGTCCCGAGGTCAATCCCATAGGTCCCGATGTGCACCCCCGTGAGGACAATCTCCGGGTGCGACTCGGCCAGCCGGAGCGCCTCGCTCACCAGCGACTCCGCCGCGCGCGAGCGGTTTGCGCCACGGGCGAGGGTCGTCGCGCAGAAGGTGCAATGTTCGTCGCAGCCATCCTGCACGCGGAGCAAGGCGCGCGATCCGCTCTGCGTACCCATTGGGGTTAGCGCGGCGGTGCGGTCCAGTCCCAACGCTTCGGCCACGGCTTCCATGTCGGCGCCGGAGACAAGAGCCTGCACGCCGGGAATCGCGCGCAGGCGACCATCGTCGCGCGCCGAGGCGCACCCCATCACAATCGCGGGAGTGGGCGCGCGACCGTCCGCTGTGGACTCACTCGCGGATCGCCGCAACGCCTGTCGCAGATCTGCCTCGGCCTCGGCGGTCACCGCACAGGAGTTCATGACGATCACGTCGGCATCGCGCGCATCGTCAACGCACTCGCCGCCCGCGGCAAGGACCATCGCGCGAACCGCTTCTGTGTCGTACTGATTGGCGCGGCATCCGAAGGTGCGCAGGTATGCTTTCACGCGTCGCTCACAAGGGCTTGGATCCCTTTGCGCCGGCTACGGGTTCGAGTGGCAACTGCACAAAGAAGGTACTCCCTTCCCCTTCGGTGCTTTTCACCCAAATGCGCCCACCGTGTGCTTCGACCGCGAGACGACAAAAGGTGAGGCCGAGCCCTGAACTGCGCACGCGGGGGGCGTTCGGCGACCGCACACGCTCGAACTTTCGGAAAATCAGGTCCTGATATTCGTCGGGAATGCCTGGGCCGTTGTCGGTCACGGTGATCAAAATGCCGTTGGTATCCGGACGTGCCTTGAGCGCGATGGCGACCGGCCCCGCGGAATGCGTGATCGCGTTCTGCACCAAATTCGAGAAGACGCGCTTGATCAGCATCTTGTCGGCGCGGATGACCGGTGCGTCGTCGGTGACGTCGGTGGTTGCCGTGGCTCCCTCCTGACGAAACCGGAGCCCCCAATCATAGACAATCTCGGCGAGCAACGCGGCCGGCGCGATCGGCTCAGGATTCAGCGTAATCGACTGCTCCTCGATCTTCGCCACTTCCAGCAGATCCTCGATGAGGGTCAGCAAGTCCTCCGCCTTCGCCTCGGCGTCGGACAGCGCGCGCCCCTGCCGCTCATTCATCTCGCCGAAGTCACCGTCGCGCATCATCTCGAGTGTGGCAAGCACGGAGGTGAGCGGCGTTTTGAGGTCGTGCACGATCATCTTCATCAGATCGTCGCGCACGCGGGTAAGTTCGCGGAGGCGCTTGAGACTTTCCTCAAGCGCGTCGGTCGCTCCCTTGAGCTTTAGCAGGGAGCGGACGCGGGCATTGAGCACCAAGCGATGGTGCGGCTTTGTCAGAAAATCATCGGCGCCCGCCTCAATCGCCTTGACCCGATCGGCCGTGTCGTTGGTGGCGGTGACGAAGATGATCGGAATTCGCGAGGTGCGCGGATCTTTTTTGAGCCGACGACACACCTCGTAGCCGGCGTCACGATCCGGGACGCCGAGGTCGAGGGCCGGCATCGAGACGTCGAGAATCGCGAGTTCCGGACGGTGCTCAAAGCAGGCGGCAATAGCGCTCGGCCCGTCACTCGCCACAACGGTGCGAAACCCCAGGGTGGCGAGCTGGTCCACGAGCAACTCGACGTTGGCCTCCACGTCGTCGGCAACCAGAATCAACGGCGAGGAGCCGGCGTCCCTGCTAATGGCGGCCATGGGCTCGGCGGTCGCTATGCTCGGGACGCGAAGGAGAAAATCAGGGCCGGATGGCCAGCCCAACACTCAACGTCGTGGCCTTTTCGGTCAGTCCGCTTGCCGTGCGCGTCGCGAACAACGCGCCGATATCGAGGGCGAACCGCCCCTGCGCGAACGCCAGCCCCACACCGCTCGAGAGACCACTCTCCTTGACGGCGTCGGCGGTCGAGGAGAATGGGAGTGTGCGACTCAGCGCGCCGACGCGAAGGGCGATGGGCAAGCCCCCAAGCTTCGGCCCAGCAAACTCGACACCCGCACTCAGCGTCGTGGCGTCGTGCAAGTTGACCGCAGCACTGCCGAGTCCCTTGAGTGAGCTCCAGCGCTCCGTGTCGTAGCGAACAACAATCGCCGAGCCGGCAAAGCCTTCGTACGCAGCCGAGACGCCGAGACGCATCGGGACGCGCCCTTCGCCGACGAGCGTGCTGTCGCCGGCGCGCACCTGCATCGGACCACCGAGGCGAATAGACCCGGCCACATTGAGGTGCTCGACCGGTGTCCCGGTGATCCCGAGGGACAGGGCTTGTCCGAAGTAGGTAATCGTGCTGGCGTTGGTGTAGCTGCCGATTTTCAGCGTGTCGTCAAAGTCCCGGGCCAAGAGCACCTTGTTCTGGCCGGGAAGCACGTGCAGGCCAAGTCCGATGGACAGCTTGGGATTAATGGCCCACGCCAGGGCGAGCCGCGCGTCATTGATACCACCCGTGCTCTGAGCGGTGGCGTGCGACGGCGTGCGAACACCACCGAGCATCAACGTGTCGTCGTAGGAGTTCGTCCACGTACGATCGAGATAGCTCGTAAACGACATACCAACGGTAAAATCCTCGTACTTGGCGGTTACGCCAAAGAGGGGGAATCGCGCCGTGGTGTTGGTAAAGGTGCCGTTCCCAGCATTCAACGAGCGGAACTCCGGCGAATACTGCACCCACGCGCCGGACCGGATGCCAATGCCGAGTGCTGCGGGGTTGATCGGGCTCTGCAGGTCGAACTCGCCAACCGCGCCGCCGAGCGAGAGCGCTCGGGTGCTGAGTTCACCGAACGGATAGCCGAAGCCCTGGGTGCTCAGTGCACCCTGTGCCGTGAGCGACGACACGCACAGGACGCCAGCGGCCGCGACTGCGACAATGCGACGGATGGACATCACGGCACTCCGTAAGTGGACTTTGGCACGTACGTGATTCGCATCGAGGGGCGCGTCGCGAGCGGACCACTCGTCGAGAAGAAGCGCGCTTCCATGGGCGTTAAGAACTCATCCCGCGCCTTCAAGATCACCGCGCGGGGCGGTTGATTGATGAGCGACGTTTGCGCGCCCCACGCCCGGACGAGCGTGTACATCTCGAGGGTCTTGAGCCCTGAGTCGGCCGGCGACACAATGAGCGAGTCGAGGACCAAGAGCCCCGCCGCAGAAATAATGTCGGAGGCGCGGTAGAGATCCGTGACCGCCGGCCCGGCGAGCCCAACATGCGCATGCACCACCATGGAATCCCGAAGGCTTCCGAGCTTCACGGGTCGTTGCGTCAGCAGGAGCGTGGCGCGGATGATCGTGGTCGAGTCGCTGATGTACCGCGGAATGTTGAACCGCAGATAGGCTCGGCGACCCGGCGTGCCGCCCACCGCAAAGGTCCCCGTGGTGGCCGCCACGTTGTACTTGGCGACCAACGTGTAGTCCTGCAGGTCGCGCTTCACTTCGGCCGGATCAATCGGCACCGACGAAATCGGATAGACCACCAACGCCTTCACCAGCGTGTCCTCTGACGGCTTATAGCTCACCGTGGCCGGCGTCCCTGTTTCCATCGAACCCGCGCGGAGCCAGACAGAGCCCGTGCCAGAAATCTTGATGCCGACGCGGAGATGCTTGGCGTTGACGATCTTGTCGAGCACTGCCGAATCCGCGAGCGGGATATAGGTGGTGTCGGTGAACGCCGAGCTGTCGATCGTCTTTCCGCCAATCCACCGACTCGCGATAAAGTTGGCCAGCACCGCCGCAGAGTTTGTATCCGAGGGCTCATCAACATCGTAGATGTCGAAGGTGACCTTGGACGGCAAATGACGACCCGCGGTACTGAAGACCAACTTGAGCATGCTCGAGTCGACGCGGACCACTTTCTGAATCGTGTCATTCGGCGGCGAGAACGCCGTCAGCAATGAGTCGAACCGCACGATGCCGCGCGTGTCGATCGTGTCGCCGCGCATGGCAAGGAGCAGGCCGGAGTCTGCGCCGCGCTGCGGATACCCAAAGTACGTCGAGTCAAAGGCGAGCACTGGGGTGATGACGGTGTCGCGCACCGTGATCGATTGGCCCGCGCAGAGCACGGGACAGCCCTTCCCCGTGTCGATGTTCTCGGCACACGCACCGACAATGCCGACCAGGAGGATGAGGAGCAGCGCCGACACTCGGCGCCAATGGCGCGGAGGGAGGGCGGAGGTCCGCAGCGGAGCGGCCACTGAGGCCGACGTCGCGGCTGATTTCATAGGTGGGGCAAGGACTGAGGCGTGAACGGAGACGGCAAAAGGTCGGCCAGCGACCAAATCGTCTCCGCACCCGCGGTGGTCACGCTGATAATCTCGAGCTGCGAGGAAAACTCCACCAACGCTTGACGGCAGACGCCGCACGGCGGGGTGGGATGTTCGGCTTCGGTGATAATGACGACGTGAGAGAACACACGGTGCCCCGCGGCAACGGCCGCGGCGAGCGCCCCACGTTCGGCGCAGATGCCCGCCGGATACGAAGAATTCTCGACGTTGCATCCCGGGAAAATGGTACCATCGGCCGAGAGCAATGCCGCACCGACCTGAAACCGCGAGTAGGGCGCGTAGGCGCGCGCACGCGCCTGCACTGCCGCGTCACGCAACGCCTGAAGGTGCGGCGTGGCGATCACGACCCCACCGCCATGGTACCCAAAAAGGAACTTCCCTTCCCGCGGAACTGCAGACCGAACCACTCAGCCACCGTCGCCCCCACATCGGAGAAGGTCTGACGATCGCCGAGCGCGACGGGGCAAACACGCGCGCCGGCGGCCAGCACGGGGACATTCTCCCGGGCGTGGTCGGACGAGGGCGTGGTCGGATCGTTCCCGTGGTCGGCGGTAATCAGTAGCAAATCATCCTCGTGAAGGGCGGACACCAGCGCGGGCAGCGCCGCGTCAAATGCCTGCAATGCTGTATAGAACCCCGAAACATCGTTTCGGTGCCCGTATAGTTGATCGAAATCTACTAGGTTGGCGAACAGGAACCCACTTCCGGAGGCCATCCAGTCCCCAATTCGGGCAATTCCGTCCGGATTTCCGGTCGTATGCCCCCCCTCGAGCCCCCGTTTCGCAAAAAGATCGTCCACCTTCCCGACCCCAGTCCTCGGGATCCCAGCCGCCGCCAGCGCGTCGAGCAACGTCTCGCCAACCGGATCAATCGAGTAGTCGCGCCGATTCGTCGTGCGCTGCCAGTTTCCGCTGGTCCCGGAAAACGGGCGCGCAATGACCCGGGAGCAGTTGTGCGGTGCCACGAGCATCGCACGAGCGATCTCGCAGGCCGCATACAACTCCGCAAGTGGAATCACCGATTCATGCGCCGCAATCTGGAACACCGAGTCGGCCGAGGTATACACGATCCACGAGCCGGTGCGCGCATGCTCGTCGCCCCATCGATCCAGCATCGCGGTGCCGCTTCCGACCTCGTTGGCAATGACCTCGCGTCCGGTGCGCGCGGCAAACTCCGCGATCACCTCAGCGGGAAAGCCGCGCGGATAGGTGGGAAACGGCTCAGCCAGATGCAGCCCCGCGAGTTCCCAGTGCCCCGTGGTGCTGTCCTTGCCCTTGGACTGCGGCTGCAGCGCGCCGTAGGCCATAGTGGGGGCCGACACCGCTCGCATGCCGTGCAACGGCCGAATCAGCCCAAGGCCGGCCGCCTCGAGGTTTGGGAGGTGGAGTCCGCCAACCGCACGCGCAATGTTGCCGAGCGTGTCGCTGCCAAGGTCACCGTAGGCTGCGGCATCGCGTGCCGCGCCGATGCCGACACCGTCGAGCACAATGATCGCCGCGCGACGCACGTTCATATCAGCCATAGATCCTCGGCAGCCGCTGACGTAGCCCGGTCAGCAACTCGTACGGACTCAACCCACAGGCCGCCCCGACCTGTTCGGCCGTGATGAGGTGATCACCCGCGCGCCCCATCACCGTCACGATGTCGCCAACGGCGCAGGGCACGTCGGTGACATCGAGCATCGTCATGTCCATGGTGACGTTCCCAGCGACCGGCACCTCGCCGCCGTTCAACAGCACGCGCCCCACATTGCTCAGCGATCGGCGATACCCGTCGGCATAGCCTAGCGGAATCGTTGCAACCGTCGATTCGCGCGTCGCACGCCAGGTGGCGTCGTAGCTCACCGACTCCCCGGGCCGCACGGTTCGCAGTTCCACCACGCGTGCGCGAACGTGAGCCACCGGCTCCGGCTGCAGCGCGGCGCCAGACCCCACGCCGTACAGGAACACCCCGGGGCGGACGAACGACCAGGCACTCGGCGACCGGCGCACTGTCGCCGCGCTATTGTCGGCGTGCACGAGAGCCGGGCGCGCGGGCAGCGCAGCCAGGGCATCACGGAACCGCTGCTCTTGCAGCTCCATCGACCCGTCGTCGAGCTCGGATGAATGGAAGTGCGTGAATGCGCCAACCGGTGGCGCCGCACGGAGCAACTCGGCCAGATCACCGACCGTGTCCCAGCGCGCACCCGCGCGGTGCATCCCGGTATCGATCGCGAGATGCCAGTCACCGCCCCCCTGCTCGCGCCAGGAGGCGATCGCGGCAGCACTTCCGAGGGTCGGCGTAAGTCCAGCCGCACGTGCCGCCATGAGGTCAGCGGGCGTGAGCGGCGAGAAGACCAGCACAGGGCGCACCACACCCAGCGCGCGGAGCTCCTCGCCCTCGCGCACGGTGGCAACACCGAACCCCACAAGCTCGAGCGGCTCGAGGGCACGCGCCGCCTGAGCCGCGCCCAAACCGTAGGCATCGGCCTTGATCATGGGTAGCAGTGGCACGCCAGCGTGGCGGGCCACCATCTCCCCATTGCGACGCAGCGCGCTGAGATCGACATCGACCCAAGCGCGCAAGCGAGAGGACTCTATAGATTGCACGGTCATTCCCAGAACTCGGAAGCTAGGGAGCGCTCAATGGCCATGCAAGACGACCAGTCGAAAAAATCGCTCGACGATGCCCTCGCCATCATGCGTGATTTACGCACGCGTGATGCCTGGGATCGCGCCCAAACCCACGACTCGCTCCGCCCGTACCTGAGCGAAGAGGCCCACGAACTCGACGACGCCATACGTGCCGGCAACGACGCCGAGTTGCGGAGCGAGCTCGGCGATGTACTCCTGCAGGTGCTCTTTCACGCGATTATCGCGGAAGAGCGTGGCGCGTTTGATATCCACGACGTCGCGGGCTCGCTCGTCCATAAAATGGTGTCGCGGCACCCCTGGCTCTACGGCGACTCGCCGGAGCGCGAGCCCTGGGAGCAAATGAAATCCAAAACGCGGAAGTCGCTCGCCGAGGGGCTTCCGGCGGGGCTTCCTTCACTGCACCGCGCGCATCGGCTGCAGGAACGGGCCGCCGGCGTGGGCTTCGATTGGCCGGACGTGCGCGGCCCGATCGACAAAGTGCGCGAGGAGCTCGTGGAAGTCGAAGAGGTCATCGCCGAGCATGGGGCGCAGTTCGACACGCATGGCGTGCCGAGTGGTGATCCCCGCCACGAGCAGCTCGAAGGGGAGCTGGGCGACCTCCTGTTTGCCGTGGTGAATCTCTGCCGAAAGGCAGGGACGCATCCCGCGCTCGCACTCGACAAGGCGAACGCGAAATTCCAGCGGCGCTTCGAAGCGGTGGAACGGATCGCGCGCGCACGCGGCGTTGACGTGAAGACCGCCGGCCTTGAGGTCCTCGATACGATCTGGGACGAGGTCAAGGCCGAGGAGAAGTAGGTCGAGCGGCTGCACCCTATGGGCGCAGCCGATGCATCATACGCGGGAACGGAATGCACTCGCGGATGTGCTGGACTCCGCAGATCCACGCCACGGTACGCTCGAGCCCAAGCCCAAACCCGGAGTGCGGGAAGGTGCCGTACTTGCGGAGGTCCAAGTACCAATCGTACGCGTCCTCGGGGAGTTTTTCCTCGCGGATGCGCTGCAGGATCTTGTCGTAATCGTCCTCGCGCTGCGACCCGCCGATGATCTCGCCGTAGCCTTCCGGGGCGAGACAATCGTCGCAGAGCACGGTGCGCGGATCGTCCGGGTTCTCCTTCATGTAGAAGGCTTTCGCCTCCTTGGGGTAGTTCATGATGAAGATCGGGCGGTCATAGTCTTCCACCAGCAACGCCTCGTCTTCGGCGCCGAGGTCGTCGCCCCACTGGACGCTGCTGCCTTTCTTTTGGAGCGTGGCCACGGCATCGGTGTAGTCAATGCGCGGGAACGGCGCGCTGATGTGCTCGAGCTTGGTGATGTCGCGCTCGAGTTCCTTGAGTTCATCCTTTCGACGCTCGACGACACGCTGCACCAAGAAGGAGACGAAGTCCTCCTGCAGCCGCATATTGTCGTGCGTGTCGGCAAAGGCCACCTCGGGTTCGATCATCCAGAACTCGGTGAGGTGGCGACGCGTCTTACTCTTTTCCGCGCGGAAGGTCGGGCCAAAGGTGTAGATCTTGCCGAATGCGGCCGCGGCGGCCTCGCCGTAGAGCTGGCCCGTCTGCGCGAGGTAGGCGTTCCCTTCTTCGAAATACTCCGTGGAGAAGAGCCCAGCACGCTCGCCGATGGCGGCGGTGAGAATCGGCGTATCGACGCGGAGGAACCCGCGCTGATAGAAGAAATCGTGAATCGCCATCTCGATTTCGTTCCGGATGCGCATGATCGCCACCTGACGGGGCGTGCGCAGCCAGAAGTGCCGGTTGTCGAGGAGGAAGTCGACGCCGTGCTCCTTGGGCTGGATCGGATAGTCGAGTGGGCTCGACCCGATGATCTCGACGTTGGTAAGTCCGAGCTCGTATCCTCCCGGCGCCCGCGCGTCGGCCTTCACCTCACCGGTCACGGCGAGGGAGGTCTCCTGCGTGAGTTCGGCGAACCGCTCCCACACCTCGGGCGGCACCTGATTTTTCACGAGGACCGTCTGTAGGATTCCCGTGCCATCGCGCAGGACGATGAACGCCACCTTGCCAGAGGAGCGCAGGTGCGTCACCCACCCGCGGACGGTGACCGATGCGCCCGCGTGGGCGCCGAGTTCGATGATGCGAGCCGTGTCGGACATTACTTCCCCTTGTAGCTGACCTTGTAGATGAGGCCGCCGACATCATCGGCGATGTAGAGCGAGCCATCGGTGCCCTGCGCGAGTCCGGTCGGGCGATGCAACTTGCCGTCCTTGCCCGGGCCGCCGTTGTTGCTGAAGTCGATCGCGAAATCCTCGTGCTTCGTTCCCTGGTTGTTCTTCAGCGGAAGGAAGACGACGCGGAATCCCTGCTGCGGGAGCGGCGCGCGGTTCCACGAGCCGTGGAAGGCAATGAACGCACCGTTCTTGTACGTCGCGGGGAATGCGCTGCCCGTGTAGAACATCATGTCGTTCGGCGCCCAGTGTGCGGGAAAGACGTACGCCGGCTGCGACTTGCCACCGCAACGCGAGGACTCCTTCCCGTCGCCGCCGTACTCGGGCGCGGTGACGTACTTCTTTTCTTCGGTCGAGTAGTAGCAGTATGGCCAGGCGAAGTCCGCCCCCTGCACAATGTGGTTCACCTGCTCGGCAGGATTCTCCGCGCCGTACTCGTTGGTGCGGGTCCACTGCCCCACGGGCGGCGCCTGCAAGCCGTCGCGTCCGTGCATGGTGGCCCAGAGCGACTTGTCGGCGGGGTTCACGGTGAGCGACACCGAGTTGCGCATACCGGTCGCGTAGCGCACGCCGTCGGTGATCTTCTGTCCGATCTTGTTGGCGTCGTAGCTCCAGACGCCGGCGCGGGTCTCGAGCTCGACGCAGGGATCAACGCCCTTTGACAGCGGCTTCCGGTCGTTCTCCTGACAGGAGTTCGTCCCAGACCCGATGTTCAGATAGAGCGTCGAGCCGATGATGACGAAGTTGTTGGCCGTGTGACCGCCGGCGTACAGGCCTTCGATCACGACCTCTGTCGGGCCGACGATCGTGTCGCCCACCGTGTACTTCTCGCGTACGACGGTGCGGGCGTTCGAGTGATAGATGTAGCCGTTGGCGAGCGCGATGCCCGAGCCGCTTCCCGTGGCGAGCTTCTTCACCAGCTCCGCCTTCCCGTCCTTGTTGGCATCACGCAACAAGTACAACCCGGACCCGACCATTCCGCCGCCGGATTCCGCGTTCGCGCGCACGCTGTTACCGATCAGCAGGACATCGCCATTCGATGCGACGACCATGTGGCGCGGGGCAACGACGGACGACGCGAAGATCGTCGCACAAAACCCGGCTGGCAGCGTCAGGTTTGCGTTGTCGGCATCACACGGGACGGCGCGCGACCTGGCGGCACCGGGCGCCATCTGCGCCGCGTCGGCGGGGCGAGCGAGGTTGCTGGAGACGACCGCCGCGAGGGCGACGGACACGCCGGCGAGAACGAACACTTTGCGCATGAATGAGACCACAGGCTAAGGGAGCTTCGAGTGGGAACCTGTGGAATCTAAGCAGTTCCCGAGAGGGGCGAAGCCCGTACGCGGGGTCAGCCGACCCGGAAGCGCTCCAGCGCCTTGGAATAGCTCTTTTTGAGCACGGTATTCAGCGCCTTGTGCTCCGGCTTGGACAGGTCGGGATCCTTGGCCAGCAACTGCTCCGCCCCGGCACGCGCGAGGTCACCCAGCGCCACATCGCGGAGGGGGTCGGCAATCCGGAACATCGCCTCGCCGTGCTGTCGCTCGCCGAACAGATCCCCCATGCCGCGGATGCGGAGATCCTCGCGCGCGATCTCAAAGCCGTCTTCCGTGCCCACAAAAATGTCGAGCCGTTCTGCCGCCTCCGGACTCACGTCACCGAGCAGAATGCAGAACGACTCCGCGGCCCCGCGCCCAACCCGCCCGCGCAACTGATGCAACTGCGACAGCCCGAACCGCTCGGGATGCTCAATGAGCATCACCGTCGCATTGGCGACATCGATCCCCACCTCGATCACGGTCGTCGAGACAAGGACGTCAATCTCACCATCCCGGAAAGCGCGCATGGTGGCGTCCTTTTCCTCCGACGGCTGCCGGCCGTGCAACAGCGCCAGTCGCCGATGGGCGAAGTGCCCCGTGCGGAGCTCCTCAAAGGCTTGCGTCGCCGCGCGCAGCTCAACTTTCTCGCTCTCGTCGATCAACGGGAGGACGATGTACACTTGCCGCCCGAGCTCCACTTGCGCCTCAACAAACTGCAGCACTTTCTCGCGCGACTTCTCCGCACGCCGCGCCGTTGTCACGGGCTGTCGCCCAGGGGGGCGTTCGTCGAGGATGCTCACATCGAGGTCACCATACAGCGTGAGGGCGAGCGATCGCGGAATCGGCGTCGCCGACATCAACAGCGTGTCGGGGCGCGCCCCTTTCTTACCCAGGGCATTGCGCTGCTCGACACCAAAGCGATGCTGTTCGTCGACCACCACAAGCCCGAGCTTGGCGAACTCTGTGGAGTCCTGCACCAGCGCATGCGTGCCGACAACCAGCACCGGCTCGGTACTTGCGAGCTGCGTGGCTGCCGCACGACGCGCCTTCGCGCCGAGCGATCCCGTGATGAGCACCGGTAGGATTCCCAACGGGGCCAGCAACTTCTCAAAGGTGCGCGCGTGCTGTTCGGCCAACAGTTCGGTGGGGGCCATGACTGCGACCTGAAAACCATTCTCGATCGCGAGCATCGCCGCGAACAGCGCGACGACGGTCTTGCCGCTGCCGACGTCCCCTTGCAACAAGCGGTGCATGCGGCGGTCACTGCACATATCCGCCACGATCTCACGCACGGCGCGCATCTGCGCACCGGTGAGTTCGAACGGCAGCACTTGTTTGAGCTTGGAGGTGAGCTCTCGACGATTGGTCATCGCGGTGCCGCGTCGCTGCTCGCGCGCGAGCGACTTGGCGCGCGCCTGCAGGATGTGCACCGAGAGCAGCTCTTCGAATGCCAATCGCGCGCGTCCACGCTCCGCCTCGGCGATCGAGGTGGGGCGATGCACCAGCCGCAGCGCCTCCGGGAGCGATGGCACCCCCGCCAGCTGCAACAGCCAGTCGGGGAGATGCTCCACATACAGCGGCAGATACTCCTCGAGATGTTTATCGATGAGCTGCCGAATAATTTTGAACGAGAGCCCCTCGGTCGCCGGATACACCGACAGGACGCGCCCACCGGATGTCCCCGATTCTTCGGTCCCGAGATTGACGAACTCGCGAGGGACGAGCTGGCGCCCGTGAAAGAAGCGCACCGGCCCCGTGAGGAGCAACATGTCGCCCTTCTTGATCGTGCGGTCGAGAAACGGCTGCCCGGGCCAGGAGGCCTCAATCAGTCCGCTGGCGTCCTGCACCACAGCCTGAAACACGCGCAGCCCTCTGCGCGTGGGCAGCACCCCTTTCGACACGACGGTGCCAATGATCGTGGCATCGTCACCGATGCGCAGCTTGGCAATCGGCGCGACCGTGCTGGCATCCTCGTACCGGTGCGGGATGTGCAGGAACAGTTCGCGTGCGGTAAAAATGCCAAGCTTCCGGAGGGCGTCGGCTCGCGCCGGCCCGACCCCCGCCAGATAGGTCACGTTGGTGTCGAGCGATTTCTGCGCGACGCGCGCGACCTGTTGCCGCCTCACTCGTGCAGCAACTCCGCCGCAAACCGGTCGGGGTCGAAGGGCGCCAGGTCGCCAACGCTCTCCCCCGTCCCCACAAACTTGATGGGCACGTCGAGCGCCTCGTGCACCGCCAGCACCACCCCACCCTTGGCGGTGCCATCGAGCTTCGTGACCACCACGCCGGAGAGCGGCACCGATGCGCTGAAGACTTTGGCCTGCATCACCGCGTTCTGGCCGATGGTTCCGTCGAGCACCAACAGCGATTCGTGCGGCGCACCTGGCAGACGCTTGGCGATCACGCGCGCGACCTTGCGGAGCTCTTCCATGAGTCCGTCACTCGTGTGCAAACGTCCTGCGGTATCAATCAGCAGCACGTCGCAGCCGCGAGTGATCCCCGCTTCGATGGCGTTGTACGCCACAGACGCAGGATCGCCGCCGGGCGCACCCGCCACAAACTCTGCCCCGGTGCGCTCTGCCCACACGCGCAACTGATCAATAGCACCCGCGCGGAACGTATCCCCAGCGGCGACGAGCACCTTTTTCCCCTGCTGCTGGAGCCGACCGGCGAGCTTGCCGATGAACGTGGTCTTCCCCGCCCCGTTCACGCCGAGCACCAAAATTACCGTGGGCCCGTCGGCGGCGAAGTGGAGCGCTGGGTCACTGCGTCCCGCGCGTAGCGCCGCGCTGACACCGGCGCGAAGCGCGTTCGCAAAATCGTCGCTCGATTTCACCTCGCCTTTCGCCGCGCGGCGTTCGATCTCCGCGACCAAGCGCAGTGTGACCGGAACACCGAAGTCCGACTCCAGCAGCAACGTCTCCAGTTGCTCGAGCGATCCCGCATCCACACCACCGCGCGCGAGCACTGCGACGTCGGTGAGTGCGACATCCTTAATGCGCTGCCAGAGCGAGCGCTTTGGCGCGAGCCCAGAGGACGACGACCGACCAAAAATTGCCATGATGAAATCTGGTACCGCGGAGCGCCCTAGCGAAGCCCAATCTTGCGTCGCAGCACCCATTCTCCGCAGAGGGCCCCCAGCAGGACCGCGTACAGCCACCAGGCCATCCGCGCGCGCGGTGCCCGATCCGAGGGTGCGCCGCCACCGATCGCCCCCGACACCACGCTGGGCTTCCGGGGGAGCCACTCGGCCGACGCATTCACCACCAGCAACCCGTCGCCGGAGGCACTGCGCAGGTCGTACACCCCTGGGGCCAGCGGGGCGGTTTCGGCGATTCCCGTCGCTCCCGCGAAGTGCAGCGTCAGCGTCTCCGCCTGCGGATTGGCGCTGCCAGGGGCTGCATTGCTCGGAGCTGCGCTTCTCGGCCGCAGGACCACGGTCGCGGTCGTGTCGCGCGGGCTACCGCGACGCCACCGGACCGGCTCGCCAGCGCGCACCCACGGGGAGGCCGGGCGCGCGGCGCGGTTGTCCGTGGCGTCGCCTGTCATCCAGTCAAACACGGAGCCCCAAATGGCCGTAAAGGCCTCGGCGCTTCGCCCACCACGCAGGCGCCAGCGGTACATCCCCGAGGCATGAATCACCACAATCCGGCGCGGAGACGACACCCCGGAGATCATGGGTCGCTCGTCAAACCGACGGGCGCGACGCACCGTGACGGCGGTCCATTCGGCGTCCTTTGACGGGTCGCCGACTTCAACAGGTGGAAGCGAATCCCACGGCAGTGCACCAAGCGCGGCCGCGAGCGGCGACGGCGGCGCAGACATCGCGTAGTACTCCTCGCTGCGGCCGCTGGGTGCCATCAGGGCGAGCGCCCCATGGGTCAGGGCTCTGGGTGCCCCGAAGATCGCCGTATCGCCGTGCAGGAAGGCCAGCGGAGCCTCCGAGAGGGTCCGACGAACCTCCGCCTCGGTGACCGACGCCAAACTGCCCTCCACGCGCCACTGCCCCGGTGCCACCCGCAGATAGCCGCGGGTCGGCACGGCCAGTGTGCCACGAAGTACCGCAAGCGCCTCGCGTGCATCCACGTCGGGGGCGGTCGAGACGAACACCGCGGAGGCCCCGCGCGCGATTTCCAGAGACGCCGTGAGGGTGTCGTTGCGCGCGATCGCGTCGCCGGCGCTGGTCACGACAGCCCGCAGCAGCCGGAAGCCGGGTTCGCCCCCGATGGCACTCCGGAGTTTGACTTCCCGCTCAGCATAGGGCGCGAGCGAATCAATCGCGGCACCGCCAATCGACAGGCCGGCAAGGGTCAACTCGACCCGTCCCGCCGCAGCCCCCGCAGCACCGCCACTGACCACAATCGCAAACTCCGCCGTATCGCCAGCCACCACCGCCGCCGGGCCATCAATCGACACGAGCGCCGCGTCGCGCGCGCCGGCACCGTCCAGCGCGATCACCCGCGAGCCCCCGGGCAACTCCGCGAGTCGCGCCGCGTCGTCGATGCGCCCGTCGGTCACGAGCACAACAGGTCGGCCGGCACCGAGCACACGTTCCACGAGTGGCGCCACACGCGACGCGCCGTCCATAGGTGCGACTGGGGCCACGCCAACTCTGAGCGAATCCCCAAGGAGCAAGAGGGTGTCGCCCCCCGCACTCTCCGCAGCGGTGCGTGCCTTGGCCCAGAGCGCCGCGTTGCCTGCCACCTGCCAGCTCGCTGAGGCGTCGAGCGCGACGTAGTGCCCAACGGACGAGGCCGGCCCAATGGGCGCGTCGAACAGGAGCGCCAGCGCGATCGTGTACACCGAGGCGCGCAATGCCAGCGGAAGAGGAGCATTCGCCCGAACGCCAAACCGATACTGCGCGACCGCCGCGGCGGACCCCGCCAACACGGCGAGCAACCAAAGCATCATCGCGTCACGCGCGCATCACGGGCATTTGACCGCCGGTGCGTTGCGGGACTTGGCAAACGCTTGCTCAGCGGCACAGGCCGTCTTGAGCGTCAGCAGTTCTTCGCGCCCTTCTCGCATCAGATCGGGGAGCAGCGCGGTCGGGGACGCCTGCGTCCAGCCTGCGGCGAGTTCGGCGACCGCGTCGGAAATCAACTCGGCCGCATCGAGAAACAGCCCTTTCCGGCTGCTGAGCGTCGCAAGTTCCAGTTTCTCGTGGACGCTCTTCTCAATGGTGGCGCGTTGCGACACACCGGCGGCGCGCTGGGCGGCCAAGCGCTCCTCCGCCTCACGCAGCCGGCGGATTCGCTCCAACAGCGGAATGGTTTCGAGGGTGGTATCGAATGGGACGGCCGGCGCGGGACAGGGCCAGAGCTTGGTTGCCGCTCCGCCGTCACCAGCCCCAGTATCGCGCGGCTTGTTGCACAACGCCGAGGCATTCTCGAGAGAGAAACGGACCAACTCCCCCTGCCATTTTGCTGCATCGCGGTCGCCCGCGAGTGCAAACGACTCCGCCGTCCAGGCGCGCATCACCGCCTCGAGGACGTACATGTCGCGCAGGCTTGGCTTCTCGATCGCGATTTGCGGGGTCGTGCCGTCAGAGCAGTCCTTGCAACTCGGTCGCTCCCATCCTGGAATCTTGCCGAGCAGGTAGCGCGACTGCGCCGCTCCGGTGGCCCCGTAATACCACTCGCTCTGCGCACGCGCAGCACGTGGCGCCACAAGGCAGGCGACGAGCGAGGCCACGACAACGCCCAGCGCTCCACCAGCACGCAGTGCCGGAAGAACGCGACCAGCCCGACCGATCAGCGCGATCCCGCGTGCGCTCACTTCTTGTCGCGGCAACGGCGGTCGTCCCACCCCAGCGTACAGGCGCGATCAAACCACTTATTCGCCTCGTCGCGGTCCTTCGTCACCTGATCACCACGATCGTACATCTCGGCGAAGCTCACACAGCCGGCGGAATCGTCATCCGCGCACGCGTTCTTGAAGAGCTCGAGCGCCTTGGCCCCGTCTTTGGTGATATCGTCGTCGCCCTTGAGCACCAGCTTCCCAAGATTCCAGCAACCGTGCGGGTTTGAGCCCGCACAGGATTTCTCGAACAAGGACGCGCCCTTCGCCCGGTCCTTGCTCACCCCGGCGCCGCGAACGAACGCTTCCCCCAGGTTGCTACAGGACTCGGCGTAGCCTTTGTCACAGGCGGTCGTGAGGAGTGCGACGGCGCGCTTTTCATCACGCGCGATTCCATCACCGCGCATGAGCATGTCGGCCGCAAAATCGCACCCCGCGAGCTCGCCATTCTTGCACGCCTCGTCGAACTGCGTCAGGAACGACGCGCCGTCCTTCCCAGTGCGTGTAACAAACTTCACGTGCGCCGACTGCACGCAGCCACGCGTCGCGCGCGCGCCACAGGCCTTCTCAAACAACACGCCCGCAGCCGCGACATCACGCGCGCCGCCACGTCCGGTCGCAATGAGCACGCCGAGATCCACGCAGCTGTTCATGACCGACGCATCGCAGGCCACCAGATAATGTGCCCGCGCCTCGACCAAGCTGCGATCTGCTCGTCGCCCGATCCGTTTGAGATCGCCCAGCACACTGCAGCCGATTCCGTCCTTCTTGTCGCAGGCGATTTTGAAGCTGGCGATCGCGCGCGCCGAATCCGGCTTGCCTTCCGCGTGTAAGAACAACGCGCCGAGCTGACGGCAGCTGACCCCACGTCCTGCATCGCAGGCGCCGGGCAGATGCGTGGCCGCCGCGGTAAAGTTCCTGAGCGCGTAGTCGATATCGCCAGCGCGTTCGCAGCCCACAATATTTTTCGCATCGCAGCCCGCGCCAAAGCGCTTCGCTGCCGCCGCGCTGTCCACCGGGACCGCGCCGCCCTCGATCAGCAAGGTGCCGGCAAGGACACAATCAGCGGCGGTGCCGCTCTCGCAGGTCTTGCCCAGCACCCCAACCGCCCAGGCCGCGTCCTTCTTCGTGTAGTCCTTCTTCACGACCATGTTGGCCATGGTGGAGCAGCTTTTGAGGTCGTTCAGATCGCAGGCGCGCACCAGCGCGTCGCCGCCCCGGACCATGTCCTTGGGTAACCGTTTATCGTTGGTCAGCGCCTCGCCCAGCTTGCTGCAACTTTCCGCGTGGCCGTCTTTGCAGGCCTTCTCGCGCATCGTGGTCCAGCGATCGATGTCGGCGGCGGTGAGTTCGCTTTTCTCGATCGCGTCGGCAGCCTTTGCACAGCCGGCCATCGCGCCAAAATCACAGGCCTGCGCGTACATCTTGCCCGCGCGCACCGGATCACCGGGCACGCCACGGCCGGCCTCGAATCCCTTCCCCAAGCGCAAGCAGAACTTGGCGATATTGCGCTCGCACTGTACGGCCATGAGGCGCGCGGCATTCACGATGTCGACGGTGTCCTTGCTCGCATCGTAGAGATCAATGCTCTTATCGCATGCGCCTTCGATTCCACTCGAGCAGGCCATCAGATAGAGCTCGGCGGAGCGATGCTTGTCCTGCGGCGCGTAGATGCCTTCCTCGTACTTTGCCGCGGCGCTGTCGCAGGCCGCTGCTGCACCGGCGGTGCAGGCCTGCTCCAACTCGCGCACCTTTGGCGTCACCTTGCTGTCGTCCAGCAGGCTCACGAGCGTCGTGGTCTTGAGCTTCTCGACGCACGAGCCCTTGATCTTGGCGATCAGGTCATCCTTTGCGCCTGCGGCGCTCAGGGTTTTTTCATCGGCCGGCGTCAGCGCGGCTGCGAGACAGTTCTGTTCAACTTTGTCGAGAATCAGGACGGCAGCCTGCTTGCCGCGCACCAATGCCTCGATCTCGGCGACCGTCATAGCCTTCTTGGCCGCGCCTGCAGGGTTCGCGCCGGCTGCGCCGCCGGCTCCCTGCGCGACGAGCTGCGTTGTCGAAGCGCTTGTCGCGAATACAATCGCCGTGAGGGCGATGCGACGCAGTACAGTGAAAGAACATTGCATCGGATTTATACGGCTCAACATGGTTTCACCCCGACAGCTTTCAATGGACCGCTGCGGATTGCTAGCGCGGGGCAATCGCCAGAACGCGCTAACCTGTTCCTGCTCAATGGATTGTAGCGCGACTAAGACCGCCGTGCAAGCACCCGCGGGTTCCAGTGCTTAGTGGCCGCTCGCTGGGGCCGATCGCGGTCCGCTCGGGCGCTCGAGCTCAGCCTGCGCCAGACGCTGCACGCGCTGGAACGGATCGAGGTCGGCTCGCGCCAACGGAACCCCCGCCGCGCGGCTCAGCGCCCCGCGCGGATCGCGCTGCACCCCACCAACGAGCACCTCGAAATGCAGGTGCGGGGCGGTCGCGAGTCCCGTCATGCCGACGTACCCGATTGTGCTCCCCATGGAGACACGGCTCCCCGCTCGTACCCCACTGGCAAAGCCCCGTAAATGCCCATACCGCGTCACAAACCCGTTCGGGTGGCGGACGTCCAGCACGTTGCCGTAGCCGCTCTTGGTGCCCGAAAAGATGACCACGCCGTCGCCAATCGAGCGTACGGGGGTGCCTGAGGCGGCGGAGTAGTCGGTGCCCTTATGGGCCCGCCACTCGCCGAGGATCGGATGCTTTCGCATGCCAAAGACGCTGGAGATCCGACGAAAGCTCAGCGGGGCGCGCAAGAACTGCGCGCGGAGTGAGCGCCCGTCTTGATCAAAGTATTCGGGCTTGGCGGCGCTCCGGGGTTTGAAGCGCACGGCTTGCAGCTCGCGTCCGCTCCGTTCCACGCCAGCGGCAATGATGGTGCCGACTTTTGTTCTGCCCGAGGGGAGGCGCGAGCGCTCGACCACAACGCGTACGCGATCGCCGTCTTGCAGTTCGCGGCTCATATCGAGCCGGTACTCGTAGATATCGGCGATGGTCCAGGCCAGCTCCGCACGGGCGCCTTTGGAGAGGAGCGCACTGGCCCCCTCATCGAGCGCGTCGTAGAGCGTGCGGTGGATGACCGCGTGGACGATAATCGTATCCGTCGCCCAGGGGGTCTTCTCTTCCTTCGCAACCCATCGCTCGCCATCGCGCGTCAGATGCAGCGCATTGTCGGGCGAGAGTTGGAAGACAATATCCGTGGGCGGGCCCTCGGTGCGTCCACTGTCGCCGTCCACGCGAACTTCCATGCCCGCAGGCGCTCGGCGGTCGTTCAGCCGACCCGCGGCGCGGAGTGCGCTGGTCACTTCGTCGGGATCGAGCCCAGCGCGCGCCAGGAGTGTCGCGAGCGATTCGCCGCGGGCCAGCGTGTCCTTGCGGCTCCACAGCTTGGGGATCCGAATGTTCCCGAGACGTTCGCCAGGGGCGCGGAGCTCCGGCGGATTAAGACGAAGCGCGGCGGCAGCCCCGAGGGCCACCGCCGCCACGATGCCAAGCGCGATTACCTGCGCACGGCGATTGGTCAATCCATCTGCCGCCGGATAAAGGTCGGGATCTCGAGATCGTCGAGGTCCGCGGACTGACGCGGCGCTGGCATTGGCGTGGGGCGGCGTGCCGGCATCGCGTTCCCCGGTGCGGGAGCGCTCGCAGTACCCGACGACTGTGCGCCGGCCGTGTACGCGCCACCAATCACCACCGGACGGGAGCGTGGACCATCGATCGGAATCACGGGGGTGCCAACCGGCCCGACGTGACGGCCAGTGCCAGAGGCACCCGAGCTGCCGATAACGCCGTTCACGGCTTTGCCGAAACCCGTCGCGACAACTGTGACGCGAATCTCACCCGTCATCGACGGTTCCTTGACCGAGCCGAAGATCATTTCGGCGTCTTCACCCACGGCATCGTGAATGATCTCCGCGACCTGGGTAACGTCACCCAAGGTGAGATCATCGCCGCCAGTAACATTGATCAGCACGCCGCGCGCACCGGCGATCGAGACATTGTCGAGGAGCGGGCTGCTGATCGCCATCTGGGCGGCATCCATCGCGCGGTTCTCACCGCGACCAATGCCCGTGCCCATGAGTGCGGCGCCGCCGTCCTTCATCACCGTCTTCACGTCGGCAAAGTCGACGTTGATCTGTCCGATGCCCGAAATGATCGCGGAAATTCCACTCGTCGCGTGCAGCAACACTTCGTCGGCCTTTTTGAGTGCGTCCTGGAAGGGGATCCCCTTCCCGACGACGGCCAAGAGACGTTCGTTGGGCACCACGATCATGGTGTCGACATACTTCGCCATTTCGGCGATCCCTTCGTCGGCCTGCCGCATGCGCTTGCGACCTTCAAACAAGAAGGGCTTGGTGACGATGCCTACCGTCAGTGCGCCCGACTCACGCGCCAGCTCACACACCACGGGAGCGGCGCCCGTTCCTGTGCCACCACCCATGCCGCAGGTGACGAACACGAGATCGGCGTTGCCAATCACGCGGGCCACTTCATCACGATTTTCTTCGATCGCTTGCCGACCGATCTCGGGACGCGCACCAGCGCCGAGCCCTCGGGTCAGCTTCTTGCCGATCTGGATTTTGACGTCGCTCTTCGCGGAGATCAGGGCCTGCGCGTCGGTGTTCACCGAAATGAACTCCACACCCGCGAGGCATTCCTCGATCATTCGGTTGACAGCGTTGCCACCACCACCGCCGACCCCGATGACCTTCATCTTGGCGGCTTGCGGGGCGTCCTCGAATTCGAAGGTGCTCATACGCGTCGGGGCTCCGAGTGTCACGATTTGATTCGGTTCGATCAGTCCGGTGACTGACCATCAGGCGGAAATATATGCGCGCGATGTTTGTGCGCTACAGGTAATAGACGAGCCAAATGCAAAAGCGGCACAGTCTTAGACTGTGCCGCGTTGTCCACATTTACACGGGAATAGCAACTCTGTGATGCATACTTTCGATTCAGTTGTGACCTAAAAGAAATCTTGCAGCCAGACCTTCAGCTTTTGCCCGATCCCATCCATGCTCGGGACGGCGCCCGACATGCTGAGGCGCTTGCCCTTCCCGCCGGCTCCGCTCATCGCCATGCGATGCGCGCCGTACTCGACGAGCCCGACTGCTGTGGAGAAGCGCGGCGCGTGGACCTTGTCGGCTAGGCCGCCCAAGAACTCCCCTGGTGCACCGAGCCGCGCACCGGTTCCAAAAATGTCCGACGCGAGCTCTGAGGTGCCTGGCTGGCCTGCAGCGCCACCGGTGACCACGACGCCCGCCGCCAACTTCTTGATAAAGCCAGCCTGCTCCACGTCGCGCACCACGAGCTCAAAGATCTCCGCGGTCCGCTGATGAATGATGTGCGCCATCAGCTCACGTGGGATCTGCCGGTCGCCCTGCGCAACCGTGCTTGGCAACTTGATCACTTCGCTGTGGTCCACCATCGGCTCATAGGCGCAGCCGTACAGCTCCTTCAACCGCTCGGCATCGGCCTGCGTGACCCCAAGGCCGTGGACGATGTCGCTGGTGACGTTATTTCCGCCGTAGTTGATCGTGCCGAGGTGACGAATCTTCCCCTCGTGGAACACGGCCACGTCGGTGGTGCCAGCCCCCATCTCGACCAGGCAGACGCCAAGCTCTTTCTCGTCTTCGGTGAGAACACTGAGTGCGGCCGCCAGCGGCTCGAGCACGAGTTCGCCGACCTTGTATCCGCTCTTCTCCACCGCTTTGCGCAGGTTCATGGCCGGGCTGCTGCCGATCGTGACCAGGTACATCTCGGTCTCGAGGCGCGTGCCGATCATGCCTAAGGGATCGCGGATGCCGACGTTCTTGTCGACAGTGTATTCCTGCGGGATTGCGTGGATCAGCTCGCGGTCCTGCGGAATAGCCTGGGCACGAGCGACGGCGTTGGCGCGCTCGATGTCCGCTTTGCTGATCTCGCTTCCCGTGACGCTCGCGATCCCCTTGGAGGTCATGGCCTGCACATGCTCACCGGCGATTCCGGCGTACAGCGTCTGCACCTTCGCCCCCGCCATCTGCTCGGCTTCTTGCAGCGCCTTGGTAATGGAGCGGGTGGTCTCGTCGATATCGGCAACGACGCCACGGCGAAGGCCGGTGGTGCGTGCTTGACCGATGCCGAGGATGTTGATGGTCGGATGCTTTGGGAAATCGCCAACGACCTCCGCGATGATCGCGGTGGTCTTGGCACTTCCGATGTCGAGGCCGGCTACGAGTCGCTCTACATTCATGGCAGTCTTGCGATCACTTGGTCGCGATAACGCAGGTCGAGTTCTGTGGCACGTTGATTTCGATTGATCAGGTCCTGCTCCACCGGGATCACATCTGTGAGACGCTGGGCCGTCACGCCAGAAGCCGCAAGGATTGCAAAGGTGCCGCTCTCGTTCAGCCGAACCAGCAGATCGCCCCGCGGCAAACGACGAATCTCTCCGACTCTCGCATAGAACCCCGGCGCGAGGTCGCGCAAATCACCGAGTAACGCGAGCGCGGCAAAGTCGCGAGACGCAAGCACCGGCAAATCCATGTCAGCGGTGGCGGGGTCTACGGGGAGCGAGCGCCCCGCCGCATCGACCGGCACCAACCCCGACGCTGCCGGCACAAGGGCCACCGGCAAGTTCTCGGTAATCCGAACAACGAACGTTCCCGGCAGCCGCCGTGTGATGTGCACCTCGCGCACCGACGGATGGAGCCGAACCCGTTTTTCAAAGAGTTCCACGTCGTCAAACACCGACGCGGTGCTGTCCACCCTCAATCGCGAAACGATTTGGTCGGGACTGACGTAACGAGTCCCCTCGATCTCCACACGCCGCACGCGGAAGAAGTCGAGACGACGCAAGCCGGCCCGTCCCCACCAGGGGGCACTGCCGAGCGCGATGACGCCACACAGGATCAGCACGGCCCTGAGGCGCCGCTTCCACCGCGGGCGCTCTGAAGCACCGCTTGGCCGATTGCCCGCCGTGGGGCCAGTGCCCGCCGTCGCGCGGCCGCGGCCGCGGCCCGTCGGCGCCGGCTCTGGCAGTGTGTCGAAGTCGTCGAACGCGTCGTCGGCCATTGCCGAATCAGGTGGCGCGAAGGAGGGCCAGCAGCGCGGGCCCCGCTTTTGTGATGTCGCCGGCTCCGATCGTGATGATGACATCACCCGCACGCGCGTCGGCAGCGACGGCCGCGGGAACGTCAGCACCACTCCCCTGCCAGTACGGCGCTCGACCGGCGCGCGTCATGGCGTCGGCAATGAGTGCGCTCGTCACGCCCTCAATGGGCTGTTCGCGGGCGGGATAGATCGCGGTCAGGTACGTGGCATCCGCCTCAGCGAGCGCCGCGCCAAACTCGGCGGCGAAATCGCGCGTGCGGCTGAACAGGTGCGGCTGGAACGCCGCAACGAGCCGGCGCCCTGGGAAGCTGGCCCGAGCGGCACTCAAGGTGGCCGCAATCTCGGTTGGATGGTGGGCGTAGTCGTCCACGACCGTCACGCCATTCGCCTCACCCAGGCGCTGGAAGCGGCGTTCCGCCCCGACCACCCGCTCGAGTCCACGCGCCATCTGCTCGACTTTCATCCCCCAAGTGCCCAACCCCACCGCGATCGCCGCGAGCGAGTTCCGCACATTGTGGAGGCCCGGCACGAGGAGGGTCACCGGCCCCAGTGGCTTGCCGTCATAGACGACGTCGTATGTGGTGGTGCGCTCTGTCATCCGAATATTACGCGCCACGAGTCGCGCGTCGGCGCTCACGCCGTCAATGCCGTACCGCACGACTTCCGACGAGGACGGCGTACGGAGCGCGTTCGCGTTGGCATCGTCGGCGCAGAGGACAATCCAGCGCGCGCCGCGCGTGAACTGCGTAAAGGCGCCGCGGATATCATCGAGATCTTTGTAGATATCGAGGTGGTCGGCTTCGAGGTTCGTGACCACCGCGACGTCGCAGTCGAGGGCGAGGAACGATCGGTCGTACTCGTCTGCTTCCACGACGAACACCGCGTCGGCCCCCTCGGAGAGGTTGCCGTTCCAGGCGGCAACACGGGCGCCGACCACGCCAGTCGCATCGAGCCCTGCCCCCTTGAGTGCTTCGGTGGTCATCACCGTCGTCGTGGTCTTGCCGTGCGTTCCGGCAATCCCCACGAGCTGTCCACCAGCGGTCGCCTCTGCCAGTGCCTCCGCGCGACGAATCACCGGGACCCCTGCGGCGCGCGCGGCTTCAACCTCTGGGTGCGTCTTGGGGATAGCGCTCGACACAACCAGGGCGCGATGCGTTCCGATGTGCGCCGCATCGTGCCCGCTTGTCACGGCAATGCCGAGGCGCTCGAGATCGCCGACACCGTCGGCGCGCTGATCGCAGCCGGTGACCGTCGCGCCGCGGCGGGCGCACAGTTCAGCGAGCGCGCTCATACCAGCGCCAGCGATTCCCATGAAGTGAATGGGACGCGAATCAGCAGAATCGAGCAATGGCATGGTCAGCGGGTCGGTGTGCGGACGGGGCGTTCGAGCAGGCGCAACAGATGCTGCGCAATTTCATCCGCTGCATGCGGGCGCGCGCGCGTCAGCGCACCGGCAGTCAGGGCCGAGAGTCTCGCCGCGTCGCCGAAGAGTTGGCGCATCACGGCGTCGAGTCGCTCGGCGCTCAGTTCGCGCTGCGGCAGATGGATCGCGGCCCCTGCACTCTCGAGCGCCAGGGCATTGGACGTTTGGTGATCGTTGGCGGCCGTGGGAAGGGGGCAGATTACCATTGGGAGGCCCCAGGCGCAGAGCTCTGAGGTCCCCATCATACCGCCTCGCACAAAGGCGACGTCGCTCGCCGCGTACGCATCGCCGATTGGCGAGAGATACGGCACGACACGTACATCTGCTCGGTCGTACTGTTTGAACGCATCGTACTGCCCCTTGCCCGTTGCCCAGAGCACGCACAGATCGCGCGGCAGCCCGCGGTCAATCCAGGCCGCCACCGTCTGGTTGATTGCGCGTGCGCCCTGACTTCCGCCGAAGACGAGCAGCACACGACTCGACGCTGGAAATCCCCATCGCGCCTTCGCGGCCGTTTTGTCTGGTCGAATATCCGGCGGCGGTTCAATTGGATTCCCGGTCACATGGAACCGCGTCCCGACGTGCGGGAGATACGCCTCGGCCTCGGGGAAGCCGAGGTACGCTTCTCTCGACATCCTGGTAAACCAGCGAGCGGTCATCCCCGGATGGCTGTCGCCGATGTGCTGCGCGATGGGCACGCGTTGCACAAAGGCCCATGCGAGCGCCATGCCGCTGGCATAGCCGCCGGTGCCAACGACGAGCGGAGGCTGCAGCCGAGCGCCGAGCTTGGTCATGGAGATCCACGCCGACGCAGCACCGCGAAGCGTCTTCCAGTTTTCCCAAACATTGGGGCGGTACAGCGGATGCAGATCGAGAAGGGTGTGCTCAAACTCCGTGTGCGGGAGCACATCGCGCTCGATGCCACGGCGTGCCCCGACAAAGTACGGCGTGACGGAGGGGTCGCGCCGGACGAGCGCACGCGCGATGGCGAGCCCCGGGTAGAGGTGCCCCCCGGTCCCGCCGCCGGCGAAGATGACGTGCAGCGTGTCGGTCACGCGCGGTCAGGCGCCTGCGCGCGCGAACGAACCGCCACGCGCCGCCGGGGCCATCGGGTCGGTCGCGCGGTCACCAATCACCTTCTCGCGCGTGCTCCCGATATTCACCAGGATTCCCGTCATCAAGAACGACAGGATCAGATTCGACCGGCCGTACGAGATGAACGGCAGGGTGAGCCCCGTGGTCGGGAGGAGCCCAATCACGACGCCGATGTGCAGATAGGCGGTAATGAGCATCGTACTGGTGATGCCCATCGCCACGAGTTGTTGGAACTTGGTTCGCGCCTGAGCGGCAATCCGGAAGCCCAGCCACCCCCACACGGCAAAGGTGGCGATCAGCATGGTGAGGCCCACGAAGCCCCACTCTTCACCGATGGTTCCACCGATAAAGTCGTCGTACGAGAGCGGGAGAAAGCCCAACGCTTGGCGTCCTTCGCCAAATCCGGTTCCGAACCACCCGCCAGAGCCCACGGCAATGAGCGATTGATCGAGCTGGTAGTTCACCTTTTGATGCGCCGCGCCCGCCATATCGGCGAAGCCCAAAATGCGTTCGAGCACATATTGCAGGCGCTGCACTTCGCTCCAGAGCACCGGCACGCCGGCCACGCCAAGAAACACGAAGTGCCCGATACGCGCGCCGGCGGCAATGAGGATAATTCCCGCCTGCAGGATGAAGAACAGCACGGTCGAGAGGTCCGGCTCAAGCGCCGCGGTCAGGCACAGCACGCCAAGCACGACGCCAATCGGGAGCAGCCCCTTAGACAGCCGCTGCATCTGATCGGCCTTCTTCACCGCCATCATTGCTGTCCAGAGAATGACCGCGATCTTTGCGAACTCGGAGGGCTGGATTGAACCGCCGTAGAGGTATCGCCGAGCGCCGAGAATCGGGGGCGCGATCTTGATGGTAAACGGAAGGACCGTGACGAGCATCGCCGCGATGGCGATCCCCATCACCCACCAGGAGAGCTTGCTCCAGCGCTCGGCATCCATCTTGGCCGCGATGGCAAAGAACACCGAACCGATCGCCACGCCGGACAGTTGCTTGAAGAGGAACATTGCGCTGTTCCGGCCATCATGGGACGCCTCAAAGGCGCTCGCGCTGTAGAGCGCGGCAAGCCCAAAGGCGAGGAGCGTAGCCGTGGCGATGACCAACGCCCGCGCCTCGATCCCCATCCGCCACCGCTCACGCACGGCAGTTGCCGTGGTGGCCACACTCACGCGTCCACCGCCAATCGCTGGAAGGTCGCGCCTCGTGCTTCGTAGTTGCTGAACATGTCGAAACTGGAGCAGGCCGGAGAGAGCAACACGGCGTCCCCAGGCTGGGCTACAGCGCGGGCACGCGAGATGACTTCCTCGAATGACGATCCGAGGCGCTCCAGCGGCACGTGCCCGTTCAAGTCCGCCTCGATCCGGTCCGCAGCCTCGCCGTAAGCAATAACGAGCCGCGCGTGCCGTTGCAGCAGCGGGATGAGTGCGCTGTAGGGCTCTCCCTTGTGTCGTCCACCCAGGAGGACGATTGCTGGGCGGGTCATGCCGGCCACCGCCACGCGGGTAGAGCTCACATTGGTGGCTTTGGAGTCGTTGATCCACTGCACCCCGTCGACCTCACCCACGACCTGCAGCCGATGCGGCATCCCGCCGAATGTGGCAACGGCGGCGGCCATGCGAGCCCGCGCCTCGGGCGTCCGATGGGAGGGATCGGACATCGCTACCGCTAACACGGCCGCCAACACGTTCGCCACATTGTGATCCCCGAGCAGCGGAATATCGGCGCGGCGCATAAACGTGGCGCCAAACATCGTCACCTCCCCCCGCGCGAGATCGGCCACCGCCTCGCAGGACGGATGCTCACCCGTCACCGACCGGTCGGTGCTTGCTTCGACGGTGAATCGGTGGTGCGTTCCAAGAATCCCACGCACTAGTCGCTGCACTTCAGGATCATCGGCGTTGGTCACCCAGTGCGCGCGCGCCGCGGCGTTCGCAAAGAGTCGCATCTTGTCGCCGTAGTACTCGTCGAGCGAGGCGTACCGGTCGAGATGGTCCGGCGCGAGGTTCGTGAGCACGCCGACCACCGGGGCGATACTCGGCGTGTCGTGCAGCTGAAAACTCGACATCTCCAGCGCGATCCACTCCGGCGGGGTCCCCAGCATAGCCAGCTCACTCACCGGCGTTCCGATATTCCCCGCCGCCACCGCACGGGCGCCGAGCGCGGTGAGCAGGTGGTGAATGAGTGCGGTGACGGTGGTCTTGCCGTTCGTTCCCGTGACGGCGATGTATCGAGTCGTACTCGGCAGAAAGGCGAGCGCCGCCTCGACTTCGCTCAGAATCGGGATGCCGACTTGGGCCGCGACCAGCAGCGGTGGAGCCGTCGGCGGCACGCCCGGACTGGCCACGATCGCAACGGCGCGTGCAATGCGCTCGAGATCGTGATGCCCGACGTCCACCGCGATTCCCTTGCCTGCCAACTCGCCAGCTGCCGCGCGAACACCATCGCCGGCGGCAGCGTCGGAGACGTAGGCGCGCCCACCATTCCGCGCGATGAGCTCGGCCACCGCGCGGCCGCTGCGCCCCAATCCGATGACCGCGATCTCTCCGCGGCCCATCAGGGAGCGGATCACCGCAGTTTTAGCGTGGTGAGTGCCACGAAGGCACACAGGATGCCGATAATCCAGAAGCGCACCACGACTTGGGTCTCAGGCCATCCCTTGAGTTCGTAGTGATGATGCAACGGCGCCCGCAAAAAGACGCGGTGCTTCTGTGCGTATTCGAGGCCGTGCCGCTTGCGTCGCATCTTGAAGGCCGTACGCTGAATGACGACCGAAATCGTCTCGGCGACAAACACACCACCGATAAACACCACGAGAAACTCAGACTTGAGGAGGATTGCCACGGCACCGAGCGCGCCACCCAACGCGAGGGAGCCCGTATCACCCATGAAGACCTGCGCCGGATGCGAGTTGTACCAGAGAAAACCGAGGCAGGCCCCGAACGTCGCGGTGCAGAAGATTGTCAGCTCGCCCGCCCCACGCAGATAAAACAGCTGCAGGTAGCTTGCGGCATTGAAGTTGCCCATCGAGTAGGCAAACAGTGCGAGCGTTGCCATCGCGATCGCCATGAGCCCTGCGGCAAGCCCATCGAGTCCGTCGGTCAGATTCACCGCGTTGCTGGTGCCCGTAATGACGAACGTGACGAACGGCACGTAGAGCCACGCCATCCCAATGGTGGCCGGGACAACCAAGACGTACTTCATGAAGGGAAGTGTCGTCGACGCTCCCGGAAGTGGATTGAGCGGGACCTGCCAGAGATACACCGCCATCGCCAATCCGATGGCGATCTGTCCTGCGAGCTTGTAGCGCTCCACTAACCCGTGGTTCTCCTTCCCTTCGCGCTTCTGTTTGAGCTTTAGGTAATCGTCGAGGAACCCGATGGCGCCCATCCACAGCATCACGAGCATCGCAATCCAGACATACCGATTGTCGAGCCGCATCCAGAGCAGGGTGGGAATAAAGGTCGCGGCCAGAATAATCAGGCCGCCCATCGTCGGGGTCTTCCCTTTGCCAGCGTGCGTCGCGGGAGTGCCCTCGCGCACCACTTGATGAATCATCATCGACTGGAGCCGACGCAGAATCATGGGGCCAATAACAAAGGCCACGAGCAGCGCCGTCACGGCAGCACCGGCCGCCCGGAACGAGATGTACCGGAAGACGTTGAAAATCGAATGCTGCTTCGCGAGCGGGAACAGAAAGTAATAGAGCATCGCGTGGTTACCGGATTCCGGGGGAAGCGGACCAATCCGTAAGGTACGGCACAAGGCGCTCAAGGCGAACCCCTCGCGAGGCCTTCAGCAAAATCGCGGCATGTGACGGGAGCAGGGGCTGCAGCAACGGCCACAGCTCGTCGACGTCTGGAGCGGTCACCACGGTCGTCGCACCGTGCGACACCGTGCCGAGCGCTGCCACGAACTCTCCGATGCCGGCCACCACCCCTGCACCGCTCGCGAGTGCCGCCGCAGCGATTTCTCGATGCGAGCGCTCCGAGGCGGCGCCCAGTTCGCGCATGGTCCCCAACACGATCACGCGCGGCCGCGAGCCGGCGACATCGCCGAGTAGGGCAATCGCCGCCCGTGCCGAACCGGGATTAGCGTTATACGCATCATTGATGAGGAGCGCGCTCCCGAGTGGCGCGACCGACGAGCGCATGGCGGGCACGCTCCCGACATCGATTCCTGCGATGCCCTGCGCCGCGTCCGCCACCGAGAGTCCGCATTCGGAAGCCACTGCGAGCGCGAGCATCGCGTTGCGCAGGTTGTGCGCCCCGCGGAGCGGAACCTCAACACGCGTCCCGCTGACGTCCATCCAGCCGCGGCCGTCCTCGTGCAGGCCGTGGGCCGTCGCGGCGAGCATGCCGTCACCGAGCCCCACGGACACGACGCTGCCCGTTCGCGCCACGCGCGCCGTTGCCTCACGCAGCAGATCAGCCTCCACCGCAGGAATAATCACGGTCGCAATGCCGTCACACAGCGAGGCCTCCTCGGCGAGCACACCGGCGAGATCGCCGAACCCTTCGAGATGTTCTTCTTGGATTGCGGTGACGACGGCAATATTCGGCTCGGTGATGGCGCGCAGGATCGCGATTTCGCCCGGCTCGTTCGTTCCGACTTCGATCACGGCGACGTCGGTGTTGTCAGGAAGTGCGAGCAGTGTGAGCGGTACGCCGATCTGGTTGTTGAGATTGCCCGTCGTCGCGTGCACGTTGAGCCGCGCGCTGAGCGCGCCGCGAATCAACTCTTTGGTGCTCGTCTTGCCATTTGAGCCACCCACGGCGACCACCGGACCGCCCCATGCACGGCGCTTGTAGCGTCCCAGTGCGCCGAGCGCGTGCAGGGTATTCTCGACCACGAGTGCCGGTACGCCCAGCCCCGCCGCACGAACTCCTGAGTTCACAATCACCGCCGCGGCGCCCTTCGCGACGGCCTCGGCCAGGAAATCGTGCGCGTCAAAGGTCTCGCCGACCAACGCAAGGAAACAGTCCCCGGGCTGCACGGCGCGGGTGTCGGTGCAGATCGCGCGGATTGGGCGATCGTCCGCGACGCCGAGTTCCAGCGCGGCGTGCAGGCGGCGGAGCGTCCAGAATGGGGCCGCGCTCACAATGCGCCTCCCGCGGAGTTGGCGATAATGTCTCGCACGATGTCGCGCTCGTCGAATGGGTATTTGGTCGTGCCGCGAATTTGGTATGTCTCATGGCCCTTGCCCGCGAGCAGCACCACGTCGGTCGCAGGGTCGGCCAGTGCGATAGCGCGTGCGATGGCCTCACGGCGGTCTACGATGCGCTCCGACGTTCCGCCAACCATTCCGGCTGCGATGTCGTCGAGGATTTGCGTCGGATCTTCGGTGCGCGGGTTGTCGCTGGTGGCGATGGCGATATCAGCGCTCCGTTCAGCGATCGCCCCCATCTCTGGACGCTTGCCACGATCGCGGTCGCCGCCGGCGCCGAAGACAACAATCAACCGCCCCGGGGTGAAGGGGCGCAGGGCGTCGAGCGCGCGTTGCAGCGCGTCGGGCGTGTGTGCGTAGTCGCGCAATACGGTCGGGTGTTCGCTCAGGATTTCGAGTCGACCAGGCACCTGCGGCAGCGTGGCGAGCCGAGCGGCAATCTGGTCGTGCGTCATCCCCAACGCGTAGGCAGCCGCGGCCGCGCCAAGAGCGTTTGAGATGTTGAAATCGCCAATGAGCGGCAGGTGAACCGCCGAAGCGCCCGACGGCGTGACCAGTCGCCAGCGACTCCCGCGTGGTTCGAAGCGAACGTCTTCTGCTCGTACATCAGCCGGCGCGCCGGTGCACCCGAACCGGAGCCGCTGCGGCATCTCGCGAAGCGCGCGCCAGGCTCCGTCGTCGGCGTTGATGACCGCGCAGCCGTCGGCGGCAAGTGACTCCAGGAGCAATGCCTTGGCGGCGAAGTACTGCTCCATCGTGCCGTGATAATCGAGATGGTCGCGGGTGAAGTTCGTGAACACCCCAGCCGCGAACTCGAGCCCCTCGACGCGATGCTGGTGCAGTGAATGGGACGACACTTCCATCGCCACGCGCGTGACTCCCGCATCGACAAGCGCACGCAAGACCCGCTGCAGCTCAATCGGCCCCGGGGTGGTGAGTCCACTCCCGCCGTCGAGCTCGCCCCCCGTGCTGCCAATGAGAACGCCGAGCGTTCCGATGGATGCCGCGCGATGTTCCGGTGCGTCGAGGAGGTGGCGGAGCATGCCCACGGTGGTCGTCTTACCGTTCGTTCCAGTCACAGCCACCAGTGACAACGCACGCGCAGGCTGGCCATAAAAGGCGGCTGCCGCAACCGCTGCGGCTCGACGCGCGTCGTGTACCACGATGGACGGAAGGTCCGTGGCTGCGGAATCCTCGACAATCGCCACCGACGCACCGGCCTGATCGGCCACACCGAGGAACTCATGCCCGTCGCGCGCACTCCCCCGCACCGCCACAAACACGCCACCCGCTACGACGGCGCGGCTATCGTCGGTGATGCCGGCAACCGTCAGGGGAAGCTCGCCGCGCACGGAACGGACGAGCGTGGCGCGCTCCAATGCCCGCAGCATGACATCCGTGCTGACCCGCACGTGCACCCGCTTGCCCTGCGCGCGCCCGGGGCTCACGGCGCACGCTCGATGCGGACCATAGCTCCGGCCGGGAGCATTGCCCCTGCGGCCGGCGATGTCCCGCGGACCGGTCCGGGGGCATCGTTGCCCAGCGTCACTCGGAACCCCGCACGATGCAACGTGTGCACCGCGTCGCGAATGCTCGCCCCCGACACATCGGGCACGCCGCGCTCGGCCACCACACGTATCTCGTCGCTGCGCTTTTGTCCGAGCTCAAAGACAATGGGCACGCTCCCCGACGCCGTCGCGCGCACGGTGGAATCGACGCGCTGCACACTATCAACGTTTGCGGGCTTGCCTGTGGCGCGAGTCGGAGCGGCCGCGAGTGCGCCGCGATCCAGCGACACATCGCGCGCCGCGATTGCCGCTTGGAGCACGGCCTTTGAGACTGGGGCGGCAGCCTTGCCGCCGTAAATCGTCGTCGTCGGGTTATCGATCTTCACGAGGATCACCACCTGCGGCTTGTCGGCAGGAAAGATCCCGACGAAACTCGCCGTGTACTTCCCCTTCACATAGCGTCCGTGCTCCGTGCGCTTTGCCGTGCCGGTCTTGCCCGCCACGTCAAATGTCGCGAGGTTCGCCTGATCACCCGTGCCGCCGGTGACCACGCTGCGCAGCATCGCGAGTGCAGCTTCGGATGTTTCGGGACTCATCACCCGTCGGACGACCTTCCGCGTGTGCGTGTACCGCACCGTGCCATCGACCGCGCGAATTTCCTTGACCAGCGCCGGCTCCAGCAACTCGCCGCCATTCGCGATGGCTGCGTAGGCCGTTGCCAACTGGAGCGGTGTCACGGTGAGCGCATAGCCCATCGCCAATGACGCCGGGGTCTGCTTGTCCCAGTTGCGCGGAGCGCGCAACGTACCGGGCTGTTCGCCTGGGTAGGGCAATCCGGTCTGTGCTCCGAACCCGAGATCCCGCAACAGCTCAAACTGCTCCCCAGGATTCAGTCGCTGGGCGAACTGGACGATGCCAATATTGCTCGAATACTGAATGACCTGCGCGAGTGTGAACTCGGCGGCCGGGTGGTCATCTTCGAGCTTGCGGCCATTCAACTCCCACTTGCCGCCGTGGACGTTCATCACCTCGTCCACACGCGCCCGCTTGAGATCGAGAAGACGCGCGGCCACAAAGGGCTTCAGCGTCGAGCCAGGCTCGTACGGTTCCAGCAGTGCGGTCGCGCCCGACGACAACGGATTAGTCCGGCGGCTAGCCATCGCTCGCACTTCACCGCTGCGCGGGTCGAGCACCACGATGTCGCCGCCCTCAGCCCCGTACTGCTTGACCGCATCGGCGAGCGCTCGCTCGGTAATATCCTGCAGCGCCTGATTGATCGTGAGCGTCACCGTGTTGCCCGGTGTCGGGGCCGTGCCGTTGAGCACCGGTGAGTCAAAGCTCGCCCCACTGCCGTCTCGGAGTAGCGCCGCACGGCCGGGCGTCCCGCGCAACTGTGTGTCGAGCGCCTTCTCCACCCCGTCGATCGGGTTACCGCTCTCATCGGCGTGGCCGATCAAGCGCCGGAGTCCGTCGGTCGCCGCAGGCACGCGCTCAAGCACCGTCGTCGAGTGCACCCCGCGGACCGTGCGAATACTCTGCACATCGCTCGCGAGGAATCGACCAGGTATCACCGAATACGCGCGACTGGTGTCTGTTGCCTTTGCCACCCAGTCTGCCGCAACGCCCGCGCGCGCGAGCACATGCCGCACGCTGTCGAGACGTTCCATTCCGGTGATTCCACGCTTTCGTCCCACCGCCTTCACCTTGTCGGTCAGGCTTTCCTTCTTCTTGCCTTTCTTGGTGGTGTCAGGGAGGGTGCCGAGCTTCGGCAGGCCCGCGACTTCGCGGGGTGCGACCTCGAGGCGAACCTGCTCTCGGCTCTCCACAAGCAACGAGCCGGTCGCATCGAGAATCATCCCGCGCGGGGCTTGCACCGGTGTGCCGGATTCGTGCAACCGACGCGCCTTGGCGCGCCACTCCGCGCCGTGCAGCAATTGTACATAGGCCGCGCGCCCAACTAGCGCCACGGCGAAGGCCGTGAAGCACCCGTGAATGAAGCCCGTGCGACTGATCGAAATCACGGCTTCCCTCGCGGCGTTGCAACGGCGCGCTCGACGTAGCGCACCATGCTGTCACTCGGATCACGCATGTCGAGTCGCTGGCTCACAATGCCGGCGAGACGCGACCGGCTCGACGCATCACGAATATCGCCCTTCAGCTTGGCGCGCTCGGCGCCGAGTGCCGCGCGAAGATCCTCCAGCTTGTGCTGCTCGCGAGCCAGAATCGACCCGTAGCTCCGCCGCCAGATCACGCCAGCGGCCACGAGTACGAACCCCACGAGCAGGAGCGCAAGAATCGAGCGCCCTCTCACGAGCGGCCTCTCACGAGCGGCCTCTCACGAGCGGCCGCCTACTGGGCTTTTCGCCAGCAGCGCAGGTGCGCGCTCCGGGCGCGCGTATTCCGAGCCGTCTCCGCGGAAGTTGCGGAGAGAGCCTTCTTGGTGAGCGGCAAGCCGAGTGGACGTCCGCGACAGGTACACTGGAGCTGCTTGGGGGGACAGATGCACGAGGAGCTCCACTCGCGGAAGGCGTGCTTGGCCAGCCGGTCCTCCCCCGAGTGGTAGGCGATCACTGCAAGGACTCCTCCAGGGGTCAATCTGTCACGGAGCGCAGGGAGGGCGCGGGCCAGTCCGTCGAGCTCGTCATTGACGGCAATCCGGACCGACTGAAAGAGCCGCGCAAACTCCGGCGCGCCAGACCTCGGCCCCAGCACCTTTCGGATCGCACCGACCAGGTCGTCGGAGACTTCGAGGGAGCGATTCTCGCGACGGTGAATCACCTCACGGGCGATCCTGCCGCCCTTGGGCTCATCCCCGAAGTCCTTGAACGCGTGCGTGAGCTCTTCCGCGCTCGCGGAGTTCAGCCACTCGGCGGCGCTCAGCCCCCCGGCGGAGCCTTCCATCCGCATGTCCAGCGGCGCCCCCTCGCGGAAGGAGAATCCGCGTGTGGCGTCGTCGAACTGATGGCTGGAGACGCCGAGGTCGAGCAGAATGCCGTCGAATGTCTTGCCGATGAGTTCGGGGGCGAGGTCGGTGTCCGCATAGTTGGTGAGGACAGTCCGGAATCGCCCGTTGCCTTCGTACTCCGCGAGTCGCGCGCGCGCGGTCGCGATGGCGTTGGGGTCTCGGTCGATCCCGGTCACGTCCATCCCCGCTTCGAGAAAGGCGAGCGAGTGTCCCCCGCCGCCGAGGGTGCCGTCGAGCACCCGCTGCGCCCCGGTGAAGGCGTCGAGAATCTCCGCCACCATGACGGGGGCGTGATACGTGGAGTCGAAGCGTGCGGCGTCAGTCACAGAAGAAAGATAACGAAACGCAGACGCCCGCCGGTCAACGAGACCGGCGGGCGTCTGCAACATCGAGCGACGGGCTACTTACAGAGGCCCTTGACTGCTTGGTCGGCGGCCGGCGAGTACTGCGCCAGGTTACCGAGCAACTGCTTGATGACTTCGGCGTTGGTCGCGCCACCCGCCGGCAGATTGATCTGCGCGCTGGTGAAGGCATCCTGCGCGGCCTTCGCATCGGAGCACTGCTTGCTCTTGGTCAGGTCGCCGTAGTGAATCGTGCCGAGGAAGAAGTACGCCACACCGGAGACGAACTTGCCGCTGTTCTTCATCGCCTTGTCGGTGAGCGTGCTGTCGGCGTAGGCCACCCACGTCAGCACCTTCTCAAAGTCCGCGATGGTCTTCGGATCTGCCTTCTGGGCGGCGGAGAGCAACTTGCTCGAGGCACTCACCGCGAACTGCCCCACGGTGCCGGCATCCTCGCCGGCCTTGATGGCGTCATGCATCGCCGTGAACAGCGTGTCCCACTGTCCTGCATCGTGGTACGACTTCAGGATGATGAGGCGAGCGCCCGGCGTCTTCGGGTTGATCTCGAGCGCGCGGCGGAGCGAGGTGATCGCCTGCGCCGTCTGCCCACCCTTCAACTCGAACTGACCGCGCTTGGCCCAGAAATCATCACGCTTCGGGAACTTTGCGGTTGCCTTGGACGCCGTCGACGCGGCCTTCGCCGTGTTGCTGTCGGACGAGTACGCCGAGATCATGCGGTCGAAGTAATCGGCATCGGCGAGCGACGTATCCATCTGCACCATCTCTTCGCCGACCTTGACGAACTTCTTCAGGTCGTCGGTGGCGCCCAAAATCAGCCAGTACAGCTTGGCAAGGCCGGCGTCGCCCGGGTTCTCGGCGACCGACTTCTCGATCATCGGCTTGGCCAGGTCAAACTTCTTGGCCGCGGCCAGCTCGTTCACGACGGTCAGCTGCAGGCGGCTGTTGCTCGGATCGGCCTGATAGAGCTTCATCAGGGCGTCGATCTTCTTGTCGGTCTGTCCGGCGGCTTCGTACTGATTGACCGCTTCGGCAAGCGCAGGCTTGCTCTTGGGGTCGAGCTTGAGGATGTCTTCGACAACCGGAAGAATCTCAGTGGCCGGCTTCTTCTGGGTGGTCAGCGCCTGCATCTGGCAGAAGCGAATCCAGGTGCTGCCCGGAAAGCTCTTCACGCCCTCGGCGACTTCCTTGGAAACTTCGGTCCACTTGGACTCACGCACGGCCAGACGGCAACGCTTCTCGCCATCGAACACGCTATGCGCCTTCTGGTACGCCTTGGAGACCTGCGCGGCGACGTTGTCGAGCTTCGGGCCCGAGAAGCTGCCGAGCGGCTGCACGAGCGACGCATCGCGCGCGAGCACGACGTTTGCCTCAATCGTGAAGCCCGTGGCCGTCTTCAGCACGCTGCCCTCGATGTACTCATCGGCGCGCAGCATCTTCGCGAGCTGCACGGCATCCGACGGCGAGAGCGCCTCGGTCACCGAGTACCCCGACTGCTCGAGGTTGTTGTTGATGTCGTTCTTGGGGAACACGTACAGTTCGCGCACCGACACGTCGCCAGCGATCCGATCGCGGAGTGATTCCGCGGCATCGGGTCCGAGCTTCTTGTCGTCGCTCTTCAGCGTCCCGATCATCAATCGGGGTGCATTGGGATTCGCGCCGCGCGAGTACTGCGCGCCAGCCGTGGACGCCATTCCTGCAAAAAGCGCCGTCGCAATCGCCGCGAACGCGCGAGCCTGATGCCGAGCCATCACTGTGAATCCTCCAGAACGATGATCGAGCCAGCCTACTGAGTTATACCCCGGCACTCCACCATGGAGTGCCCACATCAAGCAACAGTCCTGCAATGGGCGAAGAGGGATTCGAACCCCCGACACCCTGCGTGTAAGGCAGGTGCTCTAACCAGCTGAGCTATTCGCCCTGAAAGCTACGAGAGAATCGCCACCGGCACGAGCACCGCATACCCGACGACCAGAAAGATAGGGGCCAACGTCATCCCACCGCGTGCAAGGTCGGCATATCCAATGGCCAAAACCGCAGCCGCGACCCCCCACTTCAAGGCGGACTTGCCGCCCCCTACTCGCCCGTGTTCGGTCATAGTCGGCTGAGTCTACGCCCCTATATAGATAGTGTCAAGGAAAAACTAACTTGTTGACCCTGACTTAATGAACTCGTCATTCATTCTGTTTCCTTCCCGACGCGTCCTGAGGCCTGTCCCGAGGCGCGTCCTCCCCACCATCCGCGGGGCTTCCCCCCGTCCCCGGCAGCTCGGCCAGCAACTCGGCCAGCAGGCTCTCCTGCTCCTGCCGCGCCTGCTCCTGCTCCCGACGCTCCTGCTCCGCATCCGCACGCCGCAATCGCTCCATCCGCTCCCGATCCCGCACCCGGCGCTGCCACCAGAGCGGCCCCAGGAGCAACAACAGAACAACTGACCCCAGCGTGGCATCGGTCAGCATGGCGAGCGCCCCATAGCGCACCCGCGTCCGCGATCGCCACCGCGCTTCCAGCGCCTCTGATGTTTCCCCGTACGCCCGACGTAATCCTCGGTCGAACGAGCCGGTCTCCTTCCAATACCCGAAAAATAGCGACAAACCCCGCTCGGGGTCGCCTCGGGCGATTTCCTCGACCGCCCGAACCGACAGCGCATAGGCCGCGTGCGCTCTTCCCTCTCCATCTACGAACAACTCGTCCAACTCGCTCAGACGGGGGAGGCCTCGAAGCGCCAACGCCAAATTGACGGTAAGAATCCCGTCCCCCTGCTCCTCCCCGGCCACCAGTGTCGCGTACCCCTCGTCGAACCACCGTGGCGGGAGGTCCCCGAGCAGCTCATGGAGGGCGAGATGGGCCAATTCGTGCCGCAACACGCGCACAGGGTCCCCTGCCGTGGACGGGGCCAACCGCCCCTGCATGACAATCCGTCCAAGCCCCGGATATGCCAGCGCGGCCCCCCATTCCGGGGCGCCGGTACCGTTCCAGCTCCGGAACGTCCGAGTATCCGGCGCCAGAAATATCTGCACCCGTTGGCGTGGCCGCGGCAGCCCGGGAAACGAATCCTGCGCCACGGCGGCCATCAGGAGCGACTCGGCGAGCGTTGCATCGCCCGGCGTCGCGACCACCGAGACGCGGCCGCGCTCGCGAACCTCGTACCCGGTGAGGCTCGCCGGGCCCTGCGCAGCCGCCACCGACGGGGCGACCGTTCCCAACAGGCCGGCCCAGAGCACACCGACGGCAACCACCCGGGCGATCAGGCGCGTACGGGCTCCCCGCCGTCGGCGACCACCTGCAACAGCTCGGCGCACCGCGTGCCCCACGGATTGAATTTGTTGGTCGTGAACCCGCGCGACCACGCCTCCGTGGCCTGCTCGCGCTGCGCATTCAGCCAGTAGGCCCAGCCGAGTTGGTAGTAGGCCTCAATCAGATTGGGCCCGAGGAGCAGCGAACGCAGGAAAAAAGTCTCCGCCTCCGCAAACTGCGCGCACTCCAAGTAGACCAACCCGATATAAAAATGCGCGTACAACGACGCTTTCTTATCGCTGTCGAGCCGGATCACCGTGGACAGATGCTCCATCGCCTCGGCGAACGCGCGGCGCTTGAGACAGATGTAGCCGACATTCACGCGCGCCAGCGCATTCTCCGGCTCCCGCGTCAACACCCGCTCGAAGTGCGCCAAGGCCGGCTCGAATTTCTCCTGCAGCATTTGCGCCCATCCGAGCAAGGACTCGCTCGTTGGATCATCGGGCGCGAGTTCCAACGCACGGAGCAACGACGCTTCGGCTGCCTCGAAATCCCCGAGCGACAGTTGACTCCATCCCTTCTCTGCAAAGGTCGATGCGCCAAGGTGATCGGCCTGAGTCACCGGCTGTGCCACACTGAACCGCGGCGCATGCGACGTCGTCGCGGCCACCTGTTGTGCCTTCCACTTCTCGACGAGCCGCCTGATGTCGCTCTTGAGCAGCGTACGCTCCGCGAGTTCCTGCTCGACCTGGCGGAAGAGCTGTGCGATCTCCAGCTTGACGGCCGGCCGCTCGCCCTCGCTCAGCCCGGCATCGAGCCGCTGTTCGAGAGCACTGCAGCGGGCCTGAAGCGCCGAAAGGGGTTCGTCAGCCATGGGTGGGATTGTTGGACAGCGCCGCGAGATGCGCAGTCGTCGATGGATTTCCGGGATCGAGCATCAGGGTACGTTCCCAGCAGCGCTGGGCATCGGCGAGCTGATGCCGCGCGGCGGCAATCTCGCCCAGTTTGATCCAGACATCGGGACCGAGCGTCTCATCGATCGTCACGGCGCGCTGGTAGGCGCGATGCGCGTCGTCGAGTGCCCCGAGGCGAAACTGCTCATCCCCGATATTCTTGGAGAGCTGCGCGATTCCCGGATCGATTTTGGCGCCGGCGCTGGCCTGCGCTAAGGCGTCGGCATACGCGCCCGTGCGCTCGAGCGCGACGGACAGATTGTTGTGGAGCCGAGCCGCACGCGGGTGCGCCGCCACGCCTTCGCGTAACGTCGAGACCGCCGCCGATGCGCGCCCCGCAAGCGCAGCGACGAGCCCCGCGTAGTGAAACCACACGGCGGGGACGGTGCCCTGCCCATAGGCCAGTCGAGCCTCCTCACAATGCGTCGACGCGGCGGCCAGATCTCCCTCACGGAGCGCGATGACCCCGAAGGACAACAGCAGACGCGAATCGCCCGCGCCCCCAAGCGCGGCGGCCTCGACCAACGCCTCGCGCGCCTGCGCGAGCTGCCCCAACCGCTCGTACGCAAGCGCGAGGTGATGGAACACCTGCCACGCGACAGGGCGCGTGCGAGAGGCTTCCTCGAAGTGCGCAGCAGCCGCGGTCCAACGACCGGCCCGGAGCTGCAGCAAGCCCAAGTAGCTGCGGGCACGCGGATCGCGCGGGCGCTGGTCGAGCACGCGACGGAACTCCTCTTCCGCGTCGCCATACATCCCCGCACGGTACAGCGCGGCCCCAAGCGCGACCTGCTCCTCCGCGAGCGAATCCACGACGCGCACGACACTTTCGAGACGCTTTGGCACCGCCGTGAGATAGCCAGCCATCGCGAGCCCATACAGCGCCTTCCCAACCTCGAACTCGCCAATCCCGCACTCCTCGGCGAGCGCCGAAACGTCGCGACGCCCGTCGATGATTGGCAGCAGCCGTTCCTGCTCGCGGGAGAGCTCCGGCGACATCAACTCAACCTTGCGGTGATCCAGCTGAAACACGACACCGAATGATGGGATTTTCTTCTCAATCAACGACCATTCGTCCACGCGACGTGCGCCCTCGAGGAGCATCGACTCTGCGTGCATTGCCACCAGGAACGCTTGCTCCTGCGGCATGACGTCCGGCTCGAAATTGAAGGTGCCGGTGGTCCAGCTGAAGAGAAAGAACACGATCTGCTCAATCTGCCCGCGCACGGCGCTCTCGAGATCCTCCGCGGAAATCGCGCCCATCGCCACCAGCACTTCGCCCAACTTTTGGCCACGACGTGCGCCCTGCGCGTCGAGTGCCCGTTGCAGTTCCTCGGCGCTGATAACCCCACTCCGCACGAGGACGTCCCCTAGTCGGTCGCGGCGATTCGCGAGCGCGGCATAGGAGATCCGTCCGTGATCAAAGTAGATCGCACCCACGTTTTCGCGATCCGTAACCGACAAGCAGCCGGTTTTCTGTCCCATCGCGAGGAGCTGGAGTACGTCGGCCAAGCTTGCTTCGCGCAAACTACCTTTGATCGCCATTAGTCGAGATCCTCGACGAGACGCGCCGACATCTCCGGCCAGTCCCACACGATCTTCTCGGGGTCGGCAAACACGAGCAAGTCCTCGAACCCTTCGCTCGCACGCTCCAGATGCTCGGTGCGTCGCGTCGGCTCCACCATCACTTGGAAACGCTGCGAAGTGACCAAGCGTCGCACGTAGCCAAAGAGTTGACGCACGTCGGTGATCGCGAAGCGCGCAATCTCGTCCATGGCCGCGTCAGTCAGCGTGGCGCCGTACTCGATCGCCGCGGCGCGCACGAGCGCGGCGCGCAATTGGAGATCCGGTGGGTCCATGGCCACCTCCACGCCCGCCGCGAGCCGACTCAGGACGGAGGCCCCAAGCCCCGTGAGCTGCTGGACCGGTCGATCCGCGGTGAGCACAATCTGCGATAACTCCCCCGCGTCGAGCACGCGCGCGAGCAGCCGATTCGCGGCAGACTTGCCCTCAATGAGCGACAGGTCGTCGAGCGTGATCAAGAACGCACGCTGGGCCTGCTGCAGCAGATCGGCACGCCCCGCGGGAGACGCCGCGATGGCCTCGAGCGTGAGCGGATCGAGCACCAGATGCGGGCGCCCGGGAAAGCGCCCCGCCACGAAGTGACGGAGCGCCCGCAGGAGATGCGTCTTCCCTGTTCCGATGCTGCCGGTGATGACCAACGGGCTATCGGATCGCCCCACATGCTCCGCGACCGAGGTGACCGCCAGCACGGCAGCGCGGTTGCCCGCGCCGACGACAAAGGTCTCGAAGCGAAGACGCTCCTCAGCCTTCGACGGCATAGAAGCCAAGGAAATCGAGCGGATCGACCACCGTCTCCAGCTCCGGCATCCCACTCACCGCAACCAGCGAGGTCCGAAGATCCATCGGCAGCACCGATCGGAAGTCGAGCAACTCGCCGCTCACCGGATGCTTGAGTACCAACCACGCCGCATGCAGAAAGTGACGCTTTGGCGGAAGCGCAACAATACGGCGCGCCCCACCACCGCCGTAGGTGTCATCACCAACCACCGGATGCCCCACCGACGCGAGATGCACGCGAATCTGATGCGTGCGCCCCGTGTGCAGATGCGCACGCAAGAGCTCCACCGAGTCAAAGCGCGCGAGTTTCACAAAATCGGTCTTCGCCGGACGCCCGTTCACCAGCACCGCCATCTTCTTCCGGTCGTTCGGGTCGCGGCCAATGGCTTTGTCGACCGTGAGCGCCGGCGCATCGATGTGTCCCCACGACAGCACGGCATAGCGCCGCGAGACCCGACGCTCCGCCATCGCCTTGCTCAACACGCGATGCGCCACCTCGGACTTGGCCACCACAATCAGCCCAGAGGTGTCCTTGTCGAGGCGATGCACGAGTCCCGCACGATCCTCATCGCCCGAATCAGCCAACGCCTGCCCACGCCCCTTGAGCGCGTTCACCAGCGTGCCGCTCCAATGACCGGGCGCGGGGTGCACCACCATGCCGGCCGCCTTGTCGACGACCATCATGTGATCGTCTTCGTAGACGACGTTGATCTCGATGTCTTCGGCCAGCACCGGATGCGCCGCCGGCTCCGGCGACGTCACCGAAATGGCGCTCCCCGCCTCGGCGCGGAACGAGGCTTTTTCCGCCGCGCCATTGACCGTCACCGCACCGTTGGCAATCAGGGTCGCACTCAAGGTGCGGGACATATCGAGACGGCGTGCCACGAGCACATCCAGTCGCTCGTCGTCCCCGTCCTCAACTGTGAATCGCTGCGTCCGTTCCATGGGCTCCCTCGGCAATTGCCTCGAGCGCTGCTGGCGCCGGGAGGTCAGCCGCCGACGAGGGCACAGACTGCGCCGCTTCGCTCCGGTCCCGCATATCTTCTTGCCACAACACGATCGCCAGCAACACTGCCCCGCAGGTCACGGCAATATCCGCCACGTTGAACGTGGGCCACCGTGCACTACCAATCCCGACGTCGATAAAATCGACGACGCCACGGGACGACTTCAGTCGGTCCAGCAAATTCCCGACGGCACCACCACAGACAAGCGCCACCGCAACCGTCCGCAGCCAATCGCCCGCACGAGACGCGCGATGCAGCTGCCAGAGCACGACGAGCGCGATGACCGTGAGCACCATAAAAATCCCACGCGACCACGGCCCAAGATGCAGGCCAAAGGCCGCGCCCGGATTGTACACCAGCGTCAACCGCAATGTCTCGCCGATCACCCGGCGCGGCAGATATACGGGCGACAGGGCGTCAACAGCCACAACCTTCGTGAACGCGTCGGTGAGCACCACCACCGCCCCGATCGTCCAGAACGCTCGGCCTTGCGCCTCCGTCGGCTCACTTCTTTGCATCTTCCTCCCGCTGCTTGCAATCAATACAGAACCGCGCATGCGGCAGCGCATCCAGGCGATCGAAATGAATCTCGCCCTTGCACTGATGGCACATGCCGTACGTGTCGGGCGACCGATACAACCGCCGAAGCGCCTGATCAATGTGCCAGAGGAACCGCCCTTCCTGGCTCGCGAAGAGCGCCGCTTTTTCACGCTCCATCGCATCCGTGCCCTGATCGGCCATGTGGAAGGAGTAGGACGACAGATCGCCGTCGGCCCCCTGTGGCGACGAGCCAAACGTCTCGTCGTAGTGACCGAGTTCCTTCACGACGCGACGGCGCTCTTCGAGCAATCGCTTCTCGAAGTAGGCAATCTGCTTCTTTCCCATGGGCTTAAACTTCTTCTCGCCGGTCGTGGGGCCAGTACCAGGCATCGTCAGCGGTCCTTGGTGAGAGCGATGTGTGCCGTGATACCGTCGAGATCGACAGCCACGGCGCTAGGAGCTACCTCGGTCGTGTCCTTCGTGACGAGCGACTCGGCGAGCACTTCGCCCGCAATCCACTCACGATGCGCGTCGACCGCGTCGCGCACTTCCTCTGGCCCGCTAATCTCGAGCCGAATCCGATCACTGACATGCAGCCCAGTTTCCTTGCGCATGCGCTGCACACGACTCACCACCTCGCGCGCGAGTCCTTCCTGGCGCAACTCCGGCGAGATCGCCGGATCAAGAGCGGCGAACCGCGTGCCATCCTCTTGTACCACCAAGGCGCCGCTCGCACGCCGCTGAATGCTGACTTCGTCGGCGAGGAGGTCGTGGTCCGTCCCATCCACACTGATGACGACCGGGGTCCCATGCTCAAAGGCACGCAACGTCTCGCTGTCGAGCGCGGCAACCGCAGCAGCCGCACGCGGGGTCTCCTTCCCCCACCGCTTGCCGAGCGTGCGGAAGTTGGGCTTGGCCTCGAGCGACACGAGCGAATCAGCACTGGTGGCGAACTCGATCTTCTTCAGGTTGAGCTCGAGCATCAGCAGCGGCGCTAATCCACTGACATACGCGGTGGCGTCGGCCGACAGTCGTCCCGTGACGCAGATCATGGCACCGAGCGGTTGACGCACCTTCACACTGGCAGACTCACGCGCGGCACGCCCGAGCGTCGCCAGGGCGCGGATCTCCACCATGGCGGCCTCAAGCTCCGGCTTCACGGCGAACGGCGTTGCCCGTGCGTACGGCGCGAGATGCACCGACGTACCCGTGAGCTCGCGGTGCATCCAATCCGGAAGGAACGGCGCCAGCGGCGCGAGCAAGCGACACACCACGACCAAGCATTCCTGTAAGGTCGCAAAGGCCGCGCGATTGTCCGGCGCCGACACGTCGTAAAAGCGATCGCGCGAAAGTCGCACGTACCACTTGGACAAATCTTCGTCCACAAACTCCATCACGACGCGCGCGGCACTCGTCGCATCAAATGCCTCGAGGAGTCGGTTCGCCTCGGCCTCGGTCGCCGTGAGTCGCGACAGAATCCATTGATCCAGCAACGCCCGCTGCTCCGGCAGCGGATCCTGCGCACTCGGCGTCCATCCAAAATTCGCGAGCTCGGCGAAGAACTTGTACACGTTCTTCAGCGTGAGGAGGAAACGACCCGCGGTATCGCGGATCACCGCCTCGTCAAAGCTGCGCGGCTTCCAGATTTGGCTCGCGCTAACCAAGAACAAGCGCACGGCGTCGGCACCGTGGCGCTCAAGCACTGCGGCAGGAGCCACCGTGTTTCCACGGGACTTGGACATTTTCTGCCCTGCCGCGTCGAGTACGAGATCGTTGACGACCACGTTCTTGTAGGGCGCCGTGGCGTTCGCTTCGGCACCGGGATGCAGATCGTCGCCGAGCCCGGTGGCGATCGCGAGGAGCGAGTAGAACCACCCGCGCGTCTGGTCCACTCCCTCGGCAATGAAGTCGCCAGGATAGTTCGCGCGGAACTTCTCGGCGTTTTCAAACGGATAATGCCACTGGGCAAATGGCATCGACCCCGAGTCAAACCAGGTGTCGATGACTTCCGGCACGCGACGCATGGTGCCGGTGCCCGAGGGCGCAGGCCAGGTGTACGCGTCGATATACGGCTTATGCGGATCGAAATCCGCGGGGAGTTCACGCCCAGAGAACGCCGCGAGGTCGGCGTAGCTGCCGACCACCTGCCGCTCGGTGGGATCCGCGTCGTTGACCCACACTGGGAGCGGTGTGCCCCAATAGCGGTCGCGCGAAATCGCCCAATCGATGTTGTTCTCCAGCCACTGCCCAAAACGTCCAGCCCCGACTTCGGGCGGATTCCAGTTGACGGCGTTGTTGGCCGCCATCATCCGATCCTTGAACGCCGTCGTCTTGATAAACCAGGATGTCCGCGCGTAGTACAGCAGCGGCGTCCGGCAGCGCCAGCAGTGCGGATACGGGTGCATAAGCGTTCCCGCCTTCCACAGCACGTCGCGCTTCTTGAGTTCTTCAATGATCAGGGGATCAGCCTTCTTCACGAAGAGCCCACCCACCACTGGCATGTCCGCGGGGAACTCGCCGCGCGCATTCACGGGCTGGAGGAAGCTCAGTCCATGACGCTGCCCTGCGGCGTAGTCGTCGGCGCCAAAGGCCGGCGACATATGCACCACACCAGATCCATCATCGGCCGACACGAAATCTTCGGCCACGATGATCTGGTTGTTGCCTTCCGGATATTCCGCCCAATCGAGCGGACGCGTATACCGTTGCCCCGCGAGCGAGCGCCCCGTGTGCGTCGCGAGCAACTCCCAGCGCTCTTCCCAGCCCTGCCCCAGCACGGCGCCCGCGCGCGACTCCGCGAGCACCAGCGACCAATCGTCACGCCCGTTCTTGCGAACCTCGACGTAGTTGAGGTCTGGGTTCACGGCGAGGGCGGCATTCGACACGAGCGTCCACGGCGTCGTGGTCCACACCACAATGCGACGACGCTTGACCCGTCCATCGCCGGCATCGGCGAGGTCGAGGGCGAGATACACCGAGGGATCTTCGACGTCCTCGTATCCCTGCGCCACTTCGTGGCTCGAGAGTGCGGTGCCGCAGCGTGGGCAATACGGAAGGATCTTATGCCCTTGAAAGAGCAGCTCCTTCTTGTAGAGCGTCGCCAAGGCCCACCACACCGACTCGACATAGTCGTTGGTGTACGTGACGTACGGATGCTCGTAGTCGAGCCAGTAGCCAATACGACCACTGATCTGCTCCCACTCCTGCCGATACGTCCAGACGCTCTCGCGGCAGCGCGCATTGAAGTTCTCGATCCCGAACTTCTCGATATCCTGCTTGCCGCTAATGCCCAGCGCCTTCTCGACTTCGATCTCGACGGGCAGCCCGTGCGTGTCCCACCCGGCTTTGCGACTCACGGCGTGGCCGGTCATCGAACGATGGCGGCAGAACAAATCCTTGAGCGTGCGCGAAAACACATGGTGGATCCCAGGACGGCCGTTCGCCGTCGGGGGACCTTCCAAGAATACCCAGCGCGGCTTGTCGGCATGCTGCGCAAGCGTCTGTTCGAACAGACGCTCCTCGCGCCACCGTTCGAGGAGGGCTTCCTCCATCTCGCGGGCGGGCTGCTCTGGGGGCAAGACGGAATAGTGCGGCTGCTTGTCGGTCACGCGGGGAGCTTCTCCAGCACGCCCGTCACGAGCGTGGTCAGTACGGGTTCGGCTTTGGCAGCCACGGCGAGAATATGTTCGAGCGTGGCCGGTACGAGCGCGTCAGGCAGACATTGGTCCGTAATAATCGACAGGCCGAGCACGCGCATGCCGCCGTGTACCGCGACAATCACTTCGGGCACGGTACTCATCCCCACCACGTCGGCGCCAAGCTGTCGCAGCATGCGATACTCCGCGCGTGTTTCAAGATTGGGCCCCTGCACCGCGACATAGGTCCCTTCGCGCAACGTCACCCGATGCGCGACGGCCACCTCGCGTGCCACGGCACGCAACGACGCATCGTAGCACGCACTGAGATCGGGGAACCGCGGCCCAAAGCTCTCGTCGTTCGCGCCAATCAACGGGCTATCGCCGAGCAAGTTGATGTGATCGGCAATCAGCATGATGTCGCCGGGCGCCCACAACGGATGCATGCCGCCGCACGCGTTGCTCACGACCAGCGTGTTGGCGCCGAGCGCCTGCATCACGCGGACCGGGAAGGTCACCTGCTGCAGCGAGTATCCCTCATAGCGATGAAACCGCCCCTGCATGGCCACCACGTGTTTCCCACCCAACGTTCCAAACAGCAACCGACCGTGATGCGATTCAACGGTTGAGAGTGGGAAGCCGGGGATCTCGTCGTACGGAATCGTGTGCGACACCGTGATGGCGGCGGCGAGCGCGCCGAGTCCCGTGCCGAGAATGATGGCGACCTCAGGAACGATCGGCGCGCGCGAGCGAATGAGGCGCGCAGCAGCGTCGACCGCCGCGCGGGTGTGCGCGTGCGCAGCCCCAAACATGCGGCCGTCCGTGTTCTCGTTCGACGGGTGTTCCTGACTCACGCGCTCACTCGCCGTCCACAACCTTGGCATCCATCCACGAACTCCGCTTGCCGCTGTCGAGCGCATCGCTCGCCGGTAACGACACCGGCGACGGCGCCTGTTCGGCAGCCTGCAACTCGGCGAGCTGGCGTTCGGTCATCGTGCGCATCTGCGCGAGGAATCCGCGGCGTGCACGATCGAGGGCGTCGATCTCCGCGCGCAAACGCGCCGTGGATTCGCGCGCCTCGGTGACAATCCGATCGGCGTCGGCCTGCGCCTCGCGCACGATCAGTTCAGCCTCACGCGTGGCCTGCTCCTTGGTGTCGGCGCGCATCTGCTGCGCCGAGATGAGCGCCTCATTCAGCGCCTTGTCCCGCTCACGGAAGGCCCGTAACTGCTCGTGGAAACTGCGCGCCTTGGCTTCGAGCTCACCGTTCACGCGCGCGAGTCGCTCGAGCTCTTCCGCGACCTGGTCACGGAACTGCTCAACACGCGACTTGTCATATCCGCGCAACGCCGACCCAAAGTCAAAGCGGCGCGCGTCCATCGACGTCAGGTAGAAGGCTTCATCGGTCATGGTTATCTCGCTCCGAAAAGGATCGATCCCAGGCGCAGCATCGTTGCGCCCTCCTCGACGGCGATCTCGTAATCGCCGGACATTCCCATTGACAGCTCCTCGGCCTCGTGGCCGGCCGCCCGCAGAATTTCGCGCGTGGCGTGCGCGCCTTGGAACACCGTGCGCAACACCGATTCGGTGGCGTCGAGCGGTGCCATGGCCATCACGCCGCGCACCTTGAGCCCCGTCAGCGTGTGGAGGCGCGCCGCTTCGGCTTCGATCATGGCCGGTGCGTAGCCGCCCTTGCTCCACTCGCCCACCACGTTGACCTGCACCAGCACGTCGATGGGTGTACCGCGCTTCACCCCCCAAGTGCTGATGGTATCCGCGAGCGAGGTCCGATCCACCGAATGCACGAGATGGAATCCATCCAGAAAGCGCACCTTGTTGCTCTGCAGATGCCCGATCATGTGCCAGCGCGCGGAGACACCAGCGCCCGTGACACGCGTGCGCTTATCGAGGGCCTCCTGCACCTTGTTCTCACCGACGTCGTGGATTCCCGCCTCGTAAGCGGCCTCCACAGCGTCCGAGCCATGCGTCTTTGTCACGGCGATCAGGCGCACCGATTGTCCGTGTCCGCCGCGCTGTACGGCAGCGGCGACACGGCCCCGAACATCGGCCAGTCGGTCTGGGAGTCCTAGAAATGGCATAACAGTATAATTTAGCCGTGGTTCAGGGGGCTGGGCAAGTGACCGAAATCACGCCGCGACAACGGTTTACCGCTCCGTGACGGCGGCCGTTGCCCCCCAAGACAGGAACGAGGGGAGCGGTCCTCCGCTCCCCTCGTTCCCCGCATCAGTTCCTCTTCCTACCGGCTCACGCCGGGCTGGGTTCCGGGCCGCCGAGCAGCCCGAGCTCCGAGCGCCGCGGCTCAGGCATCGGAGCGGCCGGCGGGATGGTCGGTGGGTTGGTCGGGATCTCGACGCGAGCGGCAAGGGGCTCGCCCTTGAGCAGGCGGTCGAAATCATCGCGAACCAGCGTCTCGCGCTCTAAGAGCGCCGCGGCAATCGCGTCGAGCAGCGCGCGGTTGGCCGTGAGCACATCCTTGGCGCGGTTGTAGGCCTGCTGGATCACGCGCGACACCTCGTCGTCCACCGCCTGTGCGGTCCGTTCCGACACGGTGCGACGGCTCGTGAGCTGCTGGCCGAGGAAGACTTCCTGCTCGTTGTCGCCGACGAGGATCGGTCCGATCGAATCGGAGAGTCCCCACTGCGACACATAGCGACGCGCGATGCTGGTGGCCTGCTGAATGTCGCCGCTGGCCCCCGTGGTCACACGATCGTGGCCGAACACCAGCTCTTCGGCCACGCGGCCGCCGTACGCCATTACGAGGCGCGCTTCGAGCTGCTCGCGCGTCACGCTCACACGATCATCGTCAGGCAACGTGAAGGCGAGTCCGAGCGAACGGCCGCGCGGCACGATCGTGACCTTATGCAGCGTATCGTTGCCCTTCACCATCATCGCGCACACGGCATGACCACCTTCGTGGTATGCGGTCAGGCGACGCTCTTCGTCCTTCATCACGAGCGACTTGCGCTCGGTTCCGAGCATGACTTTGTCCTTGGCGTCCTCGAAATCCACCATGTAGATCTTGTCGTGATTGCGGCGCGCCGCGAGCAGGGCGCCTTCATTGACGAGGTTCGCCAAGTCGGCACCAGCCATGCCGGGCGTTCCCTTCGCCAGCGCAATCACGTTGACATCTTCGGCAATCGGCTTGTTGCGGAGATGGACCTTGAGGATCCCTTCGCGACCGCGGAAATCCGGAGCGTCAACGACGATCTGACGGTCGAAACGACCCGGGCGCAGCAGGGCCGGATCCAGCACGTCCGGACGGTTCGTGGCCGCAATGAGGATCACGCCGTCATTGGACTCAAAGCCGTCCATCTCCACGAGCAGCTGGTTGAGCGTTTGCTCGCGTTCGTCATGCCCGCCACCCAATCCGGCGCCGCGATGACGACCGACCGCGTCGATTTCGTCAATGAAGATGATGCACGGGGCACTCGCCTTTCCCTGCTCGAAGAGATCGCGCACACGGCTTGCACCGACGCCCACGAACATCTCCACAAAGTCAGAGCCCGACATCGAGAAGAACGGACGACCCGCCTCGCCGGCGACGGCCTTGGCGAGCAACGTCTTTCCCGTGCCTGGAGGACCGACCAAGAGCGCACCCTTCGGCAGACGCCCCCCAAGCTTGGTGAACTTCTGTGGATCCTTGAGGAACTCGATGATCTCCTGCAAATCAATCTTCGCTTCATCGCAACCGGCGACGTCGGCAAAGGTGATCTTCGGCGTGTCACCGGAGAGGAGCTTGGCCTTCGACTTGCCGAACGAGAAGGCCTTGTTGCCGCCGGCCTGCATCTGTCGGAAGAAGAAAATCCAGATCGCGACGATCATGAGCACCGGCAGCCAAGCGAGGAGCAATGAGCCAAAGCTCTGCCCCGCTTCGCTCGACGACACCACGACTTTGTTGGTGCGCAGCTGATCACGTTCACGCTCGGTGAGCGGTCCCGGCAGCAGCACGTGGAACTTTTTGCCCGAGTGTCCGTCGACCGCCACTTTCTGACGGAAGTCGCCATTCACATGGCGGTCCGACGAAATATTGACCGCCGACACATTGTTGGCGTCGAGCTGTTGCTCGTACTGGGAGACGTTGAGTTCGACGCGCGCATCGCTGCGGGCGTTGGAGAACTGAAAGAATGCCACCGGCACGAGGAGCACGAGCACCCAGAACGCAAGCGTTTTGGAAGTGCTGCCCAGGTTGCGCGGCGGTTTCTGCGGAGTGTTGGACATGTATCCCTATCCAGCCTTATTGAAGGCTGGCAACATACGGCAGGTGTCGGAAGTTTTCCGCATGGTCGAGGCCGTACCCGACCAAAAACTCGTTGGGAGCGTCGAACCCGATGAACTTCGTCGGATGGTGCAACTCGGTGGCAATGTGCTTGTGCAGCAGCGCGCAGATCTCGATCGATGCCGGGTTCCGAGCGGAGAGCAACTCGATGAGTGTGCTCAGGGTCCGGCCGGTATCGACGATATCCTCAACTAATAGAATGTGTTTCCCCTCCAGTTTTGTTTCCGGATCGTACACCAAGCGTACGTTCCCACTGGAGACGGTGCCCGCGCCGTAGCTTGAGGCAACCAAGAAATCGACGTGGAGGGGGCGCTGGATCTCACGGACCAGGTCGGCCAGAAAGATAAAACTCCCCTTCAGGAGCCCGAGTACGAGCAGGTCCCCGTCGGGATACGCGGCGGTGATTTCGGCGCCCATCTCGCGCACGCGACGCGCAATCGTCTCACGGTCGTAGGCGATGCGCTTCACCGCCCGACCGAGCAGTCGAGAATCGAGGGGGTCAGCCGGCGCGAGCGACGATGCGTCGGCCCGTTGGTCAGCAGTCATTGGGTCTAATATAGTAGCGTGACGGGTTGGGGAGGGCGCATCACGAAGCTGGTGGCGGTGCGTTCCACTGTCACCCCGCCGGAGAGCGGAATACTCCCCCCGCTCCCCTTTGCCATGGTAAACTTCGCGAGCCGTTCGGTTCCCCGGCGGTCAAAGGTCACCCCGACGCGAGCCCCCAGCGCGGGCCAGATCAACGAGAGGCCGTCGCGATCAAAATGGGCGAGGGCGCTCCGCCGGACCACGAGGGTTCCGTTGCCGATCACCGGCTGCAGCCCGTCGACCATCGCCTCCACCTCTCGACGCCACGCCCCCGCGGCGCGCCCAACCTCGGCGAGCTCGTCGCGAAAGCCAGGGTGGACCGCTTCGAAGGCCGGCAGCAGGTCGTGCCGGACACGGTTTCGGAGGAATCCTCGGCCCGCATTACTCGGGTCTTCGACCCACTGGACCCGGAAAACGTCCGCGTAGGAGGCGATTTGCGGCCTCGAAACGCCGAGTAAGGGGCGCAGTGGCCCGGAATCGACGTCCATGGCGGCAAGGCCTCTGACGCCCGATCCCCGAAGAATCCGGATGGCCACGGTCTCAATTTGGTCGTCGCGCGTGTGCGCGGTGACGATTCGTGCCCTGTATTCCGTGGCCCAGCCCCTGAGAAAGGCGCGCCGCGCCGAGCGCCAGGTGGCCTCGCTTTCGCCCGGGGCGGAGGTTCGGCGTCCGGTGAGCGAGGAGAGGCCAAGCCGTTCGGCTGTCTGTTCCACCAAGGTTGCGGCCTCCGTGGCAGCCGCGCCGGTGCCGTGATCGTAGGTGGCGACCGCCGCAATTGGTGCCCCCGCGCGGACCGCGGCGTCGAGCAGCACCATGGAATCGCGCCCTCCCGAGACCGCGAGGAGCCACCGCTCGGGGCCCCGAACGGACGGATGCCTGAGGGCAGCAACGGCCTGGGCCACCGCTTGCCCGACCGGGTCCTGTTGGAACAACGCTTCCATATCACGAGGCATTGTGCTAAGATAGTATCCGCACCGTTCATCATAGAGGACGAATCGTGGAACACAGCTTTGGCGGACCGTTGGGCACCCTGATCGCGGGACTCGGAATGGGGGCTTTTTACACGGCCCTTATCTGGATCAACATGTTGCTCGGCATCTTTTTGACCCCGCTGTTCCTGATCCCGTTGACCTGGATCCAGGACGCGCTGGCGGCCAAGAAGGAAGCGAAGGCGTAGGGTCTGACGGTTGGTCCGATGATATTTTTGATCGGACGGTGACTGGAAGTTCTGAGGGGCCGGCTCTTGAGCCGGCCCCTTTTTGCGTCCCCCTGTGGCCGCGTGACCAAACGCCCTATTGGCAGTCATAGCTTTGACGGACGCGCTGCGGGGTTGGGTATTCCCCTTGATCGACTGCTGCCGAATGTGGATAAGTACGGCATCCTGATCGATCACAGCGCCCTGGGATCAGCATACCCCAGCGAGGTTGCTCGGCGCTTCTACGCATTGTTGAGAGTATTTTTTGTGACTCTCCAAGCCCAAGCAGCCGTATGCAACACGATATGCAGTCCATTCCTGCATATACACACAGCAAAATCACGCGAGAAACTACTTCTTGCATATCTTGTAAATAGGCTATGTGAATAAGTTTAGGATACGTAATCTAAACCATTTTGTTGCATATGAATGCATTTCCACATATACAGCCTGAAAAGTGCGTCGCTGCCATATTGTTCAGCACTCGCCTGCCCATCGGTCGGAGATGAGCCGGGCAAACAGGGCCTTATTTGGGCAATCCAAAGATTCAGGCCGATCAGCGTCATGTGGATAAGTACACTCAGCGCGCCCAGTCAGACGCTCCCCTGCCCTTGTGGATAACTTCTTGCCCTGGCGACTGCTGACAATATGACAGATTCTGGAAACCTCGCCGGCGGTGCAACGCAGGCACCTGGAGGCGAGATCGCGCGTGCAAGTTTGCGGGGTTGCTCGTGCGAGTTGCCGCCCGCGAGTTGCCGCCCGCGAGTTGGCACAGGTGACTGGCGAAGGCTCACGAGCCGTTGCATTTATTAAGGGTTGCCCCCCACCCCATTTTCGGTGCTCCAATGGCGCTGTCTCGATTCCCCTCCCTGACGGCTGTGCTGGCTGCAGCCTCGGTTGTTCTGGCCACCCCGGCCCTGGCCCAGCGGTCCGGGTACACGTCCTCGATGCTGGCAGAAATGCTCCGCAATGGAGTGGCCGACGAGAAGGTCGTGGCGATGGTGAACTCAGGATGCCTCGCCAGACCGCTGTCGTCGGCGGAGGTGACCGACCTGCGGAGCAGTGGTGGGAGTGCTGACCTCGTGATGAAGATCGGCCGGGCCTGCTTCGTGGGTGGGGAGGCCGCAGCGACCCCAGTGGCGACCCCAGCACCGACCCCCGCACCGACCCCAGCACCGGCCCCAGCTCCGACCCCAGCACCGGCCCCAGTGCCGGCCCCAGCAGCGATCCCAGTGGCAGCCGAGCCGACTGCCCGCCAGGCGCTCCCGCCCGCCGCGACGCTTGATGTCGCTGGACTTGGCGCGGTCAAGGCGGCCGCGGACTTCTTTGAGTGCCCTGCGCTCAGCGCGACGCCGGACCGCTATCTGGGCCCCTTAAGCGCCCGGTTCGACTCCCGCGTGACGCGATACATTTGCGCCCGTATGAAGTTCGTGAGCGCGCAGCCGGCCTCGGCGACGCCTGCCCTCAAGCTGCAATGCAAGTATGACAAGGACGGGGGCACGCTCGCGGTCGGCGAAATCGACGGAACCCCGTCGGCTGGGGCGTCCGCCTGGGAGGCCTATATCCAGTTCGGCAAGGACGACTACGACAACTGGAAGACCGGGCAGTACAACCTCTTCTGCGACTACGGGGCGGCCACGGTCATTCGCGCGCCCTTCTCGGTCTTCACATCGGGGATCATTGGTGACGACATCCCCAGCCTCAAGGCCAAGGTCCTGGCGCTGCGCACCTTCCCCACAGGGCCTGAGATTGTCCCGCTCATGCAGCGTGCCTATACCGACGTGTTTATAAGCGATAGGCTCCGCATGGTCGGCATGGAGCTTCAGCTGCTCTTCCCGCCGCCGGACGGCACGACATCAGAGACCCTGTCGTGCGTGTGGAAGTCCGTGGACACGGGCAAGCTGATGTACACGGATGCGCTCGTGGTCGCACCGAAGCCGGAGTCGTCCACGTCGATCAAGGCGACCGCCAACGGCTTTACGGACGCCGGCGGGTGGACCTCCGGCCAGTACACGGTGGACTGCTCGCTGGCCGACAAAGTGATCGCGAGCACGAAGTTCACGGTCAAGTAGCCTGTCAAGTAGCCTAGGGCACCCGCCTGACGTGAGGTCCCGTCAGGCGTCCTTGCGGCGCACCAGCGTCAGAATGGTGTAGAGCGCGACCGATTCGTCGTCCTGATTGCGCACATCGACGTCCCACGCCACCACGCCCTGCGGAATGCCGTCGGGGAGCGTCTCCTTGGCGGTCTTCTGCTTGACGGTCAGGCGGACATGAATCGTGTCGCCGGGATAGACCGGCTTCACGAACCGCAGATTCTCCATGCCGTAGTTGGCCAGCACAGGACCGAGGGCCGGATCAACAAAGAGCCCGGCGGCAGCGGACACGATGAAATAGCCGTGAGCAACGCGACCGGTGAAGATCCCGTTCGACTTGGCCGCCTCGTCGTCCATGTGGGCGTAGAACGTGTCACCGGACAATGCCGCAAACTTGGCGATGTCGTCGAGCGTGATGGTGCGGCTCTTGGTGACTAGGGTCTCGCCAACGGTCAGCTCTTCGAAATACTCGCGGAACGGGTGTACCGCATGGGTGGACTCGGCGGCGCCGCGGACCCACTCGCGGGTGATCGCAGCCACCACACTCGGGCTTCCCTGCACCGCGGTGCGCTGCATGTAGTGCATGACGCTCCGGCTCCCACCCAACTCCTCGCCACCGCCGGCGCGGCCGGGGCCGCCGTGCACGAGCGTTGGCATTGGCGAGCCATGGCCGGTGCTCTCTTTGGCGGAGCTGCGATCAAGGACCAGGAGGCGGCCGTGCCAGGGGGCAACACCAAGCACCACCTGACGCGCGACATCGGTGTCGGCGGTAAAGAGCGAGCCGCAGAGCGAGCCGCGACCGAGTCGGGCGAGCGCGATGGCGTCGTCGACGTTGGCGTACGGCATCACGGTGTTGACCGGCCCAAAGGCTTCGATGTCGTGCGGCTCGTGGTGCGCGAAGGGGTCAGCACAGGCCATGAGCATCGGACCAAAAAACGCTCCGGCCGTGCGGTCCGCGCCGACGACGGCGTAGTTGTCGTCGCCCCCGTACACGAGTTCGCTCGCGCCACGGATGCGCTGCGCGGCAGCACCCACGTCCTGCACTTGGGTACGGCTCGCGAGGGGTCCCATTCGGACCCCGTCGACGGCGGGGTTCCCGATGGTGGTCTTGGCGAGGCGAGCGCTCAGGGCGGCGATGACGGCCTCCTCGGTGCCGCGCGGCACGATCGTCCGGCGAATGGCGGTACACTTCTGCCCGGCCTTCGTCGTCATCTCGCGCACGACCTCCTTGATAAAGAGGTCGAACTCCTCGGTGCCGGGAATGGCGTCGGGGCCGAGGATGGAGCAGTTGAGCGAATCCGCTTCCATGTTGAAGCGGATCGAGTTCGTGACGACGCTCGGGCTCGTCTTGAGCATCTGCCCGGTGGCCGCACTTCCCGTGAAGGCGACGATGTCCTGCTCGTTGAGGTGGCTGAGCAGATCGCCCGCGCTCCCGCAGATGAGTTGGAGCGTGCCCTTCGGAAGAATCCCCGAGTCGATCATCGAGCGGACCATCGCCTCGGTGAGGTACGAGGTGACCGTCGCGGGCTTCACGATGGCGGGAACGCCAGCGAGGAAACTGGACGCGAGCTTCTCGAGCATGCCCCAGCACGGGAAGTTGAAAGCGTTGATGTGCACCGCGACCCCTTCGAGGGGGACGCAGATATGGCGCGCGACGAACGTCCCGCCCTTGCTCAGCGGTTCGAGCGGGCCGTCCACATAGAACGTTTCGTTGGGGAACTCCCGACGTCCGCGGCTGGCATAGGTGAACAGCGTACCGATGCCCCCTTCGATGTCGACCCAGCTATCCTGACGCGTTGCACCAGTGGCTGCCGAGAGCACGTAGAACTCTTCCTTGTGCGCCATCAGGTGCTGGGCGAGCGCCTTCAACATACGCGCGCGCTCGTGGAAGGTCATCCGGCGCAGCGTGGGTCCGCCAACGGTGCGAGCGTGCTCGGCCATCAAACGGAAGTCGAGTCCCGCGCTCGTGGCTTCGCCAATCACCTCGCCGGTGACGGCGTGAATAAGTGCGGTCCCGCTACCAGTACCGGTCACCCACTGGTCGAGGGCGTAGTTTTGCAGGCGCATGTGTGGTGATCCTATTGAGTTTTTGTCTCGTCCCAGCTCTTGAGCATCGCCGACTGCGTGGGGCGATCCGCGGGTAGTTCACGGAGTGGCTCGACTTCGCGCCAGGTCGCCTGCATCGCACTGGGGAGGCGCTGATAGAGCGCCGTGCCCTCGGACTTCCATGCCAGCATTTCGTCGCTGACTTCTTTCACGATCTTCGCGGGATTCCCGACGACGACCGAGCGCGCGGGCACCTGCATGTTGGCGGGTACAAAGCAGAGCGCGCCGACAATACTGCCGGCGCCGATGTCTGCATTGTCCATGATGACGGCGTTCATCCCAATGAGCGCGTTGGCGCCGATGTGCGCACCATGCACGATTGCACCGTGACCGATGTGCGCGGCCTTCTCGAGCACCACGGTGACACCGGGAAACATGTGAACGGTGCAGTTCTCCTGAATGTTACAGCCATCTTCAATCACGATGCCGCCCCAGTCGCCGCGAATCGCCGCACCGGGGCCGACGTAGACATCGCGTCCGATGATCACATTACCGGTGACCGTCGCAAGGGGATGCACGAACGCACTCTCGTGCACCACCGGAATAAATCCATCGAAGGCGCAGATCATCAGACGCGCTCGATGATCATGGCGAAGCCCTGACCGACACCGATGCACATGGTGCACAACGCATAACGGGCTGTGCGCGCGTGCAACTCGTGCATGGCCGTGAGCGCAAGACGTGCCCCGCTCATGCCGAGCGGGTGACCAAGCGCAATGGCGCCACCGTTGGGATTCACGCGCGGATCGTCGTCGGCCACACCGAGCTCGCGAAGGCACGCGAGCCCCTGCGCGGCGAACGCTTCATTGAGTTCAATGACGTCAATCTGGTCGAGCGTAAGGCCGGCCCGTTGCAGTGCGAGTCGCGTGGCGGGTACGGGGCCCATGCCCATGATGCGTGCCTCAACACCAGCGGCGGCGCTCGCTATGATGCGCGCCCGCGGCGTGAGACCATGTGCCTGCACCGCCGCTGCGGACGCCACGAGGAGTGCCGCGGAGCCGTCGTTGAGTCCGGAGCTGTTGCCGGCGGTCACGGAGCCGTGGCCGTCGGTACGAAAGGCGGGCTTGAGTTTGGCGAGCGTCTCGAGCGTGGTGTCGGGACGCAAGAACTCGTCCTGCGTCACGCGCTTAGGCTCGCCCTTTTTCTGCGCGATTTCGACAGGCGCAATCTCGATTTCAAAGCGCCCGCGTGTGCGGGCGGCGGCGGCCTTCTGCTGCGAGCGCAGCGCAAAGGCGTCCTGGTCGGCACGTGTGACGCCATACTGCGCGGCGACATTCTCAGCGGTCTCTCCCATCGAGTCCGTGCCGTGCGTGGCTTTCATTTTCGGATTGACGAACCGCCAACCGAGGCTGGTGTCGAACAGCTGCACGTCGCGTGCAAAGGGCGTGGTGCCTTTGGAGAGCACAAAGGGGGCGCGCGTCATGCTCTCAGCGCCGCCGGCGATAAAGAGGTCGCCTTCGCCGGCCTTGATCGAGCGCGCGGCACTCGCCACCGCGCTCAGCCCCGACGCACAGAGCCGGTTCACCGTTTCGCCCGGGACCGTCACCGGGAGGCCGGCGAGCAGCAGGGACATCCGCGCCACGTTGCGATTGTCTTCGCCCGCCTGGTTCGCGCAGCCCATAATCACGTCGGTGATCGCGGCGGGATCGAGTGACGGGTGGCGCGCCATCAGGGCGCGGATGGCGTGCGCGCCGAGGTCATCGGCGCGCACTTCGGCGAGTGCCCCGCCGATGTTGCCGATGGGCGAGCGGATGCCGTCGATCAGAAATGCGTCGGTCATGTGGATGCGTCCGATGGGAAATGCGCGCGGTTGGTCCGGTAGACCGTGCCGCGGAAGTGTCCGACAATCACGTCGTGCTGGTTGCGCACGGTGACGTTGCAAAAGCCGAGCTTGTTCGTGACGGATTCCTGTTCGGCGATCGCGGTGAGCGTGTCGCCCACGTGGACGGCGACGGGAAAGGAGATCGATGCGTCAATAGCGACCGAGAGGGTGCCGGCTGCGTTCGTCGCGAAGGCGAAGGCAGAGTCGGCGAACGAGAACACGATGCCACCGTGCGAGGTCCCGAATCCGTTCACCATGTCGGCGCGGACTGTCATGCGAATGCGACTGTAGCCCACGCGCGCGTCGAGGACTTCGACGCCGAGCCATTGGGAGAAGGCGTCGCGAGCGACGAGCGTCGCGATGACCTGCTCGGGGGTATGGCTCACGCGAGGAGGCTCCCGCCTGCCGCCGCGACGCGACGCAGGAAGGGGCTCGGGCGATAGCGATCTTCGCCATATTCAGCGTGCAGCGCCTCGAGGCGCGCGAGCACCACCTGTGGTCCGATGTCATCACCCCAAGTGAGCAGCCCCTTCGGGTAGTTCACCCCCTTCGTCATTGCCGTTTCGATGTCCTCGGCCGAGGCGATGTTCCAGAGGCGCGCGTCGGCGGCTTCGTTGATGAGCATGGCGAGCACGCGGTCGACGATTGCCTGACCGCGGACCGGGTCGCGTGTGGGCTCAGGGGACGTGGCGCCGGCGCGGTGGTCGTAGTAGCCCTGCCCCGACTTGCGACCAAGGAGTCCCGCTTCGACCAAGCGACGCTGCGTGAGTGCTGGCTTGTAGCGCGGGTCAAAGAACATGGCCTCGAACACCGAGCTTGTGACGGCAAAGTTTACATCGTTGCCAATGAAGTCCATGAGAGCGAAGGGGCCCATCTTGAATCCCGCGAGCTCCGTGAGCGCCCAGTCGATGGTGGCGCAGTCGCCGTAGCCTTCTTCGAGCATACGGAGCGATTCGCCGTAGAACGGGCGCGCAATCCGATTGACGATGAACCCCGGCGTGTCGGTGGCGAGGACGGTGGTCTTGCCCCACCGGTCCACGAGCAGACGCGCCGCAGCGCTGACCAATGGCGAGGTGGCGATCGAGGGAATGATCTCCACGAGCGGCATGACTGGGGCCGGATTGAAGAAATGGATACCGACCACACGGTCCGGATGCGTGCGCCCTCCGCCAATCGCCGCGACTGACAGGGACGAGGTGTTGGTGGCGAGGATCGCACCGGGGGCAACGACCGCTTCGAGCGCAGCGAACAGTGACTGCTTGGCGTCTAGGCGTTCGACAATCGCTTCGATGACGAGGCCGCAGGGGGCAAAGCGGGCAATCTGTTCGGGGCCGACCCCTTCGACGTAGGAAATCCGCGCGAGGGCGGCGTCCGCGTCGGCCCGAGAGAGGCGGCCTTTTTCGACTTCGCGGTCGAGGGCCTTCTGGTGCCCCTTCTGTGCGCGTCCAAGAGCGGCGGCAGCACTATCGGCGAGGATAACCTGATGCCCGCGCGTCGCCGCGACCTGCGCAATGCCGGCGCCCATAGCGCCAGCGCCGACAACTCCAACGATCGTATCAGAAAGCACGGTCAGTGTCCTGTGTAGGCGGGGCGGCGTTTTTCGAGGAAGGCGCGAACGCCCTCGGCGTAATCGGCGGTCTTACCGGCTTCGCGCATCATCTCCTCTTCGAAATCGAGCTGTGCGTCGAGCGTGGCGCCCATCGAGTGGTTGAGCGCCCGCTTGGTGAGGCCGAAGCCTCGGGTGGCCTGGGTCGCGAGCGAGGCGGCCAGCGCGAATGTGGTCTCGTGCAGCACCGCGAGCGGAACACAGTCCCAGATGAGTCCCCACTCCTTGGCCTTGGGGGCTGGGAGTTTATCGCCGAGGAAGAACAGTCCGGTTGCGCGCTGGGTGCCGATCAGGCGTGGAATGAAAAAGGTGCCGCTGGTGTCAGGAATCAGGCCAAGTTTGGCGAAGGATTCCACGAAGTTGGCTTCGTCGGCGGCGATGGTGATGTCGCAGGCAAAGGCGAGGTTCGCACCAGCGCCGGCGGCGACGCCGTTGACGGCGCAGATCACCGGCTTTTCGAGGGTGCGAATGGCGCGAATGATGGGGTTGTAGCAGGTGCGGACCACGTCGCCGATGTCGGGCATGGGGCCGCCGTCTTTCGGGAGGACTTCCGCCAGATCTTGGCCAGCGCAGAAGCCGCGCCCAGCGCCGGTGATATGGACCGCGCGGATGTCGTCGTTCGCGGCTGCCTCGTTGAGCGCGGCGAGGAAGGCACCGGCCATGTCGAGGTTGAAGCTATTGAGCACGTCGGGCCGGTTCAGCGTGATGCGGGCCACGCCCTGATCGACGGTGGTAAGAATACTCAGTTCGGCCATCCGTTCCTCTCGAGTTTGCTGGGGAAGACGGGGTGAAAGATACCATCCGGGGCTCCCGACTGGCGCGGGGGGGGCGGCCGCTTAACGTATAGGGACGAACGTCGTCCCCCATCTAGTAGTCTTATGTATGCCGCGTGATCTGGCCAGACGCGGCACTTCCCCTCTCCGTCCCGACTCGCCCCATGATTCCTGCCTCGTTCCGTCGCGCCCCGCTTGGCCTCCGTTCCGGCGGTCGTGCTGGTGGCCGTTCTGGTGGCCGTTCTGGCTTTACGCTGATCGAAATCCTGGTGGTGATTGTCGTGATCGCCATTCTGGCGACCTTGGTGGCGCCGAACGTGTTCCAGAACGTTGGGGCAGCCAAGTCGGCCACGGCCAAGTCGCAGATTGAGATGCTGGGGGCGGCGCTCGACGCCTACCGCTTGGACAACGGCAGCTACCCCACCACGCAGCAGGGGCTGAACGCGCTGTGGGAGAAGCCGCAGATTGATCCGCCGGCGAACTGGCGCTCCCCGTACCTCCGAAAGGCCGTCCCTATGGATCCGTGGGGCCGTCCGTACCTGTATCTCGCGCCGGGCCAGGCGAATCCCGGGGGATTCGACTTGTTGTCGTACGGCGAAGATGGCAAGCCCGGTGGCGAAGGGGACAACGCCGACATCCTGAGTTGGAAGTAGTGAGCCGCTGATGCCCACGTACGCCTACGATGCCGTCAGTAGCGCTGGCAAACGCCAGCGCGGGCTCGAGTCGGCGGCGAGCTCGGGGGCGCTCTCGCGCACCCTCGAGGAGCGTGGGCTGTTGGTGCTGTCGGTCACGGAGTCTTCGGAATCGACAACCAGTGGAGGTGGATTCAAGTTCGGACGACGTCGCGAGGTGCTGGAGGTGACGCGGGCACTCGCCGCGCTCCTGCCAGTCGGAATGCCGCTGTCGCAGGCCTTGCAGGCCGCGATGGGGGTGACGTCGGGCGATGTGCGCGCGGCGCTGCACGAAGTCCGTAACAAGGTGCAGCGTGGTGACACGCTGAGCTCAGCCCTTGAAGAGCACCCCTCGTTTTTCTCGCCGATTTATGTGGGGCTCGTCCGTGCGGGCGAGCGCAGCGGTGCGGTAGACGGCGCTTTTGCGCGACTCGCCGAGTCGCTGGAGCGGGAGGAAGCGCTGCGCGGGCGGGTGTTGTCGGCGGCGATTTATCCCATTCTGTTGGCGGTCGCGGGGACAGTCGCGATTGCAGTGCTGCTCTTCTTTGTGCTCCCGCAGTTCGTGGGATTGCTCTCGGGAAGCGGCGCGAAGTTGCCAGCGAGCACGAGCTTCCTGCTGTCGTTGTCCGGGCTGTTGCATCGATTCTGGCCCGTGTTGGTGCTTGCACCGCTCGGGCTCGTGGGCGCTCTGACCTGGGCACAGACTACGGACGAGGGGCGCCGCGCCCTCTCCCGACTCATGCTCGCGCTTCCGCTGGTGGGAACACTCCGGCGCTACTCGCTGTCCGCGCGCTTTGCGCGGATGGCGGGGGTGTTGCTCGGTGGTGGCGCTCCGCTGCTCACCGCGCTCGACGACACCATTGACTCGATTGCGGACCCGATCGCGAAGGATGATGCGATGCGGATTCGTACGCGGGTGCGCGATGGAAGTTCGTTGCGCGAGGCGGTCGCTGAGAGCGTGCTCTTCCCGGCCCTGTTGGCGCAGTTGATTGGCGTGGGTGAGGAGGCGGGACAGCTTCGCACGTTCCTCATGAAGGCGGCGGACATCTTTGAGGAACGCACGGAGCGTGCCACCCAGCGGATTGCCGCGCTCGCTGAACCGGCGATGATCATTGTGTTTGGCGCGATCGTGGCTTTTGTCGCGCTCTCCCTGCTGCAGGCGATCTACGGCATCAACGCGAACTCGTTCAAGTGAGGACGCCAAGTCGCGTTGGGTTCACCCTGATCGAGATGGCGGTGGTGCTCGCGGTTATGGCGATCGCGTCGATGCTCGTGGCCCCGGCGCTCTCGCGGTTCGGCACGCAGGCACCGCCGCGCAGCGAGGACCGGCTCCTGACGCTGCTCGCTGACGCGCGAAAGTCCGCCATCGCGCATGGGGCTCAGGTGACATTGCGACTAGACCCCACCACCGGTGCGTATCGCGCGGACACCACCACGAGCCGCGGCACGGGCATCCTCGGCGAAGGGGTGCTTGATCTGGCAATGGAGGAGCGGCTGGTGACGCCGTTGCCGCGATTGACCTACATCTTCAAGTCGACCGGCGCGGCCTTTGCCGACACGGTACTCGTGCGCGGGACGACCTCGTCGGTGCTCGTTGCGGTAGACCCCTGGAGCGGAGTGGCCTATGCCTCGGCGCGCTAGGCAGGGGATCTCGCTGTTTGAGTCGGTTGCTGGCCTGACAATTGTCGGGATGGTTGCCGCGAGCGCTCTGGCGGCCACCGCACGCGAGATGCGCACGGCCGCGCGCGCACGCCGCGCGATTGAAGTTGAGGCACTGGCGACCTCGCGTCTTGATTGGATGGCGCTGACGACTGATGTCCAGTTACAATCGCTCCCCGACTCGATTGCGCGTGGGACGTTCCCCGAGCCGCTGAACGAGTACAAGTGGCGCACGGAGGTTGAGCCCGTTGCGCAGGAATCAGGGCTCTATGACGTGCAGGTCAGTGTGCTATGGAAGGATGGCGACAAGGATGTGTCGTATGTCATTCGATCCCGCGTGTACCGTCGACCGGTTCTGACGTCGAGGGGCCGATAATGCGTTCAGCCCGCCGCAGAACTTTTCGCACGCGCCGCGGTGCGACGTTGCTCGAGTTGGTGATCGCGCTCGTGGTCACCGGCGCGATGGCGTCGATTGGGGCGGGCGCGTTCACGACGATCATTGATCACCGTCGGATTATTCGCGAGAGCGCTATCGACATGGAGCGCGCGGCAGCGCTGCGCGAGATGATTCGCGGGTGGCTGGTGTCGGGCACGATCCAGATTCAGCAGGGTGGGCTTCCCCGCAGTCGCGGTGCGGCCTCGGCCGTGGCGTCAGCCTCGGCGCTGGGCGCTGGGAGCACTGGCAGTGGGTTGACCGCGGTGAGTGCGGCCGCGTCGTCGGGCGAGGAAGTCACCTTCGTTACCACCGCCGCGACCCCCGCGATGAGTCCGAATGTGCGCATCCGCCTGTTCGTGGATGGCGATGCGAGCACCCCGGAAACGGGACTCACCATGGAGTATCAGCCCAGCGATGCGGGGACGCAGATTCCGCTGCAGCGTCGGCAGCTCGAGCCGACGATCGGCGCGATGCTCGTGGAGTTCCTGGACCAGCGCACCACGCGATGGTACAAGGCCTCAGAGGCGACGACCATCACGCCGATTGCGGTGCGCATTACGCTGCAGCCTGCTGACAAAGGAACAATCGCGGGAATCCTGCAGGTGCCAATCGTGCTCAGCATGCGGACGGGGCAATGAGCGGGCGCAGACACGTGGCAGGCACGCGTATGCGTCGCACGCCGCTCGGTCGACGTGGCTTCGCGATGATGGCGGCGATCTGGCTCACCGTCGCAATCGCGGTGGTCGCCCTGGAGTTTGCCCGCGACGCCAAGGAACGTCGCACGCTCGGTATGGACGCCGCCGAACGCGGCGCGGGACGCGCGGCCGCCCTTGGAGTCCTTGCGCAGACGCAGGAGCGTCTGGAGCGCGCCATCCGGCAGGTGTCGCAGAGCGGGAACACCAACTCCGGCCTTCGCAGTAGCGACCCCTGGCTCGACGTGGACTCGCTTTTTTCGGGTTCTGTCAGCGCGGACAGCGCCGTGCAAGTTCTCGTACGCGCCCGCGACTTGGGCGCGCAGCTGAATGTGAATCTGCTCAGCGAGGATGAACTGAAGACGTTCTTCGGGTACGCGCTGAACGATTATTCGATTGCCGACCAGCTCGCGCAGTCGATCATGGATTGGCGCGATGCCGACGACATTGCGCGGCCGCGTGGCGGTGAACGTGATGCCTACATCAAGGCCAAACGACTGGCGCTCCCGGCGAACGCGAACTTCCGCGACCTGGCTGAGCTCCTCGACGTACAGGGGATCACGCCACAGATTTACGACAAGATTGCTCCTTTCCTCACCGTGCGCGGCACTGGCACCGTGAATCTCAATACGGCACCGGCCGAGGTGCTCCGTCCACTCCCGGGGATGACCGATGCGATTCTCACGCGTATTCTGGCGCTCCGGTCCCAGGGGCGGCGCATCAGCAACGCGTCCGACGTGTTGCCCGGTGCAACAGGGCGCGGGATGGGGGGCCGAGGCGGCCCCCAACCTTCGCCCACCCAGGCGCGCCTTCTCGCACGAACCACGGTGAACACGACGAGTGTTGAACTGACGATCACCGCCCGCGCGGGCGTACAGGCTGAGCCAGTGCAGTTGCTCGCCATTGTACAACGCGTGGGGCAAAACGCGAACATTTCGTGGAGGCAGTGGTGAGTCGTTCCGGCAATGGTATTGGCATCTGCATCACCGCTGACCGCGTGACCGCGATCGTTGGCGGTGCGGGAGGCGCTTCGGGGCGTGGCTGGAGCGCCGAGCTCCACGGACTCGAGGGTGTCACCTGGCCCTCATTGGAACAGGCGTTGACGGCCCTCGCCTCGATTGCCGGCGGTGCCTCGAAGGCTTTGCATGTGGCGCTCGCGGCTCCGCTCATTGAACTCCGGCCAATCGTGTTGCCGCCCCTCGACGAGGAGGCCATGCAACTGTTGCTGTCGCGCCACGCGGGCCGCTATTTCCTTGGCGCGCGCGGGCCGCAGGTGGTGGGCGCGATTCGAGCGGCGACCGTTGGGAGCGAAACCGGCAGCCTCGAGAGCACCGTGCTCGCGGCCGCTGCGTCCACGCGCGTCGTGACCGCCATCGAGCATGCGGCCCACGCCGCCGGCTGGCAGGTGGCGGGCATTGTCCCGATGGAAGCCGCAGTCGCGGCCGCGGTCGGCGCGCGGGATGGGGGGGAGCTGTTGGTGCTTGCCTTACACGGCACAGGCACGATGGATGCCTTGCACGTGGCCGGTGGCGCGCTGCGCGGGGTCCGTCGGTTGCGCGCCGGCGGTGCCGACGGCGCCTTGATCGCCTCCCTCTCGGCGGGCCATCGGATTCATCTCGCTGGCTCGAGCGATCCCGCGTTGGCAAAAGCGCTGGCCGACCTTGGACTCACCGCAGCCCGTGGGACAGACGCAGGGGACGACCTCGCGCGCATCGCGGCCCGCGGGGCGCCACTCGCTGCCGGACCGATCCTGGTGAGCGACGACGTACGCGCGGCGCGCACCGCCCGCTCGGCGACGCTAGCCCGATGGCTTGGGGGGAGCGCGGCGGCCCTGCTGCTCGCGAGCGCAGGGCTCGAATGGTGGGGGATCTCGCGCGAGCTATCTGCCGTTTCCGCCGAACGCGCAACGCTGCGCCCCAAACTTGGCACGACCCTCGTGGGACGCTCCACCGTTGAAACGGCGTATCGACGCCTCGGCGACCTTCAGGCCGCCGAGCGAAGCTCGCCGCAGTGGTCCCGCGTGATTGCCACCTTGGCCAGCGAACTCCCGGAAGGATCGTATATGACCACCTTCCGTGGCCGTGGCGATTCGCTGGTTGTCGACGGACTCGCGGAGCGGGCCGCCGGAGTTTTCGAGATGCTCGAGCGCAGCACCGTGTTCGCCGGCGCTCGCTCGGCAGCACCCGTGCGCCGTGAAGTGCAAGAAGGGGGCGAGGCGTTGGAGCATTACACGATCGCGCTGCGACTGGCGGGGCTTGCCCCCGTGGCGCGTGCGACTGCCGCGCCTGGAAGCACTCCTGCCCCGCGTCCTGGCTCGGGAGGAACGCGATGAAGATCGGAAATCTCTCGCCCAGTGAGCAGCGCACCGTGACAATCGGTGCGAGCATTTTGCTCGCCTCGGCACTGTTCGTGTGGGGCCTCAAGCCATTCGCCGCGTCACTCGGCGATGCCAAGGAACGACTCCGCGTCGAACGCGAGACACTCGCGCGCGAACGGGCGGCCGTTGCCCAGGCGCGCGCGAATCCCCTGCTCCAGCAACGCGCGGACTCGGTGATGGCGCTGACCGCGCCACGCCTCTTCACCGGTCGCGACGACGTGATGGCGAGCGCGGACTTGGTCGCCTATCTGGGGGACATCTCGCGCAAAGCACGGGTGCTCCTTCAGGATGCAACGACGCGACCGAGCTCCACGACCGCGTCTGGCGTTCGGACGTTGCGCGTGGACATCCGCGCCGAGTCTGACTTACAGGGAATTTTGACGCTGTTACAGACGTTGGAGTGGGGCGATAAACTGATTCGCGTTGAGCGCATCGACTTGTCACGACTCCCCAACGCGACTGACGACGACAAGACCGAAACGCTCTCCCTGTCGGCGACCATCTCGGCATTCGCACTGCCTGCCGAGCCTCCGGTGTCCGCGGCGTCGAACGACCCCGCGCGGCCCAATGGGAGCGTGGTGACGCGCAAGGAGGGAGCCCCATGAGTCCGTCACAGCTGATGCGCGACGCCGCGGTGCGGCGTGCGGCCATGGGACTCGGTGTGGCGGCCGTGATCTTTGTGGCCCTGAGCGTGCGCGCGATTCGGATTGATGAGATTCCCGATGCGGCAGGAGCACCGATAGATGCAACGTTGCTCGCAAGCAGCGGCGCTCGCGGCGCTGGCAACGCCGCCGACATCGGCGCTGCGGTGGCACTGGACCCGTTCGCCGCGTCACGTTCGGCACCGGCCAAGCGCTACACATTGCCGTGGGAAGTGGGTGAGGCAAAGGTCACCGAGGCTGCACCCAAGCCTCAGGTGCTAGGTACTGCGATTTCTTTGGACGGCAAGAACTTTGCCACCTGTCAGCTCGGCTCCGACACTCCGCGCATCGTGCACGTCGGCGACCGGATGGGAGAGTATACCGTGAAGTCCATCGCCCGCGGACGCGTGGTGTTTACCACGTCGTCGGGGAGCACCCTCGACATCTCCGCGCTCAAGTGAGGAAGATCCAGCCCATGTCACGACTCACCCGCCTGTTCCTGCTGACGACGATGGTGGCGTTCCCACTCGGCGCACAGAAAGCGAAGAAACAATTCCCACGAGAGACCGCGCCACCCGATCCAAGCCCTCCGATCGCGGTGGCGCCGGCGAGTTCGTCGGCGAAAAAGGACACGGTGACCGCTCGCAAAGCAGCGGACGGGTCCTATGTACTCGATTTCCAGGACCAGGAACTCCGCGTGGTGTTGTCGGCGTTGGCTGAGGCTGGCGGATTGAATGTGTCGTTGAGCAACCTGCCGAGCCGAAAGGTCACACTTCGGATGGGACAGACGTCGTCGAAGGAGGCGTTGCTCAACGTCATGCGTGGTGTGGCGGCCGCCAACGATCTCAAGGTCACGGAGTCGCCGTCGCTGATTCGGATTGAAGGGCCAGCCCCTGCGGTGACGCAGACACCCATGCAGGCCCTTCAGCAGCAACAGCAACAGGCGCAGCTCAAGTTGTACACCTATCGCCTCAAGCACGCGAGCGCCGTGCAGTTGGCGCCGGTGTTGACGAGCTTGCTCACCGGCGCTGGGACGTCGACCGCCGGTCGTGGCGGCGCGGCGAACACGGGCTTGGGCGCGATCTTCGGAATCGGCGGGGGCGGGGCCGCAGGCGGCGGACTCGGAGCACTTGGCGGCGCCGCCGGAGGCGTGCAGGGTGGACGCGGCGGTGGTGGCGCTGGTGGCGGCCGTGGCGGTGGGGGCGGCGGTGTTGGTGGTGGCGCTGCCGGCGGTGCTGCGGGGGGTGCTGCGCAGCAAGCGCTGCAAGCCTTCCAAAACCAATTCCTCGGCGGTGCCGCGCTGTCGAGCTCGGCCGCTGATATTCGCATTGTGGCCGAAGAGGTCACCAACTCGCTGCTTGTGCGCGCGACGAGCGACGACTGGATGCTCCTGCAATCGCTGCTTGGGACGGTCGACCTGCGCCCCTTGCAGGTGCTGATTGAAGTCACCATTGCGCAGGTGCAGCGGACGAAGGACCTGAACATCGGGTTGTCGGGGATCCAAACGAACAAGGTGAGTTCGACCGTCACCGACACGATGGCGCTGATTCCGGGCGCCGCGAGTGCCCGGGACTTTGTGCTGCAGCTGACCGGCGGCAAGGGCGCGATCAACTACAACGTGGCGATGAACGCGCTCTCGAGCCGCGGCGATGTGAAGGTGCTCTCGCTGCCCGTCATTATTGCGCAGAACAACAAGGAAGCGATCCTGAATGTCGGGTCGCAGCGTCCGTTCGTGCAGGTATCGCAGAGTGTCGCGAGCGACCCAACGGGGCGCGTGCAGACGGTGCAGTACATCAACGTGGGGACCACGCTCACGATTACGCCGACGATCAATCCTGACGGCTACGTGAACCTGGCCGTCAAGCAGACCGACAATGCGGCCACCAACGAAATCCAGTTTTCGGCTCCGGTGATCAGCACCCGTGAAGCCACCACACAGGTCTTCCTGCGCGACGGACAGACCACGGTGATCGGCGGACTCGCGGACAACACGACGTCGAACTCGACCTCCGGACTTCCCTACCTCTCGCGGCTTCCGCTCATTGGCTGGATTTTCGGGAATCAGCAGAAGAGCACGATCGCCAGCGAACTCTTTTTGTTCCTGACCCCACACGTGGTGTCGAGCGACGAAGACATCGATCGTCTGCGAGAGTCCGTGCAAACGGGGAGCGAGCTACTCACGGATGTGCCGATCACGGGCCGGATTACCCCGAGCGCGAAGGCCGATTCAATGCCTGGCGCGCCGAACGGTCCCAAGCCGCCGACCCCAACCAAGCCTGTTCCGGTGATCAAGCCCGACACCGTGGCGCCGGGGAAGCGTCCCGGCACTCCGTCGACGCCGAGTACGCGCTAACGATGGCCGAACCCACGGTACGGGAGAGCGTACGGGAGAGCGTGCGGGAGAGCGTGCGGCCAGCCGCCGAGTTGCTCGACGTCGATCGGCTGACGACGATGCTGACCGCCGATTGGCTCGAGCATGCCGGCGTCCTTCCGCTGCGTCTCGAGAGCGGGTCGCTTGAGGTCGGCGTGTGGCGCGACGACGTAGACGCGCTCGCGCTCGATGACCTGCGGGTGATGTTCGGCGCTCCCGTGGTGCTCTGCCTGTACGCCGAGCAAGAGCTCCGCAGCGCTATCCGACGCATTTATGCGCAGGATGCCGTTACCGCCGAGGGGCTGATTGCAGGCCTCAGCGGAGAAGCGCGCACGTTGCGCGACGAAGAGATCCCGCTCGACGATCTCTTGCATCTTGCCAACGAAGCGCCGGTCGTGCGACTGGTGAACCTCTTGCTGATCGAGGCGCTCGACGCGCGGGCCTCCGACGTACACCTCGAGGGCTATCACGACGGCCTGCGCGTGCGCTATCGCGTGGACGGGGTTCTGCAGGACGCCCCGAGCCCGCCGCCGCACCTGACCGCCGCGATTATCAGTCGACTGAAGATTATGGCGGAACTCGACATCGCCGAACGCCGCCTCCCGCAGGACGGTCGCATTCGGCTCCGCCTGCAGAACCGGCAGGTCGATGTCCGCGTGAGCACCGTGCCAACGCTGCGCGGCGAAAGCGTGGTCCTGCGACTCCTCGACAAGGAGCGCGGCCGCGTCACGCTCACCGAGCTGGGCATGGCCCCGGACACCTTCGAGGCGTTCAGTGAGGTGATCACGCGGCCCAACGGGATCGTGCTCTGCACGGGCCCAACGGGCTCGGGCAAGACCACGACGCTGTACGCGGCTGTCGAGCAGATTCGGACCGGCAAGGAGAAGATCCTCACGGTCGAAGATCCCGTCGAGTATGAACTGCCGGGAGTGCCGCAGGTCCCGGTCAACGAGAAGATTGGCGTGACCTTTGCCGGCGCGCTCCGTGCCCTGCTCCGCCAGGATCCTGACGTGATCCTCGTGGGCGAAATCCGTGACCCCGAGACCGCACAGATCGCCACGCAGGCCGCGCTCACCGGCCACCTGGTGCTGAGCACGTTGCATACGAACGACGCCCCCAGTGCGCTCACCAGACTGCTCGACCTGCAGATTGCCGCGTACCTTGTGGCGAGCACCGTCGACGCGGTGCTCGCGCAACGCCTCGTGCGGCAAATCTGTCCGCAGTGCAAGACGGAGACGAAACCCACCGACAACGAAGCCCGGCGGATGGATGTCGTCGGACTGGGGCTGACCCGCGTCTGGAAGGGCGCAGGATGCGAGGAATGCCGCTTCACGGGCTACCGCGGGCGGACCGGCGTGCACGAGTTGCTCGTGATGGACAACGAGCTCCGTATCGAAGTCCAAAAGCGTCGCGGATCCGAAGAACTCCGCGCCATGGCGATTGCCAAGGGGATGCGAACCCTACAGGACGACGGACTCCGAAAAGTCCGCGAGGGAACGACCACCTTGGAAGAAGTCATTAGGGTGGCGCGGGCCTAGCTCCTGCGGCGAGATTTCAGCATGGCCAAAACTGCTCGCCGCGCCCCGTCTGTCCCCGCTGCCCCGTCCGACGCGCCCCAGCGCCCGACGGGGTTCGACTGGCGCCGTATCGCATATCACGCGCTCTGCTCGCGCGCCCTCGACGACATCGAAGAAGGCACCAATAAGAACCGCAACTCGGTGCCCAAGGAACATGTCGTCCTCTATCAGTTCTCCTCGCGCGGCCACGATGTGGCGCAGTGCATCCTGGGCTCGCTGCTCACCGGCAAACACGACGGCGTCGGCGCGTACTATCGCTCGCGCCCGGTGCTCCTCTCGCTGGGCCTGACACTCGAAGACGGCTTCGCGAGCCCCCTTGGGCGTCGCGGCGGCTTCAGCGATGGGCGCGACATCGGCGTGGTCTGCAACCTGCCCAACCGCGATGGCGCCGTGGTCCTCCCCATGAGCGGCGACGTGGGCTCGCAGTACACCCCGACGGCCGGTTGGGCGCAGTCGGTGTGCTTCCATCGCGACACACTCGGCGACGCGAGCTACTCAGGTTCCATTGCCGTCGCGTTGGGCGGCGACGGATCGGTTGCGACCAGCGGGTTCTGGTCGGCCCTGACCATGGCAACAACGCTCAAGCTGCCCATGCTGTTCTACATCGAGGACAACGACCTCGGCATCAGCGTCCGCGGCGACATGCAGACGCCGGGCGGGAACATCGCGCGGAATCTCGGGAATTTCAGCAACCTCTTCGTGCGAGACGGCGATGGATGCGATCCGATTGAGTCCGCGACGTTGCTCGCCGAGGCCGTCGCACATGTACGCGGGGGCTCGGGGCCCGCGCTGGTGCGGCTCACGGTGCCGCGGCTGTCGAGTCACTCGGGACCAGACAATCAGAAGGGCTATCGCACCGACGCAGAAATCGCCGCCGACCAGGCACGCGATCCGCTTCCGCGCGTGCGTGCCCTGTTTCGTGAGAGCGAGTGGGCCGAGATCGAAGCCGATGTTGCGCGGGATGTTGCCGCAGCACTCGACGCAGCGCGCGCGCGCCCTGCCCCTGAGGCCGCCAACATCCGCCGCTTCCTGTACGCCGAGACGCCGCAGGCCGGTGATCCAGTCGCGCTGGGTGGGCTGTCCGCGGCCGAGCTGACCGCGCTTGGCGGAACCGATGTTCCTGCCGCTGAGGGCGACATGGTGCGCTTCGCCGAGTCGGTGCGTCGCACGTTGCGGAGCGAGCTTGCCGCGAATCCGAAGGTCGTGGTTTTCGGCGAGGATGTCGGCGTGAAAGGCGGCGTGCATCTCGTGACCGAGGGATTGCAAAAGCAGTTTGGTGCCCAGCGTGTCTTTGACACCAGCCTCAGTGAAGAAGGGATCATTGGGCGCGCCGTGGCGATGGCGATCAGTGGGCTGATGCCCGTGGCCGAGATCCAGTTTCGGAAATACGCGGATCCCGCGACCGAACAGCTCAACAACTGCGGCACCATGCGTTGGCGCACGGCGAATCAGTTCGCCGCGCCGATTGTGGTGCGGATGCCCGGTGGGTTCGGCAAGGATGTTGGCGATCCGTGGCACTCGTTGAGTGCTGAAGTGGTGTGGGCGCATGCCATCGGATGGCAGGTCGCCATTCCGTCGAATGCGGCCGACGCCGGGGGACTGTTGCGTGCGGCGATGCGCGGGAGCAATCCCACGATCTTCTTTGAGCACCGCTCGCTCCTGATGACCAGTGATGGCTCCTCGCGATATCCCGGCGACGACTACGTGCTGCCGTTCGGGCGTGCCGCGCGTCTCCGCGAGGGGAACCGCGTGACGCTCGTCACGTGGGGCGCGATGGTGCATCGCTGCCTCGAGGCCGCCGATCAGGTGGGAGGTGTGGACATGCTCGACCTCCGCACCATCGCGCCGTGGGACCGCACCGCCGTACTGGAGAGCGTCGCGCGCACCGGTCGTTGCCTGATCGTGCACGAGGATACGCTCACCGCTGGCTTTGGATCGGAGATTGCTGCCGTGTTGGCGAAGGAAGCATTCTGGCATCTCGACGCGCCGGTCGACCGGCTGTGCGTGGAGGATGTGCCAATGCCGTATCACCCCGTGTTGCTCGACGCCGTGCTCCCATCGGCGGCAGTTGTGGCGCACCGATTGGAAGCACTGCTCGCCCAATAAGCTGACTCCCACCGTTTTCTGGAGAACTGCATGCGTCCGTCGCTTGTCCGGCTCACCTGCTCCCTCGCATTCAGCGCCTTAGCGGTACCGGCGCTGGCTCAGTCACCGGTGACCGAACCGGATACCGCCTTCACTGATTTCAAGACGATCGTCTCGCGGCTCGAGCTCGAGAAGTACAAGGCGACCGTGAAGGGACTCACGCGCTTTGGCGATCGCCGCGAAGGCACCGAGCGGAATCGCAAGGCGCTCGACTGGATCGAGGCGCAACTCAAGAGCTACGGCTGCACCAACACCGAGCGCGTCACGTATCAGTACGCACCGCCGGTTCGCGCCGCGCGTCCTGCGGCAGCGCCCGGCGCTGCACCCGTGACTCCGCCCGCTGCGCGCGCGGCGAGCACCAATGCGCAGGGCGGCGGCAAGCTCCGCGGCAATCGCGCACGCACGGGGGTGAACAGCGATTCGATGGCGCAGAAGGACCCCGTACTCCGCGCGCTCAACAGCGAGCCCAGCACGCCGGGCGATCGTCAGGACGTGTATTGCACCAAGATCGGCACGACGCACCCAGACGAGATGTACATCGTCGGCGCGCACATGGATGGCCACGGCTGGGGCGAAGCGGCGAACGACGACGGCTCCGGCACGGCGCTGGTCATGGAGCTCGCGCGCGTCTTCAGCAGCCCGGATGTGAAGACCGACCGCTCCATTCGGTTCGTGCTCTGGAACAATGAAGAGACCGGACTCAACGGTGCCCGCGCCTACGTGGACCAGCGCCAGTCGCTGCAGGGGATCGAAAACCCGAAGGGCTCCGGCAAGTATCCCGAGCCCAAGTGGCTCGGCATGATCCAGCACGACATGATGATGTGGGACCATGGCATGCCCAACGCCGACGGGTCGATTCCTAAGGATCAGCGCCCAGAAGCCGACGTCAACATCGAGTTCCAGATGAAGAGCAAGGCGACGCTCGCCTCGCAGCAGTTGGCCTGGTTCCTCCATGGTTCCAACGAGAAGTACGCCACCGATTACCCGGCGCAGGTCGGTCCGCACATGACCAACACGGACTCGGCGCCATTCCAGGACCTGATCCCGACGGTGTCGCTGCGCGAGAATGAGCGCGGCTCGCAGGTTGGGGCCGGCTGGGATCCGAACTGGCACCAGGTGAGCGACGTGTTCTCGACGTACAGCGACAAGGACTTCCGCCTCGGCCTGAACGCCGCGCAGACCACGCTCGGCGCTCTATTGCACTTGGCCAACGGGTCGCTCAAGAAGCCGTAAGGTTCGTAGGGATGTGACAGGGGGCGGCACGCGAATCGCGTGCCGCCCCCTGTGCGTTCCGCCTGGTAGCATCGCCACCTCGTGGCATAGCCAGTTGGTGGCATCGCCACCAGCAGCCTCAGCGGATAAACGAGCCGTTCCGAAGCTCCGTGATCGCCTGCTGGAGCTCCTGCTTGGTGTTCATGACAATCGGTCCATACCAGGCCACCGGTTCTTCGATGGGCTTCCCGCTCACGAGCAAGAAGCGAATACCGTGTTCGCCAGCGGTGACCGTCACTTCGTCCCCACGTCCAAACTGCACAAGGTTCCGGTTCCCGACCGCCTGGCGCACGACAACGTCGTCCTCAACCTCCTCCAGCACGCCGTAGGGCTGCGAGGCATCGCGGAACGAGCCGCCCCCCTCAAAGACGTAGGCGAAGGCGCTCCGGCGCGTGTCCATTGGGAGGGTGCGGCGCTTGCCCGGGGGCACCCAGACATCGAGGTACTGCGGGTCGGCTGAGATGCCGTCCACGGGGCCCCGCTGCCCCCAAAACTCCCCGCAGACAACGCGGACCACGGTGCCGTCATCCTCGTGGATCTCCGGAATCGCGGCGCTCGGGACATCCTGATACCGCGGAGCACTCATCTTGAGCTGGCTGGGCAGATTAGCCCAGAGCTGGAACCCATGCATTCGCCCCATGGGATCGCCTTGGGGCATCTCGTGGTGGAGGATCCCCCGCCCCGAGGTCATCCACTGCACGTCCCCGGCGCCCAGCTGCCCCTGATTGCCCAGGGAATCGGCATGATCGACCGTGCCCGCAAGGACATAGGTGATCGTTTCGATCCCCCGGTGCGGGTGCCACGGGAAGCCCGCGCTGTAGTCCGACGGGTGGTCGCCGCGGAAATCGTCGAACAGGAGGAATGGGTCGTACTCATTCTTCTCGCCGAAGCCAAAGGCGCGGTGGAGCCGGACCCCCGCCCCCTCCATGGTGGGCTGGGCGTCAATGACACGGCGGACGGGGCGGATGCTCACAGGGACCTCTCGACGGATTGTCTCCCGAACAGTATCATAGGCAAAGCGCCCGAGGGAGGGGCGCGCGCATGATTGTCCTATACACTTCCCGAACCTAAAGCTTCCGTGACCACTCCGTTGTCGTCCTTGGCTCCTGCCGTCGCGAAACCCGAGGTCCTAGCGCAGATCGACGCGGCAATCACCGGCGCGGTCAGCGCGGAAGAGAAGAAGGTGAAAAAAGACAAGGTCGAGAAATCCCGAAAGGGCGACTTGTTCAAAATTGTCCACGACTATCAGCGTCGTTCCATTGAGTTCGCCGACCGGAAAGCCACATTCATCGTGTTTGGCGCGAACGCCTTTGCCAGTTTTCTTGAAAAGACGCGCGGACTGAGCGCGATGCGATCGGCCCCGTGGTCGAGCTGGACGGTCGGCGGCGCGTGTGGTGAGCTCGCCATTGTGTTTCTCGCCGCGGGCGGCTTTACCTCGCTCTGGGTGATTGTGCCGCGCGTTGGTCGAAAGGTCCCCAAGGGGGCCATCTACTGGGAGGCCATCCGCCAGTATCCCAACGTCCAGGAGTGGACGACGGCCATGGAATCGATTACTGATGAAGAGACGAATCGAACCATGTTGGAGGGGATCTATGACCTCGCTGGCATCAACGTGGTGAAGTATCGGGCGCTTCAAACCGCAACATGGCTTGGAGGTATTGGAATGGGGTTTGCCTTGCTCAACATCGCGCTCTAGTCCGCATGAACACCTCGGGTGACGGCGCCTCGCGGCGCGGGTTTCTGCTGGGTGCGCTCGCTGGACTCGCCGCCGCCCCACGGGCGGCCAACGCACAGGCCGTCGGTATTTGGCACCCGCCGCCACCGAAAAAGCTGCCCACCCCGCGCGCGTCCGTTCCGCGCGACCCGAATGGGGTCAGTCCAGCTCCGCAGTTCCCGTCCCGACTGGTCAACGAGTCGGTGGCGGCACTTCCGGCCTGGGTGAACAACAATGCACGGCTCGTACGTCGCATCACGATGGGCGTCTCCGCCACCGAAATGATGCGCGTCAGCGTGCTCGGCTATCAGGAGTACCTGAGCAAGCAGCTGCATCCCTCGACCATCGACGACAGCGCGCTTGACGCGGTCGTTGCTGCGCGCTGGCCGCTGTTGAGTGCCACGAATGACGTGCTGTTCACCAGCAACTCCTCCACGGTTCAGACGCAACTGCAGGAAGCAACGCTGTACCGTGCCGCGTTCTCCGAGCGCCAGCTGTTCGAGCGCATGGTCGAGTTTTGGAGCGACCACTTCAATATCTCGATCGGGAAAGTCGGCTATCTGAAGGTTGCCGACGACCGGGACGTCATTCGAGCTAACGCGCTCGGTCGCTTCCGCGACCTGCTGCAGGCCACGGCAAAGAGCCCGGCGATGCTCGCCTACTTGGACCAAACGCAGAGCAAGAAGGGCGCCCCGAACCAGAATTACGCGCGTGAGTTGATGGAGCTGCACACCCTCGGCGTCGACAACGGCTACACGCAGACCGATGTCGCCGAGTTATCGCGCCTGCTCACGGGGTGGACGACCACGGGCACCGGAACGTTTCTGTTCAACAACACGTTGCACGATACGGCGCAAAAGACCATCATGGGCCAGAACTTTCCCGCCGACACGTTTGGCGGGCAGGCCGAGGGCGAACGCTTTATTGATTATCTGGCCGCGCATCCCAACACGGCAACGTTCATTAGCACCAAGTTGTTGCGGTGGTTGTTACAGGCCGAGCCGACCACGGCGCAGATCACCGCGGTGTCGCGGGTGTTCCGCGCGACGCAGGGAGATATCAAGCTCGTGGTTCGTGCCATTCTCAATGAGAGTTGGCTTGCGGCAGCCCCTGCGAAGTTTAAGCGTCCGTTTCATTTCATGGTGTCAGCGCTGCGTGCAACATCCGCGCAGGTCGTATCAGCAACAACGCTCAACGGGCAGCTCGGCGGGATTGGGCAACCGCTGTTCGTATACGAAACGCCGGACGGATATCCCGACAAGGTGGAGTATTGGTCGGGTAATATTCTGCCCCGCTGGAGTTTTGCCGTGTCGCTCACGAACTCCAACTCCACCACCACCGTCAAGGTGGACACCGCGCCGTATCTCACCGGAACGGCAGACGCGGCGGTCGACCGCATTATCAATGAGTTCTATGGGGGCGAGGTCTCACTCGCGCTCCGCACCAGTTTGCTGACGTACATGAAGGGCGGGACATTCAACGACCTGCGCGTTCGCGAGACGATGTCGCTCGCGCTGAGTGCGCAGGCCTTTCAGTGGTACTGAGATGACGATCCCCCCGGAATCGGAGTTGAACGACAGCACGGGCTGCGAAGAATACCGTGCGCTGTCTCGACGACAGTTCGTTGGCGGCGCGGGCACGGCGTTCGCCGCGGCGGCGCTGTATCCCGCGTGGCTCCCCAAGGTGGTGCTGGCCTCGACGTACGTTTCGACGCGCGATGTTATGGTGTCGGTGTTCCAGCGCGGCGGTGCGGACGGGATGTCGGTGTGCGTGCCGTTCGGCGACCCCAACTACTACCTCCTCCGCCCGACCATCGCCGTGCCGCGCCCCGACGCGACGACCACGGCGACGCGTGGGATTGCGCTCGACAACTTCTTTGCCTTTCCGCAGGCGATGGCTGGGCTTGTTCCCGCCTATCTGAATGCTGACCTCTTGGTCATGCACGCCGTGGGTCAGACGAACAACTCGCGCTCCCACTTCGACGCACAGCGGTACATGGAAGTTGGGAAACCTGCCGATCCGTCGCTGGTCACTGGGTGGCTCGGCCGCCATCTCGCCAGCGCGCCCCCGGTCAATGCGACGGCTCCGCTGCGCGCCATCGGGATCTCCGCTGGACTGCAGAAGACGCTGGTCGGGGCGCCAAAGGCGCTGCCGATTTCAAACCCCGCATCGTTTTCGATTGGCGGGTCGACGACTACCCAGGCGGCGCGCACCGCTGCGATCCAGGCGGATTACACCGCGGCAGATGAACCGTTGCGGAGTTCTGCGCTCGACGCGGTGAACACGCTGAATTTGCTCAAGTCCGTCAACTTTAGCGGCTATGTGCCCGCGAACGGGGCCGTGTATCCAAACAGCAGCTTTGGGAATGCACTCAAGGCCGTCGCCGTGCTCATCAAGGCGGATATCGGACTCGAAGCCGCGCAGGTGGACGTTGGGGGCTGGGACACGCATTCCGCACAGGATCCGATTGCGGGGTCGATGGCCGTCACGATGCGCGACTTCGCCAACGCACTCGGCGCCTTCCACGCCGACGTGATTGCTCCGGCGCTCATCGGTGTGACGCTGATTTCGATGTCAGAGTTTGGCCGCAACGCGAAGGAAAATGGCAGTGCGGGCACCGATCATGGGCGCGCGAGCTCGATGCTCGCCATCGGGAAAGGAATCGCTGGCGGACGAGTGGTCACGAACGGCTGGCCAGGGCTCGCAACGGCGAACCTCGAGAACGGGCAAGATTTGAAGGTCACGCTCGACTATCGCGACGTGCTCGCCGAGATCGTGCAGAAACGGCTCGGGAATACCAATCTTGGGTACATCTTCCCGACGTGGACACCGACGTTCCGCGGTGTCACGCGGTAAATGGTCGTGACTGAACGTCAGCCCATGAAGCCCGCAGGCGCCGGAACGTCGGATGGTGCGGCGCTCGTCGGCGTGCTACATCACGACGATTTCGCCGGTCATCCCGGGGTGAACGGTGCACGAGTAGCTGAAGCTCCCGGTCGTGGAAAACTGCCGGGACACGACGACATCCTTCACGACGTTAATGTCCGTCGGGGCGCCGGACGTGCTTCGACCGAAGATCACGTTGTGGTTCTCGCCGAAGATGTTGAACCGCACCGTGCTCCCCCGCGTCACGCGCAACGAGAAGGGACTGAAGGTGTTGCCGGGCGTGTAGACATCGAACGTGGTGACCACTGGCGTGGTCGGGTTCGAGGCTGGGTCCGAGGTCGAGTTCGCGGTCGGGCTCTCGCTTTTGCTGCACGCAGCGAGCGCAACGCAGAACAGAGCGAGAAGCAGCGGGGGGAGACGAAGCGTTTGCATACCGTGGAGAATGGTGTGCGAACGCCCATGTGGGGCGCAAGTAGGCGCCTCGTTTCCCTGGTCGCGGCCGCAGCGATCGCCCTGCTCGCCGCCTGCTCGGGCAGCAGTTCAACAGGCCCAGCCGCCCCGACTACCCCTGACGGCAACTACACGCTCACGTCCATTGCCGGGAAGTCGCTTCCCTACACCATGTATGCCGACACCGGCTACAGCGTCGTCGTCACGGGCGGCACCCTGTCGCTCGCGACGTCGCGGCATTTTGACATCGCGACAACGAGCACCGAGACATTCGCCGGCGCGACCACGCCCTACGTGGATCGCACATCGGGCAACTGGACGACGACCAACGGGAGCCCGACGGTCACGCTGACGCCCGCCCTGGGTGCTGTGATGCCGGCCGTGTGGAACGGCACAAAACTCAGCGTCACGCAGCCCGACGGCGTGTACCTGTATACACGAGTCCCCTAATGACTGAGCGTTGCGTGGGATGCGGCGGCGAGTATGCTCCCGTCGAGGGGATCAGCCATCGCTATATGGTGTCGTCGCCCGCGTGCTGGGAACGTTATGGCGAACTCGTCGGGATGATGGCTGTGGATGTTGCCGTGTTCGAGGCGCGTCCCTACGCGGTGGACGCCTTTGCGGCACAGCATCCTGGCACGCCGGGGCCGCAAGCCATTCAGTCGGTGGCCATTCACCTGCTGAACATGTACGAATATCTCGTGCTCGGACACGCGCCGGGGGTTCCGCGATTCGCGGGGCACAAAGGGGCATTCCACTGGCTCACGCCGCCGGACTTCGCGGGGACGCGCACCGTCCTCAGCGTGCCAGTCGATGGCCCACGCGAGCACATCAACGCCGCTGCGCGTGCGTGGGCGGAATCGGTGTGGGGCGCTTGGTCCGCACACCACGCACAGATCGCGGCCTGGCACGCCCAGTTCTCGGCGCGCTGACCCTTGATTGAGCGGGCGCTAGGCCAGCTCCCGCCCCTGCGTCTCAGGGATCCAGACCCACGCCACCGCGGCCAGGAGGAACGCCGCACCGGTAATCGTAAAGGCGATCGCGAATCCCTGTGTCGCCGCCAGCGACCCCACCGTGAAGGGCGCCGCGGCACTCGCGATGCGCCCTAAGTTGTAGGTGAAGCCCTGCGCCGTGGCACGGATGCGCGTTGGGTACAACTCCGCCGTCACCGCACCGAATCCGCTGTAATAGCCAGTCCCAAAGAAGGCGACGAGTGGTCCGAGCGCGAGCAGCAGCCACGGATTGTGCAGCGCGCCATACGTGGGCAGGAGAACGCTCGCGCAGAGCAGATAAATCACATACGCGCGCTTCCGGCCGATAGCATCGCCGACGTACCCGAAGGTCACGTAGCCGAACCACATACCGACCTGCATCGTGAGCACGAGATTCGACATCGTGCCGGTGCTCAGCCCAATGCCCCCCTGCGTGGTCGGCAACGAGAGATAGGCGGGGATCCAGGAGTTCAGCCCCCACCAGCCAAACAGGGTGCAGGCGTTCATCAACGTCACGGCAATCGTGGTGCGCGCAATCGGGCCGCTAAAAATCTCGGCGAATGCGGATCGTCCTTTCGACGCCACACGTTCGGCGTCGCGCTGTCCGACACGCGCCCGCCATAGCTCCGGCTCCTCAACGTTCCGACGCACCCAGAGCACCAAGAGCGCAGGAAGAATCCCCACGAAAAACACCGCGCGCCATCCGTACGTCGGCAACACGAGTTTCACCACGAGTGCCGCGGTGCCATACCCGATCGCCCACGCGCTCTGCATCAATCCCAGCGCCTTCCCGCGATGATGCACCGGCCAGGTCTCACTGACGAGCGCGGCACCACTGGCCCACTCACCGCCCATGCCGAGCCCGAGCAGAATCCGGAACGCCGCGAACTGCCACAAGTTGGTGGCGGTTCCGCACAGCGCCGTCGCAACCGAATAAATCAGGACACTCCCCATGAGCGCTTTGGTGCGGCCAAAGCGGTCGGCAATAATCCCGAACACAATGCCGCCGCCGGCCGCCGCGAGCAGCGCGACGGAGCCGAGCATGCCGGCTTGCTGTTTCGTGAGATGCAGATCACCGATGACGCTCGCAAGCACGAGCGCGTAGAGCATGACGTCAAAGGCGTCGAGCGCCCAGCCAAGTCCGGCCGCGATGAGTGAACGACGGGCGGCGGGCGTTCCCTCCCCCCACCAGGAGAACAATCCCCCGCGCGGCGCGCCAGAGGTTGGCGTCACAGCGGCTTGAACTCGTCGAAGGGTTGCTGGCAGCTGTTGCAGACGTGGATGGCCTTACACGCCGTACTCCCAAACTCGCTCTTGAGCTGCGTGTCCTTGGCGCCGCAATACGGGCATGGCACAGCCGCGCGCGCGCGCGTAAGCGTGATCAGCCCATCGCGCTCGGCGGGACTTGGCGGCGCAATCCCGAACTTCCGGAGTTTTTCACGCGCCTCGGGGCCCATCCAATCGGTGGTCCAGGCGGGCGCGTAGACCGTCGCGAAGGCGACGTCTGTCACTCCGTGTGCACCAAGTGCGGCGGCCATGTCGCGTTCCATCTCGCGCATGGCGGGGCAGCCACTGTAGGTCGGGGTGATGGTGATCGCCACGTGCGCGCCGTCCACCGTGACCTGTCGCACGATACCGAGCTCGACCACGCTGATCACCGGGACCTCGGGGTCCATCACGCTCCCGAGGATCTCATAGACCGCGTCGGGGGTGATGACCGCTGGGGCTACCACGTCGCTCCGGGGTGCGAGCGCGCGACAATCTGCATCTCGGCGAGCATGTGCCCGAGGTGTTCGGTGTGGCGTCCACTGCGCCCGCCGGTGGCGCGAACGGTCGACGCCGGGAGGGTCAGGGTTGCGCGGCCGACCACATCGGCTACCAGCTGGTGCCACTGCGCACGGATCGCGTCGAGGTCGATCGACACGCCGAGGGCCGCCGTGGCGTGATCGACGGCGTCCGGCACGAACAGTTCGTCGGTGTAGCGCCAGAGCGTGTCGAGGGCGCGCTGCGTGCGCGCATGGCTCTCTGGGGTCCCGTCACCGAGCTTGAGCATCCAGTCGCTGCTATGCCGGAGGTGATACTTGTCTTCTTTAAGCGACTTGGCGGCGATCGCCGCGAGGTCGGCGTGTCCGCATCGCGAGAGTGCGTCGAGCTGCAGAACGGAGTAGGCATCGAACAAGAACTGCCGTACGATCGTGACTGCAAAGTCGCCGTTCGGCTGCTCGACGAGCAGCGCATTCCGGTAGGCCGTCTCATCGCGGAAGAAGGCAAGCGCATCAGCGTCGCGTCCCTTCCCTTCCACCGTGCCCGCCAGCGCCAGCAACGCGCTGGCCGCGCCGATGAGATCGAGCGCCATGTTCGAGAGCGCAATGTCTTCTTCGAGGATCGGCCCGTGGCCGCACCACTCCGAGAGACGATGTCCGAGGACTAAGCGATCGTCGGCAATCCGCAGGAGGTAGTCCACGAGCGGATTCGCCGCGCCGCTCGTGCGGTCTCCGGCGACGCTGGGGCGCGTCAAAAGACCACCACGCCGCGCGGCACTTTGTAGAACTGCGGATGCCGGTAGGCTTTGTCGTTGCCGGGATCAAAGAACGGCCCTGCATCGCTCGGCGCCGACGCGACAATCGCGCTCGAGGGGACGACCCAGAGATTCACCGCTTCGCCGCGGCGCGCGTACACGTCACGCGCGTTCAGCAGGGCATTTTCTGCATCGACGGCGTGCACACTTCCGGCGTGCGCAAACGGAAGCCCCTTGGAGCCCTGGGTAAACACTTCCCACAGGGGCCACTGGCTGTCGGCGGTCATGCGGCCTCCGTGCTGGCACTCGCGCGCTTGGCGGCGTAGGCGGTGGCGGCGGCGCGCACCCACTCGCCGTCGTTGTGCGCTTTACGGCGCGCGGCGAGGCGCTCGTGATTGCACGGACCATTGCCGCTGATCACTTGCTGGAACTCGTCCCAGTCAATCGCGCCGAAGGTCCAGTTCCCCGTGGCTTCGTCGAAGGTGAGGTCGGGATCCGGGAGGGTGAGTCCCAGGGCCTGCACCTGCGGCACGGTCAGATTCACGAACCGCTGGCGGAGTTCGTCGTTCGTCTTGCGCTTGACCTTCCAGCGCAGGAGCTCGCCAGAGTTCGGCGAGTCGGTGTCGCTCGGGCCAAACATCATCAGGGAGGGCCACCAGAAACGATTGAGCGACTCCTGGACCATGGCCTGCTGTGCGGGCGTCCCCTTGGCGAGGTGCGCGCACAGTTCAAAGCCCTGACGTTTGTGGAAGTTTTCTTCCTTACAGATGCGAATCATCGCACGGGCGTACGGGCCGTACGAGGTCTTGGCCAGAATCGTCTGGTTCACAATTGCCGCGCCGTCGACAAGCCAGCCGATCACGCCCACATCGGAGAAGCTCAGTGTGGGATAGTTGAAAATGCTCGAGTACTTCGCCTTGCCGTCGAGCAGTTGATTCACGAGCTCGTGGCGATCCACCCCAAGCGTCTCGGTGCCGCAATAGATGTACAGCCCGTGGCCCGCTTCGTCCTGAACCTTCGCGATCAGCGACAACTTGCGTCGCAGGCTGGGCGCGCGCGTGATCCAGTTGCCTTCGGGCAACATCCCCACGATTTCTGAGTGGGCGTGCTGCGACATCATGCGGGTGAGCTGCCGGCGATAGCGCTCCGGCATCCAGTCCTTGGGCTCAATGCTTTCGCCAGCGGCGATACGAGCCTCAAAGGCGGCGACGAGTGCCGGATCGTCGTGAGGAGCGGTCGTGGTATTTGCCATTTGTCAAATCTACGGCACTCGCCCGCCATTGGACAATCTGCGCGAATCGCTAACTTTCGGTATGACTTCCACCCCGCCCAGCACCCCCGAAGGCTCCGTCCAGACGAGCATCACCGACGGCGTCGGCACCGTCAGCTTTCATCATCCCAAGGGGAACTCGCTTCCCGGAACGCTGCTCAACGAACTGGCCGGGGCGGTCCGTGAGCTGGGGGAGGATTCCGCCGCCCGCGTGATTGTGATGCGAAGCGAAGGCACCGGCCCCTTCTGCGCCGGGGCCTCGTTTGACGAGCTCGTGGCGATCCAGGATCTGGACAGCGGGCAACAGTTCTTCAGCGGCTTCGCCAAAGTCATCCTCGCGATGATCCGCGCGCCGAAGTTCGTGCTCACCCGTGTCCACGGAAAGACCGCCGGCGGCGGGGTCGGACTGGTGGCCGCCAGCGACTACTCCCTCGCAGTGAAGACGGCCTCGGCCAAGCTCAGCGAGCTCGCGGTCGGGATTGGTCCGTTCGTGGTGGGGCCCGTGATCGAGAAAAAGATTGGGTTGGCCGCGTTTAGCGCCATGACCGTTGACGCCGACTGGCGTGACGCCGCCTGGTGTGAGCGCCAGGCCCTCTATTCCCGAGTGTTTGACGACTTGGCGGCGCTCGACGCGGGGGTCGACGCCTTGGCCAAGACGCTCGCGGCCTCGAACCCCGAAGCCATGGAGCTGCTCAAGCAGGTATTCTGGGAGGGTACGCGCAGCTGGGATACCCTCCTTAACACCCGGGCGGGGATGAGCGGCCGGCTGGTGCTCTCCGACTTCACCCGGAACGCGATCGGCTCGTTCAAGGCCAAGTAGCAAAGGACGCCACCGGACGCCGCCGGCGGGACGCGTTGACGCTCCGCGTCCCGCCCGTACCTTTAGGGGCTGGGGGTAAATCGGCGAGTACCTGCCGAGCCGCTCCCGTACAGAGATAGACGGGTACTCGAACGCTCACCCTATCCCATACCATCTCGTGATCCGCATCGCCGTTCCGAAGGAGCGCGCAGCGCGCGAGGCTCGCGTTGCGCTCGTCCCGGAAAGTGTGGCCAAGCTCGTCAAGAGTGGCGCCACCGTCAGCGTCGAGCGTGACGCCGGGCTCGCCGCCGGCTTCACTGACGCCAACTACGTGACCGCCGGCGCCACCATCGCCGCTGACCTTGCCGCCGTCCTCACCGACGCGACGCTCGTCTGTAAGGTGCAGCCCCCCTCCGTATCCGAAGTCGCCGCGCTCCCAGCGGCCGCGACGTTGATTTGCTACCTCGCACAGGCGGGGAGCGCCGAGACGATCACGGCGCTTGCCGGTCGCAAGGTGAACGCCCTCGCACTGGAGAAGGTCCCGCGTATCACGCGTGCCCAGTCGATGGACGTGCTGTCGTCGCAGGCCACGGTGTCGGGCTACAAGGCCGTGCTGATCGGCGCGACGGCCCTGCCGAAAATGCTCCCGATGCTCACCACCGCGGCTGGCACACTGGCCCCGGCCAAGATCTTCGTGATCGGCGCCGGAGTCGCAGGGCTTCAGGCGATCGCGACGGCCAAGCGACTCGGCGGTATTGTGAGCGGCTTTGACGTGCGCCCCGCCGCGCAGGAGCAGATTGCCTCGCTTGGCGGCACCCCACTCAAGATTGACCTCGGCCACAGCGCCGAGGGGTCCGGTGGGTATGCCAAGGAACAGGCGGAGGATGATGCGATCAAGACGCAGCACGCGATCGCGAAGCACGTGGAGCAGGTGGACCTGATTATCACGACCGCGGCCATTCCGGGCCGGAAGGCGCCGCTGCTGATTACCGAAGACGCGATCAAGGGAATGAAGCCTGGTTCGGTGATCATTGATCTGGCGTGCGAGACCGGTGGCAACGCCGCGTTCACCAAGCCCGGTGAGACGGTCGTCGCGCACGATGTGTCGATCATTGGACCGCTCAATCTGCCGTCGCAGGCGTCGTTCCATGCGTCGCAGATGCTCAGCCGCAACTTCTTGACGTTGATCACGCACCTCACGAAGGACAACGCACTCGTGCTCGATGCGAGCGACGAGATCACCGGCGCGATGCTCGTCGCGTTGGACGGCCAGGTGCGCGCCTAACGGCGCGCCCGATCCCCAGGGACCACGCGAAACTCCCATGACCCAGATCTTTCAACTGTACGTCTTTATCCTCGCCGGCTTTATCGGCTTCCAGATCATCCAGAAGGTTCCGCCCCTGCTGCATACGCCGCTGATGTCCGCGACGAATGCGATCTCGGGGATCTCGATTGTCGGCGCGATTGTGGCCGCCGGTGGCCAGTACGGCAACGTCGCCAAAATCCTCGGCTTTATTGCCGTGATCTGTGCGGCGACGAACGTGGTGGCCGGCTTCCTTATCACCGACCGCATGCTCGCGATGTTCGGCGGCCCGAAGAAGAAGCCTGAGACGGCGCCGGAGGCGGGCAAGTGAGCCACCTCTTCGCATTCGTCCGCCTGCTTGAGGAAGGGCCGCAGATCAACGGCACGCGCGACCTGATCGTGCAGGCGTCGTATCTGGCAGCCAGCATCCTGTTCATTCTTGGACTGCGGTCGCTCACGCGTCCGGACACCGCGCGCCGCGGTATGCAGCAGGCGGCCGGCGGCATGTTGTTTGCCGTGGTCGGCACGCTACTCAACTCCGGGATCCTGACGTATCAGTGGATTGTGATTGGCCTCGTGATCGGCGCGATTGCCGGTTACCCGATGGCCATGAAGATCCCGATGACGGCGATGCCGCAGTTTATCGCCTTCTCGCACGCGTTCGGCGCGATTGCGGCGACGCTGGTGGGCATCGTGGAGTATCACCACGCTTACGACCCGCAGATGGGAGCCCCGGGGCTTTCGCACGGTGTGGCGGCGGCACTCGGCTTTGAAGTGCTGTTTGGCGCACTGACGGTGACCGGCTCGTTCATGGCGTTCGGCAAGCTGCAGGAGTTGATCACCGGTCGCCCGATCACATTCCGCGGGCAGAACGCGGTGAACTTGGGACTGATGGCGGTGGCGTTCGGCTGCTTTGGCATGCTGATCTACCAGCCGGAGACGGCGTGGGCGTTCTACTCGATGGTTGCCCTGTCGTTGTTCCTCGGTATCTCGATGGTGCTCCCGATCGGCGGCGGCGACATGCCGGTGGTCGTGTCGCTGCTCAACTCGTACGCCGGCCTCGCGGCGGCGGCGACGGGATTCGCGATCGGCAACAACGTGCTCATCATTGCCGGCGCGCTCGAAGGCGCGGGCGGATTCATTCTGTCGGTCATGATGTCGAAGGCCATGAACCGGTCGTTCGCCAATGTGATCTTTGGCGCCTTCGGTTCTGGCGCGCCGGCCGCGGCCAAGGCCAAGGGTGAGGTCAAGGAATCCAAGACCATCTCCGCGGAAGATGCCGCCGTTCAGTTGGCGTATGCTGGCTCGGTGGTGATTGTGCCCGGTTACGGCATGGCGGTCGCGCAGGCGCAGCACATTTGCCGTGAACTGATGGAGCTGATTGCCAAGAAGGGCGGCGAGGTGAAGTACGCCATTCACCCCGTGGCCGGACGTATGCCGGGGCACTTGAACGTTATCCTCTCCGAGGCAGGGATCGATTACGGCGCCCTGTTGACCGACGTCGATGATGCCAACCGCGTGCTCCAGACCGCCGACGTGGCGGTGATCATTGGCGCCAACGACATCGTGAACCCGGACGCCGAAGAAGACAAGTCGAGCCCGCTCTACGGCATGCCGATCTTCCGTCCGTGGACGGCAAAAACGGTGTACGTGATCAAGCGCGGCAAGGGGACGGGCTTCTCTGGTGTTGAGAACCCGCTGTTCTTCAAGGACAACACCCTGATGCTGTACGGCGATGCCAAGAACGTCCTTGGCTCGCTCGTAAAGGAGATCAAGGCGCTGGACGACAGCCACTAGGCGATCGTCGGTTTCTGCACTGCACGAAGGGGGCGACGGTATGACCGTCGCCCCCTTCGTGTTGGTACCCGTCTGTGCCGGTGCGTAATCCCCCAGGCTTACGCACCGGCACCGAAGTGCATCGCGTTACTTACGGCCGTCCAGCATCCTTCCGCTTCTCATATTTCTCGACCTCTGCATTCAATTCCTTGAATGCTTCCGAGGCACGAATGCGCGTGACGATCGCTTCCTGCTGCTTCAGGCGCTCCAGCAGCGCTTTGCTGGCCTCACCAACCGGCAGTTCCATCAGCACCCAGGCGCGGTACGTACCGGCGCCCATCGAGAACTGCTGTTCGCGCGTGTGGCTCCCGATCAGCACCTGACTGATCACAGCCTTCGCGGTCTGCTCATACTCACCGAGCGCCGTTGCATCCGCGCCGAGCCCGGTTTCTTCGACGAAGCGGCGCTGCAGGCCGCCCAACTTGACCTCGAGCTGCGAGGCGAGCGCGGTGCGCCCCTCGAGCTCAGCCTTGTTCAGCGCCACCTGCAAGTCACGTGACTCGCCCGTGGCCGGTGCAATGATCCACCGGTCATCTGACTTCGGCGGCTTCTTGTACCATCCCGGCATATTCCGAAGCGTCTCCGGAGACGCCTGCTGGTCCATCTTTGGTCGCTGGCTGGCGCACGCCGACAGGGCGAACAGACCAGCCGCAAGAATCAGTTTCTTCATAGTGATGCCTCCTCGATACCAAGAGTATCGGCAGGTTAAGGCGTTCTCCGTACTTCGATGGGAAGTTCGGCAATCGCCCGCTGGTCCAGCGGGATTCCAACCAACCACTGGTTAAAGGCGGCGAGGGTCAACACACCGGTATCCCGAGCCTCTCCGGTACCCGCGCCACCAGGGGCAGTGACAGGCGTTCGGGTGGCCACCGCCACCAGCCGTTCGCCACGCACACTCACGCCAGTGGGGAGCGTCACGCGAAGGTGAAGGCCAATCCTCCGTGTCTCCGCGTCCGGGATCTCGATCGTGCCGCTCGGCCCGGCGACGACACTCGGCGTCACCATATTGGGGGCGAGCACAAAGACGGAATCACCCGTAACGCTGACGAGCGTGATATACGCTTCGGTCGTCGCGCGCACCGTGGCAATGATTTCGTCGTTCGCCGAAGGCGTTTCGCCCCGGACGATCAGGCGCGTGGTCCGCGCACCGAGGGTTACCCCGAAGCCTGCATCGCGCTGGCCGATCTCGGGCGTGACCTCAACGCGAAGCGTCAGCACGAGCACCGGAGGCGCACCGACGCTGTTCTTGGCCGACTGCCATTCTTCGCGCACGGTTTCCCACCGCGTGGCGCGGCCGGAGAGGTCGAGCCGGACCGCCTGCTCAAAGCGGTCGATGCGCGTGCCGGCGGAATCGCCTGAGGTCGCGGACTGCGTGGCCTGCACGCGGACACCCGTCACGCGACGAACCGCCTCGGCGAGGGCTTCCTGCACGGCAATCGCTTTCACCTCGGCTGCCGTGCGACCGTCGGTGAGGGACACCCGACGCTCGACCTCCACCCAGGTGGACGCCTGAGCACGAACCACCCGCGGGGTGAGGACCATCAGCGCGAGCAGCAAAGACAGCAGCAACGCGAACGGCAACGCGAGCCGCAACACGCCCAACGGGTGGGAGCGGAGCCATCGTTGGCCGCTGGGCTGTTGGAATCGCGTGCGCGCCGTCATCACTTGAGAATCACCACCGCGCGCGCAGGATCGCGCGAGACGAACTCCGGGGTCTGCTCCCGATCAATGCGGGCGGCGGTGCGTGGTACCTCGCGCGCGATGTACGCGGCAAGCTCCGCGGCACTGATGGTGCCGTCGTGATTCGCGTCGGCGGCACCGCGAAGCCCCGCGAGCAGTGCATAGGTGAACACCCCGTGCTGCCCCTCAGGCCACGAGTTGGCGAGTTGGTCGCCGCGCGCCGCTGAGAAGACGGACATGTTTTTTGCCCGCAACGCAGGGTTCTCGAGGCTGACCACCACGCCTCGCGCGCCCGCTACCATAGCGGCGCCGTCGCGCGCGCGCCCGCTGAAGCAGGCATCCACAAAGACGGTCACCGAGCGAGCGCCAAGCGCGGCGAGTCGATCGTAGAGTTCGTCGAGCGCGTATCCAGTCTGCGCGGGATACGACGGATCCCCGTCGTTCGGCAACAGATAGGCTTTGTGCGTCTTGGGATCGGTCACACCGTGACCGGCCCAGTAGACCACCACGTCGGTTTCGGCGGAGACGCGCCGCGCGAGCCAGCCGCCCTCGCCGAAGGTGCGCCGCAGTTCCGTACCAGAGACTTCGTCATCGGTGCGAAAAAGTAAGCGTGAGTCGTCGTCGCCCACGCCGAACACGTTGCGCACATATTCGCGAAACACCGCCGCATCACGACGCGCGAGTGGCGTCTCCGGAGCGTGCTCGTACCGCTCAGCGCCGAACACCGCGGCCACGACATTGCCGCGTCGGGGTGCCCGAGGGATCCCGGTGTCGACCGGCGACACCAGCGACGGCGCTGCCGACGCAACGACCTTGCGACCGCGCACCACGAGCGAGGGAAGCTCATTCACCGGACGGTCGAGCCCCAACGGGAGCGCGAGCGTCGTGTCGTAGCGCACGCGTTCTTCGTGAAGAGCAATCTCGACCGGGAATCCGGATGCCCGTGAGTTCGAGAAGGCGCTGAACCGCAGGTCGCGCGACTCGCCAACGCGCAGCGTACCGATGCGGCCCGTCGCTTTTGAGTCCGGCGTCAATGTCACCCCGGGCCCCGGGGCGATGACAAACTGCACGCCATGCCCTTCCCCTTCACCGTGATTCGAGACGCGCGCGGTGACTTCGACAATCTCGCGTGGCTCAATCCGTCCGTTCCCCGACTGGTCGTTGATCGCGATGCCGTCGAGCACAAACTTGGGGGCCCGCGCGCGACGTGTCGGGACATCGAGCGAAATCGAAGGTTCGAGATCGAAGCCGTTGCCCTCGTGTACGCCGACCAACAACTGCACCCGGGAGTCCTCCAAGCTTGCCTCCCCAACCACGCTCAGTGCGATCGTCGCGGAGTGACCGGGGGCGATCGAATCGACACGGTCGGTGCTCACCACGCGGAGACCGTCCCATCCTTCGATGTTGAGCAACGCCGGCGTGACGGCGTAGGCTGTTCCACTCCCACGGTTCTTGACGGTGAGTGTGATGCGCGCCTGCTCGCCGCTGTCGAGATAGCCGTCACCCGAGGCATCGTCCCACACGATGGTCGCCGCGAGCGAGGCAGGCGCCACGGGCCTCGGGATCGGCCGAGCGACTGCGACGGTGCCGGCCGTGCGCACCTTCAAACTGCGTCCCGAGGGATCGCTCCACGAGAGCACGCGATTGTCCGGCTCGCTGATCTGCACCACGGCCGTGCCGTACTGAAGCAGCACCATGCCGGCGCTCGCCTGCGGCGCATAGACCGTTGGCGTGCCTTGCAAGCGGACCACATCGTCCCGCGTGGAACCGCGGGCGAAGGTCGCGTCGGTGAGAACGGGTCCACTGGGGCGCAACTCGACGGCGAGCGCGCCGTCGTTGTTGGCCCAGGCAATCACGCGGTCGTCACGGGTCGAGAGCCGTACCCAGCTGCCGTCGTAATGCCAGACGTCGTAACCGAGCGATACCAGGCGCTCCGTGAAGTCCGCGGGGCCTTGGGCACGAACGACCTCAGTGGACGACGAGCCCAACGTCCAGCGTGGCGTGTCGCGCGTAAAGCGCGGCCGCTTGTGCGGCTGCCCGACTCGGCGCGATGCGGTGCTCCCCTGCCAGGCATACGCCGGGTGCGCGACCCCAAGTCCGAGCGCCACGGCGAGGCTCAGGAGTATGCGTCTCCACACGGCGCGGAATACGCGACGTGCACGGGTGCGAGCACACCTGCGAGCACACCTGCGAGCAGCAGTGCCAGAAACGGAGCGCAGAAATGGAGTCATCACACCGGAGTATCGGCGCGGTGCGGCAGAAACTGTGCTCCGATTTTTACCCGACGCGCGCTCCTACGATTTGCGGCTCGTGTAGCTCCGGGTCCGCCAGCTGGTGGGGCCGCGCACGGTCGACAGAACAATCCGCCACCACGCGGCGACATCGGCCAACGGGCTGAGCCAGAAGGTCAGACCGCGGCGTGCATACGAGCCGCGGGTCGCCACGAGCAGCATGAGGCGCAGGGCAAGCAGGAAACCCACGAGCCACCCCAGGGCGCGTGCCGCCGGCGAGGGGGCCAGATGGACAAGACCGCTGGCGCCGACGACTACCAGCGGGAGTGGCAATGCCTGCGCGAAAAAGAGGAAGAGAATCTCCCCCCACTGCGTGAGCGCCGGCACCGAGTCGCGGAGCGCAATGGAGCGTCCCCATTCGCGCCACATCTGCGGAAGCCCGGAGTATGCGCGCACCGTGTACAGTCGCGAGCCGTCCAGAAAGCCCACGGGGACCCCCCGCGTGGCGAGACGCCGGACGAGCGAGACGTCTTCGGCGAATGAGGCTTTCACCGGCTCGTATCCACCGTGCTGAAGCAGCACCGCTTTCCGCACGAGGAAGCACTGCCCGTTGGCGATCACCCGCTCGGGGCGAACGCGCGGATCGCCCGCTGCTCCGGAGCGATAAATCAGTGTGATCAAAATGGCGGGCTGCACGAACTGTTCGGCAGCGGTCTGCCCATCGAAGCAGGGACTGAACGAGACGCAGTCGAAGCCCTCACGATCAGCGGCCGCAACAACGGCATCGGCGAGGCCGGCGCGTGGGGCCGTGTCGGCGTCGAGGCCGAGTACCCACTCGGTGGTGGCCTGCTCGAGTCCGTGCTGCAGCGCCCAGGCTTTCCCCACCCAGCCCGCGGGGAGCGGAGGATCCGTCAGGAGGCGAATACGCGGGTCGCGGGCGGCCGCGGCCGTCACGAGGTCGCGGGTGCCGTCAGACGAGTTGCTGTCGACGACGAGAATCTCCTTGACCACCGCCCCCTGTGCGGACACCCCGTGCAGGAGTGGCGTGATCCGCGCCGCTTCATTCAACGTGGCAATCACGATCGTGACGGCCCCTGGGGCCCCCGTTCCCGGCGCCGGCACTTCAGGCGGACGACGCGTCCGTCCGCCCGACAGGCGGGCCAGCAGCACGGCAAGGGCGAGCCCTTCGGCGAGAATCAGCAGGATCAGCATCGTGTGAAAATAGCAGGTTCGCGGGTGTCGGGCGGCGGCTACTGTGCGTCCGGAACGCCCACGACCTGATCGATAATAAAGGCCTGCCGGAACGCTTCTTCTTTGAGCCGTTCATAGCGACCCGTGGAGCCGCCGTGGCCGGCGCCCATGTTCATCTTGAGGAGCAGTGGATTCGTGTCGGTCTTGAGCGCGCGCAGCCGTGCGACCCACTTGGTGGGCTCCCAGAAGGGAACGCGCGAATCGTTCACACCACTGGTCGCCAAGATGCGCGGGTAGCCCTGCGCGGTGACGTTTTCGTAGGGCGCGTAGCTCTTGATGTAGGTGTAGTCGGCGGGGAGGTTGGGGTTCCCCCACTGCTCCCACTCTTGGCTCGTCAGGGGGAGCGACTCATCGAGCATGGTGTTGAGCACGTCCACAAAGGGAACGTCGGCCACAATCGCCCGGAACAGCTCGGGGCGCAGGTTCGCAATCGCCCCCATCAGCAAGCCACCGGCGCTTCCGCCATTCGCCGCCAGGTACCGACGCGAGGTATAGCGTTCACGCACCAAGTGATCCGAAACGTCGATAAAGTCGTAAAAGGTGTTGACCTTCTGCTGCATTTTCCCCGCGTCGTACCAGGCGCGCCCCATTTCTTGCCCGCCGCGCACGTGGGCGATCGCGTAGATGAACCCGCGATCAATCAGAGAGAACCGCACCGAACTAAAGGTCGGCTCCATGGTGTAGCCGTAGGAGCCGTAGGCGTAGAGCAAAAGCGGGCGGTTCCCGTCGCGCGCGAGTGGCGCCCGGTACACGAGCGACACGGGCACCATCGTCCCGTCACGCGCCGGCGCCATAACCCGCTCCACCGTGCACCGCGACGGATCGAAATCGCCGAGTACTTCGTCGCGCTTGCGGAGTGCGCGCGTCCGCGACGCGAGGTCGTAATCGTACACGGCGCGCGGCTGCGCGAGCGATGAATAGCTGAAGCGATAGGCCGTGGAATGGAACTCCGGATTGTCCGCCGGATACACGCCGTAGGCTGCGTCGTCGAAACCCACGCGATGCTGTGCATCGCTCGCAAGATCGATCACCGTCAGTTGCCGGAGCCCGCCCTCGCGCTCGACCACCACCGCGTGCTGCGCAAAGACGTCGACGCCCTCGACAAACACCTCAGGGCGATGCGCAATCCACTCCATCCACGCCGCGGGATCACGCACCGGCGCCCGCATGACCTTGAAGTTCGATGCCGCATCCCGATTGGTCGTGATGTACCACCAATCGCCTCCGTGGGCGATGTCATACTCCACCCCTTCGGTACGCGGTGCGACGCAGCGCGGCGCACTCTCCGGCGCCGCCGCATCAACCACCCACCACTCGGCGCTCGTAAAACTGGCACTCGAGATGCAGACCCAGGCCGCGCTGCGCGAGGTGTGCACCCCCACATTGAACCGCGAGTCCCCGTCGACGTACACGCGCACATCCTCGCTCGCCGGCGTGCCGAGTCGATGACGATGCACCGCGTTCGAACGCTTGGCCTCATCGGTCGTCGTATAGAACAGCGTGCCGCTCGCACTCGCCCACGCGAGCCCGAAGCCCAACGGCGCGATCCGATCGGGGAGCGTCTCGCCGGCTGTGAGATCGATCACCTGGAGCTCGAAATCCTCGTATCCGTTCGTGTCGACCAGAACGGCCAAGTAGCGATGATCCGGACTGACCTCGAATCCCCCGAGGTTGTGAAAGTCGTGCCCAACCGCCGCCGCGTTCTGGTCGTAGTAGACCTGCTCGGGTGCATCGGCGGCGCCGAATCGACGACAGAAAATCGGATACGGTTTGCCCTGCTCCGTCCGCGTGTAGTACCACCAGTCGCCGTGGCGCGCGGGGACTTGGCTGTCGTCCTCCTTGATGCGGCCGAGCATCTCCGTGTACAGCTCCCCCTGCAGCGGCTCCGTGTGCCGCATCATCCCGTCCGTGTACGCGTTCTCCGCGTTGAGATACGCAATGACGCGCGCATCGGACTTGTCGCGGAGCCAAGCGTAGTCGTCCACGCGGGTGTCGCCGTGGAGGGTGGTGCTCACCGGAATCCGGTCGGCGACAGGAGGGGTGAGCGGCGCGACGGGGTGCGAGGGCTGGGTGGTCACGGTGATGTGGAGAGTCGAAAGGGACGGCAGGAGGCACTCCCGCCTCAGACAAGATACCTTTTGGGGATGGCACACCACGAATCCCCGGGCGAGCGGCTCCTCCACGCGCATCGTGCGTTGCGCAAAGTCCCCTTCGGCGACTTCCTCTTCACCCTTATGGTGAAGCAGATGATCCCCTATACCGGTTCCGTGAACCCGCGGGTTGAAGTGCTGGAGCCCGGCTTTGCGCGGATCTCGATTGTGCAAAAGCGACGCCTTGAGCAGCACCTGGGCTCCATCCACGCTATTGCCCTGATGAACGTCGCCGAATTTGCCAGCGGCGCGGCGATGACCACCGCCCTCCCCGCCGGCTACCGCGGGATCGTGACGCACATCGGCATCGACTATTTCAAGAAAGCGCGCGGAAAGGTGACCGCCGAGAGCCGCCCGGAACTCCCCGACCTCACGGTCGAGGGGGAATACGACTTCTTCAGCACGCTGACCGACGCCTCGGGCGCCATGGTCGCGCGCGCCACGGTGCGCTGGAAGCTCGGACCGATCCCGCCAAAAGCGGCTGCGCAGGGGGCCGTATGAGCGAGTTGCTTCCGTCTACCCCCTTCACCCGCGCCGTCGGGATCGACGTCCCGCTGATCTGCGGACCGATGTACCCGTGCAGCAATCCGGAACTGGTCGCCGCTGTGAGCGAAGCGGGTGGCATTGGAATCGTCCAGCCGATCTCCCTGACATACGTCTACGGCTACGACTTTCGCGCGGGGCTCAAACAGATCCGCTCGCTGACCGACAAACCCTTCGGCTTCAACGCGCTCATTGAGCAGTCGTCCAAGGCCTATCACAACAAGATGGTCCAGTGGGTGGACGTCGCCCTCGAAGAAGGGGTGCGATTCTTCATCACGTCGCTCGGGAATCCCAAGTGGGTTGCCGACCGTGTGCATGCCGCGGGCGGCATTGTCTATCACGATGTGACCGAAAAGAAGTGGGCGCAGAAAGGGCTCGACGGCGGCGTCGACGGATTGATTGCCGTGAACAGTCGCGCCGGCGGCCACACCGGCCAACGCACCGCGCGGCAACTCTTCGACGAACTCGCCCCACTCGGCGTACCGCTCGTCTCGGCCGGCGGCGTGGGCACCGCACGTGAGTTCGTGGAACAACTCGCCATCGGATACGCAGGGGTGCAACTCGGCACCCGCTTCATTGCGACGCCTGAGTGCAAGACAAGCCACGCCTACAAGCAAGCGATTGTCGATGCCACGGAAGCGGACATCGCGCTGACCGAGCGGCTCACCGGCGTCCCCGTGAGCGTGATTGCCAACGACTACGTGAAGCGACTTGGCACCAAGGCCGGCCCCTTCGCACGATGGATGCTGCAGGGGCGCAAGACCAAGCACTGGATGCGCATGTACTACGCGCTCAAGGGACTACACTCCATGAAAAAGAGCTCGCAGCGTGAACAGGGCGCAGAATACTGGCAGGCCGGAAAAAGCGTGGCCGGCATTCACGAGGTGAAGCCGGCCGGTGCGATCGTGCGAGAGTTCGCCGAGGCGTGGCGGGACTAAGTGTACCCGCCCCGCGGTGCGGACTTCGCGCTATTAGTACTTCGTGCTGTTAGTACTTCGCGCGACTAGTACTTCGCGCTGATGATCTCGATCACGAACACCAACGTGGCATCACCTGGAATCTTGCCGGACCGTTCCTGGCCGTAGCCGAGGTCCGGGGGAATCACGAGTTGCCGGCGGCCACCCACGCGCATACCGACGAGGCCGTCGTCCCATCCTTGGATGACCTGGCGACGCCCGAGCTTGAACGAAATCGGCTTTTCACCCGGGCCGACTTTATCGAACTCGGTGCCGTTGTTGAGCGAGCCGGTGTAGCGCACCGTGAGGTTCTGCCCCGCTTGGACGATTGGCCCCGTTCCAAGTTCCAGATCGCGCACATAGACGCCCAAGGCCGTCTTGGTCATCTTGGCGAAATCCACGTTGAGCTTCTCCGCGAAGGGGAGCCGCTCGGGATTCGGCGCGGGGAGCGACGCACCGCCACCCGCGCACGCGAGTGATACGGCAGCGACCATCAGGAGTGCAACGCGGGCAATGCTATGCATGGCAGTGGGTCCGGAAAGGGCGATTCCACAAGATAACCACCACTCCGCCTCGGCCGCACCGGGCCACCGCGAGCTAACGTGGCGGGGACCATGATCGTCGTATAGTTAGTGCGGTCCCGGTAAACTGCGGTCTTCTCACTCAGGAGCTCCCCAATGCGCGCTTCACTCCATCGTGAATCACTGCTGATTGCCCTTCTCGTCCTCGCAGTCGTTCCTGCAACCGCACAGGCGCAGCGAGGACTCGGCGGGGTTGGAGGGCTCCGTGGGCGCGGGGCCGGCCTGATGGCGGCGGCACAGGACGCCAGCCTCTTGGGGGTGATCCTGACGCACAAGGACGGCCTCAAGCTTTCCGTCGATCAGATTGCCAAGATTCGACGGATTGACTCCACCACAACGGCCGCGAACGCGCCGACCATGGCCAAGATGCGTGCGCTACGGGGTGACAGCACCGCGGGTGCGACGCGTCCCGCGCAGATGACGCAGGAACAGCGCGCGATCGCGATGCAGTTGATGCAAGAAGCGGCGCCGCTACTGCGCGAGATGGCGGAGCGGAACGCCAAAGGAGCCGACGAAGCGCGCGCGCTGCTGACCCAGGAGCAGAAAGACGCGCTCCAGAAGATTCTGGATGAACAAGCCGCGGGGCGTGGCCGCGGTCGGCGCCCCGAGCGCTGAACAGGCGTTCGGACATGCACGAGGGGCCGGCGCCGTGGACAGGCGCCGGCCCCTTCTTCGTGGCGGAGGGCTACTTCTCGCCCGCCTTCAGCACCCGCACCGACTTCACGTAATCGCCGAGCTCGAGACGGTCCACGACGTCCATCCCCTTCACCACCCGCCCGAGCGCGGCAAAGTCGCCCTCGTTATGCGGCTGTGGCGTGACACCAAAGGTGTACACCGCTGGGCCCGTGTCGTAGGCCGCACCGGGGCCGCGCCCCGGAAAGCGCGGCGCGTTTCCAATGTTCGAACCCCAGCTCAGATTCCCGCGCACCAACCGACCCCGGCTGATCTCGTCACGCTGAAGTGGTTCATTGATTTCCGCCTCGCGCTGCTGCGCCACAAAGTTCGGCACCACGCGGTCAAAGCGGATGTTCTGTAAGGTGCCCTTCGCCGTGAGCTGCAGCAGGTAGTCGCTCGCGAGTGGCGTGTCGAGCGGATTCAGCTCGGTATCCACCGCCCCCTTGGTGGTCTCCCACCGCAGGCGAGGCGCGGGCGCCCCGTTGTAGACGGGCACCACCACGGTCTCAACAATGCGCTGATAATCCGCGTCGGTGCGCGTTGGATGCGCCGGGCGCCCCGCCCCCCACGCCGCGAGCGTCTTCGGGCCAAACCCACGGCCTGCAAATCCGTACACGACATCACTCGGCGCCGTCGGATATTTCGCAAAGAACGCCGCCGCCGCTGCGCCGCCGCGCTGCTCGATATCGGCCAAGGCTTCGATCGTCGATTCCTGCGCGATCAGTGCGCTGTCCTTGAGGGCCACCGCAAAGGCGTCGAGGAGCGTGGGGATGTCCGACGCATCAGCCCACTTGGCCATCGATGCCGCCGCGGCAGCGCGCACCGCGACATCCTGCGACGCAAACGCGCGCTTCCGCGCCGCACGACGCACGGAAAGTTCCTCGACCGTATCGGCGAGCGTGAGGTATGCTTGATTCGCCGTCGCGCGGACGGCACGATCCGGATCCTTGAGCAATAGCTCAATGCCTGCACGACCGCCGAGGCCAAGTTTGGCCAGCACCTGTGCGGCTGCGGTGCGCACCGTCAGTGAGGTGTCTTTCGCCATCGCGGTCGCAGGATCAAGCGCTTCGGCCAGCCACACATCGGCAAGCGCCGTAATCGCCGCAGCGCGAATCCAGGCCGGGTTATCCGATTCGGTGGAACTCACAAGCTGCGCAATCGCCGCGCGCGCCTTGTCGCCGCGCGAGCCGATCCCCTCGGCGGCTGTGGTCGCGATCCACATATCCTCTGCGTTCAGCAGGAGCGTCAGCTGAATCAGCGAGCCTGCGTCAAAGAAGGTCCCGAGCGATCGAACGGCCTCGGTCTGCACACGACGATCGGCATCACGCAGCGCCTCGACAATCGCCTGTCGCGCACCGATGGCGCCGACGTCCGACGAATCCGCGCGGGGGCCTGTCAGCCCCCGCAGGGCCCACATCCGTACCTCGGGCGACGGGTCCTTGGCCAGTGCCATCAAGTCGGGAATTTCCGCCGGATCACGATTCCGGAAGAGCGCCCAGGCCGCACGCCAGCGGAGTTCGACATCGGCCGACTGCGCCCACCGCACGATCGAACCAATGGAGCCACGGTCGCGGTGCCGCCCAATGGCGAGCAGCGCCTCGGCCACCACCGGTGCCGTACGAGGACTCGGCGCCGCATTCCCGAGGTAGAGCGAGAGCCGCATCCGCGTGTCGCTCGTGCGAATCTTCCCAAAGGCGCCCGCAGCCTCGGTCGCGACGCCGACCGGCGTTTTGGCGCCTTGCAGCAGCGAATCCAGCCAGACCACGGCGCTGGTGTCTACCAGCTGCCCAGTGGCCCACACGACCGTGGCCAGCACCGCGGTATCAGCGTCCGTGCGCATCGTGCGCAGCAGGGCTCGGCCGCGCGGGTCGTAGAACCGCGCAATGGCGAGCGCCGCACGACGGCGAAGCTCCGGATGCTTGGAGGCCGCAATCCGCTGCAGCGCCGTCACGTCAAAATCGCGCCGGTCCTCGAGCTTCTCGAGCGTCACAATATCGGCGACGTCGGCCGCGGCAAGCGGCACTCGTTTGACCAGCGCCGGGGCTTTGGCGGCTCCCTTCGGCGCCGCCTGCGCAACGACAACACGGGGAGAAACGGAGGCCAAAACGACGGCAAGCGCCGCCATCAGAGAGCGTGGGGAAATGTTCATATGTCAGAAGATACCCCGAACCGGCCAGCAGGAGCACTCCCCCTCCGCACTCCCCTCCGCACTCCCCTCCGGCCTTCCCTCCGCACGCCCCACCCCAGTGCCCTCAGCGGACCACCCTCTCGTGACGTATGTTCTAGGCACGTTTGGAACGGCCGCCCCGGGCCGTAGCCCCTATTCCCCCCTCCGAGGATCCATGATGCGGACCAGTCCCTTCCTCCGCCTCACCGCACGCGGCGCCGCCGTCGCGTCGTTGTCGCTGTTTACCACGCTCAGCCTCCCTGCGCAGGGTGCGCCGGCCGGAGCGGCCGCCAAGCCCGAACCGGCCTGGCTCGTCGCTGACAAGGCGCAGCTCGCCAAGGAGACGTACGCGGCTCCCTCGGCCGAGATCGCCAACTTGGTTGCCGCACCGCGCCATCTGAACGTCGCGCTGTCGCAGCCGAGCCCTGATCGGAAGTACTTCCTCAAGGAACAGAGCGAAGGACTCCCGAGCGTCACGGCCTTCGGCAAGGCGCACTACTACCTCGGCGGTCTGCAGGTGGACTTCAAGGCCAATCGCGCGCGTGCTCTCACGACGCGCGGCGCCACCGGGCTGCAGTTGATTGATCCGGTTGCTGGCAAGACCATCAATGTCGACGCCCCTAAGGGCGCGATCATCAGCGGCTCTTCCTGGGCGCCTGACGCCAAGCAGATTGCCTACGTCGCGAACTTCGACGACGCTTCGCACGTGTTTGTCGCAGACGTCGCCACCGGCAAGTCGGTGCAGATCACCAAGGCGGCGCTCCTCGCGACGCTGGTGACCACCATCGATTGGACCGCCGACGGTAAGAGCGTGATCGTCGTGCAGCTCCCCGACGGCCGCAAGCCAGAACCCAAAAAGCCCGAGATTGCCACGGGCCCGAACGTGCGCCTCTGGACCGACGGCGTGAAGGACGCCGAGCGCAACTTCGCGAGCCTGCTCAACGAGCCGTACGAGATGGAGCTGCTCGAGTACTACACGACTGGCCAGCTCGCCCTGATCGACGTGAAGACCAAGGTCGTCAAGAAGATCGGCACGCCGCAGATGATTCAGAGCGTGGACGGCTCCCCCGACGGGCAGTACTTCCGCGTCAGCACCATGCAGAAGCCCTTCTCGTACGTCACCCAGTACACGAGCTTCGGCAGCAACGAAGAGCTCTGGGATGCCACCGGCAAGGTGGTCTCCACGATCAACAAGCGCGCCCTGCGCCTTGGCAATGACACCACGGGCGGCGGTGGACGTGGTGGTGCGGCCGGCGGCGCCAAGCGTGGCCTCGCCTGGATGCCGAAGGGCGCGGGCATGTATTACCTCGAGTCCACGGCTCCGGCCGGGCGTGACTCCTCGGCGGGCGCTGCGCCGGCCGGCCGCGGTGCCGCAGGCGGCGCAGGTGGCCGCGGTGGTGCCGCAGGTGGCGCGGCACGTCCGGACCGTCTGATGCAGTGGCTGCCGCCGTATGCCGCAACCGACACCAAGACGCTCTACACCGCCGACGGTCCGATGACCTCGGTCGTGTTCAACGACGACGCATCGACGATTTTCGTCGCCACGACGAACGCCGGCAATGGCGAGCTGTACGCGGTGCAGATGGCGGACCCGACCAAGAAGATGCCGATCGTCCGGCAGCGCGGGTACACCCCGAGTTTCGCCGGTGGACGTGGCGGGCGCGGCGGTGGCGCAGCCGGTGGTGGCCGTGGCGGCGCGGGTGACGACTCGCTCTCGTTCTACAACAACCCCGGCGCAATGCTCACCAAGCGTGGCACGCTGGGCGGTTCGGTGGCAATGGTCTCGAGCGACGGCGGCGTGTTCCTCCAGGGAACGCAGTACTTCCGCGACTTCGTGGCCAATCCGCCGCGTGAGTTCGTCGACAAGATCGACCTCAAGAGCGGCGCCAAGTCGCGCGTGCTCGAAGGCCCGAAGGACATGTACGAAGCCGTGTCGGCGTCGCTCGATGACGACATGAGCAAGGTGATCGTGAATCGCGAGAGCCCGACGCAGGTCGCGGACTCGTATCTGCGCGACACCAAGTCGGGCACCCTCACGAAGCTCACGAGCAACAAGGACTACACCCCGGAGTTCACCAACCTGCAGCGCCGCCGCGTGACCGTGACGCGTCCGGACGGCATCAAGTTCGTGGTGAAGGTCACCCTGCCGGCGGACTACAAGGCCGGCACGCGCCTCCCGGGCATGTTCTGGTTCTATCCCTACGAGTACACCGATCAAGGGGGCTACGACCGCACGCTGCGCACGGAGAACGCCCTACGCTTCCCCGCCGCCGCGCCGCGCACGATCGAATACCTCGCCACGCAGGGCTACGCGGTGGCGAACTTTGATCCGCCGATCATCGGTGAAGCCAACCGCATGAACGACAACTACACGTCGGACCTCGTGATGAACCTCACGGCCGTCATCGACGAGCTCGACAAGCAGGCCCTCATCGATCGCCAGAAGCTCGGACTCGGCGGGCACAGCTACGGCGCATTCAGCACCATGAACGCCATGACGCTCACCTCGCTCTTCCGCGCAGGCATCGCTGGCGACGGCATGTACAACCGCACCCTGACGCCGACCGGTTTCCAGAGCGAGCGCCGCGATCTGTGGAGTGGGCAGAAGACCTACCTCGACATGAGCCCGATGCTCCGCGCCGACAAGCTCCAGGGCGCGATCCTCATGTATCACTCGATCGAAGACCAGAACGTCGGCACCGACCCGATCAGCTCGACGCGCATGATGCAGGCGCTCCGCGCCAACGGGAAGACCGCCTCGCTCTACATGTACCCGTACGAGGACCACGGCCCGGCCACCAAGGAGACGATCCTTGACCAGTGGGCGCGCTGGACCGCATGGCTGGATCTCTACGTCAAGCACGCGGGCGAACTGCCGGCCAAGACGGCCGCAGCCGCCGCGACAACGAGCATTCAGCCGAACAACTGATCGGTCGTGTTCGGCAGTGACCGAGGGGCGGCCGCGAGACTTCGCGGCCGCCCCTCAGTACGTCCCCCTACGGCGCCGCTACGCGTCGAACAGCGACAACGTGGTCAGCACCGCCTCGTGCGTGTCCTCGCCGATGGTCACGTACACCGACCCATCGTTCACCGCGATCGTGATGTCGAGCCGACGGTCGAGGTGGTCCGTGACCCACTCGAGGGTCTCGCGCCCCACCCCACGCGCCACGATCAGCTCCGACTTGTGAATCTTGTGCCCCGCGTACTGCCGCTTGAGCATCTCAGGCGCCTTGGCCGTGTAGAACGCCAGCTTGGGGCTTGCCTTACTGGCTTTATGGAGCCGCGCCGCGTCCGGAGCCCCAATCTCAATCCACTTGGTGAGGGCCCCGGTCAGGTCCCGCACCGCGAGCGGGGGCTCATCGGCGTCCGCGATCCCGCGCGAAAACCCGATCCCCTCCTCGTACTCCAAGCAATACGCGAGCAGCCGCGTCACAAAGTAGTCCTCGGACTCACTCGGATGCTGGGCCATGCGCAACGCGATGCTCTCGTACACCCCGCGGTCCACGTCGGACAGCGTCACGTCAAAGGTGAACATCGTGGACGTCAGCGCCATCGGGGAACCTTGGTCAGGGAAGCGGTCAGGCAGGCAGTATCGGTGAGGGGGTGCCAGAAGGCAACCGTCAGCCACACGCGCCGCTAGCGGCCACGACGCCCATCGGCCAATTTTCAATCGATCCTAGCCGCCTATAAGGTTGTGCTCGGCACCGCTCCACCACAGATCACGGAGTTCGCATTGCCATGCCGGTGAATCTCAAAGTCAACGGAAAGTCGGTCTCAGTGGATGTCCCCTCGGACATGCCCCTCCTCTGGATCCTTCGCGATGTCCTGAACCTCAAGGGCACCAAATACGGCTGCGGCGTTGCGCAGTGCGGCGCCTGCACGGTGCATCTGTCGGGTGTGGCGGTGCGCAGCTGCCAGATCCCGGCCTCTGCCCTGGGCGGTGCAACCATCACGACCATCGAGGGACTCTCCCCCGATGGCTCCCACCCGCTGCAGAAGGCGTGGGTCGACATCGACGTGCCGCAGTGCGGCTACTGCCAGGCCGGACAGATCATGTCCGCCGCCGGCTTGCTCGCGCGCAACAAAAAGCCGACGGATGCCGACATCGACAATGCGATGAGCGGGAACCTCTGCCGTTGCGCCTCGTACCACCGCATCCGCGACGCAATCCACAAGGCTGCTGGACAGTCGGCGGGGACCGCCCCTGCCAGCACTAACGGCAAGAGCGAGTGAGGCCCCCAACCATGACCACACCCAAGACCGTGGACCGTCGCTCCTTCCTGCGCGTCACCGCCATCGCCGGCGGAGGACTGCTCCTGAGCGCCTATGTTCGCCCGTTGCATGCTGCGCTGAACACCGTGGGCGAGCCGCTCGCCGACGACCCGTTCATGCCGAACGCCTTCATCAAGATTTTCGCCGACGGGCACGTCGTGATCATCGGGAAGAATCCGGAAGTCGGCCAGGGCATCAAAACCTCGCTCCCGATGATCATCGCCGACGAACTCGACGTGGACTGGAAGTCGGTCACGGTCGAGCAGGGCGATAGCGAGCCCGCCAAGTACGGCAACCAAGCCGCCGGCGGAAGCACCGGCACACCGACCAACTGGGACAACCATCGTCGCGTTGGCGCCGCAGGTCGCGCCCTCATGGTCGCCGCGGCGGCCAAGACCTGGAACGTCCCCGAGTCGGAGTGCACCACGGCCTCCGGCGTCGTGACGCACACGCCGAGCAAGCGCACGGTCGCGTATGGCAAGCTGTTGGCCGTTGCCGCAACGCTCCCTGCGCCCGATCTCGCCAAGGTCACACTCAAGGATCCCAAGAACTTCACCATCATCGGCACGCGCGTGCACTCGGTGCAGGTCAAGGAGATCGTCACTGGCAAGCCGATGTACGGCATCGACGTGATGGTTCCGGGGATGTACCACGCGGTGTTCGAGAAGTGCCCGGTGTTCGGCGGCAAGGTGATCAGCGCCAACATCGCCGCCATCAAGAAGCTCCCGGGGATCAAGGACGCATTCATCGTTGAGCCCCCTGCGCCGCCAACGACGGGCCCGCAGGCGGGACAGATTGCGCTCGACGGGCTCCTCAGCGGCGTGGCGATCATCGCCGAGTCGTGGTGGGCCGCGAAGACCGCACGGAAGCAACTCGAGATCAAGTGGGACGAAGGGACGACCGCTGCGCAGAGCAGCGCGGCCTTTGCCGCGGCCGCCGCGGAGCTCTCGACCAAGGCCCCCGCGCGCTCCGTGCGGAAGGACGGCGATCCGGATGCCGCCTTCGCCGCCGCCGCAACCAAGGTCGAAGCGCAGTACTACTACCCGTACATCACCCACGCGACGCTCGAGCCGCAGAACTGCACCGCCCAGATGAACAAGGACGGCAAGTGCGAGATCTGGGCCCCGACGCAGATGCCGGGACCGGGACGCACGCTCGTCTCGCGCACGCTGGGCATCCCCGAGTCGGACATCATCATTCACCTCACCCGCTTGGGTGGCGGCTTCGGCCGTCGTCTCAAGAACGACTACATGGTCGAGGCAGCGTGGATCGCGCGGCAGGCGGGCGTGCCGGTGAAGCTCCTCTGGACGCGCGAAGACGACATGGCGCACGGCCACTTCCGGCAGCAGGGCTGGCACAACTACAAGGGTGGACTCGACGCGAGCGGCAAGCTTGTCTCGTGGCGCGATCACTCGATCATGGACACGGTGAGCGCCACCGAGTTCCCGGCGCGTTTCGTTCCGAATCTCGAAATCGCCTTCTCGCCGATCACCAACGGCATCCCCACCGGCGCACTCCGCGCTCCAGTGAGCAACGGACAGGCCTTCGCGCACCAGAGCTTCATTGACGAATGCGCGCACGCCGCCGGCAAGGATCCACTTCAGTTCCGCATCGACCTCCTCTCGGGCCCAGCGATTCCGCCCCCCGCGCAGGGATTCGCCTTCGACGCCGTGCGCGCGCGCGGCGTTGTGGAACTCGTGCGTGACAAGTCCGGCTGGGGCAAGAAGCCGCTCCCCAAAGGACGTGGCATGGGCGTGGCCTTCCACTTCAGTCATCGCGGCTACTTCGCCGCGGTGGTCGACGCCTCCGTCGGCGCCAAGGGCGTACTCAAGATCCACAAGATCTACATCGCCGGCGACATCGGCAGCCAGATCGTCAACGCGAACGGCGCCGAGAAGCAGTGCCAGAGTGCCGCGCTCGAAGCGCTCTCGCACACCCTCGGCCAGCAGATCACCATCAGCAACGGGCATGTTGTCCAGACGAACTTCGACGCCTACCCGCTGCTCCGTATCAATCAGGTGCCGCCGGTGGAATCGCATTTCCTCATTACCGACAACCCACCGACCGGACTCGGCGAGCCGGCGCTCCCGCCAGTGATTCCCGCCCTGTGCAACGCGATCTTCGTTGCGACCGGCAAGCGGATCCGTTCGCTCCCCCTCGGCACTCAACTCAACGCGTGAGCCACTCGTGACCCGATCATCAGTTCGGTTCCTTTCGCTCGTCGGCGCGAACGCGCTCGCCGTCGCGTGTGCTGCAACATGTGCTGGCGCGCAGCGCACGCAACTCACCACCGCCGACTACGAACGCGCCGTGAAGATGCTTGGCCAGAACGTCAACGCCCTCGTGGTGGGTGGCAATGTGCAGGCCACCTGGCTTCCCGATGGCCGATTCTGGTATCGCGCCACAGGAGCCTCAGGCGCCACAGCTACGACGGTCTACCTGGTGGACGGCGCCAAGAAAACGCGCACCGCACTCGACAACACCAAGCTCGCAGCGGGACTCGCGACGGCATCGGCAAGCACGGTGACGCCGGCGACGCTCGGCTACGGCACACTAACCGTCAGCGATGACGCCAAGTCCGTGAGCGTTGATGTGGGCACCAAGCGCTTCACCTGCGCGCTGGAGCAGTACAGCTGCGCCGCCGCCGGCGACGCCGCGGGCGGAGCAGGCGGAGCAGGCGGCGGTCGTGGTGGCCGTGGCGGTGGACGAGCCGGCGGCGCTGGTGGACGCGGCGCGGCGGCAAACGCCGTTCCCTCCCCCGACGGAAAGCGCGCGGCATTCATCAAGGACAACAATCTTTGGGTCCGCGATGTGGCGAGCGGCGCAGAGACACAGCTGACCACCGACGGCGTCAAGGATTTTGGCTACGCCACGGACAACGCCGGCTGGGCCCACAGCGATCGCGCAATCCTCCTCTGGTCGCCCGACTCCAAGAAGATCGCGACCAACCAGCAGGACGAACGGCACGTCGGCGAGATGTATCTCGTCAAGACAAATGTCGGACATCCCGAGCTGAAGGCGTGGAAGTATCCCCTGCCAGGCGACAGCGTCATCCAGATGATCCATCACGTCGTGATCGACGTGGATGCCAAGCAGGTCATCCGCCTCAAGATGCCCGCCGATCCACACCGCGGAACGATTGGCGACAACATCACGATGGCCGACTACAACTGGAGCCCCGACGGTTCGCAGCTCGTCGTGGCCAGCACCACGCGCGACCACAAAGCCTCCTGGCTCAGCTTAGCCGATACCAAGACCGGCGAAGTCAAAAAGCTGTTCGAGGAGAAGGTTGCCACGCACTTCGAATCGGTCACCGGCTGGCGCGTACTCTGGGGCACCAAGGAAATCGTCTGGTATTCGCAGCGCGATGACTGGGGCAACCTCTATCTGTACGACCTCACCACTGGCGCCCTCAAGAACCGCATCACCACGGGCGAAGGGCCGGTCAATAGCATCGTGCGCGTCGATGAACCCACGCGCACCCTCTTCTACACCGCGATGGGCCGTGAGAAGGGGCAAGATCCCTATCTCCACCATCTGTATCGCGTCGGACTCGACGGCAAAAACGCCACGTCGCTCACGCCAGACGACGGCGACCACACCGCGCAGCTCTCGGCAGACGGCAAGTGGATTGTCGACACGTACTCGAAGGCTGACGCGCCGCCGGTCGTGAACCTCCGCGACGGTGCCGGCAAGCTCGTGATGCCACTCGAGAAGGCCGACATCTCCAAGCTGCTCGCCACGGGCTGGAAGGCGCCGATTCCCTTCTCCGTCAAGGCAGCCGACGGCAAGACCGACATCTACGGACAGCTCTTCCGTCCGTCGAACTTCGATCCGAGCAAGAAGTATCCGATCATCAACAACGCCTACCCGGGCCCGCAGACGGGCTCCGTTGGCGGCCGCATGTTCTCCGCCGCCCACGGCGACCGACAGGCGCTCGCCGAACTCGGCTTCATTGTTGTCACGATCGACGGACGCGGCACGCCAGGGCGCTCCAAGAGCTTCCACGACGCCTATTACGGCGCCATGGGACGCGACAACACCCTCCCCGATCAGGTCGCCGGCATGAAGGCGTTGGCCACGCAGTATTCGTGGATCGACATCGATCGCGCGGCGATGTGGGGACACTCGGGCGGCGGCTTTATCACGGCCGATGCGCTGTTCCGGTACCCCGACTTCTTCAAGGTCGGCATCTCCGAGTCCGGCAACCACGACCAGCGCAACTACGAAGACGACTGGGGCGAGCGCTATCAGGGACTGCTCGTGAAGGGCGTCGACGGTGGAGCCGACAGCTACAACGTCGAAGCCAACCAGACGGAGGCCCGCAACCTCAAGGGGCACCTCCTGCTCGCGCACGGAACGCTCGACGACAACGTGCCGCCCGACAACACCTTGCTCGTGGTCGATGCGCTGATCAAGGCCAACAAGGACTTCGATCTCCTGATGATTCCGAATTCCGCGCACGGCTACGGCGCCGCGTCGAACTACATGATGCGTCGTCGTTGGGACTACTTCGTGCGCTGGCTGCTCAACGCCGAACCGCCCAAGAACTTCGAGATCAAGTAGTCCTCCGCACGCACGCACAACAAGAAGGGCGAGGCCACATCGGCCTCGCCCTTCTTCACATCCACTCTGAACGCGGCGTTACATCGCCGGTCCGAGGATCGCGTCCAGCTCCTTCTTGCGCTGGTCGAGCTCCTGCTTGAGCACCTGCAACCGCGCGATCGCGTCCTTGCCCACCTTCTGGTCGACGCTGTTGGCCGCCGAGTAGAGGTAGGTGATGTGCGTCATGAGCTCCGGCTTGCTGTAGCGTTCTGCCGGGGTGAACATGTGCGAGGCCAGCTCGTTCAGCTTCTTGAGGCGATCCGCATCGGCGCCGGTCGCCCCGCGGAGCCGCTGCTGCGCCGCGCGGAGGCGAGCCGCCGTCCGATTGGCATCGCTCACGAGGTCGCGGACCTTCATGTTGTGCGCGAACTGCTGCTGCAGATCCGCGAGCGACACGCCGTCCTTGATGACTCGTGGGTCTTCGACGATCGTCAGCGGCTGCGTGTACGTCTTGTCGCCGACCTTGAGGCGCACCGCATAGGTGCCCGGCACCGCCATCGGTCCATTCGGGCCCTCGGGGGTACGATCGTTGGCCCACGCACCCGGATACCGCATGTCCCAGGTGAAGCGGTGCATGCCCACCGACTTGTCCACGCGCACCGGGCCGCGCGGACCACGGAACCCGCCGCCCTCGTCGTCGTCCGCCGGAGCGGCAACGGGGGCATCGGTCGCGGCGCCACCACCGGCGCTCGAGAAGGTCTTGATCACCTTCCCCGCGGCGTCGAGGAAGCTCAGCGTGATATCCTCGGTCGGCGCCTGTGCCACGTAGTAATCGATCTGCGCACCAGCGGTCGGGTACTGCGACAAGTTGGCGCGCCCAAAGCCACCACCGGCGCGAATGCGCATGCGCACCGCTTCCTTGGGCTTGACCAACGCCGACGGCGCCGCCGCGAGCTTGGCATCCATCTGATGCAGTGGCGTCAGGTTATCGAGAATCCAGAACGAGCGCCCCTGCGTGCTGAGCACGAGGTCCTTGCGCGTGAGCTTGATATCGGTGACCGGCGAGTTCGGCAGGTTGAGCTGCATGGACTGCCAGTGCGTGCCGTTGTCGAAGCTCACATACATCCCAAACTCGGTGCCGGCGTAGAGCAGCCCGGCGCGGTCGGGATCTTCACGCACCACCCGAGTCGGCTCATCAGCGGCGATGCCGTTCTTGCCGTCGGTGAGCAACGTCCAGCTCTTGCCGAAGTCGTCCGTGCGGTAGATATACGGCGCGAAATCGCCGAGCAGGAATCGATAGTACGCCATGTACGCCGTCCCCGCTCGCAGCGGGCTCGGCTCGATATTCTGCACGCGACCACCGCTCGGCATTCCCTTGGGCGTGACGTTCGTCCAGGTCTTGCCGTCGTCGCGGGTAACGTACACCAGGCCGTCGTTCGAGCCCGTCCAGATGAGCCCCTTCGTGATCGGCGACTCGCGGATCGAATAGAGCGTGCTGTACACTTCTTCGCCCGTGGCGTCGCGCGTGATCGGACGGCCGCTGGCTTCCTGCGGTTCGCCCGGCGGATACGCGGTGAGGTCGGGGCTGATCTTCTCCCAGGTCACGCCCTCGTCGCGCGTGCGGTGCACGTACTGCGAGCCGTAGTACACGGTGGCCGCTTCGTGCGGCGACACTTCCATGGGGCTCACGCGCTGAAAGCGGTAGATCAGATCCGCGCCGCCATTGCCGTACAGCGACTGCGTGCCCACCCAATACTGCTTCTCGTCACCCGAGATGATGTTCATACGGGTGAACTGTCCCTTGCACCCGCCGTACACGATCGTCGGGTTGGTGCGGTTCGGAACGATCGGTCCCGTCTCGCAGCCTGGGCCAGTGCGCCATTCGTCGGCCATGCCCGTGCCGAGCGGCAGCGAGGGCACAATGACAGTGGTGTTGTCCTGCTGCGCGCCGTACACGCGATACGGGAACTGATTATCCAGCGCCACCTGATAGATCTCCGCGGTGGGCTGATTGTACTGCGAGCTCCAGGTATTGCCGCCGTCGAGCGAGACGTTGGCGCCGCCGTCGTTCGACTGGATCATGATCTTCGGGTTCGTCGGATTGATCCAGACATCGTGATTGTCGCCGTGCGGCACGCGCGCGGTCTGGAACGTCTTGAACCCGTCGGTGCTCTTGAACCACCCTTCGTTGCCGACGTACACGATGTCCGCGTTGGTCGGATCGACGCCGAGTGTGGTGTAGTAGAAGGGACGCGTCCAGAGCGTCTGTGCACCATTCACGAGCTTCCAGGTGGTGCCTTCGTCGTCGGAGCGGTACACACCGCCGCCGGGCTTGGCCTCGATCAGCGCGTAGACGCGCTTGGGCTCTGCCGCGCTGATGGCGACGTTGCTGCGGCCGACGAGGTCGGTCGGGAGTCCGCCGCCGAGCTTGGTCCAATGCTCGCCGCCGTCGGTGCTCTTGTAGATGCCGCCCTCGCGAGCGCCACTAACAATCGTCCACGGCTTCCGTTGGCCGTGCCACATCGACGCGAAGAGCACATTCGGGTTGCCGGGCTGCAGCTCGACATCGGCCGCGCCCGTGCTGTCGCTCACATACAGGATTTTGGTCCAGCTCTTGCCGCCGTCCGTGGTCTTGAAGATGCCGCGGTCCACATTCGGCGCAAAGGCGTTGCCCAGTGCTGCGACGTACGCGATGTCCGGGTTGCTCGGGTGCACGCGGATCGTGCTGATTTGTCCCACGTCGCGAAGCCCGGAGAACTTCCACGTTTTTCCAGCATCGGTGCTCTTGTACATCCCGCGCCCCGTCGAGACGTTGCTGCGGATCTTGGAGCTGCCCGTTCCGGCGTAGATCACGCTGGGGTTGGCGAGCGAGACCTCAATGGCGCCCATAGAGCCAAGCGGGATCTGCCCGTCGCTGATGTTGTTCCAGTTCGCGCCGGCATCGGTCGTCTTCCAGACGCCGCCGCCCGTGCTCCCGAAGTAGAACGTGGTGGGCTGCGACGGCACGCCAGCAATAGCCGTGACACGGCCACCGCGGGCGGGGCCGATCATCCGGTACTTCAGGGCGCCGAAGAGCTTGGCGTCGAAGGTCGGCGCCGCGGCGGTAGGCGCGGCAGGTGCACCCGGTGCAGCCGATGGTGCCTGCGCGAGCAGGGGGCGTACGAGGGGGCTAGCAAAAGGGCTCGCAAGGGCGCCGAGCGAGAAGGCAACAGCGCCGGTCAATCGTAGGGGACGCATCCAGTGCTCCGGTGGGGGTGTGACGATTCCCCAAATTACGCGTGCGGCGCCTTCCCTGCTGGCGCTAGAACCGCTGGAGGTCCTTGCCGACCACGACAGGCCCCTTAAACCCCCCGCGCCGCACGCCGGCAATCAGCTCCTCGTCGGTGCCATTCATGCGCACCAGGTGGTGGAGCACCACCTGCTTGACCCCCGCCGCCGCGGCCAGCGCCCCGACCTCGACGTCCGACGTATGGAAGGCCTTCATATACGCCGGCCAGTTCTCGCCCCCTGGGCGGTCCTCTGGGGCCAACCGGAGCTCGGGATAGGCCTCGTGGACCAACACGTCCGCTCCGCGTGCGGCAGCCCGCAGCGCGGCGCTGGAGCGGGTATCACCCGAAATCACGAAACTGCGCCCGCCGGCATCAATCCGGTAGCCGTAGGCCTCCTTCCAGTCGCCATGGTCCACGGGAATCGCCGTCACGCGGACTCCCCCACTGTCGTACACGACCCCGGCCGCGATTTCACGCACCTTCACCTTCCACCCGCCCACCACCTCACGCTCCAGGCCGTCGGTGCGAATGGATATGTCCTCGCGCCAGGCCGCGGTGATGTGATTGGTCATCGCCCGCAATCCATGGGGGCCATACAGCGCCATGGGCTTCTGACGCCCCATCACCCAGCTCGTAAAAATCAGATCGGGCAACCCCAACGTGTGGTCGGAGTGCAGGTGCGTCACGAACACCGCCGTGGCTCCTTTGATCGAAAGCCCTGCGGCCGCCAACTGGCGCATGACCCCCGGTCCGGCATCAAGCAGAAAGAGTCGATCACCAAGCACCACAGCCGTGGCGGGCCCCGAGGCCTCCGGGTTTGGCCGCGGCATCCCGGTGCCGAGCAATACCAGCTCGGCGCGCGGCGCCTGCGGCTGCGCTTGGGCCTGCGGCTGCGCCTGTGCTGCGGCGGCGACACTCCAACACAGAGCAATCGCTCTGATCACTGCACGTAGTGCTGTCATATGCCTTGAATAAAAGGCGATGGGCCCGGATCGCAACCGCGACCCGGGCCCATCGTCGTACCGCTGAGCAGCCGATTACGCCTTACGGTCGGTGCAACCCTTGTAGTTCGGGTTGTTGTACTCGTCCGTGGTGATCGGGAAGTTCACGTCCGTGCCGTACGCACCACCCTTGAAGAAGGTGCCAGTCGGGAAGACCTGGTCCTGGGTGAAGCCGTACTGACGGACCATGCGGCGGAGGTCGCCCAAACGCTGGCCGCGGCCGAACGTCCAGAAGGCCTTCTCACGGAAGAACAGCTTGGCAGCATCCGAGGCCGTTGCCGGCGTCGTGCTGAGTGCTGCCATGGCCGTCGGCGTGAACGCCGTCGTCACGTTCGTCGCCGTCAGCTTCGGCGGCGCTGTCCGAAGACCATTGAGGATCGTCATCATCCCCGCATAGTCCGCGGCCTTGAGCTTCACTTCCGCTTCAATCAAGCGTGCGTCGAGTCCCGAGGCGATGATCGCCGCGTCACTGCGCGCCCACAGATTGTTCGTGATGAAGTTCGTCGCGCCATCAAAGCCCTTGCCGCCGGCGCTCGTGCCGAGCGTCGAGCCGGTGATCTTGAGCCGTGCGTCACCCGACGACGCGAACGGAAGCGAGTTGCCAATGAGGCCGGCGGTATCCATGCTGTCGCCAACCGTCCAACGCTTGGCGCTCGTGTTCAACGACCAGATCTGATTATCGCCCGACGTCAGCGAGTAGGTCATGACCTGATCGGAGTACGCGGTCGCGACCGTCGACACCACCGCTGCCGCGGCCGTGTGCTGGCCGAGGTTGAGCAGGATGCGTCCCTGCAGAATCTGCGCCGTGGTCTTGAGCGTCACGGCGTTCGCATCTGCCACTGGCAGTGCGTTCGCGATGGCCGTATCAAGATGCGCCTTGGCCAAGTTGTACAAGTCGGCGTTGGTCAACGGCGAGCCGTACACAATCGCGCCGCGCGCGGCGTCCGACAACGGAATGCCGTTGCAGAACGTCTCGGCAAGCTCGATCTCGGCAATCGCCTGGGCCAAATACATCGTGCCAATCTTGTACTGCTGCGTGCTCGGCGGCGCGTACGCCGCAAGCGCGATCAGCGCTTCCTGTGAGCTGTTGCGCACACGATAGATCTCGCGGAGCATCGACTGCACATTGGCGTTGCTCTCCTGCACCGAGCGCTGGTCGGTTTCGTTGCGCTGGGAGAAGGTGTCGCTGGACTTCCATTCGTCGGTCAGGAGTCCACCGAGCATCCACGCCCCTTCGCCGCCCGCCGTGATGTTACGCACACGGCTGAGGGCACCGACGCGCAGTGCCTCGGCCTGCTCAACCGAGCTGACCGTCGACGGGATGACGTCGGGAAGGGTGACGCTGAGCAGTTGCTTCTGTGTTGAGTCGCAGGCCCCAAGCGCGAGAGCCATAGCGAGCCAGGTCGCGCGACGCGCGCGCTTTCTGATGATCGTCATGAGAGTCGGTCCTGGGTTAGTAGTTGATGTTGATACGGAACTGGAAATACGTCGGCGGGCCAGCCGTGAGCAACGTCGACTGCGTGTTGCTCTCGCCATAGTTCGCTTCCGGATCCACTGCCGTGTAGCCAGTCCACACCTTCACGTTACGGACGGCCAGGTTGATCGAGGCGCCACGTGCGCCGCCGAAGAGCTTGGCCGCCATCTTCTCTTCGAAGTTGTACGTCATGCCGAGCTCACGCAGACGCCAGAACTGCAGGGGCTCGATGAATCCCCACGCAGTGTTGAGCGTGCCCTTGTCGGTCGTGGCCACAGCGCGCGCCTGATCGCCGAGCGACGCCTTGGTGTTCGCGTTGAAGGCGCAGGACGAGGTGTTCGGGCAGAGGAAGCCGGTCTCGTTATTGAAGAGATTCGAGCCGCCCTTGCCGTCGACGAGAATATTGAAGCGCACGCGGCGGCGGAACAGATCGATGCCCGTCGTGAGTGCGAACTCGTCGCGCGGCTGCGAGTAGCCGCGGAAACGCCACAGCGTGTCGACGGTCACTTCGGCCGGCGAGAGGTACTTGTTGTTGTCGGCATCCGCGTAGGTGTAGGAGCGGCTCCAGTAGCCGTTCAGCGGATAGCCTGGCACCTGCTGGACCGTCGTGTTCAGACCGACGATCGGGATCGGACGCCCACCCGGATCAGTGCCGAGCGAGATCAACTTGTTGCTGTTGTGCGTGGCGCTGAAGGTCATGTCCACGCTGACGACGCGCGACTCAAAGACCTGCGCGTTGATCAGCGCTTCGACGCCCGTGTTCTGCACGCCGCCCAAGTTGGAGCGAACCGCGGTGGCCGCGGTGCCGGCCGACGGAGCGATCGTCAAGTTGAAGAGCGCGTCCTGCGTGCGCTTGTTGTAGTACGTGAGTTCGACGTTCAAGCGCTGCTTGAGCATCTTCACGTCAAAGCCCGCTTCGAACTCCGACGTCCGCTCGGGGCGGATGTCCGGGTTGCCCGGGAGGCTCGAGCGAAGGCCGGCGATGTCCGTGCCGGCGATCGACGTGGTGGCGGTGCCGAAGGTGCGCAACGCGTCCGTTGGGCCCGGCTGGGCGCCAGACGAACCGAACGCCGAACGGAAGCGAACCTCGTCAAGGAAGCGCGTCTTCGGGAACCAGCGCTCGTCGGTCATGACCCACGAGACGGAGAACTTCGGGTAGTACACGCGCTGGAAGTTCGTACCGAAGGCGCTGTTCTGGTCGGTACGGATGGCAGCGGTCAGCCACAAGCGATCGTTGATAGCGGCCGACTCTTCAACGAAGGCACCCAGCGTGCTCTGCGGAGACGTCGCGTTCGAGATCGACGGCGTCGTGCCGTCACCCGGCGTCTGCGCGCCCGGGGGCAGCGTCGCGCCGCGCGCGGTCACGCGCTGGCTGAGGAAGTTCACGTACTGCATGCCGAACGTGGTCTTGCTGTTCAGCCACGACACCGGGTTGACGTTGATCGTCCCGCTCGTGTTCCAGGTGAAGTTGCGGATGTTGGTGCGCGCATCGGTCGCGAAGCCGAGACGGTTCGTGCTGAAGTTGTTGCAGGTGGCGAACATGCAGATGTTGAAGTCGATACGATCCGTGAGGTCATACCCAAGATCGGTACGGCCCTGGAACCAATCGAGCGGACGCCAGTTGGCCTGCACGCTGCCGATGAAGCGCTGCACATTCTGCGTGGTGACCTGCTGGAAGGTCTCGCCCGGGGTGTAGCCAGCCCACCCATTGAGCGGGGTTCCCGTGGAGCCAACGTTGCCAACGACGCCCGGCATCACACCCGTGAAGCCCGGGCCAGTCATGCCGTTGTACCAGATGCTGTTGACGTTATTGTCGACCTGCGGCAAGCGCGTGTCGTTACGCGTGAAGCCGAGCGAAGCCGACACGTCGAGCTTCGGGTTCACGGCCGCGTTGACGTTGGCGCGGAACGACGCCTGACCCAGCGCGTTCGGGCGGATCCACTCGCCCTTGTTCAGTACCTTGGTCGAGTCCAAGCGACGCTGGTCGAACGCCGGCGTGCCAAACGGGCCGGTTTCCTTCTGCACGCCAAAGCTCATGAAGTAGCGGACCGACTCGGTGCCGCCCGACAGCTGCGCGCCGTAGTTGTCGCGCGCGCCGAGCTTGATCGGCGTGAGGTCCTGATTGCTGAACAGGTTCAGGCTGGTGGTGCTGTCCACGGTGCAGGTGCCGAGCGCGAGCTGCGTGAGCTTGCACTTGGTCTGGGTCGTGGCACCCGTCAGCTTGCCCCAAATCGCATAGGTGCTCGGATAGTCGTTGCGGTCACGGATCTGGCCGTGCTCCGCGAACACCGTCCAGCGCGCCGAACCCGCACGGCCACGCTTGGTGGTGATCACGATGACGCCGTTCGAGGCGTCGGTGCCGTACAGCGTGGCGGCCGACGGGCCCTTCACGATTTCGATGTTTTCGATTTCTTCCGGGCTCAGATCGTTGGCGCGGTTCTGCGTCGTGCCACCAACGCCGATCGCGGCGCCGTTGCCCGACGTCATACGCACGCCGTCGATCACGTAGATCGGATCGTTGCTCAACGTAAAGGAGTTGGTCCCGCGAATACGCACGCGGCTACCACCGCCCGTCATGTTCGACGGAAGCACCTGCACGCCAGGATTCTTGGCGGCCAGAAGGTCGCCGAGGTTCTTAACTGGCGCTTCGGCCATACGGGAGGCGACGTCGAGCGTCGCGACCGCATTGCCCAGCTCCACGCGGCGCTGTTCGCCGGTCGCGGTCGTGACGACCGACTGGAGCTTCACCACCGACTCGGTCAGCGAGATGTCGCGGTTGAGGGTCTGGCCCGCGGCAACGGTCACCGTGAACTTCGACTCGCCGTAGCCCACGCGCAGCACGCGGAGATCCGACTTGCCAGCCGGCACCTTGAGGGTGTAACGGCCTTCGGCGTTGGTGGTGGCGTAGGCGTTCGACGCCGAGATGACGACCACACGTGCATCGCCAATGGCCGCTTTGGTCACGCTGTCCTGCACGCGACCGGTGATCGTTCCAGTGCCGCCTTGCGCGAACGCAATCGACGCAGTGGCCACAAGGGCCACTCCCGTCATTGCCAACGCGCGCAATCGGCTCCAACTCGCTCTGACATCCATGCACGGACTCCCTGCTGGGCACGGCGAGCCGCGGTGGGGAATCCACGCGCGTGCTACGCACTGACCGTGCGGTGAGAATGGGGGGGGAGTAACGAAACGGTACCAACAACAAACAAATCCTACGGACTGCCGCAATGAGGCGCAATACGTAGAAATCCTGAGCCAGCGCAAGAGGCGATCTCGCGAACTCAGGGAGCCAAGATTATCGGGGAAGCCGCACGCCATCAAGTCATTATGGTGTCTAGCTTTATCCTACGCCATCCGCCGCCCGCCAAGCGCTTCCGCCCCTCCCGCCGCGCGATTTGTGGCGTAGCTTACCATCTATAACCAGAACGAGACCGCTTACATGACCCGCCGCGGATCAACCGCCAGCACCAACACCACCAGCACCACCACCAGCACCGCCACCGCCCTCCTGGCCGGCGGCCTGCTGCTCGGACTCCTCTGGGTAGGCGCGCGCACCACCGGACCGCTTCCCCCGCTCGGACGGCTGCTCGACCCGGTCCACGGCGCCTGGGCGCTAGCGGCGCGCGCCAATCTGCCGGCCACCGAATCGCACACGATCGCAGGCCTGAGCGCGGCGGTCGACGTGCGCTTCGACGACCGCAGCGTCCCGCACATCTTTGCCCCCACCGTTGCCGACGCCTACCGCGCCCTGGGCTGGGTGCACGCGCGCGACCGACTCTTTCAGATGGAACTCCAAGCGCGCGCGGTGGCGGGAACACTCGCCGAGCTCGCGGGCCCACGCACCAAGGAGCTGGACCGTGAAGCTCGCGCCATAGGGCTTGCATGGGGCGCGGAAAAAACGTTTGCCGCTCTTGATCCGCAGTCGCCGGCCGCGCGCGCCATCAACGCCTACGCCGACGGCGTGAACGCCTACATCGCGCAGATGTCCCCCGGTGACCTGCCACTCGAATACCGCCTCCTCGGCGCCACTCCGCAGCCCTGGAAGCCGGTGTACACCGCCTATCTGCAGGCGCGCATGGGGTTGACCCTCGCCTACAGCGACGGCGAACTGCGCCGCGAACAAGTACAGGCGCTCATTGGCAAGGCCGCGACCGCCGCGCTCTTTCCGGTTGATGCCCCGCTGCAGGAGCCGATTCAGCCCAACGGACAGCATACGACGCGCGCCGACTGGCAGCGCATCCCCGCCCCGCAGCCCGCAAGCGCCGAGAAGTTAGCGCAGGCGCTCGAACTCGACGGCGCCATCGCCAAGTTCGCCAGCCTGCCGCGCGACGCCGGTGAAATCGCCGTCGGAAGCAACAACTGGGCCGTGTCTCCCGCGCGCACCGCCGCAGGACACGCGCTGCTCTCGGGTGATCCCCACCTCGCGCTCTCACTGCCCTCGATCTGGTACGAAGCACACCTCGTCGTCCCCGACACACTCGACAGCTACGGGGTGACGCTTCTGGGATCCCCGCTCGTCCCAATCGGCTTCAACAGAAACGTGGCGTGGACAGCCACCAACACCGGCGCGGATGTGGCCGACTACTACGTCGAGACGGTCGACAACGCCACGCACCCCACCACCTACAAACTCGACGGCGCGTGGAAGCCACTGCTCGTGCGCATCGAGACGGTCCGCGGCCCGCACGGTGAGCCGCTCGCGACCGACACGATCTATCACACGCATCGCGGGCCCATGGTGCACTCCGGCGCCCGATGGATCTCGCGTCGCTGGACCATTCTCGACGCATCGGTGGTCACTGCGCTCAGCGCCTTCGGCCAAGCCAATCAAGCCGCGAGCGTGTCCGACCTCATGCGCGGCATCGCGACCTACGAAGGCCCCGCGCAAAACTTTCTCGCCGCAGATCGCGGCGGGCACATTGGCATTCGCTCCACCGCCAAGTATCCGATTCGCCCCGCCAGCGCCGCTCGCGGTGACGAAATCGCCGACGGCGCCAGCAGCGCCAACGATTGGCAAGGCTGGTGGCCGGTCAGCGACTTTCCGCAATCGTTCGATCCCGCGCAGGGCTACATCGCGAGCGCGAATCAACAGCCGAAAGATCCCAAGGTCGACGGCCGCTACTTCGGATGGGATTGGCCCGCCCCCTGGCGCGCCATGCGCATCAATGCCCTGCTCCGCGCCGATTCGGTAGTCACTCCGGACGCGATGCGCCGCTACCAAACGGACCCGCGCAGCGCAGAGACCGACATTTTCGTTGACGCCTTCCTCGCCTCAGCCGCCGGATCCCCCGCCAACCCAAGCTTCGAGCAAGGGATCCGCCACCTGCGGAAATGGGACCGCACGTTCACCAAGGAAAACGAGCAGGCCGTACTCTTTGAGACGGCGCTCGACGAACTCACGCGCCGCACCTGGGACGAACTCTCGGTCACCGGCGCGCCCAGTGAGGACCGTCCGCGTCGCGTCGCGACACCGAACTCGATGATCCTCGCCGAACTGTTGCAGGATCCCAAGAATCCCTGGTGGGACGATCGCTCCACGCCGAGTGTCGTCGAGGACCGCGACATGATCCTGCGCGCCGCACTCGCCGCCGCCTACGACCGCACCGTGAAAACCCTCGGCAACCCGGGCCCCGCCTGGCGCTGGGACCGCAACCGCTTTGCGAACATCTATCATCTGCTGCGCCTCCCCGCACTCTCGCGCCTCCGCATCCCAATGCAGGGAGGCCCTGGCACGCTGAGTCCCTCGGCGGGCGACGGCACACACGGCGCCAGCTGGCGGATGGTGGTTGAGCTTGGCCCTGAGGTGCGCGCGTGGGGCACCTATCCAGGCGGCCAGAGTGGTAACCCAATGAGCGCACGCTACGCCGATCGACTTCCGCAGTGGGCAAGCGGCACACTCGACACCCTCCGCTTTCCACACACAGCCGCTGAGCTTCGAGGCGCCACGCTGAGCTCGGTCCTGACCTTCACGCCGGGAGGACGCTAATGCGCCCCATGCGATTTGCGTTGCTCACGACCGCAATGACCGCTGGAACGATGGCCGCGGGCTGGTGGACCGTTGCGGTGATCGCCGCGAGTTGGTCGTTGCTCACGCGCGCCGAACGCGCGCATCACCTGACCGTCGCCACGAGCGCAGCGCTCAGCTGGGCGCTGCTGCTCGGGGTTATGTCGCTGCGAGGCCCGGTCGCGCGCGTCTCCGAGGTACTCGGTGGCATTATCCCCGTGGGGACGCTCGGAATCTTTGCCGTGACCTTAGTCTTCCCCGCGGTGCTCGCGGGGTCGGCGTCGGTCGTGACCAGTGCGCTCGTTCGCCGCTTACCGGCCGATCTTCCCCGGTAAGTCGGCGGCGATATACGACAGCACGGCCATAATCGCCACGCACCGCTGCATCTCGGCGGGGTCCAGCTTGTCCACGGTGTCGGCGTCCGTGTGGTGGAACCAGAAGTAGCGCGACCCGTCGACTTCAAAGCCCACGCCCGGCACTCCCAGCTGCATCATTGGGCCAATATCGGCGCCACCACCGGAGGCCCCAATCTCCACGGGGCCCACGCTCTTCACGAGCGCCGCAATCTGCTGCATGATCGCACGGCCCGACTCGGAACCCGAGAAGCCGAGCTGCGTGGGCTGGAAGACACCACCATCGCTCTCGATCATGAGCACATGATTGGCGACTTCATTCTTATGCGCCTCGGCGTATGCGCGCCCACCGCGGCTTCCGTTCTCTTCGTTGGTCCAACCGACCACGCGGATCGTGCGCTTCGGCTTGAGACCGAGCTTCTTCATGAGCTTGAGCGCTTCCCAGGCAACAATCACACCGCCGCCGTCGTCCATGGCGCCCTGCCCCACGTCCCACGAGTCAATGTGACCACCGAAGGCAATAATCTCGTCGGGCTTCTCTGAACCGCGGATCTCGCCCATCACGTTGCGCGACATCACATCGGGGAGCGTCTGCGCTTCCATCTCGAGCTTGACCACAACCGGCTCGCCACGGGTCACCATGCGGTGGATCATCATCGCATCTTCCACGGTGATTGCGGCGGTTGGAATCTTGGCGACGGTGGTGTCGTAGTTCATCGCGCCGGTGTGCGGGGTGCGCATGGAGTACGGTGTGACCGAGCGAACGAGCGCCGCGAGCGCGCCGACTTTCGCCGCCGCCGACGCACCTCCACTGCGATACGCAACCGTCGCGCCGTAGTTGGTGAAGGGCACGTCGAACAGCACGATCTTGCCCTTGGCTTCCGCAGCGCGTGCGGTGAGTTCGTCAAAGCTTCCCACCACCATCACCGGTGCGGTGATTCCACCCTTTGGCGTAGCAATCGACCCGCCGAGCCCGAGCATGGGGAGGTTGGCCACGCGCGGCTGCACGAGTGTGGCGGACTCCTTGCCACGCACCCAGTGCGGCACCATCGCCGGCTCGGTGTGGACGTTCTCGAGCCCGTCCTTCTTCATCTCGGCCACCAGCCAGTCAATGCCGCGTTCGAGCGCGGGCGATCCCGAGAGGCGATTGCCCGAGTAGTCGGTAAAGCGCGCGAGGGTGTTCCAGGCAGCGCTCTTGTCGGCCGTGGCCGCGGAGATAATCCGCTCGGAGGTCGCCTTGTAGGCGACGGCGACATCCGGCTGTCCCTGCGCCACAAGGGCGACAGGGAGCAGCGCGGTAGTGAGGGCAAGAGCGAGGCGAGCGCGCATGATGATACTCCGCGAGGGAGAGAGGAAAACGCGAAGCGCTTAGAAGGCGATTCGCGCGGTCAGCAATAAGCTACGTCCCGCGATCGGAAAGAACGAGCGTCCGCCATTTTCCTCGTACCCACTGCTGTAGGCGCGAATGTCGCCAAGGTTCTGAATCTCACCGCGCCAGTCGATCCCCGCCACGTGCCAGCTGAGGCCGGTGTCGAACATCCAGAACGCGGGGGTGACCATGGCGGCGTTGCCGTCGTTGGCCAGGCGCCCGCGATCCTGATAGCGGGTGCCGAACTCCCACGAGAGGGTGCTCGACGCGCGATAGACAAGACGGTCGTTGAAGGTCACGGGCGGCGTCGCGACCGGCTCCACGTCGAGATAGGTCTTGGCGGCTGCGTCGTCGCGATAGCTCGCAATGCGCGCTGTCATGACAGTCAGGTTCGCCGTGGTGGACCACTGGTCGGCGAGGCGCCATTCGCCGTCGAGCTCAATACCGCGGCGCGCGCTCCGATCGACATTCTTCCGCAGCGGATTCCCCGTGAGGCTGATTGTGCCGATCGCGAGCACTTCGTTATGGAACTCCATATCGAAGAGGTTCACCGTGAGCGACGACGTCGCCGTCCGCCAGCGGACGCCCGCTTCGAAGTCATCGAGTTGCTCGGGGTGCACGCGTGTCAGCGGCAGCACCGAGCCGGCGGTGGTGGCGTCGATGTCGTCGGCGCCGGCAAAGAGATCGGCACGTGCTGGCTCGCGGCCGGTGCGTCCCCAGCTGCCGAACAGCTCAACACCCGGCTGGAGTGTGTAGGCCAGCGAGAGCTTGGGATTGAGGAAGGTCCAGTCGGTGCCGAACGGAGCAATGCCTGCCGCCACCGAGGGATGGTACTGAAAGGCCGCGCGCCGGAGCTGCAGGTCCGCCGCAAAGCGCCAGTCGCCGACGGTGTAGCCAAGCTTCGTGAAGGCGCTCTGCTCCTGCTTGTAGCCGACGTTGTCGTACAGGCGCGCGCTGAGCGTGGGGCGCATCGCGAGCGCGTGCTCGCGATGGTAATCGCTGGCGTGGAATCCGGCGTCGAGTGACCAGGCGCCGCGCGACACTTGCAGGGTGCCGATCGCGCCGAGCCAGACGTGCGCGAGTGCGTAGTTGGCGTAGGGGCCGGAGCCGAAGTTTACGTCGTAGCCACCCGCCGCCGAGTTGCGATAGGTGGTGAGGGTTGTGCGGATACCGTCGGTGAAGGCGTGCGTCCATTGGAGGCTCGCCATCTCCTGATGAAAGAGATCGCCGTCGGCGGTGCTCAGTGGATTGTCCTGCGGGTCGGTGCGCACCACCGATTCGGAGGAGGCGTAGTAGGCCATGTGCGTGCCCGAGAGCCCGGCGAAGCCCGAGAACTTGAGGGCGTCGCGATCGCCGAACCATCCTGCGCTCAGGTAGGTGGACTTAGCTTCGTTGCCGGAGTGGTGGCGGTAACCGTCGGTCCGCTGCGCGGTGACGCGGCCATAGGCGGCGAACCCGCTCGGCGTGATCCCGGTGGCGTACTGTGCGGTGATCCCTTGGGTATTGAACGAACCGCCGACGAACTGCACATCCCCGCCCTGCGGCGTGGTGGCGAGCGAGAGCGACTGGAAGTTCAGCGCCCCTGCGTACGACGCCGTGCCAAAGCTACTGGCGCCAACACCGCGCGAGATTTGCACCGACTGCACGCTCTGCATGAAACCGGCGACGTTGGAGAAGTAGAGGACTTGGTCTTCGGGATCGTTCAGTGGAACGCCGTCGAACGTGATATTGAGGCGCGTTTGATCGATGCCACGGAGTCGGATGTAGCTATAGCCCGAGAAGCTTCCCGATTCCGAATACGAGGTGACGCTCGGCGCGCTGGTGAGAAAGAGTGGCGCGTCCTGCCCTGCGTATCGGAGTCGGATCTCCTCCCGTTGCATGGTGTGCTGCGCGCCCGGCGCGGGCGTCGCGGCGCGCACGGCACGGATGGCCACGGCCTCAAGGGTGTCGCGGCGCGCGGCGCTGGAGTCGGCTGCTGTTTGGGCCTTGGGTGTCGCCTGCTGCGCGGCCTGCTGCGCGGCCTGCTGCGCACCGAGTGCCGAACCGAATGCCGAACCGAATGCCGAACCAAAAACCGAACTCCCTCCTGGCGCCGCCACGAGGGTACATACTGCGAGCGCAAAATTGCGCATGTGCTGAACACTGGGCATTGCCGGGTCGCTCCAAAAAAGGAATTGACGATCCGGAGTGCGCTCGCCTGAGTGGTGCGGTTCCTGAAATAGGAAACGCGCCACCCAGACGAGCGGGTGGCGCGTGACGAGAACGGCACGCGACACGCCGCACTCCCTACGCCGGTATAAACCGGGTCAGGTTCCAAGAGATTCTCTCAACCCCGCATACGCATGGCGTGCGCGGAGTACCCCTGGCGGCTGTCCCCGAATAGTTATGCCGCGCGCACACCTCGCGCCAGTGGACGACCATCACGCGACACGCACATATTCCTGCTATGGCCTTTGACTTCCTCGACCGCTCGCGCTCCATTGCGCCCGCCAACTACGACCGCTGGCGCGTGCCGCCCGCCGCACTCGCGATTCACCTCGCGATTGGGCAGGCCTACGCCTTCAGTGTGTTCAACCTTCCGCTCTCCACCCTGCGCGGCATTACCGCCAGCGCGCCGGACGACTGGAAGCTCTCGACAATCGGCTGGATCTTCTCCGTCGCGATCGCCTTTCTGGGGATCTCCGCCTTTACCTTCGGCCGCTGGCTCGAAGCCGCAGGGCCGCGCAAAGCAATGTTCGCCTCGGCCTGTTGCTTTGCCGGCGGATTCTTTGTCGCCGCGCTCGGCGTGCAGACACACGCCTTCTGGCTCGTGATTCTTGGCTACGGTGTGATTGGTGGGATTGGCCTCGGGCTCGGCTACATCTCGCCGGTGAGCACGCTGATCAAGTGGTTCCCCGATCATCCGGGCATGGCCACCGGACTCGCCATTATGGGGTTCGGTGGTGGCGCCATGATCGGCTCGCCGCTCGCCGTCGCGCTGATGGAGCACTTCAAGAGTGCCACCGATGTTGGCGTCGCGCCGGCTTTTATGGCCATGGGCGCGCTCTACTTCGTGTTCATGATGTTCGGCGTGTTCACCGTGCGCCTTCCAGCGCCGGGGTGGACGCCGGCGCAGCCGCGTGATGCGTCGGGCACTCGCCGCACCGTGCTCGCGCCTGCTCCCGACGTACATGTGAACAGCGCCATCCGGACGCGCCCCTTCTGGTTGCTGTGGGTGGTGCTCTGCCTGAATGTCACTGCGGGGATCGGTGTGCTCGGGCAGGCCTCGCCGATGATTCAGGAGATGTTCCCTGGGGTGATTGGCCCGGCAGCGGCGGCAGGCTTTGTGGGCTTGCTCAGCCTCGCGAACATGACAGGACGCTTTTTCTGGTCGTCGCTGAGCGATGTGATCGGGCGCCAGCGCACCTACATGATTTTCTTCGCTGCAGGAGCCGCGCTGTACGCCGGCGTTCCCTTCACGGGGCGCGCGGGGAATGTAGTGCTCTTTGTGGCCTTCTATGTGCTCATTATGACGATGTACGGCGGTGGATTTGCGACCATTCCCGCCTACCTGCGTGATCTCTTCGGCACCATGCACGTGGGGGCGATCCATGGTCGACTGCTCACCGCCTGGAGTGTGGCCGGCGTCGCGGGGCCTGTGCTGGTGAACTACATCCGCGAATATCAGCTCGCGCACGGCGTGCCCAAGGCGGAAGCGTATTCGGTCACCATGTATCTGATGGCGGGGCTGCTCCTGGTCGGCTTTGCCGCCAACTGGTGGGTGAGCCCCGTGGACCCCAAGTACCGGTTCAAAACTGGAGATACCGTATGAGCAACAACACGACGCCTGATCGCAACCTGATCGCGTTGGCACTGACCTGGCTGGTGGTGTTACTTCCCGCCGCCTGGGGTGTATCACAGGTAGTTCTGAAGTCAGCAGCGCTCTTTCGCTGAAACATTTTCAACACAGGAGGCATCGTGCGTAAGCAATCGTGGCTGTTGGCGGCACTCGTGTTAGTGGTGGTTCCTCAGTTCGTAAGCGCCCAGCGTGGTGGGATGGGCGGCATGGGTGGCATGGGCGGCATGGGAGGGATGGGTGGTGGCGGTGGAATGAGCAGCGGAGGGCGGCGCGGTGGCGGGCGCGAAGGCGGGTCGCGCGGCGAGCCCAAGGAGATTGCGTATCCAGCGGCCAAGGAGCTCCAGCACTTCAATCCCGCCGAGCTGTTGATCGACAAGAAGCGGAAGCTGTCGCTCACCGACTCTCAGGTCACCGCGCTCACGGCCATGCGCAGCAAGTTCTTTGAGCGCACGGGCGCGCTCTTGGCGCGCTACGACTCGGTGCGGGCCGACTACAAGCCCGCCAAGTACGATCCGCGCGAAACGCCGTCCGCCTGGACCGACTCCCTGCGCCGCGCGGAGGCGGTGCAGCAGCGATTGCTCAACACCCGCCTCGACACGCTCATGAACTGGCGCCACGAGGATGTTCGGGCGACCCTCGATTTCTTTACCGACGACAAGCAGAAGAAGACTGCCGCCGAGTTGATCGACAAGCAGGAGGAGGAGTTCCTGAAGTCGATTCCCGCCATTCCCCCCTCCGGTGGAAGAATGGGCGGGCGCGGTGGGCGGCCTGGGGACGACCGGACACCGTAGGAATCATGCGTGCAACGAGAGAGCGCCCGACCCTGTAGAGGGTCGGGCGCTCTTTGCGTGCGGGCTCGTTGACCGGCGACCCGCTTAGTGGCTCACCGTAATGAACCAGGCACCCACCACCGGACCACGCGGGCCGCCACGTCCACCGCGACCAGCGGCCGGCGCGGGGGCACCCGCTGCCGGCGCTGGGGCCGGGCCGTACTCGAGGGTGAACACGTACGCGCGATGCTTGACGTCGTCCACCGCGATCGTCTTGGCACCGGCAAAGGTCTTCACGACTTCCTTCACACTGTACTTGTCGGGCGAATCCTGATGCACGACCGTGATGTTCCCTTCGCGACCCGCCGGAAGGTACAGGAGCTTTTCCGTGGCGTCGTAGCCCAGCGCGTCCACGCCGTCGCCATTGGTGATCTCGGCGACAATCTTGCCAGTCGCGGCATCAACCACGACCGACTTCTTGCTGCAGCCGGCGAAAATACGGTTGCTCTTGGCATCAAAGGCAATACCGGTCGGCCCGTCACACACCTCGATCTTCCAGGTGGCGGTGACCTTCATGGTCTTCATGTCCACCACGTCGATCGCGTTCTTGTCTTCGATGTTGATGAAGATGCGACCCTTGCCGTCGCCCACACCGCCCTCGGGGGCGCCGCCGGAGAGGGTGATCGTGCCCTTCACATCACCCGACTTGGCGTCCACCACAACGGCAGTGCCGGTCGGGTGGCTGTGGTTGATCGAGAGGATGGTGTTGGACTTCTCGTCAAACATGATGCCATCGGCGCCGTCGGTGCCGATGTGGACCTTCTTGATGACGGCGAGCGTCTTGAGGTCGAACATCGTGAGGGTGCTGTCACCGGCGTTCGTGGTGAAGCCGTGGTTTTCCTTGGGGGCAAAGGCAATGCCGTGCACGCGCGGGGTGTCCATGATGTCGCCGACCACCTTGCCGGTCATCCCGTCCACCACCATCACGTGCGTGCTGCGCGAGACGAAGACGCGTCCCGTGGCGGGGTCAGCGGTGAGGTAGTCGGTGCCCCCCTCTCCCCCGATGTTGAACTTCTCGGTCTTGAACGACTGCGCGGTCCCCGCGGCGGGGAACGTCAGAAGGGTAGCGGCAAGCACCGCGAGCATGGCACGGGAGCGGGTCATCTCAGCCTCAGAGTATGGATGTGTTCACAGCGACAACTGTTATAAGAGTGGCGCCGATTCTGACGGGACGATGACAGCCCCTGCCCCCCCCAGGGCAAACGGGGGGGGGCTCCCCTGGGAACCCGCGCCCCCGCCGACTGGTTCATGGAGCGTAGGCCCTGTCACGGTTTTAGAATTAGGGAGTAAAGCTCTTCCGCATCCCCTTCCCGCGCGTACCTTTGGCGGGTCCCTTGGCCGGTGGCCATCATGACAACCTTCTGCTCGCTGAACAGATATGACTGAAGCGATGGCGCTTCCACGGATCATTCAGGGAGGCATGGGAATCGCCGTGTCGAACTGGCGGCTGGCCAACGCGGTTTCGTCGCGTGGGCAGCTTGGCGTGGTCTCCGGCACGGCCCTCGACACGGTCTTTGTTCGGCGTCTGCAGGACGGTGACATTGGCGGCCACATGCGGCGTGCCATGGAGCGCTTTCCGATTGCTGGGGTCGCCGATGCGGTGCTCGAGCGCTACTTCCGCCCCGAGGGGAAGCCGGTCGCTGAGCCGTACAAGCTGCTCCCGGTCTACAAGCAGACCGTGACGGCCATGCGCACCCAGATCACGATGCTCGCGAACTTCGTCGAGGTCTGGCTCGCCAAAGAAGGGCATGGAAACCCGGTCGGGCTCAACTTGCTCACCAAGATCCAGATGCCGAACATCGCCTCGCTCTACGGCGCGATGATGGCAGGGGTGGACTTTGTGATTATGGGTGCCGGCATCCCGCGTGAGATCCCGGGCGTGCTCGACGCGCTCGCCGAGCATAAGCCGGCCACCATGCGCTTTGACGTGGAAGGGCTCGCGTCGGGCGAGGTGCAGTATTTGACGCTCGACCCCGCCACGGTTGGCGGCGACCCGAGCATCCCGATCAAGCGCCCCATGTTCCTGCCGATCATTTCGGCGAACTCGTTGGCCATCACGTTGGCCCGCAAGGCCAATGGGCGCGTGGACGGCTTTGTGGTGGAAGGGTGGACCGCTGGTGGTCACAATGCCCCGCCCCGTGGCACGCCGACGTTCAATGAGCGCGGCGAGCCGATTTACGGCGAGCGCGACACGGTGGACTTGGCCAAGCTCGCCGAACTGGGCCTCCCGTTCTGGGTGGCAGGCAGCGAAGGAAGCCCCGAGCGACTCAAGGCAGCACTCGACAATGGCGCCGTCGGAATTCAGGTCGGGACGCTTTTTGCCTTTGCCGACGAATCCGGCTTCACCGCCGCGCTCAAGCACGACGTGCTCAAGAGCGCGCTCGTGGGCAAAGTCGATGTGCTCACCGACGCGCACGCATCGCCCACGGGCTATCCGTTCAAGGTCGTGCGGTACGAAGGGGATGCCAACGACGCCTCCAAGCGGAAGCGTATTTGCGACCTGGGCTACCTGCGCAATGCCTACAAGCGTGACGACGGCCGCCTCGGCTATCGCTGTGCGTCGGAGCCTGTGGACGATTTTGTGCAGAAGGGGGGCGCCGAGTCAGAGACGACCGGCCGCCGCTGCCTGTGCAACGCGCTCGAGGCCAACATCGGGCAGGCCCAGCATCAGAAAGACGGCATGGATGAGCCGCCCCTCCTGACGAGTGGCGACGATCTGATGTGGATTTCGAAGTATCTCAAGGGCCGTGATCGGTACACCGCGGGCGAGGTGCTCGACTACTTGCTCTCGCCCGCTGAAGCCGCTGCACCGTCGACGAGCGCGTAACCCACACCGCGCAACGTTTCAATTCGGACGTTCGCGCCCGCTCCAGACAGCTTGTTCCGTACCCGACCGATATTGACCTCGACGATGTTCGTGCCGGGGTCAAAGTCGAGTCCGAACACGCGGCGCAGCAAATCCCCGCGCGCCACACTCTCGCCGCGACTCAACAGCAAGAACTCAATCAGCGCGAGCTCGCGCGGTGTGACCGGCATCGGCTGCTCGGCGACCGTCACCACGCGCGACAGGCGGTGGCACCGCAGATTCCCCGCGGAGAGCACGTCGCCGTAGTCGGCCGTGCCACGGCGCAGTAGCGCGCGCACTCGCGCGAGAAAGGTGTTCGCGCGCACCGGCTTGGTGACAAAGTCATCGGCGCCCGCGTCGAGGGCGCGCACGGTCACCTCTTCGGCGCTCTCCGCGGTGAGCATCAGAATCGGCGTCGCAGGGTCGGATCGCCGAAACTCAGCGGCGAAATCAATCCCTGATCCGTCGGGGAGGTTCAGGTCGAGGACGAGCAGGTCGTAACCCCCGCTGGCGGCCTGCGTGCGCGCTTCAGCGAGACTGAAGGCGACCTCGACGGTCATCCCGATATCACGGAGCAACAGGTCGAGCGCCGCAACAATGTTACGATCGTCGTCTACAACCAGAATTCGCATGGCGGAATAATAACCGCCACCACCACAACTGGTAACAGGGGGCAACCAGCGCGGGTTCGGTAGCGGACTCGCGGGTCGGGGTGTCACATTGGGGGCGTGGCATTTCCTCCCCTCTTTGCTCAAGGTCCGACCGTGACCCCTCCCCGTGTGATGTCCCTGCGCGCGATTGCTGCGACAGCGCTGACCGCGCTCATCGCCCTCACCCTGCCCTGCACCGCAGCGACCTCGTTCGCGCAGAGCACGGCGCCGGCCGCCCCCGCCTCACCTGGGGCCAAACGGGCCATGACCATCGACGATTACGCCAAGTGGCGAACCATCGAAGGGGCGCAAATCTCGAGTGACGGCAAGTGGGTGGCATACGCCACGCGCCTCACCAATCTCCCCGCCGCCGACACCAAGCCGGTGCTGCACATCCTGAATCTGCAGAGCAATCAGGATGTCACGGTGGCGGATGGCACGAACCCCACATTTTCGTCGGACGCCCGCTGGGTGACGTATCAGGTAGATCCGGCAGCGCCACGCGGCGGGCGCGGCAACGGGGCTCCGCCTGCCCCGCAGCGCCGCGTAGAGCTGCGCGAACTCGCCACGGGCACCGTGCGTGCCTGGGTCGACGTGGCCTCCAGCAGCTTCTCGCCGACGGCGAGCCATCTGTTGCTGCGTCGCCGCCCTGCCGGCAACGGCGGTGCGGGTGGCGCGGCCGCGGCCGGCGGAGGTCCAGCGGGCGGTGGTGGACGCGGGGGCGCGGGCGCTGGTCCGGTCACCACCGCCGGTACCGATGCCCTCCTCCTCGATCTCGCCACTGGCCGCACGCTCTTCCTAGGCAGCGTCAACGACGCCGCCTTCAACCGCAAGGGAGAACTGCTGGCCTACACGGTGGGTGCCTCGGTCATTGATGGCAACGGGCTTTTTGTGATCGACCTCAAGAGCGGCACCGCCCACGCGCTCGACAACGACGCCAAGCTCTACACACGCCTCACCTTCAATGACGACGGCACCGCGATCGCCGTGCTCAAGGGAACTGACGTCGCACGCATGCGCGAGCACGACAATGCGTTGCTCGTGGTGCCCAACGTCCAATCGGCCATGAGCGGCAGTGCCAAAGCCGTACTGCTCGACCCCAAGCGCACGGCGAACTTCCCCAAGGGATTCGTCGTCAGCGATCGCGCCACGCTGAGCTGGAGCGACGACAACGCCCGCGTCTTCTTCGGCGTCATGCCGCAGACCGCCGCGCCGGATACGGCGCGTCGCGCGAACCCCGACTCGGTGGCCAACGTGGACGTGTGGGGCGCGCAGGACGAGCGCGTGCAGTCCCTGCAGATGGCGCGCGCCGACGCGGACCGCAACTTCACCTTCCGCTCCGCCTTCGACATCGCCTCGGCAAAGTTCGTACCGCTTGCCGACTCGACCCTCAAGGACGTCGACGTCGCGCCTGACGGCAGTTGGGCGGTCGGGCGTGACACGCGCGGTTTCATTTCCGACTACGAACCAGCGCGCGCCGATCTCTACCGCGTGAATGTTAGCACTGGGGAGCGCACGCTCATTCGGAAGGCTACGCTCATTGGGCAGCACACCCCAGGCTTCTCGAGCAATGGCAAGCACTACCTGCTGTGGTTCGACGGCAAGTATCAGGACTACGATCTCACCAGTGGCACGCTCAAGACATTGGGCGCGGCCACCACGCCAAGTTTTGTGAATACGCCGTGGGACTACCCGGGCACCAAGCCGGCATTCGGCGTGGCCGGCTACAGCAAGGACGGGCGCGGCGTGATTGTGGAGCATCGCTTCGACCTTTGGCTCCTCCCCTACGACAGCTCCGCCCCCACCAACCTCACACTCGGCGTGGGCACCAAGCAGGAGATCAAGTTCGTACCCGTACGCACGGCTGCGGCTAATCCGATGGCGTCGCGTGCCGAGCGCGATGCGCGCACGATTGACCTGAGCGCGCCGGTCACGCTCTCGGCGTACGGGGAGTGGACCAAGAAGGCGGGCTTCTATCAGCTCGCGAGCGGAACGCTGACTGCAGTGATCTACGACGATGCCGTGTTCAGCACCCCGGTGAAGGCGGCCAAGGCGGATCGGTATTTGTTCACGCGACAGACGTTCGCCGAGTTTCCGGATTTGCGGGTGGGGGGCGCGGCGTTGACCGACGCCAAGAAGATCAGCGATGTGAACCCGCAGCAGGCGGAGTTGCTCTGGGGGCATCGCGTGCTCTTTGACTACAAGCTCAAGGATGGGCAGCGTGCGCAGGGGATCTTGGCGATCCCTGATGATTACACGGCGGGCGAGAAGCGTCCGATGCTCGTGACTTTCTACGAAAAGAACTCGGCAAACCTCCACCGCTATTCGGCGCCGTCGTATGTGACCGGCATGGGGAGTGTGCCAATGGAGGCGGTGAGCCGCGGCTACTTGACCATGTTGCCCGATGTGTATTTCCACACGGGCATGAGCCACAGCGACATGCTTGACGCGGTGGAAGCGGCGACCAAGAAAGTGATTGCGATGGGCTATGCGGACCCTAAGCACATTGGCTTGAACGGCCACAGTTATGGCGGCGAGGGGGCGGGCTTTATTGCGACGCGGTCGCGGTTGTTTGCCGCGGTGGGCGTTGGCGCGGGGGTGAGCGATCTGTTCAGCGACTTCAACCAGAGTTGGGGGTGGTCGTATCAGAACATGGCCGGCGCGAGTGGGCAGAACGGGCTCGACTATTACCTCTACGGCCAGGGGCGTTGGGGTTTCAGCCCGTGGGACAAGCCGGAGGTGTACCACTTTGAGAGCTCGCTGACGCATGTGCCGGAGACGCAGGCTGCGATCCTGATTATGCATGGCACTGCGGACCCGACGGTCGGTTTCCAGGAAGGGCTCAACTTCTACACTGCGCTGCGCTACAACAAGAAGGACGCGACGTTGCTTGCGTACCAGAACGAGCCGCACGGATTACGCGGGATCGCGAACCGTCGTGATCTGACGATCCGGTACTTCCAGTTCTTTGATCACTATTTGAAGGGATCGCCGAAGCCGGAGTGGATGTCGAAGGGCATTCCGTTCTTGGTAAAGGAGGCGGCGGGGGTGGGGGTGCCGAGGTAGGGGGCTAACACAAACTAGGTGCGCCCCCCTTGTCTGATGTGGACAAGGAGGGCGCACCTAGTTCACGAACACCCGCCGCGACCTATCGGCGCGAATCAGAATCGGATGAGCCCGCGGAAATGAATTAGCGCCAGGAGCGCACGTACTCGTCGATACTCGGAGTGTTGGTGAGGCGCGTTAATCCCGTACCATCGAGTCGCACCGTGTACACATCGCGATTGGCGCCCCCGAAACAGGCGACAAAAGCAACTCGCTTGCCGTCAGGCGAGAAATGTGCTCCTGATTCTCCAAAGTTCAAGCACGGGTCTGTAACGAGCGCTCGGACGCCGGTACCATCGCTTTTCATCACGAACACTCCCGGCAACGGAAGGACTCTCGTAAACAGGATCAACTTTCCGTTTGGCGAATACTCAGGATCGGCCGTCCAGCCGCCAGTCGTCAGCTGCGCGAGGCCTGAGCCGTCAGCGTTCATCGAATAAATATCGTAGGGTCCCGTCCGCTCGCTCATGAACACAATCTTTCGTCCGTCGGGAGACCACTGGCCGACCTCGTCCATACCAGGATTGTTTGTAAGCTGGCGCACAGCTGTGCCGTCTGCGTTCATCGTGAAGACTTCCCGAAACGCTCCACCCCAGTTCGTTTCCCGCGTCCAGACTATCTTGAGGTCGTCGCGCGACCAGCGTGGGACGTACTGGGGGGCTGAGTTCGACGAGATGGCTACCTCGCCTGTACCGTCGATGTTGGACGTCCACAGCGTCTGCGAACCTACGCGCGTGTACACCAAGCGACGGCCGTCGTGCGAAAGATCAGCGTGGTACAGTAAGCTTGGTGCCGATGTGCTTCCTGAACCATCGGCACGAATGAGCTTCAAGATTCCACTTCCAGCTTCGGTCAGAATCACTCCAGTACCACGATCGCCCGGCTCCCACTCGTCATGATCGACGCCGTCGTGCTCTGTTTCCGGCTCACGCTTCTCGAGATTACTTGTGGCTATTGCGGTCCGATGGACGCCAGCGGCCATCGGACCGGTGGGAACCTCATTGCCGGCTCCGGAACAGCTTACAGAAAGTACAGATGCAAACACGGACAGCAGCAATCGATGGACAGACGTGCGGCGGTGAGTCGACATTGCGGACCCCAGAGAATAGGTGAACAAATGGGAGGCGCGCTCAACGTTGCTCGCTGACGTTAACTGCCCGTAATGACCATTTTCGGACAGCGCCCTCACACAACGGCGCAACATGCCGTCAACTAGCGCGACAGAACGCGCCTCGCATTGACGCTGAATGAACGCCGACCAAAAGCCTATTCCCGAACACGGATCGCCAGATATGCGATAACGCGACAGCCCCACCCGCAATCCGGATGCTGCGCGAATCAAGCACCTTCTCGGACCAGAACTTCAGCCAAGGCACCTACACCATCCCCTTCTCTGCCTGCGTTGACTCTGGGTCAGCGAACCAGCACGCGCAGCATGCGGCGGCGCACACCGGTGGGATCGATGCGTACGAATCCGAATCGTTCGTAGTAGGAGACCAGAGTATCGGACTTCGGATCGACGGCGAGGAAGGCGCCGCCGACGTGGGTGATGTGCGCTGCTGAGGTGTGCGCAGCGAGTTCGATCAGTTCTCCGCCGATCCCCTTCCCCTGCCGTGCGCGGTCGACCCCCATGCGGCCGAGGAGGAATCCGCCGATCTGTGGGTAGGGGAGCCCGTTACGCCCGAGCAGGTGGTGTAGACGACTATCGGCGCGGAGACTCAGCGGGGAAAGGGTGAAGAAGCCGACGACCGCGTCGTGCCTGTCGACGGCGACGTGAACCGCCGCGAGTCCCTGCGCCTGTTCATTGCGCGCTGCGTGATGGAGATAGTGATCAATCTCCGGATCGCCCGTCCTACACGAGCCGAGGCGATGTCCGAGCGAGAGGCGTTCGAGCCGCAGGCGCGCGCTCACAGGCCAGCGATGTCTCCGAAGTGTTTGCGCGCGCGGGTGCGCGCGGCCCGAGAGGCGCGCGTGTCCGCGGGTGGCACCATGAGGAGCCGCATGACCTCGAGAAATTCTGGCGCGCCGAGTTCCCACTCGTAGGCTTTGCTAATCTCGGCGCTTACGTCCGCGGCGACAACGCGCAGCACGTATTCGTTGACCGATTCACCGTTGGTGCGCGCCACCTGTTGCAGGTGCTCTTTGAGGACCGCCGGGAGCCGGAGCTCCTGGCGATCATCGGCTTTGAGGGCGAGGTAGTGGGTCGGGGTGTTGGACATGTACCGGGCGCGAAGAGAGGTGCCGTACAATGTACGGGCTTTGAGGCGACTACGCAATCCAGTCCATGCGTGAGGCTCGTCGGACTAGTCGGGCATCATATCGGCGAGACGATTCCACGCGCTATTCCAGTCGGCGGCTTGCAGGTGCCCGAACCACCCGTTCGGCACCTTGGCGTGAGAGCACGGGGTGGAGAGAATCCATGCTGCTGGCCGATGTACACGGTTCTTGGACTTTGCGAAATTGCGTTGGCGATCGACGAAAGACTGCCAGAGGTCCCATTCAGACTCACTGAGCGATGCGCCGAGCACGAGAATCGACCGATTCAACACGAGTTCTACCCACGACTTTGGTGACACCCGAGCGTGCTCCCAGGCATCAGGGTAGCCAAGCTCGCGCTCCAGACGTTTTGCGTCCTTTCGGGCCTTCTCAATCTGAGGCGTAAGACTCGCGTAGTGCCTTAGGCCTAGTTTGATCGACGTCGGGCGGCGGCGGTCACCATGGGGGTGCCACAAGCGGATGGGCTCCCCAGCGCCCCCGTCGACTACCTGGGGCTGTTTGGTTCGAATCCACTGAGCCGGAGATTTCCAGTTGCCCAAAATTCGCTCGGTGACGGTATCGAGGTTCAAAGAAATCACGTCCGTGACCACGCGACTCTTGACCACTCGCTGAACTGGATCAAGGCCACACCTAGCCGAGGCCGTCAGCACGGATTCCGCGTCAGCGATGAGCTCGGCGGTCGCCTTCTGCAACATGGATTCACGTTTGAGTGCTGCTAAAGTAATCCAATCATTCGGCGTGATTCCAAATTTGTTCCGCACCGCTCGCGTCGGAACGTCGGCCAGCGTCAACTGCTCCCACAGCATCGGCGGCAACGTGTCAGCCAGCTGCGTTTCCGGGCCTAGGGCTTTTAGGAGTGACGGCCACGACGACAGGACTTTCCTGGCGCGCTCCTCGCGATGGGTTGCTGCCGTCCACTGGGCGTGAATTCCAGATCCCACGAGCAGGCAGATATCTGCCTGCGGTCTACCCAGATGACGGCACAACGACGACCAAGATTTTGAACTCATTTCGACTGCTCATTAAAAGGCGGCAGTGAGTACCATCCACTAGGAAACGCCCATGGTGGCCAAGGTACTGTTGTCACCGAGCGCAGTACGTCTAGGCCGCGTTTGTGGAATGGCATGAAGTACGCTTGGCGAACCCGATTTCCCTTTACAAACGGGCCGTCCGTGACATGCAAGGCTGGGGCCGATGAGATGAAAAGCTCCTTTCGAATTGGAGCTAGCAGTACGAAATACTCTGCCTCGTAGTACCATCCCGTGCTGGGCGTTGCCCAACAGTCGCCTCCGCCTGTGATCGGCACGACGCCGTACGTGGGTTCGCTAAGCGCCCGCGATACCGCGACCACGCCGATGCCTGAGCGATAGTGCACGGCAACGTCACCAATGCTGACATTTTCAACCATCCGTCTGAACTTATTCGCATGCTTCGCCGGTGCCTCGGCTGCGCACACGAGAGAGTTGGCGGATTCTGTCGACCAACATTTCGTTTGATTACACCACCAGATGTTGCGCTCCACAATCGTCGTCAAATATCGTTGCTCCACACAGAGTAGGGACGTTACATTCGCGAATCATTAGTACGGAGTCCCGCTAAATCAGCGAGGGCAATCGTCCTGGTCGGCTGATAGTGCTACCGCGTGCGCAGCCTTTCCTATGGACGGATAACGGCTGCCGGCGTCAGGTGATTCCCAGTAGTGTTGTCGCCGAGCTCTCCATTGGTATTCTGACCCCAGCAGTACACGCGGCCTCCCGTTACCACGCCACACGAATGACCTGCGCCACCGGCGGAAATCTGCGCAAACGTGAGCGGCGCCCCCCCACCCACGCCTAGCACCGGTACGGGGGTGTAGCGATCAGTCGTCGTGTTGTCGCCAAGTTGGCCGTAACTATTTTGCCCCCAGCAATACGCGGTGCCCGAAGCAGTGAGGCCGCACGTCATATACGACCCGGAAGAGATCGAAGCGAACGTCAGCGGGACTCCACCGTCGACGCCCAAGACCGCCACCGGGGTGTAGCTACTGATCGTCGTGCTGTTGCCGAGCGCGCCAACCTGGTTTATTCCCCAACAATAGGCGGCGCCGCTACTGGTGAGGCCGCACGTATGAGTTTGGCTTGCGGAAATCGAAGTAAAAGCAAGCGGCGCACCACCACCCACACCCAGCACGGGCGTAGGCAATGAGCGAACGACAGATGCCGAGCCAGTTCCGAGCAGGTCCGTTTCGCCCCAACAGATCGCAGCGCCTGTAGCCGTCAGCCCGCATGCGTGCCTGTAGCCCGTAGAGATTGCGGTATACACTAGCGGGGCTCCACCATTCACTCCAGGAACTGCGGTGGGTGTGAAGCGGTCGACGGATGTTCCATCGCCAAGGCGGCCATTAGTATTTTGCCCCCAACAGTAGGCGGCTCCCGCCATGGATAATCCGCACGCAAAGCGTGGCCCCACGTCGAGCGCTCTGAATGTGAGCGATGGACCCCCCGCGACACCGACAACCGGGGCCGGCGTCAGCAACACGGGATCTGTAGTGCTCACGCCCAAGAGTTGCTCATAGCCGCAGCTCACCGAGCAGTTTAGTCCCCAGCAATAGGCGGCTCCGGACAAGTCTAGTCCACATTGGCTACTGCTGCCGATTCGCAGCGCACTCAGCACAAGCGACGGTCCTCCGCTACTCCCCAGCACCGGCATCGGAGTCCGGTGACCCACGGTGGTCCCGTCGCCAAGGTACATACCCATATTGTTCTCTCCCCAACAGTACGCAGCTCCAGCACTGGTCAGCGCGCACGACGTGAACCCGTTCCGATTGGCTTGCACGGATTGTGCGTAGAACGGCCCACTCGGCGCAAACGGAATGGACTGCGTCACTACGGCCAGTCCACTCGACGAGAAAGTGAGCGTATACATATTGGGTGAGGTAGCGCTGATGCCGACGTTCACAAAGGAAGCGACACCATTCACGGCCGTCGCCGTTGCGGTCCCCACAACGGTCGCACCCGCACTCACCGTGATGGTCACGACGGCGCTGCCCGTGGGGACGGTGTTGCCGCGTGCATCCTGAATTTTGACCACCGGCTGGGTGGTGAATGCCGCACCGTTCTCCGCCCCCGCCGCGCTCGTCACTACCGCGAGTTGCGTGGCCTGACTATACAACGAGATGGACTGTGTTGCGGCCGTCAGGCCCGGTTGGACGAAGGTCAATGTATAGTTCGTCGCGACCGTACCCGTAATCCCAGCCCCGGTGAATTTGGCCACGCCGTTGACGGCAGTGGCCGACGCATTCCCCACCACGGTCGCACCTGCGCTCACGGTCATCGTAACCGCAGTGTTCGCAGTCGTGACGAGATTGCCGTCGCGATCCTGAATCGTGACCACAGGCGGCGTGGTGAACGCCGCGCCATTCGCGGCCCCTTCTGCTCGCGTCGACAGCACCAACTGGCTCGCGGTGCCGGCCGTAAGCAAGATTGGGAGGCCTGTCGACGAAGAGCTTGCACAACAGACAACTCCGGATCCAGAATGAGACAGTCCGAAGCGCAAACGATATTGCGTTCCAACGGCTCCGCTGAAACCCACTCCCGTAAAGTTGTACACCGACTGCCCCTCGACCAAGGGGATTGCCCACGTCCCAACCAACTGCGGCTGCCGATCCAGCGATGACGGGGAATCAACGACCATGATTACGTCATAGCCCGTGTTACCACTCCCTACGCAATACGGACAGATGTTGGCATAGGTGTTCCCTGCGAAGTCTTGCAACGTAACCTGCGGCTGTATCGCAAACGCGGCGCCACTCTTGGCTGGCGACTCCGGCGTGCGCGTGACGGACGTTTTATACAGGTCACCCGGTAATACCTTGATCGAGTACGTGGCTGGACTGAGGCCGAGGGAGCTAAAGGTCAGGACGTAGGTGCCGGCCGTGCCGCTGAGCGATAGGCTCTGATCAAAAGTTGCAACGCCGTTAACGGCGGTGGCGGTCGCCGTTCCCACGTCACTAATCGTGCCCCCGCTCCGAGCTACCACGGTCGCCCCACTACCGAGGCTCATCGTGACCACGGTCGTCGCGGACGTAACCGTGTTTCCGCCTGCGTCCAAGATTGTAACCTGTGGCGGCGCGGCGAATCCCTGTGCAACGCGCGCATCCGGGGAGACGCAGTCGGCCGCACTCGCACCGTAGGGGCACGATAACGGCGCACGCGTCAGCGTCAAGCGAGTCGCTGGCCCTACCGTCGGCGCGATTGCCTGCGTCACGGCGGGAAGTCCGCTCGCCGCGAAGGTCAGCGTGTAGTTCGTCCCCGCGATGCCCGCGATGCCGACGGTCGAGAACGTCGCGACACCATTCACGGCACTCACGGTGGCGATCCCGACGAGGGTCGCCCCAGTACTCACCGTCATGGTGATGCTATGGGTCGCGGTCGTCACGGTATTGCCCGCGCTATCACGAATCGCCACCACGGGCTGGGTGGTAAAGGCCACCCCGCTCGCTGCGCCAGCCGCACTGGTTGTTAGCACGAGTTGGTTGGCAGTTCCCGCCGTTGGCATAATCGATTGTGTGGCCGAGGCCAGTCCGGTTGCCGCAGCGGTCAGCGTGTAGCTCGTGCCCGCCGCGCCACTTACGCCAATGTTCTTAAAGGTCACGACGCCGTTAACAGCACTCGCGGTGGTTGTCCCAACGAGGGTCGCCCCCGCACTCGCCGTCATGGTGACGAGAGGGGTCGCGCTTGTCACCGTGTTGCCGCTTGCATCTTGCACCGCGACCACCGGTTGCGTGGCAAAGGCAGCGCCACTCGTTGCACCCGCCGCAATCGTCGTGAGCACGAGTTGGGTGGGGTCCCCCGATACGAGCGTCACGGATTGACTCGCGGTTGCGAGAGCGCTGGCCGAGAACGTGACGGTGTAGCTTCCTGGTGCGCCGCTTAGGGTCGCGTTGCGCCATGTTGCCATCCCAGCGCTGGTCGTCGCGGTGGTGGCGCCGCTCAGGGTACCGCCAGCGCTGACTGCCATGGTGATGACAGTGCTGTTGTCGGTAAATACGGTATTGCCATTCGCGTCCTTGAGGGCGACGATGGGTTGCGTCACGAACGCTGTTCCACTCGTGGCGCCCACGATACTCCGCACGAGCCCAAGCTGCGTTGCGGCTCCTGCTGTAACGGTGACAGAGAGCTGATCGGTTGTTGCCGCGCTGAGTGTTCCATCGGTTACGCTAAGCTTTGCCGTTTCCGTAGTGTTCAGCACGAGCGGTAGCGTGGCCACTCCGTTGGTGAAGGTTACGCTCGTGGCAGTGCCGAACGCCGTACCACCTGCCGTGGGCTTCTGCCCACCCGGCGCCGTGGCTGCGCCGCTAAAGGTCAACGACTTGGCGCCGGTGTAGGTCGTGGCGGTGTTGCCGTTCGCATCCTTCGCGGTGACTGTAACCGTTTGGGTTGCGCCAGCGACCTGCGTCCCGGTGCCGCTCAGCACAAGCTTCGTGGCGGCACTAGCGATGCCCGTGGCGGTAATCGTCGCCGCAGTCGCGGACCCAGTCGTCGGTGTCGCGGTCAGCGTTTGTGCGCCGGACGCGGTTCCCAAGACCCACGTGCCGGCGAGCGTGGCGACACCGAGATAGTTCGTGGTTGCCGTCGCGGTGCCGCTCAGCGTGCCGTTGCCGGAGGCCACGGCGAATCGTACGGATGCGCCTGGCACCGGACGAGAGGATGCATCGAGCACGCGCACACTCAGGGCGGTTGCGGGGGACGTGCCCACCGTCGCCGACTGCGCATCGCCACTGGCTACAGCAATCGACGCGGGCGCTGCCGGTTTGATGATCGTATACGAGGAGAAGTGCGAGACCGGCGCAGAAACAACGCCCGTGGTCAAGTCCACCGCACTTCCCGCAATCGGGGTCGCCACACCGCTCGCATCCACCGACGCGAGCCAGAGCGTCGACTGATCCGCGGTCGCAACGGCGGCCTTATCGTACCGCAGTGCGAGAGTCAGTGGGCTGCTAAACGTGGTTCCGTCGGGCCCGAACACATAGGTCGTCGCCGGCACCACGCGATTGTCACTCGGCAGTGCGGCTGGGGCGACCGACAGGGCGGTGCCCGTGGGCACAGCCGTCGGGGGAATCGTCAGCGTAACGGCGCCACCGAGCACGGCCGCGACCGTCGGGGTACTCGCCCCAGCCGGCGGCGTACTGATCGGCACGCGCACGGAGAGCGTCGTGCGCCCGACCACGCCGTCGACCGATGCGCTGATCGTCACGGGTCCAGACGCCACACCGACGACGGCTCCGGCCGCCACCGTCGCGACGGAAGGATCCGAACTGCTCCAGGTGGTGGTCCGGCCACTCACGGTGGACCCGGTCGTGCTGACCGCGGTGGCCGTGAGCGTCACACTCCCGCCGACCAGGAGCGCGCCCTCCGCTGGCGTCCCACCCACCGTCACCGAGCCGACCACCACCGGCGCCACAGGCGCGGTCGGGGCATCCTTGACGCCACCCGAACAGTTGATAATCAGCGCAATCCCGAGCGCGGCGAACAACAATCGACGGAACGATAGACGAGTCGCGGAAGGCACGGTGGCACCCCAATGGAACACGTGGCAGTGAGAGCAACGCGCGTAACATCGCGGTGCTCCGTCAACTGCACGTAATGACCATTTTCGGACAGCGCCCTCACACAACGGCGCAACATGCCGTCAACTAGCGCGACAGAACGCGCCTCGCATTGACGCTCGATGAACGGTGTTGGCGTGCTGTTGCTACGAGTCGGGAACCCCGCTGTTCGATACCGCTACACATGCCTGTGCTGTGCAAGCGCTCACGTGAATGGCGCACGTCGACCTCGGCCTAGACGACCTCCGCCGAGCCGAATTACATTGGTACGAAGCCACAGGAATCGGCCGCCGCGAAATGAAAATCAAACGCTTTCTCGACCTGCACCTATGAGCGCTCCTCGGACATCGCTCGCGCTGTGCCTGCAAAACACCGGCTATGAGGTTTCGCTCGAACGGCGAAAGCTCTACCGCACCATCCCCGACCGCGCCGCTACGCGCCCCCCCCTACCGCACCTCCACCTTCAGCACCGCAATCGGGATGCTGCGCCAAACACGCTCCTCCTTGGTCTCGCAGTACAACCAAGACACCCTCACCATCCCCGGATCTGCCGCAGCGCGAATCAGCTGATCCATCGGCAACGCCATCAGATCATTGCCGTCGCCCCAGCGAGGCGTGCCGCAACGCCAGTTCGTTCCAGACAGCAGCCACGATCCCGTGGGCTCGCCGGTCTGCGTCCACGCAATCAGGTAGTCGCCAGTCGTAGTTGGCGCTCGGAGTTTCAGCGTCGATTGCATGCGCGCATCCCTCAGACCGGCAAGCAGCGATCGCACCGTGAGCGTATCACCGCCGTGCTGCCCCCAACTCGTGCCACGCGCCAGCACGTAGAGCGCCCCGCGGCTGGGCGTCGTATAGCGAAACGCCACCGACCCCGAAATCTCCCCGCCAGGCGCAACGCGAACGGTATTCAGTCCACCGCGGAGTCGGCGTCCGTTCACAAGACCATCCACAATGCGTAGCGCCTCTGGCCATTTATTCACCACGAGATGCACGGGCTCAAGACCCGCCGCGACAAATCGCTGATCTTTCGCGAGCTTTGCCCTCCTGTAGTCCGGATGCCCGCCCTGCTCCGGGTATGGAATTTCCGCAACAAACAACGAGTCAAACTCGGCGACCCCTCCACGAATCACCGCGACCGTGCGCCCCCGGAGCATCACACCGGAATCCGAGCTCGTGTAGTGCACCGAATCACCATCGCGCCAGGTGGAGCGGAGGCCGAGTGCGTTGCGTACCTCCACTCGGAGCGGACGCTCGAAGGGCGTGGTGGGGTCAGCCGATTCCAACGCGTTCAGCTCCGACACATCCACCAATCGTACGGGGCGAAACGGAATTAACACCGCAGCCGCCACAATCGCGATCAGGGCAGCCGCGCCCCCAATGAGGCGCGCCAGGTACGAACGCCGTCGCGCGCGCACCAACGCGCGCAAACGCTCCGCGAGCGGCGGATCATCCACCCCGCCAAGGATCACGCGTGCCACCGTGCTCTCGTCAAAGGCCTCGCGCGGCGTGCGAAGGATCAGCTGCTTCGCAATCGCGAAGGCGCCGTCGCGATCATCGCCGGAGAGCAACAACCGCACCGCTTGCCGGTACTCCGCGTCCGTTCCCGCCGTGCGCGCAAGCCAGTTCCCGAGTCGCCGAGCGCCAAGCAACCAGTCGCCCTTGGTGAGCAACTCGGCGGCCGACTCCCGCAACAGCGCATGCGCCACCGACCAGCTGCCGTCGTTGCCACGCGAGGCGAACCCGCCACGCTCCAGCCCCGCGAGCCGATCACCCACAACCTGCTCCGACACCTGGAGCAGGTTCACCAACGAGGCCACCGAGAGCGCCGACTCGTGCAGCATGAGCGCCACCAAACACTCGCGCTCGTCGGCACTGATCGACAAAATGCGCGCTTGGTCAACCGCGGTTCCCTGCAACAGCCGCTCGACCTCAGTTTCGGAATGCACCATCCACTGCCCCGCCGTGACCGACACCGCTTCACTCGCAATGGCCGCGCGCAGAAACTGCAACACACCGAAGGGCGATCCGCCGGCGTGCCGTTGAATCGCTTCGGTTCGGGCATCGCTCCAGTGATCTGCGTTCACAACTGCCATTGACCCAAGCAGCGCGCCCACCTCGGCTACCGTGAGCGGCGGAAGCGCAATCTCCTGCGATGATGATGCGAGCGACGGAATCGAAACACGCGACGCGCCGAGTAGCAGGAGACCCGCCCCGGCACCACGGGCGAGGGTGCGCTCAATGCAGTACAGCGAGGAGGCGTCGGCCCACTGCAGGTCATCAATCAGCAGGGCCCACGCTCCTTCTTCGCTGACGGCACCAAACAGATCCGCAACGGCGAGGCCACGGCGACGTAACTGTTCGTCGCTATTCCCCGTGGAGACTTCGGCGGCGACGTGAAAGCGATCCGCGAGCTGCGGCACGATCCCCGCCAGTACGGCGGCCGACGCGGGCGAGATTCCCGCGGCGCCGGGCAATGCGGCGATTGCGGGCAGAATACTCGCGAGCATGGCATAGGCATCGTCGCGCTCGCGCTGCCGTCCGGTACTCTGCACCAGCGGTGCGCGCTGCACACGCAGACGGCGCGCGATTTCATGAAGCAAGCGCGTTTTCCCTAAGCCAGGCGCGGCGACCAGGATGCGCACATACTCGTGGGCGTTCTGCGTGCGCGACCAGGCCGCGACGAGCTCGGCAAAGAGATCGGTGCGCCCCTGAAACTCGGGGTGCATCGGAACCTGTACTAATGCCCCGGAGCTCCCTGCCACCGCCGGGGGCGTGAGCTCGGCGCCGGTCGACATGGAGATTTTGGGCCCCGCCTCACGCATCAAGCGCCGCAGCAAAGTTTCCGTCGGCGGCTCGGGCTCGCGGCCTTCGTCAGCTCGCAGCACGCGCAGCGCCGCCGACTCGAGCGCGACCTCCGCGAACCGCCCGCCAACGCCGAGCGATTCGAACAGCAGGCACCAGTTCTCGTCGTCTTCGGGGGCGGTGTCGCGCACGCGCGTCGCCACGCGAATGGCGTCGTCGAGCGAGCCCGCGGCCCGGAGCGCGGCGTGGTGACCGCGCGCGGCGGACAGGAAGGCGCTCCGCAAACGGAAGCGTTCGGCATCGACCCAATGTTCAAACTCGAGGGCGCCGGGGGACGCAAAATCGGGAATGAACGATCCGCCGTACAGGCGGTAGGCATCGGCGACCGCTCCGCTGCGGAGGGCCTGCTGGAACTCGTCAACATCCACAGTCAGCCCCGGGGCGAGCGTCAGCCAATCGCCGTCGCCAATCAGGACCTGGGCGCCGAGGGCTTTCCGGAGACCGAAGACCGCTTGGCGCAGGGAGGCCCGAGCCACCTCGCGCTCCCGTTCGTGCCAGAGCAGTTCCACCAGGGTCTCGCGGGACGCTTGCCGATCACGGGCGCAGGCCAGGTAGGCGAGCACGGCCAAGACCTTGGACGGCGGGAGCGCCACACGTCCGTCTTCGTGGCGGAGCTCGAACCGGCCGAGGAGTTGGAGGCGGAAGGGGAGATTCATGCCTATCCAATGCTCGCTTGGCGTTAGCTGGGCGTCAATTAGACTGACGACGGGGCGTTTTCACTGCGTTCGCCACCAATCGGCCCCCATTCTGCCCCCTTCCAGCCCTCACCCCCACCTCATGGGACGCACGACCGCGGCAACGGCGCAGGGGCTCGACTCCACAGGCAATGTCGTGGGCACGGTCCCCGTGACCTACGCCAGCACGGATACGAGCATCGCCCTTGTGAGTACCAGCGGCGCCATCACGGCCCTCTACGAAGGCACGGTCACCATTCGCGCGACCTCTGGCGGCACGACCGGCGAGACCACCCTTCGGGTACTCCTCGACCCGACCGTCGCCGCTGCCTACTGGCGTCGCACACCGAACGCGGTGCCGGACCTGAGCCCCTACTTCAGCGCCGTCGGAGATGTTGGCATCATCCCACTCGGCGCCGACGTGAACCGCGATGGCAAAAATGATTTCATCCTGTACCTCTGGCATCCGCGGACCAAGACCGAGCAACTGCTCCTACCCGCTCTGGGCCGGTGCGGAGTCGCATGGTCGTGCTCCTCGCGAATGCCAACGGCACCTTTCGCGACGGAACGCTGGCCACCATGGGAACCCCGGACGTCGATCTTGGCGGTGCGGTGGGTCGCAATGTGCGCGCTTACGATCTGAACGGCGACGGTTCCGTCGATTGGATTTACGCGCTGAACAAAGAAGATGGACGCACCTGCATCCAAGGGATCGCCGGCTGTGCGAACTGGGGCGCGCAGAGTGCGGCGATCCTCTCGCAAGGCAATGGCAAATATCGCGCGGTTCTCTTTGGCGATTCGGTCTACCACCACTCCTTGGCGGTGGTCCCTGGCACTGGTGATGCGGACATTCTCTTGGGGCCGGCCGAACAACTGTCCTTCGCCAACGGCACCATCTACCCGATCGCGCTCTCCACTCGGCGCGGTTCGGGGCCGTGGACCACGGTCGATTCGCTGCTGCCGAGTGAGACCTTTACGATGGTGGACTGGATTGGGTGGAAGGAGTTGGGATGACCGGTGTGCAGCAGTTGTTGCTGTTCGACGTGAGCCACGACAAGCTGGAGCGGCTCTCGGTGATCGACGGGGCAATGACGGCGCCGGGCGATGTGCATTGCCGAGATGTGAATGGCGATGGCTACGATGACTTGGTGGCAGACGGGATTGGGGACGGGGTGCGTCCGATTGTGTTTCTGAACAACCATGCCGGTCGGCTGGTGCGAGTGCCGGACAGCGTCTTTCCTCCGAACCCCAGTGATGGGAGTGGAGGGTGGCAGAGCTATTTCCTGGATATTGACGGCGACGGGATTGAGGATCTGCTGTATTTCCCGCGCGCCTCGTGCGACGGCCGAGCCGCCTGTGCAAACTTTCCGGTGTACAAGGGTCGGCGCCCGCTCCGAATCCCGTGACGTAGGTCACAGCACGGCAGTGGATCCGGAGCTACGTTGGCCTGTATATCGCTCGGCAATATCCACGGTTCGGTAACTGTTTTCCCTAGGCCGGCTGTTGGGATTGCGCTTCTGCCCGAGTGCCTGCACTTTAGGGGGCAGATTCCGACGGACCCCGCTCCGCTAGTTGAAGCACCCTGTACCTCCCCCCCCAGAACCTACCGCACGGTAACAGAACAGGAGATAGACGATGAGCCCGTCAGATCAAGATTCGTTGGATTCCGGTGTAGATTCCGCCGTCGATTCGGGCGTAGACTCGGCTGCGGATTCGGGCGTGGATTCCGCTGCTGATAGCGGCGTCGATTCGGCCGTGGATTCGGGCGTAGACTCCGCTGCGGATTCGGGTGTGGATTCGGCTGCTGATAGCGGCGTCGATTCGGCCGCGGATTCGGCTTCTGATTCCGCCGCTGATGCCGAAGCGGACGACGAAGACGACGACAGCGACGACGACTGAGCCTGTCGTTGAGGAAGTGAACGGAGCGTCCACGTGGATACGTGGACGCTCCGTTTTCTTACCGTATTCGTTTATGCGGTGTGCACACCAAGCAACTCGCCAGTGCGGTCGCCGAGCCCCCCCCCAAACGCACAAACGGCACCCCTACCGGGGTGCCGTTGTACGTCCTGAAATCGTGATCTAGTAGCTGGGGAGGGACTCGAACCCTCGACCCCGGCATTATGAGTGCCGTGCTCTAACCAGCTGAGCTACCCAGCCATACCCGCCTGCTCCTACACGCCTGCAATACCCCCACAGCCTCGGAAAATAACAACGGCCGGCCCCTTTCGGAACCGGCCGTTGCCAGCTTTCGCTGAATCTATGGCGGGGGCGGGATTTGAACCCGCGACCTTCGGGTTATGAGCCCGACGAGCTACCAGGCTGCTCCACCCCGCGTCGATTCCCTAATAGTAGCCGCTGCACACGCAATTACAAGCGGTCAACAGCCCTACGGACGCTTTTTCTCCACTTTCCCCACACTGTCCGCCCCATAAAAACGGTACAGCACCTCCTTCCCACCCCGAACCATCCCAAACTCCTCGCGCGCGATACGCTCCTGCTCCGCTGAACTGGTGTCCAACATCAGCTTCCGAGCCTTCAGCGCCGCCACATCCCGCTGCAACGAGTCCACACTGCTCCGCGTCCGCGCCAACTTCGCACGCGCCGTAAACAAATCTGTCGTCCCCCACTCACCACCCTGCACCGCAAAGGCGATCGCGGCAAACAACACCGCCGCAATCACCACACGGGTCAGAATGCTCCGAACGTCAGTCGTCGCCAATGCCGTACACCGCGCCGCCCGGATACACCGCGCTCTCCCCAAGCTCGGACTCAATCCGCAACAGCTGGTTGTACTTCGCAATCCGGTCCGACCGGCTCGTGCTTCCCGTCTTGATCTGCCCGGCGTTCGTCCCAACCGCCAAGTCCGCAATAAACGTGTCCTCGGTCTCACCGCTGCGATGCGAGATGATGTTCTGATAGCCATTCCGCTTAGCCATCTCAATCGTCTCCAACGTCTCGGTCACGGTGCCAATCTGATTGAGCTTGATCAGAATAGCGTTCGCCACATCCTCTTCAATCCCACGCGCCAAGAACTCGGGGTTCGTCACAAACAGATCGTCGCCCACCAACTGCACCCGATCACCAACGGCCGCGGTCAGCTCCTCCCACCCCTTCCAGTCGTTCTCAGCAAGCCCGTCCTCAATGCTCACAATGGGATACTTGTTGATCCACTTCTCATACAGCTCCACCATCTGCGACGCACTCTTGCTCCCGCCGCCGCTCTTCTTGAACACATAGCTCTTCTTCTTGTCGTACAGCTCGCTGGCCGCGCAATCGAGCGCCAAGCAAATGTCGGTCCCCGGCGCATACCCAGCCAACTCGATCGCCTCAAGAATCACCGTGATCGCTTCTTCATCGCTCTTCAAGTCGGGCGCGAAGCCGCCTTCGTCACCCACACCGGTGGCCATCTTCCGCTTGACGAGCACCTTCTTCAGCGTGTGGAACACCTCAGTCCCCATGCGCAGCGCGTCGCTAAACGTCTCCGCGCCTACGGGCACAATCATGAACTCCTGCAGGTCGACCGTGTTCGTGGCATGCGCGCCGCCATTGATAATGTTCATCATCGGCACGGGCATGGTGCGCGCCAACGGCCCACCGAGATAGCGGAACAACGACTGCCCCGTCACCACCGCGCCCGCGCGCGCGCAGGCCATAGACACGCCGAGCATCGCGTTCGCGCCAAGCTTGGACTTGGTCTTGGTGCCGTCGAGGGCAATCAGCGTGCGGTCAATGTCAATCAGATCGGTCACATCCGCGCCACGCAGCGCCGGGGAAATGAACTTCTCGACATTCGTCACAGCCTTCAGCACGCCCTTCCCCATATAGCGCTTGGCGTCGCCATCGCGCAGCTCGAGCGCTTCGTGCTCACCGGTGCTCGCGCCACTGGGCACAGCCGCACGCCCAGACGCGCCGTTGTCGAGCAGGACGTCGACTTCAATGGTCGGATTCCCGCGCGAATCAAGAATCTCACGGGCCTGAATCGATGCAATGGAAGACATAAAAACTCGGCTGCTGAGGTCGGTGTTCGGAGAGCGCTTCAGAAATCTAATCGGCCGAGCTGGGAGTGTTCGTGGCGTTGGTCGTTTCGCCCCCCGTGTCGGCGCGGCGCGGCACCCAGGGCGGGCTCGCCACCCCGTACTCCCGCTGCAGCACCACAGCCATCGCGTCACGGACGCGCATTGCCAGGGTGTCGCGGTCGTCGTAGGTGAGCCCCGCGGTGGGAATCGGCTCCAAGAAATGCACATGCACGGTGCCCGGACGCATCCCAAACTGCCCGTGCGGCTTCACATCCAGCGTGCCGTAAATGAGCGTAGGAACAATCGGGGCCTGCGCCGCAATGGCTAACACAAAGGGCCCCTTCTTGAACGGACGCAGCGCGTACGACTTGTCGCGCGTCCCCTCGGCGAACACCACCACACTCGCCCCCGCATTGATCTTCTCGGCGGCGTCCTTGTAGGCGTCAAAGGCCGCCTTCCGATTCTCCCGTTCGATATACACCGTGCCGGCCGCCGCCGCCGCACGCCCGAAGATCGGAATGCGCTTGAGCTCCGCCTTGGCGACAAACTTGAAGGCGCGCAGATGCGCCGCGACCACTGCGATATCGAGCCAGGAGACGTGGTTCGCGGCGAACACATGCCGGTCGCCCAGACGGTTCTCCCCTCCGTGAATCTCGATCTTCACGGCAGCGGACCACGAGATCAGGCGTCCCCAGTTCCGCGGCGCACGCTCGCGCAACGAACCAGGGCGATCATCCTGCCCGAGCAGCGCACCCACAATGGCGCCACCACCATGCACGATCGTCGCGACCGCGGTCCACCACAGCACCCAAAGTGTACGAATCATGTGCGAAAATGATCGTGCCCCGTAGGGGGCGTTATTACGCGACCGTCGTAGAGAACAATCACATCAGGCCCCGTGGCGGGCGCAATCTCTACGCGCCCCACCGCCGTGAGCGGCACACCAAACTCGCGCGCAAACCGGTCGGTGTCGAGCGACGCCGGACCGGTGACCACCAACTCATACTCTTCCCCGCTGCTCGCCCCCTCAACTTCCGTCACACCATCCACGAGCGTGAGTTGATCTAAATCCAGCACGAGTCGTCGATCGCTCGCTGCCGCAAGGTGCGCGGCATCTGCCACGAGGCCATCCGAGCAATCCACCGCCGCGGTAGCGCCCTCAGCGGCCAGCCATATGGCTTCACGAATCCGCGGGACCGGATGGGCGAATCGCTGGCGATGCTCCGCGGCCGGCGTTTCGTCACGCGACAGTGCACGCACGGCCGCCCCAGGGCCACCGAATCGCCCCGTGACGAACACCACCTGCCCGGCGACCGCGCCATCGCGCCTGAGCAGTTGCTCCGAGCGCGCAGCCCCCAGCACCGTAACTGTGATGGTCAACGTGGCGCCGCTCGTGAGATCGCCACCAATGATGCGCATGCCGGTGGCGCGCGCGAGCTCCGCCATGCCGTCGGCAAGCTCGAGTGCCTGCGGCCGCCAGGCATCGGGGAGCGTCATAGCGACCGTCATACCGAGCGGCGTGGCCCCCATCGCGGCGAGATCACTCACCGCGGAGGCAGCGGCGCGATACCCAATTTCCTGCGCGGTCAGCCACTCGCGCTTGAAGTGCACGAACTCCACCGAGCTATCGGTGCTCACCACCAACTTCTCGCCGGCGGGCACATCAACAATGGCCGCGTCGTCGCCCGTGCCCTCGGCGAGCGTGCCCCAGCGCGCAAGCAATGCGCGCACCAAGTCGAACTCAGAGCCGGGGCCCAAGGTGATGTGCGCCATTAGGGCACCGCAGGGAGTTCAGCGAGTACGGCATCGCCGTCCACGACGTCGAGGTGGCGCGTCGCGTGCGGCCAAGCGTCGGAGAGTGCGTGGATCACGTCGTCGAGCGTCACACCGCGCACGCGCCCCGCGCCGGCAATCTCCGCGGCTCGTCCATGCACCCACGCGCCGCAACTCGCCGCCACAAGCGCGTGCTCAGTCTGCGCGAGGAGCGTAGCCACAATGCCGCCGAGTACGTCACCACTTCCGGCGGTGGCGAGCACGGCAGTGCCCGCGGCGACCACCTGTGTGGTCGCACCGTCGCTCACGACGGTGGGAACACCCTTGAGGAGCACGGTGGCGCCGGTGCTCCGCGCGGTTTCGCCCGCAATCTCGAAGCGGCGCGAGTGGACGTCGCCCGGGCTCACACCCGCAAGCCGAGCCAGTTCCACCGGGTGTGGCGTGAGCACCACCGCGCGGGCGCCCTCTGACTCGATAGCCGTGCGCAGGGCGTGCACACGCCCCGCGTACGCGTTGAGGGCGTCGGCATCAAGCACCACGGGGCCGCGGAAGGTGGCGAGCACGCGGGCCGCGAGCTCCTGCGCGGTCGCAGATGTGCCAAGGCCGGGGCCGATGAGCATCACATCGGCGTAGTCGCAGAGCGCAGCGAGCTCCGCCGCATTGCCCGTAGGCCAGGCCACTGCCGTAGCCACGGGCTCAGCGGCCTGCACGGCGTTGAGGCTCTCGGGGGCGACGCACAGCCTGACCATTCCAATGCCACTGCGCGCGGCACCGCGCGCGGCGAGGACTACCGCGCCCGCCATGCCGGGGGCACCGCCAATAATCACCAAGCGCTTGCGCACCCCTTTGTGTGCCTGGGCGCTGATCCGCGGTACGAGCGCTTCCACCGCGGGCGACGTCACGAGCTGCGGCAATCGCTCCGCCTCGGACACATCGGCCACGCCGATGTCGACCGCCACAATGACTCCACAGAAGTCGCGATGCGCGAGCAGCCCGCGCTTGACGGTGCCAAAGGTGATCGTGAGATCGGCCCGCACGCACGCCCCTGGCGCGGCACCGGTGGTGGCATCGAGCCCACTGGGGACATCGAGCGCGACAACACTTGCCCCCGCCGCACGATGTGCGGCGACCCGCGCGATTGCCGCTGCGACGGGCTCCCGCGGAGCCCCCGCGGTGCCGGTGCCGAGGAGGGCGTCAACCACAATCGCCGGCGCAACGACAACGTCCGACACGTCACCCCCGTGCGACACATCAGCGCGCGCCGCGAGATACGACGCGCGCGCAGCGATACCGTCAGCCGTTCGCATTGCGCCACATTCCGCAACCTGAACCTGACACCCCGCCTGGTGCAGCGCGAGCGCCACAACCCAGCCGTCCCCGCCATTGTTGCCGGGCCCCACGTAGATCATCGCGCCGTCGGTCAGCACCTCGGCAAAGCGATCAAGAATCAGCGCGGCTGCGTGACGCCCCGCACGGTCCATCAGCGCACTCGACGCGACGCCGGACGCAATCGTCGCGGCATCCAGTGCAGCGGCCTGCGCCGCGGTGGTCACACGTGCGAGGGTCGGCATCACAGTCACGGGCCCACGAGCGGCTCCGCCCTCAGGCGGAGACAGAGGGATTCCACGGATAGTTCTGGTCGAACGCCTCAGCGAAGTCGTAGACGCCAACAAAATCTTCCTTCGAATCCTGCGGCTGACTCATCAACAGCCCCAACTCCACCAGCGTGAAGACCACGTCGCCAATATTCTCCGTGCTCCGCAGCCCCCAGTGTTCCAGCACCATCCGCGCAATGACGCCATAGCGCTGCATGGCCAAGTCGCGACACGCCACCGCCAACTCAGCCCCCGTGATATGCCGACGCTCCGGGAGACGCTGCTGGCAGAGCTCCAGCGCTGCCAGCACAAATAGATACGCCTGTTCGTCGAACCGCGGCTCCTTGAGCCGGATCCGATCCATCACGCCATCGCGAAAGGCAAGCTCAGGAGCACTCATCGATCGTTAGCGCTCCGGATACAGCGGAAACGCGTTCGTCAGCGCCTTCACGTCGGCCTTCACCGCCGCATGCACGGCGGCATCGTCCGGCGCCGACAGCACGCGGTCAATCAACCCGGCTATCGTCGCCATGTCGGCTTCCTTCATGCCACGCGTGGTGACCGCCGGCGTCCCAATGCGAATGCCACTGGTAATAAAGGGCGACTGCGTCTCGCGCGGCACGGTGTTCTTGTTCACCGTAATGCCGGCCTTGTCGAGCGCCTGCTCGGCGACCTTCCCCGTGAGTCCCTTGGTGCGGAGATCCACGAGCATCAGGTGATTATCCGTGCCGCCACTCACCACGAGGTACCCGCGGTCGATCATCGCCGCCGCCAGTGCACGCGCATTCCGCACAATCTGCGCGCAATACTCCGTGAACGCAGGCTCCAGCGCTTCCTTGAACGCCACCGCCTTCCCGGCGATCACGTGCTCGAGCGGGCCGCCCTGCGAGCCCGGGAACACCGCCTTGTCGATCGCCTTGGCATGTTCGGCCTTGCACAGAATCAAGCCGCCACGCGGACCGCGCAGCGTCTTATGCGTGGTCGTCGTGACCACATCGGCGAATGGCACCGGGTTCGGGTAGGCACCGGTCGCCGCGAGTCCTGCAAAGTGCGCCATGTCCACCAAGAAGATCGCGCCAACTTCCTTGGCCACACGCGCGAAACGCTCAAAGTCGATCGCCCGTGAGTACGCGCTGTAGCCCGCGATAATCATCCGGGGCTTCTTCTCGCGCGCCAGCGACTCCATCATCTCGTAGTCAATCAGCCCGTCGTCCTTCACGCCGTAGTGAATGGCGTTGAAGATCAGTCCGGAAAAGTTCACCGGCGAACCGTGCGTCAGATGCCCGCCCTGCGAGAGGTCGAGCCCAAGCACGGTGTCGCCAGGCTTCAGGAACGCCAAGTACACGGCAAAGTTCGCCGACGCCCCCGAATGCGGCTGCACATTCGCGTGCTCCGCACCGAACAGCTGCTTCACACGGTCAATCGCCAACTGCTCCACCCTGTCCACCACTTCGCAGCCGCCGTAATAGCGCTTTCCCGGCAGTCCTTCGGCGTACTTGTTGGTGAGCGCTGATCCTGTGGCTTCCATCACCGCCGGCGACACAAAGTTTTCGCTGGCGATCAGCTCGAGCCCGTCACTCTGGCGCGCGATCTCTTCGGAGATGAGGTGCGCAACTTCGGGATCTGTCTGCTTGAGGGCCGTTCCCGGCTGCGCACGGTCCCACGCGGGCCATCCACTCATGACGCCTCCGGTAGTTCGATCTTTTCAACGCGCCGTTCGTGGCGCCCACCCTCGAAAGGCGTCTCCAACCACGCCTTCAACGTTGCAATCGCATCTTCTTCCGAGATGAAGCGCGCCGGCAAGACGAGCACGTTCGCGTTGTTGTGCTGACGCGCGAGCGCGGCAATTTCCGGCGTCCACGCCACCGCCGCCCGCACATGCGGGTGGCGATTGGCGGCGTACGACATACCCAACCCGGTCCCGCAGAGCAGCACCCCGCGCGCGGCCTCGCCCGTCTCTACCGCGTGGGCCACCGGATGCGCGTAGTCCGCGTAATCGGTGGATGCGGCAGAATGCGTGCCCATGTCCTGCACCTCGAAGCCGAGGCGCGCGAGCGCCTCCACAATCTTTCCCTTCATTTCGAAGCCGGCGTGGTCAGCGCCAATCGGGATGCGCTCAGCCATTTAGCCCTTCCGCGGCCACTGCGGCCAGGTGCGGACCATGCCCTTCACCGACGCAATACGCGCTTCGGCGAGCTTGTCCGCGGCTTCGAAGGTCGGAATCGACTGCTCCTTCGCAATCTTGTACACGCCGAGAATCGTGTCGAAAATCTCGTCCGCCTTGTGCAGCGCGCGCTCACGCGTCCAGCCGGCGAGCTCGCTGTACACGTTGATCACGCCACCCGCGTTCGCCACAAAGTCTGGCGCGTACATGATGCCGCGCGACTCGAGCGCCTCGCCATGCTTGCGAGCTTCGAGCAACACATTGTTAGCGCCGCCGCAGACGATCTCGACCTTGAGCATCGGGATCGTCTCGTCGTTGATGATCGCACCGAGTGCGCAGGGAGCAAAGATATCGGCCTTGGCGCTGTAGATCTCGTTGCCATCCACCACCTTGGCGCCAGTCGCGTCCACCACGGCCTTGATCTTATCGGCACGGATGTCGCTCACAATCAGCTTTGCGCCTACCGCGTGCAGTTCCTTGGCCAAATAGGTGCCAACGTTGCCGCACCCCTGGATCGTCACGGTCTTGCCATTCAGGTCCGACGAGCCCCACCGCGCCTGCGCCGAGGCCTGGATCGAACGAAACACACCGCGCGCGGTGACCGGCGAGGGATCACCCGACTTGGTCGCGAGTCCGGCGACGTAGTCCGTCTCCATGTGCACGTAGTCCATGTCGCCCGTGCTCGTGCCAACATCTTCGGCCGTCACATAGCGCCCACCGAGCGACTCCACAAAGCGACCGTGCGCACGGAAAATCATTTCGCGATTCGCCGTGCGGTTGTCACCCATGATCACCGCTTTGCCGCCGCCGAGGTTCAGGCCGGCCACGGCGTTCTTGTAGCTCATGCCGCGCGAGAGACGCAGCGCATCGGTCATCGCCTCGTCGTCGTTGGCATAGCTCCAGAAGCGCGTGCCGCCGAGGGCCGGTCCGAGGGTCGTGTCGTGAATGGCGATAATGCCGCGGTAGCCGGAGGCTTTGTCGTAGCAGCAGACGACCTGCTCGTGCCCGAGGGATTCCAGCGTATCGAAGAGCTTCATAAGTCAGATATGGTAAAGAGGATGGGGCGTACGCTGCGTGCTGCGGTTACTTCCCGAGCGAACGGCCGATCACGATGCGCTGAATCTCGGACGTGCCCTCGTAGATCTCGGTGACCTTTGCGTCGCGGAACAAGCGCTCCACCGGATAATCCTTGGTGTAGCCATAGCCACCGAACACCTGGATCGCCTGGGTGGTCACCCACATGGCGGTCTCACTGGCAAACAGTTTGCACATGGACGCCTCTGGCCCCACCGCCTCGCCACGATCCTTTGCCGCGGCGACGGTATGCAACAGCGCACGCGCGGCGGTCACGCGGGTGGCCATGTCGGCGAGCTTGAACTGAATGCCTTGGAACTCGCGGATCGGCGTGCCGAACTGCTGCCGTTCGCCCGCGTATGCGATGCTGGCATCGAGTGCGGCCTGCGCAATCCCGATGGCCTGCGCCGCGATCCCGAGACGCCCATGCTCGAGCGATTGCATGGCATACTGGAATCCCTTCCCTTCCTCGCCCAGCAAGCGATCAGCGGGCACGCGAAGGTTGTCAAACACGAGCTGCACCGTGGGGGAGGCGCGCAGCCCCATCTTGTTCTCCTTCTTGCTCACCCCCAAGCCCGGGAGATCGGGGGTAATGATAAAGGTCGAGATCCCCTTCCCACCACGCCGATCCTCGGGGGTGTCCGTGCGCGCCATGGCCATAATCACGCCGGCGTTGCCGCCATTCGTGACCCAGGCCTTGGTGCCATTCAAGATGTAATGGTCGCCGTCGCGCACAGCCTGCGTGCGCAGCGCCGACGCATCGGAGCCAGCCTCTGGCTCCGACAAGGCAAAAGCGCCGAGCATCGTGCCCTGCGCCATCGGTGCCAAGAACTGCGCCTTTTGCGCGTCGCTCCCAAAGCGCAACAGCATTTGCGTCGGGAGCGAGTTGTGGACGCTGAGGAGCACGGCGGCCGAGGCATCGGCCTGTGCAATCTCCTCGAGCGCCAGCAGGTACGAGAGGCTGTCGAGGCCGAGTCCACCGTGCGACTCGGGGATCAACATACCGAGGAACCCGAGCGCGCCGAGTTTTTCGACGAGCGTATCGTCGAACTTCGACTCAGCGTCGAGTTCTGCTGCGCGCGGCGCGATCTCGCGTTGCGCGAACTCGCGCGCCATCGCTTGGATTTCGCGCTGTTCTGCGGTGAGAGCGGTGAGTGTCGTCACGCGTTGCTCAAGCGTAGGCGTAGAAGCCGCGGCCGCTCTTGCGACCCAACCAGCCGGCGGCGACGTATTTGCGGAGCAGCGGGCAGGCGCGGTACTTAGGATCGCCAAGTCCCGTGTGCAGCACGTCGAGGATCGCGACGCAGGTGTCGAGCCCGATCAAGTCGGCCAGCGCGAGCGGGCCCATCGGGTGGTTCATCCCCAGCTTCATCACCGTATCAACCGCTTCCGGCGTGCCGACCCCTTCCATGACGCAGAAGACCGCTTCGTTGATCATTGGCATCAGAATGCGATTGGCGACGAAGCCCGGGTAATCGTTCACCTCGACAGGCGTCTTGCCCACCGCCTTCGAGAGTTCCACCACGCGGGCGGTGGTGGCGTCGCTGGTGGCGAGTCCGCGGATGATCTCCACGAGCTGCATTACCGGCACCGGATTCATAAAGTGCATACCGATCACCTTCTCGGGGCGCTTGGTCTGCGCGGCGATTTCGGTGATCGAAATGGAGCTCGTGTTGGTGGCGAGGATCGTGCCGGCGGGCGCCAAGCGATCGAGGTCGGCGAAGATCTTGAACTTGAGCGTCACATTCTCGGTCGCCGCTTCAATGGCCACCGAGGCATTGGCCACGGCGCCCAAATCGGTGTTCGTGCTCAGGCGTCCGAGAATCGCATCGCGGGCGGCCGCGTCGAGCGTCCCCTTCTTGATCTGCCGTTCGAGGTTCTTCTCGATCGTGCTCTTGCCCTTCGCGAGCGCGCCCTCGGAGACGTCAATCATCGTCACGGAGAGCCCCGCCTGGGCGCACACGTGCGCAATGCCGTTCCCCATCTGTCCGGCGCCAATCACCGCGATCATTTCACTCATAAATAGTCCTAGCGCTCCAAGTGGATCAGGAGGCGTCCGCCGACACTCGGGGACGCCGCAACAAGAGAAAAATAGCCACGAGCATGCCCACAGCGGCCCCGCCCCCACCCTCAGGTCCCCAACTGCCACCGGTAAGCCATGCCGGCCCGTGATCGGCCAGCTGGTACCATGGGGTTGGGAGGGCCAGCCCGCTCACTGGTGCGTGAAGCACCGAGACCTGTGAGAGGTTCCACGCCAGATGCGCCGCCGTCGCCGCATATAGGCTGCCTAACTGCAACCGAACAACGGCCAGGAAAATCCCTGCCAGTGTTACGCAGGCAATGCTCCAGGCGCTTGGGTCGGGGTTGCCGACATGCATCATCCCAAAAATGATGGCCGTCCCCGCCACCGCCCATTGCTCTCCCGCGCCCTCAAGAATGGCGGTAAAGAGATACCCGCGCACCAAGAGCTCCTCCGAGAACGCCGACGGAATCAGCTGCGCGCAGGCCACCAGTAGCGCACTCTGCCACGACTCCGTGACCGCCGCGGGCTCAATGGAGAATCGCCCAGCCTGTAGCAGCAGTGCCGTGGGCAGCAGAATGGCCACCGACCCCACCGCGAGCCCCGGGCCAATGCAGCGCCAGCGCAGCGCCGCCCGATCGAGCCCGACGGAGCCCCATCCACTAATCCGATTGCCGTCGAAGATGCGCATGGCCAGCGCGGTCGCGATCACCACCGCCACCAGGTCCCACCAGCCGGCAATCCCCAAGCGCTCTTCGCGCGCGAGATCCACCAGCGACGTCAGCTGCACGAGCGGCACGAGAATCGCCCCAACCGCCCCGCTCGCGAGCACCACGAGCCCCGCAAAGCCGAGTGCGCGCCACGGGGCCCGAACGGCACCGGCCTCCGTGTACCACGGCGACGGGGTATTCACGGAGGCCGTGTCAGAGCCGCGAGTGCGCGAACGCGTCCGAGTGACGTCGTGTTAGACGCACTCGATGGACAGAGCCACCGCGTTGCCGCCGCCCAAGCACAACGTCGCCAACCCGGTGCGCTGTCCGCGGTCCTTGAGCGCATGCAGCAACGTCACCAGCACGCGCGCCCCGCTCGACCCAATGGGGTGCCCAAGCGCGATTGCGCCGCCATGCACATTCACCCGCGTCGGATCCCAGCCGAGCCCGTCGCCGTCGGCGAGCGCCTGGCTCGCGAAGGCTTCGTTGGCTTCGATCAGGTCGTAGTCGCCAATGGTCGCGCCGGTCTTCCGCATCAGGTTCTGCACTGCCAGAATCGGCGCAAAGAACAGATCCTTGGGCTCCGTGCCGCCGCTCGCGTAGCCGGTGATGCGGGCCAAGATCTGCAAGCCGTGCGCCGTGGCGAACGCCTCACTCACCACCACGAGCGCCGATCCACCGTCGCTCAGGCCTGGCGCGTTGCCGGCGGTGACGGTGAGCTCTTCGGGCTTCATGTCCTTGGGCGCGTCCTTCGGGAACGCCGGGCGCAGCTTGGCGAGCGCCTCGAGGTTCGTATCCTTGCGCGGGCTCTCGTCGGTGTCGATCACGGTCGCGCCCTTCTTGCCGGCAATCTCCACCGCCGCGATCTCGGCCTTGAACTTCCCACCTTCGATGGCGGCAACAGCGTTCTGATGCGACTCGTAGGCGAACTGGTCCTGACGCGCCCGTGTGATGCCGGCCTTCTTGGCGGTGTACTCCGCGTGTCCACCCATGTGCACGTGGCCGAAGGCGCACCAGAGGCCGTCCTTGATCAGGCCGTCGGGCATCGCCTGCTCGCCGAACTTCACGCCGTTGCGCAGCCCGTTCACATAGAAGGGGGCATTGCTCATGGACTCCATGCCGCCGGCCACAAAGGCCTGTCCGTCGCCCGCCTTGATAGCCTGCGCCGCGAGCATCACCGCCTGCAGCCCGGAGCCGCAGACCTTGTTGACCGTGTAGGCGGGCACATGCGCGGGAACGCCACCCTTCATGGCCGCCTGACGCGCGGGCGCCTGCCCCACGCCGGCCTGCACGACATTGCCCATAATGACTTCGTCGATCAGCGACGCATCGATGCCGCTGCGCTGCAACGCCGCGCGGATCGCCACGGCCCCAAGCTCCGGCGCGGTGAGCGGTGCGAGACCGCCCAGGAAACGGCCGATCGGGGTACGAGCGCCGGAAACGATGACAGGAGTGCGGGAGCTATCGGTCATTTGAATCGTCGACTGGAGTTGAACCCGATCGTCGCACCGATCGAGGGAAGTAGTGAGTTGAGCAGCGTTTGTGCCCAGCGCGTGCGCGATCCGCTGGCGGTATCGTCAATGTCAGAAAACAGAGTGCGGTCGAGCACCCACGCCACACCGGCGCCAACACCGGTGCCGAGCATGGTCGCGGAGAACGAGCCCCGCTGGTCACCCATGGAGCCCACGGCGTAGACCCCACCCGCCGTGGCAAAGGCCGCGCCGGTGTAGGCAAAGCCGGTCGTGATAAAAACAGACGTATGTTCGTTTTGGTCGGGCCATCGACTGGCGATATGATTGCCAAGGGCCTGGCCAACAAAGTAGCCGCCGAGCCCGGCGATGTTACCCACGACGACCTCGCCCGTGATGCGGAGGGGGTCGAGGGCGGGGCGCGGGAGCCGAACAATCGCAGGCATGTCGGCCTGATTGAACGTCTGTGCCTTCACCGACGCCGTCGCCGCCCCCATGCAAGCAAGCACTTGCACACACACCAGGAGGCGGCGGCCGATGGTCATCAGTCGTTGATCCCGCTGGGCTCCAACGCCCGCGTCCGGATCTGGTCCTGCAGCTGCGCGATGAACGCGTCCACGGAGAGAATATCCTGCTTGTTCTTCCCCGCCCCGCGCGCCCGTACCGCCACGGTCCCCGCTTCCGCCTCACGGCGGCCAAGCACGGCCATGTACGGCACCTTCATCACCTCGGCTTCGCGGATCCGATAGTTCAGCGTCTCGCCACGATCGTCGAGCTTCGCCCGGATTCCCGCCGCACGCATCTTCTTGACCACCTCGGCCGCCTGAGGGGCCAAGTCGTCCGCGATCGGCAGCACCCGCACCTGCTCCGGCGCCAGCCAAATCGGAAAGGCGCCCGCGAAATGCTCAATGAGAATCGCAATGAACCGCTCAAACGATCCGCTCACCGCACGATGGATCACCACCGGACGATGCGCGCTGTTGTCCTCACCGGTATAACTGAGGTCGAAGCGCTCGGGCGCCGCATAGTCGAGCTGAATGGTGCCCAACTGCCAATGACGGCCAATGGAGTCGGTGACGTCGAAGTCGATCTTGGGGCCGTAGAAGGCACCGTCGCCGGGTTTCAGCGTATACGGGAGCCCCGTGGCGTCGAGTGCGTTCTTGAGCGCGGACTCGGCGTTGTCCCACATCTCGTCGGTACCAACGCGCGTTTCGGGACGCGTCGCGAACTTGAGGTTCGCGGTGAGCCCAAAGGTTTTGTAATAGGCGAGAATGAAGTCGGTGAGCCGCTTCACTTCCTCGGCAATCTGCGACTCCATCAAGAAGATGTGGCAGTCGTCCTGCTGGAACTGCCGCACACGCGTCAGCCCAGAGAGCGCCCCACTCACTTCGTTGCGGTGCAACACGTCATACGTGTTGTAGCGCAGCGGAAGCTCCTTGTACGAATGCTTTTTGTGCGCGTACATCAGGTAATGCGACGGGCAGTTCATGGGCTTCAACGAGAAGTCGTGCTCGCCGGACTCGTTGTCGAGCACCAGGAACATGTTCTCCTTGTACTTCCCCCAATGCCCCGAGGTCTCCCACAGCCCCTTGTTATACAGCAGCGGGGTGCGGATCTCGTGATAGTCGTCGGCCTGCAACTCACGCAGGAAATCGTTGAGCGTGTTCACGATCGTCGTGCCACGGTCGGTCCAGAAGGCCGCCCCCGGCGCATACGGATGGAACATGAACAGGTCGAGCGCCTTCCCCACCACGCGATGGTCACGCTTGCGCGCTTCCTCGATCTGGTGGAGATGCGCGTCGAGCTCCTCCTTCTTGAAGAAGGCGGTGGCATAAATGCGCTGCAGCATCTGCCGCTTTTCGTCGCCACGCCAATAGGCGCCGGCGGCGCTCAGCAACTTGAAGTGCTTGAGGCGCGAGGTGTCCGGAATGTGCGGCCCCTTGCACAAATCGATAAACGGGCCGTCGGTGTAGGTCGAAATAATCTCGTCCGACCCCTCAAAATCTTCCAAGCGCTCGAGCTTGAGCGGATCGTCCACAAAGCGCAGCTTGGCCTCGGCCTGCGAGACCTCCTCGCGCACGAACGGATACGCCTCGGCGCACACCTTGTGCATCTCGGCCTCAAAGGCCTCGAGATCTTCTGGCCCAAAGGGCTTCTCGACTTCGAAGTCGTAGTAGAAGCCGTCCTCAATGGCCGGACCAAAGCCGATCTTGGCGTCCGGACGCAGGCGGCGAACCGCCGTAGCAAGGATATGGGCTCCGGAGTGCCGCAATACGCCAAGGGCGCGCGGATCCTTTTCCGTGATCACCACAAAGGCCCCGCCCTTTCGGAGCGGGGTCATGAGGTCCTGAATTTCGCCATCCACCGCGACAGCCACGGAGGCCATCAGCAGGCGGGGGCCGATCGACCCCACCACGTCACGCGGTAGGGTGCCTTCGGGGACCTCTCGGGTCGCGCCGTCGGGGAGAACGAGTGTCAGCATGTGACGTGCAAATTACCCCCCGGCCGCGCCGGTCGCCACTATAGGGAAATTCACCCCCGCCGTAGCCCGTACCCCGTTGCGGTGGCTAACTTTGTACCCGAAATGACGACCCCAATTACTCCCGACGAGCTCCCGCCGCAGTACGACGCCGCGGCGACCGAAAAAGCCCTCTACGCCGAGTGGGAAGCTGCCGGCGTGTTCCGCGCCGACGCGGCCCGTTCTGATCGCAACGGCGGCGACCGCACCCCGTACACCATTGTGATCCCCCCGCCGAACGTGACGGGAGTGCTGCACATGGGACACGGGCTCAACAACACGGCGCAGGATGTGCTGATCCGCTGGCGCCGCATGTCGGGCGACGAGGCCCTCTGGGTCCCGGGCACCGACCACGCGGGCATCGCGACGCAGAACATCGTCGAGAAGCAGATCGCCAAGGAGAACCTCACCCGCGACGACCTCGGCCGCGACGCATTTGTGGAGCGGGTGAAGACGCACGTGGAGAAGACCGGCGGCGTGATCCTCGAGCAGCTGCGTGCGATTGGCGCGAGCGCCGATTGGACCCGCACCGCGTACACACTGAGCCCCGAGCTGAGCGTGGCGGTCCGCGAAATCTTCGTGCGCCTCTACGACGACGGCCTCATCTATCGCGGCCATCGGGTGATTCACTGGTGCCCGCGCTGCCTCACCTCGCTCTCCGACGAAGAAGCAGAGTTCAACGACGAGACCGGCGCGCTGTGGCACATCCGGTATCCGCTGTCCGACGATCCCTCGCGCAGCGTCGAGGTCGCCACGACGCGCCCCGAGACCATGCTGGGCGACGTCGCCGTGGCCGTGCACCCCGAGGACGAGCGCTACGCCGATCTCGTGGGGAAGACCGTCCGACTGCCCATCAGCAACATCGACATTCCGGTGATTGCCGATACCTATGTCGACCGCGAGTTCGGCACTGGCGTGGTGAAAATCACCCCGGCGCACGACCCGAACGATTTTGAAGTGGGCAAGCGGCACAACTTGAAGATGCCGGTGATCATGACCCCCGAGGCGACGATGGCCGACGGGATCGATGCCGCTGGGCGCGTTCCCGCGGATCTGATCGGCCTCGACCGATTCGACGCGCGCAAGAAGATCGTGAAGCAGCTCGAGAGCAAAGGGCTCTTGGTCAAGAAGCAGGTGCACCAGCATGCGGTGCGCCACTGCTACCGCTGCGACACGGTGGTCGAGCCGCGCCTCAGCGATCAGTGGTTCGTGAAGATGGCCCCACTCGCTGCCCCTGCCCTGCAGGCGGTGCGCGAGGGGACGGTCCGTATTCTCCCCGAGCGGTGGAACGCGGTCTATGTGAACTGGCTCGAGAACATCCGCGACTGGAATATCTCGCGGCAGATTTGGTGGGGACACCGCGTGCCGGTGTGGCGTTGCACCGAATGCCACTTCGAAAAGGCGTATCGTGTTGACCCGACCACCTGCGAACAGTGCGGCAACGCCACGCTCGCGCAGGACACCGACGTCCTCGACACCTGGTTCTCCTCGCAGCTCTGGCCATTCTCTACCCTCGGCTGGCCGAACGAGAAGGCTCCCGACCTGCAGGCGTTCTATCCCACCGACGCGCTTGTCACCGCCCCGGAGATTCTCTTCTTCTGGGTGGCTCGCATGATCATGAGCGGCTACTACTGCATGGGGCGCTCGCCGTTCCATACGGTGTACCTCACGGGCACGGTGCGCGACATGGAGCACCGCAAGATGTCCAAGTCGCTCGGCAATGGGATCGACCCGCTCGACGTCGTCGCGCAGTTCGGCGCCGACGCTATGCGCTTTACGCTCCTCCAGGGGATGGGACTCGGCGTCGATGTGATGCTCGACCCCACCGACCTCGAGAAGTCGTTCGCGCCAGGGCGCAACTTTGCCACCAAGCTCTGGAACATCGGCCGCTTCTTGCTGCTCCAGGTCGGAAGCGATCCCGTTCGGGACTTTGCCTCGCTCACCGACACCGAGCTCACGAGTGTCGATCGCTGGATTCTCGACCGACTCGCGAGCGGCATCAGCGATTGCGACGCCGCGCTGGGTCCGGCACGGCCAACTGGCGCCACGTGGACGGAACAGGAACGCACCGCCGGCATGCGACTCGACGCCTACGCCGAAGCCGCCCGCCGCTTTGTCTGGAACGACCTCGCCGACTGGTACGTGGAAGCGTGCAAGGCGCGCCTGCTGCAGCCCGGCGCCGATCGTGAGGTCGCGCGTGCGGTGCTGGTGCATGTCTTTGATCAGGCGTTGCGCTTGCTGCATCCGGCGATCCCGTTCATCACCGAATCGCTCTGGCGTCGCCTGCCGACCTACACGGCCGGCACCTTTATCGCGCAGGCGCAGTGGCCGAGTCGCGATGCGTCGCACGCGGGCGGGGGCGCGGCCTTTGATCTCGTGCGCGAGGTCATCACCGGGATTCGCCAGCTCCGCTCCGACTACGGGCTCGCGCCGGGCAAGGAAGTCACGGCGTATGTGGTTGGCCCCGACGCACTCGTACAGCGGGTGCTCGCCGAGTCCACGCTGCTCGGCCGTATGGCCAAGTGTGCGGTGACCGCCGAGACTGCCCCGGCTGGCCCCGCCGCGCATGTGATGCTCGGCGGCACCGGACTCGAGATCGTGCTCCCGCTCGCCGGGATTGTGGATCTCGGCAAGGAATGTGCGCGACTCCAGACCGAAGTCGACGCGCTCGACAAGCAACTCGCCGCGCTCCGCGGACGACTCGGCAACGAGAAGTTCACCGGCAAGGCACCGCCGGAGCTCGTGGAGGCGGAACGCGCCAAGGAACGTGAATGGACCGCTCGCAGCGAACAACTGCACGCGAAGGTGCGCTCGCTGTGCGGGTGAACCACCGCTCGCTCGCAGGGTGCGCACTCGCCAGCGTTGCGCTGTGGGGGTTTGTTGCCGGGTGCGCGTCGCCCGGCATGCCCCCCGGTGGACCGACCGACAAGTTTGCCCCGGAGTTGGTGAAAGTGTCGCCCGACAGCGACGCGCTGAACCTGGCGAAGCTGCGCGAGGTGGTGTTCACCTTTGATGAAGTCGTGAGCGAACGCCCGAAAGGGGCGGCGAGCCTCGACGCACTGATCACCATTTCCCCCAGCGATGGGTTGATCAACGTCGACTGGCGCCGCGAATCGATTGCCGTGCGGCCACGAAAAGGCTGGCGTCCGAACACCGCCTACACGGTGACAATCGCGCCCGGCCTCTCGGATCTCGGGACGAACGCCACGACCGAGCCCATTGAGATTCGTTTTTCCACTGGCCCCACTATTCCTGCTCGCGCGATCCAGGGCGTAGCCTTTGATTGGGTCGCGCAGAAGATTGCCGTCGGTGGGCGGATTGAAGCGACCGCGGGCAAGGACACCACGCTGCGCTGGGTGGCGCGCGTCGATTCGACCGGCGCGTTCAAGCTCTCAAGCCTCCCCGACGGCCCGTTGCGCCTGCGGGCGTTTATTGACGCCAACAACAACCGCACCCTCGACCGCACGGAAAAGTGGGACACGGCAACGGTCAGTCCGGCCGACACCGCGCGCCGCGAGATCTATCTGTTCGAGCATGATTCACTCGGTCCCGGGATCAGCGAGATTACCCGCACCGACTCGAGTGCCATCCGGATCAAGTTCACCCGGCCGCTGCTGCCAGCTGCGGTGCTTGACTCGAACAATTTCCGCGTGATGCGCATCAAGGACTCGTCGCTGATCGCGGTCCGGAACGTGCTCGGCGCAGGGGCATTTGACACTCTGTTGCAGGCACGCAAAAAATTCACGGCGGACTCGGTGGCGAAATACGACACGACCGCCGCGGGCAAGCGGGCGCGCCTCCGTGCCGACTCGGTGAGCCTTGCGCAGCGTGAGGATTCCGTCAAACGGGCACAAAACGCCGAGATTGCGAAGGCGCGTGACACGACGCGCAAGATTACCACGGCAAAAATCACGCGCGCCGCGCCCTTGTCGGAACTCGTGCTGGAACTGCGCGAGCCGCTGCTCGGTAATGTTCCGCTGCAGATCTCGGTGAAGGACGCGGTCGGGCTCACCGGGGCCAAGCGATCGTCGTCACGGCAGTTCACCTATCGGCCGCCCGCTCCTGTAGACACCCTCGCCAAGAAGCGCCCGTGACCGGCGACCGGCGTCGTGCGTTGCCCGCGGTGGGCACACTCCTTGAGCTCGACGCCGTGCGTACCCTGCTCACACAGGCCCCACGAGATCTGGTGACCGATGTGGTGCGCAGCGTGATCGACGACGCCCGTCACCGGCTCGTGGATACCCCAGACAACGTCGACTGGGGACAGCTGATTACGGAGCGACTCGCACAACGCCGCACCCCATCGCTGCGCCCCGTGATCAACGCGACGGGCGTGGTGCTCCACACGAATCTCGGGCGCGCTCCCCTCGCGCGCGTGGCACTCGACGCCATGCGCGACGTCGCGAGCGGCTTCTCGAATCTCGAGTACGACATCGACTCCGGCGAGCGCGGCTCCCGGCATAGGCACTGCGCCGATCTTCTCTGTGAGCTGACCGGCGCCGACGACGCGATGGTGGTGAACAACTGCGCCGCCGCACTCGTACTCGCCCTGAATACCGTAAGTGACGGACGCGACGCGGTGATCTCGCGCGGCGAGCTGGTGGAAATCGGCGGCAGCTTCCGTGTTCCCGACATCATGAGCAAGAGCGGAGCGCGGCTGGTTGAGGTGGGGACCACCAATCGGACGCATCTCGACGACTACCGTCGTGCACTGACTCCTGAAACCGGGGCGATCGTATCGGTGCACCGCAGCAACTTCGCGCTCGAAGGGTTTGTCGCCTCGGTCAGTGCGGCGGCGCTCGCCCCGCTCGCCCACGCATCGGGCGTCCCCCTGCTGCACGACTTCGGCAGCGGCCTCATGCTCGATCTCTCGGCCTGGGGACTCACCGGTGAGCCCACCGCACGCGACGCCGTGCGCGGTGGCGCCGCGCTCGTGATGATGAGCGGCGACAAACTGCTCGGCGGCCCCCAAGCGGGAATCATCGTCGGTCGCGCGGCGATGATCGACGCGCTGCGCCGCAATCCGCTGGCGCGCGCCCTCCGCGTGGACAAGCTGACACTCTCCGCGCTCGAAGCCACACTTATGCTCTACCGCGAGCCCGAACGCGCGGTGCGGGAGATTCCCGCGCTCGCCATGCTCACGGCAACCGCGGGCTCGCTCGTGGCGCGCGCCGAGGAGCTGGTGACAGCTCTGCAGTCGCGGGGCATCACGTCCGCCATCGTCGAGACCGAAGCCTCAGTGGGAGGCGGCGCATTCCCGACCGCACGCATTCCATCCATTGCGCTCGCCCTCAGCGCGGCATCGGCCTCGCGCGTCGAAGCACGGTTGCGTGAGGCGCCCGTCCCGGTGGTTGGACGCATCGCCAACGGCCGTGTGCTCCTCGACCTGCGCGGCATCCTTCCCGACACTGAACCGCTGTTGCTCTCCGCGATTGAGCGTGCACTCCCATGACCATCCTACAAACTGGACGCCCTGCCCTCTTCATCGACCGCGATGGTACGCTGATGCAGGATGTTGGGTACATCAAAGATCCGAACGACGTCGCGCTTCTCCCCGACGCCGCGAGCGCCATTCGGCAAATGAACCTCGCGCGGTGGCCGGTGATTGTCGTCACGAATCAGTCGGGCATCGCGCGCGGCATGCTGACGGAAGCCGACTACGTCGCGGTCAAGACGCGCCTCGATGAGCAGCTCCGTGAGGGAGGCGCGCACATCGACGCGCACTATTACTGCCCGCACCATCCCGAGTTTGGCGGCGATTGCAGCTGCCGGAAGCCGGGCACCGCGTTGTTCGATCGAGCCATCACGGATCACATCATTGACGCCTCGCGCTCGGTGTTCGTGGGCGATCGTTGGCGCGACGTTGCGCCTGCGTTGCATTACGCGGCGCTGGGCATTCTCGTGCCGGGGCCTCATACGCCCGCCGAGGATATTGCGATGGCGCGGTCGAAGGCCGACGTCGTGGCGACGCTGGCCGAAGCGGTACATCGAATCCTCCCCGACGCATGACGCAGGGCATGAGGCAGGGCGTGACGCATCGACTGGCGCTGTTCGCATCGGGGAGCGGCTCGAATGTTCAGGCCATCCTGGACTATCAGGCGGCACTCGGCGCGGGTGCGCCCTTTGCCCCTGCGCTCGTCGTGACGGATCGTGCCAATGCCGGCGTGCTCGCACGCGCGGCTGCAGCGGGCGTTCCGAGTGTTGTGTTGGATGCTCCTGCCGATGGCCCTGCGATGCGTGCGCTGCTCGACGCACACGGCATCACGCTGATCGCGTTGGCCGGCTATCTCAAGTTTGTTCCCGCTGAGGTGACGGCGCAGTGGCGCGGCACATTGCTCAACGTGCATCCCTCGTTGCTCCCGAAGTTCGGCGGCCCCGGGATGTACGGCCATCGTGTCCACCAAGCGGTCCTCGCCGCTGGTGAGCATGAGAGCGGCGCGACCGTGCACTTTGTGGATGATGTATATGACGGAGGCGCAGTGATTGGCCGCGCACGCGTGGCCGTGCAGAGCGACGATTCTACGGATGCCCTCGCGGCCCGCGTGCTGCGCGCAGAACATGCGCTGTACCCGCGGGTCGTGCACGCGGTGGCGCTCGGACTCGTCTCGCTCACGCGTGACGGGCGCGCGCAACTCGCGCCCGATCTCGCGCATCATACCGCGCTGCTTCCATCGCCAGTCGTCCTTGAGTTCGCGCCTGAGACTCCCTCGCATTTTTGATTGTTTCCACACCATACACCGCCCCGTATGCCTCGCGCCCTGCTTTCTGTCTCTGACAAATCCGGCCTCGCCGACTTCGCCGCTGGTCTCCACGCACTCGGATGGGAACTCCTCTCGACGGGAGGCACCGCCAAGGCGCTGCGCGACGCGGGGCTCCCGGTGCGCGACGTCAGTGATGTCACTGCATTTCCCGAGATGCTCGACGGCCGCGTCAAGACCCTGCACCCCGCGGTGCACGGCGGCTTGCTCGCACGACGTGACCTGGCCGAACATATGGCCGCGATCGCCGAACATGGCATCGCACCGATCGACTTGGTGTGCGTGAACCTCTATCCGTTCAAGGCCACCACTCGCAAGCCAAACGTGTCGCCTGAGGATGTGATCGAGCAGATCGACATCGGCGGCCCGTCCATGATCCGCTCCGCCGCCAAGAACTTCGCCTCGGTCACCTGTGTCGTGGATCCGTCGGATTACGCCGACGTGCTCGCGACGCTGCGCGAAGGACGCGACGACCTCGACCTGCGCCGCCTGCTCGCCGCCAAGGTGTTTGAGCACACCGCTGCCTACGACGCCGCCATCGCGGCGTGGTTCGCATCGCAGCGTGGCGAACATTTCCCGGCCCGCGTCACGGTGGCACTCGAACGCCAGCAGTCGCTGCGCTACGGGGAAAATCCGGGGCAGCAAGCCGCCTTCTATGTAGAAGAGCCGGGCGCAGGGCTCTCGGGGCTCGTGCAGCACGGCGGCAAAAAACTTTCGTTCAACAACTTTCTCGACCTCGAAGGCGCGTTGCTCGCCTCTGACCCGTACGTGGGAGAGATCTGCTGCGCCATCGTCAAGCACACCACCCCGTGCGGTCTTGCCGTTGGCACCTCGGCGCTCGACGCCTACAAGAAAGCCCTCGCCTGCGATCCGGTGAGCGCCTTCGGCTCGGTGATTGCCTTCACCGTCGAGGTCGATGCCGCAGCGGCCGCTGCCGTGGCGTCGCTCTTTGTGGAATGCGTGGTCGCCCCGTCGTTCTCCGACGAGGCGCTGCGCCTGTTGGGTGAGAAGAAGAACCTCCGCGTCCTCGTGGGGAGCGCCCGCCCCAAGGCCGGCGCGATGGACCTCAAGACGGTGCGCGGTGGGTTCCTGATGCAGGAACGCGCCACGCCGGTGCTCGACGACGACAGCAGCTGGACCGTCGTCTCCGAGCGTCAGCCCACGGCCGCCGAACGGGCCGACCTGCTGTTCGCCTGGCGCGCCGTGGCGAGTGTGAAGAGCAATGCCATCGTGCTGGCCCGCAACGGCGCCACGATTGGGATTGGCGCCGGCCAGATGTCGCGCGTGGATGCCGCCTTTCTGGCGGTGCACAAGGCACGCGGCGCCGGGCACACCACCGACGGCTCGGCGCTGGGCTCCGACGCCTTCTTTCCCTTCCGCGACGGCATTGATCAAGCCGCCACGGCGGGCGTTCGGGCCATTGTGCAGCCCGGGGGGTCGGTGCGCGACGCGGAGGTCATTGCGGCCGCGAATGAGCACGGCATCGCTATGATTTTCACCGGCCGGCGGACCTTCCGCCACTAAATCGCGGTAAATGGGGGGGCAGTCTGCCCCCCGCCCCCGCTTCCCTCGCTACCTCGGGGAGGCGACATTTCACGGTTGTTCCGGAAGCATTACCAAACACAGCCAGGTCCCATGGCGTCTTCGACCGCCTCGCACGATCTCGATTATCGCCCGTCATACCTCGCCGCCGGCATCGCCGCGGCGCTGGTCTTCGGGCTCTATGTACTCACCCTCTCGCCCGACACGGCGATGTGGGACACCTCCGAGTACATCACCGCCGCCTACACCCTCGGCATCCCGCATCCGCCGGGCAACCCGTTCTTCGTGCTCATGGGACGCGTCTTTGCGCTGCTCCCCATTGCGCCGAACGTTGCCATGCGGATCAACCTCATGGCCGCACTGTCGAGCGCGGTCAGCGCCGGCATGTGGTTCCTGATCACCGAACGGGTGCTGGTGGGGTGGTTCTCTGAGCGCTGGCAGCGCATCGCTGGCGGCGCACTCGCCGTGATCATCGGCGCCACGGCTTTCACGGTGTGGTCGCAGTCGGTGGTCAATGAAAAGGTGTACACGATCTCGCTCGCCGGGCTTGCGGTGGCCGCGTGGCTCACCGTGCGCTGGTGCGATGAGCCCGATGGCCCATACGCCGACAAGACGCTCGTGCTGATCGCCTACACCATTGGGTTGGGCTACGCCGTGCACATGGCCGGTATGTTGGTCGCCCCGGCCGTTGGGCTTGCCGTGCTGATTCGCCGTCCGTTGTCGATCCTGCGCTGGAAGCTCCTGCTCGCCTGTGCAGCCGCGGTACTTGTCGGAGGGTCGTCGTTCGCGACGCAGCCGATCCGAGCGGCCCTTTTCCCCGCGATCAACGAAGGAGAGCCCACCGCATGCCGCGATGGACTCAAGGTGTCCTGCACCTTCTCCTCCGGGACGAAGGACGCCTTCATGTACAACTTCAATCGCGGCCAGTACGGCAAGCCGGAGCTCAACGAGCGCCAGGCCCCGCTCTCGGCGCAGATTGGCATGTGGTGGCTCTACTTCAAGTGGCAGTGGGTGCGTGACGCCCACGGCGAACGTCCGGGGCTCCAGAGCGCGCTCGCGGCCGTCTTCCTGGTACTCGGCCTCCTAGGCGGCTTCGTACACTGGAAGCGCGACCCTCGAAGCTTTGCCTTCTTTGGGCCGCTGATGTTCACGCTCACGTTATTGCTGATCTACTACCTGAACTTCAAGTATGGCGCGAGCCAGGACCCAGAGCTCGGCGATTCGGTCAATCGAGAAGTGCGTGATCGAGACTACTTCTATCTCTGGAGTTTCTCAGCGTGGAGCGTGTGGGCCGCGCTCGGACTGGTGTACGTATGGGAATCCATCGCCGCCGTGATTGGCCGCGAGGAAGTGCTGCTGGGCAAGGAGCGGATCGAACTCCCGACGCGGAACGCGTGGATGGCTGCGAGCCCCGTGCTCCTGCTCGCCTTCGTACCGCTCTTCGGGAACTGGGAAGCGTCGTCGCGCCGCGGTCAGACCGACACCGGCGACTTCGCCGTCGACATGCTCAACTCCGTGGAGCCCTACGGCATCCTCGTGACGGTCGGCGACAACGACACCTTCCCGCTCTGGTACGCGCAGGAAGTGCTCGGCGTCCGTAAGGACGTGCTCGTCGCCAACACCTCCCTGCTCAACACCGATTGGTACACCCGCCAGATGATCCGGCGCCCCGTGTACGATTACGACGAAGCCAAGGGACCGGCCGCGTATAAAGGTCGCGCGTGGAAGAAGCCGACCAAGCCTGTTCTCGCGATGACCATGAACGAAGCGGACGCCGTGCCCCTCGGCACAGAAATCCGTGAACCGCAGCTCTTTGTGAAGGACAAGATCCGCGCCATCGTCGCACCGCGCTTCTTGCAGCGCGCCGACATGTTCGTCCTGCGCATGATTCAAGATTCGGATCGTCCGATGTACTTCAGCCGCACCTCAGGGGGCTACGGCTCCGAGCTCGGCTTCTCGCCCTATCTCCTCACGCAGGGAATGGCGCGCAAGCTGATGCAGGACTCGGTGAAGGCCGCCAAGGACACGGTACGCGTGCCGGGCGAGGGCTTTGTGGATGTCGCCACGACCGCGTCGCTCTGGAAGGAGTTCAAGGCCCCCGAAGCGCTCATTCGGAAGGGCGACTGGGTTGACCGTCCCTCCGTCGGCATTCCGTACCTGTACGTCTCCACGGGCGTGGTGCTCGGCGAAGCCCTCGGCGCACAGGGAGATGCCAAGGGATCGGCCGAAGCGATGCAGCGCGCACGGCTCGTGGCGCGGGCGACCAAGCTGGAAGACCTCTTTGGGGCGGAACAGCCAGCCGCCGCCCCCGTGTTTCAGGGTGACACCGCGCTAGGTCCCAAGGCTCCGGCCAAGCGGCCGGTAAAGGCTCCGGCTAAGAAGCCGTAGCGATCGCGCGCATCCACTCGCGCGCAACCCGATACCGATCCTGGACCACGAGAACGCCGTCGGCAGCTGCCGCGGCGTTCTCGGCTTTTCCGGCCTCTTCCATCTGCTGACAGGCATCGCCGAGTGCGAGGGCCCCAAGTTGCCGCGCACTGGCCTTGAGGGCGTGGGCGATGGCCGCGGCCTCACGCAGGCGGCCGGCGGAGACCTCGGTGGCCATGGCCGGGACGCGTTCGTCCGCAAACTGGACGAAGGTCGCAAGCATGACCGCAAGCATCTCGTCGCCCCCCACGCTCCGGAGCAGGTCGAGCGCAGGATTCGCGTCGTCTGGAATCTCAGCCATCGCAAGGGCTCGCGCGTGGAGGTTAGGGAGCGAGGGACGCGCCCGAGCCGAAGCATACCAGCTTTAGGCGGCTTCGCGCGAGTGTATGCCAGAAAAGCCACGTTTGAGGTTGCGTCCGAGCGCTCCTCCGGCGACATTACGAAACCTTGGGAGGGCTGCGCCGAATTGGTAAGGCAGCGGTCTTGAAAACCGCCGCGGTGAAAGCCGCTTACAGGTTCGAGTCCTGTGCCCTCCGCTCCGCCGCCAGGTCATCGACGGCGGCGCTACAGAGGCACGACAGAAGCATTAGCAGGTGTTGGGGAGCGATGGCCGAGAGGCTGAAGGCACCGGTTTGCTAAACCGACATACGGGTTTACGCCTGTATCGAGGGTTCGAATCCCTCTCGCTCCGTGGCGCGGGTCCGCCGGATTTCGGTTGGACCCGCGTCGTGCATTGCGGCTGAAGGTAAACACCCGTTTCCCGGTCACGGTGACCGGAACGATTCTCCCGTTCTCGCGGTCCTGCATCTGCCATGAGTGCTCCACACAGCGTTGCCTCCGGTGCTCCTGTTCGCGTCCGATTTGCCCCGTCACCGACGGGCTACCTGCATGTCGGCGGCGCGCGGACCGCGCTCTTCAACTGGCTCTTTGCGCGCAAACTCGGCGGCAAGTTTCTGCTCCGCATTGAGGATACCGACAAAGCGCGAAGCACCGACGAAAGCACCGCCGCGATCTTTGAAGGACTCACCTGGCTCGGCCTCGAGTGGGACGAAGAGGTTGTGTATCAGGGCGGAAACCTCGAACGCCATCGCCGCGACGCGCACGCGATGCTCGAGCGCGGACTTGCGTATCGCTGCTTCTGCACGCCGGCCGAGCTCGACGAACGTCGCAAAGCCGCCGAGAGCGCCAAGACCGCATTCAAGTACGATCGCCGCTGTGATCGCCTGAGCAAGGAAGACGTGGAACGCCGCACGGCCGCTGGCGAGCCCTCGGTGGTGCGCTTTCGCGTTGCTGACGGTGCCACGTCGTGGCCCGATCTCGTGCACGAGACGATCAGCTTCCCGAATAAGGACATCGAGGATTTCGTCATTCTGCGCTCGGACGGCACGCCGATCTACAACATGGCGGTGGTGTCAGACGACATTGCGATGGGGATCACCCACGTGATGCGCGGCGACGATCATATCTCCAACACGCCCAAGCAGATTCTGCTATACGAAGCGCTCGGTGCGTCACTGCCAGTCTTCGCGCACTTCCCGATGATTCACGGGCTCGACGGCAAGAAGCTCTCGAAGCGCCACGGAGCGACGGCGGTCGGCGACTATCAGCATCTGGGCATTCTCCCCGAGGCGATGAACAACTTCCTCGCGCTCATGGGCTGGAGCCCCGGCGGGGATCTCGAGGTGATGACGCGCGACGACATGATCGCGCGCTTCGATACCGATCACCTGCTGCGGAAAGCGAGCGTCTTTGACACCAAGAAGCTCGAGTGGATGAACGGCCAGCATCTGTCGCGGCTCACGGGCGATGCGCTCGTCGCGGCGATGTCGCCGTCGTTTATCGCGGCTGGTCTCTTTGCCGACGCCGCCGCCGTACACGCGGTACAGGAATGGTTCGCCACCGTACTCGAAGACTGCAAAGAACGTGCGCGCACCACCGATCAGCTGGTGGAGCTCGCACGCCCCTTCTTCCCCGGCCAGCCGCTCGTTATCGACGCGGCCGCGGCGGCCAAGCACTGGGCCGACCCCGCCAAGTCCATCGAATGGCTGCAGGCGGTGCGTGCGCGCCTCGCCGCGATCACCGATTGGACTGACGCCGGCATCGAAGCCGATCTCAAGGCGCTGGCCACGGAACTCGGCGTGGGTGCGTCCCCGCTCTTCCAGACAGCTCGCGTCGCGGTCACTGGCCGCGGTGTCGGTATCAGCATCACCAAGACGATCTTCCGCTTGGGACGCGACGTCTCGCTCGCCAACATCGACAGTGCGTTGACCCACCTCGCGGGGCATTCCGCCGCGTGACCCGCACCGCGCTCACCCCAATCGAGGAGCAGGTCTACCACTTCCTCCTCGATTTCCTTGCCGAACGCACGTTTCAGCCGAGCGTGCGCGAAATCGCCGAACGGTTCAAGATTGCGAGTACCAAGTCGGTCGCGGATCTACTCGCGTCGCTGGAGCGGAAGGGATACATCGAGCGCGAGGCCGGGCGGTCGCGGGGCGTCACATTACTGGGGTTTGCTGGGGGTGCAGGCACGGTGCCTGTTCCCGTGATGCGCGCCGATGGAGAACAGCGCGCAATGATCGATGACGGATTCCTCACCATCGACCGCACGCTCGTGAGCGCGAGCGACGCCTTCATCACCCGTGCCTTTCCCGAGGGATGCGCCGAGGCCGGCGTGCTCGAGGGCGACTTACTGATCGTGAATCCGTCGGAGCGCTCCCGTGACGGGGACGCACTGGTAGTGCGCGTGGGCGGAGCGATTCTCGTGCGCGGGATGCAGCGCTTGGGAAGCAATATTCGACTGATGCCCTCGGGCGATCGCGAGGCGATCGAACTCGGCCCGCACGACGACTACGCGGTGCTCGGCGTACTCGGCGGGGTCATCCGGAGCAACACGCGCAGCGAGTTCAGCAGCGAGTTCAGCAGCGAGTTCAGCAGCGAGTAGTACAGCGACCGCGCGCGTCCCACCTGCGCGAACTCAGGGTGTGCCGGGCACCTTGGTGTCGCCCGCGTCCTTCTTGGCCGCCGCACGTTCCTTGTCTTTGCGCTCTCGCAGTGCTTTGACCGCCGCGCGAAAGTCGTCGTCGCGCGCGCCACGCGCCGCTTGGTCGAGAATCTCGCTGCGGATCTGCGTGAGCATCTTCGCCCGTTCGGTCTGACCGGGGTTCGCCGTCTGATTCAGCGGGAGCAAGGCGAGTGCAGCGGTCGGGAGTTGAAACTTCCCGAGACGAATGTACTTGCCGTCGATCCCGTACTTCTTGCCATCGCGCTCGAAGGTCCAGTCGCCGGGTTCGCGCTCTTTCGGAATCTGCGCGAGCGAATCGTTGAGCGCGCCGAGGCGTGTGGCAAGTGTGCTGTCGAGCTTTCGGGTCCCCGTGAGCGGCATCTGCACCACGGTCGCGCCCGGTGCCCACACGCGTGGATCGGTGAACTGCGGCCGGATGCCACGCGCCGGACCACCGGTGCCAACAATCGGACCGCTGCCCTGCTCTTCGTCGCCTGGCCGGAAGGGGCGCGGAAGATCGGGGAGCCCCTTCGGCACGATGGTCGGCGCCACCAGCGGCGGAAGCGACGGCGTTGGGTTGTTCGTCCGGACGATCGGCCGACCATTGCCCCCGGAGCGGGCGGGCTCGGTTTCCTTGGGATCGCCCTTGGGCATGGCGATGAACCCAATGCGCTCGACGACCGGCGGGGTGTTCCCCTCGCTCATCAAGCGCGCCCAGTCGACTGGGAACACCAAAATCCGGACGAGCAAGGTGATGACCACGACGTGCGCCACCAACGACACCAACACGGCACCGGGGCCGCGTCGCGACGGATCGCGATGCGTCCCCGGCGTGCTGATGAGCTGCCGGCGCGGCGTGGTCATCGGGTGTTCAACGGCATTAGAGCGCGGTCACCGTGCTGCGCACGATTGAGTGGCCGAGGATCTCGACCTCGACCATGTCGCCCTGAAAGATCTGCGCGACGCCGGCGGGGGTGCCCGTCAGCACGAGATCGCCGGGCTCGAGCGTGATGTAGCGGGTGATGTATTCCAACAGCACCGGAATCGAGAACGCCATGTCAGCACTGTGGCCCCGCTGCTTCTCCACACCATTGTGGCGCGTCACGACGGTCAGGTTCGCCAAGTCGAACGGCTTGTTGGACTCTTCACCGAGTGGAAGGAAGGTGTCGCATCCCTTGGCGCGTGCCCACTGGCCGTCTTCTTTCTGCCATTCGCGAGCAGACACGTCGTTGGCCGCCACTACACCACGAACGCCGGCCGCACATTCCGCGGCGGTTGCTTTGCGCAGGCGCGACCCGATCACCACGCCGATTTCGCCCTCGAAATCGATACGGCCCGCGTCGGCGGGGAGCTCAATCGCTTCGCCCGAGGCGATGACGGTGGTCGGCGGCTTGAGAAAGAGCAGCGGCTCCTTCGGCACGTCGTTCCCCATCTCTTTGGCGTGCTCGAGGTAGTTCCGGCCAACACAGACAATCTTCCCTGGCGTTTTCATGTCTTAATTTACCCTGAAGTGTTTGAAAGGGTCGTCCCGTAAAATACGCGCAACTGCTCGAGAAGTGCCGGCCAGGCCCCCTCAATGCGCCGAGCCGGTGGCAACCCGGCCAGCAGCGCCCTGCCATACGACTTCCGCACGACCCTGGGGTCACAGATGACAACGACGCCTTGGTCCGTCGCGGTGCGAATGAGTCGGCCGAACCCCTGCTTGAGCCGCAGTGCGGCGTGGGGCACCATATACTCGCCAAACGAGTCGCCCCCGGCACCGTCGATCGCTTCACATTGGGCGGCGGTCACCGGCTCCGACGGCACCCGAAAGGGAATCTTTCCGAGGACGAGTCCGCGGAGCGCGCGCCCCGGCACATCGACCCCTTCCCAGAACGAGGCGGTGCCGATCAAGACGGCATCGCCGTGCTCACGGAATCGCCGCAACAGTGCGTCACGCGTGTCCTCGCCGTGCACCAGTAACGGATGTTGCGACTCCATCCCCAAGGCGCGCATCGCCTGCGCGGCCTCGCGCACGTCGCGATGGCTGGTGAAGAGCAGAAATACCCCGCCGCCCGAGACGCCCACGAGATCAGCCGCCGCTTGCACCGTACGGCGGAAATGTACGCGCGCATCTTCGTTCGGCGCTGGAAAATCCGTGGGAATCGCAAGAATCGCCTGCGTCGCGTAGTCAAAGGGCGACGGCAGCGACGCGGTCACGGGCTCCACATCCTCTTGGTCGAGCCCCAACCGGCGACTCACAAAATCAAAGGCCTCCCCCACGGCGAGCGTTGCGCTGGTCACGACGCAGGTCTCGAGTCGGCGAAACAGATCCTCGCGCAACAACGGCGCCATGTCGAGCGGAACGCTGGCGAGCGCCACATTGCGATCGAGGCGATCCCCTTCCTCGGCCGTATTGTCACTCTGCCGTCGACGCGAATCGGTGCGCGCCTCGATCCAGCGCACCAGCTTGTCCGCGTCCTTGCCAGGCCGAAGCGCCATCCGCATACCGTCGGCCGCGTTGCCAAGCCGGCGCGTCACACCGCGGATCTCATTGAGCAGGGGCGCGAGCTCCTCAGCGCGGCGTTCGTCGGTCTCCAAACGCTCACGGACCATCACGAGTCCTTCGGAGAGCAGTTCAATCTCGCGCAGCACGTCATCAAGCGACGCGCTCAGCCCGGCGCGCCAGACGGGTTCTTCGTCGAAGGCCGGCGTCAGGCGCACCTGCTGCTCGCTCCGCGCATGCATCAATTCGTCGAGAATGTCGAACAGACGCATCCCCAACTCGCGCGCGGTCGCCGCCGACGGCACAAGGCGCGCCCGCACGAGATCCAAGCTGGCCACGCTCAACAGGTCATCGGCTGCGACAAGCTTTCGTTCGAGCGAATGCAGCAGCCCCTTTCCGTTGCGATCGAGTCGCGCGAACAGTCGCTGCACGCCTCGGCGCGTGACCGTCTGCCCTAAGTGCGAACTCGCCGCGTCCTCCAGATGATGCCCTTCGTCGATGACGAGCCGCGTGTACGCGGGGAGCACTGCAGACTCCCCCCAGTTCCCCGAGGCACGGCGCACCGCGACATCCGCCATGAGCAGGTGATGGTTCACCACCACAATGTCCGCCTGCGCCGCGAGTTTCCGCGCCGAGAAGACAAAACATTTTTCGAAGTACGGACAGCGGAGACGCGTGCACAGATCGGGCTCCGCGGCGACTTCGTCCCACACGTCCGTTCGCGGCGCCACCAGGAGGTCCGCGGTCGACCCATCGCGTGTTTTGTCCGCCCACGACGCGAGCGCATCGAGCTCGGCCGCCGCCCCGGTATCGAACAACGACGCGCCGGCCGCACGCGCCTGCTCGAGACGCTGCAGGCACAAATAGTTCCGCCACCCCTTGAGGAGCGCAAAGCGCACGGGCTGATCGCTCAGCGCTTCGGCGAGGAAAGGCAAATCCTTCCCCACTAACTGCTCTTGCAGCGTGATGGTCGCGGTGGAGACAATCGTCCGCTCCCCGTTCGCGGCCGCCCAGCGCAATGCGGGCACGAGATAGCCGAGTGATTTTCCGACGCCCGTGCCGGCTTCAATCAGCCCAATCCCGCCGCGCGAATACAACTTGCTCACTCGGCGTGCCATCTCGCGCTGACTCGGGCGATCTTCGTAGCGCCCGAGTGCTGCTGCGATTGGGCCGTCGGGACCGAGCAAATCGGCGACGTCATTCGGGTTGATCTCAATGATCGGCTGCTCACGCGGGACCTCGACCACCACATACAGATCGCTGGCCGCGTTATCGATAATCCCGAAGCCGATGCCGTCGCCGTGCACGCGAACGGCGATTTCGAGGTCCGGCCCAGACGGCTGCAGCACCCCGGAGGGATGATTGTGCACCAGCATCTCCCCGCGCTGCGCGAACCCCGGGAGTGCGAGGACACTCGAGATATCGCCACGCGCTACAGGGCGCGCCGCGGTGATGATACCCTCGTCGTTGACCGTACAGGAAAAGCAGACCTCGTTCCCACCCGCGAGCGAAATCGCGGCGCGCATCGCGCGCGCCGGTCCCTGTGCAATTCGTGAGGCTGGCGTTACGCGATCGCTCACGTCTTGAGCGGCTTCTTTTTGGCGGCTGGGAACAGCACGTTGTTGAGAATCAAACGATAGCCTGGCGAGTTGGGATGCAGCGCAAGGTCGGTCGGCGCCGCCCCGATGTTGTGTTGCGGATCTTCGGGGTCGTGACCGCCCAGGTAGGTCCACGAGCCCTTGCCATAGTCCCCGTGGATGTACTTGACCCACGGCGCTCCATCTTCTGTCGCGAGGATTGTGACCCCTGGCTTGAGCACCGCTTTGGCAAACGAGGTCGTGACCCCGTAATAGTCGGGAATGACCTTGCGATGGTCTTGCAAGAGCATCGTGGCGACGGGATCGAACTTCGCCGAGAAGTTGAACAGGGTGAACTGCCCCAGCGGCTGACGCCGCGCCGGCACATTGACTTGGTGACCGTCAATGTCGCTCATGGCATTCACGCCGGGCGACATCTCGAGGTGCACATTCTGAAACGCGAAGGTGTGGATCCAATCCATCTTGGAATCCGCATCGGCGTCCATCGGCGTTCCATCTGAGTAGGGGCCGGCGATATCGACGTTTTGCGCACCCATGGCGAGTTCAATGGTTTCGGTCGCGCCGCACATCGCGAAGAGGAACCCGCCCTTCTCAACGAAATCGCGCAGCTTGCCGGCGACGGCCTTCTTCACCGCGGGAACATTCGCGAGCCCGTTGCGCTGGGCGGTGGCCATGTCGCGGTCACGCTGTTCAATGAACCAGGGCGTATCGCGGAATCCGAGGTACAGCTTGTTCATCTGCCCCGTGAAGTCTTCGTGGTGCAGATGGATCCAGTCGAACTTGGTGAGGTCGCTCTTGAGCACCTCGTCGTCCCAAATCTGGGTGAACTCAATGCCGGCGTACTTGAGGGCGAGCGTGACCGCGTCATCCCAGGGTGGGGACTTCGGCGGTGAGTAGATCGCAATGCGCGGCGCTTTCTCGAGCGCCACGGCGTCCATGTTGCCGGCCGCGATTTCCTTGCGGATTCCGGCAAGCGTCGCGTCTGACATCGACTCCACGGTAATCCCGTCGAGGGCTGCCTTGCGGCGGAGCGCCGGATCCTCAGGCAGCAGGAAGGCTCCACCACGATAGTTCAGGAACCACTCGGTTTTTGTTCCCGTCTTGAGCGCGGTAAACGCGAGTCCGTAGGCTTTCAGGTGGTTGGCCTGAATGTCATCCATGGGAACGAGCATATGCTGCGCGCCAACGGTTGCCGCGGCGCCGCTGAGAAGCGCGACGGCGACCACCATGCATTGAACAAGTGAACGACGAACGGTCATGCCGTGGCTCCCGTGCGAGCGATATCGAGTTCACGACGTGCCTGCGGCACGAGTGCGCTCTGCGGATACGTAAGAATCAAATGCTCAAGCCGGTCCACCGCGCCGGCGGCGTCCCCTTTGCGACGTAAGGCGCGAGCCCATTCCAGATCAGATTCCGCGGCTTCAGGCGCCGTGGCGTACTGCTGCACGATCCGTTGCCAGAGGGGAATCGCCTGCCCGTCGCCGCGACGCGCCACGTGGATGCGGGCGGCGAGCGCGAGCAGCAGCGGGGCGGCATCCACGACCTCATCCGCCGCCCGCTCAAAGCGCTGCGCTGCCTGTGTTGAGTCGTTGCGCGCGAGCGCCATGAAGGCGGCGCCAATCGCGCGCGAACTGTCGGACTTGGTGCGACCGAGGAGCGCCATGGCATTCACCACATCAGGGGTGACTTCCGCGGGGTGTCGCAGTCCAGCCCGTGCCTTCACAAGGTCGCCGTCAAAGAGGGCGATCCACGCCGTGACTTCATCTTCGTCGTCCAGGGTCGCTTGGGTGAGCGCGGCACGGGCCTTGTCGATCTGGCCGTTCCGGATCCAGGCCCACGCCACAACACGCGCGTAGCTCTTGACGACAGCAGGATCGAGTTGCGGGGCGTTGGCCGCGAGGCGCGCCTCGACGTCGCGCGCGCGACCGAGTTGACTCAGCGCCTTCAGCTCGAGCGGTAGCAACTGCGTTCGCGCTGCGGCAGGAGGCAGCAGTGCACCCCCCGTGGCAATGAACGCAAGCGCAGCGGTCGGCTCACCCGCGTTGAGCGCGGCGGTTGCGGCGCGCGTGGCGAGCGGCCCCGAGGGGCGAGCGGCGAGCATCGCGGCGAGCGCGTCACGTGCAGGCCCCCACGCCGTGGCACGCTCGGCGTCGGACGCGAAGTCACTCCAGGTATCGAACGCGGAATCAGCTGGCGCGAGTGTGGCGAAGGAGCGCCACGCCTCGCGTGGCTGACCCCAACCCATCTCGAGCAGGCCCAGCGTCTTACGCACCGATATCGGAGCGGGGGTCACGCGGAGAATCGCGCGAATGGAGTCCCGTTTTTCCGTCGGAGCGGGCTGTAGCGAGTACTGCGCCGCCTGCTCTAGGTAGCCCTCGTTGGCCAGCGCTTCGCGCCAGGCGACCGCCGCTTCGGACCACAGACCAAGCCCCGCGCGCAGCTGTGCGACTTCGATGCGCAGTTCTTTCGTGCTGCCGAGCGACCTCGTGGCTTCCTGAAGAATCGTATCCGCGAGCGCGGCGCGGCCATCCATCAGCAGTTGGCCGGCGAACTCGCGGTAGGGCGTCGGGTCGTGCGGCTGGAGGCGCACCCAATCGTTGAATGCGTCTCGTGCGTCCTTGTCGCGCGCCACAGCACGCAATACCCGGAGCTGCGAACCGCGCAACATGCGATCCGTGGGACGCTGCCGGACGAGTGTATCGAGCGCCACCAACACGCTGTCGTCCTGCGCGAGCTGCGAGAACACTCGTTCGAGACCGAGCACTCCCTGCCCCGGTTGGCCCGCGCTAATGACCGCGCGCCAGGCAGTGACGGCATCGCGCCATTTTCCTGCGTTCTCGAGATCGATGGCCCGTTGAATCAGCTGGTCCTGCGCCTGCGCATAGACCACGACAGGACGCACCGTGATGGCCACGCAGGCGCTCAGCGCCAGCGCGCGCACGAAGTTCCCCACGGTGATCACGGCTTGTCGCCGTTCAGCCGACGGAAGTATTCAATCACCAATCGACGCTCTTCGTTGCTCAACCCGCGCAACTCATTCCATTCCGGCACGCGATACTTGAGCGCGGCTTTCCCCGATGCATTCGCGGAGGGCGGGACGAACGGATTGTTCTGATCGCCAGGCTTCGACTCGCGACGCGACGACTCGTCCTTTTGGTCGTTCTCTAGCGTGCGGCCCGCGTCGAGCATGCGCTTGAACAAGCGCTGTTGGCGTTCGAGGACCGTCGGATCTGCAGCACCCTGCTCGAGCGACTGCGCCAACTGCCGCGCTTCGCGCGCCAGCTCCGCGGCCTTGCCCGATGCATCGGCGTCGCCCACGTCGTCGAGCTTGCGCGCCACGTCGCGCTGCGTGCGCGCGAGATCCTTGGCCAGCGCCTGGCCTTCCGGAGACATCTGCTGCCCCTGCTTCTGCTGCTGGATCGCGTTTTGGAGGAAACTCTGCATCTGCCCGTTCAGCGATCCCTGCTGACGCGCCAACTGCTGCAACTGCGCGAGCAACTCTGGAAGTCCGCTAGCCGACTGCGAATTCCCGGCGCGCTCGCGATCACGCGTGAGCGACGCGGCGGCTTGGCGCAACGCATCCGCGGCGTCGGACATCGTGCCGCTGGCCTGCGAGGCGTTCCGCTGATCCGACGCGTCCTTGGTGGCCTGCTCAACTTTCTGTTCAGCGTCACTCACCGCCTTCTGCGACTTCGGCGAGACGAGCGCCGAGCGTTTGGCTTGGCTGTTGAGCCGGTCCGACGCCTTCTGCACCCCTTGGGCGAGCGCACTCTGCTCCGAGCGCAACGACGGATCCGAGGGATTTTGCTTGGCCTTGTTCGCGAGCGCGTCCTGCTGTCGCGCGAGCTGCAGCATCTCCTGCACGGAGCGATCAAGCTCGCCCGTGACTTCCTGCTTCCACTCTTCGACCTGCGCCTTGCGTCCATCGGAGAGCGCTTGCGCGGCAGCGTCCATTGCATCGGCCGCTTCGCGTGCCGCATCCGAGCCCTGCCCCTTCTGCCCAGGCTGCCACTTCTGCCCTTGCTGGCCTTTCTGTCCCTGTTGCCCTTGCTGCCCTTGCTGGCCCTGCTGGCCCTGCTGGCCTTGCTGGCCTTGCTGGCCTTGCTGGCCTTGCTGGCCTTGCTGGCCCTGCTGGCCCTTTTGCCCGCTCTGGCTCTGCTGCTGGCCTTGCTGCTGGCCCTGCGGCTGGCCCTTGCTGTCCTTGGGCTGCGCCTTGTCGTCGCCAGACTGGCCCTTCTCGCCTGACTTTTCCCCCGCCTGATCGCGGTCCATCGCGCTCTGGGCCTTCATCGCTTCGTCCAGCGCGCGCTGCGCGTCTTTCGCGGCGGTGTCGGCGTTCTCCTTCTTCAATCGATCCTTGAGCGCCTCAATGTCCTTGGCCAGCTGAGCGGTGCGGTCCTGCATGCGCTTGTTCGCGTCGGGGCCCCCTTTGGCGCCGGAGTCCGCCAGCGCGCGCTGCTGCTTGGCCAGATCTTTCGCTTCGTCGCGCAACGTTTGCATCGCGCCTTCGAGCGCCGCCCGCTTCAAGATTTCCGCGCTCTTCTCGAGCGCCTCGCGCATCTTCTTTTGCTGGTCCGACATCTGTTGCAACGACGCCTTGGACTGATCCTGCGACAAATTCTGCGTGGCGTTGTCGAGCTTCTTCAACGCCTCCATCATCTCGGGCGTGAGCGCCTCGCGCAGCAGGCGCTGGGCCTCACGCAGCTGTCCGGCCATGGCCGTGTCGAGCGCCCCGGCCGCGCGCATCCGATCCTCAAGCGCCTTGGACGTTTGCTGTAACTGCTGCACGCGCTCGGCCATCGCCTTCTGTTCCGCGGCAAGCGCTTTGGCCTGCTGCGCCCCTTCGTACTTCATTGCATTAGGCTGCCCAGCCTTCGCCGGATCGTCCGATTTCCCGGGGCGCTGATTGGCGGCATCTGACGTGCGCTGTTGCAACTGCTGCATCGCTTTTGCTGCCGCCGCTGCGCGGGACGCGGCCGAATCAGCAGCAGAACGCGCGGCCAAGCGCTGCTCTTCAGTTGCCGGAATGCGGAGCACCAGCTCGCGGCTCATCCCGTCTTGTCCACCGGGCGATTCGTCACGCGCCACCAGCTGCACGTGCACCGCATCGCCGGCCCCAAGACCAAACGGGGTGAGATCCATCATGAGCGTGCCGCTCCAATCCGCACTGCCGCCGCCCGCCACCTTCTGCACATTCGGTGTGGTCGCGCGCCCGTCACGCGTGATGCGCCAGACCTTGAGCGAGACCGACGCCAACGCGTGATCGTCGCTCGCCACGAGCTGGAGTTCAATTTTATCCGTCGCCTGCACCAAACTGTCGCTGCCGGGCGAGAGAATCTCAGCCAGCGGCGCGGAATCCGGGAGGACCTCGAGCACGAGAGGGGCCGGCACATCGGCAATCACCTTCGTCTGGCCGCGTGCACTCCAGCTCCAGGTACCGCTCGACATCGGCGTCATACGACCGCTGAATCGCCGGTCATCGCTCGCGAGCGCAATCGTCTGCGTGCCGTCCGACAACGCCACGGCGGCCAATGGCTCCGACGAATGTCCCTCGATCGTCAACGACGTGCCGCGCGGCAGCCGCAGCGGTGCATCCGCCACCAATGTCTCCGGCGCGCGACGCAGGTACGCCGGATACGTCGCACGAATGGCGACATCGCCCACGAACGGACGGTCCACCACGCGCACCACCACCGTGTCGCTCAGCGCACGCCCATCGGTTGCCACCAACGTCAGGTCCGCATCGAGTGGACCAAACTCCACCTTCGCCTCGCCACGCTCCACCACAATGGGCGTCTCCGACCAGGCATTGCCCGTCGTCCGACGGCGCAGCACGAGCGCGCTCCGCCCCGCCGCGCGAATCGTAAAGCGCACCGTGCTCCCACGCTGTGCCCGACGCGGCGCTCCTGGAATCTCAATGGGCGACAACAGCGTTCCACGCCACGCGTCCACCGGATGCACCAGCGCCGCCCACCCATCGCGCCGTGACGTCGCCCCAATCACCAGCGCTATGAGCACCGGCACGAGCACCGCGCCCGCGCGAAACGCCCGCGTGCGGAGCCGCCGCTCAAGCGCCGGCGCCAGCACGTCGCCGCTGCGATGCAACCGCTCCGCCAACTGCTGCTCCGCCACTCGCACGAAAATGCTGCGATCGTAGGCGAGCTCCACAACGCCGCGCACCGCACCGTCGCGCAACGACTGCTCACGCTCCACCGCCGCCGCTACCGCCGGCAGCGACGACAACGCGGTCGCCGTACGCGTCCCACGACGCGCCACAAGCCATCCGGCAATCACCACCACCGCCCACACCGCAAAGGGGACGAACCGCGGGAGCCCAATCCACCGCGCGCCGCCCAAGACCTGCACCCCCAACACAAGAATCGCCGCTGCCGCCGCGAGCACCGCCACGGTCGTTCCCGCGTGCGCCAACCGCACCACACGCGCGCGCTCGCGGATCAGAATATCCATCAGGCTCATGTCGTGGGCCGCCCAGTAATCGCGTAGACAAACAGATTCACGCCCATCCGCAGCGCCGCCTCGTGCAACTCCGGCGGGTCACTGTAGGTCCCGATGTCTTCCCAGCCGTTCCCGAGATCGCTCTCCGAGCTGTAATACACCGCTAAGCGATTTCCCAGAAAAATCCCAAAGCCGCGCGCCGGCTTTCCGTCATGCTCGTGGATCTTCGGAATCCCGCGCGGAAAGTCATACATCACATGATAAATCGGATGCGACAACGGCACGTCCACGAGCTCCCGATCCGGGAACACGCGCTTGATCTCGCGGCGGAAGCTCTCATCGAGTCCGTAGTTGTCATCCACATGCAAAAAGCCGCCGCGCGTCAGATACTCGCGCAGCCGAACCACCTCAGCATCGCTCAGCTTCATGTTCCCGTGGCCGGTCACATGCAGGAACGGATAGTCCCAGAGCCGGTCGTCCATCAAGGTCACCCGCGCTTCCGTGGCCTCAACGGATAACGTGGTGCGCTCCTTGATCGCCCGCAGCAAATTCGGCAGGCTCGACGGATTCGAGTACCAGTCGCCGCCGCCATCGTATTGGAGCCGCGCAACAGTGAGCCGCGGAGCCCGTGCCGACGCGGCCAAGGGAACGAGGAGCAGCAGAATAGCAAAGCGACGGAAACGGTTCACTCGTGGGCCAGGCGGTACGCCAAGTTTCGGGGGGCGGCAGACTCTTCCATCAATACGCGCACAATGTCGCGTGCGCTCAATCCTTCCCCTCGCAAAACGACCGCTCGGGCGCTGAGTGCCTCCTCGTCGAGCGCCACGGCCACCGCGCCCGACACCAGCAGCACGACCTCGCCACGCGGCGCCGTCTCCTCATACGAGAGCGCCAACTCGGCGACCGTGCCCCGCCGGAACTCCTCAAACTGCTTGGTGAGCTCACGCGCCACCACTGCCAGCCGCTCCCCAGCCCCCGCCTTTACCAAATCGGCCAGGGTGTCTCCCACCCGCCCCGGGGCCTCGTACAGCACCGACGTATGCCGCGACTCCACCACCTCACGCACCACGGAGCTCCGCTCCTTCCCCTTCCGCGCTAAAAAGCCGTAAAACGTGAAGCTCGTTGCGTCCAAGCCCGACCCCACCAACGCCGCTAACAATGCCGAGGCGCCAGGGATGGGCACAATCGTCACACCAGCGTCGATCGCGGCGCGCACCAATCGCGCACCTGGATCCGAGAGCAAGGGCGTGCCGGCGTCACTGATCAACGCCAACCGTGCGCCCCCCACGAGCCGAGCCACCAACGCCGGAGTGCTTTTGGCCTCGTTGTGCTCGTGATGCGCGAGCAGCGGCGTATGCACCTCAAAGCGGTCCAGCATGGGACGTGAGTGACGGGTGTCCTCGGCGAGAATCGTCTCCACCGACTGGAGCACCTCGATGGCGCGCGGACTCAGATCGCCGAGATTCCCGATCGGCGTGCTGACGAGATACAGCGCTCCCGCGCTCACAGTTTCACCGGCCAAGGCTGCATGTCACACAGCCCCGCGCATGGCGCCGCTTGGCGACGCATCCAGACACACGCGGGGCTCGTAACGCGACGGTTAGACGAGGTGCTTGTCGAACTTCTCCGCCAGCGCCGCCTTCGGCACCGCACCCACGACCTGGTCAATCAGCTTGCCGTCCTTGAAGAACAGCAGCGTCGGAATCGACCGCACGTTGAACTTCATCGACGTCTTCTGGTTGGAATCCACGTCAAGCTTGGTGATCTTCACCTTGCCCGCGTACTCCACCGACAGCTGGTCGAGGATCGGCGCGATCATGCGGCACGGGCCGCACCAGGTCGCCCAAAAGTCCACCACCGTCAGCCCTTCGGCCTTCTCAACGTTCGCTTCGAAATCGGCGTCCGTCACCACGATTGCGTTCGACATAGCTCGGGAGTCTCCCCACGTCTGACTGTTCCGTGCGCGCCACAGGTGCCGAGTGCCCCCGGGTCGCGCTAACCTTCACGGTGCAGCTGCCGCTCCAGTCCGGGCGGATCGCCCTTTCCTTTGCTCATACTCACCGATGACTTCCCCCATCCGTCGCGGTACCCGCATCGCCCACATCGGCATTGCTGTGCAGTCCCTCGACGCCCTGCTGCCATTCTACCGCGATGTCCTCGGTCTTTCCGAAGTCCCCCTCGATGACGCCGACGGTGCCCGGATTGCAGGGCTCGCCGCTGGCGAATCATTGGTCGAACTTCTGCAACCCGAAGCGGCCGGTTCGCCCATCGACAAGTTCATCGAGAAGCGGGGACCGGGAATCCATCACGTCTGCCTAGCGGTGGACGACCTCGACGGCACCCTAGAAAAGTGCCGCGCGGCGGGCATCGCTCTCATCGATTCCGTGCCGCGGATTGGAGCGGAGGGCAAACGCATCGCCTTCCTGCACCCCAAGTCCACGGGCGGTGTGCTGATCGAACTCTCTGAATACTAAAACAGCGCTTCCGCGTCTGGCGTCTTGCCCATGCCAGCGCTTCGGCAAAAGCCCTTGTTCTGCAGCGTGACAATATCGAACTCCGACACGAACCATCGTCCCGACGGACCGCGGACAGCCGTGAACTTTGTGGTGGCCTGCAACAGGCCCTGCACAAGATCGACGTTGAAAATCACTTTCCCGCCCACACTCGCGGCCCCTTCCGTCACCTTCGCCTGATCGTGGCGGAGGGCACAGACCATGATGACCTCGCGCTGCTCGAACGCGCGCGCATCATCACGGGCGCGCGCGGGGCCCGCTTCGTCGCCAAAGAGTGTTCCGAGCGTCGCCAAGTCTTGCTCGCGTGCCGCCGCAAGGAATCGGTCGACCGCGAGCCGCGCCGAGGGGGCGCCGTCGGTCCCGCTCGCGGTCCCGCTGGCCACGCGAGCGCCGGCGCCATTCGGCGAACCAGCGCCGCCGCTGACCGGCACCGTACGGCACGCAACCAGGACGAGGAGCACACAGGCGACTCGCTTCACGCGCGACTCCGTTTCAGAGGGATATGGGAAGCTAAGCGGGGCACGTGAATGCCAGCAAGCGTGTCGACTTGTTAACATTATCAAGAGCCGGCTCCCGGTCCGTCCCATCCCCCCCGACTTCTTTCGCCGATGTTGCCCCTTCGTCTCTGCATTAACGTCGACCACGTCGCCACCGTCCGGCAGGCGCGACAGACCGATGAACCCGACCCCGTCGCAGCCGCCTTGGCATGCGAAGCGGCCGGCGCGGACGGCATTACGGCGCACCTGCGGGAAGATCGGCGGCACATGCAGGACGCCGACATCGAGCAACTGGCGGTCCGCTGCCGGACCCCGTTCAACCTCGAGATGGCCTGCACCGAGGAGATGCTCCTGATTGCCGAACGGTTGCGGCCGGCGCAGGTCACCCTCGTGCCGGAGAAGCGCGCCGAGGTGACAACGGAAGGCGGGCTCGACGTGACCAAGGCGAGCGACATGCTGCAACCCGCGATCGCCCGACTCAGCGCCGCGGGAATCCGCACGGCGCTCTTTGTTGACCCGGTGCCCATGATCATTGAGCGCTCCGCGTGGCTGGGTGCCCAGGCGATTGAACTGCACACCGGCACCTACGCGCACCACCCGCACGACCAACGCCCGCTCGCCGCGTTGCGCACTGGTGCGCGCCAGGCCGTCGCGCTCGGACTCAAAGTGCACGCCGGGCACGGCCTCACCGTGCGCAATGTCGCGCCAGTCGCGGCCATCCCCGAGATCGAAGAGCTCAACATCGGACACACGATCGTGAGCATGGCCATGTTCACGGGGATCGCCCAAGCGGTGCGCGAGATGCGCCGAGTGATGGATGCGGCGCGCCGTTGACACGTTACCTCACGCGTTACCTCACGCGTTGCCTGACGCAGGGGTTGTGCGTTCTCTTCGTCGAAGGGGACCACGCCCCGTTCTTCAACAGGAGCCGACATGAGCGCTGATGCACCGATGCCCACGGGAAACGACCTCGACGCGCTGCTGGGTGCGGGCATCGCCGGGCTCTCTGGTATGGCGCCCGTGACGCACGCCTCCGACGAAGAGCGGGTCCCGATCGAGTCGCTGCTGTATCGCGGTCCCGTTGCACTCGCGCGCGCGATTGCCCTCGCCGATCAGGCAGCTGCGCGCGGGACGGTGCTCGACCGCGAGCGCTTCGGTGAGCTGCGCGACCTGCTGCATCTCGCGACCACGGAGTAGCCTGTGAAATTCGGCTGGCGCGGCGCGCTGGGCTTCGCCCTCAGCGCCGGGGCACTCTGGTGGACGTTGCACGGGGTCGACCTCGCAAAGGTCTGGTCCGTGCTCGCCGCATCGAACCTCGCGCTCTGGATCGCCTGCACAATCACCGCGACGGCGATCTTCCCGCTGCGCGCCCGCCGCTGGGCCGCCCTGCTCGAACCGGTTGCCGGCCGACTGCCGTTCGCCTCGCTCTGGCAGGCCACCGCCGTCGGGATGATGATGAACAACGTGGCGCCAGGACGCGCCGGGGAGTTCGCGCGCCCCTTCGTGCTCTCCCGCTCCGAACCAACGGTCAAGTTTACCGCCGCCTTCGCCTCGCTCGCCGTCGACCGCCTCTTTGACGGCGTGATCGTGCTGCTGCTGATGATCGTCGCGACCTTCGACCCGCGCTTCCCGCACGATTCGCCAGCCGCCGCGGGCGTCGCCCACTCGATGCGCTACGCCGCACTGTTCCTCACGGCAGTCCTCGTCGTACTGGCGACCATGGTCTTTGCGCCACAGACGATCTTCGCCACCTACGACGCCACCGCGGGGCGTCTCGCACCCACGCTCGCCGCGCGCATTCGTCCGCTCCTTGAGGGATTCGCCTCTGGGCTCGGCGTGTTGCGCAGCCCGCGGCTGGTCGCCGAAGTCTTCTTCTGGGCCCTGCTCCACTGGCTCTGCAACGCCTTCGCCTTCTGGCTCGGCTTCCGCGCCCTCGGGATCGAAGCACCGCTCACCGCGGCGCTCTTTCTGCAAGGGATCATCGCGATCGGTGTGGCGATTCCCTCGTCGCCTGGGTTCTTCGGTTTCTTTGAGGCCGCCGCAAAGGTCGGACTCGGACTCTACGGCGTAAGCGAGACGCAGGCCGTGAGCTTCGGACTGGGCTTTCATATCCTGTCGTACATTCCGATCACGGTGATCGGGGCGTGGTACCTCACGCGGTTGAACCTGCGCCTCTCCGACTTTAGCGGCGGCGGAGCCAAAGCCCCGTGAGCGCTCGAGGGACGGTCGCACGTGTCGCCGCGCACGCCAAGCTGAACCTCTCGCTCCGCATCACTGGACGCACCGAGAACGGCTACCACGCGCTGCATACGCTCTTTCAACTGGTCGCGCTCTCCGACAGCGTTACCGTACGCGTGGGCGTCCACGGCCGCGCTCTGGATTGCGATGCGCCAGCAGCTGGCCCCGACGAACACAACCTCGGCTGGCGCGCCGCGGTGGCGTTCTGCGAGGCGACCGGCTGGGACACCGGTTTCGAGATTGCCATTGAGAAGCACATTCCGATCGGCGGCGGCATGGGCGGAGGGAGCGCTGATGCGGCGGCCGTACTCCGCGCCCTCAACGCGCTCGCCCCAGCGCCACTTATGCCGAGCGCCCTCCTGACGCTGGGCGGGCAACTCGGCGCCGACGTGCCCTTCCTGCTGTTGGGGCACACCACCGCACTGGGCACGGGCACCGGAGCACTCCTCACCCCGCTGCTTCCACTCGAGGCGCGCGCGGTGGTGCTCGAACTGCCGGGATTTGCCGTGTCGAGCAAGGACGCCTTTGGGTGGTTCGCAGCTGATCGCGACGGGCGACCGTACAGCGGGGCGCCGGCGCTACTTCCCTCTCCGCCAACCTGGGACGCCGTTCAGCGTGAGGCACAGAACGACCTCGAGGCCCCGGTTTTCGCGCGACACCCCTCGCTCGTGCAGCGCCGCGAGGCCCTGGAGCAGGCCGGCGCCGAGATCGCGCGTATGACAGGCTCTGGCTCCACCCTGTTTGGCACCTTTTCCGACCCGGCCGCCGCCAAATGGGCTGTTGCTGCAGCCCCCGCGGCACGAGTTCTGACAAAAACGGTCCGAGAAGTAGCCCCAATCGAGGTGATCGCCTAAGTTTGTAGGGCTGTCACACAGTGCCCTCTCGTCCAATGGCAGGACAGCGGCCTTTGGAGCCGCGAATGGTGGTTCGAATCCACCGGGGGCAATTGGCATGTTGGTCTGCAGGAAGCCCATCGGCGTTGCCCGAGGGGCTGAAATCTTCTAGCTTTCAAGGCTACGGCAAATCATGGACGGCTTGTCGGTACCAATGCATGGGTTTCGGGTCCTTACGGGGACCGGGAATCGGGCGCTCGCAGAATCCATTGCGAGCCACCTCGGTGTTGATCTCTGCAAGGCCACCGTCAATCGATTTGCCGATGGTGAGGTGTTCGTCCGCATCGACGAAAACATCCGCGGTGCGGATGTTTTCATTGTGCAACCGACGAACCCGCCGGCCGAAAACACGTTGGAGCTCTTGCTCCTCGTGGACGCGGTGCGACGGGCTTCGGCGGCGAGAATCACGGTGGTACTGCCCTACTACGGCTATGCTCGACAGGACCGCAAGGACCAGCCGCGTGTGGCCATCGGTGCCAAGCTCATGGCCAACATGATCATGCGCGCCGGGGCGGATCGGGTCCTCGGACTCGACTTCCACCAGCATCAGCTGCAAGGGTTCTTTGATATTCCGGTCGATCACCTCTACGCTGCACCGGTGTTCACCGCGCACTATCGCAAAAAGAACCTGACGAACCTGGTCGTGGTGGCACCAGACGTCGGAAGCGCCAAGATGGCCCGCGGCTTTGCCAAGCGACTCAATGGCAGCCTCGCGATCATCGACAAGCGCCGCCCGACGGCCAATGTGGCCGAAGTCGTGAACGTGGTTGGAGAAGTCGAGGGGATGGACGTGCTGATCCCCGATGACATGATCGATACAGCGGGCACCGTGAGTGAAGCGGCGCGCGCCCTGAAAAAGTTGGGAGCCAAGGACATCTATGTGTGCGCAACGCACGCCTTGCTGTCTGGGCCGGCGAGACAGCGGTTGGCCGATGCACCGATCACGGAAGTGGCGGTCACGAACAGCATCTATATCCCGGAAGAACGGCAGTTCCCAACGCTCAAAATCCTCTCGGTCGGCGAGCTGCTGGCCAAGGCGATTCGCTTCACCCACGCCGATCAAAGCGTGAGTTCGTTGTTCGAGCAGTAAGCCCCACCGCACCACCGCAGGATCGTACCACCGCAGCACCGTACCACCGCAGCACCTCTGGAGCTCCCGTGCGACGCCGGGCCGGACTTTGTTGACCGGGCACCCCCGTAGCGCACACTCCCTCATTCACGCTTTCGCAGGATTCGGTTTCGCATGGCTACAACGAATGTCAGCGCCAAGTTTCGCTCCTCGGTCGGCAAGGGCGCCGCTCGCAAGCTCCGCGCGGGTGGTGAAATTCCCGCCGTGATCTACGGCCATGGCCGTGAGCCGCAGTCGCTCACGCTCCATAACCACACCTTCGAGCGTCTCCTCGAGAAGGTGGCCTACAAGACGACCGTGTTCGAGCTCACCTTCGAGAACGGCACCACCGCCAAGACGCTGATCCGCGAGATCCAGCGCCATTCGTTCAAGCGCTTCATCCAGCACGTGGACTTCCAGGAGCTGGTGGCCGGCGAAAAGGTGACCATGAAGGTCCCCCTCATCTTCGTGGGCACGGCGACTGGCGTGCGTGAAGGCGGCGGCATCCTCGAAGAAGTGATGCGCGAAGTCATGATCGCCTGCGACCCGGCCAACATCCCGAACCATCTCGAGATGAACGTCGCGCACCTCGCCGTCGGTCATTCGTACCACGTCCGCGACATTCCGATTCCTGCTGGCGTCGACGTCATCACCGATGGCGACGACACGATCTGCTTGGTCGCGATTCCGAAGACGTCCGCCGAGCCGACTGCGGCCGAAGCCGCTGCCGCCGCCGAACCGGAGCTCATCCGCAAGGCCAAGGCAGACGAAGACGCCGCCGCCGCGGAGAAGAAGTAATCTCCCATGCCGCGCGCGCCGCAGTACGCGCTGCAGTACGCTCCGCGTTGCGCGCGGCCTGAGCAGTGAAGGTCATCGTCGGCCTCGGCAACCCGGGGCGCGAATATGCCGACACCCGGCACAACGTCGGCTGGTGGGTCATCGACCTGCTAGCCGACGTTTGGCGTTTCGATGGATGGAAAAAAGACGGCCAGGCCCATGTCGCCAGTGGGCTGGTCGGCAACATCAAAGTGCGACTCGTCAAGCCGCAGACGTTCATGAACCTCAGCGGCGAAGCGCTGCACCACTACCTACGCCGCCCGTTCTGGTCGGCCAGTTCCGACCTGCTCATCGTCGTCGACGAAGTCGCCCTGCCGGTCGGGCGCTTCCGCTTCCGCGCCAAAGGCTCGGCGGGTGGCCACAACGGGCTCAAGAGCATCGAGCAACACATGCGCACGCAGGAGTACGGGCGTTTGCGCATCGGCGTCGGCCCCGCAGAAGCCGAGCGACAGATTGGCGTGCTGCGCGACTACGTGCTGGGCAAGATTGGCAAGATCGAAGCAGACGAGATTCGCGCCCTCTTCCCGACCTTGGTCGAGGGCGTTGAACTCTGGCTCCGCGAAGGGATGGCGCCGACGATGAACCGATTCCCGGGAAAGCCCGCCGGCGAGACGCCGTGACCGCTGCCCGGTAATCCGTATAGATTTCGCACGTTCCCCCCTGCGCCATCGGCGCGGGTCGACCCGCTCCACCTCCTGATCCCTACGCAATGCTGAAGCTCGGCATCGTTGGTCTGCCGAATGTCGGCAAGTCCACGCTGTTCAATGCCCTGACGGCCGCCAAGGCCGATGCGGCGAACTATCCGTTCTGCACCGTCGAGCCCAATGTCGGCATGGTCAATGTCCCGGACCAGCGCCTCGACACGCTCGCCGAGATCGTGCATCCTGAACGCACGCTGCCCGCGGCCGTGCAGTTCGTCGACATCGCCGGGCTCGTGAAGGGGGCCGCAGACGGCGAAGGACTCGGCAATAAGTTTCTCGCGAACATCCGAGAGTGCGACGCGATTGTTCACGTCGTGCGCTGCTTTGATGACCCCGACGTGACCCACGTGATGGGCGGCGTCGATCCGGCGCGCGATCGGGAAGTAATCGAGTTTGAACTCGCCCTCGCCGATCTTGGTGCGGTGGAGAAGCGCCTCGACAAGTCGAAGCGCGCCGCACGCACCGGCGACAAAGAAGCGACCAGCGAACTCCCCACGCTCGAAAAGGCGCATGCCGCCCTTGCCGAAGGCAAGGCGCTCTGGCACGTCGACCTGACCGCCGAAGACAAGGCGCTGCTCCAGCCGCTGCAGTTGCTCACGGTGAAACCGGTGCTCTACGCGGCGAATGTGACCGACGCCGAGCTCGCCGGCGACGAGGGGAAGTACCTGACCGCGCTTCGCGCCGCGATTGCAGGCTCGAACGAACAGGCCGAGGTGGTGCCGTTCTCGGCGCGTATCGAGGCGGAACTTGCCGAACTGGCTCCCGAGGATCGCGCGGACTTCCTGGCCTCGATCGGACTCGAGTCCGCCGGGTTGGACCGCCTGATCCGCGCGGGCTATCACCTGCTGGGCCTCCAGACCTACTTCACCGCCGGTGAGAAAGAAGTGCGCGCCTGGACCATTCATCGCGGCGACACCGGCCCGAAGGCGGCGGGAGTCATTCACACCGACTTTGAGCGGGGCTTCATTCGCGCCGAGACGGTGTCGTACGCCGATTTTGTGACGCACGAAGGGTGGAAGGGCGCCCGTGAGAAGGGCGCGGTGCGTTCTGAGGGCAAGGAATACGTGGTGCAGGACGGTGACGTCCTGCTGTTCCGCTTCAACGTCTAGGTCAACGCGCGCCACGGCAGGGATGGGCCGTGCCGTGGCGCCTTGCAGGGTTCTCGCGCTGTGTGGTGGTTGACTCCGCCCCGCAGCGCGGGTACGTTTAAGGGCTGTTGTAGTTCATCTATCACGATCCGGTCCTCACCCGAGGGCCTCGGATCACTCTCCCGCCGCGCCGGCAACCCGCGACGGGCGTTACAGACCAAAGGGAGGATTGCCCACAGTGCTTCGTGCCTACGAGGCGGTGTATATCTTCGATTCTTCACTCGAAGACGCCGCCATCAGCGAAAAAATGACCAAGCACCACGCGCTCCTCGGAGCGACGGGTGAGATTGCCCTGAATCTTTGGGGCCGTCGCCAGCTCGCGTATAAGATCGGCTCCAAGGAGTCGGGCTATTACATCGTCGCAAAGTTTGAGTGCGACCCGACTGCCCTGCCCGAGTTCGAGCGTTCGCTCAAGCTCGACGACAGTGTGGTCCGTTGGCTCATCTCGGTCGACGAGCACGAGCTCGGCGCACCGCCGATGACAGAAGAGCAGCTCGCCGCCCGCGCCCGCGGCGACGATGACGACGACGACGAGGATTAGCTCATGCGCCGCCAGAGAAAGTCATGCCCGATTACCGAAGCCGGTATCCGCTTCGTGGACTATAAGGACGAGCGTTTCCTCGCCCGCTTCATCACCGAGAACGGCAAGATCCTGCCGAGCCGGTTGAGCGGCGTCGACGCCCGTCACCAGCGCCAGTTGGCGCGGGCCATCAAGAAGGCCCGTTACCTCGCGCTGTTGCCGTACATGCGGGGCGGCCAGCCGTAAGGCTGGTGCTGTGATGGAGGACGGGGCCGCTCGCCGGGATCTCCCGGACGAGGCAGCGCACGAAACCGTGCGCGAGCGTGGGTGGGGCCGTGTCACGTTGGTGTTGGTGCTGTTTCTCATCGTCCCGATTTCCCCGCTCCGCCTGCTACTTCCGGTGGAGAACATGCTTCTGCTGCTGGTGCCGGCGTTCGCCGTCTGCACCATTGTCGGATGGATGCGGGGAGGGCGCCTCGGCCTCATGCTCCTCTGGGTGGCGGTTGCGGTGTCTGTCATGCTCCCGCTGATGGCGTCGGGAGTCGACCGGATCGAGATGCTGGCGGCAGGGTGGTCGCTGTTCGTGGCGGCCGCGTTCGGTGCCAGTGCGCTCTTCCCATCACCCGATGCACCACGGCCGTTCTTGCCGCGGGCGGTCGGAGCGATTGGCGTGACGCTGGCGCTCGCTGGCAGTGTGGCCTTCGCGGTCCCCGATGGGGCGCCGCGTCTGACCCAAGCGATCACGGGGGCGTTCGATCGGCGTGCAACGGAAACGATTCAGAACTGGCACGCGTCGCAGGGCTCGCCGGAGATGAAGGATTTCATTGCGGCGAATCCGGAGTGGATGACGATTATGCAGGATGGGGAACGGCAGTTGCCGATCCTTGCACGACGCGGGGGGCAGCTCTACCCCGCGATGCTGGCCCTCGAGTCGTTGATTGCCTTGGCGTTAGCCTGGGCGCTGTACCATCGGCTCGCGCGGGTGCGGATTGGTCCGCCCTTGCTTCGGGTCAGAGCCTTTCGGTTCAACGATCAGTGGGTGTGGGGATTCATCGCCGGGTTGTTGTTGGTTCTCCTCCCGGGGTTCGCCCCACTGCAGTTGCTGGGGTACAATCTGTTGCTGTTTTTTGGTGCGTTGTATGCGGCGCGCGGATTCGGAGTGTTGGTCTGGATTCTCGCCCCTGGAAAGATCGTGACGATCCTGCTCACGCTGTTCGCGGCCTTCTTTTGGTACTTGGTTGGCCCGCTGGCGCTTGGGTTGGGTGTGGGTGATACGTGGCTGGACTGGCGCAACCGCGCCGGGCAGAAATCCTAACGTTTGAGAGAGGGTCCCATGGAAGTCATTCTGCGGCAGGCAGTCGACAAGCTCGGACACCCGGGCGACATCGTGAAGGTCTCGGCGGGCTACGCGCGCAACTTCCTGCTGCCACGCGGCGCCGCCTATGAGGCGACCCCGGGCAACAAGAAGCGCATTGCTCAGGAAAAGGAGCGCCTCGAAGCGGCGGAAAGCGCCCGCGTCGCGACGGCTCAGGAATATGCGAACCGGCTCGAGCAGGTCTCGCTCACCTTCTCCGCCCGCGTGGGCGAAGACGGCAAGCTCTTCGGCTCGGTCACCTCGGCGGACATCCAGCACCAGCTGGAAGCGCAGGGGTTCCCCGAAATCGAGAAGCGGATGATCGACCTGCAGGAACCGATTCGCGCACTCGGCGTGTACAAGGTGGCCGTCCGGCTCCACGCGGACGTCAAGCCCGAGATCAAGGTCTGGATCATCAAGGCCTCGTAAGCAGCCTCCAGTTGTGCCAAGTCGGGGTGTGACGCCCCGCTTCACTGACGCCCCGCTCTGCGGGGCGTTATTGTTTTCCAGAAGCCCCGCCGCCCCCCTCCCACAGGACGCGGCGGCCGAGCCGCGCTCACGGAACATTCGAACGCGGCCGTCCTACAACCCGAATAGGGTCCTTCAGCGTTCCCGCGTTATGAGTGCTGTGTCATCAGGAAAAGCGAATGGGCTCGTTCGTGCGCGGCAAGCCGCGACAACGTGCCTCAATTCCAAAGCCGACGACGTTGTCCTGCTCGATCTTCACGGTGTCACCGACATGACGGACTATTTTATCGTCGCGTCGGGGACCTCCAACACCCATGTGCGCGCCGTGGCGCGGCATGTGGTCGAAACGCTCGAACGCGACGGTGTGAGTGTCGTCTCGGTCGAAGGGTTGGAAGAAGGCAAATGGGTCCTGCTCGACTTTCTGAATTTTGTGGTGCACGTGTTCCACCCGTCCATGCGGTCGTATTACCAACTTGAGCGACTCTGGGGCGATGCTCCCGAACTCGCCGTGACACCCTGAGAGGGGGTTCGCTGATGTCCCGTCGCTGGATTGCTATCATCCGCCGCCCGCTGGCGTGCCTTGCCCTGCTCCTCGCGGGAGCCATCGCCACCACGGCCGCCCCGCGCAGTGCGCGCGCGCAGGGGTACTTCGGCCAGAACCAAGTCCAGTTCCAAGTGTTCGAGTGGCGGATCTACAAGACTGAGCACTTCGACGTCCACTACTACCAAGGGATGGCCGAAGGGGCAAAGATCGCCGCACGGATGGCGGAACGCTCCTACGCCCGCTTGTCGCGCCTGATGGGCTACACGTTCAAGGAACGCAAGCCGATTGTGGTCTTCGCCTCGCGCGGAGATTTCGCACAGAACAACGTGACTGGCGACCTCGGCGAAGGCACCGGCGGCGTGACGGACGCCATGCATCAGCGCAACATGTTCTTCTTTGGCAGCGATCTTGCCGAAGTCGAACATGTGATGGCGCACGAAATGGTGCACCAGTTCCAATACGACATCATGTTCAAGGGGCGCACCGGCAGCGCCCAGCAGATGATTCAGGGGGACAACCTCCCCCTCTGGTTCGCCGAAGGCATGGCGGAGTACCTGTCGATCGGTCCGGACCATAAGGCGACCGACGCCATCATGCGCGACGCAGCCCTCAACGGCAATCTGCCAACCATCAAGCAGCTGCAGGACGAACCCAATCGGTTCTTCCCATATCGCTATGGGGAGTCATTCTGGCGCTACATCGGTCAGCGATGGGGGGACGAGATCGTTGGCGAGATTCTGCAGGCGAGCGCCACCATTGGCGTGGAACGCGGATTCAAGCGCCACACGGGCTTTGAACTCGACGAACTCGGCGACGAGTGGAAGGAGACGCAGCAGACGAACTACTTGCCCGCCGTCGCCACGCTCGATCGTCCGCGCAAGAACGCGCAGGCGCTGCTCAACGAGAAGAAGACCGGCGGCATTATCCCGGTGTACATCGCACCGGCGCTCTCGAGCGACGGCAAGCAGATCGCCTATATCTCCACGGGATCGCTGCTGCGCGCCGAGGTATTTCTTGACCTCTTTCTCGCTGACGCGACCACCGGCAAGCGCATCAAGCGCCTCACGAACAGCGTGTTGAATCCGGAGACCGAGGAACTGCGCTACGTGTACTCGCAGAGCGCGTTCTCTCCGGACGGCCGCACGCTGGCGTACACCGGGATGCGGAAGGGCAAAGATGTGCTGTTCCTGCTCGATGTTCGCTCGCGCAACGTGATCCGGCGGCTGGATACCGATCTCGACGCGATGGTGGGCCCGACCTTCTCCCCTGACGGCAAGCGGATTGCCTTTAGCGGAAGTAAGGGGGGACTCACGAACATCTACACGATCGATGCGGACGGCCGGAACCTCCGCCAGCTCACGAAGGGATGGTATGCCGGACTGATGCCGGCCTGGTCGCCGGACGGACGCAAGATTGCCTTTGTCAGCGATCGTGGACCGAAGACCAATCTGGAACTGCTCCGCTTCGGCAAGTGGGAGATCAACTTGCTCGATGTGGCGAGTGGAGACATCGAGACGATCCCGGGTCAGGGGGGCAAGAACCTGAATCCGGCATGGGCGCCCGATGGCAAGTCGCTCGCATTCATCAGCGACCGCACGGGGATCGCGCAGATCTTCCTCTACGACTTTGAGGCCAAAGAGCACTACCAGCTCACGCGCTATATCGGCGGCGTGCTCTCCCTGACGGAGAACAGTCCGGCCATCACGTGGGCGCGCCAAGCCGACAAGCTGGCGTTCGTCTACTACGACAACAACGACTACACGGTCTGGTCGATTTCGAATCCGCGTCAGTTGAAGAAGGAACCGTACCGCGATCCAACAACGACCGCCGTGGTCGCGAGCGCACCACGTGCCCCGCTCACGGCGGAGGATTCCGCCGCCGCGCGTCGCGCGCAGGCGGCGCTTGCGCTGTCGGAGATTGCCAAGGCGGCCAAGGATTCGGCCGCCGCCGTGCCGGCAAACCCGCGCCGCGTCTCGATCTATCGTGGCCCCGGCGGTATGCGCGCGTCGGGAGAACTCCCGGCCCCGGGCACACCGGGAGCATCCTCGCCGGTGTCGGTCGCCGCACTCATGGACAGCTCGGCGCTCGCCTTGCCAACGGACGCGAGCATCAAGGATGAGCCCTATAAGGCAGAACTCCGCGCAGAGGCTGTGCAGCGGCCGCAGGTGGGCTACGCGCAGGACAACTACCAACGGGGCGTGTATGGCGGCACCGCCATCTTGTTTGCGGACCTCCTGGGCAACCGGCAGCTGTTAGCGGGGCTCGCAATCAACGGCCGCGTGGAAGAGGCGCAGGTCGCGCTGAACTACACGAACTATTCAAACCGGTTGAACTTTTCGACCGGCTTTAATCAGAGCCCATTCTATTTGTTCACCGGCTACTCGACCGATCAGGTCGGCACCGGTCAGTACTATCAGCGCCAGTCGCTCATGCGCTACATCGTGCGGACGGCAAACTACAACGCCATCTATCCGATCAATCGCTTTACGCGCTTCGAGTTCGGTGCGGCCTTTACGAACATCGACCGGAGTGCGATGTACCTCTCGCAAGGCGTGGACTACCAATCCGGCTACAGCACGGGATTCTACGTCGACAGTGTGCGGGGATTGGGGTCGTTGAACTTCCTGAACCCTGTAGCGGCGTTCGTGTCGGACAATGCGCTGCAGAGCTACACGGGTCCGATTTACGGCCATCGCTACCGCGTTGAGGTCGCCCCTTGGGTTGGAGTGCGCGACACCAAGGGCTTCGTGAACGTGCTCGCGGATCTGCGTCGCTACGATGCGATCGCCTTCAGCTTCCTGACGTTGGCCACGCGATTCTACGCGGACATCTCGCAGGGGCCTGGGGAAAATCTCATCCAGAAGTACATCGGTGTGCCGCAGTACATTCGCGGCTACGACCGCGAGAACTATCTGTCCGCCAACTGCGGCGCGTCGAACGCGAATAACTGCAACGCCCTGATGCAGCTCGTCGGAAGCCACACGCTGGTGATGAACGCCGAGTTGCGGTTCCCGCTGATCCGGCGCTTTGAGTTGGGCGTGTTGCCTGTTTCGCTTCCGCCGCTCGACGGCCTCTTGTTCTACGACGCCGGCATGGCGTGGAGCTCCGGGCAGACCCTCTCGGCCGCGAAGCCTGACGTCTACGACTTCAACAAGCAGCGCTTCTTGCTCCGGAGCTATGGCTACGGCATGCGGCTGAACTTGTTCAACTTCGCCATCATCCGGTTGGACTACGCGATCCCACTCGACTCGTTCAACCATCAGGGGTATTGGTGGTGGTCGATCGGCCAGTCATTCTAACGGGATTGTAAGCTGGACCGAGAGGCGCGGCGGCCCCGGAACACCGGACCGCCGCGCTTTTCCGTCGCGGCCGCAGAGCGGTTAGATTTCAGCGTGCGCAGAACGCTCCTTCTCCTGCTCGCGCTCACCGCCTGTTCGGGTGGTGACGCGTCGAGTCGCAATGCTTCGGCGTCGGCGGCCAATGGTCCCGACGCGATTCTCGTGCGCGTGCCGCGCGACGGCGGTGCCGCCAAGGCCTACCGCTTCGGGCGCGACTCCGCGCTCTGGACCTCCACCGAGCGCGTTCCCCCGATGCGGCGCGTGCTCGGATTCGACGAGGAACAGGGTGCTATCGCCTACCTCGACGACAAAGGAAGCGCGAGTCGCCTCGACCTCCGGCTGGCGGTGGCCACGCCGGCCGCGACCGGCACGCTCAGTGGCGTGACGAGCGCCGACGGCTGGGCCGTGTACGGACTCACCGCGAACGGTCAGGTCTCACGCACCACCCCGAGTGGGAGCTGGAGCTACGCACCGTCCCCGGCAGCACGCCTGCTGATTCCACTCCCCGACGGATCCCTCGTGCTCGTGCACGACGACGGCGGCCGCTCGCGCCTGCGACGGCTGCGGCCGCCCGAGCCGCGGATTACCGACACGAGCTCGGTGCCGCACCCCGAGCTCGTGATGCGCACCGACATTGGGGACCGCATTTACTTTACCGGCGACTCCGGGCTCGTGAGTATTCGCGTCCGCGATTTTGTCCGCACCAAAACGATCAAGCTCCCGCAGCGCGCCACCGCATTGGTGGCGACGCCGAGTGGCGACCGGGTATTCGTCGCGCTCGAGGGGAAGAAGCGCATCGCGATCGTGGACCGCTACGCGGACAAAGTCGACCGCACTATCGACCTGCCGGACGTCGCCACCGCACTGCGCATCGACTCGGACGGGCAGTATTTATTGATCAAGGCCGCGTCGAGTGACTCAACCTTCGTGTTTGCGATTGGCAGCGGACGGCTCATCGGGTCACTCCGAACAGAGTGGCGTGAAGACCTTCCAATCGTGGGCCCGGACGGCGGGATCGCGATCGTGCGGGACAGCGACGTCGTGATCGTCGATGCCGAATCCCGTCGTGAGCGGGTACGGTTCAAGGGCGGCGCCGCCGACCGGTGGGCACTCGTGCGGTGGAATGGGTTCCGGCCGCGCGCGGCCGGCCTTGATGCGCCCGTCAAGTTCGACCGCGATTCCACCGACGACCCCGCCGCGGGGCCACCCGCGGACACGGCCCGTGTAACGCCGCCGGCTCCCGAGCCGCCGCCCACCGCTCCCGCCGTCGCGCCCAAATCAACCGCGGTTGCTGGGCGCTGGATGATCGCCTTTGCCTCGCTGCTCTCCGAGGACCGCGCGAGGGCAATGGCACAGTCGATCAAAGTGGATGGCAAGCCCACCCAGGTCACCGCACTGACCACCAACGGCACCACCGCCTGGCGCATCGTGTTCGGGCCCTACGACACACGCGATGCCGCGGAGAAGGCCGGAAAGCGCACCGGGCTTCCCTACTGGGCCTTTGAGGCAACGCCGTGACTGATGGCGGGAACGACGCGGTGAACGACCGCGTCCTCGACAGCACCGCCGAGCGCCCCAACCACTGGGAGGCGGAAGGGCGCCGCCTGGCCGACTGCCTCGCGGCGGTGTCGTCCGCCGTGGTGATTGGACTCGACCCCGACGCGACCGCACGCGTGGCAATCGGGCTCGCGCACGAGTGGCGCGCCCGGAAAGGTGTCGCCATTGGCGACCTCACGGGGTTCGCGTTTCCGCTCTACGAGCTCGCGGGGGGCGAGGACGCCGCCGGTCTCACCGACTGCTTTCGCGATGACCTCTCGCTCAACGACATTGCCCGTCCAGCGCCCAGCGTCGAGGGGCTCTTCGTGCTGCCCGCAGGGACCCCGCCGCTCGCCACCGAAGCGTTCTTGCGCAGCGAGCGCTGGGACAAACTGATCGGCGGGTTCGCGCAGGCGGGAGGACTCTTTCTGCTCATTGCCCCACTCGGGGCCGCGGGACTCGATCATCTGGTCTCGCTCACGGGCGGCGTGATTGCCGTGGACGTCCCCGTCAACCGCCGCCAGGCCTACCCCCTGCTCGGTGCAGCCGAGGCGCCCGCACCCGAGACAGCGCCGGACACGGGCTGGGGCGCGGCCGCCTTGGAACGCGCAGGGTTCGCCAGTGGTGTCGGGCGCGCCGGGCGCACCTCAACCGGGCGCTCCCGACCAGCCGTGCGGCGCCTAGGAGCCCTTCTGGGGGCCCTGGGGGTGCTTGTGGCGGCGGGATGGGGGGCGATCGCCTGGCGCGCCCGCCACGCGCCCCCTGCCCTCCTGAAGCCTCGGTCCACCGCCCCCGCACCGGGAAAGCCAGACACCACCCTGGCGCAGCTCGTGGTCCCCAAGGCCGACACGATTCCGCTCAACGAGCCCGCCGCGGGGGCCGATTCGCTACTCGGCGCCCCCTACGCCGTCAATGTCGTAGCGGCGAACACGGTCGCGGGTGCAAATTCCGTGTTGCGCGACGGCGAAAAGGCGATCCTCCTTCCCGCCGTTACGGTCTCCCCGGTCACACTCGGCGGCGGGACCATTTGGTACCAAGTGATTATCGGCGCATACGCGACACGTGCCGACGCGGACGACATGTTGCAGCTCTTGCGACGCAAAGGTGTCGTGCGCACGGATGGCGGCGTGGTCGTGCGGTTGCCCTTCGGCCTGCTCGTGGCTGACGGCCTGTCGGCATCAGAAGCGCACGCAGTGGTAACAGAGTGGCGGGGCAAAGAGATCATGGCCTACGCCCTTTTGCAGGCCGATGGGCGGGCACGCGTGCTGGCCGGTGCGTTTGAAACACCGGCGCAGGCAGCACCGCTAGCAGCACAGTTGCGACGGGCCGGAGTTCCGGCGACGGTCGTTTATCGTCTAGGGAGAGTGTTCTAACGTGCGGTTGACCAAACTCGAGTTGCATGGCTTCAAGTCGTTCGCCGATCCCACGGAGCTGGTCTTTAGCCAGGGAGTCACGGCGGTCGTCGGGCCGAATGGTTGCGGCAAGTCCAATGTGTCCGACGCCGTGCGTTGGGTGCTGGGTGAGCAGCGCGCGCGGTTATTGCGCGGCGCGAAGATGGAGGAAGTCATCTTCCAGGGCTCGTCAGCGCGTCGCGCGGTGAACTTGGCCGAAGTCTCCCTGCATTTCGACAATGACGACGGCGCGCTCCCCGTGCCGTTCAAGGAAGTCGTGATCACCCGGCGCCTCTCGCGCGCTGGTGAAAGCGAGTATTTCCTCAACCGTGCCCCCTGCCGCTTGCGCGACATTCACGATCTCGTGCGCGGCACCGGACTCGGCGCCGACAGCGGCGTGGTGATCGAGAGCAAGATGATTGACGCGCTATTGTCGGATCGCCCCGACGACCGCCGCGAACTGTTTGAGGAAGCGGCGGGCGTTGGGCTCTACCGCGACCGCCGCCGGAGCACGGAGCGTAGCCTCGAGCAGACGACCGCCGACATGGCGCGTTTGGACGATCTCATCAACGAAGTCACGAGTCAGGTCCGCTCGTTGGCGCGTCAGCGCAAGCGCGCCGAGCGTCACGCCGAAATCACCACACGACGCTTCGCCGTCGAGCTCACGCTCGCGTCGCGCGAAATGGCCGCGTGGAAGGATGAACTTGAGCAGCTCGACGAGCGGCTGATTCAGCTCCGCGAACAGCTCCCGCACGCGCAGAACGAAGTCATCGTGAAGGAAGCGCAGCGCGACGCCGCCCATGCCGCGCGCGCGGCCTCGGAGACGGTGCGTCACGAACGGGCCCGTGTGGCCGGAGAGGCCCGGGAAGCGGCGCTCAAGCTGCAGGGCGAGATTGCCGTCGCCGAAGAACGCCATCGCAATGCGGTGAGCCGTCGCGAGCGCGCCGAAGCGGAGCGCAGCGAAGGCGCCGCGATCGGCGAACGTGTCGTGGCCGAATGGGAAGCCGCGCGCGCCGAAGAAGAGCAGACCACCGCCGCGCTCCAGGGTGCGGTGGAGGCCCTAAAGCAGCAGTCGGCCGTCGAAGAAACGACCCGCACCGCCGTCGCGCAGGCCCGCACCGCCCTCGAGCGCGCGGACCAACATGTGCGGTCGCTGCGCGATGCGCTGCGCCGTCTTGAACTCGACCGCGAAGGCGCGGAACGCGAACTCGCTGATGTTGCACAACGCTCGGCAACGCTCGCCGTGGAACACGAGGCGCTGGCCTCAACGCAGCGACTCGCCGAGCGCGAGCTCGCAACCGCCGACGAACAGCTCGCGATCGCTCAGAGTGCCGCACTCGAGGCGGATGCCGCGCTGTCACAGGCGCGCGATCACGCCCGCGACTGGCGCGACAAGGATACCGCCGCCCGCGCCGAGGCGCGCAAGGCAGAAGAAGAAGCGGCCGGCCTCGCCGGTCGTGTGAACGCGATTGAAGGACTCGAGCGTGAGCGCGTGGGGCTCGCCCCAGGTGCCGCACGTCTGCTCAAGGACCGTGAACAGTTTGGCGAAGGCGCCGTGCTAGGCCCGCTCTCCGACTACATCGGTGCCGATGCCAACACCGCCATGCTTGTGGAGCGCTTCCTCGGCCCCACGGTGCATGCAGTCGTGATTCGTGATGCCGCCGTCGCGACAGCAGTGCGCGAGTGGCATGGTCGTACGAATCCGGGAGCCCTGCTCCTGCTCCCGCTCGACGTTGTGTCGCAGTTGCCCGAAGCCGCCGAAGCGGGCGAGCTCTCTGCCTCCGTGCAGACCGAAGGTCCCGTGCGCGGGTGGGTCCGGACACTGCTTGGTCGGGTAAAGCCGGTCGATGCGGGCTCCGCGTTCGTCGATGCGCGCGGTGCCGTGTGGCTCCCCGACTCGACGTCGTCGGATGGTCCGCTCCGTCGTCGCGCCGAACTGACCAAGCTCCGCGAGTCGCTGGCGCTCAGCGTCGCGTCGCGTGATCACGCCACGGCCGCGCTGGCCGAGGTGCACGCCGCCCTGCTGACCGCGGAATCGGAGGCCACCGCCTGTGCCGATGCGTCCACGCAGGCGCATGCGCGGTCGCAGCAGGTCGCGTTGCAGCGGGCAGAACGTGAGCGCGCCTACCAGCGCGCCACCCGTGAGCTCGCCGATGCCGTCGCCCTCAGCGAGCGTCTCTCAGGCCGTCGGAACGAACTCTCGACGCGCGTCACGCAGAGCATCGCCGCGCAGGAAGAGCAGAATGTGGCGCTGGCAACAGCCGAACAGGCGGCCGGCACCTCGCGTGAGACGCTCGGCGAATCGGATCGTGCCCAAGATGCGGCCCGCGAAGCCCGTGCGGCCGCTCAAGTCACGCACGCGCAGGCTCAGGCGCGTCGTGAGGTGGCCACCGAACGGCGCTCGCGCCTCGAGCGCGAGCGGGCCAACGCGGCCGCGCGTCTCGAAACGCTGCAGAAGGAGCTCAGCGCGCTCGCCGAAGGCGATGCGGTGCTCGAGCGCCAGATGCAGGAATGGCGCGACTCGCTGACCGGTCGTCAGCAGACGCTCACCGACGCCGAGTCGTCGCTGGCGGACGCCGAGCAGGGCGTACGTACCGCGGATGCCGAACTCGCAGCCGTGGAGCAGGCGCTCGATCAGTCCCGTCACGATGTCACGGCGCTCGGCGAGTCGCTGCACGTGGCAGAACTCCGCCACACGGAGCTCTCGGGCAAGCGCGCGGCCATTACCGAACGTCTCGAAGCCGAATGGCGTCGCCCGCTTGGCGATCTCTTTGCCGACTACACCGCAGTCGAGGCCGAAGACGATGCCCTCCGCGCGGAAGCCGAAGAACTGCGCTCGGCGCTGGAATCGCTGGGCCCCGTGAATCCGCTGGCGATTGAGGAGCACGAGGAGGAGATGAAGCGTCTCGACTTCCTGACGAGCCAGCGTGCCGACTTGGCCGCGGCGCAGATCTCGCTCCAGCAGGCAATCAAGGAGATCGACGTCACGGCACGTGAGATGTTCATGAAGACCTTCACGGAGGTTCGCGAGAACTTCCGCCAGATCTTCCAGACGCTCTTTGGCGGTGGCGAGTGCGACCTGAAGCTCGAAAACCCCGACTCACCGCTCGACTGCGACATCGAGGTGCACGCCTCGCCGCGCGGTAAGAAGACGCAGCGTATCCATCTCCTGTCCAGTGGCGAGCGGGCGTTAGTCGCGCTCTCCCTGCTCTTCGGCATCTTCTTGACCAAGCCCAGCCCGTTCTGCTTGCTGGACGAAGTCGACGCCCCGCTGGACGACGCCAACGTGGGGCGCTTCGTGAAGATGCTGAACCAGTTCAAGACGAACACCCAGTTCATCGTCATCACGCACAACCCGCGCACCACGACGGAGGCGGCCGACGCCGTCTACGGCGTGACCATGCAGGAGCCGGGGGTCAGCTCGCTCGTGAGCGTACGGATGAAGGGGCCGGCGGTGGACGAAGCAGAAGCACCGGCCGAGGCGCCCGCCACGGGGGCCTAACCCCCTCGGAACGGCCTTCTCAGGCCCCGCAGGACCATTGGACGCCCCTTGGAATGTCGATTCCACGGGGCGTCCGCTTATATTTCTAGGTTCGCCCCTCGACGAGGGGCGCCTCTGCCTAATCTTGGGGTTCTTGTCATGCTGGTCGTGATGTCGCATACCGCCACCCAGGCTGATGTCGAGCTCGTGTGCTCGACCATCACCGCTATGGGTTATACTCCCGCCCCGATGCCCGGCGCTCAGCGCACCGCGGTCGGCTTGGTGGGGAACGATGGACGCGTTGATGATTCGCTGATCGCCGAGTTGCCTGGCGTATCGCGGGTGATCCACGTCTCGAATCCGTACAAGCAGGTCTCGCGTGAGTGGCGCCCGGAAAACACGATTGTCACGATCGGTCCCGGGGTGAGCTTTGGCGGCACGGACGTGCCGGTGATCGCAGGGCCCTGCTCTGTCGAGAGCGAGAAGCAGATTGTCGCCTCTGCCCTGGCGGTGAAAGCGGCCGGCGCTACGGCGCTCCGCGGCGGTGCCTTCAAGCCCCGCAGCTCACCCTATTCGTTCCAAGGGATGGGGAAGCAGGGGCTTGAGTTGCTGGCCCTCGCCAAGCGCGAAACAGGACTGCCGATTGTCACCGAAGCCATGGATGACGCCGGCGCGTATCTCGTCGCTGAATACGCCGACTGCATCCAACTCGGCGCTCGTAACATGCAGAACTACTCGCTGCTCAAGACGGTCGGTAAGATCGGCAAGCCGGTGCTGCTCAAGCGCGGGATGGCGGCCACGATCCAGGACCTACTTTTGAGCGCCGAGTACATCCTGGCGGAAGGCAACCCGCACGTGATTTTGTGCGAGCGTGGACTGCGCAGCTTCGACTCGACGTCGCGCAACTTGTTTGACCTGACCGCGATCCCGGTGGTGCATCAGCTCTCGCACCTCCCGATTGTGGCCGATCCGAGTCACGGCACCGGCCGTCGCGACAAGGTCATGCCAATGGCGCGGGCGGCGATCGCCGCGGGGTGCGATGGCCTCATCATTGAGGTGCATCCGCAGCCGGATCAGGCAAAGTCAGATGGCGCGCAGTCGCTCAATCCGGAACAGTTCGCGGAGTGCATGAAGCAGCTGCGCCGCGTCGCCAACGCGGTAGATCGTTCGGTGGCGAGCGCCGCGAACGGCTCGAGCGGCTCGACCGCCGCGGTCACCTGAGGTTGCCTCGTGCGGCGGTAACGCTCGCAGCGGCGCTCCTGCTGCCGCTGCACCGCGCGACCTCGCAGGACACAACCTTCGCCGCGCTCGATCGGGCGGTCGGTATGTACGGTTCCGCAGCGACCGTGCGCGCCAAGCTTGAGCAAACACTGACCAACCCGCAGGCCAAGAGCACCTTCAACGCGAAGGGGGAACTCTTCCAGCGCGAGCGGAAGCAGTTTGCGCTGCGTTTTACAGAGCCCGCCGCCGACGCGATTGTCAACGACGGCACGACGTTCTGGGTGTATCTCCCCAGCACAATGCCAGGGCAAGTGATGAAATTGCCGATGGCGGCTGGCGGTACCTTTGATTTTCTGTCGCAGTTGCTGCGTGCGCCGCGGGAGTCCTACACGGTGACGGCACGCGCCGATACCACGGTGAGCGGGCATAAAACGGCGACCTACGCCTTGGTACCCCGAAAGCCCAACACGCCATTCTCCCGGGCCACACTCTGGATTGGCCGCGACGACGCCAAGCTCTGGATGGTCGAGACGGTGGAGCCGAGCGGAATGGTGCGGCGTGTCCGCTTTACCACTATGGCGCTCGGCGTGCCCCTCCCCGACGGCGTGCTCAGCTTTACGCCGCCGCCCGGCGTGAAGGTTGTGGACCCGCAGGCAATGATGGCGGGGAAGCCCTAACTAGCGAGCAGCGGCGAGCCGCAGCAACGGTTGCGTCGCTACTGCTGATTCGACCCTGAGGGCCCGCTCGCCACAGGCTTTGGCGCCGCCTTGACGGGCTGCTGGGCGAGACGCTTCATGAGCGCCTCCGGGGCCGTGATCCCGCGGAGCAACTCCAGCGCCTTCGCGACCACCGGATCACCGGTCGCCGATCGCTGCGCAGCACCCGGCACGCCAAACTTCTGGCGCGCCACCTCAAGCCCAATCACACGATCGATGGCGTCGTGCGCTCGGTCGTAGACGTCGCGCGACACCTCAAGCTTCGCGGCCTGCATCTTTTGCCACAGCTGGTCGCGCATTGCGGGGGTGACCGTGAACTCGGGGGAGCTCACCTCGGGCTGGCGCGCAATCTGAACGGCAACCGCCGTCAACGCTTCGCGGAACGGGCGCACGCGCGTGCCAACGGCTGTCACCCACGCCCGCTCCGCCGGCGGCGGGACACTGTCGCCAGACACGATATCCGGCACAATGCCACCTCCGCCGATGACCGTGCGCCCAAGCGCGGTCTTGTAGCGCGGACGCTGGGAATCGGTGAGGGTCGAATCCGCATTCGCCGCGTGATGGGGCCTGCTGATGGTGCGACCAACCGGCGTGTACCAGAACGCGTTGGTAATGCGAATCGCGCCGCCATTATCCAGGGCAATCACCTGCTGCGCACTTCCCTTCCCATAGCTCGACCGTCCGATCACGAGCGCGCGATCATGATCCTGTAACGCGCCAGCGACAATCTCGGCCGCACTCGCGGTGCCACTGTTCACGAGCACCACAATCGGCAGCGTCGGCCAGCGCTGTGGGTCCTTGGACGTGAAATCCGTCGTGGTGCCCGGCGTGCGTCCGCGCGTGCTGACAATCTTCTTGCCGACCCCGAGAAACAGGTCCGCCACTGCCACGCCCTGGCTCAGCAGACCACCAGGATTGCCGCGCAAATCGAACACCAACGCGCGTGCCCCCGCCTTCACGAGAGAATCCACGACCGAGGCAACCTCAATCGCCGTCGAGTCGCTGAACGTGCTGAGCGCAAAATAGCCGACGCTCTGTGGAAGCATCTGCGCGCGTTGCACCGAGCTCACATGGATATCGCTCCGCTCGAGCGCGAACGGGATTTTCACTCCCCCGCGCTGCACCGTCAGCGTGAGCTTCGACCCGAGCGGACCACGGAGCGCGTCGCGCCCTTCCTCGACAGTCCACCCCCGCATCGACTGGCCATTCACCTCAACTAACCGATCCCCCGCACGGATGCCGGCGTGCTCCGCGGGCGACCCAAGCCGCGGCTGGATCACAACAATCCATCCGTCCCGCAGGTCCACGGTAAGCCCAACGCCACGATAACTCCCACTCGTCACTTCCCGCAGTCGCTTCAAGCGTTCCGGCGGGAGATACGAACTACTGGGATCGCCGAGTTCCGACACAACGCCGATAGCGGCCTTGCGATACATCTCGTCGACCGAGATGCTATCGACCCAGTTTTTCTGGACGCGCTTCATGACCGACTCGAACAACCGCGCCCCTTCGGCCGCAGACAGTCGCGCCGTGTGCACCTGAGGACGTATCGCGCGCTGGACCAACCACGCTCCAGCCCCAAAGGCACAGCCAATCAGCAACAGCGACACCATCCAGCGGCGGTTCATACCACCACCTGCAGCGCCTGCGCGACATCGGGGAATGCGGCAACCACCACACCGAGCACACGCGCGGCAACGTCCTCCACGCTCCCACTCGCCGAGACCGCAACAATGGGCCCGCACTCCGGATGCCCCTGCTGCCACACGGGCGTCGCAAACTCGGCGAACGCGGCCTCCACGCGCGCATGGAATTCCGCGCCCGATCCTTCCATCCGATCGTGCCCGCCGCGCGCGCCGGCACGGAGCAGCCCTTCCTCGGCGTTCAGCGTCAGCAGGATCGTGAGATCAGGAGTGAGTCCTTGAGTTGCCAGCGCGTTGGCGGCTTGCACCTCCTGCTCGCGCATCTGACGCCCGGCAATCTGATAGGCGTAGGTCGAGAGGAAGAAGCGATCGAGCAGTACCGTCGTCCCCGCATCGAGCGCGGGGCGGAGTTCATCGCGCACCAACTGCGCGCGCGATGCCATGAACAACAACGCTTCGGCCGTCGGCGTGATCTGCTGCGCGGGGTCGAGGAGCAGGCGACGAATCTCGTCGCCGAGCGGCGTGCCACCAGGCTCGCGCCAGGTGGCGGTTCGGATCGCCGCGGCCGACAAACGCACCGCGAGGCGGGCGAGCTGTGTGCTCTTCCCCGCCCCTTCTCCACCTTCAAAGACGATCAAACGCCCCGGCATCGGCTCCTTAGCCGAGCGTGATGATCGAGCTCGTGGCACCCTTTCGGATGCCGTCCATGATCCACTGGTTCACCTGCTGCATGATCTTCTCGTAGTTCTCGTTCGCCACGAGGACACGCTGGTAGGTCGGGTTCACCTGGACTTTGGAGAGCAGGGCGTCCAGTTGCGCTTCCATGTCCGGCGTCGGGTTTTCTCCGCGCTCGATCATGGCCTGGGCATCGGTGCGGATCTGCTCCATCTGCTTGAGCAGTCCGAGCGCCTCGGTGTCACCGCTCATCGCTTCGTTGGCGCGCTTCACGGCCTGGTACTCGCTGCTCTGACCAATCAGCCGCCCGAGTTCGGCAGCACGTTCGCTTAACATCTCAGGACTCCTTGCGTCGGGCCACGACAAAACGCTCGCGGCCGGTGAGGTCCAACCGAATCTCCACCCCGCGGTAGTGCGGGTCGCCCTCCACCACATCGCGGACAAGCCTGGCGCGTGTGCTGTCGACTTCCATCAGCAGCACCCCGCCCGGTTGCAGCACGTCTGGCGCGCCGTGCACGAGCGCCCGAATCGCCGCCATACCGTCGTCGTCGCTGAAGAGGGCCAGGTGGGGTTCCCAGTCGCGAACTGCGGCGGGGAGTGCACCTGCTTCAGCTGGTGAAATATAGGGGGGGTTCGACACGATAGTACGCACCCGTTCCCCCTGCAGCGGCGCAAGTAAATCGCCCTGGAGGAACTCCACGAGGGCACGCCGTTCCTCCGGGATCGCGAGGAGATTCCCGCGCGCCACCTCAAGAGCGTCCGCCGACAGATCCGTGCCAATCACCCGGTCGTAGCTCCCCTCGGCGGCCAGGGCCAAGGCAATGCAGCCCGACCCCGTGCAGATATCGGCGATCGTCCCGACCCCACCACTGACCATCAGGGCGAGATCCACCAGCACCTCCGTCTCTGGGCGCGGGATCAGCACCCGCGCGTCCACGGCGAGGGTCAGGTGGCGGAAGGCCGCATTGCCGACGGCGTACTGCATCGGCATCCCCTGCATCAGGCGCGCAGCAGCGGCGCGTATGGCCGCTTCGGTGACCCCGTCGAGCTCGAGCGCGCGGTTGCCGCTCGGCCAGAAGCGCGGCTTGTCGAGCAGGGAGGCAATCAAATCCCGCGCGTCGGCGCGGGCGGGGGGCACGTTGGGTCCCACCAACGTGACGGCTAGCTGGTCCAGCAGCTCGCCGACGGTCACTGGTCCCCCATGTCCTCCTCAAGACGTGCCAACTGCACCGCTTCAATCAGCGGCCAAATCTCACCGTTCATCACGGCGGGGAGATTGTGGGTCGTGAAGTTGATGCGGTGATCCGTCACGCGGCTCTGCGGCCAGTTGTAGGTGCGGATCTTGGCCGAGCGGTCGCCGGTGCTGACTTGGCTTTTGCGCATCTTGGAGCGCTCAGCTTCCTGCTGCGAGACCCGAAGGTCGAGCAGGCGCGCGCGGAGCACTTCCATGCCCTTCAGCTTGTTCTGGAGCTGCGACTTCTGGTCCTGCTGGCTGACGACGAGCCCTGTGGGAAGGTGCGTGATGCGCACCGCGGAGTCGGTGGTGTTCACCGACTGGCCGCCTGGGCCTGAGGCGCGGAAGACGTCGATGCGGAGTTCCTGCGGGTCAATCTTAAGGTCGATTTCGTCTGCTTCAGGCAACACCGCGACGGTCGCCGCCGAGGTGTGAATGCGCCCCGCGGCTTCGGTGGCGGGCACGCGCTGCACGCGGTGCACACCGCTCTCGCCGCGCATGTCGCCAAAGGCGCCGTCGCCGACGACTTTAAAAATCACTTCCTTCACGCCGCCCAGTGTGCCGTCGGACATCGTGATGATTTCGATCTTCCAGCCGCGGCGTTCGATATAGCGCGAGTACATGCGCCAGAGATCGGCGGCAAAGAGGGCGGCTTCGTCGCCCCCAGTCCCGGCACGGAGCTCGACAATCGCGTTGCGGTCATCGAGCGGGTCGCGCGGGATGAGCAGCGGCTTGAGCTTTTCTTCGGTCGTCGCGATGGTGGCCGTCAAGCGTTCGAGCTCAGCGCGTGCTTCGGCCGCCATTTCCGCGTCGTCGCCGTTGGCGAGTTCGCGGGTCTCAATCAGCTCGTCGTCGGCCCGGTGGAGGGTGTGGGCAAGCTCGGCGACCTGGGTGAGTCGCTGCGACTCACGGCCCAAAGACGCCAAGAGCTTCGCGTCCCGGAGTGTTTTCGGGTCGAGAAGCTCTTGATCAACGACCGCCTGGCGCGCGAGCGCGCCGGCGAGCAATGAGCGGAGGCTCAGGCGCTCGCCTTGGCGTACTTCTGGCGGAAGCGCTCAACACGGCCAGCGGTGTCGATAAGCTTCTGCTTGCCCGTGAAGAACGGGTGGCACTGGGCGCAGATGTCGAGACGGATCTCGTACTGCGTCGAGCGCGTCTCGAACGAGTTCCCGCAGGCGCAGATGACCTTGGCGGTCGCGTACACGGGATGGATTTCGGGCTTCATTTGAGCACCTCGGTAGTATTCAGGACTAGCCTCGAACAATAAGCGGCGTTGGCGCCTGAGGCAAGTCCGTTCGCTGTCCTGATTCCACTGCCCTCAGTGCCGCCCAGCCACGGGATTTGGGTGGGATTGGGCGGTCCCGAGGTCGGTGATGCGGGTCACAGCCAGAGCCGGAGCCCCCGCCCTACTTTGACAGAGGTGCTCCGGAGGCGTAACTTCGCCTCTGTCAACATCCTACCCCATTGCTGTGTCCTTTCTCGCCACGGTCCCCATCTTCAAGTCGCTCGACGCGGCCGAACTCGAAAAGTTCGGCGAGCTGTTGCGTGAGAAGAGTTACCCCAAGGGGAGCGTGATTCTGTTTGAGGACGACCGCGGCGACAGTCTCTTTGTCATTCGATCGGGGCGGGTCAAGGTCGTGTTGGTGGCCGAGGACGGGCGCGAAGTGATTTTGGGGATTCTCGGAGTGGGAGAACACTTCGGCGAGCTCTCGCTGATCGACGATCAGCCCCGCTCGGCACATGTGATTGCCATGGAGGACGCCACCCTGCTCGTGCTACGACGCGACGATTTCCGTCGTCGCGTCGAGGCGAGCCCGGCGGTGGCCTGGTCGTTGCTCACCGAGCTGTCGCGTCGGCTGCGGCGCGCCGACGGGAAAATCGGCTCGCTCGTCTTGCTCGACGTGCCCGGCCGGATCGCGCGTATGTTGCTCGACTCCGCCGAGGAGAGCGGCGGGCCACAGATTGATAAGCCCATCACGCATCAGACCATCGCGCAGGTGATTGGCGCGAGTCGCGAGACGGTGTCGCGGGCCATGCGCGGATTTCAGGATGCGGGGTGGATTGCCGTCGAGCGGCGCCGCATCCGCCTCACCGATCCGGCCGCGCTCGAACGACGCGCCTTACAGCGAGGCTGACCGTGATTCCTCTTGCATCGCATCAGCGATTGGCGATCTTCCGCCTCTCGAGCCCCCACCGTGCGGACCTCCGCGGCGGTGTGACAAGGATTGATTCATGACGTTACGGGTGACCTTCTGGGGCACGCGCGGGTCTATTGCGAGCCCCGGAGCGACGACGGTGCGCTATGGCGGCAACACGCCATCCATCGAACTGCGCACCGAAGCCGACTGGCTGGTGATTCTCGACGCGGGCACGGGGATTCGTGCGCTGGGCAACAAGCTGCTCGCGCAGGCCAACGGGAAGCTCATTGCGGGCGACATTTTTCTCACGCACGCGCACTGGGATCATATCCAGGGCCTCCCCTTCTTCGCGCCGATCTTTCAGGGCGGAAATCACTTTACGATTTGGGGCTCGGCTGCACTGCAGACGAGCATCGATCGCGTGGTGCGCGACCAGATGAACCCGGTCGTGTTCCCCGTCGCCTTTGATGACCTCAGCGCCTCGATTGATTTTCGGAAGATTCACGAGGGCGACGTCTGCACCGGCACCGGGTATGAGGTGACGGCAATGGACGTGCAGCACCCCGGCGGGGCACTCGCGTACCGCTTTACCGAGACGGGACATTCCGATCGCGCATTCGTCTACGTATCGGATAACGAGCTCCAGCCGCACGAGCGGTACGGAACCCCCGCGGGATGGCGCGACAAGCTGGTGGCGTTCGCCCGGTCGGCGACCGTGCTGGTGCACGACACGACGTACACGACCGAGGAATATGCGAGTCACCGCGGCTGGGGGCACTCGACCTACCGCGATGGTGTGGAGTTAGCGCTCGAGGCGGGAGTCGAAACGCTGGTGCTGTTTCATCACGAGCCGCGACGCACAGACGACCAGCTCGACGCAGAGGTCGACGCCTGTCGGGCGATGGTGCAGGAACGTGGGGGCACATTGCAGGTGATGGCCGCCGCCGAAGGTCTCACACTGACGGTCTAAGCTCTACTTCTTGAGGAGGGTCCAGATGAAGCGTTCCACCATGTTGTCGATGATTGGTAGCCTCGCGCTGTTTGGCGGAGCATTGCAGGCACAGGGCAAGCCGGGGCTTGGCCTCCTGCCCTTCACGAATAGCGCCACCGGCAAGTCGCACGACGAGCTCGCCCCGTTGGCGAAGGGCTTGGCCGATATGGCCATCGAAGAACTGCTGCCGAATCCGAGCCTGCGCATCGTCGAGCGTGACCAGATGAACAAGATCATGGAGGAGCAGAAGCTCTCCGCCGACGGCACCGTGGATCCGTCGACCGTGATCAAGCTCGGCAAGATCGTGGCGGCCAAGTACATGCTCACCGGCGCCTACATCACCATGGGAAACTCGCTCGTACTCACGATGAAGGCATTCAGCGTGGAGACGTCGGAGATTGTCTGGACGGGGAGCGTCACCGGAAAGACGGACAATATTTTGGTGCTGATCAACCAGCTCGCGTCGAAGGCGACGAAGGGACTCAACCTGCCGCCGCTCTCGCCGGTACAGGAGCAGGCGCAACAGGCCAAGGCCGAGCGCATCAAGCTGCCGTTGCAGGAGGCCTTGAAATTCGCCCGCGCACTGGATGCCAAGGATGCCGGCAAGAAGGACGAAGCCGTCGCGCTCTTTAATCAGGTGCTGGACAAGTTCCCAGAATACGAACTCGCCAAGAAGGAAAAGGCGTCGATCAGCGGTAAGTAAGTGTCAGATCGAATGCGCCGGCCTCCCGTTGGGACGCCGGCGCATTCGCAATTACACCCCATTGGTGTGAGATTCTACGCGTGCTGACGCCGTTGATGCATGTCCCCGAGGGCTGGGCGATCCCAGCACTTGACCAGCTGGCCGCCGCAGGGCGCGCCGAGGTGGTGCGAACGAGCGCGCTCCCACACCCCGACACGCTGCATCACGACCGCGCACATGTCGTACTGGTGCCGATCGACCACGCCACCGAAACGACGCTTGCGCCCCTCGCCGATCTCGCGGGCATCATCTGTCTCACCCCGGCCGCTGCCAATTCCCACGGAGTTGCGTCCTCCGCGGTGGAGGGGCTGCTGTCGGGTCTCGTCGCAGCGGATGCACCGGCCGACAGCGCGCGCCTCACACTCCGCGCCGCCCTCCGACACGCAACGGCGCTCCTTGCCGCACGTCGATCGCGCGATGCGCGGGAATCACGCGATGCGCGCGATGCGCGAGAGTCGCGCGAAGCAGGCGATGTGCGCGAACTCGCACGAGTCGGGGTGGCGCTCTCAACCGAACGTGACCTCGACACACTCCTGCGTTTGATCCTCACGCAGGCACGCCGGATCGCCTGCGCCGACGCGGGATCCCTGTCACTGGTGATGCCGCATCCTGACGGCCCGTCGACACTCGTGTTCAAGCTGACGCAGAACCATAGTCTCCCCGAGCTCCCGCGCACGGAGTTCGAGGTGGCGATCGACAGCACCTCGCTGGCAGGACACTGCGCGGTGGAGCGTGAGACGCTGGTGATTGACGACGTGTACGATATCCCGGGCGACGTCCCTTACCGGTTTAACCGCGCCATCGACGCACGCACGGGCTACCGCACGCAATCGGTACTGGTGATCCCGATGCAGACGCACTTGCAAGAAGTCGTCGGGGTGCTGCAACTGATCAACCGGAAGCGGAACGCCGACACACGACTCACGAGCGAAGCGGACGTCGCACGCGAGGTGATTCCCTTTGACGCCCGCGCCGTGGAGATGGTTGAAGCCCTCGCCTCGCAGGCGGCGGTGGCGATCGAGAACAGCCGGCTCTACGAGGACATCGAGCGGCTCTTCGAAGGCTTTGTCACGGCCGCGGTCACCGCCATCGAGTCGCGAGACCCGGCGACCAGTGGACACTCCTGGCGCGTGGCGACGCTGACCTGTGCGCTCGCGGAAGCGGTGGATCGCGGCGGCACGGGGATCTATCGCGACACGACATTCACCCGCGATCAGTTGCGCGAGATACGCTACGCCGGGCTCCTCCACGATTTCGGCAAGGTCGGCGTCCGTGAGCAAGTGCTCGTCAAGCAGAAGAAGCTCTATCCCGGCGATCTCGCGGTCGTGAAGCAGCGCGTGCAGTTGCTCCAGCAACGCGCGGATCTGGTGTTCGAACGCGAGCGCGCCGAGTTCTTGTATCACCAAGGGCGCGACGGGTATGCAGATGCCCTCGACCGATTCGACAGCACCCGGCGCGCAGAGCGCGACAGACTCCAGCACTTTCTGCAGGTGATCGTCGAGGCCAACGAGCCCACTGTGGTTCGCGAAGGGAGCTTCGACGAACTGCGTGCCATCAATGCCCAGACGTACCTGGACAGCGATGGCGTGGAACGGCCGCTCCTCGACGAGAACGAGCTGCGCTTCCTGATGATCACCCGCGGAACGCTCGACGACGCGGAGCGCCGAGAAATCGAATCGCACGTGACGCATACGTTCCGGTTCCTCGACCAGATTCCCTGGACCGCGGCCCTCAAAGGCGTTCCCACGATCGCCCACGGCCATCACGAGAAACTCGATGGCACGGGCTATCCTCGGCAGCTCGCCGCCGATGCGATTCCCGTGCAGACGCGCATGATGACGATCTCCGACATCTACGACGCGTTGACGGCGCGGGATCGCCCCTACAAGCCCGCGGTGCCTCTAGATCGGGCGCTTGGGATTCTGCGCGACGAAGCCGCACGCGGAGCACTCGATGCGGTCTTGCTCGACACATTCGTCGAGGCGCGGATTTTTGAGTCCGTTCGGGAGGACGTCGAAAAGCGGCGGTCGGGTTTCACGCAGCAGCACCCATAACGCCGCTGCCCGATCAGGGACTCCCCCACCCGCCACCACCGGGGGTCTCGAGCGTCACCACATCACCGGGCTTCAGCTCCATGCGGCATTTGGCGGGAATCGCCGTGCCGTTCAGGAGGTTCCGCCCGGTGGCACCGTCCTTGCCCCCCGACGCCCCCTTGGGGCCGCGCGAGCGGCGTTCGGTGAGCAACGTCACCGTACACGGTTCATGCACCTCATAGCTGCGCACCACGCCGTCGCCACCGCGGTGCTGCCCCGCCCCGCCTGACCCGCGGCGCACGGCGTACTCCGTGATGCGGATCGGGTAACTCCGCTCGAGCGACTCAATCGGCGTGTTGCGCGTGTTGCTCATGCCCACGTGCACAGCGCTCGGCCCATCCCCGTGCGCGCTCGCGCCCTGACCGCCGCCGAGTGTCTCGTAAAAGGTCCATCCGCGCCCGCCGAAGGTGATGTTGTTCATCGTGCCCTGCCCCTGCGCAATTGTGGGCAGTCCGGCGTCGGCCAGCGCGGCAAAAATCAGATCGGTCACGCGTTGCGACGTCTCAACATTTCCAGCCGCGACCGCAGAGGGCCACTTGGCGTTCAGGAAACAATCGTCCGGCGTCTGTATGGTGATCGGGCGTGCAATGCCTTCGTTGGTCGGCACGTCGTCTGCCATCAAGGACCGCAACACGAACATCGACGCTGAACGGGTGACCGCGATTGGGCAATTCAGATTGCCGCGCACGCGCGCCGACGTGCCGGTGAAATCGAGATGTAGCGTGCCGGCTGTGATCGTCGCGGTGACAGCCAGTGGAATGGGTTGGTCAGACACACCATCCCCCTCGAGAATATCCTCGGCGTGCCCCGTCACGGAGCCGAACTCGAGCAGCCGCGCGGTGGCGCGCCGCGCGGTATAGCTCAGCAGCGCATCACACCCTGCCGCGAGTCGCTCGGCGCCCTCGCGTGCGACCAACGTGCGCCAGCCAGCGGCACCGGCCGCGCAGGCGCTTCGCTGTGCGGCGAGATCACCGCGCCGTTCTTCTGGCGTTCGCACGTTTGCGAGGATGAGCTCGAGAATTGCTTCGTCGAGTACCCCGCGCCGCACTAGGCGAATCGGCGGGAGAATCAGCCCCTCTTGCACGAGCTCCGTGGCGCCCTGCGGCATCGAACCTGGGCTCATCCCGCCGACGTCGGCATGATGCGCGCGCACGGCGGCGTAGCCGGCAATCGCACCATCGATGTCGATGGCTTCGACCAAGGTGAGGTCGGGGAGGTGCGACCCCCCGTGGAACGGACTGTTCAAGATGAACACGTCACCGGGGGCCGGATTCCGCTCACGGACCGCACGCACCGACTCGGGCATCGCGCCAAGGTGCACGGGAATGTGCGCGGCCTGCGCAACCATGCGTCCTTCCGCATCGAACAGCGCGGAGGAGGCATCGCGGCGCTCACGAATGTTCGGCGAGAGCGACCCGCGCTCCAACACGGTGCCCATTTCTTCGGCGATCATGGCCACCGCGTTGGCCATCACCGCGAGATCGAGCGGATCGAAGGTCGGACGACTCGTGGGGCTCATACGCGCTCCAGCAGCCAACCGCCGACCGGGAGTGGACGTGCCACCCATGCGTCGGCGACGACCATCGTGGCATCGGGAAGGGTGACAACCGCAGGGCCTGGCACCTCGTGCTGCGAGGGGGCGGGCGGCGCGAACTGTACGGGAACCGGCGTGCCCGATACCGCAACGCGCACCGCAACGACCTCCACGGGGCGGTCGAGAGTGAATCCATAGCGCGTGTGGTGAAGCGCTGAAAAACGTTCAGCCAACATGATGCCATCATCGTCGGGCGTCGTGGTCACGTCGAGCTCGTGCCCCTGCCCGGCATACCGCACCCGTGCCGTCCACTGTGCGCGATGTTCGGCTGAGCCCACCGGCCCCGCCTCAACGACCAGGCGCTTGAGCAGCGCGGGCCAGTCAAGCCCCGAGATGCTGAGCGCCAACTGCATCACACTGGCGGCCGCCTCGCGACGCTCTGGCGCGATCGCGAGCCCAAGCGCGCTGAGCACGCCGGCGTGCGGCGGCACAAGGATTGTGCGCATGCCGAGGAGGTCCGCCAGGGCACAGGCGTGCAGTGGACCGCCCCCGCCAAAGGCGAGGAGTGCACAGGAGCGCGGATCGATACCGCGCTCCACGCTGACGCGGCGCAGCGCGCGGGCCATTTCGGCATCGGCAATCGCAATGATGGCCGATGCCGTCCGTGTGGCATCGGTTCCCAAGCGCTCCGCGAGATCGGCAATCGCAGCGCGCGCAGCCTCGGCATTGATGCGCACACCCCCTGACAGCTGGGCAGCGTCGAGGCGTCCGAGCGCGATGTGCGCGTCGGTCACGGTGGGAACCGTTCCCCCACGGCCAAAGGCGACCGGCCCCGGCACGGCACCCGCGCTGCGCGGCCCCACACGGAGCGCACCGCCATCATCGATCCAGGCAATACTTCCGCCGCCAGCACTGACGGTCTCGACCAGCACCCGCGGCAAGGCAATGGGCACCCCCGCCACGCTGCCACCGGGCTCAACCAAGGGCTCGCCGTCGAGGATCAGCCCTGCGTCGGCACTGGTACCGCCAATATCGATAGTCAGGGCGCGCTGCAGCCCGGCCGCACGCAACACGGCCGCCGCGCCAACCACGCCACCCGCGGGCCCAGAGAGCGCGAGTGCGGCCGCGGTCTGCGAGGCTTCAATCGCCGTTCGCATGCCGCCACCCGAGGTCATCACATTCGGCGCGGGATACCCGCCGACCGCCAGACGCGCCGACAAATGTTCGAGATAGGTGGCAACGCGCGGACGCGCATAGCCTTCCGCAACAGCTGTGGCCGTCCGTTCGTACTCGCGAATCTCCGGAAGCACCGCGGACGAACAGACCACGGGAATCTCGGGGAGGCGCGCGCGAAGGAACGTGGCGAGCATCAGTTCAGCCGACGGGTCTTCGTACGAGTGCAACAAACTGACAACCACAATCTCAGGATTCAACGCCGCCACCGCCTCCGCCACGCGTAACGCTTCGGCGTCGAGCAGTGGGGTGCGAACGCCGTCGGGGGTGCGCCGCTCCTGCACCGCAATCACGCGCTCAGGCGGAACAAGCGCGGGCGGATGTTGCGTGGTGAGATCGTAGAGCGACGCCCGCTCCTGCCGCCGCAGCTCGAGCAGATCGGTGGCGTGCTCCGTGGCACAGAGCACCACGCGCGCGCCGCGTCGTTCGAGCAGCAAGTTGGTCACCACGGTGGTGCCATGCGCCACCCGTTCGATGGCGGGACCACCGGCCCCCAGTGCGTTGAGTGCCGCCGCAACACCCTGGCTCTGGTCGGACGGCGTGGACAGGACCTTCCGCGTCTCCACAAAGCCGTCGCCGCGCACGGCGACCAGGTCGGTAAAGGTACCACCAACGTCGATGCCTACCGAGATACTCATGTGTGCGATTCCTTACGAAGCGCCTGTCGAACGAACAGTGCCAGCATCAGGTGTCCCGGCAACAGCATGGCGACGGCAGACCCATTCAACTGCGCCAACGGACCACCAATCGTGATCACCGCCCCGAGCACCGCAGCAACAGCCGCCGCACTCGTCAGCGCCACCGCGGCAGTTCGCAGGCGGTCTGAGGCCGCACGACGGAACGCGAACGGCACGACGCAGGCAATCGCAAGTGAGAGCGGCGTGGCAAGCAATAAATTCAAATTGGCGCCCATGAAATAGTGGCGCGAAAACAGTCCGGCGAACAACAGCAGGCCACCGCTCAGCCCCACGGCTAGGCTCCACACGATGGCGACCGCGACCACCGTCCAGCGCACGGCGACCTTCCTCGCCAGTGCACTGGCCATTGCCACGAGGAATATCGCCGCAACGAGCGAACCGATGCGACGCCCCATTGGAATCATCGACGGTGGAGCGATCGCCTCGGCGTACGTCGGATCGCTCACCAGCTTCACCTCGCGCGCCACGAGGGGCACGAGCGTCCCGTTCGGGCCAGCGACGCGCACCTCACGCAAGAGATCGCGCAATCGCATGGGCACGAACAGTTCTTCCCATCCGCTGCTCGTTGCATCGGCGCGCGGACCCAGCACGAAATCCATGCCGAGACTCAACTCAGGGAATTCCTTGGCCAGGCGGAGCGTCTCACTTCGATACGACACGCCATGCGCGCGCGACTCGGCGGCTCTTCGAATGGCGCCCCCGACGATGCCATCAATCGCATCACGCACGCGCGTGGAGCAGTTATCCCGATAGTAGTCGTAGCGGTAGTAGCGATTCTCCTCGCGCTGGTTCCAGTCGAGGAACTTCACGAGCGAATCTTTCTCTGTCGCGCTGAGCGTGAGCTCCTGCTCCCACACTTCCCGATGCTGCGCCTGATACTCGGCAATGAACGCAGCGCCACTGAAGCCCTGCATCCAGTATTTCGTGTCGCCCGTCAGAAAGCGCTGGATGAAGTGCGGCTGATCGAACGAGAACATCCCCCAGTTGAACGCCACATCGAGCCCGGTACCGGGGCGCTGCACGCGAATGGCGTTGTGTCCGAAGCGCTCGAATACTTCTTCGCCAGGGCCGAAGGTGAGCACCGACACCGTGACGGCCGCACCCGGCGGTGGCCCCTGTGCCGCAGCACCCGACACCGACCCGGCGAACAGGGCGAGCATGAGTCCAACGACGCGAGACGTCCTCACGCGCGGAACTCTCGACCCGTTTCGGCCGCTTTGTAGATCTCCTCGAGCGCGTAATAGATCAGGACCTGGTCGTCCGGCGCCTTGTACGCGGCCTCCCCTCGCAGCACGGCCAGCACGTGCGCAAACTCGGCACGATAGCTCTGGAGGAGCGGCGTTTCGCGCTGCAGCGCACCCGACGGCGACACGTCGATCGGTTTGCCGTGAATCAGTTTGGTCACGCGTAGCGGAGCCATACGCGCACTCCCTTCCGTGCCGAGCACTTCAAACCACCAGCGATCCTCACCGCCGGGGTATGCCCAGTTCACATCGATGGTGACGTTGAATCCATTCGCGAGCTCAGCGAACACAAAGAGCGAGTCCTCGACCGCCGACGCGCCGCGGCCTCGCGTCATGGTCGCACTCGCGCGGAGCGGTTCGGAAAAGCCCGCAATCCACCCGGCTAAGTCCAGCAACGGGAGCCCCAGGTGCATGAAGGCTCCGCCACCGGATTCCCCACGACGGAGGCGCCAGGGTGCGATTGCAGCTGGGGTCCGGTACTCACCCGCACGGACCGCGTAGACCTTCCCGAGCTCTCCTCCGTGCACAAAGGCGTGCAGCGCCTGCGCATCGAGGCGGAAGCGATGATTGTTCGCGACAAACACCATACGCCCGGCCTTCTTGGCCGCGGCGAGAATTCGCTCGACTCCCTTCCCCGTCAGCGCGAAGGGACGCTCGCAGATCACATGCAGACCGGCGCGCAACGCACTGAGCACGTGGGGCTCGTGGGCGTGCGAGGGGGTCGCAATGACGACGGCGTCCAGTTGTTCCGTCTCGAGCAGATCGTCGATATCGGTATAGGTGTTGTCGACACCGAATCGCTGCGCGAGCGCACGGGCCTTGAGCCGATCGTTGTCACAGAGCGCGACCACGCTGATTCCGCGCATTTTGCTGAGCACGGGAAGGTGGGCCGTTTGCGCAATCGCCCCGAGGCCGACGAGCGCCACGCGGATCGTTGATTTGGCAGTTCCGCCCGTCGCGATTTGTGTCATCGGCACTCCATTGCTGACTGTTCCGGCACCCTGTTGGACGCTGCGCGTCCGCTCAGTTCGCTGGGCCTACTGTTGTGCCCGGATAATAGGTCGCGAGAATCGCGCGGGCCGACTGCCCGGCGCGGGCGCGTCCGATGGCGCCCCATTGGCACATCCCGATTCCGTGACCATATCCGTTTCCACGCACCACCACTCGGGCAATCCCGCCGTCCCGCGCCTTCTCTGGTTCCAGCGAAAAATAGGTACTGTTCAGCATCTCGCTACCGGGCGCACGCAGCACCGCACGAATATCGTTGCCGCGCAGATTGTACTTGCCACGATCCGTGGTAATCATCAACTGCCCTACGCGGCCACTGGGCGTCCGAGTTTCAATGGAAATGGCCTGGACATGCCCTGGCCCGCCCTCGGGAACCGTCACAAAGTTGCGCAGATAGGTGCGAACCGCCGCGTCGATTTCGTCACCGCTAAAGGCACGGGTCCACGCGTACCGTGGGGCGATGTCGCAGTAAAAGCGGTTTGAGCCCGGAATCTTGTCGCTGACGCGCTTGAGGTACGGTTCGGACGCTGCACGCCACACCTCTTCGGGCGACGCCGTCTCACCGCCGCAGCTGGCGTGGTATGGGGCCTCAGCCGTCCGTCCGTTGTACTTGATCACGAGACCATTGGTTTCGCGCACCGCCGCATCAGAGAACGGTCGTTCGGCATCGACGCCGCCGTACACCTGATCGGCGACCGTGGCGAGCATGTCGTAGGCGGCGTTGCGCGCAGTCCCGCCCTGGCTGAGATGCACCCAGCTGTAGCTCCGCGCCGCAATCGCCTGTGCCTCGGCGGCGGCCTGTTCGGCGGGCGCGCGAAGGCCAATCTCGAGGGGCACCACACCGCGCAGATACTGTTCGATCGGGAGCACGTTGACGACCAGCACGCTCGTGTCCGTGGGGACCACGCGAATCACCCCGCGGTAGCGACGTCCGGCAAAACTCCCGTAGCTCCCGTCCCCTTCGGGGCGCAGGGTGACTGGGCCGTCAACCCAGGGCGTTGCCGACGTGCCACGAAGGGTCGCGCGAAGTTGGCGACCGCGCCGCTCAACGGTCCACTCCTCACCCGAGCGCCCGCGGACCAGCACGGAGTTGCGGCCGTCGAACAGCCGCCAGGCGCCCGTTGCCGATAGTGCGGCCTCCTGCGCGGCGGTGGCAAGCCCAATCCGCACATCGCCGGGGGCTTCGGTGCGAGGCCGAGGGGGCTCGTCGCGCGGAATGTCTTGGGCGGGTGCGCGCTCCGCTGGACGGTCGACGCGCGTCGCCGGTTGCTTGGCAGCGCCAGCATCCGGTGACGGCTGATCCGTGGGCCGCTGACGCGGGGTGGGACACCCGAGAACACCCGCGAGCAGCGAGAGAGCCAGCCCGACGCGCACCATCCCCGCGGGAGGGCGCGCGAGCATCACCGACCGAAGCTCCCGATGCTCGCCAACGGGAGAATGCGTCCGGCGCGCACGGAGGCGACGGCGGCCACCGGTGCAATCTCGCGGATCACGCGTGCCTCAAAGTCGTAGTCGTCGACAACATCCGTGACCTCGACCTCGACAAAATTGCCGGCGGTCGCGGACCGGTCGAGCAAGGTGATCCCATCGATGTCGTCGGCCTGCCACGGGAGTCGCGCACGCGCCGGCTCGTCCGCATCGCCACCGTGTTCGACCAACGCCAACACCGTGCTGCCGATACGGGTTTCGTAACGCTCCGCCGTGATCGACCGCTGCAACTCCATGAGTCGCTCGAGCCGCTCGCGCTTGAGGTCTTCGGGCACGTCGTCCACCAGCGCCGCCGCGCGTGTCCCCTCCTGCGGCGAATAGGTGAACGCACCAACGCGCTCGAACTGGATCTCCTCAAGGAACTCCATCAACTGATTGAAATCGTCCGCGGTTTCGCCCGGGAAACCCACAATGCAGGTGGTGCGCATGGCGAGCTCGGGCACCGCATCGCGGAAGCGTTGCACTTTCTCGCGAATCGTCTTGCGGCGCTCAGGGCGCCGCATGCGCTCGAGTACGGAGTCCGATGCATGCTGAATGGGAATATCCAGATAGCGCACAATCCGCGGCTCCGACGCGATCACCTCGAGCAACGCGGGAGTGATCCCCGCGGAGTAGAGGTACATGTTGCGGAACCAGGGAATCGAGGTCTCCTTCACCAGCGCCTTGAGCAAGTCTGGGAGACGCACACCATCACTCCGGTCGCGCCCGTAATGCGCGAGATCCTGCGCCACCAGATTCACCTCGCGCGCGCCCTGCAACTCCAGCAGCTGCGCCTCCCGCACAATCTCGTCGAGCGAGAAGGACCGGTGCTTGCCGCGCATAAGGGGAATGGCACAGAAGGCGCACCCGTGGTCGCACCCTTCGCTGATCTTCAGGTAGCGCACATGCGGCGTGTCGCCAGCATAGGTGCGCACACCGGGATGCTGCGTCACGGGGTCGCCAATGAGGCCGCGCTCGTACAGCCGCGGCACCAGCTGCTCCATTTCCGAGGCGCCGAGGAAGAAATCCACCTCAGGCAATGCCTCGGCCAACTCGTCTTTGTGGCGTTCGACCATGCAGCCCACCGCCACCACCGCCTGCGCAGCGCCGTCGACCTTGAGTCGCCCCGCCTGCACAATGGCGTCAATCGACTCGGCCTTGGCGGCATCAATAAAGCCGCAGGTATTCACAATAATCAGCTCGGCGTCCGCAGGATCGAGCACCTGCTCCGCACCATGGTCGAGGAGCTGCGCCAAGTAGCGCTCCGAGTCCACGGTGTTTTTGTCACAGCCGAGCGTGATAAGGGCGACGCGCATGTGGGGCACAGGAGCTCAGGGAGGCCAGCGGGTGCTCCTGAAAGCTACCCGCCGCGCCCCTCACGCTCTACTGGGCAGGGCCGAAATCCCTAGCGGTAGTTCCCGAACTGGAGTTCGACGCCAAAGTCCTCAGACCGGAGGAAGGCGATCACTTCTTGGAGTTCGTCGCGCGCGGGCGCGCTCACGCGCACCTGCTCCGCCTGAATCGAGGCCTGCACCTTTTTGAACTTCTTTTCCTTGATGGCGGCGGTGATCTTCTTGGCCGTCTCGGTGTCGAGGGCCTGCTTGAGCTTGACCTCGCGACGGAGCGTGTCCCCACCGGCCGGCTTGACGTCGCCGATGTCGAGGTTCTTCACCGGGACGCCGCGCTTGATGAGCTTGGACTGGACCACGTCGAACAGCGCACGCATCCGCATGTCGTTGTCGGCCATCAAGTTGATGAGCCCCTCCACGCGTTTGAACTCGATCTCCACCTTGGCGTCCTTGAAGTCGTAGCGCTGCTGGACTTCCTTGGTGGCCTGATTGATGGCGTTGTCGACCTCTTGGAGGTCCACGCCGGTCGTTACGTCGAAGCTTGCGTCCTTTGCCATGAATTATCCAAGATAGCTTTCGAGCGCCCGCGCGCGGCTGACGTGCCGCAGACGCGACAGCGCCTTTTCTTTGATCTGGCGTACGCGCTCCCGGGTGATGTTGAGCACCACGCCGATTTCCTCAAGGGTCATGGGTTCGGCCGCGTCGAGCCCGAAATAGAGGCGAAGAATCTTGGACTCGCGTTCCTTGAGACCCGCGAGCGCCTCCTGAATCGAGTTCGTCAGTGCCTGCTCGACAATCGCGTCCTCAGGCGTCGGGTTGACGGTGTCCGGTAGATAATCGAGCAGCCGGTTGTCCTCGCCCGGCGTCATCGGCGCATCGAGGGAGAGGTGCGTCTGCGAGATCGACATCGTCTTCGCGACTTCCTCTTCCGTGATGTCCATGCCGTCGGCGATCTCGGCGTTCGTGGCCTCGCGACCGAGCTCTTGCAGCAGCGCGCTCGCACGCTTGCCGATCCGGTGCAGTGTGCCGGCGCGATTCAGTGGCACGCGCACAATGCGGCTTTGCTCCGCGAGCGCCTGCAGGATCGCCTGCCGGATCCACCAAACCGCGTAGGAGATGAACTTGATCCCCTTGGTCTCGTCAAACTTGTGGGCCGCGCGAATGAGACCGAGGTTGCCCTCGTTGATTAGATCGCTGAGCGAGACGCCCTGGTTTTGATATTTCTTGGCAACCGAGACGACGAAGCGCAGATTCGAGCGCACCAGCGTGTCGAGCGCCTCTTGATCATCGGCACGAATCCGCTGCGCGAGCTCGACCTCTTGCTCACGCGTGATCAGCGGGTAGATGCTGATGTCGCGCAGATATTGGTCGAGCGATCCTTCCTCGTACGCTTGTCGTTTGTGCGGCAGCGCACCACGACGACCGACCTGACGTTCCGTCATTCCACCTCCCCCAGTCGAATGGAGAATGTGGGGTGCTCGCGCGCAGAGCGGAACGTCACCGGACCCGCTCGCCGAATCGCTGCCACCGGACCCTTGTCAGCCAGTCGAAGGCGTAGGCCGAATCGGGTGCGTAGCTGTAGTAGACCACCAGCGGTCTCCCACGCACCAACGTGTCGGCCACAAAGCCCCAGTACCGGCTGTCGAGGGAGTTGTCCCGGTTGTCGCCCAGCATGAAGTACTGCCGCGGCGGCACAACGATCGGCCCCCAATTGTTCCTGGAGGGATGATACGACGGGAAGGCCCCCGCACGCCGCACCAAAAACCCGCGCTGCCAACCAAAATCTTCCCCGGCAGGGTCGCCGCCCGGGTCGCTGTGCGTCACGTAGGGCTCGACCTCGCGCCTCCCGTTACGAATCAGCTCGCCGTTCTCCATCGCGATCGTATCGCCGGGCAAGCCGACGAGCCGTTTCACGAAGTTCACCTCGGGGTCAACGGGGTACTGAAACACCACGATATCGCGGTACTTCGGCATCGCGATGGCCGGGAGGCGGCGCCCCGTATAGGGCACCTCCGCACCGTAGACGAGCTTATTGACGAGGAGGAAATCGCCGACGAGCAATGTCCCTTCCATGCTTCCGGTCGGGATCTTAAATGCTTCGACGAAGAACGATCGCACCACCAAGAACAGCAGGATGGCGAGCGACACCGATTTCGCCCACTCGAAGAGGCCACGTGCAACGGCGCGCACGAAGCGACGTCGACGAGGCGGCTCGGAGGGCGCCAGGTCGGCGGCGTCCGGGGGCGTGGGGAGCTCGTCCGGTTGTTCAGTCACTGGTGGTATTAAAGACCCCGCCGAGCGTGCCGTCAACCACCCAACATCGCCGGCCCGGGGTTGCCCTCAGTAGTTGTCGATCTGTGCGCGCTGTAAGGTCCCCGAGAAATCAACGTAGCCCACCTTTGTTTCCGAGTAGAACTCGTAGACTTCCCATCCCCCTTCGCGGTGGCCGTTCCCAGTCGCCTTGACACCCCCAAAGGGGAGATGCGCCTCGGCGCCGATCGTTGGGGCGTTGATGTAGGTGATGCCGTTGTCGAGGTCATTCAGGGCCCGAAACGCGAGGTTCACATCGCGGGTGTAGACGCTCGAGGAGAGCCCGTACACCACACCGTTGTTCACGCGGAACGCCTCGTCGGCGTCTTTGACCTTGATGACGGAGAGCACCGGACCAAAGATCTCCTCCTGCTCGAGCCGTGACCCCGCTTTGACACCGGTAAAGATGGTCGGCTGGAAGAACCACCCGTGGTCGAGCCCCTCGCCGGTGGCGACCGCGCCGCCCAACCGCAGCGTCGCCCCCTCCTGCTGCCCGATCGCCACATACCGCTCGACCTTGGCGCGCGCGTCGGCGTGGATCAGCGGCCCGACATCGGTGCCGGCGGCACGACCATCCCCGAGCTTGAGCTGTACGGCCCGGGTGGCGAGCAGGTCGACGAACTGATCGTGCACCCCCTCCTGAACAATCAGGCGGCTGGTGGCGGTGCAGCGCTGCCCTGTGGTCCCAAAGGCGCCCCAGAGAATCCCCTCGAGCGCGAGGTCGAGATCCGCATCGTTCATGACAATCATCGCGTTCTTCCCACCCATCTCCAGCGACAGCCGCTTGTGGGTGCGCCCGCACTCCGCCCCAACCTTGCTGCCCGTCTCGGTGGAGCCGGTGAAGGACACGAGCGCGACATCGGGATGCGCCACGATTGCCGCCCCGACTGCTCCGTCGCCATGCACGAGATTGATCACCTCGGGTGGCAGCCCCGCCTCGAGCAGGATCTCGACAAAGACATGCCCCGTATGCGGCACATCCTCCGCGGGCTTGAACACGCAGCTGTTTCCGCAGAGGAGCGCGGGGAACATCTTCCAGGTCGGAATCGCGAGCGGAAAGTTGAAGGGCGTAATAATACCGGCTACGCCAATTGGTCGGCGAAAGCTCATCGCCCACTTGTTGCGCAGCTCACTTGGTACGGTGTGTCCGAACAGCCGCCGCCCTTCCGTGGCTGCATAAAATGCGGTGTCGATCCCCTCTTGCACGTCGCCGCGCGTTTCCGCGAGGGGCTTCCCCATCTCGCGCGTCATGAGGTCAGCGAGCTCTTCCTTGCGCGCCACCATGATCTCGCCCACGCGCCGGAGCACATCGCCGCGCGCCGGGGCCGGCGTGCGACGCCACAGTTCAAAGCCACGCTTCGCCGACGCGACCGCGGCCGCAACATCGGCGGCATCCGACAGTGGAAACTGCCCGATGAGGTCACGCGTGTCGGCAGGATTCCGATTCTCAAAGTGCGCGCCGCTCGTCGGAGCCACCCACCGCCCGCCGATAAAATTCTGAAAGGTTTTTGTCATGGATTGTGATTCGGTAAAGAACAGGCCCAAACCGCGGGATGATCGGCCGTGGGTTTGGCGTAGCCAAGCCGAGGTAACAGGTCCACCGCTCCGAGGATCATTCCCCAGAGCACAAGCAACAACGACAGCGTGTGCGCGCGTGCTGCCCGGTGGCGCCAGGTCCACACCGACGACCAGACGCCGGCCGTCACCAGCGTGGCAACGGCGCCGAGGTACGCGGTCATGCCAAAGCCGCACCGCGCCTCGTAGGGCCAAAAGACGATGGCAACGCCGAGCAACACCGCGAGGGTGAGTCGGGCGAAGACGCCAAAGGTCGACGTCGTACGCTGCGCCTCGAGCGCGTCGACCTTGGCCGCAGGGGACTTGGCCGTCTTCGAGGGAAAGACCGCCTCGTCACTCACCTGCTCCAACTGACGATCAATCTTTTTCAGCTCGGCGTCCCAGTCGCGGTCGCTCATGCGTCATCCCGCGTGAGGCCGTGCCGCTCGATCTTGTTGTACAAGTTGCTGCGCGGCATGTCGATGGCGCGCGCCGTCTCGGCTACATTCCAGTCGTGTTCACGCAATCGCGCCTGCAGAAACAATTTTTCCGCGGCGTCCTTGAACTCCTCGTACGTCTTGCACTGTTCGAGCGCCCCGATGCCACCGCTCGCGCCGGTGCGCGCCCCGACTAAGCGTTCTGCGTCAGCGGCCGTGATGCTTGGCCCCGACGACAGAATCAGCAGACGCTCGATCGTGTTGCGCAACTCGCGCACGTTGCCGGGCCACTCGTGATGCACGAGTCGCTCGGCCGCTGCTTGTTCCATCCCGCGCGAGGGTGCCCCGTCGAGCGTCGTGAACTGCTGCAGGAAGTGCACGATGAGCTGCGGAATGTCCTCACGCCGTTCGCGTAACGCCGGCACGTGGATGGGGACGACGTTGAGCCGATAATACAAATCCTCGCGAAAACGCCCGGCCGCGATTTCATCCTCGAGGGTCTTGTTCGTGGCCGCGAGCACGCGAACGTCGACACGCGTGGGCTTCTGCCCGCCGATTCGCGTGACTTCGCCGTCCTGCAGCACACGCAACACCTTGGCCTGTGCCGCGAGCGACATGTCGCCGATTTCGTCGAGGAAGAGGGTGCCGCCGTCGGCCTGCTCGAACTTGCCCGCGCGATCGGCCACGGCACCCGTAAACGACCCCTTCATATGCCCAAAGAGTTCGCTCTCGATCAGCTCTCCGGGGATCGCCGCGCAGTTCACTTCCACAAAGCGCTTGGCGGAGCGCGGCGACTGCCGATGAATGGCGCGCGCGACCAACTCCTTGCCCGTGCCATTCTCGCCAGTGATCAGCACGCGCGCCGTGGTCTGTGCGACTCGGTCAATCTTCTCGATCACCGCGCGAATCGCCGCCGAACGGCCGACCATCTCGTAGCGCGACTCAATCGTCGCCTTGAGCCGCTGATTCTCCTGCGCGAGCTCAATGCGACCAATCGCGTTGCGCAGCGTCACGAGAATGCGATCGGTATCCAGCGGCTTCTCGAGAATGTCGTAGGCGCCGAGTTGCGTGGCTTCGACGGCATTCTGAATCGTCGCGTGCCCGCTGATCATGACGACGATCGCCGCTGGATCACGCCCGCGCAGTCGCTTCAGCGTTTCGAGACCGTCCATGCCGGTCATCTTCACGTCCATGAAGACGAGCTCCGGCTTCCAGGCCTCGTACGTGGCCAGCGCCTCGGCGCCGCTCGACGCGACGCGCACCTCGTAGCCTTCGAACTCGAGCAGCTGGCGGAGTGCGGCGCGCACGCCGGACTCGTCGTCCACCACCAGCAGTCGGCGACTCATCGTCCCGATTTGTACAGCGTGATCGCGCCTTTCTGCACGCGCACATCGCCGATTTCGGGCGGCAGTGGGAAGGTGAGCGATTCGCCACCATTCGCCTCGGCCGTCCCCGCATAGTGCGCGATCAGCTTGCGCACCGCGGCGGCGGGGAGTCGCAACTCGCCGATCTTGACCTCATCGACATTGAACACGCCATGTCCAGGCGAGGCAACTTCCATGCGACCACCCACGCTAATCTGCTGTTCCCCACGCAACATGCCGTCCATCACGCCGGACAGCGGACCGGTCTTGGCGGACGCCCCGAGTTCTGCCGTGTTCACGGCGCCACGGAAGTAGACGCGGTCCCCTTCGGCGCGCGATTCCAGGTGTTTGATGCCGCTGAGTGCTTTCCCGGGCGCAAGACCGATCGCGTACGACGCGAGATCAGCGGGACGCACTTTCACGAACACCGGACCGTTGCGCTTGCGGAGCTGCACCAACGCGTCGCGTCCGCGCGCGGCCCCCTCTGTTTTTACGGGCTCCCAGACCGAGGCACTGACCGCCGGCGCAAAGCCCGCGCGCGCTCTGAGCTTGGGCATCCACATGTCTTGCGTGAACCAACCGACGACTCCTGCGAGCAGCAGCAGGATGGTCGCGAAACAACCGAGACGGCCGAGGCAGGAGAACATTCAGCGATTCAGAGTCGAGAGTTCACCAGACGCGGGCACTGGCTCGTCGTCGGGTTCAAGGGTGTCGAACTGTGGAACGTCGTCGTGATTGAGCGAACCGGAGCGGAAGCCGCGCCGGTCCACCTCCACCCGTGCGAAACCGCTGGCCACGACCGCGCGCCGCAAATCGTCGCGCTTCGCCGGCTGTAGCCACCGCTCCAGTTCACCATACGTAAGTTCGAGCCGTGCGGTGTCACCGTAGTAGCGCACCCGCAGGTCCCCCGTCACCCCCAGCGCCCGCAGGGCACGTTCGGCGGCCTCGACCTTCCCGAGGCGAAGCGGGGTGACCTCGGTGCCGTAGGGGAGGCGCGAGGCCAGGCATGGGGATGACGGCTGCGACCAGGTGGGAATGTCGCGTGCTTTGGAAAGGTCGCGGATGTCGTCCTTGGTGAATCCCAGCTCGGCGAGCGGCGAGGCCACCTGGTGCTCTGCTGCGGCTTGACGGCCCGGGCGGTGATCACTGAGATCGTCCGCGTTGGTGCCATCCACAACCACTGCGAGCCCGCGTTCCTGAGCCACCGGGGTCAGCTGGCCCCACAGCTCCGTCTTGCAGAAGTAGCAGCGGTTGGACGGATTCGCCGCGTAGCGCGGATCGTTGAGTTCGTCGGTGTTGAGTTCGAGGACCGGGATCCCGAAACGATCGGCCACCCCACGCGCCCGTTCCCACTGCTCGAGCGGATAACTCGCGCTCCGGCCAATCACGGCGAGCACGTGCTCGGGCCCAAGCGCCTCAAGGGCGACGCAGGCGAGATACGTGGAATCCACCCCACCGCTGAAGCCGATGAGCGCGGATCCGCGGGATCGGAACCAGTCGAGGAGCGCCGATTCCTTGGCGCGCGTGCGGTCGGTCATAGAGGGGAAATGTAGTCGAGGGCGGGGTCCGTTGCGGACCCCGCCCTCGCCATACTACCCCCCTGCCGCCAAAAACCTCCCGGCGGGACGTCAGATCACATCTTGCCCCGCAGCATGGCGTACCAGATGAGCGGCTGCGTCGCCATGCTCTGCCCGCGGTACTGCGGGCGGAACCCGTAGAGATACACGCGGCCGGTGCCGACCACCGACTCGACCATCGCCGCCTTTCCGTTCAGCTTGGAACCGCCCAGCAGCCACCCAGACAGGAGCGGATCGCCCTTGGCCTGGTAGGTGGCAATCGCCGTGGTCTGCGACGGATCTGTGATCTCGAACGCGGGACTGTTCTCAAACCAGATGGCCGGCACGGGGGCGGTCACGTTCACCGTGGCGAGGTGCCCCTTCATCAGTTCCACCGACAGCAACGATCCCGGCGCATAAAAATCCGTGTTGCGAACGCCGGCCAACACGTTCTTCACCGGCAGCTTGAGCGCTTCAATCGCATAGTCGCTCGCGTTGTTGAAGGCGAGCAGTGTTCCACCGCCACGAACGAACGCTGCGAGTGCCTGCGCGCCCGGCTCGCCCAGTCCGCCTCGCAGGCTGTCCGGGAAGGCCGCTCCGAGGCCACCGGCGATCTGGCGCGCGTTCTGGTCAGGGATAATGACGACGTCGAACCGCCCGCCGAGGTTCCCCGCGCGCACATCCTTGTCGGTGATCGAGGTGAAGGCCACGCCGTACGAATCGAACATCCAGCGCGTCCACCCTTCGTCCATGGTCGAGGCGAAGCTGCGATAAATCGCGATGCGCGGGATCCCCGTCTTGCGCGACAGCTCAGGCACGCTGTACGTGGGCTCCGCCACCGCCGCGACCGGCGCGGTCACACTCGGCTCGGCGCCCGTGTAGGCCGCGACGTCCACACCGAACAGGAGCGGGAGGGTGTGGGCCGTCACGTCATACGGACGCTTCGGCGGCCCCCCCGGGTATTCGCGGAGGTCGGGGTATTTTTGGCGCTCGAGCAGCGTTTTGGCGTAGCCGCCGTACGGCTGCGTGGTGGAAATCACATAGCTGCCCGCAGGGTAGGTGACGCTCCCCACGGCAATCGGCGCCGTCGACTCACGTACCTCGACCTGGCCGTGCTGCAAGGTCCAGAGCAGGCGCTGCAGCGCCTGCGGGTCCTGCTTCTGCTTCGGGATCACGAACGCCGTTGGGACGGGGCTCGTGGACCACTCACGCGCTGGGCTCATCGCACGGTCGCCAAGCGCCACATAGCTCTCGAGCCAGGCGCGCCGGTCTTTGGCCGCTTCCACCAACAGCGCCCACGAGGCGCTGACCTGGTACGCGACGATGTCGCCGTACGTCCACTTCCCGCCCTTCCAGAGCGCCGGGAAGTTCCAGGTCGCAGTCTTGGCTTCGTAGCCGCGGCCATTGCCGAGCTGGTCAAAGGTGTACTCGACCGACGTTGCCAGCCGTGCGCTGGCCGTCTCGGTCAGAATGCGCACGCCGCGATGATAGAGCGAATACTGCCGCGCCGGCGACCACTGATCGTAGGAGGCGTTGGTCGCGATACCGCTCTTTCCTTCTGCGGTCATACGCCAGCCCATCGCCATGCCGAGGGCATTGGTGCCGGCGGTCAGGATCGGATCGATGTTGGGCTCGACCGGATCCATGTACGGCGGAATGAAGATGCGCCCGGCATTCCCGCCCTGCTGGTGCACGTCGTTGACGATCTGTGGATCCCACTGCGAGTAGAGCGAGTCCACGGTGTAACGCGTCTCCACCTGCGTGAAGGCGTACCAGTCGCGGTTATTGTCGTGGCCGGTGTACTTGTGGTACAGCTGCGGCGGCTCGGTTCCCTCGGACTTGGAGTTGAGCGTGCTCCGGTACCAGTCGCCGACGATGTCCACGCCGTCAGGATTTTGCGACGGCACGAGAATCACAATCGTGTTGGCGAGCACCGATTTGGCGTCGGCGGTTTCGCCGCGGGCGAGACGGTCGGCGAGTACGAGCGGCGTCGTGAATCCACCGACTTCGGTGGAATGGATGGACGACGTAATGAGAATCACGTTCTTGCCGTCAATGAGCAGCTGTTGCAGCTCCTGCGGCTTCCGGAGGCGCGGATCCATCAGCTTGCGCTGGATCTGCTTGTAGCGGTCGAGATTCGCGAGCGTGGACGAATCCGAGATAAAGACCGCGAGGAAGGGGCGGCCGAGGGTCGTCTTGCCGAGCGTCCGCGTGGTGACGCGCGGGCTCGCCTTGTCGAGCGCGGTGAAGTAGTCGGTCACCTGCTTCCAGGTCGGAAGCTTGCGGTCAGCACCCGGCTCATAGCCGAGGATCGAGGCCGGGGTCGGCAGCGCGGTGGCCGCGCGCTTCTGCGCGGCGAGCGGGTGCGTCGGGGTGAGGACAGTCGCGGCGAGCACGCCAGCGAGCACAACAGCACGAATCGAAGACACAAAAGCTCCGGACAAAAGAGTATCCGCGAAGCTCGCCAGTGCGCTGCTCAGCGTCAAGCGCGGCCAGGGCGGTATCGCAGCGCTTCGGCCACGGCGGACTCCCCAACCCCGCCGGCCCCGTCGAGATCCGCGATGGTCCGCGCCACGCGCAGCGCCCGATGATACGCGCGAGCGCTGAGCCCGAGCCGCTCGGCGGCCGTATCCAGCAGGGTGCGCGCGTCTGGTGTGAACTCGCCGTGCGACAGAAGCCATGAGCCGGCGGCGTCCGCGTTCACGCGCCAGTTCGTCTGGGAGACATAGCGTGCGTGTTGCCGCGTCCGCGCGTCTTGCACGCGAGCGCGAATGGTCGTGCTCGATTCCTCGGCGCTATTTCGGCTGAGCGCCGAGAGCTCGACCGCGCCCACGTGCGTGTGCAGGTCAATGCGGTCGGCGAGCGGTCCTGAGAGTCGCGCGCGGTAGCGCTCGAGGTCTGCTTGGGAGCATTGGCAGCGATCGGTGCCGTCCCCTGCTCTGCCGCACGGGCACGGGTTCGCGGCCCCCACCAACTGAAAGCGCGCGGGGAAGGTCACCGCGTGCGCGGCGCGTGCAATCACAACGCGCCCGTCCTCGAGCGGTTGGCGCATCGCGTCCAATACGTAGCGCGGCAGTTCGAGGAGCTCGTCCAGAAAGAGCACACCGCGATGGGCGAGGCTGACCTCGCCGGGGCGCGGGCCGGGGCCGCCGCCAATCAGCCCAGCCATCGAAATCGTGTGGTGCGGCGCTCGAAAGGGGGGAATCGCACTCGGTCGCGCGCCGGGAGGCAGTACGCCAGCGACCGAGTGAACAGCCACCACGTCGAGCAGCGCCTCGTCGTCGAGGGGCGGGAGAATACTCGGGAGCCGACGCGCCAGCATCGTCTTGCCAGTGCCGGGGGGCCCAATCATCAGGAGGTTATGGCCCCCCGCCGCGGCAACTTCGAGCGCGCGTTTCGCGAGCGGCTGGCCGACAACATCAGCAAAGTCGAGCGCGTCAGCGGTGCGCTCGAGGACAGGGCCCGCGGGGCTCGCCATCTCTGGTAGTTGGTCCGCGCGCAGGCACGCGACCAACCCGGAGAGACTCGTGGCCGGTACGACGCGCGCTTTCCCCACCAACAGCGCCTCGGGCCCGTTCGCTTCGGGTAACACCACCCCGCGCATTGCGCGCCGCGACGCGAGTGCCGCAATCGGCAATGCGCCGCGCACGGGGCGAATAGTGCCGTCGAGACCGAGTTCGCCGACCACCAGGAGGTCGCGGACAGCGTCGGGGGGAAGCCGGCCGATAGCAATCAGCAGGCCCAGCGCGATTGGGAGGTCGTAGGCGGTCCCTTCTTTGCGCACGTCCGCCGGGGAGAGGTTCACGGTGACGCGCCGCGAGGGGAGCTCAAACCCCGCGTTCACGATCGCCGCGCTCACTCGCTCCCGCGCCTCCTTCACCGCCCCACCGGGCAGCCCCACGATGGTCCACGCAGGGAGCCCAGCGGCGACGTCAACCTCGACGGTCACCGAAAAAGCCTCGACGCCGAGGACAGCAGCAGATTGGATGGCAGCAAGCATGCCCGCAGGGTAGCGCACCCAAAGCTGGGACCCGTCACCATTTCCACGCCGCCCACAGCAAATCCACGCCACCGGGGTACCATCCCGAGTCTCGGCTGGTGCCCGTGAGACGGGCCCTCTAACTTCACTCGTATGCCACGCTTCTTCTCTGGACGACTCGGTCTCGTCGCGCTCGCGATGACTGCCGCGCTTGTGACCCCGATGTACGCACAGGGCGCCAAAGCCCCCGCCTCAGCAACGCCCGCCAACGCGGAACCGCGCCAAGCCTCGTACGTGTCGTCGCGTCTCAACGACAAACCGCTCCCGGTCACCGACCGCGCGAGCGACGACAAGGGGGTGCAGTACGTCATTGAGTTCGACGAACTCATTCTCACGATTCTGCCCAAGCACGAGTTTCGCGCCGCGCTGAAATACAAGCAGACGCTCGCCTCGAAGGGTTCCACGATTGGACGCGAGCCACTCCAAAAAATGAACGTCTACGGCACCTGGGTCGCGGTGGGCACCAGCATCCGATTTATCCCCGACCCCAAGCGCGGTGGTGAGGGGCTGCGGATCCTCGACGGCACCTTTGCCGGCGACCGAATCAATGTGCCGTTCGACTATCGCAACGGCAGCGTGCAGCGGCGCGCCAATGTTGTGCTGATCAAAGACGACAAGATCTTCTAGCCTGGAGTTTCCGATGCGCCCGACTGCCCTGCTCCCCCTGTTCCTCATCGCTGGACTGGCAGGCGCACAGGCGTCGAGTCGAGGGACCGCCTCGCCTGTCGCTGGTCCGGCTGCTGGTCCTGCCGACGCCCATCTGGCGCTCGTGCGTCCACGGTACGCCAAAGAAAAAGCGTTCGAGACGGTCGCCTACCTCGATCGCTTTGTGCGCTGGCCAGGGAACGCGGGGTTCGACTCCAGCATCATGCACGTTGCCGGCAAGCTCCGCGCGGCGGGCTACGTCGAGCAGGCCGCGGCGAAACCATCCGACCGACTCACGTATCGGATTGAGCGGTATCCGATGGCCGCTCCCGCATGGGAGCCACTCAACGCCTCGGTCGCGATCGTGGCGGCCAATGGTGCGAGAACGACCGTCTATGGTTTTCCGCTCAACCGAAACATGTTGGCCACCAACTCTTTTTCCACGCCAGCGGGCGGTGTGGATGCCGAACTGGTGCGCCTGACCGCACTCGACAGTGCCGCCTTCGCCCAACAGGACGTGAAGGGAAAGCTGGTGATCCTCGATGCCGCACCGGGCGGCAGGCGCGGCGGGCTCTCGCAGCTCTACACCGAGGCGGTCGTGAAGCGTGGAGCGCTCGGTGCGTTCGCCTACGCGATGCCCGAGTACCTACTCCCCGAGAAGCACCGCACCTCGATCCAGTTCACCAGCATTCCGTACGACTCCGTGCATCGCGGCTTCGGGATGATGTTGTCAACGGAGGCGCGGGAAACATTGCTCACCGCGCTCAAGCGCGGTCCGGTGAAGCTGCACGTTGAGGCGGTAAGCCGCTTCACACCGAATGCGGTTGAGCTTACGGTTGTCGCGGAGATTCGCGGGAGCACCGCCCCCGACGAACGGTTTGTGTACAGCGCGCACGTCCAGGAGCCAGGCGCCAACGACAACGCGAGTGGTGTCGGCTCGCTCATCGAAGCCGCGCGCGTCGCCGCTGACCTCGTGAAGAGTGGCAAGGAAGACCCCAAGCGCACGCTGACCTTCCTCTGGGGCCTCGAGATCCGCTCCACGCAGCGCTACATCCAGCAAGACACCGCGCGCGCACGCGGGATCCGCTGGGGGATGTCGCTCGACATGACGGGCGAAGACACCAAGAAAACGGGCGGCACATTCCTCATTGAAAAGATGCCCGACCCCTCCGCGATTTGGACCCGCGGCGACGACCATCACACGGCCTGGGGCGGTTCGGTGCTCACCGAAGACAAGATGACGCCGCACTACTTCAACGACTTCGTCATTGGTCGCGCCAACGACGAAGCCAAGGGCACCGACTGGGTGGTGCGCGCGAATCCCTACGAAGGCGGAAGTGACCACACGCCGTTTCTGAGCGCCAAGAAACCGGGGCTTCTCCTCTGGCACTTCACCGATGAGTTCTATCACACCGACGGCGACCGGCTCGACAAAGTCAGCGCCGAGGAACTTCGTCACTCCGGGATCACGGCACTCATCAGCGGGCTCACGATCGCGTCGGCGGACCGCACGACCGCGTGGCGCGTGATCGCCGAGGTGGAGCACGCGGCGCTCGCGCGGATCGAGACGGAGCGGGCGCTTTCGGCGGACGTTGTGGCGCGCGGGGGAAGCGTCGAAGCGGAGCAGCATCTGCTCGACGTCTGGGGCGCGTGGTACCGCGATGCACTGGTGAGCACCGAGGACATCGACATCGGCGGGCCGTCCGGGGAGATCAAGGGCGCGATCGGCGCCGCCATCAACCGTGTGCAGACCGCAGTGACCAAGGCCCGGAACTCGCTGAAGCTCGAGTAACCCGCAACAGCGGCACGCGAGCCGTACGCGATCGTTGCGCGCTTGGCCGCATTCGCGGGTCGGCGCGACGTACCATTCGGAGACGGACAGAGTTCGGCGGGCGCGATGCCGTGCCTCCGCTGTGCCCCGCATACTGCAATGGACGGCCAATCGATGTGCAACTCGCCATCACCCTGTGGATCACCGTGCGCCCGCCGCGAGGCGACGGACCACGATCCGCAGCGCCGCGAATTCCTGCAAGCCTCGTTGCTCGCCGCCGCCTCGCTCTTCGTGGCTGCCTGTGGCAACGGCGTCTGGGATGCGCCGAAGACGCCGCTCACGACCGTGCTCGGCACGACCGGATACACCGTGCGGCTCGCGGATCTTCCCGCACTCTCAACCGTAGGCGGCATCGCGACCGTTGCGGCAGGCGGCGCCGACATCGCGTTGGTCCGGCGCGCGCTCGATCACATTGACGCGTTCTGGATGACCTGTCCGCACCAAGGGACGACCGTCCAAGCGCAGGACGGCGCGTTCGTCTGCCCAAATCACGGCGCGAGATTTTCCGCGACTGGCGCATGGACCGGCGGACAACAGACGTCGAACCTCACGCTGATTCCGCTCACCTTCGACGCCGCCGCCGGCACGATCACCCTCGGGGTCAGTCCGCCGCCACCGCCGCCGCCCGCGCGCACACCGCAGACACTCGTCGTTCCGGTCGCGAAACAACCCGGGCTCGCCGCGGTCGGAGGCATCGCACTGTTCGGTTTAGACAACGGCTACCCAGCAGCCGTGGTTCGACTTGGAGCGGCGGAGTACGTGGCACTGTCGATCATCTGCCCGCATCAGGGCTGGTACATGGACATCGACGGCGCCGGCTTCCTCTGCCCCGGCCACAAAGCCCGCTTCGATGCGCACGGCGTGTGGCAGGGCGGTCAGGCAACGACCAACTTGAAGGTGCTGGCGTCGACGTTCGATGCCGCGGCGGGAACGGTGACGGTTACCATCCCATAGGCGCCACGCACGTCGCGCTCATTGCAGTCGCTAACCGCGAAACTCCGCTGGCACGAGCAACCGCTCGATCCCCTCGTACACGGCGATCAAGTGCCGCACATTCGATACGAAGTCAATCTGCGACACATCAATCTCGAGCACCGGGCCTGTGTACCAGCCGGTCGATCGCAGATGCGCCACAAAGGCGTCATAGCGAGGATTGAGCGCCTTCACCAGCCGCACGAGTCCCTCGGGAAGCGCCGCGTCACCTGCGCTCTCCTCGCTGCGCTGACGATCGCCGATATTCCGCAGGAGCGTATCGACGGGTGCCTTGAGCACCACCAATAGCCCTGGCCGAACCAGCGGCCGGAACTCGGCGTCGAGTCGCGCGTCGATCACGTGGAGCGCGTCCGTCGTGAGGTACGGCTCGTCCATATCGCGATGCAACACCTCGCAGAATGCAAAGCGATCCGCGAGCGGCGAACCATCAATGCACGTACTCGCTTGCAGATGCGGCATCGCCTGGAGCTGCATCTTTCGCAGGTCCAGGTAGGCGTGCTGAATATCGAGCGCCGAGTGCTCGAGTTGCTGTTTGGCCGAGGCCCAGGCCGCACTATCGCGCGATTCGCGCGCCTGCACGTCAATGAACGTGTTGATCGCCCCGTAATACCGCCCGAGGGTGCGCTTGGCCGAGTGCTTGGCCGTCGCCAACAACGGAAAGAGCGACGGGTTCTGGGCGATATGGTCCTCAAAGCCGTCGTCCGGCAACTCAAACAGCGCGTTCATCCCCGTGCTATACGCCAGCAGCTTGACCAGCGAACTTTTTCCCGCCCCAATATTACCGACGCAGGTAATGAGCGTCTGATGGCGCGACAGATAGGTGAGCAGGCGGCGCTCGACATTCGTGAGGCGGTTCGCAATTTCGTGGCGACGAATCGTCGGATCCTCAACCACGCGCAGCGTCTCGCCCATCGTCAGCGGCGGGTTCATTCCTTCACCCGCCGTGCGGCCATCATACGACGCACTTTTTCGCGAATGGTCCCCGCGGCAACATGCACATAATCGGGATGATCATTCATATCGATTTCCGCGGGCAGAATCACGATGTCCGCGTCGGGCGGCACGATGGTGAGTTCTTGGTACTTGCGGAGTGTCCCCGGCCAGTTCGCCGCGAGCGACTCGTAGCACTCGTGGATTTCACGCAGATACTGCGCGGTGATCGTTTGGGCGTAGCTGTCCCCTGATTCTGCCCGCTTGCGTCGACGGGTCTCCAGGAGCGACGGCTCCGTGCGCAAATACACCGTGAGATCCGGCAGGCGAATGCGCTCGTGATGCAGCGTCTGATAAAACAGCGTGTGATAGAGCCGCGCGTGCGCGGGGGGCATCTCACCGGCTTCAATCATGCGCTTCACAAACACCTCGGGCCCGTCGAGGAACGGACGATCCTCGAGGATCAGCACGCTCTCTCGCTGCTCGCGCGTCATGAGATGCCGGATCTCCCGCTGCTGCAGCACGCGCATGTGCAGGAAGGCGGTCTCCGTCGGAAAGATGTTCGCCACGCGGTCCTGATAAAACAGCGCGAGGCACTCATCCGTCAGCGACCCCTTCTCCACGCGCTCCGTAAAGGCGTACGTCTCGGCGCCGCCGAGCAGCGACTGGAGTTCGCTCCGGTACGGGTCGGCCGCCAACGCATTCATCAGGGTTGTCTTCCCTGAGAAGAGGTTGCCCATGATGCCGATATGGAAATTGCCCAGTCCCATGTGCCGTACACTCCCGAACGTGATGACTCCGCGGTCTCTAGGATTCTAACGCCGCGGAGGGCGCGGTGCCTACTCTTACGACCCGCCGCCCCGCTACCGGTTGCAGACCGCCCTTCCCTGTCGCATCGTTAGCACCATGCGAACTCGGCACCTCGCCCTCCTGCTGCTCGCCTCATGTGGCGCGCTCGGTGCGTGCACCCGCACGCCGCCCCTGCTGCACGTCACCTCGGACAATGTCCGAATGACCAGCCCCGACTCCTTCCTCGTCCGGTATGTGACGTCGAAGGGCCCCTTTGACGTGATATTCCATCGCGACTGGGCCCCGATCGGCAACGATCGCGTCTACTACCTGACGCGGGCCAAATACTACGATGGCACCCGCTTTTTCCGTGTGGTCGATAAGTTTGTCGCCCAGTGGGGGATGGCCGGTGACACCGCCGTGGGAAACGCCTGGCGCCCACTGCGCATCGCTGATGATCCCGTGAAGGCCAGTAACGTTCGCGGCACCGTGACATTCGCCAGTGGCGGCAAGAACACGCGCACCACGCAGTTGTACATCAACTTCCGCGACAACACCCGCCTCGACACCGCGAGCTCGGGCCCGTACCCCCCAATCGGCAAGGTGGTGTCTGGAATGAATGAAGTCGTCGACTCGCTCTATAGCGGCTACGGCGAGGGTGCACCGCGCGGCAAAGGCCCCGAACAAGGGCGCATTAGCCGCGAAGGCAACGCATATCTCGCCAAAGAGTTTGCCAAACTCGATTCGATTGTTACCGCCCGCGTGATCAAGGAGTGGCGCCGCTAATGCCGATCACCGACACACGCTCCCATCAGGGACACCACGCACTGGCCGCGGCGCGCTGGCGCATTGCGATTGCGCTCACCACTGCCGTCGTCGTGCTGTACTTTGGTTTCATCCTGCTCATCGCCTACGCCAAGCCGCTGATGGGATCACTGGTCGCTCCGGGATTGAGCTGGGGCATCCTGCTTGGCGCCGTGGTGATCTTTGGCTCGTGGATCAGCACCTGGATCTACGTGCGCTGGGCGAATAACAACTATGATGCTCGGCTCGAAGCCCTGAAGAAGGAGTCCGCACGATGAACGCGTTCCTCCTTCAAGCGGCAACGATGCCAGTCACGGCACCCGTCGCCGCCGCGGCACCAGCCACCGCCATCGGGCAGCCCAACACCGTCGCGATGGCCTTCTTCTTCCTCTTCATCGCGGTCACGCTCGGCATCACTTACTGGGCCGCGCGCCGCACCCAGACCACCGAACACTTCTACGCCGCAGGACGCTCGATTAGCGCGGCGCAAAATGGCTTCGCGCTCGCTGGCGACTACATGAGCGCGGCCAGCTTCCTTGGCATCGCGGGACTCGTCTCCACCACAGGGTTCGACGGACTGATTTACTCCACGGGCTGGCTCGTGGGGTGGCCCGTCGTGCTCTTCCTGGTCGCCGAGCCACTTCGGAACCTCGGCAAGTACACGTTCGCCGACGTCGTCGCGACCCGCCTGCGCTCGACGCCAGTGCGTATGGCAGCGGCCTACGGAACGCTCTCGACTGTCATCTTCTACCTGATCGCGCAGATGGTCGGCGCCGGCTCGCTCATCAAGCTCATGTTTGGACTGAGCTATGAAAGCGCCGTCATGATCGTGGGCGCCGCGATGATTGCCTACGTGCTCTTCGGCGGAATGCTCGCCACCACCTGGGTGCAGATCGTCAAAGCCGCCCTACTCCTTGGCGGTGCCTTTGCGCTCGCGATGCTCGTCCTCGCCAAGTTCAACATGAACCCGCTCGCCCTCTTCGCCGCGGCGAGCGCGAAGTACGGCGACGCAGTGCTCGCGCCGGGCAAGCTCGTGTCCAACCCCTTTGACACCATCTCGCTCGGCATGGCGTTGATGTTCGGCACCGCCGGATTGCCACATATTCTCATGCGCTTCTACACCGTGCCCGACGCACGCGCGGCGCGCACCTCGGTGTTCTACGCCACAGGGCTCATTGGGTTCTTCTACCTGCTCACCTTCGTGCTCGGCTTTGGCGCGATGGTGCTCGTTGGCCCGGATGCAATCAAGGCCGTGGACAAGGGTGGAAACATGGCCGCGCCCTTACTTGCGGAGTACCTCGGCGGGACGCCATTCCTCGGATTCATTGCGGCGGTAGCGTTCGCGACGATTCTTGCCGTCGTCGCGGGACTCACGCTCTCAGGCGCGGCGGCACTCTCGCATGACCTCTGGACCAGCGTCGTTCGCGACGGCAAGGCACGCCCCGGCGAGGAACTCAAGGTCGCGCGCGGTGCCACGCTCGTGCTCGGCCTGATTGCCGTGGTGCTCGGCATCGTCTTCAAGGGGCAGAACGTCGCGTTCATGGTGAGTCTCGCCTTTGCGATCGCCGCGAGCGCGAACTTCCCCGCCCTCGTGCTGTCGATCTTCTGGCGGCGGTGCACCACGCAGGGCGCGGTGGCGAGCATGGTGATTGGTACCACCGCGACGCTCGTTTTGATCTGGCTCTCGCCGGTTGTACAGGTCGACATCCTCAAGCACGCCGGCGCCTGGTTCTCGCTCAAAAATCCGGCGATCATCACCATCCCCGGATCGTTCCTCGTGGGGATCGTCGTGTCACTGCTCACGACCGACGACGCGGCGGCTCAGGGGTACGATGCCAGCGTCCGCGACATGATCGACGGAGCCAACGCTCACTGACCTGCGAGAGCAGCCCTCACAAAAGCGGCGGGAGCCTCCTGGCCCCCGCCGCTTTGCATTTACGCGGTAACCACCGGGTGCGAACGCCCGCGTGCATCCACCGGCCAACTCGTGTCGACGCGATCGCCGCGGACGCCATACATCAGGTCGTTCAGATGCACCACGATGCACACGTGGTTTGGCACCACCCGAACAAGATCGCCGACCGACGGACGCCAGTCGGTGCGCGAGAGGTCAAGAATCCCGTGCTCTTCGCTCATGCGTGCCACCACGACGTCTGGTCGGTCGAGGAGCGCACCAAAGCCCTCTCCTGAGGCACCACGCATCGGTTCACGCCCCAGCGCCTTGGCTCCCGCGTCGATCACCGCCTGACCAGGCACCGCGGTGCTCACCACGGTCGCTAGCACCGAGAAGGCACAATCGTCCCACGAGCAGGCACCGATTTCGGCGGTCGTGCGATCGTTATACACGTAGGTCCCAGGACGCATCTCGGTGACACCGATCATCTCGTGCGTGCGCCACATGGTCGGCGTAGAGCCGCCACTTACAATCGCGGGAGGCAGCCCCGCCCGATCGAACGCCACCAGCATGCGGCCGATATCGGCGGTCAGTGTTGCCAACTCGCCGTCCTGCGAAGCCACCGTTGAACGGATGTGTCCCGGATAGAATGCGACGCCCGCAAACTGGAGGGGCGCGCTGGCGCGGACGTGCCGCGCCAGTGCGATGGCTCCATCCACCGTGGGCACGCCAACCCGGTGCATTCCCACATCAACTTCGACGTAGACGCCAATCTCGCGATCGGACCGACGCGCGACGAGGGCGAGGTCGTCAATCGCGCGGGCCGAATCCAGCGAAACTGTCACACGCACGGACGGCGGAACCGACAGGAGTCGTTCCGCCTTGGCACCGACCGGTGGGTAGGCCAGGAGCAAATCGTTGCACACAGCGGACATCACGACCGCTTCCGCCGGCGTGGCGCAGGTCAGTCCCACTGCGCCCGCGGCAATCTGCTGCGCCGCGACGCGCTGTGACTTGTGCGTTTTGATGTGCGGTCGCAAGGCGATGCCGTGCTGCCGCGCATAACCCGCCATGCGCGTGATGTTGCGCTCCATCCGGTCCAGATCCACCAACGGCGCCGGCGTTTCCAGACGTGCCAGCGCGTGCCCTGCGTTCAGGTCGTTGACCACGATTACATCCGGAAGAGGTACGACGCCTTCAGGAAGAAGTTGTCGTTCTGTCGCGTCACGTTCCGGAACGAAAACGACTCAGGTTCCGACATCTGCGATCCATAGCCCGCGTAGAAGACCGTTCCCGGCGTGGGCTTGTAGGCAAAGAGGAACTCGCCACGCACGCCATTGTTCGTGACGGCTCCAAGGTGACGCCATGCGGTGCCGACCTTCTGGAGGAGCGGAAGCCCTGTACGCGAATCATCAAACAGTTCGCTCGTGTAATCGGCGAAGTACTCACCGATGACGCGCACGAACATCGCCTGACTCACCTGGTACTCAAGCTTGACGCGTGGGTCCTGTTGACGCCCCACCCGCTGACCATTGCTCTGGCGACGATAATCGTTGAGTGTGTACGTGAGGCCAATCCGCAGTTGCTCAGAGGCCCGGATGTTCGCGGTGACGCTCCAATAGGTGATCGCGGCGCTCGACCACTCGTAGAAGTTTTCGTCCTGACCGAAGATATAGGTCGTATTCAGTGATAGGTACTTGAACTGCGGCGTCCCGATGGTGATGACATAATCGCGATTCGGCAGACGCGGAGTTCCCGTGAAGGCGAGCGTGTCGCTTGCCCTGCCCTGGTGCGGCTGTTCAATGCGATATTTGTTGCTATAGAAGGCGGGATCGTAGCCGAACGACTCGAGCAGAAGCGAGCCCCCCACCGTCCATCCGCCGCGCCACTGGGTATTGATGTCGAAGTGCAGCTTCTTGTCGCGCGCGTCACCCGCGTGAAAGAAGTTCTTGTAGGCCCAGATGCCGTCCATCACCACGTCCGGAGAGATCTGCTCGAGCAGCGCGCCACGCTCGCCGAACCAACTCCATCGTGGAACAAACGCGGCGTGGACTTGCCCTGCCCGTGAGATGAAGCCGGACTCGGTGCGGAAGTCGTCAGCGATTCCGGTGAACTGCGAACGCCACGAAAAACCTCGGCCGTTACGATTGAAGCGGGTATCCCAGAGCGGCGCATTGGTCTGTACGCCATTCTTGCTCGTGGCGCTCCCCGCAAGCTGCCACTGCACCGAGTAAATCGTGTTCCATACTTGGCGGCCATCGACATCGAGGACGCGATTCCAGTCCTTTCCGTTGATCCGGTCGGTGTACATCATGCCAATGCGCGACGCGGGACCGATGTCGCGCTGTAGGCGGAGAATATTGAAGAGTGGGTTGTCACGTCCCGTCGTCGAGGCCGTCGTCGCATCGATCGCCGAGAGCACCGCGATATCGGTATTGCCCACTTTTCCGGCCATCTTGGCCGCGGCCACGGGCTGTACGACGCGACGCGTGTAAATCAGCGTGTTCGGTACCGCGAACTGCTCAATGCCGTCGAGGAAGAACGGACGTTTTTCCGGGTACGAGAGCGCCGCGCGCGGATCGAAACTGATCTGCCCTGCATCGGCCTCGACTTGACTGAAATCGGGATTGATCGTCCCGTTCATCGTCAAGTTGTTGGTAATCCCCCACCGGAGATTTCCGCCGAGCTTCGGGGAACCCGCGCTGTAGTTCCAAGCGCCGCCGCTCGTCGCTGGCGTGCCATCGGTACGCTGGGTGATCTCGGGTGTGACGTCCACCACGAGTCCGCGCCGCAGATCACTCAACTCCGTGAGCGTGCCGTTCTGGCCGAGGAACGTTGCTGATCCGCGCAGTGCCGGAACCCAACTGTTTTCGTGACCTCGATACTGCACGACCCTGACGACATTGATGCCCCAGGACTGGATATCCAGCGATTGATATTTCAGGCTTTTGAAGGGGATGCGCACTTCGACTTCGTACCCCCAGTCTGTGACATGCCCCTTCGAGGCAAAGACGTAGTCGGGGGTCAGATCCGGCGCTTCTCGGGCCGCGCCGATGCCACCGCTGAAGCCACCACCCGTAATGTTGCCACGCTCAACCAGCGTGCCGTCCGCCTGAATGCCGAGCGGATTCACCATGAACACCGAGGCTTGGCGTCCATCGTTGAAAGTGCTGAGGTACACCTGCACGTTGTCGTCTTGCGAAATACGGTCGCGGTCGGCGAGTGTCGCGCGCACCGTCTCTTTGGGCTGAAACGCACGAATGCCGAAATGGATCGCCGTGGGTGAATACCAGACGAGCACCTGGGTCGAATCGGCGGCGGGCAGCCCGTCGACTGGTGCATACTGCGAGAAGCCCGTGAGCACCGCCGCATCGCGCCACGCCTGCTCGTCGAGTACACCGTCGACGTTAATCTGCGCGTCGAATCGAGGGGGCTTCACCTGCAACTGCTTGGCTCGCCCACTGAACACCGCGCCGACCGGCGCAACCGGCAAAACCGGCGCAACCGGTGCAACCGGCGAGGTCGCGCGAGACGCGGCGTGACGCACCACGTGCGCGTCGGCGCGCGGATGGGCTCGAGCGGCCGCGGGCGGCGTGCTGTGCAGAAGAGCGGCGAGCAGGGGGAGAAGCGATATCACGGGTCCCGTTCCAGTTCAGGTCGTTTCCAAGTTCGCGTCTCGCGGGGGCGAGCGGAAGGCTCAGACTGCGACGGCTCCGGGCTACAGCGTAGCACGGAGCCGTCGTTTACTTCTTCGCCTTGGCCTTGGTCTTGGCCTTGGTCTTGGCCTTCGACTTGGTCTTGGCCTTGGCCTTCTTCTTCGACTTTGCCTTTTTCATCGGGGCGAGAATCGTCCCGCGACAGCTCTTCGCGCCACACTTGCACCCGTAGAGCTGAAACACGTCCTCATCGGTTTCGGAGCCGTCGCGCTCGAACGCATAGTCGTAGCACAGCTCCTCACCCGTGCGAATATCGCGCTTGGCTTCAATGAACACGCGTGACTTCTCGATGACCGCTTCGCAGTTGGGGTCACAGGCGTGATTCAGCCAGCGCGACTCGTTCCCGTTCACCGCGCCATCAATCACGACGCGACGATTCACGGCAAAAAGAAAGGTGTGATGCCGGCGCATGGACGCATCGTCATAGCGGTCGTCAGCCACCGCGTGCGAGATACGCTCCCCCACGTACTCAATGAGGCGCTCCCCCTTCTTGATGGTGCGGCCCGCAAATCCGCCACGTCCCGCAATCTTGGAGCGCTTGATCACCAACGCGCCCTGTGCTGTTGCCTTCATCGTGCTGCGCGCCATCCGAGTTCCACTCCCAAGTAATAGTTCCGAAGCGGCGCGGGCTCCAACACACGCCCCGACGCTCCGTTGATTGTGACCGCGCCGACATATGCGCGATTCGTCGCATTGTTCACTCCCGCGAACGGCGACCAGCGCACCGTCCCAACGCCCCCGCTCCCGCTGACCCGCACGTTCAACACGCCAGGACCGGTGCCATCGACCCGCTGCGTGTTCTTGTCGTCCGCAAACTGCGCATCGCTCCAGGTGTTGTCGACCGACACCGTGGCACCCGCCAGGCGCGCATCGACTCCCACACGAATCACCCGCGCAGGGACCCCCGCCTCGTATTTCCCATTCAACGTATCAGCCGCCGTACCGCGCGGGATGATATACCGGACGAAGCGATAATCGGCCTCAGTCCATCCGCCGGTCGCAGAAAGCCACGAAGCAATTTGCCACTGCAGGCCAAGTTCCACACCGCGATGCCGCGTGCGCCCCGCGTTGCGAAAGAACGACCGTCCATCGGTTGCAAGATACTGAATAATCGCATCGTCTGCGTACGACTCGAACACACTGAATGTGTAGGACGCGAGTCCTGCACGGCCGCGCGCACCAAGCTCCACCGTGCGGACGCGCTGTGGACCAAGGTCCGGATTGAATCCGCCCGCGCCATCGGGCCGCGCATTCAACTCGGTCGTTGTCGGCGTCTCAAAGGCGCTCGACCAGTTGGCATACGGCGAGAACACCGCAGCCAGCGACCAGCTCACTCCAAGATGCCCGGTCGCTGCCGTCATGCTGCGCGCGCCGCTGTTATCGACTTTGTCGCCAAGAAAGTGATCGCGGGCCTCAAAGCGTAGCTGATCCCAGCGCGCACCGGCATCCAGATGCACGCGCCGAACGGGCTCCCAGGTCAGCTGCGCAAATGGGCCAATCGCCGTCACAATCTCATCCTGAAACAGCAGCACGGTGTCGGTGGCAACGCTGGGATGCCCCCCGGTCGCCCGCGAGTTGCGCCGGATGTCGGTACTCTGCTGTGCGTCGAGCCCTGCCGCGAGCCGCGGCGCCGCCGGCCCTGCGCCAAGCGGCTGCGACGCGTCCAACCGCACGCCCGTCACCCACCGATTAATCGTCGAGTAGGTCCCGACAGTCGCGACGCTGGTACCCGCGGGGGTTGTCGCCAAGGGATTATCCACGAAGCGACGCACCACATACGCGGTGGCCGCCCACGACCGCCCCGCGGGATCGTCGTGCGACGCTCGGAGTGAGAACTGATTCTGCGAAATCGCACGACTCGCCCCACGAGCCACATTGATCGCCGCCGCGGAATCACGATTCTTGGCATACTCCGCCGCCGTCAGCGCCCCCGGATTCAGCGCCACAGGCGTCTCGGCGATGGCAGCGCGCAAGGCGAGCGTCACCCCATTCGCCAACGACCAGTCGGTCGCGGCCATCAGCTGCCGTAGGTCGGCGTTGCTGTACTGCCGCGCGCCATCCACCGTGGTTCGCGACATCGAGAGCGAGCCGACCATGTTCCCCGTACGCCCCGACGTGCGCGACTGCCACTTCCGCAGGCCGAACGAACCCGCGGTCGTACGCAGCGTGGTCGCGAAGGGATCCGAGGCCGAAAGGTCGGTCGTGAACGCAATCACGCCACCAGAGCCGTTCCCGTAGAGCGACGATGCCGACCCACGCAACACTTCGACCCTCGCGATGTCGCCCAGATCGATGTTGGTGAGCTGACTCTGCCCATCCGGAAGCGACTGTGGCACCCCGTCGAGCAACACCTTCACGCCGCGCATGCCAAAGTTGGCGCGCGCACCGGCACCCCGGATCGAGATGCGCTGATCCACGGAGTAGTTGTAGCGGTTGGACACCACGACGCCAGGCACGCTCGACAGCGCTTCGTCCACGCCGAGTGTGGCACGTCCGTCGCGGAGCTGCGACGTGGTCACAACGCCGACCGCCCAGGGCGCAACGTCCGCCTGCGCGTCGGTGCGGGTAATCGTTACGCGCACGGCGGCGACCCGTCGCGCGGAGTCAGCGCGCGCAGCGCGGGCAGCGCTGTCAGCAGCTGTACCCTGCGCAGCGAGCAGCGGAGGTACAGTCGCAAGCGCAACCAGCGCAACCAGCGCAACGCGCGCAGAGCGCGCGACCAGCGCGGACGGAAGTAACCGGGTAAATCGTGGCAGCATATCCAGAAGAATAGCATCCGCCGTGCCACATCGTACGGTGCGCCGTACCAAGGACTTGCGGTGCACCCGTTGAGTATTTATGCATTGTTCGTGCATAATCTCGCAGAACCCCTCCTGCCCTTCACGGCTAACACCGCCGGACCAGCGCTCCTCGCTGAGCCGTGCGCACCGTGCAGTACAGCCGCCCCGTCGGTCACGGTCCGGCGCGCTCAGCTGGTTGATGTGCTACAACTGTGCGCGCTCGTGAATAGCTATGCCGCCGAGAAGTTGCTCCTCCCCCGCTCCACCGAGCATATCGCCCTGGCACTCGATAACTACACCGTGACCGTCGATGCCGGTGGTCGCGTGCTCGCCTGCGCGGCACTCACGGAGTATTCGCCATCCATTGCCGAGATCTCGTCCGTCGCGGTCCTTCGTGAGCTGCAGGGTCGCGGCTACGGCGCACAGGTGGTCCTCGCGGCGGAGCAGGTCGCGCGGCAACGGGGCTTCACACACGTGTTCGCCATGAGCCTCGCCGAACAGTTCTTCCTCTCCCTCGACTATCGACCGACGCCACTCCACGAATACCCCGAGAAAGTCGCGCGCTACAGCGACCTCGAGGCCTCAGGCATCGAAATCCTGCCGAAGAGTTGCTTCCGCAAGGCGCTCGCCTAGCTCCTCAGCACCCGAAGTCAAAGGCCGTCATCGGACGGTAGCCTACCGCTTAAAAAACCGCTCCACTCGGCTCCGCAACCATCCCTGGATGCCGTCGTTGTCGGCCAGCACCTCGCGCACCGCTTCGCGCCATGCCTCCTGCATCGCGGCGGCGTCGGTGAACCGTTTATCCGGATCCGCTTCCAGCCCGCGACGAAGCCACCCAGCAACCGGAGCCGCGAAGCCGTCGAGATTAACGCGCCCTGAGAGTTGCATCGCCAACAGCGCGCGCGAATCATCGGCCTGGAACGGCGGCTCGCCTGTGAGCACGAAGTAGACGATCGCGGCAATCGAAAACAAATCCGCCGACTCACCCTGCGGTTCGCCCAAGAGTTGCTCCGGCGGCGCAAAGGTCGGCGTACCGCTCGAACCGGCGAGCTCTTCCCCCATGGCATTCGCGATGCCGAAATCGGCAATCCGCCACCTGTGGTAGCGGTCAATCAGTAAGTTCTCCGGCTTCAGGTCGCGATGGAGAATCCCCGCATCGTGCGCCACCTTGAGCCCATCGAGGCAGCCATCCACCTCTTCCGCAATCTGATCCAGCGGCTGCGGCCCGGAGCGACGCACGAGGTCGGCCACCGAGCCTTCCTCCTCGAGCTCCATGATGTACCAGTGCACGCCCGCCTTGGAATCCCAATCGTAGATCGGCACAATCGACGGATGCTGCAAGCGCGCCGCCATCTGCGCCTCGCGACGAAAGCGTGCGACCGCTTCGTCACTCTTGGCCACCGCGGGATGCAACATCTTGAGCGCGACTTCGCGCTGCAGCGTGAGATCACGCACGCGCCACACCGAACCGAACATGCCGGCGCCGAGCGAGGCCAACACTTCGAAGTCATCACCGGTCGCCCAGCGAAGGCGCGCCTCTTCACTCACCGCCTTATACTCGCCGGACGCCATTTCGACGCCGAGCCCTGAGGTCCCCGACGCAGAGATTTTGTCGAGCGCGCGCAAGAGCGACGTCACCGAGTGAAAACGATCAGACGGATTCGACGACAGCGCACGATCGAGCAACTCCGCCACATTCGCGGGGCAATCGGGCCGCACCAGGCGAATCGGCGGAATCTCCGAGCGCGGCGGCAGTTCGCCTGTCAGCATCAAGAAACAGGTCGCTGCGAGCTGCCACTGATCAGACAGCTGCGTGGGTGCCCACACCCCCGGCTCCCACTCTGGCGGCATCGGCGTGAACGCCGAGTCCGGCTGCAGTCCCGCAGGAATCGCCTTTGACGGCAGCGCCCATTGCCACCCCAGCACCCACACGCGCCCCGCCGGGGTCACATACGCGGTGTCTGGCGACACCGCACCGTGATGGTCGCCGGCATCATGCAGGTAGGCAACCGCCGATCCGACGGCACGCAAAATGCGCAGCACGTCAGGAATCGGCTCCACGCCGATCCGACGCACGCGAGCGCCAACCGTTTCACCCGCAATCCAGCGCCGCAAAAACCCTGGACCACGTCGACTATCCGACGTGTGGGTCCAAAAATGGTACGTCGTGGGAATCGCCGGATGATTGCGGTGTGCGAGCTCGCGCGCTTCCTGAAACAACCACTCGGCATGTGCGGGATCCGGCACCGTCACCAGCGCGAGTGAGCGCCCAAGTGCATCGACAATCTCCTGCGCATGTCGATGGCCCGAATACAAGCCATTCGGAACCCACTTCCACCCCGGCGGCAACTGCCATGACGCGAGGTGCGGCGGGATCTCCGTAGTCCGAACAGAAAGTGGTGAGGTGGTCTCTGGCATCACTCGTGAAAGTTGTCAGGTGGCGCGAGCGAGAGCCAGTGCAATTCGCACCTGCGTACCCTGATGACCGGGCTCCGTGCTGCTCGCCACCATGATGTTGCCGCCCCACCCTTCAATGATCCGGCGACTGATCGCCAGCCCCAGCCCGCTCCCGCTGGTGCGCGTCGAGAAGTGCGGCTCGAAAATGCGAGGGAGAGCGGCATCAGGAATCCCTTGCCCGTCATCGGCAACGGTAATGGTCACCTGATCGCCCGAGACCGCAACGGTCGTGGTGACGGTCCGCGACTCCGCGAGTCGCGCATTCTCGAGCAAGTTGAGCAGCACTTCGCGCAGCTCCGCGGCACGCGCCATCGCCATACACTTCAACTCCGTGCCAGCAATCGTCCACTGCACGCCATCCTCGCCCATGCGCTCGAGCTCCACCACATCGTGCACCACACGCGCGGTGTCGACAGGCTCTGCCGGGAGGCGCTCCGCAGGCACGGTGCCGAACTGACTAAACGAACGCGCGACTTCGTCCAACCGATCGATTTCGCCAAGCATGCGCGTGACATTATCGTCGAGCACCTTATCAAAATCGACGCGGGGGTCCTGGCGCGCGCGACGGAGATGCTGCATCCCGAGTCGCATCGGCGTCAGTGGATTCTTGATTTCATGCGCGACCTGGCGCGCCATTTCGCCCCACGCGAGCACGCGTTGCGCGCGTGCTTCCTGTTCGCGGCTCGCCTCAAGATCATGCGCCATCTGCCGGAACGCCGTGAACACGGGCTGAAACTCCGCGGGAGGATCTGTGGCAAGCCGTGGCTCGCGTTCGCCGGCCGCGAGTGCGAGCGCCCCGCGCTGCAATGCGCCGATCGGCAACGATAACTGCCGCGCGGCGAATCCCGACAACACGAGTGCACCAAGTCCGCCAAGCGCGGTTGCGAAGAGCACGAAGATGCCGAGGTCACGACTGCGTCGATCAAGGGCGAGGTCGTCGGTACGCGCCGGCGCTGCAAGCACCACCTGTGCCACGCCGGCATCGGAGCCGCGGTAGCCGAAGTGAATCGGTGAGCTTCCGACCAGCTCTTCGCTCCCCGCCGTGATATCGTCACGCTCCAGGAGACTGCGCGCCGCGGCGGATGGCAGCAGCCGCCCAACCGGCGACAGCGCTTCGAGAATCGGATCGCTCGCCCCAACCATTACGCCGTTGGCAAAGAGGAGCAGCGGGGTCTCAAATCGGTCCGCGACTTCGCTGAGCCGCAGACTGTCGGTGGTCACGGCCACGCCGCGCAGCAGCTCACGCACCAGCAGGTCGCGCGCCTGCTGCTCGTCGCTCTGCAGGCGGCTGTAGCTCCACGACGCAAAGGCACCCGCCGGTATGACGAAGAAGGCAAAGAGTGCGAAGGTCAGCTGCGCGCGATACGACCGCAACCAACGACGGCGCTGCCAGCGCAGCCAGCGGAAGAACGCGCCGTCGGCCACCACGAGTAGCGACCAGAGCACCCCAAAGAGCAACAGATCCAACAGCACCATCAGAGCGCCACGCGGTGCCAGTGCCTCGTAGCCGCGCAACTCAACCGTCGCATGCACCCGCGAGACCCGCGTCCCGTTCGGCTCCGGCAAAAAGAAGTCGCCGTGGAGTTCATTCTGCCGGCGTTCCCACCCGGCAGTCGTCGACGCGCGTTTCTCGTCGTGACGCAGCGAGTACGGCGGCTCGGCGAGTGGCATTGGCGCCATGCCGATCAAGGCACCGAATGGATCGCGTGACATCAGCCGTGTGCGCGGCGCGACCACCACGGTGGTCACCGACCGGTCGGCGTGCGGCACCGAGAGCACCACGTAAATGCCGGGAATCCCCGCGACCGTGCGGATGGTGGGTTCGAGGTCGTTGGCGGCGGCGCGCGCGAGCAGGTCGAGCCCGGTGGGGATCCCGGGCCCCACGTTCACGCGAAGATCCGCGGTCATATGGCCGGCCCCGTCCCAACTCGACAGCTCGACAGGAAAATCCGCGCTCGCCAGATCCGACGCCGCATAGTCCGACAGCAACTCCAACCGACTCCGTGGCGCGCGCTGTGGGTTCAGTTGTGCGGTAAAGCGCTGGAGGTACGCGGCCGCTTCCACATCGGCAGTGCGAAGCCCCTGCACATCGCGTTCCGCCATCTGCACCCGCGCGCGGACCACTTGTCCCCATGTGAGCGCGCTGGCGCCGCTCGCCGCAACGATGGCGGTTGCAAGCACGGCCCCGCGCCCCGCGCGCGCAAACGCCAAGGCAACAATCGCGGCAACCCAGAGCACCGGATACAGCGCGGGGAATGCCCCCGGCGCCCGAATGAGCGCCGGCGCCAGCAGCGCGGAAATCGCGGCGATCGCGGGGGCAATCCAGAGCGGCAATCCAAGAACACCACGCAGCGCCGCGCGCCCCGCGGCAACGCCGGCGAGCAACACGGTGACCGCGGCGAGGAACATCGTCACCTGCCACGCCAGCCAGAGCCCGGTGGTCACACCACCGGTCGGGAGCTGGACACCGCGGGCCAAATCACCCAAGGCAATCGGACCGATGCTCGCAATCAGCAAGACGCCCACAACCGCCACCGCGCGATTCCCAATCCGCAGCCGCGCGCGCAGCGCGGTGAGCAACGCCATGAGCACCAGCGCGCATGAAATGGCGAGCGCCCCGATGCTCCCAGTAAAGGGCCCACCCTTCGCCACGTAGTAGAACGCTGGGTTGAACATCGGGGTGGCGTTCGAGAAGCTCGAGAGCGGAACGATCACCACCGACGTCAACGCGACGCTGAGCCCGGTCAACCGCGAGACCACCCCCCCACCCCGCCAGGTGGCGGCGAGCAGGAGGAGAAGACAGGCCGCCAATACGAGTCCTGACTGCGCACGCCCGTGCTCCAGGTTGCGCGCACCAATCATCTCGGGCGGCGGTGCGACGCCGCGGAAGCCCAGAATCGGAAATCCCGCCAGCGACAAAATGGTCAGCGAGTCTCGCGCCGCGGAGGTCACATCCTCGTAGACGAACCCCGCCACCCCGGTTTCCTTCACGACCGCGCGATCGAGCGGCGTCACCAAGTTGTCGGCGGGGGGTTCCGCATGAATCACCGCCTCAGCGATCGCGCGATCCGTTCCGCGCCCCGCAATCGCGTACAGCGTCAGATAAAAGGGCGTGCCAATGGCGCCGACCGGCCCCGCGAGCGAATCGACCGGTGCGACCATGCGCCCGGCCCACGCGAACGGCACACCGCCGCGCACCAACGTAATCGCTCGATGCGCCTGTCCCGACCGGAGGGATTCTGCCCCAGCAAATGCAGCGGTTGGCTCGCTCGGCAAATCGAGCGCGTCGTTCGCGGCCCGCTGTAGGGCGGCGGCCTCCGCCTCCAACACCCGCGCCAGCGCTGCCGCCCCATGGAGCTCGACCGCGGCCTGCGATGCCCGTGGCGACGCCGCGTCGGTCGCGCGCTGGCGTTCCGCCCGCGCCACCAACACCAGCAGCACACTCCCCATCGCCAGGAAGGCAACCCGCGGCCAGACACGCCGCGAACTCCAGGTCGCGGCGGCGCACCACACCAGGCCGGCGGCCAATGCCAAGACGGCAACGACCGACGGCGCCCGAAGCCACGCCGCACCGGCAAGGACGGTAGCGGTGGCGCTCATTGCCCACCAGGGACTGAAATGACCTCTCACGGTTGGATTATACCACCGCAGAGCACGAAACGCTCCATTTTTCGGGTGGCTTCCGATTATCTTTTATGGATGCCCCCGAAGCTCCTGCTCGCCGCCCTCGCCCTCGCCACCGCCCTCCCCGCGGTCGCGAACGCGCAGGTCACCTCGTTGGACGAGGGAAGCTTTTCCCTCAGCCGCGACGGCGAGCTCACGGGCCACGAAAATTTCTCCATTCGGAGCACCCCAGGAGCCCGCGATCGCGTCATCATCGCCCGCGCGACGGTGCTCACTGGCACACGCCGCGTCGACCCGATTCTCAGCGCAGACAGCAGCGGATTCCCCGTGGCCTACCAGTCGCAAGTCAAAGTCGACGGTCACGAGGTCCAGCGGTACTCCGGAAGCACGACAGGAACCCACTACGCCTCACGGGCGCAAATCCCCGACGGGGAGTCCGCGCGCGAGTTCCGGCTCCTCCCGGGGACGGTCGCCGTCGATGACGAGATTGTGCACCACCTCTGGTTCATTGCCCGCCGCGGGGTGGGCGCCGTGGTCCCCGTCTTGGTGCCGAACCGCAACGTGCTCGAACAGGTTCGGGTTGAAGGGGTAGGACTCGAGCGGCTCCGGGTGGATACGCGCGACCTCGAGGTCACCCATCTCCGCCTCGTCACCCTGGGTACCAACGTCACACGGGACGTCTGGCTGGACACCGACGGACGGCTCGTAAAAGCAAAGATCCCCGCCCTCCGGCTCGACGCGGTGCGCGATGACCGCTAACCCGCTGAAACCTCACGGAGCCTCCCTCCGTAGGGCCTTGTGCCACCACCTTCAGGAATCGACCTTGATGCGAACGCTGCGCTCCGTGCGCTCCGCGCTGTTGCTCCTTACCGCCGTCGCACCGCTCGCGCTGCAGGCACTCCAGGCGCAGGGCGGCGCCACGACGCTGTCGCTGGACGAAGCCATTGGCCTCGCCAAGCGCAACAACCCAAGCTACCTGCAGCTCGTGAATAGCCGCACGCGTGCCGACGCAAACCTGCGCGCCGCCTACGGCAGCTTCATGCCCACCGCGAGCACCAACCTCGGGACGGGCTTTCGCCAAGGAAAGCAGGAAATCGTCAGCGGCGTGGCCTTCGGCTCCACCTCTGACATCCTGTCCTCGAGCTGGGGGCTGAATGTCAGCTACAACTTCAGTGCCCGCACCCTGACCAACCTGCGCGCCGCGCGCGCTGCCATTGAAGCGGCCGACGCCGACATCGCGAACGCCAACCAGCAGCTGCGCTCGGTCGTCGTGCAAGAGTACGTCGCCGTGCTGCAGCGCCAGGCGCAGGCCGCGCTGCAGGACACGCTGGTGGTCTTCAACCAGCTCCAACTCGACCTCGCCAAGGCGAAGGCCGGGGTCGGCACCGCGACCTCCCTCGACGTGATCCGCGCCGAAGTCGCACTCGGCACGCAGCAAGTCGCTGCGCTCCGCGCTCACAATGACGAAAACGTCGAACGCCTCCGCCTCTACCAGCAGCTCGGCGTTCCCGCCGTCGACAACGTCAAGCTCAACTCGACGCTCCCCATCACCGAGCCCAGCGGCGACCTCGCCCAGCTCCTCGGCATGGCCCAAAAGACGAACGCCTCGCTCCTGTCGCTCCGCCAGCGTCAGGTCGTGGCCGATCAGAGCTTTCGTGCCGCGCAGGGAGGGTACCTCCCCACCTTCTTTGCCTCGGCCGGACTCGGCGGGTCTCAGCAGAAGTACACCGACGTCAACTACCTCTTGAGTCAGGGCACGGCGCAGGCCGCCTCGGCCAAGGCGTCATGCTTTACCCAAGACTCGCTGCGCCGCGGTGCCGGGATGCCGGGCATTAGCTCGTGCGGCGCGATCAGCTTTAGCGCGGCCCAGGCCGATGCCGTTCGGGCGAGCAACAGTCAGTGGCCGTTCAGCTTCAACTCGAACCCGCTGACGCTGTCGTTTGGCGTGTCGCTCAACCTGTTTGACGGCTTCAACCGCGAACGGACACTCCAGTCCGCGGCCGCTGACCAGTCCGATGCCCGCTACAATATCCGCGCGCAAGAACTCAAATTGACCGCGGACGTGTCGCAGGCCTTTAGCACACTCAGCGCCGACTTCCGCGTGCTGAAGTTGCAGGACCAGAACTCCACCGCCGCACGTCAGGCCCTCCAGTTGGCACAGGAGCGCTACCGGGTCGGGTTGAACAGCTTGGTCGATCTGCAGCAGGCCCGCGCCGACTTTGACCGTGCCGAAACGGATCGCATTAACTCGATCTTCGAATACCACCGCGCGTTTGCGGCGCTCGAAAGCGCTGTCGGCCGCCCTCTTCGCTAACTGGGACCATTTATGACTAAGACCACCAAGTACATCATCGCCGGCGTCGTCGTCGTGGCGGCTGCGGGCGCCGCGTACGGCGCGTCCCAGAAGAACAAGAACAAACCGACCGAAGTGCGTGTTGAGGCCGTCGAGAATCGCGATCTCGTGGCGTCGGTCACCGCCAGCGGTCAGGTCCGCCCCCACACCAAGGTCGACCTCTCCTCCGACATCACGGGCAAGATCGTGAAGCTCGAGGTCAAAGAAGGCGACTATGTGACCAAGGGGCAGTTCCTGCTCGAGCTCGACGCCCAGCAATACGACGCCGCCGTGCAGCGCGCCGAAGCCGGCCTGGCCAACGCCAAGGCCTCGGGAGCACAGAGCACCGCGAGCCTGACGCAGGCGCAGAGCAACTATCGCCGGCAGATGGAGATCCGGAAGAGCAATCCGAACCTGGTCTCCGAAGACCAGCTCGAGCAGCTCAAGACCGCCGTCGAAGTGAACACCGCCCTGGCCGACGCCGCCAAGCACAACGTCGAGCAAGCGGAGGCCAGCGTGAAGGACTCAAAGGTGGCGCTGGCCAAGACCAAGATCTACGCCCCAATGAGCGGCCGCGTGACGCGCCTCGTGGTCCAGAATGGCGAAACCGCCATCATGGGCACGCTCAACAAGGACGCCGCCACACTGCTCACCATCAGCGACATGACGGTGCTGGAAACGAAGGTGAAAGTCGACGAAACCGATGTGAGCCGCATCGCCCTCGGCGACTCGGCCATCATCCAGCTCGACGCCTTTGCAGACACCACATTCTTGGGGAAAGTGGTCGAAATCTCCAACAGCTCCGTCAAGGCCGCATCGGCCGGCTCGAGTGACCAGGCGATCGACTACGAAGTCACGATTCGCCTGCTCAACCCGCCCAAGGACACCAAGCCGGACTTCTCCGCGACGGCCAAAATCATCACGGATAGCCGCAAGCAGGTGCTCTCGATTCCGATCATCGCCCTGACCGTGCGCGAAAACGAGGCGCTGGTCAACAAGGACACCACAGGCATGCCGTCCGCCAAGGCCCCCGTCAAGCAGGTCGGCAAGAAGGACGTCGAAGGGGTGTTCGTGGTCGGCTCCGACAACAAAGTGACCTTCCGCCCCGTAAAGGTAGGTATCGCAGGGGAGAAGCACTTCGAAGTGCTCTCCGGCCTGAAGCTGGGCGACAAGATCGTCGGTGGCACATATCAGGCGATCCGCGAGTTAAAGGACGGCACCATCGTGCGCGAAACGAAGCCCATGACCGACGCGAAGACGGAGAAGAAAAAGCCGTGACCAACAACCTCGAAGAAGTCCCAATGACCACGACCGCCGAACGTCAGGCGGTGCTCACGGCCGCGAATACGGCGCCGGACAAAGACTGGGTCATTGTCACCCGCGGCTTGTGCCGCGAGTACGACATGGGCGGCGAGATCGTGCGCGCGCTCCGTGGCGTCGACCTCGCCATTCGCCGCAACGAGTACGTGGCCATCATGGGCCCGTCCGGTTCGGGCAAGTCAACGCTGATGAACACCATCGGCTGCCTCGACACCCCGAACTCTGGCGAATACTGGCTCAACGGCCAGAAAGCCTCAGAGATGAAGGACGACCAGCTCGCCCGCGTGCGCAACAAGGAGATCGGGTTCGTCTTCCAGACGTTCAACCTGCTCCCCCGTGCCACCGCGCTCGCCAACGTCGAGCTCCCGCTGGTGTACGCCGGCGTGCCAAGCGCCGAACGTCATGCGCGTGCCAAGGAAGCCTTGGAGCGCGTGCAGCTCGACAAGCGTATGGGACACCGCCCCAACGAGCTGTCCGGCGGTCAGCGTCAGCGCGTCGCGATTGCCCGGGCCCTCGTGAACCGCCCCTCGATCCTGCTCGCCGACGAACCGACGGGTAACCTCGACTCCACGACCTCGGAAGAGATCATGCGCGTGTTCGAGGAGCTCGCCAATCAGGGACAGACGGTCATTATGGTCACGCACGAGCCGGACATCGCCGCACATGCGCGTCGTGTCGTCGTACTCCGTGACGGTGTGATCGCCAGTGACGACCGCCGCGAGAACTTCACGGCAAAGCTGGGTCTCTAAGCAGACGGGCCACACCGCAGGCCCGAAACCGTTGGTCGGCGGGTGAGGCTCGGGACACGTTCCGATCCTCACCCGTTGCTCTCTCGCCCCCCGAGTACATGAAGTTCTTCGAAGCAGTCCGGCTCGCCTTCCACACCATTCGCGTGCAGAAGCTCAAAAGCTTCTTCACCGCCCTTGGCGTCTGCATTGGCGTGATGTTCCTCATCACCGTCGTGTCGATCGTCGAAGGCATGGGCAAATACATGGAGAACGAGCTGGTGGGCAAGCTCATCGCCATCAACTCGTTCGAACTCCGGCACCGCCCGAGTATCAACGTCGGCGACGTGTCGCGCGAGACCTGGCTCGAGTACAATCGGCGCCCGCGCATTCTCGAGAGTGATGTCGAGCCCGTGGTGGCCGCGCTCCCGACCGATGCCCTCTGGGCCATGTACTCGAACGGCAGTATCCAAGTCGAGTCGAGCTTCGGTAAGCCCCGCTCGGCGCAGGTCACCGCGTTCGACGGCCAGTACCTCGAAATCAAGAAGCTGGGCGTCACCTCCGGACGCAGCTTCTCGCAGGTTGATATCAGCACGGGCACCAGCGTCGTTGTCATTGGCCCGGACTTGGCGAAGCGCCTCTTTCCCGATCTCAATGCCGTGGACCGGCAAGTCAAGATCGGTGGGCGCTACTATACCGTGATCGGCGTTGGCGAGTCGCTGGGCAGCGCCTTTGGCATGTCGTTCGACAACTACGTCTACGCGCCATTCCGCTCGCCGGTGCATCGCTTGCTGAACCCCGGCGCACACCAGATTGATGGGATGATCGTGCAGGTCGCAACCGCCGAGGCGCTGCCCGACGCGCAGGAAGCGGTGCGTGGGGTGATGCGCGCGCGGCATCAGCTACGGCCGGCCCAGAAGGACAACTTTGTCCTCGAAACCTCGGACACCGCGCTCGAGTTCTGGAACAAGATCAAGAGTTATCTCGTCCTCGCCGGTATTGCACTCCCGGCCATCGGACTCGTGGTGGGCGCCATCGTGATTATGAACATCATGCTCGTCGCGGTCGCCGAACGCACCCATGAGATTGGCATTCGCAAAGCGCTGGGCGCCAAGCGACGCGACATCCTGTTGCAGTTCATGATTGAGGCGTCTACCCTGAGCACCTTCGGTGCCGCCATGGGAATCGCACTCGGTGCACTCGGCGCGTACGCCATTCGGACGCTGACGCCAATGCCGACGTACGTCGCGCCCTGGTCGATTGTCGTGGGCGTGCTCATTGGGGCCGGCGTCGGGATTATTTCTGGTGTGTACCCCGCGAGTCGCGCCTCGTTGCTCGACCCCGTCACTGCACTCCGGCAGGAGTAGACCATGCGTCTTCTCGATAAGATCAAGATGTCGCTCGAGGGCGTTGGCATCGCTATCGATGCGATGGTGCAGAATAAAGTGCGCGCCGGCCTCACCATTCTCGGCGTCGCCGTTGGGGTGTTCGTGGTGGTCGTGATCGCTGCGGCGGTGCACGGCATCAACGAGAGTGTCGCCCAGCAGTTTGAGTCGGCGGGTCCGACCACGTTCTTTATTCAGCGTCGGCCGATTGTATTTGAAGCGTGCGACGGAACGAGCGACACGTGCAAGTGGCGCTCCAATCCCCCGCTGCTCTTCAGCGAAGCCGACATGCTGAAAAAACTCGAGTCGGTGGGTGAAGTGGGGATCCGCCAAGGCTGGGGTGCCGCGGCCAAGTTCCGCGACAAGGCGCTTCCCAATGTGAACGTTATGGGGATCACCTCCAACTGGGCGCAGCTCAACCCGCCCAACATGATTGACGGGCGCGTGTTCACGGAGCAAGAAGCACGGAGCGCGTCGCGGGTTGTCGTCCTGAACACTACGGCCAAAGAACGCCTGTTCGGCGAAGAAGATGCCCTCGGTAAAGAGATCACGCTCACGGGACTCTCTGGCCCGCAGGGATCGAATCGTGGAGGCCCCTTTATGGTGATTGGCGTCTACAAGGACGAAGCCAGCTTCCTGCAGGGCGGCGAGCGGCCCGCGATCGTCACCTCGGTGTACGCACTGTCACGTCGACTCGGCGCACAGCCCCAGTGGGTGTCGTTCATTATCAAGCCGGCGGCCAACGCGTCGCAGGCTCAAACGATCGACGACGTGACCGCTGCGCTCCGGGGTTCGCGCGGTTTGCGTCCGAGTCGCGAGTCGAACTTCGCGATCATTACGCAGGACAAGCTGTTTGACGTGTACAACAAAGTCTTCGGGATTTTCTTCCTCGTGATGATTTCGTTGTCGTCGGTCGGATTGCTGGTCGGTGGCGTCGGGGTTGTGGCGATCATGATGATCTCGGTGACGGAGCGCACGCGTGAGATTGGTGTGCGGAAAGCGCTCGGCGCGACCCGGGGCGTTATCCTCTGGCAGTTCTTGGTGGAGGCCATCACGCTTACCGCGACCGGCGCATTGATCGGGCTTGGACTCGGAACGATCGTGGCGATGCTCGTGAAGGCGTACACCCCGATTGCCGCGTCTGTCCCGCCTTTGGCGGTTGTGGCAGCCCTTGGCTCCAGTGCGCTGACCGGCATTATGTTCGGGATGCTGCCCGCCTTGCGGGCCTCGCGCCTCGATCCTGTGGCCGCGCTGCGTCACGAGTAGCTGGCGGTCGCTGGGACCCTGAGCCATATTTCGGCTAGTAGTTTGGGGGTCGTAGCACCGAAGGACGGCGGCTTGGGTTCCCCGCCTCGGGGGAGGCCGCCTAACGAACGTAGGGGGCAAGTCGTAATTAAAGGGCTGGCGGCCAGTTGGCCGTCCCCTTCAACCGGATTCGGAGGAGTTTGACTATGCGTAAGATGCTTGCGGCAGTTGCGATGCTCGTGGTGATGGCTGGTACGGCAGCGGCTCAGGGTGGTGGTGGCGGCGGCATGGGTGGCGGCCGTGGCGCGATGACCCCCGAGCAGATGCAGGCGATGATGGATACGCAGGTCGGCACGATGTTCAAGGACATCACGATCACGGACGACCAGAAGAAGGCCGCGGTCGCAGTTCTCACGGCGGCTCAGGCTGCCACGCGCGGTATCGACCGCCAGGCCCCGGACGCGGCTGAGCAGCGCGCTAAGGCGACCACCAAGCGTAACGAAGATCTCGCGGCGATCCTCAAGAGCGATGCCGACAAGGCCAAGCTCGCTGAGAACATCAAGAACATGCCGCAGGGTCGTGGCCGTGGACCGGGCGCGCGCTAAGCGAACCTGCTCCTAACGCACTGAAGGGGGAGTGGCCTCGGCCGCTCCCCCTTTGTGCATCTTGCGAGTCTCCCGTGCGGCTATTTGCCGTCGGCGATTGCCTTGGCGGCTACTCGGTCGACCAGTCCGGGAAGGAGCAGCTTGAGCCAGAGGCCAACCTTCCCGCGCGCCGTCATCACGAGTTGCCGCTTGCGTGCGGCAACCGCCGCGAGCGACCGCCGTGCGCACTCGTCGGCTGACATGGCGTCCTGCATACGGATGGGAACGACGCCCAGCGGCGTGCCGTCGGCGCTGAGATTCCGTCCCTGCGCTCCCGTGCTCACGAACCCGGGGTGCACCAGAGTGACACTCACACCGCTGCCGCGCAGCTCGATGCGGAGCGAATCAAAAAACCCGCTGATGGCGTGTTTGCTCGCGGCGTAGCCACTCCGCAGCGGGACGCCCGTGCGGCCCGCCAGACTCGAAACACAGAGAATCCGGCCGCTCGAGGCCTTGAGGTGTGGGAGCGCGGCGTGCGTACAATAGACCGCTCCCAAATAGTTCACGCGGAGTACGCGCTCAAAGATCGTGAGATCTTGCACCGCGTCCACACGCGACCACATGCCAAGCCCGGCGTTGTTCACCAACATGTCGATGCCGTGAAACTCGGCGACGGCGCGGTCAATGAGGGCGGCGCACGCGGTGGGGTCGCTCACGTCCGTCGGTACCACCAACACAGACGGCGCGCCCGCAGCGCGGCACGCCACGGCGACGCGGTCGAGTTCGTCGGCACGACGCGCCGCAAGTACGAGGCGCGCGCCCTGCGCTGCCAGCTGGCACGCCATCGACTCGCCGATCCCATGCGAGGCGCCGGTTACAACGACGACGGCGTCGTGGAAGGGCTGGGTCATCGGAGACGCATGGAGCGGGTCACGCTCAGACGCCCGTTGACGTTCCAGAGGCGTTGGGCTCTGCCACCGCCGCTACCGCGGCAACCGCGGCAATCGCCTGCACCTCGATCTGATAGCCAAAGTGGAGATCGTTCACCGGAACCACGGCGCGAGCGGGCCGATGATCCCCCATAAACGCCGCGTACGTGGCGTTCACGCGCCCCCAGAGCGACATGTCGGAGACGTACAGCGTCATTTGGCAGACCTGCGCCATCGAGCTTCCCGAGGCGTCGAGGATGGCGCTCACATTACGGAGCACCTGCTCCGTCTGCTCCTCGATGGTCCCAACGGTATGTGCGGTCTGCCCGGGCACCATCGGGAGTTGCCCCGCCACAAAGACGAAGCCCCCGTGAACAATAGCCTGCGAATAGTGTCCGCCGGCGGCGGGGGCGTTTGGCGTCGTAATGCTCTGCATGGGCGACAATCCTGTGGGAGGCAACGCGTGATCGGAACGTCCCGAAACATGGCGACCTGCTCGGACTCTCGCACCGCCCCCCACACCGGGGGGCCCAGCGGGGGCCCAGTGGGGCCCCCACCCCGCGCCAGCGGCGACCGCGAGCCTTATCTTTTGTGCATGACCACTGTTGACGTGCTGGCGGTCGCCGCGCATCGCGACGACGTCGAACTGACCTGCGGCGGGACCATGGCCAAGCTGGCCCGCCAGGGGCACACCACGGGGATCCTCGACCTCACCCAAGGGGAGATGGGGAGCCGCGGCTCGGCGCAGACACGCGCGCACGAGGCCTCGGTGGCCGCCACCGTACTCGGCGTGACCCTTCGCGAGAACCTCGCGTTGCCTGACGCGGGCATCGTGAACACCCCGGAAACGCGGTTAGCCTTAGCCAAGGTGATCCGGCGGACCCGTCCCAGGATTGTGATTGCCCCGGCCCCGCGCGGTCGCCACCCCGACCACCGCGTGGCCTCGCAACTCGTGCGCGACGCCTGCTTTCTGGCCGGACTCACCAAACTCGACCGCGACCACCCACCGCATCGCCCGCTCAAGGTTCTCCACAGCGTCACCTTTCGCGAAGATCAGGTGAAGCCCACATTCGTCGTGGATATCACCGACGAGTTCGAGACCAAGCTCAAGGCCATTCGCTGCTATGCCTCGCAGTTTGACGGCACCACGCAGGCGGGCGAGGTCTATCCCAACGGCGAACCGCTCTATGACATCATCCGGCACCAGTCGGCCCACTACGGCACGCTGATTCGATGCAAGTATGGCGAGCCGTTTTTTACCTATGAGACCATGCGGGTGGACGACCTCACCGCGCTCGACGTTTCGACCTTCTGACCGCTGGGTGCTTCCCAGCTGATGACGGGCTCCCTGAGCGTCCCCTATATTTCCACCATGAACGATCCGATCTATCTCGATCACGCGGCCACCACGCCCGTGCGTGCTGAGGTACTGGCTGCCATGGAGCCCTACTTCGGGGTTCGCTTCGGCAATCCATCCAGCGCACATCGATGGGGCCGTGAAGCACGCGCCGCCCTAGATGAAGCCCGTGAGCGGGTCGCCCGCTGCCTTGGCGCCCACCCCGACGAGCTCTGCTTCACCTCCGGCGGCACGGAGGGCGACAACCTCGCCATCCTCGGCGGCTGGCGTGTGCTCAAGGACAAGGGCCGCAACGCCGTGGTCACGTCGCCGATTGAGCACAAGGCGGTACTCGCCTCGGTGCACAAGGCGGCCGCCGAGGGCGCGGAAGAACGGATGCTCACCGTGGACGCCACGGGAACCGTCACGATGGATTCAGCGCACGCGTTGGTGCGCGACGACACCGCTCTCTGCTCCGTGATGTGGGTGAATAATGAGATCGGCACGATCCAGCCGATCGAAGCACTCGCCAACCATTGCCACACCGTTGGCGCGATCTTCCATACCGACGCCGTGCAGGCCTTCGGCAAGGTCGAAGTGGACGCGCGGAAAATTCCGTTCGACTTTCTCTCGATCAGTGGTCACAAGATCGGCGCCCCAAAGGGCAGCGGCGCGATGTTTATCCGCCGCGGCACCCCGCTCGAACCGCTCTTCTTTGGTGGTTCCCAGGATCGCGGGCGCCGGCCTGGCACCGAGAACGTGGCGTACGCCGTGGCGCTCGCGACCGCCGCAGAACTCACGATGGCTGAGCACGACGCCGAGGGCGCGCGACTGGGCAAACTCCGCGATCGCCTGCAGGCCGGCATCGTCGCCGCCATTCCTGATGCCGTGGTGCACGGGCGCGACGCGAAGCGTGCCACGCATGTGCTCAACGTGTCGATCCCCGGCACCGACAGTGAGTCGATGCTGATGGCGCTCGATCTGCAGGGCGTATCCGCCAGCGGTGGTTCCGCCTGTCAGAGCGGGAGCATTGAACCGTCGCATGTGTTGCGGGCACTCGGCGTGCGTGCGGACATCGCCGGTGCCGCGATTCGCATGAGCGTGGGCTCGCTCACCACGGACGCCGCGATCGACCGTGTCATTCACGTCTTCTCCGCCCTCGCGCTGAAGGCTCGCGGCCTCTCGGCGGTTTGATCGTATGAAGGAGCGGGTGTTGGTCGCGATGAGTGGCGGCGTTGACTCGAGCGTCGCCGCGGCCATGCTGGTGCGCGCGGGCTACGACGTGGTGGGCGCCACCATGAAGCTGTATCGCGACGGCGCCGAGGTGCCCGACAAGCCCTGCTGTTCACTGGACAGTGTGAACGACGCCCGTCGAATCTGTGAGAAGCTCGGGGTGCCCCATTACGTGCTGAACCTCGAGACGGCCTTCGGTCACGACGTCGTTGACGACTTCGTGAACGAGTACGCCAACGGCCGCACGCCGATTCCCTGTGTGCGCTGCAATACGTTCACGAAATTTCGTGACCTTGTGGTGAAGGCCGACGGAATCGACGCGAAATACGTGGCCACGGGCCACTATGCGCGCATTGTGGACGGGGCCCTGCATCGCGGTGCTGACGCCAACAAGGATCAGACCTATTTCCTGTGGGGCATCGATCGCTCGGCGTTGTCGCGCATGATCCTGCCGATTGGCGAGATGACAAAGCCCGAGACGCGGGCGCTCGCCGAGGAGCTGGGTCTGCACTTGGTCGCGCAGAAGCCGGAGAGCCAGGAGATCTGCTTTGTTCCTGACGGCAACTACGCCGCCATCCTCGAGCAGAAGCTGGGCGCCGATGCGCCGTCGCTGTCACCAGGTCCGTTCGTGACGAACGACGGCACCGTGGTCGGCACCCATGACGGCTTTGCCCGTTTCACGATTGGACAGCGACGCGGCCTGCCTGGTGGCTATGCTGCGCCGATTTTTGTGACGGCCATCCGTCCCGCGGACCGCGCCGTGGTTGTTGGGCCGCGGGAGGAGCTGCTGGGGCGAGGGCTGGTCGTGCGTGAGGCGAACTGGCTCGCGTCCCCAATGCCCTCGCTCGGTGATCGCGTGGGGGTACGCGTCCGGCATCGGTCGCCGATCGCGGCCGCCGAAATCGTGCGCGTCGAGGGCGCCGAGGTAGAACTCGCGCTGGACGAACCGGTGGCGGCGATCGCGCCGGGGCAGTCGGCCGTGTTCTACGACGGGACTCGCGTGCTGGGCGGGGGAGTGATTGAGCAGGCGATGGGCACGCGTCCCGCGCGCCCCGCGCGCGCGGCGCTCCCCCTGCTGGAGCACCGCGGGTAGTGTAGGCGAGGCTGGATTCTCTAGCGCGAGCTTGGTGTATAATTTTTGTACATTGTCGTTCATGGGGCCGGGTCATAGTCTTGCACAGGATAGTTTGCCGACCCTGACGACGAGTTCACAACGCCATGCCCCTTCGCACGCCGATTGCCGAGATTCTTGCCAAGTTCCAAATCGAGCCGGCAGACCTCTCTCGCGTGCGCGCGGCAGGCGAAGTGCTCCGCGCCGAGCTTCCCGCTCACATTGGCTCGTTCTATGACTGGATGGAGCAGCATCGCGAGTACAAGCTGTACTTCGCGGACCATCCCTCTCGGCTCGCGCGTGTCAAGGAAATGCAGATGTCGCATTGGCATACGTTTTTCGATGCCGAACTCGACGAACGGTGGTTCGCCGCACGGCGCCATGTCGGCGGCGTGCATGCGCACATCGACTTGCCGCATGACATCTACTTTGCCGGGATGTCGATGTCAGGCAAGTCGTTGGTGGATCGCCTGCGTCGTGGTGCGTCCGACATTGCGGATGCGAACGAAACGGCGAACTCGCTGATCAAGCTGGTGTTTCTCGACACCTTCGTGGTGATCGAAGAAATTTCCCGGATTCAGAAGGAGAAGATCGCCGCGAGCAGCAAGACGCTGCTCGAGATGTCCACGCCGGTCACACCGATTTGGGAGGGCATCCTGCTCCTGCCGCTGATCGGGATTATTGACTCGGAGCGGACCCAAGATGTGATGACCAAGACCCTCGACCGTATTGCGGAGACGCGGGCGAAGGTGTTCGTGCTCGACATCAGCGGCGTGGCCGCGATGGATACCGCCGTCGCCAACCAGCTGATCAAGATCACGAAGGCCACGCAGCTGATGGGATGCGAGACAATCATCTCTGGCGTGTCTCCGGCGATTGCGCGGACGCTCGTCGAGTTGGGCGTGAATATCGGCGAGGTTCGCACCACGTCCACACTCCGCGACTCGTTTGAGCTCGCGCTTCGTGCGGTTGGCGTCGATCGCGGACTGCTGGGCACGAACGGACCGGCGAAGTCCTGAGCTGACGCTTCGGCGCCGTCTCACATCGTGCATCAAAGATGATTTCCACGCAAATCCGCGACGCCTTGGTCGTTACCGCGGGAACGGAGCTGTCCGAGCAGACCCTCGCGGGTATGACCGAGACCGCCTTGGAGAACGTGCGCTCGAATGGCGTGCGCACGGTCATCTTTGAACTGTCGGCGCTGCGGGTACTCGACCGCGCGGAGTTCCGCGAAATCCGCGCCCTCCAGCAGATGATTCGCATGCTCGGGGGCTCCTCGGTGCTCGTCGGCCTGCGCCCGGGCATCGTGATGTACCTGGTTGAGTTCGACGAGGATCTGTCGGGCATCCGCGCCTTTCAAACACTTGAGGATGCGCTCGACGCGCTGGCGTTGCGTGCTTAAGCGCGCCACCGCTCGCGAGCCCTTCCAGGCCGAGACTTTTCGGGTTGCCGATGCGGCGGACTTACGCGTTTTGTTGATGCGCATGCACCGGTCGCCGCTCATCGAGGGCGCCACCCCGAGCGATCGCGCCGTGCTCGCGACGATTATCTCGGAACTCGGCACGAACATCCTTAAATACGCCGATCGCGGACGAATTCGATTGGTGCGTGAGGCAAACAACTCGCGCCCGTACATTGACGTCTGGGCCGAGGACGATGGGCCAGGCATCGCGGATCTCACCCTCGCGATGCAGGACCATTTCACGACGGGCCGGTCGCTTGGCCTGGGGCTCCCCGCCGCTCGTCGCCTTGCCGACGTGTTTGAGATTGAATCAGAACCCGGCGCCGGAACTCGCGTGCGCGCGCGAAAGTACATCGGATCCTCCTCGCCGGCCTCAGCCAACCGACCGACTGATGTGTCGAGCGACCGCGCTCGGCCACCGGTCTCCGGCGTTCCGGCGGCATCAGCCGCTATTACGTTTGAAACGTCGGTGTGTAGTCGTCCGCTCTCGCCTCAACCAGTGGGAGGCGACATTGCCTCGTGGCTCCCCTGCGACAACGGACTCTTGCTCGTTGTTGCCGATGTCACCGGACACGGAGATATGGCCTACCGGGTTGCCGTTCGGTTGCCCGCGATGCTCTCCCAGCTCGCGACTTCGCAGGTCGGCGACATGTTACGTGCGCTCGATCATGAGCTACGCGGCTCAGCGGGTGCCGCTGTTGGGGTGCTCTTCCTAGATCCGGAGGCACGGGAGTTTCGATACGCCGGGGTGGGCAATACTGGAGTGAGTCGCGTGAATGGATCGCCGTGGCGTGGGGTGTCACGCGACGGCGTGGTTGGCTTGCGGATGCCCGATGTGTTCGAGCAGCATGGAGCCCTCCAGCACGGCGATCGCTTTGTCCTCTGGACGGACGGCGTCGACGGGGAGAGGATTCGGACAGCACGCCTCAATGGACTCACGTTGTCTGCTGACGAACTGTCGCGCGACATCGTCGCCGGACACGGTCGAGCGGAGGACGATGCATTAGCCGTCGTCGTTGGGTGGCCGGCATGACCACACTCGGAAGCATGCACCTCGCTCGCCCGGAGGATGCCGTCGCCATTCGCAGCAAGTTGTTCGAAATCGTCACGATGGCCACCCGCGACCAGAACCTTGCGGCGCGTATTGCCGGCGAGTGTTCAGACGTCGCCCGGTGGTTGCTGGCGCAGCAGTTGACCGCGGTGGTGGAACTCTCATGCCGCGCATGCGTCGTGGGAGCTGCGCAAACAACGCGCGACATGATCGGGGTGGAGTTTGTTACCCAGGACCCACCGTCCGCGCGCCCCCGATCCCATGTTGGCGAGCTGTCATTTCTGGGCCGCGTGCGTCAGGAGAGCGACGGATGGCATCTGTTAGTCGAACAGCCGTGCCGCGGTCGCCTGCCTGAAATTTCCTTCGAGGATCTGCGCGCGATTCTCGGCGCGCGCTCCCGCGACGAGCTGCTCGAGGAGTTGCAGGCCAACAACGCGGCGCTGACGGAAGCCACGCGCCAAGCCACCGAAGCGACACGATCGAAGTCGGAGTTCATGGCCAACATCAGCCATGAGATTCGGACCCCGATGAATGCCATCATCGGCTTGTCGCACCTCGCCATGCGCGGTGAGATGTCCCCGCGCCACCGCGACTACCTGAGCAAGATTCACACAGCTGGATCGAATCTGCTTGGTATTGTGAATGACGTGCTGGACTTCTCGAAAATCGAAGCAGGAAAACTCGAGCTGGATGTCTTGAAGTTCTCCCTCGCTGATGTGATTGACGAGATTGCCGCGCTCGTTGGCCATCGCGCGGCGGAGAAAGGACTGGAGTTCATCTGCCGCGTCGATGCCGATGTGCCGCTCTCCCTCGTGGGCGATGCGCTCCGGCTTCGGCAGGTGCTCACGAATCTGGTCACCAACGCCGTCAAGTTTACCGAGCGCGGCCATATCGTCATTCACGTGGCACTCGCGGAGGTGGTGGAGTCGCGCGTACAACTGCGTATTGATGTGTCAGACTCCGGCATCGGTATGACACCGCAACAGGCCGAGCGACTCTTTCAGCCCTTTACGCAGGCCGACGCCTCCACCACTCGGCGCTACGGGGGCACGGGACTCGGCCTCGCGATTTGCAAGCAGCTGACCGCCCTCATGGGTGGAACGATTGGTGTCCAGAGCACCCCGGACGAAGGAAGCCGCTTCAGCTTCACGGCATGGTTTGAGGCACAGCACGATGCAGCGCCATTCGTGCCACCCACGGAGCTCGCGGGGCTGCGCGTTTTACTGATCGAGGACCACGATGACGCGCGCGCGGTGCTCGTGGAGCAACTCACGCGACTCTCGCTGCACGTCACGGCGGTGGCATCGGCCGAAGCAGCGACGGCCGAGATTCGCGAGGCGCTCCCGCAGAAATTTGACCTGACCTTGCTCGACAGCACACTTCCAGGACTGAGCGGTGTCGACGCCATTCGAGCACTCGCTCGCGACACCGGCACGGAGCGCTCGAAGGTCGTCTTGCTGACCGGCTTCGGACAAGAGGAAACGCAGGTCGCTGCGGAAGCGGAAGGGGGGATGGCCTTCGTGCAAAAACCGGCCAGCATGGTGACGCTGACGGACACGCTTCGGAGAATCGTTGTTGGCGAGAGCACGGGCGCCAAGTTTTTGGGTTTCAAGGAATCGGTGCACGCCGCACAGCTAGCGGGGGTTCGGGTGTTGCTCGCCGAGGACAACGTCATCAATCAGCAGATTGCCTGTGAGCTGCTGGAGTCCGCGGGCGTGGTAGTGGAGGTCGCCAATAATGGCGCCGAGGCGCTCGCGTGCCTGCGCCGTGGCACGTCCTACGACGCGATTTTGATGGATCTCCAGATGCCCGTGATGGACGGCTTGACGGCTGCCCGTGCGATTCGGCAGGAGTCCCAGTGGGCCACAGTCCCGATTATTGCCATGACGGCGCACGCGATGGTAGAAGACCGCGCGCGTTGTACCGATGCGGGGATGGAGGGACATCTGGCCAAGCCGATCGAACCCGACCAACTGTACAAAGCCCTGTTTGAGCACACGCAGGCGCGACGCGCCGCACGGATCGCGGCCCAGGCCGCTGCCCAGGCCGCTGCTCAGGCCGCGGTGCCTGCACCCGTGCCTGCACCTGTGGCGCGCACTGCGGTGAACCCGGTGCTCGAGCTCGACTCGATTGACGTCGCAGGGGCGCTCAAGCGCCTGTCAGGAAACTCGGGGTTGTATGCACGCCTGCTGCAGAAGGTCGTCGACACGCAGTCAGATGCCGCAACCCGCGTCCGTGCACAGCTTCAGGCGAATGACGGCGCAACGGCACTCCGTGACTTGCACTCGCTCCGCGGCGCGGCCGCCAACCTCGGTTTGACGAATATCGCCAAGCACGCGGCGCAGCTGGAGGCGGCTATCTCCGCCGGGCGCGACACCGCAGAACCGCTCCGGCAGTTCGAGGCGAGCCTCTCGCAGACGATGGCCGTGATCACCAAGGGATTGGCCAGCGTGGCTGCGCCGAGCAGCTAACGCGCGCTAGAACCCGATTCCCACGCCCCACGTGAACAGCCCGCGCGGCGCAGTCCCGCCGCCGGTGCGCACGAAGTAGCCGACGCGCGGCGAGATCCCCGCCAGATAGGCGCCCCCGCCCTCGAAACCCACGTACGTCGCGTTCGGCGCGCCGCCGTTTGGCTTGTCGAAGGTGCGCAGCAGCGCGAGCTGACCAAACCACATCGTGCCCATGGCACCGGTGTATCGGTGGTAGCCCACACCCAGTGCGCCGGCTCCGAGCCCGACGCGCGCAGAGGCCCAGGTGCACTGCAACGCCTCACTCGTCGCCCGTGCGCCGGGGAGCCGTGACTCGACGCCGTACGCCCAGTCGACGGCGAGGCGCTGCGGGCCGCCAACGGTGATGTTCGAAAAGCACCCGGTCCACCGCGGATAGCCCACGCGGGCGTCGTGCTTGGTGAAGGTGTACTGCGCCGTCGCGCGCTGCGGCGTGAGCAGTGTGCATGCCGCCGCGGCAAGCGCCAGGAATGTGCGCACCGCTAGCGCTCGAGCCCCGCAGACTCCGCGAACCGCTCAATCATGCGGATCTCTTCGGCCGACAGCTTCTCCGGCACGACAATCTCGACCTCCACCAGCAGATCCCCCTGCTTGCCATCCTTGACGATGCCCTGCCCGCGCACGCGGAATCGCTTTCCACTCGATGTTCCGGGTGGAATCTTGATCGCGACGGTCTTTTCGTCCGGCGTTTCGACACTGGCCTTCGAACCCAACATCGCCTGCGCCACGTTGATCTTGGCGCGCGTGATCAGATCCAGCCCGTCGCGCATCCATCGCGCGTCGTCCTGCACACGGAAGGTGATGACGATGTCGCCGGGCGCCCCGCCACGCTGACCGCGGCCACCCTGCCCCTTGAGCCGGATCTTGCCCCCGGTATCCACGCCCGCGGGGACGGTGATGTTGACCTTCCGCTTGCTCCGCGTCTCACCCGCTCCCTTGCAGTCGCGGCATTTCTCCGTGGGGAGTTGCCCCTTGCCGAGGCACATCGGGCACGGACGGTTGACGGCAAATCCGCCCTGACCAAATGAAATCGAGCCGCGACCATTGCACTCGTGGCACGCTTGGACGCGCGCCCCCTTGGCCGCGCCGGAGCCACTGCATGCGGCGCACTCTTCGTTCACTTCGAGGTCAATCGGAACCTTGCCACCGGTCGCCGCGATCTTCAGCGGCACCTCGAGCGTGGTCTCGATCGTCTGGCCCGGTTCTGGTCCCACGGGACGCTGCCCGCGCGCGGTCCCCCCAAACATCGAACTGAATAAATCACCGAGCCCGCCGATTCCCCCGACGTCGTTGATCTCGTCAAACTTGAAGTTCTGTGCACCGCCCGGCGCACCAGCGCCGGGACCGCTCGGACCGCCGGGACGTGGCCCCGCGCCAGGGCGAGACCGCGGCGCGCGCGACTCAAACGCACCCAGTCGACGCATCTCGTCATACTGCGTCCGCTTTTTCTGATCGCCCAATACCTGATACGCCTCCGAGATCTCCTTGAAGCGCTCGGCGGACTTGGGATCGTTCTTGTTCGAATCCGGGTGATGCTCTTTCGCCAGCCGACGATACTGCGTCTTGATTTCGTCGGCGGTGGCGCGCTCAGGCACCCCCATCACCGTGTAGAAGTCCTTAGCGGCCATTAGTGCACACGCTCAAGGGCTATCACGGCGTGAGGAGCGGTCTGGCGCATCAACCGTTCCACTGCTTCACGACCACGCGCGCAGGACGCAGCAGCATGCCGTTGAACACATAGCCCACCTGATACACCTGCGCGACCGTGTGATCTTCTTCTGGCAGCAGCGCAGGCACCGTGGTGAGCGCTTCGGCGACCGCCGGATCAAACCGGAGGCCCACCGGATTCACCAGCTCGAGTCCGTGTCCGGCCAGCGACTTGAGCAACTTCTTCTCCACCATCTCAGCGCCGGTCACAACGGCAACCGATTCAACGGTAGCGGGATCGACATGGGCAAATCGGCCGAGATCGTCGAGCGCGTCAAGAATGCCGGAGATCAGGATTCCCATCCCCTTCTGCTCGGCTTCTTGGCGCTCGCGGATGCTCCGCTTGCGGAAGTTGTCGTACTCCGCTGCGAGGCGGAGATACTTGTCTTTCTGGTCCGCCATCTGGGTCTGCAGCACCGCAAGCTCGGCGTCGAGCCCGCTGGCCACTTCCAACGTGGGGTCAAGCGGAGCATCGAGTGCCGGATCCGGGGCCGTGGCACCGGTCGGATTATTCGTAGAGTCGGTCATGATTCCTTAAAGGTCGTCGTCTGTCGGCTATTCCTGCAACGGTTGTGCCGCCAAAGACTGTCTCGGTGTCAGGGTGAAGCGCCTATATGACACTACGGAATGCGGGAGACGTCCGTTTCGGCGGGCTCCAGCAGGGCCCGGCGCAGGAGGTTCAGCGCGGCTTGCGCTGCCCGGCGGCGGATCTCGTCGCGGTCGCCAATCATCACCGCCCGAGTTGAGCGAATCCGCCCCTGAACGAAGAGGCCGAAACAGACGGTCCCAACCGGCTTTTCGGCCGATCCTCCCCCAGGGCCCGCGATTCCGGTAATGCTTATGGCGACATCAGCCGCCGTTGCGCGAGCCGCCCCAGCGGCCATCTCACGAGCCACGGCCTCGCTCACGGCGCCGTTCTGTCGCAGGACCTCAGCGTCCACATACAACAGGCGCTCTTTGATGCCATTGGCATAGGCAATGACCCCGCCCAGCATGACGTCGCTCGACCCCGGAATTGCGGTCAGCCGCTCGCCGAGTAACCCACCGGTGCAGCTCTCGGCGACGGCAAGCATCAGCCCCTGTTCGCGCAGTGCCGCGAGGACCACGGCCGCGAGGTCGGTGTCGCCTTCGCCGTAGGTGGCGGGGCCAACGATCTGGAGCAGCGCGCTTCCTGCCCGCTCCAAGGCAGCCGTCGCATCCGCCGCGTTCCGCCCACGCGAGGTGAGCCGCAAATCCACCCCTTCCCATCCCGGGAGGTACGAAAGAGACACCCCTTCGGGGGACTTGGCCAGTAGCCCGAGTTGGTCGGCGATCGCCGATTCGCCCACGCCGGTGGTGCGAAGGGTGCGCGAGACCACGACCTGCGGCTCGCCGGTGACGCGCGCGCGCACCAACGGAAGCAGCTCGTCGGCGAGCATGCCGCGCATCTCACGGGGGACCCCGGGGAGCATTGCCACCCAGCGACCGCGCGCATCTTCGAGCCAAATACCCGGCGCCGTGCCGTGGCCGTTGTTGAGAATCCGCGCGCCGGCCGGAATCATGGCTTGTTGGTAGTTGGAGAGCGGGAGTTCCCCACTGCGGCCCCATGACTTCCAGCGCGCTTTGAGCGCGTCGATAATCGCCTCGTGACGCTCCATCGCGCGACCAAAGATCGCCGCGATCGACTCCTTCGTCATATCGTCGGAGGTGGGCCCTAGACCTCCGGTTGTGATAACGGCGCCGGTCCGGTCGAGGGCTTCGCGCACCGCCGAGGCAATCTCGGACGCGCTGTCGCCGCAGGTTTGCCGACGGGTAATCTGGACGCCGATGGCCGCGAGCTGCCGCGCGAGATGCGCCGCATTGGTATCGATGGTGAAGCCGAGGAGCAGCTCGTCACCAATCGTGACGATTTCAACGTTCATTGTGTGAAGAGTGCGCCGTAGCGCCGCATGTAGAGGACGAGCGACCAGAGCGTGAGTGCGACCGCGATCAGCATCGAGACCACGCCAACGCTTCCGACAAACTGCGTGACCCAGGCCCACGCCTGTCCATGCACGAGTTCATGCCGCGCAAAGGTGATCACCGCGAAATGACAAAACGCCGCGCCGACCCAGATGTACTGCATGGCGGCTTTCCACTTTGCGGGACCAATGGCCGCGATCACCACGCCGCGTCGCTGCGCGAAGGCACGAAACGCCGTCATGAAGGCTTCGCGGCCGAGCACGACCGCAATCACCCACCAGGGCAAGTACCAGGTGCCGAAGAATGAAATAAACGGAAAGAGGTGTGCGTGCGTCACGATGCCGGGGATTCTCCCCATCAGCGTGACAACCGGATCTCCCGGCGGCGACTGCAGCACGAGCAAGGTGACGCTCGTTGCGACCAATAACAGTTTATCGGCCAACGGATCGAGCGACTTGCCAAGGTCGGTGATCAGCCCTCGCGTGCGCGCGAGCACGCCGTCGACGTAATCGCTGATTGCCGCCGCGACGTAGAGCCCGAACGCGACCGCGCGCCAGGTTGGCGAATCGACAAAGGGAAGGAACGCGATCAACGGCGCGATCGCAATACGCGTCGCCGTGATGAAGTTCGGCAAGTTCCAGTTGCTCACCACCGGAGGGGGAGCCACTTCGCGAGGACGTCCGCTCACGCCGCGCTCATGCGAGCGTTTTCAGCACAAGCTTGCTGACCGCCTTGAGTGTATCGAACACGCCGTCACCAGTCACCGCGACCCCTTCGAAATATGGCACACGTTCCACCCACTCTCCGGTCGACAACTGCTCCACCAAGGTCTCGTTGGGATGATCGGGATCTGGAGTGAGACGCTGACGCGCCGTCTCATGCACTTCCCATCCCGGGTTCAGCGCCGCCTGCAACTGCTGCACCGAGGCGGCGTTCGGGAGGTCTCGTTTGTTGTACTGCAGCACGAAGGGAAGCTTCGTGATGTCGTACCCGTACTCCGACATGTTGTCGTACAAGTTTTGCATGGATTCCTGATTCGCCTCCATGCGCTCAACTTGCGAATCCGCGACGAACACCAACCCATCGACGCCCTTCAGGATCAGCTTGCGCGAGGCGTTGTAGTACACCTGCCCGGGGACGGTATACAAGTGGAAGCGCGTCTTGAAACCGCGGATCGTGCCCAAGTCGACGGGAAGGAAATCGAAAAACAGCGTGCGCTCTGTCTCGGTGGCAAGCGAAATGAGCTTACCGCGGGTGTCGGGCTTGGTCTTGGCGTACACGTGCTCAAGGTTGGTGGTCTTGCCACCGAGCCCAGGACCGTAATACACGATTTTGCAGTTGATTTCGCGCGACGCGTAGTTGATCATCGACATGTTCGCGTCTCCTAGCTGAAGAGCTCGTCAATTTCGTCATGGGCGCCCGAGAGAATGCTGGGACGTCCGACGCCGACATCGGCAGATCTCGAGAAGATCACATCAAACAGACGGGTCAGGTCAACCACGGAATCCTTGAGCTTGAGACGGACGAGTCCGAGTGTGGTGCGCTGATCAAAGAGCGCGACAAGAATCACCCGACGCGCGACATCCGCCAGGACCATCGACTCCTTTTCCCCCTGATGCACCAAGGTGCCGAACTCGCGCTCCCCGACGAGCCGCGCCAGCTGATCATTCGCACTAAAATCCGCCGCGGTGAGCGTGGCAAACGCCGTGGGATCGAAGTCCATCGGCTCTCCCGCCGTCGCCACCAGCTGACCGGAGCGGTCCACGAGCAGCGCGCAGCGCGCGTTGCTCGCGGCCAACAGCCGCTCGAGCACGTCGGCGATGGCGGTAGAATCCTCGGGCGTGAACGCCCAGCTGCTCGAGGCTGCCATTATCGGCCACCGCTCATTGCATCGCCCGTCGGGCTGAAATCGCCTGCGCGATTGTGCCGCCGTCGGCGTATTCCAGATCCCCACCCACGGGGAGCCCGCGCGCGAGACGTGTGACACTCACCGGAAAGGCCGCCACCTGCTCCTGCACGTACAGCGCGGTGGCTTCCCCTTCGAGCCGCGGATTCGTCGCGACAATGACCTCGCGCACCTCGCCAGCCTCGACCCGCCGCACCAGCGACGCCACCGTAAGATCGTCGGGACCGACACCATCGAGCGGGGACAACCGACCGCCGAGTACGTGGTACACTCCGCGATACTCGGCCGTGCGTTCGATCGCGCCGATGTCGCTCGCTTCCTCAACCACGCAGATAATCGTTGCGTCGCGCCGCGGATCCGCGCACACGGCGCACAGGGCGGCCTCGGTCAGGTTGTAACACCGTTCGCAGGCCCGAACGCGCTCGTGGAGCGTGCCCAGTGCGTCGGCAAGCCGCCGCGCCTGATCTGGCGATTGTTTGAGCAGATGGTACGTCAGCCGCATCGCCGACTTCCGACCGATGGTCGGGAGTCGCGACAGCTCCGTGACGAGTTCGTCGATCGCCGACACGCCGATCAGTCGAGCAGGCGGAGATCGAGCGCGTCGACGGCTGCGTCAAGCATCGGGTCGCGCTTGCGCAGCATCGCCACGCGATTCGCGATCACCGCGTCGGCGGTAAGGCGCTTGGACGGCGCGTCTCCACCCACGCCGCGCACCATGACCTTGGACACGCCGCTGAACCGTGAACGGAGCGCCGTGAGGATCGATTCGGCGCCGTTCTCCAAGGCTTGTACCAAGGCCTCGCCGGTCACTTCGACCGTCACCACACCGGACGCCGTCACCGCCATCGGCGCCGCCTCGGCGAGCGCGCTCGCGACCACGGCTCGGCCAGCACGACGCACCGCTTCGACGACATCGTCCCAATGCTCCGAGAGTCGGTTGATGTCGAGCGGAATCGCGGCCACCGTGGCAGGGCCTCGGTCGGCGATTGGCGCATGCACAGGCGCAGGCGCATGTACGGGCGCCTGTACGGGCGCCTGCACGCGAGTCGGCGCTGGGGCAGCATCGGCGAGCATCGTCGGCTCACGACGCATCGCGCCCGCGCTGCTGCCACGCGAGGGGGCAATCTCGGGCGCCTCACGGCGCGTCCCGCCACCCCCAGTCGACGGGGCGCCCTGCACACCCTTGAGCACGTCCTCGATCGACAACGTGCGATCGAGGAGCGCGAAGCGTACGAGCAACGTCTCGAACAAGAGTTGCTGCTGCCCACTGCGACGGAAATGGGGCTCCAACTCGATTAAGATCGAGAGCATCCGGAGCAGATCCGACGCTTGGTACCGCGACTTCCGCGTGGCCAACTCGCCGGTGAGATACTCCGAGAGCTCCGGCACGGTGCCGCCCAAGACGACGGCGAGTTGCGCGCGCAGCAGGTCGGCGAAGCCGGCAAGCAGCAGCCCGAAATCGGCACCAAAATCCGACAGGCGGGCAACCGCGCCGAACACGTCACCGGCGCGATGCTCGGTGACCAGGTCGAGCAAGGCCAGATACTCGTCCTCATGCACCAGCCCGAGCGCGTCACGCACCCCCTGCGTGGTCACAGTTCCGCCCAGCGAGAGCACCTGGTCCGTCAGCGAGAGTGCGTCACGCATCGAGCCATCGGCCGCGCGGGCGAGCATGCCAAGCGCATCGGCGTCGGCGGTGATCCCCTCGGCTTTCAGCACCACGGAGAGCCGCTCGCGCACATCGGCCGGGCCGATCCGCTTGAGGTCGAATCGCTGCACGCGAGAGAGCACTGGCGCGGCGGCCTGCGCGATCTTCTGCGGCTCGGTTGTGGCAAACACGAACACCACGCGCGGAGGCGGCTCCTCCAGCACCTTGAGCAGCGCATTCCACGCCTCACGCGTGAGCATGTGCGCTTCGTCGATGATGTAGACCTTGTAGTTCTTGTCGCCGCTCGGCGCGTAGGCGGCGCGGCTGCGGAGGTCGCGCGCGTCATCGACGCCACGGTTCGACGCGGCGTCGATTTCCACGACGTCGATCGAGGTATGGCCACCCCAAATCCGTGTGCAGGCCTCGCACGCGCCGCAGGGTTCGCAATCGGCCGATCGATTTTCGCAATTGAGCGCCATCGCCAGAACGCGGGCGAGCGTGGTCTTGCCGGTGCCGCGAGGACCGCAGAACAAGTACGCGTGCGCTACGCGATCGCTGCTGATGGCATTGCGGAGCGTCGTCGCCACGTGCGACTGCACCGCCACATCGGCGAATCGGCGAGGCCGGTACTTGCGAGCGAGGGCGAGCGACATAGCTGCAATTTACTCCACGCGGTACCGCGGGGTCAGTGCCGCCCAAAACGCAGCGCGGGGGGCTCCCGGTCATCCCGAGACACCCCCCGCGCCAGTGCTCCAGGCCTTACGAAGCGAGGCAAGACACCACGTACCGTTGCTACCTTTCGGTCCTGGCGGAGTTGGCGGGCCTGCAACCTTCGGGGCCTGAAGCACCCGAAAGATAGCCCCCGCTTCCCCCCTACGGTAGCGGGACCGTCATCATCGTGCCCTGCATCTCGAGCACCGGTTTCTCTCCCCCATGGGCGTCGACCGCAAAGACGGTCGCCCGGCAGACGGAGATCGTCCGCCCCGACCGGATGACCTGCGCGCGCGCCACAAGGGTGGTCCCGACCGCTGGGGTCAGGAGGTTCACCTTGAACTCAACGCTGAGCACATCGGCCCCCTCGGGCATCAGCGTCATGGCGGCATAGCCACAGGCGCTGTCGGCAATCGAGGCGGTGGCACCGGCATGCACGAAGCCGTTTTGCTGCAGGAGCGCCCCCTGGACCGGGAGTGTGATGTCCACCGCTCCGGGCGCGATCCGCCCGAGCGACGCCCCGATCGTCCCCATAAACGCCTGCCGCGCGAAACTCTCGCGGATGCGTGCCTCGTTCATCCCTGCGCGACCGGCGCGTGCGCGTCGTTCCAGGCACGCCAGCCACCCGCCATCGAGGTGACGTTCGTGTACCCCATCCGCTGCAATACATCGGCAGACAGCGCCGAACGAAAGCCGCCGCCGCAATAGAGAATCAACTCGGTGCCTTTATCGGGCACGAGCCCCTCGATATCGCGCTCAATGACCCCCTTCCCCACGTGCAGCGCCCCAGCCGCATGGCCGGCCTGCCATTCCCGATCCTCACGGACGTCCACCAGCACCGCGGCGGGATTCGCCGCACAGCGGGCCTGCGTTTCCGCCACGGTCACTTCGCGCACACGTGACTTCGCATCGTCGACAATCGCTAGAAATCCTGGGGCATGCTGCATATGCGCTCTCCGGGGTCAGGGTCAGGACGCGATGCCGCGCACGAGCGCACGCATCACATCGCGAATAATCGTGGCGGCCGATTCCACATCAGCGGCCGAGGCATCTAAGTGTGTCACGCACCGTACACGCTGCGGCAGCCACATCGAGACGCGGACTCCCCGCTCCCGCGCGCCGGCCGCGACCTGCGCCGATGTCACACCAGCGGGAAGATCAATCATCACGATATTCGAATCGGGCGCGACCACCGACACCCCAGGAACATCGGCAACAATCGTCGCGAGACGCTTCGCGTTCGTGTGGTCGTCAGTCAAACGGCCCAGGTGGTTCCGAAGCCCATAAAGTGCGCCGGCCGCAATAATCCCGGACTGGCGCATCCCACCGCCGAGTCGCTTGCGTGCTTCCCAGGCCTCCTCGATGTGCGCCGCGGATCCCGCCAGCGCGGCACCCACTGGCGCACCGAGCCCCTTGGAGTAGGCCACCATCGTGAGATCCGCCGAAGCGGTGAAACTCGAGAGCGGCACGCCAAGCGCTGCCGCGGCATTCCACAGTCTGGCGCCATCGAGATGGACCTTGAGCTTTGCGGCGCGTCCTACGGCTGCGATCGCGGCCAACTCGTCAGGTGGGGTCACCATTCCCCCCGCGCCATTGAACGTGTTCTCCAGGCACAGCAAGCTGGCCCGTGGCGAGTCGGGACTCGGCTCACGAATCGCCGCGGTCACGAGTGCCGCGGTCACGCGAGGCGCCCCCCGCATCATGCGCGGTTGCACGCCGGCGAACTGCGCCGCGCCCGCCATTTCGTAGTTCACGATGTGCGAATCGTCGTGCACGAAGATTTCGGTGCCGGGACGCGTGAGCACCATCACCGCGGCCTGATTGGCCATGGTCCCCGTGGGAAAAAACAGCGCACGCTCAGTGCCAAGCGCCTCAGCGGTTGCCGCTTCGAGCTCCCGAACGGTCGGGTCGCCATCCAGAACGTCGTCCCCCACTTCGGCCTCAGCCATTGCGCGGCGCATCGCCGGCCCGGGGCGCGTGACGGTATCACTACGAAGGTCAATCATTGCGGAATCTTCCAGGGTGCGGTTCGGGAGAGCTTTTCAGCAAGGCGGCGTTCTCTCACCTGCGAGATGAGCCCGCCGAATGTAAACACAAGCGCGGCATAGTACACCCAGAACACCACGATGACGACAGCCGAGAGTGTCCCAGTGTAAAACGACGCAGGATTAAATCGATGGACGAGCGTGGTAAAGAGCGCGCGCGCCAACTCGAACATCACGGCACTGGTGAGTGCCGCCATCATCGCCTGCTCCCGTCGCACCTGACGCTTGGGGAGCAGCTTATACAACGCAAAGAAGACCGCGCTCAGCACCGCGAACGCGAGCACGCGCCCCAGCACATACTGGATCGGCCCCATAATCGACGGGTTGTGCAAACCGACCTGCGCGAGCGCCCGTACCGAGCTCGTGCGCGCAATGGCCAGAAACGCGCTGATCGCCACCCATCCCACAATCAGCAGGGTGGCCGCAAGCGTTGCCTGAATATCGACCAGTTTGCCCACGAAGAAATTGCGGCGACTATGATCTTCGAACACGCGCGTCAACACGACGCGCATGGACGCAAAGAGCCGCGCCGAAAACCAGACGAACGCAATGGCGCCTACGATCCCAGCAGACCCACGCGTTCGCACGACTTCATGCAACAGGGGGTCTAAGAGCGTTCCCTTCCCACTGAAGGTCGCGGGCATCAGCTCGGCAAGAAAACCCGTGACGGCGGTAATCGACGCCTCTTCCGACTTGCGCAGGACGTAACCCAGTCCCGAGGCCAGCAACAGAAAAAACGGGACACCGGCGAGCAGGATGTCAAAGGCCACGCCGCCCGCGAGAAACAGCAGGGTGTCCTCTTCGGCCTTGTGGAGGATTCGCTTGGCATAGTCCCCAACAATCTCGAGAAAGGTCTCCTGCGAGTCATCGGAGCTAGACGATTTGGCGCGTCCCCGTCCCAATCTGCTCAAACTACTGCTCAACGACGATCAGAAATTTCGACGCCGCCCAAAACTTGTCGGCGTTCACAATCTTCAGACCACCCTTGATGCGACCATCGGCGCCTGGCGGGGTATCGAGCGACTCGACATCCTGCCGCGACACGATCCGATACGGTTTCCCCGTGGGGAACGGCACCTGCGTGAGAATCGTCCGGTCCGCCACTGTGAATTGCGACACATCCGGATCACGAACGGGCACGATGGTTTTCCCGAAGCCGAGGAATCCGCCGCTGAGCTCGACAACGTGACGCTTCACCAGCTCGTCGCGCGTTCCGATCACGATATACACCTTGTTCCGTTCAGCAATGAGTTCCGCAAGGCTCTCCGTGAGCTGGACCTTCTCGCCGGCGAGCTGTGACTTCTCCTGCTTGAGCGAGGCGTTCTCGGCCTGCAGCGTGTTGACCTGCTCGGTGAGTGCCTCGATCTGCGACTTCTGGTTACCGATGATGCTCTTGAAGCCGGCGATGGTGGAGTCGTACGCCGTCAGTTGCGCCCCGAGGGCGACGTTCCCCGCTGCGAGCGCCTTCACACGCGCGCGCGAGGCCGCGAGCTTGGACTCGTTCTCCACCAGGCGCTGCGAGAGTTCGGTGATCTTGGCGCGGATGGCATCGCGCTGTTGTTCTGGGGTCAGGCTGTTCTCGACGTCCGACGCCTTCCCGGCGACGGGCACGGCGCCGCCCGGCCCGCGCACCTTCGCGAGATCACTGTTCACATCCGCGATGAACTGCGACGTCGCCATCACATCGCGCAGGAGCGAGTCCTTTTCTGCCGAAATCTGTTGGACCTGCTTCAGGGTCCGCTCGAGTTGCGGCTTGGATCGGTCGCAAGCGACCAGTGCCACAGTCGCCACCAGCACGATGAGTCGGCGCATCTATTCTCCGGCGTCAGGATCGTCCGGTGCCGCGGTGATGCCAACCGCGTCCGCGGATGGCGCCGGCCGATGCAGCGGCGACACATGGACATACTTGGCGACGTGCGCGGAGGTTCCGCCGATGGCCAACTGCGTGAAGAGGAACTCGAACTTGGCATCGTACGCTGCGGCCAACGCCGCGGTGGCGTCGGCAGGAAGCGACCAGAGCTGTGGCTTGAACGGACCGATCGCCTTTTTGCGCGTCTTGTAGAAGAACTGCTCGTCCGTGTCCTTCGCCTTGCGCTCGTCGGCCGCATTCGTGGTCAGCCACGCGTACATCTCCGTGCGCAGCGATGCCGGGATGTGATCGTACAACATGTTCTGGAATCCCGTCGCCAAATGGATCTCCGACGTTTCCGTGCGCGGGAAGTTGTGGAATGCCGTGTCGGGGAGCGTCGAGGCCCCGTGCTGCACGGCCCCTGAAATACCATACTCCGCGCGGGCCGCTTCGCCGAGGGCGCGCAGCGTCTCAAGGTCGATCTGCACATCGGCAATCGAACCGTCCGCGAGCACGATACCGCCGTGCGACGTCCCGCTTTGCACGCTGATCTTCGAAAGCCCGATCATCCCCGGAGCCTGCGAGGCCAGCGTCTGATGATAGCCGTCCATGAAGGCCCGCAGCTCTGCCACCGTGGAGTTCTCAGTACCGACCTCACCGATCTCTCCACCGAGCGAGATCGTGACACCCTCAGGTTCGAGTCCACGCACATGGCGCGTGATGTCGACGCCGACTTCGTAGTTCAGGCGCTGCTGTTCGGCGAGCGTGGCGTGCGACAAATCCACGAGCGTCGACGTATCGATGTCGATGTTGTAGAAGCCCGCGGCAATCGCCTCGAGCGCCAACTGCTTGACGTTCCCCACCTCACCAACAGGATCCACGGCATACTTCTTGGCGTTGACCTGGAAGTGGTCGCCTTGGATAAACACCGGACCGCGGAAGCCCTCGCGCAGCGCGGCCGCGAGCATTACCGCGACGTACTCCGCGGGACGCTGTTCGGTGTAGGCAATCTCCGAGCGGGCGATCTCCAGCAGGAAGGCGCCGGCGTTGAGCTTGATTGCCGTGCGAAAAATCGCGCGCGCCGTATCGTAGGCAGCACCCCGTACGTTGATGGCGGGCACGGTAAATCCGGAGATTTCACCGCGACCACGCGCCATATACAGGTCGTGGATCGACGCTGAGCGCACGCCGACGGCCTGTCCAATTTCCCAGATCGCCCAGCGCGCCCAGTCCTTCTCTTCCGCCGTTGCGCCGAAGACGGCAAGGCGAACGAGTTCGTCCATTCGGCTCGACGCCAACTGGGATGCGTCCCCAATCGTGACGGTGCTGCGGTCGATGGACGCGGCGGGGCCGAGAATGCGGTTGAGCGTGTCGTGGTGGGACATGGGAATTCGTGGCGAGAAGAGGAGAGCACGCACTCGACGCAGGAGCGGCAATCGAGCGCGTGAGCGCGCGGAGCGCGCGGAGCGTGGGATGGTCAGCTGTCGCTGAATCGTGCGTCTAATTTGCCGCCTTCGCGCGACCGAATCAACGGTTGCGCTCTGCCGACGCCTCGAGGGACCGACGCGCCAGCTGCTTGCCGAGTTCCACCCCGGGTTGGTTGGTCGGATTCACCCGGTACAGCTCCCCCGCGAGGACGGTCGCCTGCATGAACAGCATGGTCAGGGCCCCAAGGTGCCAGGGATCACACCGATCAAGGCAAATCGCCATGCTCGGACGCCCCATTTCCGCCAGCGCGTCCGCGGTTGCGGATTGCTCGGCGTCGAGAAGAGTCCCCATGGTGCGGCCTTCGAGGTAGCCGGTGCCCTCTGGAGCCCCGGGAAGCCCCGGAATCCGGAGGTCGAGCGGACGCTCGCGCTCGGTGATGAAGGTTACGGTTTTGTCGGTCGGCCCCTCCATGAACAGCTGCACTTGGCTGTGCTGGTCGGTCGCACCAAGTGCCGCGAGCGGCGTTGGGCCGACGTGAGCGCCATCGGCGTCTTGCTTGCCGAGGCTCTCCGCCCACAACTGCACGAACCAGGGGGCCACTCCACGGAGCGCGTCGGAATAGGGCATCATCACGTGCGTCCCCTGCCCCGCACGAGCCTGGGCGCGCCACTGAAGCACGGCAAACTGGCCGGCAAGGTTAGCGTCGAGGACATGGCCGGCACAGGCAGTCGCCATGGCCGCGGCACCGGCGCGGAGCGATGTGGTGTCGATCCCCACGAGCGCTGCCGGCAGAGTGGCCACTGGGGTGAACAGGCTGAACCGTCCCCCGACGTTGGCGGGCACCGAGAAACAGGGCAGTCCGTCGCGCTCCGCGACAGGACGCAGGACCCCGGCGACCGGATCGGTAACCACCGCGATATGATGCGACGCGGGAAGTCCCTGGTCGTCGATCCGATGGCGGACATACAGATACTGCGCCATCGTCTCCGCCGTGCCACCGCTTTTGGAAATCACCAAGAACAGTGTGCGCGAGAGTTCAATCAGCTCGAAGAGTCCGGCCATGCTACGGGGATCAACATTATCCACGACATGCAGCCGTGGCCGGCCGCCCCGTTGCGCACCGCTCCGCTCGTTCCACCCGTAGGGGAGCAAGGCGGTTCGCAGCATCGACGCGCCGAGCGCCGAGCCACCGATCCCGAGCACCACGATGTCATCGTACCGCCCATGCGTCGTCGCGACCCACGCCAGCATGCGCTCGTGCTCTGCGTCTTGCGACGCAACGTCGGCAAATCCGTACGAGCCATCAGCAATGCGAGCGCGCACCGAGGCGTGCGCCGCCGCGAATCGCTCGCCTAGCCCCTGCCACTCGGCGTCGGCGACACCAGACGGCACACGCGGAGCGCGCATGCGGGTACTGTCAAGTTGAATCGTCATTCGTCCACCGTGACTTGGAGTCCGTCGAACGCCGGGTGCATGCCGTCAGGAAACTCGGCCTCGAGCACCGCGTGCGCATTTTGATGCGTGAGATGCGTAAAGTAGGTGCGCGCCGCGCCCACCCGACGCGCCGTCTCAACAGCTTCACCAAGACTCAGGTGCGTTGGATGTTCCGTGCGGAAAAGCGCATTGAGCACCAACACGTCGACACCACGCAGCGTTTCGACAGCCGCGTCCGGGAGTGACTTGGCATCGGTCACATAGCCGATTTTCCCCACCCGGTATCCGAACACGCGCGAGCGCCCGTGCGGCACTTCGAGTGCGACGACATCCACGCCCGCTACGCGGAACGGTTCGCCCGGCGTGACGCTTGTGAGCGACCCCTCGGGCTTGGACGTCCCCGGAATCACGCGCATGCTCTGATCAAAAATGTACGCGAACCGGTCGCGCAGCAGGGCCAGCGTTTCCGCCGGCCCGTACATCGGGAGGGCCCCACCGCGTCGCAGCGAGATGGCGCGAATGTCGTCGATGCCGTGCGTATGATCGGCATGGTCATGCGTGAAGAGCACGGCATCGACATCGGCGATCTGATTCGCGATCAACTGCAACCGGAGTTCCGGCGGCGCGTCAATGAGGAGCCGCACCCCGCCGTGCTCGATCACCGCACCAACGCGTGTGCGTTTGTCCCGCGGATCATCGGAACGGCACACCGCGCACTCGCACCCAATCTGCGGGACGCCAAAGCTCGTGCCGGTGCCCAAGAACGTCAGCTTCACACAGTCTCGACTTTCAGCGTATTCGTCGTTCCTGGCACGTCAAACGGAACGCCCGCCGTGATGATCACCTGCTGTCCGGGCTTGGCGATATTGTGCTTCACGAGCACCTCGCGTGCCTGCGCGAGCATCTGTTCATACGTGTCGGCGTGCGGCACCAAGAACGGCACCACCCCCCACACGAGCGCCAACTGCCGGTAGGTCCGTGCTTGATCCGTGAGCACCACAATCGGTACACCCGGACGGCGCGCCGCAACGACGCGCGCACTGAACCCGCTCTTGGTAAACACAATGATCGACGCCGCGCCGAGCAATCGCACGGCGGTAATGGCCGATGAAGCGATGGTCTCCTCGACACTCGCCTCGCCCGGCTGCAACCGATCGAGCCCAACACCGCGCGCCACGGGGAGTGTTTCCGCCGCCGACACAATGCGATGCATGGCCTGCACTGTCAGTTCCGGGAACGCGCCAGCCGCCGTCTCCGCCGAGAGCATCACGGCATCGGTGCCGTCGAGCACGGCATTCGCGACGTCATTCGCTTCTGCGCGCGTGGGCCGCGGATGCTCGATCATTGACTCCAGCATCTGCGTGGCCGTGATCACCGGACGCCCGAAGCGGTTCGCCAGACCGATTATTCGTTTCTGCGCCAGCGGCACTTCCTCGAACGGTAGCTCGACCCCGAGATCACCGCGCGCGACCATCACGGCATCGGACGCTTTGAGGATGTCGTCGAGGCGCATGAGCGCACTGTCCTTCTCAATCTTCGCGACAATCAGCATCCCCTTGGGGAGCAATCCGCGGAGTTCCGTGATGTCCTCGGGGCGCCGGACAAAGCTGAGGGCGAGGTAATCCAGATCCTGCTCAATCGCAAAGACGATGTCCGCGCGATCCTTCTCGGTCAGCGATGGCGCCGAGACGTCGATCCCTGGGAGATTCATTCCCTTGTGCGACGACATCCGTCCGCCGTGCAACGTCCGAACGTGTACGCGGTCGCCGTGCACGGCCGTCACCGAAAACTCCAGCAGCCCATCGTTCACCAGAATTCGACCACCCACCCGCACATCGTCGGCGATGTGATCGTACGTGACCGGCACCTCATCGCCCGTCGCGGCCGACTCGTGCACAAAGACCAGCGACTGTCCGTCGACGATCTCCAGCGGCACCGGGAGATTCCCAATGCGGATGCGAGGCCCCTGCAAGTCGCCGAGGATCGCGACGGGCTTTCCCGCGTCGAGCGCCAGTCCACGAATGGTGGTGATGGTGCGCGCGTGCTGCTCGTGCGTGCCATGCGAGAAGTTGATGCGCGCCACATCGACGCCCTGCGCAATCAACGCGGCCAGCACCTCAGGCTTGGAAGAGGCGGGGCCAATGGTCGCAACGATCTTGGTGCGTGCATGGGGCATCATGACGTGAAGGGGCGCCCCAACACCGCGGCCTTACCCGCCAATCCCCCGATCAGCGTGTCAAACGATTTCTGGAAACTCGAGAGCCCCTCGGCCAGCAGCTGATCGGTGACATCAGAGAGTGAGATCCCCTGCGCGCCGATCGCGCCCAAGGCGCGGCGTGCGCCGTCGATATCCGCATCGACCGTGCGCGCCACGGTTCCATGGTCGCGAAAGGCATCGAGCGTGGCCGGCGGCAGTGTATTCACCGTGTCTGGGCCAATCAGCGTCTCGACATATTTTACATCCGAGTACGCGGGGTTCTTGGTGCCCGTGGACGCCCAGAGTGGACGCTGCACCTGCGCACCCTTCGCGGCGAGCGCGGCCCAGCGCGGTCCGGCGAACTGTTCCAAGAAGAGCGCATAGGCGAGCACCGCATTGGCGACCGCCGCCTGCCCACGCAGCGAGAGTGCGTCTGGGGTGCCAATCTTCTCCAAGCGCTTGTCGATCTCGGAATCCACGCGGCTCACAAAGAAACTCGCGACACTCGCAATGCGATCCACCGCACCGCCGGCACGGACGCGGTCCTCGAGACCACTCAAGTACGCCTCGATCACGCGCGCGTGCGCCTCGACCGCAAACAGCAGCGTGACATTCACGTTGATCCCGTCGGCAATCAACCGCCGGAGGGCGATCGCCCCTTCCGCGGTCCCGGGGACCTTGATCATCACATTCGGACGATTGACCGTCTTCCACAGACGGTGCGCCTCCTCGACCGTGGCAGCCGCATCGTGGGCCGCTCCCGGGCTCACTTCAATCGAGACGTAGCCGTCGATGGCCTTGGTGCGCTCATACACCGGCAGAAACAAATCGCAGGCGCGGCGCACATCATCAGTTTCCACGAGTTCGAACATCGCCCAGGCATTCGTGACCGTGGTGGCAGACTGAATCTGCGCGTCGTACGCGGTGCCCTGCGCGAGCGCCTTTTCGAAAATCGTTGGGTTCGACGTCTGGCCAGTCAGCGCTTCATCGCGGATACGCCGCTCGAGTTCGCCATCGTGGAGCATCGTCCGGTCGATGTAGTCGAGCCAAATGGACTGGCCGGCGGCGTTCAGCGCGTGGAGAGGCGTGGTCATGGGCGAGCAATCCCGAACGAGGTTTGAGTGGCGGGCGTCCCCTAATTATAGCGCAGGAGGGGGCGACGCTGAACGGTTTGCCACCCCCAAATGGTGGTTTGACTGACGCTCGGAGGCTATTCTTCCAGTCATCGCCACGCACGCTCTGTGGCACCACCCACCATTCGCTCTAGGCCGCGCCCATGCCGAAAGACTTTCCCGACCATCACGACGCCGACCTCGTCATTCGTTTTTATGAAATGCGCCGCGAGGCCGTTACCCGTGAGGCGCGCAAGGCCATGGGCGCTTGGATGCCTGCGTCCTGGGACGATGTGGTGGCCCTGATGAAGCCGGACCATCCCAACAATGCCGCATTCCGCCAGCTCAGCGGCTACTGGGAGATGGTCTACGGCATGGCCCGCCACGGGATCGCGCACGGCGAGTTCCTGATGGAAAACAGCGGCGAAGGGATGTTTTTTTACTCGCGGTTCGAGCCCTACCTCGCGCAACTCCGCGAGCAGATGAGCCCGCGCATCTTCACCAACTGCGAGTGGGTCTCCAAGAACACCGAGATGGGAAAAATGCAGCTGGCGATGTTCGTGGCGCGCTGGGCCAAGATGAAGGCCGCCAAGTAAACCGGCGCGAGATCTTCGGGGCGGGACCGCCGATCGTCGGCGGTCCCGCCCCGCTCTCGTTTCACCCAGTGCCGATCGGCAGTACGTACAGGTCGTCCATTTCTGGCACACCGTCGAACTCGAACGGGTGCATGCCCGAGTGCACGAATCCGACCTTCTCGTAGAATCGTTTGGCCCGGGCATTGTGCTGCCACACGGTGAGCCAGAGGGCGTCGTGCCCCTCCCTGGCCGCTCGCTCGACGGCCGCCGCCAGCAACTGCTGGGCGAGGCCGCTCCCGTGGGCCTCAGCGCCCACGTAGAAGCGCTCGACCTCCGCCGGACGTGCCGCCACGACCGCGCGAGGCACCGGAGCGGCGCGATTCACCATCACGAAGCCGACCCACTGCCCCTCGCGGGCGGTTCGCAGCGTCCAGCGCGCCGGGTCGACCAGCTGTGCGCGTTGCTGCGCCTCACCGAAGCGGCTTGCGATATGCCGTTCGAGACGGTCCTCGGCGTACCCATGCCCGTAGGTCTGGCGAAAGATGTCGGTGAGGAATCGCGCATACTCCCCAGCCTCTGTCGGCTCCGCAACGGAGCACAGCGGTTCGATGGTCACGACGGTCAATCTAGAGGTGGACGGGCTATATTTTCAGGGTTGCCACGGCCCTCCCCCATCCCCACGCATGCTGAACCGCGACCACCTGAACCGCGACCACCTGAACCGCGATCTCGCCGTCCGCGAGTCGTTCGCCCGAGACGCGAGCGGCCTCTGGCGCGTCAGCGACGCGATTGCTCGCCCCTCTAGCGCCGCCGAAGTAGCGACCTTGCTCGCACAGGCGAATGCCGATCGCACCGCCGTCACGCCCGCGGGATCTCAGACCAGCACCACCGGCGCGAGCATTTGCGACCACGGCATGATCCTGTCAACCCGCTCGCTGACTGCGATCACCGACCTGGACACCCACGCGCGCACGGTACGCGTCGGCCCAGGCGTTCTGCTGGGGGACCTCCAGCGCGCAATCGCAGCCGAGGGACTCTTCTTTGCCCCCGACCCGACCAGCGACCAAGAATGCACCGTTGGCGGTGCTATCGCCTGCAACGCGAGCGGCCCCCGCACCCTACGCTACGGCCCCACGCGTGCGCATGTGCGAAGCGTCACCGTCGCGCTTGCGGGTGGTCGCATCGAACGGTTCCAGCGCTCCGAGGTGGAGAAGAATACGGTTGGGCTCTTTCCTGCGCAGGACCCCGTAGACTGGTTCATCGGGAGTGAAGGAATCCTCGGCGTGATCGTGGAGGCTGAACTCGCGCTCCTCCCGAGACCGCAGACCGAAATCGGCCTAGCGATTCCCTTCCCCGATGAATCGCGCGCGCTCGCGGCGATCATCGCTGCTCGGGAGTCTCGTAGTCTTTCCCCACGCTGTCTCGAGTACTTTGACGCGGAATGCTTTGCGATTGCGCGCGACGGACAGGGCGACACACACTGGGCGCCCGAGGCAGGCGCTATGGTGTACACCGAAGCAACAGCCGACGGCGACGCGCTGCCCCCGCTCGACGAATGGCTCGCACTCGCCGAAGAGTACGGCGCACACGCGCAGGACGTGCGCGTCTTTGACGGTGATGCCGCCATTCGTGAGGCGCGGCGCCTGAGACACGGGGTACCCGCGACGATGCACGAGCGCGTCGCCCCGTACCTCAAGGACGGTGGGCGCCGCGTGTCCACCGACTGGGCGGTACCCTGGCGGCTCGCGCCGCACGCGGTAAAGCTTGCGCGCAGCCACGCGTTCGAGGCCGGGGTCGAGCCCGGGGTTGTGTATGGCCATCTGGGCAACGGACATCCCCACCAGAACTTCATCGCACGGAACCCCGATGAAGTGAAGCAGTTCGAACAGGTGGTCGAGCGCACGCTTCGCGACGTTATTGCGATGGGCGGAACGGTCGCCGCCGAACACGGCATCGGCAAAGTGAAGTCGCGTTGGCTGCCACTGCAGATGCACGCGTCCCAGGTCACGCTGATGCGTGCGCTCAAAGCCGATCTTGACCCGCACGGCATTATGGCACCCGGGAACATCCTCGCGTGAGCACCGAGTAAACGAAGCGCGAATGACCTCGTTCGGCACCTTCTTCCTCCCCGGCCCCACCGAAGTCCGCGCCGACGTACTGCAGTCGATGACGCAGCCTATGATCGCGCATCGCGGCGCGGCGTTTGAATCGCTGTTCTCAGAGCTCCAGACCGGACTGCGCGAACTGTTCCGCACCACACGCCCGGTCTATGTGAGTTCGAGTTCGGCCACCGGTCTCATGGAGGGCGCGATCCGCAACGCGCCGGCGGGTCCGATTCTCTCGCTGGTCAACGGCGCGTTCGCCGAACGCTTTGCCGACATCGCGCGCAGCTGCGACCGCGAGGTCCGGGTGCTTCGCGTTGCCGACGGCGACATCGTCTCCGTCGCGGCCGTTGCGCAGGCGCTGGCCGAGCGGTGGTACGCCGCCGTCACGGTGGTGCACTCCGAGACATCCACCGGTGCGCTGAGCGATATCGCGGCCGTGGCGCGTGCGGCACATGCGCACGGCGCCATGATCCTCGTCGACAGCGTGACTGGGGTCGGTGGCGCGCCAGTGCTCACCGATGCCTGGGATCTCGATTTTATTTTCACGGGATCGCAGAAAGCGTTGGCGCTCCCTCCAGGGCTCGCATTCGCCGTCGCGAGCGAGCGGTACCTGTTGCAGGCCGATTCGCTCAGCAACCGCGGCCGCTATTTCGATGTGGTGGAGTTCGAGAAGGCGGCACGGAAGCATCAGACACCGAACACGCCAGCCGTGTCGCTCCTCTACGCAACCCAGGTGCAGCTGCGCGCGATGCTCGCCGAAGGGATCGACGCGCGATGGGCTCGCCACGAGGCGATGCGTGTTGCCACCGAGCGGTGGGCCATGGAGCGAACCGCCGAAGGGCTGCTCACCGGAATCGCCGCGGCGCCCGGCGTTCGTTCACCAACCGTAACAGCGCTCCAACTGCCCGCGCGGCTCCGCGACTCGGATGTCGTGCCCGCACTCGCGCGGCGGGGATTCACGATCGGCACAGGCTACGGCGCGCTCGTGGGCTCCACGGTGCGCGTCGGGCACATGGGCGACCACACGGTGCGTGGGCTCGCGCAGTGCCTCGACGCACTTACCGACACTCTGAAGGACGCACTCCGAACCGTTAGCTGATCACGACGGCGCTGTACGACGCCTCGCCAGCACGCGCACCAAGTAATAGGCGCGCCACTTCTTGGTTTCGGTAGGTGAAGATCCGCGTGAGCTGACGGCGCACAATCGGATGGGCCAAGTTCCCGAGCACGCCAAAGGGCAGCGCGTAGCGGACTTCGTCATCCATGCGCACGCCGCCCGGCACCGAGTGGAACGTGTGCCGATGCACCCATTCCGCATACGGCCCCTTGAGCTGGACGTCGGTGAACTCCTGATTCGGCTGCCAGCTCTTGATGAGCGTGCGCCAGGTCATGGGAAGCCCGTGCAACCCAATCTTGTACTCGATGAGTGCCCCCTGCTGCATCGCGATCGGCTGCGGGGTGAGAATCGTAAACGACAGCTCGGGCGGCGTGATCCGGCCAAGATTGGCCGCATCCGCAAAGAAGGGGAATACCGCGTCGCGCTCTAACGGCAAGGTGAGCGACGTCGTCAGCAGGTGAACAGTCATCGGTTCGAGAATGGTGGGAGAAACGAGTGACGCGACCGGAGCGAAGCCCCGGTCGCGCCACTCGGTACACAGCTGCTGCTTACTTGCCCTTCGGGGGCATGATCACCGCGTCGATCACGTGGATGACGCCGTTCGAGGCGATGATGTCGGTCTTCACGACATTCGCGCCATCAACCATCACCTTGCCACCGTTGACCGTGATCTTGGCCGAGGCCCCGTTCACCGTCTTGGCTTCCTTGATCTTGACGACGTCAGCGGCCAGCACCTTGCCAGCGACGACATGGTAGGTCAGCACGGCGGCCAGCGCCTTCTTGTCCTTGAGCAGCGCGTCGAGCTGCGCCTTCGGGATCTTCGCGAACGCTTCGTCGGTCGGCGCGAACACCGTGAACGGACCCTTGCCCTTCAGCGTCTCGACCAGGCCGGCGGCCTGGAGGGCCGTGGCGAGCGTCTTGAACGAGCCCGCGGCAACCGCGGTCTCAACGATATCCTTGGTCGGCGCGGCGGCGGCGGCGGGAGCCTGGGCGGCGAGCGGCGAGGCAACAACGGCTGCAAAAACGGAAGCAGTGAACAGCGACTTGAACGACATCGTGAAACTCCTGTGAGGCGATTGGTTTTCGTACGTTGTCCAGCTCATGTCAAGGATATTACGCACATGTCGACCCTTTGTCAAGCATTTACCGGGGCATAACTTTGACAGAACATTGACATACGGGATACTAGGCCGTAGCTTCTCATCAATCCAATGTCTACCCCACCGACGCTCCACTTTCCGGTCCGCCTGGTCGTCCAACGCACCGGGCTCTCGGCCGACGTACTCCGCGCGTGGGAGCGCCGGTACGGCGCCGTCGTGCCGCATCGGACCCCCGGCGGACAGCGCGTCTATAGCACCGCCGACATCGCACGCCTGACCACCCTCGCGCAGCTGGTCGACCGCGGGCACTCCATCGGACAAATCGCCCGCGCCTCTGATGAAGAGCTGCAGCGGATCGCGGAGCGCGACACACGCATCACGGCCCCGCTCCCGAGCGCGCCATCCGTCGCCACCGCCTCCGGTGACTCCCTCATCGCCGCTGCCCTCGACGCGACGGACCGCATGGACGCCGATGAACTCGAGCGCCTCCTGCGCGGCGCGGCGCTCCGTATGGGCGGCGACGACATGATCGAACAGGTCCTCGCTCCGCTCCTCTTCACCATCGGCTCCCTCTGGCATCAAGGGGCACTGCGCCCAGCGCAGGAGCACATCGCCACCGCCGTTATCCGCAGCACCCTCGGCTGGATGATGGAGCTCGCGACCCCCTCTGCGAACGCGCCGCGCATCGTCGTCGGCACGCCCGCTGGTCAAATGCACGAAATGGGTGCGATGATCGCGTCCGCCGTCATCGCCTCACAGGGCGCTCGCGTGCTCTACCTCGGCGCCGATCTCCCGGCAGCTGACATCGCGGCCGCCGCGATTCACTCGGGAGCCGTCGCCGTTGCACTCAGCGTCATCTTCCCACGCGATGATGCACGACTCCCGCTCGAAATCGCAGAGCTCCGCGCCGCGCTACCGCCGCACGTGCAGATAATTGCCGGGGGCGCCGCCGCCTCGGCCTATGCCGATGCGTGGCGCCCCGCGAACGCGATCATGACCGCGTCGTTGGAAGACCTGCGCGACTACATCCGCGGCTTGCCGTCCATCTCCTGAATCGTCTTGGTGCTCGGCGGGCGCTCCTTCTGTAAACGCTTCGCCACCTGCTCTGCCTTCGTCAGCGCACGCAACACGTTCTCGCCGGCCAGCTTCTTCAGTTCGGCATCGCTCCACCCGCGACGAATCAGCTCGGCAAAGAGCATCGGATAGTCCGCCTGCGACTGCAGGCCGTCCGGCAGTTCGTCGTCGACCCCATCAAAGTCGGAACCGATCCCGATGTTGTCCGCACTCGCGGTCTTCTTGATGTAGTCCAGATGGTTCGCGACATCGGCAATGGAGGCATGCGGCGCCGGATGCGCGGCATCCCACCCCTTGAGTTCCTTGGCAATCGCGACGGTGTCCTTCCCGAGTCGCTTCGCAAGATCGGCACTCAGCTGCCCCCGCTCGAGCGAGTGCGCCCGCACCTTCGGAGAGTCAAAGCCGGGCACGAAGGTGACCATCACCACGCCACCGTTCTTGGGGAGTCGCTTGAGGATTGAGTCCGGCACATTGCGCGGATGATCGACCAGCGCCTTGGCTGAGGAGTGCGAAAAGATCACGGGCGAGGCCGCCACATCGAGCGCATTGCTCATCACGCCCGGTGACACGTGCGACAAATCCACGAGCATGCCCAGGCGATTCATCTCGCGCACCACTTCCTTCCCGAAATTCGTGAGCCCGCCGTGCGTGGGCTTATCGAGTGCGGCGTCGGCCCAGTCGAGCGTGACGTTGTGGGTGAGCGTCATGTAGCGCGCGCCCATGTCATAGTAGGTGCGGAGGGCGCCGAGTGAGTTTTCGATGGCATGCCCACCTTCCATGCCGAGCATGGAACCCACCTTGCCGGCCTTGAAGGCGGCGCGCATGTCGGCTGCCGTGGAGGCCGCAACGAGTCGCTCAGGATACTTCTGAATGATGCGGCGCGCGATGTCGATTTGCTCGAGTTGAATGCGCGCATACCCTGAGTCCTTCACTTCACCGGGTACATAGACGCTCCAGAACTGCCCGCCGAGCTGTCCGGCTTTCATTCGAGCCAAGTCGGTCTGGTGCGGCGTGGTTTTGCGGAGGTCGTAGGCGTCCACGTCGAGGGGAGCGGTCTTGCTCTCGCGGATCGCCCACGGGAGATCATTATGTCCGTCCACCAGCGGCGTGGTGGCGAGCAGGGCCTTGGCGTGCGCGAGCGCATCTGCCGAGGGCTTGGCGGCGGGAGCCTGCGCCTGAAGCGAGGCTGCGCACGCAAGGAACAGCACTGAGCGTGAAAGGGTCATATTTACAGTATAGCGTTTTCCGGTCCAACTTGGAGGGGCGATGCCGACTACCCGAACACTGTCCTCGCTCGCGCGCCGCGCGCGCCGCGCGCGCCGCGCGGGCTCCACGCTGGTTATCTCGCTGGTGATCTCGCTGGTGCTCACGGCGGGCGGTGCAACTGCGGACGCGTTTGCCCAAGCCCCCAGTGCCCCAAATCTCGTGGGAAAAGTCACCGCCCCTGGTGGCCAGCCGCTCGAGAACGTGGAAGTGCGACTTCAAGGGACGAACGCTACGACCCGGAGCAATGCCCAAGGGATGTTCGCGTTCGTCGGGGTGCCAGACGGCCCCGCACAGCTCCTGTTCCGCCGCGTGGGCTACATGCCAACTGTGGTCGGCGTACCGATCCCGCAGGGGAAAGAGCTGCTCGACATCGCGCTCGCGCCGACGACGTCGCTCCTCGACACCGTGTCCGTGACGGCTGAGATACAAGTGCTCGCGGGGGTGGTGGTGGACGAGAGCGGCGCGCGTCTGCCGGGGACGAACGTCGACCTCGTGGGAACGAAACGGGCGAGCACCACAACCAACGAGGACGGCTGGTTCACCTTCACCGCGCCGCACAGCGGCCCGGTGATGATTCGGGCGCGTCGCCAAGGCTATGGCGTCGGCACCTTCAGCGTGAATCTCGACGGATGGCGCGGCGTGGTCCTCCGACTCGAGCGTCTCGACGCGACGCTCACCCAAACCAAGATGCTCGACAAGAGCGGGTTTGGCGTGGGCGCTGAGGTCGTGTGGGACGAGTCGAGCCGACGTATGACCCAGCGCTCCGCCCGCTCGGCGATCGTGCCCAGAGAGGAGCTCGCGGCGCGCAGTGGCATGACCCTGGGCCAAGCCCTCCGGTCGACGTCCAGCGGACGGCTGTCGGCGATGCAGCTCGACCTTTCGTCGAATCGTGCCTGCGTGCTCGAGGACGGTCGCCGTATGGTCGGGTTTGCGACCCTGGACCTGTATCGCGCGGACGACGTGGAGTTTGTTGAGCTGTATCCGCCGGGCACCGAGCCGTCGGGAACCGTCGCCCGCTATCTCAGGGGCGCGGGGTGCCCGTCTTCCACGTCGATCGGCGGTCGGTCCGCTCCGCCATTTTATGCCGTGATTTGGATGCGTAAATAGTTGGCGGAATGCGTAGGACACAAGCGAAGGGTACATATGCAACGCGGGGCCGAGCGATGATCGCTCGGCCCCGCGTCGTTTGTAGCAGGTCACATGTTACGGCTTCTTGGTGGCCACCGGAGCCTTGGCGGCCGGAGCCTTTGCTGCCGGAGCAGCCGCAGCGGGCGCCTTTGCAGCAGGCGCCTTGGCAGCGGGAGCCTTGGCAGCAGGAGCTGCCGGCTTTGCTGCCGGCTTCTTGGCAGCGGGCTTGGCCACTGGCTTCGCAGCCGGGGCCGGAGCTGCCGGCGCTGCGACGAGGTCATCGCCACCAGCCGTTACTTCGAACTCAACGCGGCGGTTCTTGGCCCAAGCTGCGGCCGTGTGCGCCGGGTCGATCGGACGGGTCTTGCCGTAGCTGATCGTCTCGATCCGCGCGGCAGCGACGCCCTTCGCAACGAGGTACTGCTTGACGACGTTGGCGCGGGTGAGCCCGAGCTTCATGTTCGTCGCGGCGGCACCACGTTCGTCGGTGTTGCCGGCGATACGGATCTTGACCGCAGCGTTGGCCTTCATGATATCAACCTTGGCGTTGAGCATCGCCTTCTGCTCGGCACTGAAGACCGCCGTGGCGGCAATCGGTGCGGTCAGCGCGTTGCGGACAACGGCGACAGCGGCGGCCTTAGCGCGACGCTCAGCTTCCAGCGCAGCGGCAGCGGCCTCGGCCTCGGCACGGCGAACAGTCGCGATGCTGTCAGCAGTCTTCTTCTCAGCAGCGGCACGGGCCGTCGCTTCAGCCACACGCTTCGCTTCTGCTTCGCGAGCGGCAACCATCGTACGACGCTCGTCTTCCGCCTTGGCGGCAGCTTCAGCCGCTGCCTGCGTTGCAGCCTGAGCGGCAAGCTGCTCAGCACTCAACCCAGTCGGGACGATCTGGGCGGCCGGACCAGCGACTGGCGCCGGCGCGATCGGGTTCAAGCGGAACGCAAAGCCGACGCCGAGCGTGAAGCGCATGCCGGTCTTCTTGATGCTGCCCGCCTTCTCGACAAGCCCGTTGTTCGACGCGCCTGTGATGTCAGCAATCGCCGGGGAGAGAACGAGCGGCAGATCCTTGAAAGGCACGAACGACAGGCCGAGGTTCAAATCCTGGCCGGACCAATCGGCAATGACCGACATGCGATCAGAGGTACGCAGGGCGACCGACGAGAACACGCCCATGCCATCCTTGCCGCTGTTGAGATCGCTGGCGCTCTGGAACGCGCCGGTACCGACACCGCCCGACCAGGTCAGCGACTGGAACGCCTTGAGCGGCGTGCCATCGAGCTGCCAGACGTGCGTAACAACGCCGTAGATGCTGGCCTTGTCGTCCGAGGCGGTACCAAGCTGGACTCCCTGGTAACCGAGGGCAGCGCCCCAGTTGTTGGGGAGAATCTTGTGCGCCTTGAAGCTCAAGCCCATACGATTGCCAACGCCGCTGCGGATGCTGGACAGTGCGTTCAGGGCGACTTCCAAGCCAACCGACTTGCTGGAGTTGCCGAGACCGAAGCCCATCGAGGCGCTGCCGTCAGCGTCGCCCGCTGCGCTGTAGCGCACTGCGGACTGCGCACCGAAGCCGACGAACGCGTCGTTCCAGTTTGCGCCGAAGGCGATTGGCGATCCGGAGCTGGTGCCCGGCGCGCCGCGTGGGAATCGGCCTTGCTCAGTTCCGAGCCCAATCTCGGGAACCGGCAGCATGAACTTCGCCCGCAGCGCATCAGCGCTCTGCGCCTGCAACGGCGTGGAGAGCGCGATGACCGCGAGCAGGAGGCCAGAAGAGAGAGACCGAATCTTCATAGGAGGGTTCCGGGGGAGCGTTAGGAGGAGCGACGAAGGGATGACATTCTTCTGACTAGAACATAGCACAATTGGTCCGGTGGCGATACCCGGGACCCTTTACGCCTATAAAGATATAGCGGTCAGGGCCGTTTCGCCTAGCCCCCCCTCCCCCCGCCCTTATACAGTGGCTGGATTGTTACCAACGAGACGCCCCGCCCGGGGACCCGGAACGGGACATCTCTGGCACGAGGGGCCGCCGAGGAAGCCTAGTAGCGGTACGCGTTCGGCTTGTACGGTCCTTCAACCGGCACGCCGATGTAATCCGCCTGCTCCTTGGAGAGCTCCGTGAGCTTCACGCCGATCTTCTCGAGGTGCAGACGAGCGACCTTCTCGTCGAGCTTCTTGGGGAGCGTGTAGACGGCGCGCTCGTTGTACACGGTGCCCGACACGGTCGGCAGGCCCTGTGCGGCGAGGTGGAGGTCGATCTGCGCCACCACCTGATTGGTGAACGAGCAGCTCATGACGAAGCTCGGGTGGCCGGTGGCGCAGCCGAGGTTAAGCAGACGGCCTTCGGCCAGGATCATGACGCTGTGTCCGTCGGGGAAGACGAACTCGTCGTACTGCGGCTTGATATTGATGCGCTCAACGCCCGGGTACGACTTGAGCCCGGCCATATCGATTTCGTTGTCGAAGTGGCCGATGTTCCCGACGATGGCCTTGTCCTTCATCTTCGCCATATGCGCGACGGTGATGATGTCCTTGTTGCCCGTGGCGGTAATAAAGATGTCGGCGGTGGAGACGACGCTCTCGAGCGTGGTCACCTGATAGCCTTCCATCGCAGCCTGCAGTGCGCAGATCGGATCGATCTCGCAGATCACGACGCGAGCGCCCTGGCCCTTGAAGGCCTGCGCGCTGCCCTTGCCCACATCGCCGTAGCCAAGCACCACGGCAACCTTGCCGGCGAGCATCACGTCGCTGGCGCGGAGGATCCCGTCGGTGAGCGAGTGACGGCAGCCGTACAGGTTGTCGAACTTGCTCTTGGTGACGGAGTCGTTGACGTTGATCGCCGGGAAGAGCAGCGAGCCCGCGTTCATCATTTCATAGAGGCGATGCACGCCAGTGGTGGTCTCTTCCGAGACACCCTTGATGGCGGCGGCCACATCGGTCCAGCGGCTCGGGGTTTCCTTGAGCGTCTTGCGGAGCAGGTCGAGGATGATGCCGTACTCCTCGCTGTCGGTCACTGGGTTGTGGTGCGGCACGGCCTTGGCCGCTTCGAACTCCACGCCCTTGTGAATGAGCAGGGTGGCGTCGCCGCCGTCGTCAAGAATGAGGTTCGGGCCGGTGCCGTCGGGCCAGAGGAGCGCTTCGTCCGTGCACCACCAGTACTCCTCGAGCGTCTCCCCCTTCCAGGCGAACACCGGGGTGCCGCGCGGCGCGTCAACGGTGCCGTCCTTTCCGACGACCACGGCTGCGGCGGCGTGATCCTGCGTGGAGAAAATGTTGCAGCTCACCCAGCGCACGTCGGCGCCGAGTTCGGTGAGCGTCTCGATCAGCACGGCGGTCTGCACCGTCATGTGGAGCGAGCCCATGATCTTGGCGCCGGCAAGCGGCTTCTGGCCCTTGTACTCGGTGCGGAGTGCCATCAGGCCGGGCATCTCATACTCGGCCAAGCGGAGTTCCTTACGACCAAACTCAGCGAGGGTGATGTCCTTGACCTTGAACGGCGGACGGCCAGCCGCGGTGGCGGCGTCGAATGCGTGAAGTGCGGGAGCTGCGGTAGCCATTGGAGTCTGTGGCGGAGGGTGATGTAAAACGAAATGGTGGGAGCGCGGTGCTACGGAAAAAAACTCTTGGGAACTCGCGGGGCTGGTGGATCGTGCCCCGCGTCAGGCTTTGATACAGGAGGCGACAAAGAGTGTCGGCCCCTTCGCGGTCGGTGCGGCGGGTAGTGCGTGCGCGCGGAAATCGACAAGTCCGGCATCCGTCGTCCAGCGGTCCAGCTGCTGGTGCGAGAACCCCTGCCAGAGGTGCCCCATGGTCTCGCGGTATTCCGAGCGATCGTGGGGCAGCATGTCCACCAGCAGCAGCTTGCCGCCGCGCTTCAACGCGCGGCTCACATTGATCAGTGCGACGGATGGTTCCGCGATGTAATGCAACACGAGCGAGAGCAACGCGACGTCGAGCTCGCCTTCATCAACGGGGAGCGCTTCCAGCGTCCCTTGGCGAAAATCGACATTCTCGAACGCCACGAGTCGCGCACGCGCGGCTCGGAGCATCGCCGAGGACTCATCGACGGCAACCACGCGGGTCACGAACGGGGCCATCGCCTCGGCGAGATGCCCCGCACCGCAGCCTAGGTCGCCGACAACTGCGCGAGCGTCGAGGAGGCCGAGCAGCGGATAGAGCTCCGTGCGCGAACCGAAGAGTTCTTCGCGCAGGCGATCCCACTGCCCTGCACTGGAGGCGAAAAATCGTTGCGACGCCGTATGCCGCGCGGCAATAACACCGCGCACGCGCTCGACGTCGCGAGCGGCAGTCGCCATGGAACTGACGTCGTCGCGAATACTCAGCCAGAGCTTACGCGCACCCGGGTCGAGCTCGCGCGCGGTCATGCGGTAGCGATTGCTGGTGCCGTCCTCGCGGCTCACGACCCATCCACCATCGGCGAGCGCGCGCAGGTGGCGGCTGACCGTGGACTGTGGTAACTGGAGGGCCGCGCGCAGCTCGCCTACGGTCAGCTCGTGCCGCTCCAGAATCAGGAGCAGTCGCGCGCGGATCGGGTCGGCGAGGGCCGTGAGGCGGTCAAAGACTGGGCTTTGTTTCATCCGTATATCCGGATGAAAGGTCATTCATCAAGCCGGCGATGTCAAGCCCCGCCGCATCGACGCGCGCGCATCGGATTAGTCGGTGGAACGTTCCAGGGCGACGGTCATGGGTCGCAGCACCTCTCCCACCCAACAGTGCATGCCAACGCCGGTGAGTCCTGCCGCGCGAAAGGCGCGGCGATACTCCGCAGGAGAGCGGTGGTGCCAGGCACGACGATCGCCTTCGATCGCGTCCGCCGTGGTGTAGGCTTCGAGGTAAGTCACACCGCCGAGTCGCGCAGCGATGGCGGCAAGGCCGGGGGCGAGGTCGTCCTTGGAGATGTATTGAAGAACGTCGCAGCAGACGATGAGGTCAAAGGCGCCGCGGAGGCGAATGTCGCCCAGTGCACCGAAGGTGCCCAGCCGAATGTTGCGCGCGGCACCAAAGCGATCGACGACATAGGGGCTCGCATCGACACCCGTGTAGCGAATGCTGGGGCGGAGCTTTGTGAGCGCGATGCGCCACGGGGCTTCGCCGCAGCCCACATCGAGCACGGAGCGCACGCGCCGTTGGAGGAGCGATTCCGCAATGCCTACGACCAACGCTGCTTTGCGCGCGACATCGGCGCTGGTCGCGACCCGATGCTTCGGGTCGCGATACCAGCGATCGAAGTACGCGCGATCGTAGTCCTTCGGTGTGGTCACGTCGCGCGAATGAAGTGGCAGCCAGCTTCCTGCGCCCGCGCGACGGCAAAGATGCCGGAGGGCTGGCGGATGATGCCGGGGAGCACCGACGCCGCGACTTGCGCGCGTGCTTCGTCTTGTGAAATGCTCGCTTCTTTCGCGAGCTGGCCGGCAAACCGCATCAAGGCAAGGTTGCAGCAGAGGACCGTGACACCGCGCGAGATGAGCGTATCGATGCCGCCGTCGGCAAGGATCGCGGCAAACTTGTCGGTGGACTGAATCTTGGAGAACGGATTTCGCAGGGCCGATTCACCCGTGGTCGGATCCTTGAGCTTGGAGCGTTCACCGAGTTTGAATCGGCTCCACAGATCGTCGTTGACGGCGGCCGCAATGGCCTGATGGCGAATCACCACCACGCCTCCCATCTCGCTGTCGGCGGTTTTGTAGACATCGCTGTAGCCGCGCAACCAGGTGAGGGTGTTCGTGAAGGCCAGTCCGTCGGACATCTCCGGCATGTCGAAGATCATCCTATGCTTGGTCTTTTCGACCTTGTCGGCCCAGGTCATATCCCAACCACCCTGCGGCGTGGGGTATTCAGGAAAAGTGCGCGCCTGCCCAAGCAGTTCGCGTGCACTGAACCCTGTAGCGGCGACAGCGGCGGTGGTACCAGCGACAGCGGTCAGGAACTGACGGCGATTAGCGGTGGGCTTGGTCACGGGTTTGGTCACGGGCTCTCTCGGGCTGGAGAACGACAAGGGGACAGCGAGGAGGTCGAACGATTACTCGGCCGGATCCGGGTACCGCCAGAGCAGGATGGCGAGCAGGATGGCGCCAACCGTCACGAAGGAATCGGCGACGTTGAACGTATAGAAGCGACTGTCGCCGATGCCAACGTCGAGGAAGTCGACGACACCGCGAACGGAGCGAATGCGGTCCAGGAGATTCCCGACCGCTCCGGCGGCGACCAAGCCAAGGGCGATAGCCTGTGCGCGGTCGTCCTGGCGGGTCTCAAGCAGCATACGGAAGAGCACCACGAACATCACGAACGCGATCACGCTGAAGACGATCCGCGACGAGGCCCCGAACGAAAGGTTCATCGCCGCACCGGGGTTGTAGATCAGTGTGAAGCGCAGCCAGTCGCCAATGACCCGTCGTGGCAGATGCGGCACAAGGGACGATTCGATCATCCGCTTACTGATGAAGTCGAGCGCGCCCCCTCCGAGGACCAGCGACCAGAACAGGACATCGCGCGGCCCCCGCAGGGGGGCGGTAATCGGCGGAGCCGCGGCGGCTGGCGGCGCGACCTCTGAAGCAAGCGTGGATTCGGAAGGATTTGTCATGGTCGTGGATGATCGTACTCAGGAAAGATACCGCTAAGTTTCCTCTGTGCGACTCCCTCCCCTCCCAATCGATGCGGTCCTCCCGGAACTGCTCTCTGTTCTTGAGGGGGGGACTCGGGCGGTACTGCAGGCGCCGCCGGGCGCGGGCAAGACAACCCGAGTTCCCTTGGCACTCCTCGAGGCATCGTGGCGCGGCGAGGGTCGGATTGTCATGCTTGAGCCGCGCCGGCTCGCGACACGCGCCTCGGCTCGGCACATGGCACAGCTCCTCGGCGAGGCTGTTGGCGGAACGGTGGGCTACCGCGTGCGCGGGGATTCGGCCGTCTCACGACGGACCCGCGTGGAGGTGGTGACCGAAGGGGTCCTGACGCGAATGTTGCAGGACGATCCGTCGCTTGAGGGTGTCGCGGCACTGTTGTTCGACGAATATCACGAGCGGAATCTCGTGGCCGACCTTGGCCTGGCACTCGCCTTACATAGCGCGGCGCTGGTGCGCCCGGATTTGCGCATCGTGGTGATGTCGGCCACGCTGGACGGCGCTCGGGTCGCGGCGCTGCTGGATGGGGCGCCGATCGTGACCTCCGAAGGGCGGATGTTCCCTGTGGAGACGATTCACGTGGCGCGGCGTGAGGGACAACGTCTCGAAGGTGCGGTGACCGCCGTCGTTGAGCGTGCGCTGCGCGAGCAGGCCGGAGACGTCCTCGTCTTTCTGCCTGGCGCCGCAGAAATTCGGCGAACCAGCGCGCTGCTCGCCACGCGCGAGCTCCCCGCGACGGTCGATCTGTTTTCGCTCCAGGGCACGATGCCGCCAGAGCAACAAGATCGCGCCATCGCGCCGAGTGTTTCGGGACGCCGCAAGGTGGTGCTGGCGACGTCCGTCGCGGAGACAAGTCTCACAATCGAAGGGGTGCGCGTTGTGGTGGACAGCGGCGTGAGTCGGGTGCCGCGATTCTCACCGCGCACGGGAATGACGCGACTCGAGACAGTACGTGTCGCGCGCGACTCCGCCGACCAGCGGCGAGGACGCGCGGGGCGTGTAGCGCCCGGCGTCTGCTACCGGTGCTGGGACAGCGCCGATGACGCACAACTCCTCGCGCATCGCGCACCGGAGATTCTCGAGGCGGATCTCGCGCCGCTTGCGCTCGAGCTCGCGTCCGCTGGCATCAGCGATGCCGCCACGTTGCGCTGGCTCGATCTGCCGCCGGCTGGGGCTATGCGTCAAGCACGCACCGTGCTCGCGGCACTCGGCGCACTCGATCCCAAGGGACGACTCACGGCGCATGGCACCGCGATGGCCGCGATGGGACTGCATCCGCGGCTCGCGCACTTGGTGATTGCAGCACAAGCGCGCGGTGCGGCGGCGGATGGTTGCGACCTTGCAGCACTCCTGGCGGACCGCGACATCCTTCGACGTGACGACGCCGTGAGCGATCCTGACCTCCGCACCCGACTCGAACTTCTGCGACGCCCGAATGGCGGTTACGATCCGCGCGTGGAACGGGCTCGTTGGTTCCAGGTACGCGACGAGGCGCGGCGGCTGCGCGGGGAGGTCGGTGCTAAGGACCGCGCCACGGATCGCGCGCATGCCCCCACCCGGGAGCCACCGCTCGACAGCGACGCCGCCGCGATGCTGGCCGCACTTGCCTACCCCGATCGCGTCGCGCTGGCGCGCGAGGGGTCGCGCGGGCGATTTGTGATGCGCAACGGTGGTGCCGCACGAGTAGACGAGCGCTCGCCGCTCGCCGATGCCGAAGCCCTGTCGATCACAGAAACTGATGGCGCGCCCGGCGAAGCGCGCGTGTATCTCGCCGCCCCGCTCACGCAGCGCGACCTGGAAGCGCTGTTCGCCGACGACATCGTGCGCGAAGAACTGGTGGCGTACGACGCGCAGCACGACACCATCCGGGCGGTGCGCCGCCGTACGCTCGGCGCGCTCGTCCTTGAGGAGCGTGCACTCCACGCTCCGGACCCCGCCCTTATTGGCGCGGCGTGGATTCCCGTGATTCGCGCCGCGGGATTGGCGAGCCTCCCGTGGACTGACAGTGCGAGCGCGCTCCGCGCCCGCGTGCGCTTTGCGCGAACGCTCGACGAGCGGTGGCCAGACTGGTCGGACGCGGCGTTGCTCGAGTCAATCGAACACTGGCTCGCGCCGTCGTTGGCGGGTGTGATGCGTCGCGCCGCTCTGGATCGCGTCGACCTGTACGATGCACTGCGGACCCAGCTCGACTGGAAGCAACTCGCTGACCTCGACCGGGTGGCGCCGACACATGTGGCAGTCCCCACCGGATCGCGGATTGCGGTGGACTACACGGACCCCTTGGCGCCCGTCCTCGCCGTCCGCCTGCAGGAGCTCTTCGGCACGAACGACACGCCACGCGTTGGGGGCGGACAGGTGCCGCTGACCCTCCACCTGCTCTCCCCCGCGCATCGACCGGTCCAAGTCACACGTGACCTCGCCGGTTTCTGGTCGGGCAGCTACTTCGCGGTCCGCAAAGACCTCCGGGGGCGGTATCCGCGGCATTCGTGGCCCGAGGACCCCCTGCACGCCGAGCCCACACGGCGGGCAAAGCCGCGGTAGCCATGTTCCGAGGACGCTGCCACGGGATAACTTGCACTCATATGAGAGCCGGGATTGTGCGCCTCCTGCTCACTGCCGGGAGGATCGGGTGGTGTGTCGTGCTGGTCGCCTCCCTTGGAGTGCGATCAGCGGCCGCGCAACGCAATGGGGTGTGCACGCCGAGGCACCCAATGGTCGACGCCATCACCTTCACCGGCAACACCTCGCTCAGTACGGCCACCCTCGGCGCGATTATCGACGGCGAGAACACGAGCTGGCGCAGGCGCTGGTTTGGGCTCAGCAGCGGAACCCTCACGTGCTTGGACTCGACCTCGCTGAATGAAGACGCGCGGCGGATTGCAGACTACTATCGGGTTCGTGGGTATCCCGGCACCACCGCATCAGCAACGATTTCGCGCCGAGGCAGCGACCGGGCACAGGTCCGATTCACCGTCGCTGAAGCGGCAGCGATTCGTATCGATTCCGTTTCCATCGATTCCGTGCCGGCAGAGGCGGCGGATGTCGCGAAGCTCCGCCGGAAGCTGCTCGGCGCGGTCGCGGACTCGGTGCTGATTACGACCACCGTGGATTCTGTCCAGCGCCTGCTTCGCGTGGCCGGCTATGCAAATGCGGGCGCCCCGGATACGGCGACGCGGATAGATCTCGCGACTCGACGCGCCCGTGTGACGATGACCTTTCATCCACGCGGTGTCGTGTACTTTGGCGCGGTGCGCATCGCGATCGATTCGTTGAATCGGAAAGCGGCACTCCGCGAACGCGATGTTCGCGCCCTGCTGCGCTTCAGCCCCGGCGATCGCTACAGCGAACGGAAAGTCGTCGCGAGTCAGCGGGAGTTGTTCGATCTGAATTTGTATCGCAGCGTCGGGGTGGTTCCCGACTCAACGGTGCCGGTGCTGGCCCGATCACCGCGTGCCAAGGATTCGCTCCCGATGTTGGTGCGCGTTGTTGAGGGCGAGCGGCAGTTGACGCGACTCGGCGGTGGCTGGGGCACCAACGATTGCTTCCGCGTGCAGGCGATGCACGTAGAGCAAAGCCTGCTCGGCAACGGCGAACGTTTGCAGGGTGAGCTGCGATTCTCGAAACTCGGCGTCGCCCCACCGACCGGTGGCCTCGCATCACTGTGTCCGACAGTTCGCGACGACCCGTACAGCCAAAAGCTCAACTACTACGCCGGGGCGACACTCAATCTTCGCGGCGTGCTTGGCCGATCGCTGCAGCCTGAGTTTTCGCTCTTCAGCGAGCGCCGATCGCAGGTGAATGCCTACGAGCAGTCGACAGAAATCGGTGCCGTCGCGTCGATCGCGCGGGAGATTGCGCCGCAGCTGCGTATCACGTCGCAGTACCGCTACACCGTGTCGAGCACCATTTCTGACCTCGCCACCGCCTGTTTCCCATTTGGCTTTTGCCGAGTGGAGGATCTTCCGACATTTTTGATCGCGAGCCCGACGCACAGCCTTGGCTTCGCCATCGTGAAGAACCCACTCGTGCCGACCGCGAACCCTACCAGCGGGTCGCGGTGGCAGGCCGAGGTGAAGATTGCGCACGCCGATGTCGCGCGCCGAACACCGCTGAATTTCGCACGACTGATGGCCGAAGGCGCGCTCTACCAACCCATCGGATCGAGTTGGGTACTCGCCGTTCGTGCGCAAGCGGGCTATGTAGTGGCGCCATCGAACAGCCTGACCCTGCTCCCCCCGCCTGAGCGTTTCTACTCGGGCGGCCAGAGCAGCGTCCGCGGGTTCGACGAGAATAGCTTGGGCCCTGGTTCCTACATCGTGACGGCCTTTGACACCGTCGCCGGAACGCCGCGCGTTGGGCTCGCGCGTGCTGCGGCCGGGTTTAGCAGGATTGCGCCAACCGGCGGCAACGCGATGTGGTTGGGGAATGTGGAACTGCGCTCGCGCGTCGGGCTTGGGACTGACCTGCTCACCTTCGTGCTGTTCGTGGACGCGGGGCGCGTCTGGAACACGACGGATGTGTTCACCGCGTTAGACGCCGGCGCGCGGGTGACGCCCGGCGCAGGGCTCCGCCTGCAAACACCCATCGGGCCGTTCCGCATTGACGTTGGCTACAACCCCTATGGGTATGAGCCTGGCGCCGCCTTCTTCTTGCAAACGCAGAACAGTGCAGCCGGACAGGTGGGACGTGCCATCTGCGTGAGCGCAGGATCCGTCGACGCACTCACGTCCGCAACGACGATTGTCAGCTGTCCTGCAACATTTACCCCGGTAAAAGGCAGCAGCGTCTTTTCGCATCTCAAGATTCAGTTCAGCATCGGAAACGCGTTTTGAGCAAGACGGCACGACTCGTCGCGCGCATCTCGGCGTGGACCGCTGGGGCGATGGTGGTGCTTGTCCTGGCCACCACCGGAACCCTCGCGTGGTTCCTGTCGCGAGACACCGGGCTGGAGCGGGTCCGCGCGATCACGGTGGATCAGGTGAACCGCGCGCTCGCGGGGCGTGGAACGGTGACCGCCGCGCGGATCAGCGGCAGTGTATTCAGCGGACATCTGGTCTTTGACTCGGTCGCGCTGCGCGAGCGTTCCGGCGCTCCCGTGATTCGAATTGAGCGCTTGGAGGTGGACGGATCGTTTGGTGGAATCGCTCGCCGGCGGCTCGCATTCACGCGAATCGTCGTGCGCCATCCGGTGGTACGGCTCGAGCAAGGACGGGATTCCGTCTGGAACATTCAGCGGATTTTTCCAAAGCGTGCGACACCCGCCGCGCCGAATCGATGGGATGTGAGCATCGACAGCGGCATGATCGTCGATGGGGCACTCGAGGTGATCGGCCTTGATACACTCGCCACGCTTCCGCTCAAGACGCGGCACTATGACGCACTCGCGTTGCGCGCGGCGGGCATCCGGGTGCTGCACCCTGACAGCGTCGGCGGACACGCATCATTACTCGCCCTGCGCTCGCACATCTCCGCTCCCCCACTCGACCTCCGCGATGCCTCGGGGAGCATTCGATGGGGCCGAGACACCATTCAGCTCGATCTGCCTCACGCGCGGTTGCCGGGGACGCACGCCTCGCTCAGTGGCACCATCGTACTGGGGAAAGGAGCGCCCCCTCGCCTCGATCTCGTAGTGCGCGCGGACACGCTCGACCTGCATGACATCGCTTGGGCGAGCACCTTGATCCCGAAGTCGGGCGGACACGGCGTAGCCACCATGACGGTGCGTTCCGAAATGGACACGCGTATCACTGCCTACGCGATCACCGCGCTCGATGTGCAGGCGCGTCAGTCGCGTGTGACGGGGGGATTCACGGTGCTCGTCGGCCACGAGCCGATCGTGCACGACCTTGCGATCGGCCTCGTGCCGCTGGACCTGAACCTCGTGCGGGAACTCTTCGGCGACTCGGTACCGAAGCGGATTTGGCAGGGCGCAATCCGAGGAACAGTGCGTGGTGTGGGCGGCCCGGTCTCGGCGCTGCAATTCGACGAAATGCGACTGGCCTACGAAGATCGGCGCGTGCCGGGCGCTGGTGGGCAGTTCGTGATCCGTGGGGCAATGGACGCCAAAGCGAAGCCCGCACGACTGCGAAACTTTGCGGTGGACATCTCGGATCTCGATGTACGGACCGCAGGTGCGATTGCAAAAGTCGCCGATTCGCTAGGCGGAAATCTTAGCGGGCGGGTGATCCTCGACGGTCCGACGAACAACCTGACCTTTCACGACCTGCTCCTGCATCACGCCAACGGCGACGGACTTCGTACGCGTATTGCCGGAAACGGCCGCATCGCGAGCGACGTGAGCACACAGTGGCTCGAGGCGGACCTCGCGTTCGACACCATTGCGGTGCGCACCCTCGCACGCGGCCGCACCTCCCTTCCCGTGCGCGAGTCGCTCGCTGGCACGCTCTCCGTCCGAACGACGCGCGATACCATGGGGCTCGACCTCACCCTGCGCGCCGACAGCGGCACCGTTCGCTTTCAGGGCTACTCCCTCCTCGATGCGACGCGCAACGTTATTCACGGAGAAGCGCGCCTCGGGCGCCTCGATCCGCGAGCCTTGGTCGACCGGAAAGAGCTCCCTCGACTGATTCTTGATGGCACCGCGACCGTGGCGATTGACATGGCGGCGGCGGACACCGATGCACACGTAACACTGCGACTGGACAGCACGAGCGTGGTGGGTGATGAACAGCTGCGCTCGGGCGAGATTCGCGCCGGCATTGACCAGAGCGGCTTGCACGTCGATACCGCCGAGGTGCGCAGCCCCACCTGGCACCTGCAGGCGCGCGGCCGGCTCGCCCGCAGTGGCGTGACGCGCGACACGTTGAGCTTTATGGTGGAAGCAGACTCGTTGGCGCTCTTGCGCGCGCTCCTCCTGGATTCACTCGGTGCGCCGATGGCCGATTCCATCGGCGGACGACTTCGTGTCACCAACGGGCGCCTGATTGGGTCGCTCGACACCCTGCGACTCGAAGCGGACTTCGGCGCGGAACGGATCCAATGGAATGGAAGTGTTGTGCGGGAACTCGTTGGCGAGGCACGCGTCGGGGGGCTCCCCTCAGCCGCTACCGGGCGCGTGCATCTGGCGGCGAAGGGTGCCGGCAGCGGCTCGCTCCTCACGCGCCTCCTCACCGTCGACGGTGAGCTGACCGACGGCCGCCGCGCCACGGGATATGCCACGTTCATCGGCGATGGCGACCAAGACGGGGCCGTGGCTATTCGGGCGTTCCGCGATGCCGACAGCACGCATCTGGGCATTGATTCATTGGCCGTTCGCCTCGGCGCGAACCATTGGACACTCGAGCAGCGCGCCGGCATCACCCTGCGGGGGCGCGACGTGCGCGTGGACTCGATGCGATTCGTGAGTACGGCTGGGGGATCGGCCACGTTGATGGGCGCCGTTCCCGACACGGGGACGATTCGCGCCCGTCTCGTCGTTGAGCGGCTCCCCGTCGAGGAACTCGCATTCACGGGGCGAGTGTCGCCGGACCTCACCGGGACCGCGCGTGCCGAACTCTCTATGTTCGGCACACGCGACGCGCCGGTCTTCACTTTTGCTGCGTCATTTGATTCGGTGCAGTTTCGTGAGGGCGCGGTCCCGTCGCTCCGCGCCGATGCCCGGTATGCCAACCGGCAACTCGACGCCACCCTGATCGGGGGTGATGCGCGAGAACTGTTCCGGGTGGAGGCGCGGCTTCCCGTGGACCTGGCGCTGCGCACGGTACGCGACCGCATGCTCGAGCTTCCGTTATTCGCCCGTGCGGTCGCTGATTCGGCACCCCTCTCGGGCTTTGGTGCGCTGGTGCCACAACTCAGTGAGTTCGCGGGAACGCTCACGGCTCAGCTCGATGTGGGCGGCACGTGGAATCGGCGTGAGATCACCGGAGCTGCGCACCTCAAGAACGGGGCGTTTCTCGTCACCAAGACCGGCACGGTCGCGCGCGCGCTGCGGCTCGATGCGTCCTTTGCGCACGACACGGTAACCATCGAAACACTGCGGCTGTCGGACGGCGACAATCTGCGCGACTCGATCTACGTGAAGGGGCAAATCTTTCAGCGTGACAGCAGCTGGCAGGTCGCATTGCACAGTGGGGCGACCAACTTCAAAGTCATGGACAATCCGCGCGTGGCATCCGTGGATGCGCAGTGGGATCTGCAGGTCGACGGACTCCTCGCAGAGCCGCTGATTGGCGGAACGGTCACATTACCAAGCGCGACACTCCGCATCGGCGAGCAACGTCAGGTGCGGCGACTGCGCGATACGGCGCGCGCGGACGAAGGAACAATCAGCGCGGGGCCGCGCTTCCGTGCACTCAAGGTGAACCTTGGCAACGACGTGCGACTCCAGTCGAAGGATGCCAACGTGCAACTCACGGGAGCGCTCGAACTCGGCGGCGACCTGAAAGACCCCTATCTCTCCGGGGAAATTCTTGCGAATCGCGGCACCTACCGCGTAGACCTTGGTGCACTCAAGCGCACCTTCCGCGTGGACAGTGGCGTGGTGCGTGTGGCTGGGACCTTACCCATTGTCGCCGCGATGGATATCTGGACCTCGTACCTCGTGCGTCGGCCGGAACAGGATGACATCACGGTCGGCGCACACCTGACGGGCACGACGGAAGACTTGCGCCTCGACCTCTCGAGCAGCACCGGCGGCGTGACGCTCGCGCAGAGTGAAATTATCAGCTACCTGCTCTTCGGCGCGCCGAGTTTTGCGCTCGACGGCCAGAGCCAAACCACGCTTAAGTCCGCGACAGCCGCCGTGCTCCCCTCGCTCGGAAGCACTCTGGAATCTGCGCTGAGCGCGGTGTTCCCTTTCTTCAACAGTCTGCAGGTCAGCACGGTGGCTGGGAGCAACACCTACGCGAGTTTGTCATCAAATCCACTCGACGCGGTGCTCAACAACTTGGCGATCACCGGAGGACGGCGTGTGGGGTCCGATGGTTTCCTGAATCTTTCGGCTGGGCTGTGTCGCGGTGCACGTACCTCAGCCGCCCAGAGCTCCTCGATGTGGTTCGGCGTCGCCGCCGAGTATCGACCCAAGCAAGGCATCGCAGCCATTGCGTCGATGGACCCAGGAACGAACCCGTGCGGGACCATCGGCACACTGAGCGCGAGCTACCAGTTCGGCATCGACTTCTTCCGCGAGTGGAAGCACTAGGCGATTCGCCCGACTGGCTACTTCTTCGTGACGGTGTCTTCGCGCATGATCTTCTTCGCGATCCAGAAGACGACAAAGGCCACAATCACAAAGTCGATCGCAGCACCGGCCACGCGGCCGAGCTCAAAGGCTATCGGACCCGGGGTCGTGAAGCCACGCCAGTCTCCACCCGGAATCAGGGCTCCAATAAATGGCATCAGGAGACCATCGACGACAGCTTTCACCAAGTCACCAAGCTTTCCGCCGATGATGACCGCGACGGCAAGGCCGATGACGCCATACTGCTTCAGGAAATCGGTAAACTCCTTCATCATCGGATTACGCTCCTGCTGAGGGATGGGGACTGTTGCAACGTCAATATGGTACAAAATGCGGTCACCACCTTGGCTTGTCTACCGCACCCGAGTCCACGGTGGCGTCAGTTGTGGTGACGCGCCTTCTTTTGTAGACTCCTTCCGGGGCACCAGGCGCCCAATCCCCTTTTTATTCTCGGAGCCGCTCGATGATGACGCCGCATCTCGGAGTGGTGACAGGCGCTCGGCCTGCTGGGGTGCTCTCCCTCGCATTGCTGGGAATGCTGGGTCTCGCACTGTCGGCGACGCCCGCCCTCGCGCAGAAGCCGAGCGTGAAGCGCACGAACTGGCAGGCTGACCTCGGCTATGTGAGCGCAACAGGAAACACCGACGTCACGACCGTCAGCATTGGCGATAAAATCGTTCGGACGGTGGATGCGTGGACGTTCACCCAGACGGGCGCTTACATCTACGGCCGCACCAAGGGGAAAGAGAGCGCCAATCAGCTTCGAGTCGGCGTGCGCGCTGATGCCGCGTTCAACGGATCGGTGGGTGCGTTTGCGGCCGTCGCCTACGAACGCAACGTGTACGCCGGCTTCAACCTTCGGTACGACGAACTCCTCGGGATCCAGTGGCGGGTAATCCATAGCAAGCGGGACTCGCTGACGATTGACGGCGGCGGTGTGCTCACCGTGCAGGAGAATACGCTCGGCGAGCGGGCGCAGCTCCCCGCCGCACGGACGGCGGTCAACTACAAGCACGCGTTCACGACCAAGGCGACCGTGCAGCACCTGTCCGAGGTGATTCCCGACGTAAAGGCGGGAGGGCATTTTCGCCTCAATAGCGAGACCGCGATGGTCGCGCCATTATCGGACCACATGAGCTTGAAGGTGCGGTGGGCCACGAGATTCAACAGCGCCCCGCCGACTGGCTTCGGTACGACCGACCGCGTGTTCACTGCCGGCGTCCAGTTCGCGTATTAGCGACTCCGGCCAGGCCTGGAAGACGTCCCTCGAGCCGCCAGAAGCTTAGGAGCCCTGCCCGAAGACTTCGACGAAAGTCAACGAGTTCCCGTCGACGTCGAGGACCACGAACTCCGTCGTCCCCCACGGCTTGGCGGCAATATCGCCGTCTGGGTGAATGACGCCCCGCTCCCGATAGAGCGCATAGAGTTTTCGGATCTCGGTCACTTCGATCCGACAACTGGAATTCGGCGGAAGATTGGGATCCTCGGTGCGCCAGAAGTGCACCTCGATGGCGTCCCGACGAACGCCGCCGTATTCCCCCGCATTGAAGTCATACTTGAACTCCAGCACATCGACAAAAAAATCGATGGCGCGTCGCACGTTTGCGACCGGGAGCATCGGAATTCCGCGAGCGAAGTACGGCTGGGCTGACATATGGACGGTCGTGCGAAGGGGGGTGGCCCGGAGGGTCGGTGTCACAGGCGTCTCCGTGAAGAAACGCAGTCGGCTGCCCGGAGGGAAGTCCCGTGGGGATTCCTCCTTTCGCTGGGACGGAGCAATAGGCATCTTCTGAAGGCGCGTTTCTGCCCTGTCCTCGACTGGAGCCCGTATGACCGCCCGTACCACGTTCTCCTGCCTCGCTCTTGCCTCCCTCGCCTGGTCCTGCACCCCTGCTGCTGCAAGCAGCGGCGGCGGGGCGCCCCGCCCTGCCTCAGCCCCAGCGTCATCCGCTGTCGGTGCTCGCACCGGCGACGGCTGGACCCCACTGTTTGACGGCAAGTCGCTCACCGGTTGGCGCGGGTACAAAGTCGACACCGTCCCGAGTGGATGGAAGGTGGTAGACGGCACGATCGCCAAGAGTCGCCCGGTCGAGGACATCGTCACCGTCAAAGAATACGGGGACTTTGAACTCGAAATCGATTGGAAGATCGGGCGGGCCGGCAATAGCGGCATCTTCTATCGCGGCACCGAGGAATACGATCACATCTACTGGACCGCTCCCGAATACCAGTTACTCGACGACAGTCTCGCCAGCGACAACAAAACCCGGTTCACCTGCGCTGGCGCGGCCTACGGTCTGTTTGCCTCCCCCGCTGGACACTTGAAGCCGGTCGGCGACTGGAACAGCACCAAGATTGTCGCTCGCGGAAATCATATCGAACATTGGCTGAACGGCTTCAAGCTGCTCGAGTATGAACTGAACAGCCCCGAGTGGCTTGCCCTGGTCAAGAAGAGCAAGTTCAACGACTGGCCCAACTTCGGCCGCTACAAGAAAGGACACATCGCGCTGCAGGGTGACCACTTGGGGAGCCTCGCGTTCCGTAACATTCGAATTCGGGAGCTGTAAATGGGCACCGTCCGCACAAAACTCAGCATCATGATGTTCCTCCAGTTCTTCGTGTGGGGGAGCTGGTTCGTCACGATGGGCACGTATCTGGGTACGACGCTGAAGTTCACCGATGCCCAGATCGGCCTCTCGTACGGCGCCACCGCGATTGCCGCGCTGATTGCTCCGTTCTTCATGGGGATCATTGCCGACCGGTTCTTCGCAAGCGAAAAGCTCTTGGCCATCCTCCACCTGCTTGGCGCCGTACTCATGTACTTCGTGAGCACGCGTACCACGTTCGGCGAGTTCTACCCGCTCGTGATTGCGTACGCGATCTGCTATATGCCGACGCTGTCGCTCACGAGTTCGATTTCGTTCCAGCATATCCCTGATCCCGCAAAAGACTTCCCACTGATTCGCGTGCTGGGCACCATCGGGTGGATTGTTGCAGGTACAGTGGTCGGCAAGATGCACGCCGAGACCTCCGCGCTGCCGATGCAACTCGCGGCAGGCGCGTCGGTGCTGCTGGGCGTCTTCTCGCTCCTGCTGCCGCATACGCCACCCAAGGCTGCTGGGGCGCCGTTCAGTGTGCGTGACGCGCTCGGACTCGACGCACTCGCGCTGCTCAAGAGCACTGACTTCCTGATCTTTGTCCTCGGGTCGTTTCTGCTCTGCGTGCCGCTCCAGTTTTACTACACCTTTGCCAACCCGTTCTTGAACGAGATTGGCGCGCCGGAGCCAGCATTCATTCAGAGTTTTGGCCAGTGGAGTGAGATCGGCTTCATGGTGCTGCTCCCGTTCTTCCTGCGTCGCTTCGGCATCAAGGTCGTGATGCTCGGCGGCATGCTTGCGTGGGGCCTCCGCTACTTCGCCTTCGCGCATGGCAACACCAGCACGGGAATGTGGCTGCTCTGGGCCGGCATCCTGCTGCACGGCGTCTGCTACGACTTCTTCTTCGTGAGCGGGCAGATCTACACCGACCAGCGCGCCGGCGAGAAAATTCGCGGCGCTGCGCAGGGGTTTTATAACTTTGTGACCAACGGCCTCGGGTATTTTGTCGGGTCGTACGTGTCTGGCGCTGTGGTTGGTCGTCATGCGCTAACCGACGCCGCGGGCAAGACGACCCACGACTGGGCTGCCATCTGGCCGATCCCCGCGATGGGTGCACTCGCCGTCTTCGTGCTTTTCTTCCTGCTGTTCCGTCCCAAGGCCGCTACGCCCGCCACGGCGTAACTCGGAGGCTCTCGTGCCCGTGATTGTCGAAGCTGCCGTTGATACGTTCATCGATGCGCTCGCTGCCCAAGGCGAGGGGGTGCATCGTCTCGAACTCTGCGGCCCGCTGCATGACGGGGGCACCACGCCGAGCGCGGGGCTGATTGCCCGCTGCTCGGAAAAACTCTTGGTCTCGGTTCACGTGCTGATTCGTCCGCGAGCCGGCAGTTTCGTCTATTGCGACGATGAAATCGAAATCATGAAGAAGGACATCGCCGTTGCCAAAGAACTCGGGGCCGACGGCGTGGTGATTGGCGCACTGACGCCGGACGGTGACGTCGACGTCGAAGCCATGGCGCAGTTGATTTCCGTGGCATCCGGGGTACGGATTGGTTTTCACCGCGCCTTTGATCAGGTCCGCGATCAGGCTGAGGCGCTGGAGCTTCTGGTCTCCCTGCAGGTGGACCACATCCTCACCAGCGGCGCTGGCAAAACCGCCATGGAAGGGGCCGATCGGCTCCACGCGCTTGTCGATCGCGCTGGCGACCGGGTGGAGATCATCGCAGGGGGGTCGGTGACCGCAGAGAATGTCGTCGACCTCGTGGGACGTACCGGCGTGCGGGCCGTCCACGGGCGTGCCTTCCGTGGGGTCCCCCAACGGCTACGTCCGGTCGATCACTCGTAGGACTCGGGAGCCGTCATGGTGCGCAAATTTGTCGTACTGCTGGCCGCGCTGTTGCTGGCAGGCGCCGCGTTCGTCGCCGCAACGTGGGCGCCGGATAAGACCGTCGCCGAGCTGCAACCCAAGTGGGCTCCAGCCCCGTCGCGTTTCCTCTCCGTTCACGGCATGCAGGTGCACCTCCGCGACGAAGGGCCGCGCGAGGACGCCGAGCCGATTGTGATGCTGCACGGCACCTCGTCGAGCCTGCATACGTGGGATGGATGGGCCAACGAGCTGCGCACCACACGCCGCGTTATTCGCATGGACCTTCCAGGGTTCGGTCTCACCGGGCCTGACCCAACGAACAACTACTCGATCGGCAGCTACGTACGCTTCGTGCAGGCCGTGCTGGACTCACTTGGCGTCACCCGTGCCGTGCTGATCGGCAACTCACTCGGCGGGCAGATTGCATGGAATCTGGCGCTCTCGGACAGCGCGCGGGTCGCGAAGCTCGTGCTTGTGGATGCCGCAGGGTTTCCGGTGAACGCGACGTCGGTGCCGATAGGGTTTCGGCTTGCGCGGAGCGCCGTGGGTGGGCGCCTTATGCGGTACATCTTACCGCGATTCATCGTGGCCTCGAGCGTTCGCAACGTCTTCGGTGATCCCGCGAAGGTCACGCCGGAGCTTATTGATCGTTACTATGATCTGACGTTGCGCGAGGGGAATCGCGCGGCTGTCGTGGCTCGGTTCGTGCAATCCAGCGCCCCGTCCGCTGTTGACCGCTTGGGCGAGCTGCGGGTCCCAACGCTCATCATCTGGGGCGAGAAGGACCGGTTGATTGCCCCCGTGACGGCGGAGCTGTTCCGACAGTCGATCCCAGGGAGCCGGACGGTACAGTTCACGGCACTTGGACACATTCCACAAGAAGAAGACCCGGTATCGACGCTACGCCTCCTGCGTCCCTTCCTGGCGGAGCACGCCACGCGGTAAAACCACGGTACCACAGCGGTTGCACCGCGGTCGTCGGTCGGCGCAGCCGCGGGCGGCGCTGAGGGGGGGGTAATCAGCCCACCCAGCACACTAAAACTGATGGTCCTAAGACTTGCGATTGGTTCGTTTCTTGCAGTACAGGTCAAGGAACGGTACCGTGTTCGGGCGCTCAACGCCCGGGCATCAAGGGCCAATAGCCACTCAAGTCATTCATTAGCAATGCTTTACAGAATCTCCACATTCGCCAAGCGTATCCGCCCGTGACCCCCTACCTTCAGGATGTTTTGAGGGACGGTGGGCACATTGAGGCAGCGCCTCGGGATACCGCGACCGAAACTGCCCTTCGCGTTCAGTCACGGCATATTCACGTCCTCTACTTCTCGGACCCCCTGTGCTCCGCCTGCCGAGTCGTGGACCCGTATCTCGCGGCCATGGTCGAGCTCTACCAAGGGCTGGTGAAGATCGACGTAAAGCTCGGGGGGATGGTGAAATCGTGGGACGAGCTCCCCGCGATGGACCCGACCTGCGAAAACGGAGAGTCGGTCGCGTGCCTGTGGGAGCGCCTGAGCTCCGAGCACCGCGTGCAAATGGACAGCGCCATCTGGCGTCGCCGGCCGGTGCGCTCGTCGTACCCGGCCTCGATCGCATATCACGCAGCGATGGCCCAGGACCCAAAGAACGGCTTCCGATTCCTGCAGATTGTCCGCGACCTGCTCTTTCTCGAAGGCAAGGACATCAGCGAGGAACGCATCTTGGTGACCGCCGCGATTCGCAGCGGCCTTGATGTGCCCCGCTTTCGTCAGTCCATGCAGGATGGCTCGGCTGCCGATGCGTTCGCCCGCGACATTCGCGACGCCGAAACGTGGAAGGTCCGGCGTTTCCCAACGCTGGTCTTCATCAACGACCAAGTCGATAGCGTCACCGACACGTCGTTCTTGAACCAAACAACGGCGGACAAAGCGCTGGACCATTGGGCTGGGATCATCAACGAGCTCACCCACCTCGACGCGCCCGACGGAAAACTGCGCGCCGACATGATTGAACTCCTCGAGGAGTTCCCGGGACTCTCGTCCAGTGAGATCTCGATCCGGTGCGGAATTCCCCTGGACCGCGCCGAGGCACGACTGGCAACCCTCTGGAAGCACGGCCGCTTGATCCGCGAAGACCTCCCGCACGCGGTGCACTGGCGATCAAACAGCACGCCGTACCGCATTCGGCGTGATCATGCGCCAGTCCGCACCGCGGCGATCATCGGCGGCGGCATCGCGGGCTACGCCGCGGCGCGGAGCCTCGCCCAGCAAGGCGTCGAGGTTCGCGTCTTCGACCGGCAACGGCGCTCCGCCAGCCAAGGCTTTGGGTTCCTCCTGCTCAAGAATGGAATCGACGCACTAGACTCGATGGGCCTTCGTTCGGACCTCCTCCGTCGCGGGAACCCCATCAATCGCTTTCGCGCCATCCTGCCGAACGGCGGCGAGGTCTATCAACGTCAACTCGACGACTGCCTCAGCATGCGGCGCGAAGATCTCGTAGAAATGCTCCGCGCGTCGAGCGGGGCCACGGAAATCCGGCACGATGCGGCGTTCGCGGGCTTTCTGCACGCGGACGATGATCATATTTCGGGCGTGCGGTTCGTAGACGGCACAAGCATCGAGGCGGATATCGTTCTCGCCAGCGATGGCATTCGGTCGTCCGTGCGTCACGCGCTCTTTCCGCAGCACCGCCTCGTACCGGTCGGTGAACGGGAAATCGTCGGCATGGTCTACCTCCCCGACCTCGAAGTGCCGCAGGACGAATTCGTCAAAGTCATCGACACCGCCGCAGGAAAATGCATGGGTATGATTCCCCTCGGCGATGGGTACTACATCTGGTTCCTGCAGTTCAATCATCTGGAAGATCCCCTCGACGATGGCTCGGGCGACTCGATGCGAGCCTTCCTCAAGAAGGTCACGCGCGACTACCCAGACGCGTTTCAAGAGTTGGTGGCCAAGAACGATTTCTCCACGAGCTTCCTCTGGATTTCGGAGCGTATGGATCTCCTCCCAGCCTTTTCCTTCGGCTCGGTAGCGCTCCTTGGCGACGCGGCACATCCGCTCCTCGCATTTACGAGCCAGGGCGCAAACTCCGCGCTTGAAGACGCGGCCTGCCTGGCCGCACTGCTGTCGCGCAGGCAAGAAGAGGAACCGACATCTGAAGTGTTCCACCGGTACTACCGCAAGCGTGAGCCGAACATCCGACGCTATATCGCTGAGGGCGACCAGCTCGTCGAGCAGTTCATGCACCTGAATCGCGACAAGAACTTTCAGTTGCCCCTTTCGCTCCACTGACCGTGACTTTCTTCGACAACGACAGCGTTCGCCTCGACCTGCTGCGCCAGCGCGCCTACAACTATCGCTGGGCCGTGCATCCGACGGACGTGATTCCGCTGACGGCCGCCGACCCCGACTTCGCCGTCGCGCCACAGATCACCGAGGCGTTGGTGCGGCACGCCACCGATGGGTACCACTCGTATGGTCCGCCACGCGGGCTCCCCGAGTTTCGTGAGGCGATTGCCGACTGGTACACGCGAACGAAACTGTCGCCGACGGATGCTGCGCATGTGCTGCCCGTCAACAGTGCCGCCGGCGGCCTGTTCATCGCCGCGCGGGCAATCCTCGGCCCGGGCGACAACGCGATTATTCCGGACCCGGTCGACTTCCTCTTTCGCCGCTCCATTGAAGCGGCGGGAGGGACGGTTCGTACCTGCCCGCTCCCCGAAGATTCCGCCGAGTTCGATCTCGACGCGCTCACGTCGTTAATCGACGATCGCACCCGCGCCATCTTCATCTGCAATCCGCACAACCCGCGCGGGCGTATGCTCTCCGCAGCGCACCTTCGGGCCCTCCTGACACTCGCCGAGCGGCATGGGCTCTGGCTGATCAGCGACGAGATTTGGGCTGATATCTCGTACACCACGCCATTCGTGAGCGTTCTGGACCGCGCCCTGCCTGTGTATCCCAAGACAATCGTCGTGTCGGGGCTCTCCAAGAACTTCGCCCTTGCCGCGATGCGCATCGGCTACCTCATTGCGCGCACCGCGGAAATCACCACGCAACTATTCGAGGCGTCGCAGCACGCGAGCACGGCCGCGGGGATCCCCGTGCTCTCGCAAGTCGCAGGCACCGCGGCGCTCACCTCGTGCGATGCCTGGCTCGGTGACTTCCGCGAGCATCTGGCGGCGCGGCGCGCGCAGACGTTGGCGTTCATTGCCCAGATGCCCTTCCTGGCTCCAGTCGACACGAACGCCACCTATTTAGCGTTCCCACGGCTCGTTGGCGTACAGGATTCCGCGGAGTCGTTTGTCGCGCGGGTGCTCGCCGAGAGTCGCGTGGCGCTGGTGCCCGGTGGCCGCGACTGGTTCGAGGCCGGCTCTGAAGGGCACCTACGGATCTGCTTCGCGACCTCTGAGGAAATCCTCAAGGTTGCCTTCGATCGCATCACCTGCGCGCTGCCCAAACTCGCCATCTAAGGCGCGCGCAGGAGCTACGCTCGGCTCACCCCGGCAACATCGAGCGCACCACGAACCAGACATTCGCCGGCCGTTCGGCGAGTCGTCGCATGTACCACTTGTACCACGAGCTGCCGTAGCTGATCAGCGTCTTCACGGTGCGCCCGTCGCGCACGAGTCGCGCTTGATCTGCGTCGCGGATGCCGTACAACATGTGGATCTCATACTTGCCGTCGGCAACGCCGATCTCCTTGGCCGCGGCCACGATCCGATCGACCAGCGGAATATCATGCGTTCCAAAAATTGGAAAGCAGTTCCCCTTGGCCGCATGCTGCAGCATAGTGACCGACACCTCGTAATACGCGCGATCGGTGTCGGCCTTCACCGGGAATGCAATGCTCGCCGGCTCGGCATACGCCCCCTTCACGAGTCGGATAATGGGCTGCACCGCCATCAAACGCTCGACATCCTGCGGCGTCCGTAGCAAGTACGCCTGAATCGCGAGGCCGCAGTTGGGATACGCCTTCTTGACGCCTTCGTAGAGCGCTAATGTCCGATCGACATAGCTCGAATCCTCCATGTCGATCCAGAGAATCGAGCCGCTCTCGGCGGCCTTGGCCGCGAGGACGTGCACATGCTGCGCGCAGGTTTCGGGCGAAAGATCGAGGCCGAGTTGCGTTGGCTTCACCGACACATGCCCGTCGATGCCACGCGCCTTGATCATATCGTAGAACTTCAGATAGTGATCGCGCACGGCGTCGGCTTCATCGAGACGCGTGAGGTTCTCGCCGAGTTTTGTGAAGACAGTTCCACGCCCCGCCTTCCCCAATACCTGAGCGGCACCGAGCGCATCCTCGGGCGCTTCGCCCGGCATGAACTTCTTGACCGCGCGCTTCACGAACGTGCGATTCAGTGCCTGATCGTTCAGGAAGGCGCTCTTCGACATGGCGAGTAACACACTACGACCGATTCCCATAGCTCAATCTCCAAGTGGCGCGCCCTGCACAGGCGCCAGTGCGTCCCACAGCTGCTGAGAACCGATTACGGCTTCCAGGTACCCTTCGCGACGGCTGGCACGAACGTGCCGAGACCGCGCGGCGGAAATGCCAACGTCTTTTCTTGTTCGGCGCTCTGATAGGCCGCCATGAGCATCTTCACGACGTCGACGCCATCATCCCACGTGAGCAGCGGCTTCTCTTTGCCCTGAAACACGCGCACGAAGTGGCGATCCTCGCCCGTGTAGCCGTAGGCATTGTACTCCTCGGGGACCACCGGCATGACGCCCTGCTCGGCGTTCTGCTTTTCGACGAGATCCTCGCCCGCGCGGCCAGTCACCTCGCGGCTGAAGAACAGCTGCAGCCCGCTATCGAGGGAGTTCCATTTCATGGAATACTCCGGACCGAGCAACTCCGCGGAGAGCCGCAGACCGGCACCGACAAAGCTCCAGCTCGTGCTCGCCTCGCCAATCGCGCGGCCGCCCGGCGTGTCGAACTCAATCATCACGCTCGCAAAATCTTCGCTGGGTGTCTTGGCGTAATCCACCCCCATGCTCTTTTTGAGCTGCTTGGTGTAGTGCGGACGCGACCACTTGAGACTGGCAATGTGGCCGGTGACCTTCACCGGCTTCACGGTCGAGAGCGGCTCCCCTGGCTTGCAGAGGAGATAACGCACGACGAGCGCCGAGTGGCACATCATGTCATTGAGCACTCCACCGCCCTGCAGGCGTCCATTCCAGAACCAGGGCATGTGCGGACCGCTGTGTTCTTCGGCAGCGCGGGCGAGATAGGGGCGCCCGGTGGTCGCCGCGCCGCGTGCCCAGAGCAAGGTCTTTCCGGCTTCCACATGCGGCGCCCAGAGCTGATTCTCGAGATAGCCGTGCGCCAGCCCAACGCTCTTCACCAGTTTCGTGATGTACGCCGCCTCCGAGACGTTCCGGGCGAGCGGCTTTTCGCACGCGATTCCCTTGAGCGTTCCCTTGCCCTCGCGAATCGCGTGGACGATTTCTTCGACATTCTCAATGCGGGCTTGGTTCGGCCCCGTCAACCAGATCGCGTCGATCGCCGGGTCCGCGACCATCGCTGTGATGCTCGTGTACGCCTTGGCCTGTCCAATATCGAGCGAGCGCGCGAGTGCGGCGGCTGACGCGGCGTTTTTGGCGTTCGGGCTCCACACACCGAGCACGTCGGCGTCGCGAACTCCGCGCCAGCCGAGCATGTGAAACCGGGCATTGAAACCGGAGCCAATGAAGCCAACGCCGAGGCGGGAAGCGGACATGGTCGTGAGTGCTCGTGGATGTGATGACTACTGCGCGAAAAATAGGAGGTGGGACGGACGGCTAAAAGAGCCCGACCTTTCCCTTCACCGAGGCAATGAGCTTATCACCAATACGGCGCTCGAAAGCACGGCGCGGATGCTCAACCCTCGCTCTTGGGATACACGGTGCGGCCACCGGTCACGGTGCGCACCACCTTGATGTCCTTGATGGTATTCGGGTCCACATCGTGCGGATCTTTCTCGAGGATCACGAAATCGGCGACCTTCCCGGCCGTAATCGAGCCCTTGATCTTCTCTTCGAAGGAGGCGTGGGCACCATTCTGGGTCGCCACCATCAGCGCCTGATCCATCGTAATCTTTTGATTGGCGCCCCACTCGCGTCCGCGATAATCACGGCGCGTCACCATCGACTGGATCGCCATAAGCGGCTCAAAGGGGCCGGGGCCGTAATCGCTCGCGCCCGGCACAATGATGCCCGCGTCCAGGAACGACTTGTGCGCGAACATCCAACGCATCTTCTCGTCGCCGAACTCCGCCCATTTTTCGCCGTGATAGTACACGTAGGTCCAGAACGGTGTCGGAATGGCGCCAATCGCTTTGATACGGCTGATCAGTGACGCATTCACCAGCGAACAATGTTCGATCCGGTGCCGCCGATCAGGATGCGGCCACTTCCTAAGGGCACGCTCGTATGCGGTCAGCACCATGTCGATGGTGACATCGCCGTTCGCGTGGATCCCCACCTGCCAGCCGTGACTGTGCGCGTCGTCGACGGCCTCGTGGATCTCCTGCTGCGTCATGGTCAGGATGCCGTAGTCGTCGGTGCCGACGTAGGGCGTGCTCATACGCATGGTACGTTCAGATGCCGAACCGTCTGCCGCAAACTTCACGCCACCGACTCGCACCCATTCGTCACCGAAGCCTGTGAACATCCCGGCATCGCGGAGCAGTGGAAAGGCGGCGCCGCGGATCATCATATACGCCCGATGCCGGAGATTCCCCTCGGCGCGAATTTCCTCATATGCACGAATGTTCGGCACCGTGGCGCTGAGGTCGTGCACCGTCGTGAGCCCTGACGCCGTATACAGTTCCGAGATGTAGGCCATACCCTTTCGCGCACGCTCCGCGACCTGCTCCGGCGTATAGCGAACCCGTTCACCTACGGTATTGAAGACGCGACGCGCCATCTCGGCGACCCGTCCATTCGGCGTGCCGTCCGGATCGCGGAAAAATCGGCCGTCCGCGGGGTCCTTGGTGTCTTTGGTGACATGCGCGAGTTCGAACGCCTTGGAGTTGTACCAGCTCGTGTGTCCGCCGCGGTGGTTGACACTTACCGGGTGGTTTGGCGCCGCCTCATCAAGATCGCGCCGGTCGAGCATCCGGTTCTCGGCCAGCTTGGTGTCGTCGAACATGTAGGCATTCACCCACTGCCCCTGAGGAGTCTGCGACGCTTTCTTGGTGATGGCGGCTTTCAGCTCCGCGATGCTTCGCAGATTCCCATTCACCTCGAAGAGCTCATTCACCCCGCCCGGGTGATTGTGCGCGTCGATGAACCCCGGAGTCACCGTCATGCGTGCGGCGTCAATGACCTTGGTGCGTGCACTGCGAAGGTTCGCGATGTCCGCGTTGCTCCCGACTGCGAGGAAGCGGCCATCTTTCACCGCGAACGCCTCAGCGCGCGGCCGTGCGGGATCACTCGTCAGCACCCGCCCGTTGATGACGATGAGATCGGCATCGATACCGCTCCCCTTCTGCGGCATAGCAGGAAGCGCATCGGTGGCGCGGTTCATCGCAGCCGCCGCCATCGGCGGCGTTGCAGCAGCGCCAGCGAGCATGGCGCTCATCCCAAGAAAATCCTTCCGAGTCACCTTCTTGCTCATCACCGTGCCTCCGCTGAGTTAGCGCCCTTCTGCCACGACTGCCGCGTACAGCGTATCAGGAAAACTGGCACGCATCTCCGTGCCGTGATTCGGCAGCTGCTACATCGCGGATCGATGCACCCTCATCGAGCACTCGCAGCGCCTCAGAACTCGAGCGCGCGCAAATACTGATAGCTCGCCGCGATGCTCGTGAACACGTCCTTCGGCTGGTCATGTTCGACGATATAATGCTGGAATCCCGCCTGCTTCGACTGGCGAAAGATCGCCTTCCAGTCGATGGTTCCCGCACCCACATCACGCATCTCGTGCTGGGGAGCACCGCCGGAGTCTTTCACGTGCGCGAGCGTGAACCGCCCGGGATACTTCTTGAAGTACGTGAGCGGATCCTGGCCGGCGTTGGTGATCCAGTACAGATCCATCTCAAAGTCCACAAGCGCGGGGTCGGTCTCGCCAAGCAGTACGTCGAGCGGCAACACGCTGCCCGTGGGCTCCACCACCGGCTTGAACTCGGCGTTGTGATTGTGATACGCAAAGCGCATCCCCGCATCTCGACAGCGTGCGCCGGCGTCATTGAACCGCTTCGCGAGGTCCTTGAGGCCGTCGAGTGAGGTGAGCGATTTCCCTGGCACGGAGGCGACGATCACCCACTTATGGCCCAGTGCCTTCGCGGCGGCGGCCGTGGCCGTCCACTGCGCCTCCACCTGAGGCAGCCCGACGTGGCACGCGGGGGCGGTGAGCTTCAGTGCGTCGAGCGTGCCGCGCAGGGCAACCGGATCGCGGTTGAAATAGCCCGCAAACTCGACCTCGCGGTACCCAACGGCGGCGACCTTTTCGAGAGTGGCCTCAACGTTCTTCGCCATCTCCGAACGTGCCGTATACAGCTGCAATCCCAGGCGGTCGAGTTTCGTCGCGTTGAGATAAGAAGGAACAACGAGAGGGGCCGTAGCGGCGCGCAGGGCGCGAGGCATAAGGCCGACAGCTGCGGCCGAAGCTGCGGCGGCGGCGGTCGTGAGGAAGTCGCGGCGAGTGGTCACCTCAAGAGATTGGCTTCGGGACCCCGACTTTGCAACTGTAAAGGGGCTAACCAGTGCCCCCGTCCCTCAGCACGCCGCCAAGCACGCCGCTAAGCACGCCGCTAAGCACGCCGCCGAAAACGCCGCGTAGAACGCCGCCTAGAACGCCGCGTCGACTTTCAGCAGGGTGTGCAGCAGGACATTCGCGCCGTTCGTGATATCCTCGGGAGCGGAATACTCGGCGGGCGCGTGACTGATCCCCTTCAGGCTCGGAACAAAGATCATCCCGACCGGGCAAATCTGGGCCAGATCTTGGGCGTCGTGCCCAGCACCGCTGGGAAGCGTGATGTGCGACAGCCCGAGCTCGCGAGCCGACGCAGCGACCATCGCCCGAATCCGGAGATCGGTGGGCGCTGGGATGTTATCGGTGAACTGATGGAACTCAAACGCGGTGTCGTTCATCGCGCCGACCTTCGTGGACTCCGCCTTGATACGCGCAAACATCGCGTCGATTTTCTTGCCGTCCAGATCACGGATTTCTAGCGTGAGCACAACTTTTCCGGGGATCACGTTCGGTGCACCCGGGAATGCCTGGATGCGTCCGACCGTGCCGACCTGGCGCCCCGGCGTGGCACGAATCACTCGGTTCACCATCTCGGTGAACCGCGCGGCGGTCAGCATTGCGTCGCGCCGTTCGCCCATGGCGGTTGTTCCAGCATGGTTCGCGAAGCCCGTAATGGTGACTTCCCACTGTTTGATCCCGACAATCCCTTCCACCACGCCAATCTGCTGCTTCTGCTGATCGAGCGTTCCCCCTTGCTCGATATGCAACTCGAGATAGGCCGCCACCGAGCCCTTCGCACGACGCGTTCGCTCCAAATGCGCCGGATCGCCGCCGAGGAATGTGATGCCCTCGCGAATCGTCTTGCCGCTGCGACTGACCGTGTTCAGTTCGGCCTCAGTCAGCACCGCCGTGGCGGCATGACTGCCCCAGAGTCCCCCTTCTTCGTTTTGCCAGATCACGACTTCAAGCGGATGGCGCGTCGTGATCCCGGCTTCACCCAAGGTCTGCGCGACCTCGATCGCGCCCATCGAGCCCACCTGGCCGTCGTAGTTCCCGCCCTCAGGCACAGAGTCGATGTGCGAGCCAATGATGATGCACGGGCGCGAGGGATCCGATCCCGCGCGGCGGCCGATGATGTTCCCTGCGGCATCAATCGAGACGTCAAGCTTGGCGTCGCGGAGCAGTTGCTGCACCAGCACCCGAGCATCGCGGTCGGCGTCGGTGTAGGCGACTCGAGAAACACCGCCCTGAGGATTCTTGCCGAAGGCGTGCAACTGCTCGAGATGCGCATTGAGCCGCGCACCATTGACGTTCGGCAACGCCCACCTCGGCGCCGGCTGCGCATGCGCGAGGCGAGGCAGGAGCGACGCTCCGAAGATGCCAGCGACCGCGGTTCCAAACTCACGGCGAGACCACTGATGTGATGACATAGGGAGGAACTCGGTGACGGGTAGTGTTCGAATCTCTCGACAGTGCGTGTGGAGCCGCGCTCGACCCTAGGGTACAATCAGCGCCTTCACCACGTCGCGATTTGCAACAGCGGCCAGCGCTTCGTTCGCCTGGTCCAACCCAAAACGCGCCGTGATTGAGTTGGCCCAGGGCAAACTTTGCCCCTGATGCGCCAGCACCTGCAGCGCGCGATGCACGTGGGAGTAATCGCACCCCCAGCAGCCGCGGATGTCCACATGCTTGCGGTTGATCGCGAGGTGCGGATTGATGGTAACATCACCAGCGTTCGTGTACTGCCCGGCAATGACCACACGGCCCCCATCGCGCACGAGGTCGAGCGCCTGCGACACCGCACGCGGATCGCCCGCAGCCTCGATCACCACGTCCACGCCGCGTCCGCCCGTCCACGCTCGAACCTGCGCCGCGCGATCCGCCTCCGGCACGTCGAGACTGAGGGTGTGCGTGGCCCCCATCTGCGTGGCGAACTCGAGGCGCGAGGCCGGCGCACCAATCGCAATCACGGGATACGCGCCGCTCAACCGACTGAGTGCAATCGCCGCCTGCCCGACTGGCCCGGCGCCAAGCACCGCGACGGAGTTGCCGAGGGCAACCTGCCCCCGCTCGACGGCATGCACCGAGGTCACCAGGCCGCAACCACCAGCGATGAACGTCGCGGGATCTACCCCCTGCGGAATGCGAAGCATCTTCACACCGGGCTTCATCCAGATGTGCGTCGCCCACCCGCCGAGCGGCCCGTCGTTCATGCCGTAGGTAATGCCGTAGACTTTGCGCTTGGGGCAGCGGGTCGTCTGCTTGGTCACCAAGCACTCGTAGCATCGTCCGCAGGTCTCGTGGACGTCGAGAAAGGTGACGAGGTCGCCTTCCTTGAACGGCTCCCCTTCGATGTCGGTCACGACACCCCGGATTTCTTCGAGATGACCAATGGAGACGTGGCCCGGAATCAACGGATACGGCACCCCGCTGAGCTTCCCCTGCTGCAGATGGACATCCGTGCCGCAGACTTCGGAGTAGAGGGTGCGGAGGAGCGCCGCGCCTGGCTCAAGCACGGGGCGCGGCAGCTCCCGCAGTTCGACAGGAGCGCCCGGGCGGGGGATGACAGCGGCACGGATCATTGCGCGAGGAGGTCGAGGAATTTCTTGCGGAGCTTCGCAACCTTCGGTTCGATTGTCACGGCACAATAGGCGTTCTGCGGATTTCTCGCATAGTAATCCTGATGGTACGCCTCCGCCGGAAAGTAGTTCACGATCGGCGTCACCTCCGTTACGATGGCTCCGCGCCAGGTGCCGGCCGCGGTAAAGTCCGCGATGGTCGCGAGTGCCACCGCCTGTTGCTCAGCAGAGTGGGTGAACACCGCCGATCGATACTGCGTCCCGACGTCGCCCCCCTGTCGATTGAGCGTCGTGGGATCGTGCACCGTGAAAAACACGTCGAGCAGTTGCCGGAAGGTGATCTGCGTGGGATCAAACTCCACGCGAATCACCTCGGCGTGGCCCGAGACACCACTGCACACCTGCTCGTACGTCGGATTCGGCCGACGCCCGCCGCTGTAGCCGTTCTCAACGACATGCACGCCGCGCAGGAGCCGGAAAACCGCCTCGATGCACCAGAAGCAGCCGCCAGCTAGGGTTGCGCTTTCGAGTGGGGGATTCGTCGGTGCCGTCATGTGCCCTTCCCCGCAAACAACGACAGATACTGCACATACCCCTCTGCCTCGAGCCGTGCGCGCGGGACAAACCGGAGCGACGCCGAGTTGATGCAGTAGCGAAGCCCCGTGGGACCAGGGCCGTCGGGAAAGAGATGCCCGAGATGTGAGTCCGCGCTCGTGGACCGCACCTCCACGCGCCGCATACCGTAGTTGTTGTCGCTGTGCTCCGTAATGTTCGCCGGCTCGATGGGACTCACAAAGCTCGGCCAGCCGGTCCCGCTGTCGAACTTGTGCACCGACGAGAAGAGCGCCTCACCCGACACGATATCGACGTAAATCCCGTCCTCGTGGTGATTCCAAAATTCATTGTTGAACGGCGGCTCCGTGGCGCTGCATTGCGTGACCTGATACTGGGTCTCGTTGAGTCGCGCCTTCAGCTCTGGATTGTCTGGCTTGGACTTATTCATGATGACCTGTGTCGTGAAGAGGACGCACCGCGCGACCTCGTGGTACTTAGCGTTCCTACCGCGCAGGAGTTCCCGGATTCCCATCCACCCGAACGCCCTGCGACCCATTCCAAAGTTGTCTCGACGCACGCTCGCCGTCGAGTGACTATTGTACGGGGCATACGCTCCGTCCAGCCGCTCGACACTCGGTGACTCCCCAGTACGAACCCACGCGGATTCCCCCACCGGCCCCATGATCGCCCCAGAACCGCTCGCTCCGCTCGCCCTTGCCGACATCGACGCCGCCGCCCAACGGATTGCGGGCACGGCAGTGCGCACGCCGCTGATCAGACTCTTTGCCGACACCGACGTGGAGCTGTGGCTCAAACTCGAGTCGCTCCAGCCGATTGGCTCCTTCAAGCTTCGCGGGGCGCTCAGCGCCATCCGCGCGCTCTCCCCAGCAGCACTCACCCAGGGAGTCCACACCACGAGCGCCGGCAACTTCGCCCAAGGGCTTGCGTGGGCCGCTCGCGAGGCGGGCGTCCCCTGTGCGGTCTACGCGCCCGACCACGCCCCGGCCACCAAGCTGGACGCGATCCGCCGACTCGGCGCCGAGGTCACCCTGGTGCCGTTCGCGCAATGGTGGCACTGGCTGCAGCAACATCACGTCGACGGCGCCCGCGGCGCTTTCATCCACCCAGGCGCCGACCCTCGCGTGATGGCAGGCAACGCGACCATCGGCCAGGAAATCTTCGCGCAGCTTCCAGACGCCGAGGCCGTACTGGTCCCGTACGGCAGCGGTGGTTTGGCCTGTGGAATCGCGTGCGCGAAGCGCCTGATTCGCCCCGAAGCCCGCGTCTTTCCTGTCGAGCGCACCGGCGTCGCCCCATTCAGCGCCGCACGCGCTGCAGGACACCCCGTGACTATTCCCTACACCGCAAGCTTCATCGACGGGATGGGCGGCACGACGGTCCTCCCCGAGATGTGGCCGCTGGCCAACACCCTGCTGTCCCATACACTCGAAGTCACTATTGATGAAGTCGCGAACGCGGTCCGGCTACTCGCGGAACGCAGTCGCGTGATCGCCGAGGGCGCGGGCGCCGCGCCGGTGGCAGCGGCGCTTCGACATGCGGCCTCGCTTGGCGTGCGACGGATTGTGTGCGTGGTATCTGGCGGCAACATCGACACGAGCACTCTCAACCGAATTCTCGGCGGCGAGACCCCGGCCTGAACGCGACGGCCGGGAGCATCAGGCGCTACGGATTCGCGAGACGCGTCTTCGTCCAGATCGCAATGGTCGGACAGACCACGGCATTCACGGTGAACTCCGTCGGGATCGAATTCAGCGCGGTGTAGGTCTCAATCGCGGCCACGATTTTCACGGGGAGCGCACGATCCAAATCACCGGACTCCATCTGCTCGAAGCGCTGGCGATCCACAAAGATGGTCACGCAGCCTGCGGTCGTCCCCGCGGCAGCGCGCGTCGACTCAATCACGCGGCCTGACGCTGCGGACGTGACCTTGAAACCCGGGAGTTGCCGGAGGAGATCGGTGACCATCAGGGGATGCGAATCCTCGATCTCCTTGGGTCCCATAAAACGACTGCCCTGCGTGAGGCGCTTACGGTCGGTGAACCCCACACGATCGAGCCCCGCGTCGAACTCGCCCGCCACCTTCACCGTGGGAAGCGCCTGCGCCGCGTCGGCCATGGCGACGGCCACGTCTGCGACCCGCTTCGGCGAGAGCTCCACCGGAAGCGAATAGACCGCAAAGCCGACCTTGCGCACCTGCAACATTTGCGTGCCCGGCGGCAATCCATCGAGCGCAAAGCGGCCGTCGCTATCGCTGGTGCCGCGCGCCGCGGTGCCGGTCACCGTCACCTCGGCACCCACCACTGCGGCACCCGAGCGCGAGGTCACACGCCCCTTCACCGCCGCTACCGACGGCCCCGTCCCCACGACAAAGCGCACCGCCGCAATGGGCGCGCTTTCCGCCGCGTGCTTCACCTGAATCTCGGCCTTCCCCACGATACCGTTGCTCGAGAAGGTCACTTCCAGAGATCCGGCCATCGCCTCCGGCAACCCACAGATGGTAAACGCCCCTTTCGCATTCGTCCGCGCCTGCCGCACCCGCTCGGGAGCGCTCGTGCCATTCGCCACGTCGCGATACACCAACGACAGCGCAGCATTCTCCATCGGCAGGTCGTTGTCGGCGTTGATCACCCGACCAAACACAATCGTCGGCCCCGCATTCGCGGCCGCACCACGGCTGCAATTCGAGAGACGGAACTCGGCGATCGTTGGTGTGGACGCGGACACATCCACCCGTTGCCCCGCAGGAAACTCGATCGGCGGACTAATCACGGCAAGCCCGAGGGAATCCAAGAACGGATGCTCGATCGACACTTGATGCGAACCCGCCGGGACGCTGTCGAGCACGTACTGGCCGCGCATGTTCGTATAGGTCTCGCGCGTCGTGTTCACCACGCGCACGCGCGCGCCCGCCAACGGGCCGCCACGCAAGGAGTCCCCAATCACGCCAAACATCGTCGCAATCCGACGTCCCTGAGCGCCCGCGGTCAGATCCTGCGCCAGCAATGCGCGAGCGTCGCTGGTCAGCCCCAGCGCGATCGCAAGCAGTGCCCCCAGGATCCGCGTTCGCATTAGAGGAGCGTGTTGGTCCACCCGCCATCGGCGGCAATCGCCTGCCCGGTGACGAATCCCGCACGATCGCTCGCAAGGAATGTGATCACCGCAGACACCTCGCACGGCTCGCCCAATCGGCGCGCCGGGGTCTGCGCAGTCCAGTTCGCGTACACCGCATCGCGTGTGCCACCGGTCCGCACCACCGTGTCGTCGGCGAGCTGCTTGAGCCGATCGGTCGCAGTGTAGCCGGGCAATACGGTGTTCGCCGTCACGCCATCGGCCGCGATCTCATCAGCAAGCGACCGGAAGTAGCCCGTCACCGCCGCGCGCAGCGTATTCGACAACGCCAAATTGGTAATCGGACGCTTCACCGCCATCGAGGTGATGCCAATCACGCGTCCCCACTTCCGCGAGCGCATCCCAGGCACAAACGCCCGGCACAGCTCCACCGCGCTCCGTAGCAACAGCGCCGTCGCCTTCTCCCACTCTTCCCACGAATGCTGCGTGGCAGGACCAGGGGTCGGCCCGCCAGTGTTCGTGATCAAAATGTCCACGCGCCCGTCAAAGCGCTCCTGCATCACCCGAACCACCGTCGCAATACCTTCGGCAGTCGACACGTCCGCTGCAATCGTGCCCGCAACTCCACCAGCGGCGCGCAGCGACTCTTCGGCCTGCGCGAGCGACGCGGCGTCGCGTGCACAAATCACCACGCGCGCCCCCTCACGCACCAAGTCCTCTGCGGTTGCGAAGCCAATCCCCCGGCTTCCACCGCAGACCAACGCGATCTTGTCGCGAACGCCGAGTTCCATCTTACTTCTGCTCGCGAATGTAGGCGTCCGAACCGTCGAGCCAATCAGCGCGCGGCGGCGTAAAGAAGTCGAGATCCAGCGTGTCTTCCAGGGCGTGCGCTTCGTGCCGCACGTTGCCTGGGATCAGCAATACTTCCCCGGCCCGCACATCCACGTAGGGCGCGTTCGGTGCTTTGTCGGCGTTCTCACCGAGCCAGAACCGCAACGCTCCCTCGAGGATATACGTCACCTGCTCGTTGTGGTGCTCATGTGCCTTTACAATCGACCCCTTTTTGAGGAAGACCTGCGCCACCATCGCGCGGTCGCCCGTCAGCACCTTGCGCGACAGCAGCGGGGTGAGTTGCTCCAGACGGACATCGCTCCACGCGTGATGAGTGGCCTCGGCCATACGTTCCTCTAGTTCGAAAAAGGGTTATGCTGCGAAATTAACTTAACGGCTCCCGCTACGCGGACCCTTGGACCCGCCGCCCGCCCCACCGCTCCGACCACCGCTCCGGCCACCGCTCCGGCCACCGCTCCGACCACCGGATCCGCCTGAGCTCGAGCGTCCAGACGCCGGACGCGATCCGCCGCCGCCACCCTGCTCACGGCGCTTCACCTTGTCCGCGGCTCGCGAGCGCTCCTGCGCCTTGCGCGCGCGAATCTCGGCAATGCGCTCGGCCAGCGGTACTTCCAACTTGCCGACCGGCTTTGCCTTGTAATCAAAATCGGGCACCGTCACACGGGGCAGGCGCTTACTGATCGCCTTCTCAATGTTGCGGAGGTCGTTTTCTTCGTCAGGCGCCACAAAGGTGAACGCTTCGCCCGTGAGTTCCGCGCGGGCCGTACGCCCCACACGGTGGATGTAGTCTTCCGGTGCCGCGGGCACGTCGAGATTCACAACGTGACCGAGCGCTTCCACGTCAATGCCGCGAGCGGCGATATCCGTCGCCACGAGCACGCGATACGTGCCATTCTTGAACCCCGCCAGCGCCGCCGTGCGCGCGCTCTGCGAGCGGTTGCCGTGGATGCGCTCGGCGTTAATGCCATGTGCCACGAGGTAGGCGGCCAACCGGTTCGCCCGATGCTTCGTACGGGTGAAGACCAGCGCCTCCTTCATGTCGCCGCGCTTGAGTAGTTCGAGCAAGAGCGCAGACTTCAGCTCACCAGCGACTGGATAGACCGCCTGCGTGATGCCAACGGCCGGCTGCGACTGCCGTTCCACATTGATCGTGGCTGGGTTCTGCAGCATCTCGCGCGAGAGCTGCGCGATCGCCGGGGGCATGGTCGCGCTAAAGAACATGGTCTGACGCTTCGCCGGAATGTGGCGGAGCACCCGACGAATATCGGGAAGAAACCCCATATCCAGCATCCGGTCGGCTTCGTCGAGCACCAGATACTCGAGCTTGTCGAGCTTGGCGTAGGGCATCCGGAAGTGGTCGAGCAAACGGCCCGGAGTCGCCACCAGAATATCGACGCCGCTGCGGAAGGCGTGCTCCTGCGGCCCCATGCCAACGCCGCCATAGACGGCGGCTGCGGTCAGCGGGGTGTGCAGCGAAACTTCCTGAATGTTTGCGAGCACCTGCGCGGCCAGTTCACGCGTCGGGACCAGCACGAGCGCGCGTGTCGCGCCTCGCGAACCCGCCATCAGGCGGTGAAGAATCGGGAGCGTAAAAGCGGCAGTCTTGCCGCTTCCGGTCATGGCGCAGGCGAGTACGTCGCGGCCAAGCATCGCCGGGGGGATTGCGTCCTGCTGAATTGGCGTCGGCTTCACATAGCCGACTTCCTTGACTCCACGCAACAAATCGGGGTGTAACGACAACTGGGAGAACGACAACGGCAACTCCGGTCCTGGGCGCTGACTTTCACAGGGAGGGGACCGCGGCGCCGCGCGGAATCCTCCTCCCTGAAGTATAGCCCCCTGCACTGCTACGGACGCGGCTCGCCTCGTGGCGGCGGACCCCCGCGTGGACCCCCGCGTGGCCCGCCCGGTGGTGGTCCATCGCGGGGCGGGCCGCCTAGGCCTCCCCGCCCCGCGGGCCCACCGCCGCCGCCGGGCCCGCCACGCCCCCCAGGACCAAAGGGATCGCCGAGTCGTCCCAACTCTTCAAGGCGCGCATTCTGCGCCGCATCAAGGTCGCCAGCAATCCGCGCGCGCATCGAATCGAGTTCAATCCGCAGCCGATCGCGCGCGTCGCGCACAATGCTGTCGTTCCGCGCGGCCGTGCGCTCCAATGCCGGCAACAGCTTGTCGAGTTGCGCGGCATCACGCGGCTGAATCACATCACGCATGTGGTTCACAAAACCCGCGGGCCGACGCACGCCGCCGATCTCCGACTCGCGTCGTGTCGCCATTGCAGTCCTCGTGACGGCACCCAGCACCATGCCTAACACGAGGGTCAGCAAGAGAATTAATGCCGCCTTCCATTCAATCTTCATGGTCAGTTCCCGTTACCGCGACGCTGTCAGGTCGCTGTCGAGTTGATAAACGGCCGCGAGCGTAACCTGCGGCAATCCGAGCACACCGTCCACGCTCGTCGAACCGGTCGAGCGTATGTTCAGCACAGCCAGCACCAAGGTCGCCGCCAGCGCGAGGGGCGCCACCCACAGAAAGGCGCGTCCCAGTGATCGCTCAAGGCGAATCACGGGGGCCGAACCCCTCGCCGCCATACGCGCCATCACGCGGTCTTCGAATCCACGTGCAAACCGATTCACACGCGCCGCCTGCAGCATGAGTGCCACCTCCCTGTCCCGCATGTCGTCCGTCATGATCAGCCCTCCACTGGGATCGCACCGCCGGCACGCGCCGGTGCCAGCAACCCCTGCAACTGTTTCATCGCTCGTGCGAGCCGCGAGAGGACCGTCCCCTCTGGAACCCCGAGCGCATCTGCCGTCTCTCGCGTCGAACATCCGTCAATCATCCGCAACACCACCACCGCACGATGTTTGGGCGGGAGCTGGTCGAGCGCCGCGTCCACGAGTTCCTTCGCGTCCTGCGCCCGTTGGGCGCGATGCTCCCCGCTGCTCGATAGGGCAAGGTCCAACGCGCCAGACTCGTGATCGTCAATGCTCACGAACCGCTGCGCCGATCGCTTCTGACGCTTGAGCGCATTCAGTGAGAGGTTCATCGCAATTCGCTGCAGATACGTCTTCACCGACGCCTCGCCGCGAAACGACCCAACCGCGTCAAAGAATCGGATGAAGGTCTCTTGTCCCACATCGTCGGCATCGTCTCCTCGGCCTAACATCCCGATCACCGTCGAGGCGACCACTGGCTCGTAGCGCGCCACGAACTCGCGCAGCGCACGCGCGTCTCCCGCGCGCACGCGGTCCAGCAGCGCGCGTTCGTCGGCTCGTGGGTCACCACTAGGACTCAAGGTCATGCCGCACCGAAAGGGTGTCAGAAGAGCGTGCTCGCTCCTATACAGAACATTAGACACCGCGACACGCCCAACCATTCCCTCCGGACGGGGGGAGTCACGCCCTCGACAGGGTCAGCTCCCCGCGCGCGCCGCCAGGAAGGGGTTCCAGAACCCAGGATCGATCCGAACACCCAGGATCGCGAGTTCGAGCACCGCAAGCCCAAAGAGCACGGCCAGCATCGCCGCCTCTTGTCGCGCCGCTTCCGTCGGCGCACGGCGGGTTCGCCGCACACAGGCCGTCGCGACATTATGGCCGCCGTGGCACCGTCGGGGAAGATGTATCAGGCGGGCACGCTGTCGGGCAATCCGATTGCGATGGCGGCGGGAATCGCAACGCTGCAACAGTTACAGGCGCCGGAGTTCTACGCCACGCTCACCGCATCAGCGGAGCGGGTGGTGGAGATCGTGCGGACTGCCGCGGCGAAGCACGGTGTCGCAGTGACGGCGTCGAATGTTGGGAGCATGTGGGGGTTCTTTCTCTGCGAGGGGCCCGTGGCCGACTATGAGAGCGCCAAGCGGGCCGACACGCAGAAATACGCCACGTTGTTCCATACCCTGCTCATGCATGGCGTGTATATCGCGCCGTCGCAGTTCGAGGCGGCGTTTATCAGCAGCTTGCATGGCGAGCGCGAGTTGTCAGTGACCGCCGCGGCCTTTGACGCGGCGTTCGCGGCGATCAGCTGACGCTCGGGGAGGAGCTGTGGTGCGTGATCGCGGTTAGTTGACGATCGGTCGCGCGAGGCTCTTGACCAAGCGGTACATGAACTCGTTGGCGTCGTAGAATCCGCGCTGCGGGATGTGTTCGTTCATTCCGTGCGCGTTGGATTCGCCGTAGAACTGGCCGCTGACGCCGAACGTTGGGATCCCCGTATTGCGCAGGTACGAGCCATCGGTGGCACCGGTGCTCATCGTGGGGATCACGCCGACGCCGGGCCACATCTCCTGCGTGACGCGGTCGAGTTCGCGCATAAGCGCGGGCGACGCCATAGTGGCCGGGCTATTCCGCGCCTCGTTGCCAACCGTGACGACGACCTTTGGATCGCCAATCACTTTGTTGATGGTCGCAATGACGTCTTTGGCATCGGCGTCGGGGAGGATGCGGCAGTTCACATTGGCCTTGGCACGCTGCGGAAGCGCGTTCTTGGCGTGGCCGCCCTCGATCGTGGTGGCGACGCAGGTGGTGCGCATCGTCGAGTTGTAGCGTGGATCGGCGGCAAGCGCGGCCGCGGCGGCGACGTCCTTCTCGTTCTCGGCGATAGCGGTCATGGCCCAGCCGATTTTGGGATCGACGAGCGACGCCGAGCGACGGAAGTATTCGCGAGTGATGTCGTTGAGGTGGACGGGGAAATCGAAGGCCCCGATTTTGACCAGCGCATCGGAGAGGTGCGTGATGGCGTTGTCCTTGACCGGCACCGAGCTGTGGCCGCCCGGGTTGGTGCTTTCGAGCGTGATGTTGAGGACCTTCTTTTCTGCTGCCTGAATGTCGTGCGAGACGAACTTGCCGTCCTTCACGCGGCCACCGCCCCCTTCATTGAGCGCGTATTCGGCGTCGAGGAGCTTCGGACGGTTCTTGAGGATCCAGTCGACGCCGTTGTTGGGGCCGCCTTCCTCGTCAGTCGTCAGGGCGACGATGATGTCGCGCTCGGGGACAAATCCCTCGGCCTTGAGCCGCATAATAAGGGCGAGGTTGATAGCGCCGTCGTCCTTGTCGTCGGAGACACCGCGGCCGTAGAAGGTGCTGTCCTTCTCGACAAAGGTGAAGGGTGGCAGGGTCCAGTCCTCGGGCTTGGCTTCGACCACGTCGATATGCGACAGCAACATGATCGGCTTCTTGGTGGCCGGCTTGCCGTGCAGGCGGGCGATCAAATTGCCTTTCCGCGGGGCGTTTTCGACCACAACGACGTCGGAATCTGGAAAACCCGCCTTCTTGAGGTGCGCCGCCATCGCCTTGGCGGCGACCAGCGTGCTGCCGTTGCTCTCTTGCGTGTTGATCTCGATCAGTTCCTTGAACAGATCGTGGGCCAGGGTGTCCCACTTGGTCAGCACACGCTTGGACGCCGGTGCCTGGGCGCTCAGCGCTTGATGGAACGGCGCGGAGAGGGCGAGCGCGGCGACCAACACGGTGGCCAGAGCGAACAGCGAGCGGCAGATTGAGCGGCAGATTGAGCGGCGGCGCATCAGGGCGAACCTCGCAGGATGGGGAGCGGAGCAGCAGCGGGGAGGGCCGGCGTTCGCGCCGGGATGAGGCCGGCAGCCCGCCGGAGGCGTATATCAGCCAGCGAGCCGCCCTCTCAGCGCGTATCTTTTCGGACCTACCCTGCTCCGAAACCTAAGTGCTGCGAGCCGATGCTTCAAACATCTGAGACGAACGCGACGCCCAATGCCGGGCGCTCCCTTCCGCTGTTGCTGCTCCTGTTCGTCGGGAGCGGGTGTGCAGCGCTCATCTATGAAATCGTCTGGTTCCAGCTGCTCCAGCTGGTGATCGGCTCATCGGCCTACTCCCTGGGGGTCCTCCTTGGGACCTTCATGGGGGGCATGTGCCTCGGCAGCCTGCTGCTGCCCCGATATGTCTCGCGGTCTGAGCATCCACTGCGGGTGTACGCCAAGCTGGAGCTCGGCATCGGCGCGCTGGGCGTGTTGGTGCTCCTCCTGGTGCCGCTGATCGGCCGCGTCTACATCGGCGCTTCCACCGGCGGGGCCGTGGAAATCCTGCTGCGCGCGATTGTGGCCGCGATTTGCCTGCTCCCCCCGACCCTGCTGATGGGCGCCACGCTGCCGGCGATTGCACGCTGGGTGGAGAGCACGCCCAAGGGCGTCTCGTGGCTCGGGTTCTTCTATGGCAGCAACATTGCGGGTGCCGTGTTCGGGTGCCTGCTGGCCGGGTTCTACCTGCTGCGCGTGACGGACATGCGTGTGACGACGTTCGTCGCCGTGGGGATTAACGTGGCGGTAGCGCTCGCGGCGCTGGCACTCGCGGGGAAGTCGTCGTACGTGGCGGCGCCTACGGAAACACCAACCAGCGCCTCCGCGGTCCCGATGGATCGCGCGGTTTTGGTGACGATTGCGCTCTCCGGCATGAGTGCGCTGGGCGCTGAGGTCGTGTGGACGCGCCTGCTCTCGCTGATGCTCGGCGCGACGGTCTATACGTTCTCGATCATTTTGGCGGTGGTACTGCTCGGGCTTGGCATTGGGAGTAGCATTGGATCGGCCATTTCGCGCGGATCCATGCGGCCCAAAGTAGCGTTGGGGGTCGCACAGTTGTTGGTGGCCTTTGGCGTGACCTGGACGGCGTTGAACATCTCGGACTCGCTGCCGTTCTGGCCGGTGAACCCGTCGTTGCTCACCAACCCGTGGATCTTCTTCCAGTTTGACATTGCCCGCTGCGTGTGGGCGCTGTTACCGGCATGCATTCTGTGGGGCGCCAGCTTTCCGTTGGCACTGGCCGCTTCGGCGCGTCGCGGCGCGGATTCCGGCGCGCTTGTCGGCATGGTGTACGCGGCGAACACCGTTGGAGCGATTCTCGGGGCCCTGCTCTTCAGCATTGTGCTGATTCCGTGGCTCGGGACGCAGGTCGCGCAGCAGGCGATCATTGTGATTGCTGCGGTGTCGGCCTTGGTGGTGCTGATCCCTGCCCTCTTTGGCGAGGGATCCCCTGCCGATGCGCCGAAGGCAGGCGCGATGAAGGGAACTGTTGCCGCGCGCCGTTCGTCGCCACTCGGTGGACTCGCGCTCGGCGCCGGACTCCTGCTGGCGCTCCTCTGCGTGAAGAGCGTGCACAAGGTTCCCGATGGGCTCGTGGGCTACGGGCGTTACTTGCCGACGTATTCGGTGCTTCCCTCGTTCTTGTACGTCGGCGAAGGAATCAACAGCACGGTGGCCGTATCCGAACTCACGAACGGTGACCGCAACTTCCACGTCGCGGGCAAGATCGAAGCCTCTACCGAACCGCAGGATATGCGCCTGCAGCGCATGCTCGGCCATCTCTCCGCGCTCGCGACGCCAAAGCCCAAGTCGGTGTTAATTGTCGGATTCGGCGCGGGTGTTACGGCGGGCTCTTTTGTGACGTATCCCGAGATTGAGCGGATCGTGATTTGTGAGCTCGAGCCACTGATTCCGACCAACGTCGGCCCGTACTTTGAGAAGCAGAACTACAATGTGGCGCACGACCCGCGCGTGCAGATCGTGTACGACGATGCGCGGCACTTCGTACTCACGACCCAAGAGAAGTTCGACGTCATCACGTCCGACCCGATCCATCCGTGGGTGAAGGGCGCCGCGACGCTCTACACCAAAGAATACTTCGAGATGGTGAAGGCCCACCTCAAGCCGGGTGGAGTGATTTCGCAGTGGGTGCCGATGTACGAGAGCCACTCGGCCGCTGTGGAAAGTCAGATTGCGACGTTCCTGGACGTCTTCCCGAACGGTACCGTGTGGGGGAACACACAGAACGGGCGCGGCTACGACCTCGTACTCCTCGGCACCAACGGACCGACGGTCATCGACATTGATTCGATGAACGTTCGCATGGGGAATCCGGCGCACGCGCGGGCGATCGAATCGCTTCGCGAGGTCGGGTTTAGCTCGTCGCTGGATCTGTTCGGGACCTTCGCGGCACAGGGCTCCGATCTCAAGAGCTGGCTCAAGAACTCACAGATCAACCGCGACGTGGACCTGCGCCTGCAGTACATCGCGGGACTCGGGAACAACGCGTACGAGAACGGCGAGATCTACGACGGCATCCTGCGCGCGCGGAAGTTCCCCGAGACGCTTTTTGTCGCAAAGCCGGAATGGAAGAATGCCCTGGCGTCGGTGCTGGGCGTTACGCGCTAGCAGCAGCTGACGAGAGGGGCGAGGGGCCTGAGATGATGCCTCAGGCTCCCCGCCCCTCTATTTTTCTGGCATGACGATTTTCCGCGCCCTGCTTCCTCTGTTATTCGCGCCGCAGCTCGCCGTTGCGCAGTCTCAACCGCCACGCGCGGGAAGCGCGCGACCGGCCGACAGCGTGATTGTGCGCAATGCCAACGAATATTTCACGCGACTGGCTGCGCTTGGCCACAATGGCGGCGTGCTAATTATGCGCGACGGGCGTGTGCTGCTGCGCCGGAGTTATGGATTCGCTGACCGCGACAAGGGCATTCGAGCCGACAGCACCACGGTCTATAATCTTGGCTCGATCACTAAGCAGTTCACTGCCGCCGCCGTCCTGCGGCTGGCAGAGCTTGGGAAGCTTCGCGTGACCGATTCGATTGGTCGCTTTTTGCCGGATGTGCCGGGGGACAAGCGCGCTATTACCCTGCATCACTTGTTGACGCACACGGCGGGGCTGGAGTCTGATTTTTCGCCCACCGACTATGAACCGACGACCCGCGACGCCTACGTGCGGCGCGCGCTGACGTCGCGACTTCGGTCCGCGCCTGGCGCGACGCACTTCTACGCGAACAGCGGCTATTCGCTGCTTGCTGCGATTATCGAGATTGTCACGGGAAAGGACTACGAGACCGCATTGACCGAACTCGTGTTGCGTCCCGCGGGGATGCTGGAGACCGGCTACAAGGCCCCGCGTTGGGCAGCGTCGCGCGTGGCTCATGGCTACCAGAACGGCCGCGACTGGGGCACAATCGTTGATCGGATCGCTGAGCCGGGGGCGCCGTATTGGGCGCTTCGCGGGAATGGTGGCCTTGCGACCACGCTCGACGATGTCTCGCGCTGGGAGCAAGCGCTCACGAGCAATCGTGTGCTCACCGATTCCAGTCGACGCACGTTTATGACGGGCTACGTGAACGAGGGTCCCGCGGGACTCTCGCAGTATGCGTACGGCTGGGCCGTCACCACGTCGTCGCGTGGGACGCGACTGGTGATGCACAACGGCGGGAACGGCGTGTATGTGGCGGAGTTCAATCGGTTCGTGGATGAAGGGGTGACGCTGTTCGTGACGTCGACGAATGCCGCACTCACCGCGACACCGATGATCAGCGCTCTGGAGCACATGGTATTTGGCGAACCGTATGCGCTGCCGCCCAGTAGTGTGGCGCTGTCCGCGGCGGCGCTGACCAGCGTGAGTGGGCGGTACCGACTCGCCGATGGATCAACCCTCGTGCTACGCAGCGGCGCGGGCGGACTCGTGGCAGAGGCCGTCGGCCAGCGTGCGTTTGTGCTGCTGAACAGCGGAGATACGGCGTCGAGTCGGGCGGCGGCCGCCTTCACTGCGCGAGCAGATACGATTGCCCGAGCGGTGATCGCCGGGAACGTTGGACCATTGGTACGTGCCATCGGCGAGGGGGACGATTCGACGAGCGTTGCGCAGCAAGAGCACGAGCTCATGGTGTCGCGCGTCGAACGATTCGGAACCTTTCGGTCGGTTGAGGTACTCGGGACTGTGCCCGTGGGGCGCGCGGAGCACCGGACCACCGTCCGACTCAATTTCGAGCGTGGCGCCGCCACGAACCTGTACACGTGGGGTCCGGCTGGCTTTCTCGTGGATATTGGGGCGCAACCCTTCGCACCAACGGCACTGATCGCGGTTTCCACCAGCGAGTTCCAGACCTTCGACCTGCGAAGCCGCTCCACCCTGCGACTGCGGCGTGAAGGCGACGACCTAGTCGCGAGCACGCCGCATGGCGATATTCGGCTCGTGCGTCAGCGCGACTGACACGCCGCAGGAACGGCGCGGCGCGGGAACGGCGCGGCGCGGGAACGGTGCGCCGCCGTTACGGGCGAGCGCCCGGCACAATGCGCGCGCGGGTGATGAAATCGAGCTTGGGCCAGTTCGCGCTAAGCCAGGCGTTTCCACCCGCCTCGAGCGGACCCTGCTTTCCGGTGCGCATGCCGCCACCGCTGTTCTCGTCGTATTCAGAGAAGATGCGGTCAGCGACATCCATCCCGTCAATCACACGGCCGAATGGCGCGAACCCCTCGGCGTCGAGTCGCGCGTTCTCGCCAGTCGAGATAAAGATTTGTGTTGATCGCGTGCCGGCGGTGGTAAAGGCGTAGGCGACGGTCCCACGCACGTTGCTTTGCATCCGCGGTTCGTCGGGGAGCACCGCATGCTTCCAGGCGGCGATCACCGTGGGATCGCCGTGGAGTCCCCACTGTACGATGAACGCTTTTCGTACGCGAAAGAAGCGTTGTTGGTCGTAGTAACCCGTGCGGACAAAGTTATAAAATCGATCCGCCCCGAGCGGAGCCCACGCGCGCGTTACCTCGATCGTGAAGGCGCCCGCACTCGTCTCGAACCGCGCAAGGAACTGTTCGGGCGCGCGCTGAGACATCTCGGCGGTTCCGGGATTCGCGTACGCGGCGCGCTGCGCGTGCGCTAAAAATGGGGCGCTTGCCACTGCAGCGATGTGTAGCACAGCGCCCGCCAGCACGGTGCACGCGAACCTCAGCGCGTGCGCCGTCATCCTCAGAACCATTCGTCCTTCATATCGAAGGGCACGGTGTCGATCCGCTGGAGCAACGCCGCGTCCGATTCCGTTTTGGGGAGCTCCCAGAGCATCTGATAGCGCGCGGCGTGCACTTTACCCCGGTAGAACGGCTCTTCGCGCATGCCGGCATCTGTCGCAAGCGCGCGATCGGCAATTGTCGCTTGGCGTAGCCAGAGCCAGCCATATACCGTGCGGCTCACGAGATCCATGTAAATATTGGCGTTGGCCAGCGCGCGCGCTGGATCCGCCGGCATCGCGGCGACCAGTGCCTTGGTGGTGGCGACCATCCGCTCCACGCCCTTCGCAAATTCTGCGGCCAAGTCTGCGACACCCGTACCCTGCGCATCGGCAATCGCCTGCTGCATCTCGACCACGAGCGCTTTGAACGCCGCGCCTTTGTCCTGTGTGACTTTGCGGCCGAGGAGGTCGAGGGATTGGATGCCGTTGGTGCCCTCGTGAATCTGATTCAGGCGATTGTCGCGATAGAGCTGCTCCACCGGATATTCGCGTGCGTAGCCGTAGCCTCCCATCACCTGTACCGCATTGGAAATTGCTTCTTGGCCGATGATTGAGGGCCAAGTTTTCGCGATCGGGGTGAGGACTTCCAGCAAGAGCGTCGCATGTTCTCGTGCGGCAGCGTCTGGTGCGGTTTCCTGTTCATCGACCAAACGGGAGCACTGGAGAATCAGTGCCATCGACCCTTCGACCGCGGCCTTCCCGTGGAGGAGCATGCGGCGAATGTCGGCATGCTCGATGATGGCGACCGGCGGCTTGGAGGGGTCTTTCTCTCCTGGAATCCGGCCCTGACGTCGCGTACGGGCGTAGTCGACGCCGTGGAGATACGCGGCATAGCTCATGGCGGCCGCTGCGCGCCCAACACCGATGCGCGCTTCGTTCATCATGTGAAACATGTAGGCGAGCCCCTTGTGCGGTTCGCCTACGAGATAGCCCACACACGGACCGTGCTCGCCGAAATTCAGCAGCGTGCTCGTGGTGCCACGCCATCCCATTTTATGAATCAGGCCAGCCAGGGTGACGTTGTTGACGGCACCAACGGAGCCGTCGCCGTTGACGAGCTTCTTTGGCACAATGAACAACGAGATGCCCTTCACCCCCTCGGGGGCACCGGCGATGCGCGCGAGCACCAAGTGCACAATGTTCTCGCTGAGCTCATGATCGCCACCGGAGATCCAGATCTTGGTGCCCGAGATGTGAAAGCTACCGTCGACCTGCGGCGCCGCTGCGGTGCGCAGGTCCGCGAGTGCGGACCCCGCATCCGGCTCAGTGAGGGCCATGGTGCCCGTAAAGCGGCCGTTGAACATTGGCGGCAGCCACTGCTCTTTCTGCGCCTCCGAACCAAAGGCAGCAATCAAGTTCGCTGCGCCAGCGGTGAGCATCGGATATGACGCGGTCCCGACATTCGCTGCTTCCATGTATCCGATCGAGGCCGAGGCGATCACATGTGGCAGCTGCATCCCGCCGCGACCAGCGTCCTGCGTTCCGCCAATAAACCCAGCCTCTGCCACCGCCTTCACCGTGGTCTTCACCTCGGGCACCATCACTACCACGCCATTCTCGACACGCGGTTCTTCCTGATCGTTGCGCGTGCGGTGCGGTGCGAAATGCTCCTCGGCGATTTGCCGCGCGGTCTGGATGACGGCGTCAAACGCTTCGCGGCTGTAGTCTGCAAACCGTTCGCGCTCTACGAGCTCCTCGGCGTGCAGCAGCTCGTAGAGCAGGAACGCGATGTCGCGGTCTTGAAAGAGTGTGGTCGGCATCAGGGGGCTCTCGACATAAGACGGATGGCATTCAGGACTGCAGGCCAGTCGGCGGAGATTGGCGCCACCGGATCGAAGTGCGCCGAGTGCTCGAGGAGTACCAGCTGGGCGTCGTCGCCCGCTGCGGTCGCCTTCGCCACAAAACTCTTGGCTTGGCTCATGGGCACGGTCACGTCGAGCGCGCCCTGCACAATGCGGGATCGTACGCGCAGCGGCACCAATTCACTGGGCGACATCAACGCGTACCGCTCGAGTTGTTGCGGGGGCATCCCGTCCATCAGCTGCGGCACGGCGGCATTGCACCCTGTGGTGCCTGCGTAGCCCGCGAGGTCCGTAATGCCGTCGATCGACACCACGCCGGTGATCGGCAGCGGCGCGGCGGTCGCGAGCGGATGTGATGCCTTGAGTGTCTTGCGAGCCGCGGTGAGGAGTACGAGCTGTCCGCCCGCGGAATGTCCCGCGAGCACAACCCGCGAGGTATCGATTGCATGCGTGCGGGCGATGTCGCGCACGAAATCCACCGCGCGCGCCACGTCGAGGAAGGTGCCGGGATAGCCGCCTCCCGGATTTCCGACACGTCGGAACTCCGGCGTCCAGACGGCGAAGCCGTCGGCCGCGAGCGCGGTAGCCATCGCGGCGACGTAATGCGCGTCGTATTGCGAGAGCCAGCATCCGCCGTGGATCAGCACCACCACCGGAAACGGCCCCTTCCCCTTTGGCAATCGGAGTTCGCCGGTCCGGAGCGAATCTGGGCCGTAGGAGAGGCGTGCGTCGGCCGGTGGGGCTGGCAGTGCCGCGACCTGCGCGAATGTCAGTGGCTTGGATGCCGCCGACGGCGGCGACGGCGCTGTCCCCTGTGCGTGCAAAAGGGGCGCGAGGAGCGCGACGGGCGCGAGGAGCCCGAAGGCAACCAGCTGGAGCGCGGATAGGGCAAACCGAGGGGAATGCTTCACAGGAGGAAGTTTACCTTCGCGGGCCGTTCGGGGAAGGTGTGTCCCGGTGCCAGCCGGTGGCGCCCACCCGGGTGGGGGCCGAACGCACGACGGGGGGCAGCCGTCTGGCTGCCCCCCGTCGTGGCCCCGCGTTCTCGCTTAGTGGCTGCGATCAGACCGATCGTGGTCGTCGTCGTCCCCGAGGCCGAAGCCGCCGGCTGCGTCGTCGCCACCGCTCACCCGCTCCACGTGGAGCTTCTGCTTGAGCGTCGTGCTGCCGACCGTCAGCGTCACGAGGTAGTCGCCCGTGCCGACGGTGAAGTTTCCACCGGCGCCACCACCGAAGCCCCCGTTGCCGCCACGACCGCCGCCCTGCGCCGGCATCTTAAGCCCGATCAGGTCGAAGATCTTCTTGACGGCGTCCGACTCCGGAGCGCCGCCACGGCCACCACGGCCACCGGCCGCATCGTCCGCCGCACCGCCGCCACGCGCCGGTGCACCTTCACCCGGACGGGCGCAGAACGGCTCCCACTGCGTGAGCGGGCGTTCGCAGGCCGCACCGGCCCCACGGCCGCCACCACCACCGCCGCCACGTCCGCCACGGCCACCGGCCATGGGATCAAAGGCGGGCGGGTTCAGGATTGCCTTCGCGCGCGCAATCGCGGCCGTGTCGTACTTGGCCTTCGCGAGCGAATCCAGCACCGCCGGCGCACGAACCGCCTTCAGAATGCTGTCGCGACGCTCCGAGGCCGAGAGCGGAGCCGGCGCAGCGGCCGGACCCGAACGACGACCCTGGAAGTTCCACGACACGGTGTGCAAGCCCGCCGCACCCGGTCCGTTCAAGGTCGCAATCACATCACCCGAAGCATCCGAGATCGTGATACGCGCCTGTCCACCAGCTGCCGCACCGGCCACGCGGTACGAGATATCCGCACCATAGGTCGGGCTCGGCGTCGCAAAGAACGCCTGCGCGTTGCCGTTGCCGCCGGCGGCGAGCGTCGGGCCTTCGCCCCACTGATACGCGGTGCGCGGCTCGAACAAATGCACGTTCGACGCCATGACCTTCGGCGTCATCTGCTCAAGCGGAGCGATCGGCGCAATCCAGAACGAACGCCCGTGCGTCGCGGCAATCAGTTCGTGGTCACGCGGATGAATCTTGAGGTCGAACACCGGCACCGACGGAAGGTTGGCGCCGAACTTGGCCCAGGTCGCGCCACGGTCGAGCGACACGTAGGCCGACAACGACGATCCGACGAAGAGCAGATCCTTGTTGTACGGATCCTCGCGGATCACGTGCAAGTAGTCGGCCGGGCTCGTCTTCGGGAGATTGTTCACGATCGACTTGAAGCTCTTGCCGCCGTCGTTCGTGACGTAGAGATACGGCATGAAATCGTTCGAGCGGTGCCCTTCGAACGCGACCCAGAAGGTCAGCGTGTCAAAGTGCGAGGGCTCCACACGAGCAACCCACGTCGACGCCGGGAGGCCCGGGAAGCGCGTGGTCAGATTCTCCCACGTGGCGCCATCGTTCGGCGACTTCCACACGTTGCCGTCGTCGGTGCCGGCGAAAATGAGCCCCGCCTTCACGTACGATTCCGCGAAGGCAACGATCGTGCCGTAGGTCTCGGCGCCGGTCGCGTCGAGCGTGATGCCACCGTTGTACACGATCGAGGTGTCGATCTTTGCCTGCTCCTTCTTGGAGAGGTCGGGCGAGATCAGATAGAAATCTTCACCGCGCTTGGTGCTCTTCAGGAGGCGATTGCCGCCGAAGTATACCACCGACGGATTGTGCGGCGAGAGCACAAGCGGCGTGTTCCAGTTGAAACGCAGCGCGAGATCAACGGAATCGGACTTCTGCTGCGCGCGGAGCGAGGCCAGTGCCTTGGTCTGCTCCTTCGTTTCCGCCTTGAGCGGATCCCCACGCACGACGGCGATGGAATCTTCCCACTGCTTGTAGCGATCCTGCCAGGACGGCTTGCGGAAGCTCATCCGCTCGCCGGTCTTGAGATTCACGCGCGACGCATTGCCGCCCTGACTTTCCCCGTAGATGATATTCGGATCGGTCGGATCCTGCGCCGAGTAGAAACCGTCGCCACCAGCGTACGTGAACCAGTAGGAGTTGTTCACCGGGCCTTTGCGCTTGCTCGGTCCGCACCACGACCCGTTGTCCTGCGCACCGCCGCAGATGTTGTACGGGGTCGCGAAGTCATAGGTGACTTCATAGAACTGGCCGATCGGGAGCGTGGTGGTCTGAATGAAGTTGCCACCGCGATCGAACGTGATCGAGACACCACCGTCGTTCGCGATATACCAGCGCTCGGGGTCGTTCGGGTCAATCCAGAGGCCGTGATCGTCGACGTGCACGTTCTGCGCGGCACCGCGGATGGTCTTCCCGCCGTCGTCCGACACCTGCAGCTGCGTGCTCGAGAAGTACACGCGATCGGCGTTCTTGGGATCGACGCGCACCTGCGAGTAGTAGAACGGACGCACGTTGTAGTTGTTCATCTGCGCCCACGTCTTGCCGGCGTCGGTCGAGCGGTACAGACCGTTGGCCTTGGGGCTCGTCTGCGGCGTGTAGCTGCCGTCCTTGCTCGGATCGGCGGCTTCCGTCAGCGCGTAGACCACGTCGCCATTGCTCGGCGCGACGGCGAGGCCGATACGCCCCTTGGTGCCCTCGGGGAATCCGTTCCCCTTGATTTCTGTCCAGGTCTTGCCGGCGTCGGTGCTCTTGAAGAGGCCAGATCCCGGACCGCCGCTCTTGAGCGAGTACGGGTTGCGGAGGCGCTCCCAGCTCGTGGCGTAGACCACGTCCGGATTCCGCGGATCAAGGGCAACGTCGACGAAGCCCGCCTTGTCGCTGATGAACTTGATCAGGTTCCAGGTCTTGCCGCCGTCGGTCGTCTTGTAGAGACCGCGATCCTTGCTCGACGTCCAGGCCGCGCCCAGCGCCGCCACGTAGACCGTGTTCGGATCTTTGGGGTGCACGACAATGCGACCAATGTGCTGCGTCTTCTCGAGCCCCATCAGGTTCCACGTGAGGCCGCCGTCATTGGACTTGTAGACGCCAGCGCCCGGCTCGATGGTGTTACGCGAGTTGGGCTCACCGGTGCCAGCCCACACCTGCTGCGTGTCGCTCGGTGCGATGGCGAGCATGCCCATCGAGATGATGCGCTTGTCGTCGAACACGGGGCGCCAGGTGAGCCCAGCGTTGGTGCTCTTCCAGATACCGCCAGCGGCGGCAGCGACGAAGATCGTCTTGGAGGGGCCGGGGATACCGACGACGTCAGACAGACGGCCTTCGAAGGTGGCGGGACCAACGTTGCGCCACTTCAGGCCGGCGATCGACGTCGAGTCGAGCCCCTGCGCGAAAGCACCACTCGCGGTCATTGCAACCGCGGCAGCGCCTCCGAGCCATCGAATCACAGCGGACTTGTACATGGAGTTCCTGCGGATGGGGGTGGAACCGAACACCGACACGAATTACGGCGTGCCCCGCCCTCATGGGCGGTGGCAGCCGCGCTTAACAATAGGTGTACGAAGGGGCGTCGGCGAGCGTTGACCGCTCACCGACGCCCCTCGGCTCCTGCGAATAACGTGTAACCCGTTGCCCTGCTTAGACTTCCCAGCCCTTCCGGTAGTTGCGGGTCAGGTACTGATTGGCCTCAGGAATGTTCGTGACGGTCATGCTCGCGGCATCATACACGAGTTTCCGGCCGACGCCGGTCTTGAGCGCCACAATGCCAAGGCACATTGTCTCGGTCAGATTGGCCGCGTACTCGAAGGGCGAGCTCGTGGTTCCCTTCCCCTTCGCGGCATTCGCCCAGTTCACCTCGTGCGAGGTCTCAATACGCACAATCGACTTGGCGACCTTCGTGGCGGCCTGGGCCGCACTCTCTGGATAGATCTTGGGATTGTCACCATACGTCTCATGCATCAACACCCCCTTGGTCCCCACAAAGAGCACGCCCCCATCGGGGTTCATCTGCACGTTGTCGGGGAGCATTGCTGGACGCGGCGGGAGAATGCCGCCGTCGTACCAGTACATGCGTACGGCCGGCTTGTTGCCGCGTGCCGGGAAATCGTACGTGACCGTCGTCGCCATCGGATACGTGCACGGCTTGGTGGTCGGGCCCGAGGTGGGGCGCGGAACGATCGGCTCCGTACCCCACGGGCTCGCGCTCGCTTCGATGGCCGTGGGCTGCGTGAGCCCCAGCGCCCAGTACGGCTGGTCAATCAAATGGGCGCCCATGTCGCCGAGCGCGCCGACGCCGAAGTCGGTCCAGCCGCGCCAGTTGAACGGATGGTAGATCGGGTGATACGGCACGTCCTCGGGGACACCGCCGAGGTAGAGATCCCAGCGGAGTCCATCGGGGATGGAGTACTGCGCGGTGGCCAGCTGGTACGCCGTCACGTTGTTGATGGCGCCCTGCGAGAAGTTCTTGCCAAAGCCTGCGGGGACATTCGCGTTTGGCTGACGCGGCCGCGAGACGGCCTGCGGCCAGTAGCCAACGGGGCGATTGGTCCAGACGTGCACTTCTTTCACGTCGCCGAGCACGCCGGCCTGCACCCACTCGACGATGCTCCGCGTGCCGTCACGCGAATGGCCTTGGTTCCCCATCTGCGTGGCGAGTTTTGGGTTGTCCTTGGCGAGCTTGCCGAGCACGCGCGCCTCGTGCACCGAATAGGTGAGCGGCTTCTGCACGTAGACATGCTTCCCCGCCTGCATGGCGGCCTTGGCGATGACTGCGTGATTGTGATCGGCGGTCGCGATGATCACGGCGTCGATGTCTTTCGACTTGTCGAGCATCTCGCGGAAATCGGTGTACTTCTTGGCTTTATTGAACTGTTCGCGGAGCTTGACCCCGGGAGCGTTCGGCGAGCCGTCGCGGTTCTTTTCTTTGCTGGCGACGTTGCTGTCGGCGAAGGCAAGGTCAACATCGCAGACGGCGACCATGTTCTCGACTTGCGCGAGCACGTTGGCGTTGCCGGAGCCCATACCGCCAAAGCCGACGACCGCGAAGTTCAGCGTATCGCTCGGCGCTTGAAAGCCGGGGCCTCCGAGGACGTGTCGTGGAACGATGGACGGGAATTTCGGAGCCACAAACGCCGCGGCGAGCGCGGCCCTGGTGGTGTTCTCAACGAAATCGCGGCGGGTGACTTTCTTGTCGGCCATGGGGCGTCGGTCCACTTGAGGTCAGGAGGTGCGACGATGCATCCGGTATGCGATACTATACGAAGTGTACGCCCTCCGCACGAGGGTCCCCCCCGTTGGCGGGTCCAACCCTGAGGTACGCGATGCCCAAAGTCATGCGGGTGGTGGTGCTCCTCACGTTCCTGATCGGAGCGGGGCTGACCTATCACCTCGGGGCATGGGGGTTCAACCGGCAGGTGTATATCCACTTCGCCGAACTCCAGTTGGACGGATTCGACCCGTACCATCCTCCGGCAGACGCGGCGGCGATGGGCTACGAGCCGTCGCACGATCCGCAGTATCTGGCCTACTCCGGACTCTCGCACGGGGTGTTCGTCACCGCGACCTGGCTCTGGCGGCGTACGGGGCTGAATGCGTTGGTGCTGTATTCACTGATGCTCTTGGGGCTGGTGCTGCTGGTCCTCGACCGGTTGCGGGAACAGGGGCAGATCAGTGACTCACAGTTCCGGTGGACTGCCCTGCTTGTGCTCTCGCCACCGACGTGGGACTTTCTGTTCCGGTTGAGTTTTGAGGACAAGTTTCAGTGGCCACTCGCGGTGTTGCTCTTTGTGTTGTGGCGTGAGCGGCGCCCGCTTGCGGCAGCGGCAAGCGTTGGATTTTTCACGGCGTGGATTGGACTGCCGGCGCTCTTCGCACCGCTGCTGCTGATCGACGCCTGGCGGGTCGAGCGGGATCCCGTCGCGCGACGCAGCCGCGTCCTGCGCCTCGGCATCGTTGGCGGAGCCGCCTTCGCCGTGGCGATGCTCCCCTTCTTCCCGGCGAGTTTGCAGGGGTGGCACATCCGTGCGGTGCTCGACGCAGGCCCGCCGCTGTGGGACTCGCCGTGGCGCGTCCTCGGGTCGCATTATGTGCCGGGGATGAACCGCGCCGCGTTGCTATTGATCTCTGGACTCGCCTGGTGGCAGTACGCCGCTGATCGGTGGACGGCAACGGAAACCGCGCTGGCCCTCATGTGCGGATCATTCCTGACGTCAATTCTCGTTGGCACGCAGCACGTGGTGCCACTCGTCATGCTGACGCCTCTGGCCGTGCGATCCGCTCGTACGCGTGGCGCGGTGGCGCTGGCGATTTTATGCATCGAGCTCAGCTGGGACATCGGAGTTCGTCACTCCGGGGCGCTTGCGGTGATGCCACCCGCAGGACGGGGCGCAGCCCCAGAAGTCCTCTGGATCTGCGCCCCGTATTTCCTGCTCTTCGCTGTGCTGATCGCGCAGCGCACTACACCGCCGCCGAGTCTACACCGCGTCTGAGAGCGACGCGAAGTTGAAGTCCTTGACGCGGAGCGCGGGCATGACCATCCCCGCCGACACGCGCTCGGCGCGCCCGATTTCATCAATACGTGACAGCATCAGCAGCGGACTTTCGTTCCACCGGAAGTTCTTCAGTGGCCGTGTCACCTTGCCGTTCTCGATCAGGAAGGTGCCGTCGCGTGTCAGCCCGGTGAGCATCACCGTGCGCTGATCGAGCGAACGAATGTAGAAGAAATGGGTGACGAGAATCCCGCGCTCGGTTCCCGCAATGAGCTGCTCCGTGGTCTTGGTACCGCCGACCATCTTGAGCCCGGCGCCACCACCGCCTCCGCCTCCACCACCGCCACGTCCGCCCCCACCGCCGGTCGGGAGCTTTCCGGACTTCTGCGCCCAGAATCGCGTGTAGGAGAAGTTCTTGAGCATCCCATTCTCAATCCACACCGTCTTCCCGAGTGGCTGCCCCTCGGCGTCAAAGGGCTGGCCGAGGATTTCGGGATCGAACGGATCGGAGAAGAGCGTGACCCGCTCGTCGGCGATCTTCTCGCCGAGCTTGGTGCCGCCGCCGCGCTTGGAAAAGGTGCCGCGCCCCTCGTCGTTGTTGCGGGCGTTGAAACTGCCCACGAGTTGCGGAATGAGTTGTGCGACAGCGCCCGGCTCGAGCACCACGGTGTAGAGCCCTGGCTCAACAGCCTGCGGCTTTCGGCTCGACACTGCTTTCTGCACCGCGCGACGCGCGAGGTCCGTTGGGTCGATCGTACTCCAGTCGCGCACACCGGCCGATGACCAGCCGCTCCCCGTGCCATCTGGGGTCCGCGTGGTGGTGCTGAGCGTGACATCGGTGTTTCGATGGTACGCAAAGAGCCCCTTCGACGTCCCAACGGCAACGCAGCCCGCATTTGCATCGAGGAACCCGGCCACAAAGATTTCCCCCGCATCTTTGCCCAGCGACTGCGCCGTGTCGATCACTTTCTTGACCGCAGCCGCTCGAATTTCTGGTGTGAGATCTGCGGTTTTCTCAACGTACGCATTGACCGGCCGAATGGTCTGCGGCCCCAACTCGGGCATCGACTCCGGATCCTCGGGCGACAACCGCGCCAGCGTTTCGGAGAGTGCGACGGTGCGCCGCAAGCTGGCGTCGTCGAGCACGTTGGTGCTTGCGCTGGCCTGGCGTTTGCCGATCGTACTCGTGATTGTCACCGTGGTGTCGATCGTTCCGCCGCTCGTGGTGATCTCACCACCGGCGAAGCGGGTATTCCCGCGCCATCCACTCGCAATGTTCACGCGCGTCGCATCGGACTTGGCCATCGCGTAAATGCGCGTCATGAGCGCGCGGCATTCTTCGGCGCTCAACGACGGTTCGTCCACCGCAGCGAATAGTGATTTCGGCTTCATGCTTCGCCCCTCCCGACATTCACGATGTTCACGTTTCGGAAGCGCGCCGGCACGCAGGTATGGCTCACGGAGTTGCTCTGACTCGGCTCACCCTTTCCATCGCTGAAGGAGCCGCCCATCCACGCGGACCGCTTACCGCCGATCATGTCCATGGAGTTCCAGAAGACCGGCGTGTTGCTCTGATACGCGACGTCCTTGAGCATCCCGGTGATCTTCCCGCCCTTCACTTCGTAAAAGACCTGACCGCTGAACTGGAAGTTGTAGCGCTGGTGATCGATCGACCACGAACCACGATTCTTGACGACGATGCCGCGATCGGTCGCGGCGACGATGTCGCTCAGGACGTAATCCTTCTCCCCCGGGAGCAGCGAGATGTTGGGCATGCGCTGGAACTGCACGCTATCCCACGAGTCGGCAAAGGAACATCCATGCGACTTCTTCACGCCGGTCATGCCGGCAATCCAGGCGGACTGTTCGCGCGTGGTCTGGTAGTCCTTAAACATCCCCTTCTCAATAATCAGCCAGTTGTCGGGGGGGACGCCCTCGTCATCCCAGCCAACACGCGCGAGCGATCCTTCCTGCGTGCGATCGCCCTGGATGTTCATGATGTCGGTGCCGTACTTGAGCTTGCCGATCATCTTGTCTGGGGGTGCGACAAAGCTTGTGCCGGCGTAGTTCGCTTCGTAGCCCATCGCACGGTCCAGTTCGGTCGGGTGACCAATCGATTCGTGGATGGTAAGCCAGAGATTAGTCGGATCGAGAATGAGATCGTAGCGGCCAGGCTCAACCGTCTTGGCACCAAGCTTTTCGACCGCGTAGCCCGCCCAGCGCTCGGCGTTGCCGGGCATGTCGAGCGACTCGACATACTCCCAGCCTTGCCCGCGCGGTGCGAGTTCTTCGTTGTAGCTCTCGAAGCCATTCGGCCCGATGGCGGTGGAGGTGAAGGTCGGACCGACGCGAATGAAGGTCTGCGTGGTCTGCGACCCCTCGCTGTTCCAGTATTGCTTGATCTCGCGGAGAAGCGACAGTCCACTGTTCGCGAATCGTGTGCCTTTGGCCTTCATCGCCGCTTCATTCGTGGCAATGAGCAGCGCGACTTTGTCCTCGAGCGGTACGTCGATCGGATCGCGCTTAACTGGCGTCGCCCAGGTCCCCTTCACCGCAGCGACCGGCGCCAGCTCAATGGGACGCCGTTGCGAGCTCCGCGCCGCACGCGCGATGCGAACCGCCTCACGGGCGGCTTTCGCAACGCCCTCGCGCGTCATCACACTCGTCGCGGCGAACCCCCACGATCCATTCACAATCGTGCGGACACCGATGCCATACGATTCGTTATCACTCACCCCGGTGATCTGGCGTTCGCGGGCATTCACCGACTGGCGACGATACCGACCGATGCGCACATCCACATACGAGGCGCCGGCCCCTTTCGCCGCCTCCATCGCGTCAGCCGCGAGATCGTCCGCCATCGGCTCCGCCCACGAGCGAATGATCCGGCCCGGAGTAGGTGAGGGCTGCGCACCCACGCGCGCCCCCACGAGAGTGACCGCTGCAGCAGCGGCGCTGGTCTTCAGGAAATCGCGGCGTTTGGTGCCCATGAAACCGGTGGGGTGAGAGATTCGTGCGGAGCGCGTGTTGCGCTCCAGTCGTCAGGGTGTCATTGCGACTACGGAATGAACGACGGCAACAGCTTGAGACGTCCCGGGAACTGCTTCTCGAACGCCGCCACATCGCCCTCCATCAGCGACTTGTGCGCAGCCTTCGCGGTCGCGAGCGCCTTTTCCAGATCGCCGAGCCAGTTCATGCTCGCGTCCGTTGGCTTGTAATCGGCACCGCCGGCCACGTCGCCGGCACCGGTCCCGACTTCACCATTCAGCCAAATCAACCCCATATAGAGCCCGAACGGCTCGACGAAATACTTGTCGTCGCTCTCGAGGTCAGCCTTCGTGAGCACCTTGAGCTCGACGGCGAGCAACTTCTTTTCCATGTCAGCCAGTGCCGCCTTGGCTGACGCCGGCACGGTATCCGTCGCGAGCTGGTCCTCAATGCGCTTGCGCATCACTTCAATCTCGTTGGCAATCGCCGATGACTCGTTCATGGCATCGCGCACGCGAACCTGAGCGGCCAGGCTCGCGGCGAGATCCGCATCGCTGGACTCCATAATCGGATCTTTTAGCACTTTCAGCGGCTGCTGCAAACGCTGGCCCGCCGCGATCAACCGCACGGTGTAGTCGCCGGGAATGGCAAGTGGGCCCGCGGTCTGCGCGCCCTGAATGCCCCAGTGATCCACGGGACGGGTCTTCTTGCCCTTGAAGCGAGGGTCGTCCCAAATCTTGGGATTACTGGGAGAAATCGTGCGCATCTCGACCTGCTTCGGCGAGTCGTAGCGCAGATCCCAAGTGGCCTGATTCAGGCCGGCGCGCGCCCACGTTCGAATGGTGCGTACCACCGCGCCCTTCGCATCAAGAATCTCGACCGTCAGGGAATCCTTCACGGAGTCCACCGGCGCGGCCTTGAGTTGGTAGCGAATGACCGCACTGCCGCCGCGCGGCTCACGGTACGCCGAATGCGGCGCAAACAGATGCACCGCAGCGTCGGCCGCCACGTTCGCCTTCTGCTCGAGCGTGGTGATGTCGCGCAACACGAAAATCCCGCGACCATACGTCGACACCACAACATCGTGTGCCTGCTTGGCTACCACAATCCACGACACAGGACTCGCGGGGAGCCCATCCTGCAACTGCGTCCAGGTCAGGCCGTCATCCATCGAGTAATGGAACGCGTTGCCGGTGCCAGCGAACAGCATCCCCTTCTTGTTGGGATTTTCGGCGACGCTCATGAGGTAGCCGAGTGGTCCCTTGTTCGGAAGGCCACCACTGATCTTGGTCCAGGTAGCACCGAAATCCGTGGTCTTGTAGAGGTACGGCGCGCGGTCGTCCATCATGTGCAGATCGATGGCCGCGTAGGCGGTGCCTGGATCAAAGTGCGAGGGCTCGATCTTGCGCACGGTTCCGAGCGGCGGAAGTCCCGGCATGTTCTTGGACACGTTGGTCCACTTGCCGCCACCGTCGCGCGTGACCCAGAGCTGACCGTCGTTGGTGCCGGCCCAAATCAGATTGCGCTGGATTTCGCTCGGCGCGATCGCGAACACGAGCGAGCCATAGAACTGGCCGAGGTTATCACCGATCAGCCCTCCCGAGGGGACCACATAGCGTGGATCGTTGAGGGAGAGATCCGGGCTGATGACGCTCCAGCTCTGCCCCGCGGTTGTCGTCTTGAAGATCACCTGGCAGCCGTAGTACACGGTGTTGTGATCGAACGGATCAATGGCGAGCGGCGGGGTCCAGTGACAGCGATACTTGCTCGCGTTGGGCGGCGAGTCGAGCGTGTGCTGCCACGGGCTCACGGAGCGTGCGAGCTTGGTCTTGGCATCGTAGCGCGTGACGGTGTTGCCATAGCAGGTAGCCCAGACGATGTCCGGATTGGTGACGTCGGGCAGCACGAACCCCGACTCACAGCCACCGATGCCATGATCCCACGTGGTGAATCCACCACCACGGCCGCCGCGGCCACCACCGGCGCCAAACACCGAGTTCGCCGCACGACCACCCGTGGCAGGCGGCGCCTCTGGCGCACTACTCGGCCCGCGCATGGTCGTGTTGTCTTGGCGATTTCCGTAGACCCAATACGGCGCCTGCTGATCGATGGCGACGTGGTACATCTGCGCCACAGGAAGCGTGGCCTGAATCCAGCTGCGTCCGTGATCGCTGGTGAAGCGTGCGTCCAAGTCGTTGGTGAGTCCAAAGTGATCCGCATTCTTGGGATCCCACCAGATGTCGTGATTGTCGCCGCCCCAGTTCGTGGTCGCGAAGTTCGCGCCGCCATCGGTCGAGCGGAAGAAGCTGCTATTGGCAATCAAGACTTCATTGGGGTCGGTCGGCGACACCATGATTTTGATGTAGTAGCCGGCACGTCCGATCAGCGGGCGCGCCCAACTCACGACCTTCCACGCCAGTCCGCCGTCATCGGAACGCCAGACGGATCCCTGACCGTCAGTCTGAATCAGCGCATAAATGCGCTTCGAATCGGAGGGGGCGATCGCCACGTCAATCTTGCCAACCGGCGACTTGGGGAGGCCGGTGTGCACGACTTTCGTCCAGTTAACGCCGGCATCGTGGGTGATATAAATCGCACTCGACGGGCCGCCACTGGTCATGGAGTACGTCTTCATCACGACCTGCCACATCCCGGCGACGAGCGTGCTCGGATCTTTTTGGTCGAGCGAGAGCCCCGAACAGCCGGTATCGTCGTTTACGTGCAGCGCGAGCTTCCAGGTCTTGCCGCCATCGTCGGTGCGGTACACGCCACGCTCCGCTTGCGGCCCCGTCGCGCGCCCGAGGGCGCAGACGTACACCACATTTGGGTTGGTCGGATGCACAATCACGCGGCCAATACGCCCGACTTCGGCGAGCCCCATATTCGTCCAGGTGGCCCCCGCGTCGGTCGACTTGTAGATACCGTCGCCGACGACATCAGCGTCGCGAATCGCCCAGGCTTCACCAGTCCCCGCCCACACCTGGTTCGGGTCGCTCGGTGCCACGGCGAGGGCGCCGATCGCTTGGGCGCTCTGCTTATCAAAGATTGGCGTGAAGGTGTTGCCGTCGTCGGTGCTCTTCCACACACCACCCGATGCGCCCCCGACGTACCAGGTGCGCAGGTCCCCTGGCACGCCGGTGATAGCCGACACACGGCCACCGGCGGAGGGACCGAGCAGTTGGAACTGCATCGGAGCGGGCGGAGGCGCCTGGCCTCGGCCACCACGGCCCTGGGCAGTGAGCGAGGCGGTCGCGACAAGCGACCAGAGCAGGAAACGACGAGCGACGTTCAGGTGCATTCCGCGCATGCGAATGCCTCAGTTCGATGGAATGTCATGGTACTGCGGGGCGCGCCGAAGACATTCGACGACGCGCGCTTGTAGAAAAATTGCCACCGTGCATGGCCGAGGGCTAGGCGACGTGTGTCGGCTCCACGCGCTCGAAGGCCCGCCCGAGCGCAGCGCTGGCGAGCCATACCTCAGCACTCAGGACCACCGATCCGAGCACGAGCCCCGCGACGAGCGCCGCCGCGTGGTGGGCGCCGATGCCAAAGTAGACACCCGCGCCGGCCGCGGCCGGGACGATCAGGAGGAGCAGGAGCGCGATGGCCACCGCGAGGAAGGTCAGGATCCCCAACCCCATGGTCTCCACCCCACCGGGCCCACCGGAGCCAAGGCGGATCCAGGCTGGGAACAGCACGGCGAGGCCGTTGTGGATCGCGAAATTGGCCGAGTTGAGCGCGATGAGCACCACTGGGGACGCGACCGCTAATCCGGACATCAGCCAGAGCGGGACCGACGGCTCGGTTCCCGTGTTCCCATTGGTAATCACCGCGGCAACCACGAGGAGTGCTTGCCCGAGTGCCACGGGAAGGGCTCCACCCAGGATCTGCGCCAACACAATCTGGCGTCCACTGAGAGGCAGCGTCTTGAGCATCGGGAGATGCAGAAGATCGGTGCGCAGATCGTTGCGCGTGAACATTGGCGCGAAGAACGCCAGCATGACCGCGAGGAACGGCACAAAGGCCACGATCATTTTCGCGGTGACCTCGGATCGTTCCGAAAAGCCAACTGCCACGCCGATGGCAATCACTCCCGGCAAGAGCACTGTCTGAAGCCCGCCGCTGCGCATGAGCGACATAAAGTTCTTCCAGACAATCGCGACCCAGGGACTGCCACGCGGTGCAAGCGGAATCGTGCGATTCGTCTTCACGTGGACAGCAGGAGTCACGCCGCCCGACCGGCGCGCGCGCAGCGCCGCGAGTTTCCGCGCCTGGAGCGCCGATGCTTCGGCCGCCGATTCCTCGAACGCGTGATCCGCACGGGCGACCCACACCAAGTTCACCAGCAGAACGGCGAGCGCCGCCGGAAGTGCCGCCACCCATGCGGCGGCGGTATCGGCGAACGCGACGGCGATTGTCGCACGGATGGGCCACAACGCCACGCTGACGGGGCCGGTTTGCAGTGCCAGCGACACGAGCCGCAGTCCATCGCTCACTTCTCGCATCGCCCACGCCGCCGCAACTGCGTGCCACAGTCCCCATATCGTGGTGGCGGCAATCGCGCCGAGCACCAGAATCGGCAGCGCTTGTCGCCGCGCGCCGCGCCAGCCATGCTCCGTTGACGACGCGTGCGCGAGTGCCACGCCAAGCCGGTGCAGATTCAGCGTCGACAAGAAGATGACGAATCCCACGACGCGCAGAACCGGCGACAGCGTCTCCGCCCCTTTGTGAAACAGCGCCACCCACAGCGTTGCCGTGAGCAGAATCTGGACTTGCCCGCGTGCAAGTTTGAACCAGATCAACTGCCGTCGCGTGACTGGCGCGGGAAACAGAAACGAGACCTCGGCGGGGGTAAAGGCGAGCGCGGTTTTGTCGGCACCGAACACCCAGGCCCAAGCGAGATACAGCAGAATCAGCAACGGAACAAAGGCGCCTATCTCAGTGGAAAAGACGGGCGCTCCTGCGCGACCGCTCGCGTCGCGCCGGAAATACACAAACCAGAAATAGGCCAGCCCACACAGCGCGGCCAATGCGTACACGGGCTGGCGCAACCGACGCGCCTGACTGGCGAGTCGGTTCCGAGTGCTCGTGCGAATCAGATACGCGAAGGCCTGAATCACGTGCTCAGGTCACGGGGCTGGGCGTCGCCGGTGAGCGCGAGAAACACCTCTTCAAGGGACAGCCCCGAGAGCTCGGGATGCGCCTCGACAATCTGCGGCAACGGGCCATACGCCACACACTCCCCCCGTCGGATCACGAGCAGCTTGGTGCAGAGCTCCTCGACCAACGTGAGCAGGTGCGAACTGAGGATGACCGCGGTCCCTGCCGCAGCACGTGCAGCGATGGTCGCGCGCATACGGCGCATCCCGAGGGGATCAAGGCCGGTGAGTGGCTCGTCGAGTACGAGCACTTTGGGGTCGTGCAACAACCCGCAGGCAATCGCGAGTTTCTGTCGCATACCGCGCGAGAGCTCCCCAGGAAGCGTGGTGCGTTTCTCTGAGAGCTCGAGTTCGCCGAGCAACGGCGCAATCCGCTGCTCGGCGTCGGTGACGCCGTAGAGCCGCGAAATGAAGCGCAGATGCTCCTCGACGGTCAGATAGTCAAAAAGGGCGGGCTCGTCTGGGATAAACGCGAGCCCGCGTTTGGCTTGGACACCATTGCGCTGAATGTCATGCCCACAAATCTCGACGCTCCCGCTCGACGGAGCGATGATGCCTGCGAGGCACCGCAGTGTCGTGGTCTTCCCCGCCCCGTTCGGACCAACAAGGCCAAGGACCTCGCCTGGCTGAACCTCGAAGTCGATTCCATTCACGGCGGTGAAGGTGCCGTAATGTTTTCGCAGCTGTCGGACGGCGATCATCGGTGGTGGCGGAGTGCGCGCATATGATTGGGCCGGGGGTTGTTTGGAAGCTACGAACGGGAGCCAGAGGCGCCAATCCCTGCACCCGTGGGTTGGCGCCAGCGCCGCCAGTCGGCCACCTCGGCTTGCGAGGGGGCGCACCACCCTCCAGCTTCAACCCGCCTGCACCCTCCGGCTTACAACATCGGGAGGGGGCGCCGCGTCTATATGAAAGTGCTGCCGTTCACATCTTCCCTGGTGCCATGAAGAGCAGAAAGCAGGGCTCCCCGCGCGACGCGGCCGCCGAGTCCCCCCGATTCCTCCCGCTGCTGATCCTCCTCTTTATTGGGAGCGGCTGCGCGGCCCTGATCTACGAAATTGTCTGGTACCAAGAACTCTCCCTGATTGTCGGATCGTCGGCGATTTCCCTCGGCGCCGTGCTCGGCACCTTTATGGGCGGAATGTGCTTGGGCAGCCTGCTGCTCCCGCGATTCGTGAAATCCAACGAGCACCCGCTCAAGGTCTATGCGAAACTTGAGGCGGGGATCGGGATCTCCGGACTGTTGATTCTCTTCATTCTGCCGCACGCAGGCGGACTCTACACCTCGATTGGTGGCCCGGGCATCAGCGGGCTGCTCCTGCGCGGCCTGTTCTGCGCGCTGTTCCTCGCGGTTCCCACGATTCTCATGGGTGCCACCCTTCCCGCGGTCGCGCGCTGGGTCGAGACGACGCCGACCGGTGTGAGCTGGCTTGGCTTCTTCTACGGCGGCAACATCGCCGGCGCCGTCTTTGGCTGCCTGTTCACCGGGTTCTATCTGCTGCGCGTATGCGACGGCGCCACGGCTACCTATGTCGCCGCGGCACTCAATGCCCTCGTGGCCTTTGTGGGCTGGGCAATCGCGACCGCCAACCCACGCACGACGCCAGCATTCGACGCGGCCAGCGAAGCTGCGGCTCCGCTGATTCACCGCCCTGCCGGTAGCACCCCGGTCTACATCGCCATCGCACTGTCGGGCGCTACGGCACTCGCCGCCGAAGTCATCTGGACGCGCTTGCTCACGCTGCTCCTGGGTGGCACGACCTACACCTTCTCGATGATCCTCGCCGCGGTGCTCGTTGGCCTAGGCATCGGTAGCAGCCTCGGCGCCGTGGTTGCACGCAGCAGCTCGCGCCCACGGGTGATGCTCGCAGGAGTGCAGGCACTGATCGTGCTCGCCATCGGCTGGGCCGCCTACAGCGAGACGCAGACGCTGATGTACTGGCCGATCAATCCGCAGCTCGCGATCTCGCCCTGGTTCCAGTTCCCGGTCGACTTCCTGCGCTGCCTGTGGGCGGTGCTGCCGGCCGCGATCCTCTGGGGCGCCAGCTTTCCGCTCGCACTGGCGAGTGTCGCCGAGCGCGGGGATGATCCGGCGCGTCTCGTGGGCACCGTGTACGCGGCGAATACTGTGGGCGCGATTATTGGCGCGCTCGTCGCCAGCCTGTGGATGATTGCCGCCATCGGCACGCAGCATTCGCAGCAAGTGTTGATGGGCATGGCGGCGCTCGCGTCGCTCGTACTTATCGCCACGATCCGCCGTGAGGGCGAAAGCGGTTTTGCACTCGCTCCCCGAAATCTCGTGAGTGCCGCTGGCGTTGTTGCCCTCGCGATCTACATCGGTCGCACCGTCATCCCGGTGCCCGCGCTGCTGGTTGGCTACGGTCGCTACAGCGCGACGTACGTGAACGCGCACGGCAACTGGCTGTTCGTGGGCGAGGGGATGAACTCCTCGATGGCCGTCTCCGAGCTGTCGAACGGCGTCCGCAATTATCATAACGCGGGCAAGGTGCAGGCCTCGAGCGAGCCGCAAGACATGCGACTCCAGCGCATGCTCGGACACCTGACCACGCTGCTCACGAAAGATCCAAAGAGCGTGATGAACATCGGCTGCGGCGCCGGCGTGACCGCTGGCGCGGTCAGCATCAGCCCGATGGTCCAGAAACTCACCATCGCCGAGATTGAGCCGCTCGTGCCAAAGGTCGTGAGCGAGCTGTTCGGGGAGCATAACTACAATGTGGTGCGCAACCCGAAGACGCATGTACAGATCGACGATGCGCGCCACTTCCTGCTGACCACGCACGAGAAATTCGACGCGATCACCAGCGATCCGTTCGACCCGTGGGTGAAGGGTGCCGCGTCGCTCTACTCCAAGGAGTTCTGGGAGGAGGCCAAGCGCCATCTGAACCCCGGCGGCATCGTCACGGTGTTCGTGCAGCTCTACGAGAGTGGCACGCCCGCGGTGAAGAGCGAGATGGCCACCTTCTTTGAGGCCTTCCCCGATGCGATGGTGTTCGGCAACACCTACAACGGTCAGGGCTACGATATGGTGCTTGTGGGCCAGCTCAAGCCGGAGCCGATCAACGTTGACGACGTTCAGGCCCGCCTCGACCGCCCAGAGTTCGCCATCGTCAAGCAGTCGCTTCGCGAGATCGGGATGAACTCGGCCATCGACCTCCTCTCGACCTTCGCCGGTCGCGCGCAGGACATGCAGGGCTACCTCGCCAACGCCGAGGTCAACCGCGACAAGAATCTGCGCCTGCAGTATTTGGCCGGGCTCGGCGTCAATGCCTACGAGCAGGCGTCGATCTACCGCGACGTACTGCGCAACGGGAAGTGGACGCCCGGTTTGTTCGTTGGTGCGGACTCCACCATCGCGAAGCTTCGCTCCGCTCGCGACGCCCGGCAGTAGACGCGAGTCGGTACGCTTGACGCAGATGACGGGGGGCCCCACTTTTCTGGGGCCCCCGTCCTCATGCTAAGGACGTCGTTCCCGCCTCGTCCCCTCGGAAGAATCCATGACGGGCCTGCACGCGCTCTGGTTGCCAATGGTGTTGTCCTCGGTCGCGATCTTCTTGGCCAGTGCCGTGATCCACATGTTCAGTGGGTTGCACAAGAACGATCATCTCACACCGCCGAATCAGGATGGGCTCGCCGACGCGCTCCGGCCCTTCAACCTCGCGCCGGGTGACTACATGATCCCGCGGCCCGCGAGCATGAAGGACATGGGCTCGCCAGAGTTCAAAGCGAAGTCAGAGCGCGGTCCCAAGCTCGTGTTCACGGTCTTCCCCAACGGCATCACGCCCATGGGGCCGCTCCTCGCGAAATGGTTCGTCTACTCGCTCGTGATCTCACTCTGCTCGGGTTACGTCGCGAGCCGAGCACTCCCGGTGGGTGCCGACTACCTCCACGTCTTCCGGTTCGCTGGCATCGCCGCATTCCTCGGCTACGCTGGCGCCATCCCGCAGGCGTCGATCTGGTATGGCAAGTCGTGGGGCACCACCATGCGCAGCACCATCGACGGCCTCATCTACGCCGGGCTGACCGCTGGCATGTACGGCTGGCTCTGGCCGCGCTGAACACGCGCCCTGGCAATACGTGAGCGGCCCCCACCGGACATCGGTGGGGGCCGCTCACATTCCGGACGATTCCCCGATCATTTCTTTGGGTCGAGCAGCTCCTTCACGCGTTCTGCGATGTCGGCCCAGTGCGCACGTTCCACCGCACCCTTCGCCGTGCCCGCCGCTGCCGCGGCCTCGCGCTGGATCTCGCGCAACTGCGCACGAGCCAAGGCCGGCACATCGCTGCGCTCCACGTTCTGCGCCGTGACGAACGGGAACACGCGCTGCTGCTGAGCCGCCGCACCGGCTCCTCCCGGGCCCGCCGCAGGCGCGGCCGGCGGGTTCACCAACGCGCCCAGTCGCTGCACGTACACGCGCTGTAGCTGGCGACGGTTCACGTCCGGCGCCGGGCCCGCATTCATGCTCCCCCACATCTCCCGCTTGATGTCGGACATGAACTCGGCCAACGGATATGCGTTGGTCGCATCGTACTTCTCCGACTCCCCAAGCCGCGCCAGACGCGCCGAACTCAACAGCGACGTCACCACCGCTGCCTGACGCGTCGCCAGCGTGTTCGACGGTCCGATGCGCGACGTAATCTCCTTGGGCTGCAGCCATTCCGGCGTCGTGAATACCGTCTGGCTCAGGAAGGTCAGCGCCGCCTTCTGCTTGGCCTTCGGCACGATCGAGTATACGGCGCCTGACATCTCTGAGGTCTTCAGGTCCACGTTGACACCACCGATCACGGTCGTCACATGTCCCATCATCCCGAAGAATCGGCCGAGCGACTCGGTGTACAGCTCTTCAAGATCGCCGTAGTCCTCGCCGGCTGTGGCCGTCCACTTGGGCAGCTGCGGAATCATGCGCTTGTAGTTCGCCACGGCGTACGTGGTAGCCTTCACCGCGTCATCGCCGAGGTCTTCCGTCTGGTTGCGCGGATCCGCCCCGCCGACGCCTTGCGACACATACCGATACGGGAACGGCCCCGTCTGGTTGGTGAGCCAGCGGTTCAGTGTCGGCTTCTCGGCGTCGGTCGTCTTGGCATCGGCAATCACGCGGTAGCCCCAGTTGATCGCGAAATCGTCGAAGGGTCCGAGACGGCGAATGAAATCCACCGGCTTCAGGCCGTCGCCTGGCTGTGCGACATAGTTCTGACGCGCATAGTCCATGATTGTCGCGCTCACACCGTACTTGCTGGTGAAGCTCGGGCTACGAAGCGAATCGACCGGGAAGGAACTCGACGCCATCATGTTGTGCTGCAAGCCGAGGGCGTGGCCGATCTCGTGCGTGATGACCTGACGCATGGTCTCACCCATGAGCTCGTCGGGAATGTCGAGCGAGCGTGCCAGTGGGTTCGCCGCGCCCGTCTCCATCATCAACCAGTTGCGATACGAGCGCATATGGTTGTGATACCAGGTGATCTCGGAGTTGATGATCTCGCCAGAGCGTGGATCGTGGGTGTGCGGTCCCGTGGCATTGCGCACGAGGCTCGCCGCCCAGCGCACCATCGACACACGCGCATCATCTGGATCCCAGTCGGGGTCCTGCGCTTTGGTGGGGGCCTCCTTGGCGAGGATCGCATTCTTGAATCCCGCCTTCTCGAACACCTTCTGCCAGTTCTCCACGCCTTCCTTCACGTAGCGCTTCCAGCGTGTCGGCGTGGCGGGATCGATGTAATACACGATTGGCTTGATTGGCTCCACCAGCTCGCCGCGTGCGTAGGCGGCGGGGTCCTTCGGCTCCAAGCGCCAGCGCGTAATAAACTCCTGCTCGCCGGCCTTCTGCACGTCGAGGCCGTAGTTCACCCGGCGCACGGTGAAGAATCCGACGCGTTCGTCAAAGTTGCGCGACTTCATGGGCTGCTTGGGCAGCAACACCATCGATTGGCGCATCTCGAGCGACAGCGTGCTCGACCCACGATCTCCTGGCGGATCCGACGCGTCAAAGGTCTGCGTGTGGCGCACCTCGACGTTGATCGGGAAGCTGCGCACGCTCGTGATGTAGCTGCGCGCGGCGTCGTACCGGCGCACCCCAAATGTGCGGCGCTCGGCGGCACTCACGCCCGACAACGCCGGGGTGTCGCCGGCAAAGAAATCCGTGACGTCGACCACATAGGCGTTGCTATCTTTGGCGAATGCTTGGATCGGAAAACTCGCGAGAATCGGCGCGTAGTTGTTCTGCGCCACACTCCGCGCGATCGGCAGTGAATCGTCGGCCACGGCCGCCGTACTGATGCTCCGGAGCATCACACGGTCGGTGACCCGCTCCCAGCGGACCATCCGTTCGCTCAGCGAGCTCCCCGCGGACTGGAAGCCACCGGCACCCGCCGGGACCCCAGCAATGCGACTCACCAGCAGGAAGTCGCGCCCCATCAACGAGTCCGGGACTTCAAACAGGTAGCGGTCGTCGACCTTGTGGACCGTGATACCGCCTCGCTCGCTGTGGGCGCGAGCCGGCACGACGGTCGCATAGGGGCGTGGGCCACTACGCGCTGCAGCGCCCCCTTGGCGCCCCGCGCCATCGGGAGCTACCGCTGCGGCCTGCGCGGCAGCTGGAGCGGCTGAGGAGGCCGCTGGAGGCTGTTGGGCGACGGCCTGTGCAGCCGTCAGGGCCAGGGCGCAGACACTGGCGATGGTGCGAGTGAACATCGGGACTCCGAGTCAGGTGGTGCGCGAGAAGCTACGGAGCGCTCGCACGCCTCACAAGACGCAGGATCCTATTATGTGACGTCCCCTCGGCCCTTTAGGCGACAGCCACCAACGGGTGCCGCCACCGGAGCCTCGGGAACCGTGCGAAATCTCGATCCGTGGTCACCAGCACACTCCCCTGCTCGAGGGCGATCGCGGCTAACCGCGCGTCCGCCACCAGGTTGCCACGGGCATCGCCATCACGGCACATCGCACGAAACAACTCCCAGTGCCCAGCGCCAGCCTCCACGACAACCGACGCAGGCGCGGCGCGCACCGCCTCGCAGAAGTTCAGCGCGTCGACAATCCGCAACGGCTCGTGCCACACTTTGCGGTTGGTCACAATCCGGACGACCGACGCAAGCGTCTCCGACGCTACGCCAACCGGCTCTCCACCAACCAGCACGCGCGACAACCAACGTTTGTATTCCGCGTGCTGCGGAACATCACGCCGACAGGCATACACCAGCACGTTCACATCGAGGAGAATCATTCCTCCCCCATCAGGTCGAGCAACTCGGCGGTGCTGTCGAGATTGACCCCCTCCCGCACTCCACCACTCCCAAAACTCGGCAGCACCACCCGTGCGCGCACCTGCCCCGCACTCGGCTCGGCTAAGTACGCGGCAAGCGCGGCTTCCATGACGGCCGTAAGCGTGGTTCCGTGATCACGCGCGTGCACTTTCGCGCGCGTCATGAGCGTGTCGGGGAGGCGAAGGGTCGTGTGGCGATGCATATGTCATACAATATGTGACTATGACATATTTCTGTCAATACTGGCGACATAAGGGCGTTCCAGAGGCAAGGGCCCGCGATGTGGAGACCAACGGCGCTCGCAGTCGACGCCGTCACACCCTCGCACTTTGCCACCAAACACGGCACACAGCACCACCGTTTTATTGCGGCGTGTTCAGAAATCGCGCGTTTTCGTTGCGCCTAGAGAGCGGTCGTCGGACGCACGGCGCGGTAGATCGTGACCACCGTCTCGTCGAAGCTCTGCGTTTGGCTTCCCTTGGGGAGCACGTGGGTGCTCGCGTGCTCCGCTACTAAAATCCGCGCGAAGGGCACCGCGAGCCATCGCGCGATCACTCGGTCGAGCATCTTGGATTCGTACGGGGGATCCACGAAGGCGATATCATAGGAGTTCGCGGGCAGATTCTCGGCGTAGGGCAACGCATCGCGCTTGAAGACCCTCGTCCGATCGCTCATTCGCAGGAGGCCAATATTGGCCTTGAGCGCATGCAGCGACGACGGCCGCGTCTCCACGAAATCCGCAGCCTTCGCGCCGCGACTAATCGCTTCGAGCCCGAGCGCCCCAGTCCCCGCGAACAAATCCAGCACGCGCGCGTCCTTGAACTCGCCGACCATCCCCATGATGCCGGCGCGCACATGCTCTGCCGTGGGTCGTACCCGAAAATCCTTGGGCGACGTCAAATCGCGGCCCGCATGCTTGCCGCCGACGATTCTCACAGGCGCATCCTCGTGAACAGTGGAAAGCACAAAGCGGATGTCGCATCCGCGACATCCGCTCTATGCAAAACTACAGGCTGACTCAACCCAAAGGGCTCAGCCGCACTCGCTGAACCCACAGACGTGGCACTTGACGCATCCTTCTGCGTACTCGAGCTGCGATCCGCAATCCGGGCAGGTGCCGATGAACGACTCGGCATTGTTGTCGCCGGTGTTGAACATGGCGACCTGCTCCATGCCGCCGGTGCTCGTGCGAACGACCGCTTCGATCGGACGCGCGGCACTGCTCGGGGACTGCGCCTGCGTGGTCTGCGAGAGGGAGAGCAGCTCCTGCTGCACGCCCTGCTTCATCCGCATCCAGTCTTCGAGCGCCAAGCCGATCGCGTCCGGGACCGAGAGGACCTTGTTCGGTCCGAGGCCAACGGCCTTGTCGGAGCTGATACCGCGCAGCTGGCGGTGGATCTCATTGAGCGAGATCCCCGAGCGCAGCGACAGCGAGATCATGCGGCCCATCGCCTCGGCGTCGGCCATAGCGGAACCGCCCGCCTTGCCGAGGTTGATGAACACTTCGAACGGCTGCCCCTTGTCGTCTTCGGTGATGTGGGCGAAGAGCACGCCGAGGGGGGTGTCCTTCTTGATGCTGGTGGAGCGCAGCGGGGTGTCCGGGCGTGCGCGCTTCTGACGGCGCTGGAGGTTCTCGGCCTCGGCGTCGAACAGCATCTTCTTGAGACGCTCGTTCTCGGCGCGGGACTCGGCCATCAGGCCGCTGAGCTCTGCGATTTCACGCTTGGCTTCGGCACTCGGGGCAGCGGCGCCTTCACCCTTGCGCTCCGCCTTGGCTGTCTCGGTGGCGCCGGTGCTGAGCACCTGGCCATCGCGGGAGCCGTCGCGATACACGGTGACGCCCTTGCAGTTCATCTTCCACGCGAGCGTGTAGATGTCGCGGACATCGTCCTTGGTCGCGGTATGCGCGAAGTTCGTGGTCTTGGAGATGGCGGAATCGCAGTGCTCCTGGAAGGCCGCCTGCATCTTCACGTGCCATTCCGGCGCGATCAGATTGGCCGTCACGAACACCTTCTGCCACTTGGCCGGCACTTCGGCGTGCGCCACCGTGCCCGTCTTGGCAATGCGCTCCATGAGCGCCTCGCTGTACCACCCTTCCGCCTTCGCAATCGCCACGAAATCTTCGTTCACATCCGGCATCATCACGCCGGCCTGATTGCGCATGAACGCCACCGCGAAGAGCGGCTCGAGACCCGACGAGCAACCCGCGATGATCGAGATCGTGCCGGTCGGCGCGACCGTTGTGACGTTGCAGTTGCGCAGCATCTGCATCTCACGGACACGACCACCCGACGCGTCACGCGCGCAGGTCTCGTCCGGTCCAAAGATGCTCTGGCTCCACTCCGGGAAGGCGCCGCGCTGCTTGGCCAAGCGCTCGCTCTCCTTCTTTCCTTCGACGTCGAGGAACTCCATCACGCGCTTACCGAACGCCACACCCTCTGGGGTGTCATAGGCAATGCCAAGGCGAATGAGCGCATCGGCAAAGCCCATCACGCCAAGACCAATACGACGAATCCGCTTGGACAGCGCGTCGATCTCGGGGAGCGGGTACTTGTTGACGTCGATGATGTTGTCGAGGAAGTGCGTGCTGTGATGAATGTCGGCGGCGAACGCCGTCCAGTTCATCTCCCCATTCTCGACATAGTAGCCAACGTTGACCGAACCCAGGTTGCACACGTCGTATGGGAGCAACGGCTGCTCACCGCACGGGTTGGTGGCCTCGTACGCCCCAAGGTGCGGCACCGGGTTGTAACGGTTCGCTTCGTCGATGAAGAACACGCCCGGCTCACCCGTGCGCCAAGCGCCGGTGATCATCTTGTCCCACACATCCGTCGACTTGAGCTGACCCGTGACCTGCTTGCTGACCGGATCGATCAGGTCATACTCAGCGTTGGCTTCCAATGCCTTCATGAAGGCGTCGGTGATGCCAACGGAGATGTTGAAGTTCACGACCTTCGTAAGGTCTTCCTTGCACGCGATGAAATCCAGAATGTCCGGATGATCCACGCGCAGGATGCCCATGTTCGCGCCACGACGCGTGCCACCCTGCTTCACCGCATCGGTGCTGGCGTCGTACAGATTCATGAAGCTGATCGGGCCGCTGGCGACACCCGTCGTCGAGCGCACCATCGAGCCCTTGGCGCGAATACGGCTGAACGAGAAGCCCGTGCCGCCGCCGCTCTGATGGATGAGCGCCATCGAACGCAACGTGTCGTAGATGCCCGCGTGGCCATTCGACAGCGCATCGTCGACCGGCAACACGAAACAGGCCGACAGCTGCCCCAACGGGCGACCGGCGTTCATCAACGTCGGCGAGTTCGGCTCGAACCGGCGCTGCGTCATCAGCTCATAGAACGTGTTCGCCGTGGCCTGAATTTCGGCGTCGCTGTGGCCGTAGCGGCGATCCGCCTCGGCAACCACAGTGGCAACACGCCAAAACATCTCCTCTGGCGTTTCCGTCGGCTTCCCCGACTTGTCCTTCACCAAATACCGCTTCTCGAGCACGGTACGGGCATTCTGCGACAGCGAAGCGGGAGAAGCGGGGGGGGTGACGGGCAAAGGCATTATCTCAAACTCCCAAGGTGATGATTGGATCACTGCTTATGAACGTATGCACTGCAACTGTGAGCGGGGCGGACCCCACTCCAACAGATGACTTCAGTTTTTCAAGGACCAACACCCTTCGGCCAATCTTGTCCTACCAAACCACCAGTTTTTCAACACTTTTACGGCGGGAGAGCAAGCTACGAGCGTTCGTGTTTCCGCGCCACAACGACACAAACTGTTGGTATCAAACGACTTGCAAAACGTACGTCACAGATTGGCGACTTAAGGCTGGATGAACATTACTTCCACCCCATCGATCGGACTGTCGCGTTTCCGAACATAAAGCCGCCAGTCCTACGACACCCGAACGCACGCCGACTCCCAGAGACAAAATCCCACAGTCGCCCGGACCGGATTCCACGCATTTTTGCAATTCTTGGCGGGGAAGCATCATAGACAATCGCGGACCGCGGCGGAAGGGACTTGCTCGCTCGCACGTGACCAATTAGCGGCCGCTTCCTCGTCAGATTGTCCGGCAACCGCGCCGCCCATCCCTCACGGCGTTACCGATGGCGCGGAAACGCCCCCGCCCGGTGCTGTTCCTTTACCTGCACATATCCCTGATAGCCAGAGAGTCGCTCACGCTGGTCGTCCCGTAGGGGCCGCACCTTCGCGGGAACACCCAACGCGAGGCTCCCTGGGGGAACAATCATCCCCTCAGGCACGAGCGCCCCTGCGCCAACAATCGATCCCGCACCGATGACGGCGTGATTGAGCACGATGGCGCCAATCCCAATGAGACTGTCGTCCTCCACGCGCGCGCCGTGCACGACGGCACGATGCCCAACCGTCACGCGCGCGCCAATCCAACACGGTACGCCGGGATCACAATGCAGCACCGCGCCGTCCTGCACATTGCTGCCGTCACCAATGCTGATCCGATCGGAATCCCCACGCACCACCGCGGTCGGCCAGATGCTGACATCCGCACCAAGCACAACATCGCCGAGCACAACGGCCGACTCATGGATGAAACAGCGTAATCCGCGTTCAGGCGCAGTCGACATTTAGAACGAAGCTCCGACAGAGAAGTAGGCAGCGACGCGGCGGCCGCTCGAGTACACGGTGTTTAGCACGGGTGCGGCAACACCGAGCCGGAATCGATAGGGGACATCGTATTGCAGCGCGGTGTCGAACTGAAGCTCGGCTCCTGCACTCTGCATCCACGCGCTCGCCGTTCCCTTCCCTCCGCACACAGTGGTGTTGGTGGTTCCCGCCGGGCACCACGCCGATGCGCCATCGGTGAACAGGGTGACATTCACCTTCTGCACAAAGAGCGGAAGGAGCAACCACCCGCGGTTCGGCTGCGCGAGCGGAATCCGCAACTCGGCGCTCGCACCGACGGCACTCGTCCCTACCTGCGCCCCCGCCGGAAAACCGCGCACAAAAAACGTGCGGCGCCCTTCCCCAATGGTGATGCCGGGAATGACGGACAGGATGCCTCCACTCACACCACCGGCCTCCAACGCACTCGCGGTCTTGTCGTCTTCCCACCCCGCGGCGACGCGCCCCGCGAGCACCGCATGCGCCGGACCACCAAAATCGAGCGCTTTGAAAAACTGCGCATAGCCGATGAGGCTGGTCGAGCGCGTGCTCGATGCGGCATCGGAACGCCAACGCTGGCGTGCTGTGCCTGCAATCTGCCACCCGTCTTCTGGTGAGATGCCGAGCGCCGTCGTGCGGGCATTCCCGAACCCGGCATTCAAATAGAACGTTGGGTAGCTGTAGCTTCGCGCATAGCTACTGCCGAGTCGCGCGAGCAACGTCGACGGATTGGTGTCGAAGTCACGGAACTCCATGTTGAAGCCAAGCCCGCCATAGGCGTTACTGCGATATCGGGCCCGCACCGCGGTGACCGATCCACCGACGAAGCGCTTCCGACGCGAGAGTGTGCCGAGAAACCGATGGAGCGAATCGGCAATCGCGAAATGGTCCCACTCGGCGTTGCTCGCGAGCCCGAGGACCGGATTCCCAACACCAGCGTAGGCGTAGGAGAGATCCCAGGTGGTCTCCGCCCGACCGAGATCGCGCGTGACCGTCGCATCGTAGCCGTGCCGGCCGATGGCGTCGGTACCACTGGTGAGGAATCCCCAACTGGTGCGCTGATCGTCGCTCATCGTGACGGTCGGGAGCCAGTAGGTTGGGAGGAGGGTGCGCCACGGGGAATACGTGGAGGCTTGTGCCTGCAACGCGCTGATCACGATGGCGGTGTCACCGCGCGACGGGGCGAAGACGGTGGTGCTGTCCACGGTGACGCGCGGCGCGCTACTGGGAAACGTGGCCACGTGGTAGCCATCGCCACGGTATTCACGTGTGGCGATCTGTGCGCCGTCGGGACTCACTTCGCTCTCGAATAATCCGGTCGGACTCTCGGCGATGCGCTCTGTGCCCCCCGTGGCGAGCTCCACGCGATACAGCGCCGCGCGACCGGTGCGGTCACTTGTAAAGTAGAGCGCCTCGTCGTGCGGCCCCCAACTCGGCGCGACCGTCACACCACGCGCGCGCGCATAGGCGCGCAACACGGTGCCGGGGGCGTCGAGGACGACGAGATCACTAACCCCGCCGCGCACGCGACGCGCCGCCACGATCCGGGAGCCGTCGTGCGACCAGCGCGGCTCGGCCCAGATGGTATCGAGCGCACTCGACGTGATGGGTGTGACCGTATCGCCCGAGACGAGCACGAGCCGACTGCTCCCAGGCGTCAGTTGCACCGCCACCGTTCGTGCGACGCACGCGCCCGTCGGCGACGCGCAGCGAGCGTCGGGCTGCACGAGTCGCGCGCCGGTGGTCAGACGCGTGGTGGTAGCAACGGTGCCGTCAATGCCGGGGGCCTCTCGGTAGAGGTCACTGCGCACCGTGTATGGATCGGTGAGATCATCCTGCGCAAAGACACGGCTCCCGTCGCGCAACGGCGACGTCGTGCCCGCGGTCGTGCGGTCGGCCAGCGCGCGGGTGGCGCCCGTGGCTGTGTTCACCACGTGCAGCGCGGGGAGGTCGCGCCCCGTATTCGCCGCGTAAATGAGTTCATTGTTGCTCGTCCAGCGAATGGCCTCGGCGGCCCAGCCGCGCGTGGTCAGCAAGGTCGGACGCGTCAGCTGCGTCGGTGCGCCGGCACTCCGGCGGGCGGTCCGCGCGACGGAATCGGACCAGGCGTGATACGCGCTGTCGAAGCTGATGCCGAACGACGCGGAGGCGTTTTCGTTCAGCAGGAACGGTACGGTGCGTGACGCCGTGGCTTCAATAAAGTCCCGAACTTTTGGTGCACCCTGCACGCGCGCGAGATAGTCGATCAGCAGCGATCCATACGCATAGGGCACTTGTCCCAGCGGGAACTGCGTGGTGCTCGCCGACCAGGCATTGAGCGCGGGCGTCGTCCCGGCCAGCGCATTCGCCGACACGATCATCGCGTGCTCGGAGCCGAGGATGCGTCCCGCGCCGGTGAGGCGCGATTCGTAGTACACCGCGATCCCCTCATCCATCCAGCTTGGCGTGAAAATGCCTGGGAACAGGAGCGGATTCCGGCCGAAGACACGCTGCGCGAGCCCCCACCAGCCGGCGGAGCGGTCGAGATGAAAGACATGCGTCAGTTCGTGCGTGAGCACGAGGTCGAACCAATCGTCGAGGAACTTGAGTGCGGTGCCGTCGACCGGTGGACGGGCGTACACCACGATCCGATTACTCGGAAAAAGTGTCGCGTAGCCGTTGCTGTAGTCGACGTTGTCGGCAATGACTAACTCCACCGGGCCGCGTGGTGCTACCAGTTCGGCAGCGAGACGTCCCCACGCCCGCTCGGCGCTTCCGGCGGCGCGGCGCGCGACCGTCTCTAATCCGGTGGCGTAGTGCACGCGGAAGTGCGTGGTCTGGATCGATTCCCAATGCAGGTTGGGGGCCACCTGTGCGGCGAGCGGGTGCGGCCGTATCGTCGCGCACGCGATGAGCAGCACGCCGAGGAGTCGACGCATTATCGCTCGTCGCGAAGGTCGCGGAAATATCTGAGGAGCCCGTCGGCAATGCCCATCGCATAGCGCTGTTGAAACTCGGGCGTGCGCAACGCCGCCTCCTGCTCGGGAATGATGACGAACGCGCCTTCGCAGAGCACGGCCGGCATCCAGGTGAGGCGTGCAACCGCGAGGTTGTCGTAGTTGATCCCCTGGTCGCGAAGTCCCATGCGATCGACCAGCCCCTGCTGAACAAGGCGGGCGAGCGGTTCGGAGTGATCCAGAAAGAAGTAGGTGCCGGAGCCGTTCGCGCCTTTGGTTGGGTTCACCCCATCCGGCCAGGCATTGAGATGAATACTCACGAAGGCGTCGCCGTCGGCACGACGTGCGATACTCGGGCGTGCGGCGAGGGCCACCGCGGCCCGGGTGGTGCGCGTCATCACGACGGTCGCACCGCGCTCCTCGAGCAGTGCTTTGAGTTTCTCCCCGACGCCGAGTGTCACATCACCCTCGTAGAGCCCTGTTGGTCCGGTTGAGCCAATCGGGGGATGTCCGGGGTCAACAACAATCGTGCGCCCCGCAAGCGGGCGGAGCGGATCGATCACCGGCGCATGCCGCACGCGTAGCACGAGCGCGCTGCGATCCCACAGCACACCGTAGCCCGCGCTCGGATGGCGCAGGTGAATCGTGTAGCGCACACGGTTGGTGGCGAGTGTTTCCCACGTGACATCGCGCACCATCGGATCGGTGGTGGCAAAGTTGATAAGATCGGTATTGGCGGTCACGCCGTAGAGCGTGAGCATGATGGCATCGCGCGTTTGCGTGACGAGGTAGGGCGCCCGGTCGCTCATGCTGAGCCGGACATCGCTCCAGTGTCCGTTCACCGACACGCGCCCGGTGGTGACGGTCCGCCGCGGCACATTCATCTCGGGGCGATCGCGCGTGGACTTGGTCTCCACCCAGGCTTCGAGTTGATCGTCGAGCCGGACGCGCGACCACTCACCGCGGATCCCGGTGAGTTCCACCGTGGTGCCGGGGAAGAGCGCCCACTTGTATGTCCCGTCTGGTGCAGGACGCAGGTTGACGACTTTGTCGGTGTCGGACGGTGCGTCGTTGTTCGCGAGGAGCTCGACGAACCGCGGCACCGTGGTGTCCATCTGCTGCACCGCCCCGGTGGCCACACTCACCTTGTCGGTCCCGCGTGTGACCTCGATGGTCCCCGGCTGGGCGAAGTCGCGCGCCGCGACCTCCGTGCTCCACGACACCCCGCTGGTGTGTCGCAGGGGGAGCGTCTCCCCCGCCGCGGTGCGCAGGACGACGGAGGCGTTTGCAGGCGCACGGAGTGCGACGCGCACCCGCTCATCGCTCCGGAGCATCAGCTTGCCGGCCGGCGCCACCGATCCGCGGTCCACCAGGAGCGCCCCGTTGTCGGGCAGCGGTGTCGCGAGGGGGCGGAGCGCCACCGTGAGGAGCGTGGCGACGCTATCGGCGTCGCGCCGCGCGACGAGTTCATATCGCGGCTTCTCGCCCCGAGGGACGGCCAGCCAGGCCATGAATGCGCCATTCGGCTGCACCGTGACCGCGGTGCCGTTGATGGTCAGCGTCGCGCGGCCGGACCCCACGGAGCCGAACATAAAGTTCGAGTCTCGCGCCGTCAGCGTCTGCCCGGACGACGGGTACACGACCTTGATGGCCAATCGGCCGTCGACCAACGGGATTGGCGGCAGCGGCGGCGCAGGAGTGTTCGCCCGGTCGTTCCCCGTCAACTCCACGGAACCGGCGGGCCGCCGGGATGCCGTATCGGCCCGCGAGGGGGACGAGGCGAGCGGCGGCGCTGCCGACACGGGAGCGGGCGCGGGCGCCGGAGCGGGGGGGGGCGCGCATGCCGCCACAGCCACACTGATCGCGAGCGGGATCGCGAGCGGGGTCGCGACCGGGAGCTGCGCCCAACGGAGGGCCGGAATACGGATAGACGTTGCCATTGCGCACTACCATAATGCGCGGCCCTGCCTAGCCGCTACCCATGGACCTGCCTATATTCGCCCAACGGTCATTTAAGACGCTGAATTCCGGACCGGCTCGGCTCATCACTTGCAGGGAGACAGGACCACCGTGACGCGTTGCAGTGGGTGCGGATGTGAAAGCGTCAATGACGCGCGATTCTGTCGCGCGTGCGGCACGCCCATCACCAATGGCGGCGCGGGGCTGCCCATGTCGGACGGCCCTGTTCGCCTGTCCCGACTCAGTGCGACGCGCGCTGTGCTCGAGGAGTTCACCCTCACCGGCCAGCACATCGCCATTGGGCGCGAGGACGGTGACCTGACCTTCGCCCATGACGCCTACGTGAGCCCGGTGCATGCCGTGCTCTCGCGACGTGCCGGCGAACTCTTTCTCCGCGACCTTGGCGCACGGAACGGCACCTGGCTGTTCCTCGATGCCCCCTACCGCCTGCAGGACGGCGACACGATTCTGGTGGGATCGCAGATGATCGGGTTTCGTCGACTGGGCTACCCCGCACCGCACCCCCCTGAGGCCGATCAGACCCGACGGTTGGGCTCGCGCGTGCCGGGCGCCGACATTGCTGTGCTCGAGCAACTACGTTCCGATGGCAGCGCGCGCGACACCATGTTCCTGTCACCCGGACGCAGCGTGAAGATTGGCCGTGAGTCGGGCGATTGGACGTTCCCGTACGACAAGACCATGAGTGGGAAACACGCCGAGATTCGCAATGAAGACCTCGAGTTCATTGCCCTCGATGATGGCAGCAGGAACGGTGTCGCCGTCGCCGTGCGCGGCGAACGCCAGGTGAAGGTGGGACAGCGTATCTTGATTGGAGACCAGACCTTGCGCGTGGAGAGCTTGTGAACAACCTGAAAATCTGCCCCACCTGCGGCACCGAATATCCACTGTCCGAGCGCTTTTGTCCGCGCGACGGCTCGGCGCTCCGTACGGCAGGGGGCGAGGCGAATGATCTCGTCGGCCAGATTGTTGCGCAGTTCCACATCATCAAAAAGCTCGGCGAAGGCGGCATGGGCCAGGTGTACCTCGCCGAGCATGTGAAGATGCAGCGGAAGGCCGCGCTGAAGGTGATGAACCCGGGGATGACACAGGACCCCGACGCCATTGCCCGATTCAATCGCGAAGCCAACAACGCGAGCAAGATCAACCACCCGAACGTCTGTCAGATTTTCGACTTCGGAGAAACGCCGGAAGGGCTGATTTTCCTCGCGATGGAGTTCATCGAGGGGATGTCGCTCACGGCGTTGATTGAGAAGAACGGCTCGCTACCAGCACCGCGTTCCGCGTCGATCATTCATCAAGCCGCTGACGCGTTAGGGGTGGCCCACGATTACGGCATCGTGCATCGCGACCTCAAGCCCGACAACATCATGATCGCCCGGAATCGCGACGGGAGCGACATGGTGAAGGTCGTGGACTTCGGCATCGCAAAGGCGAGCACGAGTGACGCGCAGAAGGTGACCAAGACCGGACTGGTCGTGGGCACCCCGGAGTACATGAGTCCTGAGCAGCTCGCGGGTGACCAACTCGACGGGCGGAGCGACATCTACTCGCTGGGTCTCGTGGCATTCAACTGCCTCACCGGCAAACTGCCGTTCCCGAGCAACTCGGCGCAGGAAGCCATGATCATGCGGCTTACCGACCAGCCCAAGAAGCTGGCGGATATGAAGCCCGACGTGCAGTGGTCCGCGGAGTTGCAGGGTGTGATGGACAAGGCCCTCGCGCGCGACGCCAATGAGCGGTACCAGACCGCGCCGGAATTTGGGCGCGACATGGCGCGGGCGGTCGAGAAAATGCCCGCGACCGTTGTGGCCGATATGGGCACGATGGTGATCAGCGCCAACGCGGCTTCGGTACCCGCGACCCGTGTGGCGGCCCCTGCTGAAAAGGCGCTGTCCGCCGCGCCCGCGGCCGGCGCGACGCCGACGGCACCGGCTGCACCCACCAAGAGTGGCCTGAACCCCGCCGTCATTGGCGGTGGCGTCCTGGCCGTCGCTGGCATCGCGTTCTTTGCGATGCGCGGCGGCGGTGCGAAACCGGAGCCTGCGGTGTCGGCACCGACGGCAGCGGTGGAAACCGCGACCGTGGTGAGCGCCTCCACCAGCCCAGCCCCGACACCCGCCATCACCAAGGGCGGCGACAGCAAGAAGCCTCCCGTTGGCGCGACGCAGAACATGTCCAAGGATCTCAAAACCAGCACCTCGAAGGCTGCGGAGAGTAAGGCGCCAGCCAACGGCGGAGCTTCGACGAGTGCACCAGCACCGTCGGCCCAACCGTCGGCCCAACCGTCGGCACCGCCTGCGGCGGCTGCCGTCACCACCGCAAGTCCAGAGGCGCTCTACGATCGGGTGTACGCCAAGAGCGCATCGAAGGACGACGCGCGCGCGGTGGTCGGCCTCCTGAGTGCCTCGTACATGGAGAACTTGAAGGGGCCGAGCTTGGGCACCGCCTACACGGCGCAGGCACTCGCCTTCTCGCTCCTTGGCCGCGATGGCGAAGCGTGCACGGCTGCCAAGCGGGCGCAGGCCGCCGGTGCGACGAGCAAGACCAAGAATGTGATTGAGACCTTCACGGGAGCCTGCCCGTGAGTCTTGCCCACGGTGACCTGCATCACCGCCGGAACCTTTGCGGCGGAGCCATCGTACGTTCCCGTAGCACGACGACGAGCCTTCTCTCGCGTCGTCGCTGCGTTGGCCACCACTTCACGTGCTCCCTGTGACTGAGAACCCACTGCACGGCGGCGGCTTAGTCCGCGTCCACGTCTTCGGCAAGACGGACGTCGGTCGAACACGCGAACACAATGAGGACGCGTTCCTCGTCGCTGACCTCACGACGATGGACAATTCGCTCGGTCCGCAGGTGCAAAACCATGCGCTCGGCGATCGCGGCACCTTGTTCATGGTCGCGGACGGCATGGGTGGAGCCGCCGCCGGCGAGATTGCCAGCGCGATCGCTACGGAAGTGGTCCTGAGCGAGCTCGACTCCAAGTGGTGCCGGTCAGGAATCAGCGATCCCGAGACATTTGCGGTCGCCATCAAGGCGGCCACCGAGGCTGCCAACTCGCGCATTCATCGGTACGCCGCGGAGCATCCTGAAAACCGGGGCATGGGGACGACGGCGACGATCGCCGGTATGCTCGGCGACACGCTCTACTTGGCGCAGGTGGGCGATAGCCGCGGGTATTTCATCCGCGATGGCGTCGCGCAGCAGATCACCAAAGATCAGTCGTTGATGCAGAAACTGATCGAAGCGGGTGAGCTGACCCCTGAAGAGGCCGAGGTCAGCGACCGCCGCAATATCATTCTGCAAGCCCTCGGTCCGGAGTCGACCGTACGGGTGGATCTCACCCATCAGCAGGTGCGCCGCGGCGACATTTTGGTTCTGTGCAGCGACGGCCTGTCGGGGCAGATGCACACGCCGGACATTGCCCGCATTGTCACCGCCCGGCTTCCTGACCTTGAGGGTGCCTGCACCGACTTGATTGCGCTGGCCAATGAGAACGGCGGCCCAGACAACATCACGGTGATTGTGGCGCAGTTTGACGGTGAGGGGCTGTCGCACTCCGACGGCATCGCACTGGTCGGGCATCGCGTGTACACCGGTGAGATGGATGCGCGCCCGACGATCCGCGTGTCGGCGTCGGACCTTCCGCCAGAGACGGACGAAGAGCGTCGGGCCTCGGGCGGTGCGGCAGTGTCATCGACCTCGCCGTCTGGGGTGCCGGCAACGGCGGGTGGACGATCGGATATTCCGATCACGCGTGAAGGCGCGAGTCAGCCGCGCCCCGCTGCGACGCCCGCCGGTCAAGAGGCGCGCGTCTCCGTTGGGGTGCTCCGACTGCTGTTCGGCGTCATCGCCGCCGCAGTTGTCCTCTGGATCTTCTTTCGCAATCGCAGCTAATGCGCGTTGAACTTGCCATTACGTCTGGCGCTCGCGCCGGACAGAAAGAACTGCTCGAGATGCCGCTCATTCGCATTGGGCGGCATCCGGCCAATGACGTGCGCTTTCATCCGGAGCTCGACACCGACGTCTCCGGCATGCATTGCGAGATCAAGGTGATTGGCGCGCGGTTGATGATTCACGACAGCAACAGCACAAACGGCACGTTCGTCAACGGCGAGCGGGTGCGCGAAGACCGCCCCATTTACGACGGCGATGTGATCGGCCTCGGCGCGCATGGCCCGCAACTCACGCTCGGTGCGGCGGCAGCACGTCCGCCAGAGGCGACGCGTGTGGCCAGCAGCCGGGATGCGGCCGTTGCCGCCAATGCCAGCGCGCGCGCAAGTGTTGCGGCACCAGCGAGCGCTGGGCGGCTCGACACGCAGGCCCGCGTTGCCATTGCCGTCAAGGAGCAGACGAACTCGCTCCGCACGATGGTCATCGGACTCGCGGTCGTCGTCGTGCTCGTTGTAATCGGCGTGGTCGCCTACGGGAAACGCTCCGGCGACAAAGCCGAACAAGACCTAAAGGCAGCGCTCGCGCGCAATGATTCGCTCAGCGCGCTGGTGACGAAGACGGTTGGCGCGATGAAGGGCAAGGTCGGAGGCCTCGACTCCGCGCTCGCGTTGAGCAAGGCGGAAGGGGACAAACTCCGCAGCGAGCTCGCCAATGGCAGCAAGAGCGGAGACCTCACGCAGCGATTGCTCGCGGCCGAAAGTCGGCAGCGCCAGATTGTGTCGGCGGCACAACTCGATTACGAAGCAATCGCCGCCAAGAGCTCGCCCGCGGTCGTGTTTATCGCCGTGCAGTTGCCCAGCGGGAAGAAAGTCTCCGGCTCGGGATTTAATGTCCTTCCCTCCGGACTCATTGTCACGAACAAGCACGTCGTACAAGACGAAAACGGCGGAGCCGCCGTTCGGATTGCTGTGGAGTTCGACAAAACCAAGGCGGCGTGGATGCCTGGTCATGTGGTGAAGGTCAGCGAGACGGACGACTTGGCCTGGATCAAGCTCGACCGCGAAGGTCCGTTCCCGACGGTCGCTGGTGTGTCGCGGACGCCCGACATTCGCGTGGGTGTGCCGGCAGCCATCATCGGCTACCCGCTTGGCACTTCCACGGCGGGGATGGAAGGCGACATCTCCAGCCTCCTCGCCGTGTCGACGCTCGGCGTGGCGACCGTGAGCAAGGTGCTCGAGAACGTGATCCAGTTCGATGCGTTCGCTGCCGAGGGATCGAGCGGAAGCCCGATCTTTGACTCCCGTGGCTATGTGATCGGGGTGCTGTACGGCGGGGCTGCCGAGAGCGGTGGTCGCATTATCTACGCGGTGCCGGCACGCAAACTCGCCGAACAGATGCCCGCCGACGCGCAGGGAATCGTTCGCTAGCGGGCGTTGTGCAGCAGGCCGCGTGCCAACACGCGCGCGGCCGACGTTTGCATGAGTGACGATCCATCCCACGCGCACACGATGCGTGGCGCGTCCGAGAGCGCCGCAGCATGACGCGGGTGCCCAAACAAAACCACCGTGGCGTCCCGCGATTGCGCGGCCGCCACAGCAACCGCACGGGAGACTGCCGCCCGCGCCTGCTCTGACGGACCATCGTAGCCCTTCCAGGCGATCACGTCGCAGTACACGGCAATAAGCACCGGGACCTTGGTGTGCCGCGTGGGTTCCTGCACAACAGGAGCGTCGACGTCGAGGGTGCGCAACGTGGATTCGAACGCTCCACGCACCGGCGCGGGCCATGGCCCCACGGCGTCCTCGTCGACGACGACGACTTCAACAGCCTGCGCAAAGTGCGGCGCTGCCCCCCGTATGACGTGGACCGCGCGGTCGGCGGCTTGCCGGACCCACATCCGATCGTCCAAGGAGATGTCGCGCGTTGTGCCCGACGACGCCCATCCGGCCCAACGCGTACGACGCGCGATGGCCTCGCGCACCCGTTCGGGGTCGAGCTCGCCATCGTGGATGGCGTTGGTGATTGCCGCCACCGCCTCGTACGGGTCGGCCACGCCAAGGAGCACATCACAGCCGGCAGCGAGCGCGCTCACGCAAACTGCCGCCTCCGTGCCGAGCGCGCGCACGGCACGCATGTCCACGGAGTCGCTCACAATGAGCCCGTCGAATTCCATCGACTCCCGCAGCAACTCGGTGGCAATGGGCACCGAGAGCGAGGCTGGCAGATCACGCGGGTCGAGTGTGGGATAGCGCACGTGCGAGATCATAATGCTGCCGACGCCGCTGTCGATCACCGCGCGAAACGGCGCGAGATCGTCGCGCCACAGTTCCTCCGGCCTGGTAGCAACGACAGGCGCCTCGAGGTGCGAATCTCCATGCGCGCGCCCATGCCCAGGAAAGTGCTTGGCGCACGCGAGCACGCCCTCGGCTTGGCAGGCATCGATCCACTCGCTCACGAAGGCCGCCACGCGGTGGGGATCGGCGCCTGCGGAGCGCACGCTAATGACGGGCGACCCCGGCGGCAGGTCGAGATCGCAGACGGGGCCGAGCACCCAGTTGAGACCGAGCGCCCGGAGTTCGCGCGCGGTGATGCGCGCGGCGCGGCGCGCGATCCCTGAGTCGTCATGCAGCGCGAGCGCGCCGAGTGCGCCGAGTGGGGGAAGCTCCGTGCAGCCCTGGTACTGCTCCCCTGCCCCGCGTTCGGCGTCGGAGGCGAGCAAGAGCGGCTCGCGGGAGGCTGCCTGCAGGGCTGCGGCCAGTGCGGCCACTTGGTCGTGCGGACCGCCGCGGAGAATGAACCCACCCACGCCCAGTTCGAGCGCGTCTTCAATTCCCTCGCTCAGATACGCAAAGCCATTCGACGCGTCCCAGGGGAGCGCCGGCACGAGGAGCGAGGCGACGTTCACGCGGCGTTCACGCTGGGGTGAAGCTCCCGAGCACCCGCGCGCCGCGCGCGCCCGTCGCCGAGGGGACGTTGCCGGGGACGCCGTCCAGATGCAGCGCGCCGAGGAGTGCGAAGGCGACCGCTTCCTTGGCTTCGCCGTCAAAGAAGAGATCGTCGAAGGGCACAACGCGCCGGGTCAGAAAGCCTGGCGCCGCCGGAACGGTAGCAAGCGCCCGCTCGATCGCAGCGACGAGCGCGGGATTCCGCGCACCGCCGCCCGAGAGGACGATCTCCGCCACCGGCTCGGGGGTGAACCGTGCGAAGGCGAGCGCGATGCTGTGCGCGGTGAACGCTGTTGCTGTGGCGACGATGTCGGGAACCGAGCAGTCGGGACGCGCGTGCAGGCAGCGTGCGATGAAGGCATCGACGAAATCGGGCGTGAACAACTCGCGGCCGGTGCTCTTGGGTGGTTCGGCGTGAAAGAAGGGCAGGTCGAGGAGGTCGTTGACGATGTCGTCGAGTGGCGTGCCCGCGAGCGCCAGGGCACCGTCGGTGTCAAAGAGCATCCCGGGTACGAGGGCCCGCACCACCGCATCGATGACGCACACGCCAGGACCCGTGTCGAACGCGCGTACGGCGCTCAGTTCTGGACGAGGTCCGGGCGGCACGATGGTGATGTTGCCGATTCCGCCAATATTCTGCAGCGCGCGCCAGTGCGTGGGGGCACAAAAGAGGAGCGCGTCCGCGATGGGAACGAGCGGCGCACCCTGTCCACCCGCAGCAACATCGCGCACGCGGAAATCACTGATCACCGCAATGCCCGTGCGCTCGGCGATGACCGCCGGCTGCCCGAACTGCCAGGTGGCGTAGGGCGGCTCGTGCCACACCGTGTGACCGTGAGAGGCAATTGCGGAGATGTCGCTCCGCGGTACGCCGCTGTCGGCGATGGCTTGCACGGCCGCGTCGGCGAGCCAGCCGCCGAGCGCGAAGTCGAGACGTGTGGTCTCGGCGGGATTCGTTCCCACCATCACATCCGCGAGTCGTGCGCGTTGCACGCTGGAGTACGGGCGCGACACGAACGAGAGCAACTCGACACTGCGCAGCCCGTCGTCCGCCGTGCGAAAGCGTGCGACCGCCGCGGAGATTCCGTCGAGCGAGGTGCCCGACATGAGTCCGACCAGGATCCGTTCGTTCATTAGATTGGCACCGGGATGGGGCCGATAATTTCGCGCACGAAGCCCGCCTTGATGTCGAGCAGCGTGAGTGCGCGTTCGCGGGTCACCTGCTTCTCGTGCATCACGATGGCGACTTTCACGCTGCCGCCCGCATTGTCGATTGCATCGCGCGCAGTGGCCCGATCGGTCTTGCAGACTTCCATGAAAATCCGTTCTGAACGGTCGACAAGCTTCGTGTTCGTGGCCATGAGATCGACCATCAAGTTGCGGTAGGTCTTCCCCATGCGGACCATCGCGCCCGTGGAGATCATGTTGAGCACGAGCTTCGTCGCGGTACCGGCTTTCATGCGCGTGGATCCCGTGAGCACCTCAGGGCCTGTGTCCACGTGGATGAGGATGTCGGTGGCCTTCCGCATTTCCGGAAGCGGCGTCGCGCAGCAGATCAGGGCGGTGGGACACCCCAGACCACGCGCAAATTCCAGCGCTGCTCGGACATAGGGCGTGTTGCCGCTGGCGGCCACGCCAATCACGAAGTCACCCACCACGAGCTGAATCTCGACCAAATCCTGTCGTCCGCCATCCGGACGGTCCTCGGCACCTTCGATAGGGTTTCTGAGCGCCCGCTCGCCGCCCGCGATCAACCCTACAAAGCGCCCCGGCTTCTCCCCAAAGGTTGGAGGGATCTCGCTCGCATCGAGCACGCCCAGTCGTCCGGAGGTGCCCGCACCGATGTAGACGATCCGACGTCCGTGGCGGAGGGCGTTTTCCGCCGTCGCGATCGCGGTCGCGATCGGGACGCGTTGGGCGTGGACGGAGTCGGCGACCGTCTGGTCCTCGGCGTTTATCAGGTCGGCGATCTGAAGTGGCGTGGCCAGATCCAGGTCGACAGTCCGGGGGTTCGGGAGTTCGGTTTCGCGAAGCGGATGAGACACGGGGGTCGGTCCGGGGATGCGGGAGGAAGCGGCTCATTGCTAAGTTAGAGGACAATCCGCGGTCGGCCAACTGTGACCGCGCCACTGGTGAGGGAGAATCCCGTGACTGCACGCTCCACGATCGTTCGTACGCTTGTTGCCGCCGGCTGTGCCGGACTGGCGGTTGCCGCCTGCCGCGCCTCAACCGGCGGCTCTGCCACGGCGGCGGAAAACACCACCCAGGCGGCCTTCCCCGGCGGCTGGCGCTTCCCAACGGGCACGCAGGCGACCGAGTCGGAGCACGCCATGGTCGTGAGCAACTCGCGGCTGGCGAGCGAAGCGGGGATTGAGATCCTCAAGGCGGGCGGGAACGCGGTGGATGCCGCGGTCGCGACCGGGTTCGCGATGGCGGTCACCTATCCGTCGGCGGGGAATATCGGCGGCGGCGGGTTTATGAATATCCGCATGGCCGACGGACGTTCGGCGGCGATCGATTATCGCGAGGTGGCACCGCTCGCGGCAACGCGCGATATGTACCTCGACGCCAGCGGCAAGCTCACGAACAAGAGTGTGGTGGGCCCACTCGCGGTTGGCGTGCCGGGCGCCGTGGCGGGGATGAATGAGGCCCTCTCCACGTACGGATCGATGACGCTGGCGCAGGTGATGGCTCCCGCCATCCGGTTGGCCGAACAGGGGTTCGTTGCCGACAGCGCCTTCTCGCGCGGCCTCACCGGGGCAAAGACGCTCCTCGGACAGTTTGAAGGGAAGGCCGTCTTTTACCCAGGCGGCGAGGCCCCGAAGCCCGGCTCGACATTCAAGCAGCCGGACTTGGCGCGTTCGCTCAAGCTGATCGCAGCGCAGGGCGTGAAGGCCTTCTACGACGGCGAGGTGGGCGATTCGCTGGTCGCGGAAATGAAGCGCAGCGGCGGGATCATCACCAAGGAAGACTTGCGCCGCTACAAGCCCGAATGGCGCACGCCGATCAAGAGCACGTACCGCGGCTATACGCTCTTCACGATGCCCCCCGCGAGCTCCGGCGGCATCACGATGACGGAGACGCTCAATATTCTCGAAAACTTCGCGCCGCTCCCGCCGTTCGGCAGTGTGCAGTACACGCACCTGCTGACCGAAGCGTATCGCCGGAGCTTCACTGACCGCAATGAGAAACTCGGCGACCCCGCCTTCGTGAAGGTCCCGCTCGAGCAGCTCACGAGCAAGGACTACGCCAAAACGTTGGCGCAGCAGGTGAACCGTGACAAGGCGAGCAAGACGCCGACCTTCAACATCAACGGCGACGGGACGAACACCACGCATTACTCGGTGGTAGACGCCAAGGGAAATGCGGTCGCCACCACGACGACGCTCAACAACTCGTACGGCTCAGGCGTCTGGGTGCGCGGCGGTGGCTTTCTCCTGAATGACGAGATGGATGATTTTGCCGCCAAGCCGGGCGCACCGAACATGTTCGGGCTCGTGCAGGGCGAGGCGAACGCAATCAAGCCGGGCAAGCGGATGCTCTCGGCGATGGCGCCGACCATCGTGCTCGATGCACAGGGACAGGTGCTGCTCGTGACGGGTGCCGCTGGCGGCCCGACGATTATTACCGCGACAATGGAAGTGATCCTCAACGTGATTGAGCATCACATGTCGCTCGCCGACGCTATGCGCGCCCCGCGTCTGCACCATCAGGCCCTGCCGGACACCATTCGCTATGAGCGCAATGGACTCACGGGCCCCGTGGTTGACTCTCTCACCAAAATGGGCCACACGCTGCAGGCGAGCACGGGCATCGCAAACGTGAACTCGATCATGCGGGTCAAGGGTGGCTGGCACGGCGTGTTCGAGCCGCGCTCCGTGGGAGGGGCCGTCGGCTACTGAGGCACCCGCTTAGGGCTTTGTCGGCACCTTGATCGTGAGCGGCTTGTCGAGCGCAATGGTCAGGGTGCCGTCTGCTTTCAGGCAGCCCTCGTACTGATTGGTTCCTGAAGCCGTCATGGCACCCGCGACACCGCCGATCACGGCACCGAGCACGGTGGACTTGGTGTTCTTCCCGAGTACCTGCCCGGCAATGGCGCCAATGGCCGCGCCCTTGGCTGTTGTCTTGGCTTGATCGCTCAGACTCTCGGTGCCAACGCGCTCCAGTGGCGCCGTTGGCGTGACCTTGCCATCCACCGGGTAGCTGTCGTTGCCGATGCGCACCGCGATGACATCAAACGCGAGCGTGGATTCAGCCTTGGCGTTGGTGGTGCTCGCGGATTCCACCACCCGAAGTACCACGAGGCTCCCAGCAGGAATCACGACGCCATTACTCCCCTGCACTGCCTCGCCAAGCGCGGCGGTGAAGCGATCGCCGGCTTTGTGCGTAGTGGTGCAGATCCGCGCAGCCGGCTTCACCGCAAAGTGCACCCCTGCCTCGACAGTGCCCGTTGGGGCCGCTGTGGCGACGGCAGGCTGTGGGGCAGCCTGTGGGGGCCCCTGCGGCGCTGGCTGTGGCATAGCGGGCGCTGCGGCGGCCACAGGGGCGGTTCCCTGCGGAGCGGGTGATGTCGCCCTCGGGGCCTGCAGTGGCGCCCGTTCGGGTGAGCGGGCCGGAGCCTTGGGCGCTGGGGTCGGTGCCGCCGCGGGGACTGGTGCCACGTCATTGAGCTGCGGCTGCCCCTGCATGGCGGGGGCGAGTTCGATATTCCGCCGTTTCGCCGTGTCGGCATCCTTGCCCCCACAGGCCGCACCTGCGACGAACAGAAAAACGACCGCGAGGGTGTAGATTGCACGCATGGGAATCTCCTGGAAAGATCGCGAACGGAGGCCCCTGCAAGTTAGTCGCTCCCGTACCCCGACCAGACAAATCGCGTGAAGGCACTCCGACGCCTCCTCCCCTATTACCGCCCGTATCGTGCACAAGTTGCATGGGGACTCTTTGCGGTGGTGGTGTCGAGCACGCTGGTCAATGGCGTTCCCACCCTGCTGCGCCGCGCGATTGACGCGCTTGGCAGTGGCGCCGACGCGTCCGTGGTCTGGAAGCTCGCCGGCGCGATGGTGGCGCTCATCCTGTTCAACGGGGTGTTCCGCTTCTGGATGCGCGAAATCCTCAATGGCGTGAGCCGGCGGATTGAGAACGACCTGCGCGACGATCTCTTCGTGCACCTCGCGACGCTCGATGCCCGCTGGTACAACCGCACCCGGACGGGCGAAATCATGGCCCGACTCACCAACGACCTCGGCGCAGTCCGCATGGCGGCTGGGCCGGCCATCATGTATCTCACCAACACCGTGTTTGGCGGCGTGGTGGCCTTGGTCTTTATGGCGCGCATCAGCGGGCGACTCACAGTGCTCGCCCTGCTCCCGATGGTGTTTCTGCCGATCGTTATGCTCAAACTCGGGCGCGCCGTGCACGACCGATTCGAGTCGGTGCAATCACACTTCGGCACGCTCACGACGCTCGTCCAAGAGAATCTGAGCGGCGTACGGATTGTGCGTGCGTATCGGCAAGAAGCCGCGGAAAGCGCGCGCTTCGACGCCTCGAGCGCAGAATACGTCCGACGCAACGTGCAGCTTGCCAATCTGTACGGCATTATGAGCCCCTCGCTGACGACGCTCGCGGGACTCGGCGCCGCGGCAGTCCTGGGCATCGGTGGCGCTCAGGTGATCGCCGGGAAGATGTCGGTCGGCGCATTCGTGGCCTTCGGACTCTATCTCTCCAACCTGACCTGGCCGCTCATCGCGCTTGGGTGGGTCACGAACCTGTTCCAGCGCGGCGAAGCCTCGATGGCACGACTCAACGAGATTTTCGATGCGCAACCGTCGGTCACGACGCCCGTCACTCCCGCCACCTTACCCGTAACTACGGGCGGGCGGGCCATCGAGTTTCGCAACGTGTCGTTCTCGTACACCGAGCGTGAGGTGTTGCACGACATCTCGTTCACGATTCCCGCGGGTGGAACGCTTGGCGTTGTCGGCGCCACCGGGAGTGGCAAGAGCGCGCTGCTCGAACTGATGGCACGACTGTACGATCCGACCGCTGGCACCGTACTGATGGACGGGGTACCGTTGCCGACACTCTCGCTCGACACGCTGCGCGCCGAGATCGGGTTCGTGCCGCAGGAAAGCCTCCTGTTCAGCGACACGATCGGATCGAACCTCGCCTACGGGCTTCGCCACGCGCACGACACCCCCGCCGCGACCACGGCGGAGCAGACGGCTTGGGCTGCCGCGATCGCTCAGCTGGCAGAAACGATCGATGGGCTCCCTTCGGGGTATCAGACCATGCTCGGCGAACGGGGGATCAACCTGAGCGGCGGGCAGAAGCAGCGCGCAGCGATGGCACGCGCGCTGGCGCGGCGCCCATCGATTGTCGTGCTCGACGATGCACTCTCGGCGGTGGATACCCAGACGGAGGCCGCGATTTTGCGGGGACTGCGTGAAGCGCTATCTGGGCGCACGGCGGTCATCGCGTCGCATCGGATCACGGCGATCCGTGACGCGTCGCATATCATCGTGCTCGACGACGGGCGGATTGTGGAACGGGGAACGCACGACGATCTGATGGCGCTGCAAGGGCGCTATTGGGCGTTGCTGCGGCGCCAACAACTTGAGGAGGCCGTCGAGGCCGCCTGACCAGGAGGGAACGCCATGCGACAGCTTCTACGTGCACTCACCGCGGCAGCGCTCAGCGCAGCAGCGCTCAGCGTCGCACTGCCAACCGCCACGCGCGCACAGGGCATGGGCTTCACGCTCATGGGTGGCGCGAATGTCGCGATTGGCGACCTGGGCACCAGCTCCGACCTCGGTATCGGGATATCGCTGCGCCGCGAAGCGGGCGGCCAGTCAGCGGGCTGGGGATATCGGACAGACTTTAGCTTCGACCGATTCGCCACGAAGGGGACCGTCGACAACTACCAGTACATTGGCGTTACCACCAACCTGGTGCACAACACCAATCGCGAGCTGTATCAGTACGCTGGAGTCGGCATTTTCCAAGCAAAGACCGTCCCGAGCAGCACGGGAATCGGCGCCGTGAACAGCTACACCGAGTCGGCGTTCGGCCTGCAGGGCGGCGTCGGGCTCGCGCTACCGATCATCAGCGACAAAGCATTCCTCGACGTGGGCGTGGTGACAGTGCTCACGAGCGGACGCACCAGCAGCTGGTTCCCAATTCGCTTTGGCTTCAGGATCTAACTGGACGCGATGTTATAACCGGCTCTTGATGAAGGCCGGAGTGAAGGCCGACATCCAGTTGGAGAGAATCGACAGATAGTTGGTGACCATCAGCAAGCCGACGCCAATCAACAGCACGCCGGCGATGCGCTGGACCCACACCATCTGCGACCGCATCTTGGCGAAGACCGCGAGAAAGCGTTCCACTGCCAGCGCCGCCACAAGAAACGGAATGGCGAGCCCCATCGAGTAGGCCAGCAACAACATGAGGCCGCGGGTGAGATCCGCTTGGCTCGCCGTGTAGGTGAGGATCGCCCCGAGGATAGGACCGATGCAGGGACTCCACCCCGCCCCAAACGCGACGCCGACCATCACCGTGCCGAGGTAGCCGAGCGGCTTATCGTGCAGGTGCACGCGCCGCTCCTGTCCCAAGAATCCGATGTTCAGCACGCCGAGCAGGTAGAGACCGAACACAATCACCAACGAGCCGCCGATCCGCGACAGCCAGAACCGGTTGGCGAGCAACATCCGCCCAAAGCCGGTCGCCACCGCGCCGAGTGCAAGAAAAATCAGGGTGAAGCCGAGGATGAAGAGCAGCGAGTGCACGAGCGCGGTGCGCCGTGACTTCGTGACGTCCTCGAACGAGAGCCCGGTAATGAACGTGACGTAACTCGGAATCAGCGGGAGCACGCACGGGGAGAGAAAGCTCAGCAGTCCCGCACTGAACGCGATAGCGAGCCCCACGCTGGCAGATTCTTGTTGCATGCGTCCTCAGGAGTTGGCGGCAGCGCGGCAGGAGCGGCAGAGGCCGTAGATCACCAAGCGGTGTCGCTCGCGCGTAAAGCCGCGCGATGCAGCGAGTTCTCCGGCGATCCGATCAATACGGTCGTCGCGAAACTCTTCGACGCGTCCGCAGCCGGTGCAAATCAGATGCTCGTGCTGGGGTACATCGCGCGCCGTCTCAAAACGGCGGAACCCTTCCCCGAAGTCACGCTCCACGACGAGCCCGCTCTCGAGCAGCACGTCGATGGTCCGATAGACGGTCGCCGTCCCAACCTTATTCCCACGTCCGTTGAGTTCGGCCGCCACCTCTTCTGCCGACAAGTGCCGGTCGGCATTGAACAGGACCTCGGCGATGGCGACCCGCTGCGCAGTCACGGGAAGCCCGCGGTCGCGCAGCCACGAGGTAAAGCGGTCGACTACGGCGTCGTCCGCTGCCACGCCGAGGTTTCCAGCAGAGCGTGCAGCTCATCAGCATCCATGCGCAGGGCGCCAAGTTCGTCGCCGGAACGCTGCTCAACGCCGCGCACGACCGTTCCAACGATCGGCAGCGACGCATCGCCTTCGGTCTTGAAGTCGAACTCCCACTTCCCGCGCTCTGGTCCCTTGCGGGTCCAGCGGTAAATGGCCGTGCAGACTTCGAGCCGAGAGGCAACGGCCATCACAGGGGCAGTGGGCTCTTCGACCAGCTCGATGGGTTCGAGGGGTTCGACGACCTCGGCCGCCACGTCCTCCTCAACACTCTCGAGCGTCTCGACCACCTCGGCGGCGTCAGCAACGGGTTCCGTCACCGTAATGGGCGCTGATTCGAGCGCCACGACCGCGACGCCAGACTCCAGCTGCCCCTGCCGGATAGGCGGGAAGAAGTGAATCTCGACGATGCGCTCAGGGCTCACGCGCTCCAGGATCCCCCGGAGGAAGCGTTCGCGGGTCTCGTTCATCATAGACGAAAGATAACGACTGGGCCGCAGGCTACCCACCTCCTCAGGGGTGGAAACCGGCCCCGGGTGGGCGTTCGGGACCGCTCGGATCAGAGCAGCGAGACGGGATCCCGGTCGAACGCCACGCGCAGCTCATGCCGCGCCGGCACGTCAAAGGTCGAGAGGAAGCGACGGGCCAGTCGCGTGAGCGCGCCAGCATGCCCGGTGCGGAGGAGCAGGTGCCAGCGCCACCGTTGCTTGATGCGCTCAATGGCGCACGGCGCGGGCCCAATCATCTCGATCGTTCCCTCGGGGAGCTGCGCGATGGCTTGGATCATCCACTCGCCCGCGGCCTCAGCGAGGGCAAATGTCGCCTGCTCGTCCTCGCCACTGAACACAAAGTTCGCCACGCGCACCGTCGGCGGGTACGCCGGTGAGAGCCGCGCAGGGAGCTCCTCGGCGACGAACCCCAAATAGTCATGCGTGAGCGCACAGCGGAGGGCGTGGTGCGAGGGGACCCGGGTTTGGATAATCACCGCGCCGCCCTTGGGACCGCGCCCAGCCCGCCCCGCCACCTGACTTAGCAGCTGGAAGGCACGCTCCGATGCACGGAAATCGGGAAGATTGATCCCCGTGTCCGCATCGATCACCCCGACCAGCGTCACGTTCGCAAAGTCGAGCCCCTTCGCGATCATCTGCGTGCCGAGCAGGATGTCCACCTCCCCACTCGCGACGCGATCGAGAATTTCGGTATGCGCCCACTTTCCGCTCGTTGTGTCCACGTCCATTCGTGCCACGCGAGCACCGGGGAACTGCTCGCCCAGCAGTCGCTCCACCTGCTGCGTGCCCAGTCCTCGCTGCCGCAGCGTGGCATCGCCGCACTGCGGACAGGCGGCGCCCGGCGTTTCCTGCCGTCGGCAGTAGTGGCAGATCAGCCGCTCAGGATGATGGTGCAGCGTGAGCGAGATGGAGCAATCGGGGCAGCTTGCGACCCACTCACAGGAACTGCACTGCACAAACGAAGCGTATCCGCGCCGATTCAGCAGGAGAATACTCTGCTCCCGCTTGGCAATCCGATCGCGCAGTGCGATTTCCAATGGCTCGCTCAACACGCTCCGAATCGCGCGCTGCGCAACGGTCATGCCCGCGCCCTTCGTCGTGGTGCGAAGGTCCACGACCTCGACGTGCGGAAGCGCGCCGCCGCCGACACGATCCGGCAGCGAAAGCAACTGATATTTTCCCGACTGCGCATTGACCCAGCTTTCCAAACTTGGCGTGGCGCTCCCGAGGACGCAGAGCGCCCCCGATTCCCGAGCGCGCACGATCGCCACCTCCCGCGCATGATAGCGCGGCGACTCGGCCTGTTTGTAGCTCGACTCGTGTTCTTCGTCCACGATAATCGCACCGAGATTCTCGAGCGGCGCGAACACCGCGGACCGCGCGCCAACGGCGATTCGGCGTTCACCACGCTTGAGCGCCAGCCACGCGTCATACCGTTCGCCATCGCTCAGCGCCGAGTGGAGCACGGCGACTTGGTCGCCAAACACGGCGCGAAAGCGATCGACCGTCTGCGGCGTCAGGGCGATTTCCGGCACGAGGACAATCGCCGACTTCCCCTGCTCAATCACCACGTGCCGGAGCAGCTCGAGATACACCAACGTCTTTCCCGAGCCGGTGATCCCGTGCAGGAGTGACACGCTTCCGGGCGCGGAGGCGACCAGCGTATCGATCGCCTGCTGTTGCGCCGACGTTGGCTGATGCGGTGCAGCCGTCGAACGCTTGCGATTCGCGAACGGATCGCGCGCGACCGTTTCGGACCCCATCTCAGCGAGTCCGCGCTTGGCGAGCGCCGAGATCACAGCGCTCGTGCACTGCAGCTGATCCATCACATGCGCGACGGTGGCATGCCCGCCGAGTGACTCGAGGAGTTCGAAGACCGCGCGCTGCTGCGGCGACCGCTTGAACAGCCGGTCTCGCTCCATCAGCGACGGGAGTTCGGCGGTGACGCGCACCGTCCGCCGCGCCTTGACCGCCGGCTCCGGGCGGGCAACGGCGCCGAGCACTGCGGGAAGCGCCGTGCGAAGGACCATCCCTGGCGGCGCGACGTAGTAGCCCGAAATCCATTTCGAGACGGCAAGCAAATCCGCGCGCATGCAGGGCGTCGCATCTGGGGCATCGAGAATCGGCTTGGCGAGCGCCCCCTTCAGGGCGGCCCCGTCGCTCTCACCGAGGCAGAACCCGATCACGCGCCGCCCGCGCACGTTCACGATAACGCGCGACCCAGCAACGACCGGATGGCGCAGTCCCTCGGGCACCGCGTAGGTGTAGGTCCCGAAGAGCGGGAGCGGGAGCGCGACCTCGATAAGTCGTAGGGCGACAGACGCCGCGACAGGCGCCACGACCGGAGCCGCAAGCGCGAGCCCGAGCGACGGAGTCCCATCGGCCGACGACTCGGCGGTCGTCATCAAACAGTGATCCCTGCGAGCGCCTTGAGGTGCGTCACCGCTGCTTCGCCGAGTCGATCGGGTGCATAGCCCCCTTCCAGCGCGCTGACGAGGCGTCCGCCGCACCAATGATCGGCTCGAGCGGTCATTTCACGGGTCAAGCGGTCGACGTCCTCCAACTCCATCGTGAATCCCCCGAGAGGGTCACCATTCAGCGAGTCGAAACCGGCGGAAATCATCACCAAGTCGGGGGTGAAGTCCTCCGTGGCCGCGTCCACCGCCCGCAACAGCTCCGACACATATGCCTCCGCGGGGAGGGCACCGGGCATCGGCAGGTTCCAGACACTCTTGTGCGGCCCGCGATCGTCACGGGCGCCCGTACCAGGATACCACGGCCACTGGTGCATCGAGATGAAGCGAATGTCTGCCTCGTCTTCGACAAGCGCCTGCGTTCCATTTCCGTGATGGACGTCCCAGTCCACAATCAGCACCCGCTCGGCGCTATGCACCTTCCTCGCGTAGCGCGCCCCAATCGCGACATTGCCGAACAGACAAAACCCCATCGCCGAGGCGCGGAGCGCGTGATGCCCGGGCGGGCGAACGGCGCAAAAACTCCGGAGGTGCTGACCGGTCATCGCAAAGTCCACCGCGTCGAGCACACTGCCCGCCCCTGCTGTGGCTGCGTCCCACGACCCTTCGCTTGCCACGGTGTCGGCGTCAAAACGCCCACCGCCACGCTGCGCGAGATCTCGCACCGACGTGACATAGGCCGCGTCGTGGGCAAGGATCACTTCGTCCTCTGTCGCGTGGCGTCCTTCCAGATGGGCGAGAGCTTGAAACAGGTCAAAGTGATAGCGCAACGCGCGCGGTATCGCGCGCAGTCGCCCGACATGTTCGGGGTGTCCCCATCCCGTGTCGTGACGGCCACAATCGGCATGACTGATAAAGGCGACGCTCATCGTGCTCCGCGAGTTCGACGTGATCCCCACTCCGCGAGCAAGATGATACACAGCACAGGCAGGAGCCACTGGGGGAGCGGCACCGACGGGGCGCCACTCGGCGCACGGGCGACGGAGCCGCCGAGTGCATCGATCCATCGGGCAACAGGTGCGCCCTCGGATGCGTTCGTGGCGGGGCCGGCACCGGCGGCCACCGCCCCCACCGTCCGCGACCACCAGCGACGGTGTGCCACCACGGCGTCGTCGCCCCCTTCGAGTCGCCACCGCCAGAGTTCGTCGTAGCCCACCACTACTACACGCCCCGCGCGCTCACGCCGTGCCGCCACGGTGACGGCGGTTCCGCTCGAATCGAGTGAGACGGCGTCGTCGCGAAGTGTCAGCGGCGTCCTGTTGAGCGAGGCCAATGGCGCCGTCGCATCGAAACTCCGCTTCGCCGACGACTGCCGAGCGCCGACGTTCGCCGGCGTCACTGCGGTAAAGGCACTGAGTCGGGCCGCGTCCGCCAGAAGAACAAGGCCCCCGCCCGAGCGCACAAATGGGACAATCGCAGCCGCGAGCTCCGCCGCAGCGCTATCGATGGCAACAACGGCTGCGTAATGCGCGGTATCCAGCGGCTGGCGAGCACCGGTTGTCACCGCGGCACCCGGCGCGACCGGTACGCGCGATTCGACGGTCCATCCCTGCTCCTCGAGTGCCGCGACCGTAAACTTCGTTTCCCAGGACGCGCGACCCAGCACAAGGATGGTGCGCAGTCGCATGGCGGCGGGCTGTGGCACCGAGGCCGTCGCCGAACTGCCGACGGCACGAAGCATCCCTTGGGGTCCAGCACTCACGACGGTGATTCCGCCGGATGCGTCGGTCGCACTGTCGAGCATGGACGCGGCGTCGCGCACCACTACCCGCCCTGTACCGGCCACACGCATAAGTAACGACTGATCCGGTTCACGCACCCGTTCGACGGACAACGCCAAAGGCGACACCGACGGACCGGACCAGGTCATCCGGACGCCCGCGTGAGCAAAGGCGGCGAGGACATCTCGCGTTGAATCCGCGGGCAACCCGTGCGCGATGGTCAGGTGCGCCGCATCGTGCGAGCTGCTGAGCAGGCGAGGCCACGACGCGTCTACGGTGGCACCGTCGAGCGACACCGCACGGCCCACCGAGTTCGCCGCCGCCACGCGCCACATTGCCCACGCCAGCAGTGCAAAGGCTGAACCGCGCAGCGCACGCTCCGCCCACACGCGCATCGGATTACCGCGTAAGCGCATACACCACCACATTCACGCCGAACTTCGTATTGTCCACCGACATGAAACGCTTATTGTCGGGATGGTAGCCCCACTCGGAGCTGTAGTCCTTGTTCGAGTAGAGGACCGCAATCCGGTCGCCGTGCAACACGGCCTGTAAATGTTTGTGAATGAGGTTGTCTCCCCATCCATTCAGCTCGTGCGACGTCGCGGGGGGGCCATCCTCAAACGTGAAGAACGAGTTGAACAGCGGGTGCGCGTTCGACAGTTCTTTCATCGGGCCAACCGCTCGCGCGATCTCGTCGGTGCATGTCTTGTGGAAGACGCCATCGACGTCGTGATTGTGGTCGTCCACAAAAAGCAAACCGCCACGGTCGCAGTACTCCCGCAATGTGCGGCGCTCGAGATCGGTGAATCGCACGGGGAGATGCCCCGTCAGATAGGCGAGCGGATATCGGAAGATGTCGCGCGATCCGAGCGGTACCGACACGCCCGTCGGCGCCACGCGAATGCTCGTGTAGCGCGCCACAGAGTCAATCAGGTTCGCCGGGACCAGGGGCGCCGAGTCCCAGTCGCCGCTGTCGTACTGCACGGTGCAGAAGGTGAAATCCGCGCTCACGGTGCCCCCCAGAGCGAAATGCCCGCGTGCCGTTCGACGTCACCAGCCAGTGCGCGCCGCGCCGCGACGAAGGCCGCCGTCACGTCGCCACCGCGGCGCACCGCTGCAGCGGCCGCCTCAAGTTTCTGCGCAGCGTCACGATCTGGTGCCAACACCTCCAGACGGAGCAGCACCAGTGAATCAGCCGCCGCCGATGGCAGACGCGCCGCGAGTTCAACCATTGCGTCGAATCGCGTGAGTCGCAGCGCGCGTCCCGGGTCGGCCGCAGGACGCGATGCGCGAACACTGGCGATGCCCTTGTCCTTTCCCGAGAGGCGCACCTTCGCAATATCCACAATCACGGCCCGCACTTTCCCCCGCAGGTAGATCCGCTCCGCCGAACGCGCCGCCTGCAATCGATCCAGCGCCTTCTGCATCCAGGGAATGGCCCGCCCCGGCTCGCCAAGCTCTAACTCGGTGCTGGCGCTCCACATAAAGTTGTACGCTTCGAGCAGCGGGCGATTCACCGCGACCACGGGCGTCTCGTCCGCATTCCCCTCGAGCGCGGTTCCCGAGTTCGCACCGGTCGCCCGATCCGCGGCGGCGAGCACGGAGTCTGGGTTCGTGGGGCGGTCGAGTCGCCGGTCGAGCGCGTCACCTTCCTCACCACCGCTCTCACCGAGCCGTTGAAATACAATTTCCCCGACGCGCTTCCTCAGTCGGGTCTGATCAAGCGCGATCGCACGCGACTCGGCCACAAACGCTCCTTTGGCCAAAGCCCGGCGCTTCTTGTCTAACGCTTGCGACATCAGCAAGAGCATCCGCTGGCTCAACGCATTCTTCTCCGGCTCCGGCGGCGGCGCGGCGTCCACGGCGACCGAGTCGTATTCATCGGCGCGCGCAATGCGGATGGTCCGCGTCTCGGAAACACCCAGCGTCGGCCCCGAGACGCTATTCCGGTCACGCGCAACAGCCCGCACATGCACGAGGTCCCCTGGGCGCATCTCAAGGGCGTCAATCGAGAGGCGCGCAGAGAGCGTGCCGTGCCCCTTCCGCTCGCCTGGGAACTCGGTCGCGCCGACGGTTCCGGACTTGAAGGTGAAACTTTCCCCTGAGCCGGAACTCACGATGTATTCGAACGCGCCCGATGCAAGCCCATGATCGTCCGACAGCTCGGCGTTCAGCACGAGACTACCATTCGGACGCCGGAGGATCGAGTCGCGAGCCGGCGCAATCAACACCACAACGGGCGCGGAATCCGCGACCGGCTCGAGCGAGAGCAGTCGTCGATGCGCACCCGCCGCGAGGGTCAGCACTGAGGATGCGCCGGGCATCGTCATGGTGAGTTGCCACCGGCCGTCGCCGTCCTGCGCGGCAACTCGCGTGGTGTCAAATGTCGCGTACACCGCATCGCTCCCACGCCGACCACGAATGGTCACTCGACTCCCGACGAGCGCCCGCACCGAAGACGGATCCTCGCTCGTTGTACGGGGCATTCCCGCGTACGCAGGGGGCTCCACCACCACGACCAGTGTCGCGAGCGGATCGCGCGACACAGCCGGCACCTCGCGACGCAGCGTGTCACCCGGCGAAGGGCGTGCAACGCGCGCCACACTCCCCCGCGGCAGCAGCAGCAACGCAACCACAGCACCACAAATCACAAATACTGGCCGGCGAACGACACCCCACAGCACACCGCGCAGCACACTGCGCACGGCGTCATCGTACCGATGCGTATTGACGTGCGCGTCGAGCTCCGGCACGCGGCCTGCGTAGCGCGGATCGACAGCGGTCACAAGCGCATAGCGGAGCGACGGCGTCCGCTCCTCAATCCACAGCGCCGCGCGCTCGACCGTCACGGCGTGGAACTGCGCGCGTCCAACCCAGAGCATGAGGGAGGCGGCGACCGCAGCACCGGGCAACACGCACTGTCGCACCGCGGCGGAGAGTTCAACAAACGTGTCGAGAGCTGTAGCAGCCGCCCACACGCTCACGAAACAGGCCAGCGCACTCAGCAGCAGCCGACTGACCCGTGCCACTCGGAGCGACTCCGCGGCCTGCTGCACCCGTGCTTGGATGTCGAGGCGTGCTGTCATCGGCGCGCTCACTGCTCCACTCCAGCCTGACGACGCACAAACAACTCCAGCAGGAGGGCGCATGCCGCTAGAGCAAGCAGCCAGAGCGTGGTCGTGGAACTCGGAGGTACGTGGAGGCGAGCGCCGAGTCGAACATCGGGCCGCGGCCAATCACGGACGAGGCCGCGGAGCTGAGCATCCGTTGCCGACTCTCCGACACCTCCGCACGGCATCTCCAGCACCTGTTTGAGGGCCACGAACGACGGCTGCAGCTCGGTATCTCCCGCTCGTGGAACCCCAATCGACACTCGCCGCACGCATCCTGCACCCACCGGTTGCTCACTGGCAGCGGGCTCGCCGTCGCTCCACCGCGCCACGATGCGTCCGCTATGGGCAATTGGCAATCGCGTGAGTTGTCTGACTACCGTCGCATCGCCCGCCCACACAGCGTCGGGGTGAGCGGCCGGACCTTTTGCATCTCGAGCCGCTGGCCACCACACGACGGCCGCCCCAGCGCGCGCGGAGGCGCTATCGGCAGGTGTCGGCTCCACGGTGATAGTCTTCTGCGGCAATGCGGCACGCGCCGCGGGGGCATGACTCCGCACGACACGCACACGCCCCACCCATCGCGCCGCAAGCGGAACAACGGCCGCGTCTATCTCCTCGCGCAACAGGGGGGAGACAATCACAAGTTCGAGCGAATCGGAGCGCTGCGAAAGCTCCGGCACGCGCTGATGCGCTCGGACGAGCCCTGCGGACAATCGCCCGTTCACGGCGCGGCTCGCGCGACGCCCTCCGGAGTCCACCGCCACATCAGCCGACGAATCGAACCACACCACACGATCCCCTGCCCGCCAGAGCGCAGCAACCGAATCGCCAACATCCGACTGTGCCGCACGAGACGCATCGGCGACAATCACTCGCACCATCCCCACGCGCGACGACCCAAGTCGCGGCCCCGCAAAGGCCGCGCCCAACAGTAGGAGCGCGAGCAGGCGTAACGCGAGCAACAGCAGATCCGTCGGGCGCACGGTCCGTGAGATCGCCTGCGCTTCACCCGCGGGCACGAATCGGGCTGTCGGCAACAGCGCACGTTCCGGCCGCTGCGTCGAAATCAAATGCCAGAGCACCGTCGCGATCGACGCCGCCACCGCAATGCCGAACGCCCACGGCGCCGCGAACGTCATGCGACGGGGGCCACAATGTGTCGGATCGCGACGTCCATCGGCTCGTCGTCACAAATCTCAGCATACCCCACGCCCGCATCACGCCAGCGCCGTGCCGTGTCCTGTCGCCAGGCTGCGAACGCCGCCGTGTACGCTGAGCGCGTCTCCTTGGTGAGCGGACGCTGCATCATCGGATCCTCGGGATCGACCGCGAGCTGCGCGCCCGCCGCTGGGTCGAGCTCCCCGCGCGACACCACATGCGCCACGAATACCTCACCGCCGCCCGCCACATGCGCCCGCGCCGTGTTCACCAGCAGATCCAGGTCACCAAGGCAATCCGTCACCACCAGCACCCGTGCCGGCGCGCCGACAAATCCCTGCTCAAGCGCCGCCGTCCCCGACGGTGTCAACGCATCAATCGTACGCGCAGCCTCCGCCACGACACCGCGTCGCGTGCGCGGCGTGAGTCGTGCCACACCGCCGCCACCGACCACCGCAAGCCCGACAGGGTCCGCTCCCGCATGTGCGATCGCCACACAGCCAACGGCAATCTCGCGCGCGCAACGCCACTTGGAACGCGCATTCGTGGAGCGCGCACTCGTGGAGCGCGCACTCGACGCATGCGCAACGCGCGGAAAATCCATGGACGCCGACGCATCCACAAGCACTAGGGTGCCAAGCACCGCTCGGTCGGGCGCCAGTCGGATAAAGGCTCGATCACTGCGTGCGAGCAACTTCCAGTCAATCCGCTTGGGATCATCCCCCTGTCGGTACGGTCGGTACTCGACAAATTCCGTCGCCACACCGCGACTACGCGCCGCATGCGCGCCGGGCGCGCCTCCTGCAACCGAATGTCGCGCGGGCCAGCGAACACCACGCACGGACTCAAGCAGCGCGCCGTACGGGCCGACCGCCATGCGCTACACCGACAGTTCGCTGCGCGGCGGCGACACGCGGTCCAGCAAATCCTCCACCACACGCTCCGAGGTCACCCCCTCGGCCTCCGCGGCGAAGTTCGGCAGCACGCGATGCCGAAGCACCGGACGCGCCACACGCCGGATGTCCTCGGGCGCGACGGCGAGGCGTCCCGCCAACAATGCCGCCGCCTTCGCACCCAGAATCAGCGCCTGTCCCGCACGCGGTCCCGCACCCCAGCGGACATACCGCTTGACCAGATCGGTCGCGGTGGGGTCGTCAGGGCGCGTCGCGCGCGCGAGCGACGCCGCGTACCGCAACGCGGCATCAGACGCCGCGACATCGCGCGTCATCTGCTGGAGCGCGCGCGTTTCGTCGCCCGTCAGCACCGGCGTCAGCGGCACACGCTCACGCCCCGTGGTCGCGCGCAGAATCGCGACCTCTTCGTCAGCGCCAGGATACCCAATGCGCACGTCGAACAGGAAACGGTCCAGCTGCGCCTCCGGCAACGGATACGTCCCTTCCTGCTCAATGGGATTCTGTGTCGCGAGCACGAAGAAGGGCTCGGGCAGCTGCATGGTCTGCCCAGCGGCGGTCACGCGATGCTCCTGCATGGCCTCAAGCAAGGCCGCCTGTGTGCGCGGTGGCGCGCGGTTGATTTCGTCAGCAAGCACGATGTTCGCAAACACCGGCCCCTGCACGAATCGAAAACTGCGCTGCCCAGTCTTTGCGTCTTCTTCCAGCAGTTCCGTCCCCGTGATATCGCTCGGCACGAGATCCGGCGTGAACTGAATCCGACGGAAGTCGAGCTGCATGGCCTCGGCGACCGCTCGAATCATCATCGTTTTTGCGAGGCCCGGCACGCCCACGAGCAAAACATGCCCGCCAGCGACGAGCCCCATCAGGATCTCGTCGAGAACGTCGTGCTGCCCCACGATCGCCTTGGCCACCTCGGCGCGAAGCCGACCCGCGGCAGCCAAGAGCGCCTCGCGCTCAGCCGGAGTACGCGAGGGGCGCTCCATCCCAGTCAGCGAACCGGACGCCGACGGCGGAACGCGAGCAGAAACGTCGATCCGTCGCGCGCCGTAGCCGCGATCAGCGACTCCTGCTCGTCGAGAATCTCAACGCCGCGCAGCTTCAGCACAAAATCCTCAGCCGGCACCTCCGCCTGACCAAAGCGCGCAAGCGCGGCGTGCTTCAGCGCGAGCACGGGCGCCTCGGAGGCAGCGTCGAACGCCACCGTCTCCCAACGCTCCTCTAGCTGGACACGCACGGTCATCCGCTGGGCGCCCTCGCCAACACGCACGATCCCAGGACGACTCCGCAGCGCCGTCACGAAGGGACGTTTCACCTCGACGGCGCTCATGCGGTCACCGCAGCGACGGTCGGCGGTAGCGACGCCAAGAAGCGCGCGACCTGCTGATCGAACATGTAGGACGACGCCGTCACCGCGGTGCCCCCCGGCGCGTCGCTCACGCCCACGACAATCTCCTCGCCACCCAAGCCGCGAAGATTGACGAAGGTTGGCCCTTCCTTCTCGAGGAAGGCGGAATAAATCCCTGACTCGCGCGAAAAGAACTCACGCGCGGAGGCGAGGACTTCGGCACCACGGAGCGTGGTGCGCGTCTGCTGCAAAGTGCGATTGCGCTGTTGATTGGCCACGACGCGTTCTCGTCGAAAAGTTCGGATCGCTGATGGTCAGACACCATCCGGAACCGATGGGGTTCCACCCACCGGGCACTGCATCGGAAGCTCCAACCGGAAGCCGCCGTGTGTATCACTGAGAATCCGTCCACCCAACGCGCGGGCAGTCGACCGCGCTACCGCTAAACCGAACGCGCTCGGAGCAGTGTCCCCGCCCGATACGCGATACACGGCCCAATCACTCGCGACCTGGACTGCCGCCCGTACTTCCGTGACGCCGGGTGACCGATAGGCCGCCTCAAGAAAGGTAACTAGCGTGCGCGCGATTTTCTCTCGGTCACTCCGCATCGGGGGCTGCGCCAGCACCGGCTCCTCGGTCATCAGTCCGACGCCCTCGGGAAGCCCGGTCGCCTGCTTCATGGCATCGCGCAGCGGCACCCGCGGATCAAACTCCTCGACCGCGGCCGTCAGCGTCCCACGGTGCGCCGCAGCCAGATCCACCAGCGCCTCAACCGTGACCCCGACTCCGGTGTTCGCCGCATGCGACTCCGCCACCGCGTCGGCAATCGCCAACACCAGCGCCTCGCTCGCTCGACGCTCATCCAGCACCGCCACATCCGCGAGCGCGAGTTCGGCGCTGGTCTCGTTCACCGCCGCTTGCGCACGCCGGAGGTCATCGAGGAGCTGCGTCTTATCCGCCGCCGCCGCTAACAGCTCCGCCACGGTGCGCAGGAACTGCCGGACCGACAGCGCCATGCTCCCCGAGTCGAGAAAATAAAAAGCCACCGTCCCGAGCACCCGATTTCCCGACTGCAGCGGTAGCGCGACAATCGCACGGAATCCGAGCTCGCGCGCCACCTCATGCCAGTCCTCAAGCTCAGGGTCCGCGAACACATCGGGAATCTCAATCGCACGGCGCTCGCTCGCCGCCTCTCCGCTCGGACCGAACCCGACCCGCACACGTGCCGTCCCCAGCCACGGCCGCATGGCGTCGGGCCAGTTGCACGCCGCCACGAGCCGCATCAACTCGGACGCCCCGTCGACGAGATACACCGAGGCGAATGACGCCCCTGCCAATGGGGTGACCCGGTCCAGAGCGTGCTGAAACACCTCCTCCGGATGATCCGCCCGCAGCATGGCATGCAACAGCTCCCGCACCGCCGCCAGTTCACGATCAGCGGGGGTGGGTGCCGGGGGAGGCACGGGAACGTCTCGGGTGGCATATCGACGACGAGGCACCCCGAAATCTACGCCCCGAACGAGTCCCCGACGAGCCATTTCGGTGGTACTTTCGTGTATGACTGCGATTCTGCCCTCCGCCCGAGCCGGCCACCACTCCCGCCTCGCCGCTCGGCTCCTGCTGCGGTGCGCCCTCGCCGGCGCCCTCGCCGGCGCCCTGGCCGCCCCTTTTGGCTGTGCCCCGGCCGCTGTCCGTCAGCCGGTGCCACTCGCCGCCCCCCAGGGGGCGGTCTCCTTCCTGGTCCTCGGCGATTGGGGGCGAGGCGGGAACTTCGGCCAACGCGAGGTCGCCAAGGCCATGGCCTCGACCGCCAGCAGCTTGCACGCGGCGTTCGTCATCACGACCGGCGACAATTTCTATCCCGACGGTGTCAAAACCGGCGACGACGCACAGTTCAGGAAATCCTTTGAATCCGTCTACGATGCCCCGTCACTGGGCGTCACCTGGTATCCGGCGCTCGGGAACCATGACTACCACCAGAACCCAGACGCCGAAGTCGCGTACGGCGCGCGCACGCCGCGCTGGCACATGCCGTCACGCTACTACAGCTTCACGCGCGACGTTGCCCCTGGAGTACGGGCCGAGTTCTTGGTGATGGACAGCAATCCGTTCAATCTGAAGGATGGCGAAGAGGAGGCCTCGCAGCTCAAGGGCGCCGACACGGTCGCCCAACGTCGCTGGCTCGACAGCACACTGGCGGCATCCACCGCGCAGTGGAAGTTCGTGGTCACGCATCACCACCTCTACAGCGCGGGACCCCGAGGCACCAACACTGCCTTCGAACAGTTCCTCGCGCCCCGCCTCAAACAGTATCACGTCACCGCACTGCTCAGCGGGCACGAGCATCACCTCGAGCACGTCGCCCCCGACAGCACCGGCCCACAGCTCTTCATCTCCGGCGCCGGCTCCGAAACGCGAGGCACGAGCGCAACACCGGTGACGCGCTACGTGGAGAGCGTCACCGGCTTCATGGCCTTTAGCATGACCGCCGACTCAGTGCTCGTGCAGATTATCGGCGCCAACGGCGACGTGCGCTACCGCACCATCCTCCGGCGGTAGCAACACCCCCGGAAGTGCTCAGCGGGTCGCGGACGCCAGCGCGTACAGCCGCGCCTCGAATGCCGTGCGCAACTGCGTCGTCACCGGCCCCGGCGCTCCACTCCCGACCGTCGCGCCATCGATAGACACCACCGGCGTCACATCGGTCGTCGAGCCGCAGAGAAACACTTCCGACGCACGCGACAGTTCATCGAGCGTGAACGCGATCTCGCGACACGGAATCCCGAGCTCCTCCACCAGCGACATGACCACAATCCGTGTGACGCCGGGCAAAATCCGCGGGGTCAGCGGATGGGTGCGCAACACCCCATCGATCACCGCCAGCACATTTGTCGCCGCGCCCTCGGTTACCACGCCGTCCCGATGGAGAATGGCCTCGTACGCCCCAACCTCCTGCGCCGACTCGCGCGCCAGCACCGAGCCGAGAAGATTCACGGTCTTCCAGTCGCACCGCGACCACCGCATGTCCTCGTGGGTGATCGCCGAGCAACCGTTGTCGCGCATAGCACGCGGCACCACAAATCGCGTCGCCGACACGAACACCGTTGGCGTGGTGCTCGCCGGCGGAAAATAGTGCGTGCGCGGCGCAGCCCCGCGCGTCACCTGTAAATACAGGAAAGCTTCGGCATCCTCCAACCCGTTCTCGCGCACCAAGCGTTCGCAGACGCCGCGCAGCTCCTCAACCTCGGCCACGCCGAACTTAATCCGCAGCCCCGCCAGCCCGCGCACCATCCGCTCGGCGTGCAAATCCCATTCGTAGAGCCGGCCCTCAACGGCGCGCACCCCTTCGTAGATGCCGTCGCCAAAAATGAACCCGCGGTCCTCCACGGGAATGAGCGCCTGCTCACGCGGCACGTAGTCGCCATTCAGGTAGAACGTCGGCATCGTCACTCCTCCAATCAGGTCAACATCCGTTCGATCGCCCGCACAAGCGGCGCGAACGACAACTGCTTCCCACTGACACGCGTCGCCTGCTCCTGTGCCGACTCCCGCTGTCCACGGGCGAAGAGTTCTTGCACAAGGAACGGCCCGGCCTTCGGGTTCCGCCACCAATCGTCGTTGAACCGCTCCACCAACGATTCGGCGAGCACCGACTGTAGCTGCCACGCCCGCAAATATCGCACGGCATAGTAGCGCGGGTCCACATCGACGAAGGCATCCGCAGTTTGGTACCGGAAGCCGGTCGCCGTCGTCAGCGTCTCCACATACAGATCCGGAAGTGAGCTCCACGTCGCCCCCTCCGAGTGCAACTGCACCTCGTAGATCAGCTTGGCCGAATAGCGACGCAGGAACTGCAACTCCTCAAACCCCGCCGCGCGCAGAAAGCGCGGAAGCTCGCTCTTCCCAAGTCCCGAGTATCGCGCCAGCCAGCCCGCATCCTGCATGCGATGATCAAAGAGCATCGCGTAGCCTTCCGTGATCGAGTTGTCGCCCAACCAGCGGAACTCAAACGGAAGCGACGAATCCATATTCGCAAAGTGCAGCGCGTGCCCCAGCTCGTGGAGCAAGGTCTGCCAATCCGTCTGCCCGCCGTGCGGCCGCAATACGAGGTGCACCAGATCGGGAATCCGCACCGGCGCACAGAACGCGCGCGAGCGCTTCCCTTCCCGTTCGCCGGTGTCGTAGCGCACACGTCCATCCGCGTCCGGACTGATCCCCATCTCCGTGACCTGGCGACGCACCGCCCATTCCATCTCGCTCGCCTGGAAGGCGCCGTCAAACTCCGGCACACGCATCAGCGCGAGTGCATCGGCGCGCGTCGCCTCGTCGGGACGAATCCCGAGTCCTGCCTTCAGCCGCTCGGGGAGAATGTCGTCCCACATCGACTGTGTGTCGCGCAGAAAGGCTTCGCACTCCGTGCGGAGCCCCTCCAGGGAAATCCCAGAGAGCGCCTCAAACGTCGCGTTATAGGTCGGAGCAACCCCAATCGCCGCGACGATCTCATGCTCCCGCTCGAGCTTTTCCTGCCGCATCGGTGCGAGTTCGGCCTGCACCAGCGCGGCACGGGCGTCGTCCAGTCGGCGACGTTCGCTGGCATCGCGTGTATTGCCGATCGTGATCGACGCACGCTGATACGGCTCAACGTTACCGTCCGACAAACGAATGATGGCGCTATTCTCCCACGCCATCTCGCGCTCGTCGAGCGGCGCGAGGACCTGACCACTCCGCGACTCGATCAGCCAGTCGAGAAGCATGCGCGCCGAGCGATTGTCCTCGCTGTCCGGCGCCGCCGAGCGATACAGCGAGAGCGCGGTGTCGAACGCCTCGTCACCAAACGCCTCGCGATGCTTGGCATAAATCGGCTGCAGCACGGCGTCGGGCTTATGCCCCGCCGACGCCGCGTGATACTCGGTGGAAATCTCCTCGAGAAAGCGCTCGCCGCGCTCCCGGACCCGCCCCAACACCGATTCGTCCACCGGCTACACGCCCGCCTTCGACGCCTCGGCGGTCGCGTGGTCCGCGGCCAAATAGTCGCCGATCACCTGCGCCACCTTGGAGGTCGAGACACGAATCTGCCCCATGTCGTCGCGAAAGCGGATCGTCACATCGTCATTGGCCGTCGACGCGGGATCAATCGTAATGCCAAAGGGAGTGCCTGCTTCATCCTGACGGCGATACCGACGCCCAATGGCACCGGCTTCGTCGTAGAACACGGGGAATTTCTTACGCAGCGCCGCCGCAAGCTTCTCCGCCATCTCGGGCTGTCCGTCCTTCTTCGTCAACGGAAACACACCCGCCTTGATCGGCGCAATCGCCGGATGGAGCGCGAGCAGCGTGCGCCCCTCGGTCTCGCCAGGCACCACTTCTTCGCGCAGCGCATTCACCAGCGTCGCGAGTGTCACACGATCGGCACCGACCGACGTCTCGATCACGTACGGCAAGTAGCGCTTGTTCGCCGCTTGATCCACATACTCGAGGCGCTTGCCGCTGTGCTCCTGGTGCTGCTTGAGGTCGAAGTCTGAACGATTGTGCACGCCTTCGATTTCTTGGAAGCCAAGGGTGCCGCCGAAATCGAAGTTGATGTCGAACGCCGCACGCGCATAGTGCGCCAGTTCGTTCGGCTCATGCTGATGGAACTCGAGGCGGTCACGCGAGAGACCGAGCCCCAAGTGCCACTCCAACCGCGCCGCCTTCCAGCGCTCAAACCACTCCATATCCGTACCGGGCTCGACGAAGAACTGCATCTCCATCTGCTCGAACTCGCGCGTCCGAAAGGTGAAGTTCCCAGGCGTGATCTCGTTGCGGAACGCTTTCCCGATCTGCGCAATACCAAAGGGCACCTTCTGCCGCGTGGCCTGCTGCACGTTCAAGAAGTTCACAAAAATCCCCTGCGCCGTCTCCGGACGCAGATACACCACGGCCGCCGATTCCTCGACGGGGCCCATGAACGTCTTGAACATCAGATTGAACATGCGCGGCTCCGTCAGCTGACAGTCGCCATGCTCACCGGGCTTCTTGCTCGGCTTCCGCGGACAGACGGCTTCACCAATTTTGTCGGCACGGAACCGAGCCTTGCACGCCTTGCAGTCCACGAGCGGATCGCTGAAGCCGCTCACGTGACCGCTCGCCTCCCATACCTTGGGATGCATGAGGATGGCCGCATCGAGCCCTTCGACGTCATCACGCTCGCGCACCATCGTCTGCCACCAACGCGTCTTCACGTTGTTCTTGAGCTCGACGCCCAGCGGGCCGTAATCCCACACGGATCCGGTGCCGCCGTAAATCTCGCTCGACTGGAAAATGAAGCCGCGTCGCTTGGCCAGCGACACGAGGGTGTCCATCACGTCAGGGTATGCGCTCATACAGTGAAATCTCGCCGCTCCAATAGGGCCCGCGCAATCAGCGGACCGTGGTCTCGTCCATTCTCAATGAAAATTTTGTTGGCATCGAGGCCGCTCGCCAACACCCCAGCAATGAAAACTCCCGTGGTCGGCGTCTCCATGGTCGCGGGGTCGTGCGGTGGCACCCCGGTCACTGGGTCGAGCGCCACACCGACTGACGCCAACAGCTCCGGGCGCGGCGTGTAGCCGGTCATCAGGTAGACGTGCTGCGCGGCAAGTCGCTCCGACACACCATTCCGCTCCACCGTCACGACATCCGGCTCGATAGCCGTCACACGTGTATTCCAGTGCAGCGTGATCTGGCCATCCTTGACCCGCCCTTCGAAATCCGGACGCACCCACGGCTTGATGTTCTTGTCGAATGTCGGTCCGAAGTGCACGACCGTGACATGCGCGCCAGCACGATACAAGTCGAGCGCCGCCTCCACCGCCGAGTTGCCACCGCCCACCACGAGCGCGGTACGCTGAAAGGCTTCGTGCCCCTCGCGGTACTCGTGCGTCACGTGAGGGAGATCCTCCCCAGGAACCGACAGCCGATTCGGCGTTCCGAAGTACCCCGTCGCGACAACCACCGCACGCGCCGCGGTCGCACGCGGCGGCAACCCGCGCGGTGCACTGTGCACCACAAACCGGGTGCCCGCCGACTCGATGCGTGTCACCGGCTCATACTGCCGAACATCCAGCGCAAAATGCTGAACGACCGCGCGATAGTACGCCATGGCGTCACGGCGCGTCGGCTTCTCGGTGGACACCACGAACGGCATGCCGATCGCCAACTTCTCCGCGGTGGAGAAAAAGCTGATGTACGTCGGATAGCTCGCAATCGAGTTGACCACACAGCCCGCTTCGAGCACGACCACAGGGATCCCCGCTTGCCGCAGAGACACAGCGGCGGCGAGCCCACAGGGCCCGCCGCCGATGATGACAACCGGCAGCACGTCGGCCGCTGCGGTCGCTGCGCTCATCCGCCCACAATCCCTGTCTCGAGAATCTGGTCGCGACGCGTCCCCACGGACACGTACTTGATCGGGCACTCCACCAACGCCTCGATCCGGTCGAGATACGCGCGCGCCGCCGCCGGCAGATCCGACAGCTGCCGCGCGCCCGCCGTGGAGCACATCCAGCCATCAAACCACTCGTAGCGCGGAACCACGCCTTCCAAATCCGCGATATCCCCAGGGAACTCTTCCACGAACTCGCCACCAATCTCATAGCCGGTGCAAAGTCCGATCTTCTCAATCGTGTCGAGTACGTCGAGCTTCGTCACGGCAAGCGACGTGAGTCCGTTCACCCGCACCGCGTAGCGCACCACGACCGCGTCAAACCAGCCGCAGCGGCGCGGACGTCCAGTGGTCGCGCCGAACTCATTGCCCAGGGCTCGCACACGCTCGCCCATGGCCTCGTCATACTCGGTTGGCAGCGGCCCCGAGCCGACGCGCGTCGTATAGGCCTTCACCACGCCGAGCGCGGCGTCAATCGAGCGCGGCCCAATGCCCACGCCAATGCTCGCGCCGCCAGCCGTCGTGCTGCTCGACGTCACAAACGGATACGTGCCGTGATCCACGTCGAGCAGCGAGCCCTGCGCGCCCTCGAGCAACACCGCGGCCCCACTCTTCTGCGCGCGGTGCACCGTCAGCCCGACATCCTCGGCGATAGCCAACAGCCGCGGCGCCAGCTTCGCGAGCTCGGTGAGCGTGAACTCCGCATCGGCGCGCTTGGTGCTGCCAAATCCCGCGAGGAGTTGATTCGCGTGCGCCGTCCCTTTCTCAACCAGCGCGCGCAAGCGCTCCGGATGGCGCAGGTCGAGCACGCGGATGCCGCGCCGCGCGACCTTATCCTCATACGCCGGGCCAATACCACGCCCCGTCGTTCCAATGGCCTTGCTCGCGGCGCTTTCCTTGTCCACCAGCTTGTGATACGGCATCACCAGATGCGCGCGGTCACTCAGGTACAAGCGCCCCTCGACGTCTACGCCGTCGCGCACGAGCTCGTCGATTTCAACGAACACCGTTTCTGGATCCAGCACCACGCCGTTGCCAATGGCACAGCGCACACCGGGATGCAGAATCCCGCTCGGAATCTGGTGCAGCACCGTCGAGCGATCGCCGATGTGCACGGTGTGCCCAGCGTTCGCCCCGCCCTGATAGCGCACCACCCAGTCGGCGCGTTCGGCTAAGACATCCACCAACTTCCCTTTTCCTTCATCACCCCACTGGGCGCCAACGACAACGAGCGTGCGAATATTGGTATCGAACATGGGGGCGGCGATCCGTGTGGAGGCCCAATTCTCGGGCAACAAAAAACGCCCCGGCGGATGCCTTGGGGCGTTGACGAAATCTAGGCTCTGCGTCACTGAACGCAACAACGCGGGCGGCGACGCCCGAATCGGGCGCCGCCGGACTCTGACCTAAGCGGCTACGGGAATCCCACCAGCCACCAGCAACTCCCGAACCCGAGTGCGTCCCGCGGCATCCAGGTCCGTCAGGGGGCCCCGAACGACCCCTCCCGCGAGCCCCACAAGCTCCGCGGCGGCCTTGACCCCCGCCACCCCCAGCTCCCCCACAATCGCCACCGCCATGGGCTTCATGCGCTCCTGAAGTTCGGTCGCGGCGGCATCGTCGCCGCGGACGACCGCGTCATGAATCGCCACCGCCAGGGCCCCACCAAAGATCGAGACCGCCACGATCCCACCCCCCGCCCCACCCTTCATGGCCGGCACAATCTGCCCGCCATTGCCGGTCAGGACGGTGAACTGCGGACCGCGCGAGCCCAGGTAACCTCCAAGCAACTCCAAATCGCCGGAGCTGTCCTTGATCCCGATAATATTCTCGTGCTGCGACAACTCAGCCACCAGCGCGGGCGAGAGCTTGAAGTGCATGTACTTCGGGATGTTGTAGAGCACCACCGGCAACGGACTCGCATCGGCCACGCGCGTGTAGTGCGTCCGCAACGCGGTGTCGTGCATCGCGTTGGAGTAGTAGTGCGGTGCAACGACGAGCGCGGCATCAGCCCCAGCGGTCTTCGCGTCTTTCGCGCGCTGAATGGTCTGACGGGTGGACTCGCCACCGCAGCCCATGAGAATCGTGCTCCCGACCTTCGCCGACTTGCGCGCCTGCTCAAGCACGGCCACGCGCTCGTACTCGGAGAGCAACGCCGCTTCACCGGTGGAGCCGCAAATCACGAGCCCACCCACGCCGGCGGCGCCGTGTGCTGCCGCGTTCCGTCCGAAGGACTCCAGATCGAGATCCTCGCTTCCCCGATGGAAGTTCGTGATCATCGGCGCAAAGATTCCCGCAAGCTTCACAGTCATGACGTCATCCGTGTGAGAAGAAGATCAATACCCGGTGGCGCGATCCACGACGTTGCGCATCGGCCGTCCTTCGCGATACTCCGCCCAGTTCTCGAGAAACAGAGCGCTCAGGCGATCCCAAAACTTCCGCGTGCTCACCCCAGAAATGTGCGGCGTGATCACCACCTGCGGTAACGCCCAGAGGGGACTGTCGCGCTCGAGCGGCTCCTGCGCAAACACGTCGAGCACCGCGCCGCGCAAATGCCCCGACCGCAACGCCCCAATCAGCGCCGGCTCCTCCACCAACGCCCCGCGCGACACATTGCACACAATCGCCCCGCGCGGTAACAGCGCCAACCGCGCCGCCGTCAGCAGTTGACGCGTCTCCGGCGTCAACGGCGCCGCCAACACCACAATGTCGGCGTGCGGAAGTTCGGCGTCGATCTCCGAAATCGGAAAGAGACGAGAGAATCCGGCCGGCGCACCGGCCCCCAAGCGCCGCCGCGATCCCACCACCGTCGCACCGAGCGCGGCGAATCGCGACGCGACCTCCGCACCGATCCCGCCCGCCCCCACCACCAGCACCCGACACTCACACAACTCGCGCAACATCGTCTCGTCGGTCGCAAACGGCGCCGCATCCCACACCCCGCGACGCTGCAACGCCCCCGCAACATCCAACCCGCGTAGCAGCTGCATCACCCCAGCTAACACATGCTCGGCGATCGTCGGCCCATAGATCAACGAGTTCGTCAAAATCACATCGCTGGCCACGAGCTCGGGAAAGAGCAACGACGCAACGCCCGCGGTGCCGGTGTGCACCCACCGAATGTCCTTCGCCGCCACAAACAACGACTTGGGCATACCGAAGCCGAGGTAGACCTCCGCGTCCACGATCTCACGGAGCGACTCCTCACTGGGCGACTGCGCCCCGTCACCGAACGAATCCGTGTCCGCCTCAACCACGTGCGTATGCCATCCCGCAGGCGTTGCGGCTACGAGCGTCGCCGCCACCGCGTCCGGCATCCGGAACGCCTGCGTCCGCGAGCGAAGATCCACGACCAGCCGTCGTACCGTCATGTTAGTCGAAGTCCGCATTCAAGATTTCGCCGGCGCTGCAGCTGTTCACGCGAGCGGCAACCCCATCTTTTCCTTCGTCTCCGTCATCGTCTCCTGTGCCACCGCGCGCGCCTTGGCCGCGCCATGGTCGAGCGCATCGGCCACGAGTGCCGGCGACGCCATCAGCACCGCCGCACGCTCACGAATCGGCGTCAACTCCGCCACCATGTTCGCGTGCAACACCTTCTTACAGTCAATGCACCCCCACTGCGCGCCGCGACAGTTCGACTCCACCTCGGCAACCGTCGCCTCAGCCGAAAATGCCTTGTGCAGTTGGAAGATCGTCGCACACTGCTCGGGATTCCCCGCGTCGGTCTTACGCTGGCGGGCTGGGTCAGTCACCGCGGGACGCAACTTGTCCCACATCGCCGCCGGCTCCTCCAGCAGTCCAATCGTATTACCCATGGACTTCGACATCTTCGCCTGCCCGTCGAGCCCAACAATCCGACGCGTGGGCGTCAGACGCGGCTTCGGCTCCGGAAAAAAGGGCGCATCGGGAGAGAACCGCGCATTCCAGTTGCGCGCGACCACCCGCGACAGCTCCAGATGCTGAATCTGATCCTCGCCAACCGGCACGGTGTCCGCACGGTACAGCAGAATGTCCGCCGCCTGGAGCACGGGATAGTTCAACAACCCGGCCATAATCTGCTCTTGCCGCGCCGATTTTTCCTTGAACTGTGTCTGCCGCTCGAGCTCGCCGAGCGGCGTCACCGTATTGAAAATCCACGCGAGCTCCGCGTGCTCCGGCACCTGTGACTGCACGAACAGCGAGCACTTGGCAGGATCAATCCCCGCCGCCAAGAGCCCCACCGACATCTCATACGTTCGGCGCCGCAGTTCATCCGGCGCGTACGCGACGGTGATGGCGTGGTAGTTTACGACACAGAAGAACGCCTCGGCCTCATCCTGCAGCGCCACCCAATTCTTGACGGCGCCGAGGTAATTTCCGATATGCAGTTCGCCCGACGGTTGGATCCCGCTAAAGATGCGCGTCATACACTGAAGTTACGGGTGCGACCATGACCAATCAATCTACCGGCACGCCAGGCCCGACCGATCAGGAGCCACCGGCCGTGGATTCCATTCTGCTAACCGTCGCGCGCGCCGCGGCGCGCGAGGCCGCGGCCATTATCCGCGACGCCGCGCCCCGCCGTGGGTCAATCGTCTGGCAGGAAAAGAGCGCCACCGATTTCGTGAGCGAAGTGGACCTCGCGGCCGAAGCCGCCATCCGCGCCGCCATCGCCGCACAGCTGCCACACGCCTCGCTCCTCGCCGAAGAAAGCGCCGAACAATTTGACCTCGCCTCAACCAGTACGGGCATTGTCTTCGTCGCCGACCCGCTCGACGGCACCACAAACTTCCTCCACGGGTTTCCCGAATACGCTGTATCGGTGGGCGTCCTGAACGACGGCGTCCTCGTGGCCGGCGTTGTCATCAACGTCCCCTCCAACGAAGAGTTCACCGCCATGCGCGGCGCCGGCGCCCACCGCAACGGCGCGCCGATTCACGTCTCAACCATCGACACACCGACCCGCGCCCTCATTGGCACGGGATTCCCGTTCAAGAATCCCGACGACATCGCCCCGTACCAGGCACAAATGTCACGCGTGATGGCTGGCGTCTCCGGCGTCCGACGCCCGGGCGCCGCGGCCCTCGACCTCGCGAGCGTCGCCTGTGGTCGCTTGACGCCTTCTGGGAGAACATGCTCGCCCCCTGGGATATCGCCGCCGGCACCTTGCTCGTCCGTGAGGCGGGAGGCATCGTCACCGATCTCACCAACGCTCCCGCCGCAGTCGCGCATACCGCCATCGTCGCCGGCAATCCCGCCATGCACCGTTGGCTCCTCAACACACTCCACGCCTGAACCGTCCTCGATCATGAAACTCGTCGAATGCGTTCCGAACTTCTCCGAGGGGCGTCGCCCCGAGGTCATCGCCGCCATCACGAGCGCCATCGCGAGCGTCGAGGGCGTGGTCATCCTCGATACGTCGAGCGATCCCAGCCATAACCGCACCGTCGTCACCTTCGTGGCGCCCGCCAACGGCGCGGTGCAGGCCGCCTTCAACGGCATCGCTAAGGCCCGCGACCTGATCGACCTCACCACCCACCAAGGCGAACACCCCCGCATCGGCGCCACCGACGTCTGCCCCTTCATTCCGCTCGAAGGGGCCACAATGGACGACTGCATCGCCCTCGCCCGCGAGCTCGGCGCCAAAGTCGGCACCGAACTGGGCATCCCCGTCTTTCTCTACGAAAAAGCTGCCGCCCGCCCTGATCGCGAGAACCTCGCTGATATCCGCCGCGGCGAGTTCGAGCTGGCGCGCACTGACATCGGCACCAATCCCGCCCGCGTTCCCGACTTCGGCCCCAACGCCATTCACCCGACCGCCGGCGCCACCGTCATCGGCGCTCGCCCCTTCCTCGTTGCCTACAACGTCTACCTCGGCGGCGCCGAGAATGTGAACGTCGCCAAAGAGGTCGCCAAAGCCGTTCGCGGCTCCAGCGGCGGACTCCGCTACGTGAAGGGTCTGGGCCTCGAAGTCGACGGCCAAGCCCAAGTCTCCATGAATCTTCTCGACACCGACAAAACCCCGCTCTACCGCGCCTACGACATGGTGCGCATGGAAGCTGAGGCCCGCGGTGTCACCCCGACGTGGAGCGAGCTGGTCGGCCTCGTCCCCGAAAAAGTCCTCTTCGAAACCGCCGCCCGCCACATCCGCCTCCCCAACTTCTCCACCGCCATGGTCCTCGAGCACAAAGTGCGCGCGGCACTCGGCGGCGGTGAATCGCTCAGCGGCTTCGTCGCAAGCGTCGCGAGCAGCGCCCCGGTGCCCGGTGGTGGTTCCGTCAGCGCGCTCGCCGGCCAACTCGCCGCCGCCCTCGCACAGATGGTTGCGGGGCTCACGGTAGGCCGCAAAAAATACGCAGCCGTCGACGCCGAGATGAAGGAACTCGCCCTCACCGCCGTCACCCTCGGCAACCGCCTCTCCTCGCTGGTACAAGAGGACGCCGACGCCTACGCCCTGGTCAGCAACGCCTACAAGCTGCCCAAGGAGACGGCGGAACAAAACATGGCGCGCGAGGCGGCTATCCAAGCGGCGCTCATGACCGCGGCCGAAATCCCGCTCGAGACGGCCCGTGCCTGCGCGCAGGTCGCTGCTCTGGCCGTCACCTGCGCCCACAAGGGCAACAGCAACGCCGTCAGCGATGCCGGAGTCGCGGCATTGCTCGCCGAAGCCGCCTGCCGCGGCGCGGCGTACAATGTGCGCATCAATGTCGCCTCAATGGCCGATAAGGCCGCAGGCGAGCCGCTGAGCGCTGCCGCGGCTGCCCTGGTAGCCGACACGCACGCACTCGCCGAGCAGGCCACCGCAGCCGTTGAGGCCGCGATCGGCGCGTAGCCTACAGCCGGGTGAGAACCACCGGCCCATCCTCAGTCACCGCCACGGTGTGCTCGAAGTGCGCCGAGTTCTTGCCGTCGGCGGTCACTACGGTCCACTTGTCGCCCAAGGTGCGCGTCTTCTCGGTGCCAATGTTGACCATCGGCTCAATCGCGATCGTCAGCCCCGCCACCAAGCGCATGCCACGCTTCGGCTTGCCATGGTTCGGGATCTGCGGCTCCTCGTGCATCATGTGTCCCACACCATGCCCCACGAGATCGCGCACGACCGTGAATCCACCGGCCTTCACGACAGACTCCACCGCGTGGCCGATGTCCCCAACATGATTCCCGATCACCGCGGCCTGCATGCCGGCCACGAGCGATGCCTCGGTGACATCCAAGAGGCGCTGCGTCTCAGCATCAATCGGCCCAACAGGATACGTCCGCGCGGAATCGGTATGTAAGCCGCCGAAAAACACCCCGATGTCCACCGAGATGATATCCCCGTCCCGAAGAATCTTCTTCTTGTTCGGGATGCCGTGCACGATCTCTTCGTTCACCGACGCGCAAATGCTGGCCGGAAATCCGTAGAGTCCCTTAAAGCTCGGCACCGCGCCCTTCGAGCGAATAAAATCTTCGACCACCTGATCGATATCCCAGGTGGACATCCCCGCAGCCACCGCATCCCGAGCGGCCAGATGAGCTTCGGCGAGAATCCGCCCGCCCACGGCCATCGTTTCAATTTCGCGCGCAGATTTGAGCTGGAGCATCACGAGCGGCCGAGGGCGCTCAGCGCCCGGGCCTGCACGTCTGCCAGCGAACCCACGGCGTCAATCGACACGATGTGCGCGTGCTGATCGCGATACCACGCAATGACAGGCGCCGTCTGCTGCTGATAGACATGCAGACGATTGCGAATGGCGTCCGGCTCGTCGTCCTTGCGGCGCACCAACGTTCCCTTGGGATCCTTGGCGCACTCGGCGTGCAGCTCCCCCGGTGCACGCGCCGTGAACGGGGTCTGGCAGCAATCGCAGACCGTCCGGCCGCTCAGGCGACTCACCAACAGGTCGTCGGAGATCTCGAACAGCATCACCGCGTCGAGCGGGCGACCGAGTTCGCTCAGCACCGCCGCGAGTCCTTCCGCCTGCGGAACCGTGCGCACGACTCCGTCGAGGACAACGCCCTTGGCCTGTTCCGGCGCCTTCAGCGCCTCCTTCATCATCCCGAGGATCACGGCATCAGGAACAAGGTCGCCCCTGTCCATGAAGCCCTTCGCCTCGAGGCCGAGTGGGGTCCCAGCCTTGACCGCAGCACGGAGCACATCCCCCGTAGCGATCTTGGGGACGCCAAGAGATGCGGCAATCCGCTCTCCCTGCGTCCCCTTGCCGGCGCCCGGTGGTCCGAGCAGCACGACGATCATTAGTACGCTCCTGCTTTAGAAGCCGCCGGTGGCTGAGCGACCGCGGAACTTCACGCGGCCCTTCTTCATGAAACCGTCGTACTTACGCAGCAGCAAGTGCTGCTGCATCTGCGCCATAGTGTCGAGCGCCACGCCCACCACAATGAGGAGCGAGGTACCACCGAACTTGAACGGGACGTTGATCAGGTCCGCAATCCAGATCGGCATCAACGCGATGGCCGTCAGGAAAATCGCGCCCGGCAACGTGATCCGGCTGACCACATGGTCGATGTACTCGGCGGTCTTGCTCCCAGGCTTGATGCCGGGAATAAAGCCGCCCTGCTTCTTGAGGTTCTCCGCCAGGTCGATCGGATTGAAAATGATCGACGTGTAGAAGTACGTGAAGAACACGATCAGCGTCGCCGAAATCAGGAAGTACAGCCAGGTTCCCGGCGCGAGATAGTCCGCGAAATCGCGGAGCTTCTCGCTCCCGCTGACCTGCGCCAGTGCACCCGGCACCACAATCAGCGAGTTCGCAAAGATGATCGGCATCACGCCCGCACTGTTGATGCGGAGCGGAATGAAGTTCTTGGCCGCTTCGCGCTGACGGCCACGGGCCATCGTGCGCTGCGGAATCTGAATCGAAATCCGACGTGCCGCGAGCGTGATTCCAACAACGCCCGCCACCACACCGAGCATGATCGCACCGAGCGCCACGAGCCCAATGAGCGGCACCGCACCCGTGCTGACATACTTGAACGTATCGATGATACCAGGCCAGAAGCGTTCAACAATCGAGAAGAAGATCAGCAGCGAGGCGCCGTTGCCGAGGCCACGCTCCGTGATCTGCTCGCCCAGCCACATCACGAAGATCGCGCCGGTCGTGAGGATAAACGCCATCTGGAGTTTGAACCCCATACCCGGCGTGCCGACGGCACCCTGCACGCTCTCGGTAAAGAGCGCAAAGCCCCACGCCTGCACCATCGCCAGGGCAACTGCACCATAGCGGGTCCACTGCGTGATCTGCTTTCGGCCCTCTTCGTCCTTCTGCATCTTGTCGACCTGCGGAATCACCGCACCAGCAATCTGCGCGAAAATGCTCGCGGAGATGTACGGCATGATCCCGAGCGCAAAGACCGTGGCGCGCGAGAGGTTCCCGCCGACGAACAGGTCATAGAGGCCCAAGAGGCCCCCGCCCTTCGACTGGTTCTGGAAGAAATCCACCATCGCCTGCACGTCGACGCCAGGAGCGGCAACGTGCGAACCCACCCGGTACACGACCAGGCAGATGAAGGTGAACACAATCTTTTCCCAGAGCTCCGGCGTGCGGTAGATGTTCGCGACCGCCGCCGCGGGATTCGCCTGAGCCATGTTATTCCTCGACAGTTCCGCCGGCCGCGACAATCTTCTCGCGAGCCTGCGCACTCATTTTGATGCCCTTGACCGTCACCGCGTGGGTGATCTCGCCGTTGGCCAGGAGCTTCGCCGGTCCCTTCGCGGACTTAATCAGCCCGGCGGCGACCAGCGTCTCACGCGACACCTCGGTGCCGGCCGTCAGCAGCGCCAGATCGGCAATGCTCACCACCTGCGACTCGATGCGGAACGGGTTCGTAAAGCCACGCTTCGGAATACGGCGGGTCATCGGCATCTGACCGCCCTCGAAGTGCGGCTTGTTGCCGCCGTGGCCGTGGTGACCCGAGCGCGCCTTGATACCCTTATGACCCTTGCCCGACGTCTTACCCGTGCCGGAGCCCGGGCCACGGCCAAGCCGCTTGCGGTTCCGATGCGAGCCCGGCGCCGGCGCCAGGTTATGAAGTCCAATCTTTTCGTTCGACACGGGATTACTCCTGAACAGGGGTGACCGTCACGAGGTGACGCACCCGCTTGATCATGCCGCGCAGCGACGGGGAATCCTGCTGCGTGACTGCAGACTGATGGTGCTTGAGACCGAGCGCCTCAAGGTTTGCGCGCATACGGGCGGTCTGCCCGATTCCGCTCTTGACCTGCTGAATGAGCACCTTACCCGTCGTCAACGTCTCGGGTGGCGTGGTCTTTGGACCCCGCGAACGGTGCCATACGAATGTCCTAGGCATGCGCGGCCTCCTTCGACTTGGCACGCGAGCGGTAGCCGAGCGAGGAAACCTCGACGCCACGTTCACGCGCGATCTGCTCAACCGTCGTCAGGGCCTGAAGACCCTGCATCGCGGCAAGCACCATGTTATGCGGGTTGGTCGAACCCAGCGATTTCGTGAGGATGTCACTGATGCCAACGCACTCCATCACGGCGCGCACAGCACCACCAGCGATCACACCGGCACCAGGAGCCGCCGGCTTCATCAGGACCTTACCGGCCCCGTGCGATCCAACAATCTCGTGCGGGATGGTCGAGCCCGTCATCGGGATCGACACCATATGACGACGGGCGGCGTCCACGGCCTTACGGACCGCTTCCGACACTTCGTTCGCCTTACCCGTCGCGATCCCAACCTTGCCCTGCCCATCGCCCACCGCGACAATCGCGTTGAACGAGAAGCGACGACCACCCTTCACCACCTTGGCCACGCGGTTGATCGCGATCACGTTCTCGACGAGATCCGACCCTTCCTCCCCGCGTCCGCCCGGTCCACCCGGGCCGCCACGATCGCCACGGCCACGGCCGCCTTCACCGCCACGTCCGCCGCCTGGGCCACCACGGCCTGCACCACCGCCCGGGCCGCCAGAACCACCACCCGGGCCACCACGCCCACGCCCGCCGCCCGCGCCACCGCCAGGGCCACCAGGACCGCCGCGACCGCGCGGAGGACCGTTGCGGTTCGCGCCACTGCGGGCGCTGCCACCCATACGCGGGGCCGGAGCCGCCGCCGGAGTCGTCTCTTCGTTATCTGCCATTTAGAACTCCAGCCCGCCTTCGCGGGCACCGTCGGCCACCGCCTTCACGCGGCCGTGATACTGGTAGCCAGCACGGTCGAACACGACCTTGCTGATGCCGGCGGCCTTCGCCTTCTCGGCGATGCGCTTCCCGACTTCGACCGACTTCTCGGTCTTCTTCCCGGTCAATCCCGAATCGGTGACCGTCACAATCGTGCGCTGCACAACGTCGTTCACCAACTGGGCGTAGATGTGCTTGTCCGAGCGGAATACGACCAACCGCGGACGCTCTTCCGTGCCCTTCACCTTGGCGCGCACACGAATGTGACGACGCGTGCGAAGATTGGCACGACCCTTGGGTACTCTTTTCCCTGGCATTACTTGCCTCCTGCCTTACCGGCCTTACGCCGGATGACTTCGCCAGCGTACTTGACGCCCTTGCCCTTGTAGGGCTCCGGCTTGCGCAACGACCGGATCTCGGCCGCCACCTGCCCCACGATCTCCTTGTCCGCGCCCGACACAAACACATTCGTCGGCTGCGGCGCCGTCAGCGAAATCCCCTTCGGGGCCTTCACTTCAATCGTGTGCGAATACCCCAGCGACATGAGCAGCCCGTAGGGCTTCACTTCCGCCTTGTATCCCACGCCCGAAATCTCGAGCTGCTTCACAAAGCCCTTCGTCACACCCTCGACCATGTTGGCCACGAGCGTACGCGACAACCCGTGCAACGACTTGTGCACCGGCTCGTCCGACGGACGCGTCACCGTGCACACGGTCCCTTCAATCGTCACACCAATCTGCGAATTCAACACCCGATGGAGCTCACCCTTGGGACCCTTCACCGTCACGGCAGAACCCTTCACCGTGATGGTTACGCCCGCGGGGATCTCGATTGGCAACTTTCCGATACGCGACATGTCTGAGTCTCCTTACCAGACGAGGGCAAGAAGCTCACCACCGGTCCGCTGCGCACGCGCCTGACGGTCGGTCAACAGCCCCTTCGAGGTGCTGAGAATCGCCACGCCAAGACCATTGCGCACACGCGGAATCTCCGTCGCGCCCACGTACGTGCGAAGCCCAGGGCTCGACACGCGCTTCAGCTCGCGGATCACCGACTGCCCGCCATGCGCGTACTTCAACACCACGCGCAGCACCGGACGTCCTTCTTCCGTTTCGACAGTCTTATAATCGGTGATGAAGTGATTCTCCTTCAACAACCGAGCGATCTCCAGCTTCAGCTTCGAGGCCGGGATGTCCACGCGACGGTGCTTCGACCCGCAAGCGTTGCGGATCCGCGTGAGCATATCGGCCACAGGATCGGTCATGCTCATGATGTATGTCCTTGTCTCCTGTGGTTTCCAGTCGTTGCCGACCAGACCTGCAGGAAGTGAATGGTTGGTACCAACGGCCCTACAGTTACCAGCTCGCCTTGCGCACGCCGGGGATCAGGCCGTTCAGCGCCATATCCCGGAATGCCATACGCGACAAGCCGAACATCGCAACATAGCCTCGCGCACGGCCGGTCATCGAGCACCGGTTCCGAATGCGCTCGCGAGCCGAGTTGCGCGGCAGCTTCTGCAGCTTAACCTGCGCTGCCGCCTTCTCTTCGTCCGTCGACTTCGGATTCTGCATGATCGCCTTCGCCGCCGCGCGCTTCACGGCGTACTGGGCGGTCATCTTCTTCCGGCGGTCGTTCTTCTCCGTGCTGCTCTTCTTTGCCATGGTCGGATCCCTTAGTGATGAACGACGATCGGCTTATCGTCGCCGCGGAACGGCATACCGAGTTCGCGCAGCAGCGCGAAGGCCTGGTCATCCTTGTTCGTCGTGGTCACGAACGTGATGTCCATCCCGTGGATCTGCTCAACTTGATCGTAGTTGATCTCCGGGAAGATCATCTGTTCCTTGACGCCGAGGCTGTAGTTGCCACGGCCGTCAAAGGCACGCGTCGACAATCCGCGGAAATCGCGAATGCGGGGAATCGCCGTCGTCACAAACCGGTCGAGAAACTCCCACATCCGATTGCCACGCAGCGTCACGCTCGCGCCAATCTCCTGGCCCTGACGCAACCCGTAGTTGGCGATCGACTTCTTCGCCTTCTTCCGCGTCGGGCGCTGACCGGCGATGATCGACAACTCCTCGACCACCGTGTCCAGCACCTTCGGCTGCTTGATCGCTTCGCCCATGCCCACGTTCAGCACGATCTTCTCGAGATTCGGAATCTGGTGCGGATTCGCGAGTCCGAACTGCTTCGAGAGGTTCGCACGAACGGTGTTCGTGTAGTAGTTGCGGAGGCGCGGTGCCGGTACCGGCAACTCGACGCCCGCATGCGCCTCACGCGGAGCCGGAGCCGCCGCCTGACGCTTGCTTCCGCCCTTCTTTGGGTCCTTTTCCTTGGTCGCCATCAGATATAAGTCCTCGGATTAGCGCTTGGTGGGACGCGGGAACGCGTCACCAGACTTCACGCTGATCCGCTCCTTCGTGCCGTCGGCGTCGATCCGCGCGCGGACGCGCGTGGGTGCACCCGACTTCGGGTCCTTCAACATCACGTTGGACGCATGCATTGGGGCGGGCATCTCGATAATCCCCGACTGCTCCTCTGCCGTGCGCGCCTTGCGATGCTTCTTCACAATGTTGATCCCTTCAATCAGCACACGGCCCGTCTTCGGGTACACGCGGATGATCTTCCCTTCCTTCCCCTTATCGTCGCCGCGGACCACCTTCACGGTGTCCCCCTTCGACACATGCATCACCTCGCGCTCCGCATTGATCTCGTGGCGCGTGCGGTTCCGCTTGCCTAGGGTCTTCTTATAAACATGCGTACGCATACTAGATCACCTCGGGCGCAAGCGACACAATCTTCATGTAGCGCTTGTCGCGCAGTTCACGGGCCACCGGACCAAAGATACGTGTCGCACGCGGCTCGCCATTGTCATTGATGATGACCACAGCGTTCTCGTCGAAGCGAATGTAGCTCCCGTCCTTCCGTCGCGTCTCCTTCACCGTGCGCACCACGACGGCACGCGCGACGTCGGACTTCTTCACCGTGCCATTCGGCAGGGCGTTCTTGACCGCAACGATCACGATATCCCCAAGTCCGGCATACCGCCGGCGGGTTCCACCAAGCACGCGGATCACCAGGGCCGTCTTCGCCCCTGAGTTGTCCGCCACTTTAACCATCGACTCCTGCTGAATCATTAGTCGTCTCCCTTAGCGCGCGCGTTCAACAATCTCGACCACGCGCCACCGCTTGTCCTTCGACAGCGGGCGGGTCTCCATGATGCGCACGGTGTCGCCCGTCTTCGCCGAGTTTTCCTCGTCGTGCGCCTTCAGGCGCTTCGTCCGGGTGACCATCTTGCCGTACACGGGATGCGGAACGCGACGCTCGATCTGCACCACGATCGTCTTCGCCATCTTGTCGCTCACCACCAGCCCCGTCCGCGTCTTGCGCGCACCGCGCGCCGTCGTCGAGGCACTCTGCATATCAGCCATGGTCACTTACCTCCCGCCTTGCGCGCCGCAACGGCCGGCGCGGCCTGCTGCACGCGCAGCTCCGTCTTGAGCCGCGCGATGTCGCGGCGAATCCCCCGCAGGCGAAGCGGATCTTCCAGCGTCTGCGTCGCCCCACGGAACTTCAGGTTGAACCGCTCGCGTTCCAGCTCGGCGATACGGGTCACGATCTCTGCGGTCGACAACTCGCGAATCTGCGATGCCTTCATCATTCGGTATGCGCCTCCTCGCGGGCCACGAACTTCGACTTGATGCCAAGCTTCGCCGAAGCGAGGCCCAGCGCCTTCTTTGCCAACTCACGCTCAACGCCTTCGATCTCGAACATCACACGACCAGGCCGCACCACCGCCACCCACAACTCTGGCGAGCCCTTGCCCTTACCCATTCGGGTCTCGGCCGGCTTCTTCGTGATCGGCTTGTCCGGGAAAATCCGGATCCACACCTTACCACCGCGCTTGATGTGACGCGTCAGCGCCACACGTGCGGCTTCGATCTGTCGGGCCGTCACCCAACCAGGCTCCAGCGCCTGCAGCCCAAAGTGCCCGAAGGACACCTCGGCGCCACGGGTCGCGATCCCGTTGGTACGCCCCTTGAACATCTTGCGGAACTTCACGCGCTTCGGTGCGAGCATTATTTGTCTCCTCCCTTACGCGTCCGACGAGTACGTCTTGCCACGACGGTCCTCGACGATCTCGCCCTTAAAGATCCAAATCTTGACGCCAATCGTGCCGAACGTCGTCTTCGCCGTGCTCGTGGCGTAGTCGATGTTCGCACGCAGCGTGTGCAGGGGCACTCGCCCCTCATGGTAACCCTCGACGCGCGCAATCTCGGCGCCGCCCAGACGACCACTGCACTTGACCTTGATGCCTTCTGCGCCCATACGCATCGCGCTCTGCACCGCACGCTTCATCGCGCGACGGAACGAAATACGCTGCGCCAGCTGCGCCGAGATGTTGTCGGCAACCAACTGCGCCTCGATTTCCGGACGCTTGATCTCCTCGACATTCACCCCAACTTCCTTGCCGGTCAGCTGCTGGAGCTCGTTCTTCAGCTCCTCCACCGCCTGACCCTTCTTCCCGATAACCACACCCGGACGACCGGTGTGAATCGTCACCACGACCTTGCCCGGCTTACGCTCAATCGTGATGTCGCTGATCGCGGCACCCGAGAGACGCGCCTTCAGATACTTGCGGAGGAGTTCGTCCTCCTGCAACAGCGCCGGAAAGTCCTTCTTGGCATACCACTTCGAACGCCACGTCTTCGAGACGCCGAGGCGAAAGCCGATCGGATTAGTCTTCTGTCCCATTATCGCCCTTCCTTCTCGGACACGATGATGTCGATGTGGCTCGTGCGCTTGTGAATCGGGGTAGCACGTCCCATCGCCGCCGGGGTGAAGCGCTTGAGCTTCGGCCCCTCGTTCACAATGGCGTGCGTCAAATACAACGCGTCGACGTCGATCGAGGTGTTCGCGTTACGTGCCGCCTGTTCGGCGTTCGCAATCGCGCTCCGCAGCACCTTCTCGATCTGCTTCGCCGCATGCTTCTTGCTGAACTTCAGGAGAGCGAGCGCCTCATTGACGTTCATTCCCCGCACCTGATCAATCACCAGGCGCATCTTGTACGGCGACTGACGTGCCGTACGCTGGATCGCGCGTGCTCCGGCCATGGGTTACTTGCCTCCCTTGCCGGCCGGCGCCTTCGCCGGCGCCGCAGACACGGACGGCTTCGCCGCCGCACCCGCTGCAGTGTGCCCGCGGAACAGACGCGTCGGCGAGAACTCGCCGAGCTTATGCCCGACCATGTTCTCCGTCACGTAGACCGGGATAAACTTGTTGCCGTTGTGCACCCCGAACGTGTGCCCGACAAAATCAGGCAACACCGTGCTGGCGCGCGACCAGGTCTTGATGACCTTCTTCTCACTGCGGGCGTTCATGCCCTGGACGCGCTTCATCAGGCTGTCCTGGACGAATGGGCCCTTCTTAATGCTTCTCGCCATAGTATCGTATCCCGGTTACTGAGTCGCCTTGCCGCGCTTCCGTCCGCGCACGATCAGGCGCTCCGACGGCTTCTTCTTATTACGCGTCTTGACGCCTTCCTTCTTGCCCCACGGACTCACGACGTTACGACCGCCGCGTGTACGACCACCGTGCGGGTGATCCACGGGGTTCATGACTTCGCCGCGAACCTTCGGGCGCTTGCCAGCCCAACGGCTCGCACCGGCCTTACCGGCCGACTTGAGCTCATGCTCCGCGTTGCCAACTTCGCCGATCGTGGCCAGGCAGGTGCCGTGCACCATACGCATTTCCGTCGAGGCCATGCGCAACGTCACGTAATCGCCTTCCTTCGCCACCACCTGCACACTCGTGCCGGCCGAACGCGCCATCTGCGCGCCCTTCTTCGGCGTAATCTCCACGCAATGCACCGCGGTACCGAGCGGGATCTCCTTCAGCGGCAGCGCGTTTCCGTTGCGCACATCGGCGCCCGGACCCGACACCACCGTGTCGCCCTGCTTCAGTCCCTTGGGGTGAATGATGTAGCGCTTCTCCCCGTCGGTGTACTCGATCAGCGCGATGCGAGCCGAACGGTTGGGATCATACTCGATCTCCTTGACCGTGCCGACCACACCAAACTTGTTGCGCTTGAAATCGATCACGCGATACATCTGCTTGTGTCCACCGCCGATGCGGCGCATCGCGATGTGGCCGTGATTGTCACGCCCGCCGCTCTTCGGCTTCGGCTCGACCAACGACTTCTCAGGCGTAGAACGCGTGATAGTGTCGAAGTCCGAAACGGAGCGGAAGCGCGAGCTCTTGGTGACCGGCTTGAACTGGCGGATACCCATATGCCTCAGCCCTCAAAGATCTCGATCGTGTCGCCAGCCTTCAGCGTCACGATGGCCTTCTTCCAGCGCGGCCGTAGGCCGGAGCGGGTTCCCACGCGCTTCAACTTGCCGCGCTGCTGGGAGGTCCACACACCCGTCACCTTGACACCGAACAGCGTCTCGATCGCCTGCTTGATCGCTTGCTTGTTCGCTTCCGGATGCACTTCGAAGGTGTACTCGCCACGATCCTGGTAAGCCGCCGAGCTCTTCTCGGTGACGATCGGGCGCACGATGGTACGGAGGAGCGTTGCCATTGATTACTTCCCCTTCTTCTTGGCCGCCGGCTTCGCGGCAGTCTTCTTGGGCGCCGCGGCCTTCTCGGCCTTCGGAGCAGCGGCCTTCTTCTTCGCGGCCGGTGCCTTCTCAGCCTTGTCGGCCTTCGGGGCAGCGGCCTTCTTCTTGGCAGGAGCCTTTGCAGCGGCCTCAGCCTTCGGTGCAGCCTTCCGGACCTTCACCTTCGCGACGTCCTTCTCCGCGATCGGCGCAAGCGCCTCTCCCAGAGCAGCCGACTCGACCAGCACCGTGTGCGACCACAAAATGTGGTACGTCGACACGTCGCTGTACGGCAGCACATGCACGTTCTGCAGGTTGCGGCCCGACAAAAACACGTTCGACTTCACGCCGTCAGTCAGCACGAGCACCTTCTTGCCCGTGAGCTCCAAACGCGCGAGCAGTTGCAACATCCGCGACGTCTTCGGGCTCTCCCACTGGAACGCATCGATCACGTGCAGCGCGCCTTCACTGGCGCGCGCATTCAGCGCACTCTTACGAGCCAGCGCACGCACCTGGCGCGGCACGGTCTCGGTGTACTTGCGCGGACGCGGACCAAACACGGTACCACCGCCAACCCAGACCGGCGAACGCGTCGAGCCCGAGCGGGCGCGGCCAGTTCCCTTCTGCTTCCACGGCTTCTGGTTACCGCCGATCACTTCGCCACGCGTCTTCGTGCTGTGCGTGCCCTGGCGCTGATTGGCCAAGTACGCCTTCACGGCCTGGTGCATGACCGGCACGTTCACCGTGCCATCAAACACCGTGCCCGGAAGGGCCATACGGTCGCGCGGCGTTCCCTGTGCGGTGAACGCGGCAGCGTCAATGTTCATCGTGTCAGCCATCGGTTAACCCTGCTTGCGGACGAGGACGATCCCATTCTTCGGACCGGCAACAGAACCGCGGATGTAGATCAGGTTGCGCTCCGCATCGATCTTCTCGACACGAAGGTGCGTCTGCGTGACGCGCTCGGCACCGTAATGGCCCGGCATCTTCTTGCCCTTGATAACGCGCGACGGATCCGTGCCGGCTCCGATCGAGCCAGGACGACGATGCTTCGTGTTACCGTGCGTGTTCGGGCCACCACCGAAGTTCCAGCGCTTCACGACGCCCTGGAAACCACGGCCCTTCGAGGTGCCGGTCACCTTGACGGTGTCCCCTTCGGCGAAGACGCCGACGGTGATCACGTCACCGACCTTGTACGACGGCACTTCCGGGTTCTTCCCCGGCGCGTCGTCGAGACGGAACGAACGCAGAAATGCCGGCGCCGCCGACAAGCCGGCCTTGGCCGCATGTCCGAGCTCCGCCGCTGCGGCACGACTGCCCTTCGGATTGCGCTCACCCTTCTTAGAGTCGCGCGCCGTGCGCTGCGATTCAAAGCCGAGTTCGATGGAATCGAAGCCCGCCGCATCCTTCGTCATGACCTTCGTGACGGGATTCGGGGCGGCCTCCACCACCGTGCACGGGATCTGCTGCCCCGCCTGATTAAAGATCTGGGTCATCCCCAGCTTTCTTCCGATAATGCCGATCATTGTTTCCTCGTGGCGTAGTCACGGCCCGGCGCGCACGCCGGATTGCTGCCGTTGGACTGTGGCGTGCCGCGCGACCGATGCGGGGGAGAGTCCCCGGATGCATTCGCGCGCGGTACGTCTGCTAAGTACTACTGAACCTTGATTTCGACGTCCACACCGGCCGGGAGATCGAGCTTCGTCAGCGCGTCCACCGTCTGGGCACGGGAATCGAGAATATCGATCACCCGCTTGTGCGTCTTCAACTCGAACTGCTCACGCGACTTCTTGTCGACGTGCGGGGACCGCAACACGGTCCAACGCTGCGTCTTCGTCGGGAGCGGAATCGGCCCCGACACCTGCGCCCCGGTCTTCTCAGCCGTGCGCACAATGTCACCAGCGGCCTGATCGATCACCGCGTGGTCAAACGCCTTCAAACGGATACGGATTCTGCCAGCCATGTTACTCTCAGTGAAGAGACCCGCCCGGCGCCGCCGATGCGACGGCGCCGGTAGGTCCGGTTCTGCTTACGCGAGGATCTTCGTGATGACGCCAGCGCCCACCGTACGTCCGCCCTCGCGGATCGCGAAGCGAAGCGACTCTTCCATGGCGATCGGGTTGATCAGCTCGATGGTCATCTGGATGTTGTCACCCGGCATCACCATTTCCGTGCCGGCCGGAAGCTCGATCGAGCCCGTCACGTCCGTGGTGCGGAAATAGAACTGCGGGCGGTATCCCTTGAAGAACGGCGTGTGACGGCCGCCTTCATCCTTCGTGAGCACGTAGACCTCGGCCTCGCACTTGGTGTGCGGGGGGATCGAGCCTGGCTTGGCCAACACCATGCCGCGCTCAATGTCCTTCTTGTCCACGCCGCGGAGCAGAAGACCGACGTTGTCACCGGCCTGGCCGTCATCCAGCAGCTTGCGGAACATTTCAACGCCCGTCACAACCGACTTCTTGTCCGAGTTGAATCCGACGAGGGCGATTTCCTCGCCCACCTTGATCTTGCCACGCTCGATACGGCCCGTCGCCACCGTGCCACGACCGGTGATCGAGAACACGTCTTCGACCGGCATCAGGAACGGCTTGTCAACTTCGCGCATCGGCTCCGGGATGTACGAATCAAGAGCGTCGTACAGCTCCTTGATCTTGTCCACCCACTGCTGTTCGCCTTCGATCGCACGGATCGCCGCGCCACGCACGACCGGGGCGTTGTCGCCGTCAAAGCCGTACTTGGAGAGCAGTTCACGCACTTCGAGCTCGACGAGATCCAGAAGCTCGGCGTCCTCAACGAGGTCGCACTTGTTCAGGAACACGACGACCTTCGGCACGTTCACCTGCTTCGCGAGCAGGATGTGCTCACGGGTCTGCGGCATCGGGCCGTCGACCGCGCTCACCACGAGGATCGCGCCGTCCATCTGCGCAGCACCCGTGATCATGTTCTTGACGTAGTCCGCGTGGCCTGGGCAATCGACGTGAGCGTAGTGACGGTTGGCCGTCTCGTACTCAACGTGCGACGTGGCGATCGTCAGAATCTTCGTGGGGTCACGACGACCCTGCGACTCAGACGCCTTCGCGACCTGATCGTATGCGACGTACTTCGTGCCGTAGCCGAGGTCGGCCGACACCTTCGTCAGCGCCGCGGTGGTCGTCGTCTTGCCGTGGTCCACGTGACCGATCGTTCCGACGTTCACGTGCGGCTTATTGCGCTCGAACTTTGCCTTGGCCATTGTAGAATCCTGCTGCTAGTTGGTTGATGGAAACCCGGAGACTGCGCTAAAAAATCCCTACCTACTACCGAAACCTGCTTATGCCTTCACCTTCGCAATAATCTCTTCCGCCTTCGACTTCGGCACTTCGTCATAGTGCGCGAACTCCATCGAGTACACGGCGCGCCCCTGAGACATCGAGCGCAACTTGGTCGAGTACCCAAACATCTCGCTCAGCGGCACGCTCGCCGAGATGACCTGCGCCTCGCCACGCTGCGTCATACCACCAATCTTGCCGCGACGCGAGGAGATGTCGCCCAGCACGTCGCCCATGTACGCTTCCGGCGAGACGACTTCCACATTCATCACCGGCTCCAGCAGCACTGGCGACGCCAACCGCACGCCCTCCTTTACCGCCATCGAGCCTGCGATCTTGAACGCCATTTCGCTCGAGTCGACGTCGTGGTACGAGCCATAGATCAGCTCAACCTTCACGTCCACCATCGGGTAGCCGGCATAGATGCCGTTCTCGAGCGCTTCCTTGATGCCGGCTTCCACCGGCTTGATGAACTCACGCGGAATCACGCCGCCCACGATCTTGTCTTCGAACACGAAGCCCTGACCGAGTTCGGCCGGCATCACGTTGATGACCACGTGGCCGTACTGACCCTTACCGCCGGACTGACGGACAAACTTGCCCTCGACCTTCTGCACGGTCTTGCGGATCGTTTCGCGGTACGCCACCTGCGGGCGACCGACGTTCGCGTCCACCTTGAACTCGCGCATCATACGATCGACGATGATCTCAAGATGCAACTCGCCCATGCCGGAGATGATCGTCTGACCCGTCTCGGCGTCCGAATGCACGCGGAAGGTCGGATCTTCTTCGGCCAGCTTGCTCAGGGCGATCGCGAGCTTGTCCTGGTCGGCCTTGGTCTTCGGCTCAATGGCGACGTCGATGACGGGGTTCGGGAACTTCATCGCTTCGAGAATGATCGGACGCTCTTCATCGGCCATGGTATCGCCGGTGCGGGTGTCCTTGAGGCCGATTGCGGCGGCAATATCGCCGGCGCGCACTTCCTCGATCTCCTCGCGCTTGTTCGCATGCATCTGGAGCAGACGGCCCACGCGCTCGCGCTTGTCCTTCGTCGCGTTGTACACGTAGCTGCCAGCCTTGATCGTGCCAGAATAGCAACGGAAGAAGGTCAGCTTTCCGACGAACGGATCGGTCGCGATCTTGAACGCCAGCGCCGAGAACGGCGCCTCGTCGCTCACTTCACGCGTCTCGAACGTGTCGTCGTGGCCCGGGATGTGCCCCTGCATCGGGGGCACGTCGAGCGGCGACGGCAGATAGTCGATGACCGCGTCGAGCAACGCCTGCACGCCCTTGTTCTTGAACGAGGCGCCGCAGAGCACGGGGATGAACTTCATCTTGATCGTCGCCGAGCGAATCGCCTGGCGGATTTCTTCGACCGTGAGCTCGATGCCGCTGAAGTACTTCTCAATCAGCTCGTCATCGTGCTGCACCGCCGCTTCAACCAGCTCATGACGCGCCTTCTCGACCGCTTCCTTCATGTCGTCCGGCACGGCGGCGACGGTGAAGGTCTTGCCAAGGGTTTCTTCGTCGAAGATGTACTGCTTGCGCTCGATGAGGTCGATGTGGCCGGTGAACAGTTCACCCGAGCCCACCGGCAGCTGCAGCGGATACGCATCCTTCGAAAGGCGGTCCTTGATCATCGCCATGCAACGATCGAAGTTCGCGCCCACGCGGTCCATCTTGTTCGAGAAGATGAGACGCGGCACGAGATAGCGATCGGCCTGGCGCCACACCGTCTCCGTCTGCGGCTCAACACCGGCGACCGAATCCAGCAGCGCCACCGCGCCGTCGAGCACGCGGAGCGAGCGCTCCACTTCGACGGTGAAGTCCACGTGGCCTGGCGTGTCGATGATGTTGATGCGATACTCGGGGCCCGTCTGGTTGCCGATCACATGGCTGTCACCAGCGCGCTTCCAGAAGCACGTCGTCGCGGCGGAGGTAATCGTGATGCCGCGCTCCTGCTCCTGCTCCATCCAATCCATCGTGGCCGCACCATCGTGGACCTCGCCGATCTTGTGCGACTTTCCCGTGTAATACAGGATGCGCTCAGTCGTCGTGGTCTTCCCGGCATCGATGTGGGCCATGATGCCGATATTGCGATAGTACTTCAGTTCAGTGTCGCGAGCCATCGTAATCAGAATCCCGTATTTGCGTCGTTCGCGGCAGACAGTCCCGCCGCGATATTATGGATACACAGTGTCATTGCCAGCACCTGCTGCAGTTCTCCTGCCTTTCTCCTGCCTTTCTCCTACCCTGCGCTCCCCAAACCGCTGGGAGCAAAAATGCGGCTGGACCAGTCACCCTGACACATCGTTTGGCGACATACACATCGCAACGACGGCAGGATTGGTATCCATCCGCTCTCGCCGGGTACATTCGCCACTGCTGCGCGAACGGGGACCCTCGGCGCGCCGGAAGTTGTTGCAGCAATCGTGAGACACTCGTCTCGCGATCCATTCCGACGTCAAATTGTCCTGCGTTGCTTTTCGGGAACCTTCGTGTCCGCACAGAGCGGAAACGTTCGGTTGACTGATCCCACAATCCCCGCGCGTGCAATCACACCATCAGCACGTTGGCGAGCCCATAAGTCCCGGTACGCAGTTCACCGGTTTGCCCTAGCGCGTGACACTTTTTGCTAGAGCCTTAGGAAGATAGCGCGGTTGGCCCTTAAGTCAACCGCTGGGCGATCCCAGGATTCCGGGGTCTACCCAGCGGTTTGAGCCTACCCACAAAAGGGAGCGCCACCCATCCGGGTGGCGCTCTTTAGGTTCCTCAGCCCTCGGCTGCCGGTCCCGTCGAGGCGTCCGTGCCCCAGGCCAGCGAGGTGCTTCCTGCTCCGCCATCTCGGTTCGGCATTGCGCGAAGGGTCGAGACTTCAAGGTCCACGGCGCGAAGCGCTACTTCGGAGTTGTACAGGATCTCTTCGATTCGTGCTGGCGTCATGGGAATCCCTTTGGGGCTGAGGAGATGGGACGACGACTACAGGTCGCCGGACTTCAGGATCGCGCGAGCGACCGAATCCAGCACGGCGGCCGAGTCGTATGCCTTTTGGTTCACCCGCTGGCGAATCTCCGCCAAGCGTGCGGCGTTCGCGGCATCGCCCTTCGACATGGCGAGCCCTTCGGCCGAAAGTGTTACGGCATCACGCTTTGGCGCACGTGAGGTCGTAACAGGCGACGACACCGACGACGCGGTCGGCTTGGCCGAGTCGCGATTGACGGTGGTGTTGGCGATGTGGGTCGCCGGCGTTCCAGTATTTCCGATCTTCATTTCGATGTTTCCTCCTGTACAAGCAATATCGACAGCGAGCGAAAAAACTTTAGCGGCTGCTCAATCTGACGGTCAGGCCGGGATCCTAGTAACGCACTTCGAACGGTACTGCATTTTTCGCGCCAGAATGTCCGGAGGTGGAACCGGCGAGCGACCCTGAGAGCGAACCGGCGAGCGAACCGGCGAGCGACACGGCGGCGTGATCGCGGATGCTTGAGGCACGAGCGCGGGCCGCCCGGAGCATGGCGGGCTGGCGGTCCACCTGGGTGGTGGCCAACGCAATCATGTCGGCGACCGACCAGCTTGGCTGCTCGGGTGCAGATCCCTGCGGTGCAGAGCCCTGCCGTGCAGAGCTCTGCGGTACCGCCCCCTTGGTGCCGGCGGCAATCGCCTCAGGCACCGGGCTGTCGGCCAGGGTCGCGAGGAGGACGAGGCCACCCCATCGAGTGCCTGGCGGCGCCTGTCGGCGGTACAGCTTCACTTGGTGAGCCGGAGCTGAGGTGGGCCCTTTGCCGGGGCGGCGGTGTAGGTCGCCGCGACCGCTTCAACGGCCTCAAGAGGAGCCTCTCCATTAATGAGGCGGGACTTGAGTTCGTCGAGGATCCGCTGGAGTTCCTTGCCGAATTCGCCGGGCAGCGGGGTGGCAGTCGGCGATTCTTGCCGCAATGCCTCCCGAAGTGCCGGATAGTTCACCGTCAGATGATCAGTCACACGGGCCCCGACGCGAACGTCGAGGGTCGATACCCGAACGGACGCCGATGGGGCTGGCGCCGGCTTGACGTGCCGCGGATGCGGCCGCAAGTCGGGGTTCGAGCTTCGAATGAGAGTCATGGTGAAGGAATCCATGAGTGATATGTCGGCCCGTGTCCTGCAAGACTTGAGGATTTTTGCGCAGGAAGATCGAAATATTTGCGCCCTATTCATTCAAGCAGCGCTGAGGACCCTGACACCGCCCCTGGCACTGCACCGGCATCGCGCCCGCATCGCGCCCGAACCGCACCGAAATAGGGCCCACGGTGAGGCGGCCAGTTTCGTGACGGTGACCGCTTTGCACGGTTCTGGCACGAATCGTGCTGAATCAGCCCGCGAGGCGGCAGCTTTGTCCGCCAACCCCTGCTCATGGATGGTCCATCGATGCGCGTCACCAACTACAGCATCAGCGACAACGCCGTTCTGAATCTGAGCACGCTCCGCGGGCAGGTCGACGCGGCGCAGCAGCAGGTTTCGAGCGGCAAGCGGTTCACTGATGCGTCGGTCGATCCAGCCGCGGCCCACGCCGTGATGCAGAATCAGACGCAGCTTCGCGCGGTGACGCAGTATCAGCGCAACGTCAATCTGGCGACGGCGCGCGCAACGCTCGAAGAGTCCGCCCTGAATCAACTGGGCGATATCCTCTCGCGCGCACGTGAACTCGCGATTGCGCAGGCCACCGACACGGCGGACGCCGCAACACGGAATGCCGCAGGATCCGAGATGAGCCAGCTGCTCGCCCAGGCGGTGAATCTTGGGAATGCGAAAGATGGCGCCGACTATTTGTTTGGCGGCACCTCGTCGAGCACGGCGCCGTACGCCATCAATACGAGTGGCGCGACGGCAGCCTTTACGGTGTCCGGCCAGCCAACGGGTGTACGCACGGTGCAGATCGGGAGCGGACAACAGCTCACGCCGACGCACGATGGCGCCACCGTCTTTGGGAACGCCACCGCTGGGCCACTCAAGACCTTGCAAGACATGGCCGCGGCATTGCAATCCAATGACCTGCCCACGTTGCGGTCCCTCATTGGCGACAGCAACAGCGCGTTTGAGAAAGTTCAGAGCCAACTCGGAGAAGTCGGGGCGCGCGCCAGTCAGTTGCAGCTCGCCGACTCGAACCTGACCTCGCTCTCGCAGCAACTCCAAGCGTCGACCTCGAATCTGCAGGATGTGGATATCGAAGCCGCGATCACGATGCTCACATCACGACAGACCGCGTATCAGGCTGCGATGGCCGCGACGTCGCGCATTCTCAACCTCTCACTCACCGATTACCTCCGATGAACGACACGATGTCCGACGCTTCAACTCGCATGACGACGATCCAGTCGGAGCTGTTCGGCCCACTCGCGGTCGCCGACGACGCGTTCGTGGATTTTCCCACGGGCATTCCAGGATTCCCATCGTGCCAGCGCTGGGTGTTTATCACCGGCGCCAAGCAAGGCACCGCTTGGCTACAGTCGGTGGATCGTTCGGGCCTCGCCTTCTTGCTCGTGGATCCATTTCTCGCCTTCGAGGGATACTCCGTTGAGCTCAGCGACTCCGACGTGCGACGTCTCGACGCAGGTCAGCCGAATGACGTCGCGGTCTACGCGATCGTCACGCTACCCGGCAGCGCCGGCGAGCATGCGACCGCGAATCTACAAGGACCGTTGCTCCTGAATCATGGACGCCGCCGTGGCATGCAGCTCGTGCTTGGCGATGGTCCGTGGGGCATTCGCGAATCGTTTCCTGTGACGAAGATCGCGTGAGTGCCGTGATGCGCACACTGTCACTCGTGTGCGCATCGCAGTCACGTTGCATGCACATCGCATGACGAGGACTGCACACCGCTGTGAGATCGCACTACAGAAATTCAAACAGCGGCCGATAAGAGTGAATGTGAAACTGTTGTGACGCTCGAAAAAAGTTTTTCGCCGGTGCAGGACATGTTGTTGCAGGTGATTCACGAGCGACATCAGACACGCTGCGCTGCGACGCTAAAGTCTGAGATGGTCTGGTCGATAATGGTCAGTGGAGGCGATGCACTCACGCATCAACTCACGAGGGAACGGATTCCCTCCAACGCACACTAGGGAGCAATACCATGCGCATCAACACGAACGTCAGTGCCCTCTCGGCAGCCCGCAACCTCACCAACACGCAGAACGCGGTTGCCGCCTCCACCCAGAAGCTGTCCTCCGGCTTCCGTATCACCCGCGCGGCTGATGACGCTGCCGGCCTCGGCACGGCGAACGTCCTGCGCTCGGACATCCGCGCCTACAACCAGGCGACGCGTAACGCGGAGCAGGCGAACTCGGTGTACAGCATTGCAGAAGGCGCCGCTTCGTCGGTGCAGTCGATGCTGGAGCGTATGAAGGAGCTCGCCACGCAGGCCGCGTCGGACACGGTGGACAGCAACGGCCGCGGTCGCATCAACGACGAGTTCACGCAGCTCGCCGCCGAAATCGACCGCACGGTCAGCGGCACCAAGTTCCAGGGCACGTCGCTGCTCAACGGCAGCTACGCCGCGACCTTCCTCGTCGGCGCCTCAGGCGACTACACCGGCAACGACACCTTGGCGGTTGACGGCACCAAGCTCGACCTCTCGACGTCGACGCTCGGCATCGGCAGCTCCGCGGTGGACACGCTTGCCAACGCGCAGTCTGCTCTGACCGCCCTGGACAGCGCGATCGGAAGCGTCAACGCCTCGCTCGGTTACATCGGCGCCAGCCAGAGCCGCATGGAGAACGCGGTCTCGAACCTGAAGACCACTGTTCAGAACTACTCGGCCGCCGAGAGCACGATCCGCGACGTCGACATGGCGGATGAGATGGTGAACTTCTCCAAGAACAACATCCTCGCGCAGGCCGGCACCGCGATCCTCGCCCAGGCCAACCAGGCCGGCCAGGGAATCCTGAAGCTCCTCGGCTGATTCTGGCCAGTAGTCTCGAGCTACATCACACGCCGTCCCCGGGACCGATCATGGTTCCGGGGGCGTCGTGCTCCAACCATCCGCTGGTTCTCACATGACCTCTCCCATCAGCTCCTCGAGTTCCTCGCCCGCCGGCTCCGTTCAGGGGCTCGCGAGCGGCGTGCAGTGGCAAACGATGGTCGATCAGATCATGGCAGCGGAATCAGCACGAACGCTGTCGCCGGTGCAAAAACGCCAAGCCGCGCTCCAGGCGCAGAGCACCGCGTGGCACCAGTTCCAGAGCGTCGTTGGGCAGTTTAAGATTGCCGCGAGCGCACTCCGGAATCCTAGTTCCTTTGATTTGTTTCAGGCGACAGCGGCGAAGAGTGCCACGTCAGCGCGCGAACTGCTGAGTGTATCCGCCACGACGGGAGCCGTTCCTGCGTCGTATTCCGTTGAGGTGATGTCGCTGGCGAAGGCGGAGAAGGTCAGCGGGAACGTCGTCGCTGATGCAACCGTCGCGCTTGGGCTCACCGGTCAACTCTCGCTTGGCGGGCGCGCAGTCACTGTTGCGGCGAGCGATTCACTTTCCAACCTCCGCGACAAGATCAACGCGGCGAACGCGGGGACCACGCCAAGCGGGGTGTCGGCGTCGCTCCTCTCAACGGGCGGTGGCGCGCGACTCGTGCTCACCAGCGCGAGTGCCGGCTCGTCCGGCGTCGAGATGCTCGACGATGGCAGCGGCACGCTGCAGGCGCTCGGACTGACGGACGGCTCGACCGTCACGAACCGCTCCGCTTCGGGCGCGACCCAGAGCAACCGTCTTTCGAGCAGCACCGCGGCGATTGCGACCTTGCTCGGAATTCCACTGCCGGGGCCGTCGAGCATCCGCGTCAACGGCCAGATCATTCGTGTCGATTTTTCGGTCGATTCGCTGGCGACCGTCGCGCAGAAGATCAACGCCGCCACTGGCGATGCGGGCTCCGCCTCGTTCAAGTCTGAGGCGTTGAACGGCAGCACCGCCTACCGACTCTCAACGACGGCGACGATCGAAGGGGATCCCGCTGACGCCACCAATAGCGCCGCAACTCTGGCAGCACTTGGCTTTACGAAGCCTGGTCGCGCCGGGATTACGCAGGTCCTTGGGAGTGCGTCGGCTTTTACAGATGCTACCAGTGGCGCCTCTGCTGATGCCACCACGCGCCTGTCCGATCTTTCGAGGGATGGGACCTCGATGGCACTCGCGACTGGAGACCAGATTTCCATTGGTGGCACGTCAGGCGACGGCGCGACGGTCAACAAAACGTTTACGGTAGGCGCGAATAGCACACTTGGCGATCTCCTCACGGCGATCAATGCCTCAGACAGTGGGTTCGGCGCCAACACGCGATCGGCAAGCGCCGCGATCAGTGCGGGGCATCTTACCCTGACGGACGGCACGGCTGGTGATTCTCGCCTCGCGATGTCGCTGTCGGTGACGCATGCGTCAGGTGGAACGGACTCGTTCGGCGCACTGTCGGCCAGCTATGGAAGCACGGGACGCAGCCGGCAGCTCGTTGCTGGCGCCGACGCGCAGTTAATGATCGACGGGCAGTATGTCACGCGCGGATCCAATACGATCAGTGATGCCATCAGTGGCGTCACGTTGTCACTCACGTCCGCTGAAGTTGGGACCGCGGTGGACGTGACAATCGCCCGCGATCCTGACGCGATTGCAACGACGTTGACGGATTTTGCGACGTCATACAATGCGGTGCGCTCGTTCATCAACTCGAACGGCGCGGCGGGCGGACCGCTCGCGAACAACAGCACGCTGCGCTCCATGGGTTCGTCGCTGACGTCGAGTCTCATTAGCAACGTCACCGGATTGTCTGGGAGCTACCTCACAGCGGCCACCGCCGGCCTTCAGCACGACTCCAAGGGCACGCTGTCGCTTGATGCGGTCACGTTGAAAGCCAAGCTCGCCACCAACTTCGACGACATCAAGCGGCTCTTCACGATGACCGGAGCGCCGTCTGACTCCGAGGTGTCGTTTGTGAGCGCGCGAACCACGGCGAAAGCGACGCAGCCGGCCGCGCCATACGCCATTGATATCTCGCGCGTGGCCGCTCCGGCGGATGCCACCGGTGCCGCCTTGACGTCGTACGCGACGTCGGGAGACGCCGACACGATGACCATCAAGGACAGCGCGACTGGCCTCAATGGCTCGATCAGCCTCGCAAACGGCGACTCGCTCGATACGATTGTGCAGCGATTGAATGGGCTGTTCGGTGCGCAGCGCATGCGACTGACGGCATCGCGCACCGCAGGCAATCAACTGCGGATCCTCGGAAGCGACGCTGGCTCATCGAGTGGGTTTACGATCGCGTACACCGCCGGTGCCGGCGGCAATGGGACCGCGGCACTCGGCCTCGCCGCGGGGAGCTACGCGGGTACCGACGTCGTCGGCACGATCAACGGTGTCGCGGGCGTCGGGCGCGGACAGTTCCTCACCGGCGCGAAGGGCGATGCGAGTGAGGGCGTCACGATTCAGTACACAGGGTCCACGGCGCGGAGCGCGGGGACGTTAGCACTGAGCCTGGGCGTAGGCGGGCAGCTGGCGTCGATTGCCGACTCGATCTCGGCGACGGGCACCGGCAGTGCGACCACGCAGGCCGACACCGCCGACACCCAAGCGAGCGCTCTCGACAAGCATATGACGGATATCCAAACGCGACTCGACGCACGCAGGGCCGCGCTCACGAAACAGTTCATCGCCATGGAATCGGCGATGTCAAAAGCACAGAGCATGGGCAACGCACTGACGTCGCAGATTAACTCGCTTCAGAGTTCGTCGAAGTAGTCGATACTGTGAGAGACACTAACGGAGACGTCGCGTGAGCCAGCCAGGGATGATGACCAACAAGTACCGTGAGACGGAGATTCTCTCGGCCGCGCCTGAGCGGTTGCTGATCATCACGTTCGATGGACTCATCGCCGCGATGACCAGAGCGCGGGTTGCCGCTGCCGCCTCGCGCTCCGATGTGCTCTTTCCTGCGCTCGAGAAGTCGCGCGATATTCTCGGCGAACTCTTGGCCTCGCTCGACTTCAATCGCGGTGGCGCCATTGCACGCCAGCTCTCGTCGATCTACGTCTTCCAGCTGAGTCAGCTACAGACCATGGGGATGACGCCGGACGTGCGGATGCTGGAGCGGCTCACCGCCCAAATTCGTGAGCTCCGTGATGCCTTTGCCGAGATCGCGGCACGTGTGCCGCAGATGGAAGTCGCATGAACCCCGCCGTGATCGCCGAAGATGCCGCGCTGCGTCTGCACGAAGCCGCAGACCTCTGCGATCGTGCGCGCGCCGAAGCCGAGGCGAGCGATGAACAACTAGCGCTGTCGCTCGAACAGGCGGCGTCGGTGATTGAGTCGATTTCGCCGACGGCGATCCCCACCGGGACATCAGCGCGCCAGCGGGTGGACGAAGCATGCGCCCGCGCGCTCAAATCACATGCGGCGTTGTTGACGACGATCGCCGAGCGCATGCAGAGCATCCGTCGCGAGCTCGGGCAGCTGAGCCAAGGGGTATCGGCGACCTCCGGCTACACGACGCGACCCGCGGCATCGCGCGCTCTGGTGGTCGATCGGATCGGCTAGCTGAGGCGTGACTCAGCCGCCGTCGGCCTTTCGGGCTCGACGGCGGTATTTTTTTTGCGCCCGTGCCATGGCGGCGCGGAAGCGCCGTTCGAACCCGTCCGGCGCGAACTCGCGCAGTGCCGTCTCACGAGCCGCGGCGCCCATCGTGCGCGCCAGTTCGGGGTCGGCGAGCAGACGTTCCGCTGCGCGACGGGCCTCGTCCGGGGTGCGAGCCACGAAGCCGTCGACGCCGTCCGTAACTGGCGTGCCTGGATGCGCGTTGGTGATCACGGGCAGCCCCGCGGCCATGGCCTCGCAGGTCGACATGTTGAATCCGTCCTCGTAGGACGGATTTGCTGTATGGATATAGAACCGGTGCTCCGCGAACAGGCGCTTGAGCGCCTCCCAGTTCTCGGCGGCTTCGACCCCCAGTTCTGGATTGTGCCCGACCAGCGTGACCGGGAGTCCGTGAAAACTCTGGATGTGGAAGTCCCAGTCGAGAAAGACCTGCTTGGAGACGATATGGTTCGCGACCCGAAGGCCTGCGGCCCGCGCGTAGGTCGGGGGGAAGTAGTCGTTGACGTCCGCGCTGTGGCGGAGCGCCGTGCCTGGGACCCCCCAGGATCGCCCTTTGAGGTCGGTGACTGCCACCACGTCGGCACCCTGCAGCGTCAGGTATTGGCGGAGCCGCTCCTGCATCTGCTTGGGTGAGATATCCGCCCCTTGCTGCGCGATCCGGCCTTCAATGGTCTCATGAATGACCAGCAGCTTGGGAGCGTCGATCGGGGCGGTATCGAGGAGGTCGGTGATGTTGTGACAAATCACCAGATCCCACGGACCGCCAACCCCCGCCAGCGCGTCGGGGAGTTTCAGGGTGCGTGCGCCCCGCGGGAGGGGGCGCATCCGGGTGTCCCAGCCCGAGACCTGCCGCCCCGGGAGATCCACCACCAGGTGGAGCTCCTCGTTGAGTCGGTCCAGCTGATGAATCCAGCCTTCGTGACAATTGAGGACAAGCAGTCGCATGCGGGATGTAACGGAGTTCGGGAGTCGAGGCTTCTGTATTTTGTGCTTCTCGGGCGTTAGCTTGCAAGGTTCACGCCAAACTTCCGTCAACCAGACTGCATGGCCACGATTCTCTTTGTCGACGATGAACCATCGGTCGACATGATCATCGAAGATACGCTGCAGCGCGCGGGGCATCAGACCGTGGGGTGCCGGAACGTGGGCGAAGCGCTCCAAGTTTTGGCGCGCGGCGATATCGACCTCATTATCTCCGACTATCGGATGCCGGGAATCTCGGGCATCGAGTTCTTGGGGATCTTGGCGCGTGACGGCATTGACGTCCCGCTCATTATGCTCACGGGCTACGCGAGCATTGAGCACGCGGTCTCGAGCATCAAAGCCGGCGCAGTCGACTACATCACCAAGCCGGTGCGGCCGCAGCAGCTGCAGTTCGCGGTTGACCAGGCACTCGAGTTCGTTCGCCTGCGGCGCGAAAACGAGGCGTTGAAGCGCGAGGTGAACGAGTTCCGGAGTGAGCGGCATATTATCGGCGAGAGTGCCGCTATTCGGCGCGTGCTCCAGACCGTGACGATGGCCGCCCCGACGCGAGCCACCGTCTTGCTGCAGGGCGAGAGCGGCACCGGTAAGGAACTGTTTGCGCGCGCGGTCCACGACCAAAGCAATCGGCGTGACCATCCGTTCATCCAACTGAACTGCGCGGCGCTGCCCGAGGGGCTGATCGAAAGCGCCCTTTTTGGCCATGAGAAGGGCGCCTTTACAGGGGCCGTGAAGCGCGTCGAAGGCGCGTTCGAGCGCGCCCATCGTGGCACGCTCCTCCTTGACGAGGTCAGCGAAATGCGCCTGGACTTGCAGGCGAAACTGCTGCGCGTGCTACAGGAGCAGGAGTTTGAGCGGGTCGGCGGAACAGTGCCGATTCGCGTGGATGTGCGCATCATTGCGACCACCAACCGTGAACTCGCCTCGGAGGTTGAAGCGGGCACCTTTCGCCGCGACCTGTACTATCGGCTCGGCGTTATCCCGATTCTGATTCCGCCGCTTCGCGAGCGCAAGGAAGACATCGCGATTCTTGCGCAGCGCTTTGCGGTGCGCACCGCAAGCGAGATTGGGAAGAACATCAACGGGATCGCGCCGGACGCCATTCAGCTGCTGCAGTCCATGGACTGGGCCGGCAATGTGCGCGAACTGCAGCATGCGGTTGAACGGGCGGTGATTTTCACCACTGAGGGAATTGTCCAGGCCCACGCGTTCGACGCCAGCCGGTACGGGCTGACCCCGGCGAGCAGTTCGTCGATTGGCACGTCGTCGCCGGCACTCCTGCCTCCGGTCGTCGACACCGCCGCGGCCGGTGAGGTCGTCACGCCCGGCACGCCCGTCACAGCCGCGGGGCCGTCTGGGCCGTTTGACCCGTCGTCCCCCGTGTCGCTCGCCCTGCAGTCGTTGAACGTGGACGACGCCGAGAAACAGCTGATTGCCCGGGCGCTGGAAGCAGCCGAGGGGAATCGGACCAAGGCCGCCGAACTACTGGGAATCAGTGTGCGAACCCTTCGGAATAAGTTGAACACGCCAGGCAAGGACGACTGACCGATTACGCGGGTCCAGCCGGTCTCCCACGGGGCGGCACAATGTGCCGCCCCGTGGGCGTATATCCCCGACAGGTCGCTAGGAACGCCGAGCGCCGCTAAATATTCATAAACTGTTGTGAAATAAGGAGATACAAGCATACACCTGACACCGAAAACCCGGGCGAAATGCTGTGGCATCACAGTTGCATAAGGGCAGGCATCACCCTCCGGAGCAAACCGTGTCAGTGGGCTTCATCGGCAGGACCTCGATGGCCAATCAACTGAAGTCCGCACTCGATGCGAGCTCAGTGCGCGCGCGCGGGATTGCCGACCGTGTGGCGCAGGCCTCGTCCCAGACGGCCCAGTTTTCCATTCCGGGACAGCCGGCGTCGCAGGGTGCTCCGATTGACCTTGAAACCGAAATGGTTGGCCTCGCGGACGAACAGCTCCGCTATGAGGCGACGGCCAAGCTGCTCGAAAAGACCTACTCTGGGCTGCGCGATGCCCTGCGGGAGAAGTAAGCCATGCCAGGCCCGATCAACACCAACGCGAACGGCTCGTCGCAGCGCCCGATGTTCCGGACGCTCGGCATCGCCTCGACTGGCCTGTTTGCGCAGCGTCTCCGCATGGAGACGATTGCGACGAACATTGCCAACGCCGAGACCACGCGGACCGAAGGTGGTGGACCGTATCGCCGTCGTATGGTGGAGATGACCTCCGCCGCCGACACTGGCGTTGCCAACGCTGGACCGAACGAAGCCTCCGCCTTGGCGCAGGGTCGCGGTGCAGCTGCCGCCGCGCTTGCGAGTGCGGACACGACGCTTGCCAATGCGACCGGTCAGGATGTGACGACCGGTGGCGTGAAGGTGACGGGCATCGTGGAAGACGCCACCGAAGGACCGCTGGTGTACGACCCGAGCCATCCAGACGCCAACCCCGACGGCTACGTGCGCTATCCGAATGTGCGCGTGACCGATGAAATCGTCGACCTCATGGATGCCAAGCGCATCTATGAGGCGAATGCCACTGTGTTCCAGGCGGCGAAGTCGATGCTTCGCCGCGCCATCGATATCTGAGGATCGCCATTCCATGAGCATCAACGCCCTGACCAACACCGCCTCCACGCTGCTCGCGCCGCGCCCGGATACCACCGCCAACGGCGGCATCGGTACACCGTCGCGTGCGAATGGCGCCAACGGCGCGAACACGCTGGCCACCGCGCTCACCAATGGCGGCGCCAAAGACGCCTACACCGCGTCGTCAGCGACCTCGTCGCTCACGGCTCGCGCGCCAGAAGGGACTGACCCGGGCCTCTGGAGTGTGTTGACCTCCGAGGAGCGGAACTTCTTCTCGAAGACTGTGACCTCTGGTCCGCTTACCTACAGCCGCGTCATGCTGAGCGGTGCCCGGGCCACACCCGCGCCGGCCGCCCGTGGCGGTCGTATCGACATCCGAGCCTAATCATGAGCGATCCGATCGGCGCAGCAGTGTCGCGCTTCACGCAGTCTCTGTCGAGCTCTGGCCTTGGCCAGGGGATGTCGTTGCCCGGTGCAAACCAGGGCGTCGGCGCGGGTCGTCTTGGTGGCGGTGACTCGACCGCTCGACAGGTCCCGTTGGCCGACGGTCCGTCGTTCGGCGACACCTTGAAGAAGGCGATCAATGATGTCTCCGCCCAGCAGGACAAGGCGTCGGACACATTGGGCGCGTTTCTGCGTGGCGAGAATGTGGAACTCCATCAGGTGATGGCCGCCACGGAAGAAGCGCAGATCTCGCTGCAGATGCTGATCGAAGTCCGCAACAAGTTCACCGATGCGTATAAGTCCCTCGCCAACATGCAGGGCTGATCGCAATGCCGCCTGATCTTCTGCAGAAGCTTGGTGGTCCCCGCCGCATCATGATCGGCGCCGTTGGGCTGATCGTGGCTGGGGTGATCCTCGTGATTTCCCGCGTCGCCACGGAGCCGAATTGGGTGCCCGCGGTGACCGGCGTTCCGCTTCAGAGCGCGTCGGAGCTGACCGACCGATTGGATCAGGCCGCCATCAAGTACAAGCTCGATCGTGGGGGCGCGGAGATTTTGGTCGCGCAGGCCGACTTGGCTCGTGCCCGCGTGACGCTGGCGAAGGACGGACTCCCGGGCGGCAATCGCCCCGGGCTCGAAATCTTTGACCGTCCGTCATGGGGCTGGAATGACTTTACGCAGCGCGTGAACTATCGCCGTGCGCTGGAAGGCGAGTTGGAGCGCACGATCGGCCGCATGCGCGGCATCGAGCGCGCCGAGGTGCACATCGCGATTTCGGATCAGGGAGGCTTCCGGGCCGCCAACGAGCGTCCGGCGACCGCCTCTGTGCTGATCGCACTGAAGGACGCGGGACTTCCCGCACAGGATATTGTGCAGGGCATTGCCCATCTCGTGTCATCGAGCGTCGACGGACTGAGCTCGGAGAACGTGAGCATCCACGACGAAACGGGTAAGCAGTGGTCCGACCCCTCCGATGGCTCGAGCGCGGGCCTGACGAGCCGTCAGCTGCGCGTCCAACAGGATGTCGAGAAGTACCTCGAGCATAAGGCCTCGGACCTGGTGTCCCAGGTAGTGGGCCCGGGCAACAGCCGCGTGCAAGTCGCGGCGGCCATCAACTTCGATAAGGTCGAGCGCACCACGCTCTCCGTCGACCCCGAGAAGCAGGCGCTCGCGCAGGAAACCAAGGCGGAGATCGTGCCGGGCGCGCAGGGTGGCGCGGGCTCGACCAACGTGAACAGCAGCTACGAGAACACCAAGAGCACGGAAGTCTTCAGTGGCGCGATCGGCAACATCCGCCGGATGACGGTGGCCGTGTTGGTCGCAGACGCCCCCGTGCCAAGCACGGGCCCAACCGACACGATTCCGCGCTACACCCCCCGCCCTCCCGAAGAACTCGCCCGACTGGAAACGCTGGTTCGCAGCGCCTTGGGCGCAGACTCCTCGCGCGGCGACGCGGTGAGTGTCGTGAGCCTTCCGATGCCCGTGCAGCGTGTGAAGCCGTCGGTCCCCGTTGTGCCGACCTTCGCGGAAAAGATGCAGCCCTATGAGCGCCCCGCGCTGACGGTGATTGGCCTCCTCTTGGCCTTTGGAATGGGGATGATGGCGTTGCGTTCGCTGCGCACGCCGCCGGTGAAGGCCGCTTCGGCGACGCTCACTCTGGCCCCAGCGGAACCGGCGCCGGCCCTCGTACGCGCGGCACCACCGCGCTCGGCGGATCTGCCCAGCTATTCGTTCCCGATCGCCGACACGCAGATTCGTGATCGCGTGGTGCAGACCGTTGATGAGAACCCCGATGCGGCCGCGCGCTTGGTCAAGTCGTGGCTCAAGGATTCGTGATTACCATGCGCTCGAATACCGCATTCGCCACACTCGCCGACGAACAGTCCTTCACCGGACGGCAGAAGGCTGCCATCCTCTGCATGGCACTCGGCGCCGAAGGGGCAGCGAAGATCACGCAGAAGCTGTCGCCCGAAGAAGCGGAGGCCATTTCGTTTGAGATCGCCCGCATGGATCGACTCGCGCCTGAGGAGGCCGAAGGGGTCCTGCTCGAGTGGATTGAGACCTCGGTCGCCTCGCAGGCGTTGAACTCGGGTGGCGTGGACTACGCCCGCGAGATTCTCGAGAAGGCGTTCACCACCACAAAAGCACAGCAGATTCTGAAGCGGGTTGTGAGCCAGCTCGCGGACTCGAGTGGATTGCGCCGTCTGCGCAACGCCGATCCGCAGCAGGTCGCGACGATGTTCCGCAACGAGCACCCGCAGACGGTCGCCATGATTCTGGCGCACTTGATGCCGCAGCAGGCAGCGGCCGTGCTCAAGGAAATTGATCCGTCCCACGCGGCGGACATCGCGTTCCGTATGGCCAAGATGGAGAAGGTGTCGCCAGAGATGCTCCAACTCATTGAGAAGTCGCTGGGTACCGACACGGACCTCAACATCCAACAGGGCATGTCGGCCGCCGGTGGCCCCGCGGCTGTCGCAGCGGTGCTCAACCTGATGCAGGGCACCATGGAGAAGGAGATTCTTGCGCAGGTTGCCGCGCGCGATCTCACCCTCTCGGAACAGATCAAGCACCTGATGTTCGTGTTCGAAGACGTCGTCGGTCTGGACGACCGCTCGGTGCAACGCATCCTGCGCGACCTGGACAACAAGACCCTGGCGCTCGCGCTCAAGGGAGCAAGCGCGGAGCTTCGCACCCGCATTATCGGGCAGATGTCGCAGCGAGCCTCGCAGGCGCTGGCCGACGAAATGGAAATGCTTGGCCCGGTCCGCATGCGGGATGTCGAAGCGGCGCAGATGGGCGTGGTCGCACAGATTCGCACACTCGAGGAGGCCGGAGAAATCGTTCTGGGCGCCAGTGCCGACGACCTTGTCGCCTAACCCGGCGGGGAGAAAGTCCTCGCCGAGCGCGTGGGCGCTCGACGACTTCGGGTCGTTCCGCAAGGAACACCCGCAGGACACGCCGACCGAAGCTGTACCGACCGCGCAAGAACTCGCGGTCGAGGAAGCCTGGCAGGCGGGGTATCAGGCCGGGCGCCTCGAGGGCGAGATGGCCGAGCAGGCACGTCTCGCACCGACCTTGCGTGCCGCGTCCGATGCTATCGATGACATCCGCTCATCCGAAGAACGGTGGCAGGGTGCGATCGAAGAGAACATTATTGCACTTGCCACCGCGATTGCGCGCCATTTGGTGGATCGCGAAATGGAAACGGACATGACCGTGGTCTCGACGCTGATTGAACGCGCGCTCGAAGCGTTCCCGATCGATCAGCCCGTGCGCGTCCGCGTGAACCCGCGTGACCTCACTGTGATTGAATCGCTCTCGGCGCACGACCATCCGATGCCGGGTGCCGCACGCGGCACGAATGCGCGGTGGATCGCCGATGCGCGCATTGCGCCAGGCGGCGCGATGGTTGAAGGGCGCGAACGCATTGTGGACGCGCGTGTCGACAGCGCGCTCGAACGTATTTACCGCCGACTGACATACACCGGTGCCTGAGCTCCTCGCACGTCGTATCGGGGAAATGCCCCGTTTCGCCACCAACGGACGCGTCATTCGTGTGACGGGTCTTGTCGTCGAAGTCGCCGGCCTCGACCTCGGCCTGGGCGAGATTTGCCAGCTGTCCTCGTTCACCGACGGGCGCACCGTGCTCGCCGAAGTGTGCGGATTCGACAGCGATCGCTTGCTCCTGATGTCGCTCGGCGAACTCGATGGCATCCATCCGGGCGCGATGGTCACGCCGCTCGGGCGATCGTTTGGCATTGAAGTGGGGCCTGACCTTTTGGGCCGCGTGCTCAACGGGCTCGGGCAGCCGATTGATGGGGGACCGAAGCTTCGCAATACGGAGCGTGTCTCGCTCACATCCGAGCCGCCGAATCCCCTGCACCGTCAGATGATCAGCGAGCCGCTCGAGACTGGCGTGCGCGCGATCGACGGCCTGCTCACGATTGGACGCGGCCAGCGTGTCGGTATTTTCGCCGGCTCCGGCGTGGGAAAGAGCACACTGCTCGGGATGATTGCGCGCCAGGCCAAGTCCGACGTGAACGTCATTGCGCTGCTTGGCGAACGTGGACGCGAAGTGCGGGAGTTCCTCGAGCACTCGCTCGGCGCCGAAGGGTTGGCGCGATCTGTTGTCGTGGTTGCCACTGGTGATCAGGCTGCGCTGGTGCGTGCGCGCGGCGCGCTGGTGGCGACCGCGATTGCGGAATATTTCCGCGATCAGGGCAAGCAGGTGACGCTGATGATCGATTCCGTGACGCGTGTGGCGATGGCGTGGCGCGAGATTGGCCTGGCTGTGGGCGAGCCGCCAACGACCAAGGGCTATCCGCCTTCGGTGTTCGCGAATCTGCCGCGGCTGCTTGAGCGCGCGGGTAACGGTTCGACGGGCGGGATCACCGGGCTCTACACCGTGCTCGTCGATGGCGATGACTTCAATGAACCCGTCGCTGATGCCGCGCGATCGATTCTGGATGGTCATATTGTGCTCACGCGCAAACTGGCGAGCGCCGGGCATTATCCGTCGATCGACATTCTCGACAGCAAGAGTCGTGTGAAGGATCTCGTCACTGAGGTTCCACAACAGGCGGCGGCGCGTTCTGTGTTGCGGACTGAAGCGGCATACCGTGAGAAGGAAGACTTGATCATGGTCGGCGCGTATCAGCGCGGCAGCGATCCGCATGTGGACGCGGCGATTCAGTTTCGCGAGCCGGTGCTCTCGTATCTGCAGCAAGCGCCGTCGGAGCATTCGACGCTCGAGCAGACGACCAATGATCTCTTGGCACTCGGCGGCGCCATTGATGCGTCGACTGCACGGCCCTCGTGAGTTCTGACCGCTTCACCTTTCGGCTTGAGCGGTTGCTCTCGCTGCGACAGAAGGCGGAAGAGGTTGCCGCTATTGCGCTGGCTGAGGCCCGCAATGCGGAAACGGCTGCGCACGAGGCCAAGGCGGCACTCGAAATGCACCGCGTGCGGACGCAGGAGTCGTTGACGCTTCGCGCTGGCGACACCTCCACCGTTGCCACATTGCGGCAGGTTGCGCTGCTGATGGAGGACGCCGACCGCCGCATTGCGCAAGCGGACGAGCGTTTGACGGCGTGCCGCACCACCATGCTGGCTCGGCGGGACGTGTTGAATGCCGCCGTCCAGGAGCGTCGCGTGCTTGGGCGCTTGAAAGAGCGCGCCCTGGACACCTGGCAGCAGGCGGCTGCCCGGTCGGAACAGATCACCATGGACGAATTCGCGCAGACCCGGCGGAATGGTACGGATATTGCATAACTAGGGATCGGACACTTCCGATTCCCTATGAAACGACTTCTGATTCCCTTCGCCGCGGCACTCCTTGCCGCCGCATCCGGCACCTCCGCTCTTTCTGTCTCGCAGGCCAAGACCGTGGCGGCCGAAGCACAGGCCAAAGCGAAAGTGGTCCACGACAGCCTCGAGCGAATCGCCGCGGACTCCACAAAGCGCGCCGCTGACGCCAAGCACGTGGCTGACAGCACGGCGACCGACAGCCTGATGTCGGCCACACCGGCTGCCGCACCGGCTGCACCGCCGGCTGCTGCACCCGCGCCAGCAAATAAGAAGACCGCCGCCCCCGACGCCAAGCACCCGGCCCCGGACGCGAAGCACCCGGCCCCGGACGCGAAGCGCCCGGCACCTGGCCTGCTCGCCGGCCCACTGCAGACTGGCGATGCCGTGCTCCCCAGTGGCCGGCTGTCAAAGATTTTCGCGAACATGCCAGCAAAGGATGCCGCCAAAGTTCTCGCGCACCTCGATGATGCCGATGTCTCGCGGATCCTAGGGGCGGTCACCGACAAGCGCGCGGCCGAGATCCTCGCGCTCCTGCCATCGGAGCGGGCGGCGGCCATCAGTAAGACGGCCCTCAAGTCGCCCGCAGGCGCCAAGTGAACAGCATTCCGTCGTTCGTCCCGGTCAACGCGCCGGCAGCGTCGACGGCAGCGCCGACGGCTGATGCCTTCAGCGATGCGGTGAACGGCGGAACCTCGTCGAGCGCGTTCGCGGGAGCGCTGGATCGCGCGACGCGCGTTCGCGAGAGCCACGACCTTGACGCAGCGAGCGCCGAGAAGGCTGAGAAGAAGCGCCGCGAGAAGGAAGACGCGGAGCGTCCGACCGCTGATAGTTCCGGCGCAACCGGAGAGACAAGCTCCGGCACGAGCGCCCTGCGCGCCTTGCTGGCCCGCGCCTCACTGGAGTCATCGGGCGCCACCACGCGTGTCGATGCACAGCTTACCGATCGTGCCGCGCGTGAAGCAGCCGGCAGTGATCCCTCGACAGTCTTTCGCGACCCTGCCCTCTTGCAGCCGGAGTTCCGGAGCAAGGTGGAGCGGGTCGTGCAGCGCATGAAGGGGGAAACGGGCGCCGATGTCTCGATCCGAGAAACCTGGCGGAGTCAGACGCGCCAGAATGCACTCTACGATCAGGGACGCTCCACGAGCGGCCCCGTCGTGACCTGGACGCAGAACTCCCGTCATTCCTCTGGATTGGCCGCAGACCTCGTGGTGTCGGGCGGCAGTTCCAGCCAATACGCGGCACTCCAGCAGATTGCGAACGAAGAAGGACTTCGGACGCTAGGCGCGAAGGATCCGGGTCATGTCGAGCTGAATCTTGGCGCCCTCCAGCAACAGACCGGTGCCTCGGTACTCGGCGCCGAGATCAGCCTCGCGACGCCGGGACAGCAGGGGGCGCTCGCGCAGGGGGCACAGGGCGCGCAACTGGCGCAGGTTGCGGCGGTGGCACAAGTCGCGCAGGTCGCAGAAGTTGCGCAGGTCGCCGGCGTCGCTGCTCCCGGCGTTTCTACTCCAGGGGGCGCTGCTCCACGTGGCGCGTCAAAGTCTGACGCCACGGCGGCAGCAACTGGCGCTGGGGCATCCGTGCGGTCGGCCAAGTCGTCGCGCTCATCTCGCTCGTCCTCAGAGTCACGGGACGACAGCGGGAGTAACGGGAACAGTGGCAATGGGGCTCGGACGCCGCAGGCGATTGCGCTCTCGAGCCTTGGAAGCCCGGTGAACACGGGTGGTGTGAGCGCGCCGCGTTTCGTGGCGCCGCTGCCCAGCGATGCCGCCGCCCGTGTGGATCGCGTCTTGGCGCTGCAGGATGCCCGGGCCGCACAACCGATGAATCAAATGTTGCTCCGCGTCGACAACGGCGCTGGTGGCGAGGACCGGATTCGCATTGGAACGATGGGCGCGCGCGTTGGCGCGACGATCGACCTCGCGGATCCCGCACTCGCGGCCCAGATCGGCCTCCGGGCTTCCGAGCTCGGCAAGACGCTGGCCGCACGTGGACTCTCCATGGATGCCCTCCGTGTGCGCGGCAACAGCGGACCCGCTTCGACTTCCAACGATCTCCTTAACGCGCTGATCGCCAATGGCGACCTCGCGCCTACTCCTTCCCGTCGTCGCACCGGCGACACCACCGGACATCAGCCATGACCGTTCCTTCGATCGGCAGCACCGCGGCGGCCAGCGGCGCGACAACGAGCAGCGCCACATCCAAAGGCATGCTGGGCAAGGACGACTTTATGAAGTTGCTCGTTGCCCAAATGCAGCACCAGGATCCCATGAACCCGAGCGACAGCTCGCAGATGGCGGCGCAGTTGGCACAGTTCTCGTCGCTCGAGCAGCTCACCAACATCTCGCAGCAGATGGCCTCGCAGGCGGCCGACAGCGCGACGCTCGTGAATACCGTCAACAACTCGTCGGCCATCGGGCTGCTCGGCAAAACCGTGTCCGTACTCGACGACACCGTTCAGGTGGGTGGCACCTCGCCAACGCGTACTGCCTCGACAACCGTCGGCGCGGGCGGCGGTGACTTCACCGTTCGCCTCGAAGACGCAAACGGCTTCACGGTTGCGACCAACCATATGGGGCGTGTCTCCGGCGGACAGCAGAACGTGTCGCTCGATTCGCTCACCAGCGGACTCCCCGAGGGCAACTACAAGGTGGTGTTCGACGTGACCAATGGCGTCGGGAGCACGCGGACCATTGCGCACCCGACCTCGACGGTCGCAGCGCATGTCGACGGCATCGGCTTTGGCACGAATGGTGCAGTGGTGACGAGCGGCTCCAAGAAGTACACGATCGGGCAGGTTCTGTCCGTCAACGCGACCAACTAATCCGCACCGAGGATTCTCATGCTGAACTCGCTCAACACTGGACTCGCGGGACTGAAGAACCACCAGTCCATGATGGATATGATCGGTAATAACATTGCCAACGTGAACACGCTGGCTTTCAAGTCTGGCCGCATGACCTTCAAGGAAGGCTTCGCGGACATGCTGCAGGGCGCGACGTCGCCGACCGCCGGTCAGGGTGGCTCGAATCCGATGCAGCTTGGTCTTGGCTCCACCATCGGCGCGATCGACACATCGTTCACGCAGGGCAACTTTCAGTCGACCGGACGCAATACGGATCTCGCGATCACGGGCAATGCCATGTTCGTGACCCGCACGGGCAATCAGCAGATGTACACGCGGTCCGGCAACTTCCAGGTCGACGGCAACGGCACGCTCATCGCGCCGCCGACAGGTGCAGTGGTTCAAGGGCGCCTCGCCGCCAACGGCATCTTGGGCACGAGCATCGGCGACATCGTCCTCCCCTTCGGGCAGAAGACGGCCGCACACGCGACGACCGCCATGAAGCTCTCCGGCAATCTCGACGCGTCGGCACCAATTTTTGACACGAGCTCGTACCAGGGGAGCGCCACAGGGTTCAACGCCACCACCGGCGCAAATCCTGCGAACTCCAAGTCGTGGAGTGAGTCATCGCTCACCGTGTACGACTCGCTCGGCAATAAGTACGACGTTCGCGTGAACATGTGGAAGTCGGGGACGTCCGAGTGGACGTGGGCCGTCGACCCGCAGAGCCTCGTCGATGCAAAGGTCCCGGCGGACTCCATCTCCGGTGGCGGCGTCCTCAGCTTTGGCCCCGATGGCATGCTGACCGCGCCGAGCCCGGGCACCATCAACTTCGCACCTCCGGGTGCAAAGCCCGTCATCATCAATGTGGATCCGGGCAGCGGCGTGAACGGTCTCACCGATATCGCCTCCCCCACCACCGCCGTGCTGCGCGATCAGGATGGGTACACGTCCGGACTGCTGCAAGACTTCACGATCGACCGCACCGGTGTGATCTCGGGCTCGTTCAGCAACGGTCAGACGCTGACCCTTGCGCAGATTTCGCTCGCCGATTTCAACAACCCCGACGGACTCATTCGCGCCGGCGACAACATGTACAAGGCGTCGGCCAACTCCGGCAGCCCGGTCGTTGGATTCGCGAGCGAAGGAAGCCCCTCCTCCATCACGAGCGGCGCACTCGAACTGTCGAACGTTGATCTCGCGAGTGAGTTCACGCAGATGATTGTCGCGCAGCGTGGATTCCAGGCCAACAGCAAGGTCATCACGACCTCTGACGAGATGCTGCAGGAAATCATGCTCCTCAAGCGCTAAACCCTGCGCTGGGATGAACGCCGCTCTCAACCGAGGGCGGCGTTCGCTATTCGAGGAGCTCGGAGGCGGCAGAAGTTGCCGCCCAACAAAAACATGCGCAGAAGGTCGATTCCACCTCCGCCGAAACAATGACGTAAGATTCAGTAATACATAGACTTACGTGACCATAAAGGCCGTGCCCTTCATCTGGCACGGCCTTTGCTATTCATAGCACCAGAAAGACACCCGTTTACTTCTGCCCCGACTATGACAGTCCCGAACGACGCCACGGAAGGCACTGAGCAGCCCGCAACGAAGCCCGGCATGATGCCCATCATCGGAGCAGCGCTCGTTGGGATCCTTGTCGGCGCAGCTGCCGGGAGTTTTGTCATCGGACCGAAGGTCGCGTCCTCCATGCACATCGGCACCATGACCGCGGCCGATTCCGCCAAACTCGCCGACGCTGAAGCCGAAGCGTCCGCCGGAAAAGAAGGAAAAGGTGGAAAGGAAGGCGCGACCAACGTGCACATGATCGAAAACCTGGTCTTGAACCCCGCCGGCTCCAATGGCGCGCGATTCCTGCTGGTTTCGGTTGGCCTCACCATGAACTCCATCGGCGCGGCCACTCGCGTCAAAGAACAAGACGCCGAAGTGCGCGACATCGTCCTCCGCGTGCTCGGCAGCCGCTCGATCAATGACCTCTCGGAGGTCGGCAATCGCGAGCGGCTCAAGCAGGACATCCTCGTCGCGGTCGACTCGCTGTTCAAGGGTCACTCGGTGAAGAGCGTCTACTTTCCGCAGTTCGTGCTCCAGTGACCGCCCCCGTGTCGAGCCCTTCGGACGCTGCTGGCGAGGCGCAAGGCGCACCGCCGGTGAGCGCCCCGTCGGGAAGCGCGCCGAGCGGCCCAAGCACAAAGCCCACCAAGGGGGCGAAGCCCGCCAACATTCATGCGTACGACTTCAACCGTCCGTATCGCATTTCGACGGACCGTCTGCGCACGCTCGAGGCGATCTTTGAGCGCCTCTGCAAGTCGCTCGAAGCGTGGCTGATCGGCCGTGTCCGCAAGCAGGTCGAGTTCCGCCTGCTCAGCGTGGAGCAGAAGTCGTTCGGCGAGTTTACGCAGACGTTGCCGGCCCCGTGCGCGGCTTTTGGATTTGAGATTACCAATGCGGGTGGCCAGAAGGGGGTCATCAACTCTGGCGACCTGTTCTCGTTTTTTGTGGTGGATCGGCTGTTCGGCGGCGCCGGTAAATCGTCGAATCTCTCGCGTACGCTGACCGTCATCGAACGCATGACGGTCAAGCTGGTCGTCGAGCGTATTGGCACCCTGCTCTCCGAGATCTGGATGGACTACGTCCCGCTCGAGATTGAAATCACGTCGTTCGAATCGGTGCCAGAGATGGTGCAGGCCGGGAGTCGTCAGGATCCCGTGCTCGTGGCAAACATTGAGTTCTATGCGGACGGCGAAAGCGCCCTCATTCCGATCTGCCTGCCGTTCGGCGTACTCGACTCGTTCTTCTCGTCCATCGAGCAGCAGCGTGTGAAGCCGATGACCGGCAGCGACGACGAGCGCCGCGTCACGCGCGAGCGCGCCGAAGGCACGCTGCGCAGCACCAACGTGGATGTGTCCGCTCGCTTGCCGCGGTTCACGCTTCCCTTCCGCACGATTCTGGGCTTGCCGGTCGGCGGTGTGTTGGCGACGCCGATTAGCGCCGACACGCCCATGGAACTCTGGATTGGCGATGAGCCGCGCTACCGCGGCGTTCCGGGCCGCTCTGGCACGAAACTCGCATTACGAATCACCGAAGACGTCGACGCTCCGTCGCGCTAAACTCGTCACTCCGACGCCCCTATGTCCGATCTTACGCAGACGCCAGAATACGAAGAGCTCGCTCCCGGCACCTCGATCACCGGTGAAGTGCCTCTGTCGATGATGCTCGACCTCTCGCTGCCGGTCTCGATTGAACTGGGCCGCACCAAGATGACCGTCCAAGAAATTCTGAACCTGGGCCGCGGCTCGGTGGTGCAGCTCGACCGTCTGGCCGGTGAGCCGATTGACGTGTACGTGGGCGACCGTCGTTTCGCCGAGGGCGAGGTCGTGGTAATGAACGAGTATTTCGGGATCCGCATCACGCGGCTCCTCGGCGCGTCGGCGTTGGCCGACGTCGCGGCATAGTACGACCGAGCGACCGAGGCCATGACTGTTTCGTCGTTTATCGGCGTCCTAGGGACGCTGGGGTTGGTTCTCGGGTTGCTCCTCGTCACGCTCCGGCTGCTCAAGCGGCTGTCGGTCACGACGGCAACAGGGCTCGCCCCGCTCCCGCTCCGTGTTGAACAGCGGCTAGCCGTTGGGCCTCGTCAGGGAATCGCGATCGTCCGTATTGGAACGCGCGTGGTCGCCGTGTCCACAGGGGAAGGCGGCGTCCGTCGCATCGCCGATGTCACGGATGACGCCGAGGCGCTCAACCCGACCACGGAAACTGACGGTTCTGAGCCGATCAACACGATGGGCGCCGGAGATCCCACCGCCCCCACCGGCTTCGGCAATATCCTCCGCACGGCCATCAAGCGCTCGCTGCCGCTCGTGTTCGCACTCGCCTGCGCGCTCCCCTCCATGGGCGCCCAGGCCACCAAGGCGCCAGCAACGGCGCCGGCAACGGCGCCGGCAACGGCCCCGGCAAAGGCGGCGGCGAATGCTGCAGCGAAAACCGCCACCAAGGCTCCTGCCGGCAAGGGAGCTGCCAAGCCTGCGACGCCTATCGTGCAGCCGGTCGTGCAGCCGACGGCCGGCCGCGCCGACACCATGATCACCAAGCTCGCCCCAAAAATCGACCTGCGCGTCGGCGGCGACAACGCCTCCGGACTCCGCCTGTCGGGTACGGTCGGTGTGATCGTGCTGATGGGGCTGCTCACCTTACTCCCCACGCTGATCCTCATGATGACGGGCTTCACCCGCATCATGATTGTACTGAGCTTCCTCAAGCAGGCGATCGGCGCCCAAAGCGCACCGCCCACACAGCTCGTCGCAGGGCTCGCGATGTTGCTCACGGGGTTCGTCATGGCACCGACGCTCACCGAGGTGAACAAGACCGCGCTCGAACCGTGGATGGATGGCAAGATCGAACAGGCACAGATGCTCAGCGAGGGCGTGAAGCCCTTTCGTGCGTTTATGCTCCGCCAAGTGCGCTCCGCAGACTTGGCGACCTACATGAAGATCAGCCGTCAGGCGCCAGTCGCGACCGTCCAGGACGTGCCGCTGATCGTCCTGACGTCGGCGTTCGTCACGAGTGAGCTCCGGACCTCCTTTCAGATTGGCTTCGCACTCTTCCTGCCGTTTATCGTCATCGATATTGTCGTCGCCGCCGTGCTCATGTCGATGGGTATGATGATGGTGCCGCCGGCCATGATCGCCCTGCCCTTCAAGCTGTTGCTCTTTGTGCTCGTGGACGGGTGGTCGCTGGTGATTCAGGGCCTCGTGCAGAGCTTCAACTAATGAACGACGCCGCCATCGTTGATCTCGCGCGAAACGCGCTGCTCATGGCCGTGACGCTCGCAGCGCCCATGTTGCTCGTTGCGCTTGTCGTGGGATTGTTGATCTCGATTGTGCAGGCCGTGACCCAGATTCAAGAACAGACACTCGCCTTCGTTCCAAAGTTGCTGGCGGTGGCCATGGTCTTTCTGATCGGGCTGCCGTGGATGATTCAGATGGCCGGCAAGTACACCACGGAACTGCTCCGCTCGATTCCGGCGCTGGCACGCTAATGGTCGCGGCCGCGTTCGACCCCTTCGCCCCAGGATCGGCGGAGACACTGGCACTCTTCGGTGCGCGCGTCGGCGGCATGATGCTGATCGCGCCGTCGTTCTCCTCGACCCTGGTCTCGCGCCAAGCGCGCGTTGCCCTGATGGTCGTGCTGACGGTCCTGCTGCAGCCGGCCGCGCTGGCCTCGGTTCACGGCGTCCCCGCCATGACCGCAACCGCCTTCCTCTCCGAAACACTCATCGGATTCGCGATCGGGTTCGGCGCGGCACTGTTTATTGGTGCGGCCGAGACCGCCGGCGACGTGATGTCCATTCAGATCGGACTCAGCGGTGCCGCGATCCTCGATCCCACCGATCATTCCCAGCTTCCGGTGCTCGGCGCGTTCATCCGCGTGCTCGTGCTGACGCTGATGCTGACCTTTGACCTGCACAACACGCTTCTCTCGGCACTCGCCGACAGCACCATCGCACTCCCGGTGGGCGTGCCGCTCGCCCTAGAATCCGGCGCGAAGGCGCTGCTCATGGAAGGTGGCGCTATGTTTGCCATCGGCGTGCGACTGGCCGCGCCGGTGATTGCCTGCGTGATGCTCGCCAACGTCGCAATCGCGGTCCTCGGACGTGCGGCGCCCCAGCTCAATATCCTGACGGTCGCCTTCCCTATTCAGATCACCGTGGGGCTTCTCGCGCTATTCGCGTCGCTGCCAGCTATCGCTCGCTTCGTCAGCGGCTGGAATGGGATCTACGATTCCATGCTCGGCGACGTGGTGCGAGGGCTTACCCTCGTGCACCGGTAAACTCGGCATCCCGCGATGGCTGACGGCGCCGACTCCGAAGCAGAAAAAACAGAAGCCCCAACACCGCGAAAAGCCCAAGAAGCGGCCGACGAAGGGCGAATTCCGCGATCGCCTGAACTCAGCGTCGCCGTCGCACTGCTCGGCGCCGCCGCAACGGTAAGCGCCGTCATGCCGTCGATCTCGACGCGCCTCATGGCGATGTTCGCGACGGGACTCCGCACCATCGGCAACCATCCGGGCGACTCGGGTGCCTCGCTCGGCCTGCTGCAGACCACCGGCCGTGAGATGCTGACCATTGTGGCGATTCTTGGTGCCGGCCTGGCCGGGACCGCGCTCGCCGTCGGGGCGCTCCAGGGTCGCGGCACGCTGACGTTCACGCCGCTCGCCCCCAAGTGGGCGCGCATCAATCCGATGTCGAACGCTGGCCGCATGCTCGGCATGCAGGCCTTTGTGGATCTCGGAAAATCGTTGCTCAAGCTGGTGATTGTCGGCTCTGCCGTGTGGAAGTCCCTGTCGGCAGCCTGGCCCGATTTCATGGACCTCTCGGCGCGAGATCCCCTGAGCCTGCTCGGGAGCGTTCAGAGTTACTCGGTCAAGTTGCTCACCACCGCCGGGCTCTCGTACTTGGTGCTCGCAAGCGCCGACTACGGCTGGCAGTTCTGGCAGCATCTCAAGGGACTCCGCATGACCAAAGACGAGGTCAAGCGCGAGTCGAAGCAGAACGAAGGCGACCCGATGCTCAAGTCGCGCGTCCGTTCCATCGCGCGAGCGCGTGTGCGACGTCAGATGATGGCCGCGGTCCCGAAGGCCGACGTGGTCATTGTAAACCCGACCCATATCGCGATCGCCCTCCGGTACGACCCAGACGAGGCCCCCGCACCGATTGTCTTGGCCATGGGTCAAGAGCTTATCGCGTTGAAAATCAAGGAGTTAGCGTTCGAACATGGCATTCCGGTCATTGAGAACCGGCCGCTGGCACGAGGCTTGCTTGCATCTGCCAATGTGGGGCTCATGATCCCGGCAGAGCTATACGCTGCTGTCGCCGAGATCTTGGCCTTCGTGCTACGACAGCGTGCTGCTGCCGGAAAGCCCGTGACTTGGACCCGAACTCCTGACGCATGACCGCCGCAGCCCTGCCGATCGTCGATTCCAAGAGTGGCCGCAATGCCGAAGTCGGCGCTGCCATCGCCATCGTGGGGCTCATCGGTCTGCTGATTGTTCCGCTGCCGCCGATCCTGCTCGACCTGTTCATTTCGCTCTCAATCGGCATCTCGCTTGTCGTGCTGCTGCTGGCTCTGAACACGAGTGATCCCCTTGAGTTCAGCTCCTTCCCCTCGCTGCTCCTCCTGCTCACCCTGTTCCGCCTCGCGCTGAACGTGAGCTCCACCCGCTTGATCCTTTCTGAAGGACACGCGGGCCAGGTCATTCAAGCATTCGGACAGTTCGTCATCGGCGGTAACTACGCCGTGGGGCTCGTCCTGTTCCTGATTCTCGTCGGGATCAACTTCATCGTCATCACCAAAGGTGCCGGGCGCGTGGCAGAAGTTGCCGCCCGCTTCACCTTGGACGCCATGCCCGGCAAGCAGATGGCCATCGACGCTGATCTCGGCGCCGGGCTCATCGACGAGGCCACGGCACGTCAGCGTCGTTTGGTGATCTCGCAGTCGGCGGACTTCTACGGCGCGATGGACGGTGCTTCGAAGTTCGTGAAGGGCGACGCGATCGCCGGCCTGCTCATTACCGCCATCAACATCTTGGGCGGCATCTTCATTGGCGTTGTCCAGAAGGGGCTCCCGATCGGACAGGCGGCCTCGACCTACACCATGCTCACGGTCGGTGACGGCCTGGTCGCGCAGATCCCCGCGCTGATCGTCTCGACGGCCGCCGGCCTGATGGTGACGCATTCCAACGGTGGCAACCGCCTCGGTCAGGTGCTCGTCCGCCAGATCGGTGGTCAGCCCCGCGTGATGTACATGGCAGGCGCGGTCCTCGCCGTGTTCGCCTTGGTACCGGGTCTTCCGATCACTCCCTTCCTGGCACTCGCCGGTGGGTTTGCCTTTCTCGGCCGCGCCGCAGAAAAGCAGCGCTTGGCCCGCGAGACGGCCGAAGCGATCGCCTCGGCGCCCATCGAAGAGGGGCCGCCAGCGGCCGACCCGATGCGCGACCTGCTCCAGCTCGACCCCATCGAGCTCGAGGTTGGCTACGCGCTGATCCCGTTGGTGGATGAATCGCAGGGCGGCGACCTGCTCGAACGCATTGGCCTGCTGCGCAAGCAGGCGGCGGTTGAGTTCGGCATTCTGATTCCGGCCATTCGCATTCGCGACGACGTGCGACTCCCCGCGAGCGAGTACGTGATTCGCCTCCGCGGCAGCGAAGTCGCCCGCGGCGAGATCATGCCGCGCCACCTCCTCGCCCTCGACACTGGCGCTGTCATCGACATTGTTGACGGGTTGGAGACCACCGACCCGAGCTTCGGCATGCCGGCCCGCTGGATCGCGCCGAACCGCCGCAACGACGCGGAGGCCATGGGCTACGTGGTTGTCGAGTCCACAACCATGATTGCGACGCATCTCATGGAGACCCTCAAGTCCAACGCCGCGGAGTTGCTTGGGCGCCAGGACGTGCAGGAAATGGTGGACACCATCAAGAAGACGCACCCGGCCCTCGTGGACGACCTGATCCCCAGCAAGGTGCCACTCGCCACGCTCCATCGTGTGCTGCAGCGCTTGTTGCGCGAACGGGTCCCGATTCGCGACCTCATCACGATTCTGGAAGCCGTGGGCGATGCCGCGGACACGACCAAGGACCCGGAACAGCTCACCGAACATGCGCGGCGCGCGCTCGGCAATGTGATTGCGCAGCAGTACGCGGAAGCCGATGGCACCGTGCGCGGCGTCACGCTTGGACCCCGCCTCGAAGCTGCACTGATGTCGCTCTTTACGCCGCGGGCGGCACAGGCCGGCCAGACGATGATCACGCCAAACACCTTGGCGAATCTCCTCCGCGATCTGCAGACGCTCACCGCCACCAGTCCGGACGCGCGTCCGCTGCCCTTGATCGTTCCGCCCGGACTGCGCGTTGGCATCCGTCGGTTCGTGGAACCGGTACTCCCGGCGCTCCCCGTGCTGTCGCTCGCCGAACTCCCCCCGTACGTCAACCTGAACACCACAGCGATGTGGGAGATGCAACATGCGGCTTGAGACCTTCCGCGCGGCCGACCTCACGGCCGCGTTCGCGATGGCGCGCCACGCCCTCGGCGAGGATGCGATGATTACGCACTCGCGGATCGTGCGCGAGGGACTCGGCACCGCTCACGAAGTGGTGGCCGCAGACGCCAGCGACATCCAACAGTTCCGTCGACTGCTCAACCCCGAGCCGCCGCGCCTCGGTGCGCGTCGTGCCGGCACCGGTGGTCAGCGGCCGTTTGTGGTCTCGCTCATTGGTCCTACCGGCGCCGGCAAGACGACGACCGTCGCCAAGTTGGCGGTGAGTGAGCTCACATTCGTGGGTCGCGAAGTTGGACTGATTTCACTGGACACCTATCGTGCGGGCGCCATCGAGCAGCTTGGTGGCTTCGCCGATGCTGCCGAACTCCGGCTCGAAGTGGTGTTCGAACCGTCGCAAATTTCCGAAGCCTTTAAGCGCCTCGCCGGTTGTGACATTGTGATTGTCGACACGCCAGGACGCGGCCCGAAAGGACAAGACGGCGACTGGCAGCGCATGCTCCGTCAGCTCGGACCCGACGAAACGCATTTGGTGGTTCCCGCAACCACGCGGCTCGATCTCGCGCCACGGCTCCTCGAGAGCTACAAGCGCGTGCGTCCCACTCATGCACTGTTGACCAAGCTCGACGAAGTCCCGAATGACGCCGAGATCGCGCATTTGGCGGCTGCCCTTGAGCTCCCCATGCGCTACGTGACGGACGGACAAGAAGTGCCCGCCGATTTGCATCCCGCAGGCCCGCGTGTCTTCCCGACGCTGACGGTCGCTCCGGAATTCTCGGCAACCACGTGAGCGTTCAGACTGAGGAACTGCGTCGGTTCGTTGCCGACCGTCCTCCCGAGTCGTGGCGCGAAGCGTCGACGCGGACCATCGTCGTCGGAAGCGGCAAGGGCGGCAGCGGAGCGTCCACCATCGCCGCGTTGCTCGGTCTTGGTATGGCCGAGGCTGGGCGGCGCACGCTGCTCGTGGACGGTGACGATGCCATCGGCGCGCTCCATCATTTGTTTGGCATTCCCTCCGCGAGCGAGGCGTTGCTGCGCCAGGACGATCCCGACGGAGAGATCATCTGGGTTGCCGATCGATTGGCGCTGCTGCCTGGCGGTAGCGTTCGGCACCGTGTCGAAGCGGTTCGCACCACACCCGTGCATCGCAGCGCATTTTACCGGCGCATTATGCCGATGGCCGTCACCTTCGACGTGCTCATTGTTGATGCCGGATCGCGCCTTGATTCCGTCGTCGCCGCCACCAGCACCCACGCCGCACGGTACATCGCGGTCAGTGGTATTGAACCGGCAGCATTGGCCGCGTCCTACGCGCTGGTCAAAGCCGTCGAGCAGCGCGTCCCGGAGGCACGAGTCGAGCTGTTGGTGAATGGCCACGACGAGGTCAGCGCACTCACCGCCTTCCAGCACGTGTCCACAGCGACGGAGCAGTTCCTCGGCCGCGACCTCACCTACGCTGGCACGATTCCTGCTTGCCAAAGCCTCAGAGTGGCCATCCTTTCCGGTCGCTCCCTTGACGATGTCGACCGAAACGCCTCAGCCACGGCTGCGGCTCGAACTCTAGCCAGACGATTGTTGAATGATCTCGACCGGGATGCCTCGGCACCCTCGGACACGCGACGACACCTACGGAGGGCGTGACGCGATGGACGATACCGGCATTTGGACCAAGTTTGCCGCCGGCGATGAAGACGCACGTCAACGCGTCCTGACCGAACACTTGGGGCTCGTGCACTTCGTGGCACGTCAGCTCGCGCGAGGGCTCGCCTCCGCCGCTGAGTACGACGAGCTCGTGAGCTGTGGCACGATCGGCCTGATGTCGGCCCTCGAGAACTTCGAGCCCGCCCGTGGCCTCGCCTTCAGTACCTTCGCCGCACCGCGCATTCGTGGAGCAATCCTCGACGAACTGCGTCGCCACGACATCGTCCCGCGCTCCGTCCGTAAAAAGTCGCGCGATATTGGCGCGGCCAAAGAATCGCTCGCCCGTCAGGGTGGGGGGACACCGTCCGATCGCGAGACCGCAGCCGCACTGGGCATCGATCTCGACACGCTCTGGAAGTGGGAAGCAGACTGCGAAGGCTCCGTCCACGTCCCCCTCGACCACGGAACGTCGAACGACGAGGAATCGTCGGGACCGTCGCCCTCCGAGATGCTCGCTGGCGCCGACGACTACGACGTCGAAGAGTCCATGACCTTCGACATGGAAGTCTCGGTCCTCCGCGACGCGCTGCAAAATCTCACTGAACAAGAACGCATCGTCCTCACGTTGTACTTCTACGAGGAACTCAAGTTGCACGAGATCGCCACCATCCTGGAACTCACCGAATCGCGGGTGAGCCAGATTCGCAGCAAGGCCCTCGGCAAGCTGCGCACCACCATGAAACCGCTCCGAGAGCAAGTCGCATGAGCCGCGCCGAAATGTCGAACTACGCGTCCAGCGCCGTCGCCAGTTTCTTCTCCCCATTCGTCGTGCGTCGTCGTCGGAACGCGCAGCGGACCGCCCATCGGACTGCCAAGGCCCTCGCGGCCACCGGCGCCGCCGTTGGCACGATCGCGCAGCGTACCGGACTCCCACGCGATGTGGTCGCCATGCTGATCGCCGGCTGCACCATCCCGGCCGCTGCGCCCAGGAAGAACGTACCCGCCCCCTCGACCCCAACGGCAGCATCTGCCGCTCGCCTGAACGTGCGCAGCACCACCCTGCCCACGGGCCAGATTGCTAACCGCTTGAAAAACAACAACTTGCAGATTGGAAATCGTGGCACGGGTGTTGCTCTAGCATAGAGCAACACTCGGAGGTCACGATGGGAATCGGTATCCGACCCACTGGGGTCGACAACGCAGCAGCAGCGCTTCGCTATCTCGAGCGCCGTCAAGAAGTCAGCGCGAACAACCTCGCAAACGTCAGCACCGACGGCTTCAAGGGGGAACGCGCCTTCGCGCGGCTCCTGGCCGACGGCAGCACACCAACGGCAGAGACGGCCACGGATCTCCGGGCCGGCACACTCACCGCCACGAATAATCCGCTCGACCTCGCCATCTCCGGCAAGGGCTTTCTCGTGGTGCAGACTCCCACGGGCGAGAAGCTCACCCGAAGCGGCGCCTTGCACATCGACGACGCCCGTCGCCTCGTCGACGTGACCGGCAACCCGGTCCTCGGCGAGACAGATGCGCAGTCCGATGCCACCACGCCAATCATCATCCCGGCGACGGTCAAGTCCATCACCTTCTCGTCCAACGGCGCGGTCATGGCCGACGGCACGCAGATCGGAAAGCTCCGCGTTGAGGACGTGCCCGCTGGCGCCAAGCTCCAGCATGAAGGCAACGGCCTCTTTGCCGCACCCGCCGGCCGTACCCCCGTGGGCGACGCCGACCGCACCGTCCGCCAAGGCATGCGCGAGGAGTCGAACGTCAACTCCGTCGAGGCCATGGTCGACATGATCGCCGTCCAGCGCGCCTACGCCAGCGTCCAGAAAGTCATGACCACCATCGACTCGGCGCGCGGTATCGCGACCACCGAGCTCGGTAAGCCTGTTTAATCCCGCTCCTCGAGGACGAATACTATGGATCCCGCACTCCGCGCCGCTGCCACGGGCATGATGGCCCAGCAGACCCGCACCGAAGTCATCGCCAACAACTTGGCCAACGTCAACACGACCGGCTTCAAACAGAGCCGGACGCATTTCGTCGATCTCCTGTACCAAACCGTCCAGGGCGCGACCACCGTCAGCAACACCGACGCCACCATGACCCCCGCCATTCAGGTGGGTCGCGGTACGCGTCTGGCTGGCATCGAGCGCAACAACGGACAGGGCGCCATGGAGCAGACCTCGCGTCCGCTCGACATCGGCATCCAGGGCGACGGCTTCTTTCAGATCAACATGCCCAACGGGCAGCTGGCCTACACGCGCGACGGCTCCTTCCAGATCAGCGACCAGGGGACCCTCGTCACGAGCGAAGGGCTCACGGTCGCGCCTGGCATCAAGATTCCGAGCGATGCGTCGTCGGTCAATATCTCGTCGACCGGCATCGTCTCCGTGACCTCTGGCAGCTCGGCGAACCTCACTGAAGTTGGCCGTATTGAGCTCGCCCGCTTCGCGAATCCGTCCGGGCTCCAGTCCATGGGCGGGAACCTCTTCCAGGCCACCGCAGCCGCTGGCGAGCCCACCACGGGCTACCCGCAGGACGAAGGCCTCGGCCGCGTCCAGCAGGGATATCTCGAAGGCAGCAATGTCGAGATCGTGCAGGAAATGGTCGACATGATCAGCGCCATGCGCGCCTACGAAGTGAACTCCAAGGCCATCAAGAACAGCGAGTCGATGGCGGAAATCTCGAACGCCCTGATTCGATGAACTTCGGCGTTCGTTCGGTCGTGGCAGGCATCGGCCTGGCGCTTTTGGCCGGGCGAGCCTCGTCGCAACAGCTCCGCGCCGCGCACGATATCGCTCGCGGCACGGTGCTTGCATATACCGATATCGTGGCGGATTCGTCCGCCGACGCAAAACGGTACGACGGCTGGATCACTCGGCGGATTGTGCGGCAGGGTGAGGTGCTCAAAGAGCCGGCAATCGGGCAACGCGTGTTGGTTGCCAATGGGAGCCGAGTTCGGCTGGAAGCGGTTGTGGATGGGGTCGTCGTCAGCCGAGAGGGCATCGCAACCGCTGCAGGATCGCTGGGCGACAGGGTGCGGGTTCGCATCGACGCGCAGCGAGCAGTGACGGGCACGGTGACAGGACCGGCGACCGTACGACTTCCTTGACCTGACGATCGACTTCTCATGACTTTCTCCCGCTCCTTCCGGACTGCCACGCGCCTCGCGACCCTGGTCGCGACCCTGGTCGCGATGACCGTGGCATCACGCGCGCTTGAGGCTCAGGCCCGCGGAGCTGCGCAGCCCGTGAAGCCCGTCGTGCTGGATTCGACGACGCTCGACGCGCCGGTCCGCTCCTCGTGGACCTCGGACCGCGTGCGCTTCGGCGTGGGGGACATTATCACCGTCCTAATCGACGAGCGCACGTTGGCTGCCGCGACGCTGACCGACAACGCGTCCGACACCCGCCAGAAGTCCCTGGGACTGAATGTGCGCCCCCCCGCCTCGCCAACCGGCCTGACGCCGAATGTGAATGTGGGTGTGGACGTCAACAACAACGGCAACTCCAACAAGAGCGGCTCCGCTGCTCGCCAGAACACGTTTCGCAGCGAAATGAGCGTCCGCGTGGTCGCCGTCTCCCCCACGGGAATGGTCAAGATCTCCGGACACAAGACGGTGAACGTCGACAAGAATCAGCAGGACGTCGTGCTCAGCGGCTGGGTGCGCCCGCAGGACATCTCGGTCGGCACGAACACCGTCGAGTCGGCACGTATTGCCGATGCTGAACTGAACTACGTACAGAAGGGTGCGCTGGGCGCACCGAAGTCTGGCATCATCACCCGCGTGCTCGGAGCGCTCTGGCCGTGAGCATGCGTCGTGCGCTTCCGTATTCGGCCCTCGTGCTCGGGCTGTTCGGCCTGGCCGGACGGTCGGCGGCCGCGCAGGATGCGCGCATCCGCGATCTCGTGCTCGCCGACGCCGCGCCGCCAACCCGTCTGATGGGCTACGGTCTGGTGACCGGCCTCAACGGCACGGGCGATCGCGTGACCGGCGGCAATGGCTCGCGCCAGACGGTGCAGTCCATCGTCAATCTCCTGCGTCGCTTCGACGTGGAAGTCCCCGCAGAAGTTCTGCGGACGCGTAACGTGGCCGCAGTCCTCGTGACCGCTGAAGTCTCGCCGTACCTGCGTCCTGGTGGACGGTTCGAAGTGCGCGTCTCCTCAGTGGGCGACGCGCAGTCGCTCCGCGGCGGCGTCCTCTGGATGACGCCCCTGGTCGCCGATGCCGGCGGACGTCCCATGGCCGGCGCGCAGGGCGCGCTGATCGTGAGCGGTGGCGAAACCCGTACCGTGGCCAATACCGGGAGCCAGACGACCGCTCGCGTGCTCGACGGCGGCGTCCTCGAAGCCGAGATGCCGCGGCCGCGCGCCGCAGCCAATGACCGACTCTTTCTGAAAGACCCCGACCTCAACACCGCGGTTCGCATCGCGGCCGTCATCGATTCGGCACTCGGCGCCCCCAAGCAGGCACTGGTCGAAGACCCGGGCCTCATTCGCCTCGTCCTCAAGGACACCGCGAATGGCTCGTCGGCCGCCCTCGCCTTCATTCGCGACTTACGGATTCGCGCGCCACGCACGTCCCGCGTGACCATCGACGCCCGCAGCGGAACGATTGTGGCTGGCGGCGACATCTCCATTGGTGAAGCCACGGTCAGCCACGGGGGACTCACCCTGAGCATCGGCGGCGGCAGCGGAACCGACACCACAACCGTCGCCGGCGAAGTCCGGATGGCAGCGGGCGCCTCGGTACAGAAGGTGGCCTCTGCCCTCCGCGCACTGCAAGCGACGGCAACGGAAATCGCCGCGATCTTCGAAGCGCTCCGCGATGCCGGCGCGATCGCAGCCGAGGTGATTGTCCGATGATTCGCGCCACGTCGACCACAGGCACCACTCCGCCCGTCGATCCGCAGGCCAAGGCGATCGCACGACTGACAAAGACCGCCAAGCAGTTCGAAGGCGTCTTCGTCCAGCAACTCTTCAAGGCGATGCGTGACACGGTGCCCCAGGACGGACTCACGTCCGGTGGCGCCGGCGAAGACATGTTCACTGGCATGCTCGACCAGAACCTGTCGGATAAGCTCCCCCAGCAGTGGAAGCACGGCCCCGCCGAGGCAATGGTCGCACACTTCCGCGCCCAAGTCACCGCACAGGCCGACAGCTCGCCGACTCCCGTGGATTTTCGCCGATGATGCCCTCCCGTCAGTTGCACCCCGGATATATGCCACCGTCGGCCGCGTCCAACAGTGCCAGCGCCATCAGTGCACTGACACACGCGCTGCAGACGGAGGCCAAGTTGTTGCACGACCTCTGTGACGTGCTCGACCGCCAGCGTATCGCGGTGGCCGAGAGCGACATCGAGGCCGTTGATGACTCCGTCTTCGTGACGCATCGCCTGTTGCTCTCCCTTGGCGAAGCTCGCAAGCGCCGTCGCACCATCAATCACATCCTGGGCGAAGGGGACGATCTCAGCATCCCCGCGCTCGAAGAATATTTCGGCGGTAACGTTCCGGACGAAGTCCGCGCGGCGGCTGAACAGCTCGCCGATTCGGCCCGCATGCTCCAGCACGACGTCGCCATCAACCGCCGCGTGCTCCGCTCGGCCATTGATGTCGGCGACGAGCAGGTCCGTGCGCTCTGTGGCGCGCCGACCAATCGTTCGGTCTCGTACTCCACAGCGGTGCGTCCGCAGGCGACATCGTCCGTCAACAGCTCGATCCTGGACCGGCGCGTATGAGCAGCGATCTTGGTGGCGTCATGGACAGCGTGAGTCGTGCATTTGCGACGCAGCAGCAGTCCCTCAGCATCATCTCAAAGAATATTTCCAGCGCCACAGTAGACGGCTACTCGCGTCTCTCGGTACAAGTATCGCCAACTACCGGCGATAACATTACCCTGCGTGCGCGCGACGCCCTGCTCGATCGCTCGGTCCGACTGCAGAACGGTCCTGCGGCGCAGAGCAAGCAGCGCGCCGAGACCTTGGGGCAGATTCAGAGTGTGTTCGGCGAGCCGTCGGACAATGGCCTTGCCGCAGCCATGGACGGATTCTGGGGGGCGTGGGGCGATCTCGCCAACACGCCAACGGACTCGGTGACAAAAACCGCCGTGCAGCAGAAGGGGCTCGCCCTGACGAGCACCTTCAATCGCTACGCGGCGCAGCTCACCAACGTGAATGATCTGACCCGCAGCGGCGTGATCGACGGCGTCGCCAAGGTCAATGAACTCTGCCGGCAAATCGGCAACATCAACGGACAGCTCGGTGGCGTCACGGCTGATAACGGGGACTCGGGCGCGCTGCTCGACACCCGCGATCGCTTGATCGATCAGCTCTCCAAGTTGGTGCAGACCACGGTCAACACGTCATCCGATGGCACCGTGAGTCTCTATGTGGGATCCGACGAACTTGTCCGCGGCCCCCATGTGAGCCCGATGTCGGTGCAGAACGGACCGCCGGTCGCCGTTTCGGTCCTTGGTGCGAACTTCGCCGGCCCCGATCTCGGCGGTCAGCTCGGCGGCTTACTGCAGGCGCTCAACACCGACATCCCCGCGGCCCAGAATGGCCTCGACGCACTGGCCAAGGCTTTGGTGCAGGACGTCAATGCTGTTCACACCGCCGGGTGGTCGCCCGCAACGGGCGGAACCGGCGTGCCATTCTTCTCGACGGCACCCGAAGGGATGCTCGCCGCCAAGATGACGCTCTCGGATCAGGTTGCGAACGATGCCTCGGCAATCGTGACCGGCTCGCTCCCGAACGCAAAGGGCGACAACACGGTCGCGCTGTCCCTGGCGGCGCTCCGCGATCTCTCGCCCAGCGCAGCGGGCGGCTCGTTTGGGTCGATGTATCAGAGCTTGGTGACGCAAAACGCCTCGTCCAAGAATGCCGTCGACGCCGACGCGACCGTCTACGGCACGCTCGCCGATCAAGCGGCAAGCCGTCGCCAGTCTGCGATCGGCGTCAACACGGACGAAGAACTCGTCAAGATGATGGGGTTCCAGCAGTCCTACGCCGCCGCTGCCAAAGTCTCCGCCGCGCTCGACCAGATGATTCAGACGCTTCTCAACTCCAAGAACTGAGCCGCTGCCCATGTTAATTCTCAGCCGCAGCGAAGGCGACGTCATTCACATCGGCGACGGTGTGCGATTGGTCGTGCTCAGCTGCGACCGCAAAGGCGTCCGGCTTGGCATCGATGCGCCACGCGATGTCCGCATTCTCCGCGGCGAAATCGTCGTTGATGTTGAACAGGAGAATAAGCGCGCGATGACAGCCCAGAAGGAATGGCTACACCTCGCGCCTGCCACGACGATTCGATCCAACGTCGTCGAGTCTCCCGAACCGACGAAGCAGGACTAAGCCCCTCCGCGCGCGGGAAGCCGCTCGGCTCGCCGCGCGGCTTCCCGCGCGGCACCAAGCTCCGGGAGGGTCAAGGTCCGGCCTGACGCACCGGTGTGCACCACCCCTCCCGCATGCGCGACTAGGATCGCCGCGGCACGCACAAGCCCGCTTTCAAGCCCGCTCTCCGATCCGGCTGGCCCGCGCGACAGCTCAATCGAAACGACCTCTGCCGACGTCGTGGGATACCGCACGACGACCGGCACACTCTCGTCCGTGGATTCACGCGCGGCATCGGTGAGCAACACCAACAGCGCCTGGATCAGCGAACCGCGACGCGCCAACACCGGCGCCGGGGCCTGATGCGCCGAAGAGGCCTCAGCCGGTAGTTCCACAGGAACTGACCGCACATCCGCGTGCTGCGCCAGCAACGCCACCGCGACCGCCATCACGTCGGGAAGCGCGATAGGCTCCAGCTCCCCCTCCCCGTCCAGCGGTATCGATCGGAAGAGCTGCAGGAGTGCCTCAAGGCGTGCCATCTCGCCGTCAAAGGCCTCGCCCCAGCGGGGTTCCGACGGGCGCTCCCGCATCGCCGTGCCGATACTCCACACAGAGAACATCCGATTCCCCAGCGAGTGCGTGAGCCCGCGTGTCAGGGCGTCGGCGGTCTCAATCCATGCAGCAGCAGCGGCAGAATCTGCCGCCAAGTCAGCTGGTGTAATCCGCTTAGTCACGGGTGAACGCTCCTGCAGGAGAAATCCGCGGACCGGCCGATACTAGAAGTGTGGACATGAGGTCCTCGCCCCCATTCGACACGGAAGCGTCGCTGTGTTTCTGATCATTGGTATCATTGTTGTCTTCGGAAGCATCATCGGAGGCTACCTGAACGAGCATGGCAATTTTGCCGTGCTGATTCAGCCGAACGAATTCCTCATCATCGGCGGAGCCGCCCTCGGCTCAATGGTGATCGGCAACTCGCCCGCGACCATCAAACGGTGCGGGCAGATGACGCTGGGCCTCCTCAAGCCAAACCCATTCAACTCGACCGCGTACGAGGACCTGCTACAGGTACTCTACAAGGTGTTCCAGAAGGCCCGCAAGGACGGCCTTGTCGGACTCGAGTCCCACATCGTGGATCCTGAGAAGAGCGACATCTTCAAGGCCCACCCAATGTTCATGCACCACACCCAGGCGGTCGCCCTGTTGTGCGACACCCTGAAGGTACTGCTCACCGGTGCCGTCGAGAACCATCACCTCGACGAAATCATCTCCTCCGACCTCGAACAACAGCATCACGAAGCGATGTCGGCCCCATCGGCGATCACGAAGGTCGGCGACGCCATGCCCGGATTCGGCATCGTGGCCGCCGTACTCGGTGTCATCATCACCATGAGCTCCATCGGCGGCGCGGCATCCGAAGTGGGCGAGAAAGTCGGCGCTGCCCTCGTCGGCACCTTCCTGGGCATCCTGATGTCGTACGGCGTCATGGGGCCCATCGCGCAGGCCATCGAGGGACGGATTGCCTCCGAACATGCCTACATGCTCGTGATCAAGACCGCCCTGCTCGCCTATGCTCGCGGCGACTCGCCAATGTCGGCCGTGGAGTTCGCACGCCGCGGCATCGAACCTGAGGACCGTCCGTCGTTCGCCGCGCTTGAGTCAATGGTCCGCAACCGAGCGGCCTAAGCCGTGAGTAAAACTGCCCCGACGAAACGCCCCATCGTCATTAAGAAGATCAAGAAGGCTGGGCACGCACACCACGGCGGATCGTGGAAGGTGGCGTATGCCGACTTCGTGACGGCGATGATGGCGTTCTTCATGGTGATGTGGATCGTCGGCATGGACGACGCCACCAAGAAGTCCATTGAGACCTACTTCTCGAACCCGAACCCCAGCATGAAGGGATCGGCCTCCGGGACGAGCCCTATCGGCCACGGCAGCAAGCCGGTGCAGCTGAATCCAGTTCAGGTCAAGCAGATGATTCGCGTAGCCGAGGAGAAGTCGTTCAAGGCCGCGGCAGATCGCATCCGTGCCCGGCTCGACTCCGCGCGTGGATCGCTCGGCACCGCCAAGTTCGAAGTCACCGTCACGGAGGGCGGGCTTCGCATTGAGTTGATCGAAGGCGAAGCCGGTGATTCGTACTTCGCGCGCGGTTCGGGCCAAATGCGCACCGCGGCAAAGGTTGGCCTGGTCCTCATTGCATCTGAGCTCAGCGCGCTGCGTAATCCGGTGGTCCTTGAGGGACACACCGACGCCAGCCACTACGGCTCAAGCGCGAGCTACAGCAACTGGGAGCTCTCCGCCGACCGCGCAAACGCCGCGCGCCGCATGCTCGAGGAAGCGTCGCTCGACTCCAAGCGGATTGTCGAAGTGCGCGGCTATGCCGACACCCGACTGCGGAATGCGAAGGACCCGAGCGCACCGGAAAATCGCCGGATCTCCATTTTCCTGCCCTTCAGTGATGTCAAAGCCAAAGCAGATTCGCTCGCGGTAAACTAAGTCGTACCGACGTGAATCCCCGGAAAGACAACGCGCCCCGTCGGTAACCCGACGGGGCGCGTTCTGTAGCGAGAGACGCGACTACCAGCGATAGTGCGCGAAGGCCTTGTTGGCCTCGGCCATGCGGTGCGTGTCTTCCTTCTTCTTGACGGCATTGCCTTCGCCCTTGCTCGCGGCGATCGTCTCGGCGGCAAGCTTCTCCGCCATCGACTTCTCGTTGCGGTCGCGCGAATAGCTGATCAGCCAACGCATGGCGAGTGCCGTACGGCGTTCCGGGCGAACTTCGACCGGCACCTGATACGTGGCACCACCGACGCGGCGGCTCTTGACCTCGACGACGGGCTTGAGGTTCGTGAGCGCCTGCTTGAAGACGTTCACACCAGGCTGCGAGGTGCGGCTCTCCACGAGATCCATCGCCCCGTAGAAGATGCGCTCGGCCGTGGACTTCTTGCCCTGATACATCAGGACGTTGATGAACTTGCTGACAGTCTGGCTGTCGTAGCGCGAATCCGCGAGGATCGTGCGCTTCACACTCTTTTTGCGGCGGCTCACTTCTTACCTCCGGCGGCGCCCGCCTTGGGCTTCTTGGTGCCGTACTTGGAACGGCTCTTGTTACGGCCGTTGACGCCAGAGGCGTCAAGCTTGCCGCGCACGATGTGGTAACGAACACCCGGAAGATCCTTCACACGGCCACCGCGAATGAGCACAATCGAGTGCTCCTGCAGGTTGTGCCCTTCGCCCGGGATGTAGGCGGTAACTTCGAAGCCGTTGGTCAAACGGATACGCGCAACCTTGCGGAGCGCGGAGTTCGGCTTCTTGGGGGTGGTGGTGTACACACGCGTGCACACGCCACGCTTGAACGGATTCGCCTTGAGCGCAGGCGCCTTGTCCTTGGCGGACACGGGGCGCCGGCTCTGGCGAACGAGCTGGTTGATCGTCGGCATCTTACCCTTCGGCTCACAGACACGTGAGCCTTCACGAAATGTTCGACATCCTGATTCTACGTGGATCGCCCGACGGGCGGCACGGAACAGACTCGAAAGATAGCCAGTCAGAAGCCCGGAATCAAGGGCCGGAAGTTAGCCCCCTGCAACGACTTACAAACTCGCGCCGCAAGTCGCGCCGCTACCTGGCGCCTTTAGGGCTTCTTCACCGGGCTGATCGGTTCCGCAGCCTCAGGCACCCCGCTGAAGAACTTCACCGGCTTCCGACTCAACTCACGCGTCAACACCTTCATCGTCACCGACACCGAATCGAGATTCGCAATAATCCGACGAATCTGTGGGTCCGTGTCCTTCAGTGTCCCCGCCGCCGAACGCGCCGCCACGCCAGCGGTCGCCACCACATTCTGCAACGAGTCCAGCATACGCTTCGTCTGCGGCGTGATCGTGCGGAACTCGCGCAACAACGAATCCGCATGGCCGATCGCCGACTCGGCACTGTGCGCCACACGCGGCAGCGTGACCTGCAACGACTCGGCCACCACAGACCCATGCGACGCGGCACGCTTCACCACCGTCAATGTCGACGTCAGGCTGTCCAGCAGCAGCACGGTCCGGCTGAGCGCCTTCTTCACGTCGCCACCGGCATCGGTCACCAGCTTCTGCACCTGATCCATCATGGCATTGGTCGGAAGCGACGGCAGCGTGCTCCCCACCGGAAGCGCGGCACCACCCTTGGCCGGCGGCTCAAGCACAATCACCGGGGTGCCAATCATCACCGCGGGGGGTTGCACACGGGCCTTGGTCCCCGCGAGCACGGGCAACCGCACGCCCGCTACCTCGTCCACCAAAAAGCGCAGACGGAAGGTGATATGGCCGTCCGGCGTGGCGCGCGGCGTAATCTCAGCCACGCGCCCTACGGTGTAACCCTGCAGTTGGACCGGCGCTTGAAGTCCAATCCCCTCAATGCGATCGAACTCGGCGAAGTACTCGTCGCCCTGCACGACCTGCGACCGTCGAAGCCACATCGTCGACCAGGCCGCAATACCAACCGCCGCCACTACGATAATTCCCGCGCGGAGATCCGCTGGTTCCCACTTCATGCTGAGGCCTCCACTGCCGCTCGGCGTAGTCCTGCAGAATCCCAGAGATAGAGATCGTCGGCAACGTTGTACAACATCTCGTCACGACGGAACGATGTGATAATGGCCGTGGGCGCGAGCGCTCGGCAGATCCGCCACACATCCTCGGCCGCGCGCGACCGCACGGACGCAATCGGATTCTCGAGCACCAACAGCCTCGGATTCCCAACGAGCGCCCGTCCAAGTGCTCCGATCTGGCGCACATCTTCGGGAACGTCCGCCGGTCGGCGGTTTGCATACTCCGCAATCCCGAGTTCCTGAAACACATCTTCGGCGTGCTCCCGCGGAAGCGAAATCCCCTTCGACCCACGGAATACCGCCGGCACGATCAGATTATCGATGAGCGACAAGTTGCTGAGCAACCCGGCCGGATCAAGCAGCACCCCGAGATCAGAGAGCAACAGCCGGCGCTCCGTTCGCGAGACTTTGCCAATCGGACGGCCAAGCACCACGACTTCCCCCGAGGCCGTCTCCTTCGCACCAATCAGAATCCGCGCGAGCAGATGCGACCGCTCCGGCGTGGTGCGCACCACAGTCCACGTTCCCTTCGGCACGTTCAGCGTAAAGGGGTCGGCCCACTCGGCGTTCGGCCTGGACGGCAGCACATCGGTCAGGGCGAGAATCGCGCTCATGCCAGCACCCGTAACATGATACCCAGTGCCGACACGCCAATGACCACAACCGACGACCACATCATGGCACGACTCACCGCACGCGGAACTTCTGTGGCGGTACGACGGGCAATCAACCCCGAGACGCACGAGGCCATCGCGATGCCCGCGCCATTCAGCAAGCCGCGACCAATGGCCTCGTACACATCGCTGACGCTCAGCGCGAGACGCACCGAATCGAGATACGCGGTCATCGACATCTGCTGCAAGGCTTGCACGGCAATCAGCCCGCCAACGAGCGTGGCCGCGTCGAACACCAAGGTCAGGGCCATGGCAGCAACCGCGACACCAGCGACGCGGGGGAGTACGTAGTACTGAATGATGTCGACGCCCAACGCGTCGAGCGCATCGGCCTCGCCCAACGCGCGCGCGCTGGCCAGTTCGGCGGCAATCGCCGTTCCCGTTCGGCCGGCAACAATCAGCGCGGTAAGCGCAGGCGCGATCTCCCGCACACCAGCCGCCACAACAATTCGACCGATGGTGTCCGCTAGTCCAAGGCGCACCGCCTGTGCATTCGCCTCGCCAATAATGATCGCGCCGCACAACAACGCGAGCACCGACACAAGCGTCAGCGCGTCCCACGCCGTGAACTGGATCTGCCGCGCGAACGCACCCCACCATTGGCCGAGCGCGGCGCGCGGGAGCGAGACCCCGGCGCGAAGCACAGCACCCGAGAGTCGGATCGCCACCACACCCGCAGTGCCCGCGTTGCGCGCGCGACGACCGAGGCCGCCGACAATATCAACGACGAACATATGCGCGGCGCGGCGTGATCAAATGAGGGTTTCCTTCGAGACGCGATCGGCACCAACGCGCCGGAGCACAGCCTCGGCACGGCACACCGCTTGAGCACTCACCGACAGCTCACCCTGCAAGGGCGCACCAATCAACGTGCGCGCAGGATACGGCGCGGTGAAAAACTCCCCCATCACCTGATCGAAGGCGGCAAGCATGCTCGGGTCACGCAACGCCACGGTGAGTACAAGCACGTCATCCAGCACCGTTCCAACCGTGGAGAGCGCAGTCCGGAGCCGCTGAATCGCGCGCCGGCATTCGACGTCAAAGGGCGCAGCCGGTGCGCCGGCATCGCCTTCGCCGGTGATCGATGCAGTCCAGCACATCCCTGCATACATCACGACGGTACTGGCGTTGCCAGGCACGGGGACGCTTTCTTGCGCACGCGGACTCGACGCCCAATGACGACTGCTCATAGGTCCGCGACGGGTCGGGAAGTGTATGGTTTCATGTCAGTTCTAAAGTTCCGCTGTGGGGGCCGCTCCCGCAAGCATACCCAACGGAAAACCGCGATGGGAACCGTGCCTAAATCGTCTTGAGCGCAGCCCAGTCTCGCTTCTCGTCCGTCACCTTCCGCAGGATGACTACGCTAATCAAGACCATCACGAGGAGCGCGACCACCGCGACCCCTTCACCCTTGGCCGTCAACGTCGCCAGCTGTTCCTCACTCAGCCCAGGACGGCGATTCCGCTCGACGAGCAGATAGGTGATCGAGGCCCAAATGAGCGGACCCGAAATCGCCGAAAAGCGCCCGACCATGCCGTACAGCCCGTAAAACTCACCGACGCGGTCCGGAGGGCTCAGGCGGAGCATCAGGGTCCGGTCAGCCGCCCAGGTGCCACCGAGGGCGAGCCCGGCGATGCAGGCCGTCATATACAGCCCCGCAATCGGGAGGGACAACAGCCCGACCAACGACGCCAGGGTGAAATCAAAGCACCAAATCGATAAGACGATGTTGAGCGTGCGCTTGGGTCCAATCCGATCCACGACAAATCCCCAGAACACGCCGCCGACGATCGCACAGGTAATCGCCGACATGAGCACGAACTGTGCTTGCAGCTCGCCCTGCGCCTTGGTGAGCCCCGTCGAGACGGCCACGTTCACCGTATAGAGCGTCATGAACGAGATGACGGTATTGATGGCATCCGTGTAGAACACCCGCCCCAGCAGAAAGCGCAGCAGCCCGGGATACTGCGTCCCCGACTTGAGTGTAACAATCGTCTGCCCCACCGACTCGGTGACGGCAGACCACCGGAAAATCGGCCGCGGATTCGGGTTCCCGCGCTCCTTCACCAAAACAAAACAGGGAAGCGCAAAAAGTAAGAATGCGCAGGCAATCATCAGAAAATAGGTCGCGAAAGGAAACGCTTCGCCCGCATGCTGCGACTTCAGCCAGAGCCCCATCCCCACGGCGATGTACGATCCCATATAGCCGAGCCCAACCGCCAGCCCGGTAATACGACCCCGATTGCTGTCGGTGGTCACTTCTGGAATCAACGAATCATAGAACTGTACGCCGGCCTGATAGCCGCCGTTGGCGATCACAAAGAGCAAGGCGGACAACCGAAAGGGCCCGTGCGCCAAGAGTGCGGTGGCCCCACAGGCAATGATCGTCGCCCAAATCAAGAACGGCATCCGCCGGCGCGCACGGTCCGTCATGGCGCCGAGGAGCGGCGACAGCACGAACATCGCCGCCATGGCCACGGACGTGATAATCCCGTACACGTGGTCGGCGCGATCCGGCCCCACTTTCTCACGGACAAACAGCGAGAAGTAGAGCGAAATCACACCCATCGAAAAGATGACGTTCGCAAGATCGTAGAGGATCCAGGCCGCAACAGCACGGCGGGGAATCACGCGTTCGGGTTCAGTCATAGGGGTAGAATCTGCACACTGGAAGAGAATCCCGAAAGGCGAAGCGGCGTACCCCCGAGGGGGTACGCCGCTTCGTGACCGTTATGATACCAGCCGTACCGAGGCCCGCCGAGGCTATGCCTCGTCAGGCAGCGGAGCGAACGGCGCATCGGGAACCGTCGCCACAGCGGCCGGGATCGCAGCCAAGGCATCGAACGGAGTCTCGGGCGCCGGCGGCGCTTCGATGTCCATATCGACTTCCTGGTAGCGGTACATCCCCGTGCCGGCCGGGATCAGATGGCCGATGATGATGTTCTCCTTCAGGCCGAGCAGGTTGTCCTTCGCCCCGCGGATAGCGGCGTCGGTCAGCACGCGCGTGGTCTCCTGGAAGCTCGCCGCCGAAATGAACGACTGCGTCGTGAGACTGGCCTTCGTGATACCCAGCAGCAGCGGCTCGCTGATCGCGGCCGACTGCTTCTTCTTCTTGGCCCGGTCGTTCGCATCGCGGAACACGGCCTTGTCGACGTTCTCGCCTTCGAGGAACTCGGTCTCCCCCGGCTCGGCGACGCGGACCTTCTGCAACATCTGACGTACGATCACGCCGATATGCTTGTCGTTGATCTTCACGCCCTGCAGGCGATACACCTCCTGCACTTCGTTAAGCAGGTATTCCTGCACCGCGCGCGGGCCCTTGATCCGGAGAATGTCGTGCGGATTCACCGGGCCTTCGGACAGACGGTCGCCCGCACGAACGCGGTCGCCTTCGTGCACGCGAAGATGCTTGCCGGCGGCCACTTCATACAACTGGGCCTCCTGCATCTCGTCTGGCGTGTTGTCCGGGTTGGTCGGCTGCACGAAGATCTCACGCTTGCCGCGCTTGATCTCGCCGAACCGCACCACACCGTCCACTTCGGAGATCGTCGCCGGATCCTTCGGGCGACGGGCTTCGAACAGTTCCGCAACGCGCGGCAGACCGCCCGTGATGTCGCGGGTCTTGTACGCTTCGCGGTTGACCTTGGCCAGGATGGTACCGGCCGTGATCTCCTTGCCGTCGTCCACGATGAGCTGCGCGCCCACCGGAATCACGAAGTCGCGAATACGCTTTTCCTTCCCTGCCTTGGTCTGCCACACCTCGATGTGCGGGTGCAGCTTCTTTTCACGATCTTCGATCACGACGCGCTGACGCAACCCGGTCAGTTCGTCGAGCTCTTCGCTCACCGACTCGTCCTCAACGAGATCCACAAAGCGAATCTCACCGGCGGTGTCGGCAATGATGGGGTTCGTGTACGGGTCCCACGAGAAGAGCACCTGCTCCTTCTTCACTTCGTCGCCGTCCTTGACCATCAGGATAGCACCGAGCGGAACCTGCAAGCGAGCAGCGACGCCCGCGTTCCGGTCGGCCGAGGCGCGGATGAAGATTTCGCCTTCGTACGACGTCACGATCTGCTGGCCTTCGGCGTTGGTCACCGAGATCAGGCGATCGCCGAACTCCAAGAAGCCCGCGACCTTCGACTTACGGGCCGTGTTTTCTGCAATACGCGACGCCGTACCGCCGATGTGGAAGGTACGCAGCGTCAGCTGCGTGCCTGGCTCACCGATGGACTGCGCGGCAATGATGCCGACCGCTTCGCCGGTGTCGACCATCGCCATGGTGGCGAGGTTTCGACCGTAGCACATCCGGCACAGGCCACGCTTGGCCTCGCAGGTGAGCACGCTGCGGATCTTGATGCTCTCAATCCCCGACTCCTCGATCGTACGGGCCGTCTCTTCGCTGATCATCTGGCCGGCTTCGACCAGGATGGCGCGACGTCCCGCGTCGTCCAGGAGCTGCGGATCTTCCACGTCTTCTGCGGCCACGTTGCCGACAATGCGCTCGGACAACGGCTCGATGATGTCTTCGCCTTCCTTCAGCGCGGCCACCACGAGGCCGAGGATCGTGCCGCAATCCTCTTCCGTGATCGTCACGTCCTGCGCGACGTCGCACAGACGACGCGTGAGGTAGCCGGCGTCGGCCGTCTTGAGCGCCGTGTCGGCCAGACCCTTACGCGCACCGTGCGTCGAGATGAAGTACTCGAGCACCGAGAGTCCTTCACGGAAGTTCGACTTAATCGGGCTTTCGATGATTTCGCCGATACCACCGGTGAGCTTCTTCTGCGGCTTCGCCATCAGGCCGCGCATACCGGCCAGCTGACGGATCTGGTCGCGCGAACCACGCGAGCCCGAGTCGAACATCATGAACACGGGGTTGAACCCGAGCTGCGACTCGCGCATGCGCTTGACCATCGCGTCGGCGATGTCGTTGTTCGCGTGCGTCCAGGTATCGATGACCTTATTGTAGCGCTCGCCGTTGGTGATGTTACCGGTCGAGTATGCCTTCTGGAAACGCTCCACACGCGTGGAGGCCTCTTCGAGCAGCTGCTCCTTCTCCACCGGAATCTCAAGATCTTCGATGCCGATCGAGACGCCGCCGCGCGTGGCGTTGCGGAATCCAAACTCCTTCAGGCGATCAAGGAACCCAACGGTCGAGGCCAATCCGGCATGCCGGTAGGACTCGAACACGAGCTCGGAGAGCGCCTTCTTCTTCATATCGCGGTTCTGGAACGGCAGCTCAACCGGCGTGATCTCATTGAAGAGCACGCGGCCGGCCGTCGTCACCATCCACTCCGCCATCTCGTTGCGCACCACGTAATAGCGCAGCGCCGAGTGCGTCGTGAGGTGCCCGAGCGCCATGGCCATTTCGACTTCTTCGGCCTTGGTGAACGAGCGGAGTGCGGCAACCTTCTTCTTGTCCTTGATCAGCTCATCGAAGCCCGTTGGGGCCTTCGTGGCGAAATAGCAGCCCAACACGATGTCCTGCGAGGGCTCCGCCACCGGGCGACCGTCGGCCGGCTTCAGGATGTTATTCGCCGACAGCATGAGCACACGGCACTCAAGCTGCGCTTCGAACGAGAGCGGGACGTGCACGGCCATCTGGTCACCGTCGAAGTCGGCGTTGAACGCCGCGCACACGAGCGGATGGATTCGGATTGCCTTGCCCTCGACCAGCACCGGCTCGAACGCCTGGATGCCGAGGCGATGCAGCGTCGGTGCACGGTTGAGGAGCACCGGATGGTCGCGAATGATCTCTTCAAGAATCTCGAAGACCTCCTCGCTCTCACGCTCCACAATCTTCTTGGCGCGCTTCACGGTCTCGGCGATTCCCTTCTCTACGAGCTTGTGGATGATGAACGGCTTGAACAGCTCCAGCGCCATCGCCTTCGGCAGACCGCACTGGTGCAGCTTGAGCTCAGGACCCACCACGATGACCGAACGGCCCGAGTAGTCCACGCGCTTGCCGAGCAGGTTCTGACGGAACCGGCCCTGCTTGCCCTTCAGCATGTCGGACAGCGACTTGAGCGGACGCTTGCCACGGCCACGAATGGCCTTGGAGCGACGCCCGTTGTCGAACAACGCGTCGACCGACTCCTGCAGCATGCGCTTCTCGTTCCGGAGGATGACCTCTGGCGCGCGATGCACGATCAGCTTCTGGAGACGGTTGTTGCGGTTGATCACGCGACGATACAAATCGTTCAAATCCGACGTCGCAAACCGGCCGCCGTCGAGCGGAACGAGCGGACGCAGATCCGGCGGGATGACTGGAATCACGTCCATGATCATCCATTCCGGACGATTACGGATCTCCGAGTTCTCACCCGAGTTCCGGAAGGCGTCAACAATCTTCAGGCGCTTGAGCGTCTGCTTCTTCTTGTGCTGCGACGTCTCCGTCACCACCTGGGCGCGGAGTTCATCGGCGAGCTTGTCCACGTCCAAGCGCATGAGCAACTCGCGCACGGCCGGCGCACCGATGTCGGCACGGAACGCCGTGTCGCCCTCTTCCTTCGCCTTCATGCGCAGCGTCAGGTACTGCTCTTCGTCGAGCAACTCGTTCGTGCGGCATTCCTGCTCGCCCGGCTCGATGACGACGTAGTTCGAGTAGTACACCACCTTCTCGAGATCACGGAGCGTGAGGTCGAGCAGGTTGCCCATCGGCGACGGCAGCGTCTTGAAGAACCAGATGTGCGCCACGGGGACGGCGAGCTCAATGTGCCCCATGCGGTCGCGCCGGACCTTGCTGAGCGTCACTTCGACGCCGCAACGGTCGCAAATCACGCCGCGATAGCGGATGCGCTTGTACTTGCCGCAATGGCATTCCCAGTCCTTGACCGGACCAAAGATGCGCTCGCAGAAGAGGCCATCCTTCTCGGGCTTGAACGAACGGTAGTTGATGGTCTCGGGCTTGGTGACTTCGCCCCAGCTCCACCACGAGCGCAGACCGGCCATCTCCAGCCGCTCACGCTCCTTGCTGTCCCGGGGACCACGGATCTCCTCAGGCGAGGCGATGCGGACCTGGATATAGTCGAACGCGGAAGCGCGGGTGTCCCGCGCGTTGCGGAAATCAATCATGTGTTACTCCTCACCAGCGCTGAAGGGAAGGCCGCTGTATCCGCCCTCCGCGTTTGCGTCCATCGTAACGTGGATGCCGAGCGCCTGCAGTTCCTTCACAAGCACGTTGAACGACTCTGGCGTGCCCGGCTCGGGCAGGTTCTGCCCCTTCACGATCGCCTCGTACACACGCGACCGGCCGTTCACGTCGTCCGACTTCACCGTCAGGATTTCCTGCAGCGTGTGCGCGGCGCCGTACGCCTCCAACGCCCACACTTCCATTTCGCCGAAGCGCTGGCCGCCGAACTGCGCCTTACCGGCCAGCGGCTGCTGCGTCACGAGCGAGTACGGTCCAATGCTGCGCGCGTGAATCTTGTCATCCACGAGATGGCTGAGCTTGAGCATGTACACGCTGCCCACCGTCACCGGTGACGTGAACTTCTCGCCGCTTCGTCCATCGCGCAGCGCGATCTTGCCGCCCGGCATCAGCCCGGCGCGCGTGATCAGTTCCTTGCTCGCCGCATCCACATCGGCTTCGCTCTTCTTGCCGAGCGTTGCCGCGAGGGCCGGGAGTCCCATCGACTCGAGCATCTCGGGGGCCGACATGGCGTCGCGCTTCTCGAGATCCTTGAGTGCCTTCTTGTAATCGGCCTTCTTCGCCGCCGAGACGTCCTCCGACGCGATCTCCGCCTCGTGGAACGCAATCGCGTGCTTCAGGTCCGTATGTTCGCGCTCGGCCAGTTCCTTTGCCGCCGACGCGATGTAGTCACGCACGCGATGGAAGACATCCTTCGTCTCCGCCGACATCCCACGACCATTGAGGTCGTTGACGTCCGCGTCGTGCAACAGTTCGACCTTTTCCTCGCCGATCGCCGGACGCAAATCCGACAGGAACGTCTTGATCTCCTTGTCCGAGATCTCCAACGCCGCGCTGCGCAGATCGAGCGACTCGTGCGACCACCGGAGCGACGCCAAACGAATCAACAGACCGACTTCCTTTTCCGTCGCGCCCTGGAAGACCGGGGTCTTGGCGTAGAAGCCCAAAATGCGGGCCGCCCAACCGAGGTGGGTCTCGAGGATCTGTCCAACGTTCATTCGCGACGGCACGCCGAGGGGGTTCAGCACGATGTCCACCGGACGTCCATCCGGCAGGAACGGCATGTCTTCCTCAGGCACGATACGGGCCACGATACCCTTGTTACCGTGACGGCCGGCCATCTTGTCGCCCACCGAAATCTTACGCTTCTCGGCGAGATAAACCTTCACCAGCTGGATCACGCCCGGCGGCAGTTCGTCAGGCTGGAGGATGCGGTCGATACGCTCTTCCGCCTTCTCCTCGATCTTGCCCTTGACCTGGTTCGCCGCGTCGATGATCTCGCGGATATCATCATTGACCTTCTTGGCTTCGACGCGGAACGTCTTGAGGTCGAGCGTCGCGAGCCGCAGCCCGTCGAGCACATCGGCCGTCAACTTCGTGCCCGGCGCGAGGGCTTCCTCGACCGTGCCCGACTTCAGCGCGAGCGCGATCGTCTGACCCACGAGCAGTTCCTTCAGCTCGGCGTCACGCACGTCGTTCACGCGGACCTTCTCCTCGCCTTCCAGGCGACGCACATCCGCAATGCGCTCGCCGCGGTCCTTCTCCACCACGCCGTCTTCGATGCGCGAGAAAATCTTGACGTCAATCACGACGCCTTCCATTCCCGGCGGCACCTTGAGCGACGAATCCTTCACATCCTTCGCCTTCTCACCGAAAATCGCGGTGAGCAGCTTTTCTTCCGGCGACAGCTCCGTCTCTCCCTTCGGCGTGATCTTGCCGACGAGGATATCGCCCGGACGCACATGGGCACCGATGCGCACGATACCGCGCTCATCCAGGTCCATGAGCGACTCTTCCGAGACGTTCGGGATTTCGCGCGTGATCTCTTCCTGACCGCGCTTGGTGTCGCGGACATGCAGCTCAAGTTCCTGAATGTGGATCGACGAGTACACGTCGTCCTTCACCAGGCGCTCGGAGAGGACGATAGCATCCTCAAAGTTGTGTCCGTACCAGGGCATGAACGCCACGAGCACGTTGTTGCCCAACGCAAGCTGGCCGTGCTGCGTCGCCGCACCGTCGGCCATGACTTCGCCGGCCTTCACCTTCTGCCCGAGCTTCACAATCGGGCGCTGGTTGATAGCGGTGTCCTGGTTGGTGCGCCAGTACTTCTTCACGCGATACCGATCCTGTGCACCCAACCGCGCGAGCGGCGCTTCGCCGTCTCCCTTGGCCGCTGCACCGGCATCAACAATGATCTCATCGGCCGTCACGCGCGTCACAACACCCGCGCGCTTGGCAATGATGGTCGCGCCCGAATCGCGCGCCACGGTCTCTTCGAGACCAGTGCCGACGAGCGGGGTCTGCGGATTCAACAGCGGCACCGACTGGCGCTGCATGTTGGAACCCATGAGGGCGCGGTTGGCGTCGTCGTGCTCGAGGAACGGGATCAGCGCGGCGGCAATGGACACCACCTGCTCCGGCGCCACGTCCATATAGTCGATCCGGTTCGGCTGGATCAACGGCACGTCACCCTGCTGACGGCTGAGCACGAACTCGTCCACGAACGAACCGTCGTCGTTCAGGCGCGCGTTGGCCTGGGCGATGATGGCGTCCTCTTCCTTGTTGGCATCCAACCACGCGAGCTGGTCGGTGACCTTTCCATTCTTGACGACGCGATACGGCGTCTCGATGAAGCCGAGGTCGTTCACGCGCGCAAAGCACGCGAGCGACGTGATCAGGCCGATGTTCGGACCTTCCGGCGTTTCAATCGGGCACATACGGCCGTACTGCGAGTAGTGCACGTCACGGACTTCGAAGCCGGCGCGCTCACGGGTGAGGCCGCCCGGTCCGAGGGCCGACAGACGACGCTTGTGCGTCAACTCGGCCAACGGGTTCGTCTGGTCCATGAACTGCGAGAGCTGCGACGATCCAAAGAACGCCTGGATCACCGCCGACACCGTCCGCGCATTGACGAGGTCGTCGAGCGCGATCTTGTCGGTGTCCTGATTGATGCTCATGCGCTCCTTGACCAAGCGCGCCATGCGCGAGAGACCAACGGAGAACTGGTTGGCAATGAGCTCGCCGACCGAGCGGATACGACGGTTGCCCAAGTGGTCGATGTCGTCCACATGGCCGCGGCCTTCGTGGAGTTCCACGAGGTAGCGGATGATGGCGATAAAGTCGTCCTTGGTCAGTACCGTCTGGCTCGCCGGCGTGTTGAGGCGCAGGCGCTGGTTGATCTTGTAACGGCCCACGCGGCCGAGGTCGTAGCGCTTGGGGCTGAAGAACAGGCGGTCGAGCGCCTGCTTCGCCGTCTCCTTGTTGGGCGCATCGCCCGGGCGGAGCAGCGAATAGATCTGCTTGAGCGCCATCTCCTCGTCGTGCGTCGGATCCTTGGCGAGGGTGTTCTTGATCAGCGTGCTCTCGGCACGGCCGCTCGGCACAAAGCACTGGACCTGGAGCAGGCCGTGCTTGCGGAGGCGCTTGACCAGCATCTCCTTGAGCTGCTGACCGGTCTCTCCAATGACTTCGCCCGTCTCGGGGTCGATAGCGTCAACGGCGAGCACGCGCGGAATCGGGCGCTCCTCGCGCTCGATCGCGTCGAGCTCGTCGCGGAGATCCACGTTGCCGTAGCTGGCGAACACCTTCACCTTGTCGACCTTCTGGCGGCGGAGGCGGTTGAACACCTCTTCCGTCAGCTCGTCGCCTTCCTTGACCAGCAGCGAGTTCTCGTTGCGCTCGCGCTCTGCGCGGGCCTTTTTGGTCTTGGCCTTCGGCGCGTCGTCCGCCGTGGCCTCGCCTGGCAACTCGATGTCTTCGGCGATGATCGCGCCGACGACTTCACGGTTCTCCGCGCGGCCTTCACGCTTCTTCGTCAGGTCCAGCTCGCGGACGGCGAAGAAGAGGCGGAGGATGTCGGAGTTGTTGCCAAAGCCGAAGGCGCGCAGGAGCGCGGTGGCCGGGAACTTCTTCTTCTTGTCGATGTGGACGTAGATCACATCGTGGATGTCCACGGTGAACTCGACCCACGAGCCGCGGAAGGGGATGATACGCGACGAGATCAGGCGCTGCCCGTTCGGGTGGGTGCTCTCTTCGAACACCACGCCCGGCGACCGGTGCAGCTGGCTCACGATCACGCGCTCGGCTCCGTTGATCACGAAGGTGCCGAGTGCGGTGAGGAGCGGCAGCTCGCCGAGATAGACTTCCTTTTCGATCTGGTTCTTGATGCGCTTCTTGCCGTCGGCGGCGGCTTCCTCAAACACCGTCAGGGCGAGTGTCGCCTTGAGCGGAGCGGAGAAGGTCATATCGCGCTCGATGCACTCCTCGACGGAGTACTTCGGCTCGCCCAGCGTGTAGCGCTTAAAGTCCAGCGAGAAGTTCTCGTGAACGTCGGTAATCGGGAACAGGTCCTTGAAGACCCGCTCGAGCCCGACGTCCTCGCGGTTGTGCGAGGCCGCGTCTAGCTGCAGCAGCGTCTCGAACGCGCGCGTCTGGATGTCGAGGAGATGGGGCATGTCCATGCCCGACTCCAGCTTCCCGAACGAAATTTGCTTGATCATATCAACCCTGGCTCGGCCGATGGACGGCGAAAGCCGCCCGCCCCCGACGCGCGAGGATTTCGCGCGGCGGAGCGGGGCGGACGGAACTTCAGTTGTACGTCGGTACGAATGCGATCATTGTCGGCAAGACCAAGTGAGGGGGAGGATGTCGGGGCCGGCTGCCGCGAAAGCGGTCAGCCGGCCACGAGAACCTTCCGCCTTACTTGACCTCGGCCGTCGCGCCCTGCTCTTCGAGCTTGGCCTTGATGGCAGCCGCTTCGTCCTTCGAAGCGCCGGCCTTCACGACCTGCGGTGCGCCGTCGACCATGTCCTTGGCTTCCTTCAAGCCAAGACCCGTGATCTCGCGGACGACCTTGATGACCTGAATCTTCTTCGCGCCCGCATCCTTCAGCGTGACCGAGAACTCGGTCTGCTCTTCGGCGGCAGGAGCGGCGGCGCCGCCAGCCGGGGCCGCAGAGGCCGCGACAACGGTGACGTTGAACTTCGTCTTGAAAGCATCGATCAGCTCGGCGAGCTCGATGACCGACATGTTGCCGATCGCCTCGAGGATCTCGTCCTTGCTCAGAGTAGCGTTTGCCATTGTTAGAAATCTCCGTGAATAATCCCCCAGGACAGCCTGGGGCGTTGTTGGTCAGGCAGACGCCTGGGGATTGGAACCGGCCTCGAGCTGCGCGACACGCGCCTCGAGAGTGAGCGCGAACATCGACAGCACGCTGTTGAAGCAGCCAAGCAACTGGCCGAGCGCTTCGTCCCGAGTCGGGAGCGAGGCGAGCTTCTTGACGAGCGCCGCATCCACCGCGGCACCCTCGTAGATCCCACCCTTCACTTCCGGACGCGAATCGTTGACTTTCGCGAAGTCGGTGAGGATCTTGGCCGCCACCACCGCATCCTTCGCGACGACGACGCCCGTGGGGCCCTTCAGACGCACGCCAACGCGACCGCTCTCGTTCACGGCCTTCAGCGCCAGCGAGTTCTTGATGACGACGTACTCCACCCCGGCCTTGCGGAACTGGCGGCGAAGTTCGGTCATACGCTTCACGTTGAGGCCGGTGAAGTCGGTGTAGTACAGGGCGGTCGCGCCCTCCATCTTGTCCTTCAGCTCGGCGACGAGCTGTTCCTTGTCGGATCGCTTCATCGTCGGTTACCGGTACGGGGTGGTGTCGATACGGACGCCGGGGCCCATCGTGCTGGACACGGCCACCGTCTTCACATACACGCCCTTCGCAGCGCTCGGCTTCGAACGCACGATGGTGTCCATCAACGCGGTGAAGTTCGTTTCCAGCGACTCGATCGGGAACGACACCTTGCCAATCGCGGCATGGACGTTGCCTCCCTTGTCGACGCGGAATTCGATCTTGCCCGCCTTCGTTTCTTTCACGGCCTGGCCGACGTTGAACGTCACCGTGCCCGCCTTCGGGTTCGGCATCAGTCCGCGCGGACCGAGCACACGACCGAGGGCACCGATCTGCCCCATCTGGTCAGGCGTCGCGATCAGCACGTCGAAATCCATCCAGCCTTCCTTGATCTTCGCAATGAAATCGGTGCCGACGAAATCGGCGCCCGCGGCTTCGGCTTCCTTCGCCTTGTCGCCGACGGCGATCACGAGCACGCGCACCGTCTTACCGGTGCCGGCTGGCAACACCACCGTGCCACGCACGATCTGATCGGCGTGACGCGGATCCACACCGAGGCGAATCGCCACGTCGACGGTCTCGTCGAACTTGGCGAACGCGGCGCCCTTCACCTGCTCGAGCGCGGCCTTCGGGGCCACCACGGCGTTGATGTCACGCCCGTCGGCAACCTTGCGGTACTTCTTTCCGTGTGCGCGCATTAGTCGCGTACCTCCACACCCATCGAGCGAGCGGCGCCAGCGATCATACGCATGGCGGACTCAATCGATTCGGTATTGAGGTCGGGCATCTTCAGCTCGGCGATCTGCTTGACCTGAGCCTTAGTGATAGTCCCCACCTTGTTACGGTTTGGCTGTCCCGAACCCTTCTCGATCCCCACGGCCTTCTTGACGAGCACCGCAGCTGGCGGCGTCTTCAGGATGAACGTGAAGCTCTTGTCGGCGAAAATCGTGATCTCGACCGGGAGAATCGTATCCTGGCCCTGCGTCCGAGCATTAAACTCTTTGCAGAACGCCATGATGTTGATTCCCTGCGGTCCGAGCGCGGTGCCGACCGGAGGGGCCGGGTTCGCCTTGCCTGCAGGAATCTGCAGCTTGACGAATCCTACGGCCTTCTTTGCCATGGAACTCCTCTAGACACGTAGAGCGGAGCATGCGCTGGGGACCTTGCCCCGCGAATGTCCGCTGACTCCCACGGTATGATTAGCGTCGTTGTGGTATCCGACGGTGCGCTACTCGCTGAGTCTCAGCTGCCCCGCGCAAGGGCACGTGCAATATCAGTTGTCCTGCGTCCAACCCTTCCCTTTCTAACACCCGTCACCGGGCGCGCGTTCCCTCGACCACGCCGAGGGACTAGTGCGCGCGCAGCTGCAGGTAATCCAACTCCACCGACGTGGGACGGCCAAAGAGCGAGACGCTCACCCGAACCTTCCCCTTGTCTGGCATCACTTCTTCGACCGTGCCGTTGAAATCGGTGAACGGTCCTTCGGTGATCGCCACGGCCTGACCGACGAGGAACGGGATCTCCTCCTTCGGTGCCACGTCTTCCGCTTCTTCGGCGCGGCCGAGGAGGCGATTGACTTCGTCCTGGCGCAGCGGCTGCGGATCGCGGTCCTTGCCCACGAACTTGATCACGCCCTGAATGCTGCCGACCGTGTGCAAGGTCTCCTCGCCCACGACCATCTCGACCAGCACGTAGCCCGGGAACACCTTGCGCTCGACCGTCACCTTCTTGCCGTTCTTGATCTCCACCGCCTGCTCCGTCGGCACGAGGGCCTGACGAATCAGACGCTGCTCCGCAGGCACGAGATCGGCGTCGATCTTGCGCTGCAGGAGGTTCCGGACCTTGTTCTCGTGGCCGGACGTCGTCTGGACGGCGTAGAAGTGATGCGTCACTTCAACCGCCGAAGAGCGCTGGGATCCAGCGCACGAGGAGATTCTGGAAGAGCAAGTCCATGACCGCGATTACGCCGCCGATGAACAGCGAGAGAATGACCACGCCGATTGCCAGCTGCCGCACCTGCGGCACATCTGGCCAGGTGACGCGCTTCATCTCCACCATCACCTCATGGTAGAAACCCATGAGCCGCTGGGGGACGCTCGCCTTCGGAACCTCGGCGACGGCCACTACTTGGTCTCCTTGTGCACCTGATGCTTGTTGCACCGGGGGCAATACTTCTTCCACTCCACGCGCTCCGGATGGAGGCGCTTGTTCTTCGTCGTGAAGTAGTTCCGGTTTTTGCACTCGCCGCAGGCGAGGATAATCTTTTCGCGGGGCATGACCTTCGTCCTCAACTAAAGTTCGACCTACAGAGCACGCAATCGGGATCGAACCGATGACCTCATCCTTACCAAGGATGTGCTCTACCGACTGAGCTATGCGTGCAGCTCACGAGACAGCGCGCTGGTCAGCGTTCGATCGCCGCCACACCTCCCCAGCGTTCAAGCACCAGCGTTTAAGCACCAGCGTTCGAGCACCAACGTTCGAGCACCAGCACCAACTCTGCCTCGACACCCTGCTAATCCTACATTTCCAAGAGCGGGAGACGGGGCTCGAACCCGCGACATCAAGCTTGGAAGGCTTGCGCTCTACCAGCTGAGCTACTCCCGCAAACTGCCGCAAGTCCAGACCCCCACCTGCTACTCAAATAACACTGCATACTCCGATATTTCCGAACAGAATCACGAGCGCAACACCCGACGTACACCCTCGTACACCCTCATGATTCTGCGAATCCCGCTCCGTAATGGTGGGGGAAGGATTCGAACCTTCGAAGGCTTGCGCCGGCAGATTTACAGTCTGCTCCCGTTGGCCACTTGGGTACCCCACCTGCACGACTCTGCGATATGACTCGCCAACAGGCGCCCTCACTGCTCACGAGCGGTTAAGCCCCTGGGCAGTCAGAGCCTACTAAGATATGGTAAATCAAGCGCTTGGTCAATGGGGATAGTGCAGGAACGTGATCACCCCGTAATCACCTCGTAATCATGTCGTGACCTGCCCTGCCCCTGCCGCGTCGAACATGCGCTGGAGTATGCGCTGGAGTATTAGCTCGCGTATCCGCCTGACCGGACCCATCGGGGAGCCTCTATCAGTGTATATAATTTAGACACACTACGCCTACTTAGCCGCCTCCACCCGTGCACGACCCGTGCGCTACCCCTGCTCGCTAGGTTATTTACTAGAGCCAATGCCCCTCAATACCTGCCGGACTCGTACGGGGTTCACCCTCGTGGAGATGATGATGGTGGTGGTCATCATCGGGATGATGGCCATCATTGCCGTTCCGCGCATTGGGACCACCGTGGCACGCTCACGCATCGCCGCGCTGGAAGTCGTAGTTGTCAGCGATCTCGAACGCGCCTTTGCCCTGGCCACCAGAACCCGTCGGCCGATCACGGTCACGTATGACAGCTCCACGAAACAGCTCCTCACCAAGGACCGAGCAGCTGGCACCACGCTGAGCGCACGGTATCTGGGAAAAACCGCGGAGCTCTCCGTGACCAGCGTGACCCTCGCCCCAAGCAAAGGGATTACCATTTTTCCCACCGGCCTCGCCGATACCACGCTCAGCGTCACCATCGCGAACGGTAGCTTTTCGCGCCTGGTGCGGTCGACCATCGCCGGCCAGATCGTTCGCCAATGACCGCCCACCCGCCGTTGCGGCGCCGCGTAGGAGCGGGGCTGGTTGAAGTGGTCATCGCGGTGGTGCTCTTTGGCCTCATTGCGACCGTGAATTTGCGGGTGCTCACCCAGCTGTCAAAGCAGCTGGTTACCGTCTCCGCTGGTGCTGCGCGCTATGGAACGGAGAGCGAGTCCGCGACCCGCTTCGCCTCGATCCCCTACGACTCGCTGATCGCGAATGCCGGGTGCCGCACGCTCTCCTCGGAGACGACGCCGAGTCAGGTGTGCGTGTCGGTGTCATCGCAATCGACCACACGAACCGTGACGGTCATCTGGACGCCGACCGATGCGACGATCAAGGCGGATACGATCGTGCTCACGCGAAGCACGGCGCCAACGGGTGCGTTACGCCCGTACGGCACAACGTGGACGAACAGCTTCAAAGGATATTGATCGTGCCAACGTTGACTGAGCCCACAGGGACCCGCCGGCACACGCGCGCCGGCTTCAGTATGGTCGAACTGCTGATCACACTGGTGCTTGTTGCGATCCTCGGCTCGGCGGCGAGCAGCATGCTCAAGAGCCAGCTCCGCGGGTTCTCGCGTGTCAACGATCGGCAGGAAGCGCGCTCGGTCGCACGCACTGCGCTCCGCACCCTGGAGACCGAGTTAGCGATGGTCGACGCCACCTCGGGTGGTACCAACGGGGTGATTGCCGCGTCCAGCGATTCAATCTCCGTCCGCGTCCCCTACGCCTCCGGTGTGTTCTGTGCGAGCGGGACTATGCTGCAGTTGCCCGTCGACTCGGCCGTGCTCGCCACCGCTGTCTTTGGCGGCTTCGCTATCAAGGACACCTCGGCGACCGGGGCCTACACCTATACCAACAGCTCCACCAAGCCGTCGGCAGGAACGGCGAGCAACTGCACCGGAATTGGGCTGACCGCGCCAAGCGGGGGCAGCTACCTCGCCGTGAGTAGTGCTTCGGGGAGCGCTGGCGCGCCGATGTTTCTCTACCAGATCGTCACATACCGCTTGGGAAACTCGGCGCTCTTCTCTGGGCTCAAGGGGCTGTACCGGCAAGTCGGGTCCGGCACCGCGCAGGAGATTGCCGCGCCGTTCGGCACCTCGGCGAGGTTCCGCTACTACACGGCGACGTCGGATACGGCACTCACGACCGCGCCGTTGGTCTCGACTATCCGGGGTGTGCAGCTGAAAGCGGCAGCGTATAGCCCGCACCGCACCGCGGGACGGGCAACGCCCGAACTGGTGACCGTGACATCGGCGTTCTTCTTTCGCAATCGGACCGACTGATGCCCACGCGTCGCCTGCGCCGAGGATTCGCGCTTCCTGTGGTCATCCTGGTGCTCTTCATTCTGACGAGTGCGATTGCGACTGGCATTATGCTGATGCGCAATGAACGTCGCTTGAACGATGACGGCGACGAACTGCTGCGCGCGCGCCTGTTGGCCGAGTCGGGCTTACAGCGCGCGATTGGCGACAGAACGGCGCTTGGCCTGCTGGAGGTCCCGACGGCCAATGACTCGGTCCGGGTGACGGTGTCGGGGAGCGGGTATTACGACGTTACATCGACCATCATTCGTCCCGCGGCCTCGCCGATTCCTGCACTGATTCTGCTGCGGTCGCACGCCGTGATTTCGCGCGCGAAGGTGGCGAGCATGCCGACGGCGAACTATACGGTATCGGTGATGGCGCGGGGGCCGTCGTTGACCCGCACGTCGTGGCCAATCCCCGGCGCGTGGACCGCCATCAACGGTGTGAACATCGACAAAGGAACCATCAACGGCGACGACGCGTGCGTCGGTGGAACCGGCAACACGGCGGCCGCGAGCATCCCGACCAATACGTACGACAATAAAAACGGATTCGTCGGCAGTTCCTCGAATCTGGGGGGAAGCATCAAGATCGACACGCTCGCGGCGGTGTATACGGCGGCTGCGGATTCCGTGCCGATCAACTGGGCAAACCTGACCGCCAAGGTTGGGATTACGCCGGACTTTAACGTGACGTCGTCAGGCACCGGTTTTCCGTCGGCGGCGTACTTCACGGCGAATCCGAGCGCGTGGCCGTTGATCTTTATCGACAATCCCAGCGGAACCTTTACCTTCCCGAACTACCTCGTGCGCGGCCTCGTGATTATTCGCGGCAATGCGTCGATTGGCAACAACTATGGGTTCCGTGGATTGATCCTCGCTGGCGGCTACGTCAACCTCGCGGACTACCGTGGTAAAATCGAGGGAGCAATCATCTCGGGGCTCAACTTCAAGCTTGGCCAAAATCCGCAACCGAATGAGTTGCGCGGGATGTCCACGCAGTACAACTCCTGCTACGTGAAGAGCGCACTGGCAAGCCTCACCATTTTGTACCATTTTAAAACTATTTTTCATTAAAATGCGATTATTGAGCATTTTAAATTTCTATAAATTTTCAAGCATATTAAACGATTTCACATTTAATAATTTTTTGTCA
>CAIRYG010000012.1 GCA_903882745.1 uncultured Gemmatimonadota bacterium
GACCGTGACCGCGACTGGGAGCACCTATTCGGTGACCACCAACCAGAGCAGCGCGAAGATCACCGCCGCGATCGATGCCGCCATGCCGACCGGCGTGACGCTGTCGACCACGCTGACCGCTCCGGCGGGCGGCACGAGCGCGGGCCGGCAGTCGCTCAGCGCGACCGCGACGGATGTCGTGACCGGCATCACCAAGCTCAACCAGGCCGGCTTGGCGATCACCTATCAGTTGGATGCGACCGCGGCCGCTGGCGTCGTGTCGTCGGCGACCCGTACGGTCACCTACACGATCACCGGTGGCGTCTAAGGCGCTGTTGCACGATCCGGCAGGTGTAGTGGTTCTTGAAGGTACGTAGTGGTTTCACCCCCAGGGGCCGACGTGTGGCTCGGCAGCACACGTCGGCTTGGGGAGGGTTGGACAGAGTGGGTGACTCGCCTGATCCGTTGTGGCACGAGATATGCATAGCTAGCCCGCGAAAGCGTGGCGTGGCCCCCATCCGGAGATTTTCCAGCCCCGTCGACCAAATCCGCAACAGCTACTACTTGAGGCGTTACCGAGACATTGTCATGAGACCATCAGGCGATACCACATTCATCATTTGGCTGTCCCGCGTAGGTGTACGCGTGGTCGGCTTTGCGGTGTTTTTTGGGTTTGGTGGCCACCGCGTTGCGGTCGCGCAGACCACGGTTACCCTCACGGCTGGACCGACCGTGGTGATCAACAGCGCCATTGCCGGCTCCGCTCCAACCCCCGCGACTGGTGTCAGCACGTGGGATACCAACGGTACGGACAAGAGCACTAACCGGTACATTTGGGTTCGCCTGGCCTCCGCCCCTCCCTCCGGCGTGACGGTCAAAGCACTCCTCGCTGCACCCTCCGTTGACATTTCCGCTGGAACTGTGACGCTCTCGACCAGCTATCAGATCCTCGAGACGAACACAGCACCGACGGCATCAGCTTTTAGCATCACCTACACGGTTTCCTCGACGTCCGCGGTGGGACCGCAGACGCAGGCGATTACCGTGTACTATTGCATCAAGAGTATTAGTTCGGGAACCACGGGGTGCCTGTGATGCGCACCTTGGCCGGAGTCCCTATGAACCGCAGCTTTCGAATGCTCACGGTAGCCGTCATCGCGTGCTGTTCCGCATTTCCGCGGGCCGCCGCCGCACAGCTATCGGTGCTAACCAACACCGTCGAAGAACGCAGCGCCGCCCCCGGTGAGCGCTACACGGGTACGATCGTCATCGCGAATCCAAGCGGGGAAGCGCAGACGGCGCGCATCTTCCTGACCGACTACAGCTTTAAGGCCGACGGTACCACTGAATACGGTGATGCGGGCGGCATGGCTCGTTCCAATGCCTCGTGGATCACCCCACAGACGAATCGAGTGCTCGTGCCGGCGAACAGCTCGGTGACGGTTTCGTACACGGTTGCGGTTCCAGCACGCGAGTCCCTGAGTGGGAGTTACTGGAGCACGATTATTGTCGAGGGGGCACCACCGACACCGTCGAGCAATGACTCCAAGAAAGGCACCGTGTCGATCGGTGCGGTCATTCGCTACGCCGTCCAAGTCGCGACACATTTGCGGAATCCTGGATCGCGCGCGGTCGTCTTTGACGGAGAACGTCTCGGACTGACCCCCGCCAAGAATTCCGCGCTGGAAGTGGATGTCGCGAATTCGGGTGAACGCGCCTACCGCCCCGTGCTCTGGATCGAAGTCTACGATGAACAGGGGACGCTGCGCGCGCAGGCCAAGCAGTCGCGCGGCCTCTTGTACCCTGGATCCTCGCTTCGCCAGCACTTCGACTTGGGTGTGCTTCCCCCGGGATCCTACAAAGCAGTGCTCTTTGCCGATACGGGCGAAGACGCGGTCTTTGCGAAGCAGCTCGCCTTGAAGTTCTAACCGATACCCATGCGACGTTTCTCCATCACCGACCCGCGCCTCGCGTTCGCTCACCTTTTGGTGGGCGGCGCTTTTGCGTTCCTGTGCTCGGGTCGTGATGTGCTGGCGCAGGATACCGTCGAGGTTCGGAACCTGCGCAAGGCGCCGCTCACGATCTCGGCCGGTGCGGCATTCAATGCCACCTTTCGAGCAAAGAATATCAACGCCGGCGCTCGCCAGGCGCGAGTCTCACTCTCGCTGCCGAGTGGATGGCAGGTTATTGGCGGAACCGGCGACGCCGTGGTAAATGCCGGTGCCCAAGATCTCTTGATCTTTAGCATCAACGCTGCACGTGGAACGCCGGCTGGACGCTTTGTTGTACAGGCGAACATCGAGGGCGGTCAACCGGACTCGCTGATTGTCACCATCGACGAACACCGCGAAATCGAAGTCATTCCGCTCGACGCACCAGGCTGGGTCCCCACGGGCGCTCCGGTTGCGGCGCGATTCCTCGTGCGCAACCGCGGCAACGTAACGTCGCAGGTGGCTTTTGAAGGGCAATCGCTACAGCGCCTCGGCGTACGCACGGAGCCGTCGGCGGCCGCACTGGCTCCGGGAGCGACGATTATCGTCGTGGTATCTGGAGCGGCGCCGAGTACGCTCGCGCGAGCGGTTGACGACAATCTTGAGTTACGGGCCACGGATCGCGCGGATCGCGCGGTGACGAGCAAGGCCAACTTCCGCACGACGTTCGTGCCGAAGGGTATTGTCAGCGAGCGTTTTGCCACGGTCCCTGCAACGGTATCGGTGCGCGGCGGCGGATACGCTGCGGGTGTTTCGCCGGTCACGATTCAGGGTGGCGGCTTGATGCCCGACAACAACACGACCCTATCGTTCAACGCCTCAGCGCCTACCAATCGTCAGTCACAGTTCGGTTTTGGGGAGCGTGAGGAATATCGCGCGCTGTTCCGGAACGATCATTGGCGGCTGCGGCTTGGCAGCGACATGTTCGGCTACTCACCGCTGACAACCGGCGGCTTCATGGGTTCTGGCGCGCAGTTCGATGTCACGGGCCGCTGGTTCCAAGGTGGCGCATACATCGAGCGGCCGATGTGGTTGCTGAATTCAGCACCTGAACTGGGTACCAGGGTCGGACTTCCGACCGCACTGGGATGGCTGTACGGCACCGTCGTCGAGCGCGGCGGTGACGAGCTGACCAAGAGCGGCGTGCGGAGTCTTTCCCTCGAGGCCCCGTTGCCATTGTCCGGGTTCCTGCAGCTTGAGTCGGCAGAAAGCGATTCCGCCACGCAGGGGGGCCGCGCCACGCGCTTGCGCGTGATGGGGCAAAACTCCCGTTGGAGCTATAACCTCGGCCTCACAAAAGCAGATCCGAACTTTACTGGGCCGTTGCGCGGTGGAGATGTCCAGGAAGGCTATGTGGAGTTTCACCCGATTCCGAAACTCTCGTTGACTCTCAATGGCGGCCTCCGCGACTGGCACCCGCCGTTTCTACCGAACGCCCCAACCGAACAGAAAAGCCGAAACCTTTCAGTCGCGATTGGCTGGGGGGGCATTGTCTCGCTTGAATACGGTGAGCTGACGCGACTCGACCGCTTTGAGTCGGTGATTGCTGTCGACGGAACGCAGCGGACGCTTCGCGCCACAGCCTCCGCGCGGTTTGGCGCCTTCAGCATAAGTGCCGCCGCCGAGCACGGCGAGGCGCTCGACCTGATGAAGGGCGCAAAGTCGGGATACGAAGCAGGATCGTTGAGCCTCCGCGCGGACTTCGGTTCAATCGGCGCACTCAATATGTATGGATCCAGCAGCAACGGCCGCACCCTCTCAGCAGGGGCCGCCGGCATCTTGGCCTCCGGCGTGAACGCACAGTTGCACTTGCCCTGGCGCCTTGACTTGCAGGTGTCGTCGTCTGCGCAACGCGCAACACTCGGCGACTACGACGGCTCCGGTGTTTGGTTCGGACAGAGCGATATTCGCCTCGACCGTAGCTTTATTGACGGTACCACGATCGGTGTTCGTGCGCAGTTGCTGCAGCGCGCGTCGTTGTATGGAACACCGAACGCCGCCGGCTACTTCCTCGAGGTACGTCGTCCCATTGGCATGCCGACCGGCCCGATGCGCGAACCAGGCCGGGCTATTGGTCGTATTCGTGACGCCGCGACTGGTGCGCCAGTGGCCGGCGCCATGGTCCGCCTCGGCGATCAAGCCGCGGTTACCGACGACGAAGGGCAGGTGATGTTCCGTGGTCTCACACCGGGGACGCACAAGGTTGAGATTGACGGCGTCATGCAGATGCACGGCGAACTGCTCGTTGGTGATGTTGCGGTCAATCTGACGAAGGAAACAAAAGAGCCGGTCCGTTTCGCGGTCTCGATGATGCGTGGCGCGGGTGTTCGCGCGCTCGTTCGGCGATTCGATCCTGCTGGCGGGACGGTTGGATCACGTGCCGACTCCTTGGTTGATGCCGGGGTGATCTCGAACGTGTTGGTCGCCATCATGAGCGACCGGGATACCGTTTACTCCGCATCGGACGATAAAGGGCGCATTGAGTTTGGTACCCTACGCCCTGGTTCCTACGTACTGAAGATTCGCGATAGCGAGATTCCCGATCACTACGTGTTCGCGGAAGAGCAGATTCCTGTGCGGGTGAATGCCGGGCAGCAGGTCGACATCGAGTTCAAGGTCGTTCCGCAGCGCCGTACCGTGACATTTGTGGGTCCGCAGAGTGGAAGCCCGAAGTCTGAACTTCGACTGAATCCGAAGCAGCAAAAGGAGTTCGAGAAGCAACAGGAGCAGCAGCAGCTCGAGCAGCGCGTGCAGCAGAGCCGCGAGCAACAGCAGTCGGCCGAACCGCCGCGTGGCGGCAATGCTGGGCCCGCGGGACCTGGAGCTCAGCCGCGTGCCGGCGCTGGACAGTCGACGGCGCCGAGGGCCGAACCGAAGGCCGACCCGAAGGCAGATCCCAAGGCAGATCCAAAGACGCCCCAGACGCCGCAGACTCCCACCCCTGGCACGCCGGGCACACCAGGTACGCCGGGCACGCCAGCGACACAGACGCCGCAGACCCCGCAGACGCCGTAAGCGTCGTAGCGGAGCCTCCGATGCCTGGTTAGGTCATCGAATAGACCACCAAGTTCACCGCGAACTTGGTGTTGTCTTTTGTACGGAAGCGCTTGTTCTTCCACGAATAGTCCCACTCACAGCCATAGTCCTGATTCGTGTAAATCACGCCGAGTCGGCCACCGCGTTCGATTCCGCGCACATAATCATGGACGACATTATCCCCCCAGCCATTCACCTCATGGCTGGTCTGTGGGGGGCCGTCAAAGGTGAAGAACGATTTGTAAATCGCGTGCCCCTTCGGGATCTTCGCGAGTCCAGGAGCAGCAGGGAACGCTTTTCGCATCTCCGCGTCAAACGACTGGGCAAACAAGCCGTTGACGTCATGATTGCAGTCGTCTGCCAGCAATAGGCCGCCGCTTTCCACAAAGCGCACCAGGCCCGCTCGCTCCTTTGCACTAAAGCGCACGAGCTTGTGTCCAGTCATGAAGACAAAGGGAAATGCGCCAAGCTCAGAAGAGTCCGCGGTAATGACGACTTCTTGTTCGTGCACGGGAATGGTGGTGTATTGGATCAGGGAATCCAGCACATTCGCGCAGACTTTGGGATTATAGTCCCAGTCTCCCGAGTCGTAACGCAGTCGTGCAAAGGTGAACTCTCCCGCGCGGTTCCCGCCCGCCGCGCCTTCCGCATCGGCGCGTGACGCGAACGCGCCCAGTGCGGCGCCAACTCCACTCAGCGCGGTACCGGCCGCGATGAATCGGCTTACGAGCGTCCGCCGACTGATCGACGCGTCGTCTAGGGCCACGGGATCTGCGGTGAACGGTAAAAGTTCACGCCGAGGGCCTGCAGGCGCGGGCCATGCGCGGCGAGTCGCAACCGGAAATCTTCCCATGCCCGAGCGTTGCGTGCCGACCAGCCGATCTCGGCGATCGCCGCCAGCCGGGGAAAGGCCAAGAACTCCGCGTCGGCGATCTTGGTAACCGTTTCGCTCCAGAGCGGCGCCTCGACCCCTAGTAGGGATTCTGGCGTTGCCCCCGTTACCAGCGTTGGATCCCAGTCGTAGACGTCCTTGACCTCAATCCGTCCCGCCCAACTCAGGCCGAGCGTGGTGGCGTTGTCGTACTTCATGTCGAGGTAGGTCTTGGACCCTGGTGAGGCAATCACCTTCCCACCGCGCGCGACGTGGAGTGCCAAGGAGTCCTTGGCCCAATGCTGCACGATCGTCGTTGGCGACAGTCGTGCCGGCGCGATGTCGGCCCAGCCGATCAGGCGCATGTTGTTGGCGGTGGTAATGCCCTGAACGCGATCCACAAATCCGCGATACTGTGTCGGCGTCAGCGTTTTGACTTCGTCACCCCCCATGTGGAAATAGCCGCCAGGGGAGAGCGCCTTCATTTCGCGCACGACATCCGACACCAACGCATAGGTAGAATCAGATTCGACGCAGAATGAGCTGAATCCCACGTCGGTGCCCGTATAGAGCGGGCGCGCGGTGTTGTCGCAGTTGAGCGCAGCATAACTGGCGAGCGCCGCGTTGGTGTGTCCCGGCATGTCGATCTCCGGGATAATGGTGACGAAGCGCGCCGCGGCGTAGGCAACCAACTCGCGATACTCGCGCTGTGAGTAATAGCCGCCAGCGCCGCCCCCAACCTGCGAGCTCCCGCCGACGGCGCTCAGATTTGGACGTGAAGTAATCTCAATCCGCCAGCCTTGGTCGTCGGCGAGATGCAAGTGTAGTCGGTTCAGCTTGTAGAGCGCTATCAGGTCCACAAAATGCTCGACATCGCGCAACGGCAGGAAATGTCGTGCCACATCAAGCATCGCCCCGCGCCATTCGTAGCGCGGCAAATCGCGAATGGTTGTTGCATTGACACGCAACACGCGCTGCGCCGCCGCTGGGTACTCAACGGACACGGGCAATAGCTGCCGCAGTGATTGCGTGGCGTAGAACAGGCCGGCTGGTGTTGCGGCAAGAATACGGACGCCGGCACTCGTGACATCCAGCCTGTACCCCTCGGCGGCTAACTCCACGTGCGCAGGATCAAGCGTCAGCTGAATCGTACCAGATGGAGTCGCGAGAGCAGCTCGGCGCGCTCGTTCAGCGGGTGCCCAGAGCAACGCGGCCAGTTGGTCGGCCACGCGCTGCGCCTCCACGCGCTGGGCGCCGGGCGCCTCCACCGTAATTGTTGTGGACGAGTCAATCAAGGACGATTGCCCAGTCGCCATCACAATGCTGCTCGGCGCCGGAATCACGGCGTGCTGCACACTGATCGGAGTGGGCACCACGGGCGGGTTCGCCAGCTTGGGTGGCGCCGAGGCTGTGCCACACGCCGTGAGGCTAAGCCCCAACCACATGGTGGCACCGATAGCGCGACGGGAGCTGGCTTTAGTCATATTATTACGAGTTAAGGTGTGGGCGTCGCGTCAACACTACGGCTTCAGTGACTTATCCCGAATCGCCTTGAACTCATTGCCTGCTTTCCACTCAGGGTACCGTGCGGCACTGGCGACGCGATAGCCAATCGTGAAGAACAGCTGCAGATCCTGCACGGCACCTGACAACTCCCAGCCCGGCTTGATCTCGTCCGACGGTTTGTGGTAATCGTTTTCCGTGTACTCGTCACGGGTTTTGCGGCCGTACGCGGCATCTTTACCCACATATTCGATCCCTGACTCAGGATCGAACGCCGGCACGCCAACTTTCGCGAAGTTGAAGTGATCGGAGCGATAGTAGAATCCCTTTTCCGGCTCTGCGTCGCCGCGCAATGAGCGTCCGCCTTGTTCAGCCGCGGCCGCACGGGCGTAATCATCGAGATCCGACGCGCCGAGTCCGATGACGACCACGTCCTTCGTTTTGCCCCAAGTGTTCAGCCCGTCCATGTTGATATTGGCGAGCGTCTTATTGAGTGGGTACAGCGGCATCATGCCGTAGTACTGCGAGCCCAGCAGTCCCTGTTCTTCTGACGTGACGGACAGGAAGAGAATCGAACGCTTCGGCGCGGTCTTGGCGGCAGCAAACGCCTTGGCCATGGCGAGTAACCCCGCCGTTCCAGTCGCATTGTCCGAGGCGCCGTTATAGATCGAGTCGCCCTTTACCTTCTCGCCGATCCCGAAGTGATCCCAATGAGCGGTGTAGATCACGTACTCGTTCTTGAGCGCCGGGTCTGACCCGTCGAGCATCGCCACGACGTTTCGCGAATCGACTGTGCGCAGCGTGTTTTGCAAGGTGACGCTCGCGGTCACACCGAGTGGCACGGGCGTGAAGTCTTTGGTTGCCGCCTTGCGCTCGAGGGCGGCGAAGTCTTGTCCGGCCAGCGTGAAGAGTGCCTTGGCTTGGTCGAGTGAAATCCACCCCTCAACCTCGCTTCGATTCATGTTCTTGTCGGGCGTGACCAGGTCGAACTGCTCAGCCGTCTTTCCTTGGACGACCGCGAATGGATAGCCTGCGCGCTCGGTCTGATGCACAATCAGCACGCCAGCGGCTTTGTGCTTCATCCCCTGTTCGTACTTGTAGGTCCATCGCCCGTAGTAGGTCATCCGCGCTCCGCCAAAGATCGCCGTATCGGCGACGGGCGGATCGTTCACGAGCACCACCATCGTTTTTCCGGTGAGATCAACACCCTTGAAGTCATCCCAACCGAACTGCGGTGCTTCAACGCCGTAGCCAACGAACACCAGCTCGGAGTTCTTGAGTGACGCGGTTGGTGACACGTGCTTCGTCCAGGCGACGTAGTCGTCGTGCCACTTGAGCGCGGTGCTCGTGCCGCCCTTGGTGAAGGTCAGGGTGGGGGAGTTCTTGACCGTGATACCGACCAGCGGAACCTTCTGGATATAGCTGCCGTCGGGATTTCCGGGCTTTAGCCCCATCGCCTTGAACTGTGACTCGAGGTACACCACCGACTTCTCTTCGCCCGCCGTGCCGGGGCCGCGGCCCATCAGCGAATCCGCCGAGAGCACGCGGATATGCTGCATCACGGTGGCCGTATCAAAAGCGGCGAGCGCCTCGGCTGGAACCGGCGTATTGTCGATGCTCGTGCCGCTCGAACGGCCGCAGGCACTGGTAACACTCGCAAGAGTCAGCGCGACGCCGAGGGCGCGAAATGTGTGGACGGTGTGACGGGTCATAGGAGTTCCTGACGAATGTGAAGACGTCGGTCGTGGTGAGTCGTACCCCTGCAACGTTCGTTTAGGGCAAGCGCCGAGCTTACTCGCCCGGGTGATAGGCCGCGCGCTCGGTGTGTCCCTTCAGTTGGTTTGCGTAGAAGTACACGTCACGAAGATTCCCCGTGGCGTAACGCTCCGCCTGATCGATGAAGTGTTTGTTGCCAACATGTCCGCTTTCGCCGCCGGCTGACACAGCTCGAGCGCGTACGCTGTCGCCGAACTCGATCACCGACACAAAGCTGTTGCCGCTCGTGCCGTACCACTTTTTGGTCTGTGGATAGGCGCGGGCGCCAAACGACGCGAGCGAGCCCCAGCGAGCAGAAGCAAAGGCGACCGGAATGCTGGCGCCTGCGTCGTTGAACGGATGCACAATGTCAGCGGTCAGGCGCTGAAACCGGTTGATGTCGCCCCACGGCGTGGCCCACTTCCCGAAATCAACCGTGAGTTTATCGGAGGCATTGGCGAGTGCCTGCAGCTGCTTTGCCGGATCCGACTTTCCCGCCATCATGTACTCGTCCGTTCCTCCCGGCGTGCTCCGTGCGTCGGCGGCAACCAGTCGACCAAGTGCCTCACCCCAATAGACGGCCAGGGATGTCGCAACACTGTTGCTCGCCCATCGATAGTCCCACTTCCGCAGAATCTCGATTTGATCCTTGAGCTTGCCCTTGAGCGGGTCCGTCGCTGGTGCGGCATCGTACGTTTTCAGCAAACTCGGAACCATAGCCGCGAAGGCGGGGAGGTAACTGTCGTAGGCCGCCGCACGCAGGTTTTCGATCGAGAAATCCTTGCGACCGCTCAGCACACGCACCGCATGAAGGCCACGCGCGTTCTCGCTGCCGACGTCCATGTACGAGGGATAGCTCTCCTGTTTCGGGCTGCTCGTTCCAGATGCCGTCCAGGGCGAGTTGTTGGTGTTGTACAGCCAGCCACTTTCCGGATTCTTCAGAAATGGGCTCTCCTCTACACTGTGGAGCGCCCCCCATTCGGTGGCCGGGTCGCTCCCGTCTACCGGACGCTTCCAGTCAAACTTGGGATCGCGCTTGGGAATGAAGTTCGCGTGGAAGTAGGCGATCGTTCCGTCCGCGTCTGCGTAGATCGTGTTGTTCGAGGAGTTGGTGTGCAGCTCCATCGACTTGCGGAAATCAGCGTAGCTGCGCGACTTGGTGCGCGTGTACGATTGCGTGAGCGCCTTCACCGGCTCCTGCATAATGCGAATCGCGACCCACTTACCGTCCTGCTTCCGCACCAACGGGCCGTGCTGGGTTCGCCGCACATTGAACTCCTTGCGGGCCATCCCGGTCGCCGTCTTGTATGGTACCACGATCTTCTCGACGGTCACCGCACGTTCGCCATTCCCGTACTTGTAGAACCATTTGCCGTCCTTCTGCGACAACGTCTCGAGATATTCGTCCGTGTCATCAACGCTGCTGGTCGTGTGCATCCAGCCGGTACGGTCGTTGAATCCCTGATAGATAAAGAACTGTCCCCACGTCACCGCGCCATACGCATTCAAACCCTCGTCGCTCTCCATCTTGAGCTCAGAGCGAAAAAAGAACGACGTGTGCGGATTAATCAGCAGCAGCGCGTGCTTGTTTGTTGTGTTTTTCGGCGCGATGGCGATGCCGTTCGATCCGGTTGGTTCTACATACTCGCCGGCGTTGTTGTCGCTCGGCGGAACCGGTGCAGCGCTCGCTCCGCCATAGGTCGCGGCCAGCTGCGCGAGATTGATCTTCTCAATGTCGCCGCCGATGCTCCCCTCGCTAAATGTCAGCGCCATCCACGGCTCAAACTTGGTAATGACCCGCGCTTTCTCCTCGGGGTGCTTGGACAAATAGAAGTTGAGTCCGTCGGCCCACGCCACCATCAGCGTCTTCAGGAACGCCGGGCTGGCGGCGTACTTGGCCTTCATCGAATCCGGATTGATAAACAGCTTCATCCGCAGGTCGCGCCACACTTCAGCCTCGCCCTCAGCCTCAGCAAGTCGCCCCTGTGAGTTGATAAAGTTCGTCTCGACGCGATTGAAATCGTCCTCGGCCTGCGCGTAAATCATGCCGAACACGGCGTCAGCGTCCGTCTTGCCGTGAATGTGCGCAATGCCCCAGTCGTCACGGGTGATGCTGACGTTTCGGGCCTGCTGCTCCCAGCGGGCAAGTTCACGCGAGCGTTCGCGGGAGAGCGGACGGGACGGCGCCATCACGGCCGTGGCCGCAAGGAGGAGGATCAGGGATCGCTTCATAGTCAGAAAGGTCGGGTGTTGGGCGGAGGTCCCACTCCCGAAAAATACGAAGACGCAGGGGAGGGCGTTAGCCACCGTCTGGCGCCCCGTCGTCCATCGCGTAGTTTCCAAGGCTGGGCTCCCTTCGCCGCCGTTGGCGGCACGTCCTCTGTCACCACGCTTCCCAATGACAAAACTTTCCCGTAGCCTCCCGCTCGTCGCGGCTGCTCTTTTGGGGGCCAGCTCGCTGGCTGCCCAGACGACCAAGTTCCCGACCTCGGACGCCACCATCCAGCGCATCTGGCGCATGGGCATGGACAGTTCGCATGTCCAGCAGCTTTCCCAGACGCTGTTCGATTCCATCGGCCCCCGCCTGACGGGTAGCCCCGGTATGGTTGCCGCGAGTGACTGGGTCATCAAGACGTATAAGTCCTGGGGAATTGAGGCCCGTCGTGAGAACTACGGCACCTGGCGCGGCTGGAAGCGCGGGACCTCCCACATTGACCTCGTGCAGCCCCGGACCCGCTCCCTTGCCGGTACCATGCTCGCATGGAGCCCCGGCACCAAGGGCGCACCGGTGACGGCCGAAGCGATCGTGCTGCCGAAGTTCGCCGACAGCACGGAGTTCGTGAAATGGTTGCCGAAGGCGAAGGGGAAGATTGTCCTCCTGTCCCCGGCCTACCCGACCTGCCGTCCCTCCGAGGACTGGATCAAGTTCGCGACGCCGGAATCGAAGGCGCGCATGGATACCGCCGTCTCGATCATGAACCGCGACTGGGCCGTGATGACCACCGCCGACGGCCATGCCGACAGCACCAAGCTCTACCGTGGCACGGGCTATAGCCTCGCCCTCGGGACGGGGACCCTCGGTATGCGCCTCGAGAAGGCGGGCGTTGTTGGCATGATCAGCTCGCGCACCAAGCTCAGCGGCTTCGCCAACGTCTTTGCCTCGGCCGGCGGCCAGGGTGGCGGTCGTGGCGCCGGCGGTGGGCGTGGTGGCGCTGCGGGCGCCGCGGCCAACCCGAACAACATGCGTGGCGGCGGCCCGGCGGCCTCCAATGCGGCCGCTGCGGCTGGCCGCGGCGGCTTTGGCGGCGGTGCCGCGCAGGGCGCGGGCGGCTGGGGCACGATCGAGATCTTTGAGACCTACAACACCAAGGCACCGGCCGTGACCCTCGAGTGCGAGGACTACGGCCTCGTGTTCCGTCTCGCCGAGAATAATCAGAAGCCGCAGGTGCGCCTCGACGTAACCGCCGAACTGCTCGGTGAAGTGCCGGCCTTCAACACGATCGGCGTCATTAAGGGTGAAGAAAAGCCGAATGAATACGTCATGTTGTCGGCGCACTTTGACTCGTGGGACGGCGGCTCCGGCTCGACCGATAACGGCACGGGCACGATGATGGCCATGGAAGCCATGCGCATTCTGAAGCAGGCGTATCCGCATCCGAAGCGCACGATCATGGTCGGACACTGGGCGAGCGAAGAGCAGGGGCTCAACGGCTCGACGGCGTTCACCGAAGATCACCCCGAAGTGATGAAGGGGCTGCAGGCGCTCTTCAATCAGGACAACGGTACCGGCCGCGTGCAGTCGCTCTCGTCGAGCGGCCTCACGAACATCGGTCCGCACCTTCGTGACTGGTATTCAAAGTTGCCGAGCTTCTTCACCGACAGCCTGAGCCCCAACGTCGTGTCGTGGAGCTTCAACGACGTGCCAACCGGCAATCCGGGCGGTACGGACGGTGCCGTCTTTGCCTGCTTCGGCACGCCAAGCTTCGGTATGGGGGCGGTGGGCTGGAACTACAGCACCTACACCTGGCACACCAACCGCGACACCTACGACAAGGTGGTTTTCGACGACCTCAAGCACAACGCGACACTGGCGGCGACGATGGCCTACTTGGCCTCGGAAGACCCGGACTTCATCAAACGCGATCGCTCGCCAGGAAATTGGCCGGCGACCTGGCCCGCCAACTGTGGCAAGGTGCCGCGGAAGACGAAGCCGCGCTACTAGGCGCACCGCTGTAAATACCAGACGGGGCCGTCGGCACAGTTGCCGGCGGCCCCGTTGGTCTGTGCCTGTGGTCTCGCCCTAAATGGGTGCCGCTGCGCCCAGTCCGGCCGCGCGCCCGGTCGACCACGCCCACAGAAAGTTGTAACCGCCAATCGGACCAAAGGCGTCAAGCACCTCGCCGCACAGGAATAGCCCGGGATGGCGACGGCTCTCCATGGTGCGAGGCTGCACCTCGCTCAGCGCCACGCCGCCCCCAGTCACCTCGGCCTTCTTGTAGCCTTCGTCGCCGTTCCACGGGAGATCGCCGCGCACGAGTGTTTCGATCAAGCGCAGGCGCTCCTCGCGGCGGAGTTCCGAGAGCAGGCGAGCGGGATCAACTCCCGCGGCCGCAATCAGCACAGCCGCCAAGCGATCCGGTAGCTCAGCACGGACCGCCCCGCTGACGGTGCGCACGCCCTGCGGCTTGAGGCGCACCTCCCAATCGGCGTCGAGCAACGCGGTCCACTGTACCGTCAACAATGCGCTCGATCCCTCTGCCCGAGCACGCACAACGACATGCGACACATTGAGCACGGAAGGGCCGCTATACCCGCGATGCGTAAAGAGAAAGCCACCGGTGGCCTTGGCCGTCCGCTCGGCGCTTTTCGCGGTGATCGTCACCGTGAGGGAAAGGCCCGAAAGTTCGGTGTACGCTGACGGGGCGGCGGTGATTGGCGTTAACGCCGCGTAGCGAGGGTTCAACTCGTAGCCGAGTCCCTCAAGCATGGAAAGCCCCGCGCCGTCAGAGCCCGTTGCGGGCACGGAAAGCCCACCGCTCGCCACAATGAGTCGATCGCAGGAGAGTGTTTCGCCGTTCGCCAATGTCACAGCCCAAGCGCCGGCAGTTTGCGTGATCGCGACCACCCGATGATCGTGCAACACGCGAACTCCGGCCGACTTCGCGGCGGTCAACAATCCGTCACGCACGTCGCGCGCCTTGTTGGAGACCGGAAACAGCTTATTCGATTCGTGCTCCTCGGCGAGCGGGATGCCGAGGTCGTCTTCAAAGAATGCGCGCTGCTCCAGGACGGGCCATGCGCGGAGCATCTTCCGCAGCACATTCGGTGAGGAATCGGTCACGTAGCGCGATTCGTCCACGACCATCGGGAGGATGTTGCAACGCCCACCACCGCTGATCAGGATCTTACGACCCCCGTCGACGCCTCCGTCAAGGAGCACCGTCTCGGCGCCGCCGCGCGCCGCGAAGATCGCTGCCGTGGAGCCCGCTGCGCCTGCGCCGATCACGATCACGCGCGGCATGTAGGACTCCGAAATAAGGGAAGGGGACGCTCGCGACTAAAGCTAATCGCGAGCGTCCCCAGCCGTGCTGTGAGAACGCTACCTCGTGATGCCCGTGATGGTCACGTCGAACTGACGAATCGCCGACTTCGTGGTGAGCGTGTCGGCCGGCGACGCTTTCCCCTGCAAGAGGAAACGGTACTGAATCTGCACAAGTTGCTTCACGCGCCGATTGTCCACCCGTGCGGCCGAGAATCGGAGACCAGGCATAGCCTCCTTGACGGCCGCCACAAATGCCGGGTCGGTTGCACGTACGATCTTAAGCGTCGTCTCGATGGCGGTGCCGTTGGTGTCTACGACCATCTGTGCCACGACGACACCGACAGTTCCGGCATCTTTGAGCGCGGCAGGATAGCGGGGTGCGGCACTGCCGGCCGCCAGCGTCGCCATCTCGGAGACTGAGAAATCCACCATCTGCTTGGCCGTCGAATCCGCTTTTGGTGGGGTGCTTTGGCCGTGAATGGTTCCGGCAGTGAGGCACAGCGCAGCGATCGCACGCGCGACCCAGTCAACGTCGAATCGAGGCATCATCATGGTCCCTGGCTCATCGTGGATACTGCTCAACCTACGGCTCATAGCGCTTTCCGAGCTTCTGCCCGTAATAGAAGCCCACGCCGGTACCAACCATACTTATCGTGAACGCGGTGAATATTCCAACGGGCGCACCGATGGCCCAGCCGGCATATCCACCGACGGTGGTTCCAATCAGGATGCAGAGCTTGGTCATGTCAGGCGACCCGTCCTGAACGTTCCCCGCGCGGGATCAAGCGCCTGCCGTCGCGAGTGCCTGCTGAATATCGGCCAGCAAATCTTCCGTAGCTTCGATCCCGCAGCTGAATCGCACAAATCCATCGGTTACCGCGTCGCCGCCCCAGCGGGCACGCCGCTCCGCGGTCGAGTGAATCCCGCCGAAGCTCGTCGCTTCACGAACCAACGTCAGCGCGCCAAGGAACGCAGTGGCGCGCTCCTTCGAGCCAACATCAAAGCTGAGCACGCAGCCGGGGCGACGCATTTGGCGCGCGGCCGCGTCGTGGCCAGGATGCGCGGCAAGGCCAGGATACAGCACGTTGTGCACATCACGTCGTCCCGAGAGCATCGTCGCGACCGCCATCGCACTATCACACTGGCGGGCAAGCCGAACGCCAACGGTCCCCAGCGCGCGATGCGCGAGCCACACTTCCATCGGCCCAGGAATCGCTCCACCGAGTTTCCGCCACAACAGCAGCTTCTCAAACCACTCTGTGCTCGATGTGGCCACATGGCCGAGCACGAGATCTGCGTGCCCGGTCAGCATCTTCGTGTCCGACGCCACCGAAAACGTCGCGCCGAGTGCAAGCGGCTGCTGGAGCGCGACGGTCGCTGTGGTGTTGTCCACCGCGAGCAACGCACCAGCGGCACGGGCTTCCGCCGCCCACGCCGCAATGTCGGCGATCGCGAGTTCTGGATTGCTCGGCGTCTCCGCAAGCACAAGTCGCGCGCCATCGAATGCGCCCTTTGCTGGTACGGTGGTCGTCGGCACCAAGCGGTGCTTGATGCCGTGCTCTGCAAACCAACCCGCGATCAACTGACGCGTCGTGTAGTAACAGTCAGCAGGCAGCACCACGGTGTCGCCAGGCCGCAATACAGTTGCGAACAGTGCGGTGACCGCTGCCATGCCAGAGCTGAACGCGAGCGCGGCGCCCCCTTCCAGGTCGGCGAGTGCTTTTTCCCAAGCGGTCCAAGTCGGGTTGTTGAATCGACCGTAAAGCAGCGCGTGCTCCGACGGGTCACCCGGAGTGATGTAGGTAGCCGAAAACTGTGGGCCGGGCATAAAGGGCCCCGGGGTCGTATTCGGCGTGTGCCCCGCGTGAAGTGCGTGCGTATCAGGATGCATGCTTACGAGAGCCCCACAATATCACCGTCGGCATTCACCGACATTCCTTCGGCAGCCGGCACCTTGGGAAGGCCCGGCATCGTCATGATGTCACCCGCCTTGGCCACAATAAACCCGGCGCCCGCCGAGCCATAGACTTCATTGATGGTGATCCGGAACCCCGTCGGCGTGCACAGGCGCGTCGCGTCATCGGTCAGCGAATACTGCGTCTTCGCGATGCACACTGGCGTGTTGCCGAGCCCAATGGACGTCAGATACTCAATTGACCGCTCCGCACTCGGCGAGTAGTCCACACCGTCGCCCCCGTACACCTTCTTCACCACCGTCTCGATCTTCTCCTTGATCGGCAGGTCGGTTGAGTAGAGCGGGGCATACTTCGCCGTCTTGGCCGCCAGCATAGCGAGTACTTCACGAGCGAGATCAGCTCCACCCTCGCCGCCCTTGGCCCAGACTTCGGTCAGGATCACCTTCACACCCAGCTTCGCGGCGTAGTCCTGTACCATCTGCAACTCGGCATCCGTGTCAGACAGAATCCGGTTCAGCGCCACGACCACCGGCACCCCGAACTGACTCACGTTCTTCACGTGGTGCGCGAGGTGCGGCAATCCACGCTCCAGGGCGCCGAGATCTTCCTTCGTGAGAGACTTCTTGTCGAGTCCGCCCTGCATCTTGAGCGACCGGATCGTCGCAACGAGGACCGCGGCCTCAGGATTCAACCCGCCAGCGCGGCACTTGATGTCAAAGAACTTCTCGGCGCCGAGATCCGAGCCGAAGCCGGCTTCGGTCACGACGACGTCGCCCAGCGCCAGCGCTGACTTGGTCGCAATAATCGAGTTGCACCCGTGCGCGATATTGCCGAATGGGCCGGCGTGCACGAGGGCAGGGCCTCCTTCGAGCGTCTGCACAAGATTTGGGCGAATCGCGTCCTTGAGCAGCATCGCCATTGCGCCATCGGCCTTGAGGTCGCGCGCGCGGACCGGCTGACGGTTCGCACCCGCGGTCGCGCCGACAATGATTCGGCCGAGGCGTTCCTTCAGGTCGTCCAGACTGCTAGAGAGCGCGACGACGGCCATGATCTCACTCGCGGGAATAATCACCCAGTGCTCTTCGCGCACCACGCCGTCAGCCATACCGCCGAGTCCAATGACGGCATTGCGGAGCGCGCGATCATTCATGTCAATCGTACGCGGCCAGGTAATACGGCGCGGATCGAGGTTGGTCGGATTTCCCTGTTGCAGCGAATTGTCCATCATCGCGGAGAGCAGCGCGTGGGCACTGCTGATCGCGTGGAAGTCGCCGGTGAAGTGGAGGTTGATGTCCTCCATCGGAATCACCTGCGAGTACCCGCCGCCTGCGGCGCCGCCCTTGACCCCGAAGACAGGGCCGAGCGATGGCTCGCGAATGCAGAGCACAGCGTTCGTCCCAATCTTGCGCAACGCCTGTGCCAAGCCGACGCTCACCGTACTCTTGCCTTCGCCGGCAGGAGTGGGGGAAATCGCCGTCACCAGCACCAGGCGACCCTTGGCGGGACGCTGTGAGATTTCGAGTGGGATCTTCGCCTTGTACTTGCCGTACTGGTCAATATCGTCGGGCGTGAGCCCCAGGTCCGCAGCCACGTCAACGATGGGGCGCGGCTTGGCCGCCTGTGCGATTTCGATGTCCGTTGGGAACGCCATAATCCGGTCTCGGTGATTGGTTCGATCATGAAGTTACAAGGTCACCCTACGAGAATACGCTCGGGATGGGTGTACACGTTGGCACTCGTCCCACGCAACAAACCAACAAGCGCGATTCCTGCGCCCTCGGCCAACCGTACCGCGAGTCCGGTTGGCCGCGATACGGCGGCAATCAGGGGAATCCCAACCGTCGCGACTTTTTGCACTAACTCAAAACTTGCGCGGCTCGTGACGACAACAAACCCCGGTGCTGCCGCATGCTCGCTTCGCGACAGCGAGCCGATCACTTTGTCCAGCGCGTTGTGGCGCCCGACGTCCTCTCGCACGATCAGCAACTCCCCCTCGGCGCTGGCCCAAGCGGCGGCGTGGACGGCCCGCGTGTCCGCATTCAGCGTCTGCCGTTCGTCGAGCGCCGCGCCCGCAGCGTAGAGCGCCGAACGGTTGACCGTGAAGGACGATGTGACCGCGACTGCTGGGCGAACGGCCTCATCGATTGCCTCAACGCCGCACAACCCGCATCCGGTACGCCCCGCAAGCATGCGTGCGCGGTCCTGTAGCTGCGCCTCGCAGTCCGCCGGAATCGTGATGTGCAGCTCAACGCCACGACTGTGCTTCACAACCTCGACAGCTCCAATCTGTGCGGCCGAACCAACGATTCCTTCGGTCAGCGTAAAGCCAACGGCCAGGTCCTCGAGATCAATCGGCGACGCCATCATCACGACGTGTGTGCGTGCCCCATACACGAATGCGACGGGCACCTCCTCCGCGACCATCCCATCGGCAAACGCGTCCAGCTGGCCGTCGATCCGCGAATACGTGCGCGACTCGGCCGCGGCACCGTAGCCGAGCCCGGGGTCAGCTCCGAAGCGCGATGAGTTAGCCACGCCCGCTGACGCCGGTCGATGCGACTGGGTTCGGCCCTTGTACGAATCGCCACCCAAATCGCCCCTTGATGCACAGATTCCCGAGCGTGATGCTGTTCTCGAGCGGCGAGGTACTCTTGACGATGATGTCGTCCTGCACGTGCAACGTCAGCGTGCAGCCCACGCCACAGTAGGGGCAGATCGTGTCCGTGACCTGTTGCGCTTCCTCATGCCACGTGCCGGCAGCCCGCATGTCGTACTCGTCTTTCGCCATCAAAGCGCCGGTGGGGCATACGGCAATACAGTTGCCGCAGTACACGCACGCCGACTGGGGCAGCGGGACCGCGAGTTCGGTAGATATTCGCGCATCAAACCCTCGTCCCGCGACCGCAATGGCGAAGGTGTTCTGGTGGTCGGGGCCGCACGCCTCGACACACTTATAGCACAACACACACTTGCCGTAGTCGCGGATATACAGGTCGTTGTCCACTTTCGTCGGCTGGGCGACCCGCGCGGCGTACGCAACGTTCGGCGGCTGGTGGTGGCCGGGAATGTGAGCATCCCGTGTCCCCGGTGCGTGTGGCGGCTCCGGCGGTCCATATCGCTCGGGTGAACAGTCATACTCTTCGAGAAGATCGCTCATCCCAGGGGTCGTCGAGAGGTCGACCGACGACGCCAGCAACTCAAGTACGAGCTTCCGGGAGTGTTTCACGCGGGCGCTTTGTGTCTGTACCTGCATACCCGGTTCCACCGCCCGTGAGCAGGCCGGGGCAAGCACACGCGCTCCTTCAACCTCAACCACACACAGACGGCACACGTTCACCGGCCGCAGCGTTTCGAGATAGCAGAGCGTGGGGACCGTGATCCCGAGAGACTCGCAGGCATTGATGATCGTGGTCCCTTCAGGCACCGTGACCGCCTGCCCATCGATGGTCAGTGTCACCATCGTCTTTGGCGTCCGGTCCGGACGTCCCAACTGTACGAGCGGCGTCATGAGACCACCTCAAAGAGGCGCAAACGTTTGATCGCTGATTCAACCGCGGAATAGGCGGTCTGACCGAGGCCGCAGATTGATGCGTCCCGCATCGCGACGCCAACTTCCTCGAGCAGCGCCAGCTCTCGACCGGTACCCCCAAGAGTGGCACCCTTCACAATGCGGTGTAGCGCCTCCTCCTGCCGCACTGTTCCCACGCGACAGGGGACGCACTGACCACACGATTCGTCGCGGAAGAATCCCGCGATACGCAGCACGACATCGCGGAGATCTGCGTGGTCGGCGAACACCATAACAACACCGGAGCCGAGCGTCGTGTTGGCAGCGCGTGAGGCTTCCAGTGTGAGCGGCAGGTCAATTTCGTCGGCACGCAAGAACGTCCCCGCGGCGCCGCCCAAAAGGATCGCCGACACCGAATCGGTGCCAGCCATCGCGAGCAGGTCTCGGAGGTTGGTGCCCATCGGCACCTCGTAGACCCCGGGACGCGCGACTGCACCTGAAAGGCAGAAGAGTCGCGTGCCGGTCGAGTTCCCTGAGCCAGTCGACGCGTACCGTGCTCCGCCCTCGAGCACGATCGGCAACACGTTGAGCAACGTTTCCACGTTGTTCACCACCGTCGGTTTCCCGAACAGTCCTACCTCAACAGGGAAGGGCGGCTTGCTCCGAGGTTCGCCGCGCTTTCCTTCGATACTCTCGAAGAGCGCGGTTTCCTCTCCGCAGATATACGCGCCGGCCCCACGGCGAATCTCAATGTCGAATCCGGCCGCAAATAGCCCCGCATCACGCGTCTGTTGAATCGCGTTCGCCATACGGTCCGCAGCCAGCGGATACTCGGCGCGGATATACACAAATGCCCGGCTCGCACCGGTGGCGAATGACGCAATCATCAGTGACTCGACGAGCGCGAACGGATCCTGCGTCAGCAGCACGCGGTCCTTGAAGGTCCCGGGTTCTGACTCGTCCGCATTGCACACGAGGTAGTGTGGGCTCGCTGCCTGCGTGCGCACGGCCTCCCATTTGCGGCCGGTGGGGAACGCGGCTCCCCCGCGACCAACAAGCTTGGCCGCGCTCACCTCAGCGATTACGGCCTCAGCTCCCATCGCCCGTGCCTTCGCCAGTGCAGTAAAGCCACCAGCAGTCCGGTATGCCTCAAGACTCGTGGGGTCAACGACGCCACAGCGCTTGAGCAGTACGAGCGAGGGATCCCCGTGCTGCGGTAGCTCGGGAACATGACTGTCTGCCGGAGCCGAGTCACTCCCAGTAACGAGCCCCACGGCCTGCTGCGGTGTGACGTGCCCGAGCAGTCGCTCAACGGGAGTCTCGCCGGCGATCGTGAGCAGGGCAGCGGGCGCGGCATCACAGAGCCCCAAGCAGGGCGAGTGCATCCAGGCGCCATCGCGCTCGTCGAGCACCACCTGACTTCCCGCCGGCGCTTCACGCACCGAGCGGCCACAGGCGGACTCAAGCGCGTGCTCGATTTCCCTCGTTCCGCGATTGCGGCATCCTACATCGTCACAGACGTGTAGGACGCGCTGAGGCCGTGGTGTGGTCGCGAACAGCGCGTAGAAGGTGGCCACGCCCCACGCATCAGCTGGAGGAACGCCGAGGCGCTCACAGACGTAGCCGAGTCCGCCCTCTGAAATCCAACCAACCCGCCCCTGTAAAGCGTGGAGCGCGGGAATCAGTTCATGCCGACGATCGCGAACTGACTTGCCCCCGGGAGCAGTATGGGCATCCCGCGCCGAGCCGCGCGCGCCGCCATCCCACGCGTTCGTTGGTGCACCGAGTACAGCATCCACGGCCGCGCGTTCGACAGCGGTCGGGGTGGCGTCCAGCAGTTTGATGTCCACTTACTGATGCTCCGCGTGCTGAAGCGCACCGCGCTCGACCAACTCCGCTCGCTCTGCCAGCTCTGCGGCTGTCGCGCGGTCCACCCGGACAGCACACGCCTTGAACTCAGAAGTTCCCGACTTGGGATCGAACACGTCGGTGGTCAGCACGTTCGTCGACACCTCGTCCGGGAAATGCAGCGTCATGAAGAGCAGCTTCTCACGCAGCGCCTTGTCGATAAAGGCAGGCGCGAGCACCGTGCCACGACGCGACGAAATCCGCACAATGTCGCCGTCCACAATCTGCAACGCCCGAGCATCTTCTGGTGAAATATCCAACGATTCTCCCCAGTGCAGCGGCGAGCGATAGCCGGAGGTCTGGACCCCCGTGTTGTACGACTCAAGTCGACGGCCGGTCGTGAGCAAATAGGGATACGTGGCATCCCGTCGCTCGCTTGGTGCCTCGTTCTGTGCAATGCTGAACGGCGCGGCGCGTCCCACTCTCGGCTGCTGCCACAAGCGCTCATGCAGGAACGGCGTTCCGGGATGTGATTCGTCTGGGCAGGGCCACTGGATGCCCCCGAGCTCCTCGAGGCGCGCGTAACTCATCCCGCCCGCGAACGCTGGCGCTGCAACGCGGAACTCGTTCCAGACCTCTTCCGCCGTCGGGGTGGTCCAGTCGTGTCCGAGTCGACGGGCCAGCTCCGAAATGATCCAGAGCTCGTCGCGCGCGCCCTCGGGCGCCGATCGTGCCTTTCGAACCCGCTGCACGCGGCGCTCGCTATTGGTCACCGTGCCGTCTCCCTCGCACCAGGTCGCGGCAGCGGGGAAGACGACGTCCGCGAGCTGCGCGGTCTTGGTCAGAAAAATCTCTTGCACCACGAGGTGCTCGAGGCCGTTGAGAATACGCTCCACGCGATTCCCGTCGGCATCGCTCTGCACCGGATTTTCACCGATAACAAAGAGTCCCTTCATGTCGCCATGTTCCATGGCATGCAGCATCTGGGTGAGATTCTTCCCGTACGTGGGCTGAATCTCCACGCCCCACAACTTGCCAATACGCTCCCGGGCTTCGGGATCCTGCTCAATATCTTGGAACCCAGGGAGCTTATTGGGGATCGCCCCCATATCGCCGCCGCCCTGCACGTTATTCTGGCCGCGGAGTGGGTTGCACCCGGCCCCCCATCGTCCAACCTGGCCGGTGAGCAGGCACAAGTTGATCAGCGAGAGGACGTTATCGACCGCGTTGTGATGCTCGGTAATGCCAAGCGTCCAGCAAATCATCGCACGCTTCGCCGTCGCAAATGCGTGTGCCGCTTCGCGAATAACATCGGCGGGGATTCCCGTCGTCTCTTCGACCGCCTCTGGCGAATACGCCTGCACCGCAGCCTTGTACGCGTCAAATCCTTCCGTCGCATTCGCAATGAATCCTGGATGCGTCAGGCCGGCCGCGATAATCTCATGCGCAATCGCGTTGGCCAACGCGATGTCCGATCCCACGCGCAGGCCAAGCCATACGTCCGCCCACTTGGCGCTCGAGGTGCGCCGTGGGTCCATGACGTAGAGTCGCGTATCGTTGTGGCGGATCCCCTTCAGCAGGTGGTGGAACCAGATCGGATGCGCTTCACGGGCATTGGAACCCCAGAGAAACACAACGTCCGCGTCCTCCACCTCCTCGTAGGAGTTGGTGCCGCCTCCTGCTCCGAACACTGTCGCCAGACCGACGACGCTAGGGGCGTGTCACGTTCGATTACAACTATCAATGTTGTTGGTCCCGAAGACCACTCGGCTGAATTTCCCCGCAAGGAAGTTCACCTCGTTCGTGCTCTTGGAGCAGCTGAACATGCCGAGCGCATTGGGGCCATGCGCCGATTTAATAGTCCGGAAGCCGGCCGCGGCGCGATCCAGCGCCTCGTCCCACGTGGCAGGGCGAAGCACCCCGTGATCACGCACCAACGGCTCAGTCAAACGCTCGTACGCCTGAGGCGTAGTGGAACGACGAGTACTCACTGGTTGTTCTCCATACGGGAAGAACGACAGCGGACGGTCCAAAGACCTTCCTCTATAGGAAGGAAGATGGGGGCGGGACCCTCGCGACGGAAGCCTATTCTCCCTGCAAACCAGACGGCGACGACTGGGTAGAGGCGGGATTGCGCTCCGCAGGTTATGATGGTCTCGTCCGCACTCTCGGAGCCCGTTCGATGCATCGTTTCACCCTGCACGCTCTTATCGCGTTCGCGCTACCTGTCGCCGCCGGCTCGCAATCGGTGCCACGGCAAACGGAGGCGGACGCCTATACGCGCTACGAACTGCTCGCGCCGGGGAGTGCGAAGTTCAAAATCATCTACGAAGTCACCGCGACAACCGCCGGAGCGAGATACTACTTCAATCCGATTCGGAAAGGCAGCATCGCCACCGACGAAACGGTGTTCGATCGCGCCACCGGCAAGCCCCTCGTATTCGACGTCGTCGGCCAGGCCGTGGCGAGCGCCAACGGCGTTCCGGGACGTGACTCGACCCAGCTGTACATCCGCGTGACGCTCACCCACCCGGTGCCGGCGAACGGGGGTGAAGCGCGCGTGTTGATCGTAAAGACCTACGAGGATCCCAAGTCGTACTACATGCTCGGCGACACGATCGTCTTTACCCGTGGCCTTGGGATCAAGCGGAATGCCGTGGTGCTTCCTGCCGGTTACGAACTCGCCACGAGCAGCTTCCCGTCGCAGGTGCTTCAGGAGGCCGATGGCCGCGTTGGCATCTCGTTCTGGAACAACACGCCATCCGAAGCGGCGGTCACGATGCGGGCGGTTCCGACGCGCGGGCTCCGCGCTTCAACTTCGGCTGTCGCGGCGCGACTCGATGAGCGCGCACACCAGAATCGTGAAATCGTCTACGACTTGCAGCAGCCAGAAACGCACGCCTTCGCGCTGTATCACGACTACACCGAATCGCGCGCCGGCACATCGGTGTACATCAACGAGGTCCGCGCAGGGAGCAGCGTGAGCAAGCCGTCCGCTCGCAACCTCGACACCGGCGACACCCTCGTCTGGCAGGTACTCAAGGGAAATGCTATCACGCAGGCTGGGCTGGATGTGAAGAATGTCACACCGTCCAGCGAAGTCGTGGCGTTTCGTTTTCCCGCCGTTCAGGCCGGCCAGAGTACGCGCATCCGCATGTTTGAGACCTACACCGACAGCGCGCGTTACACCCTCGTTGGTGACGAGCTCGTGTGGGACCGATCCTTCGGGCGTCCCTCGAACATTGTGATCCTCCCAGCAGGCTGGATGCTCGCCAACAGTTCAATCCCCGCGACCGTCAGCACGCAGCCAGACGGTCGGGTACGCCTCGAGTTTATTAATCCTCGCCCTGACGAGATTGCCGTGCTGATCACGGCACGTCGACGCACTCCTTCTCGCTAATCCCACCATGACTAAGCCGACGACCGCGCGACGCACGCACAGCTTCACTGAATCGGTTATCCGCGAGATGTCGCGGGTGGCGCGCGCACACAATGCCATCAATCTCGCGCAAGGGTTTCCCGACTTCGCGATGCCCGAGTCAATGAAAGAGGCCGCGGCTGCCGCGATTCACGCCGATGTGAACCAGTATGCCATCACCTGGGGCGCAAAACCCCTTCGCGACGCGATTGTCGGCAAGTACGCCTCTCGCTACGGCATGACCGTCGAGCCAGAAACCGAAATCACCGTCACCTGTGGCGCAACAGAAGCGGCGGCCTCGGTGTTCCTCGCACTGCTGAACCCCGGTGACGAAGTCCTGATCTTCGAGCCGTTCTACGAGAACTACGGGCCCGACGCCGTGCTCTGCGAGGCGACGCCGGTCTTCGTCCCGCTCCGCGCGCCGGATTGGCGCTACGACGGCGATGCGCTCCGCGCCGCCATCACCCCGCGGTCGCGCGCAATCGTGCTCAACTCGCCCCACAATCCCACGGGGCATGTCTTCTCGCGCGCGGAGCTCGAGGAAATCGCGGCGCTCTGCATCAAGCACGACCTCATCTGTATCACGGATGATCCGTACGAGTACATCATCTTCACCGGCGAGCACATCCCGATGGCGACACTGCCGGGGATGCGCGATCGGACCGTCACCATCTCCAGTCTGTCCAAGACCTTCAGCATCACTGGCTGGCGCCTCGGCTACGCGATCGCCAACGCCGAGTGGACGAGCGCGATCCGTAAAGTGCACGACTTCCTGACCGTTGGAGCCCCCGCGCCGCTGCAGCAGGCGGCCGCCGTCGGATATGCCTATCCGGACGAGTACTACGCCGGCATGGCGCGCGAGTACCGTGCCCGCCGCGATTACCTCGCTGGTCCGCTGCGCGCCGCGGGCTTCACCTTCGCCGAGCCGGAGGGCGCCTATTACTTCTTGGCCAACTTCAGCGCGATATCCAAGGACGACGACGTCACTTTCGCAAAATGGATGACCCGCGAGATCGGTGTCGCGACCGTTCCCGGCTCGAGCTTCTTCCGGCCGGGAGCCATCGAGGGCAAGCAGTACACGCGCTTTGCCTTCTGTAAAACCCAGCGTACGCTCGAACTCGCCGTCGAGAAGCTCGCCAAACTTTCGACTGCGGGTGGATGATGCACAAAGGGCCGACCCATGCGGTCGGCCCTCGCCATCACACCGGCGTTCTGTCCCGCGCTGACGGCGGCTGAAACACGAGATCTACCGCCAGCCACGTGGATTTGGTGAACGGGTACGTCAGCACCGGAGCGATAATCATCATCAAGATCGCGACCCACTGCAGTGTATCCCACGGAATCTCGGGCCAGGTATTCAAGAGCCAAACGCCAAGGCCAATCGCGAAGATCAGCTCACTCGCTATCAGGTTGATCAGGTAGGCGCCGATAAAGTAGTCGTGCGACCCGCGATCAAAGAGGAGACCGCAGACGCCGCAGGACGGGCGCATCTTGAACCACCCGTCGAGCATCCCTCGCGTTCCGCATTCCGGACAGCGCAAGGTGAGGCCACGAGCGACGCGTTGGTACGGTGAGGGAGCGTAGACCGTCATAACGCAATATACGTTACGTACTTGCCCGTGGAGCCATTTATGGTACGACCGAGAGTTACCGTCAGCCGACGCCTCCCTCCCGCAGTCGAAGCGCGACTGCAGGAGCGCTACGACACGACGCTCAATACAACCGACGAGCGCATGTCCGCCGACGCCCTTCGCGAGGCGCTCGAGTCCTCCGATGCCCTCGTCAGCACCCTCGGCGACCCAATCTCGGGCGAACTGCTGCACCGGTGCCGCCCCCGCGCCAAAATCATCGCGCACTTTGGTGTGGGCTACGACAATCTCGACGTCGCAACCGCTCGGGATATGGGTATCACCGTCACGAATACCCCCGGCGTCCTCACCGAGGATACCGCAGACCTCACCATCGCCTTGCTCCTCGCCAGTGCGCGACGCATGAGCGAAGGCGAACGGGAGCTGCGCTCAGGGAACTGGACCGGTTGGCGCCCCACCCATTTGCTCGGGACTCGCCTGTCGGGCAAAACACTCGGCCTCGTAGGCTTCGGTCGCATCGCACAGGCCGTTGCCCGCCGTGCCCGCTTGGCATTCGGCATGCAGGTGATGGCCTGGAGCCGATCGCTCACGGACGAGCTCGCGTCCCAGCACGACGTTCGCCGGATAGCAGCCCTCGACGACCTCCTGCGCGTGAGCGACTTCGTCTCACTGCACGTCCCCGGAAACGTCGACACGCGTCACCTGATAGACGCTCGCCGGCTCGCCATCATGCCCGCGCATGCCCACCTGATCAACACGGCCCGGGGAAGCGTCGTTGACCAGGCGGCGCTGATCGACACCCTCGCGAATCATCGAATCGCCGGCGCAGGGCTCGATGTGTTCGAGCAGGAGCCGATGGTCCCGGCTGATCTGCTCGCACTGCCAAATGTGGCCGCGATCCCGCACATGGCCAGCGCGACGGTCGAGAGCCGAACCGCGATGGGGATGCTCGTACTCGATAATCTGGACGCCTTTTTCGCGGGGCAGCACCCACCGAACTGCGTGAACTAGCCACGCCTGTGTTGCCGCTCGTAGCCACCGCTCCTAGCTTTCAGTCATTCACCCGACCGACGAGGCATGACGCACGTGACCACCTATAAGCATTCTACGGTTCCCGTTGGCGGGGAGCGCATCGAAGTTTCCGGCGGCTCGTTCCAGGTCCCGGACAAGCCGATCATTCCGTTCATCGAAGGCGACGGCACCGGCGCCGACATCTGGCGCGCGTCCGTCCGCGTGTTCGACGCAGCCGTTGAACGTGCCTACGCCGGCAAAAAGAAGGTCCACTGGATGGAAGTCCTCGCCGGCCAGAAGGCGTTCGACGCAACCGGCGAGTGGATGCCCGCTGAGTCGCTCGAGGCGGTGCGCGAGTTCAAAATCGCGATCAAGGGCCCGCTCACGACCCCCGTTGGCGGTGGTATCCGCTCGCTGAACGTCGCGCTCCGTCAGGAGCTCGATCTCTACGCCTGCATTCGTCCCGTGCGCTACTTCGAGGGTGTTGGATCGCCCATGAAGGATCCGGGCAAGGTCAACATTGTCATCTTCCGCGAGAACATCGAAGACGTGTACTCGGGCATCGAGTTCAAGTCTGGATCTCCCGAGGCGGAAAAGCTCCGCCAGTATCTGAAATCCGAGTTCAACAAGAATGTCCGCGAAGGCTCCGCCATCGGTATCAAGCCGATGTCCCCCTTCGGCTCCAAGCGTCTCGTCGAGATGGCCATCAAGTACGCCATCAAGAAGGGGAAGAAGTCGGTGACCCTGATGCACAAGGGCAACATCATGAAGTTCACCGAAGGTGGCTTCAAGGATTGGGGCTACGAATTGGCCGCCGAGAAGTTCGCGGGGCAGGTGGTTCGTGAGGACGACGCGTCGGCCGCCGGCTCAAACGCTGTCATCATCAAGGACCGCATCGCGGACTCGATGTTCCAGCAGCTGCTGCTCCGTCCTTCAGAATACGACGTGATCGCGACCCCGAACCTCAACGGCGACTACGTCTCCGATGCGGCGGCCGCCCAGGTTGGCGGGCTGGGTATCGCGCCGGGCGGAAACGTCGGCGACGAAGCGGCTGTGTTCGAAGCCACGCACGGAACCGCGCCGAAGTACGCAAACCTCGACAAGATCAACCCAGGCTCCGTGATCCTCAGCGGCGTCATGATGTTTGAGCAGATGGGATGGCAGGAGGCAGCGGATATGGTCATGCGCGGCATGGAATCCGCCATCACCGCAAAGACCGTCACCTACGATCTTGCGCGTCAGATGCCAGGCTCGACCGAAGTGTCAACCTCGAAGTTCGGCGACTGTGTTATTGCTGGCATGCAGGGCTAACATGTCGATCGAGTTTTCGCTCCGCTCCGGTGATCCATCGCGACTCGGCACGCCACTGCTCGCCGTGGCGTTGCCGAGTGATCGCGCCGTGCCCAAGTCGCTCAGCGCGCTCGACAAATCGTTAGGCGGCGCGATTGCTCGTGTCGTGCGATCCAAGGACTTCAAGGGTGCGCGCGACGAATCGCTCCTGCTCCTCAACGCCGGCCGCGGCCCTGAACGGGTGCTGCTCGTTGGGCTCGGCGCTGCCCCCGACCACAACGCCGTCACGCGCGCCGCTGGTGTGGCCGGTCGACGTGCGAACGCGATGGGTGTTCGCACCATGGCGTTCTGGGCGGAGGATCTGACCACCGCGCGTCTCGAAAACGCGGTCATTGGTCTCTCGCTCGGCAGTTGGGATTACGCCGAGCTTCGCACGCCGAATAAGGACAAGCCCAAGCCACTGATCGGGGCGACGCTCTGCGTCACGAGCACGGTCGGCACAAAGGCCGCATTCAACAACGGCGTCGCGATTGCTGCCGGTCAGCGAATCGCGCGCACGCTCGGCGCCATGCCGGGCAATGTCTGCACGCCGGATCACATTGCCCGCACCGCGCGCGACGTCGGCAAGCGACACAAGCTCAAGGTGACCGTGCTCGGTCGTGCCGAGATGAAGCGCCTGAAAATGGGCTCCTTCCTCGCCGTGGCACAGGGAACACCGCAAGACCCCAAACTGATCGCGATCGAATACAAGGGGGGACGTCGCGGTGAAGCCCCAATCGCGTTGGTAGGAAAAGGCCTCTGCTTCGATTCGGGCGGCATCAGCATCAAGCCTGCCGATCGAATGGAGTGGATGAAGTTCGATATGTGCGGCGCGGCCGGCGTGATCGGCGCGATGGAAGCGATCGCCCGCATGAAGCTCAAGGTCAACGTGGTTGGGCTGATCGGCAGCACCACCAACATGCCGAGTGGCACCGCCATGAACCCCGGCGATGTCGTGAAGGCCGCCAATGGCAAGACCATCGAAATCATCAATACCGACGCCGAAGGGCGCTTGGTGTTGGCCGATGTGCTCACCTACGCGGAGCGCTTCAAGCCGCAGGCGGTGGTTGACGCCGCGACGCTCACCGGCGCGGTGGTCATCGCCCTTGGGAACATCCACATGGGGGTGTTGGGTAATGATCAGGGGATCATCGACGAGGTGCTCGCCGCGAACGCCCGTGGTGGCGAACCCGGTTGGCAGCTCCCGATGACCGCCGATTACAAGGAACAGCTCAAGTCCGATGTTGCCGATATGCGTAATGTTGGCGTCCGCGGGGCGGGGACCATCACCGCCGCGCACTTCCTCTCGGAATTCGCAACGAACTTTAAGTGGGCGCACCTCGACGTGGCCGGCACGGCCTACTCCGAAATCGACCTGGTCATGATCCCTCGGGGTCCGACCGGCGTTCCGGTGCGCACCTTTGTGGAGTTCGTGCGGGGACGCGCGCGCTGACCTCTCTGCGTCGGGCGTTCGTCGCACTGTTGGCACTGTGTGCTGTGGGCGCGCCGCTCGTTGGGCGCGCCCAAGCTGTACCGTTGCCGCGCCCACCCGCAGACACGGGCAAAACAAAATCCAAGCCCGACAGCGCAAAGGTGGATTCCTTCACCTTCAAGGCGGCCCCCGGGCTCGCCAAGAAGGACAGCATCACCAAGGATTCCATCGCAAAGGACACCATCAAGGCGCCCCTCGCACGAGCCTTCGCCCCCGCGAATCTCGAGATTGCCCAGCGCTCCTGGCACTGGGATCGTGACTCCATCTTTGCCTCCGGGGCACTCACCCTCGGCGACTTGTTGAGTGTGGTACCCGGTGTCACGACGCTCACGGCGGGCTTTCTCATGGCGCCGCAGGTCGCGGCACTCAATGGGGATCCCTCGGCGACCAAGCTGTATCTCGATGGGGTAGAGCTCGACCAAATCCAGCCACGCAACGGCGGCATTGCGGATTTAGCATTCATTCCGCTCTGGACTCTCGAGGACATCACCGTCGAACGGACCGCAGGGCAGCTCCGTGTGCATATGCGCACCTGGCGCGTCGACAATACCACCCCGCAAACACGCGTCGACGTGCTCAGCGGCTCCGACAACATGAATGTGTTCCGAGGCTGGTACGGTCGGCGCTTCGACAATGGCCTCGCCATCCAGTTCAGCGGGCAGCAGTACTCGACCGTCTCCAGCACCAACCCGTACGGCGACAACCTCGGCATTATGAGCCGCATCGGTTGGGCCCGCGGCAGTTGGAGCGTCGACGCCATGACGGTGCGCCAGACCATCAATCGCCAGAAGGGGCCGCGCGGGCTGCTCTTTGGTCCGGCAACGTCCGACGGTGTCCCTGCATTCAAGGGCAACGAGGGTACCGCCTATGCGCGCATCGCCTGGCGCGATCCCGCCCAAGATGGTCCCTGGCTGCAGGTGATTGCGGCCTCAATCCGTGCCGCAGAAGATCACGCGACATCCAGCACCGGCACCACGGTCGCATCGGTGCCCGGTGACTCGGTCGACACCCTCCGTACACGGAGTGAGTACACAATCACTGGCGGGATCTCCCGCGGCGCCCTCCGGCTCAGTGGCACCACGCGCGTGCGTTCCGTGGACCATCACACCTTTTTCTCGTCGGGCGCCCGAGCGGAGTACGCCAATCGGTTCGTCGCGGTCGGCGCCGTCGCCGAACAGGCGTTGGATCTCACGAAGTACACAGATATCACCGCACGGGTCACGCCGCGCAGTTGGCTCAATATCGGAGCGGCGGCCAGTCGCGCCTCCCCGGGCGACAGTGCGCTAGGACCCGCCTATTCCAGCGCCCGACTTGAGGCCGCCTTCAAGTTCCGCGACCGGTGGATTTCAGGGGGGATCGTCACGAGGAGCGCGCAGCGCATGCTCCCGTTGATTGAAATGGACACGTCGCTCCGCCGCTTCACCGTGCCTGCCGCAACGGGTGTGACCGTCGGATTTCGCGGTCCTGTCTGGCGTGGGTGGGAGATTGATATCGACGGCACCTCCTGGCAGGACGGTGCGCCCTACCGCCCGCAACAGCAGCTCCGCAGCCGCCTCTGGTTCCAGTCCTGGTTCTTGGAGCGCTTCCCGCGCAAGAACTTCCATCTCGCGGTTGAACTCACCAACGACTACCGGACGGCCGCCTATCTGCCGGCAGCCGGCAACCTCTTTGGTCAGGCCAGTCGGGGCGGCAACATTTGGGGCAGCAACGTCGAAATCCGTATTTCGTCAGCGGTCATCTCCTGGCAGTACCGGAATATGGCCGGCTACCAGTACGAGTCGGTCCCCGGGTACCTGATGCCGCGCCTCCTCAACATTTACGGCGTGCGCTGGGAGTTCTGGAACTAAGGCCCGCGGGCCTGCCGCCCGGCTCCGCTTTACAAACCCCTTATGGTAGCGTAACTTCCTTGGCTACATATGATTAGAAGCATGACGGGGTTCGGGGCAGCGGAAGGCGGCGTCGGCTCAATGCGAGTCGCCGTCGAACTGCGTTCCGTCAACCATCGCTTTTTCAATCCCAGTATCAAGCTCCCCGGAGCCTTCCAGCGATGGGAGGTCGAAGTGCGAGAAGCCCTGCGCAAGCGCATCGCCCGCGGTCACGTGACCGTGTTCGCCCGCTACGAGCGCGAGGGAGAGCAAATGGCCGCCGTGGACGAGGCTCGTTTCGCCCACTACGCCAACGCGCTCAAAGCACTGCGCGATCGCCACGCCCTTGAGGGCCCTGTGGACATCGCCGCCGTGCTTCGGATGCCGGATGTGATCCGGATGGACGCGGAAAGTGTAGAAGAAGGCACGGTCGAGGAGTTCATGGCCATCGTCGATGCGGCGTCGGCTGAACTCAACCGGATGCGAGAGGCCGAAGGGGCCCGACTCGTCACGGTACTCCTCGAGCGGGTCGCAGTCATCGAAGAGGCCCTCGGCCGCATTGCGGTTCGCGCGCCAGAGCGGGTGGTCGCCCAGCGCGACCGTCTGCGAGAGAATGTGAAGGTGCTGGCCGACGGGGTGGCGGTGGACGAGCAGCGGCTCGCCCAAGAGATCGCCATTCTGGCCGACCGGCTCGACGTTGGAGAAGAGCTCGACCGGTTCGCCGCGCACATTGCGGCCTATCGGGAAGCGCTCTCGCAGGACACAGTGGAACCGGTGGGGAAGCGGCTCGGTTTTCTCCTCCAGGAGATGCTGCGCGAAGCCAACACCACCGGCAGCAAGGCCAACGACGCGAGCATTCAGCGCGACGTGATGCAGATCAAGGAGGAACTCGAGCGAATCCGCGAACAAGTGGAGAACCTCGAGTGAACCCGTTTCCTATCGTCATGTCGGCCCCCTCGGGAGCTGGCAAGACGACCGTCACCAAAGAGTTGCTCGCTCGGCGCTCGGACCTCGGATACTCGGTCTCGTGCACCACGCGCGCTCCACGGATCGGTGAAGTGGACGGGGTGGACTATCACTTCCTCACGGAAGCGGATTTCCTCCAGCGAGTGGCACAGAACGAACTGGCCGAGCATGCGAATGTGCATGGCCGGATGTACGGAACGCTGAAGAGTGCAGTGCAGACGGTGCTCGACAGCGGCAAACATGTCATGATGGACATCGATGTGCAGGGAGCGCGGCAGTTCGCGCAGGCCTATCCTCACGCGGTGCTGGTGTTCCTGCTCCCACCCTCTGTCGAGGTGCTGGTGGCTCGGCTCATCGGACGCAACACCGAAGACCGTTCGACGCTGCTCACTCGCTTGCGAAGCGCGCACGCCGAACTACAAGATGTGGATCGATATCATTACGTCGTCGTGAACGACCATCTCGAAGCAACGATCGATCGGGTCGGCGCAATCATCGACGCCGAAGCAGTACGGCGCGACCGAGTGCACGCACTCGACCAGCAGGTGGAGGGATTAGTCGAACGGTTGGAGCAGGAAATTTCGCAGTATTCGGCCTAGGCATCTTCAAGGACACACCATGCGAGTCTTCACCCCGACGGAAGTCACCGAACACGCCGCCAACAAGTACCTCTCGGTACTCGTGGCCGCCAAGTACGCCCGCGTGCTCAACGACTTCCCCCGCGATCGCTCCAAGAACGAAAAGAAGCTCACGACGCGCGCCCTCGAAGAGCTTTCGAATGGCGACATCGAGTATCGCGTCGTTCCGCGCCGTCGCGCGGCCGAGTAAGTAGCCCACCGACCGCGATAGCACCGTGCGCCCCTACGAGGGCCGGCGGGTTCTCCTCGGCGTGACCGGGGGGATCGCGAGTTACAAGACGGCCTGGCTTGCGCGGCTCCTCGCGCAGGCCGGTGCCAAGGTGGACGTCGTCCTCACACGCTCCGCGCGTGAGTTCATCGGCGCCGTCACCTTTGAAGCCCTCACGGGGCGCCCCGTCCACACAGAACTGGTGGCCGAAGGGCATGCACTCGACCACATCAAGCTGGCGCGGTCCGCAGAACTCGTTGTCGTTGCGCCCGCAACGGCTGATTTTCTTGCGCGCGCCGCGGGTGGCCGCAGCGATGACCTCCTCACCGCCTGCCTGCTCGCGACCGACGCACCTGTGCTGCTCGTGCCCGCGATGAACGATCGCATGTGGGCGCACAAGCAGACGGGGGCCAACGTCAAGCATCTCCGCTCGCTCGGCTACACCGTGCTGGAGCCGGACGCCGGCGCGCTCGCGTCGCCGCAGGAAGGGAGCGGCCCCGGACGCATGCCGGAACCCGAGGCGATTTTTGCGCATATGGGGCGCATGCTCGAGACGCACGATCTGGCCGGCCGCACCGTGACCGTCACCGCGGGCCCCACGCGCGAGGCGCTAGATCCCGTGCGTTACCTCACCAACCACAGCAGCGGCAAGATGGGCGTTGCCCTCGCGGCCGCGGCCTGGCGTCGCGGCGCAGAAGTGAAGCTCATCGCGGGGCCACTGAGCGTCGCAGTGCCGCAGGGCATTTGCGTGACGCACGTCGACAGCACCGACCAGATGGCTGCTGCCGTGCGCGCGGAGCTTCCCACGAGCGACGTGCTGATTATGGCAGCCGCCCCGGCAGACTTCCGACCGGCGTCCGTCGCCGATGCGAAGCTCAAGAAGGCGACACGCCCCGACGCCATCGCCCTCGATAACACCCTCGATATCCTGACGTCGACGCGCGACGCGCGGATGCCCGGGAGCGTCATCGTCGGGTTCGCGCTCGAGACCGACGACGTGATCGCCCACGCACAGGCAAAGCTGGCCTCCAAGGCGCTCGACCTGATCGTCGTGAACGATCAGCGCGAGGAAGGGGCAGGTTTCGGCGGCGACACGAATCGCGTCACCCTGCTCGCGCCGAACCAAGCGCCCGAGGAACTGGCACTCCTCCTCAAGACCGAGGTGGCCGACGCCATTCTTGATCGCGTCGGAGGCATTCTGCATGGACGCTAGAGACCGCCTCCGGCAGTATCTCGAACAGCGCAAAGAGCTAGGGGAGAGCGAGTATGTCCTCGACTCGCTCAGTGTCGACGATGCCCTCAAGAGCTTGGGAATGCGTGGCGAGCTACCGCCCGCTCGTCCCTCGTCGGGCACGTCGTACGACGCCCCCGTTCAGCGCAGCAGCTCCCCGAACGCTCCGCCGAGTGCGGCACGGCAAGAGGCCGAGCGGCTCGCACAGTCTGGTGATTGGCGTGAGGCACTGCGCGCCGTCGGCGCCGACCAGCCGGGCAGCAAGCCCGCCACTCCAGTCACCCCGAACGTGGCCGCCACACCGACCCCTCCGTCCGACGCCAACGAACCACCCAAGGAGAAGGTCGGCCGCTATGAAATGCCGAAACCTCCCGTGGGCGGCTCGACCGCCGGGGAACCGGCCAAAGGCCTGGTCGTAGGCAGCTCGATGGGCGATATGATGGGGCCGCTCGCCCACCTCGACTCCTTGGACGCCGTCGCAAAAGCGATTGCGGCCTGCAAAGCCTGCGGACTCCACAGCACGGCGATCAACTCGGTGCCGGGCGAAGGAAACCCGAAGGCGGGCTTTGTCTGCGTTGGTGAGGCTCCTGGAGCCAGCGAGGACGAGTCTGGCCTGCCATTTGTGGGCGCCGCCGGGCAGCTCCTCACCAAGATCCTCGAGGCGATCCAGCTCAAGCGCGAAGACGTCTTTATTTGCAACGTCCTCAAGCACCGCCCCCCGGGGAACCGGAACCCGGCGCTGGACGAAATCACGGCCTGCAGCCCCTTCCTGATGCGGCAGCTGGAGCTCCTCCAGCCCAAGGTCATTCTGGCGCTTGGGACCTTTGCCGCCCAGACGCTCCTGCAGACCAACACCCCAATGGGTAAATTGCGCGGACAGGTGCACCGCTTCCACGGGGTTCCCCTGATCGTGACCTATCACCCTGCAGCGCTCCTTCGGAATCCGAACTGGAAGCGCCCAACCTGGGAAGATGTCCAGCTCGCTCGGCGAATCTTCGATGGCGTCTCCGGATCGGTCTGATCCGTTCCGAGACAGGCGTCCTCCGTACTCGGAGGATGCTGAACAAGCAGTACTCGGTGCCATGCTGCTCGACGGCGACGCGATCGTGCGCGCCCTCGAAATGGTGGACGAATCCATGTTCTACCGCGAAGGGCACCGCCGAATTTTCAAGGCGATGCTCGCGATCTCGCAGGGTGGGGCGGTGGTCGACCCGCTGACCCTCTCCAACGAGCTCGAAAAGCATGGCTCGCTCCAGGCGGCCGGCGGCAAGGACTACATCGGAGTCCTGCTGTACATCGTGCCGACCGCGGCGAACATCGAGTACCACCTAAAGATTGTTCGCGAGAAAGCATTACGCCGCCGTCTCATCGAAGTCGCGCAAAGTCTCGTCACCGAAGCCCATGAATCTGCGGCCGATGCGGGTGAATTGATTGACCTGGCCGAGCATAAAATCTTTCAGGTCAGCCAGCAGCGCGGCTCGGATGGCTTTACGCGCATCAAGGAATTGCTCTGGCCGGCGATGGAGCGAATTGAGTCGCTCCGAGAGGGCGGACCGCTCACGGGCGTGCCATCCGGATTCACCGAACTCGACGGCATGACGCTGGGCTTCCAGCCCTCCGACTTGGTCATCATCGCGGCCCGTCCGTCGATGGGAAAAACGGCCTTTGTCCTAAACGTTGCGCAATACGCCGCTGTCGAACGCAATCTTCCGACTGCCATCTTCTCGCTGGAAATGAGTAAAGAGTCTCTCGTGATGCGTATGCTTGCCTCCGAGGGGTACATCGACGCCCAGCGCCTGCGCTCGGGCAAACTCACCAGCCAGGATCATTCCAATCTGGCCAAGGCCGCCGCATTGCTTGGGCAGGCCCCCATTTGGATCGACGACTCGCCCGGGCTCAGCCTGCTCGAGATTCGCTCGCGGTCGCGCCGACTCAAGTCGCAGCACGATCTCAAGATGATCATTATCGACTACCTGCAGCTCGTCACCGGGCCGCCAGGCGTCGAGAGCCGTCAGCAGGAAATCTCGCAGATCTCACGCTCGCTGAAGATCCTGGCCAAGGAGCTTCAGGTTCCCGTGCTCGCGCTGTCGCAGCTCTCGCGCGCACCGGAACAACGCACCGGCGAGAACAAGCGTCCGCAGCTCTCCGACCTTCGCGAATCAGGCGCCATCGAGCAAGACGCCGATCTCGTGATGTTCATCTACCGCCCCGAGTTCTACGAGCGGGCGGTGGACGAACAGGGAAATCCCAATAAGACCAGCGACGGTATTCCCCTTGAAGGGCTCGCCGAAATCATCGTCGGCAAACAGCGTAACGGTCCCACCGGAATTGCGCGCCTCAATTTCCGGAAACAGTTCACGCGCTTCGAGAACTACACCAACCGCGAACCGGGCCAGTAGGGACTCGCGCCGTGGCCGCTCGCATCAAGACGGTGTATCGCTGCACTGAGTGTGGCGCAGACTTCCCCAAGTGGTCGGGGAAGTGTGATGCCTGTGGTGAATGGAATACACTCGGCGAAGAAGTCGCAGCACCGCGCTCGATCGAGGGTGGCGCCGCGCGTCGCAAGGCGGGCGCAGGCGCATTCGGGTCCGGTGGTGCCGTGGCCCCAACGCCGAAACTGCGTGATGTCGTCGGCGCCGAAGATCAACGCCTCCGCACCGGCCTCAACGAGTTCGATTTCGTGCTCGGCGGTGGCATCGTGCCCGGATCGATGGTCCTCGTCGGCGGTGAGCCTGGGATCGGGAAGTCCACCATCCTGCTGCAAGTCGCAGCCCAACTCGAAGGGATGGGCATTCGAACGCTGTACGTGTCGGGTGAAGAGTCGCCGCTGCAGGTGAAGCTTCGCGCCGACCGGCTCGGCACGCACTCCGGAGAGGTCTCACTGCTTGGTGAGACGCTGCTGGAGACGATTCTCGCCACGGCCGCTGATCGCCAGCCGAATGTGATGATCGTCGATTCCATTCAGACGGTCTTCACGGGAGACCTCGAAGGCGCACCCGGCAACGTGGGACAAGTACGCGAGTGCGCCGCCCGTCTGATGCGGTTCGCGAAAGAGAGCGGCACCGCGGTGTTCGTGGTCGGCCATGTGACGAAGGGTGGCGGCATCGCTGGGCCAAAGACGCTCGAACACATCGTCGACACGGTGCTCTATTTTGAAGGGGAGGGCTCGCTCGATCATAGGGTGCTGCGTGCGACCAAGAATCGCTTTGGCTCCGTGGACGAGATCGGCGTCTTCAAAATGACAGAGCAGGGGCTAATCCCCGTCGAGAACCCGAGCGCGCTCTTCCTCGGTGACCGCGACGGCAATCACGCGAGCGGCAGCGCGGTCACCGCACTGCTCGAAGGGTCGCGACCGATGTTGCTCGAAGTGCAGGCACTCGCGGCCAAGGCGGGGTTCGGTACGCCGCAGCGCGTCGCCACCGGCTTTGACGGCCGCCGCCTCGCGCTCTTGCTCGCCGTGCTCGATAAACGCGCCGGCCTCTCGTTCGCGCAGCTCGACGTCTTTCTCAATGTCGTTGGCGGTGTACGCGTGCAAGAACCCGCCGGCGATCTCGCAGTGGCGGCGGCGCTCGCGAGCAGTGTCTACGACAAACCGCTCCCACGCGATGCCGTCTTTCTTGGCGAAGTGGGGCTCGGCGGCGAGATTCGCGCTGTGTCGCAGGTGGAGCGTCGCATTGCGGAGGCCGAGAAGATGGGAATGACCGTTGCCTATGTTGGCGAGCGGAGTGTTCCCAAGCGTGTCCCGAAGAATATTCGCGTCGAAGGCGTGCGCGACATTGGGGCACTTTTCCGCATGCTCTTCCGTTGAGGACCACATGAGCGAGCGTGATGTGGGGGTCGTGATTGTCGCCGGAGGGAACAGCACCCGCACGCAGGCGGCTGGTGCTGGCGAGCTGAAGCAACTCCGGTGGGTTGCGGGTAAGCCGATGCTCCTGCATTCGCTGCAGACCTTCCAGGCGCGTTCCGATGTTGCGATGGTGGTCTGCGTGTTGCCGCAACGCTACGCGGGGGATCCGCCCCCTTGGCTCTTTCAGTGCGATCTCGATCGCATGCTCATTGCCCCCGGCGGAAAGGTGCGCGCACAATCGGTCTTCAACGGGCTGGAGGACTTGCCCAGCGAATGTCGGTATGTGTTGATCCACGACGCCGCGCGTCCACTTGCCACGCCAGAGATGATCGACCGCGTGGTGCTCGAGGCGCGGAAGGGACATGGCGCGATCGCCGCCCTCCCCGTGGTCGACACGCTCAAGGAGGTCGATGCGGACGGGCGGATCGTGCGGACCGTGTCGCGCGAGAATCTCTGGCGGGCGCAAACCCCTCAGGGCTTTCCCCGTGAGGTGATTGTGCGAGCGCACCTCGACGCACGTGCCGCTGGTGTCGATGCCACCGATGATGCGGCGCTGTGCGAACGGATCGGCGTTCCGGTTGTTGTGGTTCGCGGAAGCGAGCGCGCGATGAAAGTCACCGAAGAGTCGGACTTCACGCGCGCCGAAGCACTATTTCCACTCAGCGAATAGCCGACCGATGAACCGAGAACCCACCGGTATGCCATTCTGGTCGCCCCCGGAAGTCGAGGGGGCCATCAGTGCCGTGCTCGCGCAAATCGAGCGCCACGGCGTCCTCGCATACCCCACGGAAACCGTGTACGGGTTCGGCGGTGGCATTGACCACGATTCAGTGGAGAAGCTCGTCGCCATCAAACGTCGTCCGCCAACCAAGCCATTTCTGCTGTTGATTTCTGACAGCTCGATGATCGAGCGGATGGGGCTGCACATGTCGCGCTCGGCGTCGATGCTCGCCGCAAAGCACTGGCCTGGTCCGCTCACGCTTGTGCTCAAGGGCGGCGAGGGCCGCATCTCACCGCGGCTCCGTGGTCCGGAGGGGGGTATCGGAGTCCGCTGGACATCGCACCCAGGACTGCAGCGGCTCATCAGTGCAATCGGCGACCCGCTGACCTCCACCAGCGCCAATCGCCCAGGGGTGCCTCCTGCCATGAAGGCCGCCGACGTGCTGACGCAATGGCCCAGTGAGATCGCGCGCGGTCAGTTGCTACTGCTGGACGGTGGTGAGTTAAGCGCCAGCGAGCCGAGCACGGTGGTGGACTGCACGTCCAAGCATATCCGAGTCATTCGGCCGGGTGCGATTTCCGCGGCGCAGCTTCGCGAGTCATACCCAGACATTGTGGGAGATCGCTAAGGTGCAGCTGCTCCTTGTGTGCACCGGCAACACCTGTCGTAGCCCCCTCGCCGAGTTTATCGGTCGCGACATCGCGAGAGCTCGTGGGCTCAATATCGAGTGTGTGAGTGCTGGTACGAGCGCATGGGATGGCGCCACGGCTTCTGACGGCGCGCTCCTTGTCGGACTAGAGCGTGGACTGGATCTCGCTGCCCATGCATCGCGCACACTCACCGCCGAGCTGATCGCGCAGGCCTCCCTCGTGCTCTGCATGGGGGCGCAGCATCTCGATCAGGTCAATGCGCTGGGCGGCAGCGGAAAGAGCTGGGTGCTGTCCGATTTTGCGCATGGGACCAATGCCCGACGCGGCGTGTCCGACCCGTTCGGCGCGGACCTCGCCACGTACCGCGCCACTGCCGACGAACTCGAGCAGCTGATGACAAAGGTGCTGGATCGCATCAGCGCGGAGCGTCACTCCGCCAGCAACTAGTGGCGCTTCCAGGGCGGCTCGTCCTGCTGGGGCACCCGGTCGCGCACTCGTTGTCTCCGCTGTTTCAGAATGCGCTGCTGGCACGGGCGGGGATTTCGCTGCAATACGATGCGCTTGATGTCGCGCCGGAGGGTTTGCTGGCGGAACTCGAGGTGCTCCGTGCTGCTGGCGCCGCGGGCAATGTCACGGTGCCGCACAAAGAATCCATGGCCGCCGCCTGTGATTGGCTGACTCCTCTCGCACTGCGCGTTGGTGCGGTCAACACCTTCTGGACCGACGACGAGGCGCTCTTCGGAGACAATACCGACGTCGGCGGCTTCGTCGCCACCGTTCGCGCGCATGCCCCACGTTTGCCCGATCACGCCAAGGTTGTGCTGCTCGGCGCTGGCGGATCAGCCTCCGCGGTGCTCGCGGCCTGCGAGGAGCTCGGGGTCGCGCGCGTGGATATCATTGCCCGCACCCAATCGCGTACCGAAGGGCTCGCGGCGCACTTTGCCGGTGTCGCGCATGTCGCGAGCGATCCGGCGGGCGCGCTCTCCAGGGCGGACCTGGTGGTGAATGCGACGCCGATTGGGCTCACAGACGATGCGATGCCGATTGCGCCCAGCCTGATCGGGCCGCAAGCGGCTGTGGTTGACCTGACGTACCGACGCGGCGAGACCCCATGGGTGCACGCCTGTAGGGCCCGCGGGCTGAACGCCACCGACGGTCTCACCATGCTCGTGGAGCAGGGAGCCCTCGCCTTCGACCGCTGGTTCGATCACGCGCTCTCCCCGCACGAGGTGCGGTCCGTGATCTGGAGTGCGATCGGAGAAAATCGGTGACCAGTGGCGCGCTGGTCCGTCTCGCCGCAGGGGCGGCGGGTCAGGTGCTCGATTTGCTTCTCCCGAGAATCTGTGTCGCCTGCGAAACGCCTACCTCCACGGCAGACCGCGGAATGGTGTGTGGGCGCTGTTGGAGTCGCATCGCCCTCTTGGCGAAACCGCAGTGTCAACGATGCGGCCATCCCCTCGCCGTCGGGAACTGCCGATTTTGCGACGCATTGCCCCCCTACGTCCGAGCCGCGCGTTCGCTCTGCTGGGTGCCAGAGGCAACGGCCAGCGGCATCCTATCTGCCCTGAAGTACCACGGCTGGAGCGCGGTTGGGGCCGACATCGGCGAACGGTTGGCTCGCCTGCAATTCCCCGTGGATGCCTGCCGCGAACGGGCGGCCCTGGTACCGGTCCCGCTCAACGCCGCGCGGGAGCGGGAACGCGGGTACAACCAGTCGCTATTGATCGCACAGGCGGTCGCCGCGCGCTGGCAGATTCCAGTGGTCCACGACCTCCTGACGCGCCAAGTCGCGACAGAAACGCAAACGCGATTGACTCCCGGAGAGCGTTCCGCGAACGTTAAGGATGCGTTTGCGTTGCAACCGGACGCGCACCGAAAAGTGCGCGGACAACATCTGGTCTTGGTCGACGACGTCCTGACCACGGGAGCCACGCTCAACGAATGCGCCTCAGTCCTTTTTGAGGCGGGTGCGCGCACCATGAGTTACTTGACCTTCGGTCGTGCGCGGTCCGGCACCTCCGCCTAACATCACGATTTCCTATCTAGGATTACACCCCATGGCCCTCAAAGTTGGCATCAACGGGTTCGGCCGCATCGGCCGTCAAATCATTCGTTCGGCAATGGAATCTGGCGCGCCCATCGAGTTTGTCGCGGTTAACGATCTCACCGACACAACCACCCTGGCGCATCTGTTCAAGTACGACTCGGTCCACCGCACCTTCAAAGGCACGGTGACGCACGACGCCGACTCCATCACGATCAACGGCCACCGAATTCGCATCTTCGCGGAGAAGGATCCCAGCGCCCTCCCGTGGAAGGCTCTCGGGGTCGATATCGTCGTTGAGAGCACGGGCCGATTCACCAACGCCCCTGACGCTGCGAAGCATATCGCCGGCGGCGCTAAAAAGGTGATCATCTCGGCGCCTGCCAAGGGCGAAGACCTCACCGTCGTCCTCGGCGTGAACCAGGACAAGTACGACGCCGCGAATCACCACATCATTTCCAACGCCTCCTGCACGACAAACTGCCTCGTGCCGCTGGTGAAGGTGATCCGCGACAACTTCGGCTTCAAGCACGGCTCTATGGTCACGATTCATTCGTACACCAACGACCAGAGCGTCCTCGATCTTCCGCACAAGGACCTGCGTCGCGCGCGCGCCGCGGGACTCTCGATGATTCCCACGACGACTGGCGCGGCAAAGGCCACCTCGCTCGTGATTCCCGAAGTGAAGGGGAAGATCGACGGTATCTCGATCCGCGTACCAACACCGGACGTGTCGCTCGTTGAGCTCACGGTTGAGGTCGAAAAGGCCACCACGATTGCCGAAGTGAACGCGGCCTTCCAGGCGGCCTCACAGGGCGTGCTCAAGGGGATTCTCGGCTACTGCGAGGAAGAGCTCGTCTCTTCCGATTACATCGGAAACTCCCATTCGTCGATCGTCGACAGCAAGTGTACCAACGTGATCGACGGCACCATGGTGAAGGTCTCCAGCTGGTATGACAACGAGTGGGGCTACGCCTGCCGTTGTGTAGATCTCATCCAGTTCCTCGGCGCGAGTCTTTAAGCCCCCACCGGCACCCGACCAATGGCAAAGCGGACCATCAGCGACCTCCGGAGTGACGAGCTCCGGGGGCGTCGTGCCCTTGTACGCGTGGACTTCAACGTCCCGCTCGACGGCACTTGCATCACCGACGACACCCGAATTCGCGCGGCGATCCCGACCATCAAGGCGCTCATCGCCGGCGGTGCTCGGGTCGTGCTCCTGTCGCACCTCGGGCGCCCTAAGGCGAAGGTCGATCCGCAATATTCGCTCGCGCCGGTCGCGGCGCATCTTGCGAAGCTGCTCAACGCGCCCGTGCATTTCTGCGCGGAGACCGATTCCGACACGGCCGTTGCTGCAACGCAATCGCTCGAGGACGGTGAAGTGATCGTCATGGAGAACACGCGCTTTCTGCCCGGCGAGGAAAAGAACGACGAGGCGCTCAGCAAAGCATTCGCGCGCCTCGGAGATTTCTACGTGAACGATGCCTTCGGCACCGCGCATCGCGCGCATAGCAGCACCGCCGGCGTCGCGGCATTTCTGCGCCCTGCTGTTGCTGGCCTGCTCATGCAGAAGGAGCTCGACTACCTCGGTCACGCGCTCGAAAAGCCGAAGCGCCCATTTATTGCGATCCTCGGCGGCTCCAAGATTTCTGGTAAGATCGACGTCATTGAAGCGCTGCTACCGAAGGTCGATGGCATCCTGATCGGCGGAGCTATGGCGTGCACCTTTTTCGAAGCCATGGAATTCGAGACAGGCGAAAGCTTGGTCGAGGATGATCGCGTCGAAATGGCCGAAGACCTCATTGAGCGTGCCGGATTCCGCCTCACCCTCCCGCACGACGCGATGGTCGCGCCGAGTATTGAGGAAGCGTCGAGCGCGCACGCGGTGAAGCGCGATGCGATTCCCGAAGATGAGGCCATGCTCGATATCGGCCCCGACAGCGCCGCCAGTTACGCTCGGGCGATTCTTACGGCCAAGACCATTGTCTGGAACGGTCCGATGGGGGTGTTTGAAAAGCCTCCCCTTGACGCCGGCACCATGGCGGTTGCGCGAGCCATGGCCGAGGCAACGGCGAAGGGTGCCACGACGATTGTGGGCGGTGGAGACTCTGCCGCCGCGGTCGAGCAGGCAGGACTCTCCAATCAGATGAGCCACGTCTCCACTGGCGGCGGCGCCTCGCTCGAGTTCCTCGAGGGAAAGAAACTTCCCGGCGTCGAATGTCTCGACGAGCAGGAGCGCTGATGCGACATCCCGTGTTCGCGGCGAACTGGAAAATGAATCAGGCGCCGGCCGATGCCAAAGCATTCCTGAAGCAGTTCATGGCCAGCTATCCGCGGCAGCAGGACCGTCAGGTGTTGTTCTTCCCGCCGGCGCTGTCGGTAAGCGTCGTGGTGGACGCCACCAAGGATCGCCCCGACATCGCAGTCGGTGTTCAGAACATTCACTGGGAGGACGCGGGCGCGTTCACCGGGGAGACGTCTGCACCCATGTCCCGCGCCGCCGGGGCCCGCTTCGTTTTGGTCGGACACTCCGAGCGTCGTCACGTGTTCGGCGAGACCGAGGAACAGACGAGCCTGAAGGTCGCGGCCGCCTTTCGCGCAGGACTTGTCCCAATGATTTGCGTTGGGGAGACCCTCGCACAGCGCGAATCAGGCGACACGAATGCCGTGATTATTCGGCAGCTGCGCGCCGCGCTGGCGACATTGGCCCCCAACCAGGTGGCCAACTGCATGGTGGCGTACGAGCCCGTATGGGCAATCGGGACAGGGAAAACCGCGACCCCCGACGACGCCGCGACGGCGCATCGCGCCCTGAGGCTCGAGCTCAAGGGGCTCACCAATGATCGGGAAGAGGCGGTGCCTATTCTCTACGGCGGCAGCGTAAATCGCGGGAACGCCGGCGTGTTGCTGGCCGCGGGGGATGTGGACGGGCTCTTAGTCGGTGGTGCCAGCCTCGAAGCCGATGGCTGGTCGGGGCTCGTCCGGACTTGATACGCTGTGCTAAGTCTGCTATTCTTCTAGGCTTGCCTCTTTTCGACAGACCCTCGTTGAATCCGCGATGACCACGTTTCTCCTGATCGTACTGATCCTCGATGCCATGATTCTCGTCACGGTCATCCTCCTGCAGAGCGGGAAGGGTGGCGGTATGGCGGCGAGTTTCGGTGGTGCCTCTTCGTCGTCCGACCAGTTCATGGGGACACGCCAAGCGGGTAACCTGCTCACCAAGATGTCCTGGTGGTGCGGTGGCCTGTTCATCGGCATCTCGTTCATCCTCTCGATCATGGCGAGCCGCGGCCGGACGCCGACCTCGGTGCTCGACAAGTCGTTCAGCGCGCCCAAGGCGCCCGCGAGCGCGCCAGCAGCGCCTGCTGCTCCGACCGGAGCTGCTCCGACTGCCACGACGCCCGCAACGGGTGGTGCGGTACCGCTTCAGGCTGTTCCCAAGGCTGACGCCAAGGCTCCGGCCGCTACTCCGGCGGCTGCTCCGGCTGCGGCGCCGACCCCGGCGCCCGCGCCCAAGAAACCGTAACGACGCCAGGCAACGACACGGTGAGTATGCTGCATGCACCTAAGGGGTTCCTCCTCCTCGAGGACGGAACCCTTTTTGCTGGGCACCTGTCGCACCCGCTCCCTGAGCCGGCTGTGGCCGAAGTGGTGTTCACGACAAACATGAGCGGCTACCAGGAGGTCTTCACCGACCCCTCGTTCCGCGGCCAGATCGTTGTCATGACCGCCCCGATGATCGGCAACTACGGCATCAATGCGCAAGATCCAGAGTCCACGCGCCCTCAAGTCAGCGGCGTCGTGGTACGCGACCTCTCCAGCACGTTCTCCAACTGGCGTGCGGATTCCGATCTTGGCAGCTATCTCGAGAGCGCCAATATCCCGATTCTCCACAACGTCGACACCCGCCGGCTTACGCGGCACTTGCGGACGGTCGGTGTGTTGCGCGGCGTGATCGGCAGTGGCGCCGAACCGAGCGCTGCCGCGCGCGCCGCGCTCGAAGGGTGCCCGTCGATGGCTGGGCTCGATCTCGCCAGCCGCGTCACCACGCAGACCCCCTACGTGATGGCACCGGTGGAGGGAACCTCGGCTGGCGCGGGGCATCACATCGTCGCGTTCGACTACGGCATCAAGTCCAACATCTTGCGCCTGTTCCAGCAGCGCGGGTGCACGGTGACTGTTGTGCCGAGTACCACGACCGCAGCCGAGGTGCTGGCGCTCAAGCCGGACGGACTCTTCCTTTCGAACGGCCCGGGCGATCCGGAAGCGGTGGATTACGCGCCCGCGACCATCCGCGCGATTGGCGAAACCAAGATTCCCATCTTCGGCATTTGCCTCGGCCACCAGCTCCTCGGACTGACCTACGGTGGTCACACCTTCAAGCTTCCGTATGGGCACCGTGGCGGAAATCATCCGGTCAAGGAGCTCTCGACTGGGAAGGTGTTCATCACGTCGCAGAATCACGGATTCGCCGTGGAAGGGAACGAGCAGGGGATTCCAGGCGCCCCAGACTTGCAGGTCACGCACGTGAACCTGAACGACGGTTCGGTCGAGGGGCTGAAGCACAAAACCCTCCCGATCTTCTCGGTGCAGTACCACCCCGAGGCCGCCCCAGGGCCCCACGACGCCATGCCCCTGTTTGACGAGTTTATGGCCGCGTTGGACGATCGGGCGAGCTGAACGAGCCTCCCGCCACCCCAGAACCGCCTCAAAGGCCTCCAGCACCCCGCTGGAGGCCTTTTTCGCTCTAAGTCCTTGTCCTGTGCCGTCATAAGCCTCGGGCGGCGCCACAATCGAAATCTGACCCGAAACTTGACAACAAAACCCATAACACTCTAGACTGTATTCACTTAGGGCAGTTTCAGTGGTTCTGAACACTTGAGGGTAGTCATGACCAAAGCTGATCTCGTCGAAGGCGTCACGCTGGCCATCGAGAAGACGTCCGGACCGATGATCTCGAAGAAGGACTGCGCACGCGTCGTCGATGCGTTCCTGGATGCCATCAAGGATGCGCTCAAGGAACAGAAGAACATCGAAGTGCGTGGCTTCGGCACCTTCAAGATTCGCCAGCGGAAGACCCGTATGGCGCGCAATCCTCGCACCGGCGCTCCGGTCGAGGTCTCGGCGCGCCCCGTGCCGGTGTTCAAGCCGAGCAAGGAACTCCGTGCCCTCGTGGCGGACGTCGATATTTCGGAACTCGCGGGCGAGTAACGACATAGCGGCACGCACGACGGTCCGTCCGCGGAACGTCGGAGATCGGGCTCCACGCCTTCACAGGCGCGGGGCCCGTGATATTTTACGGTGTTCGCCCCTTCGTACCACGGAGTCGACGTTGCATCTGCAGGTGCTCCTCTTTGCCTCGTACGCTGACGCCCTCGGCGCCTCGGAGATTGTGCTCGACGTCCCCGAGGGCACGACGGTCCGCGACCTCGTGACCGCCGTCCGCGCTCGTGCACCGCACGCCGCGCTCCCGCCCCAACCGCTGGTGGCGGTCAATCAGGCGTACGCCGGCCCCGACGATGTGCTCACGCTGGGCGACGAAGTCGCCCTCATTCCTCCGGTTGCCGGCGGATGATGCGCGCCGCGATCGTCAATCGGCCGCTCGACGCGACCGCGCTCCTCGCCGAAGTCGCGAGTGACGCGCACGGCGCAACAACGCTGTTCGTCGGCACCGTGCGCAACGTCAACAGCGGACGCGCCGTGAGCGGCATTGAGTACTCCGCGTACGATGCGATGGCGACCGTCGAGCTGCAGCGCATCTTAGATGAGACCGCCCTCCGATTCACCGACGTGTCAGTGGTCGTCGAACATCGGGTGGGTACGTTGGCCCTGCAGGAGGCGAGCGTGATCATCGCCACCGCGCACGCGCACCGAGCGCCTGCACTCGACGCGCAACGGTACGTCATCGAGGAACTCAAGAAACGCGTGCCCGTCTGGAAACGCGAACACTACACCGACGGCACCCGTGAATGGGTCGGGGCGGCCTCGTGATTGACCAGTTCGGTCGGAGCATCGAGTATCTCCGCATTAGCGTCACGGACCGCTGCAACTTCCGGTGTGTCTACTGCATGCCGGAACATGGCCTCGACTGGCTCCCGCGCGCCGATATCCTGACCTACGAGGAGATCGCCGATGTGGTGGCGCAGCTGGCGCCCCTTGGTCTCAAGCGGCTGCGGATTACCGGAGGCGAGCCGACCATCCGCCCCGATCTGGTGACGCTGATCGGAATGCTCAAGGCGGTGCCGGGCATCGAGGACATCGCGCTGAGCACCAACGGCGTGAAGCTTCCGGACATGTCGGCGGCACTGAAAGCCGCAGGACTTGATCGCGTGAATATGAGCGCCGATTCGCTCCGCGCCGACCGGATCGCGGCCATCGCGCGGCGGCGCGTGCCGTTCGACCCCGTCGAGGCGGCCGATGCTGCGCACGCCGCAGGGCTCGACCCGGTCAAGATCAACGTGGTCGTGATGCGCGGCATCAACGACGACGAAATCGAAGATTTTGCGCGACTCACGCTCGATCACCCCTTCCACGTGCGCTTCATCGAGCTGATGCCCGTTGGAGAAATGGCGAACCTGACCTGGAATCACGTGGTCCCGAGCGAAGAAATTCTGACCCGTATTCGGACGGTCGGACCGCTCGCGCCGCACACTGGCCCCGAACGTGGGAACGGGCCCGCCGCGTACCACCAGCTCGAGGGCGCTCAAGGGACCATCGGTGTGATCACGCCGATGACGCACACCTATTGCGGCACCTGCAATCGCGTCCGGCTTACCGCCGATGGGCGCCTGCGGACCTGCTTGTACGGGGACCACCAGGTCAATCTGCGCGATCCACTTCGCGCGGGGATACCACTGAAACCGCTCTTTGTCCAAGCCTTGGCGGACAAGCCCAAGGAGCACAATCTGTTGCAGATGCAGGTCGGAGGACTGAAGGCGTTGTCGCAGGTCGGAGGGTAGCACCGTGAACATTTCCCTCGTTGCCTCGCATAGAACCAGCCTTGTAGCTTTCAGCATCATAAATTTTCCATCTTACGTGAGAATCTGACATGGTCAACAAAATCACAGTGGTCGGCGCCGGTAACGTAGGCGCAACTGCCGCTCAGCGTATCGCCGAAAAAGAACTCGCCCGCACGGTCGTCCTGGTGGACGTCGTCGAGGGTGTCCCGCAGGGAAAGGGACTCGACCAGTGGGAGTCGGCGCCGATCGAGGGCTTCGATTCGCGCGTGATCGGCACCAACGGCTACGACGAAACGGCCGGCTCTGACATCGTCGTTATCACCGCCGGTATCGCCCGCAAGCCAGGCATGTCGCGCGACGACCTGCTCAACACCAATGCGGGGATCGTCAAGTCGGTCTCCGAGCAGGTCGCCAAGACCTCGCCCGACGCCATCATCATCGTCGTCAGCAACCCGCTCGACGTGATGTGCTACGTGGCCAAGGAAGTCTCTGGCTTCCCCCGCGAGCGCGTGATCGGCATGGCCGGTGTCCTCGACACGGCCCGCTATCGCTCGTTCATCGCCATGGAACTCGGCGTCTCCGTTCTCGACATCCAGGCGATGGTGCTCGGCGGCCACGGCGACACGATGGTCCCGCTCATCAGCTACACCACCATCAGCGGCATCCCGATCCTGCAGCTCATGAAGAAGGAGCAGCTCGATCCGATCGTCGATCGCGCCCGCAACGGCGGCGCCGAGATCGTGAAGTTCCTCAAGACGGGTTCCGCCTACTACGCGCCGTCCTCCGGCGCCGTGCAAATGGTGGAAGCCATCGTCAAGGATCAGAAGCGCATCCTGCCGTGCTCCGCGTGGCTCGAAGGTGAATACGGCATGAGCGGACTCTTCCTCGGCGTGCCGGTTAAGCTCGGCCGCAAGGGGATCGAGCAGATTCTCGAGATCGAACTCACCGCCGACGAGAAGGCCGCGCTCGCCAAGAGCGCCGACGCCGTGCGTGAGCCGATGTCGGTGATCAAGCTCTGATGGGACGCCTCGGGAAGTTCTGGGATTCGTCGGTCGGCAAGAAGATCGTCATGGGAGCCACGGGGGTTATCCTCGTGGGCTTCCTGATCATCCACATGGCCGGCAACCTGCAGCTCTTCCTCGGCGCCGAGCGATTCAACGCGTACAGCAAGCTCCTGAAGCACGACATCATCGAGCTCACCTGGATTGTGCGCCTCACGCTGCTCGTGTCGGTGGTCCTCCATGCCGTCGCAGCGTACCAGCTCACCATGCGTAACAAGGCCGCTCGGCCCGAGCCGTATGCCAAGCGCGTACCGCAGGTTTCCACCTACGCGTCGCAGACGATGCGGTACGGTGGCGTGTATTTGCTGCTGTTCATCGTGTATCACATTGGCCACTTCACGACCGGCACATTCCATCCCGCGTTCAGTGAGTCGGGGACGTTTGGCAATGTGCTGATCGGATTCAGCACCTGGCCGATCGCGCTCTTTTATTTGGGCGCAATGGGGTTTCTCTCGCTGCACCTCTATCACGGCATCTGGGCGGCGTTCCGTACGCTCGGACTCGCGCGGCCGTCTGGCGATCCGCTCAAGCGGCAGATTGCACTCGTCCTCGCGATCGTGGTGGCCGGGGGATTCTCCCTCGTGCCGCTCGCCGTGAAGCTCGGCCTCGTCCACTGACCAGGAGCCAACTCTCGTGGACCTGAACTCTCGTATTCCCGAAGGACCGCTCGCGGAGAAGTGGGACAAGCACCGCTTCGAGATGAAGCTGGTGAATCCCGCCAACAAGCGGAAATTCCATGTGATCGTTGTTGGCTCAGGCCTGGCTGGTGCCAGCGCCTCGGCCACACTGAGCGAGCTCGGCTACAACGTGAGCTGCTTCTGCTTCCAGGACACGCCACGTCGCGCGCACTCGATCGCGGCCCAGGGCGGCATCAACGCGGCCAAGAACTATCGGAATGACGGCGATTCCGTGCAGCGCCTCTTTTACGACACGGTCAAGGGCGGCGACTTCCGCGCCCGTGAGGCGAACGTGTATCGCCTCGCGCAGGTGTCGGTGAACATCATCGACCAGTGCGTGGCACAAGGCGTTCCGTTTGCCCGTGAGTACGGCGGCCTGTTGGCCAATCGCTCGTTTGGCGGTGCGCAGGTGTCGCGCACCTTCTATGCGCGCGGTCAGACCGGCCAGCAGTTGCTGCTTGGTGCCTACCAGGCGCTGGAAAAGGAGATCGCTCGCGGCGGTGTGCGTATGTACAACCGTCACGAGATGCTTGACGTCGTCGTCATCGACGGTGTTGCTCGTGGCATCGTCACCCGCGACATGGTGACCGGCAAAGTCCAGTCGCACGTGGCCGACGCGGTCGTGCTCGGCACGGGCGGATATGGCAATGTGTACTTCCTCAGTACGAATGCGATGGGATGTAACGTCACCGCGACGTACCGGGCGTACAAGAAGGGCGCTGCATTCGCTAATCCCTGCTTTACACAGATTCACCCAACCTGCATTCCGCAGAGCGGCGATCATCAGAGCAAGCTGACGCTGATGTCAGAGTCGCTACGCAACGACGGTCGTGTGTGGGTCCCGAAGAAAAAGGAAGACTGCGGTAAGAAGCCCGGTGACATCGCCGAGGAAGATCGCGACTACTACCTCGAGCGGAAATATCCCAGCTTCGGCAATCTGAGCCCGCGCGACATCGCGAGCCGAGCCGCAAAGGAAGTGTGCGACGAGGGACGCGGTGTGGGGCCCGGTGGTCGCGGTGTGTATCTCGACTTCGCCGACGCCATCAATCGCCTGGGCGAGAGCGCGATTCGTGAGCGCTACGGCAATCTGTTTGAGATGTACGCGCGCATCACGGATGAGAATCCGTACAAGGTGCCCATGCGCATCTATCCGGCCGTGCACTACACCATGGGTGGGCTCTGGGTCGACTACAACCTGATGAGCACCATTCCTGGCCTGCACGTTATTGGCGAGGCAAACTTCTCCGATCACGGTGCCAATCGCCTTGGCGCTTCTGCGCTCATGCAGGGTTTGGCAGACGGCTACTTTGTGTTGCCGTACACCGTCGGGAACTACCTCGCCTCAGCCAAGCTCGCGAAAGTCACCGCCGATCACCCCGAGTTCAAGGCGGCGGTGGACAAGGTGCAAGCAATGACCGACAAGCTCCTCAGCATCAAGGGCACGCGCACGGTCGATTCGATTCATCGCGAGCTGGGCAACATCATGTGGGAGAAGTGTGGCATGGCGCGTAACGAGAAGGGGCTCAAGGAAGCGCTGGAGCTCATTCCAAAGTTGCGCGACGAGTTCTGGAACAACGTGAATGTTCCGGGCAGCGGCGCCGAGTTGAATCAATCACTGGAGAAAGCCGGGCGTGTCGCCGACTTCCTCGATTTCGCTGAACTGATGGTGACGGACGCGCTGCACCGCGAAGAAAGCTGTGGCGGCCACTTCCGTGAGGAGTATCAGGAAGAAGGCGAAGCCAAGCGCAACGATGAAAAGTTCGCCTATGCCGCCGCCTGGGAGTACGCAGGGGAAGGGAAGGCGCCGATCCTGAACAAGGAGCCGCTGGTGTTCGACAATGTTCATCTCTCGACGCGGAGCTACAAGTGAGCGCCGGCGGACTGAATCTGACGCTGCACGTGTGGCGCCAGTCCGGCCCCAATAAGGCTGGCAAGATCGTCGATTATCCCGCGACGAACATCTCTCCCGAGATGTCGTTCCTCGAGATGCTCGACACGGTCAACGAGGGGCTGATTACAAGTGGGCAGGATCCCATTGCCTTCGACCACGACTGCCGCGAAGGGATCTGCGGGAGCTGCGGCGTGATGATCAACGGCGCCGCGCACGGGCCCATGAAGCAAACCACCGCGTGCCAGCTGCACATGCGCACCTTCAAGAATGGCGACGAGATCTGGATCGAGCCGTGGCGCGCTGGTGCGTTCCCGGTGATCAAGGATCTCGTGGTGGATCGCGGGGCGTTCGATCGGATCATCCAGGCGGGCGGATTCATCAGCGCACCGACGGGAAGTCCGCAGGACGCGAACTCGCTGCCGATCAGCAAGCTCGACGCGGACGACGCGATGGATGCGGCGGCGTGCATCGGGTGCGGCGCGTGCGTGGCGGCCTGTCCGAACGCATCGGCGTCGCTCTTCACGGCGGCCAAGATCACGCACCTCGGTCGGTTGCCGCAGGGTCAGCCGGAGCGCTATCGTCGCGCGTTGGCGATGGTCACGCAGATGGACATCGAGGGCTTCGGCGGCTGCACGCTGTTCGGTGAGTGCCAGGAAGCGTGCCCGAAGGGGATCTCGATCGACACGATCGTGCAGATGAACCGCGACTACATCGTGGCCGCGGCGAGCGAGCGTGAAGAGAAGGTGGAGATGGGGGCGGGGTAAGGCTCCGTTGCACCAAGGAAGTCAGAGCCGCCCGCGAATGTCGCGGGCGGCTTTGTCGTTCGGGGAGGTTTCGCACCGTCGCGCGGAGAAATGGTGCGAGCTCTCGAAGACCGCACCGTAGACTGCCATCCATGACCACCACCTATCTGAGTATTGCAAAGGTAGCGCCCGGTCGCTACATTGGGTTCATGCGAAGCGTCGGCCTGAAAGTCCTCAAGAACAAGCTGAGCGAGTACGTGCGTCTCGTCGCCAATGGCGAGACGGTGCTCGTCACCGATCGCGACCGGGTCGTCGCCGAACTGGTGCCGCCGCGGCCAGGGCGCAGCCCGCTGTTGGCCGACGCTCAGCTCGCCGCTGCCGTGCGCGAGGGGTGGCTCTCGCCGCCGGCGTACGTCGATCACGCGCCACCTCCGCGTCTGCCTGTGGCTCGGATGGACGTGCTCCTCGCGGAGTTGGCCTCCGACCGGGGCGACCGGTGATCTACCTCGACACGTCGGTCGCGCTGGCGCATCTCCTCTCGGAAGATCGCCAGCCGCCCGAGTCGCTCTGGCGGGAGACGCTCGTCTCCAGTCGCCTCCTCGAGTTCGAGCTCTGGAACCGCATCAACGCACGCAAGCTCGGCGCCACGCACGGCGATGCCGTCAGGGCGCTGCTCTCGTGTGTTGCAATGATCGAGATGGTTAGGCCCGTGCTCGAACGCGTGCTGGAGCCCTTTCACACTGACCTTCGTACCATCGACACGATTCATCTTGCCTCCGTCGAGTTCCTTCGCGCCAACGGACAAGACGTCGCACTCGCGAGTTATCGCCCCAAGCTCGTCGAGGCAGCCATCAAGCTCAAAATCCCGATCGCCGCCGTCTAGTGGATACTCCGCCGCGCACCTGTGCGCACGGAACGAAAAGGGGCGGCGACCAGTGTGGTCGCCGCCCCTTTGTTTTGCCTTCCTGATGCCAACTTACGGTTTCATCACCATCAAACCACTCACGATCACGTCCGTGTTGTGCGCCGACCGCACGCCCCACACGCCATCGGTGGACTTGAGGCGGCCCGCCATCACGAGCGAATCCTTCGGCGCGCTCCACACTTCGGCGCCGTTGATCGTGCACGAAACCGTATTCCCCTTGACCGCAACGGTGATGTCCTGCGACACCGGCTGGTCCTTGCCCGCCGCCTTGTTGACCGACGGGGCAGCACCACCGCGACGACCATTCATCTGGAACGCCGCAGGACCGAAGCCGCGAACGATGAACGTGCCGTTCCCGTACGCCGCGCAGTACAGATAGCTCGCGTTCTCCGTGCCCATATCGTTGCCCGCGATCACAAGCCCGTAGGGGTGCGGGTGATCGTTCAGGTTCTGGAACTTCGGCTCGGTGAACTTGGCCATCACGGAGTAGTCACCCTTACCGGCGCTCTTTTCGTTCCAGTAGGTCGACGCGGGACCGGTCGTGACGCGAAGATCCTTGCCTTCGCTGGCAATCTTCGCGTTTTCAATCGTCAGGCCCTTCTTGGCTTCTGAGGCGTCGATCATGCCCTTCCAGCCGGCAACCTTGACGCCGCCGTCCTTGATCGAGCGCGACTGCTCGTCAGCTGCCGGCGCGCCCTGCGCCGAGGCCACCATCGGGGCGGCCATCAGGGCCGCAGTGAACACCATCGTGAGCGAACGACGCATCGGATATCCTCGGGTATTGGTTGGTACTTCGTGGCAAGAAGGTTACTCGCCAATCCGATACCCCGCCAGCCGTCAGCTCGCTACGTTCCGGTATCACCTCAGCCAAGGCCCCTGCATGTCGCTCCGGATCAACGACACCGCGCCCGATTTCCATGCCACCACCACCCAAGGCGAGATCGATTTCCACTCCTGGATCGGCGACAGCTGGGCGGTGCTCTTTTCGCATCCCAAGGATTTCACTCCGGTGTGCACCACCGAACTGGGATACATGGCGCGCATGCAGCCGGAGTTCGACAAGCGGGGCGTGAAGATCCTCGGCCTCAGCGTCGATCGCGTGGACAACCACGGCAAATGGGCGGCCGATATCGAGGAGACGCAGGGCGCGAAGGTCACCTTCCCGATAATCGGCGACCCCGAGCTCAAGATCGCGAAGCTCTACGACATGTTGCCGGCCGAGGAGGGCGACAGCTGCGAGGGACGCACGCCGGCCAACAACGCGACCGTGCGCACCGTGTTCATCGTGGGCCCCGACAAGAAGATCAAGCTGATGCTCGTCTATCCGATGAGCACGGGGCGCAACTTCGATGAGGTGCTCCGCGTGATCGACTCCATGCAGCTCACCGCCAAGCACCAAGTGGCGACGCCGGTGAACTGGACGAACGGCGACGACGTCATCATCCTCAACTCGGTGAGTGATGAGGATGCGGCCAAGAAGTATCCGGCGGGCTTCAAGACGGTGAAGCCGTACCTGCGGACCGTCGCGCAGCCGAAGTAGCCGCGCACATCAGCAGAGCAGGCTAGGGCTGCTTCGGCTCTCTCACGCGAAGCAGCCCTTCCTGCGCCACGCTCGCCACGAGCTGCCCCGTCCGCGAGAAGATCGACCCGCGCACGAATCCCCGCGCTCCCGCGCTCACCGGACTGTCGGTCGAGTAGAGCAGCCATTCATCCGCGCGGAACGGCCGATGCATCCAGAGCGAGTGATCGAGACTCGCGATCTGCAGCGTCGGTGAGCGGAAGGGCACACCGTGCGGCTGCAACGCCGTGGTAAGCAGCCCGTAGTCACTCGCATACGCGAGCACCGCCTGATGGATGCTCAAATCATCGGGAAGGGAACCGAGCACGCGGAACCAGGCCAGCCGATGCGGGGGACTCACATCGCCCATGAACTGGTCCACCGGATTCACGGGGCGGAAATCGAGCGGCCGTTCCTGCGTCAAAATCGGACGCAGTCGCTCGGGGATCCGATCGGCCATCTCACGGATCAAGTCGAGCTCGCGCGGCAGCGACTCCGGATCGGGCGCCGCCGGCATCGCATCCTGATGCTCGAAGCCGTTTTCCTGGATGTGGAACGACGCCGAGAGATTGAAGATCGCCTGTCCATGCTGAATGGCCGTCACGCGCCGCGTGGTGAAGCTCGCCCCGTCGCGGAGTTTGTCCACGAAGTACACGATGGGCGCCTTCAGGTCACCGGGGAGGATGAAGTAGCCGTGCGCCGAGTGGGCCTCGCGGGGGCCGTCGACGGTGCGCTTGGCCGCCACAAGCGCTTGGGCGAACACCTGTCCGCCGAACACTCGGCCGGTTCCCAGATCGCGGTTCTGGCCGCGATAGATGTTGACCTCGAGGGGTTCCAAGTCGAGCAGGTCGAGCAGAATCTGCGTTTTGTCGCTCATTCCAACGGTGATTGGAGTCGGTTACAATGAAAGATATATCGCAGCTTTCCCATCACAAAGCTGGTGGGGACAACAGCTTAGGAGATTCCGCGCGCGGGCAATTTGTGAAATCTTAACGGTTTCTGCTATTATTTTTACGTAGCGTTAACACAGGACACCCACCCTGGGTGCCAACAGAATCTCGAAGGACAATCATGGCCCCGTTTTCTCTCGCCAAGCGCGCCCTCATCGGCAAGCCGCTCGGGAGTGATCAGCTTGAACATGAACGCCTGAACAAACGCACCGCTTTGGCGGTGTTGTCGAGCGACGCCATCTCTTCGGTGGCCTACGCCACCGACCAGATCCTCTTCGTGCTGGGCGGCGCGGTCGGCACACTCGCCCTCTCGTACGTCTTTCCGATCTCGGCGACCATCGTCGCGCTGTTGGTGCTGGTCGGGCTGAGCTATCAGCAGACGATCCACGCCTATCCCGGCGGCGGCGGCAGCTACACCGTGGCCAAGGAGAATCTGGGGCAGGGACCCGGACTCGTCGCGGCGGCGGCGCTTCTGACCGACTACGTCCTCACCGTCGCGGTCTCGGTTTCATCGGGAGTCGCGGCCATCACCTCGGCGTACCCGCGCCTGGTGCCGCACACCGTCTCGATCGGGGTGTTCGCCATTCTGCTGCTGATGGTGGTGAATCTGCGGGGGGTGCGCGAGTCGGGGGCCGCGTTCAGTCTTCCGACCTATGCCTTCATCCTGATGATGGTCGCCCTGCTCGGCGTGGGGCTCTACAAGCTCAGCATGGGCATGGGACCGCTGCCCGCTGCGGCTCCGCTCGATGTGGATCCGAGCTCGGCGCGACATGTGGCCAGCCCGGTCGGTTACGCGATGCTCTTCTTGTTGCTGCGAGGATTCGCCGAAGGCTGTTCGGCCATGACCGGAACCGAGGCCATCTCGAACGGCATCCAGGCCTTCAAGGCGCCATCGCAACGCAACGCGGCCATCACGCTGGCGTGGATGGTCGCGATCCTCGCCGTGTTCTTCATCGGCGTGAGCTATTTGGCGCAGCACTTGGGTGTGATGCCGACGACCGCGGAGACCGTGCTCAGCCAGCTCGGACATCGCGTGTTCGGCACCGGTGCCGCGTACTTCGCGCTCCAGTATTCGACCTTCGCCATCTTGGTGCTCGCCGCGAACACCGCCTTCGCCGATTTTCCGCGACTCGCCGGCATCTTGGCGCACGACAAGTACATGCCGAGCCAGTTCGCCGCGCGCGGCGATCGATTGGCGTTCAGTAACGGGATCATCGGGCTGGCGCTCGTCGCGATGCTACTCGTGTGGCTTTTCAACGGCGACACGAATGCGCTGGTGCCGCTCTATGCGGTGGGCGTGTTCGTCTGCTTCACGCTGAGCCAGGCCGGGATGGTGGTGCACTGGGTGAAGAGCAAGGAACCCGGATGGCGCTGGCGCGCGGTGCTGAACGGCGTGGGCGCGTTGGCCACCGGCATCGTGAGCATCATCCAGATCGTGACGAAGTTCAAGGAAGGCGGGTGGATCATTGCGGTGCTCATTCCGCTGCTGATCTTCGCGCTGCACCGCATCAACACGCACTATCGTCGTTACAAGATCCAGGTGGCGTTCCGCGGGCGCAGTCCGCTGCTGCCGTTCAACCACGTGGTGGTGGTGCCGGTGTCGAAGGTCGACAAGTCGGCCGCCGCTGCGCTCGTGTACGCGACGAGCGTGGGGAAGGATGTGCGCGTGGTGCACGTGGAGATCGATCCCACCGACACGCCGAAGCTCGAGCGCGAGTGGGACCGCTGGGACATCGGCTATGAGTTGGAGATCTTGCACAGTCCGTACCGCAGCGTGGTGCGTCCGCTGGTGGACTATGTGACGGCGCTGCAGGCTGAGACGCCGGGGACGCTGGTGACGGTGGTGACGCCGGAGATCGTATTGGTGCGGTGGTGGGAGCATTTGTTGCACAATAAGACCGCTCTCTACATCCGGACGGCGTTGCTATTCAAGCCGCATGTTGTTGTCGTCGCGGTGCCGTATATCGTGGGGCACGATTACGAGCAAGAGGAGAAGGGGCCGCGGTGGGTGGCGGACCGGGCGATGTTGACGGGGGAGATGGTGGCGGTGAGGAACGCCGATCGACCGCAGTAGGTCCTCAGCTGAGAAGGTCAGTTATGCAAAGTGATACCGCATACCCCTACTCGAAGAAAACGCATGAGAATCAGTGAGCGACGAACCACGAGGTGCTCCGAAGAGCTAGCTGCCACGCCGTTTTGAACCCCGCGATTCACGAGGTTTTGCGAAATGCGACAGTAAGCTCGAAGAGAAATCACCATCCTGCAGAACTGTACTCAGTGCGCTAAACGACCATGGCAATGACGTCAGCGCATCGTAGGACACCGTCACCAGTGCGCGCACAGCTCGCGCTCTACTCGAAGGCAAAGCTTGACCAATCAGGCTTTCCGATAGCGTGATATCCAATGCATCTAGACGTCCTTCATCAATGAAGCGAGCGTACTGAGAAATCAACGCCAGCACCTTTTCGACGTGTGCATCCTGAGGGCGAGCGAGAAACCGGGCAAAGGCAAGGACGGCGATACTTGGGGAGGATTGCAGGCCGGCGAGTTCCCCAATCTCCAGCTTGCGGAGCCAATCGATTTGTCGCGCTGACTCAAGGCCGTCGCGGCGCGCAACGCGGGCAAGCCAGTTCAGCTTGGCGGTCGTCGTCGTCCACGGTGCACCGTACTTCAATAACTCGCGCCGAACCTCGAATGTAAGGTCGTCGGCAAGCTGAGCCGTCAGCACCTCGTCATCGTCATCATTATCGCCCTCCACTTGGAGTCCGAGATCAAGAGCAACCAGACTTGGATAATCCTGAACTACCCGTTGAACGAGTGTTTGGTTTGCCGATCGAAGCCCAGTCGAAACAAATTCATCGAGGAGAACGCTAGGGAGACTCCGCAACGCGGCAGCATAAAGTTCTTGAGTCGTATCACTCCAGACTCTCCATGTCGACGGCTGCAACGAGAGAGAAGGAACTCGGCCGATCAAGAATTCCCTCACGGACAAGCCGATTCCACGCGCTTGCTCCGGAATAGTCTCACTTTCTAGCCATGATTCTGCGACGTTTAGTAGGACTTCGCGTTCGATTCGCCCAACGGGGACTTTTACAAACCTCGAGGCGTAGTGTGTGCCCCAATCGACATCACGCTTCAGAATCTGAGCTACGATGCTTCGAATGTTCTCGTCGAGCCGTGTGAACGAGTCTCCGTCCGGCGTAAAGATGATCGCCTCCAGCAAGGCCGTGCTCGGAAGTCGGCCAAGCCCGCTCCCGCTTCTGATCCAGCCAAGGAGACCATCCTTGAGTTCACTTCCATCCGCCTTGCTCGGCCACCGTCGGGCGATGTCGCCGATGATTCTTGTCGCGGTGTCAACCGGAGATCGTGGCGCCGACGCCGCCGACGCTTTCGCAGCGATCAGCAACGCAAATGTAGTTCGAGGATCCAGAGCACGCGTCCGAGAAGACGCAAGAGCAAACGAGCGAGCAGCTGTGGGCCCGGCCTCACCCAGAACCACGTCAACCCACTCCGTGTCGGAATCGCTTTCAACGCACTCCTGAAAACTCCTAATCCCAGTTGCACGGACGCGATAGTCATCCTTGGCTTGCAAGACCTGAAACTCGAGCGGTCCAGACGAGTAGGGGCGGCTTCCCGGAGCGCCAACGACGTATGAGTAAAGAACTGCTAAATCGCGAGGGAGGGAGCGTACCACCACAGACAGAGCTTCGATCCATATCGACTCAGTCTCAGACGCGGTCGCGATTCCAACTCCTGGATTCGAGTACACGGCTGCGATGCACCTCTTCGCCAAATCACTGACGCCGTGAGGTTCACCACCGCGGTCAACAACGACGACGCTCGCTGCGTAGGGGGAGTAGTCCGAGCCGGTTGAATCCGCCGCCGGTCCAGGCCGGCGAAACAGATGTGAGATGTTCTGCCACTCGTCGTGTCCTGACCAATGCGACTGCTCGACCAGCAGAGTATGAGTCCAGACACAACCACTGCGCGGCAAATCGTCTGCTTGCCAGGTCTTGGCGTACGCCAGCCATCGACCGCTCGGTAGGGCGTAGCGCGTCAGATAGGGCGCGAACGAGCTCCGAAGCGTGGATCCCGGCAGATCCGACATCTCGCGTGCTGCACGCTGATCCGCAGATGTGAGATCGGTGGAGCTCACGAGCAGTCTGTGCCCATCACGATAGCCGTGCACTAGCTGCTGAACAATTAGCGGCGCGATTGTCATTCAGGTCTCAGCCTATTTGAAGCGCCCATCCCAAGGGAATGGTGATATCGTCGCGAGGTTCCGTCCCATCTCCCACTAACACTCTCGATCGCGAACCCTCCGCAGGCGGCATCGCAAGCGTAATCGCAGCCCCGGTCGCACTGACACCGAACACTTCCCACTTGATTTCCGGATTCGAGCGCAAGAAGCTCAACGAGAATGGGAGCTGAGACTGCATAAACGCCAGCGCGCTGGGAAAATTGCCTTCAGCGAGATCCCAAGCTGAAAGGACAAGACCTATCCTTATCTGACGTGCGTCGTGTTGTCGCGCTCTCACTACTTGCATTAGATCGACAAGAAGAACATCGCTCGGAGCCCGCTCCACTCCGGCCAAATCGACGGGCGTGGCATCATCGGCGTGCTGCTGTATTCCTTGATCACTACCGATGAGGTGTTCAAGAGACGCGACTTCGTCTATCGACGGTCCTGGGAGCACGCGCTCGACGTGGATGAACACAAGAACTGCCCTTGCGGCGACCACCGCTTCATCGACTGCCGTCGGCCACTCGCGTTCCTCGAGCGCGTCGAGCACGATTTCGCCCGAGCGATCTGGGATTCTCACCATCACCTTGCTCCCGTCCTCGCGCAAGAGAGTGAGGCTGACATCGGCTGAAACCTGCCTGGGTGTGCGCAGTACCTCCTGACCTTGACGAAAGCGCTCGCTGATGTCCTCGAGGTAGCTGATGTCACTCGAAATTCCATCCTGCCGGAGAGCAATTGCTGGAGTCCGCGTTTCATCGTTCAAGCGCGACCAAAGAGACGCTAGGTAGGTAGTTTTGCCAGAAGCGGGAAATCCGACTCACACGACCCAAGTCGCAAAGCAGCTCATCTTCGGAAAGTTCAGGCGGTCCCCAAAATCTTCGGCAACGTCACCCCCGTCTGCCCCTGATACTTCCCCTTCTTGTCCTTATACGACGTGATCGGTTCTTCTCCCTCGAAGAACAGCACCTGCGCGATCCCTTCGTTGGAGTAGATCTTCGCCGGCAGCGGGGTCGTGTTGGAAATCTCCAACGTCACATGTCCCTCCCATTCCGGCTCAAAAGGCGTGACGTTGGTGATAATGCCGCACCGCGCGTATGTGGACTTGCCCACGGTGATGGTCACGACATTTCGCGGAATACGGAAGTACTCAATGCTTCGCGCGAGGGCAAAGGAGTTCGGCGGCACGATGCACACGTCCCCCTCGAACTCGACAAACGACTTGGGGTCGAATTGCTTGGGGTCGATGATCGAACTCAGCGCGTTCGTGAAAATCTTGTATTCGGGGGCAACACGCATGTCGTAGCCGAAGCTACTCACGCCGTAGCTGACCACTCCGGAGCCGACCTGACTCTGCTCGAACGGTTCGATCATCCCGCGCTTGGCTTGCTCAATGATCCATCGGTCGTTCTTGATCGACATCGGTGTGTGTAGGGCAGGTGGAGGATTTGGACCCGAGGCGCCCCTTCAAGACGCGCCGTGCGGGGGTATCCGAGAAGCTTATCGCATTCTCGGCGGAGCCGTTAGGGCAGGGCCTGTCTCGACTCCCCGCGAGATGCGAAAATCTCCCGAAACGGTCGACCCGGAAATATCTACCCCCTGGGGCGCTAACCTGTTAGGTCGGATAGGTGCAACTGACAGTGCCACACGACGTTGACACACCTTTCGCACGCCCAATACTTTACAGTGCTGGCCCTTGAAGGTTCGTGGTGTTTTGCACGAACAACCATAGAGACATGGATCGCAACTACCTGCCCGTTCTGCTGCTGCTTGGCTTCGTCGTTGCCAACGCAGTCCTCATCATCGGTGGCTCGCATTTCACGATGCGTGCGCGCCCTACGCCAGAGAAGCAGCGCCCCTACGAGTCGGGAATTCCGACACTCGGAAGCGCGCGCGAACGTTTCTCCGTCAAGTTCTACATGGTCGCGATGTTGTTCATCGTGTTCGACATCGAAACCGTGTTCATGATTCCGTGGGCGGCATACTACCGCCAGCTCTCCTGCGCGGTGACGCTTGTCGGTGGCGCCTGTCCCGCGGGTCAGCTCTCGTTTTTCGGACTCTCGGAAATGCTCGTGTTCATGGCCATGCTCGTGGCCGGATTCGTCTACGTTTGGAAGAAGGGGGCGCTCCAGTGGGATTGAAGGATCTGCTCAACGCGGGCTCTGATGGCACGCACGGCGACGCGACGTCCATGGTGTCCATGGATGCCCGCCCGAACGAGCCCTGGGTCACCACCAAGCTCGACTTTCTGGTCAACTGGGGACGTGCCAACTCCCTATGGCCAATGCCCTTCGGAACGGCCTGCTGCGCGATCGAGTTTATGGCCTCCGCGGCCTCGAACTACGATCTCGCGCGCTTCGGGATGGAGCGCATGGCGTTCTCTCCGCGTCAGTCCGACGTGCTGATCTGCGCCGGTCGCGTCCCATTCAAGCTGGCCCCAGTCCTCCGCCGCATCTGGCAGCAGATGCCGCAGCCGAAATGGGCCATCTCGATGGGTGCCTGCGCCTCGACGGGCGGCATGTTCGACACGTACGCGGTTGTGCAGGGCATCGATACGATCATCCCGATCGACGTCTATGTGCCGGGCTGCCCGCCGCGTCCGGAAGGCCTGATCTACGGCATCATGATGCTGCAGAAGAAAGTCATGAACGAGCGCATGAACGGCACGTCGCGCGAAGAGATGGAGCCGGATCCCAAGAGCAAGCTCTACATCCCATCCTCACGAATCGACGAGCTCTCCGAGCCGTTCGGTAACTCGGTCCATCAGACCCGGTCCGCCCCGTGAGCATGCGCGCCGAGAAGTTCACGGTCATTAGCGCGGGCCACGGCGGCGGCGACGTCCCCGCCACGCCCAAGAATGTGCCGCATAAGGGTGGCGATGCGAATCCGTCCGCTGCCGCGCTGCAGGCGCAGTTCGGTCCGGCCATCGTCCGCGTCGATGTGATCAACGGGGAAACCACCGTCATCGTCGACCGCGACAAAGCCCACGACATCATTCAGTGGCTGCACGACGAGCCGACGCACGCCTACGAGTACCTCTCGGACGTGACCGCCGTCGAGCATCGCGATTCGCAGCGCCCGATCGAAATCGTCTGGCACCTCCGCTCGATCAAGTTCCGCCGGTTCATCCGCCTCAAGGCGATGATCGTGAAGGGCTCCGCGCTCTCGATCTGTTCCATCTGGGACATTTACAAGGGCGCTGATTGGCTCGAGCGTGAGTGCTACGACATGTTCGGCATTCAGTTTGTTGGACACCCCGACCTGCGCCGCATCCTCTTGTGGGAGCAGTTCAAGGAAGGGCATCCCCTCCGCAAGGATTTTCCACTCCGCGGCCGTTTCAGCCGCTCACAGCAACTCGAGAACGCTCTCGCCGCTAACCCGGAAGCGCGCTATTCGATGGAAGAACTCTCCATCGTCGACGCGTACGAAGAGCTCCCGCTCGACATGCGCCGCCGGTTGCTCGGCGGCGAGAAGACGGGGGAATAAAGCATGGCCACCAAGCGTACGATCGAAGTCGAGCTGTCGACCACCGGCCTGACCAAGGACGGCAAGGCGCAGCGCATTCCACTCGTGATGGGCGGCGGTGCCGCGGTCGCGTTGGAAGCTCCGCCCAGCATGGAGCCCGAGCTCGAAGGCGAGCACATGCTCATCAACATCGGACCGCAACATCCGGCCACCCACGGCGTACTGCGCCTGGTGCTCGAGATGGAAGGCGAGACGGTCGTGCGTTGCATCCCGCACGTCGGCTACCTGCATTGCGGCTTTGAGAAGATCGGCGAATATCGCCAGTACAATCAGATCATTCCGTGGACCGATCGTGAGGATTACCTCAACTCGATCGGCAATAACGTCGCGTTCGCGCTCGGCGCGGAGCGTTTGTTCAACATCGAGATCACCGAGCGCTGTAAGGTGCTTCGCGTGATGGCGATGGAACTCTCGCGTATCGCGAGCCATCTCGTATGGATGGGCACCACCTGCATCGACATTGGAGCGTACACCCCGTTCCTGTGGAGCTTCCAGTACCGCGAGAAGATCTACGAGATGCTCGAGAAGTGGGTCGGCGCTCGCCTCACCACCACGGCAACGCGCGTGGGCGGTATGGCGGCGGATATTCCGGAAGGATGGACCGACAAGCTTCAGAGTTTCGTGCAGGATTTCCCGCGCACACTCGACGAGTGCGAGCGGATGCTCACCAAGAACGCCATTTGGGTCGGTCGCACCGTGGGTCTTGGCGTGATGTCGCCCGAGGAAGCCCTGAACTACGGATTGTCCGGTCCGATGATCCGCGCCAGTGGTGTCGATTATGACGTCCGTAAGGACTTCCCATATCTCGACTACGAGACCTACGACTGGACGGTTCCGGTTGGGACCTCGGGCGATGTGTACGACCGATTCCTGGTCCGTATGGCGGAGATGCGTGAGTCGGTCAAGATTCTGGCGCAGACGCTCAAGCGTTTGCCCGATGGCCCTGTGAATGTGGACGATCCGCGCGTCATCCTCCCGCCCAAGAAGAAGGCGACGAGCGAGATGGAGTCCATGATCCATCACTTCAAGAACGTGATGGAAGGGCCGCGCCCGCCGATCGGCGAGTCGTATGTCGCCGTCGAAAGTCCGAAGGGAGAGAAGGGCTACTACTTCGTTTCCGACGGCAGTTCCAAGCCGGTGCGCTGGCGCATCCGGCCGCCGAGCTATGTGAACCTTTCCGCGATTCCCAAGATGGTCGAGGGACATCTCCTCTCCGACGTGATCGCGATCAATGCTTCGATCGACATCGTCATGGGAGAGATCGACCGATGAGCCATTCGATTTCCACCGGGAGCAACGGCTCCGGGAGCCATTCCTGATGTCGGGCCATACCGACGCGCCATACGAACCCGTCTTCGTTGGGAAGCGGCGTGCCGAGCTCGATGAGCTCCTCACGCGCTACCCGACCAAGCAGGCCGCACTCCTCCCCGCGCTCTGGATTGTACAGGAAGAGCGTGGATGGCTCCCCGAGGCGGGGATGACCGAGGTTGCGGCCGTCCTCGGACTCACTGCGGCCTACGTCAAAGGCGTGGTGACGTTCTACACGATGTACAAGCAGCATCCCACGGGCACGCACTTCATTCAGGTGTGCACCACGTCCCCCTGCCTCTGCGCCGGCGCCGACAAAGTGGTCGATGCCTTCCTCGAGCACACCGGATGCAAGGAACTCGGGCTCACGAGTCCCGATGGCAAGTACACGGTGATCGAAGTGGAGTGCCTTGGTGCCTGCGGGTTTGCCACACCAGTGCAGATCAACCTCGACTACGTCGAGAACGTGACCCCTGAAAAGGTCCCCACCATTTTGGCGGGGTTGAAGTAATGGGATATCCGCATAAGTCGCATCCGCGCGAGACCCCGGTGCTGAGCAAGCACTTCGGTGATCCCGACGCGATTTCGCTTGACGGCTGGAAGAAGCGCGGTGGCTACAAGGCGCTCGAACAGGCGCTGAACATGGAGCCGTCCGCGATCGTCGATATCGTAAAGGCCTCGGGCCTGCGCGGTCGCGGTGGTGCAGGATTCCCAACCGGCGTGAAGTGGTCGTTCATGCGTCCGGGTGACGGAAAGCCGCATTACCTCTGCTGCAACGCCGACGAGTCCGAGCCGGGCACGTTCAAGGATCGCGAGATCATGCGCTGGACCCCGCACGCCCTGATCGAGGGGTGCGCGGTGGGCGCGTATGCGATCGGCGCCGAGACGGCGTACATCTACATTCGCGGTGAGTTCACGGAACCCATTCAGCGCATGGAAGCCGCGCTGAAAGAAGCGTATGCGGCCGGCATTCTCGGCAACAACGCCATGGGCACCGGGAAGCGCGTCGATGTGTATGTCCACAAGGGCGCTGGCGCGTACATCTGCGGCGAAGAGACCGCGCTGATGAACTCGCTCGAGGGCAAGCGTGGGAATCCCCGCATCAAGCCGCCGTTTCCGGCGGTCTCGGGACTCTTTGGGCAGCCGACGACGATCAACAACGTCGAGACGCTGGCCGCGGTGCCGCACATTCTGAACAACGGCGCTGAGTGGTACAAGGCCATGTGCCTCGGCAGCCCGAAGAGCACCGGTAGCAAGCTCTTCTCGGTGTGCGGCAACATCAGCAAGCCAGGAAACTACGAGATCACGATGGGATTTCCGTTCAAGGATTTCCTGTACGATCTGTGCGGCGGGCCGACGCAGGGCCGGAAGTTCAAGGCCGTCATCCCCGGTGGGTGCTCGGTGCCGATCCAGACCATGGAAGAGGCCGAGGCCACACTGATGGACTACGAAGGATTCGTGGCGCAAGGCACGATGCTCGGATCCGGCGGCGTGATCGTGTTTGATGATGCCCAGTCGATTCCGCGGCAGATGGCCCGTCTCGCACGCTTTTACGCGCACGAGAGCTGTGCGCAGTGCACGCAGTGCCGCGAAGGCACCGCGTGGACCACGAAGATTATGGAGCGCATTGTCGCGGGGCAGGGAACCTTCGAGGATCTCGACACCCTGCTTGAGCTCGCGGACAACATGACCGGCAAGACTATTTGCGTGCTGAGCGACTCCTGCGCGACCGTGGTAACCAGCGGTCTGCAGAAGTTCCGGCACGAGTTCGAGGCGCTGATCACAGGTCGGCGCTCCTCGACCGTACCCATGGCGGTGGCCTGATGGCTGAGACTCCGATGGTGAACCTGACGATTGAGGGGCTGGCGGTGCAGGTTGCGGCCGGCACCACGATCCTCGAGGCGGCAAAGACGGCGGGCGTGCTGATTCCGCACTACTGCTACCACCCGTCGCTCCCGGTGGCCGGCGTGTGCCGCATGTGCCTGGTCGAGGTGGAAAAGGCGCCCAAGCTGCTGCCCAGCTGTGCGACGACCGTTGCCGAAGGGCAGGTCGTCCACGTCTACAGCGAGCAAGCGCTTGAGGCACGGAAGGGTGTCCTCGAGCTACTGCTGATCAATCATCCGCTCGACTGCCCGATTTGCGATCAGTCGGGCGAGTGCGAGCTGCAGGACTACACGTTCGCCGAAGGGCGTCAGGATTCGCGTTATCGCGAACCCAAGCGCTTTGACCCAGTCGAGGATTTTGGCGGCGACGTGATGTACGTCGGGAACCGCTGCATTCTGTGCACCCGGTGCGTCCGGTTCATGGAAGATGTGCATAAGGATCCCGTGATCGAGGTGCAGGATCGCGGCGATCGTGCGCGCATCGGCAAGGCGCCAGATAACGATCTCACGCAGGCATGGGCCGCGAACGTCGTGGACCTCTGCCCAGTGGGCGCGCTGCTGAGCAAGGATTTCCTGAATAAGGCCCGTGCGTGGGAGCTGGACCGCACGGCCAGTGTCTGCAACGGCTGTTCGCAGGGGTGCAACATTGTCGTCGAGACGCGCGACAATGTGATCATGCGGTACAAGCCGCGCGCGAATGACGATGTCAACAAGCATTTCATGTGTGACGAAGGCCGCTTGAACTATGCGTGGCTTAATCGTCCGGATCGGATCACCTGGCCGCAGGCGGCTGGCGCGGTCACCGGATGGGAAGGGGCACTCGCCAGCGCAGCAACAGCGCTGAAGGGGAAGAAGGCCTACGTGGTGGTGAATCCGTCGCTGAGCAACGAGACGCTCTACGCGCTCAAGCAGTTGATCGCCAAGAGCGGTGGCGCGGGCTATTTCAGCGTCGTGCAGGGCCCGGAGGCACCGTTGCCTGGTGTGGCGGATCTTGCCGTCCGTGCTGATCGTGCCGCCAATGCCACCGGCGCCGAGCTTTTGGGTTTCACCCGCAGCGCATCGCCGCTGGCGAAGCTCACGGCCTCCGATGTGCTCGTGCTGGTGGACGTGCAACTCAGCGATGCCGACAAAGCCGCCGCAGCCAAGGCTGCCGCGGTGGTCGTCATTGGGACGGCTCTCCCGCAAGAGATTGCCGGTGCCGCCGCGGTATTGCCGATGACCAACTATGTGGAGGAGGACGGAACCTTCACGAATCTGCGTGGGCGCGTGCAGCGGTATCTGCAGGCGAAGGCCACGACCGGTGCCGCGCGGCCGGCATGGTACATCCTCTCGGATTTGCTCTCCGCCCTTGGAGAGAAGAGCGAGTATTTCACGGCGAGCGCGGCGTTCGACGCGCTTGCAAAGGCAGAGCCTGCCTTCGCAGGATTGTCGTATGACACGCTGGGCCTCCGCGGTGCGACGATTCAGGGCGCGCAGGTGACCGCATGACCCACGTCGCCCTTTTCGCGCTCGACGCGACATCGCAGATGGACCCGACCACGGGGGTGTTCCTGATCGCGAGCGTGATCAAAATGATTGCGATCTTTACCCTCGTGATGGTCGGCGTCGCCTACACGACATTCGCCGAGCGGCGTATTTCGGCGTGGATTCAAGATCGTCACGGGCCAAACCGTGTCGGTCCGCTCGGACTCTTTCAGGTGTTGGCCGACGGCGTCAAGAACCTGATGAAGGAAGAGACCTATCCCGGCGACGCGAATCTCACGCTCTTCATTCTCGCTCCGGCGATCGCGTTCATTCCGGCGATGCTGACCTGGGCCGTGATTCCCTTTGCCTCGCCGCTGCCGACCCCGTGGGGTCGCATCGACATGGTGGTGGCTGATCTGCCAGTGGGATTTCTGTTCACGCTCGCGATCAGCTCGATCGGCGTCTACGGCTTGGCGTTGGCGGGATGGAGCTCGAACAATAAGTACGCGCTCCTCGGCGGTTTGCGCGCGAGTGCCCAGATGATTTCATACGAAATCGCGATGGGCATGAGCACCGTGTGCGTGCTGTTGCTGTCGGGCAATGTGCATCTCACGGAGATCATTAAGCAGCAGAGCACGATGGGATGGAATGTGTTCCTGCTCTCCATCGCATTCTTCCTGTTCCTGATTGCGGCGTTCGCCGAGACGAATCGCGTGCCGTTCGACTTGCCGGAAGCGGAGTCAGAGCTCATCGCGGGCTATCACACGGAATACAGTGCGATGAAGTTCTCGATGTTCCCGATCTCGGAGTATGCGGGAATGATTACCGCGTCGGCGATGCTCGTGACCCTGTTCTTCGGTGGCTGGGACATCCCGTTCACGCAGTGGGACAACACCGGTGAGTTCACGGTGCTCAAGACATTGCTGACCTTCGCGTCGTTCGCGGTCAAGACGCTGTTCTGGGTGTTCTTCTATATCTGGATCCGCTGGACCCTCCCACGATTCCGCTACGATCAGCTGATGTCGTTGGGGTGGAAGGTGATGCTGCCGATCGCGCTCGCGTACGTGACGGTGATTGCGACGCTGGTGCTGGCACTGGACATGGCCGGCTTGCCCCGCGATTGGCGCTTCGGCGGGGCGATGTTCGCCGTCAACGCGGTGCTCGTGGTGTTGTTGTTCTTCGTACTCGATCGCGGGCGGATTGTGAGCCCCGCGTATTCGCGGCTGGACAAGGCAGCGGTGGCTCGTCTGCGCGCGGTAACCGCGGCGAGGGCCGCCCTGACGACAGGCGAGGGAGCCTAAATGGCGATCAAGGTCAAGGAAGTCGAACGTCCGATCAGCGAAGTCAGCTATCTGCGCGCGACCGTGAGCGGATTGGCGCTGACACTCAAGCACATGTTCGATCCGCACAAAGTGACGACGCAGTATCCCGAGCAACGCTGGGATCTGTCGCCACGGTGGCGCGGAACGCACCGCATGCTGACGACGGAAGACGGCAAGGCGAAGTGCGTCGCGTGCGGTCTCTGTCCGACGGTCTGCCCGGCGAACTGCATCAAGCTGGTGCCAGGTGAGGACGAGGATGGAAACCGCTATCCGCTCGTTTTCGAGATCGACGAGTTCCGGTGCATTTTCTGCGGCTACTGCCAGGAAGTCTGCCCGGAAGAGGCGATTCACGTAGGACGTCACTACGAGAATGCGGAATACAGCCGCGATCGATTCGTGTACGACCTCGCGCGCCTCACATCGCAGACCCACGCCGTATGCGAGATGTGGGATCCCGCTGATCCCAAGGGGGAGTAATGCAGAACGAATTCGTTCCGCTCTTCTACGGCTTCCACTTCTATCTCTTCGGGTTGATCGCACTGGCAAGTGCGCTCATGTTCGTGACCCGCAAGAGTCCGGTCGCCGCCGCACTGTGGTTGGTGCAGACGATGTTCGCGCTGGCCGCGCTCTACGTCATGATGGATGCGCAGTTCGTTGGCGTCATGCAGATCCTCGTGTATGCCGGCGCCATTATGGTCGTGTTCCTCTTTGTCATCATGCTGCTCAACCTTGGCCATCCGAGCGAAATCTCGGATATCCGCGGTAAGTGGGGGCGTGTGATCGCCGGACTCTTCGGCATTGCTCTGCTGGCCGAAATCGGTGCGGCGTCCCGCAACGCGCTCGTGCCGGCGCTGCAGCTGCCGCAGGCGCCCACGGACGGCGCGATCAATGGAACGGCCGGCGTCATTGGCCCCATTGCTGGCCCGATGTTCAAGGAATACCTCCTGGCCTTCGAATTGACGAGCGTGCTGTTGCTCGTCGCGGTCATCGGCGCGGTTGTCCTCGGAAAGAAGTCGTCTAATGCTCGCTGAATCCCTCGCGCTGTCCGCAGCGCTGTTCGCCATTGGCGTGGTGGGCGTGCTCACCCGTCGTAATGCGATGATTGTCTTCATGTGCGTCGAGTTGATGCTCAACGCCGTGAATCTCAGCTTCGTCGCCCTCTCCCGTCTCTACGGGGCCACCGGCCAGGTGTTTGTCATCTTCGTGATGACTGTCGCTGCCGCCGAGGCCGCGGTGGGGCTCGCGATTGTGATCGCGATCTTCCGCCACAAGCAGACCGTGGACCTCCAGAACATCAACCTGCTCCGCGGCTGATGATGAACGCACAAATTCCCGAGACGGGGCACCCGTTGGCCGATACGGTCGCGCGGTTCGTGTGGCTGTTGCCACTGCTCCCGCTCCTCGGCTTCGTAGTGAACGGCGCCCTCGCACTCAGCGCCGCCGCAAAGATCGGCCCCGACGATCCGTCGGCGGGACAGGATCATCATAACGCACACGACCACGCCGCAGGCCACGACGATCATGGTCATGGCCACGACGACCACCACCCGGCGCGTCACAAGTACGCCGGCATTGTGAGTCTGGTGGGACCCGGGGTCTTGCTGGCGGCCTTCGGACTCGCGGTTGCGATGTTTTTGGCGATGCGTGGCGTGAAGATGGAGGAGCCTTTTGTCCTTCAGCTATTCCGCTGGATGCCGGTCGGTGATCTCAAGATCAACGCCGCCTTCCAGCTCGACCAGCTATCGATGGTGATGGTGTTGATCATCACCGGTGTCGGCACGCTGATTCATATCTTCAGCGTCGGCTACATGCAGGATGATCCCGGGTACCCGCGCTACTTCGCGTACCTGAACCTGTTTGTGTTCTTCATGTTGTTGCTGGTACTCGGCGCCAACTACCCGCTGATGTTCGTCGGCTGGGAAGGGGTGGGACTCTGCTCGTATCTGCTGATCGGGTTCTGGTTCAGCGAGGAGGCCAACGCGAACGCCGGCAAGAAGGCGTTCATTGTGAACCGCATCGGGGATTTTGGGTTCCTCGTCGCGATGTTCTTGCTCTTCGCGAACGTCGGTACGCTGGATTACGCAGGGATGGCCGAGGCCGCACAGAAGCTGCCGATGGGCGGTACTGTGATCACAGCGATCTGCCTGTTCTTCTTTGTTGGTTGCACCGGCAAGAGCGCGCAGATTCCACTTTATGTGTGGCTCCCAGACGCGATGGCGGGTCCGACGCCGGTCTCGGCGCTGATCCACGCCGCAACGATGGTCACCGCCGGTGTCTATCTCATTGCGCGTAGTTCGATACTGTTTTCGATGGCACCGGTCGCGTCGTTGACCGTCGCACTCGTGGGTGGATTGACCGCACTGTTCGCCGCAACGATTGGTCTCAAGCAGTGGGACATCAAGAAGGTGCTGGCCTACTCGACCGTCTCGCAGCTCGGCTACATGTTCGTGGGCGTTGGTGTCGGTGCCTACACGGCTGGTGTGTTCCATCTGATGACCCACGCCTTCTTCAAGGCGCTGTTGTTCCTCGGATCTGGCTCGGTGATTTTCGCGATGCACCGCGCCTACCATGCGACGCACAACCACGATGATGCGCAGGACATGCGCAACATGGGCGGGCTCAAAAAGTTCATGCCGGTCACGTGGGCGCTGATGTGGATCGCGACGCTGGCGATCGCTGGCATTCCCCCGTTCGCCGGCTTCTTCTCCAAGGACGAAATCCTTGGGACGGTCTTTGCTCGCGCAAACGCGGGGCCGCTGTCGACCGCGACGCTGCTCGGCGTTCCGGGCCACGTGGTGCTGCTCATTGTCTATGTGATCGGGCTGGCGTCGGCATTGCTGACCGCGATCTACATGACGCGCATGATGATCTACACGTTCCATGGCCCCAACCGCACGGGAGACGCAGAGCGTGCGCACCTTGCCGAGGCGCCGTGGATCATGACCGGACCACTGGTCGTGCTTGGCGTACTCAGCGCGTTTGGTGGCTGGCTCAACTTGCCGGAGCTCCTCCCGATTGGCCCGATTGGCACCCTTGAGCATTGGCTAGAGCCAGTGGTCGGCGTGGCCACGGCGCGGATGGCAGGGTCCGGCGAGCATGTGGCGGCGAACACCGAGTGGGTGTTGATCGGCGTAGCTGTTGCGATTGCGGTGATCGGCATGTCGGTCGCCTTCGCCCGCCTCAAGCCAGCCGCACTCGTGCAAAAGAGTGCCTCGCCCGCCAGCGAAGGATTCGCCAAGGTGCTCGAGCACAAGTACTACGTCGATGAGCTGTACGACGACGCAATCGTGCAGCCGGTCAAGGGCATCAGCACCACAGTGCTCTGGAAGGGGGTAGATGCCGGGATCATCGATGGATTGTTCGTCAATGGCAGCGCAGCCGTTACCCGCGCGATGGGGTGGATGGGGTCGCAGTTGCAGTCCGGTCAGGTGGGCACCTATGCATGGGTGCTCGTGATCGGCGTCTTGGCGCTGCTCGGCGCCTTCACTTCCAGCCGCTGAGCGACGACGACCATGAATAGTTTCCTCGATTCGATCGGCTACAACCACTGGATTCTTCCGGTGCTGCTGCTGCTCCCGATGGCTGGCGCGCTGGTGATCGCTGCGCTCGGTATGTCGGCCGGCAAGAACGCCGACAGCAAGACGCCTGAACTCCGACGCATCGTGCTCGGCATCTTCACCCTCGAGGCGGTGCTCTCGCTCGGCATGTGGTGGAGCATCAACGTCGGCTCAGCTGATTGGCAAGCGAGCTTCGCGGTACCCTGGATTCCGGCGTGGGGCATTCAGTTCTCGCTCGGCGTCGACGGCATTGCGATGATGCTGATTTTGCTCACGACGCTGCTGATGCCGCTGGCGGTACTCGGCGGCTGGACGAGCATCCGTGAGAAGGTGCACAGCTACTACGCCCTGTTGATGGTGCTCACGACCGGTATGCTCGGCGTCTTTATGGCGCTCGATCTTATGCTGTTCTTCGTGATGTGGGAATTGATGCTGGTTCCTATGTACCTCATCATCGGTGTGTGGGGCGGGCAGCGTCGCTTGTACGCGAGCTTGAAGTTTTTTCTCTACACCATGACCGGCTCGATGTTGATGCTGGTTGGCATTATCTACCTCGGGACGCAGGCCGCTGATCTCGCCGGACATCCGTCGTTCGCGTACGATCAGATCCTGCACAACGCGCAGTTGAGCCCGGTGGCGCAGCTGTGGTTGTTCGGTGCGTTCGCGCTCGCCTTTGCGGTCAAGGTTCCGATGTTCCCATTCCATACGTGGCTGCCCGATGCTCACGTGGAAGCCCCGACCGCTGGATCCGTGATTCTTGCGGCGATCATGCTGAAGATGGGTACGTTCGGGTTCCTCCGGTACGCGCTGCCGCTCTTCCCGAGCGCAGCCATGGATCCGACCGTCCGCACGCTGATTCTCACACTCGCGGTCGTCGGTATCGTGTATGGCGCCCTGGTTGCGTTGGTGCAGCCAGACTTCAAGAAGCTCGTCGCCTATTCGTCGGTGAGCCACCTCGGCTTTGTGATGCTGGGTATTTTTTCCTTGACGCCGCAGTCGGTGCAGGGTGCGTTGATGGTCAACCTGAGCCACGGCGTATCAACGGGCGCGCTCTTCCTGATGATCGGCATGATCTATGAGCGACGGCACACGCGACTTATCGCGGACTACGGCGGCATCGCGAAGGTGATGCCGGTGTTTGCAACACTGTTGACGGTCGTCTGCCTGAGCTCCATTGGCGTGCCAGGGACGAACGGGTTCATCGGTGAGTTCTTGGTGCTGATTGGGTCGTTCCGCTCGCAGCCGATGTATTCGGTGATTGCGGCTACGGCCGTCATCTTTGCGGCGGCGTACCTGCTCTGGGCGCTGCAGCGCATCATCTACAATCCGCTCACCAAGCCCGAAAATGAACGCCTCCAGGATCTCAATTGGCGTGAAATCGGACTCCTGATCCCGCTGATTGCGGCCATCGTCTGGATGGGTGTGTATCCGGCACCTGTGCTTGAAAAGACGTCGGCGGCCGCGAATCGGTTGGTCACACACGTTCAGCAGGCAGGCAACATGGCTGGCGCCGGCATGATGGGCGAGGAGATCAAGTAAATGACCTTCGACCTCACGATTCCATCGCAGCTCCTCGCGGCGCTCACCCCGGACCTGATCCTGATGGCGGGTGCCACGCTGCTGATGGTCCTGACCGCGCTGCGCCCAGAAGGGTCGGCTTCCCAACGCGGTATCGGCAAGCTGGCGCTGGTGGTTCTCGTTGCGACGGCGGTTGCCGTTGTCGCAATGATCATGGCCGGGAACAATGTTGGCCCAGGTGTCATCGCGGTTGATCGCTTCCGGTGGACCGCTGATCTCATCTTCATTGGCGCAGCCATCGGCACCGTGCTCCTCTCCATGGAATACGGCGACAAGGAGCACATTCCGCAGGCAGAAGTGCATGTACTGGTGCTCTTCGCCACAGCCGGCATGATGACGCTTGCGGCCGCTCGCGACCTGATGATTGTCTTCCTCGGCATCGAGATCATGTCGATTGCCGTGTATGTGCTGGCCGGACTCAACCGCCGGAGTGCGAAGGCCGCTGAAGGCGCGCTCAAGTACTTCCTGCTTGGTGCGTTCGCGACGGGATTCCTGCTCTACGGAATCGCGCTCACCTACGGCGCTACCGGATCCACGAATCTGTCGGTGATTGGCAAGGTGATTGTTGATCACCAGCTGCAGTCGCAGTCGATGCTGCTGATTGGCGTCGGTCTCCTACTGGTGGGTTTCGGGTTCAAGGTTGCCGCAGTGCCGTTCCACATGTGGGCTCCGGACGTGTACGAAGGCGCGCCGACCCCGACGACCGCGTTCATGGCGTCGGCCGTGAAGGCCGCGGCCTTTGCCGTGTTCCTTCGCATTTGGCTCGAAGCGTTCCCGCAGATGGACCGCGCGTGGATTCTGCCGGTCTGGTGGCTGGCCGCGATCACCATGCTTGTCGGGAATGTGGTCGCGCTCGCGCAGCGCAACATTAAGCGCCTGCTCGCCTACTCGAGCGTCGTTCACAGCGGCTACCTGCTGGTCGCCGTCGCTGCAGGCACGCGACTCGGTTCGGCGGCGTTCCTCTTTTATCTCGTCGCCTACACCATCGCGACGTTCGGTGCATTCGCCGTCGTTACCACGATTGGAACGGCCGGGGAGCGTAACCAGGACCTGAGCGATTACGAAGGGTTGTGGAGCGTGCGGCCAGGGCTCGCAATCGCCATGGGTGTCTGCATGCTCGCTCTGATGGGCTTCCCGCTCTTTGGCGGCGTCGGCTTCTTTGCAAAATGGTACCTCTTGCAGGCCGCCCTTGGATCGCCGCACAACCTGTTGCCGCTCAGCGTCATTTTGGTGCTCACCTCGGTCATCGCTGCGGGCTACTACCTGAACGTGGTGCGCGTGATGTTCATGAAGCCACGCCCCGAAGGCGCGGCCGAGATTGGCCCCATTGGGCCGCTCACGCAGGGTGTTTTGGCGGTCACGGTGGCCCTCATCATCGGGCTTGGCCTGTTCCCGTCGCAGCTCGCCACCTGGACGCGGGGCAGCACGCCGATGGCTCCGAATCAGACGGCCGCTCAGGCTACGAACAAGTAACGCCTCTGCAGACCCACAAAGCGGGGCGCCGTGGCGCCCCGCTTTGGCTATAATTCCTCCATGATCGACACCAATATCTTCCGTCAGTACGACATCCGCGGCGTGGTGGGGCAGGACCTCACTGTTGAAGCCGCCGAGGCCATCGGGCGCGCATATGGGGCGCTCCTCACCGAGCGTGGGATTCCACTCGAGGTCGCGGTGGGTCGCGACAATCGGCCGAGCGGGGACGCACTGCGCGACGCACTGGTGCGCGGATTACGTTCGACCGGTGCGAACGTCGTCGATATTGGAGTCGTTCCGACGCCCTTGTTGTACTGGAGCCTGCATCACCTCAAGGTGCATGGCGGCATTCAGATCACCGGCTCGCATAATCCTCCAGAGTTCAACGGATTCAAGCTCTGCGTGGGAACCGGTTCGTTGCACGGCGAGGGCATTCAGCGCTTGCTGCAGCTCATCGAAGCGGGAGTTTTCCCCTCAGGTGAAGGCTCACTTCGCAGCGAGGCGGTTATTGATCGCTATTGCGATGATGTCGTCGCCCGCATTGGCACCCTCTCGCGCCCACTGAAGGCCGTGATCGATTGCGGGAATGGCGCGGGCGCGCTTGTGGCACCACAGCTCTTCCCGCGGCTCGGCATCACGCCAACGATGCTCTTCGCGGAGAGCGATGGCACCTTCCCGAATCACCACCCCGATCCGACGGTAGTGGAAAACCTCCAGGACCTCATTGCGGCGGTGCAGCGCGAAGGGGCCGACATTGGCATTGGGTTTGATGGCGACGCGGATCGCATTGGCATTGTCGATAAGAACGGGACGATCATCTGGGGCGACTATCTCCTTATCCTGTACGCGCGCGACGTGCTCGCACGAACAGGGAAGGGCCAGTCGATCATTTTCGACGTGAAGTGCTCGCAGGCGTTGCCGGACGCGATCACCGCGGCCGGTGGCGTCCCGGTGATGTGGAAAACGGGGCACTCGCTCATCAAGGACAAGATGAAGGAGCTCCATTCGCCGTTGGCGGGCGAGATGTCGGGTCACATGTTTTTCACCGAGGGGTTCTACGGCCATGACGATGCCATCTACGGGGCGGCCCGTGTGATGCGCATTATCGCCGATGCGAATCAAGGCGTTGACGAGCTGCTGGCGGACATCCCGCGGTATGTGTCAACCCCCGAGATTCGCGTCGATTGCCCGGATGACCGCAAGTTCGACGTGGTTCGCCGAGCGCAGGAACACTTCCGCGCGCTGCACGACGTGATCGACGTCGACGGGGTGCGCATCCTGTATGGCGATGGCTGGGGGCTGATCCGTGCCAGCAATACACAGCCGATCCTGGTCGTAAGGTTCGAGGCGCTGTCGGAATCGCGGCTCGACCAGATTCGCGACGAGGTCGCAACCTGGCTCGCCACGCAGGGCGTGACCTTCCCCCGAGACTAGCCGCCACACCGCCTGTTTTGCACCGGAGAGGGTGCCAAGCCGCCGATCAGGCGCTATCTTTTATAGCTGCGCCACCTCTGGCGCAGGCAGTCCTCTTCGACCGCACTTGTCATGAATCTTCACGAATATCAGGCGAAAGACATCCTGAAGGGTTTCGGCGTGCCGATCCCCCCGGGTGAAGTCGCCACGACGCCCGAGCAGGCTAAGGCCCTCGCCGAGAAATACGGCACGGCCGTCATGGTCAAAGCGCAGGTTCACGCTGGCGGCCGCGGCAAGGCCGGTGGCGTAAAGTTCTGCAAGACTCCTGCGGATGCCTTTGAAAAGGCCACCGCCATCCTCGGCATGCAGATCAAGGGCCTCACCGTCGAGAAGGTGCTCGTGACCGTCGCCGCCGATATCGGCAGCGAGGCCTACGTCGGCATCATCGTCGATCGTGCGCGTAAAAAGCCCGTGTTCATGGTCAGCGCCGCCGGTGGTATCGACATTGAGCAGGTGGCCGCAGAGACGCCGGAGAAGATCAAGTATCATCCGGTGGACGTGCGCTACGGCCTGCAGACCTACGAGGCGATGCAGCTCGGCTTCTTCCTCTATCAGGATGTGAAGCTCGCGCGCGCGGCGGCCAAGATCATGCAGCAGCTGTATGCGGCGTTCATGGCGAGCGGCTGCTCGCTGGCCGAGATCAATCCGCTGGTCGTCACGCCCACGGGCGAAGTGCTCGCGGTTGACGGCAAGATGGTGATCGACGACAACGAACTCGATCGCAAGCCCGCCGTCGCGGCACTCCGCGACGAGTCGAGCGAAGAGCCGAGTGAAGTGGATGCGCGCAACAACAACTTGACGTTCATCAAGCTCGACGGTGATGTCGGGTGCGTGGTGAACGGCGCCGGTCTCGCGATGGCGACGATGGACCTGGTGAAGTACTACGGCGGCGAGCCGGCCAACTTCCTGGACATCGGCGGATCGTCGAATCCAGAGAAGGTCGTGAACGCGCTGCGTATTATCACCGCCGACACCAACGTGAAGGCGATTCTGTTCAACATCTTCGGTGGCATTACCCGCACCGACGACGTGGCGAACGGCATCGTGACGGCCACGAAGGCGAATCCACTCAAGGTACCTCTCGTGATTCGCCTGACCGGAACCAACGAAGAAATTGCGATGAAGATTCTCACCGAGAACGGATTCTCCGCATCGAGCGATATGGACGAAGCGGTGCAGAAGGCCGTCGCCCTCGCCAAGGGAGGGAAGTAAGATGAGCGTTTTCATCAATAAGGACACCAAGCTGGTGGTGCAGGGAATCACGGGCCGCGATGGCTCGTTCCACACCAAGCAGATGATGGAGTACGGCACGCAGGTCGTGGCCGGCGTCACGCCGGGCAAGGGCGGGCAGACGTTCGAGAGCACCGTGCCGATCTACAACACCGTTGCCGACGCCGTGAGCGCCACTGGGGCGAACACCGCCGTGATCTATGTGCCGCCGCCATTCGCCGCCGATGCCATCATGGAAGCCGCCGACTCTGGCGTGCAACTCGTGGTGTGCATCACGGAAGGCGTGCCGGTGCTCGACATGACGAAGGTGTATCCCTTCGTGAAGGAACGTGGGATCCGGCTTATCGGTCCGAACTGCCCGGGGCTTATCAGCCCAGGGGAGAGCAAGGTTGGCATTATTCCCGGACGAATCTGCACGCCGGGCCCCGTGGGTGTCGTGAGCCGCTCCGGCACGCTCACCTATGAGATCGTGTATCAGCTTACCCGTGCAGGCATTGGCCAGACGAGCTGCGTCGGGATCGGCGGCGACCCGATCAACGGCACGAACTTCATTGACTGCCTGGCGGCCTTCGAGGCCGATCCGCACACGAAGGCGGTGGCGATGATGGGTGAGATTGGCGGCACGGACGAGCAGGAAGCGGCCGATTTCGTCAAGCACCACATGACCAAGCCGGTGGTAGGCTTCATTGCTGGCCAGACCGCCCCGCCGGGACGTCGTATGGGGCACGCCGGGGCCATTATCTCAGGCTCGGCCGGCACCGCGGCAGAGAAGATCGAAGCGTTCGAGGCGGCCGGCATGGGCGTCGCGAAGCGTCCGCTCGATTTCGTCGAGCTCATCAAGGCACGTCTCAAGTAACTCACACACTCAATATTCGATGTCGAACCGTACGCTGACCATCATCAAGCCGGACGCCTTTATGGGCGGCAAGGCCGGGCTGATCCTGGCCCATCTCGAAAAGCAGGGGTTTAAGCTCATCTCCGCGCGCGTGATGAAGCTCTCCAAGGAGCAGGCCGGGGAGTTTTACGGCGTGCACCGCGCCCGTCCGTTCTTTGGCGAGCTCGTGGAGTTCATGACCAGCGATTATTGCATGCCGATGGTCCTGGAGAAGGACAACGCCGTTCTGGCGCTCCGTGACGCGATTGGCGCCACCGACCCGGCCGAAGCGGCCGAAGGCACCGTGCGGAAGCTGTACGCCGAATCCAAGGGCAAGAACGCGATCCACGCCTCGGATTCGGACGAGAATGCAGCCCGTGAAGCACGCTTCTTTTTCGCTGAAACGGACCTGATCCGGGCGTAAGGCCGCTTCCCGGGGGGCCGCCAGGCGCTCTCGGGGGGAGGAAGTCGCCTAACTCTCGCTGGGATGCGGAGTTGACCCCGCATCCCAGTTGTCGTATATTGCAAAGCTATGCTGTCGATTCCAGTTCGAACCGTCCTTGCGGGCGCAGTGCAGGTGAAAGGCAGTTTCGGCGCCGACGATACCACCTGGCAGGACGGGGATGGTGTGCCGGTCGGTGCCATTGCCGTGACCGGGCGCTTGTCGGTGGCGGGAACGGGGCGGTATTACTTCAGTGGTCAGTTCTCCGGATCTGCCCGTGGGGAATGTCGCCGTTGCCTGATTGAGATGGAAACGCCGGTGCATTTGGAGTCGCAGCTGCTCTTTGCGGAAGATCCCGCGGAAAGTGACGACGACCCCGATGTGTATCCGGTGTCAGGGGGAAAGCGCGGAGATGAAATCGATCTGCGTCCAGCCCTTCGTGAACAGTGGTTGCTGGAAGTTCCCGCATTCGTGCTGTGTCGCCCCGACTGCAAGGGGCTGTGCCTGACATGCGGTGCCAATATGAACCAGGGTGCCTGCAGCTGCACCCGGAAGACTGAAGAGTGAACCATGGCCGTACCGAAGAGAAGGACTTCTAAGCGAAAGAAGCGCGCCCGTAACACGCACAAGGTGGCGCCGAAAATCGCCATCCAGGCGTGCACGAAGTGTGGCGCCACCAAGCGTCCTCACCATGTCTGCGGTGAGTGCGGCTTCTACGCCGGCCAACAGCGGGTCGCGGCAAAGGAAGCCTGACATTGGCCCGCATCGCACTTGATGCGATGGGGGGTGATCACGCACCGGCGGCACCCGTCGCTGGCGCGTTGCTCGCTTTGCAGGAACTCGACGCGGCTCACAGCATACAGCTCGTGGGGCGCGAAGAGGTCGTGCGTGCAGAACTCGACCGCCAACTCGCGGGCGAGTTCGCATCCATGCGCGACGCAGCGGCGGCGCGCATCTCCATCGTCCACGCGGACGATGTGATCGAAATGACCGACAAGCCGTCGGTCGCGATTCGTGGCAAGCCCAAGAGCTCGATGGTCGTGGGTCTCCGTCTCCAGGCAGACGGGAACGCGGAGGCGTTCGTCTCCGCCGGTAACACCGGCGCGCAGATGGCCGCGTCTACCTTTATCCTCCGCCTCCACGACGGCATCACGCGTCCCGCGATTTCGACGCTCTTTCCAACGGTCAAGAACCCGCTCGTGGTCCTCGACTCCGGCGCGAACGTCGACTGCAGCGCGCAGGAGTTGGTGTCCTTTGCGCGACTGGGCTCCGTGTACGCGGCAGACATTCTGGGCCGCACGAATCCGAGCGTTGGGCTCTTGTCCATCGGCGAAGAAGCAGAGAAGGGCAATGCCGTCGTGAAGGAGGCGCATCAGCTGTTGCGCGCCGCCGAGGGCATCAACTTCCAGGGCAACATCGAGGGACGCGATCTTCCGATGGCGGCGAGTGAGCGTGGCCCGATCGACGTCGTCGTCTGCGACGGCTTTGTTGGCAATGTCCTCCTCAAGTTCTACGAGTCCGTGGCGCCGATGATCTTCGGGATCCTCGGCAAGCATGGTGTGACGCGTGAACAGATCTCCGGAGCGCTCTCCCACTTGGACTACGCGAGTGTCGGCGGCGCGCCGCTGCTCGGCGTGAAGGGAGTGAGCATTATTTGCCACGGGAAGTCCTCTCCGAAGGCGATCAAGAACGCGGTGCTCGTGGCCATGAAGACCGTTGAGAGCAACATGAGCGCCCACATCGGCCAAGCGCTAAGTCGCGCGGCCAAGAGTGAGGACGTCTCGTGAAGCGCCCATACGCGATGATTGCGGGCACCGGGCATGCGACCCCCAAGCGGGCGATGTCGAATCACGAGTTTGCCGCGATGGGTGTCGACACGAACGACGAGTGGATTCGCGAGCGCACGGGGATTGGGCAGCGCTATGTCGCCGATGAAACGGAGACGCTGACCAGCATCTCCGTTGAGGCGGCTCGGCAGGCCATGGCCGCCGCTGGCGTGACGGCCGCGGAGCTGGATGCCATTATCCTCGGCACCGCATCGCCCGACCGACTGCTCCCCTCGACCGCCGTCGAAATTCAGGCAGCCCTCGGCGCTACACGCGCCGTGGCATTCGACCTGAGCGCCGCCTGCAGCGGATGGCTCTATGCGTCGCAGGTTGCTGAAGGGCTCATGGCGACCGGTGGCTACGAGACCATTCTTGTGATCGGCGCCGAGTTGCTCAGCCGGATTATCAACTGGAAGGACCGGAATACCTGTGTGATTTTCGGTGACGGCGCCGGGGCGACGATCATGAAGCGCTCGACGAAGGGCCGTGGCGTTCTTTCGGCGTATATGCGCAGCGACGGCACACTCGCCGACCTGCTGCAGCGCGCGAAAGGCGGTGCGGCATTCCCGAGCACGCCAGAGATTCTCGCCGAAGGCAGCGATAAAATCACGATGGCCGGTCGCGAGGTGTTCAAGAACGCCGTTCGCTCCATGGCCGACGCGAGCGATCGTGCGCTTGACGGCGCCAAGCTGAGCGCCGCCGATATTGACTTGATGATTCCGCACCAGGCCAACGTTCGCATCATCGAGGCGACTGCCAAGCATGCGGGAATTCCGCTCGAGAAAGTCTTTGTGAATGTCGAGCGGTTCGGCAATACCTCGGCGGCGTCGATTCCGATTGCGCTCGATGAAGCCGTGCGCACCGGTCGAATCCAAGAGGGTTCCATTGTGATGTTCGTCGCCTTCGGCGCCGGATTCACGTGGGGCTCCATGGTCGTTCGCTTCTAACGAGCCGCGCCACATGGATCAGCAGCAGTTTCTCGTCGTGTTCCCTGGACAGGGTTCACAGAAGCCGGGGATGTCTAAGGACCTGGCGGCGCAGTTCCCAGAGGCTGCGCTGGTGTGGGAGGAAGTCGACGATGCACTTGGCGTGAAGCTCAGCGAGCTTGCGTTCGATGGATCCGCCGACGATCTGACCCTCACCCACAACGCGCAGCCGGCGCTCTTGGCGCACAGTGTGGCGGTGTGGCGCATTCTCGCGACCCAAATCCCGACGACGGCGTTTATTGCGGCGGCGGGGCATTCGCTCGGCGAATTTTCCGCCTATGTGGCCGCCGGCACGCTCTCGCTGACTGAGGGGGTGCGCCTCGTCCGCCGTCGGGGGGAGTTGATGCTCAAGGCCGGCACCGAGCGCCCTGGTGCCATGGCTGCGGTGATTGGACGTACCGAGCCGACCATTGAGACCATTTGTGCGCTCGCGTCCACGCGTGGCGCTGTGGTGCCCGCGAACTACAACTCGCCCGAACAGGTCGTGATTTCGGGAGAGATTGACGCCGTTGACGATGCCATCGCGCGCGCCAAGGAGGCCGGGGCGAAGCGTGCGATGCGCCTCAATGTGAGTGGCGCCTTTCATTCGCCGCTGATGCGTCCTGCCGCCGATGCCTTTGCGCTGGCGCTCGGCCGGTGCCATTTGATGAATCCGGCGATGCCCGTGTACTCGAACGTGTCGGCGGAAGCCGTGCGAGACGCCGCATCTGCGGCGACACTTCTCGTGGAGCAGCTGACCAGCCCTGTGCGTTGGGTTCGCCTGATGGAGACCATGTGCCGCGACTATCCCGGCGTCCCGGTCGTTGAGATGGGAACCGGGAATGTGCTCTGTGGGTTGACCAAGCGGATTGTTCCGGACGTCGACTCCATCCCGGTTGGGGTGACAGCAGACATTGAGAAGTTCATCGCGCGATTCTCTTCATCTTTCCAGGTATGACACTCGCGATTGATCTAACTGGCAAGGTGGCCCTCGTGACGGGGAGCACCCGTGGCATTGGGCGCAGCATCGCGGCAACGCTTGCGGCGGCTGGCGCTCGTGTGGCCGTGGTCGGACGCGATGCCATCACCGCGCAGGCCGTAGCGGCTGAGCTTGGAGAATCTCACCGCGGTTTCGGGTGCGATGTCTCCGATCCGGCGCAGGTTGTGGCGCTGGTCGCCGCCGTCGAGGAGCAACTCGGCAGCTGCGATATCCTGGTGAACAACGCGGGGATCACGCGCGACAACTTGATGCTGCGAATCAAGGATGACGACTGGGACGCGGTGCTGGATGCCAATTTGCGGTCGGCGTTTGTGGCGATCCGGGCCGCGAGCCGCGGGATGATGAAGCGCCGTTGGGGGCGGATCATCAACATCACGAGCGTGGTCGGGCTCATGGGCAATAAGGGGCAGGCCAACTATGCCGCCAGCAAGGCGGGGTTGATTGGCCTGACCAAGTCCGTGGCCAAGGAACTCGCGTCGCGGAATATCGTTTGTAATGCGGTGGCTCCGGGATTCATCCAGACGGACATGACGGATGCGATGACCCCTGAGGCTCGTGCTGTGTTGCAGGGCCAGATCCCGCTGGAGCGCCTGGGCGCACCCGTGGATGTTGCGCAGGCGGTTGCCTTCCTGGCCAGTGACATGGCGGCCTATATGACCGGTCAGGTGCTGGTGGTTGACGGCGGCCTCTTGATGTGACGCTGGACTGCTCCATTCGCTATATTTCTGCAGTGTTATTTCACCCTATCGATCAGAGGATTGGAGTCTATGGCTGACCATTCGGAGAAGGTCAAGGACATTATCGAGAAGGAGCTCGGTGTGGAGCGTGAGAAGCTCACCAACGAGGCGAGCTTCATCGAGGACCTTGGTGCCGACAGCCTCGACATCGTCGAGCTGGTGATGGAATTCGAGAAAGAGTTCAACATCGACATTCCTGACGAAGATGCGGAGAAGCTCCGCACCGTCGGCGATGCAACGGTGTACCTGAACAGCAAGATCGGCGCCTGATGAAACGGCGGGTCGTCGTCACCGGTATTGGGTGCGTTACGCCCGTCGGAAACGACGTGGCGACGACCTGGGACTCCCTCCTGGCCGGACGGTCAGGCGGGGCTCCTATCACGCAGTTTGATACCACGGACTTCAAGGTCAAGTTTGCGTGCGAGGTCAAGAATTTTGATCCGCAGCTCTACATGGACCGCAAAGAAGCTAAGCGTACCGACCGATACACCCAGTTGGCGATGGCATCTGCCGTGCAGGCAATGGCGGATGCGTTCCCCGATGGCACCGGCTACACGCCGGAGCACACCGGCGTCGTCATCGGGAGCGGCATCGGGGGCATTCACACGTTCGAAGAGCAACTCGACGTGTACAAGCGCCTTGGCCCGTCCAAGATCTCGGCGTTCTTTGTGCCGATGTTTATCGGCGACATCGCGTCGGGGGTTGTTTCGATGCGCTTTCAGGCGAAGGGACCGAACTACGCGGTGCAGAGCGCCTGCGCGACCAGTGGCCATGCCATCGGCGATTCGTACCGGATGATCCAGTACGGCGACGCCGATGTGATGATCTGCGGTGGCTCCGAGGCTTCGGTGTCGCCAATGGCGATGGGCGGCTTTACGAACATGCAGGCGCTGTCTGAACGGAACGACTCACCGACCACGGCGAGCCGCCCGTTCGATGCCACCCGCGACGGCTTTGTGCTCGGCGAAGGCTCCGGCATCCTGATTCTTGAGGAGTTGGAGCACGCCAAGCGCCGTGGAGCCAAGATTTACGCGGAGTTGGCTGGCTATGGCGCCACGGGGGATGCATACCATCTCACCGGCCAGCCGGATGCCCACGAAGGGTTGCAGCGGGCCATGAAGAAGGCCATGGCTGATGCGCGCATGGAACTGGCCGATGTCCAGTACATCAACGCGCACGGTACCAGCACGCCGCTCAATGATCCCAACGAGATCCGGGGCATCAAGGCCGTCTTTGGGGCGCATGCCACCGCGCTAAACGTGAGCTCGACCAAGAGCGCGACGGGGCATATGCTTGGCGCAGCGGGAGCGGTGGAGTCGATCTTCACCTCGCTCGCGATCACCAACGGCATTATTCCCCCGACGATCAATCTCCAGACTCCCGACCCCGAGTGCGATCTCGATTGCACCGCGAATGTGCCTGCAACCCGTCAGGTGACTGGCGCGTTGAGTAACTCGTCAGGGTTTGGTGGTCACAACGTCTGCATCGCGATCCGGCGATACCAGGAGTAGTCGTGTTCGAAGGGAAGGTGGCGGTAGACCTGCGCGGGCTGGCATTCGACAGAATCTCCGACGGCGCGGTTCGCCGCATCGCCGAGCGGATTGCGGCTGGCGAACGCCTCGGACCCGCTGACGCACTCGCGATGTACCGGTCCAACGACCTCATGGGCCTGGGGACACTCGCGGACGCGATCAATCGCGCCAAGAACGGTGACGTGGTCACGTTCGCGTCGAACCAGCACATCAATCCGACCAACATCTGCACGTTGCGCACCACGTGCACGTTCTGTGGGTACGCGCGCCTTCCGAAGGAGGCCGGCGCCTATCGGTACACGATGGATCAGGTCCTGGCTGAGGCTGCGCATGCGGCCGACGGGCTAACGAAGGAGTATCACATCGTTGGCGGTCTCGATATGAAGGCCGGACTTGCGTACTATCAGGAGATGTTCCGTACCCTGAAGGCGAACTTCCCGCACGTGCACATCAAGGCGCTGACCGCGGTCGAGATTGCACACATTGCGCGCATCGAGAAGATGACCTGGAAGGACGTCCTGATTGCGCTTCGCGAGGCGGGGCTTGATACGATGCCCGGCGGCGGCGCCGAGACGTTTAGTGCAGCCGTACGCGAGAAGATTGCGGGGAAGAAGCTTGCGGGGGCAGACTATATCGGCGTGCATCGCGCCGCGCATGAGTTGGGGATTCGCACCAACTGCACCATGCTCTATGGGCATGTGGAGACGTTGCAGGATCGTGTGGACCACCTGATGATGCTGCGCGATTTGCAGGATGAGACCGGCGGGTTCCTCGCCTACATCCCGCTGGCCTATCACCCGGACGACAACGCCCTTGGCACGGAACTCGGGCGTCGTGGCACGTCGACCGTTGGCACGGACGACCTCAAGATGCTCGCGATCGGGCGCATTTTTCTCGACAATTTCAAGCACATCAAGAGTCATTGGATCATGGTCACGCAGGCCATGTCGCAGGTCGGTCTCCACTTTGGGGTGAACGATCTGGAGGGGACCGTCGTGCGTGAGAAGATCTACCACGCGGTGGGTGCGCACACGCCGCAGGGGATGACACTCGATTCATTGCTCACCTTGATTCGTGGCGCTGGAAAGCAGCCGGCGGAGCGCGATTCGTTCTACCGCGTCCTGCGGACCTTTGATATCAGCGCCCCCGAGACCCCGGTCGCGGTATGACCATGCGCGTCGGCCGGATCCCCTATATCAACTGCTATCCGGTGTACGGAGCGGTGGATCGCGGGATTGTGCCGATGGCTGGTTCGATTGTGGATGGGGTGCCAACAGCGCTCAATCGTCGAATGGCGGAAGGGACCCTCGACATCAGCGTGGTGTCGGCCGTCGAGTACGCTCGCGATTGGGAACGCTACCTGCTGCTCCCTGACCTCGCGATTTCGTGCGACGGCCCGGTTCGCAGTGTGATGCTGTTTAGCAACCAGCCAGCCGAATCACTCACGGGCAAGCCCGTGGTGGTCAGCCGCTCCTCAATGACGAGTGTGCACCTGCTGGAGCTGCTGTTCGAGCATGTGTGGAAGGCAAAGCCGGTGTTCATCCCTGGAAACGCGGAAGCCGCGGATCTCGTGGATCCGGCGGGCACGCACGAGCCGGCTCGCTTGGTGATCGGTGACGCCGCGTTGATGCTCGATTCTGGTGCGCTCCATCCACGCCACGCCGACCACTCGCCGTACCGCTATCACCATACGTACGACCTGGGCACCGTCTGGAAAGAGTGGACAGGGATGCCGTTCGTCTTTGCCGTCTGGGTCGCCCAGCGCACCGCCCCCACCGCGGAGGCACTCGGCGTACACGCGTCGTTGATTGCCTCTCGGGACTGGGGGCTCGCGCACCGAGACGTGCTCGCGCAGCAAGCGCACGAGCGCACGGGGGTGCCCTATGCCGCCTGCCTCACGTATCTCTCAGGGCTCGACTACGGGCTCAGCTATCCGCACTTGGGTGGGCTCACCGAGTTTTATCGTCGTTTGACCCTGGCGGGGAAGGTCGAGCCAGGGCGTCTCGCATTTTTGTCAGCCGCCGCGTGATGCGCACGCGTGTGGACTCTATCGTCTCTGGCGACCGATGAAAGACTTACTCGACTGGTACAAGCACGCCCCATTGCTCGAACTGGGCGCTGAAGCGGACAAGGTGCGCAAGGCGTTGCACCCCGAGGGCATTGTCACGTACATCGTGGACCGCAACATCAACTACACGAATGTCTGTGTGGCGGACTGTGGGTTCTGTGCGTTCTATCGCCGCCCGAAGGACGGCGAGGGTTGGACGCTGAGCTATGAACAGATTGGCGCCAAGATCGAAGAAGTGAAGGCGCTGGGCGGTGTGCAGATCCTGATTCAGGGCGGGCACAATCCGTATATCCCCTTTGAGTGGTATCTGGAGCTGCTCCGCTACATCAAGAAGTACCACCCGATCCACATCCACGGGTTCAGCCCGAGTGAAGTGGATTTCTGGAGCACGCTGTACCGGATGGATGCACGCGATGTGATTCGTGAGCTCGTGAAGGCCGGGCTCGATTCCATTCCTGGCGGCGGCGGTGAGATTCTCGTGCAGCGCGTCCGTGATCAGGTGGCCAAGAAGAAGGCCGGTGCTGATCGGTGGCTGGATGTGATGGAGATGGCACATCAGGAGGGGCTCAAGACGAGCTGCACCATGATGTACGGTATCGGCGAGACACTGGAGGAGCGTTACGAGCATCTGCAGCGCCTGCAGGCACTCCAGAAGCGGACCAACGGCTTCACCGCGTTCATCTGCTGGCCGCTCCAGCCGGAGAACACGCCGACCATGAGCCACATGCCGAAGACGGATGCGGTGGAGTACCTCCGTACGACGGCCTTTGCGCGCGTGGTGCTAGAGACGATTCCGAATATTCAGGCGAGCTGGGTTACGATGGGGCTCAAGGTCGGGCAGACGGCGCTACACTTTGGCTGCAACGATTTTGGCTCGCTCATGCTGGAAGAAAATGTCGTTTCGGCTGCGAACACCACCTACCGCACGTCCATCGACGAGATGGAGCGCCTCATTCGTGAGGCGGGTTTTGAGCCGCGGAAACGCCGGCAGAACTATCAGTTGATCGACGCGGTCGTGGCGGCTTAATCACTATGAAGATTCGCGTTGGTATTGGCTACGATTCGCACCGGTTTGTCCCGGGTGACGGGGTGATTCTCGGCGGGGTGAAGGTACCGTCGGACAAGTCGCTGGTGGGGCATTCCGACGCGGACGCGGTGTGTCACGCGGTCACGGACGCAATCCTCGGCGGCTCCGGCCTTGGCGACATCGGGGAGATGTTTCCCGACAATGACGAAGTAAACCGCGGGCGCGACTCCCTCGAAATGCTCCGACTGGCCGTGCGCCGTGTGCGCGAGGCGGGCTGGGCCGCGGTTCAGGTGGACTTGAGCATTATTGCCGAGGAGCCGAAGATCGGCCGCCATCGCGAGCGCATCCGCGCCAAGCTCGCCGGGGCCCTCGGTGTCGAACCCAGCGCCGTCATGGTGAAGGGGAAGACGAACGAGAAGATGGGGTGGATCGGAAAGGGAAAGGGTTTGGCCGTGATTGCGGTCTGCACGCTCGAATCTATTGTCGCTTAACTGATAATCCTGACCGCCGGTCTCTGACGTGAACGCATTGCTGGATACGCTTCAAGGCTGGATTGGCACGCTCCCCATTGGGGGGCTGTACGCGTTGCTTGGGACTATCGCCTTCATCGAGGGGATTTTCCCGCCGCTGCCCGCCGACGTCGTGGTCGCGCTCGGCAGTTTCTTGGCGGCTCGACGCGGCGCGAGCTTTCCGCTGACTGCAGCATCAATTGTTGTTGGTAGTGTCGCGGGCGCGATGGTCGTCTACAGCGTTGCGCGCCGATATGGTGCGGTATGGTTGCACGAGCGACTCAAGCGTGCCGGCATTGACAACCTCGAACAGCGGCTTGAGGTGATGTACTCCAAGTACGGGATGACTGCGCTCTTCGTGAGCCGTTTCCTGCCGGGACTGCGCGCCATTACGCCGCCTATGGCGGGGGCAACACGCATTCCACCGATTCGCACCGCGCTGGTCTTTCTGCTGGCGTCGGCGGTGTGGTACGGCGCGATTTCCTGGATTGCCTTTACCGTCGGTGATGACTGGGAACAGATGCAGCGCATTGTTCGCCAGTTCGCGCGGCGGGTTGGCGTCGTCGCGGCGATTGCTGCCGGATTGATTGCGATCATTGTGATAATCGTCCTGCGACGTCGTGCGGCGGACAAGGTGGCCGCTGCGCTCCAACGCGCCGACTCCCAAACGAAATGACGACGGCCGGCGGGGATGCCAGAGCGTTCCTCGTCGAGCGGTTTCAGGAGTTCCTCGCGCTCGAGGACGGCGCTTCTGCGCTCACCATTGACGCGTACGGAAGTGACCTGACCCGACTGGTGCAGTGGTGCGTCGGCCGAGGGATTTCGGACCCAGCCGTGATCACGAGCGCGGATTTGCGGGAGTTCGTGTATGCGCTCAAGGACCTCTCGCGGTCGCCCGCGACCATCCGCAGGTCTGTTTCCGCCATTCATACGTGGTTTGCATTTCTGCTCGCGGAGGGCGTTGTGCGTGCCGATCCGAGCGAGCGGCTCGAGACGCCCAAACGGTGGCGCACGCTTCCTGATGTGCTCTCGGTGGATGAAGTGTCTCGATTACTGGGCGCTGTGTCCATTGACGAACCGCTGGTGTTCCGTGATCGCGCGATGCTTGAGCTTGCCTACGGGGCAGGGCTTCGTGTGAGCGAGTGGATTGGCATCGAGGTCAAAGATCTCCTGCTCGAGGACCACGTGATCCGGGTGTTTGGCAAGGGAAGCAAGGAACGGCTGGTACCGATTGGCCGGACCGCGATTGGGGCGGTTGGGTTGTACCTCCGCGAGTTACGGCCGCGGCTCGAGAAGGGCGAGGGAAAGGGGAAGCTCTTCCTCAACGCGCGCGGGCGCTCACTCTCGCGCATGGGCGCTTGGCAGATTCTGCGAAAGTACGTCGCGCTCTCAGGGATCGAGAAGCATGTGAGCCCGCATACGCTCCGCCACTCGTTCGCGACGCATCTCCTGGAGGGGGGGGCAGATTTGCGCGCCGTGCAAGAAATGCTCGGCCATGCGGATATCTCTACGACGCAGATCTACACCCACGTGGACCGAGAATACCTGCGGAGCGTCCACAAGCAGTTCCACCCGCGCGGCTGAGGGCCGTCGCGAGCGGTCTCGCGGCCCACTAGATTTTTTCGCATGCTTCTCGTCATCGACAACTACGACTCGTTCACCTACAACCTCGTGCAGTACTTTGGCGAGTTGGGGGAGCGTCCGCACGTCGTGCGCAACGATGAGCTTACGGTGGACGAAGTGGCGGGATTGAAGCCGACCGCGATTGTGCTCTCGCCTGGACCCGGCGCGCCGGCCCAAGCGGGCATCTGTATTCCGGTTATTCTGCAGTACGGCTCCACGGTGCCGTTGCTCGGCGTCTGTCTCGGCCATCAAGCGATCGGCGAAGCATATGGGGGCACCGTGATCCGCGCGCCGCGCGGGGTGATGCACGGCAAGACAAGTCGCATTCAGCACGACGGAACCGAGCTCTTTGCCGGACTCGCAAACCCGCTCGAAGTCATGCGCTACCACTCGCTCGTGATCGAACATGCGTCGGTGCCGTCAGACTTACGCGTGACCGCAACGGCGGTCGATGATCCCACCGAGATCCACGCCGTGCAGCATCGGACACATCCCGTGTGGGGTGTGCAGTTCCATCCGGAATCGATTTTGACGCAACAGGGGAAGCAGCTGCTCGAGAACTTCTTGCGGATGTCGCGTCGCTTTTCCGGGACGATCCCCAGCCGGTAAATACCGCCCGTAGGGGCATGGCGAGGGGGGCCTAAGCCCCGCCAGATCAAGGTCTTTGCCTCTCCAGAACACCCCCAGGGGCATCGCTTTGCGCTGGGGGTGTCCAGGCCGTATATTCCGTGGCGTGGAACTTGCATGTGCCCCCCCGCTGACGACGGTGCTCTTATGAGTACCCTGATCGTCATCCCCGCTCGACTCGGGGCAACACGTCTTCCTCGGAAACCACTCCGATTGCTGGGTGGGCAACCGATCATTGTGCGCGTGTGGGAGCGAGTCGCGGCGATGTCGCTTGATGCGCAAATCGTCATCGCAACCGACGCAGAGGAGGTCGCTGCGGCATGCCGCGCGGCGGGGGCTGAGGTCGCGATGACCCGCGCGGACCACCCCTCGGGCACCGATCGGGTAGCTGAGGTTGCCGCGCTGCCAGCATACCGTGGCCACGACGTCATTGTGAACGTCCAAGGCGACGAGCCCTATATCAACACCGATGCGGTGCAGGGGGCTGCCGAGCTCGTGCGGAGCGGGCGATTCGCCCTTGGCACTGCGGCATCGCCGGCGCTTCCTGCGATTCTCGAGAATCCTGACGTCGTGAAGGTGGTAACGGACAGCAGCGGCCGAGCCCTGTATTTCAGCCGCGCGGCGATACCGTTCCTCCGGGAGCCAACCGACGGCGTGCACCGGGATGCGCTCCTCAAGCAGCATATCGGGGTATACGCCTATACCCCAGCGGCGCTGCAGCGGTGGGTAACGCTTCCCCCGCATCCACTCGAGCTGGTGGAGCGACTCGAACAACTCCGCGCGATTGCCGATGGTTTGGCGATGGGTGTCGCGATTGTCGCCCCTGTGCTCGGTGGCGGCATTGATACTGAAGCAGATCTAGACCGTGCCAACTTACGCTGGACCGAAACGAACCCTTCCGCCCCAGGTACCACTCGATGACGCCGTCCAACACGTCGAACTCGACCAAATTCATTTTTGTCACTGGCGGCGTTGTGTCGTCGCTCGGCAAAGGAATCGCCGCGGCTTCACTCGGCCGGCTCCTGGTCGAACGGGGGCTCCGGGTCTCGGTGCTGAAGTTTGATCCGTACATCAATGTGGATCCAGGGACGATGAGTCCCTTCCAGCACGGCGAGGTGTTTGTCACCGACGACGGTGCTGAGACCGACTTGGACCTGGGGCATTACGAGCGATTTATCGACCGTCCATTGTCGCAGGCGAACAATGTGACCACCGGGCGTGTCTACCTGAACGTGATTACCAAGGAGCGGCAGGGCAGCTACTTGGGTTCGACCGTGCAGGTGATTCCACACATCACCGACGAGATCAAGAGTGCAATCCGTCGACTGGCCCCAGAGAATGATGTGGTGCTCGTGGAGATTGGTGGGACGGTCGGCGACATTGAGTCGCTGCCGTTCCTCGAGGCAATTCGTCAGTTCCGTCACGACGTGGGGCGCGAGAACTCGCTGTTCATTCACCTCACGCTGGTGCCGTACATCGCGGCGGCAGGCGAGGTGAAGACCAAGCCGACCCAGCACTCGGTGCGCGACTTGATGGAGATCGGCATTCAGCCCGACGTGCTGATTTGCCGCACGGAACGACCGCTGAGTGAGGATGTGAAGCGCAAGATCGCACTGTTCTGCAACGTGGAGTTCGGCGCCGTGATCGAAAGCCGCGATGTGCCCACGATCTACCAGATCCCGCTGTCGTTTAAGGAGCAGGGATTCGACGATCTCGTGTGCCGCAAGCTCGGTATCTGGACCAAGAGTCCGGACCTCGGCGCCTGGAGCTCCATGGTGCGCCGCGTGATTGAGCCGGCCTCGAAGGTACGGATTGCGGTCGTCGGCAAGTACACCGACTATGCGGACAGCTACAAGAGCGTGCAGGAAGCGCTGATCCACGGCGGGATCGCGAATGACGTCGGCGTGGAAATCGCCTGGACCTCGAGCGACCTGTTTACGGATGCGGCGGCCGCCAAGGAGTTGGTGTCCCAGTTCGACGGGGTGCTGGTGCCGGGTGGCTTTGGTGTGCGCGGCGTCGAAGGAATGATCGACTGCATCCGCGAGGTGCGCGAGTCAAAGACGCCGTTCTTCGGTATCTGCCTCGGCATGCAGGTCGCGATCATCGAGTTCGCGCGCGATGTATGCGGGCTCGACGACTCGAACTCCAGTGAATTCGCACCGGAATGCGCGCATCCGGTGATCTCGCTCATGGAATCGCAGCAGGGTGTGAAGGACATGGGCGGTACCATGCGCCTGGGTGCCTACCCCTGCCGCCTGAAGGCTGGCTCGAAGGCCGCGGAGATTTACGGCGTCCCGGAAATTTCAGAGCGTCATCGCCATCGCTACGAGGTGAGCAACCAATTCCGTGAGACCTTCCACGAGAAGGGGATGCACTTCTCGGGACTGTCGCCGGACGGTTCGTTGGTGGAGATGATTGAGCTTCCGGACCATCCGCATTTTGTGGCCTGCCAGTTCCACCCGGAACTGAAGAGCCGGCCGAATCGTCCGCACCCGCTCTTCTCGTCCTTTGTCGCCGCGGCACTGGCTAATCGCCGCAAGCGTGACAGCGCGGCTGGCACGGTGCGCACCACAGCGGCCGCGGTATCCAAGTGAACATCGTCCGTTTTCCGGCCGACAAGTTCTTCGTCATCGCCGGCCCGTGCGTCGTCGAGGACGACGAACTGATGTATCGCGTTGGGGACCATCTCGCTCGTCTGGCTGAGCACATTCCGGGCGGGGTGATGTTCAAGGCGAGTTTCGACAAGGCGAATCGGTCAAACGTCGGTGCGTTCCGCGGTCCGGGACTGGACGAGGGACTCGCCGCGCTCGACCGCGTGCGCACGCGCACCGGGCTGCCGATCATCACGGACGTCCACGAAGCGGGGCAGTGTGCCGCGGCCGCTCAGGTCGCGGACGTGCTACAGATTCCCGCGTTCCTCTGTCGACAGACGGACCTGCTTGAGGCAGCTGGTGCCACGGGCAAGCCCGTCAACGTGAAGAAGGGACAGTGGATGCACCCCGAAGGGATGGCTGGCGCGGTGGCCAAGGTTCGCGCGGCAGGACATGGCATGCGCGCTGAGGAAGTGGCGGTCACCGAGCGTGGGACGTTCTTCGGCTATGGCGACCTAGTGGTCGACATGCGGAGTTTCACACGACTCCGTCACGCGTGTCGGTCAGCGGTCATTTTTGACGGCACGCATTCGGTGCAGCAGCCAGGGCGTGGTGAAGGGGGCTCGAGCGGTGGGCTCCGCGAGATGATTCCCGCGCTGGTCTTTGCTGCGTGTGCCGCCGGGGCGGACGGCCTCTTTGTCGAGACACACCCGGACCCTGCGCACGCGCCGAGTGATGGCGCCAACATGATTCCACTGGATCAGCTTGATGCGCTGCTAAAGCGTGCGGTGGATATCTGGGCCGGTGCCGGGAGTGTCCGCACGTGATCTCACCTGCCGCAGCTGCACGCATCACGGTCATTGGCCTCGACGTCGACGGAGTGCTCACCGACGGCGGGCTAATCCTCGGTGATGTGAATGGCCATCCGGTCGAGTTCAAGCAATACGACGTTCAGGACGGGCTCGGCATTTATTTGCTGCGTCGGGCCGGACTGAAAGTCGTGATTGTGACGGGACGCGAATCGGAAAGCGTGCGGCTCCGTGCAGTGGAACTCAATGTGGACGGTCTCTCACAGGACCGGCATGCGCGCAAGCTACCGAACCTCGTGAAGCTGCTCACCCACGTGGGAGGCACGCTCGAGCAGACCGCTTTTCTTGGCGACGATCTGCCCGATGTAGCCATTCTCCGAAAGGTTGGGATGGCTGTGTGCGTGGGGAATGCAACGCCTGAAGCACGGGCCGTGGCCCAGGTTCATCTGACGAAACACGGCGGCCGTGGTGCGGTTCGCGAGTTCGCCGAGGCGTTTCTCCGTGCACGCGGCGTATGGGATCGTGTGGTCGAGGATTATATCGCCGAACGGTCGGTCGACGTCGAACTCGACGACATCACAGGAGCGACACAGTGAACATTGACGAAACGGTCGCCCGCGGTCGTCGCGTGCTGCGCCTGGAGACTGAGGCGTTAGCCCGAGCAGAGTCGCGGCTCGGACCGAGCTTCGCAGAGGCCGTCGCGCTGATCGCTGACAGCAAGGGACGCGTCATCGTGGCTGGTGTCGGCAAGTCGGGGATTGTCGGCCGCAAGATTGCTGCGACCATGACCAGCACCGGCACCCCCGCGACCTTCCTCCACCCGGTAGAAAGCATCCACGGGGACCTCGGCATTGTTGGCACGGACGACGTCGCCATCCTGCTGTCGAAAAGTGGTGAAACCGCCGAGCTGCTCCCGCTGCTCGAACAGCTCTCTGGGCTTGGCGTGCGGATTATCGCGATTACCGGCGGAGAGCACTCGACCCTTGCAAAACATGCCGATGTTTGGCTCGACGCGTCGGTCGAAGAGGAGGCCTGTCCACACGACCTGGCGCCGACCACGAGTTCTACGGTGGCGCTGGCCATCGGCGACGCGCTCGCCGTGACTCTACTGGAGCATAAGGGATTTCGCCGCGAGGATTTTGCGCGACTGCATCCCGGCGGCTCGCTGGGGCGCCGGCTGCTGACGGTGAAGGGAATCATGCTCACAGAGGAGCTCCCGATTCTCGGGGAAGGCGCCACGGTACGTGACGCCTGGCTTCAGGTCGCTGAACGTCGAGGACTCGCCGTAATCGTGAGCGACGACGGTGGGCTCGTGGGTGTGGTCACGGCTGGCGACCTTGCTCGACGGATCGCGAACGAGACAGAGTTGTTCACGCGGACCGTCGATTACGTGATGACACGGTCGCCGCGGACCGCACGCCCCGACGAGCTGGCCAGCGCGACGATGTACCGTATGCAACAGGCGGGGATTATGGCCATGCCGGTGACGGACGACGCCAACCATGTGGTGGGTGTCATTCACCTACACGACATTCTGCGGGCGGGGGCGAACTAATGCGCAGAGCGATGTCAGTGCGCGCAGCGCTCACCATGTCCGCGATTGTTGTCGCCGCGTTGCTTGGAACGGCCTGTCAAAAGGGGAAGGGGCAACCGCCCATCGGGAAGACCAGCAAGAGCCTCGCCGATTCGGCTGATCAAATCATTTTTGGTCAACGGACGTTGATCACCGACCGTGGACTGTCGCGGGCGGAGATTTTAGCGGACACCTCGTTCTTTTTCGACGAGAATACGCGCATCGAAATGCGGAAGGTCAACGGAACCTTCTTCAACTCCGCGGGAATGAAAGACGCGCTACTGACGTCCAAGGAAGGGCTCTACAACTCGAGGTTTGGCGTACTGGAAGCGCGTGGCGACGTTGTGATTACATCGCTCGACGGCCGTCGCCTCACCTCACCGATGGTGCACTTTGACCAACGCATCAACCAGCTGGTGAGTGATAGCAGCTTTGTCCTGACCGAGCCGAATGGGCGCGAGATTCGGGGCATTGGGTTCAAATCGGACCCAGACATGACGAACATCAAGATTGACCGCGTTATCAGTGCGAAGGGCGGTGCAGTCGCGGTTCCTGACCGCTGATGCGAGTGCCGCTCGTGGCCTCGATGGCCATACTCGCGTTTTCGCTGCTCACGCCGATGGTCGGGCGGGCGCAGGGACAACGCGAGTGCAATGTTGAGCTTTCCGGAGTACGTGCCAAGGGGCAGCTCACCACCGCAACGACCATCATTCGCCAGCCGAGTGGACGGAACAATGTGTGGATGGGAGGAGGCGTCGACGCGGTGTGCGCCGGCACGGATCAACGCTTGCTCTCGGACAGCCTTGAGCAATATCCCGATCAGAGCCTCGTCATCCTGATCGGGCATGTGCATTACATCGAGAATCGTATCAAACTCGACTCCGACAGGCTGACGTATTACACGAACGAAGAGCGCATTGTCGTGGAAGGGAAGGTCGTGGGCCAAACGCCCGCGGGCACGCGCTTCACCGCACCACGCGCCGAGTATCTGCGCGCTGCCGTTGGGATTCGGCAGCGGTCGCGCCTGACGGCCGGCAGTCGCGCGAAGGTCTGGCTGAGTCCCAAAGATGCGGGGGAATCAGCAAAGGACACGGTGATCCTCAATGCGGATCGCATCGTCAGTGACAATGACTCCTTGGTGTACGCCACGGGGAAAGTCACGATCGAGCGTCCGGATCTGGTCGCGACCTCCGATTCCGCCTTCATGGACAACGGAAACGAGTTCATGCAGCTGTCCATTCATCCGGTGATCACTGGCGTTGGCGAGCGGAGCTTTACGCTGGCCGGCGAGTTTATCGACACCTGGTCTAAGCAGAAGAAGTTGACCCGCGTGCTGGCGCGCGGCACGGCTAAAGCTACGAGCAAGGAGGTGACCCTTGCCGCCGACTCCATCGACTTACGCCTGAAGGACCAGAAGATCGACCATGCGTACGCGTGGGGCCCCACCCGCGCCCGTGCAAAGTCCGCCGAGCAAGACATCCTGGCGGACTCGATCGACATCGCCATGCCCGACCAGGAAGTGCAAGAGGTGCGGGCCGTGCGCAAAGCGTTTGCGGAGAGTCCGCCCGACTCCACCAAAATTATCGTGACAGAACCGGACTGGATTCGCGGCGACACGATCATTGCACGTTTCGAGAAGATTCCTGCGGTCGCTCCCGATACTGGGACGCGAAATGTCGTCCGCGAGATTGTGAGCAATGGCACGGCGAAATCGTATTACCAAGTGGCGCAATCGGGCGTCAAGGACAAGCCCGCCCTCCCGAACGTGAACTACGTCACCGGCCGCGTGATTACCCTTTCGTTCCAGCAAGGGAAGGTCAAGGACGTGCACGTGAAAGATCAGGCCGTCGGCGCATACGCCGAAGTCAAACCGGACAGCACGCGCCTGCGCGCCGATAGCACGGCGAAGACGACAAAGAAGAAACCCGTCGCGCCCTCACCCGCACCGAAGAAGCCGTGACCGACACTCCGCACGATCCGGCCCAAATCCAGCAGGCGCAAGCACTCATCGACCGGTACGCGGCCGGCGATCGCTCAACCGCGCTTGCATTGCTCGCGCTCGTACGCCTAGCGGACGAGCAAGGCATCGCTGGCTACCACGACGTCGCCGTCGAGCTGCGCACTGCGTATCTCGATTCGCTGCGCGCCGAGGGGCGCGACGCGGACGCGGAGGCTGGTCGCGTGAGCTTGGACGAAGTTCGGGCGCTCCTCGCAACCACCATTGTTCCGCGTTTGACCAGCGCGAATGTGGTGCGTTTGCTCGAGGCACCGGCAGGCAATCCCGCCGGTGCGCGATTACAGGTGCTCCCGTTGGCTTGGGAGGCGATCCGCCCAGTCCGCGGTGAACTGCTCACCGGCCTCAGTCATACCGGGGAACACCCGCTGTCTCGGCGATCGTCAGGCACCACGCCGCAGCACCCGGCGGGAACGGGGAGCGTCCTTGAAGCCCGAGGCCTCGTAAAGACGTACCGCAAACGCAACGTGGTCAACGACGTGAATATCGCGTTGCGCCAAGGGGAGATTGTGGGCCTCCTCGGACCAAACGGCGCCGGCAAGACCACGACGTTCTACATGATCGTTGGTCTTATTCCCCCCGCCTCTGGCCAAATCCTCTACGACCAAGAGGACATTACCGCCATGCCGATGTACCAACGTGCTCGGCGTGGTATCGGCTATCTGTCGCAGGAACCGTCAATCTTTCGCAAACTGACGGTCGAAGAGAACATCCTCGCGATTCTCGAAACGCTGGACCTGAGTCGGGCCGAGCGCGAGGCAAAGCTCGAGACGCTCTTGAGCGAGCTGAACATCAAGCATCTGCGCAAAAGCAAGGCATTCGCCCTCTCGGGGGGCGAGCGGCGGCGTCTCGAGATTACCCGGGCGCTGGTAACGCAGCCCCGCTTTATGATGCTCGATGAGCCGTTCGCCGGCGTTGACCCGATTGCCGTGCACGACATCCAACAGATCGTCGCGGGGCTCAAGGATCGCGGCATCGGCGTGCTGATTTCCGACCACAACGTGGAGCAGACGCTCGATATCGTGGATCGCGCCTACATCATGTTCGACGGACAGGTCAAAGTGTCTGGATCCGTACGCGACCTGGTGTTCGACGATATTGTCGCGAAGAACTACCTGGGACCGACGCTCGCGGCGCGCCTGCGGGCGCGGTTCATTGCCGAACAGGACACGCCACCCCAGGGGTCGGTGTAATGCGGGCAGGGCTCAGCCAGACCGCGAGGCTCGGGCAAGAGCTCAAGATCAATCCACGCCTGTACCAGGCGATGGATATGCTGTACATGCCGTTGCTCGATCTTCAAACGCACTTGAAGACCGAACTCGAGATGAATCCGTTCCTCGAGCTCGATGAGGAAATGGAGGAGCTTGAGCGCGACGATGAACCAGCGGACGACGAGACGACTGAGGAGTCGGACTCCGCGGAGGGCGAAGAAACCGGTGCGGAGGACTCGGAACTCGGGGACGAGCCGGACCTCGACGGTCCCGACGACGCGCTTCCCTCTGACGAACCGCTTGAAGCGACGGCAGACGACGAGCCCGACTGGGACGCGTTGCTTGACGATAGCTACGAGAAGGAGAACGGCACCTCCGAGCCCGCCCAGGAGACCTATGATCCGTTCGAGCGTGTCGCCGGAGCTGGCCAGTCGCTCTTGGATTCGCTGCGCGATCAGCTGGAGTACCTGAACCTCAAGCCACGTCAGCGTGTCATTGCCGACGAAGTGCTCGGCAATCTCGACGAAGACGGCTTCCTGAACGCGACTTCAGACGAGATCGTTGCCTCGCTCAACGCGACGATTCGTACCGCCGCGGAAGCCATGGACCGCGACACCGACGATCTTCCCTATTACACGATCGCCGAAGCGGACGCGGCTATCACCCTGGTCCAAGGCCTCGAGCCTGCGGGCGTCGCGGCGCGCGATCTTCGCGAGTGCCTGCTGCTCCAGATCAAAGCGCTGGGACACGAGCATACGCTCGCCGCCCGGCTCGTGCGCGAGTACTTCGATGAGCTCGCGGCGCACCGATGGGGTGATCTCGCCAAGCGCCTAGGCGTCACGCCGCAGGAGGTGCAGGCCGCGTCTGACGAAATCGCGAAGCTCAACCCGAAGCCCACAGGGGCAGAGTCGAGTGGTCGCACCGATTACATCACCCCTGACTTTGTGGTGGAAAAAGTCGCCGGGGAGTATCTCGTTTTCATCAACGACGCGAACCTGCCGCGCGTTCGGGTGAGCAAGATTTACCAAGAGATGGCGCGCGACAAAAAGAAATTCGACGCTGAACAAAAAGAGTTTGTCGCGGGCAAGCTGAATGCGGCGCAGTGGCTCGTGTCCGCGATCGAACAGCGCCGACAGACGATGCTCAAGGTGATGACCTTCATTGTTGAACGGCAGCACGAGTTCTTTCAGAAGGGGGTCCAGTTTCTGAAGCCGCTCACGCTCCGCGAAGTGGCCGATGCGATTGGGATGCACGAATCGACGATCAGCCGTGTGACCAACGACAAGTACGCGCAGACACCGCGCGGCGTGCTTCCGCTCAAATACTTCTTCTCGTCCGGCCTCTCCACCGTGGACGGTGACGATGTCTCCGCACGCGGTATCAAGGCGACCATCGAATCGATGATCAAGGCGGAGGATGTGTTTAATCCCCTGACGGATCAGGCGATCGTCGAGCGACTCGAGTCAGAAGGGATTCAGATTGCCCGCCGCACCGTCGCGAAGTACCGGGACCAACTGGGCGTTCGTTCCGCCCGCATGAGGAAACGCGTATGATCGGCACCATCGACGCCCCGCACATCGACGTCTCTGTTCTCGTCCCCGCGAAAGACGAAGCGGAGAATCTCCCGCTGTTTTTGGAACTCTGTGAGGCCGCCTTCCGCGACGGACCTGCGGTCTACGAAGTCATCGTTGTCGACGATGGATCTAAAGACGACACGCCGGCCGTCCTGATTGCACTCCAGGCCAAGTATCCATTTCTTCGCACGGTTCGACATCGGAGTCAGCGGGGCATCGCTGATGGGCTTCGATCTGGGTATCTCGCGTCGCGCGGCGATATCATGGTGTTCTACCCGGCCGATTTGCAGTTCAAGCCTGAGGACATCCCGCGACTCGTTGCCCCCATTTTGGCGGGTGAGTCCGACATGGTGACCGGCTATAAGCAGGGCGTGTACGAGAAGGCCTTTGTGTCGGGCATTTACAATGGCCTGAGCCGGTCATTGTTCAACGTGCCGGTTCGCGATCTGAACAATGTGAAGGCGTATCGTCGCGAGATCATGGACGCACAACCGGTGCGGCCAGACTGGCACCGCTTCATGATTGTTCTCGCCCACGCGCAGGGCTACACGGTCACCGAAATCCCTGTGCCGCTTTATCCGCGCAACGCGGGAAAGTCGAAGTTCGGCCTGTCGCGCATCCCGATTGGCGTGCTCGACATGATTTCGGTCTGGTTCGAACTGCGGTTCGGCCAGAAGCCGCTGTTGGCCTTCGGTATGCTCGGTGCGGCGCTCTTCGCAGTCGGCCTGCTTGCTGGTCTGGTCGCGGTGATCCTGCTGTTCACACAGGGAGTCGGGCAGCGCTCGGTGTGGACGGTCATTCAGACGTGTTTGATTCTCGGATCCATCTTTTTCTCCACCGGAATTATTGGCGAGCAGATTGCTGTCCTGCGCGCCGAGCAGCGTGAACTCCGCCGCACGGTCGACGAGCAGCGGCGCGAGGGGAAGGGGCGCTGAACCAGCCCCCGCTGCATGCGCTGTGGATCGCGCATTCCTTCCCGCGCTTCTCGGGCGACATTGCCGGGAATTTCTTGTTGCGTCTTGCCGTCGCTGTGCAGGCGAACGGCGTGCGTGTTACGGTGGTGGTCCCCTCCGCCGCAGGACTCGACGCCGAATCTGTGATCGACGGCGTGGCCGTGCGGCGGTATCGGTACGCACCGCGCGCGTGGGAGACGCTCGCCTACACCGGCACGATGGCGTCGCAAGCATCTGGACTCCGAGGACTCGCGGCGCTTGCCGGACTCGTGACTGCAGGATCGTTTGCGCTTCGGAAGGCGATCGCGCACGACGCCCCGAACCTTGTGCATGCGCACTGGTGGTTTCCGGGAGGCCTGAGTGCCATCGCGAGCACTGGGAACACGCCGCTGGTGACGACACTGCACGGCTCTGATGTCCGGCTGGCGAAAGGCCGGTCCGTCGCCGTTGGCCTGATGCGACGGGTGCTGAATCGATCGGCCCGCGTCAGCGCGGTGTCGGAATATCTGGCGCGCGAAGTTGCGTCCATGAGTCCGGGGCAGGACGTGCAGGTGGCTCCAATGCCGATCGATCTCACCCTCTTCACTCCAGTGGAATCGGCCGCCGATCGGGCGCGGTTCCTCTTTGTCGGTCGGCTCAACGCACAGAAGGGGGTCGCGGACCTCCTGCACGCATTGGCTCGGTGCGAGCCGACCACAACGCTTGATATCGTCGGTGATGGTGAAGCCGCCGCGACCTTGCGCGCATTAGCCGTTACCCTCGGGGTTAGCGATCGCGTGACGTGGCACGGCGTGCGTGCACAGGCCGAGCTGCCCGCGCTGTATCGTCGCGCCACGGCGTTGGTAGTGCCCAGTGACAAGGAAGGGCTCGGGCTCGTGGCCGTCGAGGCTGCCTGCTGCGGAGCCCCGACCATCGCGTACGACGGCGGCGGGATCACCGATGTGGTGCATGGCCCTGACGTCGGGTGGCTCGTAGCTCCGGGCAACATCTCCGCACTTGCGGAAGCAATGTCTGAAGCCGTGGCGAATCCTGCGGAGCGGAACCGGCGCGGGGCGGCCGCTCGCGCGCGTATGCACGAACGATTCGACCCCGCCAGCGCAGCCAAGCGGTACGTCGACCTGTATCGTCAGGTGCTGAAGCATGCTTAGAACGAAATGGGGTCGCGCCCTGAGTATTGTGCTCGTGACCGCCGTGCTCTGGTTCTTCGGGCGGAATTTGCTCGAGCAGCGCGCCGCGATTGGCGCGCGGTGGAACGAACTGCACCCGGCGTGGGGACTCTTGGCCCTCTCGGGCCTGGTTGTGCTGGTGAGCTACGCCGTACTCATCGAAACCTGGCGTCGCACTGTCGTCGCCTGGGGCGCCAACATTAGCTGGGGCACGGCCGCACGCATCTGGTTTGTAAGCAATCTGGGCAAGTACGTCCCAGGGAAGGTGTGGCAGATTGGGGCGATGAGCTTGTTAGCCGAGCAGAGCGGGGTACCCGCCGTGGCCGCCGTTGGGTCATCGCTGGTGGTGAATCTCGTGAACTTGTTGGCGGGAATGCTTGTCGTGCTATTGACCGCTGCACAGCTGATACCGGGTGCGAGTGTCGTGCCAATGCTCGGGATCGCCACCGTGCTCGCCGTTGCGACTCCGTGGCTCCTCCCGTGGCTCGCAACGCTTGCCTCCGCGGTGCTCCGGAAACCGATTGCGAAGCCCAAGGTGCCGCCGTCGGCAATTTTCGTGGCCCTCGTGGGGTGTATGGTCGCGTGGGCCCTGTACGGTGTGGCCTTCCAGCTCCTCGCCGCAGCGCTCTTTGGCTCGACCAGTGGCACGACGGCGTCCTACATCGCAGTTTTCACTCTGTCGTATCTCGCAGGATATGTCTTTCTGTTTGCGCCCGGAGGCATCGGGGCACGGGAGGATGTCCTGCAACGCCTTCTCGCAGCCACGGCGTTGCATCCCGTTCCGGACGCGCTGCTGCTGATTGTCGTGTCACGACTCTGGCTCACGGTGCTCGAGGCCGCGCCAGGGCTCCTGTTACTCGCGTTTCGTCGTTCCACTCCGCCTACTTCCTGACCCGCGCATGGCTCGCACGCCCGTCTCCTCCGCGACGACCTCCGAAGCTCCCGCAACACCGCCTTTCGCCACCGCTTGGGCCGCACTGGTGTACGCGCTCTGCGCCCTGTCGCTCGCATGGCCCGTGCTCACCGGCAAGTTCCTCGGCAATGTCAACAGCGATCAGTACCTCGCCGGCTACGCCTTCCGCGAGTTTGCCGCGAGCTACTTCAAGGCGCACGGGTCAATCCCGCAGTGGAACCCGTACCTCTTTGGCGGGATGCCGTTCATCGCGGCCATGCACGGCGACATTTTTTACCCGACTTTCCTGCTCCGCCTGATCATGCCGGTAGGCGCGGCTATGGCGTGGGGAATGATTCTGCATTTCTTCTTGTCCGGCTTAGCCACGTACTGGTTCCTGCGACAGGCCGCACGCCTGTCCTTCTTCGCAGCAGTCGTTGGCGGCGTTGCCTATATGATGAGCGGCCAGGTATCCTCGCTCGTTTCAGCCGGACATGACGGCAAGCTGTTCGTCTCGGCGCTCTTCCCTGTGGTGCTGCTTGTGATCACGTGGGGAATGCGCGACGGCAAGCGCTGGGCCTGGGGCGTACTCTCGCTGCTCGTCGGGCTCGCCGTGCTCACCCCGCATCCACAACTGCTGCAGTACTTGCTGCTCACCGCCGGCGCCTACGCGCTCTTTCTGGCCTTCACCGGCGAAGGCCAGGAAAAGCTCAGCACCAACGTCGCGATTCAGCGGCTTGCCTGTGCCTTGGGCGCAGTGCTGCTCGGCGCGGCGATAGGCGCGATCCAGTATCTCCCTGTTCGTGAGTATGTCGCGTTTTCGCCCCGCGCTGGTGGCCGCGACTATGCCTACTCAACCTCCTTCTCGCTCCCGCTGGAAGAGATCATCAACACGTACCTGCCGCAGTTCTCCGGAATCTTGGATGCCTATTGGGGACGCAACGGCATTCATTTTCATAGCGAGTACGCCGGCGCTGCGGTGCTGATGTTGGCCGTTGCTGGACTCGGCGGCTGGGCTGGTGCGCGCAAGCGGTTCGCGTGGTTCTGGATCGCGACCTTCGGGGTCACGCTCTTCTGGGCGCTCGGTGAGTTCACCCCGTTCTATCAGCTCGTGTACGCGATTGTCCCAGGGACCAAGTTCTTCCGCGCCCCGATGACCATCATGTACGTGAACAGCTTTGCGCTCGCGACACTCGCTGGACTCGGCACCGAGAAGTTCCTCACGGGAGGGAAGGGGACCAAGTTCGCCCTCACCTGGATCGGCGTGGCGGCTGGTATTGCCGCCTTCGCGATGGTCGGCGGCTTTACCGCCATCGGAAATGCGGTGGCGGTGCGCCCTGAGTTCGCCGAGCGTGTGGATGCCAATGCTGATGCGGTCCGACTGGGCGCGCTCCGGTCGCTGTTCTTTGTCGCAGCCGCAGCCGGCGTTTTGTATGCGCTCGCCAAGCAGAAGCTGAGCGGCACTTTGGCTGGATGGGCGCTGGTGGCAGTGACCGCGGTCGATCTCTTTAGCGTCGAGCGGCTGTACTGGGATTTCACCAAGCCGGCCAATGAGCTCTTCGCCACCGACAAGGCGCTCGACCTGCTCAAGAGCGAAGCGCAGCCGACGCGCGTGATTGCCTTTATGCTGCCAACGTTCCCCGGCGCGCGTCGCGATCCGTTCCTCGAAGCCGATGGGTTGATGACCCACCGGATCCGCCAGTCGATCATTGGCTACCACGGCAATGAGCTCGGCCGCTATCAACAGTTCGACGGTAAGGATCAGGGCTATGACCAGATGGGGAACCCAACCTTCTGGGCGCTCAGCAACTCTGGGTACCTGCTCACCAACACCGACTCGCTCCCCATTCCGGGGGCAACGGTGCTGGTACGCGGCACAAAGAACGCCGCGGGCACCCCGGTCTCACTCTTCAAGCTCCCCGGCGACCACTCGCTCGCGTGGGTCGCTCCGGCCATCATGAAGTTCCCCGATCCCGCGGTGCTCGAGGCCGTGAAATCGGCCAACTTCCCGACGCGCAGCATCGCACTCTTTGACACCTCCTCCAAGGTTGCCGCAGTACAGGTCACCACGCCCCCGGCTCCGCTCGCGATCACCACGAATGTGACCACCTACGACGCCGGGCACATTGCACTGACCCTAAGCGCGCCCGCTCCCAAGGGCTCCGCCCTGGTGGTCAGCGAGAACTATTATCCTGGCTGGCATGTGACCATCGACGGCAAGCCGGGGAACGTTGAGCGCGCAGATTACGTACTCATGGGTATCTCCCTTCCTGAGGGCGCCAAGTCCGTGGAACTCACCTTCGACAGCGACAGCTACAAGACCGGCAAGACCGTCACCTATGTGGCGATCCTGCTTTCACTGCTCGCAGCTCTTGGCGGCGCCGTGACCGGACGACGGACGGGTACGGCCTGAGATGGCAGACAAGGCGCTCGTAATCGTCCCGACCTATAACGAGAAGGAGAACATCCGCTCGTTGATCGATGCGGTGCTCCCAAAGGACGAGCGCATCGAAATGTTGATCGTCGACGACAAATCCCCGGACGGTACGGGCGATATTGTCGAGGCCGTCAGCCGTGAGAACCCGCGCGTCCATCTCATGCGCCGCCCGGGGAAACTGGGCCTTGGGACGGCCTATCGGGACGGCTTCGGCTGGGCCTTGGCCCGCGACTACGAGTACATCTTTGAGATGGACGCCGACTTCTCCCATGACCCGGCGCATCTCCCGCAGTTCCTCGAGGCCGCCCAACGGGCCGACTTCGTCCTGGGCTCTCGCTATTTGGACGGCCGAGTGACGGTGGTGAACTGGCCTATGTCGCGGCTGCTGCTCAGCTACTTCGCGAACGTGTACGTCCGAATCGTGACTGGGATGAAGCTTTGGGACGCCACGGGCGGCTTCAAGTGCTTCCACCGCCGGGTGCTGGAGTCCATTGACCTGGCCGACGTCAGATCGAACGGCTACGGGTTCCAAATTGAGATGAGCTTCCGGGCCTTCGCGAAGGGGTTCCGGTGCGTTGAGATCCCCATTGTCTTTGCCGACCGCACCCTTGGGCAGTCCAAAATGAACAAGGGAATCGTTCGCGAGGCGGTCACCATGGTTTGGCGCCTCCGTTTCTGGGGGATGACCGGACGCCTGTGAGCATCCCAACCGGTCACCATTTCTGGAAGATGAGCGGGTCAGGGAATGACTTTCTCTTCTTTGATGCTCGCTCGGGCCCGCTCTCCGATATATCGGAGCCGGCCGTTATTGATCGGATCTGCGCCCGCGCAACAGGCGTAGGTTCTGATGGAGTTGTATTCATTCAAACCGATACACAGCAAGACTTTAGGATACGTTACTTCAACCGAGATGGGAGCCTTGGCGAGCTCTGCGGCAACGCCTCGCTCTGCAGTACTCGGCTTGCTTCTGAGCTCGGGATTGTGGGCCCAGGGGAGTTTTCCTTCGCGACCGACGCCGGCGCGATATCGGCCCGATTTGTAGACGGCGAGCCCCAGATCGACCTGCAGCCCCCGACGGTGGTGACCCCGGACTACACGCCGATCGCACGCGCCGATGGCGAGCGCCGCCTTGGGTTTGCTGATACTGGAGTCCCGCATGTTGTTGTCCTGCTTGATGATACGTCGGATGCCGACGTCCTGGGACGCGGGGCGTTCCTCAGGAATCATCCAAGTCTCACGGCGGGCGCGAACGCGAACTTTGTAGCCCCAGCCAGCGACGGGACCTTTACGATCCGGACCTTTGAGCGCGGCGTCGAGGCTGAGACGTTGGCCTGTGGAACTGGGGCGGTCGCGGCGGCAATCCTACTGGAATCCTGGGGACTCAGCGGCCCAGAGTCGCGCCTGCGGACGCGGTCCGGCAAGACCCTGACCGTGTCGTTGCGCCATGGCGATGGCGCCATCACGCCGTCGCTGAGCGGTGAGGCACGGATCGTCTTTACGGGGCAGCTGGCCGAGATCTGAAGCCATCGGTTCGACCATTCGAACCAGGAACGCAGGAAAGGGCGCCCCAAAACATCAAAACGAGTGGAATTGTGGGGATTTCCACAGTTCTCCACTCGTGTAGTTTACATAATACATATTATACGTAGTTGATTGGCGGGCATTTCAACCCAAAAATAGTCGGCCCCCAGTTCAAGGATTACTTGAACCTAGGGGCCGACTCTCGTTTACAGTCTAACCAGCCGCCGATCGCCAGCGGCCAACAACCGTCTTACTTCTTCCCCTCGAGCTCACCCAAACGAACCCGAGCCTCGGCAAGGACCGGCGACTCCCGCTTCGCGGCCAGGTCCGACCAGAGCTTCTTGGCCTCTTCGGTCTTGCCAGCCAACGTCAGCGCACGGGCCGCGTCGGCCGAATACACATCCTTGTCGGCGGCAAACGACGTTCTGGCGGCCGCGTCCTGGAAGGCCTTGGCGGCCTCCACGTACTTCTTGCCGTCCAGCAGCCCTTCGCCAATCAACGCCTGAAGCGGCGCGTTGAAGGGGCCGGAAGCCGACGAGCCCTGAGCCTTCTGAAGGGTCTTCACCCCCTCGTCAAACTTGCCTTCCTGGAACAGGACCTGCGCCAGCATCATCGAACCCTGTACACCGGCGGGCGTGTCCGAGTAGCGCTCCACAAGCTTCTGCAGGTCGCTCTTGGCCAGCGCGGCGTTCCCCTGGAAGAACGCCGATGCGGGGTTGGCCAGCGCGAGCTCCGCCTTGTTTTCGTTGGCGTGCTTCTGCTGCTGCCACAGGTAAATACCGCCCGCTACCAGCGCGACGCCGACCGCGGCAATGCCGAGTTCGCGGCTACGTGAGCGCATCGAATCGAGCAGCGATTCGGCATGGAGTTCGAGATCCATCGGCGGCTTGGCCGCATCTCCGGTCTTGGTCATCTGTCGTCTGTGATTGGGAACGTCCCGACGCCGTGAATCGACCTCACGAGCAGGCCGACGCGGACGACGGTTCTATACGGATTCAGCGCAACCTCTGAAGCTAATCTGGGCGAGGCACAAACGGCAGTCTCCCTGCCCCCGGAGCCTCCGTCCTCCATCAGCTACCTCACGTGCGTGTACATCAGCCCGAGAATCTCGTCGTACATCGCGTCGGCCTCGGCCGGACTGCCCTGAATGGCCTTGGCGGCGCAGTGCCGGAGATGGTGGCGCATCAGCTCCTTACCTACCCCTCGCAATGCCTCCTGGGCGGCCGAAATCTGCACCAGAATGTCGGCGCAATAGCGCCCGTCATCGACCATTTTGGCGATGCCGCGCACCTGCCCCTCGATCCGACTGAGCCGCGCGAGGTTCTTGGCCTTGTCGCTCGGATCAACACGATGGGCCTTGCGGGGCGCCGGCGTCCGAGCCGTGCCGAGCTTCTTTTTCGCTGTCATCTGTTATCGCCTCACGGCGCGCCTGAGGCGCAGGCTGTTGGTGACCACGCTGACCGAGCTCAGCGCCATCGCCGCGCTCGCAAGGATCGGACTGAGTTGGATGCCGAACCAGGGGTACAAGGCGCCCGCAGCCACCGGGATCCCGACGGCGTTATAGGCGAACGCCCAGAACAAGTTCTGGCGCATTGTGGCCATCGTCGCGCGTGACAGTTCAATGGTGTCGGCGACCGCCCCGAGGTCTGCGCGCATGAGCGTGACATCGGCGGCCTCGACCGCAATGCCAGAGCCCGCACCAATCGCCATGCCGACGTCAGACTGGGCGAGCGCGGGCCCGTCGTTGATCCCGTCGCCAATCATCGCGACCACCGCACCGGCCTGCTGGCGACGCGAGATCTCGTCGCGTTTTCCCGCCGGCAACACGCCGGCCACCACCTCGGTGATGCCAGCGGCGCGTGCGATCGACTCCGCGGCAGCACGCTGATCGCCGGTGAGCATCACTACATGAAGCCCCATCGCTTTCAGGCGGCGCACCGCGTCGGCCGAACTTGGCTTGATCCGGTCGGCAATGGCGACAAGCCCCGCGAGCTTCCCGTTCTGCGCCACATACACCACGCTGCGCCCTTCACTGCTCTGCTGCGCGGCTGCCTCGGTGAGCGGAGAGATGTCGACCGACCAATCGGCCATGAGCGCGGCATTGCCGACCGCAACGGCGCCACCGTTCGAAACACCGATCGCCCCCTGCCCCGCGATGGCTTCGAATGACGTGGCCTTCGCGACCGCGACTCCCGAACGTGTCGCTTCAGCGACAATGGCGGTCGCGAGCGGATGCTCCGACCAGCTCTCGATGGTCGCGGCAATCCGGAGTACCTCGTCGCGCGTCGCGGTGGACGGTGCGACACTCACGTGCACCACCGCGGGCTTCCCCTCGGTGATGGTGCCGGTCTTGTCGAATACCACGGTTGTGAGTTGCGCCGCGCGCTCGAGTGCGGCGCCCCCTTTAATCAGCAGGCCCAGCTCGGCGCCTCGTCCGGTCGCGACCATGACGGCAGTCGGGACGGCGAGTCCCATCGCACAGGGGCACGCGATAATCAGCACCGCAACCGACGCGGCAATCGCGCGCACGAGTCCCTCACTGCCAACAACAGCGTACCAGGTGCCAAAGGTAATGAGTGCAATGACGAGCACCGTGGGCACGAAGATCGCGCTGATACGATCGGCGAGTCGCTGAATGGGAGCGCGCGTGGCCTGTGCGTCGCGCATCATCTGTACGATTCTCGCGAGCGTTGACTCGGCGCCGACCGTGGTGGCCGTCAGCTCAAAGGCTCCGGTGCTGTTGACCGTGCCTCCCGTGACCGAATCGCCTGGCGTCTTGCTCACCGGCATCGGTTCGCCGGTCAGCATCGATTCATCAATGGCGCTCCGGCCGGCGATGATGTCGCCGTCGACGGGAATGCGCTCGCCCGGGCGCACGATCACGACATCACCACGCACCACGCTGGCGACGGGAACGTCAGATTCTTCGCCCCCGCGTCTGACGCGAGCGGTTGCCGGCTGGAGATCAACCAGTCGTTTCAACGCGCGCGCGGTGATTCCCTTGGCGCGCGCTTCGAGCGCATTCCCCACGAGAATCAGCGCAATGATGACGACGACCGCTTCGTAGTACAAATCGGGAGCGACGCCCCCGCGCATAAACCAATGCGGCGCAACGGTCGCACACAGCGAGTACAGATAGGCTGCGCCGGTACCAAGAGAGATGAGTGTGTTCATATCCGCCGCGCCATGCCGTGCGGCGGTCCAGGCTCGCGCGTAGAAATGCCGGCCGGCCCAGAGCATGACGGTGGTCGTGGCGATGAGCATCACCCACGGGGTGAGCGCGCCGTCCATACTGCGTCCCATCGGCACGAGCATCATGCCGAGTCCAACGATCAGCGCAGCCACACCCTTGTTGCGGTAGTCACGGTATTCGGCGTCGCGTGCAACTTCTTGCCGGTCTTGTTCATCGGCGGCGGACTCGTCAAACCGCGGCAGTTCGGCGGCGTATCCGATGGCCGAGATTCGGTCGGCAAGGGCCTGCGGCGCGACCGTGGCCGGGTCGTAGGAGATCGTGGCCGAGTTGGTGAGCAGATTGACGACCGCGCTGGACACGCCTGGCGCAGCGTCGAGCGCTGCCTGCACGCGCCCGACGCAGGCGGCGCAGTGCATCCCGGAAACGGTGACGTGCACCGATTTGTCGGTGGGAGCGGCCGCGCGTTTGGGCGCAGCAGGCGGCGGAGGCGGGGCGCTGGGAGCGCCGATGACGGGAAGTGCGCGGGCCATGTGGATACCCTCGGGTGGTATCCGGAATGATAATACCCCCTAGGGGTATATCAAGTCAGTGTTCTCCTGACTGGCGTGTCCTATTGGGTACAGAGGTAGCCGAGTGCGACCCCTGAGTAGTTGCTGGTGAAGACCGTTCCGAAGCCGGGGATTTTGGGTGCGCTGTGGTTCATCACTTTTGTCCCAGCGAGGTCGCTGAAGGTGGTGCTTTCCAATACCGCGATCCGACGCTTGGCGCAATCGAACTTGGCCGTGGCGCGCGAGAGGACGACTTTGCCTTGCGGGGTTTCGTAGGGCTTGGAGTAGGGCATCTGCATCGTGGCGGTGATGATGCCGTCCTTTCCCTTTTTGACGCTTTTGGCGTCGAGCAGCACGGTGTTTCCGGTAGAGGTCTTGCCGATGTCTTTCCAACGCCCCGGCTTCTCGGCCTGTGCACGGCCCTGCGCGACCGCGTGGGTCGAACTGACCACGATGGTCGTGATAAGAAGGAGAAGGCGGCAACGAACAGACATAAGACCTCGATGCGAAGGTTTGGGATAGCTATCAAAACGTACCTCGCACAACGAACGAGGGCCACCGTCGGATTGACGGTGGCCCCCAGGTACGCACTGCCTTGTTCCGCTTGAGACTACGGATTGGCGCAGGTCACGCGGTCGGCGTACGGAGCCGTGGTCACGTGCATGTTGCAGATGTAGCCGACGGCGGCCTTGCCGGCGACGCCATTGACCAAGCTGGTGGTGGTCTTGGTCGTGGTGACGGTCCACGTCGTCACGCGGTTCGTGGCTACTCCGCCCTTCGCCGTATTGCGCGCCCACGCCTTGGCCGTCTCGGTGCCGGTGATGGTGCCGGAATCCGTGCTGAACTTCTTGAGCGCGGTGACTTCAATGCGGACCTCGCCAGCCCCAGGGGCCGGAAGGACGTACGCATGCGCCATAAAAGCGGACGCGGCAACAGCAGCAACAGCGGCAAGCTTGATCAGCATAGATCTCTCTCCGAGTGCGTGGGGAGTCCCCCCCCCCGTGGGATTCGGGGGCCATATCGTTGGCCCCCAGTTGGGATGGGAGAAAACCAAGTTTCCCCGAGCCCGCGCTTATAATATGCGAGCCAAATGGGTTCGGCGCGAGTGCTGGGAGTCACCCGTAGCGGGTGACCTAAGTCACACTCGTGAAACGACGAAGTACCCCCGGGCGGATTCGAACCGCCGACCTAGCGTTTAGGAAACGCTTGCTCTATCCACCTGAGCTACGGGGGCAGACTGCTTCAAGAAAAGCTAATACCTCAGCAGGCAGTCCACGCGCCGATCGCCCATGAGGCTACGCCCATCCAAAAACCCCAGCTCCATCAGGAACCCGCAGAGCACCACGGTTCCCCCCGCCCGCGCAACCAACCGGCACGCCGCCGCCGCTGTTCCGCCGGTCGCGAGGACGTCATCTACGATCATCACGCCGCGCGAGCCCGTGAACGCATCGGCGTGGACCTCCAGCGTATCGGTGCCGTACTCCAGCGCGTACCGCTCGCTCACGGTCACCCCAGGTAACTTTCCGGGCTTTCGCATCGGAACAAACCCGGCACCAAGTGCCTGTGCCACCGGCGCGCCAAAAATAAAGCCGCGGCTCTCAATCCCCACGACATGTGTGACGTCCGCGGCGCGCGCCCAGTCGGCCATCGCGTCGGTCACCTCATGGAACAGCGCCGCGTCGAGGAGGAGCGGCGTGATGTCCTTGAACACAATCCCCGGCTTCGGGAAGTCAGGGACGTCGCGCACCGCCGCACGGACCCGTTCCTCAAGTCGCTGCATCAGCTCGTCCACCCATGCTCGCCGAGCAATGGCACAAATCGCATCGGCCCAAGCTCAGCTTTCTCAAAGGCATCGCCGACGCGCGTCACCTGAATCAGTTTCTGCTCTTCACGGGTCCCCACCGGGATCAGCATACGCCCGCCGTCTGCCAGCTGCTCCAGCAATGGCACCGGAATGTCAGGACTCGCCGCGCCCACCAGGATCACATCGTAGGGCGCATGCGCCTTCCACCCGTGCGTCCCATCGCCAAGCAGGAGCGAGACGCGCTCCACACCGGCGGCGGCGATCGCGGTGCGCGCATTCTCCAACAGCGGCGCGATCCGCTCGACGCTAAACACCTGCGCCGCGAGATGCGCGAGGAGCACGGTCTCGAATCCACTCCCCGTGCCAATCTCCAGCACCTTCTCGCTGCCGGTGAACTTGATCAGCTGCAAATAATACGCGTGGACCATCGGCTGGCTAATGGTCTGCCCATTGCCGATGGGGAGCGGCGTGTCTTCATACGCACGGTGCGCTACACCAGTTGGGACAAAGAGGTGACGCGGCGTATTCTCGAACGCTTTTAACACGGCGAGGTCGGTAATCCCCTTCCCGCGCAGCTCTTCTACCAAGCGTCGGCGCGCACCGCCGAACTGCCGACCTACGGGGCTCTCCACCAGTCCGCCGCGTCGTCCAACCGCGCCTGATGCGTGATATCGAGATGCAACGGCGTCACGGAGATGTAGCCGTCCTGGATCGCCGCAATGTCGGTCCCTTCGTCTTGCTCCCAGGTCACGGAGCCGCCGCCGATCCAATAGATCGGGCGTCCCCACGGATCCTTCATCTTGGCGATGGAGTCATTAAATACCCGCTTCCCGAGCTTGGTGAGCTTCACCCCTTTGATCTCCGCTGCGGCACAGGGCGGAATGTTCACATTCAGCAAGGTGAACTTCGGAAAGGCAGGGAGCGAGGTCAAATGCCTCAGCAGCGCCGCTAACGGATCCACCAACTGGTCGAGCGGCGAGTCGTCCACGCGCATCAGACGCCCCGCGTAGCTCACGGCAATCGAAGGAATCCCCATCGAGAGTCCCTCCATCGCGGCGGCCACGGTGCCGGAGTACAGCACGTCCTCGCCCATGTTGGGGCCGTGATTGATGCCGCTCAACACGAAGTCCGGCTTGGTGGGCATCAGCGCCTGCACCGCCAACATCACACAATCCGTGGGCGTGCCGTCCACCTGCCACCGCCCCGTTGCCAACTCGATCGGGCGCACGGGATGGTGCAAGGTGAGCGAATGGCTCGTGGCACTCTGCTCGCGGTCGGGAGCAACGACAAAGACGTCGCCAAGCTGCCGCGCCGCACGCTCCAACGTCTCGATACCCTTCGCGAGAATTCCGTCGTCATTGCTCACCAAAAACAGCACTACCGCACCTCGCCTTCGAGAATCGTCAGAATATCACGCAACTCGGCCTCAATCGACTGCACCGTCTGCAGGTCCATGCCCACGCGCGCCGCCGACTTCAGTTCACCCGACTTCCGGAACTCATCCAACTTCTGCCGCGCCCCGTCAATCGTGTACTTGTCCGAGTACAGCAGATGCTTCACCAACTGAATCATCTCAATCTCGCGCCGCTGATACACGCGATTGCCCGAACGGTTCTTGGCAGGGCTCAGAAACTTGAACTGACTTTCCCAATAGCGGAGCACGTGTGGCTTGAGCTCCGTCAACTCACACACGTCGCCGATCGAGTAGAACTCCTGGACAGGTTCTGGGCGATCGCCCGGACGAGCGCCCATCAGTCCTGCTCTCCGCGGAGATCGCGCTGCATCAGTTCAACCAGGGCCCAACGCGCGGGCTGCCGCTCAAACAGGACGCGGTGCACCGCACTCACGATTGGCATCTCGACCCCCTCACGCGCCGCCAACGCACGAGCGCTCTCCGTTGTCGTCACGCCTTCAGCTACGGTGTCGCGCACGGCGAGGATATCCTGCAACGCCGCGCCGCGACCGAGCTCAAGCCCGACCGCGCGGTTACGACTCAATGAGCCCGTGCAGGTCAGCACGAGATCGCCGACGCCGGCAAGTCCCGCGAAGGTTGCCGGACTCGCGCCAAGCTTCGCCCCGAGTCGCATCATCTCGGCGAGTCCGCGGGTGATCAACGCCGCACGCGCATTGAATCCGAGGTTCAGGCCGTCTGCAATACCCGTGGCGACCGCCATGACGTTCTTGAGGGCGCCGGCCAGCTCCACGCCAATGACATCGTCATGCGTGTAGACACGAAACGACGGAGCACTGAAGATTTGCTGGGCTCGCTGCGCAGCCGCTGGATCGAGGCTCGCGGCTACAACGGCCGTGGGCTGCCCCGCAGCAACTTCCGCCGCGAAGCTCGGCCCCGACAAGCCGACGACGGACCGACCTGGCACCTCCTCGCTCACCACCTCGGTCATGAGCGACAGCCGCCCCGGCTCAATCCCCTTCGTAGCCACCACGAGCGTCGCGCTGGGTGCGATGAACTCCTTCATGGAAGCCGCAACGCTGCGCAACACATGGCTCGGCGCGGCAAACACCACAATTTCGGCACCGTCGACGGCGACTTTCGGATCGTTCGTGGCTCGGAGTTCAGGATTGAGCGACACGCCGCTCAAGAAGCGCCGGTTTTCGTGGCCGCTGTTAATCGCATGCGCCACGTCGCGCTCGTGCGCCCAGAGCATGACCTGATGCCCGTTATCGGCGAGCAGATTCGCGAGCGCTGTACCCCAAGCGCCGGCGCCAATTACGGCACAGTTCACGAACGACCTCCAGCTTTCTTCTTGCCGAAAACGCGCCCTTCAGTGCCCGCGCGAAGGCGCGAGATGTTGGCGCGATGCGTCCACCAAACAAACACACCAACAACAAGCGCGGTGTACAAGACAGGTGACGCTCCCCGATCAAACCAGACCCACAGGGGGAACAGCGTCGCCGCGGTGAGCGACCCAACCGACACATAGCCCGAGAGCACGGAGGTCAGCGCGAACACCGCGAACGTGCCGAGCAACGGCCCCGGAATCACGGCCAGAAAGATTCCCGCAGCGGTCGCCACACCCTTCCCGCCTCCTTTCCACATGAGGAAGATCGGCTTGGCGTGGCCAACGATTGCCATCACCCCGTACGCCAGCGCCCACCACGTGGCTGAGTCCGTTACGGGAGCTCCAACACCAAGAAGGCGCGGGAGCCAGTAGACTGGCACCGCGCCTTTGGTGATATCCAACAACATCACCGACACCCCCGCGGGAGCGCCGAGGGTACGGAACACATTGGTGGCCCCGAGATTCCCCGAGCCAACCGTTCGCAGATCAATCCCCTTCATGAGTCGTCCCGCGAGGTACGCAAACGGGATAGACCCTGCCAGATAGGCGATGACGAGGCCGATCAACGGGCTCATTGCTTCTCGGACTTCCGGCGGAGAATGATGCGCAACGGATTTCCCGTGAATCCCCAGAACTCGCGGAACCCATTGTGCAGGTAGCGCACATAGTGCTCCTGCAGCTTGTCCGGATTGTTGCCAAACACGGCGATCGTCGGCGGGTTCGTCTCCACCTGCGTCGCATAGTTGAGCTTGATCTCGTGCCCAGCTGCCTGCGGCGGCTGACGGCGCGCCAGCAGCTGCTGCAGCGCGTCATTGACCTGCGACGTGCTGATGCGCTTGTGGCGTTCCGCGTCCACGGTCTGAATCAAATCCAGCACCTTGGTGACACGCATACCCGTGAGCGCTGAGGTGAACACGAACGGCACGAAGCGCAGATATGGCGCCTTTTCCGCGCACTCCTTCTCGAACTTGGCGGCGGTCTTGTCGTCCTTCTCCTTCAGGTCCCACTTATTCACGACCATGATCAGCCCACGGCCCGCTTCCCACGCGAGCGTCGCAATCTTGAGGTCCTGATTGTGGAGCCCTTCGGTCGCATCGATCATCAGGATGCAGATATCCGAACGGTCGATCGCGCGGCGCGTTCGGAGCGCCGAATAAAACTCGATACCATCGTCGATGCGTGCCTGACGGCGAAGCCCGGCCGTGTCGACGAAAATCATCTCGCGCCCGTGGTACGTGAACGGCGTATCGATCGCATCGCGCGTCGTGCCGGCGATCTCTGACACCACGAGTCGCTCGGCGCCCAACAACTTGTTGATGAAGCTGGACTTGCCCACATTCGGGCGCCCGATCACCGACACGCGGAGCAGTTCCTTGAGCTCATCCGGATGCGGCGCCGGCAACATCTTTACGAGCTCGTCGAGCAGATCGCCCGACATTTTACCATTCGTCGCCGACACGGGGTGTGGATCCCCCGCTCCGAGCTTGTAGAACTCGTAGTAGTCTGTTGTGCGCGGATCATCGACCTTATTGGCCACGACCATCCACGGCTTTCCAGAGTTGCGCAGTAACTCCGCAACGCGGGCATCCGAGGGGTGCACACCGACCTGCGAATCCAGCACGAGGAGCAGCAGGTCCGCCTCATCAATGGCCTGTTTCACCTGCTTGCGAATCTCCAGGTCCATCGGAAGCGTGGAATCCTCACGGAGACCACCGGTGTCGACGAGCCAAAACGCGCGTCCATTCCACTCCGCACGCGTGAAGTGACGGTCACGGGTCGTGCCCGGCTCATCGCTCACAATCGCGGTATCATGCCCGACAATGCGGTTAAACAGCGACGACTTGCCCACATTGGGGCGGCCGATCAGTGCAACGACGGGAAGACTCATACAGCCTCCGAGACGGCGCACATCGGGGAGCCTTCAAGTTCGAGCACGTCAATAAAATCGTACGATGGATAGACAGGCATATTGCATTCCTCGCGCACTGCCACGAACGCCGAATCGTCGAGGAAGAGGCCGTTTTCGTTGATGGACTCGGCTGGGATCAATGCCAGGTCGAGGTCCGTCCGATGCGCGAGTGCGCGCCGGATATCGGCGCCGACCAAGAGGCCGGCGGTTGTAGTCGTAGGACCGAAGAGCGAGTTCTCGGTCGGAATCAGCTCGAACGTCGCGCCGGTCGCGGCCGCGAGCTGTTCGAGCAACGGCGGCATCAGCGGCGCCATCGAGGTTCCGGTGACGACGCCAATCTTTTTGCCGTCCAGACGCGGGAGCCGCTCGACGCCTTCCGCGATGCGGCGCCGGAGCGTCGCGATGGAACCAATGCCGTTCTCAATCTGCGCAAAGTCGTCGTAGAACTCAGCATCCGGCAGCTCGCGACCCGCCAACAGATACAACTCATCGGAACCATAGACCCAGGTGAAGCCGCGCTCCGCACGCGCCTTCTCGGCCCAGCGTTCCGCGACGGCGAGCAATGCCGTCGCGTTCGCCACGTTCATCGACTCGCCGGTGTACAGATGCGAGAACTGCGTCAGCCCAACCGGCACGAGCGCAACGGTCAGGCAGGCCTCGCCCAAGTTCCAGAGATCGGTGAGCGACTGCTCGAGCACCTCGCCGTCATTGAGCCCCGGCACCACGACCATCTGACCGTGGAACTGGATCCCGCCATCGGTGAGCCGCGTGAGCTGCTCAATAATGTTGGGAACTCGCGGGTTGTTCAGCAGCTTCTTGCGTGCTTCCCACGGCGTCGCGTGGACCGAGACGTACAACGGCGAGAGCCGGTACTCGAGAATCCGCTCGAAATCGTGCTCGCGAAGATTCGACAGCGTCGCGAAATTTCCGTAGGCAAACGACAAGCGGTAGTCGTCGTCGCGAATGTACAGCGGCCGACGGAGCCCCTTCGGTAGTCCCTCGACAAAACAGAACTCACACCGGTTCGCGCAGCGACGCACCGTGGGTGGCTCAAGCTCAAGCCCAAACGGCTCATCTTCCGGGCGCTCCACGTCAAAAATGACGAGCTCGCCCGACGGGAACTTGGCTTCGATTTCGAGGGCATCAACGGCGGTCAGGAACTCCCAATCGAGGAAGTCCACGAGGGCGCGCCCGTTGACGGAAATGAGCTCCGTTCCGGCGACGATGCCCAGCTCGGCAGCAATGCTATCGGGCTGAACCCGCGCGACCCTTACCATAGTTGATGTAAGTTATCAACATTGGCACCGGAAATCAATCAGAAACAATGACTTCCGAGCGTCGTACCACCTCTGCCAAGACCTCGGCGGCCGTACGCCCCGTTGCCGCCACGACTCGCGCGACGTCGTCGAACTCCGGTTTGATCCGCTCGCCACCACCGGGAAGGCTAACCGTTTTCGTGGTTATCACCTGCCCAAAGACTTCGACGGTGCCGATGCGACGATCCAAGGCGCGACGCTGGACTTCTGAGCGGCGCACACCGATCGTCGTGCTCTCCCGCAGGAGCAAGTCCTCCAAACGGCTGCTATCTGACGGGGTGCAGAGCACCTCCAACCGAACCCCGGGGCGACCCTTCTTCATCAGCGTTTGGAGGATCGTGACATCCAGGGCGCCGGCCGTGCGGAGGGCGTCTGCGGCTGCGGCCACATACTCCCCAGAGAGATCGTCCAGATCCGCCGCGAGCAGATGCAAGGTCTCATGTGCTGCGGCCACGCCCTGCACCTCCGCCAGCGTGATCCGGAGCGCGTTCGCGCGCCCCTGGAAGTCCTTGGTCCCTGCCCCGTATCCGCTCTTGCGCGGACGATACTCGGCAGGCGGCGCGCCGCTCGAGAGCACCCGCAGGAGCGCCGCGCCGGTGGGTGTGGTGAGCTCCCCGCTATTCTCTGGGCCCGGACGGACCGCCAGCCCCTCAAGGAGTCGCAGCGTGGCGGGTGCGGGCACCGCCAGCCGCCCATGGGCCGCGTCGATAAAGCCGTCGCCCATCGCGATCGTAGTGTTGTACACCTTCTCGACCCCGAGAAGATGCAGCCCCCAAACGCTGCCGACCACATCGAGAATTGCATCCACCGCCCCAACCTCGTGCAGATGCACCTTCTCGAGGGTGGTGCCGTGGATTGAGGCTTCGACCGTCGTGACGGCCTCGAACACCAGCATGGCGCGCTCCTTGACCAGCGCGGGAGCTGGCGACGCATCGACAATCGCCTTGATATGCTTGAGATGGCGACCGTGCGGCTGGGGCGGGATATCAAAATCCACCTTCCAGCCCGCAATCTCTCCGCGCTTCACACGCTCGAGCCGCACCGAAACCCCGTCGAGCTTGAGGGTCGCTGGCAGCGCCTTGAGCCATTCGGGGTCGAGTCCGAGGTCGAGGAGTGCGCCGAGCGTCATGTCGCCGGCGATTCCCGAGAAGGGGTCGAAGATCGCGATGTTGGTCATAGTGTGAATATAAACATCGCGGGGCCCGGCCAACTGCCGAGCCCCGCGACATTTCTGTCACACTGACCTACCAGCGGTACGACGCCCCTGATCCCGTGTTGAATACCACGATCTCGGCGTCCGGCTTCACGAGTCCGGCGAGGACCATCTTGCGGGCGACTTCGAGTCCGCACCCACCCTCGGGCGCTGCATCGATGCCACTGACCGATGCCAGCCGGAAGGTTCCGCGACGAATCTCCTCTTCGTCACAGGCGAAGGCGCCACCATTGCTCTCGCGGAGTGTGCGGAGCGTCAGGCGATCACCCAGTGGCCCCGGCACGCGCAGCCCGCTCGCATGCGTCGTCGGATTCTCCCATGGCGTCGCCTTCTCGGCGCCCTCGTGAAAGGCACGGACCAGCGGCTGACAGCCACTGGCCTGGGCAATCACCATCTTCGGCCGGCGGGTATCCGCTTCGAGCCATCCCCAATCCACCATCTCGTTGATGGCTTTCCAGATGCCGATCGTGCCTTCGCCACCGCCCGTCGGGTAGACGATCGCGTCTGGGAGACGCCAGCCGAGCTGTTCAGCGACTTCATAGCCCATTGTCTTCATTCCCTCCACACGGTACGGCTCGCGAACGGTGGCGACGTTGAAGTAGCCACTCTCCTTCGCAAACTGCATCGTCGCCTTCCCCGCGTCGCCAATGTGACCTTCCACAAGATGGAGTTCCGCGCCATAGGCACGAATGCTGCCGAGGATCGGCGGGGGTGTTGTGGCCGGCGCGTAGACGCGGGCTGGCATACGTGCGGCCGCAGCATAGGCGGCAAGCGCGATGCCGGCGTTTCCGGCGGTTGGGACGCACACGCCGGGGAGTCCGAGCGCCTTCGCGCGCGTGATGGCCATGGAGAGACCACGAGCCTTGAAGCTCGCGGTTGGGTTGAGCCCCTCGTCCTTGATCCAGAGGCGACCCACTCCGACGTCCTTCGCAAGCTCGGGGAGTTCGGTGAGCGCCGTCATGCCCTCACCGCGATTCGTGCGCACCTCGCCGTCGTTGATCGGCAACGCCGCCGCGTAGCGCCACATGTCGGGCTCAGTGCCGATCTCTGATCTGCGGACGGAGGCGACCTTCACCATGAGCGGTTGACCACAGTCAGGACACAGCGAGGCCAAGCGATCGCCGGGTACGGTATAGGCGCACGCGGAACAATGGAGCGTCCAGGAAGAGGCAGTCACGAGACGTGAGGTTCGGGTGTCGGTACAGGAGGAGCATCGGATACGGCTGGTGCCGTTGGATCTGAAGCTTTCAACGCATCAAGCATCTTCTGTGCTGAACGCGTCGACCACCCCGGGAGTTCTGCGACCGCTTCGGGGGTGGCATCACGGATCCCTTGAATCGATCCGAAGTGCGAGAGCAACTCGCGGCGCTTCACGGGGCCAACACCGGGAATTTTCAACAACTCTGACGTAACGGTGCGCAGGGTGCGCCGTTTCCGATTATAGCCAACCGCGGTGCGATGTGCTTCGTCGCGCGCCTGTTGGAGCAACCGGAGGGCCGGGGATCGTCGGGGCAATCGCAGCGATTCGGACCGGCCAGGCATGAACACTTCCTCGTCTTTCTTTGCGAGTGAAATGAGCGGATGCTTTTCCAGGCCAAGCTCCGTGAGTGCCGCGAGCGCGGCACTGAGCTGCCCCTTCCCACCGTCAATCACGATCAGGTCCGGGAGTGGCTTTGATTCTTCGAGGCGGCGGCGGAAGAATCGATGCACCACTTCGCGCATTGAGGCAAAGTCGTCGGGGCCATGCGCCTCGTCCACACTTTTGACGCGCATCGTCCGGTACTCGCTCCGCTTCGGCCGTCCGTTCTCGAACCACACAATAGACCCCACGTTGTCCTTACCCTGCGCGGTCGACATGTCAAAACAGACGAGCGAGCGCGGAATCTTCTGCAATCCGAGCTCGCGGCCGAGTTCGTACACCGGGTCAGCCGCACGTTCGTCGACCTCGACACCGGCGAGCTTGAACTCCTCAAGCAGGTGACGCGCATTCTGCTCGGCGAGATCAATAAGCTCGCGACGTGAACCACGCTGCGGAATGAGGACCGACGTGCCAGGGATCGTCTCCTCAAACACTGGGCGATCTTCGAAATCGAAGGGGAGGAGCAGTTCGCGTCCGCGCTCGGTCGCACCGATGTAACTACTCGCCAGATACGCACCGAGGACGGCGGCGTCGGGCTCGTCCTCCACGTGCTCGAGAAACCGATGATCGCGTCCGAGCAACTTGCCACCGCGAATGCGAATGATCGTCACGCAGGCATCTTCCCCATCGCGCGCATATCCCACGACATCGCGTTCGCCGCCTTCGACGTCAAGAATGACCGTGGGCTCCTCCATCTTCTGCAGATGCACCAACGCATCGCGCAGTTCGGCGGCACGCTCAAACTGCATGGCATCTGAGGCCGCCGACATCCGCTCCTTGACGCGACGCACGACCTCGTCGGTGCGGCCGTCGAGAAAGACGACCACTTCGTCAATCATCGCGCCATAGTCCGCCAAGGACTGCTGACCAATGCACGGCCCTTTGCACCGCTTGATGTAGTAGTCGAGGCAGGCGCGCTCGGGCATCTCCGATGGCATATCGAACCGACAGGAGCGCACGGTAAAGATGCGCTTGACGACATTCAGCGCTTGCCGCATGGCACCAACATCGGTGTACGGCCCAAAGTACCGCGCCCCGTCGTTGACCAAACGCCGCGTGACAAAGACGCGCGGGTATGGCTCCTGCACGGTCACTTTCACATACGGGTACGACTTATCGTCGCGGAGCACAATGTTGAACCGCGGCCGATGCTCCTTGATCAGGTTGTACTCGAGGATCAGCGCATGCTGCTCCGACGGAACAACGATCGTCTCGAGGTCCGCGGCCTGCTCCACCATCATGCGCGTCTTGGGGCTCGTCTCGTGATCAGAGCCAAAGTAACTGCGGACCCTAGGCTTCAGCCGCTTGGCCTTGCCAACGTACAGCACAGTCCCGTCGGCATCCTTCCAGAGATACACGCCCGGCGTATCGGGAAGGTGCGCGAGTTTCGCGGCGATCGCTTCAGGAACCTGACGCATGCAGCCGGCTACGACGCGCGGAAGAGGCGCACAACACGACCGGTGACGGCGGTCGCCTCAGGAATCCCACGCGAGCGCGTCAGGACCACGTACACCACCCCGTACATCGGTAGCGCCAATGCGCCGAGCACCAGCGGGTGCTCGCCCGCCGTCAGGAGATGCACAGCGTGAGTCGCACGGAACTGCAGCGCCGCTTTGACCAACAACGCCGCGACGCTCGCAACAATCGCGCTCCCCCAGAGCGCGCGCAGATAGGCTCCCTCCACGGGTAGCGCGCCAATCCGAGCGGCAATCGACCGCCGAAGCAGGGCGAACTCAACCCACGCGGCAATACCAGCCGAGGCCGTCAGCCCCGCCGCGCCCCATCGAGCATCGACACCGCACCAAGCGGGGAGATACAACGAAGCCACCAGCCCGAGCGCAATCGTCAAGGCCACGCGAACGAGGGCAAACGTGAGCGGCACCCTCGTGTTGCGGAGCGCGTACCAGGTCGACGCATAGAGGCGTCCGAGCGTCCCAGCGAGGAGCCCAACGGCAGACCCCGCCAACACACTCCAGAGCCACAGCGTGTCATGTGCCTCGAAGCGTCCTGTCTGGTAGAGCACACCGCCGACGATATCGCCCAGCACAAAAAACGCGACCGATGAGGGCACGACATAAAACGCGATGCGCCGAAGACCGTCGTCCAGCCGCGTGCGCAGTGCAGCGGACACCGTCGCGTCATCGCCAAGCTCACCGGACATCGCGGGCAACTGTGACGCCGACACCGCCATTCCAAAAAGCGACACGGGGAGTACCGCAATCACCTGCGCATTCGCCAGCAGCGTGACTGCGCCATTCGATACGAATGATGCAATCAGCCCGTCGGCATACGCGCTGATCTGGACCACACCACGCCCCACAAATACCGGGAGGAAGTTCGTCAGAATCGTGCGCACATTTCGGTTGCGCACATCGAGTGACACGCGCAAACGACGCTCCACGCGGAGCAGCGTGGGCAGTTGCACCGCGAGCTGTGCCAGACTCCCAACGACCGAGGCCCAGGCCACAAGGGTCACCAACCGCGCGGCGCCAACGGTAGAGTCCGCGAGCGCCGGCCCACGCCAGACGAGCACCGAAATCATGACGATGTTCATTGCCACGGGCGACGCGTACGACAGAAAAAACTTGCGGTGTGCGTTCAAGACGCCGAGCGTCCACGCAGACATCACCAGCAGGCCGACCCCGGGAAACATGATCTGCACCAGGAGGATCGTGAGCTCCCGTTTCTCGCCGGTAAATCCACCCGCGATCAGGGGAATGGCGTAGGGCGCCGCAACAATCCCAACGAGCACCAGTACGGTGCTGGTGAGCGCAAGCAGCGCACCGATGGCGCCAGCAACGGTGCCAGCCTCCTCTTCGTCGCCCTGTGCGAGGAGCCGCGCATAGACGGGAATGAATGAGGCCGAGAGCACTCCTTCACCGAAAAGGTTCTGGAGAATGTTCGGAATACGAATCGCGGCCTGCAGGGCGTCGTTGACCGCCCCAACTCCCAAATAGTGCGCGAGAAGACGACCGCGCACGAGCCCGAACAGTCGACTCAGCAGGATCCCGGCCGCGACCAACGCGGCGCCCCCGCTGCTGCGCCGTTCGCCGAGGCTCACGGCGTGCCGATCAATGATCCAGCGTGCATCGCCGCCCCGGTGCGCAACTGCGCCCAAAGGGTGTCCCCGTGGCGTGCGAACATCGGCGCATAGTTCAACGCGCGCTCCTGCCGCTCCCCGCGGGGCAACACGGCCGCACGAATCGACGCGAGGTCCGCAATCGCCTGCTCTTCGCCGCGCGTGGCTGCGGCGCGCACGCGGCGCTCCAGTCGCTCGACGCGATGATGAAACTCCTTTTTGGCACCCGCGATCACGGCGGCATCCACGAGGGGGCGCCCTTTCTGCGCCTCATCGAGGGCGGCCAGTTGCTGGTCGATCGACGTCTGCATCGCGGACAGTGCGTCGCGTACACCGGCAGGCATCGCCCGTTCGCCAATCCGCCGCTCCGCCACATGCGGGGCCCGAATATCCTCGAACACCATACCGAGCCGACCCAGCATGCGGTCGACCGCGGGCTCAATCACCGTCGCGGACCACCGTGGCACCACCAAGGGGACCGGCAATCCCATGGCTTCCGCCGCGGCACTGACCTGCGCAAAGTAGGCGATCTCACCGGGGCCGCCGACATAGGCGACCGTCGGCATGATCTGCCGCTCGACAACAGGACGCAGCAAGACATTCGCAGAGAGTACGAGGTCGTCACGCTGCGATGCCTCAATCGCCTGGGCGAGCGGCACACGTTCCTTCCGTCCGTCAACACTGCGAAACACCAGCGACAGCTTTGCCACGCGCGCGACTTGCGCACGGTAGCCACCGCGCTCGATCGACACGGTGCGCATTGCGACCGCTTCATCCACCACCGCCGCCCGCGCAAGCGCGGTGACAAGCGTCGGCCGCGCGGCCGCACGCACTGCGGGATGCCACGAATCAAGCACCGCAATGCCAAGCGGTTGCAACATCTCGCGCAAGAACTGTACGTAGGCGCTCCCGACCGTCGCGTCCGCGCGATACGCGCGCTGGAGCGCCGCCAGCACCTCGCCGTGCGCTGCTGATCCGGCGGCCTCAAACAGCACCCGCATCTGGTCGCTGACGTCCCCAAGCGGCGTCTGCGACATCACCAAGCCATCCGCCACACGCCGCTCGACGGACAAGCGTCGAACCGTGTTGTCGAGCGACACGTCGGTGAACGACGCTTCTTCGAAGTCGGCATCATCCGTGGCTGCCCAGAACACCGGCGCCACCGGAATGCCCAGCTCACGCTCCAAACGATCGGCGAGCGCCAACGCGGACATGGCCTTGAGCCAGGTGTAGCCTGGGCCGCCGAACAACCCGGGCTGCTGCCCCGTGGTCACGACAATGCCGTTCCCCGCTGCAACGCGGGCCATCCGCTCGTGCGCTGCTCCGGAGAGTTGGAGCGCCGGCCGCAGGGCATCCAGCCACCCCGCGCCCGCAAAGCCACCACGCACCGACTCGGCATGACTCGTCCACTGCTCGGCCCCACGAGGACGCGGGGCAAACCATCCACGAGGCGCACTACCGTCGAGAGCCGCGCGCGTCAGCGCGCCGCCGCCCACCGGCTCCGTCACAACCCGTGGCGCGCTCACGCGACACGCTCCAGCGAACATCGACCCGACATCAGTCTCACTTGTTGTACGGTTCCCCGCGCCCAATCGTACCAGCACGGTAGATCTGCTCCGCCAGCACCAATCGCGCCATTTCGTGCGGAAGTGTCCACGGCGCCAACGTGATCTGCGTGCGCGCGGTCTTCAAGACCTCAGCCGACAGGCCGAGTGCTCCGCCAATCACGAATGCCACATCGCTCGCCCGTTCACGCTCCTGCTGCAGCCACTTGGCGAAGCCAAGAGAATCCCAACTCCGCCCGCCCGGATTGCACGCCACAACATGCGCGCCCGCGGGAATAACTTTCAACAAGCGCTCCCCTTCCCGCTCACGAATGAGGTCCGGGGTGCCGGACTTCGCCGGCTCCTCACGGACCTCGATCGCCTCGAACGGCCAATAGTGCGCCGCCCGCTGCTCGTACTCACTGATCGCAGCGGCCAACCCCGGCGCGCGAGGCCGGCCGACTGCAACCAATAGCACCCTCAGGCGTAGATCCCGCGCAGGCGATGTACGGTTGCCACACGGCTGATCGACAGCATGTACGCCGCCGTGCGCATGTTCACCTTATGCTGCTTGGACAGCTGCAACACGGCCTGGAAGCTGTTGACCATGATCTCCTTGAGACGGTCGTTCACCACCTGCTCCGTCCAGAAGTAGCCACCGCGATCCTGCACCCACTCGAAGTACGACACCGTCACGCCGCCCGCGTTGGCCAGAATATCCGGCACCACGAACACGCCCTTCTCGTCGAGGATGGCATCGGCCGCCGCAGTAGTCGGACCGTTCGCTCCTTCGCAGATAACTTTCGCGCGAATCGTGCTCGCGTTCTTGGTCGTAATGACGTTTTCGAGCGCCGCCGGCACCAAGACATCGACATCGAGGGCAATCAGCTCCTCGTTCGAAATCTGCGTGGCCTTGGTGTAGCCCTCGAGCACCTTGTGCTTCGCGACGTAGGCAATCGCGTCCGCGACATCGATCCCCTTGGGGTTATGCCAGGCGCCAGTGCGGTCCGAGATCGCGACGATCTTGCATCCTTCCTTCGCCAACAGATCCGCGCTCACCGAACCGACATTGCCGAAGCCCTGCACGGCAACAGTCGCGCCCTTGACGGGCATTCCGAGATGCGCGAGCGCTTCCTTCACGCAGAGCATCACGCCACGTCCCGTCGCCTCGCGGCGCCCGAGCGACCCACCCATCTCCACGGGCTTACCCGTCACGACTGCCGTCACGGTGTGGCCCACGCGCATGGAATAGGTATCCATAATCCACGCCATCATCCGCTCGTTCGTGTTCACGTCCGGAGCGGGCACGTCGGAATCTGGGCCAAGCGTCTGAATGATCGACGCCGTGTAACGACGCGTCAGTCGCTCGAGCTCGCCAACACTCATGTTGATCGGGTCGCAAATCACGCCCCCCTTCGCACCACCGAAGGGAATGTTCACGACGGCGCACTTCCAGGTCATCCACGCCGCCAGCGCGGTGACTTCGTCCAAGTTGACATTCTTGTCAAAGCGAATGCCACCCTTGGCTGGGCCACGCGAGGTGTTGTAGAGCACACGAATACCCGTGAACACCTCAACTTCCCCGTTGTCCATCATGACGGGGATATACGTGGTGATCTGCTTCTCGGGGTGACGCAGCACCTTGTAGATGCCGGGCTCAAGATCCAACAGCTCAGCGGCACGATCGAAGCGCGACATCATCGCTTCGAATGGGTTCTCTTCCTGAAGGAAACGGTCCTTGTCAGGATGAACGATATTATGGGTCGGCAGCGACGGAACGGATGCCATGGGATGAGTCGTACGTTGGGCCGACTTCAGAGCCGGCGTGGGCCTTCAGATTAACCGCCCGCGGGCTGCCAGTTCCTCGACCACGGCCTGCAACGCACCGCTACCGAACTCGACATCCGCGCGCTGTGAAAGATACCACAAGGGAGGCGCTTGGGCAGGCCACAGGGGCCCGAGTTTCACGGCGTCCTTGAGTGTACAAACGGGCTGTAACCGGGTGCCAGCCGCACGAGCAAGCTCCTCGGCGTCGCGCGCCGTAAACGGGTGGTGATCCGAAAAGGCCTCCCCGGTAACCAACGCCCCCACACTCCGAACTTGCGACTGAAACGCTCGGGGGTCCCCGATACCCGAAATCGCGAGCACCGGTACGCCCAGCAAGTTCGCAATCGGGCTGGAGGCCCCTCCAGCCACGGGCACAATCGCGTCCATGGTGAGGTGGATCACGACCCCCTCAGCACCCGGCGAAAACCGCAGTGCGCTGGAGAGCAACTCCTTGGCGCGCAGCGCGGACGCCTGCTTGCGCGTGACCGCGACAACGTGCGCTCGCGCCAGACTTTCCAATGGCTCGCGCCAGGGCCCCGCTGGGAGCGACCGCACCGGCCCACGACGGTCCGCGGACAGCAACACCATGTCCACGTCACGGCGAGCACGCCGATGCTGAAATGCATCATCGAGCACAACCACGTTCGCGCCGGCTGCTCGGGCCTGCACGGTGCCCGCCACTCGATCCGGATTCGCAATCACCGGTATCCCGGGATTCAACCGCCGGTGGACAAGCACCTCATCCTCACCGTACCCACGCAGTACGACCGCCGGACGCGCACCGGCCGCCTGCAGGCGCTCCACAAGCCACGCGGCAACGGGAGTCTTTCCTGTGCCCCCCACCGTCAGGTTCCCGACACTGATACTGGGCAGCGCGAGCGCGTGCGAGGACAGCATTCCCGCATCAAACGCCCGATTCCGGAGTGTCGTCACCCCGCCGTAGAGCCAGCCGATTGGTGTCAGGAGCGTGCGCATCGCCCGTCCATAGGGCTTGGACGATTCCCAAATCGTATCGACGTGCGACCTATGCACGGGGAGCGGTAGGCGGTACTGCGCGCGTTCCCTCACCACGCTCAGCGGCGAGGCGCTCGGCCGTCGCAACCGCGGCATCCAGGTCCTGCTCAAACTCCTCGGCTTGTTCGATCGCGGTAGCCGAGGAATCCCCCTGCACAAATTTGGGCTCGCCAAACACGAGCTGAATCCGCGCGAAAGGCTTCGGAATCGTAAAGCTGTCCCAGCCTTTGAGGCGCCAGGCACGGTCGACGTGCAGCGCGTAGGGGACAATCGGAACGCCCGTCCGCTGCGCCGCGACCAGCGCGCCCGCCTGATACTTGTGCACCGGCCCGCGCGGCCCGTCGGGGGTAATGGCAATCGTCGACCCGCCACGGAGCTCACGCAGCAACGCAACCAGCGCTTCGCGTCCACCGCGCGTCGACGATCCACGCACCGTACGGTACCCCACCGATTCAATCACTCGGGTAATCACTTCCCCATCGCGCGAGGAGCTCACGAGCACCACAATGCCGCGTCCGCGCATGTACCAAGCCAGCGGGAGGAGCTGCCCATGCCAGAGGCCAAGGATCAATCCCTTCCCCCCTGCCGTCGACCGCCGGACAACATCCTCGTTCTGCACCCGCCAGCGCCAGGTGGCGCCGAGCAGCTGTAGGGCAAGAATCCCGAGGGGCACGCCGATTCGAACACGCCAGTCCACCTTAGGGGTAATGGCGGGCTCACTCGTGGGCGCCGTCACGCGACCATCCCCGACGCCATGAGCGCCACACGCTCCGACGCCCCCGGCGTGCCGAGTCGCGCCCGAACCTCGCCAAGGCCGGCGAGCATCGCGGTGCGCTCCGGCGACGACGCCGCAAAGAGCGGCAGCAGCGCGTCCGCGACACGCACCGGCTCGAAATCGTCCTGCACAAACTCCCGCGCCACACGCCGTCCCGCGACGATATTCAGTAGCCCAATGTGCGCGATCTTCACGAGGCGCTTGGCGATCATATAGCTGATGGGGCTCGTGCGATACACAATCGCGCACGGGCAGCCGGCCACCGCCGCCTCGAGCGTCGTCGTGCCACTCTTGCACAGCGCGACATCGGCCGCGCGCAGCACATCGAAGGACGCCGAGCGAATCATCGGAAACGGGATCTGCGCGTTCCGGAGGTCAATGGTCGGCGCAACGCTGACGACGACCCTCAGGCCGGGCCGACGCGCCTCGAGCTGACGTGCCACCGCAACAAAATCGGCCAGATGCCGCACAATTTCTTCCGGACGACTGCCCGGGAATAACGCCAGAACCTCGCCATCCTCAGGAAGCCCAATCCGGCGCCGCGCTTCGGCGCGATCGGGCATCGCCTGCGCACGGTCGAGCAACGGATGCCCAACGAACGTCGCATCAATGCCGTGCGCGCGCAACAACTCCTCCTCAAACGGAAGAATCACCGCGGCGCGCGTGATGACCTCGGCCATCGTCTTCAACCGACCGGCCTTCCACGCCCAAACTTGCGGCGTGATGTAATACAGCACAGGAATGCCCGCCGCCTTGGCCGCAGCCGCCACGCGCATATTGAATCCCGGGTAGTCAATCAAAATGACTAACGCGACATTGCCTGTGGCAAAGCGGGCACGCAGCAGCTTGAGCAACCGCCAATGCCACGGCAAATGGCGGATCACCTCAACAAAGCCGACCACTCCTTCCGGCTTCGCGAGCATCGTCACCCCCGCCTCCTCCATCCGCGCCCCACCCGTGCCGGCGAGCGCAAGGTCCGGCCGCAAAATACGCAGCCGTTCCGCGAGTTTAGCGCCGTGCAGATCGCCCGACGCCTCCCCCGCTAGGATCAGGATCTCACGCACCCAACGGCCCGGCCAATGCCGCGGCGGGCAATGTCCGCCGGATATCATCGATGATCCGGAGCGCGACCGCGAGCGCATCGCGCCCGTCCTGGCCAGAAACCGCGACCGGCACTTCTCCACGGCAGGCGGACACAAAGCTTTCGAGCTCGAGGCGCAGCGGCTCGCCCTCGGGTGCGTCAATGGGCACGCGCTCCACGAAGGCTTCGAGTGGCTGCGCCGTCTTGATCATGGTGGGAAGATCCATGTCGTCGCGCATCCGGTACATCTCGCCCGTTCCCGCCGCGAGATCCAGCGAGAGGTACCCGTTCCGCTGGAAGATGCGCAGCTTGCGCATCCGATCTTTCGACACGCGGCTCGCTGTAATCGTGGCGACAGCCCCCGTCTCAAACGTGATGCGCGCGTTGGCGATATCCACCGACGGCGTGAGCACCGGGATGCCAACCGCCGAGACGTCCTTCACCTTGGCGCCAGTCAGCGTCAAGAGCAGGTCGATGTCGTGAATCATCAAATCCAAGACCACGGCGACGTCAGAGCCGCGGGGGTTGAACGGCGCGAGACGATCGCTGTCAATGAACAGCGGATCCTTCACGTGCGGCAACGCGGCGCGGATCGCCCGATTAAAGCGTTCGATGTGCCCGATCTGCACCAACGCGCCCGTGCGCTGCGCAATCGCGAGCAGTTCGTCTGCCTCCTCGATGGTCGTGGTGATCGGTTTCTCAATCAACACGTGCTTCCCCGCCTCAAGCGCGGCCTTGGCTACGACATGATGGTAGCTGGTCGGCACCGCGATCGAGACAACATCCACTTCCGCGAGTAGCGCCTCAATCGACGGGAACGCGCGGATCCCGAGCTCGCGCGAGACGGTGCCCGCGCGATCGGTGTTCGACTCAAAAAATCCACGGAAACTTGCCCCACGCACCTCACGCAACAGTCGCGCGTGATGATACCCCAAGCTTCCCGTGCCAATAACACCCACGCGCAATGGTCCACCACTCATGTCGTCACTCCACGGCCGCTGGCCTCGACGAATGCAATAATCTGCTGAATTTCTTCATACATATGCAGCTCGGCACGCGCCTGCTCCATCGCCTGACTGACGTTCTTGTCTGAGTTGAAGAAAATGCGATACGACTTTTTAATCTCCGCAATCACATCGTCCTTGAACCCACGACGCTGCAACCCGACGCTATTAAGACCGTACAACTTGATGGGATTCCCCACCGCGCGCACGAACGGAGGGACGTCCTTGGAAATGCGGGAGGCACCACCGATAAATGCATGTCGGCCGATCTTCGCAAACTGGTGCACTGCACACAGGCCGGAAATAATGACCCAATCCTCGACCGTGACATGCCCGGCAAGCTGCGACCCGTTGCTGATAATCACATGGTCACCCACATGACAATCGTGCGCGAGATGCGTGTACGACATCAGGAAACAGTGCTTCCCCACCGTCGTGCGCATCGACTGTGACGTCCCGCGATTGATCGTGGCGTACTCACGAATCGTCGTAAAGTCGCCAATCTCAACGGTCGTCCGCTCTCCGGCGAACTTCAGGTCCTGCGGCTTGCCGCCAAGGACCGACCCAATGCCGACGGTCACCTGCTGTCCGAGGATCACATTCTCTTCGAGCGTGGCGCGCGCCTGAATGACACTCCCCGCGCCCACAATGCAGTTCGGCCCGATCAGCGCCCACGGGCCAACCTCAACGTCGGAGGCCAGTTGCGCCGACGGATCGACGATGGCCGTCGCATGGATGCGCGGACTCATCGGTCGCGAACGATTGCGGCCATCTCGGCCTCGCACACGATTTCACCATCCACCTTCGCCACCCCATACATACGGCAGATGCGCCCACGCACCTGCGTCATTTCGAGCTCGAAACGCAGTGTATCGCCAGGCCGGACCGGCTTGCGGAACTTCACGTTGTCGAGCGACATGAAGTACACGACCTTGTTCGTATGGTCGCTCACCGTTCCCATCAGCAGCGGGCACGACACCTGCGCCATCGCTTCCACGATCAACACCCCAGGCATAATGGGATGCCCCGGGAAATGGCCTTGGAAGAACGGCTCGTTGATCGTCACATTTTTGATGCCGACAATCCGCTTCCCTTCCTCAATCTGAAGGATCCGATCCACGAGCAGGAACGGATAACGGTGTGGCAGGATTTTCATCAGTTCTTCGGCTTCAATGACCCGATTCTCCAATTGACCCTCCCGGCGACTCTGCGCCAGCATCTCACGCACCAGTGCCACCGTGCCTCGGTGACTCGGCTTCGTTGCAGTAATCTTTCCTCGCACCCGCCGTCCGGCGAGCGCGAGATCGCCCACGACGTCGAGGGCCTTGTGCCGCACGAATTCATCAGGCCAGCGTAGCGTGTTGCCAACCACGCCCTCGGCATCGAGGGCGAGCGCATTGTCCGTGCTGGCACCCTGAATGAGCCCCTTGGCCCGCAACGCCTCGACTTCGTGAAAGAAGCCGAACGTACGCGCCCCCGCGAGCTCCTTGGCAAACACGGCAGGCGTGACTTTCCACGACCCCTTCTGCTCGCCGACTAACGGGTGCGGAAAGTCAATCGTGACGTCGACCTGCAACGCGTTGGCGGGCTCCACCACATACACGCTCTCCCCAGACTCCACCCGCAGCGTCTCGTGTAGGCGAATATCGAGCACTTCGCCGCGCTGTTCGCGAGCGCCTGCCTTCAGCAGCGCGTCAAGAAAGGGCATCGCACTGCCATCGAGAATCGGCGGCTCGGCCGCATCCATCTCGATAATCAGATCATCGATGCCTGCTCCAACGACCGCCGCGAGCACGTGCTCAACGGTGTGCAACGCCTGCTCGCCCTCTCCGAGCTGGGTCCGGCGCTCGCTCTCGATCGCGTGCTCAACCAGCGCGGGGGTTTCGGGCTTTCCCTCAAGGTCGACGCGCCGAAAGCGGATTCCCGTATCAGGTGCGGCTGGGACGAACGCCAAGCGACACTGCCGCCCGAGGTGAAGACCAATCCCGTCGAGCTCCACCCGCATACCGACCGTGCGGCGACTCATGGCTGCTTCGCCGCGTCCAGCAGCGCCTCGAGCTCTTTGAGTCGAGCCGCCAACCGATGCAGGGATGCATCCTTCCGGAGCTCCTCTCGATGCGGCCGTGCCGGCGTTCCCGACCACGTCTCCCCAGCGGGGACATCGCGAAACACCGCAGCGCGCGCGGCCAAGCGAGCGCCAGTGCCGACCTCGAGATGCCCGGCCGCACCCGACTGCCCGGCGAAAATCACGCCGTCACCAATGTGCGTGCTCCCGGAGATGCCCACGTGCGCCATAAACAGGCACAGACGCCCGATACGCACGTTGTGCCCCACATGGACCAGATTGTCGAGCTTCGAGCCAGCACCGATGACCGTGTCGTCAATGCTGCCGCGATCAATGGTGCTATTTGCACCGATCTCGACATCGTCGCCAATGACACACCGTCCAACGTGCGGAATCTTTTGATGCGCGCCGCCCTGATACACGTACCCGAAACCATCGCTCCCGATTCGGGCACCGCTATGCAGCACGACGCGCGCCCCAACGACCGTCCCCGAATAGAGCGTCACCTGCGGATGGAGCCGCGACTGCGCCCCGACCGTCACACCATCACCGACCACGCAACTGGCACCAATCCACGCGCCGTCGCCAATCACCGCACCGGCTCCAATGACCGCCAGCGCATCCACACGCGCTCCGGCCGCGACGTCGGCGGACGGGTCGACAACTGACGACGGATGGATGCCGGCGACGAAATCAAGCTGCGGATAAAAGGTCGGCAAGAGCGCGAGCATCGCTTCGTGCGGCTTGGCGACAATCACGCGGTTCACACACAGCCCTGGCGTCTCCGCGAGCTCCGGCGACACCAGCACCACGCCGGCGCGCGACGTCGCGAAGAGCTCGCCGTACCCAGCTTTCGCAAAAAACGAAACCTGTGCCCCCGTGGCGCGATCGAGCGGCGCAACACCACGCACCACACAGTCGGGATCACCCACCACAACGCCGTTGACCGCCACAGCAATTGCTGAGGCGGTCATCGTAGGAGTCGTACGGGCGGTCATGCGGAGGGGGTTCCGCGGAGCGTCCGGGCGCCGTCGCCCGACCGCGCTTAGTTCGCCGGCTTCTTGACGCCAGCAGGCGCCGGGACCGGCTTCTTGTCCTCCGCCTTCTTTTCGTCCGCCGGCTTCTTCACGTCCTTGGCATCCTTCTTCGCGTCGCCAGCCTTAGGGGCAGGAATCGTGCGCAACTTCGCAATCACGCGATCCGAGATATCCAGGTTCTTGTCGGCCGCGACAATGCCCGAGGCATTCGCGACGTCAAACAGGAACGTGTAGTTGCCGTCAACGCGGACATCCTCAAGCACGAGCTTGATCTGGTCGAGGATCGGAGCCATGAGCTCATTCTGACGCCCCTGCATCGCCGTTTCCATGTCCTGCGCGCGCTGCTGCATGTCCGCCTGGCGCTGCCCGAGCGTCTTTTCGCGCGCGTCACGCTGCGCCTGCGTCAACGTCGGCATCACCTTCTTGTATTCGTCAATCGCGGCCTGCAGCGAGTCGCTCATCTTCTTCGCCTTGTCCTGCATGAGCGTGGCTTCTTTCTGCAGCTGAGCCTCCGCGTCGGGACGTCCCGGTGCGGCCTCAAGGATGTTACGCGTGTTGACGTACGCAATCTTCAGCGGAGCGGTCTGCGCGCTGAGCGGCGCCGCAGCGGCCAGCGCAAGAAGGATGGCGGCGTTGCGCGCCCGGGCAAGGTAAGACATGAGAACTCCCATTAGTTGAAGAACTGGCCGAGCTTGAAGTGAATCTGCCACCGTGGGTCAGGACGACCATTCTCGTCCACCCGGTCAAAACCATACGCCCAGTCGAGCCCGAGGGGGCCGAGCGGGGAAATCACCGAGGCTCCGACACCGAAGCTCCGGAACAAACGCGACGGGTTATAATCGCGCGGATTCTGCCAGACGTTTCCGCCCTCGTAGAACACGTCCGCGTAAAACTGCGACGACACACGCAAGCCCACTTCGGCCGTCGCGGTAAAGAACGCATTGCCGAACGACTGCCGCACAGCACTATTCGTACTAGTGGACGGATTGTACCCCAGCGGCGTCACCGAAAACTCGGGGTACCCGCGCAGCGGCTCGCCGTACTGCACGCCGCCGAGCGCAAACTCCTGGTTCGAGAAGAACGGTCCGGCATTACCGAACACGAACCCGTTCCGCTGCGAGATACCGGCCACGAGCTTGAGCGGCTGCGACCCCGGATTGTCGCCACCAATGCGCATCAGCGTGGTGAACGACTTGAACTCGGTGGTGAGGCGCTGGAAACTTGCCGTGCCGCCCAAGATGCCGCCGTTGAACGCCGTCGTCACGCTCGAGAGCGTGCCTTCCGACGGGAACGGAACCTCGGACCGCGTATCACGCGTCACGTCAACGCTGATCGTCGACCGGAGACACCCAGCGCAGTTGTTCGTGGTAATCGTCCCCACGAAACCGTCGCTCGAGAATCGCACCGACTCGAGACCGTACGACACGCCGACCCGCGTAAATCGCGAGTTGAAGAACGGGAAGGCCAAGCGCACCGAACCACCGGTCCGCGTCGTCTGGCCGAGGTCCACGATTGTATAGCGCGACTGCGAGTGATAGGCCGTCACCGTGCCCGCCAACCGCGACTGCTGAATGGCCGGGTCCGTGTACGACAGCTGGAAATCGTTGATGTAGCGGCCGTACTGCCAGTTCAACGACCCCTTCTTGCACTTCCCGAAGAGATTGGGCTGGTCGAGTCCAATGAAGCCGCCGAGGCCCGTTCCCTGGCCCATGGAGGCACCAAAGCTCACGTTGCCCGTGCGCTTTTCCTTCACATGGAACACGATATCCACGTCACCCTGATCGTTCGCCGGACGCGTCTCCGGGAACGCCAACGGCGTCTCAAAAAAGCCGAGATTCCCGATGCTCTGATAGCTGCGGAGCAAGCGGTCCTGGCTGAACACGTCGCCCGGAATCAAGACCAACTGATCGCGGATGCAGTTCTCGTGGGTGTAGTCGTTGCCCACGATGTCAATACGATTGATGATGGCAGGCGACCCTTCAACGATGTCCCACCGCAGCCGGACACGCCCCGAGTCGCCGGGCGCACGGTCCGTCACGGGACGGACCTGGGCGTACAGATACCCCTCGTTGTAATAGGCCGTTTTGACCTTCTGCGTCGCTTCGTCCCACACGGACTTGTCGAACGTGCCCGTGTTGATCGGCTTGCGACGCACCAAGCTGTTCAAGCGCTGTGGCAGCGACGGGGCGGTGATCGTAAAGGGGTAGAACCGGCTGATGTCCTCGGAGTTGAACCGCTTGTTCCCGGTGACCTCAAATCCCCCGACCTTATACTGCTTCCCTTCGTCCACGCTGATCTCAACCATCGCCTTACCGCGCGCCCGGTCAACGATCAGGGTGTCCTTCAGGAGCTGAAAGTCAATGAACCCCTTGCGGGCATACATGTTGGGGAGTGAATCCCCCAAGTCCTGCGCGTACTTGTCCGCGTCGAACTCACCGCCACGCCACCAGAAGAACCCCTCGGGCTTGGTCTTCAATGACGAGACAATCTCCTTCGCGGGCACCAGCGTGTTTCCCGTAATCTTGACTCCGCTAATGCTCAAGCGGCGCCCTTCGTCAATCTTGAACTGGATCGTGATGTGATTGTCCGCAACGATGGTCGTGTCAGGCTTGATGCGCGCCAAGTAGTAGCCGTTCGCCTGATACACGGAATCCATGCGCTGCACGGCCCGTGCGACTAGTGCGGGATCCACCGGACGCCCAATCAGCAGCTCGACCTTGTCCTTCACATCCTTCGACGGGACGGCATTAATCCCACTGACATCCACGAAGTCGAGGAGCGGGCGCTCCACCACAAGAATCTGCAGCCACGCCGACTGCGACGGCGACGGCGCGACCTTGCACTCAATCTTCACATCGTCGAACTGGCCGCCCGCGAAAATATTGCGCATCGCGCGCTGAATCGACGGCGCATTGAGCGCGGTTCCCGTCGTAATCCCGGCATCAAGCAGCACGGTCGCAGCAGGGACGCGCTTGTTACCAGCGACGACCACCGAATCAGGGGTCGCACACCGGCCGACGTCGTCCTGCGCCCGCAACGGCACCCCAGCCCCACACAGGGCCAAGGCAATCAGCAAAAGTTTGCGCATAAGCTCGGAAATATACAATTAGGGGCCGAAAGGGTGTAACCCCTTTCGGCCCCGCAAGTTCCGGTTCTCTTCGACACCCCACAGACCGTTACGCGGTGGTCCGCGCCGCCGTCCGCTGGGCACCCACCGGACGTCACGCCTTGGGACTGCTCGCCGGCACCCGGAACTCGAGCTTTGCGCCGTCCGAGGCGACATCCACGTCGATCTCGTCCCCCTTCGAGAACTCCGCCAGCAGGATCTTCTCCGAGAGGGGGTCCTCGATCCACTTCTGGATGGCTCGCTTCAGCGGGCGGGCCCCATACGCCGGGTCAAAGCCGTGCTTCACGAGGAACTCCGTCGCCCCGTCGGTCAGCTTCAGCGACAACTCCTCGTCCCCCAACCGCTTCTGGACATCCTTGAGCAGAATCCCCACAATCTGGGCGATGTGCTCCTTGGTCAGCGGGTGGAACACAATAACGTCGTCCAGACGGTTCAAGAACTCCGGATTGAACACATGCTGGAGCTCCTCACGAACCTTCTCCGCCATCCGGTCAAAGTTCCCCGCCGATTCCGTCGACCCGAACCCAAGGGTCCGGCTCTTGGTGATATCCTTGGCGCCCACATTGGACGTCATAATCACCACGGTGTTCTTGAAGTCGATCACCCGGCCGTAGTTGTCCGTGAGATGCCCCTCATCCAGCACCTGCAGCAGGATGTTGAACACATCCGGATGCGCCTTCTCGATCTCGTCAAGAAGCACCACGCTGTACGGCTTGCGACGAATCGCCTTCGTCAGCGTTCCCGAATCCTCGTAGCCCACATAGCCCGGCGGAGCGCCAATGAGGCGCGACACCGAGAACTTTTCCATGTACTCGCTCATGTCGACGCGAATCAGGGCAGACTCATCCGCAAACAGGAACTTCGCCAACGCACGCGCCAACTCGGTCTTGCCCACGCCGGTCGGGCCGCAGAAAATAAACGACCCAATCGGACGCTTCGGATCCTTGAGCCCAGCACGGCTACGCCGGATGGAGCGCGCAATGGCCTTGATGGCCTCTTCCTGCGCCACGACCTGCTTGTGCAGCTCCTCTTCCATGCGCAACAGACGCGCCGTCTCCGCTTCCTGGAGCCGCATGACGGGAATCCCGGTCCAGCGACTGACGATAAAGGAAATCTCCTCCTCGCCAAGCACCGGCCGATACGCCTGTCGCTTCTTCTCCCAGTCGTCCTGGCGCGCACGAATCTCACCCTGCAACTCACGCTCGGTGTCGCGCAGCGCAGCCGCCTGCTCGAAGTTCTGGTCGCGAATCGCCGCGTCCTTCTCGGCGATCAGCGTCTCGAGCTTCAGCTTCAGGTCCGACACCTCGGGCGGCGGAACCTGCGCGGCCAACCGCGCTCGCGCACCAGCCTCGTCAATCACATCGATCGCCTTGTCTGGCAAGAACCGGTCGGTGATGTACCGCTCCGACAGCTTGCTCGCGATCACCAACGTCTCATCAGGAATCGTCACGCGATGATGATCCTCGTACTTCTTGCGCAACCCCTTGAGGATCTCCACTGTCTCGTCAATCGAAGGCGGCTCCACCACAACGGTCTGGAATCGACGCTCCAAGGCGCCGTCCTTCTCGATGTACTTGCGGTACTCGTTCAGCGTCGAGGCCCCCACGCACTGCAACTCGCCGCGCGCAAGCGCCGGCTTCAACATGTTGCTCGCGTCGATCGCCCCCTCTGCCGCGCCCGCACCAACGAGCGTGTGCAGCTCGTCGATAAAGAGAATCACATTCTTGTTCTGAAGAATCTCATTCATCACCGCCTTGAGACGCTCCTCGAACTGACCGCGATATTTCGTGCCGGCGATCACCGCCGCCATATCCAACGACAGCACACGGTTGTTCCGCAGCGAGTCGGGGCAATCGCCATTGGCGATCAACTGCGCCAGCCCTTCCACGATCGCCGTCTTGCCTACCCCAGGCTCGCCAATCAGCACCGGATTGTTCTTCTTGCGGCGCGTCAACACCTCCATCACCCGCTCAATCTCCTTCGCGCGGCCGATCGTCGGGTCGAGTTGCCCCTCGGCGGCGAGCGTCGTGAGATCACGGCAGAAGTGGTCGAGCGCCGGCGTCTTGGACTTCTTCTCCCCCTTGGCCGGCGTTGGCGCCGAGGCGCCAGGCGCGGACGCCTCCGCGGTCCCAGAGGCCCCACCCTGCGGCATCTCGGTGCCAAGCAAGCGCAACGTCTCCGTGCGCGCGGCATCCAAGTTCACCCCACAATCGGTGAGCGCCTGCGCGGCAATCCCCTTCTCTTCGCGCAGCAGCCCCAAGAGGAGGTGCTCGGTCCCCACATAGCTGTGGTTGAGCTCGCGGGCTTCGCCCATGGCAAGCTCGAGCACCTTCTTGGCGCGAGACGTGTACGGCAGGTCAGGGCCGGTCGCCTGCGCGGCCTTCCCCCGCTTGACGGTCTCTTCGATTTTCGTCTGGATGTCGTCGAGATCGACATTCAGGTTTTGGAGGACCGCCGCCGCAACGCCCTCACCCTCACGAATCAGGCCGAGCAGGATATGCTCCGTCCCGACGTACTCGTGATGCAGGCGCGCCGCTTCCTCGCGGGCCATGGCCAAGACCTTCCGGACGCGCTCCGTGAAGTTGTAGCCGTTCATCGTATCCCCACTCCGTAGGAACCGGTCATGCGATCTCGCCTGCCGGTCCGGTCTCGTCCGCGAGCACCCGCCGCACGTACTTCGCACGTGCCAGATTGGCCTCGCTCTCCGTCAGCGTTCGCCCAGCAGCATGAGCGAGGTGCGCCGACTGGCTGAAAATCAGGAGCTTGTTGAGAGTATATACACTGAGCCCCGCGATCAGTTGCAGGCCCACCGCCAACCGTACACCACTCAGCAAATTCATGGCTTCGTCCGCGGGCAGACTGCGAGCGTGCCGCAGCGTCCCGTAGGCGCGCCATAGCTTGTCCTCAATAATATAACCGGCATCCCGGAGGAGGACACGGCGTGCCTGTGTCTCCTGCTCCACCACCCGCTGGACCACGCGGGACAGATGCTCCACCAACTCTTCTTCCGACCGGCCGAGCGTTGTCTGATTGGAAATCTGGAAAAAATTCCCAATCACCTCGCTCCCCTCGCCGTAGAGCCCGCGATAGGTCAGCCCCATCTGCTGTAGCCCCTGCAACACCTTGCTGATCTCCTGCGTCAGCACGAGCCCGGGCAGATGGATCAGCACCGAGGCGCGCATCCCTGTCCCGGTGTTGGTCGGGCAGGACGTCAAGAAACCAAAGTCCGGATGGAACGCATACGGAAGGATCGACCCCAGGTCGCGGTCGAGGCGCGTGGCGGCGCGAAACGCCCCGTCCAGATCAAACCCCGAGCGGAACGACTGCAGGCGCAGATGGTCCTCCTCATTCACCATCACGCCGGCTTCATGCGACACCAAGACCGCGGCCGCGCTCTTCACCTCGTTCGCGCCATCCAACCCCGCGAGTTCCTTGCTCACCAAATGCCGCTCGTGCAGCAGCTGCCGCTCGATAAGGCTCATCTCGTCCATCCGGAGCACGGCAGCACCACCGAGGCTCGGGACCTGCGGCAGCGCATCCCGGACCTGCGCCAAGAGGCGCAACCGCTCACCATCGCGCGCGCGCGCGGTGAACGCGTAGCCGGCAACATTCCGCGCAAATCGAATCCGGGACGACAGCACCACGTCGGCATGATCGCCGCTCGCGGCCAACCACGGCACGCCGCCGTCGGGCAACAGCGAAAGATCGAGTGTCATTCGAGCGTCCGAATCTGATCGCGCAACGAGGCCGCGGTCTCAAATTCCTCGCGCGACACAGCATCGTGCAGCTGCTGCCGCAGATGACTGAGCGCCGCGTCCTGCGACATCGCCTCGCCGGTCGGTGCCGCATACAAACGGCCGACATGCTTCACATTGCCCTGCACCCGGCGAAGCAGGTCGCGAAGGCTCTGTTCGAACGCGCCATAGCACTGCGCGCACCCCAAACGGCCGCTCGCGCGAAAATCCCGCAGCGAGGTGCCGCAATACGAACAACGCGCCGCGTCGCCAGGCATCGCCGACACCTGATTCTGCACCGACGACAAAAAGTCGCCAATCGGCGTCGGCTTTGGCATCGCAATTGTCGTCGGCAGCCCGCGCTCGGCCGCGCACTTCTCGCAGAGATGCACCTGCTGCACCGCCTCACCCACAAGGTGGGTCAGGTTCAAAACGGCATCGCGCTCCTTGCACTGCTGACACAGCATCAGACGGCTCCCATGTTCCCAGAAGTATCGCTCAAATGCCCCTCTTCCAGAAGCAGGACCCTACCAGCCCGCGAAGCCAGGGACCGGTTATGCGTCACGACCACCAACCCCAACGCCAACTCGCTAGCCAACTCCCCAAACAACGCGTGCAACGACTCGGCGTTGTGGTGATCCAGATTGCCCGACGGTTCATCTGCCAGAAGGAGCGCGGGAGACATGGCCAACGCCCTGGCGACCGCCGTACGCTGCTGCTCGCCCCCCGAAAGCTCCGACGGCCGATGATGCAGCCGATGCGACAGCCCCACCCGCTCCAATAGCCCCTCGGCGCGCGACCGCGCCTCGCCCAACGGGCGATTCGCGATCCGCATGGGCATCATCACATTCTCCAACGCCGAGAACTCCTTGAGCAAATGGTGGAACTGGAACACGAATCCGATATGCCGGTTACGAAGCTCGCCGAGCGCCTCGTCCGAAAGCGCCGACACCGACTCCCCACCAATACGAACGATTCCCGCCGTCGGACGTTCCAGCGCACCCAACACGTGCAGGAGGGTGCTCTTCCCGGCCCCGCTCGCGCCAATAATAGCGACCATCTCGCCCCGCGCGACGCTCAAGGTCACCCCATCGAGCACGCGCACCTCGGAGCCGTCCCCGCCCCGGAAGGTCTTTACCACGTCGGTGGCGGCCAGGATCGGTGGCCGGCTCTCCGTCACGTCGCTCATTCGCTACGGATCGCTTCGAGCGGATACAACCGGGAGGCCTGGAGCGCGGGATACACCGTAGCAAGACTCGCGACCGCCACCCCCAGCACGCTGATCAGCATCACATCGAGCGCCTGCATACGCACCGGAAGATGATCGATAAAGTAGATCGTCGGGTCAAGCGCGATGAGATGATACCGATCAAGGCCAATGCCAACCGTACCGCCAAGCAGGAGCCCAAGCCCCGTGCCAACGACGCCAATGACGAGCCCCTGCACCAGGAAAATCCGGAGCACCGAGCCGGACTTGAGCCCCATTGCCTTCAGAATGCCCACCTCGCGCGTCTTGTCCCGCACGACCATGGTCAACGTGCTCACGATATTGAGCGCGGCCACGGTGATGATCAACATGAGAATCAGCCCCATGCCGGCCTTCTCCAACTTGAGCGCGCGAAACAAGGAAGAGTTTTGCGCTTCCCACGTGACAGTGCGATATGGAAATCCGAGTCGCTGTTCGAGGCGCGTCGCGATTGCTGATGCCGAGGTGCGGTCGAGTGTCTTGACCTCGATTCCAGTGACGGCGGTCCCTAAGCCAGCCAACTCGCGCGCCTGATCGATGTCAACAAACACATACGAGTTGTCATACTCGTAGAGTCCGGTGTCAAAGGTTCCCGTCACCTCAAGATCGAAGAGGCGCGGATAGTAGCCGCCCGTGATGGGATTCTGTGCCACACCAGCCGAGGTCATCGCGGTCAGCTTCGATCCGATCGACACATGGAGACGCTCCGCGAGCAGCTTGCCGAGCACCGCCCCGCGGCGCTTGCCGTCGGACGTGGCGAACCGGAAATCACCAGTCGTCGCATGCTCTCGAATCGACGTCACAGGGCCCGCAGCCACGGGGCCGCGCGGGCCTGGCACGAGCCCCATGGCGAGCGTGTCGCCCTGCGGAACAATCCCCGAGATCGACACCGCTTCTTGGTAGTTCGACGACGCGCGCATCAACCCCTGCGTCAGGACGAACGGCGACGCTGCAACGACGCCCTTCTCGATCCGCACGCTGTCCACCAACTGCTTCCAGGGCTGAATCCGAAGATCGTCGCCGTAGCCCAGAACGCGGACGTCCGGACTCCCCACAAGAATCTTTTCGCGTAAATCGTACTGCAGCCCATTCATGACGCCCATAATCACGATGAGCGCCCCCACACCAACCATCAACCCCCCGATGGCGATGACGGTGATGAACGACAACAACCGCGAGCCCCGTCGGCTGCGCAGATAGCGCATGGCGATCGCGAGCTCTAGGCGCGACATCAGAAAATCTCTGGACGCATTGTCGGAAAGAGGATCGCATCGCGGATGTGAGCGGTGGCCGTCAGGTACATAAACAGACGGTCGAGCCCAATCCCCACGCCGCCCATCGGCGGCATGCCGTACTCCATCGCACGCAGGTAATCCTCGTCAACACCCGTGGCCTCTTCGTCCCCGGCAGCCCGTAGCGTCGCCTGCGCGTCAAAGCGCCCGCGCTGATCAATCGGGTCGTTGAGCTCGGAGAAGGCATTGGCCATCTCCTTCCCCTTCGCGAACAACTCAAACCGCTCCGTCAACTCGGGATTGCCGCGCTTCGGCTTCGCCAACGGCGAGAGCTCCAGCGGGTAGTCGATCACGAATGTCGGACGATCAATCTTCGATTCCACGTGGTGCTGAAAGAGTTCATCCAACAGCTTCGGACGCGACAGCGTGTTGGCTTTCGGCACATTGATCTGCTCGGCGGCCTTGATCAGTTGACCGTGATCGAGCGCCATAACGTTCGGCACGCCGACGCCAGCACTCAACGCGGGCACCCATTCGATTCGAGGGAACGGGCCAGCAAATACCGCTTCGTTGCGCGCGGGGGCGTCCACGGCGACGTCCGTACCGCCGAGTGCCGTGCGCACCGCGGTCGCCGCGGCAATCAGGAGCGACTCGACGACGTCCATCATCTCCGAGTAGTCCGCGTAGGCCTGGTAGAACTCCAGCATCGTGAACTCGGGATTGTGCGTGCGGTCGATGCCCTCGTTCCGGAAGTCGTGGCCGATTTCATAGACCCGATCAAAGCCGCCAACCACGAGGCGCTTGAGATACAACTCGTCCGCGATGCGCAGGTAGAGTGGCATGTCGAGCGCGTTGTGATGCGTGATGAACGGCTTGGCCGCGGCGCCGCCATACAACGGCTGCAGCACGGGAGTTTCTACCTCAAGGAAATCACGCCCATCGAGGAAGGTGCGAATCGCCGAGGTCATCCGCGAGCGAGCCGCGAAGAGCGCGCGCACTTCCGGATGCACCGCGAGATCCGCGTAGCGCTGCCGCGACCGCATTTCCCCATCACTGAACGCGGAGTGGCGCACCAACTTTCCGTCGACCATCTCCTCCTTTCCGAAGGGCAATGGGCGCAGTGCCTTCGCCAACATCTCCACCGTTTCAACCCGCACGGTGATTTCGCCGGTCCGTGTACGGAAGAGCGGACCACTCACCCCAATCTGATCGCCAAGGTCGAACAGCTCGAGCACGCCGAACTGATCATCGCCCAGAATATCTTTCTTGAAGTAGAGCTGAATACGGCCCGTGGAATCGGCGAGATGCGCGAAAATAGTCTTACCATGACCGCGCCAGGCGACAATCCGCCCTGCGACGCGCACCGACTCCCCTTCCTCCTGTCCCTCGGGAAGAAGCGTCACGGCCTGCGCCGCCTGATGCGACCGATCAAAGCCGTAGGCGAACGGCGGTACGCCACGCGCGACGAGAGCGTCGAGCTTATCGCGCCGCGCCTTCATCACAAAATTCAGGTCGTCCCGCTGGTCGGACTTCTGTTCCTCGCTCACGAATTCCCTCCGGGGGTCGCTGCGCCGAACTGCTTGAGGTACTCCTCAATGAACGGATCAATCGCGCCGTCCATCACTTTCTGTACATCGCTGATCTTCAGTTCGGTGCGATGATCGTTCACCATCGTGTACGGCTGGAAGACATAGCTGCGAATCTGACTGCCAAACGATACGTCCTGTTTTGTCGCATCGAGCTTGGCTTTGATCGCCTGCTGTTTCTCCAATTCTTTCTGGTACAGCTTGTTCTTCAGCTGCTTCATGGCGGTCGCGCGATTTTTTCCCTGACTGCGCTGCTGCTGACAGGTCACAATGATCCCCGAGGGGATATGCGTAAGGCGCACCGCCGAACTGGTCTTGTTGACATGCTGTCCGCCCGCACCTGAGGCACGGTACACGTCCATCTTGATGTCTTCTTCGCGAATCTCGATGTTGATCTCGTTATCCACCACGGGGTAGATAAAGATCGACGCAAAGCTGGTGTGCCGTCGCGCTTGCGAGTCAAAGGGCGAGATACGCACTAACCGATGCACGCCGGCCTCGGGACGCAAGAACCCATAGGCGTACAGTCCCTTGATCTCGAGCGACGCGCCCTTGATTCCGGCCTCTTCGCCCTCGCTGATATCCAGAATCTCGACCGCGAAACCGCGACGCTCGGCCCACCGCGTGTACATCCGCATGAGCATTTGCGCCCAGTCCTGCGCTTCCGTCCCGCCAGCGCCGGCGGCGATTTCGATCTGCGCGTCGCGCCAGTCATCTGGGGCCTGCAACAGCGACTTCACCTTGAACCCGTCGACTTCCTCGCGAATCGCGACCGTCTCGCGCTCCAGCTCGGCAATCATCTCGGGATCTGGGTCGCCCTCGAGCAGCGCATCCATCTCCTGCGCACTCTCGACTCGGCTCCACAATCGGTCGAACGGCTCAATCCATGCCTTGAGCGACTTCACGCTCGAGACCACGATCTTTGCTCGATCCTGATGGTTCCAGAAGTCACCGCCGGCCATTTCGGCCTCGGCGCTATTCAGCGCCGCCCGCTTGCCATCCAGGTCAAAGAAACCTCCGCAGCTCGGCGAGTCGAGACTCGTCGTGCTTGAGGGATTTCGTGCGTTCAGCGTCAGCCATTCTGCACTTTCGGGGTAAGAGTCGAGCCGTTCACCGCCACTCGGCAAACGGCTCGCAGACACACCGTAAATGTAGTGCGTGACAGCACTTCCCTCCAGTGCACGCCCTGCGACTAGAAAATGGTCTTGCCGCCCGCCAGAATGTCGTTCAGGGCGTCTTGGAAGTAGGCAGTCGACTCAGCCATCGTCGCCCCAACCTGGTCCACATATTCCTCGTAGCTCTTCTTGATCTCTTCACGAAAGAGCTGCTTGAGCGTCCCATCGCGGAGCCCTTCTTCCCTTTTCGCGGGAAGGTAGGACACCATGTCCGACACCAAGGCCCGCGCGAGGCGCTTGGCCTTAGCCGACGGATCGTTCTTCAAGAACGGGTTGATCACGCGCCCGCTGCTGGCCGCAGCCTTCGGAGCGGGCACGGCCGGCTCGGCTGTGGGCGCGGGGGCTGTGGGCGCGGGGGCTGTGGGCGCGGGGGCTGGAGGCCGGACAGGCTGGGGGACGGACCGCCGGGCCGCTGTGCCGAGACGCGGCTTCGGCACCGCCGGAGGCATGGCACCCCGCCTGGAGACCGGCGCGAGGCTCTGGCGGCCGCTCTCCGGCTCCTCATCGTCAAAATCCACGTGGGGGACGGCGGCACGGTCAGAGTTGACCATCGCCGCTGTGGAGGAGCGTCGCGCCGCACCTGAGCTTCTCCCGGTGGCCACCGGCCGCTCCGGCAACGAAACCGGGAACCCCCAGTCGGTTGCGTCGGTGTCAGGAACGTCAATCGCACTGCCGCAGGCGGCACAGGTCGCCCGGACTCCGCCGAGCGGCACCCGGGCCGGGTCCACCCGAAAGATCACACGACAGCTAGGGCACGAAACATTCATACCTGACCTCCCACCGAGCGCTCGCCGCCCAGCACCGCGCCTAGCTCACCCCTCAGTTCGCCAATTGGATCTGACGGTGCCGCCGTGTCCACTCGGCGATCAACGGCAAACACAGAGCCCGGCAACGACTTGGCGTAGCTCTTCATTTCCGTGGCCAGTTCGCTGACCTGCGACGGATGCGAGAAATGTCGCCGCTCGTTCGTCACCACGCCAATCGACACGGTCATCAGCGGCACTTGGTGCAGCTGACCCCGCCGATCCTTGCCGAAATAATGGCCGGCGCGTCGGTCCTGCTCCGAGTATTGAAAGGGTACGAGCTGGTCGAAGGTGCGCACGATCTCGGTGCACGTCTCATTCAGCCGTTCGAGCGGCATGACGAAAATAAAGTCGTCGCCGCCAATGTGCCCCACGAACCCGGCTTCGCCACAGCTTCCCTTCACCACGTCATGCAGAATCTGCGACAGGATGCGAATGACGCGGTCGCCGTCGTGATAGCTATACCGATCATTGTACTCTTTGAAATGATCCAGATCGGCGTAGCCCACCGCGAATAACTCGTGTCGGGCAAGTCGCCCCGCGATATCCAGATCGATTTCCACCGCGCCCGGCAGTCGCGTTGACGGATGCACATGGACATCGCGATCGCTCCGCCGCAGCAAGGCATCGAGGCGAGCGCGAATCACGAGATCGGCAAAGTCAGGGGTCAACACTTCATCCGCGCCGGCCGCAAAGGCGAGCGGCACCGCGTCGAGCGCCGACACCAGCACAACAGCGGGAACAATCCCCGTGAAGGAGTCCGACTTCAGCCGGCGGCAGGCATTGAGCGCTGGGTGCAGCGACACGTCGCCCTCCCGCGCATCGAACACGGCCACGCGGGGACGGCCGCGGAGTGCGGCATCCAGCAACCCATCGGCCGCCTCGACACGAATCTGGAGCACATCGAGGCCGTACAACCACTCACGCACCGCCGAAGGCAGGGCGTCGAGCTCGGTCGCAAAGACGAAGGCCGTCGGTGGGGTGATCACTCGGCGCTGGCGGATCCTAGAGGGGTTGCCTCATCGATCAACATGACCGGAATCCCGTCGCGTACCGGAAACCGTACCGCACAGGCGGCGCAATCGAGGCCGCGCCCTTCATCGGCATCGAGCAAGGCACCCTTGCACTTCGGACAGACCAAAATGGCGCGGAGCTGCGGGTTGAGCGTCATGACTTCCATTCGTCGGGGAGATCGTAGCCGAGCCGTCGCAACGAGTTCGGGTTCCGCCTCCAGTTGGACAGCACCTTCACCCACAGGTCGAGATACACCGGGCCACCGACCAGGGGTTCAATCTTTCGGCGGGCGTCCTTTCCAATTGCTTTGATTCGAGCGCCCCCTGCACCGATCAGAATCTGTTTCTGACTGACGCGCTCCACGTGGAGCACTGCACGAATGTACACCGGGGTGCCGGTTTCGCGGAATTCCTCGATCTCACAGGCGACGCTATAGGGGACTTCATCGTCCAGCTGTTCCAGGGCGCACTCGCGGATCATTTCCGCCACGAAAAAGCGCATCTGCTGGGTGCTGACATCCTCGGCGTCGTACAGGAACGGGCTCTCGGGGAGCATTTTCCGCACCGTTTTGAGGAGGAACTTAACCCCCTCTCCGGTTTTGGCGGAGATCATGGCGGCTTCTGGGAACTCCACGCGGAGGGCAGCGAGCCGCTCCGGGGTGAGCGCGTCGACTTTATTGAAGGCCAGAATGATGGGAGCGCGGAAGTCTCGGGCACCGTCGCCATTGACGGCGGTGGCGAGGTGCTCGGGCTGCAGTCCTTCGCTGGCGTCAATGAGGTGGACGATAACATCGGCTTCTTCGAGCGCTTTTCGTGCGGCGCCGTGCATGGAGCGTTGGAGCTCGTAGCGGGGCTCGAGGAGTCCCGGGGTGTCGAAGAGGATGATTTGCGAGTCGTCGTCGGAGATAATACCGACCACGCGATCGCGGGTACTCTGCGGCTTTGGGCTCGTGATCGCGAGGTGTTGTCCGACGAGTCGATTGAGCAGGGTTGATTTTCCGGCATTAGGCCGGCCAGCAACCGTAACGAATCCTGCGCGCGTGGTCATCGAGTAAAGACGAGTGGTGAGGTAATACGGAAACAACGGGTAGAACGCACAAAACCCCAGCCTTTGTGGGGCTGGGGTTCTGTGTGCGGTCCTTGGAAGGACCAAAAGGTGCCGGCGACGGCCTACTCTCCCGCGATCTCTCAATCGGAGTACCATCGGCGCTGTAGGGCTTAACGATCGTGTTCGGAATGGGAACGAGTGTGGCCCCTACGCTCTAGTCGCCAGCGTATGTCAAAAATGACTATGGGAATGGGTAATGATCGGAGTACTATGAATCGTTTGGACGAGTCCAAATAGATCGTGCGAATGCTCTGCGGCGTTTGTATTCCAGCCCATCTCCGAGGAGATGGGGAGTAGTCAAGCCTCACGGGCGATTAGGACCGCTGCGCTTGGAGGCGATTGCTCGTCTTCCACGTGCGGCCTATCGACGTAGTGGTCTCCTACGGCCCTTTAGGGAGCTCAAGGCTCCAGGGAGAATTCATCTTGGGGACGGCTTCCCACTTAGAAGCTTTCAGCGGTTATCCGTACCAGTCATCGCTACCCGGCGTTGCACCTGGCGGTACAGCCGGGACACGAGCGGACTGTCCGACTCGGTCCTCTCGTACTAGAGTCCGCGCCCCTCAATTCTCCAACGCCCACGACGGATACAGACCGAACTGTCTCACGACGTTCTGAACCCAGCTCATGTACCACTTTAACCGGCGAACAGCCGGACCCTTGGGACCTTCTCCAGCCCCAGGATGTGATAAGCCGACATCGAGGTGCCAAACCGCGCCGTCGATGTGAACTCTCGGGCGCGATAAGCCTGTTATCCCCAGCGTACCTTTTATCCGTTGCGCGATAGCCGATCCACACCGGGCTACCGGATCACTACGGCCCACTTTCGTGGCGGCTCGAGCCGTCGCTCTCGCCGTCAGGCCCCCTTGTGCCGTTACACTCTAAAGCGCGAGTACCGACCGCGCTGAGGGGACCATGCGCGCGCCTCCGTTACTCTTTCGGAGGCGACCGCCCCAGTCAAACTGCCCACCTGCCACGGTCCCAGCCTAGGTTTGCTAGTACGTGGTGAGGACGTTACACGAGCCAGGGTGGTATTTCACTGATGCCTCCACCGGAGCTAGCGCCCCGGTCTCAACGGCTCCCACCTATGCTACACAGTCACGTGCGACGTCCAATGGCAAGCTACAGTAAAGGTGCATGGGGTCTTTTTGTCCTGTCGCGGGGACTCGGAATCCTCACCGAGACTGCAATTTCGCCGAGCATCGGGTCGAGACAGTGCTCAAGTCGTTACGCCATTCGTGCAGGTCGGAACTTACCCGACAAGGAATTTCGCTACCTTAGGACCGTTATAGTTACGGCCGCCGTTTACCGGGGCTTCGGCTCAATGCTTCGCCTTGCGGCTAACATCTCCCCTTAACCTTCCGGCACCGGGCAGGCGTCAGTGTGTATACGGCGCCTTGTGCGGCTTGGCACACACCTGTGTTTTTGCTAAACAGTCGCTTGAGCCGATTATCTGCGACCGGAAAAAGCTTCGGTGTTCCCTACACCTTTTCCGGCATCCCTTCTTCCGAAGTTACGGGATCATTATGCCGAGTTCCTTGACCCGATTTCACTCGTTCACCTTAGGCTACTCGCCTTGCCCACCTGTGTCGGTTTACGGTACGGACGTCTGCAGCACTCCCCACTAGAGCTTTTCTAGCCAGCCGACTCCACGTCACTTAAGCTTGGGTTGCCCCGCGCTCTCGTACTCCCGTCTCGATTGCTCTACGCGGTTGAACGGCCGATCCACATGGCCGCTGACATTTCGTTTCTGGGTCCCTCTAGGGTTGATAACGCACTGCAGGCGGGGCCGGAATATTAACCGGCTATCCATCGGTTACGCCTCTGGGGCCTCACCTTAGGGTCCGCCTCACCCTGCGCTGATTGCCATGGCGCAGGAATCCTTGGGCTTACGGTGTGCGGGGTTTTCACCCGCATTTGCGCGTACTCATTCCGGCATCCTCACTTCTGTATACTCCACGGCACGTTTCCACGACCGCTTCAAGGCAATACAGAACGCTCCCCTACCCCTCTGACAAAGTCAGAAGACCAAGCTTCGGCGGGCCGCTTAATCCCGACCATTCTCGGCGCATCCACGCTGGACTAGTGAGCTATTACGCACTCTTTAAAGGAATGGCTGCTTCTAAGCCAACCTCCTAGTTGTCACGGCACGGACACATCCTTCGCTATACTGAGCGGCCACTTTGGGGCCTTAGCTGTGGTTCTGGGTTCTTTCCCTCTCGCCGCTGGACATTATCGCTCAGCGACTGCCTCCCGAGGTCCATTAGTCAGGTATTCGGAGTTTGGTTGAGTTTGGTACCGGCTACGCCAGCCCGCGCCCATCCAGTCGCTCTACCTCCTGCTAACACGCCTCGAGGCTCTACCTCAATAGATTTCGGGGAGAACCAGCTATCTCCAGGCTTGATTGGCCTTTCACCCCTACCCACAAGTCATCCGAGCGGTTTTCAACCCACACCGGTTCGGGCCTCCACTGCGTGTTACCGCAGCTTCACCCTGCTCATGGGTAGATCGCCCTGGCTTCGGGTCGTACACCCAGCAACTTCGCGCCCTCGTTACAGGACTCGCTTTCGCTGTGGCTCCGCTGGATACCAGCTTAGCCTCGCTGCTGAGTAGTAACTCGCCGGATCATAATGCAAAAGGCACGCAGTCAGTCGTGACACAGCCGAAGCCATGCCCAACCTCCTACCGCTTGTATGCAAGTGGTTTCAGGATCTCTTTCACTCCCCGCACAGGGGTGCTTTTCACCTGTCCCTCACGGTACTCGTTCACTATCGGTCACACGAGAGTCTTTAGCCTTGGAGGGTGGTCCCCCCAGCTTCACGCCCGATTACTCGAGTCGGGCGTTACTCAGGAACTCCACTACGTTACGTACGTTGCTTTCGCCTACCGGGCTGTCACCGTCTTTGGCGCCCCGTTCCAAGGGACTTCAGCTGGCTTCTCGTAACGCGTCTGTGGGTCCTACAACCCCGCGGCCACAAGGACCTCGGTTTGGGCTCTACCCAGTTCGCTCGCCGCTACTTTGGGCATCTCGGTTGATTTCTCTTTCCACCGGGTACTTAGATGTTTCAGTTCCCCGGGTTCGCTCCGCTTGCGCGGTGACCAGGATTCCTCCTGGCCGGGTTGCCCCATTCGGCCATCTTGGGATCATTGTGTGTGTGCCACTCCCCCAAGCTTATCGCAGCTTACCACGGCCTTCATCGCCTTCGTGTGCCCAGGCATCCTCCACTTGCATTCGCTCGCTTGACTACAACATCGTCAAACAAAGCACGCGCGATCTACTACGAGTGATCAAAAATAATCGGTTGATACCGATGAAATTGTGTCACTAGTGTGATTCGTTTCCCACGATCATTACCCATTTCCATTGTCAAATAACGATGTCTTGCGCGAGGCTCCCGGAGGAGGCAACACCAGACACGTCTATCGCCAGCCCCCGAAGGAGCCGGCAAAAATGTTGAGTGTGAGATCGGATGTACGAGACTAACGACTATCCGGTAGCGCTTTCGTGCCGAGTTCCGAAGAACCGACCTACTCGCTGCTCCGTTAAGGAGGTGATCCAGCCGCAGGTTCCCCTACGGCTACCTTGTTACGACTTCGCCCCAGTCACTGCGCTCGCCTTAGGCGGCTTGGTCCCTTGCGGGTTCCGACACCGACTTCGGGCGCTCACAGCTTCCATGGCGTGACGGGCGGTGTGTACAAGGCCCGGGAACGTATTCACCGTGGCGTAGCTGATCCACGATTACTAGCGATTCCAGCTTCATGCAGTCGAGTTGCAGACTGCAATCCGAACTGAGGTAC
>CAIRYG010000013.1 GCA_903882745.1 uncultured Gemmatimonadota bacterium
ACCAGTCGCCCGACCAGTCGCCCGACCAGTCGCCCGACCAGTCGCCCGACCAGTCGCCCGACCAGTCGCCCGACCAGTCGCCCGACCAGTCGCCCGACCAGTCGCCCGACCAGTCGCCCGACCAGTCGCCTGTTCCTCCGCCTCGCCACAGCCGTCGCCGTCGCGCTCATCGCGATAGCACCGGCCCACGCCGACGCACAGGCCAAGAAGAAAGCCCCGGTCAAGAAGCAGACCACCAAGAAGCAGGCGCCGGCCAAGAAGCCCACGGCCGCGAAACCAACCCCGACCACCGACCTCAAGCGCGGACTCGTCATCACCAAGTCCACCCGCATCACCCCCAAGAGCTACCGCCTCACCGCCGCCACCTCGCTCGACTCCGCACTGATCGTCGTCAAAGGGGACAACATCACCCTCGACCTCACCGGCGTCACGATTAATGGCGCCGAGCCGTTCTCCGACCCCGATCGCTTCGCCGGCGTCGCGATCCGCGTGGAAGGGGGCAAGCACGTCACCATCATCGGCGGCACCATCCACGGCTTCCGCGTCGGCATCATGGCCCGCAACACCAAAACGCTCACCATCGCCGACGCCAACCTCAGCTACACCTGGAAGCCGCGCCTCTACTCCACCGTCGAACACGAGTCGCTCGCCGACTGGCTCTCCTTCCATCACAACGAACAAAAAGAGTGGCTCCGCTTCGGCGCCGCCCTCTACCTCGACGGCGTCAGCGGTGGCGACATCAAAAACGTCACCGCCGAACACGGGATGAATGGACTGATGATGGTGAAGTCCGACCACCTCATGGTCCACGACAACACCTTCGCCTACAACTCCGGACTCGGGGTCGGGATGTACCGCGCCACCGACAACACACTCCTCCACAACACCCTCGACTACAACGTCCGCGGATTCTCCGAGGGCTTCTACCGCCGCGGCCAAGACTCCGCCGACTTGCTCATGTTCGAGCAGTCCAGTCGCAACGTCGTGGGCTACAACTCCGCCACCCACGGCGGCGACGGTCTCTTCCTCTGGGCCGGCCAAAGCACCATGGACACCGGCGCCGGCGGTGCCAACGACAATCTCTTCTTCGCCAACGATTTTTCCTACGCGCCCACCAATGCCATGGAACTCACCTTCAGCCGCAACACGCTGATCGCGAATGTGGCCAAAGGGAGTGACTACGGTCTCTGGGGCGGCTACAGCTTCGACACCAAAATCGTGAGCAACTGCTTCGTGCGAAACCGCACAGGCATCGCCATCGAACACGGGCAAGACAACTTCATCACGGGCAACCGCTTCGAAGGCGAGCGCACCGCCATCCGTCTCTGGGCCGACAAAATCGAACCGTCAGACTGGATGTACCCGAAAAAGAAAGACACCCAGAACCGCAACAACAGCATTACCGGCAACATGCTCAGCCGCAATCACGTCGGCTTCAACATCGCCAACGCCCGCGGCCTCCAACTCGCCAACAACACACTCGCCGCGGTCGACACAGCCTTCGTCATGAAGGACACACTGGGCCTTCGCAACACAGGCAACGCACCCATCCAAGCGGTCGACGACGCGGCCGACCCGTGCGCCACGATGGGCGCAATCCCCGCCGAATTCGACCGGCTCGCACCAGCGGTCGACGGGATCGCCAGCACGATCCCCGTGTCGCCGATGAGCCAGCGTCCACGGAGCGCGATCATCGTGGACGACTGGGGCCCCTACGACTGGCGCGCCCCCAAACTCTGGCCCGTCGACAGCACCCACAGCGCTGCCGTGCGTCTCGCCGTACTCGGCCCCGACGGAAAGTGGAGTGTCGTCTCGCGTCGCGGCATCGCAGGACTCTCGGCGACCACCGGCGTCACCGGCGACACCGTCACCGTGACGCCAGCGCCCGACGGCGCGAGCGACTGGGAACTCGTCCTCGAGTACAAAGGCGCCGCGACCCTTTCCCCCCGGGGCGAGTCCAAGGCGGCGAATGTCGCCCAGCGCTTTTCGTATCGTATGTTCGAACCCGTCACCGATTGGCGTGTGAAGTTCTACGCCTGGGCCGACAGCACCGACCCGCGCACCAAGAGCGAGGCCTTCAATCGCGTAGTACAGGGCACACCGCTCACCACCGCGCACACCTCGCGCCTCGACTACCTCTGGGCTCGGCCAACGATCACGGGACTGCCGTCGTCCAAGTGGGCGCTCGAGGCCACAAGCAGTGTCACCGTCCCCGCGGGAACCCACACCCTCCGCACAATCAGCGACGATGCCGTGCGCGTCTGGGTCGACGGCGCACTGGTGATCGACAACTGGGTGCCTCACGAATCGGCGGTCGACGCGGTGCCGATTTCTGCAGGGAAACACGAGCTCCGCGTGCAGTATGTGCAGGTGGACGGCTGGACCGAACTTCGGCTCGAGATCGTGAAGGGCGCGCAGCGCGCCGCAGGATCGCCGGGCCCGCATTGAGCGTGAGAGGCACACGAATGTCACATCATCGATCGGGGCTCACCGCGCTCGTCGCCGGCGCGCTCGTTGCCGGCGCACTCGCGCTGCCCAGCGCTACCGCACGCGCGCAAGGCATCGCCTTCTTTGCGGATACAACGCTGCTCGAGACCCCAACCGGTTTCCTGCGCGGCTCCATCATGATGCCATTCCGGGTGGGGAAGTTTCCACTCGTGGTGTTCATCAGTGGCTCCGGTCCCACCGATCGGGACGGCAACTCCATGGGCCTGCCCGGCAAAAACAACGCGCTTGGGATGCTCGCCCAAGCGCTCGCCGAACGCGGCATCGCCTCCGTGCGCTATGACAAACGCGGCGTGGCCGCGAGTGCTCGCGCGGCGACGAGCGAGCAGGAGCTTCGCTTTGAGATGTATGCCGACGACGCCGCGGCATGGGTCAAGAAGTTCCGCGACGACAAGCGCTTCAGCACGATCATCGTCGCCGGGCACAGCGAGGGGGCAATGCTTGGGATCCTCGCCGCGCAACGTGCCCCAGTCGACGGCTATGTCTCAATCGCTGGCGTGGCCCGCCGGGCGGACGCGGTGCTGCATGACCAACTCGCCGCCGGGCTCCCCAAGCCCGTGGCCGACCAAGCCGATGCCATTCTCGCGAGTCTCGCCGTAGGGAAGGCCGTTCCTGTGCCGCGCGCGATGCCGCTGTCAGCGGTGTTCCGCGCCAGTGTGCAGCCGTACATGATCTCGTGGTTCGCCTGGGACCCTGCCGTGGAGTTGGCGAAGCTAAAAATCCCGGTGTTGATCCTTCAGGGAACTGCTGACATCCAAGTGGCGATGTCCGAGGCAGATTCCTTACTCAAGGCCGCGCCCTCGGCGACGCTCGTGAAGGTCGACGGTATGAATCACGTGCTGAAGGGCGTCGTGGGCGATCAGGCGGCGCAGCTCAGGAGCTACAGCGATCCGACCCTTCCGTTGGTCGCGCAGTTGGTGGACGCGATCGAAAAGTTTGTGAAGGAGATCCACGCACCGTAACGAGCCTTTTCCCCAGCACGAAACGCGCGACGGTCCGACCATCTGACGAGGAGCGACAATGAGTCTGCGTGTAACATTGCGGGAACGGATGATGGTGGTGTGGGCCGGCGAGCCCTGGCATGGAAAGTCGAGCAAGGCCATTCTCGCGGATGTCACCGCGGCTGAGGCGGCCGAGCGTGTGATGCCCGGCGCACCGACCATTTGGGAGTCGACGCTCCACCAGTTGGCCTGGACCGAAGTGGTCGCCGCGCGACTCGCGGGCGGCGGCGGGCAAATCCCCGCACACGGCGACTGGCCAGCCGTCGCCGACACCACCGATGCCGCCTGGGCGGCGACACAAGAGTCGCTCAAGTCGGCCCGCTACGCCTTACTTGCCGCCCTGGAAAAGGCGCACGAGGAAGATCTCTTCCTCCAGGTCCCAAAATCGGTCACTGGCGAGGGTGGATCGAGCATGACACGGGCGCAAACAGTGGCCGGGCTGATCGACCACGATATTTACCACATGGCGCAAGTCGCTATGCTGAAGAAGGTTATGCGTTCCAGGGGTGCGTAAAAAGTACAAAAAGTGCTCCGCTGGAAATAGTAACCATCAAACAGATTTAAAGCAGTTACTTCACGGGCCGATCGCACTCGCGATCGGCCCGTGCTGCATTCCCTCCGATCCCATGCACGCGGCGACTGCTTCCATATAAATGCGCCATAACTGCGCCGTACAGGCTGTGGCTCACCTCAGCGCCCCAGCCAGCGGGCACCCTAGCGCGGTTATGATTCGCCGCCCCACTGCCGATGCTCTTGAGCGTGGAGAACTCACCGTTGTGATGTTCGCCTTGCAAGAGCCTCCATTTTTGGCTACATTTAGCAAGAAGATATACACTGACTTATAAGTTGATAGTTAGGAATTCAGAACTCGTTTGACACGAGAGCAATCGCAGCCTCATGCAGAGCCTGCGCGCTGTCGTTCCTCATGACACTGTCGTTTTTCTTATGAACCGTCGCATCCTCAAGTCGATTCTCGCCACATTGCTCGTGGTCGCTGCCTGCAGCAAGCTCGCAGACGTCACTGGGCCGCGCGCATCACGCGCGACGGGTACGTCCGCTCCTCGCTTCACCACGCAGGTTGGTCGGAGCTCGGTCGTCGCATCGCTTGATCCTCGTGCAACGCCAGCTGGTCTTATCGCCTGCATCGGTGGCGAAGGCACCGCGGTGGATTCGGTTATGGGCCGGCCGGGAACGATCACCGGAAACGTGACCTTTGTGCCGGGGCACTTCGGCACCGCGTTCAGCATCAACGACGTCACCGCGGATATTTCACTGCCTGCCGACGCCGCGCTCAATGTCGGCACGGGACCAGGCATGACGATGACCGCGTGGACGTACACTCGCGGCGACTGGTTTACCACCGTCACCTCCGAAGCCCCCAAGGGATCCGGCCCGATGCTGGAGTTCAATGGCGGCGCGCATATCTGGAGCCACAATCAGTATGAGGACCCCGAGAACGCTGAATTTGGGGACCTGGTCGATGTGAATGGCGGGTGGCATATCGTCCAGCAGCAAAACGTGGCGATGAAACTGAGGTGGAACCTCATCGCCCTGACCTATGATCGCGCGACCGGATGGGAGAAGCTCTGGGCGAACGGAATCGTGACCGACAGCGCCCTCGTTGGCGACATCATGGTGTCCACGACGGGTGACCTGCATATCGGCTCGCGCAACGAGTTCTCGCCCTTCGGCACCGATCGGTTCACGTTCAACGGCATGATCGATGAGCCCGCGATTTATAACCGCGCGCTGACCAAGGAAGAACTGGTCGCGCTGACGGCATCGACCGCCTCAATCTGCTTTCCGAAACCGGTCGTGCTTCGCGCGGTCAGCGTACCGACGGCGGTCGAGTCCGGCGTGCCGTTCTCGGCGAGCTTCGACCTGATGACGTCGACGGGTGTTCGCGCCCGCAACTATAACAACGTCACCGCGCAGCTCTACAGCGGCGCCGGCACCCTGCTGGGTACCACAACGGTCAGCGCCGACAGCGGTCGCGCAACCTTCACCAATCTGATTCTCGCCGGTCCGAGCACGGGCACGACGCTCGTGATCAGCTCCAGCGAAATCACCGACCTCATCACGGTGCCCATCACCGTCACGCAGGTCGTGCGTCGCGTGAACCTGCTCAACGCGCCGCTGCTCACGTCGTTGGGCGCGCCGCTCGCACCGCAGCCAAATATTGAACTGCTCGATGCCGCCGGATTGCGCATGGTCAACAGCGGCAACACGGTCACGGCAAGCCTCGCATCGGGCCCGGCTGGAGGCACGATCACCGGCACCACCAGTGTCACGAGCACAAATGGCCTCGCCAGCTTCAGCAGCCTGAGTGTGGCAGGGGCGTTGGGGTCGTACACAATCACCTTGAGTTCGGGCGCTGCAACCGTCGGCAGCTTCTCCGTGGCCACAGGCACGCAGCTCGCCATCGACACGCCGCCGGCCACCGTCGAAAATGGCGGCACGCTGGGGTCGTTCACCGTTCGGATCGCAAATGCCCTGGGGATCACCAACCCGTCGTCCACGGCACAGGTCAGCGTCACTGCGACCAACGGCACCGTCACCGGCACCACCACGGTAACAGCCGTCAATGGCGTCGCCACCTTCTCTGGCCTCGGCATTACGAGCAGCACGCCGGCCACGCCGGTCACACTGACCGTGTCAGCGCCGCTCTTCCCGAGCGTTCCGCTCTCGATTACCGTGACGCAGACGCCCACCACGGCGTCGTTTGTCACGCAGCCGACCAGCGCGAGCCTGAATATCCCGCTCTCGCCGCAGCCATCCGTGCGCGTGTTGGATAAAGCGGGCCAGCCGATGGTCAGTGGCACTGTTACCGCGGCCATCGCCGCGACGCCGTCCGCACTCGGTGGTACGACCACGGCATCAATCGTCGCTGGTGTGGCGAGCTTCTCGAACTTGGTGCTCACCTCGCTGGGCTCCTACAACATCACGCTGACCGCCGGTGGCACCGCAGCGCCGCTCACGTTGCCCCTCGCCGTCACCCAGACAGCGCAAGCAATCAGCGTCCTCAACGCCCCGGCTGCGACCGTCCTTGGTTCAGCGCTCGTACCGCAGCCGAGTGTCGAGCTCCTCGACGCCACTGGTGCGCGCATGGCGAGCAGCGGGAACGTCGTCACCGCCAGCATCGTCGACGGTCCAGTGGGTGGGACGCTCACCGGAACGCTGACCGCCACTTCGGTCAATGGTGTCGCCACCTTTACGAACCTCGGTGTCGCCACGAGCCTCGGCTCGTACACGATTGCGCTGAACAGTGGCGCCGCTACCGCCGGCATCTTCGTGGTGTCAACGGGCACGCAGCTCCTTGTCGACGTCCCGCCGACCAGCGTGGTGAATGGCGGAACGCTGAGCACCTTCGCTGTGCGCGTCGCTGACGCCACTGGCACGACGACCAGCTCGTCCACCGCGCCGGTCACCGTCACCGCGACCAACGGCACCGTTGCCGGAACCACCACCGTGAATGCCGTGAATGGTGTCGCGACCTTTACGGGTCTCCGCATCACCAGCAGCACGGCAGCCACGCCGGTGACGCTGACGGTATCCGCACCGCAGTTCCCAGCGGTCCCACTCTCGATCGCGATCACACAAACCGCCGCCACGCTGTCGTTTGTGACGCAGCCGACCTCGGCGAGCCTCAATGTCGCATTGAACCCGCAACCGTCGATCCGCGTGCTCGACAACGCGGGACAGCCAATGACGAGCGGAACGGTGACGGCCTCGGTGGCTAGCTCGCCGACGTCGCTGAGCGGCACGACCACCGTACCGGTCGTCAACGGCGTCGCGACCTTCACGGATCTCTCGCTCACCTCGGTTGGCGTGTTCACCATCTCGTTCAACGCCGGCGGCACCGCCACGCCGCTCACCCTGCTTCTCACCACAACGGGTGGCGGTACGAATCCCGGGGGTGCTACAGCTACGCAGGTCGCGATCACCTCGGCGCCGACTGCCGTCGAAAGCGGCGCATCGATGACGACACCGTTCCGCGTTGAGATTCGCGACGTGAATGGCGCGCTCGTGTCGAACGCCGCCGTGACTGTCACGGCGACGATCGCCAGCGGGAGCTCCGGTGTGTTGCAAGGCACCACCAGCGCGACCAGCGTGAATGGTGTGGCCACCTTCACCAACCTGCGCGTCGGATCGACGGCCGGAACGGTGCGATTGCAGTTCGCGTCCGCTGGCCTCACCTCGGCGACAAGCACTGCTGTCACCGTGACCCAGGTGGTCCGTCAGTTGGCGCTGGTGACGCAGCCCGGAACGCCGCGTCTCGCCAGCACCCTGACGGTCCAGCCTGTGGTTGAACTGCGCGACGCCGCTGGGCTCGCGGTCGCCAGCGGCACAGGCTCCGTCACCGCCTCGATTGGAAGTGGTACAGCCGGTGCGCTCACAGGCACCAACCCGGTGACGGCGACTGCTGGTCGCGCCACCTTTACCGACCTGTCGCTCAACGGCACGGGGAGCTACACGCTCGTCTTTAGCATGTCGGGCGCGTCGAGCGTTACCTCCTCGGCGCTCTCGTTCGCCGGCACCTCCTCGCTGGTCTTCAACGGCTTCCTCTCCCCGATTGACATGGGGCGGGTGAATGTGATTGAAGCCGGTCGTGTACTTCCGCTCCGCTACTCGGTAACGGGTGTGGCGGCAGGCACGACGGTGATTCAGTCGTTTACCTCCGTGCAAGAAGCCTGCGCCGTGCCGACGCTTCTCGATCATCCGTGGAATGGCGCAGGCAACGTGTGGGATGATCGTGGGCGCGGCGCGTTCACCAACGACGACGATGATGTCCGTGAAGGCTATGGCCAGTACGATGCTCGTCGTGGCTATTACCACGTCAACTTTGCGACGCAGCGAAGCTGGGCAGGCACCTGCCGAGTCTTCACCGCGACCCTGATTGACGGCACGACCCGCACCGTTCACTTCCGCTTCAAGCGGGGAGCGAGCAACACGGATTCAAACGACATGACAGCCTGGTGGGGCGCTGACGCCACGCGCCGCTTCAAGCCAATCCTGGACGCGTGGAAGCGCGCCTGGAAGGACTCTGACTAGTTCCTGCTAGTTCGTCGGTAGCGCTGCGTGCGCCGTCGCGGCCAGTAATGCGACGGCGTCACCCAGACGCGCGAAACGCGCATCGGTGGTGAGTCCGCCGCGATATCGCGCAAAGATCTGCTGCGCAATCACCGCAATCTTGAACAACCCAAACGTCCAATAAAACGTCGGGTCCACGGGGGCGCGTCCGGTGCGTGCGAGGTAGCGCGCCCAGAGTTCTGCACGAGTGAAATTCCCCGGCAGCGCCGTCACGCCAAGGCCGAGTGCGCGAAAAGCGGGATGATCGCCGACCTCGATCCAATACCCCATAGCCGTGCCCACGTCGAGTAAGGGATCGCCCAACGTGGCCATCTCCCAGTCGAGCACGGCCACAATGCGGCTCGGGTCTGCGGGGTCGAGCACCAGATTGTCGTATTTAAAATCGTTGTGCACGAGCACGCTGCCGGCGTCCGCAGGCTGATTAGCCGCAAGCCAGGCTGCAACCGCGTCCATGGCGGGCACGGCATGGGTACGTGACGCCTCCCATCGCTGCGTCCACCCGGCAACCTGACGCGCCACATACCCCGTGGGCTTGCCCAATGCAGCAATCGCCGGATCGTCCGCACCGATCGCATGAATCGACGCTAACGTACGCACGAACGACTCGCTGAGCGCGCCGAACTGTGCCGCACTTGGCGCGGGATCCGGCACCGCGCGCAGAATCGTGCCGCGTACCCGCTCCATCACATAGAACGGCGCACCAATCGGTGCCTCGTCCTCACAGAGCACCATCGGCCGTGGCACCGCCACCCCGCGCTCGGCCAACACATGCAGTATGCGATACTCGCGCGCCATGTTGTGCGCGGGCCCTTTGCCAACGCCGCGCGGCGGCCGACGCAGCACCCACTCGCCGCTCGACGTGACGAGCAAATAGGTGAGGTTCGAGAACCCGCCCGGAAACTGCGCAATCTGCTCGACGACGCCAATCGGCGGCGCTGCGTCAGCGAGCCAAGCATTGAGCGCGGCCAGCGAAATCTCCTCGCCAGCGCGCACGGGGCGAGTGTCGCTCACGACCGTGTGAGTCCGTAGCCTTTCAAAATACGACGCGCCACCGACGTTTTGTGCACTTCATCTGGTCCGTCATAGATACGGGCGCCACGCTCGTGGCGATACCAGTACGCGAGCGGGGTGTCGTCGGTCATGCCGTACGCACCGTGCACCTGAATGGCACGGTCGAGCACCTTGAGCAACACACCCGCTACATGGAACTTGATCAGCGAGACCCGCTCGCGAGCCGCGTGCGCACCGTGCGCGTCCATCTGGGCCGCCGTGTCGAGCACGAGCAGCTTCGCCGCGTCGATCTCAGCCCGACATTCCGCAATCCAATGTTGTACCGCCTGCTGCAACGCCAAGGGCTCGCCAGGGTTGAGCTCACGCTTCACCGCGTAGGCGCACATCAAATGGAACGACCGTTCGCAAATGCCAATCCAGCGCATGCAGTGATGAATGCGTCCAGGGCCGAGTCGTTCTTGCGCGAGCGCAAAGCCGTCGCCCTCCGCACCGATCCGATTCGTGATCGGCACGCGCACATTCACAAAGCGCAACTCCGCATGGCTTGCGTAGTCGGTGCCAGGCTCTCCCATCACCGAGATATTGCGCACCAACGTCAGCCCCGGCGTGTCCATCGGCGCTATGATCTGGCTCGCCCGCTTGTGCGGCGCCGCATCTGCGTCCGTGACCGCCATAACAATCGTGAACGCCGAGTTCTCCGCGCTCGACGAAAACCACTTATGCCCGTTGATCACATAGTCATTGCCGTCGCGGACGGCGGTGGTGGCCATGTGAATCGGGTTTGACCCGGCGAACTCCGGCTCCGTCATCGCAAAGCAGCTCCGGATGTCGCCATTCGCGAGCGGAATCATCCATTGCGCCTGTTGCTCCGGCGAACCGTGCATGTGCAGCAGCTCAGTGTTTCCGATATCCGGCGCTTGGCAGTTGAACAGATAATGTCCGATCGGCGACTCGCCGAGCAGTGCCGACACCTGTCCGAAGGCTGTGAGCGAAAGGGCACGTCCGCCGAGTGCTGTGGGGAGGTGGGGCGCCCAGAGACCGCGCGCTTTGACTTCGGCGCGAAGCAGCTCGAGCTTCGGTTTGATCGTGATGAACGGCGTGTTCAGAAACTCCCGTTCCATCGGATGCACGCGCTCGTCGAGAAAGGCGCGGATGTCGGTCAACAATTGGTTGAGCATTGTGTCCCTCGGTGGTCGCGCGTTCCGGCGCGACCGGTCACTTGCCGGCTTTCTTCCCTTGTGCAGTGAGCGCATCCCACTGCTCTGGGGTGAGCACATCCATCCACGAGAACTGCCCTGATCCCTTCAGCCATTCCCCGCCGTCAATCGCAATGCATTCACCATTGATGTACTGCGAGCCATCGGCCACCAGAAACGCACAGAGATTCGCGAGCTCTTCCTTCTCACCGACGCGGCGCAGCGGGATCCGATCGATCGCATGTTGCGCGAGCGCGGGATCCGGCAGCAGTCGATCCCACGCGCCCGGCGTCGGAAAGGGCCCAGGTGCGACCGCATTCATCGTAATCCCGTAGCGCGCCCATTCCACGGCAAGCGACCGCGTCATGGCCAACACACCGGCCTTCCCCGCAGCACTCGGCACCACGAAGGCGCTCCCACTCTCGGCGTAGGTGGCCACCACCGAGAGCACGCGTCCCGGGTGCTTGGCCGCGATCCACTTCTTGCCGAGTGCGAGCGTGCAGTAGAAGGTGCCGTGGAGTACGATGTTCAGCACAGCGTCGACGGCGCGGTGCGACAGCCGTTCGGTGGGCGCCGAGAAGTTGCCGGCCGCGTTGTTCACGAGCACATCGATTCCTCCGAAGTGCTCCCACACACGATCAATCATCGCCTCCACGGCTTCGGGATCGCGAATATCGCACGGCGTGTGAAAGACCTTGCCGCCGTGCGCGGCCATCATCTCCTTGGCGGTGGTGGCCAGTACCTCTTCACGCCGACTGGTAATGGCGATGTGTGCGCCGAGTTGGAGAAACTTTTCCCCCATGGCGCGGCCGAGTCCGGTGCCACCCCCGGTGATCAGGATGACTTTGCCTTTGAGGAGATCGGCCGCGAACATTTACTTTGCTCCCGAGGCTTTGGCCTTGTCGACGATGGCCTTCACTTCGCGCAGGAGCTGCGGGCCGTTGTAAGGGATGCCGTCCTTGATGACCCACTCGGAGCCGTGGGTGCGGATTTCCTTCCCGTCTTTGAGTCCCGTTGTACCACCCGCGTAGAGGACCTTGAGGTCTTCGAGCGGGTTGCCGTCCACCACGATCAGGTCGGCGAGCCAGCCGGCGCGCACGCGGCCGAGTTTGTCTTCGTGGCCCAGGATTTTTGCGTTGTTGCCGGTGCAGTGCTGAATGATTTTGATCGGGTTGAAGCCGGCTTCGGCGTGGAGTTCCATTTCTCGGATCAGGCCGTAGCCGTAGAGCTGGTAGATAAAGCCCGCATCGTCACCGCAACCGATGGTGCCGCCTTTGCGTTCGAAGTCGCGGAGGGCCGACATCCAGAGGCGATAATTTTCCTTCCAGTAGACTTCGTCGGTGGAGCTCCAGCCGATGAAGTAGGAGCCGTGGTTCGCCGGATCTGGCTTGAAGTACCAGGCGAGCGACGGGTGGAGGTATTCGGAGAACCAGGGCTGCGTTTGTGCGCGCTGCAGGTCGCGGCTCGCCTCGTAGATGTCCATCGTGGGGACCCAGGCGACATTCTTCTTCACCATCATGGTGAGAACGCTGTCGAGGATCTTCGGGTCGGCCTCGCGCCAGAGCCTACCCGCCCAGCGGAAGCGATCCGTTTCGTTGGCGTAGTTGTAGTTGCTCGGGAAGTGCTGGCGCAGGTAGGGGATCGCGGCGTCGGGGATGCCGTACCAGTGCTCAATGGAGCGAGTGCCGAACTCGATGTCGTCCCAGGCGTTGGTTTCTTCGACGCCAACATGGTGCGCGATTGGGAGGCCGAGCTTCTTCGCTTCATCTTCCATCGCCGCCATCAGGTCGCGTTCGATGCCGGTGATCTTGATGCCGTCGACGCCGATCTTCTTGAGGTACTGCACGCGGGCGCGGGCATCGGCTGGCGTTTTGATGCGGGCACCGCCGCCCATGAGCATCGGGTAGGCGAAGATGCGCGGTGCGACGATGTCGCCTTTGGCGGAGCGCTCGCGGATGTTGACGATCCCGGTGTCACTCTCGGAGCCCACTTCGCGCACCGAGGTGATGCCGTTGGCCAACCACAGTTTGAGATTGTACTCATAGCCGTCGAGCGAGTGGCCCGAGCGTTGGCTCTGGAGATGCGCGTGTGCGTTGATCAGGCCTGGGAGGACGTACTTGCCCGTGGCGTCGATGTTCACGTCGCCGGCTGGCCGTCGTGACTGCCCGCGTCCGGTGGCCACCGGATCGAGCGCAACGATATCGGTGATCGTGTTCCCTTCGACCACGATGTCGACTGGGCCGCGCGCTGGGGTGCCGTTGCCATCAATGATGGTGGCGTTGCGGATCACCAGGCGCGTGGGGCGCTTGCCGTGGGTGGCGTTGGTGGGGAACTGCTGCGCGGCGAGGGTGGTGGCGGTCGCGAGGAGGGCGAGGGCGACGGCCGCGTGGCGGAGGAGGGGTCGGTGCATGGGCGGTTCCAGAGGGAAAAGGGGCTGTGATACGATAGCCTTTGGGAGGGGTGGGGCGCCATATCCCAACGGCCGCGGCACGGGGGTCACCCTGAGGGGAAAACCGACTCCTGTGACCCCTCCGAAGGGCCCGTCACCTCGGTGATGCCGGTGTTGTGTGCGGTGGTGGGGCTGCAGGCCGGTGCGGTGCTCGCCATGCTCGTGCGTTCGGCGCTGCGCCGCTTCGTGCGCGCGCGGCCGTACGACGGGGTCGCCGAGGGGAGCTTAGCGAAGAAGGACCGCTAAGCGCGCCCTTCGCTCCACCGCAACTGAAACGGCAGCCCCGGATTCCCGGGGCCGCCGTTCTCGTATTCGCGAATACCGACAGCCGTTTCAGCGGCTAGTGATTGCGTCCCGCTGGTCTCTCCACGCGATCGCGATAATACTGAGGCTGTCGCACGAGAAGCGACAAGAAGCCCTCTCTCCCGAGTGTGACGATCTGCGCGCTCTCTCCATCGGGAAAGTTCGTGCGACTGAACTCGATTTCAGCTCGGAGGGTACCCGTGGAATCGGAGCCCATCCAGTCGGAGACTCGGCGTACGAGCAACCGCTTGACGCCGTCCGGCTTCCGTCCACGACACGCGGAATCCGGTTCAACGCGAACCAGCGCACGCTGTTGGGCATTCAGATGTTCCCAGAATCCCTCATCGCCCGTTATGGCTGCGATGCTGCACCCATCGGCCTTCGTCGTGTCGGCGAGCCACGCTGCACGGGCGACAAGCGCTCGTCCAACCAGTACCGTTCTGGCCGTCGCTTCCAATCTTCCCGGCGTCTGAACTACCTGAGCCTCAGCCTCGACTCCCAGCAACGCCGCAACAGCTACGATGCTACGACGGATCGTGTGCATGAGTTCTGATTCCCGGAAGTAGGTGTGCGCGTCAAGTTGAAGGGAAATGGATAATCGGCGGGTTCCGCTCCCGCGTCATGGTGGTAGAGCGGTTGGCCGGAGGAGTCAAGAATGGAATGCGCGGCCTCGTGCATGGCGATCCCGAGTAGCACATGAGCAAATTTCGGAAAATCGACAGCGGTAGAGTCGAAGATCCATCGATCAATGTGCAGCAATCCAGTGCCGAGATTGTATTGGCCAGTGTGATCGTCCTGCGTGGAATATGTTCCTTGCCGAATTCGGCTAGGAACCGCGTTGAACAGTTCGATCAAGCGGACATAGATAGCGCCGCAGGCAGTGCGCGCAGAATCGTTCGTGAATTCGGCGTCGAGTCGCCGCGCCGCTAGTGCGCTGTCGAGCAGTTTCTTCTGGAAAAAAGTCAGCTCTCGAACACACGTAGAGTCCGTGGTGGTGTTGCTAGCCTGCCTGCCCGGCCGCCGAAGAAGTGCGTAGACCGAACATGTAACGCCATCGCACGAGAGCGTGTAGCTGCCGACTCCAATGCACTCAATGAAAGAACTTTCGTTCCACACTATCGATGCCGACCCGGCCCGTATGGTCGAGAGTCCGGCGAGATTGGAGAGCGTGAGTGCCGAGCCTCTCGGATACTGCATCTGATGAAGCCGAGCTCTCAGGTCACCGGAGAGCGTATCGGCGTCAGGGACCACGCATGTCGCGCTGAGCAAGTGAGCCCCGGTCTTGCGCGCGAAGCGGATATAATCGACGAGGCGAACGCCTGAACCGGCGTCCCCTGCATCGGCGGGCTCCAGAAGTTGGCGTCGGGTCCTCTGAGCCGTGGCGCGCTCTCCCGGGCGAGCAAGATCGATCAGCTGTGTATCCTTGCCGTTTCCGCGCCGTTTCCGCTCTCGGAAACGCCACAGCGCAAGACGTTGACGCTGGAAGGAATCATCATGGTTACATGCCGACCGGATGCTACGATCAGCGACGCACCCGGCTCAGCTCGAAGCGGCTCTAAGGCTGAGTCATGGCAGGCAACGCCACCCAATGCAATCGTCAGCAATACCATCAAGCTTGCGGTCGTTCGCATAGACATCCTCCGAAGATTCAGATAGACCGTGATTGTAGATCGCGAGTTCAACGCGCCCGTGCTTGCTGCCGCATGCGACGGCGATTCCGGGGCGTATCGCGCATTCCTCCTCTCAAGCCATCGAGATCAACCGACGTCATATCGCAGTCGCGAATGCCAGATTCCCCCCGTGTCGCCATCAACGACGGAGTGGGGGTATGCATTCAACAACATCCTCAATCCACGAAGCGCGACACCGTGAGTGGGACGAAAGCCGTCCTGCGGTCGACGTGGTTCTCTTGAGAATACTTCAAGCCTACGAAATGCTGGGGAAGTTCGCAAGAGGCTGTCGAAGCCGGCACCATCGGAGTGTCGATTCAGCCTGTCAACCGAGGATTCACAAGCAAACGGCGGCCCCAGAATCTCCGGAGCCGCCGTCCTCACATCGCCTGCTGGGACCCTTACGCGGCAGCCGCCTCGGCCACAGCCTGCACTTCGAACGCAAGCTTGACGTCGTCGCTCAGCAGAAAGCCACCCGTCTCGAGCGCCGTGTTCCAGCCGAGCCCCCAGTCCTTGCGGTTCAGCTTGCCGCTCACGACGAGCGAGGCGCGCTTGAATCAGCGCCTGCTCCCGCCTTCTGGCGCGGCCACTACTTGCCCTTGTGTAAGAACGGGCGGCGCCCTGAACCAGTCTTCAGGACCTCGGGCTTCTTTGAACGCTTGACACCAGTCGAGATACAACACATCTTCGAACCGTCACGCACGACTCTAGGCTAATGGCGGACGGCGCTCGTCCTCGTCACGGTGGCAGAACCGTCGACATCCACGGAGAGTCGAGTGCATCAAAGAGACAATATTACGGCGCTTGCGCGAGTTCTCGGCGCGCTCTGCGTCTGCTTTGGGCTCGTCGCGTGTGACGAACACTTCCACACCACGGCTCCGATCTCGGCAGACGATTATGCGCTGAGCGCCGAGATCTCCGCGAACCTGCGAGTCCACGGTGCAAATGGCGACCGTCTTTCTGAATTCACTGGGCCTCGAGTCATCTGGACCTCGACGCCTAGCTGGAGCATCTCTCGAGGTTCAATCACTCAGGCGAAGAGGACGCTCATTCCCAGATTCGGCGAAGCGGATGCCGCATCCGCGCCAATGTCGTCCATCCGTTCCGAGAATCGGCAGGTCTCAAAGCGGCTCTTGAGCGCGACGCGTGACGGTCACGAGTATGGAATTCACGTCTCACATCTCGATTTAGGCCGACTTTCCTTTCCGACTCGCATTCTCATCACCCGAGACGGCAAGCCAGAACGTACAATTCGGCCCAGATATGCACTGGTCAGGGGTAGGAGGGTGTTGGTTGGTATCAATGCTGACGTGTTCGACAGCGACGGCCATTCCGCCCTCAGCATTTCACTCGATGCGCATGGACTGGAACGGCAGCTGAGCCTGCGTCGGGTCCGGCACACCGCTCGGGACGTACTCGACGGACTTTTCTCGGTACGCCAGTTGCAGGCAGCGACACTTGGCGGTCCTGAATGGTGCCGCGAGTACGAAGACGAACTGGTGGCCGCCGAAATCAAAGCAGCAAAAAGTGCTATTGAGGCTCTTGGGGCCGATGCGCTCTGCGATGCGTCGCCAGCAGCGTGTCCTGAGGCAGCGAAGGCCGATGCAGATGCTATCGCCGACGCTCTCGAACTTACCCGGAAATGGGATCAGTGGATGGGATGCATCTCGTCGTACGGCCCTCCCCAGACCATAAGCCCGGTGGTAGTCACGGCGACGGTGGACTGTTACGACTTCTCGTTTTGGGAATGGGTCGACGATCCAACATATCCTGAAGGCGGGTACAGTAATCTTTGGACATGGACTGAGTGTTTCGACCCTCCATACGCGGCTCTCCATGACCGATAGTTGCCCTGCGTTGGCGCTAATAGCATTCCTGTGCGTCTCGATTGGAAAGACTTCCGATGCGCAAGCTCCGGCCGAGCCGGCCCCCTATAATTTGATTAGCCTCGCGAATCAGGTGATGGCGCGCACGCCGGGCACTCGCGGAGTGACCTCGGTCCAGGTAACTGGGACGATCGAGACTCATCCAGGGTCGCTGAGCACGCCGTTCGAGCTTTCCCTCGGCACCGAAGAGCGACTGCGTATGGTTTTCGCGTTGCCAGGCGGAGAGCGTCTTGTTCGCGGAAGGGACAGCAGTGTGGCTTGGGAGATCGTCGGCAGTGGGCACGTGAGGCCCATGACCGACTCTCAGGCAGAGATCGTTGCCGCTTTTCAAGGGATAGTCAGCCCACTTTGGCAGAGCGCGGGTTGGTCCCAGCATTCGACCAGTGTTCGAAGTTCATTCCACGGTATTCCTTGTATTGCGATCCGGAGGGTATTTCCTGCCGGCAGAGTCGCGATGGCTTACTTTTCCTTGCGCGACAGCGTTCTCGTCGGCGTGAGTGAGTACCGCGATTCGGCAAGCGGGGTGCCGACCACGGAAGATGCGTTCAACGGATACCGGGATTTTGGCTTTGGCCGTATCCCGACCGAGAAAATTCACAGAACGGGAAAGTTGGAGCAAATCACTCGGATTGAGCGCGTCTTGTACAACACTGTTCCCGAATCCGTGTTCACACGACCGTCGAATCTGACGGTGAAGCGACCGGCGTTGCCATGATTCCGACGAAGCGCGGGTTCCGCCGTTACACAGTTCTGCTTGAAGTCCACGCTACAATCGCCAGAGCGCTCGGTAGCGTGTGCCGACGTGCGTCTCTTCTCGTAGCTCTGGGCTTGCATCCCGCGTCCGCCCAGCGCGCCGATTCCTTGGAACTACGGTCGCTGGCACCCAAAGGTCCTGTCGTCGCCGGAAGGTCGTTCGAGATCAAGATGACCCTTGAGGTACGGTTACAGGCGAGTGACTCGGCGCGCGTGCAGCTTTTCTCCAACTCCTTGGAGCCGCATCGATTCGTGGAAATTGCGCACGCCAAGGTTGTTCGCGGAGTGCAGACTGTTACGCTTACGGCGAGGGCCGTACCTGTCGATTGGGGGTCTGAAGGGCACTGGTCGTTGTTCGTCGCCATGATTCCGTCCCCGTCACCGAATACCAGAGCTTCTCCACTCACAAGACTGAACGTTCCGATCGACATTGTTGTAAGGTAAGAACGGCGGCCCCGGAATCTCCGGAGCCGCCGTCCTCACATCGCCTGCTGGGACCCTTACGCGGCAGCCGCCTCGGCCACGGCCTGCACTTCGAACGCAAGCTTGACGTCGTCGCTCAGCAGAAAGCCACCAGTCTCGAGCGCCGTGTTCCATTCCAAGCCCCAGTCCTTACGGTTGATCGTGGCGGACACGTTGACAGCCGCGCGCTGATTGCCCCAGGGATCCTTGACCGGCGACGCATACTCACCGGTGAGGGTCACCGGCTTGGTCACGCCCTTCATGGTCAGATGGCCGGTGATCGTGATGTCGTCGCCGCTCTGGCTGATGGCCGTGGAGCGGAAGGTCGCCAAGGGGTTGTTGGCGACATCAAAGAAGTCCGCCGAACGGAGATGGTCGTCGCGCTGCTGCTGGTTGGTGTCGATGCTGGCGACGTCAATGTCGAGCGAGACGGTCGTGAGCGTGCCCGCGGCATCGCTCTCGCCAAAACCGGTGAGCGTCTTAAAACGGCCGCGCACGGTCGAAATCATCATGTGCTTGATGGCGAACTCGGCCTGCGAATGGGTCACGTCGATATTCCACTTCATGCGTTGGGGCTCCTGGCGGTGTTAGCGGTACGGTATACGTTCTGAAATACTCTTATACTATAAATCTTACTTCTAAGATATTACCACAAGAAAAAAGGGGAGTCAAGGGCTACGAAGCGGAGTTGTTCAGTTCGGCCACGGCTTTCTTGCAGCGCGGGGTCTCCGAGGCGACCCGCTCGGCCTCTTTCCCGAGCGCCTTGAGCGCTGAGATCAGGGTTTTTTGTTCGTCGACGGGAAGTCCGGCCACGGCGTCGCGGATCGCGGCGGCATGCGCCGGGAAGATCTCATGCATGAGCGCTTCACCCTCTGGGGTGAGCGCGGCATAGCGGGCGCGTCGGTCACTCGGGCACTCGCGGCGCTCCACCAGCCCGCGCTTCGCGAGCTTGTCCACGAGGAAGGTGATGCCACCACTCGACACGAGCACCTTTCGCTGCACTTCGCCCAAGAGCATCGGTCCCTTGTGGAAGAGCACCTCGATAATCGCGAACTCGGCGGGGCTGAGTCCGTGGCTCTCGATGTCGTTGATGGACACTTGCTGCACCGCCCACTGCGCACGGCTTAGGACAACCCAGAGCTTGAGCGCTGTGGCGGTCGGGAGGTCGTGATCGGTTCGGGCGGGAGCAGGCGACGGCTGGGGGGATTTCATCTTAGTTCTAAGATGTTGGTAACGCGGCGCGAGGGCAAGGGTCGGCTGGGGGATGCCGAGTTGCGAAACGTCGACCGCCGAGCGTACGCTATGGGAATGGCTGAAGTGTTACGGAAGTATTGGCGCCCCGTGGATGTGCAGGCGCTCCCGTATGGACGGGAGCGGTACGAGTGCATTGCTGGGGAGTTGTTGGTGACGCCGGCACCGCGCCATGCGCATCAGCGGGTAGTGGCGGCGCTCTTCGCCGAGCTGCATCGTGCGCTTCAGGGAACGCGCGGGCTTGAGGCGCTCTTCTCGCCCGCCGATCTCGAGTTGGAGCCTGGGACGCTCGTTCAGCCGGACATCTTTGTCGAGCGGCAGCAGGGCGTGGTGCGTGCGGACCGCAGCTGGAAGGAGGTGCAGCGGCTTGCGCTGGTGATCGAAGTGCTCTCGCCGAGTTCGGCGCGCTTCGATCGTGGCGCGAAGCGCGCGCTGTATCAGCGCGCGCAGGTAGAAGAGTATTGGATTGTGGATCTCGAGGCGCGCGCCGTGGAGCGGTGGGTGCGCGGGGCGATTGCGCCAGTGAATGAGCGGGAGTGGCTCACCTGGAACGCCGAGGGAATGACCGCGCCGCTGCGTCTCAACCTCCGAGATTTCTTCCAGCTGACGCTCGGTCCGGCCGACGGCTGATTCACAGCGCCGTCGGCCAAGCCCGTGTCGTTACATGCCGAACACCTCAAAGATCCCCGCCGCGCCCATGCCGCCACCGACGCACATGGTGACCATGCCGAGCCCGCCACCACGCGCACGGAGCTCGTGCACGAGCTGCGTGGTGAGCTTGGCGCCGGTGGCGCCGAGTGGGTGACCGAGCGCGATCGCGCCGCCATTGACGTTGAGGCGCGTGGTGTCGATGCCGAGGTCCTTTACCACCGCGAGCCCCTGCGCGGCGAAGGCCTCGTTCAACTCGATCAGGTTGATCTGGTCGAGCCGTAGTCCGGCCTTCGCGAGCGCCTTGGGTACTGCGGCCACCGGCCCGATTCCCATCACATCGGGTTCGACGCCGGCCACCGCGAACGACACGAAGCGCGCGAGTGGGGTGAGACCGAGCGCCTTGGCCTTCTCGGCGCTCATCATCAGCACGGCAGCGGCACCGTCGCTGAGCGGGCTACTGTTACCGGCCGTGACGCTACCGCCCCGCTTGAAGGCCGGAGGGAGCTTCGCGAGCCCTTCGATGGTCGTGGCGCCGCGCACCATCTCATCGGTCGCGAACATCCCGTCCACGACCGTCTTCTTGGCGCCTTTCCACGTCACCTTCTGCACGGGTACCGGTACGATCTGACCGGTGAACGCCCCGCGCGCTTGTGCGGCCGCGGCCTTCTGCTGGCTCTCGAGCGCGAACTGGTCCTGCATCTCGCGCGTGATCCCCCAGCGCTTGGCCACACGTTCGGCGGTGAAGCCCATGCCGATGTTCAACTCGGCCATCTCCGGATGCAGGCGCGTGTGGTACCCCGACATCGGCACCGCACTCATCATCTCCACGCCGCCGGCGACGACGATGTCCTGCATGCCGCTCATGATGGCCTGCGCGCCCATCGCGACGGTCTGCAGGCCACTCGAGCAGAAGCGGTTCACAGTCGCACCGCTCACGCTCACCGGGTATCCGGCGCGCAGCAGTGCGAGACGCGACACGTTCAACCCCTGCGACGACTCGGGCATGGCGCAGCCCCAGAGCACATCGTCGACGAGCGCATTGTCCAACTGCACCCGCGCGGTCACGTCCTTGAGCACTGCCGCCGAGAGATCGATGGGCAGCGTGGCGGCGAGCGATCCGTCCTTCTTGCCGCGCCCGACCGCAGAGCGGACAGCGCTGACGATGACAACTTCACGAATGTTCATGGTCAGTTCCTCAGCGGCTTGCCGGTTTCGAGCATGTACTTGATGCGAGCCTGCGTCTCCGCGGTGCCGAGGAGCTTGAGGGTCGCTTCACGCTCAAGGTCAATGATGTCTTGTTCAGTGACGTCGCGCGGCGGTCCATCGCCACCGGCGAGCACATACGCGATCTCGTGACCAATGCGCACGTCGTGTGCGCTCGCTTGTCCAGCTTCCTGGAATGAGAAGAGCGCGTAGTCCAAGTTGCCGAGCCATTCGCGGCCACCAACCCGGATCGTCTTCATGGCGGGCGTCACATAGTCGTGCGCCAGATCGAGCACTCGCGCCTTCGCGTCGCTGATCAGCGTGTCGCGGTTGAACGAGATGCGATCGGCCATCGGACGCAGGAAGCCCATTTTGCGAGCTTCCAACGCACTGGTGCTCGTCGCCGCGAGGGCGATGAGCTTGAAGGCACGCTTGGCGGCTTCGAACGGATCGGCCTCTTCATACGGCTGTAGCGCACCGACGAAGCGGAACAAGAGCTCCTTGGTGCCGCAGCCGCTCGGAATGATCCCCACACCGACTTCCACTAACCCGAGATACAACTCAGCGTGCGCCTGAATACGGTCGCAGTGCAACGAGAACTCCACGCCGCCGCCCAGGCAGAGACCGAAGGGCGCGCTGACGACGGGGAAGGGCGCACGCCGCACCGACATCACCGCATCCTGGAAGGCCTTCACGCTGGCTTCGATCGCTTTCCAGTCGCCGGCGGCCGCAGCACCCGCAGCAGCGCCGAGATTGGCACCGGCGGAGAAGGTGCGCGGGTCGTCATTGCCGAGGACGAGCCCCGCGTAGTTGCCGCTGACCACGCGATCGATCGACGTGGCGACCATCTCGAGCACGCCCGGTCCGAGCGTATTCATCTTGCCGCAGAACTCGAGGCAGAGCACGCCGTCGCCCAGGTCGCGCAGTCTGGCTTCCGTGTTGGACTCGACGACTGGGGTGTTGGCGAGAATGATCTGGCCCGGGATTTTCGGCAGTGCAATGCGCGGACCGGTCGCGGTCGCGAGGGTGATCGCCTCGCCGGTTCCTTCGTAGAACGCGGTGCCCGCATTTGCGAGCAGCGGCGGGATCGTCTTGCCCGCCTTCGTGAACTCCGCGCGGAGCCAATCGAGGCCGAGCGCGTCCATCACCTTGAACGGTCCGATCTCCCAGCCGTAGCCCCATTCGAGCGCACGGTCCACGGCGGCGAGATCGTACGCGAGGTCGGGCGTCAGCGAGAGGCAGTAGTGGCACTGCTCCACGAGGAGTGTGCGGAGGAAGTCGCCATGGGTGCCGAGGAGATCCTTGGCTCTGTTGACGCGCTGAACGGCGGGGAGTTTGAGGAGGGCGTCGATTTCTGGCGTGGAAAAACGGCCTTGGTCCTCGTACTCGAGCGTTTTCCAGTTGAGGGTAAGGATGTCCTTACCCTTCTTGTTGTAGAAACCGGCTTTGGTTTTGTCGCCGAGTCGCCCTGAGGTGACGAGCTCGTAGATCCACGGGGCGAGCGAGAGGTCCTCGCCGGTGGTATCGCTGAGTCCCTTGGTGACGTGCACCAGCACGTCGATGCCGGAGAGATCGCCCGTGCGGAAGGTCGCGGTTTTGGCGCGGGCGAGGAGCGCGCCGGTGAGTGTGTCGACTTCACTGATGGTGAGGTCGTAGTGCATCATCGCACGTCCGGCGACGACCATGCCGTGCACGCCCAGTCGGTTGGCGACGAAGCCCGGGACATCCTTGGCGATGACGATGCCTTTGCCGAGGATGCGTTCTTGGAAGTGGCGCACGGCGTCGAGGACTTCCGGTGCCGTTTCGGGCGTCGGGATGATCTCGAGGAGGTGCATGTAGCGCGGCGGATTGAAGTAGTGCGTGCCGCAGAATTGTTGGCGGAACCGTTCGGAGCGTCCCTCGAGCAGAATCGCCATCGGGATGCCCGAGGTATTCGAGGTGACGATCGCGTGCGGCGCGAGCTGTTCGATTTTGGCGAAGAGCTCTTGCTTGGGTTTTGGTTGTTCGATGATGACTTCGACGATCCAATCGCAATCGCTGAGCAGGTGGAGATGGTCAGCGGTGTTGCCCGTGGTGATCAGGGCAGCAGCGGCGGCGTCCATGAAGGCCGCGGGTTTGTTCTTGATCGCTTTGGTGAGCCCATTTTTGGCGGGCGCGGAGCGGTCGGGTGACGCCGGATCGTCGGATCCTGGGATGTCGAGGAGAACGACCGGGAGTCCTGCGGACGCGCAGAGGGCGGCGATGCCGTGCCCCATGACGCCGGCGCCGACGACGCCGACTTTGGTGATGCGCATGCGGGGTGCCTCGAGATGAGGGTGATGCGTGAGGCGCGGGTCGCTGGGCTAGCCGCGCTGATTAATAGTAAACCGGCGACGTGGTAACCACGTCGCCGGTTTACAATCTGCTACTCGTGCAATCAGCGCACAGCTACCGCTCGATCACGGAACGAAGCTGCACCCCTCGGCCTTCGCGCACTTCGGATCGACCGGGATCATCCCCAGCCGCTTGAGCTCCGCGTTGAACGCCTTGAGGTCGATGCTGAAGACCTTGTCCTTCCGGTCCGTCTGCACCTTGAGGAGCTTGACGTACTCGTCGTAAAGCGCCGGCAGGTTGTTCGTCGGGCGGCCTTCACCTGCCGTGACCATGCGCAGGAGATTCGCCAATCGGTTATTGATGCGGATCGGGAAGTTGAGCGGATCTTGGCCCGCCTGGTTCTTCACCTGGTAGATGTCGTCTTCGACATCGGCGCTGTTGAAGCTCAGCTTGTCGCCCGTCTCCTTGAGCTTCGCGTCCTGCGCCTTCTTGAGACGGTCGGCCACCTGCGCCTTCACGTTGCGCAGATCGATGACCGCTTGGTTGGCCTCGCTCGCACGATTGCGGGCCTTGATCGCCAGCGCGAACTGCGCGCGGAGATCGGCGTCGCTCACATCGGTGATCATCGGGTTGCGCTTGACCTTGAACTTCTGCGTCTGCGATTTGCCATCAACCGTCAGGCGCACCTGATACGTGCCTGGCGGCGCGACTGGTCCTTGCGTGCTGGCACCCCAGAGAATCATTCCCGGGAATGAGGTGACCCCCTCGTAGCGCATGTCCCAGTTCAAGCGATTCATGCCAACGGTGGTCGCCGGAGCTGGCGTTGGCACAGCGCCGCGTCCACCGCCACGACCAGCCGGAGCCGGCGGTGCCGTATCCGGACCGAACGACTTCACGAGCGTGCCCGTGCTGTCGAGCACGTCGATCGTGACCTGCTTGGCGGCCTTCTTGAGTAAATAGGTGAAGGTCGCGCCCGGACCCGTGCGATACGCAGCGGCCGGCTCATACATCCAGGCATCGGCGGCATCGACTGCAGCGCCCGTCTGACGGAGCGGACCGATATTGTCGAGAATGTAGAAGCCGCGTCCATGCGTCGCGATCGCGAGCTCGTTGTCCTGCACGATCAAATCGCTGACCGGTACGTCGGGGAGGTTGAGCGAGAGCGATTCCCACTTCGCGCCGTCATCGTACGAGATGTACACGCCGTGCTGCGAGGCCGCGTACAACAGCCCCTTGCGCGTGGGATCTTCGCGGATCGCGTGCATCCAGTCGTCCGCACGGATCCCGTTGATGATCTTCGTCCACGTCTTACCATAGTCGGCCGTCTTGAACAAATACGGCGTCTTGTCATCCATCAGCGGGCGACGCACGGAGATATACGCGACGCCAGCATCGAACGCCGAGGCGTCAATCTGCGAGACACGTCCGAAATCGGGCATCCCCTTGGGCGTGACGTTCGTCCACGTCTTGCCGCCGTCCTTGGTCACATGCACGAGCCCGTCGTCCGAGCCGGTCCAGATGACATTGATATCCTTCTTGCTCGGCCCAACCGAGAAGATCACGCCGTAGACTTCGGGGCCGTTCATGTCGCCCGTGATCGGACCGCCCGAGGTCCCCATGGTGTTGGGGTCATGGCGCGTGAGGTCGCCGCTGATCGCCGTCCAGTTCTGCCCACCGTCACGCGTCTTCCAGAGGCGCTGCGACGACACGAAAAGCAACTTCGGGTCGAGCTTCGAGAAGACGATCGGGTAGGTCCACTGCCAGCGCTCTTTGATCTCAGCGCTGGGCTCGCCTGAGTAGAACCAGGGGTACGGGTTCACTTCACGGTGCTGCTCGTTGCGACGGTTGTACTTGTCGAGATAGCCGCCGTTGTTGGTGCCGGAATAGAAGACGTCCGGATCGAGCGGGTCGGGTGCGATATAGCCAGGCTCACCGCCGCCCGCCTGATACGACGGCGCTGCCGTCGGTGCTGCACCGCGTCCACCACCGCCGCCGCCACGTCCACCGCGTCCGCCGCCCTGCGTGTAGTTCCAGTTGAACGGCACGCAGAGCGTCGTGTTGTCCTGCTGCGACCCGCACACGTGGTACGGCAGGTGCGCCGTCGCCGCGATGTGATAGAACTGCTCGGTCGGGAAGGTCTGGGCGCTAAATGACGCGCCGGTGTTCATCGAGACGGCGCCGCCGCCGTCATTGCCGTTCACGAGATGCTTGGTGTCGTCCGGATCAATCCAGAGATCATGGTGATCGCCGTGGGTGCCGTTGCCGATGCTCACCATCGTCTTGCCGCCGTCGGTCGAGCGGTACGCGCTCGTGTTGAGCATGTACACCGTGTTCTCGTCCTTCGGATCCGCAAACACGTGCGTGTAGTAGAACGCGCGCTGGCGAACATTGCGATCGGTGGAGATCAGCTTCCAGGTGGCGCCTGCGTCATCAGAGCTCAAGAGCCCGCCGTCTTCATTCTCCACGAGCGCATACACGCGCTTGGAGTTCGCGCCGCTCACGCTCACGCCGATACGCCCAATCAGCCCCTTGGGCATGCCGGGGTTGCGGGTGATCTCGGTCCAGGTCTCACCGCCATCGATGCTCTTGAAGAGTCCGCTGCCGGGCCCACCGCTCGACATCGTGAATTCTTTGCGGTACGCCTCCCACATGGCGGCGTACATGATGTTCGGGTTGTTGCGGTCGATGCTGATGTCGATCGCGGCGGTCTTGTCGTCGCGATACAGCACCTTCTTCCACGACTTGCCACCGTCGATGCTCTTGTAGACACCACGGTCCTCGTTCGGCGCCGAGTGCTTGCCGAAGGCGGCGACAAAGATGATGTCGGGGTTGGTCGGGTGGATGCGGATCTTGGAGATATTCTCCGACTTCTCAAAGCCGATGTGCGTCCAGGTCTTGCCGGCGTCGGCGCTCTTATAGACGCCGTCGCCGGCCATGATGTTGCCGCGGATGCAGGTCTCGCCCGTACCGATGTAGACGATATCCGGGTTCGACTCGCTCACCGCCACGGCGCCAACCGACGAGCTCTTGATCTGGCCGTCGGTCACGGGGGCCCAGTTTTCACCGCCATCGGTGGTCTTCCAGAGACCACCGCCGACGGCGCCGAAGTAGGCTTCCTTGGCGCGTCCCTTAACGCCGCTGACGGCAATCGATCGGCCGCCGCGGTCGGGGCCGATGCTGCGCCAACGGAATGTCTTCAGTACGGTGGAGTCCACCGTGCTGAGCGCTGGGGAACCAGAGGGGGCCGAGTCGCCGACGCGCCAGGCGCCGAGGACGAGGGCAAGGGCGGCGCAGGTGGAGACGCCGAGTCGAAGGGCGGGGCGAGCGGGTCGGGGCATTCGGGGCATCCGTTGAGAGGTCCAGCTTAAACTTCGCTCCCGGGCCCCTGTTCGGGGAGAGGGCGTAGGGAACCACGGCCAGCACCATGGCGAGCACCATGGCCAGCACCAGATTCACGCGGCTGGGGCGCATATTGTTGAATCTTAGCCCTGCCGCCGGCCGTAGGGAGACTGCACCTCGGCGCCAGCTGGGGTGGGGGGTCGCACAGCAGTGAGGGGTTCCCACATCGCGAGGAAAACAGGATATGCAGAAGACCGAAGCTCTGGTGGCTGTCATGGCCTTTGCTATGATGACGGCAGTCCTCCTGCCCATCTCTCTCGCCTTCGCTCGACGGATTTTCAACAAAACCCCTGCGCCGCCGCCGCACGGAATGTCCGCGGAACTCGACGAACGGCTCCACCGAATGGAGCAAGCCATCGAAAGCATCGCAATCGAGGTGGAACGCGTGGGCGAAGGGCAACGCTTTGTGACGCAACTGCTGGCGAACGCGCCCGCTCGCTCACCCGCTCGCTCACTTACGGATAGTGCCTCTGGTGGCGAACGGCTGGAGGAGAGAAAATAGAAGGACCGCTCGCGCCCGCGAACGGAGTCGCATACGTTGCGAGTCTCGCCCCCCCCACTCCAGCCGAGTGCCACGTATGATCTTTCGTAGCCAGTTTCCCGACGTGGTGGTTCCTGACGCGCCACTGCACGAGTACGCCTTCGAGCACGTGGAGCAGTGGCTCGATCATCCGGCCTTCATTGAGGGGCCCACCGGGCGGGTGATGACCTTCCGCCAGCTGCGCGACCAGGTGCGGATGGTGGCGGCGGGACTCGCACAGCGTGGGTTTACCAAAGGCGACCGGATCAGTATTTACGCACCGAACGTGCCCGAGTACGCCCCCGCCTTTTTCGGGTTGTTGACCGCTGGGGGAACGGCGGTGATGTCGAACCCGCTCTACACGGCTGAGGAGCTCGGGCGTCAACTCAAGGACACGGGGACTCGGCTCGTTGTAACCGTCCCCGCACTGGCCCCGCGCGCCTTAGCGGCGCTCGACGCACTGGGTGGCGGTGAAGTCTTTGTCTTCGGCGAGGCGGAGCGCTGCACACCGTTCGCGGAGCTGCTCGTCGATGCGCCGGCGCCGGTCGTGCAATTCGATGTGCACCATGACTTCGCCGCGTTCCCCACGAGCAGTGGAACAACGGGACTGCCCAAGAGCGTCATGCTCTCCCACCGCGCAATCGTGGCGAATGTGGAGCAGTGTCATCACATCGACCCGGTAGGGCCCGGGGACCATACCATCGCGACGCTTCCGTTTTTCCACATCTACGGAATGACGGTCATTATGTGCGCGCTCCTGCGCCGAGGCGCCTGCGCGGTCACGATGCCGCAGTTTGATCTGGAGCAGTATCTGCGGCTGTCGGAGCAGTACCGGGTGGTGGTGGCGTATGTGGTGCCGCCGATTGCGCTCGCGTTAGCCAAGCATCCCTTGGTCGGTCAGTTTGATCTGTCGTCGCTGCGGTCCATCAATTCCGGGGCCGCGCCGCTCGGTGCGGAGCTCGAGAAAGCGTGCGCCGATCGGTTGAACTGCTTGGTTAAGCAGGGGTACGGGATGACCGAAGCGAGTCCCGTCACGCACTTCACCCCGAGTGATCCCGCGTTGATTGTGCACGGATCGTGCGGGTTGCTGGTGCCGAATACGGAGTGCCGGATTGTGCATCTCGAGACCAAACAGGACCTCGGGATTGGCGAACATGGCGAGATCCTGATTCGCGGGCCGCAACTAATGCATGGCTATCTGAATAATCCGGATTCGACCGCCGAAGCGTTGGATAGCGACGGATGGTTGCACACCGGCGACGTGGGCTACGCCACCGACAGTGGTCACTTGTATATCGTGGACCGCCTGAAAGAGTTTATCAAATACAAAGGCTTTCAGGTCGCGCCGGCCGAACTCGAAGCGGTGCTGCTCACGCACCCCGAAATTGCGGACGCGGCCGTCATTCCGTGCGCCGACGAAGAGGCTGGAGAGCTCCCGAAAGCTTTCGTGGTGCGTCGCGGTCACGGCTCCACGCTGACGGCCGACGCGGTGATGGCATTCGTAGCCACCCAGGTGGCGCCGTACAAGAAAGTGCGGAGGGTGGAGTTCGTGGACACGATTCCCAAGTCGGCAAGCGGGAAGATCTTGCGCCGCGAACTTATTCTGCGCGAACGCGCCAAAACCGCGACGTGATCAAGTACATCGGCTCCAAGCGCACGCTCGTGCCACGAATTGTGGCGCTCGCGAACGCGGTGCGAGCCGCAACGGGCGCGCGTACCGTTGTTGATTTATTTACCGGAACCACTCGGGTTGCCCAAGCACTCAAGGGGGGTGGGTTCGCGGTAACGGCCAACGATCTCGCGAGCTATTCCGAGGTGCTGGCCACCGCATACATCGCCTGCGACGCCGCAACGGCCGACATCGTACGCCTCTCAGCCTTGGTGGAGCAGTTGAATGCCCTGCCCGGTGTCGAGGGCTACGTGACGCGTACCTTCTGCGAAGAGGCGCGGTATTTCCAGCCCGTGAACGGCCGGCGCATTGACGCGGTTCGCGCCGCGATCGATACGCTGGCGCGCGACCCTATGGAGCACGCCATCTTGCTGACGTCGCTCCTTGAGGCTGCGGATCGCGTGGATTCGACGACGGGAATACAGATGGCCTACCTGAAGGGATGGGCGCCGCGGTCGCACAAGGCGCTGACGTTGCGCGTGCCCGAGCTCATCGCTGGGACGGGGACCGTCGCGCGCACCGATGCCAACGACTTCGTGCGCACGATGAGCGAGGTGGACATCGCGTATATCGATCCCCCGTATAATCAGCACAGCTACTTCTCCAACTATCACGTGTGGGAAACCATTGTCCGCAACGATGCGCCGCCGGCGTATGGGATTGCGCGCAAGCGCGAGGATTGCCGTACGGTGAAGAGCGCGTTCAACGCCAAGCCGCGAGCCTGGACGGCGTTCTCGGAGTTGATGCGTGACGTTCGCGCGACGCACCTCCTCGTGTCGTTCAGTAACGAAGGGTTTTTCGCGAAGGACGATCTCTTGCAGCTCTTGCAGGAGGTGCGCGGAGAAGTCGCCGCCGTGCCGGTCGCGTTCAAGCGCTATGTGGGGGCGCAGATTGGGATTCACAATCTGCACGGCAAGAAAGTGGGGCAGGTGGGCCACCTGATGAATCGCGAATACCTGTTCTTAGCGGGTCCCGGTGCAATCGATATTGTCGCGTCCGTGGCAGAGAACGTGGCGTTCGCCGTGTAAATGCTGGCGCCGAGTCGGCACACGGCGCATTTTCGAAGAGTTGTGTCATCTCCCGTCCGACGAGGATTTTCATGATTGTCATCCCCGCGATTGCCCGCACGCTGGCGTTCGTTGCAGCGCTCGCCCCAGCGCGCGCGCCAGCGCGCGCGCCGACTGCCGACACGTTAGGGATTCGTGATCTGCTCGACATCGCCACCGTCTCTGTCGCGGACCTTTCCGCCGACGGGCGCTGGCTCGCCACGTCGGTTGCGACCCGGCGTGACGCACTCGGCGCGGATTTCACCCGCGACGGTGATCAGACCTATCTCCGCGCATCGGTCGCGCGGTTGCTCGTTATCGATACCAAGTCCGGTGCGCAGCGCCCCGTCTGGCCCACCAAGCGCACCTTCCGCGGCCCAACCTGGTCGCCCGACGGCGCGCGGCTTGCCCTCCTCGTGCTCGAGAACGACGCCTGGCAGGTCACCATCTGGGATCGCACGAGCGGCAAATTTTCCACCGCGAAAATGCCGGCCGGACGCTACGTCGCAGAGAACAGCGAACTCCGATGGACGAAGCGCGGCGATGCGCTAGTCTTTGCCGCGCGCACCGAGGCTTGGCGTGCTGACGCAAAAGCGAAGTTCGCAGCGCTCACCTCCGCGCCAATCGTTGCACTCGACGGCAAAGACGATTTTCTCGAGTGGGACGGGATGAACCGCCTCTCGGCCACGCGCGCAATTGTCTCCTGGGATCCCGCGAGCGGGGCCGTGCAGACGCTCGTTCCCGAGGCGCGCATTGGAGCATGGACGCTCGCCGAGGATGGTCGGTCGGTGACGATTCAGGAAGACATCACGAAGAAGACGGACTACGACGTGATCGGTGGTCGTGAGTGGAAGCTCGTGGCGCATGGGGCTGGCGTGCCGCGCACAATCGCCGCAACCATGAAGGGGCAGCAGTTTGTGTGGGCCGAGGACGGCGTCCATTTCGCTGTGGCGCGTGATGGAAAGATTTGGATGGGGAGCACGGCCGATACGCTGCGTCGCCAGATCGTGGGGGCGACCGGTGCTACCGCGGCCAATGCCGCGGCCAATACCGAAGCCGACACCAGCGCTGCGGCGCGGGCGAAGCGCGACGCCGAGCGGTTTACGCCGATGTCGCTTACGAGTGATGCGGGCAAGCTGCTCGCCGAGAATCGCAACGGACTCTGGGTGGTGGATGTCGCGACGGGCAATAAGGAACAGGTCGTGACGTACCCCGATTCGACCTCCACCCTTCCGCGCCCGATGCTGGTGACCTGGAGTCGCGATGGGCGGTATCTCGTGGCCGCGGTGAACTCGCGCCGCCAGTGGGACCGCTCGTTTGTGGTGCAGGATCTGCAGGCGAAGTCGTCGCGGACCATCGTCAAGGGTGGTGAGCTGTACACGGGCCCGCGCCTCGCGCGCGATGGAGCCACGATGGTGCTCGCGATTGCCGCGGGAAATCATCCGGCGGATCTCTTTGTGACCGATCTGGCGGGCGCAGCACCGCGAAAGCTGCTCGAGTCGAATCCGCAGCTCGCCGGAAAGCCGATCGCCAAGACCGAGCTCTTGCCGTACCTCGATGCCGACGGCAAAGGGCGCTACGGTGTGGTGCGGTATCCGGCGAACTACGTGAAGGGAACACGCTACCCCACGGTGTTCATTATCTACGAAGATTTCTATGACGACACCTTTGATGCTGTCGCCAACCTGCTGTCGGCGCACGGCTACGCGGTGGTGAATCCGAGCGTCGGCTTTGACATTGGGTATCCGGGCGAAGCATGGATCAAGGGTGTAACGGCTGCCGCCAACGCCGTGATCGCGATGGGGCTCGCGGATAGCGCGCGACTGGCCGTACACGGCACGAGCTACGGCGGCTACGCCACAAACTTGTTGATCACGCAGACCGGCCGCTTCAAGGCAGCGATCAATATGAGCGGGAAGGTGGATTTCATCTCCTTCTACACCGACAGTCCACGCCTCGGCGTGCGAAATATTCATGCCGCCGAAAAAAGCCAAGATCGAATCGGCGCAACGATGTGGCAGCAGCCGCAGAAGTATGTGCAGCACTCGGCGGTGATGTTCGCCGATCGGATTACGACGCCGTTGTTGTTGATGACGGGTGGCGAAGACCACAATGTGCCAGCGCTGAATACCCGTGAGATGTATTATGCGATGCGTCGCCTTGGGAAGACGGTGACGTGGGTGAACTACGCGAATAGCGGGCACGGGGTGCCCCAGACGACAGAGTCTGAATTTATGGATTATCACCAGCGCGTGTTGGATTGGTACGCGAAGTATCTCGGACCGGCGGCCACGGCCAAGTGACCCGGAATCGCGTGCGTGCCGTTGCACTGGTGGCGGTATTCGTTGCCGCCTGTGGCGGGAGCGACAAAAATGGCTCAACCCCAGTCCCCACAGTCTCCCTCGGGGCTAGCACGTCGTTTCAGCGCATTCAGTCCGAGCTGTTCGAGAAATCCTGTGCGTTCAACTCGTGTCACGCGCCAGGGAGCACCACAACGTCGCTGGTGTTGTCGGGGACCGGCGTGCATGCGCGGCTGGTGAATGTGTTGCCGGCCAACAGCACCGCACGGGGTGACGGCCTCAAGCTCGTGGTCGCGGGGAAGCCGGACTCGAGCCTGTTGTGGCACAAGCTGAATCAGTGGCTCGCGGGACACCACGCGCATGACTACGGCGGGGCAATGCCGCAGGCCGCGCCGTCGTTGTCGGTTGAGCAGCTGAACTTCGTGCGGCAGTGGATCGAGAATGGTGCGAGCCCAACGGCCGATGACGTAGACCCCGTGCTGCTCACCGGGAAGACCCGTCCGGAGACGGCGCCGTACACCCCACTCGCGCCGCCAACAGCGGGGTTTCAGGTGAAGCTGAGTTCGTTCGCCGTTCGATCGAGTTTCGAACGCGAGCTCTTTGACTACAAGCCGGTCGGCAACACGTCGGACGTGTGGGTGAATCGCATTCAAACACAGATGCGCTCGGGAAGTCACCACTTCGTGCTGTACACCTTTGCGCCGAACACCCCCGCGGTCATCCTGCCGTCGCTCGGATCGGTTCGTGACATCCGCAACACCGATGGGACGTACAACCTGCTGAACATGGCGCCGATGGAGTATCACGTCTTTTTTGCGGGGACGCAGGCGACCAGCAGTGATTTCCGCTTTCCAGCAGGTGTCGCCCTCAAGATTCCGGCTGGGCAAGCGATTGACCTGAACTCGCACTACGTCAACGCGAGCGCACAGGACGTGACGGGTGAGGCCGAGGCCAATCTGTGGACCGTGCCGGCCTCGCAGGTGACGCAGGCCGCGAGCAGCTTGAACCTCGCGAACAGCGATATCACGATCCCGAAGGGACGCGACACCACGATCACCAAGACGTTTCGATTTTCGACCCTCACGCGCATTGTTGCGCTCACCTCGCACATGCATGCGCGCGGGCAGAAGTTCGTGATCCGAATTGCTGGCGGTGCGCGGAATGGCGAAATCATTTTCACCAATACGTCGTGGGATCATCCGCCCTTTATTGGGTTCGATGTTCCCATTGTGCTCCAGCCGGGGGAGGGCCTCACCTCTGAGGTGACGTATCGCGCGGACCCGAATAAAATCGTCAAGTTCGGCCTGACCTCAGACGATGAAATGGACATCATTTTCGGTTACTGGTATTGAGGCGTAGCCCGAAGGTGCGTTAGCTGTATGGTCGTGGCCATTGGGCTGTGGCACTGGGAACAACGGCGCGCCACCCAGACTTTATGGGGTATGTCCCCGCTGCGAGTGAGTGCCGTATGACTGAACGGATCGCCATAACCGGCGCGAGCGGCCTGATTGGCCGAGCGCTGACCGTATCGTTGCGTGCCGATGGGCATCAGGTGGTGTCGATCGGGCGCGGCGGATCAAACGACATCGCGTGGGATCCCGCGACCGACCGAATTGACCGCGCGAAACTCGCGGGAGTCACGGGCGTGGTACATCTCGCCGGCGCCAACGTCGGTGAGCGGTGGACGCCGGCGCACAAGCGGGCCATTGTCGACAGTCGCGTGCAGGGTACGGGGTGCATTGCCCGGGCCATCGCGGGGCTCGAGCAGAAGCCCCGTGTAATGGTGAGCGCGTCGGCCGTGGGAATCTACGGAAGCCGCGGCGACGCTTGGCTTGAGGAATCAACGCCCGCGGGGAGCGACTTCCTTTCGCATACCGCGCTCGAGTGGGAGCGCGCCGCATCGCCGGCGCGTGACGCGGGCATTCGCGTCGTGCATCCCCGCATCGGTGTAGTCCTCACCCCGCACGGTGGTGCGCTGGCCAAACTGCTCCCAGTTTTCAAACTCGGCGGCGGCTCAGCCCTTGGTTCTGGGCGGCAGTGGATGAGTTGGATTTCGTTGGACGACGTGGTGCGCGTGCTGCGCTTCGCGATCGATACGCCGGCACTTCAGGGAGCGGTCAACACCGTGACGCCGGAGCCGGTGACCAATGCCGATTTCACACGCGATGTTGCGGCAGCGGTGCATCGCCCTGCGTTCCTCCCAGCGGTCCCGACGTTTGTGCTGCGCGCCGTGTTTGGTGAAATGGCGGAGGGGACGCTGTTGGCGAGTCAGCGCGTGCGGCCGCGCGCGCTCGCCGATGCGGGATTTGAATTCCGTCACCCGCGACTGCCCGCCGCGCTCGCCGCGATGCTTGGCTGACGTATGAGGCGGGCGCCGCACGGTGTGACCGGCTGCGCGAGCTATAGCGCCCACGCCCTTCCTCCTCGTAAATTCTCCACGTGGACTTAGCCAACGCGCGAATCATTGTCACAGGGGGCGCTGGGTTCTTGGGCTCCCGGGTGGTTGCAACCCTTCGGGATCGGGGGTGCACCCAGATTACGGTGCCGCGCTCTGCCACCTGCGACTTGCGTGACCGCGCGGCGATCCAGCGGCTGTATGCGGAAACCCGCGCCAACCTGGTGATCCATCTTGCCGCCGTCGTTGGTGGAATCGGCGCGAATCGGGCCAACCCCGGACGCTTCTTCTACGACAACGCCATCATGGGGATCGAGACGCTCGAGCAAGCACGCGTTGCCGGCGTTGCCAAATACGTGAGTATTGGAACGATTTGCGCGTATCCCAAGCACACGCCGATTCCGTTCCACGAGGATGACCTCTGGATCGGATATCCCGAGGAGACCAATGCCCCGTACGGGCTCGCCAAAAAAATGGCGCTCGTACAAGGGCAGGCGTACCGCGAGCAGTACGGGTTCAACGCGGTGCATCTCCTTCCGGTGAACCTCTACGGGCCGGGTGACAACTTCGACCCTGAGAGCTCGCATGTCATTCCGGCGCTCATTCGGCGAATGATGGAGGCGCAGCGCGCGGGCGCACCGGAGGTCGTACTCTGGGGCGATGGCTCGCCAACGCGCGAGTTCTTGTATGTCGACGATGCCGCGGAAGGCATTGTGCTGGCCGCGGAACGCTACGATGGCTCGGATCCGGTAAACCTCGGCAGTGGGACGGAGATCGCGATTCGTGATCTCGCGATCGAAATCGCCGCGGCCGTCGGCTTCCAGGGGCGCGTTCTCTGGGACGCGACCAAGCCCAACGGCCAGCCCCGGCGCTCGCTCGACACGAGCCGCGCGGCCGAGCGCTTTGGATTCCGCGCTGAGACCCGTTTCAGCGACGGCCTCCGCGCGACGGTGGACTGGTATCGCCAGCAGGGGACGTGACCGCTCCGCTCGGGTTCACAGACTTCCATAGCCATCTGTTCCCCGGCGTCGACGACGGGGCACAGACCCCCGAGGATTCCGCGGCCGCTCTCGCCGCCTTCCGAAAAGACGGAACGCGCCAACTGATCACAACCCCGCACTTCATGGGGTCGCTGACGCGGAACCGGGCGATGCTCGCTGATCGGTTGGACCAACTCGAGGCCGGATGGGCGCGCTTGCGGGCGGTTGTTGCACGGGACGCCGAGCGGCACGGCAGCCCGATGCGCGTCGAGCGCGGAGTGGAGGTGATGCTCGATGTCCCCGATCCGGATCTCTCCGACGCGCGGCTCCGGCTCGCCGGGACCAACTTTGCCTTAGTGGAGTACCCGAGCCTCCGACTTCCACCGATGAACGCGGAGTTCGCGGTGATCGCGCTCTGTGAGCAGGGGTGGACGCCAGTGGTTGCGCATCCCGAGCGGTACCGAAATCTGGCGGAGTACGAAACCCTCGCGCGCTTCAAGGGCGCGGGCGCGTACCTCCAGATCAATGCGGGATCGCTCTTTGGCGATCATGGAAAGACGGCCGCCACCCACGCCATGAACATCATCACCCTCGGCTTGGCCGACTATGTCGCGAGCGACTACCATGCGCGCGGACTGCCACGACTACGCGATTTCCATCACGCGGTGGTCGAGGCCGGCTACCCCGAGCAAGCGGAGCTGCTCGGGGTGACGAATCCGGCACGGCTCTTGGAGGGGCTCCCGCCACTGCCCGTTCCGCCCTTTGTGGTGGCGGACGCCGAACCCGCGACTTAGCGACGCAGGCCGCGGAGCTGCAGTTCGAAGTCGAGCGAGTTGGTGGCCAGCGTCAGCGCGACTTCGAACGACACCTGACCGCTAATCACGAGATCGGCGAGATGTTGGTCGAATGTTTGCGTGCCGAACTCGGCGCGTCCGTCGGCGAGCGCCATGCGAATTTCGGAGAGGCGTCCCGGATCGCCGAGCACGTCGCGAACGAGCGGCGTCATGAAGAGCGTCTCGGCGGCGAGGACACGACCGTGGCCATCGGAGCGCGGCAGGAGGCGCTGCGCGACGACCGCGCGGAGCATCTCGGTGATGTGCAGCCGTGCCGTGTCTTGTGCCTGTGTCGGGAGTCCATTGAAGAACTGCCGAAGGGCGTTGGTGCAGTCTGGGGCCGTCAGCTTTCCGATGACGAGACGCCCCGCCTCTGAGGCGCGCACTGCAATCTCGAGAATCTCGGGCTCGTCCATTTCGCCCACGACGATAACGTCCGCGTCCTGCTCGAGCGCGGCGTCCATACCGTTGGCAAAGCTGTCCGTGTCGACCCCGACCTCGCGCTGCGTGATGGCGCAGTGGTCGTTCCTATGCAGGAACTCAATCGAGGACTCGATCGTCACGATGTGTCGGCGACGCGGCGAGTACTTGTTTAGATGGTTGATGAGGGCCGCGATCGTGCTGGCGCGGCCGGAGCCCTGGACGCCGGTGACGAACACGAGCCCGAAATCACTGAGCAACGCTTGGCCGACCTGGACGGGGAGTCCGAGCGAGGCCAGCGAGGGGAGAATGTCGGGGATGACGCGCATGATGATCGCGAAGCTCGAGCGCTGGCGCAGGATGCTGACGCGGAATCGGGCGATGCCCGGCGCGCTCCACGGTCCTGTGTAGTCGCGAACTTCGTCGATCGGCGGGGCATGATTGGACGTCCCAAGGATGTGGGAGACCATTTCGTAGGTGCTGACCGCGGTGAGAACCGGGGTGTCCAGCGCCGTCAGGTGCCCTGCGACTCGGGCGTAGACCACATCGCCCGCACGAATATGGATATCCGACGCGCCGCGTTGAATCGCGTCGACCAGACACTGGCGCAGTTTCTCAATTTCCGGCGCGGCAACATCCGGGCGGATGCGGCGGACATCCCCAGGCGCGCCCGCGGTCCCCGCGGCGCCAGAGGCGCCGACGGTCGCATTGGGCATGCTTTCGCCTGGCAGCTGAGAAGAGGACAGCGGAGTGCCTGCGGTAAAACTTGAAATTGCCACGATACTGACTGGAGGAATGACGACCGAACTGAACGCGGGTAAAAAGCCCGCAGGGCCCGTCAGGTAATCAATTACTTGACACTGGTTGAAAAATGGGCAGTACCTGACGATATTTCAAGTGGGCGGGGTTGTTTCATAAAGAAGGGCAATCCTGCGATAGCTTACACAACGCTTCATGTTGATCGGTAACACTTCGCGAAAATGGCCACCTTGGTAGCATCCAGCTACATCACACGTCTTGAGCTTCGACACCGCGCCCTTGGGCTGCAGCGTCGACGTTTTTGGCGTGAGGTGACCTACGGGTTCATTTTGGTCTTTGCGGATGTCCTGACCCTCTCGACGATCTTTGCGTTGGTCGCACTGTTGCCGTTGGACGGGTTGCTCCCCTCGTTGGGCGATGGCGCCGAAACGTTTTTCCGCGGCCTGATTCCGCAGACGACGACCGCGTTGCTCCGTCGTGTGACCTCCCTGATTTTCTGTTTGATGGTGACACGGTCCTACACGCAGACCGAGCGCCGGAAGCACGCGGGGCGAATGTTTGCTGCCCTGTTGCTGGGGCTTGTCCTCCCGCGGTGGGCCGAGACCTGGACCGTGAACATTCAGGCACGGTGGCTGGCTATTAGTGCGGTGCTGGCGGCGAGCTGGCTGGCGATGGTGCTTCAGCGTCGTTTGATGGCCGAAGCGTTACGCACCCTTGATCCGCGCCAGTTTGATCCATCGCGAACGCTGATCGTTGGGCCTGCGAGCGATGTGGCGGCCGTGACGCGTGATTCCGGGGTGGTGGATGGCCGCTCAGGAGTGGTGAGTCCGACCTTTCTGCTGTCCCCGTCGTGGCCGACGGCGACGGCCGACAGTATGCGGGAGCTCTATGAACGACTCGCCGACTCCGCCGCTGACGCCATTGTTGTGGTCGGGTCGGTCTCTGACGCTGCACTCCAGGCGGTCATGATCGCGGCATCGAGCGCGGGGGTCAGCGTGTATGCCTCGCGTCGCGCGGCGTTCCGTCAACTCGACGAACCGAGCTTTGTGTTGCGCCGTGCGGAGCCGTTGGCACTCTTGTCGCGACCGGCACTGGTGGGGTCGCAGTTGGTCGCCAAGCGCGTCATGGATGTGGTGGGCGCAACGATCGGCCTCGTGGTGCTCTCGCCCGTCTTGGCGCTTGTGGCGCTCGCCGTGCGGCTGACCTCTCCAGGCGCGGCGATCTTCAAGCAGGTGCGCGTTGGTCTCGGGGGCGAACCCTTCATGATGTATAAGTTCCGCACCATGGTGCAGAACGCGGAATCGCAGCAGGCCGAGCTCGAGCGCGGGAACGTCTATCCCAATGATCCGCTCTTCAAGCTGCCGCGGGACCCGCGTACGACCTCGCTTGGAATTTTCCTGCGGAAGTCGTCACTGGACGAGTTGCCGCAGTTGCTGAATGTGCTTCGGGGCGAGATGTCGCTGGTGGGACCTCGTCCGGCATTGCCCAAGGAAGTCGCGCGCTATAGCCAACACCACTTCATCCGGTTTGAAGCGCTCCCTGGGCTGACTGGGCCGTGGCAGGTCAGTGGCCGCAATGCGATTCTTGATTTTGAAGAGGTGGTGCGCTTGGAGGCGTCATACCTGCGCGGGTGGACCGTGTGGCGAGACCTCATGATTGTGCTGCGGACGATTCCGGTGGTGCTCAGCATGAAGGGGGCGTTTTGACCTCTCGGGAAGCGGGTGCGGCGGTGACTATAGACCGAGCCAATCGTTTAGTACATAGTGAACAGGGACCGCGACCGCGGTCCCTGCGGCTCGTACTTTCAGCCTCGTCCTTCATGTTTGGTTTGGCCACGTTCCGTGCTCTGGCACTGGGATTCCTTGCGCTGTCGCTGGCGGGCTGCACGCCGCGAAGTCCTCGATCGCAGGCGGCCATGGTCGAGGTATCGCGCAGTGTGTCGTGGCTCGTGAGCGAGGGTGACGTGGTCACCTGGCGCGTCTACAATGACGCGTCGCTCTCCGGCAACGCCATTGTTGCCGCGGATGGCACCGTGTACGCGATCGGGCTTGGTCGCGTGCCGGTGGCCGGGATCTCGCTCGACTCGTTGAAGACGCTGTTTGCCGCCCGCTATGACAAAATCATTCAGGACGCGGCCGTCGATGCCTCGGTGCAGCGTGATCTCGTGGTGTACGGGCCGGCGCGTTCGATGACGCTGGTGCTCTCCGATCCGAGTCTCACGGTCCTGGGTTTGCTCGCGAAGGCTGGCTCCCAGAATGGGCAGACGCCGATTGTGTCGCTGGTGCATCCTGACGGGTCCCGCGAAATGATGCCGCGCGACGCGCGTCTGGGCAGTATCAACATCACGCGGGCCGATGGGATTTACGTCGAATCCTCGGACTTCATCTCGCGCAACGGCGGGACGTTTAACGCGTACTCGCAGCTCTTTGCATTCGTCGCAGGGGTCGCTGGGTTGCTCGGCCTCTTCTTGAGGTAGCAGAGTTCTCGTGCAGAACCTCCCCGCAGTACAGTCCCCGTTCACCGAGCCGAACGCCGAGATCGACCTCCGGCGGGCATGGCTTACGGTATCGCGGAGTGCCTGGATTATCGTGGTGTGCGCGGGGCTTGCGCTCGCGGCTGCGGTCGTCGCCGTGCAACGCGTTAAGCCCACGTTCACGGCACAGGCCACCGTTCGTATTGAAAACCAGACCAAAACCCCCTCCAGGAACGCCATGGCGTATCTTGGGGGGCAGGACTATTCCACCACCTTCGCGGTGGCAGAACAAATCATTCGCAGTCGGTCCCTCGCGCAGTTGGTTGTTGACGAGCTGGGGCTGCGTCTGAGTCTCGATTGGCCGGTGCGGACACAGCTGGGGACGTTGGTTGCCTCTGCGTCCACGCGACCCGATGCCCCGTCGATGGGGTACCGCCTCATGCAGGTGAACAGGACGTTCGAAGTCCATCCGCTGGCGGGAGAGGACACGCTGTACGGCGTGTATCCGGACACCGGCGAAATTCAGTTGATGGGTGGATCGCTACGCCTGACCTCGGTGGGGCGCGCTACGGCACGAATCATTCTGCAGGTGCGACCGCGTTTAGAAATGTCGGAAGGGCTGCGCAATTCCATTTCGGTGGAGCAGACCAACAAGGAAGCGAATGTGATCGCGATCGGCTATGCCGGTCCGGACTCGCTCAACGTGTTGAAAATCCCCAACGCGATTGCGTATCGGTTCGTCACCGCCCGTGGAACAGAGCAGGTCGCCGCCGCGAAGGGGCAGACGCGCTACCTCAAGGATCAAGAGATTGCGCTCGAGACCGATGCCGCCACGTACGAGGCTCAGGTGCAGGATTTCCTCGAAAAAGAGGGCATCCCCAGCATTCAGCAGCATCAGGCCACGCTCTCGGCCGAGATGCAGCAGCTCGAGGCGGGCCGCCGCGACCTGCAGTCGCAAAAGGATAACATCTCCCGGGCGATGGCGACGTTGCTTGAGGCGGATACCGCTGGGATCAAGGAGCGGTGGCTGCGTCGCTTGCAGGCCACGCCGGACTTCTTGCGCTCCGGCGCAGCGGCGCAGGATGCCGTGATTGTGGACCAGCTCATTACTGCACGCAACGACCTGATGTTGAAGGTCTACGCGAACAACCAGCAGGTCCGCGACATCGATAAGAAGATTGCGGAGCGGTACGAATCCGTGCGCATTCGTACCCAGACGTATCTGGCCAATCTTGACGCATCGATGGCGGCCGTTGAGCCGCGCATTCGGGTGCTGAACACGAAGCTGCTGCGTATTCCCGAGCAGTCGGCGACACTCAACAAGATGGTGCGCAACCAGAAGATCGTGGAGTCCATGATCGAACTGGTGCAGACGCGGTTGAAGGAAGCCGAGATTAGTGCGGCCGTAACGGATAGCTCAGCTTCGGTGCTGGACGAGGCAATGGCGGCGGGCCGTCAGGCCACGTCGTCAACGACGTTAATCTTTGCCGTCGCTGTATTCTCTGGCCTCTTCGTCGGCTTGGCGGTCGCCTTCCTCCGTGAATGGCTCGACACGACGATTCGGACCGAGATTGATTTGGCGAACATTGTCGGGGTCACGGTGGTGGGCATTATCCCGAACTTGCAGCAGCAGGCACGCTCGGTGGGGTATCGATTACCAACGCCTGCCGATGGCGACCAGAACAAACCGGCAGCGGGGCGCGAATATCAAACGCCCGCGGCCGAAGCCTACCGCACGCTCCGTACGAATCTCAACTATCTGACCCCGCCCCGCCCGCCCCGTGTGATTGTCGTGACCAGCGCGCTGCCGGGCGACGGAAAGACGACCACCGCGGTGAACCTCGCCGTAACCCTCGCGCATGCGGGGCAACGGGTGATTCTGATCGATGCGGAAACGCGTCGTGGAACCGTGCACGATGTGTTTGGTATTCCGCCGGCTCCAGGATTCTTCGACCTGATGTACGGGCAGGCCTCGCCGGGCGAGTGCATCCGCCGCGTCCAGATGGAAGGAGGAGGAACGCTCGACGTGCTACCGCTCGGTAGCGCACCAAGCGTGAACCCGGCTGACTTGCTGGTGGCGGGTCGTCTCCAGCCGCTCTTTGAGCGACTCCGCGGCCAGTACGACTACGTGCTCATTGATACGCCGCCGCTCAACCTCTTTACCGACGGCGCGTTGATTGGCGCCCAGGCGGACGCGCTGTTGCTGGTTGCGCGCGCCGACAAGACCGACCGCGAGGAACTGCGGTTCGCGGTACAACAGCTCCGCAATGTGAACGTGACCCTTGCCGGCACGATCCTGAACGACGTCGAGTTCCGCCGCAGTTCGCGGTACCGGCTCGGCTACGGCTACTACTACGATTATGCCCGCTGATCAGTTTCGCGCACGAACGTCGCCGTACGGGGCCGCTGGTGAGCGGCCCAGTGAGGACGTGATTCCCGATATCCTTGACGCGCGGAGCGAAAAACTTCCGTCGAGCGGGCAGCTGAGCGCGGCCGCAATCGCTGGACTCTGTCTGTTCGCGTTCGAGTTGTATATCGCGTGGGAAGTTTTTTTGGTTTCCCTCGTCATTTCGTTCCTGATGTGGTGGCTCCTCGACCAACCGTGGTCCGGAAGACGGCGTCGGACGCGTCGGCGTGGCATCACCTCGCGCTTGCTGTATATGAGCACGTTGCTGATTGCGGGGATGTGGCTGGCGGTGATGTTCATTTTCCGCGCCAGTGATCCCTCCCTCGCGACCGGGTTCAATAGTACGCTTCCGGAATCGATGCTTGGCGTCGACATCGGTGCCCTCGCGCAACTCAACGGCATGAAGGGTGGGCCGGCCGCGCGTACGGTGAGTCCGATTGTGACGCAGGAGACGAATCTCGCGCCGTTCAGTCTGTTCGCGCACGGAACCTTCTCCACGATCTCGATTGCGCTGTTGGGGTATGCCGTGGTCGTGGGGCGCCGCCGGCGTCGCCGCCGCCTGCGCGACGGTATGGAGCGCGAGGCGCGCGCTTCCTCGCCGCCGTCGCGGTAACGGATAAGCCGGGCGCCCGTGGCGGCCCCAGTCGTCCCATTCCCGACGCCCGCCCAGACCGGGACGGCGCACTCGCCGCGCCACACAACGTCGGTGCGGAGTCGCTTCGGCTTACCGCACGTCGTGCTCTCCATGTGGGCCGTGTTCTTAGTGGCCATGTGGTTCGGTGTGGGTGGCGGGCTCTCGAGCTACATCTACGTCGTGGTGGCGGTGCTCGTCGGCGTGTTGTTGCACGAGAAAGCACCCGTGGCGTACATCACGTTCAGTATGTCGCTCTGGTGGTACACCCCCTTCATTCGACGGGTGCTCAACCTGCGTCACGGTTGGAACCCCACCGACGCGACGTTGTTGGCCCCGCAGATTGTTGCGGCGGTCGCGTTGGTCACGATCGCTCGCTACTCGCGTGAGTTGCGCGGACGGCTCTACTTGCCGTTTGTGCTCGTGCTGATTGCCCTCGCGTATGCCTATGCGATCGGGCTGGTCAATGGCGGCGTGGTTCCCGCGACGTATGCCTTGCTGACCTGGATTGCACCGCTGGTGTTCGGTGTCCATCTCGGATTGCGGTGGCGTCAATATCCGGAACTGAGTACGTCCATACGAGAGGCATTCGCCTGGTTCCTGCCTTTCATGGCGCTCTATGGCATCTATCAGTTTGCATTTCTCCCCGACTGGGATCGCGCCTGGCTCGTGAACGCGCAGATGCGCAGTCTCGGCGTGCCGTTTCCTTTCCTTATTCGCGTGTTCGGAACGCTGAACACGCCCGGCCCGTACGCGGCATTTCTGCTCGTTGGGTCAATCCTTGGAATTCAAGGCAAGGGGTTCCTGCGGTATCCGGCCATCGCGTTCTCGCTCGTTGCGCTGTTACTCACGCGGACGCGTGCCGCTTGGGTGGCCTTCATCATTGGGCTCGTGTTGCAGGGGTTGTCGCAGCCGGTCCTGCGTTTCCCCAAACGCACGCTCACGATTCTCATCGTGGCGTTGCTGGCCCTTCCCCTCGCGAACAGCACGCAGTTCAAAGATTCGTTCGTGTCGCGCATTAGCTCACTCAAGAACATCTCGGCGGACGCGAGCTTCGTGAAGCGCATGAACTTCGGCGAATCCGCGGTCGCGTCGATTTTGGACGACGCCGAAGGCACAGGGCTCGGGAATACCGGCGGCGCCATTAAGCTGCGAGCGGGCGGTGGCGTCCGCTCGTTGGATAATGGATTTCTGGAAGTGTTCTTTATCTTCGGGTGGGTGGGCGGCGCGCTGTTCTTCCTCGGACTCGCGGGACTCTTGCTCCAGTCCCTGCGATTTGCCGAGACGAAACGTGATCCGTACGCGGGAACCTTCCGTGCCTGTGCTGTGGCGCTCATCTCGATTCTGCCCATCGGTGAGGTGTTCACGGGATCGTCGGGCACGTTGCTGTGGTCGATGATTGGACTCGGGCTCTCCGCGCATGCCTACCACCAGACCACCGGCTTAGCCTTGCGATCGCGGGCCTGGGAAGCCGCCCGTGCGCGGTCGGCGCTGCCAGGGATGAAGCCTCGGATGACGCCAGGGATGACGCCGGGGATGGTGCCATTCCCGATGTCCCCAGCAGCGCCGGTGCCAATGCCAACGCCGGTGAGCCCGGTTCGTCGCTGATGCGCGGAGCCGGCGCCGTTCGTCGGCTCGCGACTGCCGTGCGCCGCCGTCTCGCACCACGTGGCGTGATTCTGCTGTACCATCGAGTGGCCGCGCCCGCGCACGACCCAGATGCTTTGGCTGTGACGCCCGCGCACTTTGACGAGCAGCTGCGGATCCTCAGCACGCTCGCTGAACCGCTTGCGCTCGATGAGTTCGAACGTCGACGTACAGACGGAACGCTTCCGGCGCGTGCCGTGGCCCTGACGTTTGACGACGGCTACCGCGATAACCTCACGGCCGCTGCACCCGCCTTGGCTCGCGCCGGAATTCCCGCGACCGTCTTCGTGACCACGGGACGCACCGGCGCATTGCGCGGCTTTTGGTGGGACGAACTCGCGGCGATGCTGCTGCCCGGTACGCATGAGCCTCGATCGCTGCCCGTGTGCCTCGATGATGGCGGGCCGACGCAACTCGACTTCCTGCCAACGCAGGCGCACGTGGTCCACGCGGCGCTCGCAGAACGGCTGCGCGTTGCCTCCGCGGACGCGCGCGATCGCACCATCGATGCCATTGCTGCGTCGCTCGGACACCCGCTTCCTGACCCAGAAGTCGCGCGCGCCTGTGACAATGAGGAGCTCCGTGCGCTCGCCGCAACCCCGGGGATCTCCTTAGGTGCACACAGCGTGACGCACTCCGTGATGGCGCGGCAGTCGCCGCGAGAACTGCGGATCGAAGCCGTTGAGAGCCGGGCACAACTCACCGCCATACGTGGCGGAATCGCGCCCACCGCGTTCGCCTATCCCTACGGCGCCACGCGCGATATCTCGGCTGCTGCGGTGGACGCGGTCCGCGCTGCGGGATACACGATGGCCTGCGCCAATGTTCCGGCCGCTGCCTGGCGCGAGAGCGATCCTTTTCAACTCCCACGCCACCTCGTTCGCGATTGGGATGCGGCCACCTTCCGGCCTACGCTTGCGCAGTGGTTCCGCGAGTGACGGCGACCAGCGCCTCTCCCCTGCGGACCCCGGTGGTGTTGCTGACGTTCAATCGGCCGGCGCTCACCCGGCGCGTGCTTGACGCCGTCGCGATTGCTGCTCCCACGCGGTTATACGTGGTGAGTGACGGACCGCGAGCCGACCATCCGGACGATGCGCGCTTAGTGGCGGAGGTCCGCGCCCTATTTGACGCATTGCCATGGGCCTGTGAGGTCATCCGCGATTTCGCGCCCGAGAACATGGGGCTGCGGCGTCGCGTGTCGTCGGGACTCTCGGCGGCTTTCGCGGCTGACGAACGATTGATTGTGCTCGAGGACGATTGTTTGCCCCACGCCACGTTCTTTCCCTTTTGCGAGGCGTTGCTCGATCGCTTTGCGACGGACGAACGGGTGACGTCTATCACGGGGACAAACTTTCAGAATGGCCAGCGTCGCAGCGAGGCGAGTTATTATTTCTCGCATCGTCATCACGTGTGGGGATGGGCCTCGTGGCGTCGCGCCTGGCAGCAGTTTGATCTTGAGATGACCCGCTGGCCGACCTTTGTGGCCGAAGGCGGCATGGCGACGGTCACCGATGATTCCTACGAGGAGTCGTACTGGACCCGCCTCTACTCACAGGCCTACCGCGGCGAACTCAATACATGGGCCTATCCGTGGTCGTTCAGTTGCGCGGTCGCGGGGGCGCTCTGCGTTCGTCCGGAGATGAATCTGGTCACGAACATCGGCGGGGCAGACGATCCAACGCATCCGAATCTCTCCGCGCGGTTGCACGATTTGCCGCTGGAGCCCCTCGGCGAACTGCGGCATCCGTCGGACATGGTGCGGCACCAGGCGGCTGATATGTTCGAGTTTGACTGGGCGTTTCAGGGCAAGGAGCTACGTGAGCGGTTTGCGCCGCGTCGTGGATGGCGAGCCCTGTGGCCCAAGATCACGCACGCACTCCGAGGACGCACATGAGCACGCACACGAGCACGAGCATGCCCCCGCTGCCGACGATCTCGCTCGTGACCCCGTCGTACAATCAAGGCGCGTGGCTCGACGCGACCATGCGCTCCGTGCTCGATCAACGGTATCCCGCGTTGCAGTATGTGGTGATGGATGGCGGCAGCACGGATCAGAGCGTGGCAACCATCGAACGCCACGCGCCCGCGTTGGCGCACTGGCAGAGCCGTCCTGATTCGGGGCAGTACGATGCGATCAATAAAGGCTTTGCGCACACCGATGGCGAGATCATGGGATGGCTGAACAGCGACGATCTGCATACGCCATGGACGCTGCGCACCGTCGGGGAGTTATTCGCGCGGTTCCCGGAAGTGGAATGCATTTCGTCACTGTTCCCGTTGTTCTGGGATACCGACGGTGGACTGACGGCGTGCGAGCCGCTGCAGGGGTTCTCGCGCCGCGCGATGCTGGCCGGGGAATTTCTCCCGACGGCGGGATCCTCGTACGCGCAGGGATTCATCCAACAAGAGTCGACCTTTTGGCGGCGTTCGCTCTGGGAGCGCGCCGGCGGCGCGCTCGACGTGACCCAAACCCTCGCGGCCGACTTTGCCTTGTGGATGCGATTCTCCGCGCTGACGGATGTCGTGGGGGTCACGGTGCCACTCGCCGGGTTTCGTCGGCAGCCGATGCAGCGCACGGCGACGGCAGGGGAGACGTATCGGCGACAAGCGGAGGCGTGCCTGCACGCCGCTGGCGGTGTGCGCCATGGTACGTGGGGTTCGCGACTGCGTCGTCAGCTCACGTCGCGCTGGCAGGCACGGTTGGGATTGCGTGATCCGGCGGCGCAGCTGCGCTACGATCCCTTTGCCGCACAGTGGCGTCTCGAGCGGCGCTAATCGATTGCGGGGCGCGCGCAGCCGCGTAGGTGCTGACGCGCAGCCGTTCAGGAGCTGACGCGCAGCCCCTCGTCGATCATGCCGCGCAACCACTGTTCCAGCACGAGCGCCGCGAACGGTTGATAGCCCCAGGTGGCGTTCCAGCCGGTCTGTGCAGCGAGGGTCGCGGCACCCGCCGCGCTCAGAATTCCCGCCCGCACCAGCGCGCCGTCGCGCAGCGAACTGCCGTAGCGCGCGGTGAGTCCGCCGAGCCACGCGTCATACGGTGGTTCAAATCCGCGCTTCTGTCGCGAGAGCACATAGTCGGGGAGTAGCCCGCGCACGGCTTCGCGCATCCACGTTTTGGGTGGGAGCTGCCAGTCGGGGTGCGATTTACGGAGACCAATCACCGTCTCGACCAAGCGATAGTCCACGAGCGGCAGTCGCACTTCGACGGACGCATGCATGCCGAGTCGATCTCCCTGCGTGATACCATTCTCACGCAGATAGAGATTGGTCATGAGGCTGGTGACGCGCATGTCGACGCGATCGGGCATCGCGTCGAAAGTGAACCACTGCTCGGCTGGACCGCGCTCACCTTGCATGGCTGCGCCATACACCTGCGGCATGACGGCGCGCGCTTGTTGGAAATGCTGATTCAGGTCGTACGACACGAGCTGTCCGGCAGGACTCTGCATGTCGCGCGCGCGTTCGGCCAAGCCGTCGGCCCAGCCGAAGCGTCGCCGCCACCATTTGCGCAGCCCCCAGGGGGAGAGGCGTGGCGGTGGTTCGAACCGGACGTAGTCGTTGAGGGAGAAGTGGCCGCGCGCGAGGGATCGTTGCTTGCGGAGGGTTTGGCGCAGCCCCTGCTGCGGCCAGCTGTAGCCCCAGAACAGTTCGTCGCCGCCTTGGCCCATCAGGAGGACGGGTACGTGCTGTTCGCGCGCGTTCTGCATGACCGCCCAGTAGCCGTAGCCCGCAATGTCGGCGATCGGGTCGTCTGTGGCGCGACAGAGCTGCGGAAAACTTTCTACCACATCAGCCGTACGGCACTCAATCTCGATCAGCGGAATCTTGAGATCAGCGGCAAAGCGGGCCGCGTCGGCGCGCTCGTCGCACGGGGGGCGTCCCTCGTAGCCCACACTGAAGGCCACGAGCCCCGGGCACTGTGGCGCCGCGAGCGCCGCGACCGTGCTGGAGTCGAGGCCGCCCGAGAGCGCCACGCCGACGGGGACATCGCTCCGTACGACGAGCGGTGCAATTTCTTCGAGCATACCGCGCACGGTGGTCGCGGGGTCTGCTTCGAGGGGAGTCGCGTCTTCCAGATTCCACCACCGCGACGTGGTCACGCGCCAGGGCGCGAGCTCCACGACCATGCGGTGTCCCGCGTCGAGCTTCCGCACATCCGCAAGCGGAGTGCGCGGCTCGGGGACCCAAAGAAAATGGAAATAGTGATCAATCGCTTCGTAGTCGAGCGCACCTGAGGGCGCTCCGGAGCGTACGAGGGCGCGCAGTTCGGAGGCGAAGGTCAGCGTGCCCTGTCCTTCGTGCACGTACAGCGGTTTCTCGCCCATGCGGTCGCGCACAATGAGTGCGCGCTGCCGCGTGGCGTCCCACAGCGCAAAGGCGAACATGCCGCGGAGGCGATGGACGCAGTCGTCGCCGAGTTCTTCGTACAGGTGCGCAATGACTTCGATGTCGCTTCCGGTGCGCAGGGTATGACCACGTGCGGTGAGTTCGGTGGCGAGCTCGCGTGCATTGTAGATCTCACCGTTCGCCACCACACCGACGCTGCGATCTTCGTTGTAGAGTGGCTGCCATCCGCCGGCCACGTCGATGATGCTCAGGCGACGATTATCGAGCCGCACCTGTGCGTCGCGCAGCGTCCCGTCGCCATCCGGCCCGCGATGCACGAGCGCGCGCGCCATCGCATCACAGGCTGTTTGATCGGCGGCGGTGAGTGGTGCGGCGGAGAGGCGTCCCGAGATGCCGCACATGGTCAGGGCGCGCCGGTGGCGGCGTGGCGGTGCATCGCAAACCAGGCGAGATACGCACTCGCGCTCTGTGTCAGGTCGAACCGTTTGCGTGCATCGCTCACGGCGGTACGGCTCATGGCGGCGCGAAGCGGTGGGCGTTCAAGGAGCGTAATGAGCGCCCGCGCCATCGTGGTCGCATCGCCTGCGGGAACGAGCACGCCGCCGCTCTGCGCTTCGGTGCCGTCGAGGCAGGCGGCGAGCGTGTCCGCCGTAAAGGCGTTCCCGAGTGTCTCCGCAATCCCGCCGACATCAGTCGCAATGACTGGCGTGCCACAGGCTAGCGACTCCAGCACGACCAGCGGTTGCGTGTCCATCCGTGAAGGATGCACAAAGACGTCGGCGGCGCGATACCACTGGGCCAGGCGTGCCGGATCCCGCTCGTAGGTGGCGGCAACAAACTGGACGCCGCCAATCGATTCGGTCGGGGCGCTCTCGCCGAGTGCCACGAAGATGATCTCGCGGCGCGGAAGCGCGGCGCCGGCTCGTGCGATCACGTCGCGGAGGAGTGCGGGATCCTTCCACATGTTGTGGCGGAGCATGTGCGCCGACGCGAGCACGACGGCTGCACCGGCGGGAAGCCCAAGCGCGCGTCGCGCGGCGCCGCGGTCGCCGGGGCAGTAGGTGGCGAGGTCCACGCCGTTGGAAATCACCTGCGCGCTGGCCATGGCCGGGCGGAGGATCGAGGCGTCCACCTTGTCCATCAGCCAGTGCGCCGGCGCGGCGACATGGAGCTGGCTCGCGGAGAGGATGTCCCGTTTGCGGCGCCAGTTTTCGGCGGTCGCGTCGGCAGCAATCGGGGGATAGATCGTGAGGTCTGGGCACTGGCCGCACCCCGACTGCCAGCGCGTGCAGTCAAAGGAGTGCGCGCAATGTCCCGCGAGCAGCCAGGCGTCGTGGAGTGTGAGGAAGACGGGGGCGATAGTCCGGAGTTCGGCGAGCAGGCGCAGATCGAACCAGTCGCCATGCAAATTGTGGGCGTGGACGACGGTTCCCGGCTCGCGGGCCAACTCGAGAATGGCGCGCGAGGCGGGAAAATCCCACGATTCAATGCCGGACTGTTGGTCGCGCGCGCGCTCAGGATGCCGCCAGCGGCGCGCAGCGCGCGTCAGCGCGCCTGCACCAGGGAGCGTGCCGGCAAATGGCTTGGCGGCCCCTTCTAGGGCGCCACACGCGGTTCGCCAGGCCGAGAAGGGCTCGCGGGCGGCCAGGTCAATGACCGTCGGGTCGTTGGTGTGCTTCTTTCCGACCGCCATTACGGCGCGCACGCCAGCCGCGAGGTACGCGCGGTGCAGGTTGCGGGCCATCGCCTCGGCGCCCCCGGCGATGTCGCTGGTGCTGAGGGTGAGTACGCGGAGTGGCGCCTGCGCGTGACCCACTGGCCCGGAGGGGCTCACCACGTGGGGAGGTCGGCGAGTCGCCACAGACCAAGCGACTTATCGGGATAGCGGCCGTCGAACTCGGTGCATCCTTCGTTGATGAGGGCGACGGGCTCGGGGAAGCCATAGGGCGCCTGCTGGAGCATGGTCGGTCGCCAATCGCCGGTGACAATGTCGTGGTTGGCGCGCGTGCTGGTAAACGTTGTGGTGAGCAACCACGTGGCGCCGCTGCGACGGAAGTTGTCGAGGGCGCGGCGGGTCTCGTCGTACGAGAGATGCACCAGGCAATCGCGACAGAATATCAGGTCAGCCGTGGGAAGCGCTCCCTCGACGATGTCGCCGAGCACGAAGGTGCGGTCGGCGGAGCCGTAGCTGGCGCGATTGCGGGCAATCAGCGCGGGGACGATGTCCACCCCGGTGTAGTGGATGCCCGTAAGCGGCACATGTTGCATCCAGTTGAAGTCGCCGCAGGGGGCGTCGAGGATGCTGCCGACCCCATGTGCCGCGAGCAGTGCTGGAATGGCCTCGCGGATCATGGCGGTCTGGCCGAGCTCCGAGCCGGGGCCAGACACCGACGTGGGGCTCCCCCAGAAGTTGGTCTGGAAGATCTCGGAGAAGACCCGAAAGCGGCGCCGAGCTGCCGCCCAGCGCCCGAGTGCCGGAAAGAGCCGCGCGAGCCCAGCGGCGAGTCGGTAGCGGCGGGCGATGGGCACCCGTGGAAATTAGAAGCCGCACAGCCATTGCGCCACGCGCGGACGGCGGACTAACGTCACGGTTGCCTCCGGAGGCTACACCCATGGGGAATCCCCCAGCGGTTTTGGGACCGCGCATTACGATCGTCACCCCGTCGTTCAATCAAGCCGCCTTCCTCGAGGAGACGGTGCGGTCGATTCGTGCGCAGGGGTACGGAAACCTCGAGCACTTTGTGGTGGACGGTGGCAGTACGGACGGGAGCGCGGCGCTGATCGAGCGGCTCTCCGACGGGATTGACTGGTGGGTGAGCGAGTCAGATCGCGGCCAGTGCCACGCCATCAACAAGGGAATTGCGCGCGCCACGGGGGAAATCGTCGCCTATCTCAACAGCGATGACACGTATCTTCCCGGCGCCTTCGACGCGGCGATTGCCGCAATCTCCGCGCCGGGCGTGCAGTGGGTCGCCGGTGGGGTGCTGGGCTTTGGCAGCGATGGTAGCGCCTGCGCCCCCGTGCACGAGTGGCACATGGCGCAGCCGCCGCGTTCGCTGGCCGAGTGCCTTGGCGGGAACTTTATTGCTGCGCAGCCCGGCCATTTTTGGCGCAAATCGCTCTTTGACCGACACGGATTGTTCGACGACAGCTTCCGCTATCTGTTCGACATCGAGTGGTACGCACGATTGCTCGCCGCGGGGGAGCGCTGCGCGGTGATCCCGCGTCCGGTGGCCAGCTACCGGTTTCATGCCACCAGTAAGACCGTGTCCGAAGGGGACAAGTTCGAGCGCGAATGGGAACGGATTCGTGCGCAGTACCTTCCGCGCGTGCCGTGGCTTGACCAGCCGCGGGTTCGCCACCTCGTGGCGATGCGGCGTGCCACGGTCCGCTACGGCGCCGCACTGGCGGCGGCGTCTCGTGAGGGCACCCCTGCCGGTTGGCGCGAGTTCCGGTCGGCAGTCGCTGGCTATCCGCCAAGCCTTGCGACACGCGTGGCGCTCGGCGCCGCTCGGCGCCTGATCACCGGAGTGCGCGCGTGAGTCACGCACCACTGCGCGTCTTTATCCCCTGCTCGGGGCTGGGACGCGTTGCCCGAGGCTTTGAGACGTTCACGCGAGAAGTCTCTGACGCACTCCATACGGATCCGCGGCTCGAGATCCGCGTGTTTGCCGGTGCGGCGACCCCAGAGCGCCGCGACACCGTGCTCCCGTCACTCGCGCGGTCGTCGCGTGCGGCCGACGCCATTGGTGCGCTGCTGCATCGAAGTCCGTACTTCGTGGAGCAGGGAAGTTTTTTTGCGTCGCTGCTCCCGTATCTCGTGACGGGGCGTCCGGACCTCGTGTACTTCGCCGACCTCAACGTGGGGAACGCCTGCTGGCACTGGCGCCGACTCTCGGGTCAGCGCTATCGACTGCTGTTCTACAACGGCGGCGCCACGACGCGGCCGTTTACGCGCACCGATATGGTGCAGCACCTGGCCACGGTCTACCGCGAGAATGCCCTCGCGCGCGGCGAACCCGCGGCGCGGAACGTGGTGCTTCCGCATGGGGTCGCCATTCCAAGCACGCTCTACGCACCGCCTCGCGAGGCACTGCGCCGATCCCTCGGGCTTCCGACCGACCGACCGGTGGTGCTCTCGGTCGGGTTGCTCGACCTGCAGACCAAGAATCTTCCCTATGTGCTCCGAGAGATTGCGGCGCTCCCCGCGCCGCGCCCGATGCTCGTGCTGCTCGGCGCGGCAACCTCCGAGACGCCTGCGGTCCTCACGCGTGCGACCGAGCTCCTTGGCGCTGACGGATTTCAGTGGCACAGCGTTCCGCATCCCGAGATGCCACGGTGGTACGCCGCGGCCGATGCCTTTGTGATGGCGTCGCTGCGTGAAGGGTTTGGGTTGGCGTACGTGGAGGCCCTCGCGCACGGATTACCGGTGCTCGCGCACGACTTTGCCGTCCCGCGGGAATTGCTGGGGGACGATGGGTTCTATGGTGATTTTCGGACGCCCGGCGTGCTGGCGTCGCTTCTGACGCGCGTGATGGCGCGTGGGTCCGACGACTTCACGCGGCACGCGCGACATCGGCATGCGTTTGACCGGTTCAGTTGGGAGCGGCTCCGCGATCCGTATGCGGATCTCCTGTTGCACGCCGCGACCGCTCCCATAGTTTCCGTCTCGTGAGCATCCTCGATCGCCTCGTGCGCCGATTCGTGCCCCTGTCGGTCCGCGTATGGTGGCGGCGCGGTGGGGCGGTGAATCTCGGCGATCTTCGGTCCACGGAACCCGTGAGTCGCGTGTTTGGTGGCGATCGTGGGCTCCCGATCTGTCGCTGGTATATCACGCGCTTTCTGGCATCGCAGGCCGGGCGCGTACGAGGCCGCGTGCTTGAGGTCGCGGGCAACGAATACACCCGTCGTTACGGGGGCGCGCAGGTCACGCACTCTGATGTGCTCATGGTGGTTGAGGGGAATCCCGTCGCAACGATTGTCGGCGATCTGCAGAATGGTGTGGGGATTCCCGAGGGCGCGTTCGACACGATGATCCTGACGCAGGTGCTGCAGTGTGTGTTTGATCTGCAGGGGGCCATGCGCACGATCCACCGCGCGCTTGCTCCAGGTGGAACGGTGCTCATTACCGCGCCCGCAATCGCGCCCGTAAGCCAGTACGACGTGGAACGATGGGGCGAGTTCTGGCATCTCACGCCGCAGTCGCTCACGCGATTGCTCGCCGCTGAGTTCGGTGAGGGTCAGGTACAGGTCGGGGCCGCCGGTAATCACATCGCGGCGCACGCGTACCTTGCCGGGATGGCCGCCGAGGAACTCACGGACGCTGAACTCGCACCGTACGATCCCGATTATCCCATTGTGATTACGGCGGTCGCCACGCGAGCGGTTGCGCAACCTGCGCTGCGATCTTCCGCACCCGCATGACCGAAGTGCTGCCGTCGCTGCGTCTTGCGGTCATTGTGCCGAGTTTTCGGCGACCAGAGGGACTCGCCCGCTGCCTTGAATCGCTGGAGCGGCAAACACGGCGTCCCGACGACATCGTGATTGGTGTTCGCGAGCACGACGCGCCGACGCTCACCGTGATTGGTGCCGTGGCCGCGCGCGGATTGGCGGTTCGGGCTGTCACCACAGCGCAACCCGGTGTCGTGGCCGCAATGACCGCTGCACTCAGTGGCGTGCGTGCGACGTGCGACATCACGGCCCTCCTCGACGACGACGCCACGGCACACCCGGATTTCTGCGCGCGGATTCTCACCGCCTTTGCCGCCGATGCCACGCTCGGCGGCTTTGGTGGGCGCGACTGGCAGCCGTGGGAGCGCGGCAACGCGGAACCGGTCGGGATCGTGCAGTGGTTTGGCCGTGTGATTGGCAACCATCATCTCGGTGCGGGCGCCGCACGCGAGGTCGATCTGCTCAAGGGGGTCTGCAGCGCGTATCGCACCGTGCCACTCCGGGAGATTGGCTTCGGCACCCATCTGCGCGGTACTGGCTCGCAGTGGGGGTGGGAGTTGCGTGTCGGGCTCGCGCTCCAGCGTCGAGGGTGGCGGCTCGTGTACGACCCCGCGCTCGGTGTTGACCATCATATCGAACCGCGCCAAGTGGACGATCAGTATCACCGGGGTGTGTTCAACGCGGACGAGTTGATCGTCGCGGCCTCAAATGAAACGGCGATCCTGCTCGAGTTTCTGCCCTGGTGGCGTGTGGCGGCGTTTCTCCTGTGGGCGGTACTGGTGGGGACGCGCATGTTGCCGGGCGTCCTCCAGGTGCCGCGGTTGCTGCTCATGGGGAAGGGACTCCGCTGGCGCGAGTTCCTGGCGACGATGCGTGGTCGAGTGGATGGACTGCGCGCGCCGCGAGGTGTCGCGTGAGAATTGTCGTGGTCATGCCGCTCGGGCGGCAGTTGGGCGGCGGCGAGTTGATGCTCGCACAGCTGTTGCGTCAGAAGCACGATCCCGATGTGGCGTTCACCGTCATCTTTCTGCGCGACGGCCCGATGGTGGCCGAGGCCCGTGCGCAGGGGCATGACGTGCGGGTGGTCGAGGCTGGACGCTTTCGTGCGCTGCGTCGCCGATGGGCGGCGGTGCGAGCCATCGTCGCTATTGCGCGCGACGTGCACGCCGATGTGCTGCTCGCGTGGATGGTTGCGGCGCAGCCGATGGTGGGACTCGCGTCGATGCTGAGTGGAATCCCTGCGGTGTGGTATCAAGTGGGATTACCGAGTGGTGATCTCTTGGATCGGATCGCGACGGCGCTTCCCGCGCGGGGCGTGCTTGTCCTCTCACAGGCCGGGGCAGCGGCCCAGCACGCGCTGCGCCCACGACGCCCGCAGCGACTCGTCTACCCCGGGGTGTCGCTAAAGAAGTATGATGCATCAACGCTCCCGAGCGCAGGCGAGCTTCGTGCCGCGCTCGGATTGCCACTGCACGGACCACTAATCGGGATGGTGGGCCGGTTGCAGCGGTGGAAAGGGATGCACGTGGTGATTGATGCGATGCCGAGCGTGCTCGCCGCGCACCCGGACGCACATCTCGTCATCGTCGGCGGGGCACACGAGACCGAACCGGACTACCCCACAGAACTCGCCTCGCAGATTGAGCGGCTCGGCGTCGGCGCGCAGGTGACGATCGCAGGCTTCCAGCAGGACATTCCCCGCTGGATGCAGGCGATGGATGTGGTGGTGCATGCCTCAGATCGCGAACCCTTCGGCATCGTGGTGATCGAGGCGATGGCGCTCGGGAAACCCGTTGTTGCCGGAGCTGCCGGGGGGCCCGCCGAAGTGATCACCGATGGCGTCAACGGACTCCTCGCTCCCTACGGTGACAGCGCTGCCGTTGCCCGCGCCGTCTCGCGCTTCCTAGATGATCCCGGGTTTGCGGCATCATGTGGAGCGAACGCCGTGGGACGGGCCCAAGCGTTTGAGGAATCGCGTTACGCGCGTGCGGTGGTGCAGGCGGTGCGGGAGCTTATCGCCCCAGCACTGCGGCGGTCGCAGCACTCGGATTCGTGACCATACCAGTGGCGAGTCCTTTGCCGACCGCGACGATTCCGTCCGTCTGAAGCCCCGGCCACTCGGCCCATTGTTCGACGTTTGCGAAGTACGGCGCGTCTAAGGCATCGTCGAGGAACCATCGTGTGCCGGTGCGCGCGACGGCCGCGAGCGACGGCACGGTGAGGTCGCGCGATTCGCGAGGGCCATCCACGAGCAACCAGTCGGCGGTACCGGTGAGCTGGTCGAGCACGACCGCAGGATCGAACCGGTAGTTGCCGTCGGATGCAATCGGTGCATCGAGCACCGTCACCCACGGCGTGAGGGCGAGCGCGGCGATGCGTTCGCGCAGTGCGGCGGCGTATGCGGCGTCCTGTTCCAGTGTGACGAGATGGCCGGACGTCGCGTCCCCCTGTTCACGTAAGAGACAGGCCCCGAGCACGGTGCTCACCCCACCACCGCACTCCACAATGCGCCGCGGCGCGTCGCGCAGTCCAGCGCGCCAGAGCCATCGAACGGTTTCGGCATCGAGCGACCAGTGTCCGAGGGTGGTACTGCCGAGTGCCGCGGCGAGAGGTGCCGGCAGGCGCGCCTGTTGGGCCGACGTGGGCGACGGAGACCGCACGAGGAGCTCGCGACGATTGGTCGTTGCGCGAACCCGCCGCGCCGCACGTTGCCACACCGGCAAGGGGATCGGTGCATCGCGGTGCGTGAATCGCAGCAGTGCGAACTGCGTGGCGGCGAAGGCCTCACCCCACGCCCACGCCGCGCGTCTCGCTTCAATCCGGACGCGATCTCCAACGCTCACGGTGCGACCCCGTGGAGTGTCCACGCGTGGTCCACGAGCATCGGTCCTTGATCTGCCGGGGGCAAGCGACCATTGCCGAAGAAATCTCCAGCTTCCACCTCCATCACTCCGGCGTGCTGCACCCAGTCCGCGATGTCGTGCTGGACGGTGGCGAACACCGTGATTCGATAGCGGCCAGGCTGCAGCGGTACCCGCGGAAGGCGACACTGCACAGTGCCGGCGGCGGGTGCCGAGGTGTAGTCGCCACCAACGGTCGCGGTCGACAGGTGGAAGAGTTGATCATCGAGCGCGCCGTGTACGGCGATCGACACGTGGAGGTCTCGCAGCTCCTCGGTGCTGGCACTCTCGTACCCGAGCGAGATGGTTGCCCCGCCGCCCGCGAGCACCGGGCCGTCGGTCCCATCGCCGCGGACGGCACAGGTCGAAAACCGGATGCGACCATTCCCGCTCCGGTCGGCCCGATTCCGGAGATCGACGTGCCCCGCCTGTTCGAGCGACGCGAGATAGTGCTGGGCGACGTCGCCAATCGGCCCCTCTGCCGCAAGGCGGCCACGGTCGAGCAGCATACCGCGCGAGCACAGGCCCGTGACTGCCACCAGGTTGTGACTCACGAGCAACACGGTGCGACCGTCCTGCCGTGTGACATCGCCCATCTTGCCGAGGCATTTTTTCTGGAATGCCGCGTCGCCGACGGCGAGCACTTCGTCGACAATCAAAATGTCGGGCTCGAGATGCGCCGCAACGGCGAACGCCAAGCGCACGTACATTCCGCTGCTGTAGCGCTTGACGGGTACGTCGAGAAATGCCTCGGTCTCGGCGAAGGCGACAATCGCATCAAACTGCCGAACGATTTCGCTCCGACGCATGCCGAGGATCGCGCCATTGAGAAAGATGTTTTCGCGTCCGGTCAACTCTGGGTGGAACCCGGTCCCGACCTCGAGCAAGCTGCCCACACGACCGCGGACCTCCACCTCGCCGCGCGTGGGGCGCGTGATCCGACTCAAGATCTTGAGCAACGTGCTCTTGCCCGCACCGTTGCGTCCGATGATACCATACGCAGCGCCGGCCTCGACATCGAAACTCACATCGTCGAGCGCCCACAGCGTTTTGGGATCGCGTGGCGCGCGACCGCGAAGCCGATCCACCACCGCCTCCGCCATGGTCGTGGCTGTCGATGTGTGGTCGCTGATGTTGTACTGCTTGCCGATGCCGCGCGCGCGGAGCGCGAACTGACTAGATGACATCGGCCAGATCCTGCTCGAAGCGGGTGAACACCACAAGGCCCGCGAGCACCGCGAGCGTACTCGCGGTGCACAGCCACACGACCGCGCCCCCTGACGGCGCCTGCATCCCGAGCAGACTCCAGCGGATGCCGTCCATAAGCCCCGTGAGCGGATTCAGGGCGAGATAGGGCTGGAATGCCGCCGGTACCTTGGCGGTCGCGTAGCCGACCGGGGTCGCATACACCAGCAACTGCAGCACAATCGGCAGCACGTGCTGCACGTCGCGGAACCGGACACTCCACGCGGCCACGATCAATCCAGCCCCAAGTCCGAGGAGGAGTGCGAGCAGCACCCACAGCGGGAAGAGTAGCACGGGCCAGCCAATAGACACGCCCTTCAGCAGCGCGATTCCACCAAAAACCAGCAATGCAATGCCGAGATCGACGAGCGTCGAGAGGATGCCCGAGAGCGGCAAGACCAGGCGCGGGAAGTACACCTTGCTCAGGACGGGTGCGTTCGCGAGCAGCGATGCCCCAGCTTTGGCGAGTGTCGACTGAAAGACCTGGAATCCGGCGTAGCCTGCAAAGGCGAGCAGGAAGTAGCGCCCGTCGCCGTCGTCCAGCTTCGCGATTTTGCCAAAGACCACGGTGAACACCCCCGCGGCAATAATCGGCTGCAGCACCACCCAGAGGACGCCAAGCACCGTTTGCCGATACCGCAGCCGGAGGTCGCGGGCGGCAAAGGTCCAGACGAGTTCACGGTACAGCCACAGCTCGCCGAAGTCGGGGAGCAGCCGGCTGGTGAACGGGCGGATCGTGGAGAGCTGAGGAGGCACGGTCCGAGGGTGGGGACGGTCTGGGGCCACGCTGCCGGGGGGCAGGGTGGGAGCGCGACCACGAAAGTTATCCCCGCTGTGCCTTGACTGGGCAAGTCCGCGACCGATCTTGCTTGGATGCCTGCCGCCGCGCCTCCTGACCAGAGCCCCTTTTCGCTCGCCTTTGTGGCGCACGCCGTGCACCGCCGGGGCGGCATGGAGCGCGCCGCCTGCGAAGTGCTCGCGCGAGTGGCTCGGCGTGTGCCAGTCACCGTGATTGCCAGCGCGTGCGATATGCCCGAAGCGTCGCTTCGGTTCGAACGGGTCACCGCGCCGCAGCGCCCGGCGGTGTTGCGCACCTGGGCGTTCGCCCGTGCGGCGCGCACGATCGAGACGCGGGTCGGTGCCACGATCACGAACGCCATTGGTGCGGCCGCCATCGACGCCGACGTCATCACCGCACAGTTCTGCCACGCGGCCTTCACTGCACGCTTCGGTGGGCTCCGTGGCGGGCGGGGACTCCGCGCGCTGTATCAACGGGTGTCGGGCGCGAGATTTGTTGCCGAGGAGCGCCATGCCTATGGGTCGAGGCGCCTGAAACAGGTGATCGCCGTTTCACAGGGTACCGCGCGCGAGTTGCAGGAGATGTACGGGGTCGCGGAGGAGCGGATCACGGTGGTCCCCAATGGGGTGGATCGCACGGTGTTCGCACCTGCGGCCGATGGCGAGGCCAAGGCGGCACTCCGGACGAAGCTTGGGCTGCCAGCCGACGCCTTCCTTGCCTTGTTCGTCGGTGGTGATTGGGAACGCAAAGGGGTCCGCGATGCCATTGCGGCGATTGCCGGCGTCCCCGATGCGCACCTCGTGGTGCTTGGCCGCGGCGATGCGGAGGCCTTTGGTGCCTACGCTGCGCGTGTGGGCTCGGGTCGCCGGGTAAGCTTTGTACCACCGTCGCCGTCGCCGGAGCAGTTCTATGCCGCCTGTGACTGCTTCGTCTTTCCCTCGCGCTACGAGGCCTTCTCGCTCGTGACGCTCGAGGCGGCCGCTTCGGGACTGCCGATTATCGCGCACGCGATCAACGGCACCGAAGAGCTGGTGGCCGCCGATCACAATGGATGGTTGGTCCCCTTTGGTCCCGACGCGCTCGCCGAAAAGGTGCTGCGCTTGCGGGACGATGCCGCCGTGCGGGCGCGCATGTCGGTCGCCGCGACGCAGAGCGCCGTGCGCTACGACTGGGACCGCATTGCCGATGAGCAGTTCGCCGTCTTCACCCGCGCGGCTGCGGAAGCGCGACAGGCACCTCGCGCGATGAGGACCCGCTAGATGTGCGGCATTATTGGCGTTATTCGTGAAGGGGCGGCCGAGGCGCGCGATCGGTTGGTGGTCGCGCGCGACTTGATGTGGCATCGCGGCCCCGATGACGCGGGGCTGTGGTGTAGCAATCACGCCTGTATCGGTGCGCGGCGACTCTCGATTATCGACCTATCGGCGGCAGGGCACCAGCCGATGGTCAGTGCCGATGGCACGATTGTGCTCGTGTTCAATGGCGAGATCTACAATCACCGCGAGCTCCGTCGCGAACTCGAACCCGGGTGCGTCTTCACCTCGTCGACGGATTTTGAGCTGTTGCTGCACGGGTATCGCCGGTGGGGCGGGGAAGGGCTGGTGCGCCGCCTCGATGGCATGTTCGCCTTTGCTATTTGGGACGAAACCACGCGGACGTTGTTCGCCGCGCGTGATCGTGCCGGAAAAAAGCCGTTCTTTTTCCGCCGCGACGGGCGCACGATGCAGTTTGCCTCGACGCTCAACGCGCTCAGTGCGCTGCTGCCGGGAACGCCCGACGTCGATCCGGCGGCCATCGACGCCTTTCTGGTGTACCAAAGCGTTCCCGCGCCGCTCTCCGTATTTCGGGGCGTCCAGCAGCTGGAACCAGCGCACTTCCTTGAGTTTCAGGCCGACCGCGGCGACTGCCGGATTGCGCGCTACTGGAGCGTGTCGTACGCGCACAAGACAACGGCGTCCGAGGACGAGGTGGTCGCGCAGACCGACGCGCTCGTGCGCACCGCGGTACGTCGGCGGCTCGAGTCCGATGTGCCGGTGGGAATCTTCCTCTCCGGCGGTGTGGACTCGTCGTTGATCGCAGCGCTTGCAGCGCAGGAGAGCTCGCGCGACCTCGAGGCGGTGACGCTCGGCTTCGACGAACCCGAGTTCGACGAACGTCGCTACGCGCGCGCCGTCACGGATGCACTGGGCATGCGTCTCCATGAGGAGACGCTCAGGCCAGCGCTCGTGGCGGATCTCCCCTCGATTGTCTGGCACTACGGACAACCGCTCGCCGACGTCTCGATTGTGCCCAATCACTACTTGGCGCAGGCGGCACGTCGGTGGATGACGGTGGCGCTCAACGGCGATGGTGGCGACGAACTGTTTGGTGGCTATGCGCGCCCGATGCTGGCGCGCGCGACCGCCCCATATCGCGCGACGATGCCGGAGTCCTGGCGGCGTGGTCTGGCCGCCGCGGTCGGCATGCCGGAATCCGGCCCGTTTCGACGCGTTGGCATGTTCACGAACGCAGGCGCGGGCTCTGCGAGCGAATCCTTCGTGTACAGTCGTGCGTTCCGCGATTTCCGTCTGCAAGCGTATCCGCCCGAATTTCTGGCGACCCTCGATGGCGCGCAGCCCGATGATTTGTATCGGGCCGTCTGGGACGCGGCGGACGGTGTCGACGACGTCGATCGCGCGCTCGAGGGGGACTTCCGGACCTACCTGCCCGACCAGCTGCTCGCGAAGGCGGATCGCGCGAGCATGGCGCACAGCCTCGAAGCGCGCTCGCCGCTCCTCGACCGCGCGCTGATTGAGTACGCCGCCACGATCCCGACGTCGATTCGTCTGCGAGGGTATCAGACCAAGCATGTGCTGAAGGCGGTTGCCGAGCGCTATGTGCCGTCGTTCGTGCTGCATCGCCCCAAGCGCGGGTTCGTGATGCCGGCGTCGCGATGGTTGCGCGGTGAGTTGGCACCGTACGTGCGCGCCGCACTCGATAATCGCACCTTCTACGACCGCGGCTGGGTACGCCCCGAGTTCGTCCGTCGCGTGCTCGCGGAACACTTCACTGGCGTGCGCGACTGGGGTGAGCAGATCTGGACCATGCTCGTGCTCGAGGTGTGGGCGCGGCTCGTGCTCGACCGCTCGCTCGACCGCGATGCGTGCATGGATGCCTTCCTGCAGCGGCCAGAGCGCGCCCTGCCGGCTCCGGTCCGCACGCTGCAGATCGGGATGGAATGGTTCCCCGAGAAGCCCGGGGGGTTGAATCGCGTCTATTACGAACTGATGCGCCATCTGCCCGACGTCAACGTCGAGGTCCATGGTCTTGTTGCCGGGACGGACCGTGTTGCGCGCGACTCGAACGGGAATGTTGAGGCGTTCGCTTCGTACTCAGGGAGCTTAGCGCCTCGTCTGCTGGCGGCGCGGCGACTCGGGCAGCCGCTGCTTCGTGCCAATCCCGACTTGGTCGTCGTGTCGCACTTTGCCCTCTATACCGCGCCGCTGCTCGACTCCATTGGGGGGCATCCGTTGGTGGTGCACTTCCAAGGACCGTGGGGGCTTGAGGGGAAAGTCGAGCGGCAGTCCGAAGTCGTCGTGCGCACCAAGAGCACGATCGAGCAAAAGGTCTATGCGCGCGCAGATTCCTTTATTGTTTTGTCGCCGCCGTTCGCCGACATCCTCGTGCAGCAGTTTGGTGTCTCGCGCGAAAAAATCCACGTCATCCCTGGTGGTGTCGACGTCCCTCGTTACGACATCGCGGAGTCGCGCGAGGCCTGTCGCGAGCGGCTTGGCTGGCCCGCGGACCGACCGATCGTGCTCACGGTCCGCCGTCTCATGCGCCGCATGGGACTCGACAACCTGATCGCCGCAACGCTCGCCATCCGCGCGCAGATTCCTGATATCCTCGTGCTTGTGGCCGGCGGTGGGCCGATCCAAGATGAGTTGCACCGTCAGATCGTGTCGCTGGGCCTCGAGGCGAATGTGCGGCTCCTGGGTTTCCTTCCCGACAACGAGCTTCCGGCGGCGTATCGCGCGGCGTCACTCACCGTGGTCCCAACGCAGGCGCTCGAAGGATTCGGGCTCATTGTGGCCGAGTCGCTGGCGGCGGGCACCCCCTGTTTGGTCACGCCGGTGGGCGGCCTCACGGCGGCGGTTGAGAAGCTTTCGGAACAGCTCATCTTGAAGGGCACCGATTCCGCATCGATCGCTGATGGCGTGATCGGTGCGCTCACCGGAACCCTGCCGCTGCCGGACGCCGCGGCCTGTCTCGACTTTGCGCGACGGAACTACGACTGGCCGGTCATCGCGTCGCAAGTTCGTACCGTGTACGAGGCAGCGCAGCGATGACCGCGGCCACCGCGGCCACCGCGCCACAGCGACGCATTCTCTGTATTGATCACGCGGGTGTGCTCGGTGGCGCCGAGTTGTCGTTGCGGGATCTTGCTGTGTCGTTCGGGGAATCCGCTGAGGTGTTGCTGCTCGCCGATGGTCCGTTTCGTGCGGCGCTCACGGCGCAGGGCGTGCGAGTGGACGTTGAGCCACTCGGCGCACTCGGTGCGGTAAAAAAAGACGCGGGACTCCCGTCGTTGGGTGCGCTGATGGATGCGGCCGGGATCGCGAAGCGCGTGGCGCGGCGCGCGCGCGCGTACGATGTCCTGTATGCCAACTCGCAGAAAGCGTTTGTCGTTGCCGCGGCCGCTGGGCTGCTGGCCCGTCGTCCTGTGGTGTGGCATCTCCGCGACATTCTGGAGGAACCGCATTTCAGTCGCGCGAATATCACCGCGGCCGCGCAGCTGGCCAACCTCCGAGCGGCTGGTGTCATTGCGAACTCACACGCCACGGCCGATGCGTTTGTCGCTGCCGGTGGGCATCGCGAACTCGTGCATGTGGTGCACAACGGCATTGACGTGGCGCCGTTCGATGCGTTGTCCCCCGACGCCGGCCCCGAGGCGCGCCGCGCCCTTGGCGTGCCGGCAGAGGCGTTCGTGGTGGCGCTGTTCGGGCGCTTTCACCCGTGGAAGGGGCAGCAGGTGTTACTCGACGCGCTGGCCGAGCTGCCAGGTGTCCACGCGCTGATCGTCGGGGCGCCGTTGTTCGGCGAAACCGCATTCGAGGCGGCGCAGCATGCGCGCGCGCGTGCACTTGGGATCGCCGACCGCGTGCACTGGCTAGGCTTTCGTGACGACATTCCCGCGCTGATGCGTGCGGCGGATGTGGTTGTGCACACCTCGGTGCTGCCGGAGCCATTTGGGCGCGTGGTGGTGGAAGGAATGCTCGCGGGCCGTCCGGTGGTGGCCACGCGCGCGGGCGGCGTGCCGGAGATTGTGACCGAGGGTGAGACTGGATGCTTGGTGCCGCCGGCCGACGCACCAGCGCTCGCGCGGGCTATTCGCGGACTCCGCGACAATCCCGCCGGTGCGGCGGCTATGGCCGCGCGCGGCGCGGCGCATGCGCGGGCGCAGTTCAGTGCAGGGGCGATGTGTGCTGGCGTCGCGCGTGCGCTCGACGCAATACTGCACGAGGTGGCACGCGCGTAGCGTGCCACCTCGTCGTTACCACGCGCTGCAGTCCGCGCGGACGCCGCGAATCAACGGTCGAGTTTAAATCCGCCGTAGCCCAGTGTGATGCGGAGCTGCGAGCCGACGGGCGCGCCGTCGGGCGCACCAAAGACATCGTGCCCGCCGTATGTCCACGCGGTGCGATGTGGTGCGAGTGAGCTCGCGAACTGGAAGCCCAGGGTGAATCCGCGCTGCGCCTTGGCGTCCTTGAGAAAGATGTAGTCGACGCCGAAGCCCGGTGCGATGAAGTAGAAGGTCCCGCGCATCTCACTTTCCGTGCCTGGCTTGAGGAGAATGTCGTCCCAGGTTGGGTTCGTGGAGGAGGCCAGCGAGGCGCCGCCCGTGCGGTCGCGGAATTTCACCGTAGCGACGCCGGCGCCAAGCTGCAGATCGCCGTGGACGGTCAGGTTCCAGGTGCTCAGGAGGCGGAATGCCGCGCGTCCCGTTACCGTGGTCGCTTTGAGGATGTCCGTCTTTCCATTCGGCGTCGACTCATAGCCCATGTCGAGCATGTCGTACTCGAGTCCGGCCATAAGTCCGCCAATGGGGATGTAGAACCCAAGGCCCGCGACGTACCCATCGTTGGAGAGCGCGTAGAAGCCGTTGCTCGGGTTGAAGCGGGCGTTCATCCCTGACACGTCGAACTTGGCCTGGCCGCCCGCCACGTAGAAGTTGGCGAAGGGGATGATTGTTGGCTCAGCCGGCGCCGCCGTGGAGGCGGTGACCGACGGAAGCGGTGCTGCCGTTTTTGGTGTCGCCGGTGGAGTCGCTGGTGGAGTCGCTGGTGGTGTCGCTGGTGGTGTCGCCTGCGCACCGAGCGCGCGCGGGACCGCGTTCCCGCAGACGAGCGTAGCGATCAGTAGGGCCGACATGATCGGCAGGCGCCCGAGGCGCGCGCCGCATGGTGCAATCGAAGGAGGCATCCTGGTCTCTGCGCGGATAAGTCAAAACGAAGAACGAGTGGTCTCGTGCCGGCGCCGTGCACGGAAATCGACCGCGCGCGGAGTGGTGAGCTTCTAGAGCAATGACGGTCGAGCGCTCGCAAGGAAACAGTCCTTGCGGCTGCTTCAAATCTAAAGCAAGCGCTCTCGGTGCGACCCACCAACTATTCAGTAACCATACACCGTCAGCTAAGATTACAGCAAGAGATTGTAGTTTACATAATACCAAGACACCCCGCTCGGGACCTGTTATCTTCTCTCCGTCCCGATTTGGTTTGCCCGCCCCTGCGCTCCGTCACCGCGTTGTGTCGCCGCGATCTGGCGGCGCTCCCTCTGCCACCGCCACGCGCGGTTGTCGCCATGCCCGTCGCCCCCTTCGAAACGCTCCCCGACGACGCCCGACTCTGGGTCTTCGCCGCTGCCGCTGATGTCGACAGCGAGGACGCGCCCAAGCTCCTCCACAATGTCGACCTCTTCCTCAAGAGCTGGGCCGCCCACGGGCATCCGCTCACCTCGGCACGCGAATGGCGCGACGACCGCTTCTTGGCGGTCGCCGTCGATCAGCGCACCGAGGGCGCATCGGGCTGCTCCATCGACGGGCTCTTCCGCACCCTCAAGGACCTCGAGAAGGTTGTGGGCACGTCACTCCTCACGGGTGGGCTGGTCCACTTCCGCGACGCACTGGGCCTCATCCACTCGGTGTCACGCGAAGATTTCGAACGCGTCGCGCGGCAGGGCGGAGCGGATGCCAGCACCACGGTGTTTGATACCACGGTGACGACGGCCGGTGAGTATCGCGCCCACTTTGAACGCACAGCCGGCGAGAGCTGGCATGCGCAGCTGCTCGCCGGCTGAAACTGTACCTCGCTGTACTTCGCTGTACTTCGCTGTACTTCGCTGTACTTCGCTGTACTTCGCTGTACTTCGCTGTACTTCGCTGTACTTCGCTGTACTTCGCTGTACTTCGCTGTACTTCGCTGTACTTCGCTGTACT
>CAIRYG010000014.1 GCA_903882745.1 uncultured Gemmatimonadota bacterium
CGCCTCCAGCGCCGCCTCCAGCGCCGCCTCCAGCGCCGCCTCCAGCGCCGCCTCCAGCGCCGCCTCCAGCGCCGCCTCCAGCGCCGCCTCCAGCGCCGCCTCCAGCGCCACCACGACCGCCACCCCCTGCGCGGCCGCCGCCGGCGACACCCGTCGCCTCGGGGAGCCCGTACTCCTTATTGAGCGCCGCAAACGCAGCCGTGCGCTCCGCACTCGGCTTGTCGCACTTCACGTAGCTCGCGAACGCCACGGTCTGCATCACGCCGCCGTTCTTCTTGAGCGCGAGGAGGAGTTCGTCGTCCATGTCGCGGCTGTGGTCGCAGAGCGCGCGCACGCCGGAATGACTCGCAATGACCGGTGCCTTGGAGAGCGCCATCAACTGCAGGTTCGACTGCTTGGACGGATGCGACACGTCGAGCATGATTCCGTACTTGTTCGCCTCGGCAACCACCTGCTTGCCGAGCGGGGAGAGTCCGTTCCACTTCCAGACACCGTCGGCTTCGCCGGTGTTGCTGTCGGAGAGCTGGCTGTGCCCGTTGTGCGCGAGGGAGAGATAGCGCGCCCCTTGATCGTAGAACCGCTTGACGTTGGTAATGTCCTCGCCGATCCCGTAGCCGTTCTCGACGCCCATCAGGGCGACTTTCTTGCCGCTCTTGATAATGCGGCGGACGTCGGCGGCGGTGTAGGCGATTTCGATGCGGTTCGGCGCCAGCTTTTCGGCGAGCCGATGCACGGCGGCGAACTTCTCCAGGTCGGCGTCGAGCGCCTTTTTGTAGCCGGCTGGCGTGAAGTCTGGGTTTTGCCCGACATAAATCGAGAAGAAAACCGCGTCGAGTCCGCCGTTCTCCATCTTCGGGATATCCACCTGTGAGGTGGTGCCGGTGACGTAGTTCGGGGTGGTGTCGGTCATCGCGCGCGGGGAGAAGTCCACGTGCGTGTCGATCTTAATGACCTTGTTATGGATGGCGCGCGCTTTGGAGACGATGGTGGGGGTATCGTCTTGCGCGTGGAGCGAGGTCGTGGCGACGGCGCTGATAAGCGCGAGCGCGCCAAGGTGGCGGGGGAACCGAATCATGGAATCCTCGTGAGGGTAGCGACTCCAACGTTACGCAAATTTGTTCGGGTTCGCTCGTCTCGGGCCTCGGGCGGCTTCGGCTCTCAGTTGTTCCAACCGCGCAGCGCAGCTACCGTGCCGCGCGCTGGCGACGCAGTTCCTTGAACGGGATCATGCGGCGCGCCTGCTCGTCCCACAGCGCCAATCGCAGCGCCTTCACGCCGTCAAGCAACGTGATCTGATGCGCCAGATTGAACACCGGATTCTCGTTGTGCACCTTCTGTAACCGATAGTTCGGGATACGCGGGCCGAGATGATGCACATGATGCAGGCCGATGTTGCCCGTGAACCACTGCAGCACCGGGTTGAGCCGGAGATACGAGCTCCCGGTGATCGCCGCCGTGGCATAGTCCCACTCCTCGTGCTCAGCCCAGTAGGCCGCTTCGAATTGATGCTGTACATAGAAGAGCCATACGCCTGACGCCGACGCCAGATAGTACGCCGGCAGATACACGAGGAGCACCGCCTTGTAGCCCACGGTCAGCGCAAAGAGCGCGACCAGCGAGGCAATCGCGATATTCGTCAGCCACACATTGATGAACTGCCGGCTTCCGGTGGCCAGGTCGAACTTGAACTTGAGGCGTTGCAACACAATCATCTGCAGCGGTCCGAGGCCAAGCAGCACGATCGGGCTACGGAACAGACGATACGTGAACTTCCCCCACGCCGAGCGTGCTTCGTACTCCTCGACCGTCAGTGTGGCGATGTCCCCGTAGCCGCGGCGATCCAAGTCCCCCGACGAGGCGTGGTGCAGCGCATGGTCGCGGCGCCACTGATGGAACGGGGTCAGTGTCAGCACGCCCGTCACGAACCCCACCGTGTCGTTCACCTTGGGCCAGGGCAAAAAGGAGCCGTGGGCGCAGTCGTGCATGATGATGAAGGTGCGGATAATCAGCCCGGCGGTCGGCAGCGCGAGCCCGATGGTCAGCCAGAGGTTCCGGTCGAGCGACCAGTGCATCAGCGTCAGCGAGAGCACGAGCAGGGTGAGTGTCGACCCCAACTGCCACAGGCTCCGGAGGGCGTCACCGCCCTGATACTTGCTGACAACGCCCTTCCATTCAGAGGGCGGGATTTGCTTTGGTGTGGTCATAAGGAGAAAATAACTCCATGTATTGGTGCTGCGTAGAAATCAAAGCCTCCCCCATGCAGGGGTTCGGGGCCTTTGCTCAAGCGGGGATCCCCGAAGGGGCCCGTCTGATCGAGTATGCGGGGGAGCGACTCACGCCGGCGCAGGCGGAGGCGCGCTATCCCGACGATGATGCGGCGCGCCATCATACCTTCCTGTTCGCGATTGACGACGATGTGGTGATCGACGCGGCCGTAAACGGCAATGATGCACGGTGGATCAACCACTCGTGCGATCCCAACTGCGATGCGGTGATCGAGGACGGTCGTATCTGGATTGAGACGATCCGCGAGATCGAGCCGGGTGAGGAACTCGCCTACGACTACGCGTACATGCTGGAGGAGCGGCACACCCCAGCCGCCAAGAAGCGCTTCCCCTGCCACTGTGGTGCCGCCACCTGCCGCGGCACCATTCTCGCGAAGAAACGCTGAGCGCTGCGTCCTACGGGATGCTGACGAGGTTCACGGTGAACACCATCACGGCGTTCCCGGGCACGGAGCCTCTGCCGCTCTGGCCATAGCCGAGCGCCGGAGGAATCAGCAGGCTGCGGCGTCCGCCGACGCGCATGCCTTTGACGCCCAGGTCCCACCCCTGCACGACTTCGCCGCGACCGAGGGTGAACTGGAGCGCGGAGGTGGCGGTGGTGTTGGAATCGAACACCACGCCGTTCTTCAGGTAGCCGGTGTAGCGCACGGAGAGCTTGAGTCCCGTGTCGGCCACGGCGCCTGTCCCGACGGTCACGTCGCGGTAATAGAGCCCATCGGCCGTCGACGTGTAGTTCGCGAGGTTGATCCCCAGCGACGAGACGAAGGTTGTATTGGCGACCGTGACGGGGGCGACCACGCTGTGATCGCAGGCAGCGATCACGGCAACGGCGAAGAGGGCGAGCAGAGCGAAAGAACGGCGCATGGAGAGCATGTTAGGGGTTACACCTGCTACCCCTAAGGCTACCATAAGATGCGGGTTCGGGGTACCCTCGCCCCGGGATCTGGCCCCGTCGCCGCCCCCGTCGCCGCCCCCGTCGCCGCCCCCGCCGCTCACCGGAAGTCGTGGCTCCGCACATGTTCGGCGCCCGCGCCGTCGCCGAGCGCCAGGAACTCCTCGGCTTTGAGATTCACCACCCGCTGTTCGATTTGTAGCATGCCGCGCACGAGCAGCAACGGGGTGCGCGAGATGAGCAATGCCTGCTGCTCGAAGCGCTGCGGGGTGATCACGATATTGATCATCCCGGTTTCGTCCTCGAGGGTGAGGAAGACAAATCCCTTGGCGGTGCCGGGGCGCTGCCGGCAGATCACGAGGCCGGCGACTCCAATGCGGGCACCGTCCTTTTGTTGCGCGACTTCGCGCGCGGTAAGGATGCCGTTGGGGGCGAGCAGCGCGCGCAGGTGGTGCATGGGATGCCCGTTCAGCGAGAGCCCAGTGAGTCGATAATCGGCTTCCGTGAGCGCTGGCGCTGAGAGCGGGGGGAGGGTGTTCGGCACGGGCCGCTCGGGGAAGAGTGGCAGCGCGTTGGGGTCGATTTTTGCGGCTTCGAGCACGCGCCACAAGGCCACGCGCCGTCGGCGATGCGGGGTCTCCTCGCGTACGAACGGATCCAGCGCTCCACTTTCGGCTACGAAGCGCAGGGCGCGCTGGTCGAGGCCGCTGCGGTGCACGAGATCCTGAATGCTCGTGAACGGCCCCTCGGCGAGCGCAACCTCGAGTTTCCCGCGTGCTTTGCTGCCGAGTCCGCGAATGCTGCGGAGTCCCAGTCGGACGCCTGCGGCGTCCTGCGGCCGCTTCTCTAGGACGGGAGTCTCACCCTCGACCGAGACCGCCGGAGCCACCGCACGCCGCACGGTGATCACGCCGTCGTGCGGTTCGACCACGGTCCCGTCCGGACACTCGAGCGTGTGGTCCCACACCGACCGTGTCGCGTCCACAGGGAGCACACGCACGCCATGGCGCCGCGCGTCTTCGATGAGTGTTCCCACCGAGTAGAACCCCATCGGCTGTGCGTTCAACATGGCGCACAGAAAATCGGCGGCGTAATAGTGCCGCAGGTACGCACTGGCATACACAATCAGCGCGAAGCTTGCGGCGTGGCTCTCGGGAAATCCGTAGTCGGCAAAGGCGTTGATCTGGTTGTAGATGCGCTGCGCGATGTCGGGAGGGATTCCGTTCTTCTCCATGCCACGGATCATTTTTTCACAGATGGAGGCCATGCGCTCGCGGCTACGCTTGTGCCCCATCGCTTTGCGCAGGAGATCGGCCTCGCCGGGGGTGAAACCCGCGGCGGCGATTGCAACCTGCATGCCCTGCTCCTGAAAGAGCGGGACGCCGAGTGTGCGCTTGAGGATTGGTTCGAGCGACGGGTGCGGGTAGGTGATGGCTTCTTCGCCGTTTTTGCGCCGCAGATACGGATGCACCATGTCGCCCTGGATGGGGCCGGGGCGGATGAGCGCAACCTCGACCACGAGATCGTAGAAGCAGCGGGGCTTCAAGCGGGGCAAGGTGTTCATCTGCGCGCGGCTCTCGACCTGGAATACGCCAACGGTATCGGCACGACAGAGGTCGTCGTACACCGACTGATCCTGCATGTCGAGTTGCCCGAGGTCGATCGACACCCCGCGCGTGGCGCGGATGTACTTGAGGCAGTCCTGCAGCACGGTGAGCATGCCGAGTCCGAGGAGGTCGATTTTGACGAGCCCCATGGGGTCGAGGTCGTCCTTCTCCCACTGGATGACGGTGCGAGCGTCCATCGCGGCGGGTTCAATGGGGACGACGGTGCTGAGGGGTTCGTGCGTGAGCACAAACCCACCGACGTGAATTCCGCGATGGCGCGGCGCTTGATGCAGCCCGAGGACGATGTCGGCGAGTGTGCGGACGCGTCGGTCGTTGGGGTCGAGTCCGGCGCGTTCCAGCATGGAGTTCGCGCTCTGGCCGTTCGCGCTCGGGCTCCCTGGCCGGGCGTGGCCCTCGTCTACACGCAGCGCCTCAGCTGTGGATTTCGCCGAGGAGCGATCGCTGGACATCGCGATCGCTTCGGCTTGTTGGGGCGAGAAGCCGAGCACGCGCGCGGCGTCGCGCACGGAGCTGCGGCCGCGCCAGGTGATGTGCTCGCACACCATCGCGGCGTGCTCGCGGCCGTAGCGGTCGTACACGTACTGCAACACCTTCTCGCGATCGCGATGCGCGAAGTCGATGTCGATGTCGGGGGGCTCTGTGCGCTCTTCGCTGAGAAAGCGCTCAAAGAGCAACTCGAGTTTGATAGGGTCCACGGCGGTGATGCCGAGCACGTAGCACACGGCGCTGTTGGCGGCGGAGCCACGGCCTTGGCAGAGCACCCCTTCGCGGCGCGCAAAGCGGACGATGTCCCACACAATCAGGAAGTAGCCCGCGAGCCCGAGCTTGCTGATGAGTGCGAGCTCGTGCGCGATCTGCGCGTCGTGCCGCGCGGTGCGACGCCATCCCCAGCGTTCGTGAACGCCCTGCTCGACCAACTGCGCGAGATACGCATCGTCCGTGATGCCGTCAGGGAGCGGAAAGCGGGGGAGGGTCGGTTTCACGTCGGCCAATCGAAAGGCGCAGCGTTCGGCGATCGCGAGCGACTGTGTGAGCCCTTGCTCGTGTCCCTGCCAGCGGCGCGCCATCTGCGCGTGGCCTTTGAGATACCACTCACCGTTGGGGCGGAGGGCGGTCCCCATTTCGTCGAGTGTGGCGCCGTGCTTGAGAGCACAGAGCACGTCGTGGGCGAGCCGGCCGGTGGGTTCGGCGTAGTGCACATCGTTGGTGACCACCCAGGGCACGTCGAGCGCACGCGCGATGGCAATCAGCTCGCGCACGGTGCTGCGCTCGTCGGGGAGGGCGTGGTCCCAGCACTCGATTGCAACGCGGCGATCAAAGATGTCGAGCAAGGTGGCGGTGGCTTCGCAGGCGGCGTCACTCTCACCGCGCGCGACGAGCGTCGGCACCCAGCCGCGCGGACATCCCGTGAGGGCGAAGACACCGGCGCTGTGCGCGGCGAGCACGTCGAGCGAGACGCGTGGTCGCCCGCGCCATTGGTCGAGCCGCGCGCGGGTGATGAGGGTGCTGAGATTGCCGTACCCCTCGCGCGTTTCTGCGAGGAGCACGAGATGAGTATTCGGGAGCTTGGCCGCGGGGACGTCGACGGGGACGTCGACGGTGAGTTCTACACCGATGATCCCCCCGATACCGGCAGTGGCCGCGCTGGTCGCGAATCGCACGGCGCCGCCGAGGTCGTCGTGATCGGTGAGTGCGAGCGCGGGCATCCCAAGTGCGACCGCGCGCGCCACCAGTTGCTCGGGTTGCGCGGCGCCGTCGAGCAGGGAGAACACCGAGTGACAGTGGAGTTCGACGTAGCTCACAATCTGCCCGTGCGATGTTCGCGTTGCGTCTCTATCTTCCGGTCATGGATGTCCGTGCTCCCTCGCCCTTCCGCGATCCGCGTACCCGCGCGGTAGCTGCCGTGGCCGCACTCGTGGCGGGATTCGGTACCTGGTGGCTCACCGCGCCACCGGGCGCGCTCGGACTGCAGCCGGATTCGTTCGCCTATCTCAGCGGCGGCTGGTTTCTTGCGCACGGTGAGGGACTCCGCGTGCCGCTGCAGAGTTGGGCGAGTGCCGACACCACGCGCCTCTGGGTGTGGGAACCCCCGGGATTCTCTGCCGCGATTGCTGGCGGTGTGCGCACGGGATTGAGCGCGATCGACGCCACACGCGTGGTGCAGGCGCTCTCGGCGGCGGTCACCGCGTTTTTTGCGGCAGGCACAGCGGCCTTGCTCCCCGGTGCTGTGGGGGGCACAGCGGCCGCGGTGCTCGCCTCGCTCTTGCTGCTGTGTAGCCCCTTCTTTTGGGAGCTGCACATTCAGGCGCTGAGCGAGCCGCTCTTCTTGGCGTTTTTTGCGCTCTGGGCATACCGCTCGGTGCGCACACACGACGGGGACTGGCGACTCGCGACGGTGCTCGCGGCATTGCCCGTTGTGCGATGGATTGGACTGGGGATCATTCCCGCCACGGCGTGGAACGCGTGGCGTGGCCGCACCACCCTGCGGGTGGTGCTCCCGGCGGTGTTCGTGGTTATGCTGTGGCTGTTGTTTCTCCCCGCTGCGCTCGCGGGTCGTGCGCAACATCTGCACTGGATCGGCGAGAACCTGGCGCACATGCCGCGCGATCTGGCCATCACACTGATTCATGTGGCGGTGCCGGTGCGCATTCCGGCGCGCTCGTTTTTCGGCGTCGTGGCGTGGTTGCTCGTGGCGCTCCTCTGGTGGCGTGTGCTGCGTGTGGATCCCGACGGCACACGCTGGCGCTTTACCCGACTCGCGATAGGCGCGGCGGGGCTGGCCCTCATTTTGATTCCCACGTCGCTCCTGCTCGATGCGAGCGTGCGCTTCGACGAACAGCGACATGTGGTCCCGGGACTGCTCCTGGCGATGGTGGGAATCGCCGGCGCGATTGCGCTTGCCTGGCAGCGCACCGGCGAGTGGATGCGTCGCACGTTCATTGCCTGCGCCGTGGTGTGGAGCGGAGCGGGGATCTACGCGACCGCCGAACTCGCGCGCGATGTGCGTCGGGCACCGCTCTTTCTTGCCGCCCCCCAGTGGCGTGACGCGGAAGTGGTGCGTTGGGTGCGTGCGCAGGGCAGTGGCTCCAGCGCGCACTCCCTGTACACCAATCAGCCGTGGGCTCTCTGGTTCCACGCCGACCGGGTGGCGCGCATCGTGTGTGCGGATGCCGTGGACCGCACACTGCACACGGGGTGCCCCGTCGAGTCGGTAGACCCCGTGGCGCTGCGTGAGACACTCGCGCGCCGCGAGGGCTATCTGGTGGATGTCACGGTGCCGTGGCCCGGCGTGCTGAGTGTGGAGCCGCTTGCGCAACGCGCGGGGCTCGTGCTCGTGGCACGGTTCCCCGATGGGAGTGTGTGGCGCGCGCCGTGAAATACGAAGTGCAACGCGCGACTCAGTCATACCACCCCTGCAGGTGCCAGCCGACGGCGTCGCGGTACAGGAGCATGTCGCGTGCGAGTTCCTCGCTCTCGCAGCGCCAGTAGTCGCGGGCGAAGGGATCCTTCCACCAATCGCCGCTGAGGCGTTCGGGGCCCACGGCGCGGGTGATCACCACGCGCTTGCCGCGCCACCAGAGCGTGCGGGGCGTGCGGTGTGCGACTTCGACGTCAATGCGTTCGGGGGTTTCGAGCAGGCGCGCGGTGGCGGTGCCGGTTTCGGCTTCGGTTGCAGCTGCGGGAGTCTCCCGCAGCACCTCGTGCAACTCGGCCCATGCGCCCGCTTTCTCGGGGCGATGTTCGTCGCGCGCCACAGGGCGCACAACACTGTGCGCGCCGAGTGAGGCGCGGAGCCGTTCGAAGGCGGCGTCGGCGGCGCCCGGGTCGCGCCAGGAGGCGGCGAGGAGATCTCCTTGCTCGGCGCTCATCGGCGCGGTAGCGGTCACCGTGACCGTGACTGCGCACACGGGAGCGGGCAGCTTCCACTGATCGAGCAGTGCGCGACAGCGCTCAAAGAGCGGGGCCACGCGCGCCATCGGTCGTGCTGGGCGTACCTCGCGGGTGATGGTGTGTGCGGGGGCGTTCACCACGGCGCCGCGTCCGTCGTCGAGCGTGAGGGTAATGGCGATCGCGGCGGCGGCGCGTGCGTCGTGCACCAGCGCGTCCACGAGTTGTCCGAGTGCGGCGCGCACGATGAAGAGCACCGGCTCCATGGAGTCGGCGCTCAGGGCGAGCTCGGTGCTCACCGCGCGCGTGGCATCGGAGCGCGCGAGCACCGGGCGTCGTGTGTCGATGCCGTGTGCGAGTCGCCACGAGGCGAGCCCCGATGCGCCCCATCGGTGTTCGACGTCGGCGGCCTCGAGCCCCGCGAACGCCCCAACGGTGTGCAGCCCGAGTGCGCCGAGCGCCTCGCGCAGCTCGGCGTCCATCGGCACAAGTGCCAGTGGCGCCGACGCGAGGTACGCCGCGCACCCACCCGGCGGCACGATCCGTACGTACTGTGGATCCGGAGCCGCAACGCTCCAAGTCGCCGCACGCGCCGCGACGCACGAGTCAGCCACACCCACGCGTGCCGACGGATGCCACACACTCGCCAACTGCTGGAGCACGAGGGCGAGCATGCGTTCGCCGCCGAGTGGTTCGAAGCCGCTCGCTCCTACCCACCAGGTGCCGGGGGCATCGGGGACCGCGGTGACCAGCGGCGAGGCTGCGAGCAGTGCGGCCGACATCCGCGCCAGTTCGCGCGTGATGACCCGCTCATCCCACGGCAGAATCTCCAGCTGTGCGCAGCGTGACGTGGCTTCGGGCACGGTCATCCCCACGCGCACATGCTGGCGCGCCGCTGCCGAGGTCACGGCGCGGAGGAGTTGTCGTTTGCCGTGGGCGAGCGCTATCGGCTGGGTGTCCCAATGCGGCCCCGACTCGTGGTGGGCGTGCCACACCGCGCCGATCGGGAACCTCGGAATACGAACGCATGCGACGCGCCACGGTGTTGCCACGATCTCCCTCTCCTACGTTCACGGTCTGGTATGGAGCGCCTTTCTCGATCACGACGTGGATCTGTTTCGGTGCTGCGCCTTCGCCAATGCGCTCACTCGTTCTTCGTCGGGAGGCGCGTGTCGTGACGACGCGCATGCGCAGGCTTCCCGCGAGCTCTGATGCTTTGGCGTCGTCGCCCAGCACGAGGAACACCGCATCGGCTTCGCGGGCGAGTCGGGTGAGGCGCACGGCGACGCCGCGTTCGAGCATCGGCGCGCCGTCGAGGACGACGAAGGCGAAGGCGCCGCTGCGGAGGAGCACGTCGGCGCACCAGGCCCCGCGGGCGGGGCGATCGGGGCGCACGACCCACAGGCCGGGTTCCCCGTTGACGAGTTGTGCGCCGGCGCGGGCCCAGTCGCGCGGGGCGAGGGTGCGGGTGGCGTCGATATAGGCCACCTGCCATCCCGTGGCGATCGCGCGCTCGACCATCGTGCGGACGATGGTCGTTTTGCCACTTCCTGGCGCGCCGACCATTTCGGTGAGTCGGCCGCGCGGGAGTCCGCCGCCTGGGAGCGCCATGTCGAGCGTGGCGACACCGGTGCTCAGCCCGGGTGTGGCGGAGCGTGTACCGTCGATAACGTCGGCGAGTTGCTGGCGGAGGAGGGCGAGAGACATGCCTGTGATATACCGAACAAAAGCCGAAAGTGCAAGGAGGGGTGTTTTTCGGGTTTTTTGCTTGAAAATAGCGTAAGTCGTTTTATAGAAACATCTTACGATTTTTCTTTTACTGGATGCTGTTGTCGTGCAGTCCCCGAATTGTGAGGCTGCTCGGACCGTTAGTAAAGCGGCTCGGATGGGGCATCCGCGTCGGTCCAGACTCGTGAAACCGGGCACGCGAGGCAATACTACGGGCATGCTCCGCCACCGCCTCGTGCTGCTCATCGCCTTGCTTGCTGGCCTCGCCGCAGGCTGGGGGGTCATCGAGCTCACTGAGCCGCCGGGACCAGGGCTGGATCCCGACGCGGTCTCCTACCTCGGCGCCGGCGTCTCCATGGCCAGCGGTCACGGCTTGCGCATTCCGAGCGGCACGTGGGACAGCCCCGATACCACCGCCGCGCTCGCGCATTTCCCGCCGGGATTCTCCACGGCGATCGCTGCCGGCATCACCGCGGGCGCACTGCCCACCAACGCCGCGCGCTTCGTCGAAGCGAGCGCGGCCGCCATCACGCTCTTCGCCCTCGCCCTCGCCGCCGGCGCCGCCGCGGGACCACTCGGCGCGCTCACGGTCGCCGGGATTATTGGTTTCACACCCGCCATGCTCGTGGTGCACGCCTCGGTCCTGAGCGAGCCGCTGTTTCTGGCACTGACCGCGCTCTTTGTGCTGGTGCTGGTGCGTGTGCCGAATGAAGGCCGCGGTGCCACGCGTGTACGACGCCTGCTCGCGCTCTCCGTGATTGCGGCCACAGCCTCACTGGTGCGGTACGCCGGGTTGGCGCTGGTCGGCGCGATTGTGCTCGACACGTGGCTCGCCCATCGCGAGACGCCAATCGTCGCGCGCGCGCGGCGGGCTTTGCTCGCCGCCGTACTTCCGGTGCTGCCCTTCCTGCTCTGGGTGCTGTCACGTCCCACCAAGACCGAGAAGGTCGCGGTGCGTCATACCGGGCTCTATCTGACGGGGGTCGGCGGCACGCTCGCCGAAGGATGGGACACCCTCGCGCACTGGCTGGTGCCGGGCGTGGAGCGCGATCTGGTGCGCACGGTGGCAGCCATCGCGGGACTGGTGGCGATTGCGCTCCTGTTCCGTGCGGCCCGCGCCAAGACTTCCAACGGCACGCCCACGCCCACGGCGCTCGGTCGCGTCCAGCGTGCCTCGGCGCTCGTCGCGGTGTGCTACCTCGGGATGGTGCTACTCTCCCGGCTCGCGGCCGATCCGTGGATCCCGCTCGATGATCGCCTGCTGTCGCCAGCGCTCGTGATGGGCGCGCTCGCCATTGGTACGACACTCGCCGCCTGGTGGCAATCGGGGCGCACTCTGACGTGGCGACGGCACCTCACTGTCGTCGTGACCGCGACCTGGATTTTAACATCGTACAATGTGGCGCATGATTGGTGGAATACGTATCGCGACGACGGTGGCGACTTTGCCGCGCGCGAGTGGCGCCTCTCCCCCGTGGTGGCCTATGCCGCCGCACTCCCGGCAGGAACTCCTCTCTACACGAACTGGCCAGCCGCCATCTGGTTCCACACCGGACGAGCCGCGCGCATGATGCCCGCTGGTCCGGATGCTCGGACGGCGCTCGCGTTCGGCGCAAAGGTCGCACGCGAGCATGCGGTGGTGCTGCTCTTCACCACCGAAGGGTCGGACGTGATAAAGCCCGGCACGACGATTGCTCGGTCCGGGCTCACCACGCTCGCCACGTTCAGCGATGGCGCCGTGTGGGGCGCCCCGCACTAGCTCAGGGCATCACGGCCACGCACTCGATCTCAACCTTTGCCCCAGCTGAGACGAGTGCTGCGACGACCACCGTGGTGCGCGCCGGCGGAGAGTCGGGGAAGTACTCGCGATACGACTGGTTCATGCCCTGAAAATCCTTCACGTCGACGAGATACACCGTGCACTTGCCGACGTTTCGCATGGTGGTGCCGGCTGCTTCGAACACCTTCTTGGCGCTCTCGAGCGCGCGCTTGGTCTGCGCCTGAATGGTGGTGTCCGCACCGGCCTCGCGCGACACCCCAAGTTGACCCGAGGCGAATACCAGATTGCCGAGCGTGATGCCCGGCGTCAGCGTGGGTGATACACTAGTGCCAGCTGGAACCACCGGCGCGCGCTGCGCGAGGAGCGGAGCAGCACTGATGCAGCACAACGCGAGCAGTCGAAGAGAGCGCATGCACGACCTCGGTCTGATGGAAGGGAGCTGGCTTGTAACGTGCGAAATCGAGCACGGTGGCTTTGGCTACACTGTCGCCAACAAATGACGCCGTGCCCGCAGGGAGTCCGTTCATCTTCAAGATGTAGGCGACGACATCCTGATACTCGGTGATGCCGTAGCTCCCCGGATCCGTATCCGGCATACTGGAGCGAATCCGCTCGAACAGTGCGAACGCGGTTTGCCCGTTCCACTTCAAACGGAAATCGGGATTCGCATAGTCCGTGCGCTGATGACACGCGACGCAGCGGTACCCATACACTTGGCTCCCACGCTCGGCTTGGGCATCCGTGTAGATCGCCGCGCCGCGCGGCGCGTTCGCTGCGGATTCTGGCGCTTGCGCTGCAAGCGGCGCGGCAAGCGGCGCGGCAAGCAGCGCCGCAGCGCCGACCAGTGCAAGGAGAACGGACGCGAGTCCATGGCCACCTCTCTGTACCGGCATGATCTTCAGCGTCCCACGACCAAGCGCTCAATCGCGCGGAGTCCTTCGGCGCCGATATCAAGACTGAAATCGTTCACATAGAGCGCGATATGTTGCGCACAGACCGCTTCCGACATTTCCTGCGCATTGGCCCGAACATACTCCCGGCTCGCGTCAGGATGATCGAACGCATACTGCACCGACGCGCGAATCGCGCGTTCTGCCGCGAGCACCGTAGCATCATCGATATCGCCGCGCGCGCAGATCCCCGCGAGCGGCACGGGCAAGCCGGTCTCCGCGGTCCACCAGTCGCCGAGGTCTACCGCTTTGGATAATCCGTGTTCGGCGTAGGTGAAGCGGCTTTCGTGGATGATCAGGCCGGCGTGCACCTCACCATCGCGCACCGCACTCAGGATGCGGTCATAGCGCACTTCGACCACGTCGGTGAGCGAAGGCGCTGCGAGTCGGAGGAGCTGGAACGCGGTTGTCTCGCGTCCTGGAATCGCGACGCGGCCACGCACCGCCTCCTCGAGCGACATCGGGGTGCGCGTCACGACGAGTGGGCCAACCCCCTCGCCGAGTGCTGCGCCGCTACGCATGAGGCGATAGCGATCGCCGACGGCGGCGAAGGCGCCGACACTCATTTTGGTGAGGTCGAACTCTCCCAAGTGCGCGCGCCGATTGAGTTCCTCGATGTCGAGCAACACGGGACGCACACGGAACGGCGCCTCCACCAATCCGTGCGTGAGCGCGTGAAAGGCAAAGGTGTCGTTAGGGCAGGGCGAGTAGCCGAAGGTCAGTTCACGCACAGATGGGAATTCTACAGGAGCGCGCGGAGTTCAGCCACGAGTGCCGGCGTCACCGTGGTGATCGCGGCGAACGCGTCGGCAAAGTGCCAGCGTGCGCGGTCCGGTTCGTTGATATTATTGGAAATCGCGCGCACTTCGATGGCAGGGATTCCCGCGATGTGCGCCGCACGGAGCACGCTGAACCCCTCCATGGCTTCGACCTCGCACTGGCGCGCGCACTGGTCGGTGCCGCCGATGCGTGCGCTCGTCCCGATGCGCATGGTGACCGCCGTGGGGAGAACGCGCAGCGCCGCGGCCACGAATCGCGACTCCGCGACCACGGTATTTGGTGCCCAGTCTGTGGAGACGCTGAGATCGCAATAATGGGCCTCGGTACCGATGACCAACGCGCCCGGGGCGAATGCAAGGCGCGGGCTTCCACCAGCGATGCCCACATGCAGAATGGCGGACGGGCGTTCTCGGGCGATCTCCGCAGCCACCGCAGCGGCCGATTCCACCGGCCCAACACCGCAGCACAGCGTACGCCAGCCGTCGCCGCCCGCGAGTTCACGCGCGGTCGCCGCTACCACGAGAATCCGGGCGCTGTCTGGCATCCTGAGGAAGGTACGGCTGGTGCTGCGTGCTCACAATTGGAGGGTGCCGGGCCGCTGTCGGTGGTCGCCCGCAGGAAGTAGCTTGTTCGCCAGCAGGCTCGCGCTGTGCCAGTGACCGGAAACACCCTCTTGTGAGGATTCGGATGAAACGAATGCTTGTTCTTGCGTCGCTCGCGGCGTCGCTCGTTGCGTCGCTCGTTGCGGCGCCTTTGCTCGCGCAAAATCCCACGCCCCCGGCCGGCGGCCGTGGCGGCGGCCGTACCGTGGTGATCACCGATACCGCGCGTGCACGCGCGCTGTTCGTCAGCAAGGCGCCCGCCGATCTCGCTGGCTGCGCCGCGCAGTGCGATGCCCAGATCAAGGCGCGGATGGCCAATGACAGCACGTACGAGGCCCGCGCCAAAGGGGTCGCCGAGTTCAAGAAGGTCACGTTCAAGAGCCGAGTCGACGGACTCGAGATTCCCGCGTACCTGTTTGCACCGCTGACCAAGAAGGCGACGAAACACGCAGCGCTCGTGTGGGTGCACGGTGGTGTGCATTCCAACTGGGGCACCGATATGTGGCCCTTTGTGCGTGACGCAATCGACCGCGGCTACGTGGTGATCACCCCGAACTACCGCGGCAGCACCGGTTACGGCGACGATTTCCACCGCAAAATCGATTACGGCGGCAAGGAAGTCGACGATGCGCTCTCCTCGGTGGACTACCTCAAGACGCTCCCCTACGTCGACATGGATCGACTCGGCATGATGGGCTGGAGCCACGGCGGATTCATCACCGCGCACAACCTCTTCCGCGATGGTCAGCCATTCCGCGCGGGTGCGGCGATCGTGCCGGTCACGAATTTGATTTTCCGTCTCTCAGACCACGGCCCGTCCTACGCGCGCGACTACGCGGCGGAAGAAGGGATTCAGGGACTCCCTTTCGAGAACGTCGAGGAATACATCAAGCGCTCGCCGGTTTTCCAGACGGAGAACTTGAAGGTGCCGATGCTGGTGCATGTGGCGACCAACGACTGCGATGTGTTCTTTCGCGAAGATCAGCAGTTCGTATACACGCTGCGCGCGCTCAAGCCCGACTTGGCCGAGACCAAGATTTATATCAATCCGCCGCAGGGTGGTGGTGGCTGCGGTCACACCTTCAGCCGTCGCGTGACCAAGGACGGCCTGTCGCGCGACGACTCACCCGAGCAGATCGACTCGTGGGCGCGCACCTGGACCTTCTTTGAGTGGAATCTTCGTCCGCTCAGCGTGATCCGGAAGGACAACCAAGAGTGGAAGAAGAACCCGGCCGTCGCGAGTCCGCGCGTGCCGGCGACCGGCGTGCCGGGAACCGGCGTACCGCCGCGCTGATCCTCGATCCCGAAGCCGTTTCGGGCCGTTCGAGCGGAGTTACTTCCGCTTGGGCGGCCCGAACTGCACAGTAGGGGGACGCCAGAGCACGGTGTCGTTCACAATCTTCCGGCTCGGACTCACCACTTCCAGCCGCATCGGCTGAATGCGCAGGAGTACGACCTCCGCGCTCGAGGGACCCTTCGCATAAAACGGATCCCACTCGCGCTTCCAGTGCAACTGCTTCTCCGTGGCGTTCGTCACCACAGAGGCCGTCCCCACAAGCGTGACGTATTCGAGTGCTGTGGCATCGAAGTAGAGGAGTGTGGCGCGACCACGCTTCTTGACCTCGGCCACTTTCCGCGTCGCGGGATTCGTCGCCACCCAAATGGTGAAGTTGGAGTCCGGTGCGAGTGGGTCCACAATGCGAGCCTGCGCCGCTGCGCCATCGGTGGCAATGGTGGCGAGCGTCGCGTACCGCGCCGTGGTCATGATTGCACGCGCGGCGGTGAGCACGTCATTCCGTGTGGGGCTTTGGGCGCCCGCGCTCGACGCCGAGAGCAGCAGCATAATGAGCAGCGCGGCCAGGCCGCGCCGCGTGCCCGCGTTCGACGACCGAAGGCGCGCGTGATCGGCTGGCGCCGTGCGCGCGCCGGCCCAGAGCACCAGTGTTAGCAGCACGCTGATCACTGGAATCGCGTACAGCGCGCCGTGCAGCCCCGCCGACCGTGATTCGGCAGCGGTGAGCCCTGTGGCGAGTGCGCGTGCGGCGAGGTCGTCGCTGAGTCGTCCAAAGGCCAGCAGCCCCACGGCGATAAACAGATAAAAGACAAAGAAATACACCGCCATCGCGGTGCCACGTTCACGCGGTTCGACCAAGTCGTAAATGGTGGCCATCACGTTCGTGTAGTACACGTACATCACCCCGACCGACACGAGCATCAGCATGGCGTAGCCCCACGCATTGCCGGCCGGTTGTTCGAGGGCAATCCAGGTGAGGGGTACGGTGAGCAGCGAGCCGATGGCGGCCAGGCGCATTCGACCGCCGGGGCCGCCACGCGCGGAGCGGTCGCCGATCCAGCCGCCCGCAATCATGCCGATGGCGCCACCAATGCCAAAGATCGCTCCGCTAAAACGATTCGCGATGTCGATGTTGAGTCCGTGAAAGCGAATCAGGTACGACGTGTTGAACGCGGAGAGCGCGTAGGTATTCAGATTGAAGAGCGCGCCGGAGACAATGATCCATCGCATCGTCGGCAAGCTGAGCACATGACGGATCGCCGCAATGGATGTGCGCTGTGCTTGCGCGACGTCTGGGTCGGCGGCGCCGCGTTCCGGTTCCGGAATGAAGAGCGCGAGCAGGCCCAGCAGGAGCCCAGGCACGGCCGCCACGAAGAGCGCGGGACGCCATCCGCCGGTTGCTTGCGTGACGAGCCCGCTAATGACGTAGCTCGCGCCGAGTCCGAAGGGGAGCCCGAGCATAAAGATCGCGATCGCACGTCCGCGACGAGCGCCAGGGAACAGGTCCCCGATCATCGAGTTCGCCGCGGGGGCCGCGCTCGCTTCGCCGATGCCCACGGCGAGTCGGCAGAGAATCAACATCGCAAAACTGCTCGCGAGCCCCGAGAGTCCGGTGAAGACGCTCCACGCGATGATCCCTACCGCGAGGATGTATTTGCGTCGTCCGACATCGGCGAGTCGTCCGAGGGGAATCCCGACAATGGCGTAGAGCAGGACGAACGCCGTCGTGAGGCCGGCCAGCTGACCGTCGGAGAGTTGCCACTCCACTTTGATGCGTTCGCCCACCGCTCCCACGACCTGTCGGTCGTAGAAGTTCATGAGATTGATGGCGGCGAGGAGGCCCAGCGTGTAGCGGGCGGCCCGCGGGGTCGGCGTGGTGCGTGTAGAGGAGGTCACGTGGTATACCTTCGCCGGTCAGGCCAACGGGTTCTGCGCGGAGTTCTCGTCGAGTTTCTGCGTGGTGATGGCCTCCTTGGCGCTGATCCCGAAGAAACTCAGCATCGTGCCAAGCAGCTGCGAGGTAAGCGAACTGGTCTCCACCGCAACGGTCGCGGCGTTGGCAAGTCGCAGCGCGTCCGAGTTCCGGAGGCGGCGCATGGCGACCGTCTCCGCGATGACGCGCGCGAGCTCCGGGCGACGATCAATCAGCGCAGCAATCTGCTCTTTGTCGATCTCGAACATCAGCGCGTCCGTCGCCGCGACCACCGTTGCACTCCGCGGCTCGCCGGTGAGCGCGCTCATCTCGCCGAAAAACGCCCCCGCGTGCACCCGACCAACGCGCGTCTCAAGCCCCGTCGACTCCGCCTTCACCGTCACGTGCAACAGCCCCTCGTAGAGCACGAACATCGACGCACCAGAATCGCCAGCGCGCAGGAGCGTCGTCCCCTCTGTCACCAAGCGCTCCTGCATCTGAGAGGAGAGTTCGAGTCGCTCCGCGTCGGTGAGGCCCTTGAACAGCTCAATCCGACCGAGCAGCTGCGCGCGATCATCCGCCGATCGTGCATCGAGTTTGCGCACCGGAAGCGGCGCGTGGAACACATCCTGCGACGGCGAGGCGGGATGTAGTCCCGCGCGATGCAATTGATCAAGGACGGTCCGCAGCACCTCGTGCCGCGCTTTCCCCGGGCCGGCGATTGTCGGATCAACAAAGTACTTGATCCGATACTCCACGCCCTGTGCGCTCACGCCGCGCAGGCGAGCCTTGGGTGAGGGCTGTTCGAGCACGCCGTTGGAGCCCGCGGCCGACGCCACCGCCGCACTCAACACCCGGAGCGCACGCTCGGTCGGAACGTCGAAATCCAGAAAAATCGGCAGCACAAACTCACTCATCCGCTCCGGCCGCGAGAAGTTCGTCACAATCAACTCGCTCAAACGCCCGTTCGGGATCACCACCAAGTTCCCTTCGCCATTCAGCAAGCGCGTGGTGCGCCAGTTGAGCTCCATGACCCGCCCAGTGGGGCCGGCAGTCGGGCCGATACCCAACTGGATGTAATCGCCAATCTCAAACGGGCGATCAAAGTTGACCGCCAGGCCGATAAACACATCCAAAATCACATTCCGGAGCGCCAAGCCGAGAACAATCGCGCCTACCCCCGACGCAGCCCAAAACGGACCAATCGGCTTATCGTACACGACACCAACAATCCCGGTGATCGCAAGCAGATAAATCAGGAGTCCGGTCACGTCGCGCAACAGCCGCGGCACAGGCACTCGGCTGTGGATTGGATCCCACAGCACCAGCCCTACAATCCGGTTCACGAGGTAGGCGACGGCCAGCCAGATTCCGCTGCTAATCAAGTGCGGAAGCGTGGCCCGAAGTGGGGCGAGGGCCGCGAAATCCAACCGACTAAGAATCTGCTGCTGGTACCCCGCCAAGAGCATCAGGAAACCAATCACGGCGAGCGGAATCGCCAACGTACGTGCGGCCTTCATCAGGGTATTTCTCGGGGTTTGCGGAGCGCGCAAAGTACACGGAAAAGATACTCCCCCGAGGTTCACAGCGGCTAGCCGAGTCCGAGACGGGTGGACACCCGTCTGCACCGACACGTACGTTTGAGACGGATCGAATCGCCCTCAGGAGAGACCCCGATGTCCACCGACCGCCGCTCGTTCGTCCGGACCCTGACCGCCGCTGGTGGCGCGCTGGGTCTCGCTGGCCTCCCCACAGCCGCGTTCGGCGCACCGGCCGCCGCCCCGAGCACGGCCCCCAGGGATCGCACGCGAAAAATCGAGAAGGCCCCCGTCTCGCTCAACATCCTCATCCTCGGCGGCACGGGCTTCACGGGCCCCGAGCAGGTGGAATACGCGATCGCACGTGGGCATCGGGTCACACTGTTCAATCGCAACAAGACGCGCCCGGACTTCTTCAAGGGCAAGGTCGCCGAGGAGCTGGTAGGCGATCTCAATGGAGATACGAGCGCGCTTGCCGGCAAGAAGTTCGATGTGGTGCTCGATAATCCCACGACCTTCCCCGCCTGGGTGCGCAACGCCGCACGCCAGCTCGCCGGGAATGTGAAGCACTACATCTTCATCTCGACGACCTCCACCTACAGCGATCAGTCGATCATCGGGCTCGACGAGAACTCGCCGGTGCACGCGATGCCCGATGGCCTCGACCCGTACACCATCGACGCCGGTGACGCAGGCAAGTACTACGGCCCGCTGAAGGTTCGCGCCGAACAGGAAGTCGCGAAGCTCTATCCGGGAATCCACACCATCATTCGCCCGTGCCTGATTGTCGGACCGCTCGACCGCACCGACCGCTTTACCTGGTGGCCCGCGCGCATTGAGAAGGGCGGAGAAGTGCTCGCGCCGGACAACCCGGACGATCCGTGCCAGTTTATCGACTCGCGCGATCTCGCGGAGTTCATGGTGCGCATGGCGGAAGCGCGCGAGTTCGGGCTCTATAACGCCATCGGACCGGCACATCCAATGACGGTGGGCGAGATGCTCCACGGCGTGAAGGCGGTGACCACGGCTGGCGCGCAGTTCACCTGGGTCCCCTGGGATTTCCTCCAAGCACAGAACGTGCGTCCCTGGCGCGACATGTCGGTCTGGCAACCGCCGTACGGCAAGACCGCGGGCTATCAGCGCCGCAACTCGGCGAAGGCGATCGCCAAGGGACTCACCTTCCGCCCGCTCGCGGTGACGGCCAAGGAAACACTCGACTGGCACAAGACGCGACCGGCCAAAGAGCAAGAGGCCACGCTCAACGGCGAGATCAACGGCATCGGACTCAAGCGTGAGGCCGAAGTGCTCGCGGCCTGGCACGCCAAACAGAAGGCGGGGAGCAAGTGACGCGTAAGACGTACTCCCGTCGCGAGTTCCTGACTGGGCGCGCTGCCACGGGCAAAGCACCGGCGCCCCTCGACATCCTCATCCTCGGCGGCACCGGCTTCACCGGCCCCGAGCAGGTGGAGTATGCCACCGCACGTGGGCATCGCGTCACGCTGTTCAATCGCAATAAGACGCGCCCGGATTTCTTCAAAGGGCGCGTCGATCAGTTGATTGGCGACCTGAATGGCGATGTCAGTGCGCTCGCTGGGAAAAAGTTTGATGTCGTCATCGACAACCCGACGACCTTTCCCGCGTGGGTCCGAAACGCCGCGCAGCAGCTGAAGGGCAACACCAAGCACTACATGTTCATCAGCACCATCTCGGTGTATCCCGACAACTCCAAGCCGGGCGCCGACGAGACCGACGGACTCACCCCCCTTCCCGCGGGGCTCGACCCGTACACGACCGTCGCCGATGACGCCAAAAAGTACTACGGCGCTTTGAAGACCGCGTCAGAGCAGGAAGTCGCCAAACACTACGCCGGCATTCACACGATCATTCGTCCGGGGTTGATTGTGGGACCGCTCGATCGCTCAGATCGCTTCACCTATTGGCCGGCACGCATTGACCGTGGTGGCGAAGTGATGGCGCCTGGGCGTCCGACGGATCCGGTACAGTTCATCGACTCACGCGATCTCGCAGAGTTCATGATTCGCATGGCCGAGGTTCGCGCGTTCGGCACGTTCAACGTCACAGGCCCCGCGGCTCCGCTCACGGTGGCCGAGATGTTGGGCGGCATCAAGGCGGTCACAACAGCGGGTGCGCATTTCACCTATGTGCCCGCGGACTTCTTGCGCGCGAACGGCCTGCAAGGGTGGCGCCACATGCCGGTGTGGATCAATCCTGAGGGCGCCACCGCGGGCTTTACCCGTCGCGGAATTTCGCGCGCGCTCGCGAAGGGGCTCACCTTCCGCCCGCTCGCCGTGACGGCCAAGGACACCCTCGACTGGAACAAGACGCGTCCTGAGGCGGAGCAGAAAACGCTCGCCGACGGCGCGATCGCGGGAATCCCCGCGAGTAAGGAGGCCGAGGTGCTCGCGGCCTGGCACGCCAAGCAGAAGGGCGCACCCTGACGCCGGCTGAGCTGCCGTCCGGTCGCCGCGAGGCGGGGGCGCTCTACGCGCTGTTGCGTCGCGCCGTGGATGTAGAGCCCCACGAAGTGCGGGCGATGCTGGCGTCGGCGCTGTTCTTCTTTTGCGCGTTAGCGAGCTGGTTTGTGCTGCGCCCCATGCGTGACGCGGTGGCGGCAGGCACAACGCCTGCGCAGCTCTCGTTGCTCTTTGTTGGCACGCTCGTAGTTACGCTCACCGCGAATCCGTTGTTCTGGTCGCTCGTGGTGAAGTTCCCGCCGCGGAAGTTCATTCCGTACGCATACCAGCTGATTGTCGCCAGTCTGCTGGTGTTCTATGTGATTTTTCGGTCGGGAGGAGGGCACGACAACTCGGCCACCGACATTTGGACCGGTCGTGCGTTCTTCGTGTGGACGAGCATGTTCAATCTGTTCGTCACGTCGCTCTTCTGGTGCTTCATGGCCGACGTATTCAAGAGCGAGCAGGCCAAGCGACTGTTCGGCTTCATCGGCGTTGGCGGCACACTTGGCTCGGTGGTGGGGAGCGCCGTCACGGCGTCGTTCACGAAGAGCATCGGTGAACTGAACTTGCTGCTCGTGAGCTGCGTCCTGCTCGAGTTAGCTGTGGTGGTGGTGACGCGATTCCCGGTCGCGGCCGGTGCCGACTCAACCGCCGCGGATCGTGCGCGGCTCGCGGACGACCAAGGACGCCCCGTAGGCGGCAACCTCTGGGCTGGTTTCTCCAACACCGTGAAGTCGCCCTACCTGCTCGGGATCGCGATGTATCTCGTGTTATTCACGATTGGCTCCACATTCTTGTACTTCGAACAGAGCGCGATTGTCGGCGCGGCGTATGCGGATCGCGCATCGCGCACCGTGGTGCTCGCGCGCGTGGAACTCGCCGTCCAGGTGCTCACCATCACGGCGCAGATTTTCTTTACGGGACGAATCATTCGCTGGTTCGGACTCGTGGCCGCGCTCGCGTTCTTGCCGATTGTCTCCATGCTCGGCTTTGGCGCTCTCGCGAGCATTCCCGTGTTCACGGCACTCGCGGCCTTCGTGGTCCTGCGGCGCGCGGGGAACTTCGCGCTCACCAATCCGGGAATGGAGGTGCTGTTCACCGTCGTTCCGCGCGAGGACAAGTACAAAGCCAAGAGCTTTATCGAGACCTTTGTGTACCGCGGCGGCGATCAGCTCGGTGCGTGGAGTTATGCAGGACTCACCGCGATTGGACTGAGTCTCGTGGGCATTAGTTGGGTTGCTGTGCCGCTGTCGGCGGCCTGGCTCGGCCTCGGCGTGTGGCTCGCGCGGCGTCAGGCGGCGCTCGCGGGGTGACCCGCCTGCGGACACTCCGCGCGTTGCCAGGCACCTCGCATTGCAATCACTAGGAATTCAACGCAATTTCGGCTCAGTCGACCTCTCTTATCCGAGGCTCCACCGTGCACGACGACAACACCGCTGACGTTCCACCCTCCGCGCTGACAGACGCACCAGCGCTCGACCGCCGCGATTTCCTCCGTGCTGCCACCGTCGGTATGGGCGCGATGGCCGCTGCGGGCTGCGCGACGGCAATGCCGGCCATTGCCGCAACGCCCGTACCCGGGATCGCACCGGCCAAACTCGACACGGGTACCGGTGCCGGCCACGTGGTGGTGGTTGGCGCGGGCGCATGGGGTGGCTGGACCGCCTACCATCTGCGCCGCCGCGGTGCGCGCGTCACGATGATCGATCAGTACGGCTCCGCCAACTCCAAGGCCACCTCCGGCGACGAGACCCGCGGCATCCGTTCGTCCTACGGAGATCGCACCACCGGCGAGTTCTGGGCCAAGTGGGCGCGCATCGCGCTGGGACGCTGGAACGACTTCAACGCGGAGTGGGCCGCACCCTTCCGCACGAAGTTTTTCTTCGAGACGGGCGACATCATCCTGCGCGCAACCGCCGACGACGTCATCATCAAGCGCACCCGCGAAATCTGGACCGCCCAAGGGGTCAAGCACGAAGTTCTCAGTGGTGACGAAGTCCGCAAGCGCTACCCGATGATGAACTGCGACGACATCACCATCGGCATCACCGAACCGGACGCCGGCGTCGTGCGCTGTCGCGCTGCCACCCAGGCGGTCGCCGCCATCGCCCAATCGATGGGCGCCAAGTTCATCCTCGGCCGCGTGAAGCCCGGAAAGATTGTGAATGGCAAGATGGACGGCGTGGTGCTCGACGACGGCACGGTCATTCGCGCCGACGCCTACGTGTTCTGTCTTGGTCCGTGGTTCCGAAAATTCTTCCCGACCGTGATGATGAACCGCATGCGCGTGCCGCTCGGTACCGCCTGCTACTACGGCACACCGGAAGGGGATAATCGCTTCACCTTTCCGAATCTGCCGAGCTACAACTTTCCGGGCACCACCGGTTGGCCCACGCTGCACGTCGACAGCCGCGGCTTCCGCGTGCGCGGGGGAATCGCCCCGCCAGCTCCTCCGGCACCTCCGGCACCGCCCGCAGGTACACCAGCCTCCGCGCCGACGCCGCCCGCCCCCGCCGATCCGCGCCAAGAGGATCCCGACACCAGTAGTCGGTGGGCGAATCAAGCCAACATCGACGGGGCCCGCCGCTTCTTGCAGCGCCGCTTTCCCGCGCTCGCCGACGCGCCGCTCCTCGAGACACACGCCTGTCACTACGAGATCAGCGTGAATCGCGACTTCATCGTCGACAACGTCCCCGAAACAACCAACGCCTGGATCGCGGGCGTCGGTCAGGCGGAAGGCTTCAAGTTCGGCCCGGTCGCCGGGGAATATGTCGCACAGCGGGTGCTCGGCACCGTCGGCGATCCTGCCGTCGCCAAGGCGTTCGTGCTCCCGAAGGAAGAATACGCACCGCCAGGGCCCGCACCGAAGCCGCCCAGCGAGGAGGAGTTCTGATGCGTCGCGCGCTCGTAATGCTTGGTACGCTCGGCGCGGTCACACTCGGCGCGCAGCAACAGCAGCAGCCGACGAATGATCTCCCGAATCCGTACAAGACCGTCGAAGGATGGGCGAAGCTTCCGGCTGGACGTGTGTGGGGATCCACGAGTGCCGTGGACATCGACAAGGACGGCAAGAGCGTTTGGGTCGCCGAGCGGTGTGGCGCGAACAGCTGTCTGAACTCCGCATTGCCCAGTGTGTTGAAGTTTGATGAGCACGGCACGCTCGTCGCGAGCTTCGGGGCGGGTATGATGGTGTTCCCGCACGGGATTCACGTTGACCGTGACGGCAATGTTTGGGTCACTGACGGGCAGGACAATCGGCCGCGCGCCGGCCGCGGCGGAGCGCCGGCGGAAACCGCGCCGACCCCCGCCAAGCTCTACGGCCACCAGATTTTCAAGTTCTCGCCCAAGGGCGAACTCTTGCTGACACTCGGCGCGCCCGGGGGCGGGAAGGGGAGCGACTATTTCTGGCAGCCGAACGATGTGCTCGTCGCGCCCAACGGCGACATTTTTGTTTGCGAAGGGCATGCGTCGACGGATTCGTCGAACGCGCGAGTGCTCAAGTTCGACAAGAGCGGCAAGTTCCTGACGCAGTGGGGAAAGAAGGGAACGGCGAACGGCGAGTTCGATCAGCCGCACGCGTTCGCCATGGATTCCAAGGGACGCCTCTTTGTTGGCGATCGCGGTAACAACCGCATTCAGTTGTTTGATCAGAACGGAAAGTGGCTCGACACCTGGTATCAGTTTTCGCGTCCGAGTGGACTCTGGATCGACAAAGACGACACCATTTATGTCGCCGATAGTGAGTCTGGCTCGATCGACCCGCGTCGCAAGGAGTGGACGCGCGGCATCCGGATTGGCAGCGCCAAGGATGGTGCGGTGAAATACTTGATCCCCGATCCTGACCCGGCGGCGCGCAGCACGAGCGCTGCGGAAGGGGTCGCGGTGGATGCGAAGGGGAATATCTACGGCGCTGAGGTGGGGCCGAAGGCTCTGAAGCGCTATATCCGTCAGTAGAATTGTATGTAAATAGCCATAAATGGCGAATATAAGTAATAAATACAGGTGTATTCGCCTAATAGTGCGAATACACCTGTATTTTTCATATATGGCGATTTGATTGCAAAAAATTGCGATATTCGCCATATTTGTTTTATTATGATACTTTCAGAATTCACGTCCGAAGAGCCACTGCTCAAGGAGATCGGGGCCCGCCTCGCGCGTGCGCGACTCGATCGGAACCTCACCCAGGCGTCGCTCGCTTTGGAAGCTGGGGTCTCGAAGCGCACTGTCGAGCGTCTGGAGACGGGGGAGACCGCCACGCGCCTCGCCGGCTTCCTGCGTGTCTGCCGCGTCCTGGGCTTCATCGACCGGATCGACCAGCTGATCCCTGAGCCCGCGCCAAGTCCGATGGCACTGCTCAAGCTCCGTGGTCGCGAGCGCAAACGGGCCTCGGGGACGCGTGTCGCCGAGTCGCCGCGTGAGACGTGGAGCTGGGGAGAGTAACGATGCTCGCCGAAGTGAGGGTGTGGGGACGAACGATCGGTGCAGTGTCGTGGGACCGCGCGCGCGACTGCGCGCTGTTCGAATACGACGCCGCGTTCGTCTCGAGCGGGATCGAGGTTGCACCCCTCACGATGCCACTCGGCGCCGGCGTGTTCCGCTTTCCTGAACTCGATCGCTCCACATTCCATGGGTTGCCGGGGCTACTGGCTGATTCGCTCCCCGATGCGTTCGGCACCGCAATGATCGATGCCTGGCTCGCGCGGCAGGGACGCACCTCGGCGTCGTTCACGCCGATTGAGCGGCTCTGCTACACCGGCACGCGCGGGATGGGCGCCCTCGAGTTCGCGCCAGCCACAGGGCCGCGTCCAACCCAGGGCACACCGCTCGCGATCGATGCGTTGGTACAACTCGCCTCAGAGATTCTCGCGCATCGCGACACGCTCCACGACGACTTTTCCGATACCGCGCGCGATCGCGCGCTCCGGGACATCCTGCGCGTCGGCACGTCGGCGGGCGGCGCACGGGCCAAAGCGGTCATCGCCTGGAATCCGAGCACACACGAAGTCCGCTCTGGCCAGATCACCCCGGGGGACGGCTTCGAGCACTGGCTACTCAAGTTCGACGGCGTCAGCGGCAACAAGGACCGCGAGCTCGACGACCCACAGGGCTATGGCGCGATCGAGTTCGCGTACGCTAACATGGCGCGCGCTGCTGGGATCACGATGAGCGAGTGCCGACTACTCGAGGAGAACGGCCGACGGCATTTCATGACGCGCCGCTTTGATCGCACCGCCGATGGACACAAGCTCCACATGCAAACGCTCGGCGCCATCGCACACTACGACTTCCGGCTCGCCGGCGCGTACGGCTACGAGCAGCTGCTGCAGCTGATCCGTCGGCTTGGACTTGGGATGGCCACGGTTGAGGAGCAGTTCCGGCGTATGGTGTTCAATGTGGTCGCGAGGAATCAGGACGATCATGTCAAGAACATCGCCTTCCTGATGGACAAGTCGGGGCGATGGTCACTCGCGCCCGCCTACGATGTGATCTACAGCTACAATCCGACGGGGGAGTGGACGTCGGTGCACCAGATGACGGTGAACGGCGCGCGCGATGGGTTCATGCGCGATGATCTGCGCGCCGTGGCCGCATCGGCGGGGATGCGGCCACGGCGCGCGGAGTCGATCATCGACGAGGTGCAGGCGGCGGTGACCTGGTGGCCGGAGTTCGCCGAGGGCGCGGGTGTAGACGCCACACAGATGGCGGACATCGGCAGGCACCATCGCCTCGCGCTCCTATGATCGATCTGCCCTGACTGTTCTGCGCTGATCGATCATAGAAGCGGACGAGGGACAGCTTACTTCGGCAACGTCAACGCCACGAGCGAGGTGTTGCTCCCCAGTCCGGTCGCAAAGACGATGTACTGCTTGCCCTTGTGGAGGAACGTCATCGGCATCGCCGTCGTCTTGCTCGGGATCTTGACCGCGCCCACCTGCTTGCCGCTCTGTTTGTCCACGGCGAATAGCGTCGGCGCTTGTCCCGGCACGCCACCGCTCCGTCCGGTGCCGTAGACGACGAGCGACTTGGTGTTCATCACCTGGGGCTGTCCACCCGGCGTGCGCGGTGGGAGCTTCACCCCGGCAAAGAGGGGATCAGCGCTCGTCACGGGAATGAATCCGCCGTTTGGCACCCACCACTTTTTGTCACCGGATTTCATGTCGTAGCCGGTGATACCGCCGTACTCCTTCGGCTTGAGGATGCTCACGCCGCCGATGGTCGTGCCGTTCGCACGATTCTCAAAGCCACCGCCGCGTCCGCTGCCAGGCTTGTAGTCCGGCGGCGTTGGCATCGCGCCCAGCAGTCCACAGGAATCGTGAATGGAGCTGTAGCGGAACTGCGAGCAGGGATCCTTCTGGATTTGCGTCGTGCTGAGTCCGCTCTGACCACCAACATAGATCCAGCCGTTGTCGGGATCGGCCGCGGTGCCGCCGTCGATGTTCACGCCACCACTCGCACCGGGGGCGTACCACGAGCAGCTGTAGCCAAGCGTGCCGGACCCGTCGGCGACGGATGCGGGAATAAAGTACGGTCCCATGCGGCACCGCTTCGCGAGCTTGAGCGCGCTGTCTCGCACGGCGGGCGTGTAGTCAATCAGGTCGCTCTCCAGCAGTCCCTGCTGCGAGTACGGGGCGGGCTTGCTCGGGATCGGCTGGGTGGGCCAGGTCTCCTCGCCCGGGACGTCGCTCTGTAGCACCGGCGTCTCGACGATCGGCCACACGGGCTGACCCGTTTCGCGGTCGAGCACGTACACCCAGCCCTGCTTGGTGGTCTGCGCGAGAATCTTGCGCGCCTTTCCGTCGATGGTCACATCGAGCAGGTTCGGCGCCATGGGTACGTCGTAGTCCCAGATGTCGTGGTGCACGAGCTGGTAGTGCCACTTCTTCTTGCCCGTCTTGGCGTCGAGTGCCACGACCGAGTTGCCATACAGATTCGCGCCGGGGCGATGTCCGCCGTACTCGTCCATGAGCGGCATGCCCACGGGGACGTACACGAGCCCGAGTGCCGGATCTGCCGACCACGTGGCCCACGGGTCGTTCTTGCCGACGCCGTCGCTGTCAATCTTTGAACCCTTCGTCCACGTCTCTGCACCGGGCTCACCCGGCTGCGGAATGAGGTTGAACTTCCAGAGCTGCTTCCCGGTGCGAATATCAAAACCGCGCACGTAGCCGGGGAGATTGTGCAACTTGATCGGGTAGTAGCCATGGATCGACGAGTTGCCGACGACGAACACGTCGCCGACGACGATCCCGGGCGAGCTATTGGCGATCTCCCCGTGCGCGGGGTCGATCCCCACCGAGCCATCGGCACCGGTCTTGCTGACCGCATTCCACTTCTCGCCGGGTTTCGCTTTGCGCAGCGGCGCGGCGTCGGAAATAATCAGCGATCCGGAATCATCGACTGCGAGCGGGACCATCGGGAAACCCAGCCCTTCTTCGAGATCCACAACACCATTCTTGCCGAACGCGGGGTCGGGCTTTCCGGTCGCCGCATCGATCGAGTAGAGGTGGTAGCCGGGGGTCACGACCAGCACGCGCTCGTTCTTGCCGTCTGTCCAATACGACAGCCCACGCCCAGCGAACTGTCGCGGCGCCTTCTGCCACCGGATCCCTTCGTCGAACTTGAACGACCAAATGGTCTGTCCATTCGACGGATCCACGGCGATCGGATAGCGATGCGTCGTCGCGACGGTGAGAATGCGACCATTCGCATACAGCGGTGTGGTGCGGTAATACTCGTCCTCGCCGAAATCTCCCGCCTTCCAGGTCCACGCGACTTGGAGCGAGTCAAAGTTCTTCGCGTTGATCTGGTCGAGCGCCGAATAGCGTGTGCTCCACGCGTCGGCGCCCCAGTAGCGCCATTCACCGGGCACGTTGCCGCGCACGATGGCCTTGCCCTGCGCCGCGTCGCCGCGGGCGACAAAAATCGCGCCGGCGATCATCGCCGCGCAGGCGGCGAGCGTGATGCCGAGCGTTCGGGTGACGAACGAACGTGATGCCATGGGAACGTCCTCTGGAACGGGTGGGGAGAACGACGGTGTGGCTACCACCAGCTTAGTGCTGCAACAACTTGGGTGCTGCGGTCTTGAGTTCGATCTTAATCTGCTTCAACTGCGGAATGTCGGCACTCAGTGTTGCACTGCCGGCGGGCATACCGTTGAGCTTCAAGATGTACGCGAGTAACATCGCGGCGTCGTCGGGCTCGAGCGTTCCCGGCGCGCTCTTTGGCATCAGGGTGAGAATGTACGTCATCAAGTCCGACAGTGGCTTGCCCACCCAGTGCTCCTTGAACGGGGCGCCGGTATGCGAGATCGCCGTGTGGCAGCTCTGGCAGAGGCCCAAATACAGATCGCGACCCTGCGCCGCCTGCTCCGCCGTGAAAATCCCGTCGCGCGTGGTACGCTGCGCGTGCGCAACCGTCGGGCCCGCACCGAGCGCCACCGCCAGTCCTATCGCGAGGCTGGTGACCACGCGGCTCCTCGGACTGCCGAAGCGACGGATGATCACCTGGAATCCCCAGGCCGCACCAAGCGCGACACAGAGCAAGAGCCCTCCCTGCACGAGCGATAGCCAAAAGGCGGTGTCAATCTCGGGCGCCGCAAATCGATACGCCAGCAGGGCCGCTCCCCGTTCCGTCATCCAGTGCCACGCCTGATGCGCGACGATCGCTGAAAGTACAATCACCCCAATCCGCTCACTCGCGAGCTTCGGCAGAAGCCACGCCAACAGCGGCACCGCCACCGCAAGCACGGCCAACTGCCCGATCTCCACTCCCACATTGAACGCCGCCAGCGACGCCACCACGTGCGCGCCACCGAACTGCAGCGATTCCTTCAGCGCAAAGCTGAAGCCAAAGCCGTGTACGAGCCCAAAGGCGAACGCCATCCGCCAACGATACCCCAATCGCTCAGCCGGCACCACAACATTCTCGAGCGCCATATACACAATCGACAACGCAATCAGCACCTCGATCAACGGCGGAAACCACAACGCACTCGGCGCCACTCCCAGCGCCGACCCCACGAGCGTGATCGAGTGCGCCACCGTGAACGCGGTGATGATCTCCAGCAAGCGCCGCCAGCGACGCACCGGGATCACCAAACAGAGCACGAAGAGCAGATGGTCAATGCCACTCAGGATGTGCCCAACTCCCAGCACCACGAACCGCCGAGCCGCCTCGTACCAGCGCGGGTCGAGAGCCACGAGTCCGGGGTTTCCGATGTACTCAAACACGCGTTCGCCGCTCCCGGGGGGGAGAAAGCGGAGCACCGTCGTGGTACGCACCCCAAGGTGCGCGAGCCCAGGCTCGATCGTGAAATGGGCCTGATCGTTCGTGATGGGATACTCGATGATCACGTCGAGCATCGCCTGCGTCCAACGCAGTTCGGTGCTCGCCGGCAGCGGAACACCAGTCACATGCGCCACGGCGGCGTCGTACGACGTAAATGAACGGTCGCTGGGGACAGACAGCTGCGTGCGAACGGTCCCGCTCGCGCTGAGCGGCCGGCCGTCCTCATAGAGCTTGAGATAATCGGCAATCCAGAGCTTGGCGGCGTCCGGCAGGAGCGGCCCGAGGGTTGCGAGGTCGAGCGTGCCGTCTGCCCGCGGCCGGATATCGAGGTCGCGCATGGACTCGAGCGGAACCCGCGCCACGACCCGCAGGAGCTGCCCCTCAGGGCGCACGAACGCCAAAATCCCGACCCGAGCCGGAATCTCGTGGGCCTGCACCGCCGCCGCGGACCAGATCAGGAGCACCCACAGGAACAGCACCGCGCTCCCCCCCCATCGCATGATGCTCGTTCCGGGACGCCCCATTCTGATCGACCTTTTGTTGGGTACTCTGGACGGACGCTGCTAAAGACGGTTAGTTACACTCCGTCACCGGGCGACGTCGAGTATACGGCGTTGCCGCCTTTCCAGCCACCTCGCGCCCCTCCCGAGGAGCACGCCATGTCGGTTCGCCGCCCCTGGATCATTGCCGGGACCCTCGCCGCAGTCACGATTGCGCTTGGCGTCGCTCAGAACTCCCTGTCCGCCGCCCTCCGTCAACAAACGGTGCAGGCGCCGGCCTTCGAAGTGGACCCGGTGTGGCCCAAGCCGCTCCCGAACCACTGGATCCTCGGCTCCACGATCGGCGTGGGGGTCGACTCGCGCGATCACGTGTTCATCATCCATCGCGGCGACTCCACGCTCAACATGCGCACCGAGGCCGGACTCGATACCGACCCCAAGACGAGCGAATGCTGCGGTTCCGCGCCGCCGGTCCTTGAGTTCGATCCCGAAGGGAATCTCGTGAACTCCTGGGGCTGGCAGCCGGGGCAGGGCGAGGGCTTCAAGTGGCCCGCCTCGAACCACGGCATCTCGATCGATCCGGCCGGCAACATCTGGATCGGCGGCAACGGCACGGGTGACAGCCATATCCTGAAGTTCACGCACGAAGGGAAGTTCCTGCAGCAGATCGGCGTGCCGGGACGCGCGCCGAACAGCAACAGCAAGGACGCCTTCGGCCGCGTCGCCAAGATCACCTTCGACCCCAAGGCCAACGAGGCCTACGTCGCCGACGGCTACGGGAACAAGCGCGTCGCGGTGCTCGACGTGACCACCGGCGCCATCAAGCGCTTCTGGGGTGCCTACGGCAATATCCCCTCCGACTCCAACCTCGGCCGCTACAATCCTGCAGCCCCGCTGGCGCAGCAGTTCCGGAATCCGGTGCACTGCGCCGAGCCGAGCACTGATGGGCTCGTGTATGTGTGCGACCGCCCGAACGACCGTATTCAGGTGTTCACCAAGGACGGGAAGTTCGTCAAGGAACAGCAGTACGTGCCGGCCACGCTCGGCGACGGCTCGGTGTGGGACATCGCCTTCAGCAAGGACGCCGCGCAGAAGTACATCTTCCTCGCGGACGGCAAGAACGAGCGCGTGTACGTGATCGACCGCCAGTCGCTGACGGTCCTCACGCAATTCGGCGACGGCGGCCGTCAGCCCGGACAGTTCTTCGCGGTGCACAGCATCGCCACGGACAGCAAGGGCAATCTCTACACCACCGAGACGTACGAGGGAAAGCGCCTGCAGAAGTTCGCGTATAAGGGGATGAAGGCGGTCGCCAAGAACCAGGGCGTCGTCTGGCCGGGGCGCTATAAGTGAGTCTGGCGGCCATCCTCGCGGAGTGCGCGCGCCTCGCCGCTGGCGGCGGGGCGGGGGCGCTCGCGTCGGTGGCCAAGCGTCACGGCTCACTCCCAATGAGTGCCACCGCCAAGATGCTCGTGACCGCTGGCGGTGCGCGTATGGGCACCGTGGGCGGTGGCTGTCTTGAAGCGGAGATTATTGAGCGCGCCTTCGATGTGATTGAGCGGCGCGTGCCGGCGCAGTCCAAGCATTCGCTCAATGCCGAACTTGCGGGCGACTACGGACTCACCTGCGGCGGTACGGCGGAGATGTTCATTGAACCGGTGTATCCCGATCCGGTGCTCGCGGCGGCGTATGCCGAAGCGGCGGCGGTTGTCGCGCGCGGTGAGCGCTGTGTGATGGTGACGGGTCTTGATTGGACTGACGGCCCGATGAAATCCGTCAACGTGCCAGAGCCCGGCGGCGCTGAGCTGCCGCTGCTCACGGACGTGGCACTCACGGAACCGCTCTCTGGCAAGCCGCGCGTTGTGATCTTTGGTGGCGGCCATGTGGGTGCGCGCATCGCCGAGGCGGCCGCGTTCGCTGGGTGGCGCGCGACTGTGGTGGATGATCGTCCCGACTTTGCCGATCCCGCGCGCCTACCCTTTGCCGAACGCGCGATAACCTGCGACTTCCACGACGTCACCAGCGCCGTATTGCTCGATGCCGACACCTATGCGGTGATTGCCACGCGCGGGCATCAGCATGACGTGGAGCTCGCCGCGCAGTTGGCGCCGCTGTCGCTGCGCTATCTGGGCATGCTGGGGAGTCGCCGTAAGGTCGCGATGACGGCTGGCGTGTTGCGGTCGTGGTCCGTGTCTGAGGAGGCCATCGACCGCATGCATGCGCCAGTGGGCTTGTCGATCGGTGCCGACACGCCCGAGGAGATTGCGATTAGTGTGGTGGCGGAGATGATCGCCGTGCGGCGTGACGGATCGCGTCGCCGCGGCGGCGTGCAGATCGAAACCGCCGAGGTGTCGCCATGAGACCGCCGGTGCTCTCTGACATTGAGCTTCGGCGTGAGCTCAGCACGCTGCACGGGTGGGCGCATCGTGGGGAGACGCTGACGAAGACATTTGTCTTCGGCGATTTCCCCGCGGGCATTCGGTGGGTCGCTCAAGTGGCAAATGTGGCCGAGATCATGCAGCATCATCCCGATCTCGATATCCGCTACACCAAGATCACTGCGACGCTCAGCACGCATGACGTGAGCGGCATCACCGCGCTGGACGTGACGCTCGCGCGGGAAATGGAAACGCTCGCGGGATAGTCCCCGCGAGCGTCGGTGGTGCAATGGAGCCGGGTGGTCGGGCATATGCCGACCACCCGTTGTGCATTAGTTCCGGCGACCGCCGCCCATCAGGTTCAGGATTGCCATGAACATGTTGAGCAGGTCGAGGTAAATCTGTACGGCGGCCATCACGTAATCGTCGGGCCCGTACACGTTGCGCAGGCGCCAGGTATCGAAGATCAACAGGCCGCTGAACACGAGGACCGTGCCCGCGGAGATCCAGAGTCCGGCGGCCTGGCTCTGGAAGAAGAAGTTGAGCAGGCTCGTGGCGATCAGCACCCAGAGGCCAATCGTGAAGAAGCTGCCCCACGCGCTGAAGTCGCGACGGCTCACAAAGGCATAGCCCGTGAGGACGCCGAAGGTGCTCAATGTCAGGATCGCCGCGTTCCCCGTGACGCCCGGGTTCGTGCGTTCCATCATGTAGATGACGGGAGCCATGGTCAGGCCCATCACGAACGAGAAGAGGCCGACCAGGACCACGTTCTGCGGGAATGCCGTGCGCGCGCGCATCGCCAAGAAGAGCGGCGCAAAGGTGCACAGCATGGTGATCCACGGATGCTGAATGACCGCGGCCATCATTTCCGGTTGTCCCAGTCCGAACCAGGTGCCCAGCACGGTCACGCAGACACTCGCGAAGACGAGCGCGTAGGTACGACGCACGAGCGTCGCGCGATCCGCGCCACTGCGAACGACTCCGATGCTCTGATACGAATAGCCCATGAAATCCGAATCTCCGAAGAGGATACTGTATTATAAACCGTTTGGCGATCGAGAGGTTCCGAGGCCAGCCACCATGTTGCCTTCGTATCTGTTCCCTACGGAAGCCGGAAGGGCTGGGTTTCACCCGTCGGTCACTCCGCCGTCCGCCGCGGGGAGATGAGGAGCAGCGCGATGGGTCGGTGTCCGGACGTGTGGGTCGGAGGTCCCCCCCGCGTTGTCTCGCGACGCGGCGTGGCGAGCGCGGCCAGCGCCGCGCTCGTGCGCGCGAGCCACTGGAGGTCATGCGCCACGGGCTCCTGTAGCACCCGCTCAAGGACGGGCTCGACGCCAGCCGCGGGCGCCTGGCGTAGTGCGAGGCGAAGCTGCGCGATCGCCGCCGCCGCTGCCCCCTGCGCCGCGACGGGCGTGCGCGGCAGGACATCCATGGCACGCCGCATCAGGCGTCGGCGCAGGGCCGTGCGCGGTCCGCTGGCGTCAAGCGCGGCGAGAGCGCCTCGATGTTGAAGCAACCGCGTGAGCGCACGGAGCACGTCAGCGATTTGACGGGGCGACACGCTGACGCGCGCCGGCACGATCGGGACCGACACGCCAGCGACGATGCGAACCAGGCGCGCGGGATCCGTTGTCAATGTGACAGTACGGGCGAAGCGGGTACCGCCAACCAGCACCCGTTCGCCTGCGCTTTCGACGACTGCGAGGAATCCCGTGGCCATTCCCTGTACGCTCCCGATCACGAGGTGGCTCGCCCCATCGGCTAGTGCAGCGGAGTTCGATGGCCAGCACCCCACGAGCTCGCGCAACCGTTCCCGTGCGTCGCTCGCCGCTGTTGCGCGTGCTCCCGCGCGTGCCTTTTCCTTGTGCCGCCGCTGCATTCCCATTGTGCGCGCGACCTCGCGCGACTGCGCTACGACGTACTCGAACACCGTGGTCTGTTCCGACCCCATCCGCGCCACGCGTCCCGTGCGCTGTCGGACTCGGGCGGGTGTCCAGGGGAGATCGAAGTGCACCACCACACCAGCACCCTGCAGATTTACTCCTTCACTGAGCACGTCGGTGGTCAGCACAAGGTGCACGCGATCATGCGACGGACGTCGCGCGGCCCCGCCAGGCGCGAGCGCGGCAATCACATCGGCCCGCGCCCGCCGTCCGTCCGCCGAATGCGCGCCATCGGCCGTAAGCAGCACCACATGCGGCTCCCCCCGCAGTTCGCGATACAGCGCGCGCACGGTCGCGGCGTGCTGGGCAAAGGCGATAATCGGCACGTCCGGATGCGCGCGGAGCACGCCACGCAACAGCGCGGCGCGTCCAGCGGTGTCGCGCCCCTCCACCGCGCGTGCCCGCTCGATGAGTGCCCGCACCGCCTCGCAATGCGCGCGGAGCGTCTCGTGCCACTGGTGGGTATCGGCGCGTGGTGGGTCGAGCGCGAAGCGGAGTTGCACGGTGTCGTCGCCGACCAGCCAACGACGAAGTTCCGCCGCGTTCGGCCACTCTCCTTGGGCCAACGCCGCAGCGAGCGCTTCGCCGCGCTGCAATCGACGGCGCAGTGCGGCACCGAGCGCAGCGACGCTCGAGCCGCGCGCGTGCAGGAGGCCCATCGCCACCAGCGGTCCTGCGGTCCCACCCTCCTGTAGCGGAACCGCTGCCGGCAGCGCACGAATCTCACGCTCGAGAGTCGGCGTTCGCGGCACCACCAGCGGGGGCGCGGTCACGATGGTCGGTAACCGCGCGCTCGACAGCTGCCGCCGAACGATGCACCGCGACAACATCTCCGCGTCCAGTCGTGCCGCCGACCCGAGAAAGAGCGCCAGTAACTCCTCCAGTTCGGTCAGACGATTCCGGACGGGCGTCGCCGAAAGCAGCAGAACGGCACGACCCGCGCAGGCCGCGGCGATCGCCTGACGCCGCGCCGTTCCCTGCGCTCCGACGTGCTGGGCTTCGTCAATGATCACGAGATCCGCGTCGCACTGCGGAGGCGACCGCCGACTCATGCGCTCGAGCGACACGAAGGTGGCCGGCACCTGCGCGAGCTGGCGACTTCGTGCCCAGGGGTCACGAACAGCTGCGGGAGCGAACACCACCGGGCGTGCAAACTCGCGGGCAACGGCCAGCGCGACGAATGTCTTCCCCATTCCGGGATCGTCGGCGAGGAGTGCGCCGCCATATCGACGAACCGCCGCGAGCAGGCGACGCACGGCATCCGACTGATGCGCATGGAGCGTGATGGCGCCGAGTGGGGGTGGCGCGCTCTCCGTCTCACCGAGCACGGCGCGTCGGATGAGGGCCGTCGCTAGCTGTGTGTCCACGTGAGCAGCGCCGCGGCATCGCGCGGCCGAAGGTGATAACTGGCGAGCACGGCCGCGGTGTGCGTCGCGGCATCCGGCGGCGAGCCCGCGGCCGCGGCGCGACCAATCGGCGCGAGCCGGTCCACCGCGCGTCCCCAGTCGCGTGGAATCGGGAGCCGCGCGACGGTCCAGCCAAGAAAGCGGTGATAGCCGCCGCGCGCCGGTTCGGCGATCATGGTGAGCCAGGCAATAATCGGCGGCGCGTTGAGCAGCACCGCGAGCGCATGCGCGTCATCGTCGCTCGGCGCAAGAATCGCATAACAACTGTTGAGCGGCACAGCCGGATTCCCGCGCTCAAGCACCACCGCGCGCGGCGTCCGACCGATGTCACCCCAGACGACACGTGGGAGGTCGGTGCGAGCCGCGTCGGTGCGGAAGAGTTGCCACCAGGCGCCGCGACCCTGTGCGTCAGTCCGCGCGCTGAGTCGACGGGACCACGGCCGAAGCCATTCGTGCGCGCCAGCGGGGAGTCGATCGAGCGGTGCTCCCAAGGCGTCGTGCGTCCAGATGATCCGCTCGTCATTCGGCGGGCGATGCCAGGCCTGCAGCCCTTCGCCACGGAGCACCGGCCTTAGCACGCGCTGTTCAATGGCGCCTGTGGTATCGTTGGCTGCCACACGACACACGTCGTCGGAGCACGGTGGGTCCCCACTTGATCGCTGTTCGAGCGCCTGGTCGAGCGCCTGGTCGAGCGCCTGCACGAGAAAGGCATCGTTACACCCGGTCTTCACCCCCAAGAGGGGACGTCCTAAAACCGTTGACGACAGCGGCTCCCCCGCCCCTGCGAGTCGCTCGAAGTCGCGGCGCACATCCGGCGGAACGAGCGCCCAGGGGGCTCCGGGGGTGCCCTCAATCGGGAGATCGTCGGTGCGCGACTCCCACGCCAAGAGGCGATCCCGTCGTGCCACACCAACACGTACCGTCCCATCCTGCGCGGCGTCCTTGGTGCGAGTCGCAACCACGAGCGAGGGATACACCACCGCGTCGAAGGTGGAGGGACCCTCGCTCCAATCGGCGATCTCGCGCAGCGTTGCTTCTTCAGCAAGCAGCTGCCGCACCCCACCTCCAGCAAGCGCACGCCACAGCTTGGCGGGAACCAGCAGTGCGAGTGTCCCCGTCGGCCGAAGCAGCGCCAGCGAGCGCTCAATAAAAAGCGCGGACAGATCGGCTTGCGCAGCGAATCCTCGCCCCGCTCCAGTCGCGTCGGCCCCCGCAGCCCACGCGGCGTCACGCATCACGCGATAGCGGGCGCGCAGGTCGGTACGGTCTGCGGGCGCAATATGATGCAGCCGCACCCACGGAGGATTCCCGATAATCGCGTCAAACCCACCCCGGGCCGCTACATCAGGAAAGTGGCTCCCGAACGCGAACGGAAGGCTGCCGCCGCTCCGCAGGACTGCGAGTCGTCGACGCGCCTCCCGTACCGCGCCGCGCAACTCGGCGAGCCGGCGAAGCTGTGCCGCCGTTGCTGTGGTCCGATCCAAAAAGAGGTCGCGGGATCGGAGCGCGCAGAGCATGTCACGCCGCCGCGAGACGGCCAAATCCAGCGCGCGCGTCGCCAGCGCAATCGCGGCCGTACGCTCCTCGCGGTCGATGGCGCGGGCGAGCGTCCGTTTGCGAACGCCAGTCGCGCGCGTGTACCGGCCGCGTAATCGCTCGAGCGCTATGCCCCCCGTGCGCGGCGCCTCATCAAAGGCCGTCCCTGCGAGCGCGTCGCCGACGCGAATGTTGCGGTCCAAGTTCGGTAACGGCATCACGCGCGACGGGTCCGACTCTTCCGCATCAATCACCACCGACAACCAGAGCCGTAGCTCACAGAGCCACACCGCGGTGGGGTTAATATCCACCCCAAAAATCGACGTGGTCAGCACATCACGCCGTCGCAGCGAGAGCGAGCGACGATCGCCGGCAGCGCCCGACAGCGCGGCCAAGCGTTCAAGAGCGTGCACAAGAAATGCTCCCGATCCGCAAGAAGGGTCAAGGATGCGCACCGCGCGCACCGCATCGGCCAAGCGCCGAGCGTCGCGCGCCCTGACGCGTTCGCCGGCCTCCGCGGCGCGTACCACACGTTCCTCAGCACCAAAACGCGCAAGCGCGGCCTCGAGCCCCGCACCGGCCACGCGATGCAGCAACTCGTGCGGTGTGTAAAACGCGCCTGCGGCCCGTCGCTCATCGCGCGCCATAAGCGACTCGAAGGCCCGCCCCAACATCTCAGGATCCACCGCAGCCTCTGACCATCCCGCCTGCTCCTCATGCGCCGTCAGTCGGTAACGACCCAACAACGACAGCATCAGCTCGGCGAGCGCATCATCCGCCAGCACGACGTGCCGCGCCCGCCGCTCAATAGGAGTCCGCGCAAAGAGTCCGCCATTGAGGAAGGGAATGCGCCCGAGCGCGCGGGCTGCCGCGGACCGATTCGACGCCGGCGTATTGAGCGTGCCAAAGAACAACGGTTCCAGAAAGCAACGATGCAACCCACCTCCACCCTCGAGTTGATGCATCGCGCGATGACGCAGATACTCGCGGTCCTCGTCGAGCCAGCCCTTCGCTTGCAGAAACGAGAGAAAAAGAACGCGCGTGGTGTTCAGCAGTGCGAGTTCGTGACGAACCGAATCGGGTGCTTGCCCGCGTGCCGTCGCCGCGAGGTCGAGCACACTGCGCTCAAGCTCACGATAGAAACGCCGCGTGAGATGATCACGCCCCAGCACCTCCGCCCAGCGGTGATGCACCAGCACGTCGGGTCCTCGGCGCGCACTATGCACCGCCGCGAGTGTTTCCGCATCGCTCGGCAGCACACGATCTGGCTCAATGCGTAAAACCGGGACGCGTGGAGACGCCGACGGAGCGGCAAGCACCACCGCGCGCGTGTCGCGCGTGACCACCACGACCAGCCAGAGCAGATGGGGGGCACGCAGTGCGACCGTGCGGCAGAGTGCCGCGAGCTCTGCGCGCGTCCAATCGCCCAGTGCGGCGTCGATCGCCAGAAAGCGCAGCGTCCCGGCACCGGCGGCTACTGCGGCGCGGCGCACGCGGGCATCAAGACCGAGGTGACGCCGGCCCGCGGCGTCTAGCGGGAGCGGTTCGTCAAAATCGAGCAGCGTCGCGATGCCGAGGACATCGCGGTACGCGTGGAGTCGCTGGAGCTGGTCGGCGAAGTCACGAAGTGTAGGCACATGCCTACAGTGGCATCACCACGCGCACCTGCCGTCACCAGACGAATGCGCCGAACATCGATTCATTGCCACCGATAGGCGGCCCAGCGACTTAGCGGCGCGCGAGCAAGTCGGGGAGCGACGCGAGTGCGTCCAAGAGATACGTGGGATTGCTCGCCACCAGTTGTTCGCGCGAGAATGGTCCCCACAGCGCGGCAATCGTGTCGACGCCGGCGGCATTTCCTGAATACACGTCGTGCGGAGAGTCCCCGACGAACACGGCTTCGTCGGCACGCACATGGAGCAGCTCGAGCGCGAGCAGCACTGGCTCCGGCGCCGGTTTATGCTTGGTCACACTGTCTGCGCCAACGAGCACCGGCAGAAAGGGCGCCATCCCAGTGAAATCCAGCGCCTCCTGTGCGAGCATGTTCCCTTTGGAGGTCACGAGTGCCATCGCGAGCCCGCGGCTCTGGAGTTCACGGAGCACGGGGAGCGAGTCGGGGAAGGCACGCGCCAGTAGCTGGTGCTGCTCCTTTTGGTGCAAGCGATACCGGTCACGAAGCGCAATCAGCTCGTCGTCGGTCCGCGTGTACGCTCCCAGTTGCTTGATCAGCGGGGTTCCGATGCCCGCGATCCAGTCTTCCGTGGTCGGATGTGGGCCTTCAAACCCTTCAAAGGCATACCGCATGCAGGCCAACAGAAGCGCGATAGAGTCAAACAGGGTGCCGTCGAGATCGAACAGGACGGCTTTCAGCGGAGGGCGCATCCCTCAAAGCTAATCGGTTGAGCAGCACCGCTCAGCGTGAGACGTATTGGCGTCCCTTCCACTCCACGCGCTGACCTCGCCAGGACGCCGACGCAAAGATCCAGAATAGCACCGCACTCGCCATCGGATTCAGCCAGATGTACCACAGCGATTGCTTGGCCTGGAGGTAGGGCGGAATCCAGCCGAGCGAGGTAAAGAGGTAGGCCGCGAGGGCCCACCACCCGACCGCAGCCGGGAGAACTCCCGCCACAGCGAGCAGGCCCGCCACAGGAGCCACGAGTTCCCAGAGTGGCGGGAGCGGAAAGAGGACGCGCAGCACGCGTTGTCCCATTGGTCCGAGGGGGAGTGTGTCGCGCCCACCGGCCCAGACGTTCTTTCCCCAGCCGCGAATGATGTCGCCAAGTCCCGAATACATGCGTGTGAAGAGATGTTCGATGCCTGTGACCATCTGCACGCTCATCCCCGCCCGCGTCACGGCTTGGCCGAGCATCAAATCTTCTCCCACATGCGAACGCACGGCGGCATGTTGTCCCACGCGATCGTAGGCCTCGCGGGTAATCATCAGGTATTGCCCGTTCGCCACCTTGCCGTATGGTGACTTGGCGCGGCTGATCGTTTCTGACCCACCGAAACGCGTCAGGAGCAGCATAAAAATGTGCGGCTGCACGAGCTTCTCCCAGAAGCTTTCCATCAGTTGCTGTCCCGCGACGCTGAGCAGGTCGGCGCCGCGGATGCGCCGCGCATTTACCGCACGGGGAAGGCACTCGGGGCCGTGTCGCGTGTCGGCGTCGGTGAAGAGCAAAATCTGTCCGCTCGCCAACGCGGCCCCGTTCTGACAGGCCCACTGTTTGCCGAACCACCCCTCGGGGAGATCGGGATTCGTAAGGACCCGTGCGCGCGGATCGTTTGCAGCGACGCGACGCGCGATGTCTCCCGTGCCGTCGGTCGAGTGATCGTCCACGACAATCAGCTCAAATCGCGGATGCTGCGAGGCCAGAATACTGCGCATACAGCCTTCGATGTGCACCGCTTCGTTTCGCGCGGGAAGCACAATCGACACCGACTCGGTATCGTCGCCAACCGGTAGCGGATACCGGTCGAGTTCAGTCGAGTCACTCACCCGCCAGAGGACAAACAACGGCACCAGCGCCCAGGGAAGCGCAGCAACAAGAATCCAACCGGTCGACATTACGCGTTCTGGTCTGTGGGAGTCGGCGAGGAGCGGCGGCCCAGCAAGGCCGCGACCGCCATATCCGCGGTGACGTTGGTCGTGGTCCGGAACATGTCTGGGATCGTATCCACACCGAGCAGAATCCCCATGCCGGCCGGCGGGAGCCCCGCGGACATGAGCACTGGGACCATCATGAGAATCGAGCCGCCCGGAATTCCTGGCACGGACAGCGTCGTGACGACGCTTGTGATGGCAATCGTGGCGAGTTGCGCAGGGCTGAGCGCGACATCGTAGAGCCGCGCCACGAAAATTGCGCCAATCGTCTGGCCAATCGCCGCGCCGCAGCGGAACAACGCCACCGCGAGCGGCAGGAGGAAACTCGTGACTCGCTCATCGAGTTGTAGGCGATCGCGTGCACTGTCGAGCATGGCGGGTAGTGCCGCCAGCGACGATCGCGACGAGAAGGCCACCGCTTGGCCCGGCAGTGCCCCGCGCGCAAAGGCCCGCAGCGACACCCCGCCGAAGAGGACCACCACCGGATACAGCACCACCACACAAAACAGCACCGACGCCCCACTCACGAGCCCCACATACGTCACCAGCGCACCGATTGCCGCCACACCGAGTTTGGCGCCGAGGGCGATCGCCAGAGCCAACACGCCAATTGGCGCGGCCGCGAGCACCCACCGCACCAGCATCAGTGATGTGCTTTCCACGCCGCGGAGCGCACCCAGGAGCGCCGAGCGCGGCCCGTCCTGCACGCGCGTCAGGGCCGCCCCAAAGGCCAAGGCAAAGACGATCAACGGCAGCATCGCGCCGTCGGACGCCGCCTTGATCGGATTGGTCGGTACCAGATCGACAATGAACTGCGCTACCGTCGGGATGGCCTTGGCGCTCTCGAGGATCGCACCGCCGCTCGCCGCGGCATGTTCGCGAAGCGAGGCAGCCGCGGCCGGATCAATCGCCAACATTGCCACTACCGGGGGGCCGGCAATCACCCCGAGCACCGCTGCCACCGAGAGCAACACCAGGAAAAGCACCATCGCGCGCACGCCAATCCGCCCGACCGTTCGGACATCCTCCGCGCCGCCCACCGCCAGAATGAGCGTCGAGAGCACGAGCGGTACGATCGTCATGCGGATTGCCGACACCCAGAGTGCGCCAATTGGATCAGCAATCGTCGCAATCACCTCGAGCCCTGGGATCGCGTGCGCCGCAATGCCAAGCCCAATGGCGAGGCCCACCACCAGGGCCAGAAGTACCCGAATCGCAAGAGACATAGCCTCCAAGCTACGGCGCGCACCATATTTCAGATACTCCCCGACTCTCCACCCAGCGAGCATCATGACCCATAAGACCGGTTCCGACCTCATCAGCGACGCCAAGACCCGCATCCGTGAAGTCAGCGCGAAAGAGGTGCAGGGGATGCTCGCCGGAAGCGCCACCGTCATCTATCTCGACGTGCGCGAACCCTCCGAATGGAATCTGGGTCGCCTGCCGGGAGCGATGCACATCCCCCGCGGAACGCTCGAGACCAAAGTCGAGGCGATGATTCCTCGCGATGCAACCGTCATGATCTACTGCGCTGGCGGAAATCGCTCGGCGCTCGCCGCCGACACGATGCAACAGATGGGCTATACCGACGTCTGCTCAATGGCAGGCGGCTGGCGCGATTGGATCATGGCCGGAGGAGCGGTCGAGGGATGACCGCCGCAGGCGCCTCCGCCGCAGAGCGACTGGCGCGCATTATCGGCGCGGTGCGCCGGCATGAGCCCACGCGCGAAACGCGCGAGGAACCGTTCTGGGAAGCCGCGGTCGCGTTGATCCTGCGCATCAATGCACAGGAGCAACTCGAGGTGCTCTTCATCAAGCGCGCGACCCGTGAGGGAGATCCCTGGAGCGGCCAGATTGCGCTCCCGGGTGGGCGTTTCGACGCGACCGACGCCTCACTCGAACACACCGCCATCCGCGAAACACTCGAGGAAGTCCAACTCGACCTTCGCGTGCACGGCACCATCCTCGGCGCGCTCAACGAACTGCGCCCGCGTACCCCAATCCTTCCCCCCGTGATCGTGCGTCCGTTCGTCGCCGTGGTCGGTGCCGACGCGCCGGTGGGTGGGAGTGACGAAGTCGCCGCGACCTTCTGGGTCTCGCTCGACCTCCTCTTCGATCCGGCCTCCGCACGCGAGACCGATATCGTCGTGCGCGGTCACCCGCTGCGGCGCCCTGCGATTCATTTCGGTGAGCACGCCATCTGGGGCCTCACCGAGTACATCCTCCGCTCCTTCGAACCCATCGCCGCGTGAGCTACTCCGCTGACTACGCTCGGCGCTCGCTCGGCGTGCGTGCTGCTGCAGCGCTCGCCATCACGCTGGCCTTCCTCCTGATTCCCGCGCTCGCGGATCAGTGGGTGTTCGCCCACTGGTCAAACCCCAATGTGTACGGCACCGAGTGGGGGCGCCTCCTGCGGGTCATGGGATGGTGGCCCACATGGCTGATTGCCGCCGCTGCGGTGTTTCTGCAGCAGCGAGGTGGCGACCCCGCCCGTGCAAGACGCAACGCGTGGTTACTCGTGGGCTCACCGGCACTCGCCGGAATCATCTGTGAAGTGCTAAAGCTCACCATCCGACGTGAGCGCCCTGGGCTGTGGAACGGTGAGTCGGTCTTCCGCGCCTTCGCTGATCACCCATGGAGCACTGCGGGACTCGCCACGCCGAGTTCACATACGATGGTCGCGTTCGGCGCGCTCGCCATGATGGCGCGTCTTTTTCCGCGTGCGCGTTGGATTTGGTATGCGCTCGCGTGGGGGTGTGGCGTCACGCGTATGCTTGATCACGCGCACTTCGTGAGTGATGTGACCTTTGCCGCCATACTTGGCTGGGCTGTGGCGTGGGGACTCTGGATGCATTTCGTCCCGAAAAGCGAAGCGGCGTAGCGCTGGCTCGAAGGCCGACGCTACGCCGCTCCTATTCATAGCAGCGAACTAGGGCACGATCTTTGGTGGCGTCGGTGCCGTCTTCGGATCGACCATCGGGCGACGATCCTTCAGATGTTCTTCCATCTTGAGGCGGGGTACGCCGTCCTTGAGCCATTCCGGCGCTGGCTGATCGCGCAGGAAGGTGTCGAACCACTCCGTCATGCGAAGGTTGTAGTCCTTCATGTTTGCCGGCCGCGCCAGGCCGTGGTTCTCACCCACGTACTCGAGCAGGACGACGTCCTTGCCGAGCTGGCGCAGGTGATTGTAGTACGTGATCCCCTGGTTGAAATCGACCGCGCCGTCACGATCGTTATGCAGCATCATGAAAGGAATGCTCAGATTCTGCGCGAAGTTCTGTGGGGAGTTGCGAATGTAGGCATCGGGCACGTCGTTCGGTCCGCCCGTGAAACGTCCCTGGCTCGAGATGAAGATCGAGGCATCGGTGCTTCCCGAGTTCCAGTAGATCGAGCCGAACATCGAGACCATGTCCGTCAGCGGCGCACCGGCCACGGCCGTCTTGAAGATCTTGGTCTGCGTCGTGATGAAGGTGGTCTGATAGCCGCCCCAGCTGTGTCCCTGGAGGCCGACACGCGCCGAGTCGATGATACCGCTGGCAATCGCAGCCTTCACCGCCGGCACCACGCACCACACCGCCGAACGGCCCGGTTCGTTGACCTTGTAGACGATGTCCGGCTTCAGGAAGGCATAGCCGCGCGAGGTGTACACACTCGGATTCGAGTAGCGCGTTGCGTTCGGCTCCGTGTACACGTTGTACTCCTGCGAGAGCTTCTCGTAGATGTACGTGAGCATCGGATACTTCTTCCCCTTCTCGTAGCCCGCGGGGAGGTAGAGCACCGCTTGGTGCTTGCCGAGTCCGTTGTCGCAGCTGTATTCGATGAGGCGAGCGCCGGGCGTCCAGGCGACCTCCTTTTGCTGCGGGTTGGCATCGGTCAGGCGACGTTCGTTGGTGAGCCCCGCGTCGGCGGCGTACCAATCCGGGTACTTCACAACCGTCTGGCGGCTGAAGACCCAGGTGTCGGAATCGCGCGCCTTACGATAGCTGACCTTGGCGTCTTCGAACGTGATGGCCTTGGCGCCGCCCTTCATCGGATCAACCTGCGCGAGCCCTTCCTTCTTGGTCCACTCGCCGTAGGTCTGGAAATAGAGCGGCTTGCTGGGGTCAATCGAACCACGGTCGCGCGGATCAAAGAGCAGGCGCGCCTGATACTTGATCTGATCCTTGGCGCCATTGGCGGTGATGTTCACGGCACTGCCGCCGTTGGTCGGAATGCGCCACACATCCCAGTTGTCGCGGATGTACACATTGTTGCCGTCTTTCGTCCAACCAACCAGTGCGCCGTTGATCGCGGGCTTCACCTGATTGTGATCGTCTTCGATGTTCCAGAACTTCGTCGGGATTCCCGTCGAGATGGTCTTGGTCGAGCCGGCGGCGAAGTCGAACAGCTTCCAGTCGCCGTTGTCGTAGTAGGCGTACTTGGAGTTGTCAGGCGCGAACGCTGGCGAGGCACCACCACCACGGCCGCCACCACCACCGTTTCCTGGGACCTTCTTCTGAATGAGCTTCCGCTCACCCGTGGCCACATTCACCGCGTACACATCGCGGAACACGAAGCCCTTGATGCCGGCATCGCGCTCGTAGTCGGCGATGTCTGTGCCAACGGCCCACGCATCCTTGGGTCCGATCGAGATGTCGCGCATGCGCGCATCGGTGAGCTGCACCACCTTCCCCTGCGCCACGTGGTACGCGGCCTGGTAGCTGAAGCTCTTGTCCTGCGCTTCCTGTACCTGCTGCTGCGCCTGCGGCCGCGCGTCCTTCCAATGCCACAGAATCAAGCTTGGCACTTCGGCGTCCGTCTGCGGAGCGGCGGCGACCTGACCACCCGCGCCAGCACCCGGTGCAGTACCGCCTGGATTCGGAGGGGTGAAGCCGCCGCCGGTGGTGCGCGCGCGGGGCGGGCGCGGTTCGCGCAGCCCAAAGTAAATCACCTTCTGACCATCGCCCCACTCGAGCGCACGGTCGCTGCTCACGACGAGTCCCCCACTGATGCCGGCGCTCTTGGCGCTGATCTCTATCGCCTTGCTGCCAGCAGCGGCGTGACTCCACGCCACAACGGTCGCGTCTTCGTCGCCGCCAGCGGTGTCGCTGACCACGCGGAGTGCGGCAATCGCGTCGGTCGAGTCGCCCCACACGATGCGGCGGTATGACGCCTTGGAGACGTCGAGCGACTTGGTGATGCCGGTCGAGAGCTGCCGGAGCTGCAGCGAGTTCCCCACTTGGTCCGCCGTGCTGATGGCGAGCGCGATCCAGTCACCGCTGTCATCGAACGCGAACTCCGAGACGTCGGTCACCACCGCCTGCGTGCCACCAGCGAGATTCACCAGTTCCAGCGTCGAGCCTGCGCCGCCAGCAGGCGCAGGTGCACCAGCCGCGCCACCGGCCGCGCCTCCCGCGCGCGGTGCATTGTGGTACACGGCGAGAATGTCCGATTTGTCACCGGCAAAGCGGAACGCGCGCACATTTTCGAACTCGCGCTTCGTACCGTCGGCAAGACTCACCACCGCCAACTTTGTTGGCGTATTCGCTGCCGGCGCGCCGCCTGCCGGAGCTGCAGCGCCACCGCCACGTCCGCCGCGTCCACCACGTCCAGCAGCCGCGCCGCTCGCGTTCACCAAGAATGCGGCCCACTTATTGTTGCCCGAAATACCCACGCCACCCGCTCCACCGCGGCCACCGCCACCGGTGGCATCACCAACGGGAAAGCGCCACTCTTTTCCACCGGCGGAGGTCGGCCGGATCACCACATCGGCGTCTCCTTCGTTCGGAGCGATCGTGTAGGCAAACCACTTGCCGTCATTCGAGAGGGCAGGGGAGCGAATCCCCTTCCAGGTGAGCATGTCGTTGAGCGTGAGCTGACGCCCAGCACTCGCCGGTGGGGTCCACCTGGAGACCGGCTTGTCGTTGGCGGCCCCAAAGGGCATGGCGGCAAGTGGGTTGCCAGAGGCATTCGCGGTGTTGCTGGCAACGGGCGGCGCATTTTGTGCGCCAGCGGTCGCGATGGCCGCGCTCGACAACGCGAGCACGAATCGGGACAGAGCGGAAAGTCGCATCGGGGAAATCCAGGGCTGAGGGACAGCCATAGATGTACCGCCGTTCCCGCTTGTGCGGAAGGAGGCGGCAGTCCGAATGGTCGGGTGGCGTCGGCGATCGCTGCGCAGAGCGCCACGCCGAGCGCCACGGCGAGCGCCGCGCCTCGGCTCGCCGTCGGTCTCTCGGTCGAAACCTTACCCAAGCCCCCTGTTGCTTGCGGAAAAGTTAGGATGTACTAACATTCTGACGTGGACCCACTCCGCCCCACCCCCAGCCCGCCGAACCCCTCGGCCGAAACGCCCCCCTCCGGCTGGCGCCGCTCCCGCTCCACCCCCTCGCTCGCCGACGCCTACCGCTCCATCCCCGTCGACGGCTCCACCTGGTGGCGCAAGATCCTCGCCTTCGCCGGCCCAGGCTACCTGGTCGCTGTCGGCTACATGGACCCCGGCAACTGGGCCACCTCGCTCGCGGGTGGCTCCCGTTTCGGCTACTCCCTCCTGTCCGTCATCCTCATCAGTAATCTGATGGCGGTGCTCCTGCAGGGACTCTCCTCCAAACTGGGCATCGTCACCGGGCGCGATCTCGCTCAAGCCTGCCGCGATCACTACTCGCGGCCGACCTCGCTGCTCCTCTGGGTGGGCGCCGAAATCGCGATCGCCGCCTGCGACCTCGCCGAAGTCATCGGTTCCGCCATCGCGCTCAAACTGCTCTTCGGCATCCCTATCACCTGGGGAATCCTGATCACCGCGCTGGACGTCATGCTGGTGCTCGTTCTCCAGCACCGCGGGTTCCGCCTGCTCGAAGCCATCGTCATCGCGCTGATTGCCACCATTGGCGCAGCCTTTCTGTTCGAGCTGGTCATCTCGCACCCGGCCATGGCCGAGGTCGCGCGCGGCTTCATCCCCAGCGCGACCATCATCACCGACAAAGACCAGCTCTACATCGCCATCGGCATACTCGGCGCGACGGTGATGCCGCACAATCTGTATCTCCATTCGAGCATCGTGCAGACGCGTCGCTACGAAGAGACGGCTGCGGGCAAACGCGAGGCGGTGCATTTCGCCTTTATTGACTCGACGCTCGCGCTCACGATGGCGCTCTTTATCAATGCCGCCATCCTCGTGGTCGCGGCCGCCACCTTCCACTCGAGCGGCCACACGGAAGTCGCCGAGATCCAAGACGCCTACAAACTGCTGACCCCACTGCTCGGCGTTGGCGGCGCCAGCGCGGTCTTTGCCCTCGCCCTTCTGGCCAGCGGCCAGAACTCCACGCTCACCGGTACTCTCGCCGGACAGATCGTGATGGAGGGCTTTCTCGACCTCCGGCTCCGCCCATGGGTGCGCCGCCTTATTACGCGCGCCATCGCGATCGTACCAGCGATCATCGTGAGTATTGTCTCAGGCGAGCAAGGCACGGCCCGGTTGCTCATCTTCAGTCAGGTTGTGCTCTCGCTACAGTTATCTTTCGCGGTCTTTCCGCTCGTGCAGTTCACAAGCGACAAGGCAAAGATGGGCGAGTTCGTCAGCGCCGCTTGGCTGAAGTGGCTGAGCTGGACCGTGGCCGTCGTGATTGCGGTGCTCAATGTGTGGTTGCTCTTCCAGACCTTTGCCGGGTGGTTGGCCTAGTGTACTCCTGCATCCTCGTTCCGCTCGAGAACTCGCCGACCGACACCGCGATCCTCGCGCATGTCACGCGTTTGGCGCGCCACTGCAACGCGCGCCTGGTGCTGATTCATGTCGCCGATGGCTTCGCGGCGCGCAACATCGAGCAGCTCAAGCTCCGTGAGTCGGAAGAGATGAAAAAAGACCGCGCGTATCTTGATCAGTGCGTCGCGACACTTGCCGCCGACGGTCTCACGGTCGATGCGGTGCTCGCCATTGGCGACCCCGCGAAAGAGATCAGCGCTGCCGCCGCGCGCGAGCACTGTGACCTGATCGCGATGGGAACGCACGGGCATCGCTTTGTGAAGGACATTCTCTACGGCTCGGTCGCCAACGAAGTGCGCCACATCTCGTACGTCCCGGTGCTCATGGTGCGCGAGGGCGCGCCGCCGGCGTAATCGATCGTGGCAACGCCAAGTCGTCGTGACACGCCGGGCGCCCTCACCGGACAAGCTGAGGATTACCTCAAGGTCATCTACCACCTCGAGCGGAGCGGGGAAGCCGCCGCCACCTCCGACATCGCCGCCGAACTCGGCGTTGCTCCCGCGAGTGTGAGTGGCATGCTGCAGCGCCTCGCGCGGCTCGGCCTCGTGCGCGTCGAGCGCTATCGCGGGGCGCGATTGGCACCGCCCGGGCGGCACGTCGCACTGCAGCTCATCCGTCGCCACCGTATCATTGAGTCGTTTCTCGCGACCAAACTTGGCTACAGCTGGGACGACGTGCACGACGAGGCGGAGCGGCTCGAGCATGCGGCGAGCACGGAGCTCATTGAGCGGATGGCTGAGTCGCTTGGGCATCCGACCGCCGATCCGCATGGCGCACCGATTCCGACGGTGGAAGGGCGCGTTGATGAGCGATCGTTGCGGAGTATCGCCGAGATGACGGTGCGGGAGACCGCGCGTGTGGTGCGGATGAGCGACCGTGATCCGGCGTTTCTGCGGTATCTCGCGGGCGTTGGGCTCACGCCGGGAGTGGAGGTGACCATTGTCGCCATCGCGCCCTTTGATGGGCCGGTGGAACTACGCATCGCGCGGAAGCGGGTGAGTATTGGCGCGGCGGCGGCGGGGCAGGTGTTTATTGAGCCGGTGTAAAGCATTTCAGGAGAATGGGCTAGGCGTTCAATAGGCGCCCGGGTCAAAGAGGAGGAGGAGCCTCTTGACGATATCTTAGTACTGAGTATATTACTATTGAACATTCACCGGGCTTTGCCCCCGATCGGAGCTGAGATTCATGCGTATGACCCGTTTGTCCACCCTGCTGCTGCTTCCGGCGCTTGCCGCGTTCGCCGCTGCTGTCGAGACCAAGCCGTACGTCCGCGACGAAGCGCATAGCCAGATCAACTTCTCTGCCAGCTCGCGCCTAATCGACGCGCAGGGGTTCTGGGGGAAGTGGGATGCCGCCATCGCCTTCGACCCGTCCGCCATCGACAAGACCACGCTCAACATCACGATCGACGCGAAGAGCGTGAACACGCGCGTCGAAATGCGTGACAACCACCTGAAGTCCAAGGACTTCTTCAACGTCGACAGCTTCCCGACCATCACCTTCGCCTCGAAGTCGGTGCGCGCGACCGCCGGCCAGCCGACGGGCGAGCTGAACAATGTGAAGCTCATCATTACCGGCGACCTCACGATCCGTGGCGTCACCAAGACCATCCCGGTCCCGGCGACGCTCGTCTTCTTCGACGCCAAGAGCGGAATGGGACGCGTGAAGGGGAACTTCACGATCCTCCGCAAGGAATACGGCGTCAGCTATGACGCAGCCATGAACCCGATCGAGAACGAAGTGCCGGTGCAGTTCGACATCACCTTCAAGGGAGCGGCGCCCGCGAAGTAAGCAGGGAGCTCCAAATACCGAAAACGGGGCGTGGCCGGTGGCCCCGCCCCGCGTTCATTTCGTCGACGACGGCTACTTCGCCCCCAGCCTCGCCACCACCCAATCCGCCAACACCCCCATCACCTCCGCATCGATCTTCCCATTCTTCAACTTCACATAATCACCTGGGAACCCGATCGGATCCTTCAAGAATAGATGGTTCCGTTCCGAGAAGAGCTTCAACGTCACATCCGTGTTTCCCGCCCCCTTGAGCGTGCTCTCAATTATCGGTGCCTGCTCCGGCGTAATCTGCTGATCGGTCCCGCCCTGCATGATGAGCACCGGTTGCTTCACCTTCTTGAGCGTCGCAATCGGATCGTACGTCAAGAAATACTGCGTCCACGCGTTCGCATCCTTGCCGTACGGCACTTTGGCGGCCGTCAAAATCGAGTCCTTCTTGTCAGCCGGAATGTCTTTGTTGTTCTCCACAAGATTCTTGAGCTGAAAGTCCAGAATCTTCCGCCCCGTGTACGCGGGTCCGGCCATCAACACCACGGCCTTCACTTTGGGATCGCTCGACGCGACCATTGGGCCAATCATCCCGCCCTCGCTGTGCCCCACAAGCGCAATACGGCTGCCGTCGATCTCTGACCGCGTGCGCAGATACGCCACGCCCGCACGAATGTCATCAGCAAAATCTGCGCTCGTCGCCTTCGCGACATCTCCGCCGCTGCCATTGATGCCGCGATCATCCATCCGCAGCACGGCAACTCCGCGCCGCCCAAGCGTATCGGCCACCTGACGAAAAATGCGATAGTTCGGCACGAGCGAGATGTACTCGTCCCGATCTTCCTGCCCACTGCCAGTGATGGTCACCACGGCGCCGACCTTACCGGACGCACCCTTCGGGATCGTCAGCGTCCCGGTGAGCACATGCCCCATCGGCGTCTTCACCGTCACTTCCTCGGCGGTGTACGGCGCTCCGGCAGGCGCGCCGTAGTCTGTCTTGCCGAGTGAGATCTTGGCGGCCGCGGCGCCGTCGACACGGGTGATGATGATTCCCTGGGTCGGAATCGAGACGCCGCGAATGTGACCGTCCGCGTCGAGGGCGAGTCGATTCGTCTGCCCAGAGATTGCGAAGGTCGCGCTGTCCGTGCCGGAGAACTCGACCGTCGCGTCAAGCGACACGGCGCCGGTCATCGCGAACATCGGTGCCGTGAACTTCGGCTGCTTCGACGCGCGCGCGCGTTGCACGAAGAGGTCAATCAGCGCGAAGTCGTTGTTCATGATCGGCAGCGGATCATGTGGCGTTGCCCGCGCGATCCGCTGTGTGTTGCCTCCCACGACGACCTCGAGGTACGTCGAGTCGGCGGTGAACCGCATCGAGCCCTTTTGCAGCGGCGCGGCATCCACTGTTGCCCCAGGTCCGAATACCGAGAACGTCATCCCACTGACCCGTGTGGGCGTCGGGGTCTCCGCGGTCAGGATGATGGTCGCTTGTCCCTTGAGGGTGAGCTCCGCGCTCACGCTCGCGCGGCCGCGCGTCACCCGCTCAATAGAAAGCGTGTCGGTGCCTTTCGTCATCACGTACGCACTCTGCGTCACGACGTCGGGGCTCGTCGCCTGCGCGGCTACGTCTGCGGACACCACACCGATCATCGAGACGGCAAGCGCCGTGATCGCGTACAACGAACACCGAGCCTGCACCACACGCGTGACCAACGAAACACCTGTCATAATGACTACTCCTCCGCGCCATCCGGCGCATCGCTAATGTCTGTCAAACGCTGATCCTCCGATTGCCGGACGGGGCGCCCGCCACGCTTGAGCGCCTCACGCAGCAGGTATTCCACCTGGCTGTTGAGCGAGCGCAAGTCGTCGTTCGCCCAGCGCTGGACAGCATCCAGCACCTCGCGATCAACCCGCAATAAGAACGACTTACGCTCAGCCACTCGCTCGGTGCTCGGCTTACTGGTAGATGGTGCCCGCGTTCACGATCGGCTGCGCCGAGCGTTCGCTGCAGAGTACCACCAAGAGGTTGCTCACCATCTGGGCCTTGCGTTCCTCGTCGAGCGTGACGATTCCCTTGGAGGACAGCATCTCGAGCGCGTTCTCCACCATCCCAACCGCACCCTCCACGATCTTGAACCGCGCGGCAATGATCGCGCTCGCCTGCTGACGCTGGAGCATCGCCTGTGCGATCTCTGGCGAGTACGCGAGGTGCGAGATGCGCGCTTCAATCACTTCCACGCCCGCCTTCGCGAGCCGCTCGTGAATGGCCTGCTGCAGCGACAAGCTCACCTCGGCGGTGTGCGTCGAGAGCGCTTCTTCGTTTGCCGCATGCGAGTCGTACGGATAGCTCTGTGCAACAGCGCGCACCGCCGACTCCGACTGCACGGCGACGTAGGTCTGGAAATCGTCGACTTCGAACAACGCCTCGGCGGTTTCCACAACCTTCCATACGACGATCGCAGCAATCTCGATCGGGTTGGCGCGGTTGTCGTTCACCTTGAGCTTGGTGGTCTCAAAGTTTCGGATGCGGAGCGAGATCCGGCGTTTGGTCAGGAACGGATTGGCCCAGTAGAAGCCCCCGCTCTTGATCGTGCCTTTGTAGGCACCGAACAGGACGAGCACTTTCGCGTCGCCTGGGTCGACCACAAAAAGCCCGCCCATCGCAACAGCGGCGAGCGCAATGACCAGCATGCCGGCGACGGAAAAATTGTTGTCTGCCTCACGGGCGCCATGGATGACAAGCGCGAGGCCACCAAGACCGGCCACAATCTGAACGAGCACGGCGGGAAGGCCGGGGGACGCTTTGTATTCAGCTTCGCGAAACATTGAGTTACGAACTCCGTTGGAGTGGTAGCTAAATGATATCACTTTAGTATCAAATGTCAATAAACGAAGGTAAGTCTATGCTGCATAAGGGTTTGCAGAATTTCGAACGGCCCCCAGGTAACGCTCGCGCATACGACAAAACATCGCTAGCATACCTCCAATGCCTATCAGACTCGGCACCCAAGGCTGGAATTACTCGGCGTGGACCGGCCCGTTTTATCCAGACGGCACGCGTCCCGCCGAGTACCTGACTACCTATAGCCGAGCCTTCGGCACGGTGGAGGTGGATTCCACCTTCTACGCGATTCCCGCCGCGAAGACCGTGCGCGGATGGGCCTCACGCGTGGGCGACGATTTCACTTTTGCGCTCAAGTTGCCGCAAGAGATCACGCACGAACAACGATTGCGGCACGCGAGCGACCAGTGCGCGCAGTTCTTCGATGTCGCGCGCGAACTCGGCGCGAAGCTCGGGCCCATCCTCATTCAAATGGGCCCGGATTTCGCGCCGGATGAGCTACCCGCGCTTCAAGAATTTCTGCCGCAGCTGCCGCGCGATATCGATTTTGCGATTGAGTTTCGCCAGCGGGGCTGGATCCGCGACGATGTGCTCGCGCTGCTGACCGAACACGAAGTGGCATTAGCGCTTGTTGATGCGCGCTGGGTTCCGCGCGACACAATGCTCGAGCTTGCGGCACGTCCCACGGGGCGCATTGCCTACCTGCGGTGGATGGGCCCGAACCGGGACATCGTGGATTACTCCCGGATCCAAGTGGATCGCACCCGCGAGTTGGAGTCGTGGGCGGCGGTGATGCCCATGATTGCGTCGCGCGTGCGCACCGCGTATGGCTACGTGAACAATCATTTTGGTGGGCACAGTCCCGAGCACATTCGCATGCTACAGCGGATGCTCGGGATGCCGATTGTGAAGCCTGAGGCGCTGAGCGATCAGCTCGGGTTGTTTTGATCGCGCGGTGTTAGGGAAACGACAGCAGGCCGATCGCTGAAGCGACCGGCCTGCTGTCGTTAGGTTAACGAAAGTCCCCGCTGCTACTTATGGAGCTGCAACGACGATGCTCTGGGTGAGAACTGGGAAGCTCCCGATCACGTTGCCGGAAGAATCCGTCCACTTGTACGACAGCGTGTAGGTGCCCGGTGCCGTACCTCCACTCAGGCCGATTCCCGTGAAGGCTGCCCCGCCCGACGTTACCGACGTCGTGGTGGTGCCGATAAGCGAGGCCCCATTATTCACGCTGATGGTGACATAGCCCGTCGCACTCCCAAGGAAGTTTCCACCAATGTCTTGAACATCATGAACGGTTGGATCGAGAAGGGTGATCCGAGAGTTACGCCGAACGCCTGTTGCGAAAATGCCAACTGCGCCGCGGGCCCAGCCGTGACCGTGATGCTCCGCGTGGCGAAGTTTGAGCCCGACGTGAAGGTGAGCGTGTAGCTGGTGTCTGCGGTGCCCGTGATTCCGACATTTGTGAAACCGCTCGCCGCCGCAACCGTGCTCGTGCCGACGACAGTTGCACCTGCACTGACCGTCATCGTGATAGTGCCCTGCGTGGTGATGTTTCCGTAGACATCCTTCAACTGGATGACTGGCTGTGTTGTGAATGCGGATCCCGCGGCGGCACCGCTCGCGCTCGTGACGACGAGTAACTGAGTCGCCGCGCCCGCCGTGCCGGTCGCCGTGAAGGTTACGGGTGATCCGGTCAGCCCTGCCGCCGTTGCGGTCAGCGTGTTACTCCCCACCGCCGTGCCCAAGGTCCAGCTTCCCACCGTGGACGTACCCGTCGAATCGGAGACGGCGGTCGCCCCAGTAATTGAGCCAGCGCCAGTTGCCACGGCGAACGTTACGGTCACGCCGGCCACGGGCGTTCCGGTCGCGTCAGTCACACGCACACTCGGCTTGATACTGACCGCCGAGGCGACACTCGCGGATTGCGTGTTGCCCGCCAACACCGCAATGGCGGTGGGCGTCACAATCCGGATGCTGTCGTTCGCCGCGCCGCGGTAGAGCGCCGGGGCAAAGTAATAGAATCCGGTCTCCCCGCTCGGAGCGCGTAGGTAGTGGTACGTCTCCGACTCGATGTAGAGAGCGCCGGTCGTGGTCGCCGTCGCCAATGTTGCGTTGAATTTCACTACGGTGGGTGAAATGGTCTGCTGCGCGTTACAGTCGGGGCCTGATGTAGCGACCGCGGTGAATTTCGTCGTGGACGTTGTCCCGTACCCGCAGTGCAGGTACTCCGACATCCAGCGGCCCGGATCGGTGACGGTGACCGAGACGCGCGGCGTCGTATTCACAGCCGTCACGGGCGCATAGGTGACCGCCGACACCGCCGTCGCGGCCACGCTCACCGGTGTCGTCGTCCCTGATGCGACGGTGACGCCGCTGAGGGCACCACTCGCGAGGACGCCGTTCACAAAGTTCGGATACGCGCCGGGCACCGAATCGACTGCCGCTACGCGCACCCGATATCCCGTGCCAGGCGGCGCAGGAATCGTTACGGTCCCCGAGGTCATAGCGGTCCCGTTGATGACTTGCACCAGCGGGTTCGTCAGGCCGCCGGAATCCACGGCCACGAAGTAGCGGCGTGCCGCCGGACTGGTGATCGAGACGGTGATGGCTGAGGTAAGAGCCGTCACTGAAACCGCCCGCAACGCTTCGCTGCGCTCCTTGCTCGGCGAGTAGATCCGGGGGTAGACGGTGCTCGTCCCGATCGTCAATGAAGGTGCATAGAAGTGCCCCTGCATATACAGGGTGCCCGCGGCCCCCTGCGGCGGAAGCGTGTCGAGGACCGTCATACTATCTCGGCCGATCACGGTCTGCGCTCTGCAGATGGAGTTGTACCCTGCCGTACCGTCCGTCGTGAAGGCCGTCATCGACGCGAACACGACACCGCAGACATTCGGGGTCACGAACCACTCCGACGGGTCCCGTAGTCCAAGTGTCACCGCAACACCCTGCGCGGCGGTCACGGTCGTCGGTGCGGTGAGCGTGAGGTTCATCGCCTGCGTCGTGACTGCGACTGTCGTGGTCGCGTTCGCCGTCACCGCAACGCCGGAGAGGCGCATCCCCGCGCGAATCGTTGGCGAGCCCAATGGGTAGGTCGACAACGAATCCACTGCCATCACCCGCACGCGATAACCGCTCCCTGCGGGCACGGACAACACAAGGGAGGCCGTCTTTGCCAGGGGCACCGTCCGAGCAAAATTCAACGGCGATGTGAGGCCGCCGCTGTCCACGACCACGTAATACTGCGACGCGCCGTTCGGGTTCGTGATATTGAGCGTAATCCCTTCAATCGCCGTGCCCGTCGCCGTGAAGGTTACGGGTGATCCGGTCAGCCCTGCCGCCGTTGCGGTCAGTGAGTTGCTCCCCGCCACCGTGCCCAAGGTCCAGCTTCCCACCGTGGCTGTACCCGTCGAATCGGAGACGGCGGTCGCCCCAGTAATTGAGCCAGCGCCAGTTGCCACGGCGAACGTTACGGTCACGCCGGCCACGGGCGTTCCGGTCGCGTCAGTCACACGCACACTCGGCGTGATACTGACCGCCGAGGTAACACTCGCGGATTGCGCGTTGCCTGCGTTCACCGCGATGGCCGTGGGGGTCACAATCCGGACGCTGTCGTTCGCCGCGCCGCGGTAAAGCGCCGGGGCAAAGAAGTAGAAGCCCACGGCGCCCGCTGCGGAGCGGAACTGGTGGTACGTGTACGACTCGACATACAGCGAACCGACAGCAGTGGGCGCCGGTGGGTCAATGACGAACCGGCTTACCGTGCTCGAGACAATCTGCTGCGAAACACAGGTGCTGCTCGAGGTCGATACCGCCGTGAATTTTGTTGCGGAGGTCAAGATACCACCGCAATGGGAATACTCGGACAGCCAACGTCCCGCGTCCGTCATCGTCACGGTGATATGCGGACTCTTGTTGACCGCGGTGGCCGGGGCGGAGGTGACCGTCGTAAACGCGGTCGCCGCGACACTCACCGGTGTCGTTGCTCCTGCCGAAACCGTCACCCCACTCGTGACACCAGTCGCCAGGACACCGCTAGTAAAGGTGGAAAAGGTTCCCGGCACAGAATCGGCCGCCGCAACACGCACGCGATACCCGGTGCCAGGCGGCGTCGGAATCGTGACCGTCCCCGACGTCATGCCCGCACCGTTGATGATTTGGTTGATCGGATTCAGGAGGCCGCCCGAATCAACCGACACGTAGTAGCGGCGTGCCGCCGGACTGGTGATCGACACACTGATCGCCGACGTGACCGACGTGACCGACACCGTCTTCAACGCCTCGCCGCGCGCGAGGCTGGGCGCGTAGACGGAAGGATAAATCGTGAGCCCACCGGCGGTGAACGACCCCCCGTAAGTCCTCCCTTGCATGTACAGGGTGCCCGCAGCTCCCTGTGCGGCCAGCGTGTCCAGCATGGTGAGACTGTCCTTGGTGACTCTGGTGTACGCCTTGCAGACATTGACGGCGGTGCCCCCGGCATCTGTCGTGAAGGGCGTCATCGATGTGTAGGCCGTGCCACAGTAGCTGGCAACCGCGATAAACTCGGACGGATCCTTCAGGGCCAGAGCAAAGGGAATCCCCTGCGCGGCGGTCACGGTCGTCGGTGTGGTCAACACCAGTCGCGTGGGCTGCGTCGTCACTGCGAGTGTGGTCAGGGCATTGGCTGTGACACTCACCCCCGAGAGGCGCATCCCCGCGCGAATCGTTGGGTAGCTCAATGGCAACGTCGCTGCCGAATCCACGGTCATGACGCGCACTCGGTACCCGGATCCCACGGCAACCGGAATCTTCAGGCTCGCTGTTGTGCTAAGCGCGACGGTGCGCGCAAAGCCGAGCGGCGCCGCCAAGCCGCCGCTGTCGACCACCACGTAATACTGCGAGGCCGCGTTGGCATTCGTGATGTTCAGCGTCAATCCCTGTGTGGGCTGCGCCACCGCGATGACCTTCTGACTTTCCCCGGCACCAATGAAGGGTGCGGTCACGTTCAAGCACACCGTACCGCTCGCGCTCCCGGAGAAGCAGGTGCTGACGGAAGTCTGGTAGAAAATGTTCGTCGCGGCTGTCGGGATCGTGGACGTGGTCGTCGCGATCGGCGCGTACGCTACCACATGGCCAGACGCGGCCGCCGTCACGCTGCCGCATGCCGCGGTCGTCGATGACAGATCGGTGGTCAGGTTGCTCGTCTGGAAATACGCGCAGCCAGCAATTGCTCCGGTGCTCAGGAGATCCGACGGATCAAACATCTTCCACGCGAACGCCAGTGGATTCCCCACTTGTTGCGTCGCCGCCGTGGTGTCGGTGACCACAACCGACGTGGCCGACAGCGTCAGCCCCGTCAGATTGTTCGCCGTGAGGGCGAGTCCTGACACCGATCCGCCGGCAATCACGCGCCGGCCGGCTGCATCGCGCGAATCGATCACGGCGATGCGGAGACGATAGCTCGTCCCAACCGCCGCCGGGACATCATAGGTCAGCGCGTTGGTCGGGTTCGTGGTCTGCTGCACCTGCACATACGGCGTGGTCAGTGCACCGCCATCCAGCACGGTCACAAACTTCGAGGCGGCGACCGGCGAGTTCACCGTGACGCGGAAAGCCTGAGGGGAGCGACCCACCGCAATCACCGGCGGCGTCTGGCCCAGCTGCAAGCTCGTCCCGATCAGCCACGGGGTAATGCCCAGCGAGGCGTTGTCCGGACCGTACAGCGTGGAATACGGCCCGGTCGTCGCGACCTGCGCGCTCAACAGCACGCTGTCGCTCGGCATCGGAATCGCGACGGTTCCCGTGAGTGTAGTGCCGGTGAGTGCACCAAAGGCGCAGCCGCTAAAAGCGCTCGTTCCGGTCCGGTCGTAGCTGAACGTTCCGGGCTGAATGACGACGTATGGGTAACAGCTCGTGCTCGTAAGGCCAGCCGTGAAGAAGCGAAGGTCGAAAAACTCCGCCGGATCCGTCAGCGTGATATTTGCGGTGACCTTACTTCCCGAGGTTGCCGTTGTGGGGACGCTCAGTGCGACCGATTCCGACAGCGCAGTGGCCGCGACGGTCGTGACGGTATTGGCTGTTACCGCAATACCGGAGATTCGGATGCCGGCAGTAATCAGCGGCTGCGTTTCGGGGTACGCCGACGCGGAATCCACCACGAGCACACGAATCCGATACCCCGTGCCCACCGGAAGCGGAATCGTCAGCGCGGCCGAACGCGCGAAGTTGCCTTGACGCAGGAAGCTGGTGCGCGCGGGCAACCCCGCGGCGACGAGCCCACCACTGTCGACCATCACGAGGAACCGGCTCGCGGCAACGGGGGACGTCACGTTGATCGTTACGCCCTGTGTCACCGCACCAACGGTGATGCGACGTAGCGTGTCGCCTGCGGCGAGCGACGGGGCGTGCGGCATCAGCCGGACGGTGCCGTCGCCCGTCACGTAGGTCGGCCCGCTTCGAACCTGATAGTAAATGGCCCCCGCAGCGAGCTGCGCTGGAATAAGCGCGGTGTACCGCCACTGTCCACTCGCGTAACTCCCCGCGATGGCGAGTTCCGTGCCGTCATCGTCGCGCGTGAAGGGCGCGGAGCTATAAAAGACAGTGCCGCCCAGCCCTAGGATCCCCGTGGGTTCGGTGAGCGTCCAGGTGATCTTGATTTTGTCGCCAACGACGGCGGTGGTGGGCGTCGTGGAAAGATTGAAGGTGATCGGCGCGAGGGTGACGCTCGAGGTGGTGATGGCCCCCGCGGTGACCGCGAGATTCGTGGCGGTCGCCGCGCTGATGGCCGTCACCTTCGTCGTGTCGCGGACGTCGATCCCGACGATGCGAACGGCGTAGCCGGTCCCCACCGGCGTGGGAATGGTCAGGACACCGGCCGACACGGCCGTCGTATCCAAGACCTTCGTGATCGTGTTGGACAACGAGGTGCCGGTCACCTGTGCGACGTATCGCGTTCCCGCTACGGGCGCCGTAAAGTTGACCGCAATTCCTTGCTGCGGCGCGGTGATGACGGTGCTCGCCAACGTGTCACCGTACGCCAATCGTGGTCCGTACAACACCGGTGTCAGCGTGCTGCCCGGGACCGTCGCCTGCTGCAGCACCTGCCAATACATCCGGCCCGATTGGGTCGCGGTTGGGAGGTGCGTGGTATACGAACTGAGATTGCTGGTTTGCGGACAGTCGGCAGACCTCACGTAGTAGGTGGCCAGAGCGTTCTCCGGATTTTCGTCCGCGGTCCACGGCGCATTCATCCGATACCGAACGGCTCCGCAGTACGCGGTCGTCAGCTGATCCGTAAACAGCCCCGAGGGATCGTTGATCGTCCAGCCGATGGTCGGCGCAACGCCAGCGGCCGACGGGGTCGTACTACTCGGCGTGATGCTAATGCTGGGAACAGCTAACGTGAGATTCGACGGCGTCAGTGACCCGAGGACCACTGGAACGCCCGTCATCGAACCCGTGGCGGCAACCCGCGGGCTCAGCGTGTCACCACTGAGCGAATCGATCGCCGCGATGCGATAGAGGTACGTCCCGGCGGCCGCTGCGGGAAGATCGATGGTTGCCGAGCGAGCGGTCGTCGCGAGCGAGGTGAAGGTAGCCTTGCTCGAGCTGTCCATCGCGATACTCCACGCCAAATACCCGCGGACGGGGACCGGCGAGGTCACCGCGACGCGGATCCCCTGCGCCGGCGCTGCGCCGATCGCCAGCGACGCTTGGGCGGTACGGCCCGCCGCGGTCATGGTGATAGTGGTCGTGCCATTGCCGACCGCGGTCACGATGCCCGTAGAATCCACGGTCGCTTTGGAAGGATCGCTCGAACTCCAGCTCTGCCGCACGCATCCTGCGAGCGGCGCGCCAAGGCTGTCGCGCACGGAAGGGGCGAGGGCGAGCACCTGTCCAACCGAGAGCGACTGCGATGCGGGGGTGACAGCGACGGACGAGATGGCAGGAATGATCCCCGCCGGAGTTCCGGTGCGCGTGGTGGTGGGCAGGCCAATCGACGCGCGAGCAATCTGCTGCGCATCGATGATGTTCACTGCACCGTCGGCATTCACGTCGCCGGCGTTGTTCATGAAGAGCGAATTGACAATCGGCAGGGCGACGGCCAATCGCGACACCTGTTGCGCGTCGAGGATGTTCACGACGGTGTCGCCATTCACATCGCCCCACTTACTGATCGGAACCACACAGACGTCCAGCCCGCGGGACTGCAGCGCAGTGCCAAGCGCAACGCCGGCATCGGTACCACCAGAGACGCCATTCAAGGCAACCCGCGTGCCACCGATCGTGGGCTGCGCGGTAAAGTAGAGCGTCGCGATCGTGGTGCGGGTGGTGGCGCCGGTTGTGGTAAAGAGCGAGAGTGCCGCCTTGCCGTTGGCGGCGTCGGCGGTGTTCGTGGTGAGGGTGCCAAATCCAGCCGCGACCACCGAGTCCAACGTCATGCGCCCTGGCGTCCAGTTCAGCTGTGCCGAGAGGGAGGCGATGTTGCCCCCACTACTTGGCGTCACGACCATGGGGATCGCGATCTTACCACCGGGTGCAACTTGCGCGGCTGGCGTTGCGCCGACCGAGACAATGACCGGTGATTGGGCAACAACAGCGGCCGGCGCGCTCGCGAGGAGCGCGCTGACCGCCGCGAGTCCAAGCGGCGGAAAGAGACGACGCATGACGTTAGATGCCAGTGACGGTGAACACGACGTTTCCGAGACCGGAGACCGTCGCGGTGACAGTGTTGATACCAGGGGTGGAGCCGAGAATCCAAGCGGGAAGGGTGGCGACACCGCTCCCACTGGTGACCACAGTCGTGGTGGTCACGACCGACGTCGAGCTGAGTGAGCCGCCGCCGGTAGTGACCGTGAAGGTCACCGTGGCGTTGGACACACCGTTCCCGGTGTAGTCGCGGACCTTCACCGAGAGCGCATTACTGAGCGTTGAGCCAACCGCTGCCGATGCGGCGGGGTTGGTATTCGCAATCACGGCAATCGCGGTGCCTGCGGTACCCGTGATCCAATTGGTCGGCGTGAGCACCGCTGAACCATTGGCGGTGTTATTTCCGATGGCGCCATTGCTGCCAGTGCCAGCGCAGAAGGGGACGCCGCCCGTGCTGATGCCGCAGCTGTTGCTACCAGAGAGGCGTACCGAGGTCAGCGTCAATCCACCGAGCGCGGCAACGGGGAGCGTGCGACTCGTGGTGGTCGTGGTCCCGTCGGCAAGGCGGCCATCGGTGCTGGCGTAGCCCCAGCACCAGAGCGCGCCGGCGGCGTTTAGACCGCACGCATGGCTGATGCCGAGAGCCAGACTCACGAACGGTTGCGTGGTGACGACTTCGGTGGGCGATGTTCTGTTTGCCGAGGACCCATTCCCGAGCTGCCCTTGGCTGTTCTGGCCCCAGCAGAGTGTCGTGCTCGTTGTTGTGATGCCGCAGGCGAACTGCTCGCCCACCCGCAGCTGCGTATAGCTGCGTCCATCGTTGACGCGCGTGGGGGTCGGTCGCACCGTAAAGGCCGCATTGACGGGCGATCCGCCCGTGGTCCCATCAGCGGTGAAGCTGCCGCCGCCCCAGCAGTACAGGGCGCCCGCGCTCGACAGTCCGCACGCGAGGTTGCGTCCCACACCCATCTGCGAGAACGCAACGCCGCCGGTATTGACGAGCTGCGGGGTGAGCGAGGTCGTGCCCAGTACGCCGTCACCGAGGAGCGACAGATCATTGGAGCCCCAGCAATACATGGCGCCGGCGGCCGTGAGACCGCAGCTCGAGCTCCGACTCACGGCAAGCTGGGTGAACACAAGGATGCCCTTCACCGCGACCGGCGCCGTGGCGTCGGTATAGGTGCTGTCGCCAATCTCGCCGAAGCTGTTCGAGCCCCAGCAATACGCGGCGCCTGCGGCGGTGAGACCGCACGTATGATCCGCGGTGCCCACCGACAGCTTCGTGAAGGTCAGTCCGCCGGACACGGCGGTTGGAACGTTGCGCGCCGTCAGCGTTCCATCCCCAATCTGACCGCGGCTGTTAAATCCCCAGCACGCGGCGCTGCCCGTGCTCGTCAGGGCACAGTTGGCATTGGAACCGTTGTCCAGGCTGTACGATCCCACTGTGGTAGCTGTGAACGTCACGGGTGAGAGACCGCTGACCGTGGCGGTCGCGGTATTCGTGGTCGACTGCGTCCCGCCCAATGTGTAGGTGACCTTGGCGATTCCGTTGGCGTCGGTCACCGCCGTCGCCGGCAGGGAGCCAGCTCCCGCGGTGACGGCGAAGCTCACGGTGATGCCGGACAGCGGATTTCCGCCGGCGTCCCGCACAATGACACCGATCGACCCAGGGAGCGCGGCGCCGGCGAACTGTCGCTGCTGATTGCCAAACGCCATCGCAACCGTCGCGGGACTGTTCGTCACTACGGAGTTCACAGCGAGCGTCAACATCGGCAGCCCATCGACCACTGCGCCGATCGTGACGGCCGCCGCGGTAGACGGGAGGATATACCCCGAGGTGGACGCGAGCCCCGTGGAATCGGTCTTGACGATGCTCCCAATCAGGGTGCCGCCCCCACTCAGAATGCTGAATGTCACGGTGGTTCCAACCACCGGTCGCCCAAGGCGATCGCGCACCAGCACCTGTGGCGGTGTGGTGAGCGTCGCTCCTGCGTTGGCCGATTGTCCGTTCAACCAGGCCGTCGTCGGGAGAATCGTAGCGGCAATTCCAGCACCCGGACCATCCGGCCACCCGACGACCATCGCGGGGGTGGTGCGTCTTCCACCTGCCGCCACAACAGTCGTGCTGTCACCCAGCTGCCCGTAGCTGTTTTGGCCCCAGCAGTAGAGTTCTCCGCTTACCACTCGACCGCAGCGGCCGCGGAAGCTCACGGTTCCTGCATCCACAAACGACATCCCCTGCAGCTCGACGGGCGAGGTTCTCGTCTGGAGGTCGCCGAGACCAAGCTGCCCGCCAGTGTTCGAGCCCCAGCAAAAGAGATGTCCGTCGACCCGCCGAGCGCAGACCGAGTAGTTGCCAATCGAGACGTCCACAAACCGTCCATCGTCCGGCACAATCTCGGCCGGGAAATTCCGAGCGTCCGTCGTAGTGCCGTCGCCGAGCGCTCCGGTGGAGCCACCAACGCCCCAGCATGCTACGTTCCCGCTCGTGGTAACGGCACACATGTTCACTGTGGAGCCGGCGATGCGCGCGACGGTGAGCCCGCCAAGAATCGGCGTGAAGGCAAAGCGATTCGTAAAGGTGCCGTCACCGACGGTCCCGGCGGAATTGTCGCCCGCGCACTGCACCTCTCCAGAGGGCGTCACCCCGCAGATGCCGTTGCCCCACAGCGCAATCTGCTTGAAGCTCGCCGTGCCAAGGGTGACGAGCACCGGGCTCAGCGACCGGCGGTCACGGAGTTCCACGTGGCCCATCCCGGACGACTGCATGTAGCCCCAGCAGTACACACTTCCGGATGTTGTCAGTGCGCAGGTCGTGCTCTCGAGAGTGACGATTTGCGTAAAAATTGCGGTCGTTGCTACGGCAATCGGTGTGCTGCGGTCGGTCGTGGTTCCATCGCCGAGCTGACCGGCGTGGTTCGCACCCCAGCAATAGGCGGCGCCTGCCGCGGTCAGTGCGCACGCGTGCTGCGAGAACCCATCTGAAATTTTTGCGAAGACTTGGGACCCCGAGACCGGGCGTGCATAGTTGCGCGCGCCGGTGGTGGTCCCGTCCCCGAGCTGTCCCCGTTCGCCCTCGCCCCAGCAATACACGGTTCCTGCTTTCGCGAGCGTACAGTGCGTATTCCGGAGCAACGCACCCGCAAAAAAGCCCGGATGGAAATAGGTGAAGGTTACCCCAGAGGAAACACCTGATGCCGACGCGGTAATTGTGACGGTCGACGGCGTTGGGAGCGTCAGTGTGGAGAGCGAATCCACCCCCATCACCGCCAATCCGGTGCTATCGCTCGTAACGATTGCACTGCCGCCACTCGACAAAGCGAACGTGACGGGAATGCCCGCAGCGGCTGTTCCTGCCGCGGTGAGCACCCGAACGGTTGGCGAGAGCAGGGGCAACACCTGTGACCGAGTAATGCTGTCACCGTCAACCTTTACCATGCTCACCGCAGACGAAACCGCGCTCGCCTTCGCATAGAAGAGCACCGACGCGCTCGTGCCATTCGCCATCGCAGCGGTCGCCTTCAGCACCTGAATCCCGACGGCCGACCCGAGCACCCAGCTCCCAACGGAGGCGCTCCCCGAGGCGTTCGTCGTGGTGGTCCCGCCCGTGACTGATCCGCCGCCACTCACCACACTAAACGTCACCGTCACACCCGCCACGCCATTCGATCGCGAATCACGAATGGCCAACGTTGGCGCGCTTGCTACGGCCGCATTGATCACGCCCGCCTGCTGAAACGATCCGCCATCTTGACGCATGGTCGCGGCACCGCTGCTCGAGCCGGCGGAGAGCACCACAGACGTCGGAAGCGTCCGCGCTGTCGCGGTCCCGTCGCCAATCTGCCCGGCGCCGTTCTGCCCCCAGCACATAACCCCGAGTCCACCGGTCGCAAGCGCGCAGGTGTGTCCCATGGCCTGCATGAAGCCACCGGACACAAGCTGCGAGCCTGTTCCCATCACCGGCACCGGCGCCGTCCGCGTGGGGCCGCTCGAGACGTTGTCGCCGAGCTGGCCATAGCCGTCATTGCCCCAGCACCAGAGCGATCCATCCGCTTTCGCCGCGCAGGTTTTCTCATCGCCCGCGCTGATTTCTGTAAACTGGTGTCCACCACGTACCGGACTGGGCGACAACCGCGACACCAACGTACCCGCCTCGAGGTCAGCACCATCGCCAACGGCATTGCTCTGGCCCCAGCACCAGGCGGCGCCGGCACTGGTGAGGGCACAGCTGTGCGAGTTACCCGCCGAAATCGCGGTCAGTCCGCTCAGGCCAACGATCGCCGTCGGGGTGTTGACGGTCGTCGTCGTTCCAGAACCCAAGGCGCCGTCATGGCCATAGCCCCAGCAGTAGGCGGTGCCGGCGTTCGAAATCGCACAGGTGAAGCCACTTCCGGCAGATAGATCCGTAAACGTCACGCCCGTTGGCATCTTCACGGCGCGCGGTACGGCGGAGAAGTTCCCCCAGGTGCTGTCACCGAACTGCCCGGCGACATTCAGGCCCCAGCAATACGCGAGTCCCGTCGTGGTCAGCCCGCAGCTGTGCGCCGCACCGGTGGAAATCTTGCTGAAGCGGAGATTGCCCGCGACGAGCGTTGGCACCGAGCGGTTGGTGCGCGAGCTGTCACCGACCTGTCCCGCGGAGTTAGAGCCCCAGCAGTAGCCGACGCCGGCCGTGGAAACCCCGCACATGTGATCGCCCGTATTGTGCTGCGTGAGCGACGCAAAGGTCACCCCGCCAGAGACGGGTACCGGAACCGAACTGCCCCCCGTGCCGCCATTGCCCAACTGCCCGAGACTGCCGTTGCCCCAGCAGTAGGCCGCGCTCCCCACAAGTCGGCAGCTGTGCTGTCCGGTAGGTGTCGCGATCACGCCGAGATTGAAGGTGGCGTTCGCGCCATTGTCGAGGGTCGCTGTCACGGTCACGGCGCCTGGAGTCGTGCCCAACAGCAATGCGCCCGGCAGCGCGGCAATGCCCGCATCGTCGGTGCGTCCCTGCGCGCTGGTGATGCTCGCGCCATTGAGCTGCAACGTCGCATTGGTCATGCTCCACTGCACATTCCCCCGCACAACCGGCGCGCCATACGGGTCGAGCACACGCACCGTGGGGACCATCGGCAGCGGATAGTTCGCAATGCCGTACTGCGCGTCCCCGGCCACCACCGACAGCGTTGTTCCCGTGCCCGACGTCGACGCACCAACGGTGGCCGTCACCGTCGCGCTCTTGGAGCCAACCGTTGCCGTCAGCGTCGCCGATCCGAGCGCGACGCCCAGCACGTCACCGGCATCGGTGACTTTCACTTTCGTGGTATCGCTACTGCGCCACCGCACCGGCACGCAGCCCGCCAACGGCATGGTGTTGACGCTCAACGCCAGCGCCGACACTTTGCCCCCCGATCCCACACCGACCGAAATACCCGAGGCGGGGGTCGCGGTCACCGAAGCGACGGCCGGCATCACGAAGGTGCTCCCGCCAATCCGCGTCGGCGCCGACAATCCAATCGCAAAACGCGCAATCTGCTGCGCGTCGATGATGTTCACGGTACTGTCCGCCGTCACATCGCCGGTCGAGCCGAACTGCTCGGGATTCGCGACCGAAAGTCCCACCGCCGCGCGCGCAATCTGCTGCGCATCAAGAATGTTGATGACGCTGTCGCCATTCACATCGCCCCACTTCCCGAACGGAGCCACGCACACATCCAAGCCGCGGCTCGCCCGAGGGGTCGCGAGCTTGCTCCCCATAAGATTCGACGCTTCCGACACATCGAGCGCAAGCTGTGAACCCGCCAGCGAGTAGCTCCCCGTGAACCACGCAATCGCAATGGTGCTGCTCCCAGCAGCCACCGTGCTACTAAACACGCCAAGCACCGCTCGGCCGTTGTACTGATCAATCATCGGGCGGTCGATGGCACCGAACGTACCGGCTGTCACCGAATCCAACGTCAGGGCAACAGGGTTCCAGGTCAGCTGCGCCGCAAGCGACGCGACCGGCGCGCCTCCCGCTTTGGTCACGTCAAGAATCAACGGGACGCGGAGCGTGCCGCCCAGCGCGACCTGCGCGGTCGCTGCAGGACCGGCCGACAGCAGAATCGTTGTTTGCGCAGCCATCGTCACCGGCAACGCGGTGGCGATCGCAACAGACAGAACACGACGAAAAACGGACATGCGCTTCAGCCCAGTTCGGGGGAGACTCAGCACTTCACAAACACGGGGGCACTTGTTGAACGCGTGCATCACCGTGTGTAGTTCAGATCAGCGTGACTCAGGAGACCGACGACCGCTGCCTGCAGGGCGCGCGTCCTCGATCCCCGACGAACCCATGAGCGCGCGCTTCGCAATCGCGTGCCCCTCGACATCTCCTGCCACTTCAAGCGTCACCACCAGCGCCGCCTTCTCCAGCGACGATCGGCGATGCGCCACCAGCCGTACCGCGTCCGTGCCAACAAATCCCGTCGCCGTAAATCCAGCGAACCGCACCGACCCTTTACTCACCGCGTTGGGATTCACAAATCGAAAGCCATCACGTCCAGCGCTCACACTATCCACCACCAGCACTGCCGGATCAAACGTCATCGTCCCCTGATACGAGCCGAGGGCGAACCCCGAGGCGTCCACGTGCAGGGTGAGCACGGTATGCGCATCCGTCGACCCCGCCTCGCGCTCCACATGTGTCCGCACCGACGGCGCAGCCGTCACGCGTTGTGCGGCGGTCGTGGATGGTAGCTGCCACACACTTCCCACCACGGTCGCGCACGCCAGCCACCGGAGCATCGGGATCCTCAGCGTACCACCACCATCCCGCTGTAGAGATCGCGCAACGCGTTGCTCGCCTTGAGCGACGAGGCACGAATCGACGACCCGGTGGTCTCACCGGCGACGTCGAGCTTGCCCACGATGTTCACCGGCACCTTGCCGGGCTTGAAGACGCCGACCAAGCGGAAGGCTTCGGTGTTCGAAAACTTTTCCGTGGCAAACCCGGCGAACCGCACGGTGCCGCTCGCCACCTCGGCGGCATTCACAATGCGGAACTCGCCAGTGGTCCCGGTTGGCGTCGGCACCTGACTGATCGACATCGCGTTCGGGTCAAAGGTCAGCACCCCTTGGTAGGACGCGACCGGCACACCATTGCCGACGACGCTGACCACGAAGATTGCGCTGTCGCCACTGGTGCGCGTGTCCTGCTGCACCATGACTTGCACATTCCCCGTGCCCACCAGGGTCACCAGGTCCGTCTTGGGTGCGGTGGGATGCTTCTCCGCGCACGACGTGACCACGACCATCGCCGCGAGAGCGGCACCGGCAAGACTCAGTTTGATTGCGCGCGACTTCATAACGACATCCTCCAAGGGAAATCCGAACAACTACGGGACGATAGTGACGAGCAACGGACGTACGGCGAGCGGAACAGCGGCGGCGTTTTCATTGCCCGCAGCGGTCGCGACGAGTCCGACGGTGGATGTGGTATTCGCGGCGCCACTCTTCGGGCGCAGCGTAATCGTGTACAGCGTGGTGGTCGCGGTCGCCGCCGTCGGCGAGAACACGCCAACCGTGACCTTGCCGCTCGACGCCGCACTCGTGTTCTCGAACACGGAGCCGAAGGTGCCGACCGCACTGGAGACGAAGGAGAACTTGGTGCTGTCGAACATGATGTCAAAGCTGGCCGATGCGAGGGTGTTCCCCTGCGGATACGTCAGGTCGAGCACCACGGGAATGGTGAGTGTCCCAGCCATCGCGACCGAGGCGCTCGCAATGCTCGCCTCACTGCCAGCGTTCAGCGTGAGTCCGCGTGCGCGTCCGGCGGCGGTGAAGGTCGTGGGGGCCGTGACCCCCGCGCAGCTGGCGGTCAGTGTCTGCGCTCCCACCGTGGAGCCAAGGGTCCAGCTGCTGCTGATCGTGGCGGTCGCTCCGGTCACGCCACTGGCCGTTCCAACCAATCCACCACTGTTCGCCGCAAAGGTGACGGTGGCGCCGCTGATCATGTTTCCATTCGCGTCAGCGACCTGCACCATCGGCGCAATCGGCAACAGGGCACCAACGAAATAGCTCTGCGCCGTAGCGCTGACAGGCGTGCAAACCGCCGGCGCACCAACCGCGATAGCGAAGGCCGAGCTCGTTGCCGCGGTGACCCCAGACGCTGTCGCGCTCACCTGATATCCCGTCCCCGCGCGCGTGATGCGGGCGGCGTTGAACGTCGCGACGCCGTTCACTGGTGTGGCGGTGACGGTACCGCCGAGCACGGCGGTAATCACGCCGGTCGTCGCCGTGTTCGCGAGGGAGAGCGATACTGGTGTGGTGAACCCGGTGGCCAGATTGCCGTAACTGTCGAGCGCACGGATCACGAACGTCGGAATCGGGCCATCGGCCGTGCCGTTCGTGGGTTGGGTGCCGAACTGCAACGAGACCGCCGCCGCAGGGGTGACCGCAACCGCGCTGGTCGTAGCGCTCGTGAGCCCGGTCGCGGTCGCGCTCAGCGTGTAGCCGGTCCCGACTTTCGTCAACTGAAGACCACCGAAGGTGACAACGCCGGCGTTGGCGGTGCTTGTGGTGGTGCCGAGCAGCGAGGCGCCGGTCGCGCCGGTCCCAGTGGCACCACCCGCCAACGCCACCGTCACCGATCCGACAAACGAGGTCGCGGTGTTACCGAACACATCGCGCGCCGTGAACTGCACGTTGCCGAGTGACTGTCCTGCCGTCACGGACGCGGGCGGATTCGTAGTGGCCGCGAGTGCCGTGGCAACGCCCGGCGTGGCCGTGGCCTTGAACGTCACTGGCGAACCGCTGAGTCCGGTGGCAGCGAAGGTCGCCGTCTGCGAACCCGCAGTCCCGCCCAACGTCCAGGTCGTGGTGGCCAAGCCGTTCGCATCGGTGGTCAACTGCGAGACCGGCGCCGTTGCACCAGTGCCGAAGGTCACCGTGATCGGCGTGCCTGCCAGAGGCAATGCATCGGACCCGAGCACACGCACCACCAGCGGATTCGTGAGCGGCTGTCCCACCACACCCGTTTGGTTGTCGCCAGAAACAGCCGCAACCGACGATGCCGCGGCATTGACCGTGAGCACGACCGTGTCCTTGGGGCCCGTCAACAGCTCGGCGACAATACGCGCCGTCCCACGCTTGTTCGCGGTGCCAACACCAGTTGCAGCGTTCGTGATCGAGGCCACCGCGGTGTCGAGCGATGTCCACTTGATCGGGGTGTTCGCGACCGCGTTGCCGCCGGCATCCAGTGCGTTCGCTGTCCACGTGAATGACTGACCGATAAACACTTGCTGCGTACGCGGGCTGATCACGACGGACTTCGTCGTTGCACCCGTGCCGGTGTAGGTCACCGTCACCGTGACTTGCGCCGGAGTTGGCGTGGTGCCGCCCGTGCCGCTGGTGCCAGTGACGGCCGTCGCCACGATTGGCGCCGCGCCGCGGAATACGGTGTCGCCGGCGGGACTCACATACTTCAGGTTCATGTTCAGCGGCTCGCCCGTCGACGGCGCTGACGGCGAGAGCGGAACTTCCATGCTCACCGTGACGGAGTCCTTGCCATCAGGGAAGGTGACCATCGTGTCGAGCGCCACCGTGCTATCTGCGCGATACAAAACGACTCGCACCTTCGCCACAGGCACCAACGCGCTCGTGCCCGGCGCAATATCGCGAAGCGCCTCCGGGAACCTGGTCAGAAAGCTGATCCCGCGTGACATAATCCGAAGTCCACGACCAGGAGCCGTAACCTCACGCGCACAACTCGCGGCCCCCGCAATCAGGAGCAGCATGAGAAGCGCGTATCGACGCAGCGAACGACCGACGGGCACGTGCAGACGCATCCGGAAGGACCTTGGACGGAGAGCGAGACGTCGCGGTAAGTAACCCGCGGGTTTTGGTGCTCTAATCGACAAAAGTTACAACTATATAGGCACAGGTGACAAGATGTGCCACGCGTGCCGTGGCCCGGCCGCTACCACCGCGCCAGGAACGACGGCGGGGATAGGATTTGAGCCACGGTCGAACGATACTTCAGAAATCCGCCGCGCACGGTGCGCGCCGTCACATTTCTCGCCCAACGGCTTCATGCCAAAGCGTCTCAAGCTGATCCTCACCCTCGCGATTCCCCTCGCGTGCGCTTCGGTGTTTATTCGACTCGGCGTGTGGCAGCTCTCCCGCCTCGCAGAACGCCGGGCCTTCAACGCGGTCCTCGCGGGTAGAACAACAGCGCAACCCGTTTCTTTTCAATCACTTACACGCGATACAGCCCTCGGGCACTATCGGCGTGTGACGGCCGCAGGTCGCTTCGATTACGACCACCAAATCGTCTACGCGGGACGCTCGCGGGAGGGTTCCCCTGGGGTCTATTTGATCACCCCACTGCAGGTCGCGGGCACCGATACCGCGGTCATGGTCAACCGCGGATGGGTCTACTCCCCGGATGCCGCCACGGTCGACGAGTCCCGGTGGCGTGAAGCCGACTCGGCCTCAATCACCGGCTACGCCGAAACGTTCGTGGTCGCAGATCCGCGGGTCAGTCCGGCCACGCCCCGGCGTCTCCACACCCTGGATCAGCCAACGATCGCGAAACTCGTGGCGGCACCCATCGCGCCCTATGTGATCGTTCGCAACGACACCACTGTGCGCGCGGCGCTGCCGGCGGGAGTGCCACCAGCCGTCGATTCCACACCGGCGCGACTCACCCTCCCTCCGCTCGACGAAGGGTCCCACCAGTCGTACGCCTTTCAGTGGTTTGCCTTTGCGGCCATCGCAATCGTCGGCGGCGTGATGCTGACCCGAAACACGCGCGAACGTCAGGCCTAGGCGGCGCCCCGAGGGTTAAGCCACCCGCTCACGGCGATACTGCAACAGCACCACCGCCGCGACGATCATCACCCCACCACCCATCACGCTCGGCGTGAGCGGCTGCGCGAGCACAACGGCGCCGAGGAGTGCGGTGAGCAGGGGCTCGACAGCGGAGACCTGCCCCGCGCGAACGGGGCCAAGGCGGCCGAGTCCTTTCAGGAAAAACAGACGCGGCAGCACGGTGCTGAAGAGCGCGAGCGCGAGAATCGCGCCCCACGCACGGCCGCTGATCGACAGCGTGAGCGATCGTTCGCCAACGGTGAGCATCAGGAAACAGAGGGCAGCCCCGATATTGGCATATGCGCTCGTCACCGCAATCGGGTGCGACTTCTGCATCCACTGCATGAGCGGGATGTACAGGCCGTAGACGGCCGCTGCGCCAAGCGCGAGCGCGATACCGTGCGCCGTGCCACTCCCCGCGAACGGCGAGAGATCACGCGTCCCGCTATTCGCGAGCTGCAACACGATGATCCCAACTCCGCCACACACACCGACGAGCGCGAGTGCACGCCGCGCGCTAAGTGCTTCCGCGCCGCGGAGCAGCTGCACCAGCGTGATCCACGCCGGAAAGGTGAAAAACAGGAACCCAAGAGTCGCGGCCGTGATAAACTGGAGACTCGACAGTGCGAGCCCCACGAACAACGCCTGTCCGCCACCGCCGAGGACGATGAGCCGCATCGCCTCCTTCCACGCCACTTTGGGATATCGGCGGGTTCCGACCCACATCACCATCACCACGGCGCTGAGCGTGTAGCGCCAGGTCAGGACGGTGAACAACGACACTCGCTCGCTGACCGCGAGACTGGTGAGAGTGCTCACCGCGGCAAACCCCAGTGCGGCGAGCAACATCCATCCGAGGCCCGAGCCCAGCGATGTGGCGTCGGCGTGCGTCGTGCGCGGCGGGGTCACCGCGTCAGCCCATGTACTTCCCGAGGACGATCAACGCCACCGTGAAGTAGATGATCAGTCCCGTGACGTCCACGAGCGTCGCGACGAACGGCGCGGACGAACTCGCCGGATCGAAGCCAAGGCGTTTGAGCAAGAAGGGCAGCATCGAGCCGGTGAGTGACCCGAAGGTCACGATCCCGGTGAGCGCGATGAACGTGTTGAGCGCGACGAGCACATACGGCGCTTGATGTCCGTAATCGTAGAATCCCGCCTTCTGCCACACGATGACGCGAATGAAGCCAATGACGCCGAGAATCGCACCGAGGGTCATGCTCGTGGGGAGTTCGCGCAGCGCGACGCGCCACCAATCGCTGAGCTCAACTTCCTTGAGCGCCATCGCGCGGGTGATCAACGACGTGGCCTGCGAGCCCGAGTTGCCACCGCTGCTCATGACGAGCGGTACAAATAGCATGAGCACAGGAAGCTTCTGCAGTTCTTGGTCGAAGTATTGCAACGCACTCGTGGTGAACATCTCGCTCACCATGAGCACGGACAGCCAGCCCGCGCGCTTCTTGAGCATCCCGACAATCCCCATCTGCATGTAGGGTTCGTCGAGGGCTTCCATACCGCCCATCTTCTGAACGTCTTCGGTCTGTTCTTCTTGGATCGCGTCGATGACGTCGTCGACGGTGACCACGCCCAGCACGCGTTCGGTGTCATCCACTACGGGCACGGCGACGAGATCGTACTCCGAAATCACGCGTGCGACTTCTTCACGGTCGGAGGTCGGATGCACGTGCCGCACTTCGGTCCAGGCGACATCGCTGACCCGCGCTCCTTCCGGTGCGGCCAGCAGCTCGCGCAGGGAGAGCACGCCGCGCAGGATCCCCTTGTCATCCACCGAGTACACGACATTCATCGCTTCGCGCCGACCACCGCGGGCAATCTCGCGCACGCGACGCAGGGCAACCTCCACGGTATCGGTCTCTGGTACCGACACGAACTCGGTGGTCATGAGACCGCCGGCGCTGTCGGTGGCGTATTCGAGGAGTTGCTCGGTGACGCGCCGATCCTCTTCCGGCAGCGCTTCGACGATGTCTTCGGCGTGCTCTTCGTCGATCTCGTCGAGCGCATCAACGCGATCGTCCGGCGTCATCTGTGCGATGAGCTTGGCCGCTTGCTCGGGGCTCATCTCCTCGAGGAGCTCCACGCGGAGCTCCTCGCTCACATACTCAAGAACCGCAGCAGCGCGATCTGGCGGGAGTGCGGCAAAGAAGGCCGGGAGCTGCGATCGCGGAAGCTTCTCGACGACGTCGGCTAAGTCGGCCGGGTGGACTTCCTCGGTCTCGGCGGCAATCGCGCCAGGGTCCGACTCGAGAAGGTCGAGAAGGTCCGGTGCGAGGAGGGACGCGATTGACGGCTCGTCACCGTGCGTCTGTCTGGCTTTCATGATCCCTCCTTTCCGACCGTCGGGTGTCGCCGCGCCTGCACCTGGGCAGTGCGCTAATCCAAGCCTCTAAGGTTGCACGCGGGGAAGCTAACCGTCGGCGACGGCGGATAACACCCCTGCGCCGTTTCGATGCTCAGGGGGAATCCTCGAGCGGAGCGAGCAGGGGGAGCTGCGCAGGGAGGCGCTCGATGTGGGTTACGCGGCACCCCACCGTTTCGACCGCGCCCCGCAGCTCGGCCTCGTCGAGCGCCGTGCCCTCGACAATCGCCTCTCCCATCTCCACCTCGGCGCTGACAATCCCAGGTACGCCAGTCATCGCGGTGAATACCGCGCGCTTGGCGTGCACCGAGAGCATCCCGTCAATCATGAGGCGGAGTCGCATACGAGAATGATTGGCGATGTGCGGTCGCTTCGGAAGCTGCCGCACAGGGGTGGCGTCGGCCGCGCAGCCCTGTGACCTTTCGTACAGCATCCTCTTGCCCATCACTGCCATGACCCACGTCGCCTTCCTCGGCCTCGGCGCTATCGGAACTCCGATGGCCCGCCATCTCGCCGCCCCTGAGTTCACACTCGCCATCTGGAACCGAACCGCCAGCAAGGCGGCGGCATTCGGCGCCGAGTTCGGGAGTCGCGTCGCGACCAGCCCCGCGGACGCCGCAAAGGGTGCCGCCGTCGTGGTTACCTGTCTGCCGACCTCGAAAGAAGTCGAGGCACTCCTCGACGGTCCGGACGGACTGCTCGCCACGATGGCGCGCGGCACGGTGCTCGTGGACTGCACCTCGGGCGATCCGGCGAGTTCGCAGCGGATCGCCAAGCGGCTGCATGATCACGGCATCGGATTCCTCGACGCGCCGGTCAGCGGTGGTGTGACAGGCGCCGAGATTGGCACGTTGACGGTAATGGTCGGCGGCGATGCTGGCTTGCTCGCGCGCGTGATGCCGGTGATTGAAGCGTTCGGCGAGAAGATCATTCACTGCGGCCCAATCGGGGCTGGCCACGCGGTGAAAGCGGTGAACCAGGCCTTGCTGTCGCTCCACATCTGGGGACTGGGCGAAGGGCTCTTGGCCTTGAGTAAGGCCGGCGTCGCACCGGCCGTGGCGCTCGACGTGATCAACGGCTCGAGCGGGCGCTCGAATGTGTCGCAGAACCTGTTTACGCAGCGCGTGGTGGGACGTGCGTTCCCGCGCACCTTCCGCCTGGCGCTCATGGACAAGGACATCAAGATCGCCGCGCAGTTGTTGCGCGAGCAGGGCGTGCCCTCGCCACTCTTGCAGATGATGACTGAACTGACGAGCGCCGCCCATCTCGCACTTGGTGAAGAAGCGGATCACGTGGAGATGGTGAAGTACATCGAACAGATTGCTGGATCGGAGATCGTCTGACCATGGCCGACGCTCAGGGCACGACAAAATCACTCGACGAGATCCGCGCGCTCTTTCCGGCGCTGGAACGCACGCATAACGGCTATCCGGTAGCCTATTTCGACGGACCCGGCGGAACGCAGGTGCCGCTGTCGGTCGTACAGGCGATGGGTGGGTATTTGTTGCACCACAATGCCAACACGCACTGGGTGTATCCGACGAGCGTGGAGACGGACGCGCTGCTCGATCAGTCGCGCCTCGCCGCGGCCGATTTTCTGAACGCCAAGGTGTCGGAAGTCGCCTTCGGCAACAACATGACCACCCTCACGTTCCACTTGGCGCGCGCCCTTGGCTCCTGGTGGGGCCCGGGCGACGAAGTGGTGATCACCGATCTCGATCACCACGCCAACGTCGCGCCGTGGAAGCGGCTAGAGCGCGAGCGTGGCATTACCGTGCGCCACGCCAAGGTGAACCTCAAGACCGGACAGATCGACTTCGACAGCTTGGCGAAGGTGCTCGGCAAGAAAACGAAGTTGCTCGCGATTGGCGCAGGTTCGAATGCGTTGGGCACGATCACCGACGTGCAGCGTGCCGGTGCCATGGCGCACGCAGTCGGCGCCCTCGTGTTTGTGGATGCCGTGCATTTCGCCCCCCATTCGCTTGTTGATGTGCATGCGATGGACTGCGATTTCCTCGGCTGCAGCGCGTACAAGTTTTATGGTCCGCACGCGGGAATGCTCTATGGGCGACAGGCGCTGATTGAAGCGCTCAACGTGCCGCGGCTTGACCCAGCCCCGAACTGGTCACCCGAGCGACTCGAGACGGGCACACAGAATCACGAAGGGATTGTAGGCACCGGTGCGGCCATCGATTTTCTGGCGCACCTCAGCGAAGGTGCCACGCGCCGCGAGCGACTCGAGCAGACGTTCTCCACGCTGCATGCACGCGGCCAAGCACTACTCGAGCAGCTCTGGACCGGACTCGGCGCCATTCCTGGAGTGACGCTCTACGGGCCGACGCCGGATCAGCCGCGCACGCCAACGGTGGCGTTCACGGTGGAGGGGCACACATCAGAAGCTGTCGCCCGGCATCTCGCTGAGCTCGGCGTGTTTGTGTCGAATGGCGATTTCTATGCCTCAACCATCATCGCGCTGCTGAACCGCGGCGATGATGGGGTCGTCCGTGCGGGCTGCTCCTGCTACACCTCGGCAGACGAGGTGCAGCGCCTGATCACCGGCGTGCAGGCGCTGCTGCAGGGGTAACGTAGGCCTTCTTCCGCGACACGGTCGTCTTTTCGAGGCCGGCGAGGAAGGGCTCGTACTTGGAACCCGGGTGCCAGAGCACCCAGCCGTCGTACCCCGCGTCGTACACCGCACGCTTCTGCTCGCGGATTTCTTCGGGGCCGTACGCCGGCTTGCCAAGGGTGAAGGCTTGGAGCCAGGGGCGCACGCGCTCGCCGGTGAGACCAAGCTTGTTGTTGCGGTCGTGCGCTTTGGAAATCGCCATGAAGATCGTCTTGTACGGATCCGCATTTGGGCGCGGGATGTTGAACGAGCCCGGCGGATAGTGCGAGGGGTAGACCATCGGCAGGAGCACATCGGTCACGGGAGCGACCTTCTCCCACTCTTGGCCGACTTCCAGCGCGCCAGGGACCGTGGTGACCAGTCCGAAAATGTCGGCGGTGGTGCGCACGCCAAGCTTTGAGAGCCGCGTACGCGCGAGCTTCAAGTATTCGGCCAACGCCGCAGGCTTGGGCTCATTGTTCGACCCCGGAAAGACCTGCGGCGGGAGCGACTTGTACGGTTCGGGGAAGCGGATGTAGTCGAACTGTATCTCACCAAAGCCGAGCTTGGCTGCTTCCTCGGCGACGCGAATGTTGTAGTCCCACAGCTCGCGATTGTACGGGTTCACCCAGAGCATCCCCTTCTTGTCGCGCCAGGGGGACCCGTCTGCCTTTCGGATATCCCACGCCGGATTCACACGCGCGGTAACGGAGTCCTTGAACACAACAATACGCGCCACGGCCAGGATCTTGTGCGCCTTGAGTGTGTCGAGGAGCGCCGCGAGGTTCTTGATGACCCCTGCTTTGCCGGCGTTGCGCTGCACTTTGGGATCAGACGACTCGTAGTTGAGTCCGAACTCGTCCTTGATGTCGATAATGAGGGCGTTGACCTCGGTCTCGTCGGCCATCTGGATGAGCTGCTTCATGCGCTTGGTGCTTTGCGCAGCGAAGCGGTTCACATAGAGGCCGCGCACGATGCCGGGGTCGGCGGCCGCGGGCGAGGCCGCTGCGGGGGCTGCTGCTTGCTTGGCCGCGGCAGCCGACGACTGCGCGGGGGACTGCGCGAGCACAGGGGCGGCGCAGCAGAGGAGCATGAGAGTGTATTTCACGGATGTATATTAGCAATATGGTGCGTGCCTGTTGCACTCCCTCCGTGCGGGGGATCCTCGCGGGGGTTCTCCTCGCTGCTGCCTGTGGCGGGGAACGCGCAGGCCCCAAACTGCCTGCAGACTTCCTGCTGACGACCGCGGACTCGACCTATTGGGTTTCGTCGGGACCGAACGGACTGCGGATGCGCAGCGCGCCGATCTTCATTGCGCGGGTCGATGGCCGCCTCAGTGAGCTGTACACCACCGATGTGGATCGCTCGTACTTCGATGCGGTCTTCCTCGGCCAGCGCATCTTCCTGCGCGATTTGGTGCGCGGCGATTCCACCGAACTCATGAGCGACACCACGGTGGCGGCGCTCGAACAACGGTTCCGGCGCGACCATCCATCGGAACGACTGCTCGACCCGGACGAAGACACCGCTGCCGACCCATCGATTTCGGCGTCGGCCACGCTCGATATTCTCGATGTGCACGGGCCGTATCTGAGTTTCGAGTACCACACCGACATCGACGTCAAGCGGAGCGGTCCCGTGGTGGATCGTCACACGGGGCGACGCGGGGTGTTGGACCTCCGTAGTCGCCACGCGGGGACACTCACGCAGCTCTTTGGCGATTCGCTCTCCACGCAGCTTGTGAAAGCCGCCACCCAGGAATGGAGTGCCGCGTCGCGGGCCCTCGCCGCGCACACCGAGTCCGCAGGGCGGGTGGCCGCCGAGTCCATGCGAGGGTTCGCGGTCGATGCGACCAGTTTCTCGCTCGATGCGTTGGACGGAAAACCGCTCGTGGTGATGGCCGTGCCTGGCACCCGCCGCAAGAGCACCACCGAACCCGTGGCGCTCACGCCGCAGGAGGTCGGTGTGCCTGCGTGGTGGCGTGATGTCCAAGCGACGCTCCCCGTTGGCTCCGATTCCGTGCGCCGCTGGACGCGAACCGCGTCACAGGTCACGGTGCAAATCACGGCCCGGAGTACCGATCGTGAGCACGCACGTCTCGTGGTCCGCGACGACAACGCCCGCGACTGGGATCTGGGCCTGATTACCGCGCCCGTGCAGCACCTGCTCTGGCTCGACCAGGGCACCCCCGCCGACAATCGTCGGGCGCTCGAACGCGCCTTCGACGCGTCGGCCACCGCGAGCGGTTCCACGCAAGTGGCCACTCGAACGCCCCGCAGCCCCTCTCTCAATGTCGCAGCCCACTCGTCCGACGCGCACGGTGCGCGAATCCGCACATACGAGCTCCGCCCTCATGATGCCGATGGACGAAAACGTCCTGGGGCACGTGTTCGGCGGAACGATTCTTAGTCTGATCGACAAAACCGCTGCGGTCTGCGCCATGCGCCACGCCCGCGCGTCCGCCGTGACCGTGTCGATGGATAAGGTCGATTTCCGCGAACCGATCCGCGTGGGGGAGCTCGTGCACGTGATGGCGAGTGTGAATTGGACGGGGCGCACGAGCATGGAGATCGGGGTGCGCGTGGAGGCCGAGAACATCATGACCGGTGTTCGGCGGCACACCAACTCGTGCTACGTCACCTTCGTGGCAATCGACCACAGCGGCACTCCGACGGAGGTGCCATCGCTCGTGTGCGAGACGGAAGAGGAACTGCGTCGAAATCAGGCGGCCGCGGCGCGTCGTAGAGGTGGACGCTGAATCTTTAAGGCCTCGGCGGCATTCCGTCCGCTACCCGCGTCGCTGCGCAAACACGGCCCAACAGCCGTTGTTCGCCACGTTCTTCGTGCACCGATACCCCACGTCCTCGAGGTACGCGATCAGCGCGGTGACGTTCCGTCCCTCGCCGGGCAGATCGTGCACTTCCAGAAAAATCGCGTGCACGCCCCACCACAGTTCGCGTGGGGACTCGTAGATAATCGGGTACTCGCTCCCTTCGCAGTCGAGCTTCAGGAGATCGACCTTCTCGAGCCCCTGCGCGCGCATGAGATCCGCCAACGAAATCGCCGGCACACGCACGCTTCGGGTGTTATGCGAATCGAACTCACGTAGCACGCTCGCCGTCACCGAGTTCGCCTCGGCCTCGGCGAAGATCTCAATGCTGTCGGTTGGAGATCCCGTGACCGCCGCATGGTGCACGTGCACCTGCGTGGAGAGGCCCGGGTTCCGGTCGACGTTCGCCGTGTACAGCGCGAAGTTCTCCGGCATCGCCTCGTACGCGTAAATCGTGGCGTCGGGAATACGCGACACGAGCATCATGGCGAAGTAGCCCGCATTCCCGCCGATGTCGATCACCACCGGCGCTTTGGGGAGCGCGCCGGCGAGATGCCGGATGTCGTAGAAATCGGAGAGGAAAATCTCTTTGAACACCAGGTAGAGCCCTTTGCTCGACACGCGAAAGCTGAGCGGGCGTCCCTTGGTGGTGATCGTCAGCGGGGCGAAGGGGCGCTGGCGCTTCTCACGAAAGTACTCGCCCCAGTTCTCCACGAAGGTGAACAGGTTGCGGTAGCGGGCGAACGTGCCGGTGTTCATGCGTTTCCAGTCGGTGGGGAGTCCGGTGACTCGGCATCGGAGAACGGGACATCGACAGCCATGCCGTCACGCGCACACTGCGTGGGCGCGAATCGCTCGCGTGCTTCGCGCGCGAGATCGGATGGATCACTCGAGTAGCGTGCGGAGAAGTGCGTGAGCACCAGTCGGCGGGCCCCGGCGCGTGCGGCGACATCCGCGGCCTCGCGTGCAGTGCTATGCCCCGTCTCGACGGCGCGTGCGGCTTCCTCATCACCGAACGTGGCCTCGTGCACAATCAAATCGGCGCCAGCGCTTGCCTCAACGGTCGCGTCGCACGGGCGCGTGTCGCCGGTGATCACCACGCGGCGTCCCACCCGTGTCGGGCCAACGAGCACCGAGGGGGCTACCGTGCTCCCGTCCTCGAGCGTGATCGTTTCGCCCTTGTGGATCTTCCCCCAGAGCGGACCCTCAGGGATCCCCATCGAGCGGGCGAGCTCGGGGTCGAAACGACCACGACGTTCCTCTTCGATCAACGCCCATCCCACCGCGAGCTGATTGCGATGGCTCACGGGGAAGGGGAGCATCACGTAGCCGTCGCGCTTCACCGGCTCTCCAGGAGTAATCTCCGTGACCTCAAGCGGGAACGACAGCCGCTCGCTCCCTAGCCCATCGGTCTTCTTGAGCAGCGCGGTGAGTCCTTTGGGCCCCCACAGCCGCAGCGGCTCCGCGCGCGCTTGCAGCGTCAGCGTGCGGAGCAATCCCAAGAAGCCGAGGTAGTGATCAGTGTGAAAATGCGTGAAGAAAATGTCGCCCAGGGCGAACGACACCCCATAGCGCATCATCTGACGCTGGGTGCCTTCCCCGCAGTCCACGAGCATCGTCTCGCCATCGCGAACAATGGCGACGGAAGACACCCCGCGCTCAATCGTTGGGCGCGAGGCGGAGGTGCCGAGGAACTGGACAGAAAGGGTCACAACAGAAAGATACTCGGCAGGTGCCGTTCCGCCCTACCGCGCGGGAAAGTTGCCAGCCACAATCGCCTGGTGCCGAGCCTCGTCGATGTTGCTTCCGGAGACGATCACCACCACGGGGAATGCGGTCGGGCGTACGCGGCCCGTCATCAGCGCGGCTGTCCCCACGGCTCCGCCACCTTCGACCGTGAGCCCCTCGTGCGTCCACAGCGCCTGAATCGCGCGGGCGATGTCGTCCTCGCTGACCGTCACGATGTCATCGAGGGCGGCCTGTCCCTGCGCCAGCATCTCGTCGTCAACGAGCCCGGCAAGTCCGTCGGCGAGGGTTGGGAGGTCGGGAATATCGGTCGCCTCCCCTGCGGCCAGGGCGAGTGACATGGCGTTGGTGAGTTCCGACTGCGCGCCAATAATTCGGGTGCTCGGCGACTCCGCGCGGAGCAGCCCGGCCACGCCACCGGCGAGCCCGCCCCCTCCGACGCACACCATCAGGGTGCCGAGCGTTGCGCCCTGTTCGGCCAGCTGCTCAACGATCTCGAGTGCGACCGTCCCTTGGCCAGCCAGCAGCTCACGCCCCGTGCACGGACTCACGAATCGCGCACCGCTGTCGAGCGCCGCGACCCGCGCGTACGACTCCGCCTCGTCGTAGGTGCGCGCGGAGGCGTGCACCGATGCCCCCAGCGCGGCGATCTTGTCACGCTTGATCCGTGGCGCGCTCGCCGGCACGTAGATCGTCGCCGCAATACCAAGCGCGTGGGCCGCGGAGGCGATGCCGAGTCCGTGGTTGCCGGCGCTTGATGCCACCACCCCCGCGGCGCGTTCCTCGGCCGTCAGTTGGGCGAGAACGTTGGTGGCGCCACGAAGCTTGAAGGAGCCGGTGTGCTGCTCACATTCACGTTTGAGGTAGACGTCTCCTCCAGCAACGGAGGAGAGGTACTCAGAGCGTGTGAGCGCGGTCTGTACGACGAAGCCGTCAATTCGGGCAGCTGCTGCCCGAATCTCGGCAGGTGAGGGAAGCGAAGTCACGCGCCAAATCTACTGTGCAGCACCCCTCCAGCGCGCGATGTACCCCTCGGCATCGAACTTTTCGTACGCGCGAGGGATCGACATCGGGCGAATGAGCCCCCAAATCGGCTTGTCGAACCACGGGCGGTCGAACTTCCCAAAGCACCATTGGATGCCGCCGAAGCTCGAGGGATCGCGCCCGTCGAGCCCCCACTTGTTGTTGAGCAGAATGAGGTGGTCGAGGGCGGTCTTGTAGCGCGGCGTCCACAGAATCACACTCTTGCCCCAGAGCATCCGCACCACGTTGTGGATGGCCCCCGTCTCCTGCAGTTCGCGCTGCGCCGCGTTCCAGAGCGGCTCGTGGGTACGGGCTTCCTCGAGTTGGGCGAGGGTGTAGTGCACCTCGCGAGGATCGTCCTTATGGGCCTCCATGGTCTTGTGGACCCAGTCGGGAAGCCCGCGGAGCTTGCCGTGGTTCGGATTGAGCCGGCAAAAGTTGAAGGAGAGTTCGCGCCAGGTGATCAGCTCGTCGAGGAACTTCTCCACCGGGGCCGCAGGGCCTGTTGCGATCGCCGCACGCGCCACGTCGGCGGCGCTGATCTGCCCGAAGTGGAGGTACGGCGACATCCGGCTCGAGCCGTCGCGATCGGTGGGCTCGTTGCGGCGCTCGGCGTAGTCCTCGAGCGCAAAGGTCGTAAAGTCAGCCAAGCGGTCGCGCGCGGCGGTGAGGCCGCTCACGATGTGTTCGGCACTCACGGGCGGCACGCTGTGGTCGATCTCGCAGCGCGCCAGTTCCGTGGTGAGCGCGGCATCTGACAGCGTGGCCACGTCGAGCGGGGTGATGTCGAGTCCGTCCAGGAGTGCGCGGTCGAAGCGCTTGCGCGGGGCGCGATCTTCGACCGGTTCGAGGCAGAGGTCGCGCAGTTTGGCGAGCTTCGGGCGGATCGTGCGCGCGGCGAACTCCTCCTTGCCGTCGAAATGGGCCGAGGGAACAACGCAGTGCGACTCCACGGCCACCACTCGACAGGCGGCACGGCTGGCAAAGCGCGCCGTGCGCTCGGCGATGCCGCAGGTGGGGAAGTCGTCGGTGACGACGATGGTTGCGCGCGAGGCGAGGCGGTCGACCACGCGGCGGTCGTCGTCGCGGGTGCGGCGGAGCACGAACTGGTACTCGAGTCCAAGCGACGGCGCGCGTTGCGCGAGCTCGCGGGCGTTCTGGATGATGAAGCTGTGAATGCGATCGCTGGCGTGTTCGTAGGTCGGGTCGAGCCCTTGATGGATCAGGAGCGGCACATTCAGTCGGTCCGCTTCGAGCACGGCAAAGCGGAGCGCCCAGTTGTCCTCGAACCGGTGCGACGACTGCATCCAGTAGAGGACGTAGCGCCCGTCGGGCTGGAGCCGCACGTCGTTCATGGTGCGCGCCCGGAGTGCGAGCTGCGCGGCGGCGAAATCAGAACGGAGTGGATGCGGCGACGTGGGCGAAGGCATGGTACGGAGAGTAACGAGAACGGCGCTGGTGCGGTTCCTCCCGAATATACACCGAAGCACTACTTGACTTGACGCATCCTCGCGGTACTTTTCTACCAGTGATGTCGGCCCTGCCCGATTTTCGGCGGGGCTGGTGCGTTTTTAGGACCCGGGTGCGACCGGCTGCTCGATGCTACCGCACCTAGTTCAATTGGGGCTGTAGCTCAGCTGGGAGAGCGCTGCAATCGCACTGCAGAGGTCAGGGGTTCGATCCCCCTCAGCTCCACTGATTTTCGCTTTTTGATTCGGATGTCGTTGCAATGTTTGCCCGCCGTTCGGCGGTAGGACGCAGAGTTCCAATGCCGGCGCGCGAGGCACTTGCAAGGCACCCGAAACTTCTCAGGCCGTTAGCTCTTACGAGCTGACGGCCTTTGTCGTTCTCTATCGTTCCTACCAGCCCAGTCGTTCCCGGAGCGTGGTGATCTGCGCCGCGTGGTGGCGGCTGTGCCAGGCGTACATCTCGAAGATGGCGTCGAGTGTCATGTCGCCGTTGGCGGGGTGGAAGACCGTACGCGTGTAGTGCTCCGCCGTCAGCGTGTGCGCGAGCGCGGCCCAGCGCTGGTGGAGACCGTCGATCATGGCGAGCGACGGCGCCACGGCGAGCGTGCGCGCGTCGATCAAATCGGCCCACGAGTTTTCGTCGTACGGCTTGACCGTTGGGTGGTGTTCGGTGAGGCAGAACCGTACGCGGATGTAGGCGTTTGCGTGCGAGTCGGCAACGTGATGCACCACTTGGCGCACCGTCCAGCCGCCGTCGCGGTAGGGGGTGTCGAGCTGTCCGTCGGAGAGCCCCTCGACGGCGGCGCGGTATGCTGCCGGCGCGCGTTCGATAGCCGCAATGCGAGCGGCGCGATCAGCGGCGGTTGAGGTGGTTGGCCGCACATAGGGGCCAATGGGATAGCGTGGGTCGAGAGTCATAAGCGTGGCGGAGTGATAGAATGCCGACGGCGGTTGCGGGGAATGTACGCAAACCGAATGGTTTCGGTGCCTTCGGGGTTGCTCGGCACGGTCGGATTAGCTAAACTTCGGATTCCGGTGAAGAACGTCTTCCAGAGCGTTGTTTATCGGTGTGCGACCCGATGCCCCTTGGTGTAACTGGCAACACGTCTGCCTCTGGAGCAGAAGAGTCCAGGTTCGACCCCTGGAGGGGCAACTACAGGCGGGCCAACTGAAAGGTTGGCCCGCCTGCGCCGTTTTGGGCATGTCTACGCCGATGCTGTGTCACGGTTTGGTTACATTACGGCTATGTCCGTCGCTCCCCCTGCGACCACCGCCGAATCCCGCCGTACTGGGGCGGCCGTGGCCCTCTTCGGCACCATCGCCTCCTATAAGCTCGTCATCATCGGCCTCGGCCATCCGCTTGCGTGGGTGACCGGCTTGAGCATCGATGTGGCCTTCGTGGGGCTGCTGTGGCTCGGGGCGGTTAGGGCTGGGCGGTCGCGCCTGAGCGGCGCGCGGTGGATGAGCGCGGGGCTGTATTGGCCGCTCCTCCTGCTCTGGTTTGCGAGCGCCTTTGGCTACACCTATTTCCATGATGCGGCAGCGGGTCGGCATTACTCGCTGCTGAATGTGAGTCTGTACGAGGTCGCGTATTTCTTCCGCGATCTATTGCCGCTGACCGGCTGGCTGCAACTCGGAGCGCTGATACTGGTCGGGGTGGTGAGCGCCGTGTGGTGCGCGCGCCGGATCACGGTTGGTCCGTTGGTGGTGTCGACGCGCGTCACCGCGCTTGTGGTGGGAGCGGCCTGTACGCTGGGGTGGAATGTTCCCGACGTGCCGAGTCCGCTGATGGATATTGCCCGCGATCTTCACGTGCGACTTTCGGAGCACGCGATTGCTCCGGTGACGTCGAATCGCGCGGTGCCCTCGATCGCCTTGTTCGACAAGAGCGCGACCGATCCAGCGCCCCTGCGCCCGCAGTTCACGAAGATTGTGGTCATTGTGATGGAGACGATGGCGATTGATACCTATCGCCAAGAGCTCGCCGCACTGCCGCCGGGCAATATGCTGCGCACGCTGGCCGCGCATGCGCACAGCGTTGAGCAGTACTACACCGCCAATCAGGACAGCCGCACGGCGATGCTCGATATGTTGCTGTCGCGCTTTATTCCGTATGAGGCGTACGACGACGCGACCTTTCCGTCGTACGAGCACGCCTACAAACTGAGCAATCTGCCGGCCCTGTTGCACGAGCAGGGCTACGCGACGGCGTACGCGTTGGCACAGGAGGACCGCGAGCAGGTGGTAGCGGAGTTGCCCTGGCAGCAGGTGATAAGCCTGACGCCGCCGCAGATTGCGGCACTCAAGCCGCACGCCCTCTGTTTCAATCCGTTTGAGTTTGAGAACAGCTGCGAGGACAAAGTCCTGCTGCCGGACGTGGTGCGGTTTTTAGCCGCGCACGATCGGGCGTTTGTGTATCAGGAAATGATGTGGGGGCACGATCTCGAGTACAACAAGGCCTCGGGGAAGGGGAACGTGCAGTATGTGGGGGAGTACGTGGACTCGCTCTGGAAGGAGCTTGGACGTCGTGGCCTCGCGGATCGGACGTTGCTCGTGCTCACGGGTGATCACGGCGACAAGGAAGAGGACCGGCTGCGCCAGGCGGTGAACTACCAGGTCCCGATGTTCTTTTATGCGTCGCAATTTTCGCCGCGCCATGTGCGTGGGATGTACACCCATCTCGATTTCAAAAATTTATTGTTGCGCGAACTCGATCCTCGGCGGGCCATGCCGGCGCCGACCCCCTTTGTACAAGTGGTGGGGCCGACGAACTCGCTGACGCGCGTGGTGGTGGATTCCGCGGGGGGGCTCGTGCAGTTCAAGGAGCGCAGCGGAAAAACGTTCGTCACGTTTGCGAGTGCGGGACGGCCGCCGGAGGCGAGCGTGCACCTGCGGATGTATGAGGACTACCGACGGTGGTGGGAGCAGATGGTGCCGCGGAAGTAGTGGGCGAGATGCAGAACGGGGGGCGAGGCCAGTGTGGCCTCGCCCCCCGTTCGTACGTACGGTCTGTGGCTTAGGGTTGCGCGTTCAGATGGAAGGTGGCGACGGTGCCGTTGAATGCAGCGGTGATTTGGCACTGTCCGGCTGCGTAATAGATAAAGGCGGGGCTCCCGCCCATCTTGTTGAGGGTCGCGCTGCCGCTGGCATCAGTCATTACCGTCGACTGCGATGCTCCGGCGGGCTCGATCTGACAGGCCATTGCTGCAGGCTTGGTACCGACCGCCCACACAATCGGCGCATTGACGAGCGGATTGCCATTCGCGTCAATCAGCTTGACGACGAGCGGAGAAAACAGCGCGGTGGGAATCCCCGAATTCGACCAGGGGGAATCGGTAATCGTCTTTGGCGAGGCCGTTTGATTGTCCCCGCTCACCATCAACATCTTCGGTGGTACGGAGTTGAGATGGAAGGTGACGCTGGCGGCGCCGGAGGTGGCGATGATTTGGCACTGTCCGTCGGCGTAGTAAATGCGCGCCGAGTAGGAGCCGGTGGTGTTCGACATCTTGCCAAGGGTCGCCGTGCCGTTGTCGTCGGTGACGATCGTGCTCTGCGCGTCACCACCAGGCTCAAACTGACAGGCCATAGCCCCCGGCTTGGTGCCGAGGCTGAAGATTACCGGAGTCTTGGCCAGCGGCTTCCCCGTCCAGTCGCGCAGGACAACGGTGAGCGGCGTGTAGAAGGCCTCGCCGCCCTGAATGTTGGTGCCCATGCGCGAGGCGTTCTGATTGTCACCGCTCACAATCGCGAGGGTGGGTGGGCCTGGCACGGACGACCTGAGGTGGAAGGTCACGGGTGCTGCGGACCCTGACGTTGCCACGATTTCGCAGTCGCCGTCCGCGTAGTAGATGCGCGCGGAGTTTCCGCTCATTTTGTTCATCGTGGCGATGCCTGAGGCATCGGCGTACGTGAACCCGGGGTTGATGCCGGAGGGCTCGAACTGGCAGGCCATCGCGGCGGGCTTGTTGCCCAGCTTCCAGGTGATGAGTGCGCCCGGGATCGGCTTACCAGCCGGATCGTTCGCACGGACCACCAGCGGCGCATAGTACGCCTCGCCGCCCTGAATGTTTGTACCCGAGCGCGTGGAGACTTGATTGTCACCGCTCATGAGCGACAGCGATGCCGCGGTCTGACCGGTCGGTCCAGAAGCACCCGCGACATTCAAGTGGAACGTGGCGGTCACCGGACCCGCCGAGACAATCACTTGGCATTCGCCATCGGCGTAGTACGCGAAGACTGGGGCTGGTGCACCCGTCGGCGCCGTTAGCGTTGCAATACCGTTGGCATCGGCAGTCACGGTCCCGTTCGGAATGGCCATCTGACAGGCCATGGCATTGGGTTTAGCGCCGATGGAGAAAATCACCACCGCGCCCGGAATCGGCTTGCCATTCGCATCCTTTGCCACGACGGCGAGCGGAGCGAAAAGCGCTGCCGGAATCCCGGCGCCCGGCAAGAGTTGATTGCGCGCGACCGTTTGGTTGTCGCCGGACACGATGCTCAACGCACTCGGCGCGGCTGGCGGACCCGCTGTGGTGGCCCCGGCAATCGCGTTGAGGTTGAACGGTGCCGAGCGGTTGTAGGCGGTGGCGGTCGCGATGATCTGGCACTGGCCTTCGGCGCCCGAGACAATCGCGGATACGTTGCTGCCCTTGCCGAGCTGTGACCGCCCATTCACATCGGTGATGTCTGTGAAATCTGTGCCCATGTTGGGGCCGAGCACGCACGTCATGTTAGCCGGATGCGCACCGACCTTCCACAAGATTGGCGTACCCGGGATGGGCTTGCTGCTGAAGTCGCGAATTTCGATTTCCATCGGGGCAAACGTGGCGCTTTGGGCACCGTTGACCATCTGCGACTGCGCGACGGTCTGATTGAACCCCATGTTGAGCAACAGCATGACCGTGGGTGTGGTGCTCGTAGTGCCACCGGTCGTGGTGCCGCCGGTCGTGGTGCCGCCGGTCGTGGTGCCGCCGGTCGTGGTGCCACCGGTGTTGGTGCCGGTGGTGGTGGCAGCGGTGGTGGCGTTCAGGCGGAAGGTTACCTGCGGGGCACCGTTCGCCATGGCGAAGATCTGACAGTCCCCGTCCTGTCCGGCGATACCGGCGGACATCCCGTTCAGTTTCGCCAGGACGGCACTGCCGGACGCATCGGTCACACCGGAGACGGACCCGCTGTTGCTGGGGTCAATGGTGCATGTCATAGCGGCCGGATGCGGTCCGACCGTCCAGGTTACCGGGATGCCACCAAGCGCCTTGCCGTTGGCGTCTTTCGCAAAGACCACGAGTGGCGCAAAGACGGCCACCAACTGGCCGTTGACGGTCTGGTTACGAGCGGCGCTCTGTCCGTCGCCGCTCACGGGGCTGAGCCCGGCGACGATCGGCGCGTTGCCGGTGGTCGAACCACCGGTCGTGCCACCGGTCGTGCCACCGGTCGTGCCGCCGGTCGTGCCACCGGTCGTGCTACCCGTCGTGCCGCCGGTCGTGCCGCCGGTCGTGCCGCCGGTCGTGCCGCCGGTCGTGCCGCCGGTCGTGCCGCCGGTCGTGCCGCCGGTCGTGCCGCCGGTCGTGCCGCTCGCGGCTGTCGCTGCGACCATTGGGGTGGCCGTCAGGCGGAACGCCGCGGTGGACGAACCATATTTTGCCGTGATCACGCACTGGCCAGCCGCGCCGAAAATCAGCGCCGAGCTTCCGTACACGTTGTTCGCCAGGGTTGACGCACCGGTGGCGTCCGTGATGACCGAGTAGACCGTTTTGCCTTGCCCGTCGAGAGTGCAGGTCATGCCCTGCGCTTTCGAGGTTACCGACCAAGAGACCGTCAATCCGCTGCCGAGCGCCTTTCCGTTTCCGTCCTTGAGCTGAACGGAGAGTGGCTTGTAGAGGGCGGTCGGGATGTTATTGCTCTGCTGTAGCAACGCCGTGGACTGGCCGTCACCACTCAGGATTGACAGCATTCCCGTGGCTGCGCCCGTATTGGCGGCAGCGGTCTGCCCAGCCACCGGGGCTGTGGCGGTGAGGTGGAATGTGACGTTGGCGGCGCCCTGCGCTTGAACATTCACCAAGCACAGCCCGTTGTCGCCGAAAATGGCAGCGCCGAGGGTTCCGGGCAGCTTGACCAGGCTCGCCGTTCCGGTCGCGTCCGTGGTAACTCGGCTATTCGTGACCGTATTCGGGTCAATAATGCAGGTCATCTTCGCCGGGTGCGTTCCCACAGTAAAGATCACCACCGAGTTCGCGACTGGCTGGCCGGTCGCGTTCTTGACCAGCACCGTGAGCGGCGCGAATGACGCGGTCGGCGTGCCGTTCGCCAGTGTGAGGCGCGGTTGCGTTTGGTTGTCGCCAGACACAATCGTGATGGTGTTCTGCGCGAGAGCGGTTACGCTCACGCAAAGCGTCGCGGCCAGCGTGACCAGCACAGCGTGAATTTTCTTCACGACGTAGTCCTGAAAAGGGTGAAGACCAACGGGACCAATGGAGCGTTGCTGCCACGGCAAACGTAGCGGTGGTGCTTGTGGAGCATTACCAAGGAACGACTTCGGGCTGTCACAAAACTACTCCAGCTGAACACCAAGCGTATCGGCTGAACGTGCGGTGTTCGAGACGGTTACTCCGGGCCTATTTGGTCGTGGCGTTGAGATGGAACGTGACCGTCGAGGTCCCCAGGGTGGCCAGGATCTGGCACTGGCCGTCGGCGTAGTAGATGCGGGCAGAGTACGCGCCGGCGGCGTTGGACATCTTCCGAAGCGTGGCGAGGCCGGCGGCATCAGAGATCGCGGTGCTGGAGGCGTCGCCGCTGGGATCGAACTGGCAGGCCATGGCCGCCGGCTTGACGCCCTGCGAGAAGACAACAGGCACACCGGCAAGGGGCTTGCCGGCGGCATCCGTTACGAGAACGGAAAGGGGGGCGAAGATCGCTTCTCCCCCGACGCTGTTCGTGCCCAGGCGCGTGGCGGTTTGATTGTCACCGCTGGCGATGGTTATTGAGGGGGCGGCGGCGTTGAGATGGAAGGTGACCGTCGAGGTCCCGAGGGTGGCCACGATCTGGCACTGGCCGTCGGCGTAGTAGATGCGGGCAGAGTACGCGCCGGCGGCGTTGGACATCTTCCGAAGCGTGGCGAGGCCGGTGGCATCAGAGATCGCGGTGCTGGAGGCGTCGCCGCTCGGATCAAACTGGCAGGCCATGGCCGCCGGCTTGACGCCCTGCGAGAAGACCACAGGCACACCGGCAAGGGGCTTGCCGGTGGCATCCTTTACGAGAACGGAAAGGGGGGCGTAGAGCGCTTCACCCCCCTGGCTGTTTGTGCCCACTCGCGTGGCGGTCTGGTTATCGCCGCTCGCGAGGGATAGGCTACCTTGGGCTCCGGCCGTAGTTGCGAGGACGGCGCAAACACTCCAAACTAATGTAGATTCGAAGCGGAACATTCAAAAGCCCAGAAGTAGTGAAGTGGCATTGTCAGAAACCAGAGCCACAACGGGTAACTGTTCTTTTTCGATTCATTTAAAAGTAACTCTGACTGTCAATAAACTACATACCCAAGCATCATCAGCAACCCCTCGAGTAGATCGAATGTATTTCATAAGTATCTGATTTGAAGTGATTTACGTCACATTTGTTGGTCTATCTCTTTGGTGAGGACAGCAATGAAAGGACTCGCGATGCGTACTTTTAGTGCCTTGTTTCTATTCATTTCCGTGCTGGCCGCCGTTGCTGAGCCGGTAAGTGCCATGCCCCAAGGTGTACAGGGGGTACAGGGAGTACAGCTTGTACAACAACAGGGGGTCAAGCCCTGCAATGCGGGAGACGGGACCCTGAGCGCCCCGTTGCCGTCGGCGGCGGTGTATCGCCTCACCCCAGACTGCCTCGCCGAGTTGCGCTCGGCGCTCAATGCCGGATCATTCGGCCGGGCCCTCGAGATCTATTTTGGCGACTCCTACAACCCGAAGCTCGTGAACTGGGTGGTGTACGTCCGAGCCGATGGATCGGTCAAGCAGGGGGTTATTCAGAACGGGGTGGTCACCGATCTGTTGCGGGGCCAGAAATACATCTACGCCGCGGCGTTCTTTGAAGCGGTGCCAACGAATCCCGCAGACTCTATCAACCCGTCGCTCGAGTTGTCGCGCCGCTCGATCAACTTCACCAAGGACCAGTTCACGACGGTCTTGGTGAATGCGTTCGGTGCGGGCAAGATTCCGACGTTTGACGCGGGGGCAACGGTTGGTGACCTCGACCGCCAGATGTCGCTGCGCATGGTGTCGGACGATCCCCGGGTCGCCCTCTGGGCGGGGTCAGCGCGTGTTGAGATCGGCGAGAACACCGATGTGCAGCTGTCGCTCGGGGCGAATGGACGGCAGCGGTTGCCTGGGACGCTCTCGCGTCTCTATACGACGGTGAACAACGCGAAGGCCACGCGCTGGGACCTCGGGCTCGGGATCGCCTCGTCCTTTGGGCCAGGCGCCACGACGTTCGATGGTGTCAGCGAAAAGGTGGGGTCGTCCTTGAAGACCAACATCTATCTGACGACCTATCTCAACCTGCTCCCCGCACGGCTACCGCGCTTTCGGCGCTCATGGTCGATCGTTGGAGGAACCAACATCGCGAACGGGTCCTTGCTGGACGACCTGCTGACCGGCGTCGCGGTCGGTCGTGTTGTTGGCGACGCGGGGCTCATGACGGGGGTCCTCTGGGAAACGCGGAAGCGCGACTCCGTGGATCCCGTCACGCACGCGAATCGTTCCTCAGAATATCGTCAGCCGCGCTTCTTCATTGGATTTGACCTGCGCGCCTGATCGGGTGGGGCGGGGGGCGTCGCGTTTCGCTGTCCACGGCGTGTCGTGGTCGTCGCGGCGCCCTCGCTGATGTCCTACTTCGAGCATCAGCTCCCGGGCTCGTCGGACGCGAAGTAGTCGAGCACCATCTGCTTCCCCTGCGCCCGGGTGTACACGTCCCCTGCGCGCGAGTCGATGACTCCGGCAATCACGGCCGCAACCTCATCCACCGTCTGCGAGTTCGGGAAGGTGCGCGAGTCGGGACCGCCGTGCAGGGCGTTGTTTCCGAAATCGGTCTGCACCACACCGGGCGAGACCAACGAGAACTGGATGCCGGGGTGCGTGGCGCGCACCTCGGTTCGGAAGTTCGCCGTCAGCGAGTTCACCATGTGCTTCGCCGCGCTGTACGCGGCGCGCATGGGCGCCATGGGCATCCGGCCGAGCATTGACGAGATGTTGATCACCTGCCCACTCCCACGCTCCTGGAAATGCGGGAGGACTTCCTGCATGCCATACAGGACGCTCTTCACGTTGATGCGGACCATGTCGTCGATGTCCGCGTCGGTGATAGCCGTGGGCATCCGGGTGATCCCGCGCCCCGCGTTGTTCACCCACACGTCGATGTGGCCAAAGCGCTCGATCGCCGAGCGCACCACGCGCTGGACGTCGTCACGCACCGTGACATCAGCCACGACTGGCAGCGCGTGCGGGCCGCAGGCGACCGCGACGCGGTGCAACTCCGCTTCGCGCCGCGCGGCGAGCACCACGGAATCACCCCGCCGTGCGAGGAGCTCGGCGAGTGCTGCACCGATGCCGGAGCTTGCGCCGGTAATAACAATGACTTTGGACATAGTTCGAAGAGTGCGAGCGGTGTGAGGTGACTGTATGGAAATGAGCGTGTTGCGCGCTACGCCGCAATCGGCTCGCGCGCGTTGCCACGGCGTGACTTTCTCCATCCTTCCCAGACGTTTGCCACCAGCAGGCCCGCGAGCAGGAAGTAGGCGGCGCCGACCAACTCGAACACAGCGAAACTCACGACGGCGACAATTACGCCATAGATGAGCTGGTCGCGATGCTTTGGCGGCGAGGTTGGGGGGTCTGTCACCATAAAGAACGCAAAGAAGAGTGCGGCATGGAGGTCGGGCTCCCGATACAACTCCGCAACGTGCCCAGGGTCGCCGAAAAAGGCGAAGGCGGTGGCCAGCGCGTAGTACGAGCCAAGGAAGGCGAGCACGAGCGGTCCTTTATTCATACGGATCGTGATAAAGACGCCGGTCGCTACGAGTGCGCTAATCCAGAGGATCGACATCTCGGGGAGCGCGCCCCACCAACTCTGCCCGGTGTCGAAGACGTAGAACGTCGCCACGAGGGCAAGCGCCGCGGGATTGAACACGTTGGCTTTCCGCGCCCGAACGAGGTACTTACTCACGACACCTACGACCGCGGTGATTGCTGCGACATGCCACGGTTCGTGCGGACTCAAAATGAGAGCGACGATCCATCCGGTGAGCATCGCCCCGTCTGGAAACACCCACCGTCCCCCGCGCCACCGGAGCAAGGGCGCGTCCACGAGCATCGCGGCGAACACGGCACCGAGCAGCGGCGGAGCGACCAGTCGCCAGCCTTCGTGCGGTGCAGCGATCACCGTGAGAATCGCTAAGACAATGGTGAACAGCCCCTTTGGCGTGCGAAGATACCGCTGGATGGCGCTGGATTTATGCGGACGTGACATCGGCGGTGTCGTAGTATTGGCGCATCCCCGGCGTTTCGGTCCGCTGGAGATCTGGTGAAATAATGATGCCGTCAACGCGCTGGCGTTCCAGGAAGGCGATGCCGCGATCGGGCCCTAAGACAAAGGCAGCGGTCGCCAGCGCATCGGCGACCAGTGCACGCGGCGCAATCACGGTCACGCTTGCGACGCGGGAGGCCGAGATCCCGACGCGCGGATCCATAATGTGGTGCCCGTCGCCGAGTGGTGATGGACGCTCGTAGTCGCCGCTGGTACACACCGCAGCGTTCGAGATGCGAAGCCGAGCCACGTGCGTGTCGAGGTCGCGCGGATGCCGCACGCCGACCGCCCAGGGTGCGTGGTGCATGTTGCGTCCGGCAAGGAAGAGGTCGCCGCCGGCGTCGATGGCGAAGTTGCCGATGTCGGTGAGTTCGGCTGCGGCAAGATCGATCGCCAGTCCTTTGGCCACCGATCCGAGATCGAGGACCAACGGGCGATGTAGCGTAATGGTGTGTTCGTCTTCATCGAGTTCGACGTCCCGCCATGACACGGTGTCGTCGACGGGCAGTCGCGACGGCGTGCGTTCGCCACTGCGCCAGGCAACGTCAAAGCCGCGCGCCTCCATGGTGGTGCCGACCGTTGGATCGAAGGCTCCGTCGCTTGCGCGCGCGACGGCAATCGCAAAGCGCGTGGCTTCAAACAGAATCTCGCTGGCGGCGAAGGGATGCCCCACGTGATTCACCAGCTGGCGGATTTCGCTGGAGGGGTCGAAGCGACTGCAGCACTCCTCGACTCGCGAGAACCAGTCGAGCGCACGCTGGGCCCGCACGGGACGATCCCCCGCGTCTTCCCCAGCGATTCGCACGGTGACCAAGGTTCCCATCGCCGTGGTGGTGCGTTCGAAGGCGGCGGTCACCGCGATTTGTTGAGTGCTTCGACGACCGCGTAGTAGAACGCGTTGGTGCTCTGGGTGGCGCCCGACACGAAATCGACGTCAGCGCTCTGGCGCACCACCACCTGCTGTTGCAAGTGCGCAATCCACGAGCATGAGTAGCGCGTGAGGCACCGTGAAATCTGGGCCGAGACGATATGTCCGTCGGCGATGACCACCGTGGCTTCGATGTCGCCGTGCCGTGATGTGCCCCATCCCGTGTAGCTCCCGTCGTGCCACTGCGACCTTGGCCGCTCCGGCTCATGCGGTGCCGGCGCAGGCGCTGCCTTGGGTGCTGGCGGCGGCGGGGCAGAAGTCGGTGCGCTGGCCGGAGCCGCGGCGACAGGTGCCGGCGCGACCACTGGTGCGGCAACGATCGCCGGCGAGGGAGCGGAGGGCGAGTCGTTCGTGATGTTCGCGGCAGCGGGCTTGTTTGGTTCCGACGCGATGGCTGCCGCGGGGGCTGATGGCGCCGTTGGCGCGGCTGGCGCGGTTGCTAGTGCCGCAGGCGCGAGGCTCCCGGCCCCTGTGCCGGATGTCGGGGTTCGGCGAGGCGGGGCTGCCGCCACGGTCGTGGAAGCCGAGGGAGTGCTCGAGGGGCGCGCATGGGCGTCCGCCTCGTCCGAGAACTTATCGGCTGCGGCACGTGTCCGTTGGAAGCCCGCGCCATAGATGGTGAGCACGGCCGCAGATCCGATCGCCAGCAAGTTATTCGGGATCCGGGCCAAGCCCGCCTTCTCACGCGCGGGCGCTCCATCCCCGCCAGGCGGGGTTCCAATGGGCGGACGCGGAGACGTGGGCATTGAGGCGCGTGGATTCGAGGGGCGCTTGGTTTTGGTAGCAGGCCGCAAAGGGACGCGAAACCCTGCTCAAATAGACGGCTGAGCGAGCGATTCTGTTGAAGCGGACGACGGTTACTTTGGTGGTCGGGCGAGCGCGTCGCGAATTGCCGGTTCGAGAAGCGACGCCATGATAGCGTACCCGGCCGCATTCGGATGCACGCCATCGGACGCCAGTTCGGCGCGCATGCCCTGTCTTTCGTCAGACATTGCCGAGTGGAAGTCGAGATAGACGGCCCCACGCGAGGCCGCAAACTGCCGCATCCACTGATTCAACGCGACAATCTTTGGGGCCGGTTCAAGGCCCCGCTTCCACGGGTAATCCAAGACCGGGAGCACGGAGCAGAGCACCACACGGATGCCATTGGCCTGCGCCATTTCGGTCATCGCCGCGAGGTTGTCCTCAATCATTTCGAGGGTCGACGGCCCGGTATTTCCGGCGATGTCGTTGGTTCCGCCGAGGATAACGACCACCGCGGGCTTGAGGGCAATGACATCCTGATGGAATCGCAGGACCATCTGGGGGGTGGTCTGTCCGCTGATCCCGCGCCCGATGTACGGCTTGCCCGGAAACTGCGTGGGAAAGAGCGGAGCCCACGACTCGGTGATGGAGTTCCCCATGAACACGACCCGCGGTTGATTTGGCACTGGGGCGGGGAGTTGGGCGTTGGCCGCGCGGAACTGGGCGAGGCTGGCCCAGTCTTGTGCGTGCGTCGGGGCAGCGAGGATAACCACAAGCAGGACCAGCCACGACACGGTTCGCGCGCACCAGAGACCGCACGCGAGACCGCGTGCGAGACCGCGCGCGAGACCGCACGCGAGACCGCGCGCGTGCTGCGCCCACGGTGCGCCCAAACTCACGGCGTCTTGTCCTGCATCGAGATCCCGCTGGACCGGTAGGGCGCGAAGCCCTTCCCCCAGTCGACGCCAACGACCTCGAGGCTAATCTTGTCGCCATCGACGTGCACAATCACGAAATGAAACGGGTTCGCCCCCGGATCGGTGGACGGACGAGCGAGGTGTTCAAGGTTCACCTTCGCCTCCGCGCCGGCCTTGGTGTACGCCGTGAGGTCGGGTTCGCCGACGTACTGGTAGAGCGGCGCGCCCCCGCCGCCGCTGACGATTTGATCGATGCGGTGTGCACCCGATGCGTCGGTGTACCGCTCCACCCAGTGTTCGTAGAGGTGCTCGTGCCCGACGAGTAGGAGGCGCACGTGCTGTGCGCGGAAGAGCGGCGCCCACTTCGCGCGCAGCGATGCCGTCTGCTTTTCAATGATCGCTCCGCCGTGTGGGCCCGACGAGAAGAGCGGATGATGGAAGAAGAGCGCGACATTCACGTAACGCGTCCGGTCGAGCGACTCCAGTTGCGCCTTGACCCAGGCAAACTGAACCGAGTCGTCGGGAATGTTGGAGTCGAAGCCGATGAAGTAGGTGTTGCCGTAGCCGAAGGAGAAGGTCGAATAGCCTTTCAGGCGGTGCGCGGAGCCATCGGGCGGGAGCAGTCGTGAGTTCGCGTCGAGGAAGTTGCGTATTCCCGCAACGCGACGCGGATCAGCCAGATCGAACGACGCGCCGACATCATGATTCCCGACGGTGAAGAAATAGGGCACCCCGGCGTCCTGCGTCAATCGCTCGATGATCGGGATGTAGCTCACCGTCAACGCCTTGGCGATTGAGCCGTTGACCACGGCGTCCCCACTCTGGAGTACGAACCGAATCGGATCGGGCCCGCCGGCGGACTTCTTGATGGCGGACAGCATCCCCTCTACCACGAGTGTGTGCTCCGCCTGGAGTTCGGTTCCGTCGTGGCGGCCGCGCGTGTCGCCGTAGGCGATGAAGCTGAACTTGGTTACCCCAGCGGTCGCGGCTTCGGCGGGGAGCGGATTCTTGGGTGGACGAATCGGCGTGACACTGTCACGCGCCGCCGCGCCCTGCGCGATCAGCGCGGTTGGGACGAACGCAAGAACGGCGAAGTGGCGAACGAACGACATCGGGGCAATCTCCGGATCAACGAGTATCCCGAAAGCTCCACCACTGAGCGTCGCTCCACCAGCCCCGCGATTTCATCTGCGTCCGGTCAGCGCGAAGCTCCGCACTGCCGCATGGTACGCCTCGGCCGGCCCATCCAGGACCACCGGCGCGCCAACGGGCGCAAACTGCGCTTGAAAGAAGCGCAGATATTCCGGTTCGTAGATGAACTGCAGCCCGTGCACCTTCTCACGTTCCTGGAAGAGCGAAATCACGGACTCCGCGACCACATCCATGTGCGCCTGCGTGTAGACGCGCCGTGGAATGGTCAATCGCACGAGTTCGAGCTTGGGATACCGATTGTGTCCCGTGAGCGGATCGCGCCCAGCCGACACCGCGCCGCGCTCCATCGCGCGCACCCCACTCTCCACGTATAACGCCGCGGCCAGCGCCTGCGCCGGGAACTGCTCGCGCGGGAGATGCGGCAGCATGGCGGCCGCGTCGAGGAACACGGCATGTCCCCCGATTGGGGTCACAATCGGAACGCCGGCGTCCTGTAGGCGCTCGCCGAGGTAGTAGACCTGACCGATGCGACTGCGAATGTACTCCTCTTGGACCGACTCACGAATCCCGATGGCCATCGCTTCGAGATCGCGACCCGCGAGTCCCCCGTAGGTGTGCAGCCCTTCATACACCACGGCGAGATTTTGCGCTTTGGCGACGAGCGCTTTGTCGCGTAGCCCAAGCCAACCACCGATGTTCACGAGCGAATCTTTCTTGCCGCTCATCGTGGCGCCATCGGAGAGATCGCACATCCTGCGGAGAATCTCCGCCACCGTGCGGTCGCCCATGCCGACCTCGCGTTGCTGAATAAACCACGCATTTTCCACCGCACGCGTGGCGTCGAGCATCACCTTGATGCCGCGCGCGCGGCAGTAGCTCCACACGTCGAGCAGGTTCTGCATGCTCACCGGCTGTCCACCGGCAAGGTTCACCGTCACGGCGACACAGACGTAGGGAATACGCGCCGCTCCGTACTCGTGCACGATCGCATCGAGCTTTGCCAGGTCGATGTTCCCCTTGAACGGGTGCAGCGAGGCTGGGTCGTGCGCCTCGTCAATGATCACATCGTGGAAGGTGCCGCCCGCGAGTTCCTGATGGAGGCGCGTGGTGGTGAAGTACATGTTGCCGGGCACATGGTCCCCGGGCGTGATGAGGAGCTTGGAGAGCAGATGCTCTGCTCCGCGTCCTTGGTGCGTGGGAATCAGCTCTTCATAGCCGTACACGTCACGTACGGATTTTTCGAGATTGTAGAAGTTCCGCGAGCCGGCGTAGGCTTCATCGCCCATCATCATCCCCGCCCATTGGCGGTCGCTCATGGCACTGGTGCCGGAGTCCGTGAGCAGGTCGATGTAGACTTCGTCGGACCGGAGCAGGAAGGTGTTGTAACCGGCCACGCGAATATGGCGCTCGCGCTCGGACCGGGTCGTCATATGAATCGGCTCGACTACCTTGATCTTCCAAGGCTCGGCCCAGCTACGCTGCGACATGTACACACTCCCGGCGCCGTGGGTCGCGCGCCGATTCTGGGGTAGAGTAACCCTAGAAGGGTGTGGCGTCCCTGGAGCAGGGGGAGTCAGGGAGGGGCGAACATGCTGTAGGGGAAGCACCTAACCGCGGTGCGCTGCTGATGCGTGCTGCGCAGCCGACTAGTGCAGTGGCTGGAACACGTAGCTCGCCTTGAGGAAGAAGGCGTCAGCGGTGCGGCGCAGCTGATTGAACGCCAGCGGCGCGGGTTCGGTCATCGTGTCGCCGTAGCCGGCAAAGACCACGGTGCCTGGTGATGGGCGATACGAGAACAGGAAGTCGGTGCGCAGGTTGTTGGTCACGCGCCGTGTGCTGGGCGTGTAGCTCGTGCCTGATCCGGTGAGGAGCGTGCGCCCAGTGGTCGGATCGATCAGTGCCTCCCGGACCGATGCTTCGTACTGCGAGACGACGCGCACAAACACCGCGCGCGAAATCTGGTACTCCGTCTTGAGTCGTGGAATACGCGTGGTCGCCGTCTGCACGCCATCGCGCACGCGGGTGAAGTTCGAGCTCACCCACGTTGCGGTTACGCGCAGCTGTTCGGTGGGACGCAGGTCGAGCGAGGCGCTGACATCCCGGCGATGCACGGGCGTGACTTCGAGAAAATCCACGTCTTGGCCGAGTGTCGTACTGAGCGACGCGGTGAATCGACGGAACTGCGGGGTTGTGACGCTGAGGTTGACAATCGCGCCGTTGAGTTGATCGCGCGGGACGTAGGGCCGCGCAACACCCGCGGCATCGGGGACGCGCGTGCCGGTGTAGGCCGCAGAATCAAAGGCGTAGCGTGTGAAGGTCGGGCTCGCACCAAGGGTCCACCCGCCGCGAAAGGTGAACGAGTTGTTCATGCTCGCGGTCCGCTCCAGCACCGATTGTCCAGCAAAGAAATCGTCGTACTTCCAGGTGCCGATCAGTCGGAGGAAGCCCGTGTAGCGTTCAAACACGCTTCCGGGCGCGCCGTACACCGAGATACGATTCGCGATCGTTGGTTGCACAATACCGGTGCGCGCCACGAAGCCGTTGTCGGCAGCGAAATTCGGGTGAATGCCGAGCACGCTGTAATGGAACCCGAAGGCGCGGCCCGTCGCGTCGATCAGGGCCTCCCACATCGGTCCGCTACGGCTCGTGCTCCCAGACTCCGTTGTGCTCTGCACTAACTGAAACTGCACGTAGTACAGTTTCTTAAAGACAATTTTGGTGTCGGCACCGATGACACGATTGGTGCGGCCGCCGCCGGTGCGATCACTGAACAGCAGCCCTGCCGTGTTCTGTTGATCGAACGCTTGTTGGAGGCGGAGGATATTGACCGCGGGATGTGCCGTTCCCGTTCCCTGGCCGTCGACGGCCGAAAGCAAGGCGATGTCGGCACGTCCGACTTTGCCGGTGAACTTCGCCGCGGCGTCTGGCTGTGCGATCCGTCTCGTGTACACGAGGGTGTTCGGCACGTTGAACTGATCGCTGCCTTCGACAAAGAAGGGGCGGCGTTCTGGGTAGAACAGTGCGAAGCGTGCATCGGTCGCAATCTGCTGTGCATCAGCCTCGACTTGCGAGAAGTCGGGCTTGATCGTGCCGTTCACGACGAAGTTGCTGCCGATGCCCCAGCGGATATTACCGCCGAGTTGCGGACTGGCCGTGTACTTCCAGCCAGTGTTCGCGGGGCCACTGGCACCGGTAACCGCGTCGGTGACCTCGGGATTCACGGCAAGCGTTTGGCCGTGGATCATGCCCGACAATCCGGTAATCGTCCCTTCTTGCGCAATGAAACTCGCACCAGCCTTGAGCGCAGGGGTCCACGTTTCTTCGTAGCCGTTGTGCTGAACTTTTCGATCGATCTGCAATCCCCAGCTCTGGTTGCTGCCAATAGGATAGCGGAGCGATTTGAACGGAATGCGGACTTCGACTTGGTAGCCGAAGTCGGTGAGCTGACCCTTGGACTCCCACACAAAGTCCGCACTCAGATCGTTCATGCCTGGCGACACGTTCGCGCCGGGAATGAATCCTCCTCCTTCTGCTTTCGTACCATCCGCTTGTACGCCCAGCGGATTCACAATGAATACGAACGCGCGGCGTCGCTCGAGAAAGGTGTCGAGGTGCAGTTCGACGTTGTCGTCGGCGCTAATGCGATCGCGGTCGGCGAGCGTAGCGGCGACCGTACCGTGCGGTTCGAAGGCCCGAATGCCAAAGTGGATCGCGGTCGCCGAGTACCACACGAGCACTTCGGTGGAGTCGGGGGCGGGTCGTTGATCGACGGGTGCGTAGAGCGAGAACCCGGTGAGTAGCGCGGCGGATTGCCAGACCGGTTCGTCGAGTTTTCCATCGACGGTGATCGTGGCGTCCGACATCGGCATACGGGCGGACAGCTGACCGGACCGCCCGTGGTACACGACGACGCTCGGCGCAGCAGTGGGTGTGACCGACGACCGCGTGATTGATGACGGTGTCGCAGCCGGGCCGCCTTGAGCGGCGGCAACCTGCAACCCGAACAGGAACGGTACGATCATCGCGCCGAAGCCAACGCCTGCTCGTTAGAGATCGGCGTGATCAGGCGCGCTGTCGTCCGTTGCGGCGTTGTCGAGCAGCGCCGCAACGAGATCGACGAGTTCGCCCTGCTCGAAGGGTTTTTGGAGCACCGCATTCGCCCCGAAGGTGGTGGCGAGGCGCAGGTAGTCGGTTCCGGTCGCGTAACCACCGCCCGACATCGCGATAATCGGGACGTGTTGATTGTCCTTGCGCAGCTCGCGAATGGTCTCGAGTCCCTCTTTCTCCGGCATCAAGATGTCGGTGAGCACGAGGTCGATCGGCTGTGCGCGGAAGGCGGCGAGTCCCGAGTTCCCATCGGCGGCGAGCACGCCAGTGTGTCCCGCACGTTCCAGCCGTTTCAGGATGGCACGCCCGAGCTCTGGATTGTCGTCGATCACGAGGATTCTCGCCATAGCTGGAAATAAACACCAATGTGAGCCAGAGCGCGAGTTCTAGGTGCTACGGCGGGGATAGCGCGCGGGTGACTGGACAGCTATATTTCAATGTATAGAAACGCTTCGATGTTAGTTTTATGGTCAGTGGACATTGTTCCATCGGGAGGCACGATGGATGACGCCCACTGATTATTATCGGACAGGAAATCGGGTTGTAACCGAACGTTGCTCCACGAACGGAACGGGTGAGTAACCGCCGCCCGCACGATGGGCGAGCGGATGACATGTAGCGGGATGCCGAGGAGAATGTTCGCATGAATTCGATTGCCCGTGTGGTAGCCGTGATCGTCACAGCTGGCGCCGTTATGGCCGGTGCCGCAGCGCCCGCCGCTGCACAAACTGCAACCGCAACTGCGACCGCAACCGCGACCGTAACGCCGATCCCTCAGTTCGGGCTCGGTGGTCTCGGCGTCGGCATCGCCGTCTTTGACGAAGCCGGGCGGATGCAGCGTCCCAGCTTCTGGTCACGCTTCGCCCCGCGCGTCGCAGGACCTGAGGATCACAGCATCCAGCTCGACGGCACCATCGGCGTGACGGTCAATGAGACGGTGCCGATTCCAGGCACCGATATGATCAAGGTGGGGCAGGTGCAGGAGGGTGCGTATTCGCAGAACAACAACCGCAACGCGACGAGCGAGGCGCGGAACTCCAAGTCTGTGCCGCCCGTTGACGCGGCGATTCTCGTCAAGGTCAATCGTCCGTGATGTTCCAGCATCGTTCCGCTGTTCGCCTATTCGCCTTCGGGCGACTGGCGCTGACGCTGCTCACGGTCAGCGCGTCGCTCAGCGCGTCGCTCAGCGCCCAGGCTCCGGAACCGATCACCGTGACCACGACGAGCCGCGACAACCCCACGATTCTGAGCACGGCAGTCGGCGTGCACTTTCAGGGGTACTCGTTCGCAAAAGGCAGTGATGTGGATGCCTCGCAACTGGGGCTGATTCCATTTTCGTATCAAATCCTGCTCAACCCGCGCATGTCGCTCGATGCCTACACGGTGCACGTGGATGCGCGCGCGAAGTCCGGCCCGACCACCATCCGGTACAACGGACAACTCGATTCGTGGCTCCGGTTGCGCTGGCAGTACACGCCCAGCACGACACTCGCCGTCGGCGTCAGCTTCCCAACTGGGCTCTCTAAACAGGACCCCCAGCAGGCTGCGGTCGCCAGCGTCATATCCAACGACCTCCTCGGCTATCGCGAAGGCAACTGGGGGGCCGGCTGGAGCACGACGGCGGGTATTACCACCGCGTGGCGTCGGGCGGATTGGCGTATCTCAACCGGGGCGAGTCTCCGGCTCTCGAGCCCGTTTGAAACGAAGCCCGATACCAATCTTCGGTACGCACCCGGCAACGAGTTGCGACTCCGAGTCAGCGGCGAGCGGTCCTATTCGACGGGCATTCTCGCGACTGGATTCACCGTCCAGTTGTTCCAGAAGGACAAGTACGACAGCAAGAATATCTTTGCCCCGGGGCCTCGCGTCCGGTTCGACCTGTCCTATGATTGGCCAAGCCTGCACCTCGGGTTCACCAACTTGTGGCGATTCAAGGGCGACCTGTCGGCCGAAGTGCTCAATGCCATCGACGGCACCTACCTGCGCGACACGCTCGTAACGGTTGGCTGGCAGAACCTGCAGATTTTCACCGCCTCAACCTCAAGGAAACTCACCAAGCAGATCGCCATTGCGCCTGAGCTCGCCTTCAAGTGGCGCACCGCAGACGGTCAAGCCGGGCGAGGCTGGCTCCTCGTGAGTTCCGTGTTCTTCCCCATGAAGTTCGACGACATGGAGTACTTCCCCGGATTCAAATACGGATTCGGATCGCTGATTCCATCACTCATCGATGCATCAGCAAAAACGCTGAACGGTGGTGAAATCAGCTTCATTATTCGACATCCGACACGCAAGTTCTGATCTGGGCAATACACACGGGGCGTAGCGGAACACTCCGCCTACGCCCCGTTGGTGTAGCCCCGCCGAACGCCTCAGTGCGCGCTTTGGTAATTCGCGCCGAGTGCACTCGCGGCACGAAGTCCGAGCGCGGCGAAGGTCAGTGTGCCGTTGCAGCAACTCGCCGTGACATTCGTGGGCGCGCCGGCAATCACGAGATTCTCGTGGTCGTGCGCACGGCCAAAGCCATCGACGACGCTCGTCTCAGGATTGCTTCCCATGCGGCATCCGCCACCGGGATGTTCCTGCCCGATGTCGTTCGCCGAGGACTCGTTGGAGATAACCTGGCCATCGCCCACGCGGGCCATCTCGCGGAAGAGGGCGCGGAGTGAGTCTTCGCTGTGGCCGCGCAGCGCCACCGATTCCGGCGCATCGCGGAACTGCAGATTGGGCATCGGATCGCCCCACCGATTCTTGGCCGATGCATCGAGCGTGAGTTCGCTGTGCTTGTCGGGAAGTACATCGTAGTAGCCGCGCACACGAGCCACGCCAGCCTTGGCGCGCGTTCGCCAGTCGGCCAGCATCGCGTCGCCAAAGAGCACCTCTCCCTTGTCGTCGCGGAGGCGCGGCTCGCTGCCGTATGCTGACTCCCACACGCGAAGGTCGTGGCGCAAATACTTGTCGAGCTTGCCCGGCCGCATGAACTTCTTGGTCACCAGCGAGTGCTGCGCGTTGATACCCGGGAAGATCTGCAGCGGGAGGCGAATCTGCGCGGCCACGTTGCGATGGCCACACAGGTACTTCCCCACGAGCCCGCTCCGGTTCGCGAGGCCGTCTGGATAGCGCGCGCTCTTGGACAGCAACAGCAGGTGCGGGCTCCAGGTAAAGCCGGCCGCGAGCACGAAGTGCTTGGCGCGATACTCAGTTTCCCGCTCGGGCCCTGAGGTCGCGTTCGCGGTAGCGTGCGTGATCCGTCCACGCGCGTCGGTGTGCAGGCGTCGCACCAGCGTGTTCGTGTGGAGCGCAATGCGTCCGTCGCGTACGAGGGCGTCAAAGGTGAAGTCGGGTGAATACTTGGCGCCGGTGGGACAGATCGGGTAGCAGCTATCACAGCGCTGACAGACGCCGCGCCCCTGATACGGCACCGAGTTCTTGGCACTCGGCTGACTCCACATGGGAATGCCTGCTTTTGCGGTCCAGTCCTTCAGTTGTTGGAGACTGTAGGACAGCGGGAGTGCTGGCATCGGGAAGGGCTTGCCGCGCGGGTCAAGCTCGGGTGGCCCCTGCTCGCCGGAGATCCCGATGCGTTCCTCCGCCTCCTGGTAAAACGGATCGAGGTCCTCATACGAGATGGGCCAATCATCGCCCACGCCGTAGAGGGAGCGCACGTGAAAGTCTTCCGGCGAATAGCGCGGGGTGACCCCGCCCCAGTGCATCGCCAGTCCGCCGACGTTCATCGACGGCGAGAATCCATAGGCGGTCCCGAGTGCATTTTGATCGTCGATATGATCGCGCGGCCACGGCGTCTCGCCATAGGCCTGCCACCGGCGCCGACGTTCGTAGCGTTCCGCGAGCGGGCCGCTCGTGCCGCCCGCCTCGACCACCACCACGTGCACCTTCCGTTCATTCACGAGCTTCTCGGCCATCATCGCGGCCGTGATGCCCGACCCAATGATGCAGATGTCGGTTTCAATCACGCGTCCGCTCATCGTCCGCGATTCTCCGCCAGTGGGAGTGGACGGCGCGGCGCATCGGCGAGCACGCGGCACTGATCTTTACCAATCGCAACGCCGTAGGCGAGGTCAGTCGCTGCGCTGGTGTTCGCCCAGTGCGCGAGGAGCGCTACCGCCACGTGCGGCGCGCCAACGATGTTTGCGGGCAGCCGAAGCCCGCGACCCCGCGGGAGCTGCGGACGCACGAGTGCGCGACGCTGTTCGACCGTGATGCTCGCGAATCCCTTGCGGTGTTTGCGGTGTGCGAGCAACTCGAGTGCCTCGAGCTGCGAACGCCAGCCCGGCGACGGATCGGCCGCGGTGTAGGTGATCTCTTGGTCACCATAGCCGTGCATTTCTTCGCTCACGGGGCGGTAGGCGGCGGCCCAGGCGGCGAAGTCGCGAACGGCGAGGCTGCGCACTGATGCGCCGACCGATTCCGGAAGGACAGCGTCGCCCAGCGCGGCGAGCAGCCCGAGGTTGAGCACCGCTGGCGGCGCGGAAGTCGTGCCCGCACTGTCCGCCGACGCGGCCGAGAGGGGAAGGGTGCTCGCGGCCGCTGCGAAGGCGGTTCGCTTCAAAAAATCGCGACGATTCTCATTCATAGTTTTGGTGACGCGGGCTTTGGTCCAACCGGTTGGAATCCCGGAATCCAGCGCACGAGTACCGCGCGCAGGCCGTTCAACTCAATGGGCTTTGGCGCAAAATCGTTCATCCCCGATTCGACCGCACGCTGCCGGTCTTCGGCGAACGCGCTCGCGGAGAGCGCAACGATGGGTGTGTTTCTGTTGACGCCCCCAACGGCGCGCACGCGTCGCGTGACTTCGTAGCCGTCAATTTCTGGCATGTGGCAGTCCATCAACACAAGCGCATATCGCTCCCGACCTAGCAAGTTGAGCGCCTCGGGGCCGCTGCTTGCGCTCACGACGTGCGCGCCGAGCGAACCGATCATGGCACGCGCGACCATCAGGTTGAGTTCGACGTCGTCCACCACAAGCACCCGCGGCTTGCCGGCTTCGAGTTCTGCCTCGCGAATTCCATCGACAGGGAGGGGCGCGATGGCCTCACCGGAGGCGGTCGGCGTCGAGCGCGAAATAACGGGCGCGCCAGCCGCACGGGAGGCGGCGGCCACTGTGGCGGTAGACACGGGCGCCCGCACGGCTGCGTTGCGCGAGCCCTTCTCACCGGAGGGCAACCGTCCCGCGATCAGGTCCTCGAGTACTGCAATCAAGTGGTCTTCGCGCACCGGACGTCGCAACTGTGCCGCCGCGCCCATCGCCCGCAGCCGGGCATCGCTGACGGGCTGATGCAACGACGTGAGCAGGATCACCGGTGGTGCGTTCACGAGTCCGGTGAGCACGGACTCGTTGTCATCGCCAGCACCCGGTGCGTCGGCGATGACGAAGGCGTACGCATTGCTCCCACGCAGGCGGCTCACCATTGCTTCTGGATTCACGACCGTTTCGGCCACGAGGCCGTGCCGCGCGAGAATCTCGGCGATACTCTGTCGCGTCAGCGCCAGGCTGCACGCCACCAGGACCCGCGAACCTGGAATCATGCCCGGTGTGACCAGCGGGTCCCGCGTCGTGGTAGCGACGGGGAGTTGCAGGTCAACCGTGAACTCGGTCCCCTCTCCCTCGCGGCTCTCGACCGCGATCGTACCGCCCAAGAGAATCACGAGCTGTCGCGAAATCGCGAGGCCAAGCCCTGTCCCGCCGAAGCGACGCGACGTGGAGGCCTCTCCCTGCTGAAACTGCTCGAACAGCCGCCCCTGCGCCTCATCGGTAATGCCGATGCCGGTATCCTTCACCGCGAGACGGAGCGCGATCGTCTTGCGGCCAATCATCACCGTCTCGAGATCGATCTGGACGTGCCCGTTCTGCGTGAACTTCACCGCGTTGCCGACGAAATTGAGCAGCACCTGCTTGAGGCGCGCCGAGTCGCCCACCGGCCACCGTTCTGCGCGCACGCTCTCGCGGACGACAAGCTCGAGCCCCTTCTCCTCCGCCTTCACTGCAAAGAGGTCGGTGACGTCGTCCACGAGCGCGCGTGGATCAAACGGGGCGTTCACCAGCTCCACCCGCCCGGCCTCCAGCTTGGAGTAGTCGAGGATGTCGTTCAGAATGCCGAGCAGCGATGACGCAGACTTGTTGATGACCGTCAGCGAGCGGCGATCCGTTTCGGAATGCGCGTTGGCAAGCATTGCCTCACTCATGCCGAGTACGCCGTGCAACGGCGTACGAATTTCATGGCTCATGTTGGCCAGAAACTCACCTTTGGCGCGGGCATTCGCTTCGGCTGCCGACTTCGAGGCTTCAAGTTCACGCGCCGCATCGACGCGGGAGAGTTCGACGCGAAAGGCCGCCAATCCTGAAATCAGTGCGAGAATAAGTCCGAAGGCGCCGCCCAGCAACACAACGCGGTCGAGATTGGCGATCCATCCGTTGTATCGATTCAGTCCGAGCGTGACCACGACCGCACCAATGACCCGACCGTCACGCGCCCGAAGCGGGGCGGCGGCCTGGACGTTGAGCACGCCGCTTCGCACCGACGCACTGTCCTCGACGACAGTCGAATCGGCCGCCATCATCTGGCGCACGATAGCGGGGAGTGGAATCCGCTGTCCAGCGGTAGAAATTCGAGCCGTTGTCGCTTGGCCCTTGGCGCGCGCGTCGAGCGCAAAGACGAAGTCGTTGCCGGCGATCACACCGCTGTACACGCGCTGCATCGCCACGTTGGCGCCGAGCATGGAGCGCAACGGGCGGGCCGCTGCGTCGTACTCAGCGCCGGTCGTTTGAGCGCTCAGCGCTAGGCGTTCCTGTTGATCCGGATCCAGGAGCGACGCACCGGTTGCCGCTGAGGCGCCGAGGTATGACTTGACGTCGTCAAAGAGAAGCCGGCGCTCGTTATAGCTGACAACGCCGCCAATCAGCCCTGCCGCGATGGCGACCGTCAGTCCGTATGCCAGCGCAACCACCAACGGTCGGCGCATACGGCGTGACGTCTTGGGCCTTGTGGGCTTTCGCGGGAGTGTGCTCGCACCAACCATGCCGTGAAAAATGGCTCGTTTCCACTCTGTGCGCCATATAGTTGTGCTATTGTGACCCGCGCAGCAGGCTCAGTACTGGCCGGGGTGCTTCGCCATCCGGGCCTCAAAGTGGCTTTCCAGGAGCCGGAAATCCGCGTCCTTGTCGTCCGTGGGCATCACCGGCGCGTACACCGTGATCAGCCGCTGCGGAAAGTCGAACGACACCGGAACGATCGGGACGCCGGCACCTTTGGCGACATAGTAGAACCCCGTTTTCCAGGCCGGGAGTTTCTTGCGTGTCCCTTCGGGGGAGAGCGCGAGGACCATGCGCTCTCGCGTCCGGAAATACGCCACGGTTTGGTCCACCACGTTGTGCGACGAGGAGCGAATCACCGGCACCCCCCCCAGCCAGCGCATCACAATGCCAATCGGCCACCGAAACAGGGTGTGCTTCCCGAGAAAGGTGCCGCGCATCCCCATCCCGAACATCGCCATCAAGCCGATGAAGAAATCCCAATTCGAGGTGTGCGGGGCGACAATCACCACCATCTTCGGGACGTTGGGAAAGGTGCCCGCGAACCGCCAGCCACTGAGCCGAAAGGCCAGGGCGGACAGGCCGTCGGTGATCCAGTTGCCACGTCGAGGGACTTCAGCGCCCAGGGCGGGGATGTTCGCGTTCATCAGGGGATTGTGGCGTCCGGTGCAGGCCGTGGCAAGGTGGGTAGGCGTTGAGGACTCACGATGCCAGATTTCGTCCAGGTATCCTTTCTCACCAAACCCAGACTCCAATGCTGCGTCGTTTTGTGCTCCCGCTGTTGATTGCTGCCGTGTCGCTGGCCTCCCCGCTGGCCTCCCCATTGGCGGCACAGAAGCCAACGACCCCAGCCGACGTCCGTCGCGTCCTCGGCGCGCTCGCACACGACTCGATGGAAGGGCGGGGTAGCGCCACCGTCGGCGGTGCCCGCGCCGCTCGATTCATTGCCGCGGAGATGAAAAAGGCCGGCCTCGAACCACTCGGCGACTCCGGCTATTTCCAGCGCGTGCCGGTCACCCGCGACTCCGTGACGGTTCAGCCGCGCGGCACCACCCGTCGCAATGCCGACGGCACCGTCACGACAACGCCCCCCGATCCCGCGGCCCCCATTCGGAAGATGGAACGACTCCGTGTGCGCGAGAGTCTCGCTGCGCTCGATACCGTGCCCCTCGAGCGCAAGCCAGCAGCGGTAAATGTCGTGGGTGTGATTCGCGGCAGCGATCCCACGCTCAAGGATGAATACATCCTCGTCGATGCCCACTATGATCACCTCGGCATGCGCGGCCCAGGCGTCAACGGGGACTCGATTTTCAATGGCGCCGACGATGATGCCTCGGGCGTCACCGCCGTGCTCGAGATTGCGCGGCAGATCAATGCCGGCGCCAAGCCGAAGCGCACGATTGTCTTTGCCGCCACCATGGGCGAGGAAGTCGGACTGCTCGGCACCAACTGGTACATCGCGCATCCGCCGATCCCGCTCACGCAGATGGCAGCGAACCTCGAGATCGAGATGATCGCACGCCCGGATTCACTCGCCGGCGGTGTCGGTAAGGCCTGGCTGACCGGCTACGAACGCTCGAACATGGGCGAGACGCTCGCGGCCAAGGGCGTCCCCATCGTGCCGGACAAGCGCCCAAGCGAGAATTTTTTCCAGCGCAGCGACAACATCGCCTTCGCCATGAAGGGGATCGTGGCCCACACGCTGTCGTCGTTCAACCTGCACAAAGATTACCACCAGCTCACTGACGACATCTCACGCGTGGACTTCGACCACATGGCGGGAGTGATCAACGCCGCGGTCGCCGCCACGCGGATCCTGAGTGATGGCACCAAGCCCGAATGGAAGGCTGGCGGGAAGCCGGAGCCGCGCACCCGTCCGTAGGCGCTACAGGTGCGCTTGGATCATGACGAAGAGCCCCACGAGACTTGCGAGCGCAATCGAGTGCCAGAACACGCGCCGCAGAATCGTCCCCTCTTGGCCGCGCACATTCGTGGCGGCCCCTGCGACGACAATACTCTGCGCGTCAATCATCTTCCCCATCACACCACCGGAACTGTTCGCCGCGGCCATCAAAATGGGATTCACCCCGAGCGTCGTAGCGGTCACCACCTGTAATCCGCCGAACAGCACATTGGAGGACGTGTCACTCCCCGTGAGTGCCACGCCAAGCCAGCCGAGCAACGCGCCGAAAAAGGGATACATCGTCCCGGTGCGCGCGAAGGCGAGGCCGAGGATGGTGTCTGTGCCCGAGTATCGGGTGACATAGCCGAGCGCCATCATCGCGGAGATCGTGAGGAGCGATGGCACCAGGCGACGCGCGTTGTGTGCGTAGGTGCGCGCCATGGTGCGCGGAGAGCAACCCATCAGCAGTCCGCTGATGATCGCAGCGACCGCGATGCCACTCCCTGATGCGCTCAGCCAGTTGAAGCTGAACACGGCCGCCTCCGGTTTCGCTGAGGCGACCACGGGCGGGAGACGCAACACGAGTTCGTGCAGTCCAAGAATTTTGATTTGCGGTGCGGAGATGGCGTTGAGCCAGCTCTTGACCTGTGGTGTGCCCCAAGCGAAAACCACGACGCTCAGCACGGCCCAGGGGAGCCACGCGCGGAGGACGGCCGCGCGGTCAGGAAGCACAGCGGTGCTCCGTGCCACCACGGCGTCGCGGCTCGCACCGGCCGAGGATCCGACCACCGACTCGACATTCCGTGGTGACCACACACGCAGGAAAAGGGCGAGCGCTCCCATGGAGCAGACCGAGGCGGTGACATCCACGAGCCACGGCCCGTGGTACGTGGCCACGAGATACTGCGGCACCGCGAAGGCGATCCCCGCGACCGCGAGTGCGGGCCACACCTCGAGGGTGCGGCGAAACCCGGCGTAGGCTGCCACCACCCAAAACGGGATGATCATTGAGAAAAGCGGGAGTTGCCGACCGACCATCGCGGAGAGGTCGCGCAGGTCGAGTCCGGTGACGCCCTGGAGCGCGATCAGCGGTGTGCCAAGGGCACCGAAGGCCACCGGGGCCGTGTTGGCAATGAGCGAATAGACCGACGCGTCGAGCGCTGGGAAGCCCAGGCCAATGAGTAAGGCGGCGGTGACCGCCACCGGTGTGCCGAACCCTGCCGCGCCCTCGAAGAACGCCCCAAACGAAAAGGCTATCAACACCAACTGCAATCGCCGATCGGTGGTGAGGTGTGCGATGCTCTCTTGTAGCACCACAAACAGGCCACGGTCCACGGTCAGTTGATACAGGAAGAGCACGTTGAGCAGAATCCACCCAATCGGGAAGAGTCCGTACGCTGCGCCGAAGAGTGCGGCGCGGGCGGCCATGGAGGCTGGCATCCCGACGGCGAACACGGCAACGGCGAGCGATGCACACAGGCCGATCACGGCCGCCCAGTGCGCCCGCACCCGATGCGACGATAAGAGTCCCAGCAACAAGAGCACCGGAACGAGCGCGACGAGCGTCGAGAGCAACGGCGACCCGAGCGGGTTGTACTGTTGCGACCACTGCAGCGTGGTGGCCGTCGCACCCTGTTCCATGCTCATGCGAGAAATCCGCGGTCGAGGTCCATTGGGGTGCGGCAGCCGGCGAGTCCGAGGGCCAGATGACACTCGTCCTTGAGCAACTCGAGCACCTGACGCGCGCCTGTCTCGCCATCCGCAGCGAGCCCCCAGAGCACCGGACGCCCGAGGAGCACGCCGTTCGCCCCCATGGCTAGCGCCTTCAACACATCCGTCCCGCGCCGAATCCCACCGTCTACGAGCAGGGTACCGCGTCCGGCCATGGCATCAGCCACCTCGGGCAACGCGCGGGCGGTGGGAATCGCGGTGTCGAGTTGCCGCCCCCCATGATTCGACACAATCACCCCGGCCGCCCCGGCATCGAGTGCTAAGACCGCGTCATCGCCGCGCACAATCCCCTTCACGAGAATCGGCAACGTGGTGATCGACTGCAACCACTCGAGATCGCGCCACGAAATGCTCCCATCCCAGTGTTGCTCCACGAATGTCGCCAGCGACGAGGCCGTGGCCCCCTGTGCCGCCAGTGTGTCGCGTGGTCCGCCTGTCAAATTGGGCACGGGCGTCCCGGCGGGCACATGGAAGCCGTTGCGGATGTCGCGCTCCCTGCGCCCAAGCATGGGGGAATCCACGGTCAATACCAACGCATCGCACCCCGCGGCCTGGGCACGCTGCACCAGCGCCCGAGAGGCCTCACGATCGCGGTAGATATACAGCTGGAACCAGAGCGGGCCCGTGCAGGCGGCGCGCACGTCCTCGATCGACGTCGTCGACAGGGTCGACAGAATCATCCCCGTTCCAGTCGCCCCCGCGGCTCGGGCGGTCGCGAGCTCACCGTCAGGATGCGCCATCTGCTGAAAGGCCATTGGGGCCACGAACATGGGCCAGGAGAGCTCCTGCCCGAGGATCGCGCAAGCGAGCGAGCGCTGGGAGACATCCCGCAGCACCCGATAGCGCAGCGCAATGGCATTCCACGCGGCACGCGAGGTGCCGAGCAACACTTCGTCGCCCGCGCCGCCGGCGTAGTAGTCGTAGACCATCTGGGAGAGCTCGCGAACGGCCGCGGTCTCAAAGTCGGCGAGGTTAATTCGGGGGGTCGGGTCGGTCATGGGTGCTCGGCGGGTGCTGGAACTGAAAAGAAGATCCGCACGTAGAATGGCGTAGAGGGCTCGCCTTCGCCAATTTCATAGGACTTCTAACCAGGACCCCCCAATGCATACCCGCCGCCTGTTCACCCTCCTTGCCCTCCTGACCGTTGCCACCCAGGCCTCGGCGCAGGGCGCCGACCCTGCCAAGCCCGCCACGCCGCCTGCGGCCCCCGCGGCCCCAGCCGAGCTCAACCCGGTGGGCAGCTACGTGGTCAACCTGACCGCACAGGGCAACCCGATGGCGCTCACCGCGAAGATTGAAAAGAAGAGCGACGGAACTTTTGCCGGCGTCGTGATGAGCGATGTCTTTCCGCCGATGCCGATCACCAGCGTAAAGGTCGCGGGCGCCAAGATCACCGTGACGATCACCGCCCCAGACGGGTCCGAAGCCACGATCAACATGGAAGTGAAGGGCGACGACATCACCGGCGACTGGAGCATGCCGAACGACGGCTCCCGGATCGCGGGAAAGAAGCTCCCGTAACACCTGTCAGGCTGATGTACGACGGGGGCGCCGGACCAACTGGTCCGGCGCCCCCGTTTCACATCCGCTGTTACATCCGGCGACTTGAGGCCGGTTCCGGCGTGAAGTCCTCGCCCGGATTGATGAACTGATCTTTCTCAATCTGGTACTGCTTGTCGTAGAGCTCCTTGTAGCGCCCAGCCTTGGCGATCAGCTCGCGATGGTTCCCACGCTCCACGATCTCGCCATGCTCGAGCACGAGAATCTGATCCGCACTCTGAATGGTGCTCAATCGGTGGGCAATCACGAAGGTCGTGCGGCCAGCCCGCAGCGCGCGCAGACCGTCGCGAATGTGTTGCTCGCTCTCCGAATCCAAGCTGCTCGTGGCTTCGTCGAGAATCAGAATTTTCGGATCGGCGAGAATCGCGCGCGCAATCGCGATGCGCTGACGCTGCCCGCCCGAAAGCTTCACGCCACGCTCGCCGACAATCGTTTCGTAGCCGTCGGGGAAGCCGGCGATAAACTCCTCGCAGTGCGCAACCTTGGCCACCGCCTCGACCTCGGCGCGCGTCGCGCCGGGTTTTGAGAAGGCGATGTTCTCGGCGATGGTGCCGTCAAACAGGAAGTTGTCCTGCAACACCACGCCCAGGTGCCGGCGGTAGTCCTTGAGTCGCACCGTCTGCAGGTCGCGCCCCGCAATCAGAATCTGGCCGCGGAGCGGACGCTCAAAGGCCATAATCAGCGAAATCAGTGTGCTCTTACCCGAGCCACTGCTGCCAACAAGCGCTGTCGTTGTCCCCTCGGGCGCCACAAAGCTCACACCCTTGATCACCGGTACATCCTTCCGGTACTCGAACCAGATGTCCTTGAACTCGATCGCGCCGTCGGCGGTCTTGAGCACCGCGCGGTTCTCATCGTCGGCGTCCTCGGTGGGCGTCGTCATGATCTCGCGAATGCGGTCAAGGCCGGCGAAGGCCTCGCTGATCTGCGTGCCGATAGCGGCCATCTGTACCACCGGAAAGGTCACGAGTCCTACAAAGAACACGTACATCACGAACTGCCCCGAGGTCATGTTGCCCGCGAGAATATCCTTGCCGCTGACCACCGTCATCAGCACACCAACCACGCCAATCACCACGGTCGAGAAGGCCGTCACCGCCGAGGTGCCGGTAATCGTGCTCGCGATGTTCCGATACAGCTTGTGCGCACCCTTGGTGAACACAATTTCCTCGCGCTTCTCTGCCGTGTAGACCTTCACAACACGCGCGCCGCCCAACGCTTGCCCAAGCCGTCCCGACACCTCGGCCGTGATTTTTCCGCGCTCGCGGAACACCGGGCGCAACTTCGTGAAGGCGTAGGCCATGACCCCGCCAAAGCTTCCAATCACAGCGAGCATCGCGAGCGTGAGCTTCCAGTTCAGCCAGAACAGCGCACCCAAGGCAATCGCAGCCGTCACGAGCCCGCCGACCAGCTGAATGATTCCCGTGCCGACCAAGTTACGGACGCCCTCGGCGTCGCTCATCACGCGCGAAATCAGGATGCCGCTCTGCGTCGAGTCGAAAAAGCTCACGGGCAAGCGCAGCAAGCGGGCCTGCACGCGGCGACGCATGTCGGTAATTGCACGCTGGCCGGCAAGACTCACAACCTGCGAGAGTGCGAACGAACTCGCGGCCTGCACCACCGTCGCGATCCCTGAGGCAATCGCGATCGGCATGAGCAGGGTGCGGTCGTGCTTGGTGAAGACGTCATCGATGAGCCACTTGGAGCTCGCCGGCAGCACGAATCCGGCGGCGCGGTTGATGAGCATCAAGGTCAGGCCGAGCGCCAACTGCCAGCGGTGCGCATGCATGAGCACGCGCGCCTCTTGCCAGGCGTTGTTGTAGTTGACCTTTTTCTTCTTCGGTGCGGCGTCAGCCATGGGAAGTGCGTTCCGGAGGTGGGGCTGGGGCGCGAACCGGGCGCCCCGCAGCCGCGAGGATCGCGGCTGGATCGTTCGACAAAATGCCATTCACCCCGCCAGCCCAGTACCGCTGGGCCTCCTGCGGAGCATCAACAGTCCAAACGTACGTTGGTACACCGGCGTTTCGAACCATAGACGCAAACCGCAAAATCGGGAGCGGGGTTTTAGAATACCACGGCGGGATCACGAGTGCGCGGAACGGCGTTGTTGCTGGTCCGCCGGGAAGCAATGTACGTAGGTACAGCCTGCGCACGTCCGATTTACCGGCGCCGGTCGCAATGCCGGCCGCGCGGAACGGGACCAGCGCCTCATCAATAAACGATCCAACAATGCACCGTTGTTCCGCACCGAAGCGGCGGATCAACCGCAGGGCCTCGGTTGCTGCCTCGCCCACCTTGAGTTCTAGGATAAATGGCGTGTCGCCGATAGCGCCCAAGACCTCTTCGAGGGTCGGGATTCCAACGCCGCGATCGCGCCACTGATGAGTGCGCCCGCCGTCTGCCGTAAAGCGATATCCCGCATCCAGCGCGCGGAGCTCGGCCAGCGAGCGCTCCGCGACACGTCCGGTTCCGTCGGTGGTCCGTTCGAGGGTGGCATCGTGGAATGCGACCACCGTGCCATCCGCACTCACCCGCACGTCAAACTCCACCCCATCGGCCCCGAGATCGATCCCTGATCGGAGCGAAACGATCGTGTTCTCCGGGCAGTGGGCCGAGTTGCCACGGTGGGCAATGACCAACCGCGCCGAGAGATTGAAGAGGGGGTGCATCACTGAAAGATATAGCAAAGAGAAAGGGAGGCGGGCCGAAGCCCGCCTCCCTTTCTCGGTTACTCCTGTGCTACCGTCCCGCAGGAATCTTTAGAACTCCCAACGGAAGCGGGTCATGATCAGGCGGCCGATCTGCGGCGTGCCGACGAACGTGGCGACGCGGGTGTCGAGCAGGTTGCTGACCGTGATCGCCATGGTGGTCTTCTTGGCCAAGCGGAACGACGCGCCAACGTCCGCAAGGGTGTAGGCCGGGACCGACGGATACAGGGCCGTGCTAGCGCTGTTCGGCGGGGACCCGAGCGAGTTGAGCAGGCCCGAGTTGACCGGGAAGGCATCGCTAAAGCGCAGCGAGGCGTCGAAGGTCAGCCCCTCGGTGTCGTCGTTGTAGTGGACCGTGCTGGAGGCGCGGTACTTCGGCGAGTTCGACATCAACGGGTTGGCCGTGCCGCCCACTTCCGGGAAGACAATCTTGCCGATGTGGGAGAAGGTGCCCGACAACATCCACTTGTCGTCCATCTGGTAATCGAAGGACATGTCGATGCCGTGTACGTCGATTTCGCCCAAGCCCTGCGTGTACGTGGCGATGATCGACTGGTCGTTCGCGAGCTTCGGGTTCGTGAAGGCCAGGGCGCCCTGGGGGAGCTGCGCCATGAGCGGCACGAGGTTGCCGGCGTACGCGGCGGCCGTCGCATTGGCCGTCGCGGCCGGCATACCACCAGCCTGCAAGCCGGCCGAGATGTTCGTGGTCAGGTACGAGCCGAGCGTCGTCGGATCAAAGAAGACGAGCGGGTTCGCCTGGCCGATCGGCGCGCCAACGCCCGAGCGGACCTGATACCAGAGATCAAGCGAGACACGGAGCTTGTCGTTGATGATGCCCTTGTAGCCGAGCTCCATCGTGTTGTCGAAGCTCGCGGAGAGCGGCGTCAAATCCTTGGCGTCAGCGGCGGTCACGGCGGTCGAGCCGATACGCAGCACGGTGCCAATGTTGGCGGCCGTCGGACGCAACGTCGAAAGAATCGGGTTCAGCGAGGTCAGCAGGCCGGTGAGGGCCGCCTTGTTCGCGGCCGACAGCGTGCTGGTCGGCAGCCCGGCGATGATCGTCGGGAACGCGGCGATGAAGCCCGGGAACGCGACGGCAGCCGAGGAGTTCTGGTTCGCAGCCGTACCGGCGGCGACCCACGGCGAGTGCATGCAGAGACCAGCGTTGATTGAGGCATCGCAGCTACGCGCGAACTGCCACCCTTCCTTCGGCGGGTTTCCGACCACGCGCAGGGCAAAGCCCGGGGCCTGGTTCGGGTTCGAGACCTGGTCGAGGAAGTACGAGAAGCTCGCCGGCGAGTTGAAAGCGCGGTTGAACGTGAGGCGGATGTTGTTCGATGCGTTGGCCTTGTACACGAAGGCCAAGCGCGGCGAGAACTGTGCGCCCGTGATCCGGTCGCTCATATCACCGCGCAGCGCGCCAATGAGGTTGAGCTTCGGGGTCAGCGGTGCTTCGCCCTGCAGATATGCGCCGGCCTCGAGAATGTCGGTCGAGCCTTCGTTGCGGCCGAAGATCGAGCCTTCCGAGCGCGGGGCCGTCTTGATGTAGTCAGCGCCGGCCACGAACTTCGCCGCGCCGATGTTGAAGCCCTGCTGCACCTGGCCGACCAGCACCGTCGACTTGTCGACGACCGGAATGCCGGTGCGGAGGTAGTACGTACCGGTCAGGTCGTTCGGATTGGCGTTGCCCGAGTTGTTGGTGTTCAAGAACACCTGGGCAAAGAACTTCTTGTAGCGGAAGCGATCCTGGAAGTTCGAGTAGGTCCAGTTCTTGACCTGCGCGGCGCCGAACGCCGTGGTGATCTCGATCGCGCTGCCCACCTTGGTGTAGCCGGTGGTGAAGATGTTCTCCAGTTCCTCGCTCGGCTTGTAGTCGAGGCGGAACTCCCCGGTGTAGCGCATGAGGTTGAAGTCACGCTTCAGCGCCGTGCCCGCGCGCCCAGTCGGGGCGGTGGTCGGGAACACGGCGGGTTCGTTGGGGTCGTTGTAGGTCCAGTCCGTGCCCTTCATGTATTCGCCGGAGAGCTTATAGCCCCAAGCGCTGCCCAGCACGCCCGCGTGACGGAACGCGCCACGCATGAGCGCCTGACCGCCACCGTCGATGGTGAAGTTCGTTCCCTGCGACTTGAACGGCGACTTGGTGATGATGTGCATCACGCCGTTCGCCGAGTTCGGGCCGTAGAGCGCCGACGCCGGGCCGTTGAGTACTTCGATACGGTCGATGTCGTCGTTGGTGCCCGTGAAGAGGAAGGGCACGTTCACACGCAACGACGGCACGCCGGCGAAGCGATAATCCTGCAGGTTCAGCATCGCGCCCGAGAAGGCGTTGTTGAAGCCGCGCGACACGATGTTCGACTGCACGAGGCCGCCCTGCGAGACCGACAGGCCAGGCGTCGTGGTCAGCACACCCGAGAGGCTCGGGCTGACCGTGTTGGCGATGTGCTCCGACGTCACAACCGAGATCGAGGCGGGGGCGTCGAGCACCTTGCTCGGCGTCGCGCCACGCGAATCGGTGGTCACAATCGGGTTCAGGATCGCAGCGACTTCCGTCATCGCCACGTTCGCCGTCGCGCTACCGTTCGAGGTCACGGTGACCCCCTCGACGCGCTTCATGGAGTGTCCGAGCTTCGTCGCGACAACGGTGTACGAACCGGCAGCGAGGCCGCCGAGCCGGTACGTGCCGTTCTGGCCTGAGATGACCGAAGCGGCGGTCGTGGTCCCAGACATCGCCTGTACGTTGGCGCCGCTGAGGGCGGCACCAGTAGCGGCGTCGGTGACCTTGCCGGTGATGCTACCCGTCTGAGCCGACGCGGTCTGCGCGAGCCCGACGAACGCCAACACGGCGAACAGTCGACTGACGATACGTCCAACCATAAATACACCTCGTTTGGATGTGAACTGCCGAAGCCGAAACTCCGGTCCTGCCGAGCGCTACTGACGATTTTCTAGCTTATGGGGCTGACTAAACTTCGTGACTCAACCCCCTATGACGCAAGACGCCTAAGGCAGGCTGGGGGAAACGAGATTTCCCCCCGCTTGGCGCGGATTGGCGAAAATAACAGATGTGAGGGACCTGGCAGCGCTCGCGCCGACAGGTTACCGGTCGCCCGTGCCGGCGGAGTCGAGGGCAATCACGCGGCGGACGCCCTTCCACTGCAACCCGCCGGGGGCGCGGTATTTCATGACCGACGCCTCAACCACCCGGTGGTTGGAGCTCGACGCGTGAATCATGTTCCCGTTGCCGATGTAGATCCCGACGTGCGAAATCCGGGATCCCTTGCCGAATACGAGCAAGTCGCCCGGCTGCATCACCGAGGTGTCCTTGCCCACGGAGCCTCCCAGCTTGGCCAACTCGGCGGCGCGGTGGGGCAGGTCGATGCCGAGCTTGGCGAAGACGTACTTCACAAAGCCCGAGCAGTCGAGCCCCTTATCGGGGTTGGTACCCGCCCACTTGTACTTCACGCCCAAGAGCTGGTTGGCGTGCTCGATAATCGAGTCGCGCTGCGTATTGGAGACGCTGGCGAGGTTCGAGAAGGGCGCTTTGCGGCTGACTTCTCGCTCGAGGAGTGCCTTGAGCGGAGCCTTGGGCGTCACCTTCTTGGCCGAATGCGACGTCCGCGCCTGTGCCTGCGCTGCCGCGGGTGCCGCGAGGGCACCGCAGAAGAGCGTGGCAAGCAGAAGCGGACGGAGATGCACTGGCGTGTCCTTGCAGAGGGAACTTCGACGTCGGAAATCTAACCGATTTGAGGGCCGGGGGGAACCTCACTCCCGGTAGGTGACCCCAGCGTTCCCCGTTTCCCGGATTTCCACCAGGGCCAGGCCCGGGAGGGCCGGCCTGAGGGCCCGCCATATCCACTGGGCCAGCCGCTCGCTGGTCGGGTTTTCGAGCCCCGGAACCCCATTCAAATAATGGTGGTCGAGCTGCTCATGGAGCGGCCCCCAGGCTCGGTGGAGATCTGCGAAGTCCACCACGAAGCCGGTGGTGGGGTCAATCGGCCCCCGGACCGTGAGGCGCACGAGAAAGGTGTGCCCGTGGAGCCGGGCGCAGGAGTGCTCTGGGGGGACGCCGGTGAGTTGCCGCGAGGCGGCCACCGTGAACTCGACGGAGGCGTCGCACGTATACGCGGGGGTGGGCGACGACGTGGGGGGGTGGCGCTCACTCATCGGATTCCGACCGCCTTGTGGGTCTGAACGCTCAGGCGCCAGGCGGGGTGCGCCAGGCAGTAGGCGATGGCCGCTTCGGTGTTGGCGCGGGTCGTCGGCGCGTCCTTGGCGTCCATCGGCTGCAGGAAGAAATGGGTGAAATCCATCTGCTCAAAGCGCCCTGGCGCCCCGTCCGGGTGGGTCTGCGGGTAGACGAGCTTGAGCTCGTGTCCGGTGCGGAGGACCAGCTCTGAGCCCGCCTTCGGGCTCACGCAGATCCAGTCCAGTCCAAGCGGGGCCGGCTGGGTGCCGTTGGTCTCGACGGCCACGGAAAAGCCGCGGTCATGGAGCGCCTTGATGGCGGGGGCGTCGAGCTGGAGTAGGGGTTCGCCCCCGGTGCAGACCACAAAGCGCCGGCCGCCGCTCCCCTCTGGCCAACGCGCGGCGACATGATCCGCGAGTTGCGCTGGAGTCTCGAACTTCCCGCCGTCCGGGCCAACGCCGACGAAGTCGGTATCGCAGAACTGGCACACCGCGCTCGCCCGATCAGCCTCGCGCCCGGTCCACAGGTTGCATCCGCTGAAACGGAGAAAGACCGCGGGACGCCCGGCGTGAAAGCCCTCACCCTGAAGCGTGTAGAAGCACTCCTTCACGGTGTAGGTCACGGACGGTACACGGCAGGATCTTCGGTGCCAGCCTGCTCAAAGCCGCGGAGTCGCAGCTGACAGGCGTCGCAGTGGCCGCAGGCCGAGCCGTCGGGGGAGGGGTCGTAGCAGCTTGAGGTGACCGAATAGTCCACGTCCATCGAGATCCCGAGCTCGATAATCTCTTTCTTGCTCAACTGCATCAGCGGGGTGCGGATGTTCATGCGCGCGGTCCCCTCGACGCCAGCGCGCGTGGCGAGGTTCGCCATGGATTCATAGGCGCGAATGTATTCGGGACGACAGTCCGGATAGCCGCTGTAGTCGAGCGCGTTCACGCCGATAAAAATATCGGTCGCGTTCAGGACCTCAGCCCACGCCAGGGCGAACGACAGAAAAATGGTATTCCGCGCGGGCACGTAGGTGATTGGAATGCCGTGCGTCAGATCATCGGCCGACCGGTCCTTGGGCACGTCGATGTCGCTCGTGAGCGCCGAGCCCCCGAACTGTCGCAGATCAATGTCGGCCACCACGTGGCGTGCCACGCGATACTGCTCAGCGATACGCCGCGCGCGGTCGATCTCCACGCCGTGGCGCTGCCCATACCGGAAGGTCAATGCGTTGATCTCGTAGCCTTCCTTCGTCGCGAGCGCGAGCAACGTGGTGGAGTCGAGTCCACCACTCAGCAATAAGACCGCTGGTGTTCCCATGGCCTACGCCTCCTGCGCGGCGGGTTGCTGCTGCGAGAGACAATGCAGCGTGCCGAGTCCCCAGACGAGATCCACGGCGTGAATCCCAATGATTGCGCGGTCTGGCATGAGGTCGGCAAGAATGTTGAGCGCCACGCGATCGTTCGCGTCGTTGAAGGTCGGCACGAGCACGACCCCGTTGGCGATGTAAAAGTTGGCATAGCTCGCCGGGAGTCGCTGCCCGTCCATCACCACCGCGCGCGGATACGGCAGCGTCACCACCCGAATGGGTGCGCCGGTCGCATCGGTGGCGCCGTGCAAGCGATGCAGATTCTCGAGCGAGCGGCGGTGGTTCTCGTCGGTGGGGTCGGCTTCGTGAGCGAGCACCACCACACCAGGCGCAACAAAGCGTGCGATGTCGTCCACATGACCGTGGGTGTCATCACCCACGCAGCCTTCGCCGAGCCAGATGGTTTTGGTGATGCCGAGGGTGTCGCGAAATATCTGTTCGTAATCGGCACGGCCGAGTCCCGAGTTCCGGACCTGCACGTCCGACAGCAGCCACTCTTCGGTGACGAGGAGTGTGCCGCGCCCGTCGGTGTCGATCCCGCCCCCTTCGAGCACCACACGACCGCGGCCGTCGGGGCGCTGCGGTTCATGCCGCGGCAGCGCGGACAGCTGCGCCACGACACCGCCCACAGCGGCGTCGCGGGCATAGTTGTCGTATTTAGCCCACGCGTTGAAGCCCCAGTGCACGAGCTCCACGGCGCCGCTCGAGGTGATCACCCCCGTGGGGCCAGAATCCCGAAGCCAGACGCGGTCGGTGGGCACAACATGCAAGCGATACCCCGCCGCATCCACCTGATGCAGGGCGAGGCAGCGCTGCGCCTGCTCCCGCACCGCGTCATCCTGACAGAGAATCTCCACCCGCTCGTGGCGGTGCAAGGCGCGCACAATCTCGGCCCACACCCACGGAATCGGCGCGAACTTCCCGGGCCAATCGGGCTCGTGATGCGGCCACGCGAGCCAGGTGGCCTCGTGCCGCTCCCACTCGGCGGGCCAACGCACCGCCCCCGTCATCCGATCCAGCGATTCAGGATCGGAGCGTACGCGTCGATGCGGCGATCACGAAGAAAGGGCCAGTTGCGACGGGTATACTCGATCAGGCCGAGGTCGCAGTTCGCGATGAGCGTTTCCGCCTCAGTGCCGGCCTCGGCGAGATAGCGGCCCAGTGGATCACAGATGAACGAGTGGCCAAAGAACTCCAGCCCGTCGGTCCCGGGTTCGGCTTCGAAGCCCACGCGATTCGGTGCGGCAACAAAGACGCCGTTGGCGATCGCATGCGCACGTTGCGCTGTGCGCCAGGCATCGACCTGCGCCGCGCCCCACTCGGCCTTCTCGGCGGGGTGCCAGCCGATGGCGGTCGGGTAGAAAATAATTTCGGCGCCAAGGAGCGACGTGATGCGCGCCGCTTCGGGATACCACTGGTCCCAGCAGATCAGCACGCCAATGGTGGCGTAGCGTGTTTTCCAAACTTTGAATCCGCCTGCGGTGCCCGCGCCTTCGTTGACCGCGTCGCCTGGAGCGAAGTAGTACTTCTCCTCGAAGAGCGGGTCGTGCGGGATGTGCATCTTGCGGTAGGTGCCGAGCACCGTGCCGTCGGCGTCGATCACGACGGCGGAGTTGCGGTAGATGCCAGCGGCCTGTCGTTCGTAGAGCGGAACAATGAGCACGATCGCGAGTTCCGCAGCGACCGTGGCGAGGGCGGCGACGGTCGGGCCTGGGATCTCTTCGGCGAGGTTGAAGTACTCTTGCCGCAACGACTTACAGAAGTACGGCGCGTTGAAGAGTTCTTTGAGGCAGATGATCTGCGCGCCGTGGGAGGCGGCATCGCGGATACGGACAATCGTCGCGGCGAGCGCGGCCGATTGATCGCCGGCGACGGCGTCCTGGATACAGGCGATGGTGACGCTTCGAGGGCCGGACATAATCGGCAATTTAGCCGTTTCAGTCGCGAAGTGCGACTACGATGTCGGCGAGATTGGTGCCGGTGGGGCCGGTGCGGAGCAGGGCCCCAATGCGGTCGAGGGCGGGATATGCGTCGCAGCGGCGTAGGTGGCTCGCGGGATCCAGCCCTGCCGCGACGAGGCGGCCCCAGCTCCGCTCGTCGATCATGGCGCCCGCGGCATCGGTGGGGCCGTCGCGTCCATCAGTGCCGGCGGCCAGCACGGTGACGCGCGGGGTGGCTGTCACGCGCGTACTCGGGTCACGGAGTGCCTGCTGTGCGAGCTGATGCAGCTCGATCGCCGCCGCGAGCGCGAACTGTTGATTGCGTCCGCCGAGCCCGTGATCACGCGGGAGATCGACGGTCGTCTCTCCACCGGAAATCAGGCAACTTCCCGCGGCGGCAAACCATGCGGCGCGCGCGAAGGTGCGCCCCGCGTGCTCTGCCTCGCCGGCGAGCGGTTCTTTGGAGAGCAGCGCGGTTCGTCCCGACGCCGTCGCTGCGATGGCCGCGGCTTCGAGGGCGGCGCGATTGCCGATCACCACGGGCGCGCGCACATGTGCGAGCGCGGGGGAGCCTGGCTTGGCGGTCTCTGGACGATCGCCACTACGGACCGCGCCCAGGTAGGCGGCCAGCGAGAGCGGGATGCGTCGCGCGAGTTCGGTTTCGCGCAGCATGAGTTCGACGTCGGCGGCGCGGAGCGCGTCGAGGCTGTAGGGGCCGCTCGCGATATCGGCGGGGTCGTCGCCTGTGACATCCGAGAGCATAATCGGGTGAACGGCGCTCGGCGCGAAGGCCGCGGCGAGGCGTCCGGCGCCCCAGCGCGCAAACCGTTTGCGAATCGCGTTGGTGGCGCGAATCGGAAGCCCCGACTCGATCAGGAGGGCGTTGAGTGCAGCGAGATCCTCGCTGCGCACACCGTCGACTGGGGCGCCGATGAGTGCGCTCGTGCCGCCGGAGATCAGGGCGATGACGACGTCGGCTGGCGCGACGTCGTCGCTGAGTGCGGCGAGTGCGTTGGCACACGCGAGTGACTGCGGGCCCGGGATGGGATGATCGCCGACCACCGGGCGCAGTTGCGCAGGGGTGTCGGGGTCGTGGCGTTCGGCGATCACGAGTCCGCCCGCGAGTGGCAGTCCGTGCTCGGCAAGGAACGCGACGGCGGCCTGTGCCATCGCGGGGGCGGCCTTGCCGGTGGCGACAATCCAGTGCTGCTGCGCGCGCGCACTGGGACTGCAATCAATCGATCGGAGCAGTGCGCTCCGCGTCGCCGGGCCGGGAGCGGCGGCGAGCAGCGCGGCACGAAAAACCTCGCCCGCTACGTGGGCAGCGGGCGAGGTCGGTTCGAGCGGAGTCATGCCAGAATTATGGCGTAGTGCGTGCTGCTTTGGCCACCGCTGCGCCGAGTTCGTCGTAGGAGTCGGCGGACAGCTCGCGGAAGGGCGACATCACGTGGGCGATCCGTCCGTCAGGGCCGACCACGAAGACATTCCGCTTTGCGAAGTTGATGAGCGGAATCTTGGAGTCGTAGAGTTTCACCACGTCTCCCTTTGCGTCGCTGGCAAACATGATCGGGAATTTTTTATCCCGTGCCCAGTTCACCAACACGGTGTCGTCGTCGGTGCTGATGCCGATGACCGTCACCTTGTTGCCGTTATTGAAGAGCTTGGCGTACTGATCACGGTACGCCTCCATTTGGACTGTTCAGCCCTTGGTCCGTGCCTTGGGGAAGAAGGCGAGCACGACCGTCTGTCCCTTGAGATCGGAGAGATGAATCGGCTTGTCTGTCAGCCCACCCTTGGTGGCACCGGGGAGCGAGAAGTCTGGAGCGATGTCGCCGACTTTTGGCATGGTTTGCGCGTGTAGGGTCACAGCCGGGAGCGCGAGGAGTAGCGCGGCGGCGGTGATGCGGATGAGTGCCGTGGGGTTCACTTGGCTCCTGTGATTTTCTTGAGTTGCGCGGCGAGCTCGGTGTAGGACTCCTCGACCATCGGCTTGAAGGGCTTGGTGGTGGAGGCAATCTTGCCGTCTGGTCCCACGATGTAGAGGAGCCGGTTTTCCATTGAGCCGTTGAAGGCTCCGTATGCCTTGCCCATGGCGCCGTTGGCGTCGCTGGCGAAGAGCATTGGGAAGTTGGCTTCCTTGGCCCAGGCCGCGAGCGTCGTGTCGGCGTCCACGCTCACTCCAATCACGGTGATGCCCTTGCCGCTGTTGAACATGCTCGCCCACAGATCGCGATAGTGGGTCATCTGCGCGGTGCAGCCGGAGGTGCGCGCTTTCGGGAAGAAGGCGATGACGACGGTCTGTCCCTTGAGCTTGGACAGCGACACCGGGGCGCTCGTGACGCCAGCCTTGGTGGCACCAGGCAAGGTGAAGTCGGGGGCCACGTCGCCGACCTTTGGCCCTACGTCCTGCGCCTGAGCTGATACCGGAACAAACGCCGACGCGGCAATAAGGGTCAACGCGAGGGGCAGGATCGTGACGGCGAAGCGGCGCATCGATGAACTCCTGAGAATGGACGACCGGGCAAACAGCTCTTGAATAATGGCCGGATTCGGAGCGCACGCAACGCCCCACGTTATTTAACGTGCGACGGGCCCCGAAGTTTCAGGGCGCCGCGGCAACGACGCGCAACGCCCCCCGCACGGCGTGGACCACCACCTCCGACTCGGCGGCATGACAGAGCTCGCCGTCGGTTTCGAAGTCGGGAGGCGTGGAAAAGCGTAGCGCAAAGCGCGCCGCGCGCCGCGAGAGCACGGCAGGATGTGAGAGATGCGCGCCACGGAGCGCGCGGGCAAAAAGCGGTATGCGGGCGAGTCCTTGGATATCGCCAATCTGCACGCAGTCGATCTCGCCGTCGGTGACCATGGCGTGCGGCGCGATGCGGAAGGCACCGCCAAAGTTCAGGCCGTTGGAAAAAACGGTCAGCATCGAATAGCGGCGCTCTGGCGAGATCGCATGGTTCACCAGCTCGAACCCAGGATAGCGCAGGAGGTGCTTGAGCGACGCCGCGAGGTACACCGCGTTCCCGGAGAGCGGACCGCCGCGTTGGGTGTCTTCGAGCACGGCGACATCGAATCCGAATCCCGCCACGTTCAGGAACCAGTGCGAACTCGGTCCGCTGTCGATGCGTCCCATGTCGACGCGCCACTCGGTGCAGGGCCCAGCAATCAGCCGCGCCATCGCGTGCAGGTCGCGCGACGGCGCGGGAAGATTTTTTGCGAAATCATTGCCGGTGCCGCCCTGCACAAAGGCAATTCGTGCGTCGACTCCACTGCAGGCGAGCGCGGTCGCGCATTTGCTCCAGGTGCCATCACCACCGATCGCGACGATCGTGGTGGCGCCGTCATCGAGCGCGCGGGCGACGAGGGTTGCCTCGTCGCCCGCGCGTTGGGTGGTCCGAAGATCGGTGATGCCTACAGCGCGAAATGCAGCGCGGACGGAGGGGAGTATTCGCGCCCCTCGACCGCGGCCGGACGCGGGATTGGTGATAACGACCGTGTGGTCCACCTGTCTCGCGTCCGGCGCGGCGTGCGTTACGCGCGCGCCAGGTTGCGCAACACGTACGGCAAGATGCCGCCGTTCCGGAAGTAGTTCAACTCTTCCGGCGTGTCGATGCGCGAGCGCACCGCAAACGACTTCTTGGTGCCGTCCGGGGCCACCGCATGCACGGTGAGCGCCGCACGCGGGGACATGGTCTCACTCATCCCCTCAATCGTGATGTGCTCAAATCCGGTGAGGCCGAGCGACTGCCGCGTCTCCCCGTTCGTGAACTCGCACGGGATCACCCCCATGCCCACCAGGTTCGAGCGATGGATCCGCTCAAAACTCTCGGCGATGACGGCACGAACGCCGAGCAGCATGGTGCCCTTGGCGGCCCAGTCGCGGCTGGAGCCAGTGCCGTATTCCTTGCCCGCAATAATCACGAGCGGCGTGCCGCTCTTTTTGTACGACTCACTCGCGTCGAAGAAGCTGGTCGGCTCGGCGCCTTCAGCGGTGCGCGTCCACCACCCTTCCAAGCCGGGGGTGAGTTCGTTCTTGAGGCGGATGTTGGCGAAGGTGCCGCGCATCATCACTTCGTGGTTGCCGCGGCGCGCGCCGTACGAGTTGAAGTCCTTCTTCTCGACGCCGAGCGACTTGAGCCACACACCGGCCGGCGACTTCTCGGCGATCGAACCCGCCGGGGAGATATGATCGGTGGTGATTGAATCGGCGAACATACCGAGCACGCGGGCGTTGGCGATCTGCTGCACGCCCGGGGGCGTCATCGTCATGCCCTCGAAATACGGCGGGTGCTTTACGTAGGTGGACTTGTCGTCCCACGTGTAGCGGCTGCCGGTGGGGACGGGGATCGCCTTCCACTGCTCGTCGCCGCCAAAGACGTCGGCGTACTGCTTTTCGAAATACTCGCGCTTCACGGAGCTGAGTACAACGTCCTCGACTTCCTTGGACGACGGCCAGATGTCGCGGAGGAAGACGGGCTGCCCGTCCGTGCCGGTGCCAATCGCTTCGAGCTCGAAGTCGATGTCCATCCGTCCCGCGAGGGCGTAGGCCACCACGAGCGGCGGCGAGGCGAGATAGTTGAAGCGCGTCTGCGGATTGACGCGTCCTTCGAAGTTCCGGTTGCCCGAGAGCACGGCGGCGACGGTGAGCTTTCCGTCGTCGATTCCCTTGCTGATCACTTCGGGGAGCGGTCCCGAGTTCCCGATGCAGGTGGTGCAGCCGTAGCCCGCGATCTGGAAGCCCAGCGCGTCGAGCGAGGACTGAACGCCGGCCTTCTCGAAGTAATCCTTGGCGACCTTGGAGCCTGGGGCCAGCGAGGTCTTCACCCAGGGCTTGCTGGTGAGTCCCTTCGCCACCGCCTTCTGCGCCACGAGCCCCGCCGCGAGCATCACGCTCGGGTTGGAGGTGTTGGTGCAGCTCGTGATGGCCGCGATCACCACGGCGCCGTCGATCAGATCGAACTCACGGTCGCGGTGCGCCAGATGCTGCGGCGTCGAGACCGGCGCGGGCTGTCCCTTGCTCGCGGCGGCCTGCGCCATCGTCTCGTTGTGCGCCTTGAGCGAGGCTTCGTAGTTCGCCTTCACGCCAGTCAGCGCAATGCGGTCCTGCGGACGCTTGGGGCCAGCCAACGACGGGACCACGGTCGACAGGTCGAGCTCGAGGGTGTCGGAGTAGATCGGGTCCGGCATTCCCTGTTCGCGGAAGAGCCCCTGCGCCTTGGTGTAGGCTTCCACGAGCTTCACATGATGCTCGCTGCGGCCCGAGAGGCGGAGATACTTGAGCGTTTCGTCGTCCACGGGGAAGAAGCCCATCGTGGCGCCGTACTCAGGAGCCATGTTGGCAATCGTCGCACGATCGGCGAGCGACAGCCCCGCGAGTCCATCGCCGAAGTACTCGACGAACTTGCCCACGACCTTTTTCTTGCGGAGCATCTCGGTGCAGGTGAGCACCAGGTCGGTGGCGGTCGCACCGGCGGGGAGCTTGCCGTGCAACTTGAAGCCTACCACCTCAGGAATCAGCATCGACACCGGCTGGCCGAGCATTGCCGCCTCGGCTTCAATGCCACCGACACCCCAGCCGAGCACGCCGAGGCCGTTGATCATGGTGGTGTGGCTGTCGGTGCCGACGAGCGAGTCGCAGTAGGCCTCTCCACTTTCTGGATTGACGAAGACCACCTGCCCGAGGTATTCGAGATTCACCTGGTGGCAGATACCGGTGCCCGGGGGAACGGCGCGGAAGTTCTTGAGGGCGAGTCCGCCCCAGCGCAGGAACTGATAGCGCTCGACGTTCCGCTCGTACTCGAGATTGGTGTTGATCATGAAGGCTGCATCGGTACCGTACTCGTCGACCTGCACCGAGTGGTCGATGACGAGGTCCACCGGCTGCAGCGGATTGATCTTGGTGGCATCGCCACCGAGCGCGGCGAGCGCGTCGCGCATGGCCGCGAGGTCCACCACGCAGGGGACGCCGGTGAAATCCTGCAGCAGCACACGCGCGGTGCGGAAGGCGATTTCCTTATCGACGGTGGCCTTCACGTTCCAGCTGGCCATCGTGGTGATGTCATCGGCTTTGACAAAGCCGCCGTCCTCGTTCCGGAGCAGATTCTCCAGGAGAATCTTGAGCGAGAAGGGGAGCCGGGCGATGGTGTTGCCGGGGAGGTTGGCGAGCGCGTCTAGGCGGTGGATGACGTACGACGTGCCGTCCACGGCGAGTGATGCGCGGCTTCCGAAACTATTGCTGGTTGTCATGTCGATCTCATGATCGTCGATAGGTGCACGTAGGCACGGACGTGGATGATCGCCTGAGCCACTAAGCGCCGTCGTTGGTCGAGCGCACGCAGAGATCACGTGGCCCGCGCACGTCGCCTAGGCTGAAGGGAAATCTAACAACAGCGCCGGGGGCCGCCACCAGCATGCGGCCCCCGGCGCACCGACGTGTGCCGCCCCAGACTACGGCTGGATACGCGGCGTCGGGGTGTCGACCGTCTTGAGCAGTTCCTTCCAGTCAAACGAGACGGGCTTGCCGCGCACCCACTTCTCCATCCAGTCGAACTCGGACATGGACTTGGTGTACTGGTCGCGCGCTTCGGGAATGCCGTGCGTGGTGCCCGGGTAGACGAAGAACTCCGTGGGCACGCCCACGCGCTTGAGCGCCATGTGCATTTCTTCGCTCTGCGGGCGCGGTACACGCGGGTCGCCGTCGACCACGTGAATCATCATCGGGGTTTTCGCGTTCTTGACCGTCGCGATGGGCGACTGCCTCCACCAGTTCTCATACTCGTTGCCCTCGAAGAACATTTTGTCGCCGAGGTACCACTGGCGGAGGCGCTGCGTGTCGGACTGGCCGTACATCGACACCCAGTTCGCCACGCCAGCGCCCGACGAGATGGCCTTGAAGCGCGTGGTGTGGGTCTCGATCCAGTTGGAGTAGTGGCCGCCGGCGCTCCAGCCCAGGACGCCCATCTGGTTCGGGTCGACCATCCCCTGCGCGATCAGGTAATCGACGCCGGTCATGATGTCTTGGTAGCCCTTGGTGAAGTAGTCGCCTTGGGTTTCCGTCTTGAAGGTGTCGCCGTAGTTGGTGCTGGCGCGGTAGTTCGGCATCAGCACCATGTAACCGGCGCCGGCGTAGACCTGCGCCCCGTAGCCGCCATTGAAGGTCAGTTCGTCGGCGGCCGCGGGGCCGCCGTGAATCGACACGATGAGCGGGTACTTCTGGCCCAGCACATAGCCCACCGGCTTGAGCAGCACGCCGCCGACCGAGGTGCCGTCATTGGACTTCCAGGTGATTTCTGACTCGTCGCCGAGCGCCACCTGGGAGACCTGCGGATTGGCGTCGGTGAGCCGGATCCACTTGGCGCGATCGGAGATTTGGTCGATCGTCGGGACGGTGTAGTACGAGCTCGGGGTCTTGGGGTCGGTGTAGGTGATGACCACGGCGTTGCTGACCTCATCACGCGCGGCCGTCACGCTCCCCTTCACACTGGTGACCGGCTTCACCTTGCCCGTGGCGACGTCGATCGCCACCACCTGCGTGGTGGCCTTGATGCCTTCGCGCGAGTAGATGGTCTTGCTGTCGTCGCTCCACCAGCCGGGGGTCACGGGGCCGTCGTAGCCGGTGCCCAGTTTGCGCCACGGACCACCGGCCAGCGCGCGCAGGTAGGTCTTCTCGAGGTGCATGAACTTCCCGTCCTCGGGCGTGCTGTACGCAATCCACTTGCCGTCCGGGGAGAAGCTGAGCGGGCCCTCAGGGATTTCGAGGTTGTTCGTGAGGCGCTCGACCTTTGCCGTGGCGACATCGAGCAGGTAGAGGTCGGCGGCATCGCGCTCTTCGAGGGTGCCGCGCCAGTACCGGTCATCGCGCGTGGCATTGAACCCGACGTACTTGGCGTCGTCGGAGATCGTGAACCCGCTCACGCTGTAGTTCACATCGTTCGTGAGCCGCTTGCTGCTGCGGCTGACCAGGTCGAGCATGTAGAGATGCACGCGGGGTTCGACGGCATTGCGAATCTTCACGCCGAACTTGGCGTCCAGGCGTCGGCGCTCGTCGCTCTGGACGGTGTCCGGCGAGAGGTAAAAGATCTTGGATCCGTCCTTGGAGATTTGCCAGCTTTGGACCGGCGTCGAGCCGCGAGTCAGCTGCACGGCGGGTGTTTCCAGCGCATTCGCCGGGATTCCCCACAGTTGCGTCGCCTCTGCGCGCCCCGAGGCGTACACGAGCCACTTATTGTCGCGGGTCACCGCGAACTGGCCGACGCCGCCAGCCACGTCCGTGATCTTCCGCGCTTCGCCGCCATCGGTCCGCATGTGGTAGAGCTGGTTGCCGCCGCCGGCACCACCTCGCCCGCCGGCCGCCGGCGTCGCGCCCGCTGCGCCGGCTGGTGTGCCTGCTGGCGTGCCTGCCGTGGCGTCACGGTTGCTCGAGAAGACGAAGCCGGCATCGGACACCCAGCGTGCGGGGCCCTCGTCCTTGTCTTTCGTGAAGGTGAGTTGCCGCGTCGACGGGAGCCCGTCCTTCATGGAGACGAGGTACAGATCGGACTGGCGCTTGGCTGCCTTCCAATCCGGCGTCGTCAGCGTGTACAGCATCCACTTGCCGTCAGGACTGACCGCAGGAGCGGCCGCCGTGCGCATCTCCTGCACGTCCATAAAACTCATCGGGCGTTGCTGCTGCGCCGAGAGGGTGATGGCGAGCGGCGACGCAAGCACGAACAGGGCGATCGGGAGGGAACGGAGGCGCATGGAAAATTCCGTGGGGCTGGGGGATACACTACCGTGGCGAACTTCAGGTCAATCGTCAAGTCAATCGTCAAGTCAATCGTCAAGCACTTGGCGCTTCATGGTGGGGCGGCGCACCCCATTCCGGACGGTCTCAGCAGTAATCGCGCCGGTCGGGCACTGGTGCACAAATGCCCCGTCGGCCTTCGACCAGGTCACCCGCGGTTCAATCACCACCGCGTGGCCCGTGTCGTCCATCGTCATCACATTCGGAGCGAGTGCCGCGCACAACCGACACCCAATACAATTCGCGCGGTCGACCGAGAGTTCCACCTCGCGGACCGGATACACGCCCCCTGACGAGCACAGGGCATCGCCGACCTCGTCGAGCGCGGCCCCGGCGGCCTGGTACCCGGCCTGGATCAGCTGCGCGGTCTGATTGAAGGTAAACAGTCCCACATTCGCGACATCCGGTTGGACGAGCATCAGTGGGGGCCCCGACCAATCGGTGATTTGCAGCGTTTGCAAGGCGTGCATCATGGTCTGCGCGGAGCGCATGAAAATCGCCGCAAAACCCTTGTCCTTGATGCGGCGCGCCTGGGCGATGCTGGTGCTCCCCACATCGACGCCAATCACGGCATCGACCCCTTGGGTGGCAATGCTGAGGGGGAGATTTTCCATCACGCCGCCGTCCACGCAGGTGCGCCCCTGAATGACCCGGGGCGGAAAGAACCCCGGGAGCGCACAGGAGGCGTAGACGGCATCGGCGACCGGCACGTCCTGAAGTCCCGGAAGGCCCCAGACGACCTGCGTCCCGCGCTCCAAGTCCACGGTATTCACCAGCAGGGCGGTGTCGAGTCGCCGAAACGTGGTGGGCGGCACAATCGCTTGCACAAGCGCGTCGAGCGGCCCCGCCAAATAGAGCGATGGCGCGAGCATCCGCTTGGTGACCATATGCACGTGGTCGATGCGGAAGAGGTCATCCTTGCTGAGCGCCAGCGCCCGGCGCTCCATTTCGTCGACCGGCATCCCCCCGGCGTACGCAGCCGCAATCAGGGCCCCAATGCTGGTCCCCGCGACCAGCGTCGGCCGGATGCCGCGCTCTTCGAGCGCCCGAATCACGCCGATGTGGGCGAACCCTTTCAGGCCACCGCCACCGAGGACGAGGGAAACGCGCGCAGGGAGGAGAGAAGCCGTCAGGGCTGATCCAATGGTGGGTGGGCTGTCACAGTACCTTACTCACAGACGAGTAGCTGACGACAGAAGACACGATGCGTCGAGGCTGCCACCGCGATAACTTTTTCGGCCATCCCCACCGACGGACGCCGCATGACCATTCCCGACGCACTCCTCGACTTCCGTAGCGAGTTCCCGATCCTCGAGCGCTGCACCTACATGGTGTCGAATTCGCTCGGCGCGATGCCGCGTACCGTCCCCGAACGATTGGCGGAATACGCCGATCAATGGGCCACGCACGGGGTGCGCGCCTGGGCCAAGGGATGGTGGTCCATGCCACTTGCCTTAGGCGACGAGATTGCGCCGCTCATCGGGGCGGGCGCAGGCGAGGTCGCTATGGTGCCGACGGTCAGCATGGCACAGGCGGCCATCCTCTCCGCCCTCGATTTCCGGAACGGCCGCGACACCATCGTGATGACCGCGCTCGATTTTCCGAGTGTGCGCTACGTCTTTGATGAACTCGCCCCGAAACTCGGCGCGCGCGTGGTCGTGGTGCCGAGTGACGATGGATTGTCGATTGACGAAGATCGGTTGTGTGCCGCAATCGACGAGCGCACGGCACTGGTCGCGATCTCCCACGTGCTGTTCCGTTCGGCGTACATCATGGACGTGGCACGGATTACCGCGCACGCCCATAAGATGGGCGCACTCGTCGCGCTCGACGCCTATCACTCGGTGGGCGTCATGCCGGTGGATGTCCACGCGATTGGTGCGGATTTTCTCACCGGCGGCGTGCTGAAGTGGCTCTGCGGTGGTCCCGGGGGATGCTTTCTGTACGCCGCCCCGTCGGCGAGCGAACGGTTCGCTCCCGCTCTCACGGGATGGCAGGCGCACGCGCACCCCTTCGCCTTCGCCGACGAGATGGAATACGCGGGGGGTGCCGCGCGGTGGCTTGGTGGTACGCCGGTGATTCCGGCCTTCTTTGCCAACGCAGAGGGGCCGCGGGTGATTGCACGAGCCGGGCTCGCCGCCATTCGCGAAAAGTCGGTTCGCCAAACGTCGGCACTGATTGCGATGGCCGACGCGCGCGGATACCGCGTGCATGCGCCACGCGACGACGCCCGCCGTGGCGGCACCGTCGCCTTTGACGTGCCGCATGGCGCGGAGGTCGCACAGGCGCTGCTCGAACGCGACGTCGTGATTGACTATCGTCCGGGCGCGGGCATTCGCGTGGCACCACATTTCTATACGTCCGACCATGAAGTGGCCCGTGTGGTCGAAGAAATCGCGGATATCCTGCAGACCGAGGCTTGGCAGCGCTTTGCCGGCTCCAAGCCGGTGGTTACCTAGCGCTGTTCTGGCAGGCACCGTCGCGGGGCTGTAGCTTCGCCATAACCCTAGTCCCCACTGCTCATGCCTCAGGCGCCGCAGAAACTCCGCAAGCAGTATGTGAACAGTGAGTACCCCCACGTGGTGCTCCGGTTCGAGGACGGGCACGAGATTGTGATCAAACGGGGCATCGGGAAGACCTTCGACATCTACGCCGGCGAGACGGTGCGCCTGCTCGCGGTGTTCGATCCCGACGCCCGCGAGCGTGAACTCGTCGCCACGCGCAAGGCTGAGGAGTTCGACGACGCGTGATGCGTTGTCGGAAACTCTCGCACTGAGTATCGTGCGCAGGTGACGACTTCCATGATTCAAGCACTCGTGCGGCTGCACCCCGAGGTACAGCGCGCCATCGAGCACCGCCTGCCAGTGGTGGCGCTCGAAAGCTCCGTGCTCGCGCAGGGCCTTCCGATTCCTGCCAATCGCGAGGCGGACGCGCGCACCCGTGGCGCCGTGCGGCAGCTGGGGGCGATTCCAGCGGTGACCGCGCTCGTGCGCGGCGTACCGACCATTGGACTCGAGGACGTAGATCTCGAGCGGTTTCTGGCCCGTACAGGGATCGCCAAGGTCTCGGCCCGCGACCTGCCCTGGGCCATGGCCACTGGTGCCGATGGCGCCACGACCGTGGCCGCCTCGCTGGCGCTCTGCACCGCGGCGGGGCTCCCGGTGTTCGCGACGGGTGGGATCGGCGGTGTGCATCGTGATGCCCCGTATGACGAATCGGCGGATCTCCCCGAGCTTGGGCGCTCTCCTGTCATCACCGTCTGTGCGGGCGCCAAGTCGATCCTGGATCTGCCGGCGACGCTGGAGCGACTGGAGACGCTGGGGGTCACGGTGATCGGGTATCGCACCGATGAGTTCCCTGGGTTCTTTACCCCGCGAACTGGGCTCAAGGTGCCGGCTGTGGCTGAGTCGGCTGCCCAAATCGCGGCGGCCTACCGTGCCGCCCGCGCGCTTGGGCGCCCGTCGGGGGTGCTCGTGGTGCAGCCGCCGCCGGCAGCTGCCGCGCTCGATGCTGACCTCGTGGAGTCGGCGGTGGCACACGCATTGGAGTCGGCACGAGCCGCCGGCGTCCGTGGGGCGGCGGTCACCCCCTTTCTTCTGGCCGCGGTCGAACGGGAAACGGGTGGGCGGTCACTGGCCACGAACTTGGCGCTCCTCGAAGCCAATGCCGGCCTCGCGGCGGAGATCGCGGTCGCGCTCCATTGATTGTCACCGGTACCATCGGTTACGATTCCGTTAGGATACCCGAGCTGGAGGTCAGGCGAACTATGGCGTCTTCCTTCCTGAGTTCTGAGGAGTACGACGAACACGCGCACCAGCTCTACAACGAGGGCAACTACGATGGTGCCCTCGTCACGCTCCGTGAAGGCATTGGGCTCTACCCCACCGCGGTCGAGCTCCACGTGGGCCTCGGCTATGCACGCCTCGCGCGCGACGAGTTCGCGTGGGCGCGTCGGAGCTTTGAGGAGGCGCTCGTCCTCGATCCCGATCACGAAGATGCGCTGGCCGGACTCGCCGAGACGTTGCTGCGGTTCGGGCAGATTGCGGCGTCGATCAAAACGTTCGACCGGATCCTCGAACTCGGGTACTCGGACGACATTGAGTTGATGCTCCAGGTGACCCGTGCGCTGTTTCGCGACGGGCTGATGGAGGACGCCCTGCGATTTGTGGACGTCGCACTGCAGCAAGTGCCCGACAACGCCGAGGCGGTGGCGATGCGTGGGTACATCGAACATCGGTCCGGGCAGGATGCAGCGGCGATTGTGACGCTCCGGCGTGCGCTCGCGCTCGAGCCGGAGTACGTCGAAGCGCGGATTTACCTCGCGAATGTGTTGTACGATCGGGGTGACTACGAGGCTGCGCTGTATCAGTTCGAAAAGACCTCGCCGGACGAGCATTGGGATGAGCTCGGCATCTGGCGCCTGATGGAACTCAAAAAGAGCTCACAGCGGCTTGGCGACGACGATCCCTCGCTCGTGCCGTGGGACGACCGGCTTGCCGAACTCAACGAGGCGCCGGACGACATTGATGTGATGCTCGGCGAGATTGAGGCGGCCGCCAATACGCGGGCAGAAGACGAAGCGCGCCATCAGCTTGAACTGTTTGGCAGTTTGCTCGCCGAGCTCGCCGTGGAACAGGGCGCGGAGGTCGCGCACGATGTGATCGGGCGCGACGGCCGCCATTACGAAGGCAGCTGGGTGCAGATTGTGGAGCAGATGCGCGATGGCGCGGCGCAGCCCGGGCGGACGGTGGAGGAGTTCATGCAGGCGGAGGCGCGTCGTGGGTTCTCACTCACCGGCATGCTGATCTCGACTGCTGATGCTGAGGCGTTTATTCGCGGGAGCGCAGACGCGGGAATGCTGCGTATTGTGCGCTGATCATGGCGACCGCTCACTGCTCGTCACTTTGGAGTTGCCAATGATTGCGTTGCGGAGTGTCTCGCGTGAATACCGCTCACTGGTCGGTCGGACAGTGCGCGCGGTGGACGATGTGTCGTTGGAGGTCGCGGCCGGCGAGGTGCTCGGTATTGCCGGGCCGAACGGGGCGGGGAAAACCACGCTACTCGCCATGCTGCTCGGCTTTCTGCGACCGACCGCCGGTACGTTGCGCGTCGACGGGATGGAGCCTCGTGCGTTCGTGGAAGCACACGGTGTGGCGTATGTGCCGGAGTTGATGGCGCTGCCCCTGCACTGGACGGTCGAGAACGCGTTGCATCGCCTCGCGACCCTCGCCGATGTGCCGGCGGCGGAGCTCCCGGCGGCCGTCGATCGCGTGGTGGAGTTGCTCGCGATCGGTGAACATCGCGGGAAGCGGCTCAAGGCACTGTCGAAAGGCAATTTCCAGCGGGTCGGGATCGCGCAAGCGTTGCTCCGTGACGATATGCGACTGGTGGTGTTCGACGAGCCCACGCACGGTCTCGATCCGGTGTGGACCGCCCGCTTCCGCGAGATTGTCGCGACGATGCGACGTCCGGATCGCGTGATTGTGGTGGCCTCGCACAACCTCGATGAGTTGGAACGCATCTGCGACCGCGTCGCGATTGTGGACCGGGGGAAGATCCAGCGGGTGGTGGCCGTGGGTGGGACGGCCGGTGTTGCGTCGCCAGCGGCCGCCTATCGGATTCGTGCGGCGGCTGGAAGCGACGCGGTGGTCGCGGCCTTTCCCGGCGCGACGCGCAGCACCAGCGGTGACATTGACGTGGGAGCGGTGGATTTGCCAACCTTGAACGCTGGACTCGCCGCGGCAATCGCGGGAGGGGCGCTGATCTCGACGGTGATTCCGCGCGAGAGTGCGTTGGAGACCGCGTTTCGCTCGGCGGTTGGAGGTGCAGCATGATGCGCTCAGGGATGCTCCGCTATGCACGATATCAGGCGGGAGATTTCTTGTTGCAGAAGGCCTCGGTGCCCGCGGTGCTCGCGCTCTTTATCGGCGGGATGACGGTGTACATGGCCTCACGGGGCTTTATGCCGTTGGACTGGTCGACCGACATGGGCGCCGCCAATGCGCGCACGGTGCTGAAACAAGCGTTGGACATTTTCTTCCCGCTCGCGGCATTTCTCGCGGTCAACTCGATCAGCAGTGGTGATCGGCAACACGGACATGTGCGGTTCTTGTTCTCGAAGCCTGTCGCCGTGCCGGCATACTATCTGCAGACCTGGTTGGTGTACGGCGGAATGCTCGTTGCGCTCGGCGGTGCGTTCACGCTGTTGCTGCAGCTGTTTACCACCAGCTTGCCGATTGCTGGGGCAATGGAAGCTGCAGCGCTGACCTGGATGCTGGTCGGCGGGCTCGGATTTTTGTTCTCGACACTCACGCGCATGGATGGCGCGATCTTGATCCTCGCCTGGATGCTGTCGAGTGTGCTGCGCAGTGCCGCCGCGATGCGGCCCGAGAGTCCACTCCCAGAGTGGTTGCTTCCCATTGTGAAGGTGCTGCCGCCTGCTGATCGCCTCGATGCGGCGCGAACGGCACTCTATGCGGGACACTCCGCTGGAAGCGGATCGGTACTGCACGTGGTGGGGTATGGACTCGCGTGCCTGGTGCTCGGGACGTTGATCCTGCGCCGTCGGTCCCTGATTACCTGATTCGCCTTTTCATGTCATTGCTCGATACCGCGATTCCTCCGGCGACGGTTCGCCGGCACGTGCTCCCTAACGGGCTGCGCGTGCTGGTCCGTCAGGACACCTCGGCGCCGGTGGTGGCGATTGTCACCTATGTGAAGGCGGGCTACTTCGATGAGACGGACGACATCGTAGGGGTCGCGCACGTTCTCGAGCACATGTACTTCAAGGGCACGCCGTCGCTCGGTGTCGGAGAGATCGCGCGGGTCACGAAAGCCAACGGTGGCTATCTCAATGCCGGGACGATCTACGATCACACGCACTACTATGCCGTGCTCCCGTCCACCGGATTCGCGGCTGGACTCGCGGTGCAGGCGGATGCCTATGCCAACTCGCTGATTGACGCGTCGGAGCTCGCGCGCGAGCTCGAGGTGATTATCGAGGAGGCCAAGCGCAAACAGGACAACCCGACCGCGCTTGCCACCGAGACGCTGTTCGAGTTGCTCCACGACCAGCATCGCATGCGTCGGTGGCGTATCGGACGCGAAGCAGGACTGCGCACGCTCGAACACGCGCACGTCGATCGTTTTTATCGCAACTTTTATCGCCCGTCGAATACCGTCCTCTCGATTGTGGGCGACGTCGACCCGGACGCCGCGCTCGCGCTCGTGACCCAGCTGTACGGCGGTCTTGCCGATGCGCCGGTCGTTCGGACACCGGGCCCCGCAGAGCGGACGGGAGCTGCGCCTGCGTTTCGGTACCGAGAGCTGTCGGGCGACATCCAGCAGGCGGAACTGGTATTCGGTTGGCGCACGCCGGCGCTTTTACATCCCGACACGCCAGCGCTTGATCTCGTGAGTGCCGTGCTCTCGAGTGGTCGCGCGTCACGATTGTATCGCGGCGTGCGCGAGCGCCGACTCGCCTCCTCCGTCAATAGCGCGAACTATACCCCAACCGATTTGGGGGTGTTCACGATGCACATTGCGGCCCGCGCCGAGTTCGCGGTGCCGGCCGCGCGCGCGGCGTGGGATCAGCTGCGCTGTGTGCGTGAAGGGGCGGTGACCACCGACGAAGTGGATCGCGCGCGACGCGTGCTGGAGGCGAGCCGGCTGCGCCGCTTCGCGACCATGGAAGGGCAGGCCAATCACCTCGCGTCGTGGGAGTTGCTCGGCGGCTGGGAGCGCGCGGGGGATTACCTCGATGCGTTGCTGTCGACGGACGCCGCGACGATCGCGGACGTTGCGCAGCGCTATCTGGCCCCTGAACTGGGGGGACTGGTGGCGTATCGACCGGCCAGTGCTCCGGCATTCGCGCTCGACGCCGCCATAATGCGCGAGCGACTCGACGCGGAGCGACCAGCACCGCTGGCCGTGGCCACGCGGCCCGGTGCCGCAACGCCGGTGTCGCCCGCACGGTCTGTGACGCTCGATCGCGTTGAGGGGGCGGTTCGCGTGTATCGCACGGCGGAGGGGATGCCGGTGCTTGTGCAGCGTCGCAGTGGCGCGATCGGATATTTGGGGTGGTTTGCGCGAGGCGGTTCGAGCACCGACGCGCCCGCGCAGGCTGGGCTGGCGTCGATGGCGGCACGCACGGCGCTCAAGGGCACGCAACGACGCGGAAGTCAGCGGCTCGCGGAGGACGCGGAGTTTCTCGGCGGCGTGCTCTCGTCGTCGGCATCGCCCGATTTGCTCCAGTTTACCCTGTCGGTGCCGGTGCGCCAGATGGCGGATGCTGCGGAACTGCTCGGCGATGTGGTCCAGCGCCCGTCGTTCCTTGCGGAGGCGTTTGAGGCGGAGCGTGCCGTTGCGTTGGCATCGCTCGCGTCGATGCGCGACGACATGTACCGCTGGCCCATGCGACTCGCGCAGGAGGCAGCGTGGGCAGGGCATCCCTACGGACGATCGTTGCTTGGCACGGACGAGACCCTCGCCCAAATGACCCCCGACGATCTCATGGGCTTCCATCGCACCCATGTGCTGGAATCATCGGCGGCGGTCGTGATCGTGGCGGACATGGATCCCGACGACGCGGCGGCGCTTGCCGGACGCGCCTTTGGCGGTCTGCGCGTTGGCTCCGATCCGAAGGTGGGGCGCGCCGCCTGGCCACACGAGATGCACCGCATCGAGGAGTCGCGGGACAAAGCCCAGAGCGCGCTCGCGATTCTCTTTGAAGGCCCGTCCCGTGAAGAGGATGCGCGCACCTCGGCCTCGCTGATCGCCTCGGTGGCGAGCGGACTCGGGGGACGATTCTTTGACGAGCTGCGCGATCGGCAATCGCTCGCCTACTCGGTGATGGCGGCGCCACTGGTCCGTCGGAGCGGCGGCGCCTTTGCCGCGTACATCGCGATGTCGCCGGAAAAGTTGGAACAGGCGGAGCGTGGGCTGCTCGCAGAGTTTGCCAAGCTGTGCGAATCGCCAGTGACAGCCAAAGAGTTGGAGCAGGCCAAGACCTACCTGCGCGGGAGCTGGGCGATCCGCCGCGAGAGCAGTGCCGCGGTGGCGTCGGATCTCGCGGATGCCTGGCTCTTCGGTCGTTCGCTCGAGGAGATTGAGGCCTACGACGGCCGCATTCGCGCGGCGACTGCGTCGGATTTACTAGACTGCGCGCGTCGATACTTTGATCCATCGCGCCGCGTGACCGCCGTTATCCGTGGGGCCGAACGTCGCGTCTGAACGCGCGTGGGTGACTCAGCGTGACGTCGCCGGCAGATACCCGAGCGCACGATTCAGCCAGCGGGCCATGGGGAGCATGAGCGCGAAGTCCTTCATGGCGGCATCGACCAGCTTGGCCGACTGCATATCGGTGTCGGAATAGCCGGTGCCAACCGTGAACGACTTGTAGCGGAGCCACGGCTCGGCTGGATGTGACTCGGCGAACCCGCGCGGCAATCGCTTGAGCATGATGCCCGGTTCATCGTCGGTCAGTTTCGTGAAGCGGCGCGTGAAGGGCGCCCCCGTGACCGCTTTTTTCCATCCGGTGAGGTCTGTGTCAAAGTGCGCCCGCACTTTTGCCAGCGACGGTGCCGGGGGCATCCAGAGACCGCCCGCGACCATCGACGCACCGGGTTCGAGGTGCAGGTAAAACCCCGCACCGCCATCGATCTCTTTTCCGACGCCGCGGCCCGGCGCGCGATGAAAGATCCAGAGTGATGCGTGCGCTTTGTACGGGGATTTGTCCTGTGAGAAGCGGACGTCACGATAAATGCGGAAGATCGACCGTTTCGGGTCGCCCACGAACTCCGGCGCGAGCTCCCCAAAGCGAACATCGAGCTCTTCGATCAAGGCGCGGGTGGGCTCGAGTAACTCGTGCACGTAGGCGTCACGATGTGCCTCGAACCAGTCGCGCCGATTGTTGCGCTTGAGCGCGCGGAGGAAGGTGAACGCGGCGGGGCGGTAGCCAGTGAAACGCATGGGTGGTGACCGGTGGTGCGGCTCAGCCGCGATCGAGGCGCGCGGCGCGTGCTTCGGTGACGCCGAGTTTGCGGGCGAAGACATCGACGGCGCGCTGCGGATCGCGGCCCGCAGCGACGAGCAGGTCGAGCACCAAGAGGTCGCGGGAGGGAATCGTGTGGACGCTCATGTGCCCGAGGTCGAGCAGCACAATCACCGCGAGCCCCTCGCGCGGAAGGGTCCGAATGATCGGCGACTCAAAGGTGGAGAGCCCCGCCGCACCGGCGGCGGAGAGCAGCAGCCCTGCGACGGCGGTCCCGTCGCGCAGAATCGCCGCGGGTGCGCCGCGAAAATCGGCGGTCCGGTGCGTGAGCGGTGGTGGCCCGTGTGCTTCAATCATGGCGCGACGGGCACTCCTAGAAAATGCTCATCGCGAGGAACGAGCGGAGCGCATCGTCCGTCGAGCGCAGGCGGGACGACAAGAGTCGCACCACCGCCCAGAGGACCTTGTGGGAGAGGTCGCGATTGAAATCGAGGACCATCTCAAAATCCGTCCGCGAGATGGTGAGGACCTTGGTGCCGCCGTTTGAGAAGGCGTCGGTGCTCCGCTCGCTCCGATCGAATACCGCCATGTCCCCAAAGAGGGCACCGGCCTTGAGCACCGCGAGCGCTTCCTCGCCGCTGCCGGGAATGTGGCGACTAATGCGAACCTCGCCAGCGATAATCAGGTACAGACGGTTGCCGGCCTCGCCCTCACGGAAAATGACCTCCCCACTCTGGTACTCGTGCGACGTGCAGACATCGGCGAACTCTGCCAGTTCGCTGTCGTCTAGGTCGCGGAAGATCGCGATAGAGCGCAGGAGTTCGATGGAATCGGCCATAGGGATCGGGAGTGCGAGGGCAAAGGTGCTCTCCGCGAAGCTAGGGACGCCCTCGGACGCTGGCAAGCGTTGCTGTACATCCGCTAGACTTCGGTATGCGGAAGCGCGAACCGTTGGCGAACCTGCCCAACCTGATCTCCCTCTCGCGACTCGGGATGGCCGGGCTGTTCGTATTGCTCGAAGGTCGTGAGCAGCGGCTCCTCCTGATCGTGGGAGCGGCTACGACGGATTTCCTCGACGGCTATATCGCCCGGAGCCGCGGCACCGTCACGAAGTGGGGGGCGCTGATTGATGCCATCGCCGACCGCTTCTTTGTGTTTTCCGCGGTCTGTTGTTTGCTCTTTGACCACACCCTCCAGACCTGGCAGTATGCGGTGTTTATCTCCCGCGACTTTATGACCGCGGTCGGCTTTCTCACCGCCAAGTCCATTCCGTGGCTCCGGACCGTGCCCTTTCAATCGCGGTCGGCAGGGAAAGTCGTGACCGTCTTTCAAGTCGCGACGCTCCTCGCGATTTACCTCGTGCCGTCACTCGTGATGCCGCTGCTGATCGCAGTGGGGATCATTTCGCTCTACGCGATTGTCGATTACACCGTCGCGCTGTATCACGCCCGGGCCGTGATTGCGCTCCTCGCGATTGGACTGCTCGCCAACCGTGCGGGTGCACAGGACTTTGCGTTCAACCCCACGGTGCAGTGGCAGGGCCGCGCTGACGTCACGCAGAGCGGGCATGGCACGGCGGCGCTCGTGGGCGGCGGGGCGAACGTGCCCGTCGGCTATTACGTCAGGTTTGGCGTCGACGGCGCAGTTGGCACCGTCGCGCGTGGAGGATCGACAGCCGCCGCCTTCCGCACGGATGTCACCGCCCGATTCCTCTTTGATCCCTTTGCCGAGCAACGCGTGGGGTGGTATGCCGGCGGCGGGATGTCCGCGCTGCACGAAGGGGCGGACTGGCAGCCCTATGTGATGCTGGTGATCGGACGCGAAGGGCCGAACGCCGGGCGATGGCGCACCGCGGTGGAAGCCGCCGTCGGGGGAGGGGTCCGCCTGAGTGTGGTGCTCCGTCGCGCCCGGATGAACGGACGGTAAAGCGGCTGCGAGCGCGGCTGCAAGCGCGGCTGCAAGCAAAAACGGGGGGCCTCCGTCAGGAGGCCCCCCGTCGTGCTTCACCATCGTGTTTCACCGTCGTAGACGAGCGCTGTTCAGGCGATCGCCTGCTGCTGCGACTTGGCGGGCTGCGAGAAGCGCTCGCCAAGGGTCCGAAGATCGGTCAGCTCGCCGGCGCCCAGTTCGTGATAGCGCTCAGCCATATAGGCCATCGTCTCGTCGAACCAGACCTTCTGATCGTCGATGCCCGACCCGACGACATCGCACCGCATGATGTGCTGGAACAGCTCGTCCCGTGCCTGCTCGAACGGAGTCGGCTCCGCCGACACGCGACGGGGCGCCTTGCTGGGCTTCTTATGATTCATTGAATAGCATGTAAGGTTGAGTGGAACGTCAATAATCTAAGCGGTCAGAGCCTTCATTCCTATGGGGGCGCCGTTTCGCCAATTTCGCGGTCGCGCCGTCCCAGGGGGCGGTTTTGGAGCTCCACCACTCCCAACACCCTAATAACGCGGACTGCGTGGTTCCCGTTGGCGCCACCGTTTCGGGGGCGTTGACTGTCCCGCGATACGCCGGGACGCTAATTTCCCCGTTCGTCCCGTACCCATCGAGGAAATATCGTGGCCAAGCAGACCGTCAAGCCGAGCAAGTCGGGCAGCTTCGTCGGCATTCTCGTCGTCATCGCTGTCGTCGGCATCGCCGCTATCGCCTACCTGGCCAACGGGAAGGCCTCAAAGGCCGTCACAGTCGATCCAAACGTCCCCGCTGGCGCTGCCTTTGGCTACATCCGCGGCGACTCCACCGCGCCCGTGCAGATTATCGAGTTTGGCGATTTCGAATGCCCATCGTGCGGTCAGTTTGCCACGGTCACCGAGCCGGACATCCGGTCGCGCTTGATCGCGACTGGCCAGGTCGCGCTGACATTCTACGATTTCCCGCTCGACATGCACCGGAACACCTGGGCCGCCTCCAACTCGGCCGCCTGCGCCGCTGATCAGGGGAAGTTCTGGGAGATGCACGACCGCCTGTTTGAAGGCCAGAACGAGTGGAACACGCAGGCCACCAAGGATCCCGTCAGCGTCATGAAGGGGTACGCCAAGGAAATCGGGCTCGAGATGTCGAAGTGGCAGTCCTGCGTTGATGAGGCCAAGCATCTGGATCGCATCAAGGGGAATCGGGCGGAAGCGCTGCGCCGCAACATCCAGAGCACTCCGACCTTCATTATCGGCGACAAGATGGTGCCGGGCGCCATCACCTACGACGCCTTCAAGGCGTACGTCGACTCGGCCGCTGCAGCCAAGGCGCCCGTGAAGGCTCCAGCCAAGGCCGCCGCGAAGTGAACAAGCGGCAGGCGATCGCTGCACTGTCGCTCGCGGGCTTCTTCCTCGCGACGTACCTCACGTTGTACAAGCTCGGGTACATCGGAACGCTCGCCTGTGGGACTGGAGGGTGCGAAACCGTTCAGTTGAGCAAGTGGGGCGACTTCCTCGGGATGCCGGTGGCTGCGTGGGGAGCGCTGTTTTATCTCGCGATGTGTGCGGCGGCGATTTGCGCAGAGTTCCAGTGGGTCGCGAGCCCGCGGCTCCTCAGCAGGGCGATGACCCTGATGAGTGGATGGGGGGTCATCTTCAGTGGATGGCTCACGTGGCTTGAACTCGCGCGCATCCACGCCATCTGCCGCTACTGCGTGGTGAGTGCGGTGCTGGTGTTCGTGTTGTTCGTGCTCAGTGTGCTCGAGCTGCGAACACAGCGGGAGGGGTGAGTCGACCGACTCACCCCTCTTTGTCTTCGTACTGTTCTTTGAGCGAGGCCACGACCGACGGATCGGCGAGCGTAGTGGTGTCGCCGAGTGCGCGCCCTTCGGCGATATCGCGGAGGAGTCGACGCATGATCTTCCCGGAACGCGTTTTGGGGAGATCGGCGCTGAACATGATGTCGTCCGGACGCGCGAGCGCGCCGATCTTTCGCGCCACGAACTCGCGGAGCTCGTCTCGGAGCGCCGGTGATTTCTGGAAGCCGTCGCGCAGGGTCACGAAGGCGGCAATGGCTTGGCCCTTGAGTTCGTGCGATTTGCCAACCACTGCGGCTTCCGCCACGGCCGGATGTTCGACGAGCGCACTCTCGACTTCCATCGTGCCAATCCGATGGCCGGCGACATTGAGCACATCGTCCACGCGGCCCAAAATCCAGTAGAACCCGTCGTCGTCACGCTTGGCGCCGTCGCCCGGGAAGTAGAGATCCGGCCGGCCGTCCCACTTGGAGAAGTAGGTCTGCACGTAACGCGGGTCGTCGTTCCAGATGGTGCGGAGCATCGATGGCCACGGACGGGTGAGCGCGAGCAAGCCCCCGCCGACTTCGATGGGTGCTGCCGTGGAATCGAGCAGCACGGCGGAGTAGCCAGGAAATGGCGTTGTGGCGCTTCCCGGCTTGGTCGCGGTGACACCGGGCAGCGGCGAGATCGCAATCGACCCTGTTTCCGTCTGCCACCAGGTGTCGACAATCGGGCAGCGATTGCCGCCGATTTTCTCGCGGTACCACATCCATGCTTCGGGGTTGATCGGTTCGCCGACCGTGCCGAGAAGACGGAGTGTGGAGAGGTCATGCGCGGCGGGATGCTCGTCGCCCCACTTCATGAAGGCACGGATCGCCGTTGGGGCGGTGTAGAGGATGGTCACCCCGTGACGCGCAATGATGCTCCAAAAGCGATCGCGCTCGGGCCAGTCGGGGGCGCCTTCGTACATGACGCAGGTGGCACCGTTTGCCAGCGGTCCGTAGACGAGATACGTGTGCCCGGTGATCCACCCCACGTCTGCCGTGCACCAGAACACGTCGTTCGGCATGAGGTCGAACACGAGCTTGGTGGTGGTCGCGGCGCCCGTGAGATAGCCACCAGTCGTGTGCACGATCCCCTTCGGCTTCCCCGTGGTGCCCGACGTGTACAAAATGAACAGCACATCCTCGGCGTTCATCGGCTCGGCGGGGCAGGACGCGCTCACGCGACTGGCGAGCTGATGGTACCAGTGATCGCGGCCCTCCTGCATCTCGACGTAGGCCTCGCCAATGGGCCCGCTGCTCCGGCGCTGCACGACAATCACATGCTGCACGCACGGGGCTTCTTCGAGCGCCTTGTCGACGTTGCGCTTGAGTGGCACAATCTGCCCGCGCCGATAGCCGCCATCGGCGGTAATCAGCACCTTCGCCTCGGCGTCGTTCATGCGATCGCGCAGCGACTCCGGAGAGAATCCCCCGAACACCACGGAATGGATGGCCCCAATGCGCGCGCAGGCGAGCATCGCGATGGCTGCTTCCGGAATGAGCGGCAGATAAATGCCGACACGGTCGCCCTTCTGCACGCCGAGTGACGTGAGCACGTTCGCGAACTGCTGCACTTCGCGATACAGATCCCAGTAGGTCAGAGTGCGACGGTCGCCAGGTTCTCCTTCCCAGATGATTGCGGCCTGATTGCGCTTGTCGCCCAGCGCGTGCCGGTCGACGCAGTTGGCCGCGATGTTCAGCGTCCCGTCGGCAAACCAGGTGGCGTGCGGCGCGTTCCAGTCGAGCACGCGCGTGAACGGCGTGATCCAGTCGAGTTGCCGTGCCTGCTCCGCCCAGAAGGCATCCGGGTCGGCGCTGGCTGACGCGTGCAGGGCCGGGGAGTTCACATGGGCCGTCGCGGCGAAGGCCGGCGACGGAGGGAACGAGCGGTTCTCGTTCAGCAGGACGGAGAAGTCAGTCATAAAAGAATTTTAGTGAACGGGTTCGCGCCGCGCATCACCTGTCACCTACCTCCCTCGGTACCGTTACGGCCCTGGGGTTGCTACGATTCTACATGATTCACTACTGGCATGAACTTTCCACCGGTGAGCATCCGCCGGAAGTGGTAACCGCTGTCATCGAAATTCCTGGCGGCTCGCGAAACAAATACGAGCTCGACAAGGAGAGCGGCTTGTTCAAGCTCGACCGCGTGCTGTACTCCGCGGTGGTGTACCCCAGCGACTACGGACTCATTCCGCGCACCCTGCACGAGGATGGCGACCCGCTCGATGTGCTGGTGCGCATCAACGAGCCGACCTTTACGGGGTGTCTGATTGACGTGCGTCCGATTGGCGTCCTGAAGATGCTCGACAAGGGAGAGCCGGACGACAAGATTTTGGCGGTTCCGGCGCATGATCCACATAGCAACGAGTTTTTCGACATTGCCGATATCGCGCAGCATTACCTGCGTGAGGTGGAGCACTTCTTCCAGATTTACAAGGATCTCGAGGGCAAGCGCGTCGAGATCCTTGGGTGGGAAAAGAGCGATGTGGCCATGCAGATCGTATCCGAGAGCATCGTGCGGTACGAGGCCAAATACGGCACGACTCACGGCGCCCCACCGACCCCGGGTTCTTAACGAGACGCGCTCGCCGGTGGTTACGGCGCGCTATGGCCCTGTGCGCCAGCAGGTGGTTACGCGGAACCCGAGCCGGTCGTGCACGACGGGCTGGACCGCAACGGCGCGGTCGACGAGCGACGCGAGCTCGGCCGCGCGGAATCCGCGCCGCACGGAGACCACCCCGTCGTGGCGGCTCACCGGATGGAAGCCGAGGAGAAACGAGCCGAGCCAGACCCCAGCGAGTGCGCCCCAAGCGCGCCGGAGGTCGGCGATGAGCACGGCGCGTCGTGACACGCGGTGCATCTCCCGGAGTAGCTGACGCGCCTCGTCCTCTTCGAAGTGATGCAGCACCTGCGAGCACATCACGACATCGACGGCACCATTGGCGAACGGGAGCGTGAGGGCGTCGGCGGCAAGCGATAGGCCGCAGGCCCCACGTCCTGCATGGGCGAGGGGGAAGGTCCGTTCGAGCCCAATGGTGTGGAGCTGCACGCCCATTCGTGTCGCGAGCCGTCGCGCGGCAACGAGTACGTCACCGGCGCCACTCCCCAAGTCGAGCAGGGTGAGGGACTCGCCGCGCGCTTTCGCCTCGCGCAACAGCGGACGAAGTTCGGCGAGCACCGCGAGGGTACCACCGAACCACCGATTGGCGGTGGCGACGTCCTGTAATGCCCGCAGGGAGAGCGCGGCGTCGGTCGACGGGTCGTCCAGCAACTCGACTCCCCGCCAGGGTGGTGGGGCAAACGAGAAGATCGGTGTCACACCGAGAGCCGTGCGTATGCCGCCCGATGATAGAGCAGGGGATCGCCCGGCTCCACCGTTCCGCCGATGACCTCGCAGACCACAATGGTGTGATCGCCGCCAGGGTGTTGCGCGACGATTCGGGTCTCGAGCTGCGCCAGCGCCCCCTCAATCAGTGCGACGCCGGAGTCGCCACGTCGAGTGGGGACTCCCGAAAATCGATCATCGCGGCTTTCTGCGAATCGCTGTGACAGCTGTTGCTGCGTGGTCGCGAGGACGCTCACGCCCAGGTGTGTCGCCGTGGCAAGCGCTGGTGCGAGGGTGGCGTCGCGGTCAATGCAGGCAAGCACCAGCGGCGGGGACAAGCTCAGTGAGGTGAAGGCGCTCACCGTCATCCCGTGGTCCACGCCGGCGTCATCGCGGAGCGTTACAATCGTGACGCCGGTGGCGAGTTGTCCGAGGAGCTTTCGAAAGTGCGAAATGTCGATCGTCATACGAGATCCTGCCGCCCATTGGGCGGCGCGAACAGTTGCCAGAGCAGCCCGGGGCGCAACGCGGCGCTCACGGGAACGATTCCATCTACGACACGCACCCATAAATCTGCGAGATCGTGGCGTTCGCTGAGTGAACGCGCGACACGGTCCATTAGTGCCGGAACCGTCAGCGCACTCCCAAGCAGACGCTCCACCAACCGCCGCGTCCCGAACTCATACTGCCGACTCCGCTCGTAGGCCTCGAGCGCGTGATCCGCGCGTGCCGGTGACGGCGCTCGCAACGCCTCACACAGATACGGACCGAGGATGGCTCCACCGCGCAGCGCCGTGTGGATGCCCGTGCCAATCACAGGGGCGCAGGATTCGGTCGCATCGCCTACCAGGCAGGCGCCGGGGGCCCACGCACGGTGGGTGCGTGTGCCATGCGCGGCAAATGGCCCGGCCACGCGCAGTGTTGAAGGCAGCTCCGTACGCTGGCAGCGCGACCCAACCCGAGGATGCGCAGCCAACCAGTGTGTGCAGAACGCGTGGGGGTCGGCGGCGGTGTGGGCGGGCGTCGCGGGAACGACAATCGTGATGCTCGTCATCCCGCCGCCAACGGGCACCAGTTCGCAGTACCCGTCGGCGAACAGGTGGAGCTCGCGCGAGTCGCCCATGCCACTGACTCCGTGGCAGTGTGCGACGAACGCGAGTCGGCGCGGCTGCGGTGCGCGCGCCGAGCTGCCGAGCTGTCGTGCCACGACCGACCCGAACCCGTCCGCGCCCACGACGATCCGCGCCTCGATGGTGCGCAGCATGCTCGCGTCGCTCGCGTCGCTCGCGCTTCTCGCGTCGCTCGCGTCGCCGTGGACCGGTGCATCGGCGTCGCGAACCCGCACCCCCACCACGCGTCCGGTGGTGTTTCGCGCCAGATCGCGGACGGCCACGCCCTCGAGCACGCGTGCGCCCACGGCTCGCGCACGGTCGAGGAGGATCGGGTCAAGTTGCTCGCGCTGAATCGCCACTCCGCTCGTGGGCAGGTTGTCGCGCTCCGGCCCATCGGCGAATCGGCCGTGGAACTGTTTCCCCGATGGCGCATGCACGGTCATGCCGGTGATCGGTACCGCCCCGGCGCCGTAGATGCGCTCGAGCGCCCCCATCTCGGACAGGACACGCGTGGCCGGCGGCCCGAGATACTCGGCGCAGGGTTTCGCGCGTGGGAAGTGTGCCGCGTCCACGACCAGCACATCCACTCCATTCCGGGCCAATGCCCACGCGGTCGCTGCGCCTGCTGGCCCGCCACCGACCACCACGACATCGGCCTGTAACGCCGCGGTCATCTGGTGGCGCAAAAAAGTACGACGGGGATCACCCGCGCAGAACGCGCTCGAGGGCGATCGCTGCGCACGCGCCCATCAACGCGCCAAAGACGTTCACTTCGTCGTTCGTGATCCACTTGAATCCGTGGCGGTGTGACGTGCGATATCCGCACGGATGCACCCTGCGTTCCGTCCACTCGCGGCAACGGTCGCAGTACCGCCGCGTTTGGACGGTGGCGCCAGCCATGGAATCGCTGAGCATGCCGAAGGTGCCGGCCACCGCCACAATCAGCAGCAACCGTGGGTGAAGAGCCGGCAACAGGAACGACGCCAGTTCGGCGATGAACAGCGCACCGGTCGCACCGGCGAGCGTGCCGAACAGGGTGACGCCGCCAGACATACCAAGTGTCACGCGCCGCCAGGAAAGAATCGAGCGCGGGGTACCGCCCATCATAATGCCGATCTCTGTAGCCCACGTGTCGGCATTCGCAGCAGCCAGGGCGCCCAGTGCCGCAAGCTGCCAACGGGGGCTCACGTTGCGGAAATTCAACAGCAAGCAGAGCGCAAAGACCCCGCCATTGGCCGCGACTTGCCGCGCGGTGCGTTCGGGGAGCTGGGGGATGGTGTTGATGGTGCTTCGGCGCTTGTCGTCTGCGCGCCACAGCGTGAGCGCGGTGGAACTCACAAAGAACGCAACGAGCACGATCGCCCACGCCCAGCCTGCGGCTGTGGCAACAACGCCAATCGCGAACGCCATCCCTTGACCTTCAGGGGAGAGCATTCGCCGATTGCGCGCGGCGCCAGTCACGGCCCCTGCTACGATAGCACCGGCGAGGCCGCGGAGGATAGCTTCTTGGAAATCGATCACTGCGTGATAAGAATGACGCGCGAACACCCGAACGCAAGTTCCGCGAACTGTTCGGACACGGTGCGGGTGCATAACTTTCGTGGGTTCCATTGCTGCCCTCCGCCATCCCCCGCCCATGTCCGCCTCCGTCGATCCCTTCCTGCCCTTGAGCCTCCTCGACGCCGTGCGCGCCGTGGATGTGCCGAGTGAGGACTTTGACACGGAACTCGTCCACGAACTGCGCAACAAACGGTTCGGCCTGAGCGACACCGTGCTTGCGCAGGTCCGGCGCTACCAAGAGGCGGTCCGCCGCAACCAGCGTCCCTCGGTCGAAGAGGCGCGCGCGCTGGCAACGCTGATTGGTCGCCGTCCCGACGCCGAAGCGGTCTTTCGTGAAGCGGGGCGCATTCTCGCACGACATGCCTACAGCCGGATTTCGCCGCTCACGCGTGGGTTCATGCGCAACAGCCCGGCGTTGCTGGCGCGACCGATTGCCCTCCGTCACGTGCGCCGCGTGAGCCTGCGGTACTTCGCGGGGCGCATTCGGCGGGTCGGATCGTCCATCCTGCTCGAAGTGCGTGAGCCGGTCACGCTGGATACGGCCCCGCGTCAGGTGGGATGCACGTACTACGAGGCCGCCCTGCGGGAGTTGATGCAACTGCTCGTGGGCGGTGTCGGCTCGGTGGAACATGTGCGCTGCGCGGGGCGGAAAGAGGCCACCTGTGAGTGGCGCGCGGAGTGGCGGCCCATCGGCAGTCGATAGCTTTACCCCTCACGGAGTCCCGTCATGATTACGACCGAGACGCTCGCTGCCGTTCAGCAATCCCTCGTCGACGCCGGGGTGGATGGCTGGTTGCTCTATGACTTTCGCGGTCTGAACCCGCTTGCGAAGTCGCTGCTCCAACTCGAAGGGCTCGCCTCGCGCCGCATCTTCGGATGGATTCCGGCGCAGGGCACACCGGTTGCCATCGAACATGCGATCGAGCCTGGCACCTGGGCCCACTGGCCGGCGCACTGGGAGCGCCGTGTCTACAGTTCCTGGCGCACCCTGGAAGCCGAGGTCGCATCACTCGTCGGCGGTCGCACGATCTTGATGGAGTACTCGCCTGGCGACGCCGTGCCCGTGGTGGATCGCGTCCCGGCCGGCGTGCTCGAGATGGTGCGCGCCACTGGTGCCACAGTCCGGACCTCGGCTGATCTGGTCTCGCGCTTCTTTGCGGTGTGGACTGAGGCACAGCTCGCCTCGCATAAGCGCGCCGCCGAACAGTGCGCGCGCATTGCCAAAGGTGCCATGGCCCGGGCGGGCGCGCATGTGCGCGCCGGCACGCCGATCGCCGAACACGAACTCATGCAGTGGATTCAAGGCGAGTTCGCCGCCGCGGGGCTGTTTACCGATCACGGCCCCAATGTCTCGGCGAGCGAGAATGCCGCCAATCCGCACTACGAGCCGTCGGCCGACGCCCCGCGCTTGCTGCGCGATGGCGATGTGCTGCTCATCGATTTGTGGGCGACAGAACGGGACGGCATTCACGCGGATCAAACATGGATGGCGAGCATCGGTGCGCCGTCGCCCAAGCTGCTCACGGTATGGACCGCCGTGCGCGACGCACGTGACGCGGCAATCACGTTGATCCGCGATCGGATCGCCGCCGGTCGGGACATTCGCGGCGCCGAGGCCGACGACGCTGCACGCAATGTCATTGTTGCCGCTGGCTACGGGCCGTATTTCACCCACCGCACCGGACACTCGATTGATGTGCGGGCGCTCCACGGCTCAGGCCCGAACCTCGATAATCTCGAGACGCGCGAAGAACGCCTCCTGATTCCTGGCGTCGGTTTCTCGATCGAACCTGGGGTGTACCTGCCTGGCGAGTTCGGCGTCCGGAGCGAAGTGAACGGCTACATCGACGACCAGGCCGCGCTCATCACGCCCGTGGAGCCGCAGCGCGACCTGATCATTTTGTGAGCGGAGCCCTCCGGCGCGAACTGGGGCTCGTGTCGGCGGCGTTGCTCGTCGTCGGCGGAATTATTGGCAGCGGAATTTTCTTCACCCCCGCGGAGACGGCGCGCGCCCTCCCGTCGGGGAGCTGGGTGTTGGGGGTGTGGGCGCTGGGCGGAGTCGTCGCGTTAGCTGGCGCGCTCACCTACGCGGAGCTGGGGGCGATGCTTCCAGAGGCCGGCGGTGCCTACGTCTATGTGCGCGAGGCATTCGGAAAACTCCCGGCGTTTTTATTAGGCTGGATGACCTGGCTCCTGATTGCCACCGGCGCGATTGCCGCCGTCGCACTCGGCTTTGCTGACTACCTCGGTCGTTTTGTTGCGACCGATCTGGTCGGGGGACGCATGGGAGTCGCCGCCATCACGATCATCGTGTTCACGGCCACGAACTACGTCGGCGTGAAACCTGGCACGGTCACGGCCAACATTTTCACGGTGGCAAAAATCGTCGCGCTGTCCGCGTTGATTGGGGTGGGGCTGTTCGCCCCGTGGGACGTGACCCCGGCCGTGGTCGCGAATGCACCGGCGGCGCCGCCGCTCACACAAGGGTTCGCCGCCGCCTTTGTTGCGGTGCTCTTCACCATTGGCGGGTGGCAGCAAACCAACATGGTCGCGGGGGAGATCAAGGATCCCGCCCGCACGCTCCCGAAAGCACTCGCCATTGGCATTGGTATTGTGATTGCGATTTACCTCGGCGCGAACATCGTCTATCTCAAAGCGCTCGGTCGTGACGGCCTCGCAGCCAGCACCGCTGTCGCCGCTGACACGGCGCAGCACTATGTGGGCGCCTGGGGTGCGCGCGCCATCACGGTGGCGGCGATGCTGTCGATCTTCGGCTTTGTGAATGTGGCGCTCCTCACTAACGCGCGCGTGCTCTTTGCCCTCGGTGCGGACGGGGCGTTTCTGCCGGCGGCTGGGCGCGTGCACCCGCGATTCGGATCGCCGCACATCGCGCTCGTCATGATCGGCGCGTGGTCGCTGGTCTTGCTGTTTGGCACCGGGGGGAAAATCGGCACACTGCTCGACGGCGTGGTCTTTGCCGACTGGATTTTCTTTGGGCTCGGGGCGGCGAGTGTCTTTGCGCTCCGAAAAAGCCGTCCGGAGTTGCCACGACCGTACCGCGTGCTCGGCTACCCGCTGCTTCCCGGATTTTTTGTGCTGTGCGCGGCGGCCGGCGTTGTGAGCGCATTCGTCGCGCACTTGTCCATGTCGCTGGTGGGCACGGCCATGCTCGCCGTTGGTGCGCTCGTCTACTGGTCGCGCGTGGGGCGTGCCGGTCGCTGAGCGCCCGGCACGCCGATTGTCTTAGCGCCCCACGTGGCGGTCGACGACCATCGCGACGAACAAGAGCGCGAGATACAGCAGCGAGTATTTGTACACCCACCACGAGGCACGCACCCAGTTTCCACTGTTGCGCTCGCGGTAGACCTGCAGCACGCCCTTGAGCAGCAACCCGCCGAGCACCGCAGCACACACCGCGTAGGTGATCCCGAAGAGGCCGAAGCACACCGGGAGCAGGGTCAGCGCGACCAGCAGCACGGTGTACCAGAGCATCTGCTCAATCGTCTCGCGCTCGCCCCAGACGAGCGGAGCCATCGGGACACCCGCGTTGCCGTAATCGCGCTGCTTATTGAGTGCGAGCGCCCAGAAATGCGGCGGGGTCCAATAGAAGATGATCAGGAACAGATACCAGGCGCCGAGGTCGAGCGAGCCCGTGACGGCGGCCCAGCCCACGAGGGGAGGGAAGGCGCCAGCCGCGCCACCGATGACAATGTTGTGCGGCGACGACCGCTTGAGCCACCGCGTGTAGATGAAGACGTAGAAATAGAATCCCGCGAGGGCGAGCGTGGCGGTGAGGACGTTCACGAGCTGGGCCAGGCCGTAGGTGGCGGCAGTGGCGATCAGGACGCCGAAGGCGATCACAGCGCGTGGCGACATCCGTCCGCTGGGAATTGGGCGCAGCTTCGTGCGCACCATCACGTCGTCGATGTCGCGATCGAGATACATGTTCACCGCATTCGCGCCGCCGGCCATCAGATAGCCGCCAATCGTGACCCAGAGTACGGTCAGCCACGAGGGAGACCCGGCCACGAACATTGGGGCGATGGTCGTCACCAAGAGCAGCGAAATGATTTTCGGCTTGGTGAGGGTAATCAGGTCTTGGGTAAGCGTCACATTGCGAACGGGCGGCGTCACGGACGGCGTCACGGGCGGCGTCACGGACGGCGTCACGGACGGCGTGGCAGCCGATGGCACGGTCGTCTCACTCATGCGCGTGGCCCACGGACAGCGGGGGCGATGCCTGAACCGTGCAGGGCCGTTGGGTGCATGGCGGCCCGCGTGAAGTAGAGGAGCACAATGAGGCCGACCGCGGGCCCAACGGCGAAAATCCACTCAAGCACCGTCGAGCGCTTTTTTGAGCGTTCCGACGAACGCTCCGGCGCTATGACGTCCATGCCGCGCTTCGTCGAGCGCAAAATCACCGCTTGGGCCACGAGAATGGCGAAAGCGGCAATCCAGAAGAACGCATCAGCGAGCGGGGTGGCCATGGGCAGGGGGTGTCGGAGGGCAGCATAGGAAGTTCGCCAGTTGGACGGCAGGATTCAATGCTGGTACGTTCCTTCGATGCCAAACGCGACAGAAACAGAAAAAGGTTCATCGCTCCAGCGCCGACTTGGGCTGTGGAGCGCCATGGCGGTCGTCATTGGGTCGACGATCGGCTCCGGAATCTTCCGCTCACCAGCGGGAATCGCTGATAAACTTCCCGGTCCGCTGCCCATGATGGCGGTGTGGGTCGCCGGAGGAATATTCGCCCTGTGTGGGGCGCTCACCATGGCGGAGATCGGGACGGCCTTCCCGCAGACGGGGGGCGTCTACGTCTTTTGTCGCGAGGGATGGGGCCGACTCGCGGGTTTCCTCTTCGGGTGGGGGCAAGTGATCATGATCCGCGCGGCCTCCCTCGGCGCTATTGCGATCACTTTTTCTGAGTACGCATTCCGTGTGAGCGGCATCGACCCGGCCGCGCCGCAGAACGCACACCATGTGAAGTGGCTCGCCGCGGGGGCGATCTTGCTCACCGGCGGCTTCAACTACGTGGGTGTCCGCTTTGCCGCAGCGGTGAGCAACTTCACCGTGCTGGCCAAATACGGCGGCCTGCTGTTTATCGTGATTGTTGCCTTCGTGATTGGGCTCCCGCAGACGCACGGTGGCAACTACACGCCGCTCGCGCCCGCCGGGAGCTTTACCCTCCCGATGTTCGGCCTCGCCTTGGTAAGTACGCTCTGGGCGTTCGACGGGTGGGCCGATCTCGCCTACAACGCCGGTGAGGTGAAAGATCCCGGCACGAACATTCCACGGGCGCTGATTGGCGGCACGCTCGCGGTGCTCGCGATCTATCTCGCGGCGAACCTGGCCTACCTGGCGGTGCTGCCCGTCGAGACCATGCGCCACTCCAAGCTGGTGGCAGCCGACGTGGCGCAGTTGGTGATTGGCCCGGTCGGCGTCGTGTTCGTGAGTGTGACCGTCATGATTTCGACCTTCGGCACGCTCAACACCGTGCTCTTCACGAGCCCGCGCGTGTTCTTTGCGATGGCCGAGGACGGCCTGTTCTTCAAGCCGGTGGCCAAGGTGCATCCCAAGTTTGGGACGCCCTATGTGGCCATCACGATGACCGCCTGTTTTGGGGCGGCCTATGTGCTGTTCTTGTCGTTCGACCAGCTGGCCGATGCCTTTGTGACCGCCTTTCTGCCGTTCTATTTGCTTGCCGTGGCGGCGATTTTCCGGCTCCGTGGCCGGCCAGGGTACGCGCCGACCTTCCGGGTCCCGTTGTTCCCCTTTGTTCCGCTCCTGTTCATTGCCTCGGTGCTGTATTTGCTCGGGAACGCCCTCGTTCAGACGGATAGCCGGATGCCGACCCTGATAGTGCTGGGGCTGGTCGCCACGGGGATTCCGGTCTTCTACCTGACGGTGGGGCGGAAATCGGCCGACCGGCGGCACACACCGGAAAACGCCGGCAAAGGCCGGTGACGGCTATCGCGGCCCGTGGGTAGAGCATAGAGGGGGCTGGGGCGGTCGCCTTGGCCCCCTCGATGTCCCCCTGGGTTCGTGACTCGTCGGTTACTCTGTATGCGTTGACCCCGGGGGGCATTCGGCGGTAGTTTTATGTCTTGTAGTCTGTACCCCACTTTCCTTACATCAGGACCCCAACACATGCTGAAATTTCGGTGGAGCACGGTGCTGTCGGCAGTCGCTGCGATCGGGTTGTTCGCAGCCGCTGCAGGCGCGCAGGTGACCACGGGCTCTATTGCCGGCCGCGTGACCGACGCGACGGGCAAGCCCGTGGAAGGCGCGCAGGTGCAAGTTGCAAATGCGAGCAACGGTCTCGCGCGCGCGACTGTCACGAATTCTGACGGCCGCTACACGGTCCTCGGCCTCGAGGTCGGTGACGGCTACGCCGTGACCGCGAAGCGCATTGGCTACCAGCCGCTCACGAAGTCGAGCCAGACCGTTGGTCTTGGCATCGCGACCCGTGCCGACTTCACGCTGACGGCGCAGGCTGCCCAGCTGTCGAGCATCAAGGTCACGGTGACCACCGACCCGGTCATCAGCCCCAACAAGATGGGCTCGGGCGTGGCGATCACCGACTCGTCGCTCCATCGTCTGCCGACGCTGAACCGCACGTTCACGGACTTCGTGACGCTCGCGCCGCAGGTGTCGAGCTCCGGCCCGGGTCTCTCGGGCGCCGGCGCCAACAACCGCTACAACAACATTCAGATCGACGGCTCGACCGAAAAGGATCTTTTCGGTCTCGGATCGACGGGTCAGCCTGGCGGTCAGGCCGGCGGTAAGTCGATCGGCATCGAAGCGGTGAAGTCGTACCAGGTGCTGCTCTCCCCGTACGACGTGCGCTACGGCAACTTCTCCGGCCTGCTCGTGAACGCCGTGACGAAGAGCGGTTCCAACCAGTTCCACGGCAGCAGCTATTACTACCTCCGCGATTCGTCGCTGACGCGCAAGCAGTCGTACCTGGGCTTCTTCTCGCAGAAGCAGTACGGATTCACGCTGAGCGGTCCGATTGTGAAGAACAAGGTGTTCTTCTTCTTGAACCCGGAGTTCCAGGCGCAAAACCAGCCCGCGAGCGGTTGGTTCATTGGCGGCCCGTACACCGGAATGCCCCCCGTTGCCGATATCACGCGCATGCAGACCTTGCTCAGCGCCAACGGCTACAAGGGCGTCGGGGACGGCGGCCAGCGTAACAACACCAACCCGCTGACCAACCTCTTCTTCCGTCTCGACTTCCAGGGCCTCCCGTGGAACTCGACGCTCACGATCCGTGACAACTACGGTCACGCCGATCAGGACGTCTTCTCGCGCGGCACCAGCGGCACGATGGCGCTGACCGACAATGGCTACACCTTCAAGTCGGACAAGAACGCCGTCGTGGCCCAGCTCAAGTCGGCCTTCTCGAACGGCACGTACAACGAGCTCTACCTGGGCGTCACGCACATCCGCGACGCCCGCGTGACCTTCATTGACCCGACGAGCCCGATGGTCACCTCGCGCTCGTCCCTGTCCGCGGTCTCGCTCGTCGCCGGTGCAGAGCGCTCCTCGCAGGCGAACCAGCTCGATCAGGATGTCAAGGAAGTCACCGATAACTTCACGTTCTCGCTTGGCGCAGACCATCGCGTCACGGTCGGCACGCAGAATCAGTGGTACAAGGTCCGCAACCTGTTCGGTCAGAACCGGTACGGCGACTGGACGTTCAACTCGCTCGACTCGCTCGCCGGCACCTGCTCCACCTGCGCCGGTACCGCTGTCGCGCAGCAGTTCCGCGTTGGCGTTCCGGCCCAGGCCGGTTCGGACGGCGCCGTGCGCTTCACCCAGCGCACGCATTCGTTCTACCTGCAGGATGAGTGGGCTGCCACGAGCCGCCTGAACATCTCGCTCGGCCTCCGCGCCGACGCGTCGTTCTTTGACACGGCCATCCCGCTCAACCAGGGCGTGCTCGACACCCTCGGGCGCGACACCCGCAAGTTCCCGACCGGCAACTGGCAGTATGCCCCGCGCGTCGGCTTCAACTGGGACGCCACTGGCGACGGCAAGAATCAGGTCCGTGGCGGCGTCGGCATCTTCACCGGTCAGCCCGCCTTCGTGTGGATGGCCAACGAGTACCAGAACTCCGGTCTGACTGGTTACAACCAGCTGACCTGCAACGGCACCGCGGCGACCGGCACGAACCTGCCGCCGGTCTTCAACGCGGGCTCGATTGCAACGCCCCCGACCTCGTGCCGCCTCGGTGCCTCCGCTCCGGCCGGCTCCGTTGCCCTCTCCGCCGCTGCTGGTGGCGAAGTCGACGTGGCGCGCTCGGACCTGAAGTTCCCGCAGACGATGCGTTACACCCTCGGCTTCGACAAGGAACTCGCCGCGGGCTACATCTTTACCGCCGAGTACATGTACTCGCGCGGGTTGAACCAGCTGTTCTACCAGAACATCGCCCTCGGCGGTGTGCAGGGTGTGGATCGCTACGGCCGCGTGATGTATGGCCCGGCGCCGTTGCAGCCGGTCAAGGTCGGTGGCTCGTACACGCCGTCGACGGCGCTTGCGACCGGTGGCTACAGCCGCACGCAGGTGTTTGAGATCAGCAACTCGTCCAAGGATTGGTCGCAGCAGTTCACGATCGGCCTGACCCGCCGCTACTCGAACGACTTCGAGGCCTCGCTCTTCTATACGCACACGGATGCCCGCGATGTGCAGAGCTTGACCTCGTCCACGACGAGCTCGCAGTACACCTTCGGCAAGTCGTACGGCGCGGTTGCGCAGAACGTGCAGGAGCTCGGCCACTCGGTGTTCGAGACCCCGCATCGTATCGTGTTCAACGGCACGTACACCTTCCAGCCGACCGGCACCGATCTCTCGCTTATGTACATCGGCGAGTCGGGTCAGCGCTTCCACTACACCTATGGTGGCAGCAGCAGCGGCGACATGAACGGCGACGGCATCGGCAACGACGCCATCTACGTGCCGAAGAACGTCCGCGACTCGAACGAAATCATCTTCGTCACGAACGGCACGACGACCATCGCGCAGCAGCAGGACGCGTTGGAAGCGTTCATCAACGCGAACAAGTGCATCAAGGACCAGGTGGGCACGATCATGCAGCGCAACAGCTGCAGCGAGCCGTTCCACCACACGGTCAACTTCTCGCTCCGTCAGCGCCTCGGTGGGCTGTTCGGCTTGGCGAAGAATGGCAATGACTCGCAGCTCAATCGCATCCAGTTCCAGTGGGACATTTTCAACGTCGCGAACTTCATCAATCGCGCGTGGGGCTTGTACCCGTCGTCGGGCTTCGGCAGCATCAACCTGCTGTCGTACAGCTCGAAGGAAACTGGGTCGATGATCACCAAGGACGGCCTCGGTGCCGGCGGACTCGGCGCGCGCGCCAAGTACACCTACAGCCCGAGCTTCACCTTCACGAACGACCAGAACATCAGCAGCAACTACCGCATGCAGATGGCGCTGCGGTACAGCTTCTAAGCGGCACCTGCACTAAGCGAAGCCCCGGGGCGCGAACGCGTCCCGGGGCTTCGTGCATCATGCACGAAGGGCCCGAATCGTCACCGATTCGGGCCCTTCGCGGTAGCTATGAACGCTGCGGAGAAGCGGGGCGCTCTAGAAGATCGAGAACTTGATGTACTTACGGGGGTTCTTCTGGAAGTCCGCGGTGAGCGAGTCCAGGCGCTGCAGGAGCGCACGAACGTCATTGTACATGGCAGGGTCGTTCATGAGCTTCCCGGCCGTCCCAGGGCCCTCGCTGGCCTTCAGGAGCACGCCGTTGAGCTTGTCCGTGGTGTTCTTGAGGTCAGCGGCCAGTTGCGAGACGTTGGTGGCCGTCGCCCGCAGGGCCCGAACGGTGGAGTCCACCTGCGCCGAGTCGACGGAGTTGGCCAACCGCCGTATGGACGCCTGAGTCTTGGTGAGTTCTGCGTTCTGCTGAGCGGCGACGTCCTGCAGTTCCTTCATGAGTTCTGAGGACTGCCGGATGGCTTGGCGGATCTCGGTGAAGCCGCCCGTCTCGACCAGTTCTTTGTTGAGTGCCGCGGTGAGGACCGAGATGCGGCCGGCGATCGTGTCGACGCGGGCCAGCACGTCGCCGATCTGCGGGGTCGGGTGGCCGGCAAGGATGGTGTCGCCCTCGCTGACCGCCTGGATGTTCGGCTTGTCGGGGTGCAACGCGATCAGCTGGTCGCCGAAGAAGCCGTTGGGCTCGATCGTCGCCGTGGTGCCGCGCGGCACGTGGTATTCCTTGCGGATACGGAACTTGACGATGAGCAGGCCATCCGACTGGATGTCCACGCTCTCCACGTAGCCCACATTCACGCCGGCCAGCAACACCGGTTGCCCCTGCTTGAGCCCCGCGCCCCAGGTGAACTTGGCGAAGAGCGGATAGCCCGGCTGCAGTCCGCCACGGGCAAGCCAGAGCGACCCCACGACCAAGGCCGCGACTGCGACCGTCGTGGTGAGTCCAACGAGTACTTCGTCTCGACGCTTCATCCCTGAAGATACGGTGCGAGGAGGACCGCCGTGGTCGCATCGAGCACGAGGATCCAGATCGAGGAGATGACGACCGCCTTGGCGGTTGCCTTCCCCACTCCCTCGGCGCCGGCCTGTGTCACGTATCCCTCAAAGGTGCAGAGATAGGCGATGGCGGCCCCGAAGAGCGTGGACTTGATCAAACTATAGGTCACTTGGAACGGATCGTACCCCAGGCGGACCCCATCCATGAATGCCGACATCTGGACATCCGTCAACGTGACGGCCGCCAGCATGCCGGAGGTCACACCGCAGACGTTCGCGATGATCGTGAGTACCGGGAGCATAAGAATCGCCGCAATCAGCCGCGGCACCACCAGATACGCCACCGGGTCGTAGGAGAGCGTTTCCAGCGCGTCGATCTGCTCGGTGACGCGCATGGTCCCGATCTCGGCCGTCATCTTGGCCCCGATTCGCCCTGCCAGTACCAGGCCCGTGAGCAGCGGCCCCGTTTCGAGAATGACGATTTGGCGGACCGACAGACCCACGATCGTGAGTTGGATACCCGGGAAAAGCTGGTACCGGATCTGCAGCGCGATCACCCCGCCAATAAACGACGCCACCATCATCACGAGCGGCACCGAATCCACGCCAATCGCCCGCATCTGGGGCATGACCAGCGGGAGGTAGGTCTGCGGCTCCCCAAAGGCGCGCTTGAGGTCGCGGAGGAAGAGCGCCCGCTGTCCGATGCCTTGGAAGAACCCGAGCGTCGCCGTCGATACCCTACGGAAGTACAGCAAGGGAGCTCGCTGTACCACAGGGAAGGTGTTGGTGTGGCGGCGTTCGACGGACGGGGTCACGCGTCTCCTACGAGGGGCAGTGTACGGCGGGTTTCACGAAGCGGCACGGAGCACCGAACCCTTGGGTTCGAATCCTCAGGCTCGACCCTTCTTCAGGTTCGAACCTTCGCGAGCAGCCATATCCCCACCACACTGAACAAGATGCCAGGAAGCCAGGCCGCTAACTCGGGGTTCACGATCCCCTTGGCACCGATCGCCTGGGTGAGCTGCACCAGCATAAGAAATATAACGGTTGTGCCCAAGCTGATTCCTACCCCAATGGCCGCTCCGCCACGCTGGTTGGAGGTCGCGAGCGGTGCCCCAAACAGCATAATGATCAGGCATGTGGCGGGGATCGCGATTTTGAGCATCCGCTCCGTGCGCAGTTTGTTCACGTCGCTGCCCGAGCGCTGCATGGCCTGAATAAAGAGCCCGAGATCGTAGTACCCCATTTCCTCGGGGGCCTTGGGGTTCACCATCAGATGTTCGGGTTGCTCCGTGAAGTGCCGGTCGCGGAGCGAGTCGAACTTGATCGTGAGGTTGGTGGAATCGTCGAGCAACACGTGCATGGCACCGTCGCCCAACTGCCAGCCCCCGCGCTTCGTGCTGTAGTCGGCACGGCGCGCCGTGATGTACTGCGTGGGATAATCTGGCCCGTTTCCCTTGCGGTCGATCTGCAACCCTTCAAGCAACTTGAGCGGTACGTTCGCGCTCGCGATCTGGTACACGCGTCCCCCCTCCGCTGTCGCGAAGGTGAAGTTGTAGCGATTCAGGACATCGTGCATCCGCTTGTCTTGCAGCAGTTCGTCGCGTCGCGCGTTGGCGCGCGGGGCTACCGCCGAGAGCACAAGGGCAAGTGCGGTGGCAAGGGTCGCCCCGATGGCGATCGGCGCAATGAACCGATGAAAGCTGATCCCCGACGCCTTTGCCGCGGTAATCTCGGAGTGGCGCGTGAAGCCGCCAATGGAGAACACGGTCGCGAACAGCACCGAGGCCGGGAGCACCAAGAGCATCGTTGACGGCACGCCGTATAGATACGATTTGGCGATTGCCGCCGGCGCAAGATTTGCCGCCAGGTAGGCCCCGAGGCTTTCCGTGACGTCAATAACAATGACGAGAATCGGGAAGCCGAGTGCGGTGGCAACCATGATCTTCAGAAACTCACTGAAGACATAGCGGTCGAGTGGGTGGAGCAGGCGTCGCGCTGTCATGCGATCCCCTTCCGCCGACGGAACTTGTCGCGGATGCGCTCGATCCATTCGGTGGCTTCGCTGCCGCGGCTCGTGCTCCCTTCATTTCCCAGTCGTGCGGTCAGGAAGAGGCCCACGCCAAGCAAGAGCAGATTGGTGGTCCACATGGCCCAGGCCGGCGACAGGTAATTCCGCCGTGCCAGCTCTTCGCCTACGATGAGTCCCACGTAGTACAGCGCGAACACGCCAAGACTCACGCCAATCGTGAGGCCCACGCCGCCGCGCGGAAAGCGCAGGGCGATCGGCATGCCGAGCAAGCAGAAGATGACACAGGCGGACGCGATCGCGAACTTCTTTTCGATCTCGACTTGGTTGCCGTCGAGCACACGCTGCGACTCGGTGAGCACCATCTTGAGCGTTGAGGCTTGGATGGCAGCTTGCACGGAATCTGTGGCGCGGCTCTGCTCCTGTGCCTGCAGTGTGACGTTGCGGTTCGGGTTGGTGTCGCGCGGCCGAACCGGTGCCTGCTGCGGCACCTGCTGCGGCGCTTGCTGCGGCACTTGCGGCGGAAGCTCGGCGGCCGTTGCTGATCGGACCCCGGTACGGGCCAGCAGTGCCTGAAAGGCGCAGTAGCGACCGCCAATGCCCGGTGAGCGGGCGTGCGGGGCCAGTGAATCGGCGGTCTTGGGCGCGATGCGCGCCAGTTCGCGGTAGGCGCTGTCTTGCTCGCGACCGGCTTTCACGACTTTGCGTTGCAGTTCGCAGACCGTCATTTCGCGATCGCTCTTTTCGAGGTCCTGCGACTGCCGTTCGAGCGAGTTGCCGATGTTGCGCACTTTCACGAAGTCGGTGTGAAAGAACACGCGCTGCAGGCGTGTGGGCTCACCGCCGGTCAGCTCTGCCATTGAGCCATCGAACAGGGTGAGCAGCAGGTCATGCCCGTCCGCCGAGAGTTCCAGCAGGCCGCTGTCGGCAACAATCGTGCGTCGACGTTGCGGGTCGCCCATATCCCAAATCGTGACGTCCTTCATGGTGTTGGACAGCGACGCCAGATGCGAGGTGCGCAGAAACAGCTTGCCCGTCGACACTTCGTTGATCACTTGCTCACGGAGCGCGAACGTCGGTTTTACGCGCGCAATATCGTTCGTGAGCGTGGCCAGTCGGTGGTTCGACCGCGGGAGCACTTGGTCGTTGAACCACACCATGAACAGCGTGATGATTGCGCCGGAAACGATGACGGGAACCATCAACCGCTGCATCGAGAAGCCGCTCGCCTTGAATGCGGTAATCTCGTTCTCGGAGGCCATCCGGCTAAAGGCGTGCAGCGTGGCCACGAGCACGGCCATCGGCATGGTCATCGCCACGGTGAACGGCACGGAGAGGATCAGGAACTCCGCGATAACCGTCCAGTGCAATCCCTTACCCACGAGCTGCCCCAGCTGCTTGGCGACGTACTGCAACAGCAGTAGCGACGTCAGCGCGGAGAGCGAGAAGGCGAGGGGCGCGAAGTGCTCACGCAGGACATACTTGGTGACGATCTTCACGCGATGGGGTCGGGACGCTCGGTCAGGGCAGGGGAACGTACGGGGGACCCAAACAGCAGGAACCCCGTGCGCCACAAAGGGTTGTAGGGATTTGTAGCTCTCGTATATTCCACCCGACGACAGCGTTCGGGCAAGGTCGTGATACCCTGTTCCGCTGATAGGGTTGCCGGCAACATCGCCCGTTTCAGTCGTCTGACGCGCCTATCTCCCTCCCCGACTCCCATGTCGCCACTCCTTTCGCGCCGCGTTCGACGTGCCGTTCTGGCTCCTAGCGCCCTCGTGGCGATGCTCGCCCTGTTGGCCTGTCCGGCCGCCGGCGACAAGGGGAAGGCGAGTGCGGCCACGGCCCCGGGCGAGTTCAACACCGATTCGGCCATGAGCTACATCCGCCAGCAGGTGGCCTTCGGCCCCCGCATTCCGGGGACCGCCGGTTCCCAGAAGACAGGCGATTGGATCGTCGCCCATCTCAAGGCGACGTCCGATGTCGTGGTCGAGCAGAACTGGACTCACACGACGGCAACGGGCGCCAAGATTCCGCTGCGCAACATCTTTGCGCGCTACAAGCCAGACGCCACCGAGCGGATTCTCTACGTGACCCACTGGGACACCCGTCCCGAGGCAAACGAAGAGACGGACCCGGCCAAGAAGAAGCTGCCCATCGACGGCGCGAACGATGGGGCGAGCGGCGTGGCACTCTTGCTCGCCATCGCTGACGCGCTCAAAAAGACCCCCCCCAACGTTGGCGTCGACCTGCTCTTTGTGGACGGCGAAGACTACGGCACCTTCACCCCGGACATCGACGTACTGCTGGGGTCGAGCTATTTCGCCGAGCACCTCCCGAATCCGCAGTACAAGCCAATGATTGGGGTGCTGTGGGACATGATCGGCGATGCGGATTTGCAGATTTATCAGGAGATCAACTCGGTGAATGCCGCTCCTGAGATCGTGCAGCGCGTCTGGGGGAAGGCCAAGGAGCTTGGCTACGAGAGTTCTTTTATTCCGCAGGCAAAAGTACCGATTACCGACGACCACATTCCGCTGATCAAGGCCGGCTTGCGTGTCGTCGATGTGATCGACATCGACTACGACTACCACCACAAAATTTCCGACACCATCGACAAGGTCTCGGCCAAGTCCATGCGGATTGTCGGAGACGTCGCGCTGGCGCTGTTGCGGCCCTAGTAGTAGGCCATCGTAGTCGGCGATAAATAGCTACGGCGCGCACTGGAATGGTGCGCGCCGTTCGTCGTTCCGGGGCTATTGTGGCGTATGCCGACACCTGGAGAGAAACGCGCGCTGATCTTCCTTGCTAGCGTAGCCGCCCTTGGCGTGGCCGTCCGTGGGTGGCAATCGCGCGACGGGAGTGCCAGAGCGACCGATGCCGCTCGGGCGGGGTTGGCGCGACAGATTGGCCTCGTGGATTCCGCGATCGCCCGTGGCGGGAGCCGTACCCGTGCAGGCGGAAAACCCCGCCCCGAACGCCCTGAACCACCTGCGCGCCCTGAACGCCCTGCACGACCGACCCGCCCCGACCGCGCAACGCCCGCGATTTCCGAAGAGCCCTTGGATAATCGCGAACGGTATGTCGCGCGGCGTGCCCATGAAGATTCCCTCCGCGAGCACCTGCTGGCGTCGTCGCGGGCCCACGGGCGATTGCAGGCGCTCGCCGAGGGAAAGAGCGCCGCCCGGAGCTCGGGACGCCTCCACGAACTCCCGCCGGTGGATGTCGATGTCGCCACCGAGGAAGAGCTCGCTGCCGTTCCAGGAATCGGACCCGCGCTCGCCAGGCGCATCGTCACGGACCGGATTGCGCACGGCCCCTTTGGCTCGCTGGACGAGCTCCAGCGGGTACGCGGCATCACCGCTCCGCTGGCGCGGCGCATGGCATCGTGGATCACCTTCTCCCGGGCGCCCGCGCCCGATGGAGGAGGCGCAACAGGGCCGCGCCCGCCCCAAGGGCGGCGCCCACGCACACCGCGTTGGCAATAACCTTGACACCTCCCCACACGAGGGCCAGCTTCCCCAAACGAGGCGCGGCGCTCTATAGTTGGCGTTGCAGCCTCCGTGCGACCTGATCCCCCGTTTCCGAGGACTTACGCTCCCGATGGCCTCCCCTACCGCAAGCGGTACTGAACGCATCGGCGACCTCCTCGTCCGTGAGGGGCTGATCACGAAAGACCAGCTCGACAAAGCGCTCCAAGAGCAGAAGCAGAGCGGGACTCGCGTGGGCTACAACCTCGTGAAGCTCGGCTTCGTGCAAGAAATCGAACTGACCAAGACGCTGGCTCGGCAGTACAAGATGCCCGCTGTCGATTTGTCGCGGTTCGAAGTGGACCCCAAGGTGGTCAGGCTGATTCCCGGTGACTTGGCCCTCAAGAACTTGGTGCTCCCCCTCAAGCGCGAAGGGCGAACCCTGACCGTCGCCATGGCGGACCCAACGAACATCGCGGTCATCGACGACCTCAAGTTCATCACGCGCTACGACATCTTTCCGGTGATTGCGGGTGAGTTCACCCTGCGTAACGCCCTCGAAAAGGTGTTCGAGTCGTCCGACGAGCACATGAACGAACTCCTCGGCACGATTGCCGACATGGAGACGGACGACGAGCTCGAAGTGATGGACCCGAAGGAAGACGAGCACAACGCCAATGCGCTCACGGCCGTCGACGATGCGCCGGTGGTCAAACTCCTGAATGCCATTCTGACCGACGCGGTGAAGCGCGGCGCGAGCGATATCCACTTTGAGTGTTTCGAAGCGGACATCCGAGTGCGCTATCGCATTGACGGCGAGTTGCAGGAAATCATGAAGCCGCCCAAGAAAATGCAGGCGGCACTCGTCTCCCGCTTCAAGATCATGAGCTCGCTCAATATCGCCGAGCGTCGCGTGCCACAGGACGGCCGCATCAAGCTCAAGATGGGTAAGAAAGTTATCGATTTCCGCGTCTCCACCCTCCCGACGATCTTCGGCGAGAAAGTGGTGCTCCGAATCCTCGACAAGGGGAATCTGACGCTCGATCTCGAGAAGTTCGGTATTGAGCCTGCGGCCGAGAAGGAGTTGATGGATGCGGTGCAGAACCCGTATGGGATGGTGCTTGTCACTGGCCCGACCGGCTCGGGTAAGACGACGACGCTCTATTCCTGCTTGAGCAAGGTCAATACGATCGACACGAACATCATGACCGCCGAAGATCCCGTGGAGTACAATCTCTACGGGGTCAATCAGGTGCTGGTGCGCAATGAGATCGGCATGACCTTTGCCGCCGCGCTGCGCGCGTTCTTGCGTCAGGATCCGAACATCATCATGGTGGGCGAGATCCGCGATCTTGAGACCGGCGGTATTGCCATCAAGGCGGCGCTCACGGGACACATGGTGTTGAGCACGCTGCACACCAACTCGGCGCCGGAGACGGTCACACGACTCATGGACATGGGGCTTGAGCCCTTCAACGTGAGTTCGGCGCTCAATCTCGTGCTGGCCCAGCGTCTGGTGCGCCGCGTCTGCAGCAACTGCAAGGTCAAGTATCAGCCCGATGAGCTCGAGCTGGACATTGCCAAGGTCAAGCCGGACACACGGCTCGGGGACATGCGCTTTACGCAGGTGGCGCTCGATGGCGCTCGGACGCGCGCCCCAAAGGACGCGGCACCGTTTCTGACCAATCTGTCGCTCGACACGAAGATCAAGGATTTGCCGTTCTTCAAGGGCACCGGGTGTGACCAGTGTAGCGGGAGCGGGACCAAGGGACGCCAAGGGTTGTACGAAGTCATGTTCATGACGCCGGCGCTGCGCAAGCTGATTCTTCAGAACGTGGGTGCCGTTGAGATTCGCGACGCGGCGGTCGATGGCGGTATGCTCACCCTGCGCATGGACGGGTGGCTGAAGGTGATGAAGGGTGTGACGAATCTTGAGCAGGTTGTTCGCGAAACCAGCGTATAGGGCAAGGCCACATGACCGCTCCGACCCCACACGGATCCCCTGGATCTCCTGCTGGCGCTCTGCCGGCGGTGACCCTGCGCGCGCTCCTCGAAGAGATGATCGAACGCGGCGCCTCGGATCTGCACATCACCGCCGGCGAGAAGGCGAAGCTGCGCATTGATGGCGAGATGCAAAGCTCACGCAACGAGTACGTGCTGACGCCGAAGGACACCCTGCAGGTGGCCTACTCCGTGCTCACCGAACAGCAGAAGAAGCGGTTCGAGACGGAAAACGAACTCGATTTTTCTTTTGGGATTCAGGGGCTGGCGCGCTTCCGTGGCAACTGCTTCAAACAGCGTGGCTGCGTCGCCATGGTGATGCGGCAGATCCCCATCAACGTCAAAACATTCGACGAGCTCAAGCTGCCGCCGGTGATTGCGCGACTCGCGGAAAAGCCGCGCGGCTTGGTGCTCGTAACGGGCCCGACGGGCTCCGGCAAAAGCACGACACTCGCCGCGATGATCGACAAGATCAACAAGGAACGCCGTGGGCATATCATTACGGTGGAGGATCCGATCGAGTTCATTCATCGCCATCAAGGCTGCATTATCAACCAGCGCGAGGTAGGGACCGACACGAACTCGTTCGCGTCCGCGCTCAAGTACGCCCTCCGTGAAGACCCGGATGTGATTTTGGTGGGCGAGATGCGCGATCTCGAGACGATCTCGGCGGCGCTGACGATCGCCGAGACGGGGCATCTGTGCTTTGCGACGCTGCACACGAATTCCGCCGCGGAAGCGATCAATCGCATCATCGACGTGTTCCCGAGCCATCAGCAGTCCCAGGTGCGCGCGCAGCTGTCGTTTGTGCTCGAGGGGATTGTGACGCAGACCTTGCTCCCGAAGCGCGAAGGCAAAGGGCGCGCGATGGCGGCCGAGATTCTTGTGGTGACGCAGGCCATTCGGGCGTTGATCCGCGACGACAAAATCCACCAAGTGTATTCGAGCATGCAGAGCGGAAAGAAATTCGGCATGCAAACGATGAACGATGCGCTCTATCAGCTGTACACGGCGCGCCAGGTACACGAGGAAGATTGCCTGCGCGTCTCATCCGACCCGGGCGAATTCTTGCGCATGATTGGAAAGCAACAGGTGGATGGGGACACGTCGCCGCGTGAATCGGGGCGTCACTAATGCCGTTGTTCTCCTACACCGCCCGCGATGTCAAAGGCGCGCTGAAGTCGGCGACCATCGACGCGAGAGATCCCGCGGACGTCGCCGCGCAACTTCGGAAGTTGCGGATGACGGTGGTCAAGATTGAGGCAGCGGGTACGGGCAGGCCGAGTACGAAGGGCAATATTCCGATGCGCGACATCGTGATTTTTACTCGGCAGTTCTCCACGATGATTAACTCCGGCCTGCCGCTCGTGCAGTCGCTCGACATTCTGAGCAAGCAGAGCGAGAACAAGGTGCTGCAGGAAGTCACCAAGCAGGTCGTGTTCGACGTCGAGTCGGGGAACACCGTGGCTGACGCGCTGGCGAAGCATCCGAACGCCTTTACCGATCTCTACGTCAATATGGTGGCGGCGGGTGAGGCCGGCGGCATTCTCGACACGATCCTGCTGCGCTTGGCAGGCTTCATGGAAAAGAACGACGCCCTCGTCCGGAAGGTGAAGGGTGCCATGATTTATCCCGCGGTCATCATGAGCGTGGCCGGTATCGCGATTTGCGTCCTGCTGATTTTCGTGATTCCCGTGTTCAAGGGCATGTTTGCCGAGGCGGGACAAGCGCTGCCGTTGCCGACGCAGATTGTGATTGCGATGTCCGAGTTTCTCACGGGCTACTGGTATCTCGTGCTCGGTGGGGTCGTTGGGCTCTTCTACGGGATCAAGAACTACTACAAAACATCCGAAGGGCAGCTGGTGCTCGATCGCGCGATGCTCAACACGCCCGTGTTGGGTGACGTGCTCAAAAAGTCGGCGGTGAGTCGCTTCACGCGGACTCTCGGCACCTTGATTAGTTCGGGGGTCAGCATTCTTGAGGGGCTCGAGATCACGGCGAAGACCGCGGGCAATCGCGTGATCAGCGATGCCATTATGGCGAGCCGTGCGAGCATCGCGGGTGGCGATACCATCAGCGCGCCGCTGGCCAAGAGCAATGTGTTCCCGCCAATGGTGATCTCGATGATCTCGGTGGGCGAGCAGACCGGTGGGCTCGACGAAATGCTCAGCAAGATCGCCGACTTTTACGACGAAGAGGTAGACGCCGCGGTGGGCGGGCTCCTGTCGCTGCTCGAGCCGGTGATGATCGTGTTCCTCGGCGTCGTCGTCGGCGGCATGGTCGTGGCGATGTACCTGCCGATCTTCGATATGGTCAACAACGTCCAGTAAGGGTCGCCGCGATAGCGCCGCACCGTTGTTGCACCGTTGTTGCGCCGCTCTCGAGTCGACTCAGTCCGCGTAGGGCGACTCTTCGCGATACGGGTCGACGTCGTCGTCCTTGGCGGCCCAGATCTCGTGGGCTTTCTTCCGTTCGACTTTTGGAGCGGCCACGACCGGCGGTAGCGTGTGCCCAGCACCCTGCACAAGCTGGACCACCATCTCCACGAGCATCGGGCTCAAGTGTTGCCCGTACTTGTAGAGGTTCAGCGCGCGGGTGCGGTTGCCGAGTAGAAAGGCGAGAATCGACTTGTCGGCCTTGGCTGTGTTGCAGGTCTTGCAGCACAGGACAAGGTTATCGCGCCGATCGTACGCGGTCTGACCGCGGCGCGGTGTCACGTGGTCGAGCGTTACCGCTCCCGGGTGCACACGCTTTTCGCAGTAGGCGCAAATCGGGCCATGCGTTTTCAGCAACCACTGACGCGTATCGTCGTAGGCGGCGCGCCCCGTGGGGACCGACGTAAGAGTCGGTCGGGCTGGGCCGGGTCCGCCGCGGCGGCCGCGGCGAGGGGATCGAGAGGTGCGCTTCGGGGGCATCGATTCGTGGAAGGTGAACGGCGGTAACCCTTTAGCATACCACAGCCGCGTCGAAATTCCGAATCCGGGGGCCTTCGCTGGGGGTTCGCCTGGGCCTTCGCGGGGGGTTCGCCCGGCGCGTGCCGGGGTTATGATTGAGCCAATTACCCCCTCTCACGGGAAGGTTGTGCCATGGATCGTCGCACATTCGTAGGTGCTGCGAGTGCTGTTGCAGGTGCTGTCGCAGGTGCTGTCGCAGGTGCTGGTGCCTTGGGCGTGCTACGCCCACGTTCGGCACTCGGCGCTCCGTACCGCGCGGGACGCGTTGTCCCCTCCAAGGCGCAGGCCGCCTGGCAGCGGCGCGAACGTGCGATATTCCTGCACTTCGGCGTGAACACCTTCACCGGAAAAGAGTGGGGGGAAGGGAAGGAGGATCCGGCGATTTTCAATCCGGCCGCCCTCGATGCGCGGCAGTGGGTCCGTGCCGCCAAGCAGGCAGGATTTTCCTCGGTGGTGCTCACGGCGAAACACCACGACGGCTTCTGCCTCTGGCCGAGTGCCGCCACCACGCACAGCGTGGCGTCGAGCCCGTTTCGTGGCGGCAGGGGCGATGTGGTCCGCGAGTTCACCGATGCCTGCCGCGCCGAGGGCGTTGGCGCCGGGCTCTATCTCTCGCCGTGGGATCGGCATGAGCCCAGCTACGGCGATACGCCCCGGTACAACGACTTCTACGAACGCCAGCTCACGGAACTCCTCACGACATACGGGCCCCTGACCGAAGTCTGGTTCGACGGCGCGAATGGCGAGGGCCCCAACGGCCGCCGCCAGCAGTACGACTGGCCGCGCGTGCACGCCACGGTGCGTCGCTTGCAGCCAAACGCGTTGATGTTCTCCGATGCCGGCCCCGACATTCGGTGGATCGGAAACGAACGTGGCGTGGCCGGCGATCCCAACTGGTGCACGGTCGATCCTGCCGCGGTGCCCTATCCGGGTGCTGATGGGCCGCAGATTATTAGCGCGCTCCAGCACGGCGACCCGATGGGGGCCGTCTGGCGTCCCGGTGAGGCCGATGTCTCCATTCGGCCAGGATGGTTCTGGCGCGAGAGCGAAGATGCCAAGGTGCGGAGCGTCGATAACCTCGAGCAGCTCTACTATTCGTCCGTTGGGCGCAACGCGAATCTCCTGCTCAACGTGCCCCCCTCCACCCAAGGGCTCCTCGGCGATCCCGATGTTCGCGCGCTCACGGGCTTCGGCGAGCGCATCGCGGCGACCTTTGCGTTGGACGTGGCGGCGGGCGCTCTCGTGACGGCAACACAGGGTGGCTCCACCGCGAAAGCCGCCGCGGATCTCGACCCCGACAGCGCCTGGTTCGCGGGCGCCGCGGTCAGTGAGGCGTCCATCGAGTTCGCGCTCAACGGACCAGTCCGCTTTGATGTGCTTGAGCTGCGTGAACCGATCGCGACGTTCGGGCAAACGATTGAGTCGCACGAGATTGCGGCACGCGCCGATGGTGCCTGGATGGTGATTGCTCGTGGCACCACGATCGGGAACAAGCGACTGCACCGGATTGAACCGCTGACCGCTGATGCGGTGCGGGTGACGGTTCGGAGTACTGTTGGCGAGCTGCGGGTTAGCCGACTCGGGCTCTACGCGCGGCCGAGGTAAGCGGCGCGCGACGTCGCGGTGCTAGATGGTGCTAGATGACGCGAGGCGGTGCTACGCGATGTGGAGCAGCCGAACGAGGAGCACCGCGCTCCCGCCCAGGAGCGCGAGCGATCCCGCCACGGTCAGCACAACGCGTGGTCCAACCCGTGCAAGCGCTCGGAGGTCGACGCCGAGTCCCAGCGCGGCCATCGACAAGATGGTCAGTGAAGTGGCGGCGCTGCGCGTTGCGTCGATTTGCGCCAACGGAATCACTCCCGTCGCGCGCACCAGCGCGAGTCCCACAAACGCGGCAATGAACCAGGGAACAAGCGGCACCCGCTTGGCCTGCTGCGCAGTTCCGCGCTGGCGGTACCGTTTCACGTACGAGACCCCCGCGACCACCGGCCCCAAGAGCAGAACACGCAACAGCTTCACCAACGTTCCCATCTGCACGGCGGCGACGCCAATCGGCACGGTGGCCGCGACGACCTGTGGCACGGCATACACCGTGAGCCCGGCAATCGCGCCGTACTGCGTTGCCGTGAGGCCCAGCAACGGGACGAGCGACGGGAGCCACACGACCATCACGACACCCATCGCGGCGGTGATGGCAATAGCGGCGGCGACATCTTCGCCATCGGCTTCGATTGCCGGCGCGACGGCGGCAATCGCCGAGTTGCCACAAATGGCATTGCCGCAGGCGATCAGCACCGCCAGCGGGCGTCCCAACCCGAGGGCGCGACCAAGTCCGTAGCTCCCCAGCAGTGTCACGCTGACCACCAGCGCGATCGCCAGCGGCAATGCAACCCCGTTGCGAGCGAGGGCCGGCAGGTCCATTGATAAGCCGAGCAGTGCCACCGCGAACTCGAGCACCCCTTTCGCGGAGAAGCGGATTCCTGGAGTCCACCGCGCGTCCGGCGTCCAGAAGGCACGAATGAGAGCGCCAATCAAGATCGCGAGCACCAGCGCTTCGAGGTACGGCTGGCCAAGGGCGGCTTCTTCGAGGCGCTGCAGCAGGCGCGCGGTAATCGCGATGCCGTCGCAGAGCAGCACCCCCGGAATCAGCACGAGGAGGGCGGCGAGGGTCTGGTTGCGACGCGGTGCGGTGGCGCTCATGTATCAAATATGCCGACGTGCACCGCAGAACTGCTGTGCTTGACTGGGGGTTTTCGTACATTACGGGCGTGTCGTCCACCCTCCGCCTCTCGCTCGTCATCCCCTGCTACAACGAGTCGGGCAATCTCGCCGCGCTCGCTGCAGCCGTGAGGCCACTCGTGGCGCGCGACGACGTGGAAGTGATTCTCGTCGACAATGGGTCCACCGACGATTCGCCGCAGCGCTTGGCGGCCCTCCTCGCGGAACAGCCTCGGCTCCGTTCGGTACGCGTCCCGGTGAACCAAGGCTACGGCTTCGGGATCCTCACCGGTCTGCGCGCCGCCACCGGCGACGTGCTGGCCTGGACGCATGCCGACCTGCAGACGAACCCGACCGATGCGTTGGTGGCGTTCGCCCAGTTCGCCCAGTTCGCGACAGCGGCTGATCCGCGCCGCCTGTTTGTGAAGGGGCGTCGTAGGCGTCGTCCGCTCCTCGACGTGGCCTTCACCGCCGGCATGACACTCTTCGAAGGGCTGATGCTCGGCAGCTGGATGGTCGATATCAACGCGCAGCCGACGATGTTCCACCGCGATGTGTTCGCTCAGTGGACGGATGCCCCGCATGACTTCTCGCTCGATCTGTACGCCTATCATCGTGCGATTGCCGGCGGGCTCCAGGTGCAGCGCATTCCCGTCGACTTCGGGACACGCACCGCGGGCTTTGGGCACAACGCATCGCTCGCCAACAAACTCAGATTGTCGCGCCGCACCGTGGCGTACACCGTGGCGCTTCGCCGTCGCTTGAGAGAGAGCCTTCGATGAATATCCCACTCCGGATTGCACACCGCATCAACACCATCGACGGGCTGCGGGCGACGCCTGTCGAGTGCGGCGTTGAGATGGACGTCCACGCCTACGGCGATCGGCTCGTTGTGCACCACGATGCCCTGACCGATGCCCTCGATCTTGAGGTGTGGCTGACCGCGTACCAGCACGCCTTTGTGATTCTGAACGTCAAGGAAGAAGGCATCGAAGCGCGCGTCCGCGAACTCGCGCTCGCGCGTGGGATCGAGCGCTTCTTCCTCCTTGATCTGTCCATTCCGGCGCTCGTGAAGATGGTCCGCGCCGGCGAATCGCGTGTTGCGGTGCGTGTCTCTACCTACGAAGCCGTCGCCGGCGCCTTGGCGTTTAGCGGGCTCGCCGAGTGGATCTGGCTCGATGTGTTTGAGCCGCGGTTGCCGGTCACAGCTGAGGAGTACCGCGCCCTGCAGCGGGCCGGATTCAAAATCTGCCTCGTGTCCCCGGAGTTGCACGGCCGCGATGTGGCCGAAATTGCCACGCTCAAGGCGCAGCTCGAGCGCGACGGACTCTCTGCGGACGCTGTCTGCTCGAAGCGCCTCGACCTCTGGTAGCTGTTAGCGGCCGAGGAGTCGGTCGATGCGGAATGGGGTGAGGTCAAAGCGGACGGTGCGATCCATGACCAAGTCGGCGACCAGTTCGCCGATGGCCGGCGCAAACTTGAAGCCGTGCCCCGAGCAGGGACTCGCGACGACCACATCCTGAGAGGACGGATGATGGTCGATCAGGAAATGGTCGTCCGGTGTGTTGGTATACATGCACACCGAGGAGGAGCGATGTGTCCCCGCCATGCCCGGCATAAACCGTTTGGCGAGTGAGCGGACCGCGTTTACCTCTTCGGGTGCGACATCCCGTGACACGCTATCGGCCGTCGTTGGGCGTCCCTGATGGTGCAGGGCAAGCTTGAGCCCTTCGCCCTGATCGGGAAATCCGTACCAGGCTTTGCCGGGCGAGGACTCGTGGATGAACACGGGCATCCGCGCCAGCGTCGCGTCGTCGGGCCGCAGCGCCTCAAACCAGTGCACCACATTGCGCTCGACCACGAGTGGGAGCGCGCGTGGGAGTGCGGTTTGGGGCGCGAGCTCCCCCATCATGGGGCCTGTCCAGGCGCCTGTGGCAAGCACCAGTCGGTCGGCGCGCGTCGTGCCCGATGCTGTGTCGATCTCGACCCCGCCGGCCGGGAGCGCACGCCAGGCAAGCACTGGTGTGCCAAGTCGAAGCTCCGCGCCCGAGGCCCGCGCAACCTTTAGCTGCTCCGCAATAGCCGACTCAGGATCGAGGATTCCCGCGCGCGGCTCGAACACTGCCACCTGATCGGCTGGAATCCGGAATGCGGGAAAGCGCTGCGCGACTTTTGCGGCATCGAGCAATTCGTAGGGCAGGCGATGCTCGCGGGCGCTGGCGAGAGCGCCGGCAACCACAGTGCCGTCCGCGGGGCCCATCATGAGGCCGCCCGTGCGGCGAAACAGGGTGCGGCGACTCCGCTGCTCGAGCGCGTCCCACAGGGTGTACGCCCGCTGCACGAGGGGCACGTAGAGCGGATGCTCAAAGTAGGCTTCGCGAATAATGCGCGAGCGCCCGTGTGAGGAACCCTGATCGTGCGGCGGCGTGAATCGGTCGAACCCGATCACCCGCACGCCACGCTCCGCCAGCTGAGCGGCGGTCGCCGAGCCGGCTGCGCCAAGTCCGACGACTGCAACGGTGAGCGTCATAGCCGGTGCATCAACGGGTCCTGGGGCGACGATCACTCACCATACGGAATCCAGATGTTCTTAATTTGGGTCGCACGCCGAAGGTATTCGCGTCCTTCGCCTTGCTCCGGCTTGAGCAAATCTCTGGTGAACGATTCGCACCAACTCTGCTTCATGTTCCCCGTGCTGGCAATCTCGCAGGCGCGCACGCCGTCGGCGTAGCCGCGATACCAGATCGCATCGACGTCATCGTGCTCCGCCAGGACTTTCGCAAGTTCGTCGCGACGCCCCGTGACAATATTCACGACGCCACCGGGGAGGTCGCTCGTCTCGAGCACTTGGTAAAAGTCGGTCACGGCCAGCGGGTGCGCTTCACTCGGGACCGCGACCACGGTGTTGCCCATTGCAATCGCCGGGGCAACAAGGGTGATGAAACCGAGCAAGGGATGCGCGTCCGCAGCGGCAATACCGATCACGCCGACCGGTTCGTTCATGGCAAGTGTCACACCGCGAATCGGGGTCTGGTGCACCTGGCCATCCCACTTGTCGGCCCATGCGGCGTAGGTGAAGAGGCGCGCGATGGAGGCATGCACCTCCGCGTGGCCGTCCTTGCCCGTGAGCGACTTGAGTCGCGCCGCGAACTCGTCGGCCCGCGCCGACAGGTTTTCGGCGATGTAATACAGGATTTGCCCGCGCGCGTGACCGCTCATGCGCGACCAGCTGCCGGCCACAGTGCGCGCGGCTTCGACCGCGTTGCGAATGTCCTTGCGGCTTCCCTCGCCGACTTCGCCGACCATCGTGTTGCGCGCGCCCACCACGCGAATCGAGTATCCGCTGTCGGGGCGGGCCTGTTTGCCACCGATATACAGCTTGGCGGTGCGGTCCACAGCGCCCGTGTGGGGGGCAGGAGCGGCAGCCTTGGCAGGCACACGCTTCGTGCCTTTGGCGGCCATCACGACCGCACCCGCACCCGCACGCGCACCCGAACCCGCCCGCGGTTGCGCGCGCTGCCAGTCGGGGGTGAGGTACTCCCACATGCCCTCGCGTCCACCCTCGCGGCCGTAGCCCGACTCGCGGTAGCCGCCAAAGCCAGCCGCCGCGTCAAACAGATTGGTGCAGTTCACCCAGACGACACCCGCCTTCACCTTCGGCGCGAGGTCGAGCGCGAGGTTGATGTTGTCGCTCCAAATGCTCGCGGCAAGCCCAAACGGCGTGTTGTTGGCGAGTGCGACCGCCTCGTCAGGAGTGCGGAAGGTCATCGCGACCAGCACCGGACCAAAAATTTCGACCTGCGCAATCATCGAGCTCGGCGCAACGTTCGTGAAGAGCGTCGGCGGATAAAACGATCCCGTGTTCGGCACCGCCCAACTCGGTTGCCAGCAGGTGGCCCCGTGTTGCGTCCCCTGGGTGACGAGGGAGCGAATCCGGTCGAGCTGCACCGGTGCAACAATCGCGCCCATGTCGATGGTTTTGTCGAGCGGCGATCCGACGCGGAGTTTCTCCATGCGCGCACGCAGCTTCTCCACCAGCCGGTCGGCGATCCCTTCCTGCATCAACAAGCGCGAACCCGCGCAGCAGACTTGCCCTTGGTTGAACCAGATCGCGTCGACCACGCCCTCGACGACGCTGTCCAGGTCGGCATCGTCGAACACAATGAACGGGCTCTTCCCACCCAGTTCGAGCGAGAGCTTCTTGCCGCTCCCGGCGGTGGCCTTCCGGATCACCCGTCCAACCTCGGTGCTTCCGGTAAAGGCGATCTTGTCGACGCCCGGGTGATCCACGAGCGCGGCGCCCGTGGCACCATCACCGGTGACAATGTTCAGCACACCCGGTGGGAGCCCGGCCTCGTGTGCCAACTCCGCGAATGCGAGCGCCGAGAGCGGCGTGAACTCCGCGGGCTTGAGCACAATGGTGCATCCGGCCGCGAGCGCAGGACCAATCTTCCACGCCAGCATGAGGAGCGGAAAGTTCCAGGGAATGATCTGCCCCACGACGCCCGCGCCGTGGTATCCCGCGAACTCGCTGTCCAGGAGCTGCGCCCAGCCCGCGTGATGATACAGGTGCCGTGCGACTAGCGGGATGTCAATGTCGCGCGTCTCGCGAATGCTCTTGCCGTTGTCCATGGACTCCAGCACGGCGAGTAGTCGCGCATTCCGCTGCACCGCACGCGCGAGCGCGTAGAGATGCTTGGCGCGCGCATGGGCGGGGAGTTTCTGCCATGCCGGAAGCGCGGTGCGCGCGGCGGCGACGGCGGCATCGACGTCACCGCGGGACCCTTGGGCAACGGTCGCCAGCACCGTGGAGGTGGCGGGGTCGATCACGTCGAACTGCGAGCGCTTCGACGCTTTGGTCCAGGCACCCTTAATAAAGTGTCCGAACGCCCGCGCATGCTGATCCAGCCAGGCGTTTGCGGGCGCGGCGCTCTCGGGGGCTGGGCCGTAGTCCATCGAGGCAAAGATTTCGGAAATGGTCGGGGCCATGGGCTATACCATCGGCTGGCGGTGGGTCGCGGAATAGCGCCCGGTGGCGAAGTGTTCGAGCTGACGCTCGATGTCGGTGAGCAGTCCGCTCGCACCGAACCGGAACAGGTCGGGGCGCAACCAGCGATCGCCCAGCTCTTCCTTGATCAAATACAGATACTCGAGCGCGTTCTTGGCTGATCGAATTCCACCGGCCGGCTTATACCCCACCGCGAATCCTGTGGCCTCGAAGTAGCTGCGAATCATGCGCGCCATCACCAAGCTCACGGGGAGCGTGGCATTCACTGGCTCCTTGCCCGTGCTGGTCTTGATGAAATCGGCGCCAGCCATCATTGCGACCATCGAGGCGCGCGCCACATTGGTCAGCGTCGCGAGCTCACCGGTGCCGAGGATCGCCTTCATGTGCGCGGCGCCGCAGGCGTCGCGGAAGGTGCGGACCTCGTCGTAGAGGGCGTCCCAGTCGCCGCGGAGTACGTGGCCGCGCGTGATCACAATATCGATCTCCTTCGCTCCTGCAGCGACACTCGCACGAATCTCGGCGACCCGGGTCTCGAATGGCGAAAGTCCGGCCGGAAAGCCGGTGCTCACGGCGGCTACGGGGATCCCGGAATCGCCGAGCGCCTCGACGGCGGTCGGCACGAGCTGGTGGTACACGCAGACCGCGCCCGTGGTGATGTGTAGCCCCTCCACCCCGAGCTGTGCCTCCAGTTCCGGCCGCAGCGGCCGCATGGCTTTGGCGCAGAGGCGCCGTACATTCCCCTCGGTGTCGTCGCCGGCGAGGGTCGTGAGGTCGATCATGGTAATGGCGCGGAGCAGCCAGGCCGCTTGCCACTGCTTCTTGACGGTGCGGCGCGTCGGAATCGTGGCGGCGCGCCGTTCGGCGGCGCTACGATTCACCCGCTGGGCCAGCACGAGGTCAAGGTCGAGGGGGAGCCCCGGATTCCGCGCCACGTGATCCCCAGGGATCGCGTGCTGACGGGGGGCGACCACAGGATCCCGGCCGGCAAGTGTGAGGTTCGCGCGCATGGCGTCCATTATCATTGCTCAGGCTAGAGAATCGAACCAGAAAGATAGTAGTTCTGCGCTCCACTGGTGGCCACACGGATCCCGGAGAGTCTCCATGCATTGCGTCGCAGTCACGAATGCCAGCGGGCGGCGGTCGCTCGCCGCTCATTGGGCGCTGGTCGCCCTCCTCGCCGGTGCGCTGTTGCACCCGCTCGACGCGCAGGGCGTGCTCACGCCAGCACCGCGGCGCGCGGCCTCGCCAAACAACGGGATCCCGGCCGACACCACCGCCCGCGAGACGCTCGCCCCCGGTGTCGTGCACGCGCGCTACGTCCGCAATGCAGGGCCGCTGGTCATCAATGTCGTGCGGATTGACCGGCGCACCGCGAACGTGGCGTACGAGCATGGACGTGCCAAGGACGCCCTCACCGGGCGCGAGACCACCTCGTCGATGGTGCAGCGTCGCACGGCGAAGGGTGCCAATGTGCTCGTGGCCGTGAACGCCGACTTTTTTGATCTCAAGACTGGAGCGAGCGAGAACAACCAAGTCATTGCTGGCGAATGGTGGAAAGGGCTCAAGGTCACCGACTCGCCCTTCGACACCTTTCGCAACCCGCATATCCAGTTCGGCATCGATGCGCGTGGCGCGCCGCTGATCGACCGCTTCGTCTTTGAAGGGGCGGCGCTCGCGGGGACGCACCGCGTCCCGGTGCTCACGCTCAATGCCAACCCCAGCGGGAACCCCGAAGGGACGGCCCTCTATACCTGGCGCTTCGGCACCGTCGCGCCGCGCGACACGAGCCGCGCCACCGTTGAACTGGCAATGGTCGAAGCGGGGCATCGGGGCGACACGCTCCTCTACGTCCGCCGCGGGGTCCCCCTTGGCAGCTCCGGGAATGTGATCCCGCCCCTGGGTGCCATTCTGGCCGGCTACGGACCGCGCAGCAAGGAGGTCGCCGCCTTCGCCGACGCCGACACCATCCGCGTGCTCGTCGGAGTCGGCCCAACACAGTCGCGACATCCGCTGGAGCTGGTCATCGGCGGCTGGCCCCGGATCCTCCGCGACGGCGTCGATGTCTCCACCCGCGCCGCGGCCGACGAAGGCACGATCTCGCGCAACGCCGAGGCCAAGCATCCGCGGAGCGCGGTCGGGTTTAGCAGAGACAGCAGCGTCCTGTTCATGGTGACCGTTGACGGGCGCAGTGCCAAGAGCGTCGGCGTGACGCTCGAGGAACTCGCCGCCCTCATGAAAGAGCTCGGTGCCGCCCACGCCATGAATTTTGACGGCGGGGGCTCCACCACCATGGTGGTGCGCGGAAAGGTCGTGAACTCCACCAGCGACGCCACGGGGGAGCGCGAAGTGGGGTCCGCCCTCTTGGTGCTCGCCAAGCCGAAACCTTAGGTTCCAGAACGGCGTATTATTAGCAATTACTCGGAGCCTGTCGTGAAGCGTTCGTCTACTATCGTCCTGACTCTCGTCCCCGCGTTCGCCGCGGCCTGTGGCCCCTCAAGCCAGCCGCTCGACCCCTGCCTCCCGCAGAACTACGCGGCGGCGGCGTGCGAGTACGCGGTGCAGAACCGCGGCTACTACTACGGCGGCGCCTGGTACCCACACGTGTACACGCAGCCCTTCTTCTTCTACAACAACGCCTACACGGGCTACGTAGCGCGCGGTGGCCGCGTGATGCCGGTCGAGGCGGGGCGCTACAGCCCGTCGCTCGCGGGCGGCAGTGCGACCGCGGGCGGGACCACCACCCGGGGTGGCTTCGGCTCCTCGGGCGCGGCGCGTGCGTCGGCCGGCAGCCGCTTCAGCTCCGGGGGCTGAGCGTGGAACGCAAGGTCACCACCGAACGCGCGAACTGGAAAGCGCGCGTCGAAGCCCGCGGGCTGGTGTGGCACTCCGAAGACGAGCGGCCCTATTGGCACGAGGGGGTCCACTACGAGTTTACGGGCGATGAGATCGAAAAGATCGAGCGCGCTACCAATGAACTGCACGCGCTCTGTTTGAGCGCCGTTCAGGTCGTGATCGACGAGAAACGCTACGACCAACTCGGGATCCCGCCCACCGCCATCCCGCTCATCGAATCAAGCTGGGAGGCCGAACCCCCCTCGCTGTACGGGCGGTTCGATCTCGCGTACGACGGCGTGAGCCCGCCCAAGATGCTCGAGTACAACGCCGATACCCCCACGAGCCTCCTCGAAGCCTCCGTCATCCAGTGGGACTGGATGCAAGACTGTTTCCCCAAGGCGGATCAGTTCAACGGGATCCACGAGTCACTCATCTCGCTCTGGCGCGAGTTCCAGCCCTACCTCCCCGCGCCGGGTCCTGATGGGCACATCGTCCACTTCAGTTCCATGGACAACGTCGAGGACGCCATGACCTCGGCGTATCTCGCCGAAACAGCGGCACTCGCGGGATACCGAGTGAAGATGCTCGCGATCGACGACCTCGGCTGGAACGACCTCGCGCGCGAGTTCCGGGATCTCGACGAAGAGCGCATCACCACACTGTTCAAGCTGTACCCCTGGGAGTGGATGGCGAGCGAGGCGTTCGCGGCGCACGTGCTGCCGTCGGAGTCCGTGATCATCGAGCCGGCCTGGAAGATGATTCTCTCCAACAAGGGCATCCTCCCCATCCTGTGGGAGTTGAACCCCGACAGCCCCTATCTGCTTCCCGCCTACTTCGACGATCCCGGCGACATGTTCGAATGGGTCAAGAAGCCGCTCTTGTCACGCGAAGGCGCCAACGTCACCGTCCACACGATGCAGGATCATATCGAGGGGAAGGGGAGCTACGGCGCCGAAGGGTTCATCTTTCAGGAGCTGGCAACGATCCCGCTGTTCGACGGACGTCGCCCCGTGATCGGCGCCTGGATGGTCGGTCAGTCGGCCGCGGGCATCGGCATTCGTGAGTCGGATGGCTGGGTAACCGACAACACCTCGCGTTTCGTCCCCCACATTTTCCGGTGAGCGTCGTGTCGGCAACTCCGCGTGCGCTTATGGCGCGCAGGGCGCTGTTCGCGCTTCTTGTGATCGCGCCAACACTGTCGGCGCAAGCGGCCGCAAAATCGCCACCGCCCGCGGTGCAAAGCACGAGCCGCACATCAAAGGGCATCGGCTACGCTGGCATCGATTCGGTGCAGCTGCTCATCGACCTCGCCGCGATCTCCGCCGACTCCATGGACGGCCGCCGTACGGGCTCAGCGGGCAACATCCGCGCCCGAGCGTACATCCTCCGCCAGTTCCTTGCCGCGAGCCTGTCGCCCTTTTCACAGCGGTTCACCTTTTCGTTTACCGTCGCGCGCCAGGGGGGAACCACCACGGCTACGAATCTCGTCGGCTACCACGAGGGTACGAAGCACCCCGATCGCTACATCGTACTCTCAGCGCACTACGATCACCTCGGCAACAAAAACGGCGTGATCTACAACGGTGCCGACGACAACGCTTCCGGAACGGCTGGAGTGTTGGCGATCGCACGGTGGCTCAAGGAGCATCCTCCCGAAAACTCGGTGATCATCGCGATGTTCGACGGGGAGGAGCAGGGGCTCCTGGGATCCAAAGAGTTCCTCACGCACTCGCCTGTGCCTCTCGACAAGATTGTGGCGAACGTCAACCTCGACATGGTAGGGCGGAACGCGAACGGGGTGCTCTGGGCAGCCGGCGCGACGCCGTGGACGGTGATGCGTCCGCTTCTCGAGGGACTCATCCCCACGGCACCCGTCACGCTCAAGCTTGGCCACGACAGCGGAACGGGGCAGGAGAACTGGACGCAGCAGTCGGACCAGGGTCCCTTCCACACCGCGCGCATCCCGTGGGTCTACTTCGGTGTCGAGGATCACCCCGACTATCACCAGCCGAGCGACAAGTTCGCCAAGATTGAGCCGGGGTTCTTCGTGCGCAGCGTGCGGACGATCGCCGAGTTTGTGCACCGCCTCGATCAGGGGCTTGAGCCCGTGGTTGCCGCAAAAACTCGAAGCCCCGCGCGTTAGAAGCTCGTCGCGAGCGCCAGCGTCACATTGCGCCGCGGCTCCGGACGGAAGAAACTGGAGTTCGCCGCCTCCGCGTAGAGCGCGTTGGTGAGGTTGTTCACCGACACCGTCAGGTCTTGGTGGGTGGAGCCAATCTGCCAGCCGCGAATCCCGCCGCGTAGCGCGTGCACCGTGAAGGCCGGAAGTGTGTTGCCAATCGGGCTGGTTCCCGACGCGATGTCTTTCTGCTCGCCGTTACGGCGCACCGCGTACTCAATCCAGAACCGATCCACCGTCCACGAGGCCGCAAGATTGAGCTTGCTGGCAAACGTATCGCCGATCGGGATCTGCGGATTCAGCACATTGGCCGACGCGATGCTCGAATAGTTCGCACGCAGCGCGAGGCCATGGTCCAGGAGGAGGCCAGCGCCCAGCTCACCGCCGCGGGTGCGAATGCGACCCACGTTCACGTTCTGATACACGGGGAGTCGGTTCTGTGTCGCGCCAGTGGGCACCACGAGAATGCCGTTCGAGATGTCGTTATTGAACACCGAGAGTTCCGCGGTGAAACGCGAGCGACGGTACTTGAGCCCGAGGTCCGCGTTGATGCTCGACTCTGGCTTCAGGTCGGGTGACGCAATCTGATAGGCACTCCCCTCTGGCGTCGGACCATTGAAAAACCGTTCCACCAGATTTGGCGCGCGGAAGCCGCTGCCGTACGTCGCCACGAGGTTGAGGTCGTCCGTCAGGCGCACCAGCGCATTGGCAGCATAGACTCCCGTGCTGTTGCCATGTCCTGGAATCGCGGCCGTAATCCCCGGCGTGTACTTGGTTGCACTCTCGACCTGCTGCACGCGTCCCCCAACAATCACGGTGATGCGATCGGTGGCAGCGATGCTCCCCTGGGCAAAGGCGCCAATGCTAGAGAGTGTGGCGTTGGGTACCGACGACTGCGTGGACGCCTGCGGGTGCGGCGGTCCAAACCCGATGACAGTCTGCGTGCTCGTGTCGGTGTTGAACGAACGATCAACAAACGCGTCGGCGCCGTAGGTGAGCACCACGCGCGAGAGCGCCTTCACGAACTCCAGGCGCGAGCCGACGGTCGCGAGGTCGGTGTAGTTCCCTGTCTGAATCGACACGCCCGCGCCGGGCGGCGTGCCCGGCCCGAACGGGATGAAAATGTCCTGCGCCAAATTGCGCCGATTGCGCTGTGAGTAGGCGGTGAGTTCGACCTTGTCGGCGAACGGCAACTGCATCGCGGTGCGTGTGTAGCCGGCACTCACCTTCTGGAAATCCTGATGCGGATATTGAATTTGGATCTTGGTCGCGTCGCCGCCGAGGAGCGCGTTCGGGATATAGCCAAAGCCGGCGTTGTCGGCCAGGTAGCGCTCCACCTTCACGAAGGCCGAACCACCCGTCGCGCTGCGCCACGCCAGGGACCCATTCAGTGAGTTGTCCTTCACGCCGCCATCGAGCACTTCGGTGTCGTTGGCGAGGGTGAGCTTGCCGAACGTCCCCTGCGGCGCCGAGTAGTTACCCACGCGGCGCGTGCTCGCACCAAAGCGCCAGGCAAAATCACCGGCCGACCCCATAAGCGAGCCCTCGCCCTTTCCGAGCGCACCACTGCTGCCGTACTGATAGGCGGCATGGCCACCCATGGTCGCGGGGCCGCCGCGCACGAACGGAGCCTGCGTAATCAGATTGATCACACCACCGATGGCGTCGGTTCCGTAGAGCACGGATGCGGGTCCGCGAACCACTTCGATGCGCTCAATCGCCGACACATCAACGAGCGCGGGGAGTTCACCAAAATCCTGCTGGCGACGCGAGTTGTTCAAGCGCACGCCATCTTCGAGTAACAGAATCCGCTGCCCACGTTGGCCACGAATCGAGGGGCGATTTTGATTTGGGCCCACGCCAATCACATCCACGCCCGGAAGTTCACGGAGCAAGTCGGCGGCATTCGCCGGTGTTCGCTCACGCACGGCGCTCGTGTCGAGCACGCTCACCGGCGTTGGGACATCGTGCACGTCGGTGGCCTGACGTGTGGCAGTTACCGTCACCGGGCGCAGTTGCGTTGAACGCATTGCAGCCGAATCCGCAACGGGCGTGGGCTTAGCGGTCGGCTGCTGCGCCAACAACGCGACGGGCGCCAACGTGGCAAGCGCCAACGCGGCAAGCGCAGTGCGCGTGGCAAAGCGGAGGGCGGCGCAGCGGAGAGAGAAAATCGAGGGCATCGTCCGTGGTGTTGAGAGGTACACGGACGATATGCCGACTCCTGCCCCCGCACTATTCGGAGAGTTACGCAGGAAGAACCCCTGAGGGGTCTTCTACGTAGACGTCATCGAAATTCCTACACGAACGCCGCTCGCATTCCGTAAAACTACGGACGCCGCAGCGGATTTAGCCGATCAGCCCCTGTTCCAACGCGAGACGCGTGAGCCCGGCCACCGTGCGAATTCCAATCTTGCGCATCAACGAGTCGCGGTGCGCTTCAACCGTACGCGTGCTGATACCGAGCACCGCGCCGATCTCCTTGTTGGTCTTTCCTTCGGCGATATGAATAAGAATTTCGCGTTCGCGCCCCGTAAGCACGTCAACCGCGCTCGGCAGCTTGACGGTGCGATCCACCACGGGCTCGGGTGGCACATTCCCACCGCGGAGCGCTTCGGCCAGCTGACGCGCCACCTGCGGCGAGAACCAGGCGTTCCCACTCCGCACGGTCGTCACTGCATCACGCAACTCGGCGGGTGTGGAGTCCTTGCGCAGATAGCCGTGCGCGCCAGCCCGAACGCTCTCGAGAATGTATTCCAGGTCGTCGTGGACGGACAGCATCAGAATGCGCACCGTGGGAACCTTCGCCAGCAGTTCACTCACCGCGTGAAGCCCAGATCCGCCCGGCATCGAGATGTCCAAGACCACCACATCGGGTTGCACCTCCACCGCCGCGCTAATCGCCTCAACACCGCTCGACGCCTCGCCCACCACCACAAACCGCACGCCGTCGTCCAGTACGTGACGAATACCTTCGCGCACCACACTGTGGTCGTCCACCACCAACACTTTGATCGGACTCTGCTCGCTCACGCCTCGTCCCCTCTGAAAATCGGCACTTGAATTTCGATATCGACCCCTGCGCCCACCGCCGAGCGCACCTGGGCGGTCCCGCCCAGCGCCACAATACGCTCGCGCATTCCCACCAATCCAAGATGCCCTTCGGACTCGGCGCGCGACAGTTCAGCCTCCCCCGCAAACCCCGGACCGCTGTCGCTAATCCGCATCACGACCGCGTCGGGCAGCACGCGAATCAGCACGCGCGTCGGCGCGCTGGATGCGTGGCGCGCCACATTCGCCAGGGCTTCCTGCAACGCGCGGAACAACGCGACCTCGGCTTCGTCGCTCAACACCGGGAGCTGTGTCGGCCCCTCGATCGTCACGGGAAGTCCGCGCCGCTCCTGGTAATCGGCCACCAGTGACCGCAACGCAGGGAGGAGGCCGAGATCATCGAGCAACGACGGGCGCAGGTCGTTCACCACATTGCGAATACCGCGCATGCCGTCGTCCACGAGTTCCACCGCGCGCAGGAGGCGCGCGGCCACCGGCGGGTCGCTCTCGGTGAAACGCTCGCTCATGACCCCGAGCTGCATTTTGACGGCCGCGAACACCTGCGCCGTTTCGTCGTGCAGTTCAAGCGAAAGCCGACGGCGTTCTTCCTCATGCTGCTGCACCATTCGGCGCGACAAGCGCTCCAGTTCCACGGTGCGAAGCTGCAAGCGACTCGCGAGATCCGCGTTCACGAGGAGTAAAATGCCGGCGCCGACCGCGAGCAGGAACAGAATATCGATGTAATAGCCCCACGGATTCCACGCGCCGCGCGCCCGGAGAATGGGATAGTCCAGATGGTGAATTCCCCAGAGCAGAAAGGTCCAGCCGAGTAAGGCGCTCGCGCCTTGCGTGTCCTGACGCTGGTACCGCAGATGCACGATCCCGGTCCAGAGCGTCGCCCCTGAGAGGAAGAGCACCGCCGGTACCGCGGCGAGTGTGAAGTTGTCGAGTCGGATGACCGCGACGTAACTCCACGCCAAGGGGAAGGCGACGAACACATAGTACCAGCGTCGCCACCGCGCTTCGTGCGAAAACTTGAGGGCCGCCCAGAGCAGCGCGAGCGCGGTCCAGCCAGTAATGACTTGATGCCAAAAGAGCCAGCTCCGGTTGCCGCTCGCAATGAACACCACAATCACGGTGATCCGCAGCAGAAAGAGCCCGAAGGCGAGCGCCCACCAGCCAAAGTACGGCTGACGGCTGCGGGACCAGAGCCCGAGGCACAGACTCGCGAGCGCGGCGGTGATCCCCGCCTGCAAGAGGGCGGCCGCGAACTCGCCAGCGGCGACAACGGGAATCATGTGAGCACCTCACGCAGCGGTCGCGTGATGTCATGCTGGCCAAGCGCCCGAACCGCGGACTCCAGCCGTGCAACACCGGTGCCCTCCACCCACTCGGCGGTACACCCAAACTCACACATCGCGTCGCCAAAGGCGCGCAAGAGTTCCTCGCGCGCGGAGGGGCGGTCACGGATGCCGTCGGCTGTCCACGGAAGGTCGGTCGCGCAGAGCAAGTAGAGGTCGCCGCGTCGTTCGCGCGCTTCCGCTTCGACCCACGTCGGTGCCGAGCCATAGTAGTGCCGCGCGTAGACCACGGTCGACACAAGGTCGGTGTCGAACACCGCGACCGCGGGGCGCGCAGCCATAGCCTGCTCCTCAAGCGACATCGCCAGGCGCGCGATCGGCGCAACGTCGGTCGCCAACAGCGTGTGCGCAGGATCGGTCGCCAACTGCGCCTCGGCGTAGCGCCGCGCCGCTTCGGGAACGACCGGCGCGCGCAAACGATCGCCAAGCACCGCGGCGAGCCTGCTCTTGCCGGTGCTCTCGGGGCCCGTCACGACAATCCGGATGGTCACGCGCGCGCCGTCGCGGTTGCCGGCGATACGGCGAGCGACCGCTTCCACCCCACGTATCCCATCCAGGCCAGTACCAAGAACACCGCGTATTGCACTGCGGTCGCTGGTAGGCCACGCGAGATGAAGGTGGGGACATACACGAGATTCACCCCGATCCAGACGAGCCAGTTCTCGAGCAACTTGCGCGTCATCATCCACTGCGCCACCAAACTCACGGACGTGAGTGACGCGTCCAGGTAGGGTACCGGCGAATCGGTGTGCGTCGACATGAAATAGCCCAAGCCAATGGCGAACGCCGTGGCGAGTGGAACACTCACGATCCAGTGCCCCCGCGTGGCGCGCGTTACCTGCAGCGTCGAACGCTCCGCACCGCCGTACAGCCATTCATACCAGCCATACACCGACAGCACGAGATACACGATCTGCAACACCGCGTCGGCGTAGAGCTTGCTGTGCCAGAACAGAAAAAAGTAGAGCCCGACATTCACAATCGCGGTGGGCCAGCTGGCGATCCGCTCCTTGGCGGAGAGGTACACGCTCACCAGCCCGAACAGGACCGCGACGTTCTCCACCCACGTCCAGAGCTCCCACCCGAACACCGGGAGCGTCATGCTCACGGCGTCGTCTTTGCCGACGCCAGAAAGTCGGTCGCCAGCGACACGAGCGCCTTCACACCGGTCGGCATCGCATCTTCATTCACGAAGAACTTGGTCGAATGGTTGGCCGGCGCATCTTCCACCGCGACCCCAGCCTTGTTCACGCCGAGAAAGAGATAGACGCCAGGGGTGTTCTTGGTGAACGAGGGAAAATCTTCTGACGGCATCCACACCGCGTTGCTGTTCACCTTGCCGCCCGCGGCCTTGGCAATCGTAGGTGCCATCTGCGCGGTCAGAGCGGGATCGTTCCACACAATGCTGCCGCCGAGCGTGATCGTGACCGTGGCTGAGCCGCCACTCGCCTCGGCGATCTTCTCCGCCGTGCGGGCGATGCGCATGTGAATGTCCTTGCGCATTGCGTCGTCAAAGGTGCGGATCGTGCCCGTCATGATCACACTGTCGGGAATGATGTTGAAGCGCACGCCGCCATTGATTGTGCCAACGGTGACAATCGCCGGTGCTGCCGTGATGTCGGTCTGCCGCGCGGTGATGGTCTGCAGTGCGGAGACAATCTCCGCCGAGAGGACGATCGGATCGACGCCACGCCAGGGCTGCGCCCCGTGCGTCTGACGGCCACGGACCACGATCTTGAGTTGGTCCGACGCCGACATCGCTGCGCCAGGCTTGTAGCTCAGTTTGCCGGCTTCTTCGGGCCACACGTGCAGCGCGAATACCGCGTCCACATGCGGATTCTCGAGCGCGCCCTGCTCAACCATTACCGCCGCGCCGCCGCGTTCGCCCGGCGGGGCTCCTTCTTCGGCGGGCTGGAAAATGAACTTCACGGTGCCCGGGAGCGAGGCGCGCATTCCGGCGAGCACCTCGGCGGCGCCCATCAGCATGGCGGTGTGCGAGTCGTGGCCGCAGGCGTGCATGACGCCAACCGCTTGGCCGCCGAAGGTCGCTTTGACGGTGGACTTGAAGGGAAGATCTGATTCTTCGGTCACCGGCAGCGCGTCCATGTCGGCGCGCAACGCCACGACCTTGCCCGGCTTTCCGCCCTTGAGAATGCCAATCACGCCGGTGCCTGCAACCCCTTCGCGGACATCCAGGCCCAGGGCGCGCAGGTGGTCGGCAACGATCTTGGCGGTGCGTTTCTCGCTGTTGGAGAGTTCCGGATGTTCGTGGAAGTCGCGGCGCCAGGTGACGACCTTGCTCATGACCTGCGCGATGCGCGTGTCGAGTTCGTCGGTGCCCTTTTTGCTTTGCGCGCTGGCGCTGATCGCGGTCAGAGAGAGCACGGCGGTCCCGAGAAGGGCCGCGCGGGCGGAACGAGGAAGGTGAGGCATCGGCGTGAGTCCGCGTCTGGGGTGATGCTTCAGGGTAACGGCGGCCGCGCCGCGGCGCGAGGTCGAGCGGCACAGATTGCGCGCTTGGCTGGTTCCCTGAGCCCCGCGGGGCTACATTACAGCGTTCCCCTGACTCCAGGCCTCGGCCGGCGTCCTGACCATTCCAACGGTATCCATGGCGAAAGAAGAAGCGATCGAACTCGAAGGCACCGTGAGCGAAGTGCTCCCTAGCGCGACCTTCCGCGTGCTCCTGTCGAACGGGCACGAAGTCCTCGCGACGATGGCCGGCAAGATGCGTCGCTTCCGCATTCGCGTGCTCCAGGGTGATCGCGTGACCGTTGAGGTCTCGCCGTACGACCTGAGTCGCGGTCGTATCACCTTCCGTCATAAGAACTAAGTCTCGTCGGCTCGCACCGACGGAACGAGCGGGGCCCGGCAACCGTGCCGGGCCCCGCTTCGTACATCGGTCGAACGACTACTTCTCAGCCGACGCGTGACGGTCCGGCTTGAGGTACGTCGCCTTGTGGATCGAGAAGGCCGTCACATTCGCGACGATCGCAAGAATGATGATCGCAAGGGCGAAACCCCACCCCTTGGCCGACGGATTGACTGGTTCGTTGTTCACGGTCTGCTCCTGGTGAAGGCTGAAGGGTAATCGGGACTCAAAGACGCCGCAATCGGTGGCGCGCGGTTGGCTGCTCACGCGCTTCCCACGCGCTTCCCACGCGCGTCCCACGCGCGTCCCACGCGCGTCCCACGCGCGGGCCACTCGCTAGCCCAAGGCCCCCGCACACGCCACCTTTCCCCTATGCGCCTCGACACCTTCACCACCCCGCGGACCGCACGGGTCGCCCTCCTCGGTCCCGCCGACGCGTCCGCACTCCGCGGCATCCGCGAGCTCTGGATTGTCCTCCACGGCTACGGTGAACTCGCCGCCCCGTTCCTCGAGAACTTTCGCTGCCTCGACGACGGCACCCGCTTGATCGTTGCCCCCGAAGCCCTCTCCCGACACTACACCGGCCGACTCGAAGATCGCATCGGCAAAGAGGTCCCGATCGGCGCGAGCTGGATGACCAAAGAAGCGCGCGAGCACGAAATCCACGACTACCTCACCTACCTCGACGGACTCCACGCACACCTCCTCACCCAGCTCAACGGCGCCACTCCCGCCATCACCGTCCTCGGCTTCTCACAGGGCGGGGCGACCTCAGCAAGGTGGGTGGCCAGCGGCTCAGTTCCCGTCGCGCGCCACCTGCTCTGGGGCTGTGCCCTGCCGCCCGAACTCGACATCGCGACCGCAGCCGCTCCCCTGCGTCGCCCCAACACGGTGCTGGTTGTGGGATCCCGCGATCGGTTCGCGCCCCCAGATGCCGTCGCCCGTGAACGGGAGCGCCTGGATGCTGTACACTTTCCGTACACATTTGAGTCGTTCGAAGGTGGGCACAGATTAGACACCCAAACATTGGGTCGGTTAGCCGCGTCGATTTCGGGGTACTAATTCCGTTGAACTTCCCATCCCATGGGAACGCCTATCGTCAGCGCCCCTATAGCGTTACGCACAGGTTACCTATAACTTCCGAGAGCCGCGCGTCTGGGCTCGCGTGATCAGCGTGCGGACAGATGAATATTTTGACATGTGTGCGTGGTCGCCCTGTTGTGGGTGCACTTCGCGCACACTCCTGATACTCCCGCGGGGATACCATGGAAAATTCTCAGTACAGCGTATTGCTCGTCGACGACGAACCGGCGGTGCTCAAGTCGCTTCAGCTCGTGCTCGAGCGCGCGGGCTTCGACGTGCTCGCGGTCAATGACGGGCGTGTCGCGATTGAGGCCATGCAGTCGGGGCGCTTCGACCTGGTGCTGACAGATCTGGTCATGCCAGACCGCGAAGGGGTCGAGACCATTATCGAGCTCCGCCGCACGCACCCGAATCTCCCGATCATTGCCATGTCCGGTGGCGGCATGGGGTCGGCTGATCTCTACCTCTCCGTTGCCGCGCAGGTGGGCGCCAACGCCACCTTGCTCAAGCCCTTCTCCGAAGCACAGTTGCTGAGCGCCGTGCGCCAGGTGCTCGGGGAACCGATGTAGACTCCCCGCGTTCCGCGGCGGTCGTCCTCGTGCATCTCGATCAAGTTGCCTACCGACTGCTCATGCAGTCGCTGATTGCCACAGTCATTATTGGCATTGCCGCTGGGGCGTGGATCGGCAGTCGAGTCTTTCAGCAGCGCCTCGTCCGTATTGTCGCGCTCTTCTGGAGCTGTGCCGCACTCGCTGCTGTCGCGGGTGGGCTGGGCGTTGTCGCGACGTACCGCAGCAGTCAACCGCTGATCTGGCTCGCGAGCGTGCTGTACTTCGTCGGGCTCCTCAGTGCAACCACGCTGGTTTCCGCCGCCTTTCAAGAAGTGGCGGAGGAGCCGGTCTCAACGCTGGCGCTGCGCCGCCGCTTCGCGATCGTGATTCCGGTCGCACTGGTGATCTCGGTGCTCTCGAGGCTCTATGCGGTCCGGGAGGCCCGCGCGGACGTCAACTTGACGCACGGGTTTTTTGCGCCCATCGTCGCGATGATACTGATATCGAGCGCGTGCGCACTGTACTTCGCGATGGCGAGTCGCGGTCGCGTCCGGAATCGCGAGGTGAATCGGGCCTTTGTGCTCGGCATGATTCTCTTGGCGAGCCGTCCATTGCAACAGGTGGCGATCTCGGGCTCGTGGGACGGATATCCGGGGCGTAGCCAAACCATGCAGTTGCTCTCGTTTGCGTTGGCCCTGCTCACGATGTTCGCTGTCGCGTACACGCAGTTGATCGCGGTGCTCAGCATGGAGCGCGCGGTCCTCAACAACCAAGCGGCCCGATTACGGATCGCCGAAAACACGGCCGCGCGACAGCGCCGACACGAAACCGCAGGGTATTTGGCCCGTGGCATCGCGCGCAATGTCGCCGCACTCGTGGGATCATTTGAGCGGGTGCGACTGGAGATTGGGGCGCAGCCTGATCGACACGCGGAGCTCGCGATCATCGACGCCGTGCGGGCGAAGGGGCAGGATTTGCTCTCGATGCTGCGCGAGCCGGACATCCAAGCGGTCGATGGGCATCGGCTCGAGATCGGCACCCTCGTAGAAGTCGCGCTGCCGCGCGTCCGCCGCATGTTACCGTCGGTCGACATCCGCTGGACACCGAGCGCCGACCTCCATCACTGCGAATGCCCGCCCGAAGAGTTCTCTCGTGCGGTCATGAACCTGATCCTGTATCTCAGTGCGAGGCCAGCCCACGAGTTGTCGCCGGAACAGGAGACGGTGGTCACGGTGCAGTTGTCGAGCCAACGCCTGTCGGCGTCGCCTGGGCTGCTCTCGGCGGGTGACTACGCCCGATTGTCGGTGCAGGGAAACGCGCCGCAGGGCCCGAGTGGAACACGGGTGAACCCCTTCGAGGGTCCGACTGAGGCAGTGGGTGGGGGCCGCGGCGATGGAGGACTCGCCTCGTTGCGCCGCTTTACGCGGTTGCTGAGCGGTGATGCTGCGGCCGAGTTCGATGCGCCGTCGGGACAACTCACGATTCATCTCTGGATTCCCGATAGTGGGCGCGCGCCGCGCATCAGCGACGACCGTCCGGCGGCGGAGTCCGTCCAATGATCGCAGCCGCCCTCTGGTCACTGCAGGCAATCGGGGCGAGCGACCCGGCCTGGCGGCACTTCACGCTTGACGCCACGGGAAAATACGCGATCACGGCGCTCGTGTATGTTGCCGTGGTCGGGCTCTCGGTCATTGCCAGTCGGCGGTTTTCGTCGATCTCAGGGCAATACTTCTCGCAGTATCTCTTGATCTACATCTCGCTGCGCAGTGTCCGGCAGTTGGGCGGGTTGCTGCTCAGCACAATCGACGCAAACGGGTACGTGGGCACTGAGGTACCCGCGATCGTCACCGTGCTGACCGTGGCGAGCATGGTGGCCTCCATGCCTGTCGTGCGGACGCTCATGGAATGTTACGCGGAGCGTGAGGCACCGCGCATCGCCATGGCCGACCTGCGGCGCCTGGTGACGATTGTTGTCGGCGTCGTCTCAGCGGTCATTCTCGCGCGCCAGGCGTTCCCGGCGTTGGGACTTCCGTCGAATGCGGGGCTCATCGCGGGTGTCAATCTAATGGTGGGCGGGCACGCGATCTGGACGGTGCAGCAGTGGCGTGATCGAACCACTCTCCACGCGCGCACCGTGCGATTTTTTCTTTCCGCGCAGATCGTCTCGGTCTTGGCCGAGGTGACGCGGACGAAGGTGACGTTCAATGCGGCGCCACTGGATACCCCGATGGCGGGGCTCGTGCAGTTGCTCCAGACCGAGTGGATATTGATCATCGCCGCGGCGCTGCTCCTCGCCTTTCTGCTTGTGATCGCGAGCTTCCCGTACGCACGGCTCAAGCAGGATCAGGAACGGCTCCGTGTGACCGAGTCGCTGCGCGACGCACGGTCGAGTGACGCGCGCCTCGGACAGTACGTGATCGGGCTCAGCCACGAGTTGCGGAATCTGATGCTGGGGGTGCGGATGCTGGACAGCGCGTTGGCCGACCCGGCCACCGGTTCGAGCGGCTCCACCAGCTTGACGGCAGTGCGTCAGTTGAACGACCAACTCGAAGAGCGCATTGCTCGACTGGCCTCATTCGCGAATCCTGCGCCATCGCAGCAGGCGTACCTCGACCTGCCCCTCTTTCTCCAACGATTCCGCGTGGTGATGGAAGGGATCCTGGCGCAGCACGACCTTGTGAAGGAGGCGCGTGTTCGCAGCGTGCTGGTGCGCGCGCCACAACAGGTGCTCGAAGACGCCGTGGTGGAGGTGCTCACAAACGCGCGGGATTTTTCGCCGAAGGCGACCGCCATCCTTGTCACAATCGACCGCGTTGCGGTGGGCGCCGGCGATTCGCCGTCCCTTCGGCCGGGTGATTACGGCGTGGTCACGATTTCCGATCGAGGGGTTGGGATGTCCGCCGAGGAACTGTCCGTGGTCTTTGATGCGTCCTTCACCAAGCGCGCCGCGCGCGACGCGGGGTTTGGCCTGATCAACGCACGCGGACAACTCCGTGTGACGGGTGGTGACCTGACCATCACGAGCGCGGTGGGCCAAGGGACCACCGTGACCCTGTGGGTACCCTGCGCCGAGACCATCGCCCAATGAGCACAGCTGCTGCTTGGGTTGTGGTGCTGGTGAACCTGATGGTGGTCGCCCAGTTCTACGTGGGCGCCGTGGCGTTCACCCTCTTTGCACGCTTTAGCGGCACGTTATTCTCGCGCCTCCTCGCCGCGGTGTGGTGGGTGGCCTCGGTCGCGGCCACCACGCAGGCCGGAATGTCGCTGGCCATGACGCTCGGGTATCCCGTGTGGACGGGGATCAGCGTTCCGGTCTTCACGGCGCTGGTCGCGTCAATCGTGCCGCTCTGGACGCAGCTGATTGCGAGTCTGCGCGCTCCGGGCGTGGACGAACCGCTGAATCTCAAGCCGTTACTCATTGGGGGATTGGTTGGATTGCTCGTGGGTCTCACCCTCGTGCTGGCCTTCCCGGCGCAGTCGGAAGCCATCTCTCGGCTCTTCATTACGGGCTGCATGCTCGTACTGCTCGGCATGTTGGTGCGGGCGCCGGGGCTGGTGGGTGAGGGGCGACGCGCGATGCTGATGATTAACGCGGCGGTTGCGGCGCAAGCCTGTCGTCCGCTGCTGGTGTGGTGGGCCACGGGTGGAATTTCGGCGCAGCACGGGGTTCCTCCCGCCCGCCAGGCGGTCGTGCTGATTGGCACGCTCGTCTTTTCGACCGTTATGCTGACGCTGGACTTCTGGGCCGTCTTGTTGGTTGAGCGAGGGGTGGTCGCCGACCGGTTCGAAGGCGCGTGGCGGCGACAAGTCGGCGCGGCGCGTCAGCAGCGCCGGGAGGCATTGGGGGCCTTGGCACGGGGGCTCGCGTCGGAAATCAGCGCGACCGTTGTCACGGTGAACGAGTTCGCCGCGCAGGCGCGGTTATCGCCGGACACACAGCACGAGGCAGAAGTGCTCGAGTTGGCGGCTGAGCAGGGCGCCGTCCTCCTGCAGCGATTGACCGAGGTGCGCGCAAAGCCGGGTGCCGAGATTCCCACGATTGATGTGGCGACTGTGTTGCGCACCACGTTGCCCGTCCTCAAGCGGTTGTCGCCATTGCAGTCGGTTCGGTTGAATGCAGACGATGTGATCCTGCGGGCCGAGTGTCCGCCGGCGGAGCTCGAACGGGCGGTCACCAATTTGGTGCTGAACGCACGGGACGCCTCCCCGTTGGGAGGCCTCATCCAAATTCAGGCCGCGATGAGCGCCCTGCCGCCAGCGCTGCTCAACCGGGGTCTCGTGGACGGGGACTACGTGGTGGTGCGGGTGACTGACACGGGGTCAGGAATTCCCGAGGCGGTGATGGGCCGCGTGTTTGAACCGTACTTCACGACGAAGGGCACCAAAGGGACAGGGCTTGGACTCACCTCCATTCGGACCTTCCTGCGTTCGATTGGCGGAGAAATCACCTGCGAGTCGACCGTCGGGCAGGGCACAACGTTCAGGATGTGGATTCCCTCGGCCGTAACAGCCCCGAGCGCGGGTTTCCGCGAAGGAGCGTTGCGGTGATCACCACTTCCGTGTGCTTGGCCGTGCAGGGCACGAGCGGGATCATTGCGGAGTCGCGCATCAGTGGCCTCGACCCCACGGTGTTTGCCTTCGTGGTGCGGGCGACCGTCCTCATTATGAACCTCTGGGGATGGGCGATGGTGCGCGGCATCGAAGGGGTGTACCGGCAGACGCTGGTGCGCGCCATCCTCGATTGCGTGCTGTGGCAAACCTTTGCGACCTTCGCGCTCGTTGGGGTCGAAATCGCGTCGACTGATCCACGCACCACCTGGATTATCCTGCCGTCGCTCCTCGTGACGCTGGTGTGCTGGGTCCTCTCGTTCCGCGCGATGGTCGGTCTCGCTGAGGAGCTGTCGGGCCAACGCTACCCGCAGCTGCGTCCGCGGATCTGGGTTGGTGGGGCCGTGCTGATGGCGGCATTGCTCACGGTCGGTGCCACCCAACCCCTCGAGGCCCTCGGTGTGTCGCAGTTGCTCCTCCCCACAATTTTCTCCAAGACGGTCGCGCAGTTATCGTTGGCGGCGATGCTCTGGACCTTAGTGCCGCGGGATCATCCCCGCCGCCGTATCGCCAATGTCATGATCTGGGTGCTGATTGCCATGGCCATGATGCGGCCGCTGTACCTGATTGTGCCCTTTAATGCGCTCGCGTCCCCGATGAAGAATTTCGTGGGTGCCAGCGAGCAGCTCAAGTCACTCCTGCTCGTGATGACCTTTAACGGCGCGGTCAGTGTCGGGGTGGTCGGACTGTGCTTACGCCTGTCGCGGTCGGATTTCGAGGTGGCAGCGGCGCGCGCCGTGCTCGTCGAACGGCTGGCTGCCGGGCGACGTGCCGACGCCGACGCGGGACAGTTTGCCGTGACCGTGGCCCACGATCTCAAGAACGTGTTGCAAGCCACCAGCGTCGTTGCCGCTGAACTCCGACACACCCCACACGGGCGCGACAAGTACGGTCCACTGGCGGTGGCGAGCGACCGATTGTCGCGCAAGCTCAACCGACTGCTGGAGTTCGCACGCACCGACCCGGCCCCGCCGACGTTGGTGGAAATGAGTCAGTTTCTTGAGCGCATGCGTCCGATTCTTGATACCCTGTTCGCCGAGCGCCAACTCCGCATGTCGTTGTCCGACGTGGGATTGTTGGTGCGTGTCGACGAGGAAGCGCTCGAACGCATGGTGGTGGAACTGTGTGAGCGAGCCCGCGAGCACACCCTGCCGCGAGGGGTCGTGACGGTGCAGTTGCTCCGCCAGGCTGCCGCTGGCTTTGGCCTGCACGATGACATGACGGTTCCGCACGTCGCTGCGGGGGACTACGCTTGTCTTGCTGTCATCGACAGTGGCGCGCCCGTGACCGCGGCGGAACTCACGACGATTTTTGAGCTGCGGTTGTCGGACGATGATGGTGCGCGTGGCGGACTCGGGCTCGCCTGGGTGCGCGCCCATGCGAATTCCATTGGGGGCGATCTCTCGGTCGACACCGCGCGCGACACTGGCGCGGCGATCCGTCTCTGGATTCCGCTCGTGAAGGGGTGATCGTCCTCGCGCGCTACCAGCCGCGCGAGCGTTCGAGGTCGCGGCGGTCCTTCTTGGTGGGCCGCCCCTCGCCGGGATCCATGACCGGCGCTGCATGCTTCAGCGTCCACGCGTGGCGCTCACGCGCTGCCTTGGACTCGGGCGTTTCCTCATAAAGGAGCGCGGCCTGCGACGCTGGTCCTCGGGCCTCGCTCACGGCGCGCACCATCACGGTGTGTTCATACGGGCCGAGGCGTAGCCAGAGCTCGTCGCCAACTTTCACCTCGCGCGCTGGCTTCGGCCGGTCGCCGTTGATCGTGATTTTCCCGCCGGCGATCGCCTCCACGGCAATCGAGCGCGTCTTGAAAAACCGCGCCGCCCAGAGCCATTTGTCGATGCGCACCGCGCGGAGCTCGCGCAGCGGCTCGCGTCCAGATTCCCGTGACATACCCCAAAGATAGGGCCCCTCCCGCGCGCCGGCACGTTCCTCCGGCACGCTCCTCCGGCACGCTCCTCCGGTTTTCAATAGATTCCACCCATGCGCCACATACGCCCCGCCGCCGTCGTGCTGCTCCCCTGGCTCGCAGTCCTCAGCGGCTGCGCGGATCCAGCGGCCGAAAAGGCCAAAGCGGTCGCCGTGGCACGCTCGGCCGTCGAGGCAAGCGCCGAACAGGCCGCCGCGGCCGCCGCCACGCCGGTGACCACCGGCCGCTGGGACGAAGCCCACCTGGTGGAACGGCTGGTGCGCGCGGGACTCGCCCCGCAGGCGATTCCCGGAGACCAGGGCACGCGAAACTTTCGGGTCCCCGGCATCGTATTTCAGCTCGGGACCTCGCGTTTGACGGTGTATTTATATCCCGACTCTGTGGCGCGGCTGGCCGTGACCGCAGGGCTCGACACCACCGCCCTCGGCCCCACCCCCGTGCAAGGGGAACCGCCGGTGCTGCGTCAACTGATTGTCCAGAACAACCTCGCGGCCGTGCTCATTGGTGGCAGCGAGCGCCAGCAGGAACGCGTGATGCTTGCGCTCAGTGCCGGCTTGCCCGTCCAACCCTGATTGCTGACCACCACTTTCTGACAGGTCCTGGTATGACACCTTCCCTTCGCAGGCTCGCCACCGTCCGTCCACTCGTGCTGACCGTGGCACTCATGGCGGCAGTGGCCGCGCGCGGTGCGGCGCAGTCCGCTCCCGCCACGCCAGCCCTCCCGGATGCCAAGACGCTGATCGCCAAGGCCGACCAAGCGATGGGCGGACGCGCTGCCATGGACAAGCACACCTCGCTGCACCAGACGGGCACCATTAGCATCGCCGTCGCAAACATCACCGGCGCCCTCGAAATCTGGCGCGCCAAGCCCGCCCTCTTCGTGCAAAAGCAGTCGCTCGGCATGCTCGGCGACATCAGCACCGGGTTCAACGGAACGGTGGCGTGGGGCAACTCCTCGCAGGCCGGCGCGCAGCTGCTCGACGGGGATGCCGCAACCGAGGTCAAGAACAACGCCGACTTCTTTGCCGATTTCTATGACCCGAGCAAAGTGAAGAGCGCCGAAACGGTGGCGCTGATGGATTTTGAAGGAAAGAAGGCGTACGAGGTCAAGATCATTCGCCTCAACGACAGCGAGAGCCGGAACTATTTTGACGCCGAGACGGGCCTGCGCATTGGCCAGACCTCGCGCGTGAGCATGCAGGGACAGACCATCGATCAAACGGCGGTGATTGGGGAGTACAAGGAATTCGGCGGCCTCAAGATCCCCACGAAGATCGTGCGCAAGCTCGGCATGGCCGACGTGGTGCTCGAGGTGACGAGCGTCGAGTTCGACACGGTGGACCCATCCGCGTTTGCATTGCCGGCGTCGGTGCAGGCGCTCGTGAAGAAGCCGTAAACGATCATGTCAAACATCCGTATTCGTTCACTCGGCGCACGGTTCACCTCGACGGTTCTTGCGTCGATCCTTGGGATCTCGTCGCTTGTCGCGCAGCAGGCGCCTGCCGCAGCAGCGGCAGCAGCGGCAGCAGCAGCGACTCAGGCTCCCGCTACCACCATCGCCGCGCGTACCGCCGGCATGGAGCGCCGCGACGGCTTCATTCCCGTCTGGCTCAGTGAGCGCACCGGGGGGATTCTCCTGGAACTGCCCGCCGACGGTACCCGCGCGCTCTTCATGACGACGCTCGCCACCGGCCTCGGCTCCAACCCGATTGGCCTGGACCGTGGTTCCGGCGGCGGCGTGCGAGTGGCGCGCTTTCAGAAGGCGGGCGACCGGGTGTTGCTCACGTTCGAGAATACGACGTATCGCTCCAGCGGCTCGGTGGACAATCAACGGTCCGTGGCTGAAGCGTTCGCGAATAGCACGAGCGCCGCGCTTCCGATCCTCGCCGAAGAGGGGGGCAAGCTGCTCGTCGACGCGACAGATCTGGTCATGCGCGACTGGAACGAGATTGGCACCACCCTCGCGCGCTCGCAGCAGGGGCAGTACGCCGTAGCGCGCGATCGCTCGCGGATTTTTAAGCCGTACACGAAAGGGTTTCCCGAGAACACCGAGATCGACGTAGCGCTCACCTTTGCCGCGCAAGGAAATCCGTCCGGCGCCTTGGGACGCCTGATTCCCGACGCGCGCGCGCTCGATTTCCGGCAGCACATCACCCTGCTCAAGCTGCCAGATACCGATTTCAAGCCGCGCGTGGCGGATCCGCGCGTCGGCTTCATGGGCATCAGCTTCAAAGACTACAACCAGCCGATCCAAGCGCAGCTCGAACAGCGCTGGGCCTCGCGGCATCGCTTGGAGCGCGTGAATCCTAACGATCCCAACAGCCCGATCAAGAACCCGATCGTGTACTACGTGGACCGCGGAATCCCGGAGCCGTTGCGCACGGCGACACTCCAAGGCGTGCGCTTTTGGAGCGAGGCCTTTGATCGGGCCGGGCTCAAGGGCGCATTCCGTGTGGAGTTGCTCCCCGAAGGGGTGGACCCGATGGACTCGCGCTACAATGTGGTCCAGTGGGAGAACCGCAACGAACGCGGCTGGAGTGTGGGCGGCGCCCTCACCGATCCGCGCACCGGCGAAATGCTCAAGGGGATGGCCCGCATGGACTCCCATCGCAATCGCACGGACTACAACATCTACGCCGCGCTTCTCGGCGCCGATGCAGCCGCAGCCGACACGGCCTTTGTGCTTTCGCGCATTCGCCAAGTGAGCGCGCACGAAGTGGGGCACACCCTTGGCCTCCAACACAACTATCTCGCCAGCACCTATGATCGCGGCTCGGTGATGGATTATCCCGCCCCGCGCGTGCAGGTGAAGGGCGGAGCGATCGATCTCTCGCAGGCGTACGCCACGGGCCCCGGCGCCTACGATGTGTGGGCGATTCACTGGGGCTACGGCATCTTTCCCGCCGCCAGCGAAAAAGATTCGCTCACGACGATCGTCGCCGACGGACTCAAGAAGGGCTACCTCTACCTCAGCGATGGCGACGCACGCCCCGAGAACTCCGCCGACCCGCGCACCTCGCTCTGGGACGACGCGGAAACGCCGAACCTGTTCCTCCAGCGGCAGATGGACGCTCGTCGCATTGCGCTCGCGCGCTTCGGCCTGCGCAACATCCGCGACGGGGAGCCGCTCGCGATTCTCCAAGACCGTTTTCCGCTCCTGTATTTCTTCCACCGCTTCGCGGTCAACGGCGTCACCAAAACACTCGGCGGCCTCGAATACGCCAACCCGCTGAAGGGCGATGGCCAACAGGCTACCTCCGTGATCAGCGCCGCGCGTCAGCGTGAGGCAATGCGCCTGCTGCTCGGCGCGCTCGACCCCAAAGAACTCGCAATCCCCGATACGGTGCTCACCCTGTTCTCGCCGCGTCTCGACCGCGACGTCGAACTCCTCGGCTCACGCACCACCCCCGTATTCGACGAGCTTGGCGCGGCGCGCACCCTGGCGCAGATGATCGTCGATGGGATCCTGCAGCGCGAGCGCGCCGCTCGCATGGTGCAGTATTCCGCACGACTCGGCGGCTACTCGCTGAGTGACGCCATTGGTGACTTGGTGAAGGGGACCTGGAGCGCGGCCGTGCCGCCCTCGGGCAAGCTCGCGGCTATTCAGCGGGTCACGCAACGCGCGGTGAGTGATCGCTTGATTCTTCTGGCGGCAGACAAGGACGCGTCGCCCGAGGTGCGCGCCATCGCAGATTTGTGGACCGAGAAGCTCAAGGCCACCGCTACCGCGAAGGGCGCCGCCGCCGCGAGCGACGATGTGAAGGCCCACTGGCGGTCGATTGCCGGCGATCTGCGACGCTGGCAGGAGAAGGGCGAGGTGCCCGTGCTCACCGAAGCGCTCAAGGCCCCGCCGGGAGATCCGTTCGGCGATGGCTGGAGCGAAACGACCTGGACGATCCGCTGGTAGTTGGGGGTGACGAATCGAGCGGCTGACTAATGTCAGCCGCGCCCGTTCGTCATTCCCGGCTTACTCGTCGCCGGAAAACCGTCGCGTCTTCTTTTTGGCGCCCTGCTTTTTCTTGCTGCTGATGCGGCGTTCGACCGCCGCACGACCCGGTTTGGTTTTCTTGCGCGGTTTTCGCACGAGCAGTCCGTGATGCACCGTGGCGGCCAGGCGTTCTTCGGCGATCGCGCGGTTTTGCTTTTGGCTCCGCGTGTCGCTGACCACGATGCGGAGCGTGCCGTCGCCGTCGATCTTGGACTGCAGCTTGAGGAGTATTCGCGCGCGCTGATCGTCGGTGAGTGCCGCGGATCGCACCACATTCCAGGTCAGCTCCACGCGGGTGCTGGAGGTGTTCACATGCTGCCCTCCAGGTCCGCTGCTTCGGCTGGCGCGAAACTCGATTTCGCTGGCCGGAATCGTCACGGCGGCACTGACGCGTAGTCCCTGAACTTCCGGTGCGGGCAGACTCATCTGGACTCCTCCTGTCTCGTGCGGTTCGCATGCGTCAGGCGCGGGCCTAACGTTCGCGATGTGCAGGACTGTGGTGCGGCCGTCTCGACACAAGAACGATAGCCGAGTGCGCGCGGTTGTGTCCCTTTGGAGGCCGCGGCTAACCGGTCCCCGCCGTCTCTTGGGGCACCGCACCCGCCACTCCGCACCCGCCGCTCCGTCGAGCGGAGCCTGCTCGCGCTGCAGAATATCGCTATCTTTCTTTCCGACTATGTCATCGTCGTCGATTGCCCAGCCCGTGAGCCGCCTACGCGGCCTCACCCCGATGCCCATGGAGAGCCTGGTGCTCTCCGTGCTCATTCCGGTGTTCAATGAGCGCAACACGATTGAGGTGATCCTCGATCAAGTGCGGTCCGTGCCGGTGTGTCAGCAGATTATTTGCGTCGACGATTTCTCTACCGACGGCACTCGCGCGATTCTGCAGCGCTTGAAAGACGAAGGGCGGATTGACGTGTTGATCCTGCATGACCGCAATCGCGGCAAGGGATCGGCCATTCGCACGGCGCTCGCGGCGAGCACCGGCAATGTGGTGATCGTGCAGGATGCCGACCTCGAATATGATCCGGCCGACTGGCCTGCGATGCTGGATCCGATCATGGAGGGGCGCGCCGACGCCGTGTTCGGCTCTCGCTTCCTGGGCGGCCCGCATCGCGTGCTCTATTTTTGGCACTCGGTGGGCAACTTCATGCTGACCACGTTCAGCAACATGCTCACCAATCTGAACCTCACCGACATGGAGACGTGCTACAAGGCGATCACGGGCGATCTGGCTCGGTCGCTGACGCTCACGTCCGAACGGTTCGGCTTTGAGCCCGAAGTCACGGCGCAGTTGGCCAAGCGGCGCGCGCGGATTTTTGAAGTGCCAATCTCGTATTCGGGCCGCACCTACGCCGAAGGCAAGAAAATCGGGTGGCGCGACGGCGTTGCGGCCATCGGGCACATCATTCGGTTTAATCTGCTCTCGTGAGCACGCGCTGGGGCGTCTTCTCGCCCCGTGCCGATGGCACTGTGGGGCGCGGTGAGACGGTTGGGGCGGACGATCCGTTTGATTGGCGCCTCTGGGCCGTCCTGGTCGCGTGTATAGCGCTCGCCGCCTCGATCACGGGGCTCCATAACGGATTCGCCTACGACGATCGCTGGATTATTGCCGAGAATGCGCGTGTGCATACGCTGCGCGCGCCCTGGCACCTGTTTCGCGAGACGTACTGGCCTAATGCGCGCGGCGCGGCGCTCTACCGCCCGATGGTCATTCTTGTCTACGCGCTGCAGTGGGCGGTCGGTGGTGGACGCCCGTTGGTCTACCATCTGGTGAATATCTCGCTGTATGTCACCCTGTGCGTGATGGTGTACTGGCTCGCGCTGCAGCTGTTGCCGCGCGTTGCCGCCACGAGTGCGGCTGCACTCTTTGCGGCACATCCCGTCCATGTGGAAGCGGTCGGGAATGCGGTGGGGCAGGCTGAGCTCTGGGCCGCGTGCGTGGTGCTCGCCGCCACGGCGCTGTACGTCCGCGCTCGGCGTGAAGGACTCCCGCTACGCGCTGGTGCTGGGACGGCGATTGCCGCCCTCTACGCGGTTGGCATGTTCTTCAAAGAGCATGTGATTGTGCTGCCGGCACTGTTTGTGGCCGTCGAACTGTTCGTGGTGCACGATCCGCGTCCGTGGCGCGAGCGGCTCGACGAGTGCGCGAGCTATCTGCTCAAGCTCGCCCTTCTGGCGACGGTTTTCCTGGCGATTCGGACGGCCGTGCTGTCCGACGTCGCCGGTGACACCCCGCATTTCTCGCTGCAGGGGCTGACCATGGCGCAGCGTGCGGTTGTGATGCTTGGCTTGGTGCCGGAGTTCGGGCGCCTGCTGCTCTGGCCCGCGCGGCTCTACGCCGACTACTCGCCGGCGCTGGTCCATGTGCACACGAGCTGGCATGTGGAGCTCCTGCCTGGGATTCTCTTGCTCGGGTGCACCGCGCTGCTCGCGGTGCTCTGTGTGCGCCGCGCGCCGCGTGTGGCATTCGGGCTCGCGTGGATCGCCATCTGTCTGTTACCCGTGGCGAACATTTTGCTCCCGACGGGAATTCTGATTGCGGAGCGCACGTTGTTGTTGCCGAGTGTGGGCGCGATGCTCGCGGTGGGGGTCGCGGTGGGGTGGATGGTGCGCCGACTCCAGCACGAGGTGCGCGCGGCACAGCTCGCCGCGGGCGGTGTGTTCGCCGCGCTGGTGATGGCGGGCACCGCGCACAGCGCCGAGCGCCAGCGGACCTGGCGCGACGATGATCATGTGTTCGAGACGTTGGCCTTTGACGCGCCGCTCAACTTCCGCAGTCACTACTCGCTCGGTGGTCGCTTGTTTGAGAAGCATCGCCCGCTTGAGGCAGAGCTCCAGTGGCGCACGGCGATCGCGTTGCTGCCTGGGTATCACGCGGTCCACATTGACTTAGCGCATAAGTACCGGGAGGCGCATGTCTGTCAGGCGGCGATCCCGGAGTATCACACCGGACTCGCGATTGCGCCTGCGTCGCCGCTGGCGCGCGCGGGGCTTGTGTCGTGCCACCTGGAGTTGCGTCAATGGCATACGGCCCGCACCGAAGCGCGTGTCGCGATTGCCGACGGCATGTATCGGCGGGCTTTTGACTATATGATTGAAGTTGCCGACAGCGCGCTTGTGGCGACCGACTCGTCGGACGGCACGGTTCGGTGGACCGGAGCGCATCGGGTGGTGAAGCCGTAATCGCCCTAAGATGTTGCGGTGTATGAGTTTAGGGTTGCTACTGTCCACCGGGCCAACAAAGGCATAACTTATAGCCGATGGCAATCCTTTGGTGAAACGTATCGCGGGGCTGTTCGTCTTCTACACGTTGGAATCCTATCACCGTTACTAGGGAGTCTGAAATGTTGAACAAGCGTAAGGGTTTTACCCTGATCGAGCTGCTCATCGTGGTTGTGATCATCGGCATTTTGGCCGCGATCGCGATTCCGAAGTTCTCGACCACCAAGGAAAAGGCGTACGTCGCGTCGATGAAGTCGGATCTGCGTAACCTGATCACTGCCCAGGAAGCCTACTTCTCGGACAACAGCAGCACCTACGCCGCTTCGACCACCGCGCTCGGCACGAGCTACAAGCCGTCGACCGGCGTCACCGTCACCATCGGCGGCTCCTCGAACACCGGCTGGTCCGCAACGGCCTCGCATAACGCGACCGCGCAGACCTGCACGATCACTCTCGGCGGCACGTCGACGGCGGAAGGCGAGCCGAGGTGCAGCTGAGCTTTGCTCGTGTAGCTGATTGAGGAAGTGCTGTTGGACCGGAGTGGGCCAGGCGATCATCGTCTGGCCCACTCTTTTTTTGGGTTGCACGGATTTGCTACGCCACGCAACAGGTTGATGTCGGATGGTGCCGGCCTCCCGCGTATCGTGTGCGGTATGCGCATACCATGCTCCGCAGGATTTACGCTCACTGAAGTCGTTGTGGCGCTGCTCGTGGCGTCCGCGGCGGGCGTTGTACTCACGACAACGCTGCTCGCTGAACAGCGACTCCGTCTGATTGCCGACGCCGAGCGCGAGGGCGCGCGCGCCGCCCGTGAACAGCTGGAGGTCTTCGCCGCCCGACCATGTGGTGCAGACTCCGCAGGCGTGCGCCGAGGGGGGTGGGGCGACGTGCGGTGGTCAGCCCGCGCCACGGATGGGGCCTGGACCCTCGTGGACAGCCTGCGCCCGCTGCGGGCGCATCGGGCGATCGTGATCAGTGCCACCGTCCGGTGCGCGCCATGACCGTGCCGAGCGTGAGGTGGGGTGGTACGCCGCCGCGCCGCCGAGGCGCTGTGATCGCGGAGATGATCGTGGCGCTGGTGATTAGTTGCGTGGTGGCGGCGTTGGCCGCCTCGGCGCTGCTGGCGGCGGAGCGCCGTCTGCGGGCGGGGAGCGGGGCAAGCGATGCGTCCCGGGTTGAGCAGGACGTGGAGCTGGTGCTCCGTTCGGAGCTCCGCGCCTCGCTTGGCGACAGCGTGGTGCTGCGCGGTGATACCGCGATTGAGGTGCTGGCCCATGTTGGGACGTCCGTGGTGTGCAGTTGGGGAGGGCGTGTGCTGACGGTGCCCCCGTCGCAGAGTTCCACGGGTGTGCCGCTCAGTCGCTGGCGGTACACCCCCGCTGCGGGCGACCTGCTCTATGTGTCGGACAGCACGACGGGTGCCTGGGGGCGCTATGTGGTGGATTCCGCCGTGTGCGTGTGGATGCCGCGGGGTGTCCGCCATCGACCGGGTTCGAGTCACGAGCGGATAGTGTGCTGCGGCGCCCCGTCACGCGCCTGGTACTCACCGGTGCTCTGGCCGAAGGGCTCGTGGTGGGATCTCCCGTGCGTATCGTGCGTCGGGGCCGGTGGGGACTCGTGCGCGGCACCGATAAGCGCTGGGAGTTGGCGTATCGCAGCTGTGATCTCCCCGGGCGCTGTGGTGCATCGCAGCCGGTGGCTGGACCGCTGGCCTCACCCGCCGACAGTGGACTGCGCGTTCGCCTGATGCCAACGGGCGAGGTTGCGCTGGCTATTCGGTCGGCGCAATCGGTGGTGTTGGGTCGGGCTGCGCTGATGGTTGTCGTCCCACCGATGACGCGCGCCCTCCCATGACGCGCGCTCCCATGAAGCGCGCGCCCGTGACGCGCGCTAAGTCTAATAACGACAATCGGTTGCGAAGTGGTCTCGCACTTCCTCTGGCGCTGATGGCGCTTGTGGTGGTCGCCCTGATGGGGGCGATGGTGCTGGACGCAGCCTTGCAGGACCTGCGGCTCGCGCGGGCGGGGCGGGCGCAAATCACCGCACAGGGGCTCGCCGAATCGGCGCTGGCGCCACAGGTCGAGGGGGCCACCGACAGCAGCTGGTTGCGGGCGGCGCCTGGTTCGGTGCGCCAGCAGAAGGTGGCGGTGGGGCGCGACACCATAACGTTGACGTTGCTCCGGCTCGGCGGGCGGTTTGTCCGGGTCTCGAGCGCCGCCCGAAGTCGGGTTGGGGGCAGCCGGGGGGATGCTGGAATGGTGGCCTATCTGTTGATTACGGGTGACAGTGCTGGCGCGCTCCGTCTGCAGCGTGTGCCAGGGTGGTGGTGGGCTCCTGATCCCTAGGGGGGGGGGCGGTACGTCACCGAAATCCGTTACTTCCCAGCCCGTCCGCTCGTGTGATGTTGGCAGGGGGTCCGTTCGGGCCTTGCGTGCGCTCAGGTGGGTTGTTGGGAGCAGTGTCGGGTTTGGGCTGCGGCCGGGATTCCGGTCGGGGCCTACTCGGATCTTTGTCCCTTTCGTATGTCGCTTTTCGGCCGCAAGAAGACAACCGTTGGTCTCGATATCGGTTCCGGCCTCATAAAAGTGGCGGTAATCGAGCACGGGGGTCACGAGCCTACGCTGAAGAAGGTCGTGATTATGCCCTTATTGGTCGATGCGATTGTCGAGGGGGAGATCATGGATCCCAGCATCGTGTCCGAGGCGATTGCGGCTGCGCTCGTCGAAGCGGGGGTCACGACGAAGGAGGTCGTGGTCGCCGTTGGGGGGCGCGATGTCATTATCAAGAAAATTCAGATCGAGCGCGTCAAGGAACACCAAGCGCGCGAGCTCATGCGCTGGGAAGCAGAGCAGCACGTGCCGTTCGACATGGAGTCCGTTGAACTGGATTTCCAGATTCTCGATCCCGAGGGCACGGGCCACGAGATGCAGGTCCTGCTGGTCGCGGTCAAGCGCGAGCTGGTAGAATCGAAGCTGCGCGTGTTGTCCGACGCGGGACTCGACGCGTCCTTGGTCGACGTGGACGCTTTTGCTTTGCACAATGCCTTTGAGTTGAATCATCCGGATGCCCTCACGGGGCTCGTCGGGCTGCTCAACATCGGGCACGAAGTCACCAACATCAATATTCTTGACGATGGCGTGCCGATCCTCACGCGCGACATCACCGTGGGCACGCGCCGGTTCCGCGAAGATTTACAAAAAGATCACGGGATGTCGCAGGACGACGCAACGGCGCTGATCCAAGGCTTCGACCGTTCGGAGCAACTCGACGCCGTGGTCGCGATTCGTGGCGACGAAATCTTTGCCGGTATCGATCGTGCGCTGGCCTTTCTGGCCACCAACTCGCGGAGTGCGGGCGCCTTGCGCACGATGTTCCTCTGCGGTGGTGGATCGCGAATCCCAGGGCTCGACGACGTGCTGGGCGATCGACTCGGGATTCCGGTTGAACATGCCAACGCACTCGGAAATCTGCAGGTGGCGAACGGCGCGCTCGACGGTCTCGTGACCGACGAGATCGCACCGCTCTTGATGCTGTCTATCGGACTGGCGCTACGCCAGAGCGCCTGAGCATCCGATGATTGAGATCAACCTCCTTCCCGGCGCGAAACGCAAGCAGCCGTCGGCCGCCAAAATGGAAGTCGGCGCCGCGTTCCGTGAACTGGCCTCCCGCTATCAGGTCGATCGGCTGCTCCTGGGCTCGGTGGCACTCTTTGTTGCCGGCCTCGCCGCCGTCGCGGGGATGTGGTACTTCCAAGGCAAGAGCTTTGAGGACGTGAAGGCGCACGAGGTCAAGTCGCACGGTGATTCGCTCCGGTTCGCCCAAGTCATTAAGCAGCGAGCCGTAGCGTCCGCGGTTCGCGACTCGGTTGCGCGCCAACTGCGCATCATCAACTCGCTCGACGGGTCGCGGTTCGTGTGGCCCCATGTCCTCGAATCCGTCAGTCGCGCCCTGCCAAGCTATACCTGGCTCGTGTCGCTCCAACAAACGAGCGCGGTCACCTCGCTCACGCCAGAGATCGACGCGGGGCTTTTCACCGGCGGCGATCCCGCCAAGATCGCGGCCGAAGCCGATAGCGCACTGAAAGCCTCACAAAACGTGAAGGTGCGGATCGTTGGGCAAACGGTGGATGTGCAGGCGATTACCCGTTTCTGGAAGCAGCTCGAGGCCTCGCCCTATCTGCAGGACGTCCAACTCGTCAAAACTGAGGTGGTCTCCCTTCAGCCGTCGGGCAAGGAAGCCACGCAGTTTACGCTCGAGATGCGCTGGCAGCAGCCGGATTCGTCGGCCATCCGACGCGCGCCCTTTCGTTCCACGGAGCGCCCCTGATGGCATTCGGTCTCCCCACGGATCCGCGCGGTCAGCGACTCTTCTTCCTTGGCTTCCTCGGCATTGCCGCCGCAGGGGGCTATTGGTACGGCGTCTTCGAGCCAAAGCGCCTCGAGATCCACGAACTGCGCGTTCGGCTCGACACCGTCGACAGCCTCAACCGGCTGGCCAAGATCGAAATTTCCAAAGGGAACACCAAGCAGATCAACGCCACCACGGATCGTAGTCGCGCTGACCTCGCGACGCTGCGTACACTGGTGCCTGACGGGGCGGAGGTCTCCGCCCTCATTGACCAGATCTCAAACTCGGCGCGACGCGCGAATCTCGACATTGGAACTGTCGAGCCGCTGCCCGTGGTCGAAGGGGAACTGTTCGACACGCATCGCTATCGCATGCGCCTGACGGGTCCGTATCACGACATCGCCGTGGTGCTGGCCAACATTGGATCGCTCCCGCGAATCGTGACGCCGGTCAACTTGTCGCTGGCCCTTCCGCCGACGCTCAACGCGAAAGTGCCCCCGGGAAAGCAGCCGCTGATTGCGACCTTTGAACTGCAAACCGCCGTCGTGCGCACGGCCCCGCCAAAGCAAAAGTCGAGACCAAAGCGCGCGGCTGCTCCTGCTCCCGCAAGTCCGGCGAAGGGAGGTGGCGCATGATTCGCGCGTTACATCGCTCGGGTACGCAGACGGTCCTGCGGATGGTGGTGCGGGTGGTCCTGCCGGTGGTCGTCTCGGTGGCGATCGGGCCAGTCTTGGCCGTTGCACAGGGCACGCCCAGCGCAAAGCCACGCGTCACGACTCCGGCCCCGGCCACCACGACCGCGCCGTCCCCTAAAGACAGCGCCGGCGTCGTGATTATGCGTGAGGTCTACAGCTATCCCACGGAAGGGCGCCGCGATCCATTCGTGTCGCTCATGACCACGGGCGAGCTGCGGCCGTTGCTGACCGACCTGGTGCTGCTCGGCGTGATCTACGATACGGAATCGCCACGGCGCTCCATTGCGATCCTCACCGACGGTTCCACCGGCCAAACGTATCGCGTGACGGTCGGTACGACGATCGGCCGCATGAAAATCGCCAAGATCGGGCAACAAGACGTGACGTTCGCTGTCGACGAGTTTGGCATGAGCCGACAGCAGACGTTGGTCATGGATAAGTCGCCAAAGAAAGACGCCAAAGGTAATACCACAAGGAGACCGCAATGACGCGAGTCCGTCACATCGCGGCAATGTTTGCTGCGTGCCTGCTCATCGCGATCGGTGCCCCGCGCGCCGCCGCCGAGCGTATCAAGCACGACAACGCCCCAGGGAGTGTCACGGCCGTGAGCGTGACCCCAGGAACGGGACGTGCAGACGTTGTGATTGCCGTCGAAGGCCCTATCGAAATTTTTGACTTTACACTCGAGGCGCCGCGCCGGATTGTTGTCGATCTGCGCGGTGCAACGCTGGGTGTCGCGGCGCGCCTCTACGACAAGGTCGCACGCGGTGGCATCACCAACGTGCGCCTTGCGCAGTACAAGCCTGGGGTTGTGCGCGTGGTGCTCGACCTCGATGGTCAACACGAATACACGATTGTGCGCGGCGAGAAGGACGTCCGCATTTCCGTGGCGGGCTCCGATCGCTTTGCCACGTGGAACCTTGGGGGGAGTGCCGAAGCCGCAGAGAAGGCGTCATCCACGACGCCTCGTCCGGCGAACGCGCGAAGCACCAAGGAGTCGACCCAGCAGTCGCAGTCGGCGCAGCAGGCGCAAGAGCGTCGCATCACGGTGTCATTCCAAGAAACGCACATCCGCGACGTCATCACCAGTTTTGCGCAGTTCAGCGGCCGGACGATTGTCGTTGGGCGCCAAGTGGACGGCTTCGTAACGGCTGACATTAAGGATCAACCGTGGGACCTCGCACTCAAGAGCATCTTGTCGTCGCAGGGGCTCTCGCTCGTGTTAGATCCGTCGGGCATCATCACGGTCGACAGCTACGCCAATATTGCCGACAAGCAACGGGTTGAGCCGGTGCAGACGCAGGTCATTCAGGTGAACTACGCCAAAGCCGAGACGATGGCGTCCACGGTACGCCAACTGCTGGGCGCCGGGTGTGGCGGCGCTGGCGCGACTGCGCCAAAGCCAGTCGTGCCTGACGCCTTCGGCTCGAGTCCGTCGAGTGCCGGCACTGCGGCGGCCGCCGGCGCTGGAGTTGCAGGCGGCGCTGTCACGGCAAGTTGCAACGCGCGCGGCGTCGTGAGCTTTGATGAGAAAACCAACTCGGTCATCGTGACTGAGACACCGGGACGCCTCGCCGACATCGCCAACTATATCCGCGATCTCGACGTGCGCACGCCGCAGGTTGCGATCAAAGCCAAAATCATTGCCGTTGATCGCACGGGAACGGAGCAGTTGGGGATCAGCTACGACTTGGGCTCCGCCAACGCGTTCAGCAATGCGTTAGTCCCGCGTCTCAATGGCGACACGCCGCTCCCGGGCGACTTCCGCGTGAACATTTCCGGCGACGGACTTGCGGGTGTGGCCAACGCAAGTCGCGCCTACAAATCCACGTCGTCGCTCGCGCTGATCTACAACATGACGCTTGGCGGCTTCAATCTGACCTCGTTCCTCGACGCGCTCAGCGAACAGCAGCTCTCCGACGTGCAGGCCGAACCGAGCACCACAACGGTCGACAATCGCGAAGCCGAGCTCTTTGCAGGCACGCAGATCGCCTACTTGCTCACCCCGCCGACTATTCCGGGGCAGCTCTCGCAGTCTGGCCCGCAGCAGCAGCGGCAAGATGTTGGCATCACGCTCCGCGTGACGCCCCATGTGACCGCCAATCATCAGGTGCTTATGTCGGTGTACGCCGAGCAACAGTCGCTCGCCGGCGCCACGGTCGCAGGCCCGACCATCAACAAGCGCTTCAGCCGCAACGAAGTGCTCGTCGGCGACGGCGAGACCGCTGTCATTGGCGGGCTAACGCAAACGCAGGTCACGCGGAACCAGCGTGGCATCCCATTCCTGATGAGCCTCCCAGGTATCGGACGCCTCTTTTCCGAGACAGAAACGGTGGAACGGAAACAAGACCTTCTCATTCTGATCACGCCACGGATTATCGACGATGGCGAGATCGTTCGACCGGCCAAGACGCCGTGATTCGTTTTGTGACGGCCGGTGAGTCGCACGGCAAAGCGCTGGTCAGCCTCATCGAGGGAGTCCCGGCGGGACTCCCTCTGCTTGCTGCGGACATCGACACGCAGCTCGCCCGTCGCCAACAAGGCTACGGACGCGGCCGACGCATGCAGATCGAAACCGATCGCGCCGAGTTTCTCTCTGGCGTGCGGGCCGGCCAGACGATTGGCTCGCCGATCGCCATGCTGATCCGCAACAGCGACTGGAAGAACTGGGAAGCCATCATGGACGCCGCGCCTCGCGACGAGGATTCGACCGCAGAAGGGCGCAAGCGTCAGGTGACGCGCGTGCGCCCAGGGCACGCCGATCTTACGGGCGTTCTCAAGTATGACCGCGATGATGCCCGTGACATTCTCGAACGCGCCTCAGCGCGCGAGACCACGGCCCGTGTAGCCGCCGGGGCGGTGGCGCGTCGGTTGCTCGCGGAGTTTGGTGTGCGCATTGGCTCGCACTTGGTGCACCTCGGTGGGGTCGACGCCACACGCCCGAACCCAATGCCAACGGATATCAATGGCGCGGCCGACGGTTCCCCTCTGCGCACTCTCGACGCTGCGGCAGAAGCCCTGATGATCGCGCGCATTGATCTTGCCAAAAAAGAGGGCAATACGCTCGGCGGTATTTGCGAAGTGGTCGTCGACGGGCTCCCAGTGGGACTCGGCTCGCATGTGAGCTGGGATCGAAAGCTCGATGGTCGATTAGGTGCCGCGCTCATGAGCATTCCCGCCGTGAAGGGCGTGGAGATCGGGATGGGGTTCGAGACCGCGCGCCGCACCGGCGCTGAGGTCCACGACGAAATCGAGATGGCGCCCGGATCGCCGCGCACCGGGAATGTGCGGCGCGTTACGAATCGCGCGGGCGGACTCGAAGGGGGCATGACGAGCGGCGAGCCACTCGTGATCAAAGTCGCGATGAAGCCGATCAGCACATTGATGCGCCCGCTGCACACTATCGACACCAAGACGGCAGCACCAGCAGAAGCCGCCGCAGAGCGGAGCGATGTGACCGCTGTGCCGGCGATGGGGGTGATTGCCGAGGCAATGACGGCGCTTGTGATGGCGGATGCGTTCGTGGAGAAGTTCGGCGGCGACTCGATCAACGAGCTGCGCCGCAACTACGACGCGTATCTCGCGCACATCGCGACGCGACTTGGCTGAGGCTCCCGCGGCATCAGCGATGCACCCCGCACACCCCGTACATCCCGTACACCTTGTGCTCGTCGGGTTGCCGGGGAGTGGAAAGAGCACGGTGGGGCGCGCTGTCGCCGAGCGACTGGGGCGCCCGTTCATGGATTTTGATCGTGAAATCGAGCGCCGTGAGGGGGCGACGGTGGCCCAGCTCTTTGCCGATCGTGGCGAGCCCTGGTTCCGCGACCAGGAGCGGGCACTCACGAACGAACTCGCCCAAAAACTGGGGATGGTCCTTGCCCCGGGGGGCGGCTGGATGGCGAATCCTGGGTGCTATGAGGCGATCAAAAACTGTGCAGTTGTGGTCTATCTGCGTGTGACACCGGAGACAGCGCTCTCCCGAATGGGCGCCGAACGGGGGACCCGACCGCTGCTGAGTCGGGCTGATCCGCTGGCCGAACTGCACAATTTGAAAACAGCGCGAGAATCAGCCTATCTGCAAGCAAATCATACGGTTAGCACTGAATTGATGTCGCTTGTTGAGGTCGTTGATACCATAGTAGTGCTTGCGGGGGGCTGAACCCCGGACTACCATAGGTCGTTGATAGGGTAGTCACACAACTATAGAGTGTCCGCCCCACAACGGAGGCCGCCGCCCAGACGGCCGTCGCGCGGGGCTCTTCATACGATCCATGGCCACCAAGAAGAAAGCCACCGTCACAAAGAAGAAGACCGCGACCAAGAAGGTCGCGGCCACCAAGAAGGCTGTCGCCAAGCGCCGGTCCAAGGCGCCTGAGGTCGAGCCAGTCGAGGAAGAGGTCGAAGCTGGGGTACCCAGCGGCAAGGCACTGGTGATCGTCGAGTCGCCCGCCAAGGCCAAGACCATCGGCAAGTACCTGGGCTCGAGCTACGCCGTCAAGGCGACCGTCGGTCATATCCGCGACCTTCCGGCCAAGACACTGGGGATCGACCTCGAAGACCACTTCGAGCCCGACTACGTCACGATTCCTGGAAAAGAAAAGACAGTCGCCGAGTTGAAGGCGGCGGCAAAGATTTCGCGCGCGGTGTTCATCGCCACCGACCCTGATCGCGAGGGTGAGGCGATTGCGTGGCACGTGTACAGCCAGATCAAGGGCAAGAACGCGCCGCCGATCAAGCGTGTGCTCTTTCACGAAATCACCAAGGATGCGGTGAATCGTGCGATCGAGCGTGCTGGTGACATCAATCAGGAGAAGGTGGACGCGCAGCAGGCGCGTCGTGTGCTGGATCGCCTGGTCGGCTACAAGGCGAGCCCGGTGCTCTGGAAAACGGTGAAGAAGGGCTTGAGTGCCGGCCGCGTGCAGACCGTTGCGCTGCGTATTCTCGTGGAGCGCGAGCGCGAGATCCGCGCGTTCAATCCCGTGGAGTACTGGACTATCGCCGCGGCGCTGTCGCACGACGGGCAGGCGTTCACCGCCAAGCTGCACCATCTCGACGGCAACAAGCCGATCATTCCGACCGGCGACATGGCACGGGCGCTCGTTGCGGATGTCGCGACGCGCAACATCTTCGATGTCACCGACATCAAGCGTCGTGAGCGCCGCAAGAATCCCGCGGAGCCGTTCAAGACGTCAACGCTTCAGCAGGAAGCGGCAAAGAAGCTCGGCTACGGTTCGAAGCGCACCATGCGGTTGGCGCAGAACCTGTACGAAGGTATCGAGCTCGGAAAGGTGGAGGGCTCGGTCGGTCTGATCACGTACATGCGTACCGACTCCACCCGTATTTCTGAGACGGCAGTGGCGGCGGCGCGCGAATATCTGCTGACGCAGTACCCCGAAGCCTTCTTGGCCAAGGCGCCGATGATGTACGGCGCTGCGGGCGATACGAACGCGCAGGACGCGCACGAAGGCATCCGCCCCACCGACCCGGTGCGTACGCCGGAATCGGTTCAGAAATATTTGTCGCCCGAACAGTTCAAGTTGTATCAGCTCATCTGGCAGCGTTTCATGGCGAGCCAGATGGCACCGGCGGTATTCGATACCACCACCGTGGATTTCGATTTCGCCGGGGCTGACCATCGCTACCTGTTCCGCGCGACCGGCTCCGTGATCAAGTTCCAGGGCTTCCTCTCGCTCTACAAGGAGGCGCGCGAGGAAGGCGACTCCAAGGCGCTTGAGGACGAGCAGGCACTCCCCGCGATCGAAGCAGGGGAGAAGGTCCCGGTCAAGGAAGTGAAGCCGACGCAGCACTTCACCGAGCCGCCTCCGCGCTATTCGGAAGCGAGTCTCGTGAAGGAGCTCGAACGCCTCGGCATCGGCCGCCCGTCGACGTACGCGAGCATCATCAGCACGCTCACCGAGCGGCATTACGCCGAGCTCGAGCAGCGCCGCTTCTTCCCCACGCCGCTCGGCGAGAGCGTGGAGAAGGTGATGGTCAAGCAGTTCCCCAACGAGTTCGATGTGACCTTCACCGCTCGCATGGAACGCGAGCTCGACAAGGTCGAAGGCGGGGAGATGCCCTGGGTGGACGTGCTCACCGAGTTCTGGGGGCCGTTCGACACTGCGCTCTCGTCGGTGAACTACGAAGGGCTCATTCACGCGGCGCATGATTTGAGTGCGCTCGAGACCGAGAAGTGCCCGCTCGATGGCGGAAAGCTCCTGGCGAAGGGCGGATTCTTTGGCCCGTTCGTCGCCTGCGAGAATCATCCCAAGACCTGCAAATACACGCGCCCGCTTAAGGGCGAGCGTGTGCCGCCTGTGCTCACCGAGTATCAGTGCACGCAGTGCGACAAGATGATGGTGGTGCGCCGTGGTCGGAGTGGCGAGTTCCTCGGGTGCAGCACGTTCCCGAAGTGCCGCGGCACGCGGTCAATGCCGACTGGCGTCAAGTGCCCCAAGGACGGCGGTGACATTGCCGCGCGCCGCTCGAAGAAGCGCGGCAAGGCGTTCTACGGGTGCGAGAATTATCCGAACTGCGATTTCGTCTGCTGGGACAAGCCGGTGAACGAACCCTGTCCGGACTGCGGGTTTATTGGCGCCGAGGCCAAGAGCAATAAGACACGCGGCAGTTTCCGGAAATGTCTCAAGTGCACCAATGAGTGGAGTGTCGTAGATCCGGCTGATGTGGAGGCAGAAGGTGCTGCGCAGTAGCCGCGGCGGCACGCACGCCCTCGTGCGCGCTGTCGCGTTCGGACTGGCAGGGGTGATGGCGCTCGCGACGATCCCGTCGCGGGCGCTGTCGGCGCAGGGGCGACTCGCGTCACCGGTCAAGGACAGTACGCTGGTCGCCCTGGACGACAATGGATTGCGGATTCACTCCGTGGATGGGCGCCGCCAGTTCAAGCTGCGCGGTTTTCTGCTCCTCGACGGACGATTCGTGCCGAGCGACCGGACCGACGCGCTCCCGAACGGATTCGCGATCCGCCTCTCGCGACTGATCGTGGACGTGAATGTGAATCCGTGGCTTGCCGTCCGTCTCATGCCCGATTTCTACGTGACGGGTGGTACGCCGGCCATGGCCGATGCATTCTTCGACGTCTACTTCTCGAAGCGGTGGTGGTTGCGCGTCGGCAAGCAGAAGACGGTCTTCGGCTGGGAACGGTGGCAGTTCGAGACCGACATGGCCTTCGCCGAACGATCGATCGCGAGCATGCTCGGCTCAAATCGTGACGAGGGTGCCGTGCTCACCGCCGACCTCGCGAACGGTCGTGGCGAGGTGGCGTTCGGCGTCTTCAACGGGATCCCGGACGGCGGAGCGAACGGCGATGGTGATGCGAACGATGCGAAGGATTTCGAGGCGCGCGTGCTTTTGCGTCCTGTCATCCGGCCGGCGTCGCAAGGGTGGACGATCGGTGCTTCCGCCACGCACGGCGTGATGCGAGCGGCGGGGACCAGTCTCGGCCTCCCGCACTTCTCAACGGTGGCAGCGAGCCAGTTCTTCAGTTTCCGTGAGTCGAGTGGAGCCATCGCTGACGGCGAGCGCGACCGACTCAACGCCTTCACCTTCGTGCACTTCGGCACGATGGGGTTCTACGCCGAAGGGTATCGCGATCAACAGATGGTGCGCCGAACGACGACGCTCTCGCGCGTCTCGACCAGCGGGATGACCGCGGTCGTGGATTGGGTACTGACGGGAGAACCCTCGGTTCAAGGGGGCGTGAATCCGTCCAAGCCATTCGACCCGGACAAAGGGCAGTGGGGGGCGTTCCAGATGGCGGCGCGCGTGGCCCACGTGGGGATCGGTGACGAGGCCTTCCCGGTGCTCGCGGACTCCGCCGTCGCAGCGAGATCGGCGACGGAACTTGGCGTGGACCTGAACTGGAACATCACGCGGCTCACCAAGGCGCAGCTGCAGCTCACGAACACCAGCTTCCGCTCAGGGGCCACGACTGGCAACAGGGCCGCGGAGCAGTTCGCATTGCTTCGACTGCAGCTCTACTTCTGATCACTCGCGCGCCGCTCCACGCGGGCCGCTCAATCGCCATGACGTCGTCGAAGGAAATCCATATCGTAGGAGGCGGCCTCGCCGGGAGCGAGGCCGCTTGGCAGCTCGCGGAGCGTGGGCACACGGTGGTGCTGCATGAGATGCGCGGGGTGCGCGGCACTGAGGCCCATAAGACCGATCGGCTCGCCGAACTCGTGTGCTCCAACACGTTCAAGAGCACCGAGGTCACGAATGCGCACGGGCTGTTGAAGGCCGAGATGCGCGAACTGGGCTCGATCATCCTCACCGCGGCTGACGAAGCTCGGGTGGCGGCCGGGAGCGCGCTCGCGGTGGACCGCGATGTCTTCAGCGCGGCCGTTCATGATCGCATTCTGGCACACAAGAACATCACCGTCGTGCGCGAGGAGATGACCGCGCTCCCGTCGCCCGGGATCATCGCGACCGGCCCGCTCACCAGCGACGGGCTCGCCACGGCGATACGCGAGCGGCTGGGTGTGGAATCGCTCGCCTTCTACGATGCCATCGCGCCGATCATCGCCGAGGAGTCGCTCGACCATTCGATCGTCTTCCGCGCGTCGCGGTACGGGAAGGAGACGATGGAAGGCGCCGAGGAGGGCGGAGCGTACTTGAACTGCCCGATGGACAAGGCGCAGTACGAGGCGTTCATGGACGCGCTCGCGACGGCGGACCAGTTCACGAGCCACGAGTTCGACAAGGTGCCGTACTTCGAGGGGTGCATGCCCGTTGAGGAGATGGCGCGTCGCGGGCGCGAATCGTTGCGCTTCGGCCCAATGAAGCCGGTCGGGCTCGATGATCCGCGCACGGGGCGCAGGCCCTGGGCGGTGGTGCAGCTCCGCAAGGAGGATCGCGCGGGGCGGATGTGGAATATCGTGGGATTTCAAACCCGATTGCGGATCCCTGAGCAGCAGCGCGTGCTCAAGATGGTGCCAGGGCTCGAGAACGCCGAGTTCCTGCGCTTCGGGAGCATCCATCGGAACTCGTATGTGAACTCGCCGGCGTCGCTCACGCCACATCTCAGTCTGCGCGATGATCCGCAGGTGATGTTCGCCGGGCAGATCACTGGTGTGGAGGGCTACACCGAGAGCACCGCGACGGGGATCATGGCGGCGATGAATCTCGACCGGATGCTGCGCGGGCTCGAACCGGTGGTCCCGCCGCCGACCACGATGCTTGGCGCGCTCTATCGGTATCTGCGCGAGGCGGATCCGAAGCACTTCCAGCCGATGAACGCGAACTTCGGGTTGTTGGAGGAGTTGAACCTGGTGCCGCGCGACAAGGGGAAGAAGCGGGAGATGTATGCGGAGCGGGCGCTGACGGCGCTGCGCGGGTGGGTTGGGAAACTGGGGACTACGGTGAGCTACCGCGCTTAGGGGCGGGTCTGAGCGCCAGATTGCAGCTGTCGGGGAATAGCTGACAGGCCTGACCGCATTCCCCCGATTCGCGAGGACAAGATCAGGTGCATCTTTGCTATGAGCCTCCGGTGTGAGTCTCGTCCAGTTCTCTAGAGTGCCTTGCCGAACATCGTGCACCGCCTCTTTCAGTTAAGGTCGCACCATTTCACAGAAATGGCATGCTTGCCTTCGATATTCTGACCTTCGGATAGGTAGCTCGGCTTTCGAATTCCTAGATGTGTCGGCACAGCTGAGCGCACAAAGTTGCGCGCTGCCGATCCGGATTCGAAAGAAGAATGTCACGCACTGACTGATTGCGTGGCTGGACGTCTACGATACCGGACGATCATCGTACGCACCTCGTTAAAGGCGATTGCCGATGATCGCCGCAGAGCGGAGGTCGATGGGAGAGAGTCGCTCACGCTGCGCGTACGCGGTGAGTCGGCAGGTAATCCGCTACCAGTACACCGCTGTCGTCATCGTCTCGTCCAACCTGTCAAGCGACCGTTCGAAATGTACGATTGGTACGATTCCCGAGTCCCCGGAGGAAGCTGTCATGAATCGGAACCTCAAAGCAATAGGACTTTTCGCTCTTGCGACGTTTATCGTGGGATTTCGCACTGCCGTCGCGCGACATCAACCCCCCGGACCGAAGTCAGCGGTCGGCGCCGTACCGCGCTCGGACGCCAAGAGCGGCTTGGATTCCGCATTTCTTGCGATTGAAGCACAAGTACCCGGATTCGCGGGGCTCTACATTGACGAGAGCGGAGAGCCGGTTGTATTGACGAAGCACGATGGAAGTCGTGTTCAAACAACCGCGCTAGTTCAGGCCTTCCTGTCGGGGCGAAGGCACTCGGGGAAAGGAATCAAGTTTGCGCACGCTAACTACAGCATCGCCGAACTCACGACATGGCGAGAGGCGCTACGCTCGGCCTTCTACATTCCGGGTGTGGCGACCGTTGGCATTCAACACCAGTACAATCGCATTCTCGTCGGTGTTGTCGGGAACGACGCTGAGCGAGCTGTCCTACAGCGGGCTCGTGACCTCGGAATACCGCGGGAAGCGATTCGGATTGAAGACAGGCAGGGAATCAATATTGTTTCGTCGCTGCATAACGACAACAGTCGCCCGGTGCGTGCGGGGACGTCGACTGAACACGTCGGCTCACTCGGATGCTGCTACCCTTGCACAATTGGCTTCAACGCCTTCTCGAACTACCCGAGTGAGCTCCCGGGGGAACTGTACATAACGGCGTCGCACTGCACTCGATATCCATGGGACAACACGACCGCAGATAGTCTGTACAAGCGGGACACCACTACGAACTACGTTTCTCTCATTGGAACGAAGGCATTCGATAGGCCTGGATTTTCCTGTCCTGACAGCGTTGGAGCCAGTTGTAGATACGCCGATGCAGCCGCGGTTAGGTACATCGGTACCGTGCACCCGGATTTCGGAAAGATCGCGATCCCTTCGGCTATGAACGACAGCGCTTCATCTATTTCTGGGTCATTGTACGTCGCCTATGATGATGTCGTTTGGCCGCTTGTTGGTGACTCGCTCGATGCTATCGGCATAAGCACCGGGCGGAAGCGCGGCGTGGTCACATGCGCTTCGTGCGACGAATACGCGTTCTTGACCAACAAGTTCTTTCTCATGCAGGCGGAGCTGGCTGTCGAATCACATCCCGGAGACAGCGGCGGACCGGTCTTTCGGTACAACGCCGAAGACGGTACGGCGTCGCTTGCTGGCGTGATCTGGGCGGGCGGTGTCGGGGTGTCGGTTTCTTACTTCAGTCCGATTGGGGCGATTGAAGGTGACTTAGGTACACTGCGGAAGATGGATCGCTTTCCAGGCGACCGAGGCCCCCTCAGTGTTTCTGCCATTGCTCCAGGGATTGCGCCAGCTCCATATGAGGAACAGAGTTACAGTGCTGTCCTCGTCGGCGGAACTGGGACACTGACCTGCACGTGGACAGTCGACGAAGTCGAGCAGGAAGGAGCGGATGACTGCACCATGGCATACACGAACACCGGGGCTCCGTTCACGGTCGCGGTGACGGTCCACGATGCGCACAGCCACTATTCCGGCTTCGAGAGGGAGGTCACTCCCTACAATCCATGCTATCCGTACGATTGCGCTGAGTTCTTGCGGATCACTTCTTTGGGAACACGCTTCGCCACCGGAGGAAGCGCGAGTTTGACGTGGCATCCCGCTAGCTCATTTTCGGACGCGACATCGCAATCAGAATTTCGGAGGCCCGCTCGGGTCTCCCGTCAGCTGATTGGAACGCATAGCATCTATAGCTTGGGGGAAAAATGAGGATGACCGAGCGTTTGTGCATAGCGACACTCAGCCTCGCTGGTCTGCTCGCAGGCTGTCAGGCCAACAATTTGACTCAGATCAGGGTCGGGTCGTCGCTGCCGAGTAATGCGACTCTTTTGGTCGATAGCGCCTCGTACCACCTGACGGTCAATGCGCTTGGATTCTACACGGGAACCGTTCGTGCATCGCTCCACAATGCTGGAGCAAGCACACTCTACGTGCGCCGCGCTTGTGACACCGGAGACGTGCCCGGTGGACAGTTCCTTCGCCTGGCAGGCGATACGAGTAGCAGTCGTCTGTTGGTCGAGGGTGTGTGTAGCCTAGATGGGGTCCCGGTCAATCTCTTGCCCAACCCCATTTCAGTGCTACCGGGAACTACGTACTCCTGGACTGCGCACGTTGTGAGTTCTGGAACGAACGCACAGATCGCGCAGACTGCCGTCACCGGCAGGTTTCAGTTAGTGGTAATCGCAATGTCTGCCAACCGTCCGGGATCGTCGTATTTGGCTTCGGAGGTCTTGCCAGACAGCATGAGGACGTCGCCGATCATGACATACGCCTATCCCTGACCGTTTGGATCGCAACCCGAAGCCGAATCAGCGCCGCGTCGCGATCTTCGGCCACAACTCCGTCTGCGGGATCTCCCCCTCGAGCTCCCCGCGAACCCGGGCGGCGATCCCCTCCGCCGACTCCGGGTTCGCGATCAGATCGTAGTCGCGGACATCGATCTTGAGCACCGGGCACTTCCGGAAGCCGCCGATCCACCGCTCGTAACGCGCGTGAAGCGAAGCGAAGTACTCCGGGTCGGCGTCGCGCTCCTTGGGACGTCCGCGCGTCTGGATCCGATCGAGGATCGTCTCCAGCGGCGCATGCAGGTAGATCATCAGACGCGGGGGGCGCGCCGCCGGGGCGTGCAGCAGCTCGGCGTAGAGCTGCTGGTACAGCCCCCAGTCGTCCTCGCTCATGTAGCCCTGCTCGAACAGCCCGCGCGCGAAGATCTCGGCGTCTTCGTACCACGTGCGGTCGAGCACCCAACTTCCGCCCAATGCGCGCATGCGGCGCATGGACTTGAAGCGGGTGGCGAGGAAGTGCAGCTGCAGATGCATGCCGTACTTGTGCATCCCTTCGGAGCCCGAGTAGAACTTGTCGAGCCATGGGTTGTCGCCGTCGACGCTCTCCAACGCGTGCTGGAGACCGAAGCGCGCTGCGAGCGCTTGGGTGAGGGTCGTCTTGCCCGACCCGATCATGCCGGCGATACCGAGGAGCATAGGGGAAGAAAGTTAGCGCTCTTGGGGATAGCTTACGAGTACCATGGCTGAACCCGCGCAGGCCCTTGTAGCGCATTTCTTGAAACATCTCGAGAAAGAGCGCGACGTCTCGCCCAATACGCTCACGGCGTACAGGCGCGACTTAGCGGAGTTCTGCGCCTTCCTGGGCCCGTATCTTGGCTCCGACGACTGGGACTGGGGGAAGGTCGATCGGCTGGCCATGCGGTCGTTCCTGGCCCATCTGACGCGTAAGGGACTGGGGAAGCGGAGTATCGGGCGCACGCTGTCAGCGGTGCGAACCTTCTACGCCTTCCTGCACCATAACGACCAGGTCGAGCACAACCCAGCGCGCACGGTGGGGTCGCCCAAGACGGAGAAGTATCTCCCAGGGCATCTCGACCGGGCCCAAGTCGAGACCCTCTTCAAGGCGGCCGCCACGCGCGCGAGTGAAGGGAAGTATCCCGACGTACGGAACCTCGCGATGCTCGAGCTCTTCTACTCGGCCGGACTCCGCTTGAGCGAACTGCGCGGCATCAATCGCGCCGATCTCGATTTGCTCGCGGGGCAGGTGAAGGTGCGCGGCAAAGGGCGCAAAGAACGGATTGTGCCGGTGGGCGACCACGCGCAGCGCGCGTTACGCGAGTACGAACGGGTGCGCGACGCGCTCGTGAAGCAGCTGGGGATGGGGGCGGACCGCACCGCGTTCTTTCTGAGTCAGCGCGGCAAACGCTTGAGCGCGAAAGGGGTGCAGAACGCGATTGTGGGGTGGCTCTCGCAGGTGGACGAAGGGGCAGGGCTCTCCACGCACTCGTTGCGCCACACCTTCGCCACGCACCTGCTCGACGCGGGCGCGGACCTGCGTGCGGTGCAAGAACTGCTCGGCCACGCGAGCATCAGCACCACGCAGATTTATACGCACACCAGTGTGGAGCGGCTCAAGCAGGTGTATCAGCAGAGCCATCCGCGGGCGTAAGCGCAGTGAGGGGCCGAAGCCGTTCGCGCGAATCGGGCGCGGTGGCGAAGAATCACTGGCGACGATAATATTTCTGGATGAGACCGACTCACGCGCTCCGCCACTGGGGTAGGCTGCGTGCCTGCATCGCACTCGTACCAACGGCGGCACTGCTCCTGGCCTGCGGAGCCTCGCCCACGAGTGCACCCACCACAAGCGACTGTCTTCGCTCGGTCATCCAACGCCATCCCGTCAACATTGCGGCCTATAACGCCGCGACCGGGATGGCCGGCGACCTCCGATTTGTTTCGGGTGTGGTGCAAGAGAATAAGGTCTTTACGGAGTTCGGTGTTATCATCCCCGGGAACCTGAATACCACTGGGGTCGACAAGGCGAATCCGCAGCCCACGTACCTAGCGCCCCTGCACACGCCGGTGGTCGCAACAGTCAACGGGGTGGTGGCAGAAATCGCGACGCTCTGGAGCACGCCAACGCTCGGCGATGTCTCGGTGAGAATCCGCCCTGATGGCATTCCCTCGGGATGCGCCGTGCTCATCGAGACCGAGCATGTGCTCTCCCCTCGGGTCGCCGTTGGGGATCGTGTCACCGCCGGTCAGACGATCGCCGAGGTGGGGACATTGAATCAGCAGTACAACTCGGGGCTCGGCGAGGTTGAGTTCGGATACGCGACCACGTCGGGCACGCGTCCTATGCACGTGTGTCCGTACGCCTACTTTGCGCCAAGCGTTGCGGCGGTGCAGGTTGGCCTCCTGCAGCGGCTTATGTCGGACTGGGAAACCTTCCGAAGCCTCCCGACCCTGTGGAACGAGTCCACGTGGGTCGGGGGCATTCCGGGCTGTTCCGCGACCTCGATCACCGAGTAGCGCGCGCTACCCGGCATCGCGCCTTCGATAGGCGTCGCTACGGCTGTACCCGCACCGTCGGCGTGTCCTTGGCGTTCTTCACATAGATCTCAAACCAGGCGTACCAACGCGCCCACAGATCCAGGTCGCTCGCATACGTGGCGACGCTGTGATCTTCGTAGGGATACATGTAGAGCGCGGCCGGCTTGCCGAGTCCTTGGAGCGCGAGGAGCATGCGCGTGGAGCTGATCGGTGCTGTGCCGGTGTTCTGATCTTCGGTGGCGTGGTACATCAGAAGGGCACCCGCGATTTTGTCCGCCCGCATGATCGGCGACATATCGAGGTAGGTGTCCTTGGCTTGGAAGAAGTTGCGGCGCTCGCTCTGGAAGCCGAATGGTGTGAGCGAGCGGTTGTACATGCCGTCGCCCGCGATCCCGGCCTTGAAGTACGGCACGAGCGTGAGCGCGTTCACGGTGGAGAAGGCGCCGTAGCTGTGTCCGCCGATCCCCATCTTGTTGCGGTCCACATAGCCCGCTTCGACCACCGCGTCGAGCACGGCGTCGAGGTTCTCGCGGAGATCGCGCGTGTAGTTGTCGTTCATCTTTCCGGTGTCGCCCACGATCGGGATGTCCGGTTCAATGAGCGCGTAGCCCTGCGCGACCCAGAGCTTGGTGCTCGACGCCGGACGCAGTGCGGGGACTTCGGGGAACTTGTTGATGTTCGTGGTATAGCGCGAGCGCTCGTAGTCCGCCTGCGTGGTGTACTCGCGCGGGTAGAACCAGATGATCCCCGGGAGCTTCACACCGGGCTTCCAGTCGCGTGGGAGCGTGACATCAACCCACATCTGAAAGCCGTCGCGTGGGCGCGTGACCTGGAGTCGCTTGGTGATGGCGCCGGTGACTTCCGGGCCCACATCCACCGCGTGGGTGAGCTGCTTGGTTGTGCCGGTCGTGACGTCCTTCATCCACGCATCGGCAATCACCGTGCGCGATTCGTGCGTGTAGATGTAGCTCGAGAAATCGTCGTCGAGCGCGGTGACGAACTCCTCGTAGGCGTTGGTCGGGGCGTCGAAGATGCGGGTGCGCTTTCCGGTCTCGAAGTCGAGCTTGTCGAGCCAGGGGCGCGGGCCTTCGGTGTTCCACTTGGCGCCCGGAGTACGGGTGCCACTCACGGCAACGCTCTTTCCGTCGGTGCCAACGATCACAAACTGCTGCCCATTGGGGCCGCGCTTCAGCTGCAACGCGCCGCCGGTGCCAGTTGCGTCGGTGCCACCACCAGCGCCCGCACCACCACGTCCACCGGCGCCGAAACCGCCGCCCCCGGGGAGGGTGACGCCGCGGCCGAGTGGGAAGCGCTGGGTGCCGCGCACGGCGGTCACGCTGCCGCTATCGGTGACGAACATCGTCTTCGCGTCGGCGCTGAAGGCGATGGTGCCCAACTGCGCCGAGCCTTCGTAGATCACCTTGGTATCGGTCGGGCCGTAGGGTGGGAGCCAGTTTACGTAGCGCACGCTTGTTGGCGTGGCGCGGGCCGGGGCGGCCGCGCCGCGTCCACCGGCGGCGGGCGCGCCGCCACGTCCACCGCGACCACCGCCGGGCGCGGCACCAGCGGCGGGAGCGCCCGCGGGCGCCGCACCATTGCTGCCGAACACCGACTGCAGGAACACGAGCCCCGGGCCAACCGGATTCCACTGGAGGCTACGCTTCCCGGTGTCCGAGGCCGTCTGCTGCGGACCACCACGACCACCGGCCGCGGCGACGTCCGGATCACCACCCTGTTCCCCTTCTCGAATCGGCGTGGTGGCGAGCGTCGTGATCAGCTTGCCGCTCGCGTCCCACAGTTCCTGCACCGAGCCGAAGTTCGAGACCGGCACCAGATACGAGAACGGCTCCGTCATCACCGTCACGCGGAAGGCCTGCGCGTCGCTCGCGGCGTCCACGGAGCGAATCATGCGGGGCGTGCCGATTTTCTTGGTGGACTTGGCCTTCACGTCGATCAGCGCGAGCTGACCGGTGGTGTAGTACTTGAGGAGTGCTTTATCGTGTGGGTCGTCGAGCAGGCTGGCGTGAATCGGCTGCGGAATGGCGCGCGAGTTGGTGAGGCGCACCGTCGGGCCGTCTTCAATTCCGTTGGGGCCGTGCGTCGGCACGGGGCCGCGGCCGTCGGGGACGACGACCGTGATGAGCGACTTGCCGTCGGCGCTCCATTCGAGCCCGGTCACGAGCGTGGCGAGCAGCGCGGACTTGCTCACCTGCGTGGACTTTCCGGTGGCGACGTCGGCCACGTACGCATACGAGGCGTCGTCGAAGTTCGCGATGTAGGCGATCTGCGTGCCGTTGGGCGACCAGCTCTGCGCCGAGATCGAGGCACCCTTGGGGGTGTCGATGGTCTTGGTGGCGCCGCCTTTCGGATCGACGAGGTACAGGCCGTGGCGGGTGCTCGTGGTGAGCGAGCGATTCCGATTGGCCTTGGTGTCGACCTGCAATCCACCCAGATAGACGTGGGACTTGCCGTAGTCCTGGATGTCGCCGCGGTCGTTACCGCTGGCCTTGAGGAACCACTTTCGGTCCGGGCTGGGGGCGGTGAAGGAGATGTCCGTGCGCGGCGCGAGAATCATCTTCTCGACATTGGCCGGCGGGCGCACGTAGGCCTCGGTCTTAAGAATCTCTTGGGGGTTCCACCCCTGAGCAACCAGTGAACCGGTTACTGCCGCGGAAAGGGCGGCCGACGTGGCCGCCGAAAAGGCAACTGCGGAGAGGAGTCGACGGGCGGGGGAGAGGCGATCAGTCATCGAGGCGAAGCTCCGAACAGGGGTAAAGACCAGATACATGCTTACGCGCCCAAGGGCGCGGGTGCTGGCTTTGCGCGTGGAGCGAGGCCACTGTTAACAGGATGTTGCCAGTGGCCGCGTTCCGCGGCCAGCCGTTTTCGGACCTTCTTCCCAGTCTTATGCGTCGATTCCCCATTACTCTTGCCGCCGCCGGTGTTCTGCTGGTCGCGTGCCAACCCACCCCCGCGCCCACTCCGGCGCCCTCGCCAGCGGCCGCTCCAGCAGCTGCTCCGGCAGCTGCCCCGATCGCCAATGCGCCAGCGGCACCGGCCGCTCCCGGCGCTCCGGCCGCTCCAGGCGCTCCGTCGCAAGGCCCTGGTGCCGCACAGGGTGCGCCAGGTGCTGGTGGCCCGGGTGGCCCCGGTGGCCCCGGTGGTGCCGCTGCCGGCGCTGATCCGGTCCCGCGTCCCTATGCGACCGTCATCACCCCGCGCGCCAAGACCAAGACGGGCGTGTTCGGTGTGCACCAGATTGGGACCCGACTCTACTTTGAGATTCCGGCCGCTGAGTTGGGGAAGGATTTCCTCATCACGACCGTCCTCGCAGGAACCCCCGCGGGCATCGGCATCAACGGCACGCTTGGCCCCGATGAGGTGATTCGATTCGAGCGCCGGGACAACCGGATTCTCGTTCGGAACATCAACTACCGCAACGTCGCGACCGACACCACGCTCTCGACGCAGCGCGCGATGAACTTGATCCAGTTCTTCCCGATCATCGCCGCGTTCAACGTGGAGAGCTACGGCAAGGACAGCGCCGCGGTCATTGAAGTGACGCGTATGTTCACCGGTGGACTCCCCGAGTTCACGGCTGGTGGGCGCCGAGCCACGGTGGACGCGACTCGTTCGTTCATCGACAAGTGGGCGGTGTTCTCGCGCAATGTGAACATCACCGCGTCGCAGACCTACACGCCGCAGGCTGGCGGTGGCGCACCCACCCCGCCGGGCTTCCCACCCGCGCAGCCGCAGCCGACGACCGAGGCCTACACCTTCTCGATCGTTCGCTTGCCGGATGTGCCGATGCAGCCGCGTCTGCGCGATGCGCGCGTTGGGTACTTTGGACCGAGCGCCACGGATTTCGGGTCGCCCACGCAGCGTGTGCTGGCCCGCAACTATATCTCGCGCTGGCGTTTGGAGTGCTCGGACCAGAAGGTCGGCAATCTGTGCGTCCCCAAGAAGCCGATCACCTACTACGTCGACCCGGCGACACCCAAGTGGTTGCAGCCGTGGATCAAGAAGGCCATTGAAGAATGGCAGCCGGCCTTTGAGCAGGCGGGTTTCTATAAGGGCATTGTGGCCGCCGATGCACCAAACACTCCGGACTTCTCCGGTGAGGACGCCACCGTCGCGATGGTCCGCTGGCTCCCGAGTCCGGTGGCGAACGCCGTCGGACCGAGCACCGTGGATCCGCGCAGCGGCGAGATTCTCGACGCCGACGTGCAGATGTACCACAACATTCAGGATCTCCAGCGCGACTGGTACTTCACGCAGGTCGGACACCTCGATACGCGTGCCCAGAAGTTCCCGTTCCCGGACGATCTCATGGGGCGGCTGATCCAGTTCGTTGCGGCGCACGAAGTGGGGCACACACTCGGCTTCCCGCACAACTTCAAGGCGAGCTCGATGTACCCGTTCGACAGCGTGCGCTCCAAGACCTGGGTCGCCAAGATGGGACACGCGCCGTCGATCATGGACTACGCCCGCTTCAACTATGTGGCCCAGCCCGAAGATGGCATCGCGATCGAAGATCTGACGCCGCGTGTCGGACCGTATGACAAGTTCGCCGTGATGTGGGGCTATTCGCCGATCGCGGGCGCCAAGACCCCGGAAGCGGAGCTCCCGACGCTCGACAAGTGGGCGCGCATGCAGGACACGATTCCGTGGTATCGCTTTGCGAGCGACGCGGGATCGGGTGGCGCTGATCCGGCCGAACAGTCGGAAGCGATCGGCGATGCCGACGCGGTAAAGGCCACCATGTATGGGTTCAAGAACCTCGCGCGCATTATGAAGCTTGTGGAGCCCGCCTCTGAGCTCGACAAGACCGCGGACTACTCGCTGCTCCGCGCGACCTACGGCGCCGTGGTCAGTCAGTGGGCCACCGAGGCGGGGCATGTGGCCCGCATTGTTGGCGCGATGGATAAGCAGGAGAAGAACGCAGGCCAAGCCGGTGAGGTCTACACGCCCGTCTCCAAAAAGCGCCAGCAGGACGCCGTGAAGTTCCTCAATGACGAGGTCTTCACGACCCCCAAGTACCTGATCGACAACACGATCCTTCGCAAGATCGAGTCGGAAGGGAGCGTGAGCCGGATCACCGGCGCGCAGTCGCGCGCGCTGAGCTCGTTGGTGAGCAACATCCGTCTGTCGCGCATGGTCGAGTACGAAACAGTCCAGGGCAACAAGGCCGAGGTCTACACCGCCGGTGAGATGCTCACTGATCTGCGTCGTGGCCTGTGGAAGGAGATCTACAGCGGCGCGCCGATTGACGCCTATCGTCGTCGCCTGCAGACCACGTACCTCGACGCGATGGCGGGCAAGATCAAGCCGGCCGCATCGGCCGCGGGTGGTTTCGGTGGTCCGGCGGTCAACACCGCCGACTTCCGTCCGATTCTCAAGGACGAAATGCACCTGCTCGACAAGGAGCTTGCCGCGGCCATTGGCAAGACGAGCGATCGCACCACGCGCGCGCACCTGCAGGACGCGCGCGACCAGATCGCGAAGATCTTCGATAAGAAAGACTGAGTGTGTTGGTGCGACGAAGGGGCGGGCCGCGTACTGCGGCCCGCCCCTTCGTGTGTCATCTCACACGTTAGCGCATGCGCTTGCGCCTGCGGGAGCGCCTGCGGGAGCGCCCGCGCGACTCAGGCGGCGAGCGCCTTCTTGAGATCGCGTTCGGCGAGATTCCCACCGCACATGATGATCGCCACCCGTTTCCCCGCGAGTTGCGGGGCGAGCGCCTGCAGCCCGGCGAACCCGGCAGCGCCGGCGCCCTCGGGAATATTGTGCGTGAGGTTGATCAGCTCGCGGACGGCCTGATACATCGCCTCCTCGCTCACGGTCACGAATCCGGCGAGTCCCTGCTTGAGCGCATCAAAGGTCATCTCGTACGCCGACCCCGTCGCAATCCCCTCGGCGAAGGTCGCGACGGGCAACCCGGATAGGCGCTCCCCCCGCTGCCAACTCTCGAACTGCGCGGACGCACTGGCCGCGCCGACGGCGTACACCCCCAGCGACGGCTTCAGCTCGCGCGCCACCGTGATCGCACCCACCGCCTGCGATCCGCCGCCGAGCGCAATAATCACGGCGTCGAGCGCGGGGTCTTGCTCGAGCAACTCGAGCGTCATGGTGCCAGCGCCGGCAATCACATGGGCGTTGTTGGTGCTGTGCACCAAGGTCAGTCCACGCTCCTCACGTACGCGGGCGCACCCGAGGATCGTTTGATCGTACGACGCGCCGATCTCGAGGAGTTCTGCGCCGAGCGCTCGGATCGCCGCGTTCTTGCCAGGATTGTTCCCCTCGGGCACGCAGATGGTGACCTTCGTCCCGGTGAGCCCGCCCGCATAGGCAAGTCCGAGTCCATGGTTCCCGGTGCTGGCCCCAATCACCCCGCGCGCACGTTCAGCGTCGCTCAGGCCGAGAATGGCACTGAGCCCATTGCGAATCTTGAAGCTCTGCGTGGGGTGGTGGTTCTCGTGCTTGACCAGCACACGGATTCCGTGCCCGATCGCTGCATCGAGCAGCGGGTAATGGCGCAGCGGCGTTGGCGTGAGATGCGGACGGATCCGCTCGCGCGCGGCGAGGACGTCTTGGTAGTTGATAGGGGAGGGCATGCCCGAAACCTAGTGCGCGTATGCGCAGGGCTCCAGCGGAGATGGTGGCGTGTGAAACATGCCGTCAGGCGTCGTCGCGCATCCTCTCAAAGAACGCAATCAGGTCGAGCTGAAACGGCTCCGCGTCAGGCTTCACCCGCCACTCGATCGATTCGGTGAGCACCTCAGGCGCGGCACTCGACGGGAACCATCGCTCGATGCACCCCTTGGCCACATCGACGATCCAGTACTCGGCGACCCCGCCTTCCATGTACAGCCGCCGCTTCCGCCCACGATCGCGAGACCCGGAGCTCGGCGAGATCACCTCGACCACCAGCAGTGTGCGCGCCGGCGCGAGCTCGCGAGGCCGCTTGCCTTCACGACGCTCGGATACGATCACGTCGGGCTCGACGTAGTTGCGCTGGTCGAACGGAAGCCCGACGGGCGAGACGAATGCGTACCCCGCGCCCTGCGCCTCACAGTACTGATACAGCATCATGTACAGCTGCCCGCCCGCATCCTGATGCGGCAACCCCGGCGGCGGGTTCACGATGAGCTCCCCATCGAGGATCTCGTACCGCACACCGTCATACGGCAGGGTGTCGAGATCCGCGATCGTCCACAACTGAATGGCAGGCATGGCCACACGATACGCTCGGCGGTTGAAGAAAATCAATAGTGTCGCCGAGCCCGCCCAACCCCCTCCGGGGTACACCCACCGGTTAGCCTGTATAGATTTCAGTGCTTCCCCGTTCCCCACCGCTGCCATGACCGATCGCGCCGCGCGGAAGCACCGCGATTTCCTCGCCATTCACGACTTCACTCGTGCCGAGCTCGACGCGCTCCTGGCGTTGAGCAATCGCATGCGGACCGGGCGCTACACGAAGCGCCCGCTCGCCGGGAAGTCGCTCGCGATGATCTTCTTCAAGAACTCCACGCGTACCCGCGTGAGCTTCGAAGTCGGCGCTGCTCAGCTTGGTGCGACCCCGCTCTTTCTGAGCCCGCGGGACATTCAGCTGGGACGCGGTGAGCCGATTGCCGACACCGCACGCGTGCTCTCGCGCATGGTCGACGGCATCATGCTGCGCACGCATGCGCACGCCCAGGTCGTGGAGCTCGCGCAGCACGCCGACGTCCCCGTGATCAACGGGCTCACCGACCTGCAGCACCCCTGCCAGATCCTCGGCGACCTGCTCACGATCAACCAGCATCTGGGGAGCTACAAAGGAAAGAAGGTCGCCTGGATTGGCGACGGGAACAACATGGCCAACTCCTGGCTCGACGCCGCCGCCCTCCTCGGCTTCGAACTCGCCCTCGCCTGCCCCGACGGGTACGAGCCCGACGCCGCCTGCCTGGCGCGCGCGCAGAAGTCCGCCAAGGTCACGCTGACGCGAGATCCTAAGGAAGCCATCGAAGGGGCCCACGCCGTGAACACCGACGTCTGGGCCTCGATGGGGCACGAAGACGAGCAGGCCGTCCGCGAGCGCTCATTCAAGGGCTTCACGGTGGACAGCGCCATGATGGCACGGGCCAAAAAGAACGCCATTTTCCTCCATTGCCTCCCCGCGCATCGCGGTGAGGAGGTCACCGCCGAGGTGATCGACGGGGCGCAGAGCGTGGTGTGGGACGAGGCCGAGAACCGCCTGCACGTGCAGAAGGCCGTCATGGCCGTGCTGATGGGTGGGGAGAAGCTCGTGGCGCCCGCCAAGAAGAAGTAGGTCGGTTGTTCCCGGCTCTTACCAACCGCCCGAAAAAGCACTAACATCAACCCGTGGCCCCGCAGCGTTGTCAGCCGCCGGTCAGCCGCGTCACAACCCTCCAGTTCCAACACGGAGTACGCTCCCATGATTGCTAACCTCAGGCACGGTGCCCCCCTCGGGCTCGCCGTCCTTCTCTTTGCCGCCTGCGCCCCCGCGACCCGGGGTGGCTCGGGTACTGGCCAAGCGCCCGCTCCTGCTGTCCGCACCGTCAACGACGCCGACGTCGAGTTCATGTCGGGGATGATTCCGCACCACGCCCAAGCGGTGCTCATTGCCGGGTGGGCCGAGTCGCATGGCGCACGGCGCGATGTGCTCGTGTTTTGCCAGCGCATTGTGGTCGGTCAGCGCGACGAGATCGGCCTCATGCAACGCTGGCTCGCCGAACGCGGCCTCGACGTCCCAGCCGCGGACGCCACCACGCACAAGATGAAGATGGGCGACATGATCCACGAGATGATCATGCCCGGCATGCTCAACGCCGAACAGCTTGCCGAACTCGATAAGTCCCGCGGTTCAGACTTTGATCGTCTCCTCCTGAAAGCCATGATCGGCCACCACCTCGGCGCAATCGAAATGGTGAACAAGCTCCAAGCGAGCGCGGGTTCGGGGAACGACGACATCGTCTATCGATTCTCGAGCGACGTCTACGCCGATCAGTCCACGGAAGTCGAGCGCATGACCAAGATCCTCGCAACCATCCCAGAGAAGTAAGCACCCGTTCGTGCACCTGTTCGTTCACAGTTCCGTTCCACGCCCCACCTCCAACCCGGAAGGCCCGATGGCTCTGCATCATCCTCAGCGGCGGTTCTCCGCTGCGCTCGCGCTGGCAGCAGTCGCAAGCATCTCGCTCTACGCGTCTGCTTGCGCTACCTCGACGAGCTCGTCGAGTGCCGGCGCCGCCGGCGCCCCCGCGCCCGCGCTGAACATCACGATGTCGCCCGTGGCCCCGAGCCCGGACCCGCGTGTTGGCCTTCGCGCTGGCACGACGGCGAAGGTTCCTGCCGACACCACCAAGCGCATGATGGCCACCCGCGCCGCTGAGGCGGAGTGGAACATGCATCTCGTGAAGAACGTCGAAGCCAACGGTCCGTTCCTCGGCGTGACGCACTCCGATCTCGCGTTCCGCGGCAACTACGTCATTCAGGGCAACTACGACGGCTACGAGATTTTTGACATCTCGAATCCGCGTGCCCCGAAGAGCATTAAGCAGATCGTCTGCCGCGGCTCGCAGAGCGATGTCTCGGTGTACGGCAACCTGATCTTCGTGTCCGGTGAAGCCACCAGCGGCCGCCTCGATTGCGGCTTGGGCGGCGTGCCGGATTCGGTCAGCAAGGACCGCTTCCGCGGCGTGCGCATCTACGACGCCACCGACATCAAGAACCCGAAGTACATCCAGAGCGTGCAGACCTGCCGCGGCTCGCACACCCACACGGTGGTCGAGGATCCGAACGACAAGGCCAACGTCTACATCTACATCTCGGGCTCGTCGGCCGTTCGCTCTCCGACGGAGCTGGCCGGTTGCTCCGACATGGATCCCTCGCTTGATCCCAACAGCGAGCGCTTCAAGATTGAGATCGTGCAGGTCCCGCTCGCGAACCCGATGGCGGCCAAGGTTATTACCAAGGCCCCGATTCTCGCCGAGTTGACGCGCGCGCCGCAGAACACGGCGCGTACGGCGTCGGACAACGCCGATCGTGCCGCGACGATGGCTGCGCGTGGTGGTGGTGCGGGTGGCCGTGCTGGTGCGCCTGCTGGCGCTGCGGCCGCCGCCGGACGCGGTGGACGCGGTGCGGTGCCGAACAACGCCGGTCCCGTGCAGTGCCATGACATCACGGTCTACCCGGCGGTTGGTCTCGCCGGCGGTGCCTGCGGCGGCTACGGCTTGCTGCTCGACATCAGTGATGTGAAGAACCCGAAGCGTGTGTTCGCGGCTGCCGACTCCAACATGTCGTTCTGGCACTCGGCCACCTTCACGAACGACGGCAGCAAGATGCTGTTCAGCGACGAGTGGGGCGGTGGCAGCGCGCCGCGTTGCCGTAGCACCGACCACTACGAGTGGGGGTCCGACGCGCTCTTCACGGTGGACGGCAAGAAGTCGTTGACGTTCAAGAGCTACTACAAGATGCCCGCCGCGCAGACGAACCTCGAGAACTGCGTCGCGCACAATGGCTCGCTCGTGCCGATCCCGGGGCGCGACATCATGGTGCAGTCGTGGTATCAGGGTGGCGTCTCGATCTTCGATTGGACCGATCCCTCGCACCCCAAGGAGATCGCCTATCAGGACCGTGGCCCGATTGACGGCGCGGTGCAGGGCAATGGCGGCACCTGGTCGGTGTACTGGTACAACGGCTACATGTACAGCTCCGAGATCGCGCGCGGACTGGACGTGTTTGAACTGCAGCCGAGCGCGTATATCTCGCAGAACGAGATTGACGCGGCGAAGTCGGTGAAGTTTGACTACCTGAACGTGCAGGGCCAGCAGAAGCTGGTGTGGCCGGCGAGCTTCTCGCTGTCGCGTTCGTATGTGGATCAGCTCGAGCGTTCGAAGGGCTATGCCCCCGAGAAGCTCGCGAGCATCCGTGCCGATCTCTCGGCGGCGGAGAAGCTGAGCGGTCAGGCGCGCAAGGATTTCCTGGCCAAGATGGCGACCGGCCTGCACACCGATGCGCGCGGTTCGTCGGATGCCCCGAAGGCGCACACGCTGGCCTCGTCGGTCGGCGACCTGGCCAAGCTGTAAGGCAACGCGCTGGGTAGCAACGAAGCCGCCCCGCACTCTTCGGAGTGCGGGGCGGCTTTGCGTTGGGCGCGGACGTGTCAAAGAATTGTTAGATTTCGCAGATGACTCCCCTCAAGCCTGGCCGCTTGGCCCCCGAGTTCGACCTCGAAACCGACACCGGCGAACGTCTCTCGCTCTCGTCGCTCCGCGGTCAGAATGTCGTCCTGTACTTCTATCCCAAAGACGACACCCCCGGCTGCACCACCGAAGCCTGCGAGTTTCGCGACGCCTTCCCGCGCTTCAAAAAGAGCAAAGCCGTCATCCTCGGCATCTCCCCCGACACCGCGCGCAAGCACGCGAACTTCAAAAAGAAGTACGATCTCCCCTTCACACTCCTCGCCGACAAAGATCATCTTGTCGCCGAACAGTACGGACTCTGGGTCGAGAAACTCTTCTGGGGGCGTAAGTACTTTGGCGTCGAGCGCACCACCTACGTGATCGGTGCCGACGGCAAGATCAAATGGATCTTCTCCAAGGTCACGCCGGAAGGACACGCCGCCGAAGTCGAAGCCGCAATCAAGTCGCTCTAAACACACCAGCGAAAAAAGAAACGGGCGCGACTCCCAAAGAGTCGCGCCCGCTCTGCATTCATGACCAACGTGACATCACCAACGTGACATCACCAACGTGACTTCACCAACGTTACATCTTGCCCATGATCATGATGTGCGCCTTCGGCGTTCCGGGGAACATCAAGAACGGGCCGCTCATCGCGGGGGTCGCGGTAATGCCGATCGACTCCGGCGTCGCGAACGGCACGTACACCACGCCGAGCGGCGCGATACCGGTGACCTTGTTGGTCTTGGCATCGTACTGCTCCTTCTTGCCGGTCATCGAGAACAGCGCGCCCTGCGCGGGCATCTTCAACTTGCCGCTCTTGATCTCCGCAAAGCGCGCCGAGTCGACCTTCTCGAGCGCCGTAATGCCCTGCGCACGCAACTCGCGACCGCGCGCCATGAACGGCTCGAGTCCCTTGTGGTAGCAGGCCACGTGGAAATCAGGGCGCGTCACATACAGCGCCAAGCAGATCATGCCGTTCTTCCCCTCGCGCAAGACCTCGAGCTTGTCCTTGGTCTTGTAGCCCATCACGGTGGCCCCGTCACGGAGCTCAGCCGACAAGGGGAGCACCGCGGCCGCAATCTGCTCGGCGGCCGGCGGAATCACCGTGGGCGCGGCAGCTGGCGCGGGCGCCTGCGCCTGTGCAAGAACGGGGAGCAGCAGCGCAACAAGCGCAACAAGCGCAACGGCGATCGGACGATTGGACGAAAAGCGCATCGGGAGGTCGGCGTGAGAGAAGTAGGAGCCTAGCGATCCCTCAACGATACGCTCAGTTCCCGATACCCGCCATCGGTCCGGTGCCAAAACGGTCCACCACCCAGCGGGCCGCCTTCCCAAGGGCATAGCCCGCAACGGCGGCAATCTCGTCCACCGTAGGCTGCGCGGCCACGCCCACCGAGCGGAGAATCTTGGTGCGCATCCGCAGCACCACGGGACTCGCAATCGGAATGGCCTGGAAATACGGGTCGTACTTTGTGCCCACCCCCTCAATCAGCGCCGCGGTTCGCGCGAAGTACACGAGATCGCGCGGCAGTGAAATCGGGAAATCATACAATGTCTTCATCACCCGGTCGGCGAGCAGCGCATCGATCCGCTCGAGTGTCGTCGTCTTGCCGAACGCATTCTCGATCAGCAACTCGGCGAGTCGCAACGCCACATCGTCGCCGGTTGTCGCCAACACAATCCCCAGCTCGCGGAACCCCTCGGCGGTCCCCACCGGATCCTTCCGGATGGCCGCGAGTACGGTGCGCGTGAGTTTCCGGCGCGTCTCCACCGGCACGCGCACCACCATACCGAAGTCGAGCAGCACCAGTCGGCCGTCGGGGGCGAGCATCAGGTTGCCGGGGTGCGGATCGGCATGGAAGAGACCGTCCACGAGCATCATCTGCACGTAGACCTCCACCAGCGTCGCCACCAAGCGATTCACGTTGGCCACGCCCGGGTCGAGCTTGTCGATGCGTGTGCCCACAATGAAATCCATCACCATCACATGCTGGCGCGTGAGCTCGTGCACCACCTCAGGAATGAGCACATCGCGATTGGTGCTGAAGTTGCCGCGGATTTCCTTGGCGAACTCTGCTTCGAGTCGGAAATCCATCTCCTCGCCGATGCGCGCTTGAAACTCTTCCACCACCGCAATGAGTCCGGTGACGTGGCTGTTGTTCCATTTCTTGAGGAGCCAGCCGAGGATGCGGCGCGCGGCAATGAGGTCGCGCTCGATCACCAGTTCGATGCCTGGGCGCAAAACTTTTACGGCGACGTCGCGTCCTTTGTAGCGGGCGCGGTGCACTTGCCCGAGCGAGGCTGCGGCGACCGGCACGCGGTCGAACTGCTCGAAGAGTGCGTCGGGTGATGCGATGTCGTACGAGCGATTGATGACCGCTTCGATCTGCCGCACGTCGACCGGGGGCACCGCGTCGACGAGGGTGCCGAGTTCGCCGATGTACGGTTCGGGGATCAGGTCCGCGCGTGAGGCAAAGACCTGCGCGAGTTTGACGAAGGTCGGGCCCAGTGCGCTGATGCGCGAGACGATGCGGCGCGCACGCACGCGATGAAACTCGGGGGCGCGTTTGAGCGGCAGGCCCCAGAAGAGCCAACGGCGTCGATCGCGGAAGACCGAGACGACGAGTGGCGCGAGCGCGAGGAGGATTTGGAGGGTGCGGAACACCAGTGAAAGCTAACCAGCGCGCGTGGGGGGATTAGCGCGCGGTGACCTCGCGTGTGCCGCGGAAGGCGCGCACGCCGTCGTCGACGTCATGCAGCAGGAGCAGGGCGTCGGGGTTGCCGTAGCGGCGCATGAGGTCGCGCATCATCTGTTGTTCGCCGCCCCAGGGGTAGCCGAACACGACGTCAAAGTCGTCGAGGGCTTTCCCGAGCTGCAGGTAGCCCGACTCGCCGCTCCCGGTGGTGGAGGTCCAGGGCTCGTGCTTTTGTGGGGTGAAGGCGAAGCCGGTGGGGAGGAAGCTCCCTTCCACGAAGGTCGCAGCAGAGTCGAAGCGTTGGGCGAGGGTGCGGGCCGTGTCGACCAGGGCGCCGTCGAGCTCAATCCCGTACGACTCGTAGCCCAGCAGGTCGGCCATGATCGTGATCACGCCGCTTGCGGAGCCCCATTCGAGGAATCGGAGCCCCGGTGCGCGGTGGGTGATCAGCGCCTGTTGCACGCGCGCGTAGTCTGCGGCGACAAAGGGGTGAAAGCGGTGGTCGCGCACCTCGAGTTCAAAGCGCTCGAAAATGTCCCAGCCCGCCTCGCAGATAGCGTCGAGTCGGGCGAGCAGGGGGGTGTCGAGGGCGGGGAGGGGCATGCGGGGAATCTACCGTCAGCGCGGGGGGTGAAACGCACACCGCCCCCGTCAACCGAAGGCTGGCGGGGGCGGTGCGGTCGTACTTCAGACTGCTCCTCTGCGAGGATGTACGATAGAATTTCCCCGAAAAATCTGCAAGACCCAACCCCGTATCCGTGACGGGATTTGAACCCGTATGCCTCACGGCACTCCTTTCGCAGAGGAGCGTGTCTACCAGTTCCACCACACGGACCGGTGACACCCGACGTATCGGGTGCAACGCCTCGGCTGCGACCAAAGCGCGGTTGGATGCCGTAGAGAATACAGGTATCCCGCCCATAACCCGTCACCAAAATCACTCACGATGCATCATTTCACCGCCCGGTGGTGTTGTCCCCCGCCTACCCCCACCCCTGCCACTCTGGCATATTTAGAGGGTACGTGCTCTCCCAAACACAAAACAAGCGAGCCCGCCCCAATGGCCGACGTCGTTTCCGCAGCCGCTCCGCTCAAGCGCACCCCGTTCCACGACATCCACGTTGCCCTGGGTGCCAAGATCGTCCCCTTCGCCGGCTACGAAATGCCGGTCCAGTACCCCGCCGGGATCACCGCCGAACACAACGCCGTGCGCACGAGCTGCGGCCTGTTCGACGTGAGCCACATGGGCGAGTTCCTCGTCACCGGCCCGCAAGCACTGGAGTTCGTCAACTACGTCACCACCAACAACGTCGCCGCGCTCGCCATCGGACAGGTGCACTACTCCGGCATCCTCAACGACCGCGGCACGTTCGAAGACGACTGCCTGGTCTACCGCGCCGCCGACCACCTCATGATGGTCGTCAACGCGTCCAACAAAGACAAAGACTTCGCCCACATCTCGCAGCACCTCTCCAAGTTCGACGCCACGCTCGAAGACATCTCCGATCGCATTGCCCTCCTCGCCCTCCAAGGCCCGAAGGCGCAAGAGATTCTCCAAGCACTCACCGACGTCAACCTCGACGCGATCAAGTACTACCACTTCGAACAGGGCATGGTCGCCGGCAAGGGCCCCATGGTCGTCTCGCGCACAGGCTACACAGGCGAAGATGGCTTTGAGCTCTACTTCGATGTCGCCGACGCCGCGCACATCTGGAACGCCCTCATGCAGCACGGCAACGTCACCCCCACCGGGCTCGGCTGCCGCGACTCGCTGCGCCTCGAAATGGGGATGGCGCTCTACGGCAACGACATCGACGACACCGTCACGCCGCTCGAAGCGAACCTCCAGTGGCTCGTGAAAATGAAGAAGGGCGACTTTGTCGGGAAGCGGGCACTCGAAGCGCAGAAAGCCGCCGGAATCCCGCAGAAACTCGTGGGCTTCACGATCGCCGATCGCGCCTTCCCACGGCACGGCTATCCGGTGTTCGTGAACGGCCTGCCGAGTGGCGAAGTGCGCAGTGGCACGAGCTCGCCGAGCTGCGGGATCGCCATTGGCACTTGCTACGTGCCCACCGATCACGCCAAGCCCGGCAACACACTCGACGTCGATATCCGCGGCAAGCGCTTCACCGGCACGATCGTCGAACTCCCGTTCTACAAGAACGCGTCCCATCGCTAAAGGCACGGAGATGGCGGACATGACCGTCCTCATCACGCTCACCGACGTCGAACCCGCCGTCCGCCTCAACGCACTGCTTGAGGCGGCCGGTATTGGCACCGTGATGTGCTCCCCCATGGACGACATCGGCGCCGCGGTCCGCCGCGGCCGCCCCGATGTCATTGTCTTCACGGGGAACCTGCTCGACCCACAAACGCTCGCCCTGGTCCGCGCCCAACTCTGGAGTGGCGCCGCCGTGCTGGGGCTGGCCGACATTGGCGACCCGCAACTCGAAGCCCGACTCAAAGGGGTGGGCTTCAACGACGTACTCACCAAACCGGTGAGCGCCGACGAACTCGCCACGCACGTCAAGGCGCTGCTCGAGCGCCGCCGCCTGGCCGAACAAACGGGGCTCTACGGCGACTCCGAAGCGGTGCGCGAAGTGCTCGTCAAAGTCGAGCAGATCGCGCCAGTCTCAAGCACGGTGCTGATCGAAGGGGAATCGGGCACCGGCAAAGAACTGGTCGCGCGCGCGATCCACCGCCTGAGTCCTCGGCGTGCCAAGCCCTTCATTGCGGTGAATGTGGGCGCGCTCCCCGAAACGCTGCTCGAGAGCGAACTCTTTGGCCACGAGAAGGGTGCCTTTACCGGCGCCGCCGAACGGCGCATTGGCCGCTTTGAACTCGCCGACGGGGGCACGCTCTTTCTGGACGAGATCGGCGAGATCCCGCAATCCACCCAAGTCAAGCTCTTACGCGTATTAGAAGAGCGCGAAGTGACCCGCGTGGGTGGCACCACACCGATCAAGGTGGATGTGCGCGTGGTGGCGGCCACCAACCGCGCCCTGCGCGACGCGGTGGAGCGCGGCACCTTCCGCAGCGACTTGTACTACCGCCTGAATGTGCTGCGCATTTACCTGCCGCCGCTCCGTGAGCGTCGCGACGACATTGTGATGCTGCTGCGCCGCTTTGTGCAGGAGTTCACGCAGACGCACGAGCGCGAGTTCCGCGGGATTTCGCCTGAAGCTCTTCAGGCGTTGGTGGACTACCCTTGGCCGGGCAATGTGCGCGAGCTGCGCAACTTGGTGGAGTCCATGGTGGTGCTGGCCACGGGGCGCGAGATCGGCGTGCAGGACATTCCGTCGCAGCTGCGTGGCACGGGGAGCGACCGGTTCTTGCCGGTGCACGTGGGCCCCATGATCCGCGAGGGGGAGCGCGCCGAGGGGCGCGAGTTGGAGTTTATTGTGCGGAGCTTGTTGGAGCTCAAGTTGCAGGTGGAGGAGCTGCGCCGACGGGTGGACGACGACCGCGCGCATTTCTCCTCGATGGTTGCGATGGGGAGCGCCCCGGCCCCCGCGATGTACCCAGGGTTCCCGGTACTCGGCGGTGTTGAACCGCCCGCGCCGGCGGGGTCGGCGAATACCGTGACCATTACGCCGGGGATGACCATGGCCGAGATTGAGCGAGCGGCCATTGAGGCGGCGTTGCGGGAGAGTCGCGGGAATCGTCGTAAGGCGGCAGAGGTATTGGCGATTGGTGAGCGGACGTTGTACCGCAAGCTGAAGGAGTACCATTTGCCGATGGGTCACTCGGGCAACGACAGCATGTAGGACTGTAGTACAAGATGACGGCTCCAGGGCAGCGTATTGGAGCCGGCTTTGTCACGCCCATAGGTCTGCGCAGCAGCTGTACAGTGCGAAAGTGAAAGTTCGGACAGAAGTACCATTGCAGATATAGTGCGCCTTGTAGCTGACCGTATTCACGACACTTATGCCAGAGCTGAAGCCGACGTCGATAGCGGGGAGTGTGTTGCCGTTGCAGGCCGCCGAGGAGTTGGTGGCCAGTTTGAGTGATGTGGTGAGTGCGCGGATCAGTTCGGATGCGAGTGGGGCGATTACGGCGATCCACGTGTTGGTGGGTGGTGCGACGGCGCCGAAGCAGATGGTGCGGAATATTGAGAGTGCGTTGATGGCGCAGCTTGGGTTGCGGGTGGACCACCGGAAGATCAGTGTGGCGCAGCAGGCTCGGGCGGTGGGTGCTGTGGCGGAGGTGAGTGCGCCGGCGGCGCCGCAGAAGGTACCGCAGTTGGTGCCCCATAGTGTGCCGCCGATGGTGCCCCATATTGTGCCGCAGATTATGCCGCAGTTGGTGGTGGGTCGTGCGCTCTATTTTGAGGATGTGGAGATTCGCGGGAGCCGGAGCAAGGGGATGCAGTGCAAGGTCACCTTGCGCAGGGGCGAGCAGCATTATGTGGGGGAGGCCGACGGCTTTGAGAGTGAGCGCAGCCGGGTGGAGTTAGCGGCGCGTGCGAGTTTGGCGGCGGTGGTGGAGAGTGGGAAGTTGAGTGTGCCCTTGGTGTTGGAGGGTGCGCGTGTGGTGCGGTTTTTGGATCGTGATGTGGTGTTGGTGGGGGTGATTGCGCGTCATGGTCGTGACCATACGGTGTTGATGGGGAGTTGTCCGGTGCGTGACAGTGCGGAGACCAGTGCGGCGTTGGCCGTATTGGACGCGACGAACCGGTGGATGGATGGTGTGAAGGGGTGAGGGTGGGCAGGGTGTGGTGTGGCGCGAACCCGAACTAGGCGAGGATTATAGAGGAGCGTATTACGACCCCCGACTCCGGCAGAGCGAAGCTGAGCGGGCCACATGTAGGAGAGCGGAGCCAACCTGATGGAGCGCAGTTCGGCGAATGCCGGCTGTGACTGAAATCATGGGAGGTGAATCTCAAATGGCCCTTCTGGCGATGTTGATCATGAAGTTGTTTTCGTTTGTGCTGGGTGACGCAGTGACTTGGACCTGAGCTGGTGTCGGGGGTTCTCCTTCCTTCAATAATGACCGAACAACGGATCGTTCGTTTCGTTGGCGTGACCGTTGCCTGCGCATTGCTGGCAGCGATCACGGTGTATGCGTACGTCCCCTTGGTCACACCAGACCAAATTCGATCGTCGGTATTTTTTGCTTCGGTTGGACTCTTGGCTCTCGCACTAGCATACCAAATGCCTGTGGGGGTGTCAGGGAATATCAGTTTCATACCGTTCCTGAGCGCGCTTGCGCTCGGGCCCGGTCCGGTATTGGTGTTGAGCGTAGCGCTCGCGATCGTCATCAGCGAAGCGATGCACCGCCGGAAGCAGATTAAGGCTGTCTTCAACGTCGCCCAGTACACACTGGCGATCTCTGTTGCTTCTGTGACGTATCTCGCGCTCGGTGGGGGCCGGATTGACCCCCAAAATGGCGCGTGGTACATCCTGCCATTTGTTGCCAGCTATGCGACGTGGCTTGTGATCAACACGGCCGCGGTAAGTGGAGTTATCGCAACGGCTGCCGGAAAGTCGATGCTGCCCACGTGGCGGCAGGTAGCTGGCGGTGCGCTGCTGTACGACTTGCTCGCGATTCCAGTGGTGTACGGATTCGCCTACGTGTACGCCAGATGGGGTGCCGGAGTCGCTGCAGGCGTGGCTGTACCGCTGTTTGGCCTACGACAACTGTACAAGACAAACTATCAGCTGGAAACGATCAACCAAGAGCTCTTGCAGCTCATTGTGAGTACCGTCGAAGCTCGCGACCCATACACATCGGGTCATTCGGAGCGCGTGTCGCGCTACGCCGCGGCAATTTGCAAGATCTTGGGGACGCCATCGCGTGAGTCACAGCAAATCATCAAGGCCGCCCTGCTTCACGATGTGGGAAAGATTCACGAGGAATTTCATCCGATACTTCGCAAGCCTGGGAAGCTCTCCGCTGAGGAGTACGCCGTTATGCAGACTCACTCTGCGAAGGGGGCCGTACTCGTTGCGACCGTGTCACAGTTTCGCCATCTGGCTCCATCGATTCGCGCCCACCATGAAGCATGGGACGGCTCTGGATATCCTGACCGCCTAACCGGAAAAGACATTCCGCTTGCTGCTCGTGTCATAGCGCTGGCCGACACGATTGATGCGATGTCAACCGATCGGCCGTATCGCGAAGCGTTGCCGCCCGAGTCTATTCGCCGCGAACTCATTGGGCAGAGCGGACGTCAGTTTGACCCCACGCTGATTGCTCGCACAACCGCAGGCGACGCGTGGGAGATTCTGGCAGCCGCGATTGTGCGTGCTTCGACGGAATTCCCGGTCCTCAAGAGCCCGGTACCGCCGCCACGCGACGAGGATAGAACTCAATCCACCGTTTTCGCTGCCCGTCATAGCGTGCCAGGCTAACTCGGGCGGGGGAAAAGGCGTCCGTAGTCGGCGGCTATAGCTGCCTCAAGAAACCAGAGGTATGGGATCTTTACATTCCGGTGCTTATCACAAAAAGATACGGCTTCCCGTCGCGTCAACAGGCCGTGGCCGATAGCGCGCGCACCCGCTACCGCCGCGGCTAGAATATAGTCCAATCTGCGTTGTCCACGGCATAGGTGGAGTCCGGCAAGCAGCTGCTCAACGATCGGCCGAAGTATCGACACCTCATTGTGGCGTAAAGCAACCATGGCGAGTGCGGCGAGGTCGTGATTTCGCCGCATCGTGAGTCCGTCTTGCAACACAACTCGCGAGTACTCGTCAAGGAAATCTTTGTTGAGTACCTCCATAGTGTTTGCGTGGGCACTCAGGCGGAGTCGTTGGTGAATAACCGTGCGATTTGTCCAGTGAGAGAAAAGCGATTTGCAGGTTGCGTCCGCCACATCTTGCCACTGCTGTGCCTGAATCAGGTCGCCGGCATCGAAGAGCACGCCGCTGAGGGTGTCCGCGCATCGTGTCGCCAGTGACCAGAGCTGATGAGATTCGCTTTCCGCGTGCGCTTCCCGAAGAAGCGAGATGGTCGTGTCGTAGTCGCCGGACGACCTTTCCGGTACACTCGCCGCTAGTAATGCTCGGACGAGTTCTTCAGCCGACCCGGTTACCCTAGAGCGCGACACGAGCCTCGCTGTGAGCGCGCGGGCAGCCTCCAAGTTTCCAAGGTCGTGCTCGGCGATGATGCGAACCATTTGTACGTCGAACGAAGCCCCGCGCTTATGTAAGCTCTCTGAGGGAATGGCCGCGACCGCTGCCGACAGGTTCTCTTGGTCTGCCAAGTTTGATGCCAATATCGCCGTCAAGTTTGCCGCGCGCTCTCTTTGGTCAGACGGATATTGAGTTTCAGCCATCACAGCCGCTGTACGAAGCATCGTCAAGTGCGGGTTAGTGCTTCGGTGCAGCTCTGCCTCAAGCGATGTGAGGTACACGTCGAGTAGGTCTTTCGATGGAAGCAGTCGCTTGCGGAAGTCTCCTGATATTTCCTCACACAGGACACCAGCCCGCTCCCAGTCACCGATGAGACGTCTCGCTCGAAGTTCCTCTGCTTTGCAATGCAGTTGGGTTCGCTCGTTCAGAGCACATCGAGATGCGCCCTTCAACATTTCGGCCGCATCCGAGCTATTTCCGACGGCGAGTTGACGGCCAGATGCCGCTCGCAGCAACGCTGCGGCTCGGTCTCCTTCGCGTGCGAGGCCTAGGTGTCGGGCTCCTTCCCACGCATAGGCTGCACTTTCCGACTGAATCGCCTTTCGTTCGAGGAGGCAGCCAACGCGGAAGTGAAGGGAAGCGATAACCGGTGGTGCAAGGCGGCCTCTAATGGCCTGACTTACAGCGGGATAGGGCTTAAGATGAGCGGCGCCTGAGGACGGGAGAAAGCCTGCAGCACTCAGTTCTTGCAAGATTGAGTCCAGCTGAGGATCGTCGAAATCCGCCATAGAAAACAGATCGTCGATGCCATCACCACTTTGAATCACCGCGAGTAAGCTGAGAAACCGCAGGGCCGACGGACTAAGTTCGCGTACGTTGGCCCAGATCATGCCCTCGAGTGTGGGTGGGATGTACTGTGGCTGTTCCGTCTTGGTTCCAGACGCCAGTAGTTCGCGAACATAGAGGGGATGTCCCCCCGAGATGTCGTAGATTCGTTCGACCTCGCACTCGTCTGGGTGAGCCCCGCGCGCCTCGAACGTGCTCATGACGAGTCGCGATGTCGCTTCGCGTGAGAGATTTCCCAGGTGCAGATCCATCGCGCTTTGCGCCGCCGGCACTACGGGCGGATGCCGAGGATATGTCCGCGTGGATATTGCCACCATAAAGCGGCGGCCAGTCATTGAAGCAGTTACGCGCGTGAGCACCGAGAGCGACACTCTATCCGCCGAGGAGTAATCGTCCAGAATAACTAGCAGCGGCTTCTCTGTTTCAAGTTCGCGGAATAGCGCGCACGTAGCTTTGCCGATGCGCTCGAAATCCTCCGATGGGAGTGGGCCAGGCACGACATTCGTCGCAACGCTCGATTTAGATGCGAAATCGCGTAGGAGTGTGAGTTCTTCAGGAGAGCACGCCAACGCGCCTGGTAGCTGCAAAGCCGATTGGAGCAAAGTTGAGAGGAGTGAGCCATCCGCCCCGTGTAACTCTTCGACAACGTTTATGAAAATGCAGGAGTAACCCTGGGTCTCACAGAAAGTCGAGAACTGGGTTAGGAGAGCGGTCTTTCCTGTGCCAGATGCACCGTGCACCAAGGTTGCGATTGACCTTCCCCGCTTCGTCGCAGCTGCTGATTCGACGAGCAGGGTGAACTCGCGCTCTCTGCCAAGAGAGCTCTCCGCGGCGTTGGGCACGGCTGAGTCCGCTAAGTCGGAGATTCGGCGTCTGAGTATTTTCGCAGGAAGGCTAAGGTGTGCCGCATCGGCCCCAAGCTCTGTGATGTATTCAGTCAGCAGAGACTGAGCTTCAACCTTCGAGCCGCGCATCGCCATCGCCTCTGCGCGCGCGAGCGTAGCCTCTTCGTTGAATGGGTCAATGGTTAGGCAGTCTCGGGCCCATTGATCGACGTCTGACCATCGGCCTTGAGACTTCGCGATGCGTACTCGCTCGAGGCAGCCGTCTCGTGCGTGCGTCGCCGCTTCCGCACGGACCCGTTCCAACCACTCGATGTAAGCGCTGGAAAAGTTCGGCGTGTATTCTGAAAAGATCGATAGGGCACCTCGAATCTCGTCGTCTGGTGCCTCTGTAATCCATGTGGGCGAACCGATGCGTGCAACATCAGACGTGACGTCTTTGACCTCGAGTAGCACGGAGCCGTTAGCGGTCGAGACGGGACAGCCGAGTCGACGAATACGGTACACTAGCTGTCGCAGGGCGTGGCGACGATTACTTTCTTCGATGTCCGGCCACATCAGCCGCAGTACCGCGCTCTGCGCGATGGGTCGCGGGTGCTGTTCGGTCAAGAACAGCAAGAGCCCAAACAGAACATCCGTCGTTGGCGTGATACGGTGTTCACCCAACCAAATCTCAGCCGCGCCTAGCCCCACAACCCGCACGTAGCCAACTGTTTTAGAGGTTGGCGCATCAACTGGAGAGCGTGCCATTGCGTGAGCTGACCTAAGCTGACGGGAGGGTGTCGAGCGGGGCGTTCTAACTCTCGCAACGCCCGATCACTCAGGCAAGGGTGGGGCATGCCCGAACCGTACCATTCTATTGCGCCCATCCAATCGGCCGCCGCCGAGTCGGCTGATCATCGCCAGGCCCCTGACCCACTCCAGCCACACCGCCCCGAAGGACGCCACCTCGCGCCTCTGCGGCGAGACCCGCTGGGGCCGCCACCAGTCCGCAAACACGCAGGGGGCAGTGCGCACCGCGCACCGCCCCCCGCTCACATCCATCCCTAGAGCAAAGCCTACAACTGCACCAACTGCTTCACCCCCACTCCCTCGGCCTCAGCCTGGAAGTTCAACACCACACGGTGCCCGAGCACATTCGCCGCCACCGCCTTCACATCGTCAAGATCCGGCACGCTCCGCCCATCCATCGCCGCCCGCGCCTTCGCGCCAAGCACCAAATACTGCGACGCACGCGGACCCGCTCCATAACTCACATACTTCTGCACCGCCGCACTCGCCCCAGGCTCACCGGGACGCGTCGCGCGCGCCAACCCCACCGCATAACTCACCACACTCGGCGGTACCGGCAAACGGCGCACCAACTGCTGCATCTCAATAATCTGCGCGCCACGCAACACCGGCTCAATCACGTTCGTCTTGCTGCCCGTGGTCGTGGTCACAATCCGCTCCTCCTCCTCCTTGCTCGGATAGCCAAGGGTGAGCTGATACATAAACCGATCAAGCTGCGCTTCCGGCAGCGAATACGTACCGTCGTGCTCAATAGGGTTCTGCGTGGCCAACACAAAGAACGGCTCCTTGAGCGTGTACGTCTTGCCCGCGGCAGTCACACGGTGCTCCTGCATGGCTTCCAGCAGCGCCGCCTGAGTCTTTGGGGGCGCGCGGTTGATCTCGTCGGCCAGCACAATGTTCGCAAAAATCGGCCCCTTCTGGAACACAAAGCTCCGCTTGCCAGTGCCGTGATCCTCCTCAAGCAACTCCGTGCCCGTAATGTCGCTCGGCATCAGATCCGGCGTGAACTGCACACGACCGAAATCCAAGTCGAGCGTCTCCGCGAGCGTCTGAATCAGAAGGGTCTTCGCGAGTCCCGGAACCCCCACCAGCAGCACGTGGCCGCCCGCAAGGATCGCCGCAACAAGGGAATCCACAATCTCGTGCTGCCCCACGATCTTTCGCCCGATCTGCGCCGCAATGTCCTTGCGCGCCACAGCGAGCGTGGCAAGAAGTGCCAGATCGCGTTCGTCTGCTGCCGACTGAGGAGTGGCCACTACTGCTGCTCCGTGCGCAAGATGAAAAACCCGCCAACGGGCGGGCCGCCAACGGCGGGGACAAATACCTTGCCTAAGGTAACGAAAAGGGCGCCGTTCGTGAACGGCGCCCGGCAACAAAACGCTGAACGGATCACCTGCCTTGGCCTGCCGCCCACTCAGCGACCAGCTACTTCACCACGAATGCGGCGCGCTGTTCCATAGGGTAGTTCGCCGACGCGAGCCGCGCGACCGCCGTGTACCGGCCGGGCGCAGCGTGGCTCCACTCGTCATTGAACGTGAGCGTGTCGTGCTCGCGCATCACTTTGTTCTGCAGCGCCGAGGTGAACATGCGCTTGGTGCTCCAGCGCCAGACTTCGCGGCCGAGTGAGTCGAGCACGATCATGTCGTGGGTTTGCCCAGAGGGAAAACTCACTTCGAGTTTCTTGTTACCCGTGTTGCTGACAACAAAATCGAAGTGCACCGCGTCGTTCGCACCGCGCGCGTTCACCGCGAGCGATGGCGTGAGTGCCGGGCCATGCGATTTTGTTGTGCGAACCTTTGACAATGTCTCGACCGCACGTGGACGTCCGCATGCAAATGCGAGGACGCCGATGCTGAGCAATGCGAAGGTGATTTTTCCGTTCATCCGTGGGCGGCGGCGTGAAGGGGCACTCGGAGTGTTACAAAAGTTTGAGGTGTATACTCCGAGCACAAAAGTTATCAACATACCGACGATTCGTCAAATCGGCAGTAACACGTAAGTAGAAGTGGGGAAGGGGTTTGAGGGTTGAGCGGCGGGTTTTATGACGGCCAGTTGACGGCTGTTTTTCGGTGTTTCGGTGTGTGTTCGGTGTGGAAAACCCTGTGGAGCCGGCGAATCGTGGGAAATGTGGGGACGCCAGGGGGATCGTGACCCCCTATTTTCAGAGAGGAAAGTTCGCTTGCGAAATATTTCACAAGCTCCTAACTTTGAAGGCTGAACATGGGATTTTCCGAGCCTCCTGCGGGACCAGCTGGCGAGACGGAGTCGCCGGAGTCACGGGAGCGTGCCAAAGCCATTGCACGGCGGCGTGATGCGTTGCTGGCGGCGGCGCGGGGGGAGCGGACGAAGGGCGACACCGGGAGTGCCGCGCGGTTAGGCGGGCTGGGGGTGCAGTTTGCGGTCGCGATCCTCCTCTTCCTCTATTTGGGCAACTGGGCTGATCACAAGTTAAACAGCGGACCGTGGGGGGTGTTGGGCGGTCTGTGCGTGGGCTTTGCGAGTGGGTTGTACCTGATGTTGCGCGCGGTGAAGGACGAAAACACGCGTACTGGCGAACAGCAGACACACGGGAAAGGGTCGTGAAACAGATCGGCATTTTCGCGGTGTTGCTGGGGTTGGTGACTGTGGGGGGCGGCTTTGCCTTCACGGCGTTGTATCCTGGCGCCGAGGGGGCGCGGGCGGTGTGGACCAGTGCGGCGATTTCGGCCGTGGTGCAGGGGATTGGATTCGGCTTCGCGTTTTACCTGCGCAAGGTGAATGTGATGGCTGGGTGGGGGGCCGGGATGTTGCTGCGGCTGCTCACGGTGGGATTGTATGGAATGATTTTTATCAAAGTGTTGGGACTTCAGTCGGCACCCGCGTTGATCAGCATGGTCGCGTTCTTCTTCGTGACCACGCTCTTCGAACCACTACTGCTCAAGCCATGAGATTCGCTGCACTATTGACCGCCCTCGTGTTGGCCGCCGCTCCTGTGCGCATTGCTGCGCAGGACGCCGCGCCGAAGAAGGTGGATATCATCACTCCGCATATCACCGACGCGCACGCGCTCGATCTCCCGGCGGGACTCGGGCACGGGCTGGTGCAGGAGATTGAGCTGCCGCACTGGGCGCCACTCCATATCGGCTCGCTGGAGCTGGATATGTCGCCGACCAAGCATGTGGTGATGCTCCTGCTCGCGGCCACGCTCGTGATTGTGGCGCTCACCTCGGCGGCGCGCGGCGTGGCCAAGCGGGCTGCCACGGGACGGCCGCCCACGGGGTTCAGCGGCGCCATGGAAGCCATGGTGCTGTATATCCGCAACGAAGTGATCCTTCCGAACGTCGGCCATCACGGCGAGGCGTTTGTGCCCTTTGGGCTCACGCTGTTCTTCTTCATTCTGACCTGTAACCTGCTCGGGCTTATTCCCTACGGCAGCACCGCGACCGGCAACATTGCCGTGACCGCGACGCTGGCGATTGTCACCTTCTTGGTGATCGAGATTGCCGGCATGAAGGCGCTCGGGGCGGGCTATATCAATACGATCATCTTCTGGCCGCACGACATGCCGCTTGTCATGCGCATTCCGATGTCGATCATTCTGAGCCCGGTGGAACTGATCGGAAAGTTCACCAAGCCCTTTGCGTTGGCCATTCGTTTGTTTGCCAACATGACGGCCGGTCACATTGTGGTGCTGGCGCTCATTGGATTGATCTTCTCGTTCGGCTCGTATGTGCTTGCTCCGCTGCCGCTGGCGATGGCGGTGGCGATCATGTTCCTCGAGCTGATGGTGGCGTTTTTGCAGGCGTTCATCTTTACGCTACTGGCGAGTGTGTTCATTGGGTTGGTGCGCGAGTCGCATCACTAGCGGTGTGTGGGACGCGGGCACTCCACGCCGGAGCGCTCGTGCGGTAGCCGAACCTCTTGTTCGGTGATGTCCGTTGAGGCTCGTGCGAGTGGCGAGCATCGGTGACGGATGGCGTGGAGGACTGGGGCAACCCGTGCGCAGGCGAGACTGCAGGACCACGATTTTTCAGGAGTTTTTCCATGACGATGTATCCTTTGCTTCAGGCCGCCGCAGAAGTGGCCGGCTACAACAAGAACTACATGGGCGCGTGGGGCATGATGGGTGCCGGCATCGGTGCCGGTCTTGCCATCATCGGCGCTGGACTCGGCATCGGCCGCGTCGGTGGCCAGGCCGTTGAGGGCATGGCGCGTCAGCCCGAGATCGCCGGTCAGATCCAGACCGCCGCGCTGATCTTTGCCGCGTTCATCGAAGGCGCCGCGCTGTTCGCCGTCGTCGTTGCGTTCCAGATCCAGGGCAAGTTCTAAGCAGCAGTCGGTTGTTTCGCTCGCGGCCGCTCCTTCATTATGAAGGGGCGGCCCCGAGCACCCCAACTTTTCATATTCGGATATCCTATGCGTTCCCTGCTCTCGCGCGTCGTTGCTCTGTCGCTGATCGCTACTCCCCTCCTGGCTCAGGAAGGCGAGGCGGCCGGCGGCTCCGTGAACCTGCTCTCGCCCAGCACCGGGCTGATGGCATGGACGCTGATCATTTTTGCGATTGTCTTTGTGGTGCTCGCCAAGTTCGCCTTCGGCCCGATTACGGCTGCGGTGCGTGACCGCGAGGCCGCGCTCGAAGCTGCCATCGCGTCGGCCAAGGCTGACCAGGAAGCGGCCGCTGCGCTGCTCGCGCAGCACAAGGCGCTGATTGAAGCGGCCAAGGGCGAGGCGCAGAAGTTCATCTCCGAGGGGCGCGCGACGGCAGAGTCGATGCGCACGGAGCTGCTGGAGAGCACCAAGAAGCAGCAGGACGAGATGCTGGAGCGCGCTCGGCGCGACATCGAGGCCGAGAAGGGCAAGGCGATTGACGAGATCCGCCGCGAGGCGATTGATCTGGCGCTGGCCGGCGCGAGCAAGGTGATCGAGAAGAATCTCGACGACGCGCAGAACCGGAAGCTCGTGGAGAGCTACCTCGCCTCGATCGGCACGCGATAAATGAACAACGAGTCGATCGCCAAGAACTACGCCGAAGCGTTGCTCGAGTTGGCCACCAAGGCCAACGCGAGCACCGAGTGGGCGGCGCTGATCAATGGCGTGGCCGGTGCGGTGGAGCAGGATGTGACGCTCCAGCGTTTCCTGGCCGCTCCGCAGGTCACCGAAGCGCACAAAATTGCGATGCTCGGCAAGGCGCTCAACGATAAGGCGCCGAGCACTTTTGTGAAGTTTTTGCAGAAGCTCGTGACGAACCGTCGGCAGACGCTCATTCCTGAGATTGCCGTGGCGTATGGTGATTTGCTGGACGCGGCCGAAGGGCGTTTGCATGCTCGCGTGACGGTGGCGCGGGAGACCTCGGAGGCCGATGTGCAGGCCATTGCGGCGTCGCTGAGCCGGTCGATCGGGAAGGTTGTGGTGCCGCACGTGGCGGTGGACAGCCGGATCCTGGGCGGCGTGATCGTGAAGTACGGCGACACGGTGATGGACGGCTCGGTGCGCCGTCGGCTGGAGCGCTTGAAGGCGCGGATGGTGAGCCGGTAAGCGCCGGTTCGCCGTACCGCGGGGGGGGCCGGTTGCAGTGGTGACCGGAAGGAGCCGGCCCTGACGCCTTATTTTCTTGTGCTCCGTATCGCAGATTATCCCGATGGCCGAACCAGTCGACCGTCGGGCTTTTTTTACCCAGGGGTTCCGAAAGGTCCTCGGGAAAGCGGTGGACGCCGTTTCGGCAAAAGTCGGTGGTGGGATTCACATTCGGCCGCCAGGGGCGTTACCTGAGGCGGCGTTTTTGGCCGCCTGTACGCGGTGCGGGGCGTGTGAGCCGGCGTGTCCGGTGCATGCGATTCACGCCTTGCCCACGAGCGCGGGGTTAGCGGCTGGAACGCCCGCGTTGCAGGTGGCGAGTCAGGCTTGTGTGATGTGTACGGATATGCCCTGTGCGGTGGCCTGTCCGACGGCCGCGCTTGAGGTGCCGGGCGACCTTTGGCGCAGCGTGAAGATGTCGGTGATCAGTATCGATACCGAGCGGTGCATTGCGTACCGTGATGTGGAGTGCGGGGTATGCGTGCGCGTGTGCCCCGCGGGTGAGGACGCGTTGCGACTCGACGCGAAGGGGCGCCCCGTGGTGGGCGCTGCCTGTACGGGATGTGGGGCCTGCATAAATGGCTGCGTCACGAGCCCAAGTTCAATCACGGCACGACCATTGGAGAGCATGCGATGAGTGGAAAGACACCGGTGCGGGTGGTGCAGAAGCCCTGGGGGCACGAGACGATCTGGGCGCATACGGAGCACTACGTGGGCAAGGTGCTGCATATCAAGGCGGGTGAATCGCTCTCGTTGCAGTACCATAATGTGAAAGACGAAGTGATCCATGTGTTGAAGGGCGAGATGATTTACCGCGTGGCCGATGCCGCGGGATCGCCGCTGCGCGAGGTACGGCTCACCGAAGGGGAGAGCTACCGCAACGAGCCCGGGCATGTGCATCACATGACGGCTGTCACCGATTGTACCCTGCTGGAGGCCAGCACAAATCATCTGGACGACATCGTACGCTTGACCGACAAATACGGTCGCGAAGGCACGAGCGCGCCATGAAGGTGATCATCCCGTTGGCGGGGAAGGGCACGCGCCTTCGCCCCCACACGCACACCGTGCCCAAGCCGATGCTGCGCGTGGCGGGCAAGCCGGTGATGGATTACGTGCTCGACGATGTGCGGAAGCTCGGTGATGTGAGTGAAGTGGTGTACATCACCGGCCACCTCAAGGAGACGGTCGAGGCGCACGCGCGGGCGGTGTACGCAGACCTGCCCGCCACCTTCATTGAACAGAAGGTGCAGGACGGCACCGCGGGGGCGGTTGAGCTCGCGAAGTCGCGCGTGAAGGGCGAGCCGGTGCTGATCATTTTTGTCGACACGATTTTCGATGCCGACCTGTCGATCATTGCCACCAGCACGGACGACGGAATCATCTGGACCAAAGAGGTCGAGGACTACCAGCGCTTTGGCGTGGTGGTGACCGACGCGGCGGGCCACATGACCAAGATTGTCGAAAAGCCGAAGACGCCGATCAGCAAGCGGGCGAATATTGGCCTCTACTATATCCGCAACTCTGCGCTCTTGTACGAAGGCATCGCGCATACCCTGGCGCAGCCGGCGAACAATGGCGAGTTCTACCTGACCGACGCGTTTCAGTACATGATCGACCATGGCGCCAAGCTCAAGGTCGAGGATGTTGCCGGGTGGTACGATGCGGGAAAGCTCGACACCTTGCTCGACACCAACCGTGTGATGCTCGAGAAGGGACGCGCGCGCCGCCCGGCCGATGTACAGGGGGCGACGATCATTGAGCCCGTGTACATCGAGGACGGGTGCACGCTCACGGGGTCGACGATCGGCCCGAATGTGAGCATTAGCGCGGGGAGCACGGTCACCGGAACCACGGTGCGCGACACGGTCATTGGCACGAAGTCACGACTGATTGACTGTACGCTGCACGATTCGCTGATTGGTGATGCGGTGCTGTTGGAGCGGGTCCATGGGGCAACGACGGTCGGCGATAACTCCGAGGTCCGAGGCGAGCAATGAGCGATCTGAGTCGGCGGGACATGTTGAAGGGAGCAGCACTCGCAGGAGCAGGATTGGCTGCGAGTGGCGCATTTACGCGTGGAATCGCCGAGGACATTTCGGCAATCGCACATCCGGATCAGCAGCCCGCGGCTCCCAAAGCGCGCAAGACCATGAAAGGCGTGCCCTTTGAGCGCATGGCGAATGTGCGCGTCGGGATCGTCGGCACGGGGCTTCGTGGACGCTCGGTGCTCAACGAACTCCTTGGCATTGACGGGGTGACGATTGTCGCGATCTGCGATACCGTCCCCGACAAGCTGGCGCGCGCCACCAAGATGATCACCGACAAGGGGCACGCCGCACCGGCGACTTACACCGGAGGCGATCATGCCTTTGAGCAGTTGGTGGCGCGCACCGATGTGGACATCGTGTACACCGCGACCCCGTGGGAGTACCATGTGCCGGTGATGCTCGCGGCGCTGGCGCACGGGCATCATACGGCGAGCGAGTGCCCGTTTGGCACGACGCTCAAGGATCTGTGGGCGCTGGTCGACGCGAGCGAGAAGGCGCGCAAGCATTGCCTGCATCTCGAGAACTGCAACTACGGCTACAACGAGATGATGGTGAACCGGATGGTGCATGAGGGGGTGTTCGGCGAAGTGTTGCACGCCGAAGCGGCCTATCTGCACGATCTGCGCGGGATTTTGAATGAAGGACGGGACGAGGGGCTGTGGCGCCGCGCGTGGCACACGCGGGCGAACGCGAACCTGTATCCCACGCACGGACTCGGGCCGGTGAGCTGGTACTTGGATATCCATAGCGGCGACCGCTACGACTACATGGTGAGCGTGAGCGGGCCGGAGCGTGGCTTGTCGATCTACCGCGAAGAGACCGTCAAGGACAAGAGCGATCCCAAGTGGAACGAGCAGTACATCACCGGCGACATGAATACGTCGATCCTCAAGACCGTGAAGGGGAAGACCGTGATGCTGCAGCACGACGTGAGCAATGCGCGTCCCTATACGCGCCACAATCGTGTGTTGGGGACGAAGGGAACGTTTGAGGACTATCCGCCGCGGATTTATGTCGAAGGCAAGTCGGCAAAGGAGCAGTTCTATCCGATTGACGACTGGAAGAAAGATTTCGAGCATCCGCTCTGGACGCGCGTGGGTGACAAGGCGCGGAGCGGTGGCCACGGCGGCATGGACTACGTGATGGCCTTCCGGTTGATCGAGTGCATGCACGAGGGACTCGTGCCAGATTATGACGTGTACGATGCCGCTACCTGGAGTGCGCCGTTCCCGCTGTCGCAGATGAGTGTGGCCAAGAGTGGCCAGCCCATGAAGTTTCCTGACTTCACCCGTGGCGAATGGAGTAAGAAACGCTCGTGACCTTCCCTTTGATGCAGGCAGCACCCGCTGCGGTGGCGACCGCGTTCCATTTCGCCACGATCGACTGGGTGATTATCGCCACGTCGATCGCCGTGAGCTTTATTCCCGCGCTGTTCTTTTGGCGCCGAGCGAGCGAGAGCACCAGCGAGTTCTTCACGTCTGGGCGCGCGGCGCCCTGGTGGCTCGTCGGTATTTCGATGGTCGCCACGACCTTCAGCACCGATACGCCGAACCTTGTCACCAACATGGTGCGACAGAGTGGCGTGGCGGAGAACTGGCTCTGGTGGAGCTTCCTGCTCACCGGCATGATGACGGTGTTCTTCTACGCTCGGCTCTGGCGTCGTTCCGGCGTGCTCACCGATCTCGAGTTTTACGAGATCCGCTACTCGGGAAAGGCCTCACGCATTCTCCGCGGCTTTCGTGCCGTGTATCTGGGGCTGTTCTTCAACTGCGTGATTATGGCCACGGTGAACCTTGCCGCGGCGAAAATCGGTAACGTGGTGTTGGGGTGGCCAATGGAGCGCACCCTGCTGGTGTGCGCCGTGATGACGATCTTCTTTGCCTCAGTCTCCGGGCTCTGGGGCGTGCTCGTTACGGATACCATCCAGTTTGGGATCACCATGACGGGGACCTTTGCGGTGGCGTACTACGCGCTGCAGCAGCCCGCGGTTGGTGGACTCGCGGGACTCTTTGCGAAGGTGCCGGCGAGCAAGCTCGCCCTGCTTCCCGATTTCGGGAACTGGAGTGTGGCGGCCACGGTGTTCATTATTCCGCTCACCATTCAATGGTGGAGCGTCTGGTACCCAGGGGCTGAGCCGGGCGGCGGTTCGTACATTGCGCAGCGCATGCTCGCGTCCAAAACAGAAAAAGACGCGGTGATCGGCACCCTGCTGTTCAACGTGATGCACTATGCGTTGCGTCCCTGGCCGTGGATCATTGTCGCGCTGGCGTCGACAATCATCTACCCGCAGCTCAGCGACATTGCGACGACCTTCCCGCATGTCGACCCGAAGCTCATTGGCGACGACATCGCCTATCCGGCCATGATGCGGTTCCTCCCGGCAGGTTTCCTTGGCCTCGTGGTCGCGGGCACGTTGGCGGCGTATCGGTCGACGATCGAGACGCACCTGAACTGGGGGACGTCGTACCTCGTGCACGACTTCTACCGTCGCTTCCTGCGTCCGGGGCTCACCGAAAAGCACTATGTGCTCGTGGGCCGTCTCGTGACGGCGGCGCTCATGGTGTGCGCCGCGCTCATGACCTACGCGCTGGGCACCGCCAAGGAAGCCTTTGACCTGATTCTCTCGATTGGCGCTGGCACGGGCTTGCTCTATCTGCTGCGTTGGTTCTGGTGGCGCGTGAGTGCCTGGAGTGAGATCTCGGCGATGGCGTCGTCGTTCGTTGTGGCGCTTGGTTTCTTCATTGCCCGCAAGAATGGCATGGTGGTGGCCGAGCATGTGTCGCTGCTCGTGACCGTGGGCGTCACGACGGTGGTGTGGTTTGTGACCACCCTTGTGGCCGCGCCGGCCGATGACGAGACGCTGCTGAAGTTCTTCACGCTCGTCCGACCGGGCGGCCCAGGCTGGGGCCCGATTCGTGCCAAGTCCTCGGTGCAGCCCGCCGCCAACGCGCTCCCACAGGCGATGCTCGGCTGGGTGCTCGGGTGCTCGTTCGTCTACTCGGCGCTCTTTGGCACCGGCAGCTATTTGTACGGACGGATGCCGCAGTTCTACGCCTGCCTCGCCATTTTCGTCATCAGTGGCTTCTTTATGCAGCGTGTGCTGTCGGGCTTCTGGGCGCAGAGCGAAGGATGACCACAGCAGGGCCCGCGACTCAGGCAGTTATCCTGGCTCGCGGGCTCGGCACGCGAATGCGGCGTGCAAGCGGCGAACAGTCCGCGCAGGGACTCGATGCGGCGCAGGACGCGGCCGCATCGAGCGGGGCGAAGGGGATGATGCCCTTCGCTCGTCCGTTTCTGGACTACTCGCTCTCGGTGTTGGCCGATGCCGGTATTCGCGAGGCGGTGCTGGTGATTGGGCCCGAGCATTTGGAGATGCGGCGTTACTTCGAGGCGACCGCGGCCGGGCGGCGCGTGACCCTTGGGTTTGCGGTGCAAGCTGAGCCGCGCGGAACAGCGGATGCTGTGCTCGCGGCACGCGACGCGGTGCGCGATGCGCCATTCCTCGTTCTCAACTCCGACAATCTGTATCCCGCCGAGGCGTGCCGTGCGGCCGCCGCGATTGGCGGCAGCGGACTCGTGGCGTTCGACGCCGGCGCGCTGGTGTCACTTGGGGGGATCGAGGCGGAGCGCGTGTTGAAGTTCGCGCTGATCGATGTGGACGACTCAGGGATGCTGCGCACGATTCGTGAAAAGCCAGCCGCTGACGATCCGCTCGCGCTGAGAGCCGAGCGGTGGGTGTCGATGAATCTCTGGTCGTTCACGCCGGCAATGTTTGACGCCTGTGCACGGGTGCGCCCGTCGCCACGCGGAGAGTTAGAGCTCCAGGATGCGGTGATGATGGCGATCGGGGAGCTGGGGGAGCGCTTCCGCGTGGTGCAGGCGCGTGCGGGGGTGCTCGATTTGTCGAGTCGCGTTGACGTGGGATTTGTGGGGCGTCAACTGGCGGCGATGGATCCGCGCCCATGAGAAAGCACTATCTGATTCCTGGGCGTGTGGAGCTGGTGGGCAAGCATGTGGATTATGCGGGTGGCCGGTCGTTGACGTGCGCGGTGGATCTCACCATCCAGGTGCGCGCGACGTCGATGCCGGAGCCTGTGGTGCGTGTGCGGGACTCGCAGCGGCGCGGGCTGGTGGTGTTGCCGCTCAGTGCGAGCACGGCGCGGAACGGGGCGATGTGGAGCACCTACATTGCGGCGGTTGCGCGTCGGTTTGCGCGAGATTTTCCGCATGCTCGAGTGGGCGTCGATATCAAATTGAAGAGCAATCTGCCCGCCTCTGCTGGGCTGAGTAGTTCGAGCGCGCTGGTGGTGGCGATTGCCACGGCGTTGGCTGATGCGAACAACATGCAGGACGATCCGCGCTGGCAGGACGCGATTCCCAGTGACATTGCGCGCGCCGAGTACTTTGCCGCCATGGAAACCGGGGCACCCTTTGGCGGCTTTGCCGGCGATTCTGGGGTTGGGGTGCGTGGCGGAGCGCAGGACCATGTGGCGATCGTCTGTGCGGCCGCGGGCCATTGCGGGGTGTTTTCGTATCTGCCCGCGGCACTCGAGCGGCGTGTGCCGTGGCCGTCGGATCATGTGCTCGCGGTTGGCGTGAGCGGGGTGCGGGCTACCAAAACGGGGAACGCGCGCGGCGCGTACAATCGCGCATCTGACGCCATGCGCGCGTTGGTGCGGGCGTGGAACGCGAAGAGCGGTCGATCCGATGCAACGCTAGCCGACGCGCTCGCGAGTGGTGCAGCAGCGGCGGCGGAGATTGCGCTGCTGGCCGAGCGTGGTGCTGAAGGAATAGGCGGGGCGTATCTCGTGCCCCGATTGGCACAGTTCCGCGCCGAGGTTGATGAGATTGTGCCAGGGGCAGCGGATGCGCTGCTGGCGAGAGCGCTTGAGCAGTTTGGAGGGATTGTGGATCGCTCGCAGCGCTTGGCAGAGGATGCGTTGGGTAATCAGGTGCCGGAGACGATTGCACTGCAGCGGATGGCACGCGAGCAGGGCGCCGTAGCCTCCTCGGCTTTTGGCGCGGGCTTTGGTGGTGCGGTGTGGGCGATGATTCCTCGCGACGAGGCCGCCGAGTTTGCGGTGTCGTGGCGGGAGGAGTATGTGGCTGCCTTTCCGCAGCACGCTGGGTATGCCAAAGTTGTGTTGACGGAACCCGCTGGCCCTACCCGTGAATCGCACGAGGGCCACGACGGTCGCCACGACGGTCGCCAGGACGGGCGCCAAGACGGGCGCGAGGGGCACGAGGGATGAGCTCGGCGGGCGATGCGCGTTCGCCCCTTCCGCGCAATGTGAAGGCCTTGGCGGCGGTGAGTTTCCTCACCGATGTCTCCAGTGAAATGATTTACCCGCTGCTCCCCGTGTTTTTGACGACCGTGCTCGGTGCCGGTGCGGGGGCGGTGGGCACCATTGAGGGGATCGCCGAGAGCACGGCGGCACTGCTTAAGCTTGCGAGTGGCTGGTGGAGCGATCGCGTGCGGCGGAAGCCGCTGGTGTTGTTCGGCTATGGGTTGGCCGCCGTTGCTCGGCCGTTGATGGCAATGGCGGGGAGCGCGGGGCAGGTGCTCGCGGTGCGGATGGCGGACCGCGTGGGAAAAGGGGTGCGCAGCTCACCGCGTGACGCGCTGATTGCCGATGTGGTGGAGACCTCGCAGCGTGGGCGGGCGTTTGGGGTGCATCGTGCGGCGGACAACGCCGGCGCCGTGCTCGGGCCATTGATTGCGTGGGCTCTGTTGCAGCGGTACTCGATGCCTGTGCGAACCGTGATGTGGTGGGCGGCAGTGCCGGGCGCGCTCGCGGTGGTGGTCATTGCGGTGTGGGTGCGGGAGGGCGCGCGGGAGGGGGCGCGGAGCGCGGCTGCCAAGCCGATGCGCGCGGCTGCCAAGCCGATGCTCGCGCCGCCGCAGACGATCAGCGGGGAGTTCTGGCGCTATCTCGCCGTGCTGCTGTTATTCACGCTCGGGAACTCGTCGGACGCGTTTTTGTTGTTGCGCGCCACGCAGCTTGGTGTGCCGGTGGCATGGATTCCCGTGTTGTGGGCGTGCCTCAGTGTGGTGAAGTCGGCGTCGAGCATTCCTGGGGGAACGCTCAGTGATCGGGTGGGCCGCAAGCCGCTGATTATAGGCGGGTGGATTGTATACAGTATTGTATACATTTTATTAGCCAAGGCGAACGCCGCCTGGCAGCTCTGGGCGCTGTTTGCGGTGTACGGGGTGTACTTCGGACTCACCGAAGGCGTGGAGAAAGCGATGGTCGCGGATCTCGTGCCGGCGGAGCGTCGTGGCGCGGCCTACGGGTGGTATAATTTCACCGTCGGGCTGGGGGCGCTGCCAGCGTCGGTGCTGTTCGGTGTGGTGTGGGAGCGGTGGGGGGCGGCAGCCGCGTTTCAGATGGGCGCCGTGATTGCCGCCCTGGCTGCCGTGGCGATGCTCCTCGTGGTGCGCGAGCCCAACGACCGTCCTATCGCCCGTCTTTCGTCCAGATCGCGATAAGTCCGCACCACTTATTGTCCCCCGTGCCGCCGTACTTCAACGGGATGCTCGATGGCCCGCCGAACACCTCAATCCCGTGCACGTCGCTCGGCGCGGGAAGGAGCTTGAGGTCGATGTGCGGTTGTCCGTCGTCGCCCACGATGCTCTGCATGGGGACCCCGTCGACCATGATGTTGTAGGGGCAGGGGGCCATGGGGCCCATCAGTGACGGAAGCCGGCCGCGGGACGACTGCGCGACCACCACACCCATGCGCTCGGCCACGGTGACGGCAGGCACAGTGGTGAGCATTTGCCAGGTGCTCACCGGGTTTCGCTTGGCGATCTCGGCGGCGGTGATGCTCGCACTCGCCTCGTGGCGGAGGCGCCGTGTTTCGAACTCGTCGAGTCGTCCCGAGACGCGACGGCTTCCCATGATCCGCACGGTGTCGAGTTGCGGGGGGAGGTTCACGGCGAGGTGAATCGGCACCGTGTTGCGCCCTGGGCGTGCGAGGAGTGCGAGTTCACCCGCGAGGAAGCCCACGCGTCGCGTGCGGACCGTGACGAGCCCTGGCGGGACGTTGGCGATGAGCGCGAGTCCTTTGTCGGAGGTGCGAATCCGCATGGTAAAGGTGCCGCTGGTGATGTCGAGGACCACGTCGCCTAGTGGGGCGCCGCCTGGAGCGGTGACAATGAGCTCGAGGAGCGCGGGGAGGGCGTCGGGGGAGTCGAGGCGGGCGGTGCGCAGTTCGATGTCGGCGGCGCGCACCGATTCGCTGTCGGCAATCACAAAGGTCTGGGCGCCGCGGAGACTGTCGGATTCGCTGCGCAGGGTGATCCGCTCGCGCCGCGGTACGCCGCAGAGGCGGTACTGGCCGATATCGCCGGTGCGGATGGCGACGCCGTCGGCAGACGTGGTGAGTACGCCACCGCTCAGGCTGCGGGTGTCGAGCCAGCTCGCGCTGACGGCGACATCAGGGCGACCCACGCCGAGTGAGTCGCGCACGAAGCCTATGAGCATGGCGTTCGTGGCGGTGTCGTCGTCGCCAGGGCAGGCCGCGTGCATGACGTCGCGCAGACTCGGGAGCAGCAGCGTGTCGGCTTTCGTGCCAGCGCGAGCGCGTGCACGCGCCGCAGCGCCAACGGCGAGATCGCGAGTTGAGGGCGGGACGAGGGCGAGCACCATGGTCGGGGTTTGGGCGAGTGCCCGATAGGTGCCGGGGAGCACTTGTGGGATGACCACGGTGCCGGCGCTGTCGGCGTGTGCCTCGTAGTCGGTGCCCTCAAGGGTGACGGTGGCGTCGCGCGCGGGGTGCTGCGGATCGCGGCTTGCGATCGTCACGCGTAGCTCTGGGAGCACGCCGCGGAAGAGTTGCGTACCGTCGCGCGTAATGGAGACCACTTCGCCGCCGGCAATCCGGAGCGCACGTAAGACGGTGGCGTTGGTGGTGGTCCGGAAGTTCCCCGCGTGTTGGTCGCGCAGCTGTGATCCCAGTTGCGGGAGGCGGAGGAACCAACGGTTGACGATCCAGTTCCCGCTCGTGAGATGGGTGAACTCGACATGTCCCCCGGGACGGGCATCGTTGGCGGCCTTGGGGAGTCCGATGTAGCTAAAGTCGAGTGCGCGCAGTTCGGCGGTGGCTCGGTCGACCCAAAAGGTGCCGGCAATATCGTAGACATTGTCGCGACGCGTGGTCGGCTCAAAGCGCACCCCAATCAACGCCGCGCTGTCGGCGCTGGCGCGTTGCAGGCGCAGGCAGTGTCCGCTCGCGAAGACGTCGCTCAAGAGCACCTGCGCATCCGGCGCGTGGAACACGGTGCTGTCGCCGCGGTCTATCAGGTAGCCGTTCACGGCGAGGCTGTCGGCGTCCCAGCTGCGGAAGACTGTTGTGGTCACGCTCTTGGTGCTGCGTACGGTCTGCTCCGCAATGCGGAGCTCGAGCGGGTCGGTGACGCGCGAATAGGTAATCCATTCCGCGACGAGCGGGGCGCCTGCGGCCGAGAGCCGAGAGGAGAGCAACGCTTTGCTCGCTTCATTCCACACGGCATAGACCATCTGGCCAGAGTCTGGGCGCAGGTGGCATTGATCGTTGGTCACGACGCTGATGGCGTCGAGTGCAACAGGGCGCGCGTTGAGGACCATGGTCAGCGTTGCGGTGCTCGACGGCGTCGCCAGGTCGAATGCCTGGGCGAGCGTTGGGCGAAAGCCAACGCGGAGCGCGCGCGCGCTGTAGCGGCCCGGCCCTGGGGCGGTGAGGGAAAAGTCGCCGCGGCCATTCGTGAGGGTGCGCTCTACCAACGCACCGGAGCTCGCGAGCAGTTCGACAATCACGCCCGGCGCTCTGGTGACGCTGTCGGGCATGAGCACGGTGCCGCGGAGTTGCTGTGCACCGAGGAGGCTCGTGGACGCAGCACCCACGCAGACGACGCCGAACAGCAGCGCCGCGAGGGTCCGGATTCGAGCGAGGCGCCAGTGGCCAATCATGCGTCGAAGCTATCGTCGCTACGGGGCTCCCGCTACTTGAATAGGGCGCTGGAGGGCCCGCCGAGCGTGGGTGGGGGAGTGCCCCGCTGTCGGATACGCGCGATTTGTCGCATTTTCAGGGAGTTGCCGTTCGGTGCTCGCCATCGCCCACTTCTCGTCCCCCCTCCGACGATGATGTCACGCTCGCTCGTTTTCGCCCTAGTTGGCGCCCTCAGTCCGCTCACAGCATTGTCGCCGTTGCACGCACAAGGCACCGCGCCACTCGTTGCGGGGAGCGTGCGCCCCGGGATCGAGGTGCTGCTGACCGACTCGATGCATCTCATTCGCGGGAAGCGGGTTGGGCTGCTGACCAACCATTCGGGACGCGACCGCAAGGGGACGAGCACGATCGACCTGCTGTTCAAGGCGCCGGGGGTACAGCTGACGGCGCTCTTTGGGCCTGAGCATGGATTGCGCGGGGTGGCGCAGGCGGGCGAAAAGGTCGCGTCGGCGGTAGACGCTGCGACCGGTGTGCCGATCTATTCGTTGTTCGGCGATGTGGCGGTGCCGACACCAGCGATGCTGCAGAATGTCGATGTGCTGGTGTACGACATTCAGGATGTCGGCGCGCGGGTCTACACCTTTGAGTGGACGCTCGCCGATATGGCGGCCGCCGCGGGCAAGACGGTGATTGTGCTTGACCGTCCGAATCCAATTCGTGCGGACCGGGTCGAGGGAAATATTCTGGATCCGAAGTTCTCGTCGCTCGTGGGCCGACACCCTGTCGCGCTACGCTATGGACTCACCCCGGGCGAGTTGCTGCGCTATGTGGTGGGCGCAGGCTTGATCAAGGCGGACATTAAGGTTGTGCCGATGCAGGGCTACCGGCGCTCGATGTGGTTTGACGAAACGGGGATTCCGCGCATCAACCCGTCGCCGAATCTTCGCACGGCGGACTCCGAGCTGCTCTACCCGGGCACGGTGTTCTTTGAGGGAACCAGTGTCACCGAGGGGCGCGGCACCGAGGATCCGTTCACCTTGATTGGTGCGTCGTGGATGTCTGATGCGGGCGCAATTGCAGCCGAACTCAACGCGCTGAAGATCCCCGGCGTGCACTTTGATTCCACCGCGCGGACGATTGAGGCGGGCTACAAGTTTGCGGGGCAGACGATTCCGATGCTGAAGGTGCGCGTGATCGACCGCAATGCGGTGAAACCGGTGGACATGGGAGTGCGGATGCTGCGTGCCATCTACGCGCGTCACCCGAAAGACTTTACCTGGAAGGTGTCATCCATTGACCGTTTGGCCGGCACGGACAAACTCCGTGCGGCGGTGGAGCAGGGAACGGTGGATGCGCTTCTGGCGAGCTGGAACGCCGAGGCGGTCAACTTTCGTACGACGATTGCACCGTATCTGATTTATCGCTGATGCCGGTGCCTGCACGCGAAACGCGGCGTCCCAGCACTCTGGGACGCCGCGTTTCGTAAATAGCCTGTTAGCAGCAGCGACTGCCAGGTCGCGAATATTTCGCGTCCCACCGTTCCTTCTGGAACTCCGGCTCGCTGAGTGGTGTGATGTCCGGGTGATGCTCCCGCAGGTGCTGTACGTATCCGGCATAGTCCGGCGCGCCGACGATCGCGCGACACATCCGCACGATCGCCGGGAAGCCGGGCCACTGCAGCACGGTTGAAACGCTCATTGGCGAACCTTGCTCCCCTTGGGGCCGATCGTCGATTCAAAGAGACTGAAGATGCGGGTGTACTCGTCGGTCCAGCTTGAGGGGCGCGTGAAGCCGTGGTCCTCGACCGGGTATGGGGCCAGCGACCATCCCGTCTTCCCGAGCTCAATCAACCGCTGCGTGAGCCGTACGCTGTCTTCGAAATGCACATTGGTGTCCACCATGCCGTGCAGAATCACCAGTGGATCTTCGAGCCCCTCTGCGAGGAAAATCGGCGAGGAGCGATGGTAGGCGAGGGAATCGTTCTGCGGGAGATTCAGAATCGACCCCGTGTAGCCGTGGTTGTAGTGCGCCCAGTCGGTCACAGGACGCAGCGCTGCGCCGGCGCCGAAGTACTTAGGCGCGGTAAAGAGTGCCATCAGCGTCATGAAGCCGCCGTAGCTGCCGCCGTACATGCCGATGCGCTCTGGCGTGATGCCGTAGTTCTTGGTGAGATAAACCGAGGCATCGACCTGATCCTGCAGATCGCGCCCGCCCATCCAGCGGTAGATCGCGGTACGCCAGTCGCGGCCGTAGCCTGCGCTCGCACGGTAATCGAGATCGATTACCACGTAGCCCTTTGATGCGAGGTACTGGTTGAACATGTACTCGCGCGGGTATCCGCTCCAGAAATGGCCAACGTTATGCAGGTAGCCAGCGCCGTGCACAAAGATCACGGCCGCGCCGTTGCTCTTGGCGCCCACGTCCTTGGGTCGATAGATGTGCGCTGGAACCTGCGCGCCATCGCTCGCCGGGACAAACACGAGTTCGGGCTTGATCCAGTTGAAGGCAAGCCAGTCGGCGGTGGGCGACACCGTGAGCTGGGCTCCAGCGGCACCCGCCTTGGCAAGAAACAGATCGGGGGGACGATTCACCGTGCTGTACACGTCTGCGAACTGCTCCTCGTTCGGCGAGAGTACCGCCTGATGCCCCCCTTCTCCGATGGTGAGCTTGGTGCGCGCGCCACCCGTGATGCTCATCCGGTAGAGGTCTTTGTCGAACGCCGACACTTCGCTGGAGTGAAAGAAGAAGCTCTGGCGATCGTTGCTCAGCGCGACGTCGTAGATCTCCCACTTGCCGCTAGTGAGCGCCTTGCGGTCGCTGCCATCGACTGCGGTGCTCCAGAGCTGCGCGTAGCCGGTGGCTTCGCTCACATAAAAGACGCGACGGTCGTTGTCGTAAAATCCGACGCAGCCAGCGCCACACGGGCCAGCGACCCAGGCCGTGTCGCGCAGCACTTCGATGGCCTTGAGTGCGCCGGTCGACCCATCAACCGTGGAGATCTGGCGGGTCTTGAAGTTGCGCGCCGAGGCGACAACAAGAGCCGCAGTGCCAGCATCGTTCCACCCGACGACGGTGGTGTTCGCGACCGCGGTGTCGCTGTCGATCGTCTTGAGCCATTTCACATCGCCGCGCGGGAGTTGCTGAAACCCAATGCGCGTCACGGGCTGGGCATCGCCGACTTTGGTGCGGCTGGGAATGTCTTCCGTGAAGCCGGTGCTGGTGACGTAGTTCGGCACGATGGTGCGCTGATCAGCGGCGGCGGTGCTGGTGGTGAACAGCACGGCGGTGCCACTGGGACTGACACTCACGTTGGTCACGCGCTCGCCAGCGTTCAGCGTGATGGTCTTTGGACCGGTCGGACCGCGGACTTCGGCGCGACGAATCGAATCGGCGCGCGCTTGGTCGCGGATCACATCAAAGAGCTGGCGCTGATCCGCGTCGAGCGCGCCGCGCTGTGTGGTCACCGCCGCACCGCCGGTGGCTCCAGCACCACCGCGTCCGCCCACGGCGGCTCCGCCGCGGCCGCCCATGGCGGCTCCGCCGCGTCCGCCCAGCGCTGCCGCGGGCGCTCCGCCAGCATCGGCCATCCTGATGTCGGTGAGCTGGCGCGTGAAGCCGGTGGCGAGCTCTGTGGAGTAGCCGTTCCCGTCGCGCAGGTAGATCACGCTCTTGCTATCGATGCTAAAGCGCGGTGCGGATTCGGCGCCATTGGTCTCGGTGAGGCGACGGGCAGCACCGCTCTTCGCATCCACGAGATACAGGTCGCCGCGGAAGTCCACCACGCGACGCGACCGATCCGTGCTCCACGCACCAGCGGCGAGCGCGGGTCCGATTGAGTCCATGTGCGCTTCCGTCACCTGCTCGGCGCGCGCTCCGGCCTGCGCGCGCACGCGGAATGGGCGGAGCTGGTCGCGCCAGTCGCTGCCGGCCGGGAGCCACTGGAAGTAAATCCATTGGCCATCAGCCGACCAACGGACCTGCGCGGGCTCGCGGCCATAGACCTCGGGGCCGCGCATAATGTTCTTGATAGAAAAGTCGAATGCCGTCGACTGGGCGCCGAGTGCTCCGGCGGTAATCGCAAGCAGGACGGTGACAGTGCGCGCGCGAGGCAGGAAGGTCACGACGTGGGCTCCGCGTGGGCGGGGGTGAAGAGATGTCGAAGGTAGCGCGACGGGTCGTTCAGGAAATCGCGCGTGATGTTCACGTGATCGAGCTCGGCGAAGGGCACCGGGCGAATCGCTCCTTCGTCGAAGGATATGATGGTCGCGCCGGGGTACGCCAGTAGAATGGGCGAATGTGTGGCAATGATGAACTGCCCGCCCTGCGCGATGCTCTCCCCCATCATAGCCATCAGGCCGAGGACGCTCTGCGGCGAGAGCGGCGCTTCGGGCTCATCCAGGAGGAAGAGGCCGTTGGGCACCAGGCGACTCTGAAAGAGCTTCAGGAAGCTCTGGCCGTGGGAGTTCGCGTCGAGGTCCACGCCGTAGCGCTTGGTCATGTCGGCCAGTGACCCTGCGGCGGGCATGCGGGCGAGCGCCTTAGCCTGCGCGGAGCGGTCGACGTACTCGCGGTCGATGCGTGCGAGGTCGTCTTCGAATTCCGCGCGCTGCTTGGTCAGCGCCTTGGTGAAACCGAAAAAATCTTCGGCGCGGAGAAAGAATCCAAGGTGCGCGCGTTTCGTCCAGCGCAGGCGGAACGTGGCACCGAGTACGCGCGCCGCGGAGAGCGTATGGTCGTGGTCGATGTGACGCGCTCCCACGGTGGGGAGGTGCGTGGCGGCGGCGATGCCTTCGAGCAGGGTGCTCTTGCCCGAGCCATTCTCCCCGACGAAAAAAGTGACCGGGGAGGTGAACTGGAGTTCGCGTAGCTCACGGACCGCTGGAACGGTGAACGGATACGTGGCCCCGTCCTGCGGGGCCGTCCGTACCGTCACCGACTCCAGGTGAATCACGCCGCCTTGGCTTGGCGCGGCGAGTAGGGGACTTCGGTGCTCCCCACGGGGGTCGCGCCGCTGAGCACACCGTACCACTTCATCATCGAGGCGCCGAGGACCACGAGCACCGACACCATAAAGAACGCGGCGACGCCTGCATCGAGGCGATCGTTGAAGATCATGCGCGCTGCGTCAGCTGGCGTCTTGGCACCGGCGGGAAGTGCTCCGGCGGCGACCTTCTGTGCAACCAACGCGGCGTGCGAGAGGAAGCCCAGCTTGGGGTCATCCGAGAAAATCTTGATGTAGCCGGCCGTCAGCGTGACGGTGACCAGCCAGCTCAGCGGGATCAGCGTGACAAACGCGAACTTCTGCTTCCCCATCCGGATGATGATCGTGGTTCCGACGCAGAGTGCGACGGCGGCCAGCAGCTGGTTGCTAATGCCGAAGAGTGGCCAGAGCGAGTTGATACCGCCGAGGGGATCTGTGACGCCCTGGTACAGGAAGTAGCCCCACATCGCAACGAACATCGCGCTGGCGGTCACCACGGCTGGGTACCACGACACCCGACCAAATGGCTCCCAAACATTCTTGCCCAAGTCCTGCAGCATGAAACGACCGACCCGTGTACCGGCGTCAAGCGTCGTGAGGATGAACAGCGCTTCGAACATGATGGCAAAGTGGTACCACATCGCCATTGCGCCACCGCCGCCCAGAATGTTTGCGAAGATGTGCGCCATACCCACGGCGAGCGACGGAGCGCCGCCCGTACGCGAGAGCAACGAACTCTCCTGCACCTGCTGCGCCAGTGTCGTCAACTCGGCGGGGGTAATCGCGAAGCCCCAGTTGCTCACAACCTGTGACGCGCTTTCCACTGTGGTGCCGATGATGCCGGCTGGTGCGTTGATCGCGAAGTAGGTGCCCGGCGTCAGCACGCAGGCCGCAATGAGCGCCATCGTGGCGACGAGCGACTCCGTGAGCATCGCGCCGTAGCCAATGAAGCGCGCGTCAGCCTCGTTCTCCAGCAGCTTGGGCGTGGTACCGCTGGCAATCAGTGAGTGGAATCCGGAAATCGCGCCGCAGGCAATCGTGATGAAGACGAAGGGGAAGATCTTGCCAGCGAACACCGGACCGCTGCCGTCGATAAACCGCGTGAAGGCGGGCATCTGGAGCGGCGGCAGCGTGACGAGAATGCCAACGGCGAGTGCGAGCACGACACCGATCTTCACGAACGCCGAGAGGTAGTCGCGCGGCGCCAGCAGCAACCAAACCGGAAGCACCGAGGCAAAGAAACCGTACACCATGATCGCCAAGGCGAGCGTGGTACCGGTGAGCGTGAACATCGGCGCCAGCGACGGATTCTCGGCGACCCAGCGGCCCGCGAAGAGCGAGAATACGAGGAGAATGAGCCCCATCGCGGTCGTTTCGAGCACCTTGCCCGGACGCAGATAGCGGAGGTAGACGCCCATCAGCATCGCGATCGGGATGGTCAGTGCGATGGTCACCGTGCCCCACGGGCTCGACTTGAGCGCGTTGACCACGACCAACGCCAGCACGGCGATGAGCACGACCATGATGCCCAGAATCGCGACGAGTGCTGTCATACCGGCGACGGGTCCGATTTCATCCTTCGCCATTTGGCCGAGCGATTTGCCGTCGCGTCGGATTGAAGCGCACAGGATCACGCAGTCTTGCACCGCGCCACCGAGCGCGACACCGACCACGATCCAGATGAACCCTGGCAGGAAGCCGAACTGTGCCGCGAGGGTTGGGCCGACCAGCGGACCTGGGCCCGCGATGGCCGCAAAGTGGTGCCCGAAGACAATCCACTTGTTGGTCGGGACGAAATCGCGCCCATCGGCCAATCGCTCGGCTGGCGTGGCGCGCGTGGCGTCGAGGGCGAAGATCTTCGCCGAGATGATTTTACTGTAGAACCGGTAGGCCACCAGGTAGGTGCAGATGGCCGCGGTCAGGAGCCAACCGGCGGAGACAGACTCTCCGCTACGGAGGGCGAGGAAGGCGAAGGCACCGGCGCCGGTCAGCGAGACGAGGGCCCAGGCGATGGCTTTGAGTGTGCGCATGGGTCAGAAGATGCAGAACGGGCGGGGGGGTCCGCAACCGGTCAGAAGGTGTTTTCCGACTTTGGCGGTCGTTATCTTTCAATATTCCCCCAATCAGGTGTCCTGTGCGCCGAATTTTCCCCCGAGTGGCCGTTCTGCTGTTTGCCCTCGCTGGGGTGGGGATGGCGCAGGCGCGTGGGGGGCAACCTGTGCAAGCCGGGGGGCTGCTCTCGGGCTTCGCCGGCCAGCGGGTGCTGCTGGTGCCCGTGCAAGCGTATCGAGCCGATTCGGGGGCGACACCAGCGGTCACGATGTGGGACGGCATGCGGCGGGCGCTCGACGATTCGCTTGCCGCGGCAATATCGGCGACTGGGATTGGGAAGGGCTGGGGCTATGCGGCGGATGTTGTCCGATCCGCGAAGCGCAACGTCATGTATACGGGAGATCCGTATGCCCTCGGCACGACGTCGTTGTCGAGCGTGACGCTGAAGGGTGGGGATCAAGTGCCGGACATTGTCGCGTCTAACATTCGTCCGTTGATTGCGCTCGGCGACACACGTCTCGCGTTGCTGCCGGTGCAGTTGACGGTGGAGCGGCAGGGCGCACGCGAGCGCGCTCGGCTTCGGCTGGTGCTCGTCGATGGCCGTGGGTCCACGGTGCTGTGGGTGGGGGAGGTGCTCGGCGACGCTGTCGCCAGTGGGAGCGACCCCCTGTTGTTCAGTTCGTTGGTCGCGAAGGTGGCGGCGTTGGTCGCCCCACGATGACTTTCACCCCGGGCTTTCCGGGGAATATCCGATACTCCAAGACATGACTATTCACGCAACGCTTATTCCCGGCGACGGCATCGGCCCCAGCATCACTGAGGCCACCGTCCGCCTGCTCGACGCCGCAGGTGCAGATATCGTGTGGGACCGCCAGCTGGCTGGAATGGCAGCGGTCACCGCGTACAACGACCCCATTCCCGATCAGACCCTCGAGTCAATTCGGAAAACCAAGCTCGCACTGAAGGGGCCGCTCGAGACCCCAGTGGGCAAGGGATTCCGCTCGATCAATGTGGCCCTTCGCAAGACCTTCGACCTGTATGCGAATGTTCGTCCGGCGCGTTCGGTGTTACCGGGACTGCGCTTTCGTGACGTGGATATCGTCTTGGTGCGCGAGAATACCGAGGGGTTGTACATCGGCATTGAGAATTATGTAAAGATCGGAGACGACGAGCATGCGGCGGCCCAGTCCACCGCAGTGGTCACGCGATTTGGTGCCGAGCGTATTCATCGATATGCGTTCGAGTTTGCGGTACAGCATGGCCGCAAGAAGGTGTCGCTCGTGCACAAGGCGAACATCCTGAAGTACTCGCAGGGATTGTTCCTCGAGGTGGGGCGCGAGATTGCCAAGGAGTACGCGGGGCAGATTGAGGTCGAGGAGAAGATTGTCGACGCCTGCGCCATGGAGCTTGTGATGCGTCCGGAGCGCTTCGACGTGATTGTCACGACGAATCTGTTCGGAGACATTCTGAGCGACTTGACGAGCGGCCTCGTCGGCGGCCTTGGGCTGACGCCGGGCGCGAACATCGGCAAGAACGCCGCCATCTTCGAGGCGGTGCACGGAACGGCCCCCGATATCGCCGGCAAGGGAATCGCGAATCCCACCGCGGTGATGCTCGCGGCATGTCAGATGCTCGACCACATCGGCAAGCCGGAGCTCGCCACGCGCGTGCGCGATGCCGTCGAAAACACGCTGCGCGACAAGTCGGTTGTCACGGGCGACGTCGGCGGCTCGGCGACGACCGAGCAGTACACCGATGCGGTGATCGCACGCCTGTGATTGGATTGTCACCCGTTTCCGCGCTGAACTAGTGGCGCGCCTCCTGCACGTGTCCGACCTGCACTTCGGGACGCCTAGCGTTCCGGAGCAGGTCGAGGCGCTGGAGGCGCTCATCAGCAAGGAGTCGTTCGACGCGATTGTCGTGTCGGGTGATCTCTCGCAGCGTTCACGGACGCACGAGTTCACCCGAGCTCGTGCGTTTCTCTCGTTTGCACGGCAGCATGCGCCGGTACTGGTCGTGCCCGGGAATCACGACGTTGCCTGGTGGACGGCGCCGGTAGGACTCGGCAGCCGGAGTGCCATGTACACACGGTATCGGCGATTCGTGAGTGAGGACCTTGAGCCTACGCTCCAGCTGCCGGGCATCACGATCGTCGGTCTGAACTCCTCACACGGCATCCAGCCGTACACGCTCACCACGCGCCCGAGAGACCTGAGTGTGGTGGGGGCATTGCGGCCCACGCAGTGGTCAAAAGCGCGCAACGCCTTTGCGGCCGCGCCGAGTGGGGATCTGAAGGTGCTCGTCTTTCATCACAACTTGCTGCGCGGCAAGCTCTCTAACCGTTGGGGGCTTGCGAGTCGCGCGTTGGGGCTCGAGCAGGCGGCGCGGACGGGTACCGAGTTGGTGCTGTGTGGGCACGATCATGAGGATCGGATCGAGCAGGTAGCGGTGGCAGGGCGGCGCTTTGTGGTGAGTACGGCGAACACGCTGAGCAATCGTGTGCGTGGTGGACGCGCGTCGTCGTTGAATGTCATTGCGACCACCGCACGTGAGGTGCAGGTTGCGCCCTGGGCCTGGGTGGGTGAGGTGCGACGCTTTGTGCCGCAGGAGGCTGCATGCTTTCCTCGCTGATCCAGGGCGCGGGTCGCGCGGCCAAGGTCGCGCAGGAGGCGGTGCAGTTGGTCTTTGGGTGGGACGAGCCCGCCGCAGCGAGCGCTACGCCGACGTCAGGCGCTGACGCGGTGCGCGTCGCGCGAGCGGCACCGGCCGACGCTTCGGCGCTCCTCGCGCGGCTGCGCGCGATGGGGCTGCGCAATGTCGATGCGCTGCTGCTGACGACCAATCGGCGCACCATGGTGAGCATCAAGGGGCGTATGTTGCGCGTGCACGAAGGGTATCTCGCGGCTGGCGACGACGTGCTGACCGCGATTGTCGCCTTCGTGATGGCGCGGCGTGGCGCGGGGCGAACGGCCGCGATGCATGTGATTATCGGCTATGCGCGCGGACTGACGGAGCACAGCGCACCGGCGCGTGTGGCGCGTACGCACCCCGCCGACGAGGCGCTCGCCGAACGGCTGGAAATCGCACATGCGGAGCTCAACGAAGCCCGCTTTGGTGGGGAACTGCAGGGGATTCCGGTGCGTGTGTCGCGCCGCATGAAGTCCCGGCTCGGTCACTACTCCCCCGCACGGGGCGGGGAGGGGGCCGAGATCGCGATTTCGCAGCAGCATCTCAAGAAGCACGGCTGGGCGAGCGCGATGGAGACCTTGCTGCACGAAATGGTGCATCAGTGGCAGGCAGAGACCGGACGACCCCTCGATCACGGGGCGCAGTTCCGGAAGAAGGCGCGCGAGGTCGGGATTCGGCCGCGGGCCACCCGGGTGGTGGACTGAGTCCACGCAGGCTCGGCTAGCGCACGTCGTTGGCACTATCTTTCAGGTATGGCCTCCAACTCCGAACACTTTCTCGCGTCCCCCGAGCTGAAGCCGCGCCAGGGCGACCTCTTCAACATCGATTGCGCGCTGACCGAAGAAGAGCGCGCCGTACGCGACACCGTCCGCCGCTTTGTGGACGAGAAAGTCATGCCGATTATTGGCGACTGTTATGTCGAGGGACGCTTTCCCAAGGAGCTGATTCCCGACTTCGGTGAGCTCGGCCTGCTCGGCGCGAATTTGCCTGAGGAATACGGCTGCGCGGGGCTCAATAATGTGAGCTATGGGCTCATCATGCAGGAGCTCGAGCGCGGCGACTCCGGGATCCGGAGCTTCGCGAGCGTCCAGGGCGCACTCGTGATGTACCCCATCTATGCGTTCGGGAGCGAGGAGCAGAAGAAACATTGGCTCCCGCGGATGGCCAAGGGCACCGCCATCGGCTGCTTTGGACTCACAGAGAGCGACTACGGCTCCAACCCCGCGGGGATGATCACCCGGGCACGCCAGCAGCCCGACGGCACCTGGATTCTCAACGGCGGCAAGATGTGGATCACCAATGGCTCGCAGGCGCACGTGTGCGTGGTGTGGGCCAAGACGGAGGACGGTGACGACGACGGGCACAGCATCAAGGGGTTCCTCGTCCCCACCGACGCGAAGGGGTTCACCTCGCGACTTGTGAAGGGAAAGCTTTCGCTCCGCGCGAGCGACACGAGCGAGCTGGTGTTCAGCGACATCCATCTTCCGGCCGATGCTGTGCTGCCCAAGAGCGGCACACTCAAGAGCCCGCTGATGTGCCTCACGCAGGCGCGCTATGGGATCTCGTGGGGCGCGCTCGGCGCCGCGATGGCGTGTTACGAGGAGGCGCTCTCGTACAGCAAGCAGCGCGTGATGTTCGATCGTCCGATCGGCGGCTTCCAGATCCAGCAGGTGCGTCTGGCCGACATGCTGACCGAGATCACCAAGGGGCAGCTCGTGTCGCTGCACCTCGGGCGCATGAAGGACGCCGGAACCTTCACCCCGCAGCAGGTCTCACTTGCCAAGCGCAACAATGTGAACATCGCCACCGACGTCGCACGTGAAGCGCGTCGCCTACTCGGCGGCAACGGGATTATTGCCGAGTATCACTCGATGCGGCACATGGCGAACTTGGAGAGCGTGTACACGTACGAGGGGACGCACGACGTGCACTCGCTCATCTTGGGGCAGGCGGTGACGGGGTTGAACGCGTTCAAGTAGGCAGTGGCAGCGAGTGGTCGCGGCGAGCGCGTCCTAGAACCTGAAGCCGGCGCCGATGACGGGAACGCCCGGGAAAGTGATGCCCTTGGCCGTGCTCACGAATACCAGGTCGAAGGTCAGGCGCTCGCCCATGAAGCGCATCCCGTACGAAACCAGTGCGTCGGCCCAACCGGTGGTGAAGTAGTTCTCGCTGATGAAGGCGGTGCGCTTGGTCAGGCGTCGCTCACCGCCAATCATGATGAGCTGGTCTTTGGCACTGCGGGACCCAGCGAAGCCGTTGCCGATGCCCACGGTGAGGTTGCCATCAGGGCTCCCGCCGAATGTGCCGACCAGATACCCGATGCCGCCGGTGCCGTCAGAGCCCCATCCGGCGAGGAAGACGCCGGCCGAGAGGTTGAAGTTGTCGTGGGCTACGATGCGTACCTTCGGCGTCACGAACCAAAACTGCGAGTTCGGCAATAACAGGCCGCCGCCGCCGATGGTGATGTCGTCGGTGATGCCGTAGGCGGCACTGCCGAGGACCACCCAGTGATCGGCAAAGTACCCCTCGCCCTTGGGGAGTGTGCGCCCCGTGGGGGAAAAGACGAGACGGCTGGCCATCGGGTCTGCGGCCCAATACTCGATGGAGCCATCGGCACGCGTATGTGGGATGCCTGCGGCCATCACTTTCCGAACGGATGCGCGCGCAAAGGCGATGCGCCCGGTGAGCCCAATAATCACCACGCTGTCGGCGTCTTGGCGCTCGAGTCGGCCGTAGGTGATGGAGCCATCCGTGAGCACCACCTGATACGCCGCTGGCGGGGCTTGCTGAGCGCCGGCGGGAGGTGCACCGGCGGTCGCTACCGCACCAGCAACAGCGAAGCAGCCAACCAGAGCGGTCCACGAACGAGTCAACCGACGTGCTGCTTTGGGGCTCGGTGGCGTCAGGTGCATTGGGGGGCTCCGGCGATTGTGGGGTACCGCGTTCCGCTCAGGTTCTCAGCTTGCCGTACTGCTTACGCACCGCGCTGAGAATCCATTCCGGCAGATAACGTACCATAAAGACAATCAGCTTGTATCGCGTACTCGGGATGCACACGACGGCCCCCTTGGCGGCGGCCTGCGCGAGCGAGTCATCGACCACCCGTTCAGCCGTCAGCCAGAGCACGCCGGCGATGGTGGTCTTGTCCATGGCCGCACGGTCGTGGAACTCGGTGTGGGTGAACCCTGGGCAGAGCGCCTGCACGTGGACGCCCGTACCGCGGAGTTCCTCGTTGAGGGCGAGCGAGAAAATGCGCAAATAGGCCTTGGACGAGCAGTAGTTGGCGTTCCCCGCGCCATACACAAAACTCGCGACGCTGGCGACGTTGATAATCGTCCCGACGCCGCGATCAATCATCCCCGGAAGCGCGGCGCGGGTCAGGAGCATTGGCGCCATCACATGGAGTTCGAGCATCGTCGCCTGCTCAGCGATTGGACGCGTCACCAGCTTTCCCTTGGTGCCAAAGCCGGCGTTGTTGACCAAGATTTGGAGATTGTCCATCTTGGCAATCCGATCGGCCACGCGGCGCATGCCTTCGTCGCGCGATAGGTCGGCGGCCAGCGGCTCGGCGCTGATCCCGTACTGCAGGGAGAGCTCATCGGCGAGCGCTTGGAGGCGTGCGGCATCGCGCGCCACGAGCAGGAGATCGTGCCCGGCGGCGGCGAGGCGTTGCGCGAACACTTTGCCGAGTCCGGCGGACGCCCCGGTAATGAGGGCGACAGTACGACCGGTATGTGACGTGGCGGTAGGCATCCCTAGCGTCCCTGCCCTAAGTTGTGGGAGACGAACTACCATAACGTAATGCCTCTGAGGCCCGACTGCCCGGCCTGAGAGCACTGCAGGGCGGATTGTGCCCTGCTCCCCCGACCGCGCGAACCCCGACCCGCTCGACATGTCGATCATTCAGGCGTCGATCCCGATTTTCTTCTTGCTGCTGGGAATCGAGTACGCGTATACGCGGGTACGGGGGGTTCAGCTCTTTCGGCTGAACGATTCGATTGCCGCCATCAATATCGGTATTTTGAGTCAGATCACCGGCATTGTGATCAAGGTGATCACGATTGGCTTCTATTATTGGGTCTGGGAGCATCTCTCGCTCCGCCTGCTGGTACCGGTGGTCGTCTGGCCGGAGGGGGCGCCATTTACGAGCGCGGTCGGATTCCCCTGGTTCGGCGTCCGGATTCCGGAGCTCCTGAGCTGGAGTGTGGTGTTCGTCCTCGTGGACCTCGCCTATTACTGGTCGCACCGCATGTCGCATGAGGTGCATCTGTTTTGGGCGGGCCATGTGGTCCACCACTCGAGCCAAGAGTACAACCTCGCCGTCGCGCTGCGGCAGAGTGCGTTGCACGGGCTCTTTATTTGGCTCTTTTACCTCCCGCTGGCGATGCTGGGCGTCCCCGCGCTGATGTGGGTGGTCTGCCACGGGATCAACCTGATTTATCAGTTTTGGATTCACACCCGAGCGGTCGGGCGCCTGAGCCCGTGGGCTGAGTATGTGCTGAACACACCCAGTCACCACCGGGTGCATCACGGGGTGAACCCCAAGTATCAGGATAAGAACTACGCCGGGGTGTTTATCACATGGGACCGGGTGTTTGGGACCTTTGTGGTGGAGGAAGAGGAGCCGGTGTATGGCATTACCCACCCCCTCCAGACCTGGAACCCGCTGTGGGCGAACCTTCACGTGTTTGTGGAGCTCTGGCGGCTGTTTTGGTTGACCCGTGGCTGGCGGAACAAGACCCGGGTGCTCTTTGGGAGCCCAAACTGGCGGCCCCCTGAGGCCGGAGTGCCGATTGTGCCACCCGACGTAACGGTGGACAACGTTCGGAAGTTTGACCCGGAGATGCCCCCTGGGTTGATGCGCTACGTGGCCGTACAGTTTGCGCTGGTGATTCTCGGCGGGATGCAGGTCCTCGCCTGGTCCAAGCTGCTGCCGGGCGCGCAAACGGCAGCGGCGGCATTCTACGTGGTCTTGACGGTCACCAATATTGGCGGGCTACTCGAGGGGGAGGCGTGGGCCCGGGTGCTGGAGCAGATTCGTCTGTTCTCCCTCGCGTCCGCCTGCGCCACCCTCTTGGTAACGGGGGCTTTGCCCCGCGGCCCGGTGGCGCTGGCGTTCGGTGGGTTACTGCTCTGTTCGCTCTGGCTCCGTGCTCTGCCGACTGCTCCCCCCCATCGCTAACTTTCCTAGGTACTCCAAAACGAGGATTTCGCGGTGAAGATTGCCGTGTGTATCAAGCGCGTTCCCGACATGGACGTCCGCTTCAAGATTGGAGCCAACGGAACCTCGGTCGACGAGGCCGGGCTCAAGTTCGACATTAGCGATTTCGATGGCTACGCGGTGGAGGCTGCACTCCAGATCAAGGAGAAGGCCAACGCTGGCGAAGTCGTCGTGATCTCCCTCGGCGCCGACAACGTGCAGGAAACGCTGCGCAAAGCGATGAGCATGGGTGCGGATCGCGCGGTGCAGCTCAAGCACGACGCACCGGTGTTCGACAGCTTCGCGATCGCCACGGCGCTTGCCGCTGAGCTCTCCACGGGTGGCTATGATCTGGTGATGTTCGGTCGTATGTCGATCGACACCGCGAATCAGGCCACGGGCACAATGGTTGCCGAGTTGTTGGGCCTGCCCATCATCACCGCGATCTCGAAGCTCGACTTCGACGGCGGCACGGTGAAGGCACGTCGTGAGCTCGAGGGATCCTACGAGCTCGTCGAGTGCCCGCTGCCGGCCATCGTGACCATCGACGAAGGGATCGCGCGCCCGCGCTATCCGTCGCTCAAGGGCATCATGGCCGCAAAGAAAAAGCCGCTCGAGACCAAGCCAGCACAGGTTGGCGAGCAGCGCTACACGCTCGACAAGATGGAACTCCCCGCCGAACGCGCCGCTGGACGGATCGTGGGTGAAGGGAAGGACGCGGTTCCCGAACTCGTGCGCCTCCTCAAAGAAGAGGCGAAGGTACTCTGATGTCGAACATTTTCGCATTCGCCGAGACGCGTGGTGGAGAGTTGCGCCGCGCGGCGCTCGAGGCGGTGACCGCAGCCCGTCAGACCGCCGATCAGATTGGTGGTGAAGTCCGTGTGCTGATCGCAGGCGCGCCCGGTATCGCGGTACACGCCGCAAAGCTTGCCGCGCACGGCGCTGATATTGTGCTCGTGGTCGAGCACGACGCGTTCACACACTACAATCCCGAAGCGCTTGCCTCGACGCTCGCGGCCGGGCTCGCGAACAATTATCGCGCCGCATTTTTCTCAGCCTCGGCACAGGGCAAGGATCTCGCGCCGCGTGTCGCCGCCAAGCTGAAGGTCGGTTTGGCGAGTGACGTAACCGAGTTCGCCTTCAGTGGCGACGCCGTGGTCGCCAAGCACCCCGGCTACACGGGGAAGATTGTGCAGACGCTCACGCTCAAGGCCACGCCGGCGATCATCTCGCTCCGTCCTGGTGCGGTGCTTCCCAAGGAATCGCCGAAGGCGGGCACCGTGCAGAACATTCCGAGCGCCGGTGATCCCGCCGCCTCGCGTGTCGTGGTGACCGACACCGTGGTTGGCGGTGGTGCCAAGCTCGACCTTGGCGAAGCGCCGGTGATTATCTCCGGTGGTCGCGGACTGAAGGAAGCCGCGAACTTCACATTGGTGGAAGATCTCGCCGCTGCGTTCGGCAATGCGGCGGTCGGTGCGACGCGCGCGGTGACGGACGAAGGGTGGCGCCCGCATAGCGATCAGATCGGCCAGACGGGTCGTCTCGTCAGCCCGGACCTCTACGTCGCGTGCGGCATCTCCGGTGCGATTCAGCATCTGGCCGGTATGCGAACCAGCAAGACGATCGTCGCCATCAACAAGGACAAGGAAGCCCCGATCTTCAAGATTGCGGACTATGGGATTGTGGGGGATGTGCTCGAGATTCTCCCAGTCCTCACCGAAGCCGTGAAGGCCGCCAAGCAGGGCGCGTAGTTCCGAAGGGCACCGCGTGTGCAGAAGTGCAACGCGGTGCCCGCGGTAATTTCCACCCCCGATGGAGCATCACATGAGCGCTGGGCACGTTCTCTTTACGATTCTTTTCGTCTGCGCCCTCGGATTTTTCGCGGCGAACATCCAACGCCTGATCGGGGAACTGCAGCTCGGCCATACCGATGACGCTCGCTGGAACGATTTGCCAACGCGGTTCGGCAACTTCTTGCGCATCGGCATCTTTCAAGAGAAAATTTTCCGCGACTCGATCGCGGGCCCAATGCACGCCGCCATCTTCTGGGGCTTCGGCATTCTCACGTTGGGCACGATTGAGTTCTTGCTCGGTGGTGTCATCCCGGGATTCAGCTTCCAGCCGTACTTCATCGCGCCGGTCTATGCATTCTTTGCGCTGAATCAGGACGTCTGGGCAGCGCTGGTGATCGCCGCCGTCGGGATGGCGCTGTTCCGCCGTCTCACCAAGCGCGTCAAGCGCCTGCAGGGTGCCGAGACGCACCCGAATGATCCGCTCTTAATTTTGAGTTGGATCGCGGCGCTCATGATCACGATGTTCGCCTACGAAGCGTTCGAGATGGTCGCGCATCCCGAGACCCTGACGCCGATGCTCCGCCCCATCTCGTTCGGCGTGGCGATGGCTTTTTCGTGGATGTCGCCGAGTGCGGCCGCTGTGGCGCATGATCTGGCCTGGTGGACGCACGGGCTCCTGGTGCTCGGCTTCCTGAACTACCTGCCGTATTCCAAGCATCTGCATGTGGTGGCGTCGCTTCCGAATGTGTTCCTCTCGAACACGAGCGGGCCGGGGCCGAAGGGCGTGATGAAGCCGATGGACCTCGAAGGCGATCTCGAAGTGTTCGGCGCCAAGGACGTGACGGACCTCTCGTGGAAATCGCTGCTCGACGGGTTCGCCTGCACCGAGTGTGGCCGCTGCACGAGCGTGTGCCCGGCGCACACCACCGGCAAGTTGCTCAGCCCGCGCAAGATCATGATCAATGTGCGCGAGCGGCTGGAATCGTACGCGCATGCCGCGGATAAGTCGACTGTCGCTGACCGCACGCTGCTCGACGGCTACATCACCGAAGAGGAGCTATGGAGCTGCACGAGCTGCGGCGCCTGCGTGCAGGAATGCCCGGTGAGCATCGATCAGCTCAGTGTGATTATGGAGTTGCGTCGTAACCTCGTGCTCGGCGAGAGCCGTTTCCCCGAGGAAGTGATGCCCGCGTTCGAGAGCATGGAACAGCGCGGCTCGCCCTGGGCGTTCGATCCGGGCGATCGCGGCAAGTGGGCCGAGGGAATGAACATCCCGACCATGGCCGAGATGGCGGAGCGTGGCGAGCGTCCCGAGGTGCTCTATTGGGTTGGTTGCATGGGGTCGTTCGACGATCGGGCCAAGAAGACCACGGTGGCGTTCGCACAGATCATGCAGGCGAGCGGGGTCAAGTTTGCGATCCTCGGTCAGGAAGAGAAGTGCAACGGCGATCCTGCGCGTCGCATGGGCAATGAGTATCTGTATCAGATGCTCGCCAAGGACAACATCGAGACGTTGGACAAGTATGGCGTGCGCACGATTGTCACCGCGTGCCCCCATTGCTTCCATCAGATCGGGAATGAGTTCCCGCAGTTTGGTGGGAACTATGACGTCGTGCATCACAGCACCTTCATCGAATCGCTCTTGGCGCAGGGACGTGTGCCGATCGTGCAGGAGCTGCACGGGCCAGTGCGCACCTTCACCTATCACGACTCGTGTTATCTCGGGCGCTACAACGACGTGTACGACGCGCCGCGCGAAACGCTGCGGCGTGCGTTGCCGGTCATCAACCTCGTGGAGATGCCCCGCTCCAAGGATAAGGGGCTCTGCTGCGGCGCTGGTGGCGGGCGCATGTTTATGGAGGAGACGGTCGGCAAGCGGATCAACGTGGAGCGCGCAGAAGAGGCGCTCGCGACCGGTGCGGACGCCATCGCGGTGGCCTGTCCGTTCTGCATGACGATGATGGCCGACAGCGTGACGTCGCGCGATGCGAACGTTCAGGTGTACGACATCGCCGAGGTCGTGGCCGGGCAGCTGCGCACGTAATCGTGCGCGCGCAACTGCGCCGCAGTAGTTGACTGCGCAGCTGCCTTATGCGGCGTCGGTGTGCGTGCGCGTCTTTCCGCCGACGATAATTGCGGCCGCGGTCAAATCGCCGGTAACGTTCAGCACCGTGGCCACGCGGTCGGGGATCGCGTCGAGCGCAATCAAGATGCCGATCCCTTCGGCGGGCAGTCCAATCTGGACGAAGAGCGGCGTGAGCAGGAGGAAGGCACCGTTCGGGACGCCGGGGGCCGCGAAGGAGAGGAACACGCCGGCGAAGGCGATCGTGGCGAGCTCGCGGAATCCAAGCGGCACGCCGTAAAACCAGCCAATAAAGCAGGCGCCAACCGCCCAGGTCATCGGCGCCGCTACTTTGAGTGTGCTGACCGCCAACGGCAGCACGAATCCACTCGCCTGACTCGGGAGTTCGAGCTCGCGATCGGCGCTGTCAATCAATGCCGGTAGCGACGCCACCGACGAGGCCGACGAAATTCCAATCAGCTGCACGGGGACGGCCGCCTTCGCGAACCGCCGGAAAGGGATCCCTCCGAAGAGTGTGACCAGCGGATAGAACAACAGCGTGATCGCGAGACTAAATCCCGAATAGACGACCACGTAATACCCAACCGCCCCAGCGAACGCGGACCCGGTATGCGCCGCCAGCGGCACCACGAGCGCAAAGACGCCGATCGGTGCGAGGGCGATGACAGCGCCGACCAAGACCTGCATCGTGTCGCCGATCCCGCGGAATACCTCAACGAGCTGCGTGCGTGTCGCAGACTCCACGCGCGTGAGCGCGAGCGAGAACAGGATCGTGAACAGCACCAGCTGCATGAGCGCACCGTTCGCCGCCGCCGCGATCGGGTTGGTGGGAAGTAGGGAGTTGACCCATGCGCCCACGGACTGCACCGGCCCTGCCTTCGCGATCTCACTGGTGACTTCCGCCGCGCCAGGAGGAAGCGCGGGGTGCACTCCACCGTTGGACGGCAGCGCGCCAAACGCGATTTGTGCCAGCGGCACGGCAATCGCCGCCACGAAGGTCAGGAGTCCGAAGAACACGAGCAGCGTGCGACGGCCCACGGTGCCGAGGCTCTGCATGTCGCCAGCTGAGCCGAGTCCCGTGATGATCAGCGACACCACCAGCGGAATGACCGTCATGCGGATGGCGTTCACCCAGAGGGAGCCGATTGGCGCCAGGAAGTCGACGGCGGCGAGCAGCTGGGGGTTCCCGAGTGCGCTGACCCCGATGCCGAGGAGCATCGCCAACACGAGGGCGAGAAGGACACGCGATGTGGATTTCATAGTTGCATCATGAGGTCGCCACCGGTGATGTCGAACGACGCGCCGGTGATATAACCGGCGGCATCTGACGCCACGAAGGCAATGAGGTCAGCCACTTCCCGTGCCGTGCCGAGTCGCGGTACGGGATATCCGGTGGCAAGACGTGTGAGCAGCTCGTCGGTCGCGTGTTCGCGTGTCAGCTCCGTATCAATCATTCCCGGGCAGATGGCATTCACGGTAATGCCAAAGACGCCGAGCTCCTTGGCCGACGCGCGCGTCAGGCCGAGGAGCCCCGCTTTGGACGCCGTGTAATGCGCGCCACCGAGTGTAGAGACCGTGCGTCCCGCCGAGGAGGAAATGTTGATAATCCGCCCAAAGCGCTGCGCCCGCATGATAGGCACGGCGGCCTGCGTGAGCAGGAAGGGCGCGACCATGTTCACTTCGAGTGCTTCGCGGAACTCCGCCGCACCCAGTTCGGGGAGGCGTGTGGATCGCGCAAAGGCGGCGTTGTTGACAATAATGTCCAAGCGGCCGAACCGATCAACGGCCGCCTGCACGAGGGCGGCAGGCACATCGGCCGCGGCGACGTCACCGCACGCGGCGGTTGCGCGCTCGCCGAGTTCGGCGGCGAGCGCCGTGGCGCGCGCCTGGTCGCGGGTGTTGATCACCACCGAGGCGCCGAGCCCGTGGAGCCGAAGGACGGCCGCACGCCCGAGCCCACGAGCCGCCCCGGTCACTAGGGCAACGCGACCGGTCAGGTCGACGAGTCGGGGGAAGGGGGATTCGGTCACGAGCGAACGATACCCACAGGGCGACTCGTCCGCGAGCGTACCCAACGGCTGACCCGCCCAAGGGCTGGCGCGCCCAACGGCTGGCGTGCCCAAGGGAGGAGGTGCATTCCCCTCACCCCTCTACCCCCGCGCCGTCGGCAGGGGCATTCTTGTAGGGTCGTATTGCGCCGTCCCACGCATAGCTGCCCCATGAGGGCCTTCGATGACCCGTTTCCGTACACTCGCTCTGTTGCTCGCTGTGACTGCCGCACCCGCGGTCGTCCGTGCCCAGGGCCCCGTAGACCTCGCCAACGCCAAGCCGGGACGCCTGATGTCCCAGCCGATCGACGAGGAATACACCAAGAAAATCAAGGAATACACCACCGAGCCGTTCTTCCTCTCGCCGCTCGTGGACTACATGCCGGCCGCCAAGGGGATCCCAACCCCCAAGGCGGTACTCGGCGATATCGCCGGTGCGCCGACCAAGTTGCCGTACTCGAAGGAGGTCTACGAGTACATGCGCTTGCTGGCCAAGAGCACGCCGCGCGCCAAAGTGGTGTCGATTGGTACCACCGAGGAAGGACGTGAGATGATCGCTGTTGCGGTCGCGAGCGAACAGCTGATGGCGAAGCTCGACGAAAACCGGGCGAAGCTGTCCAAGCTCGCGGATCCGCGCACCATCAAGATGGATGACGCCGAGGCGGATCGGATCGCGGCCGAAGTCGCGCCGGTGTATTACATCACGGGCACGATTCATAGCACAGAAGCCGGTGCCCCCACCGCGCTGATGGAGCTCGCGTATCGCCTTGCGGTCGATGAGAGCCCCTATGTGCGCAACATCCGTGAACATGTCATCACGCTGATCACGCCGATTGTCGAAGTCGACGGCCGCGATCGTGTCGTGGACCTCTACAACTGGCATGTGAAGCATCCGGGGGAGACCTACCCCGGCCCGTTGTACTGGGGCAAGTATGTGGCGCACGACAACAATCGTGACGCGATGGGGATGACGCTCAAGCTCACGCAGAACGTCTTGAACACCTACGTGTCGTGGAAGGCGATGGCGTTGCACGACCTGCACGAGTCGGTGGCGTATCTGTACGACAACACGATCGGCGACGGGCCGTTCAATGCCTGGCTCGACCCGCTCGTGACGAACGAATGGCAGTTGATCGGCTGGAACAACGTGCAGGAAATGACGCGCTACGGCATGCCCGGCGTGTTCGCTCACGGCACGTTCGACACGTGGAGCCCGGGCTACCTGATGTTCATTGCGGCCACGCACAACGGCATCAGCCGCTTGTACGAGACCTTCGGCAATGGTGGCACGGCCGAGACGGTGGAGCGCACCCTCGGACCCAACGACACCGAGCGCACCTGGTACAAGCAGAACCCGCCGCTCCCGAAGGTGAAGTGGTCGCTGCGCAACAACAACAACTACGAGCAGACCGGATTGCTCGTGTCGCTCAGCTATGTCGCGAACAATCGCCGCCAGTTGATGCGCAACTTTTACGAGAAGTCCAAGCGCTCAATCCAGAAGGCCAAGACCGAAGGGCCTGCGGCGTATATTCTGTCGGCGAACGATCCGCGTCCGGGCGCCCAGGCCAAGCTGCTCGAGGTGATGCGCAAGCAGGCCGTTGAGATCTCTCGTGCGACATCGGCGTTCACCGCGCAGGTGCCGGTGAAGCGTACTGCCGCGGCGACTGCCGGACGCAGTGGGCGCGGAGGAGCCGCGGCGGATACCACCAAGCCGGCGACGTCGGAAGCGCGGCAGTTCCCCGCGGGGAGCTACATCATCCGCATGGATCAGCCGTATTCGCGTATCGCCGACGCGCTCCTCGACTATCAGTACTGGAGCCCGCAGGATCCGCAGAAGTCCCCGTACGACGACACGGGCTGGACCTTCCCGGAAAGTTTCGCCGTGCAGGCCGTTCGCGTCACCGACAGCAAGATCCTCGACGTCCCGATGGAACTCGTCACCGGTTCGCTGACGCCGAAGGGCGGCGTCACGGGAACGGGAATGGTCTACGCTATCAACCACAACGCGGACAACGCCCTCGCGACACTCCGCTATGCGCTCACGTCTGCCAACTTCCAGGCGGCCGAGGATGCCTTTGAGGCCGGCGGCCAGAAGTTCAACCGCGGATCGTTCCTGATCAGCAACGTCAGCGCCGACGCCCTCGACAACGCCACCAAGGAACTGGGCCTCAAGGCCTACGCACTCACCGTGATGCCGGTCATCAAGACGCATCCGCTCCGCGCAGCCCGCGTGGCGGTGCTTCACACCTGGACCTCGACGCAGACCGAGGGCTGGTGGCGCATGGCGCTCGACTTCGAAAAAATCCCCTACGACTACATCAGCACGCAGGACGTCGCGAAGGATGCGAATCTGAACGCCAAGTACGATGTGATCCTCTTTGGGCCAACGAGCAGCGCGCAGCAGATTGTTGACGGCATGCCGATGTGGCGTAACCCGATGCCGTGGAAGGTCACGCCGGAAACGCCGAACCTCACGGCCTTTGCACAGACCGACGACATGCGCCCAGGACTCGGCCTCACCGGCGTCGCCAACCTGAAGGCGTTCGTCGAGAAGGGCGGGGTGCTCCTGACCTCCAACAGCACCTCCGACTTTGCGCTGCAGTTCGGCCTCACCAATGGCGTGAGCGCCAACAACCCGCGTCGCGGTGAAGTGGTCGGCACGCTCCTCCGCTCGAAGATTGTCGACGAGACCAGTCCGATCGTCTACGGGATTCCCGACAACCTGGCGATCTACACGGATGACGGCGGCAGCTTCAACATCAGTGCCATGCGCGGTGGCGGCGGTGGACGTCGCGGCGGTGGCGGTGGTGGCGGTTCCCGTGCAACGGGACGCGGCACACCGGACGATCCGGACGTGGTGCAGGGACGCCCAGCCCTCGAGCCGCAGTTCGCCGCGGCAGAACGGGCCCCGGTGCAGCCGTGGCAGTACGCACCGATCACCGAGGATCAGCTCCGCACCCCGATCAACATCATTCCCCCTGACCAGCGCCCGCGTGCGGTGCTGCGTTTCGGTGAACAGCGCGACCTGCTGATCAGCGGCCTCCTCGATGGTGGCGCTGATATCGCACAACGTGCGGTCGTCGTGGACTCCCCACTCGGCAAGGGACATGTCGTGCTCTTTGGCAACAACCCCATCTGGCGTGGCGAGACGATCGGGAGCTACTTCTTGGTGTTCAATACCATCCTGAACCACGACAATCTCAACGCCGGCCGGAAGCTCGACCCGCGCTAACAGCTGCTGGATGTAGAAACGCCCGACCGGTCATGCGACCGGTCGGGCGTTTTGCGTTGTGTACACGCGGCGGATTAGGCGGACGGACCCCGGCGAACCTCGTGAATCGTGATCGTCTGTTTCGCGGTGCCATCCGTCCAGGGGAGTCGCGCATGGATGCTGGTCACGCAGCCTCGTGCTTCGCATTCGCCGAGGAATGAGAGGAGCGCGACGCGCCCCGGATCGGCGATGAGCGCGACCCCGTCGGGCTTAAGCGTTGCGACAATGGTCTCCGCGACGAGCGTGGCATAGGTCCGTTCGTAGAGCACGTCGGACGCGAGTACCAGGTCAAAGAGGCCCAGGTCGGTTGGCAGATGACGCCAATCGACCATGCGCGTCGCGGGCTCGCGTCCGGCATTGGTGATCCCATTGTAGCGGGCAAAGAGCAGGGCGTCGTCGTAATAATCGGTGGCGGTCACCGCGTAGCCGGCGCGCAGCGCGCCCAGTGTGACGAGCCCGAGTCCACATCCGAGCTCGAGCGCATTGCGCCCGGCACCGTCGCGACCGGCAATCAATGAGGCGAACACCGTGGACGAGGGCCAGATGTCTGCCCAATAGGGAAGGCGCTCGTCTTTGGCGAAGTCGGCTTCGCTAATGAGATCGTCCGCACTCCGCGGGCGCGTGAGGTGCACGGGAACGCCGGCGACCTCCAAGTCCGTCGACGAGAGCACAAAACGGCGCTCCATCGCGGCGAGCTCAGCCGGGAGCTCCGGCAATGCCGCGTTAGAGTGCGAAGTCACGGGCAAGCGCGGCGTCGTCACGAAGGAGCAAGGCGTTCAGGGATTCCCCTGCCTCGACCCGCGTACGATCGGCGGGGACAATCAACAGCGCATTTGCGAGTGACATGCTCGTAAGGATTCCCGAACCCTGAGGGCCGGTGAGTCGCGCAATCCGACGGTCGCTTTCGACCGAAACCACGGCGCGAAGAAAATGCGTAAGCCCAGCGCCAATTGTGACGGGCTCTTCGAGCACCACAGGAACCACAGGGCGGAAGACCCGATCATGCCCTGCCATACGGCGGAGCGCGGGGCGCACGAACAGTTCGAAGGTCACCATCGTGGAGACCGGATTCCCGGGGAGGCCGATCCATGGTGCCCCTGCGAATGTGCCGAACCCAATCGGTGCGCCTGGACGCATCCGTACACGCCAGAAGTTCATCACCGCCCCGAGTTCGACCAGCACATCGCGGACGAAATCGAACTCGCCGACACTAATACCGGCAGACGTTATTAACAGGTCATAGCCCCGGGCGCGCTCGAGATGCTCGCGGAGCGACTCGGGGGTGTCGCGTGCAATCCCCAGATACGTGGGCTCGCCGCCAGCATCGCGCACCAATGCCTGCAATGTCACGCTGTTCGACGAAACAATCTTTTTCCCCTCGCGCACCTGCGCGAAGTCGGTGACCTCAACCAGTTCATCGCCCGAGGTCAGAATCGCAACGCGGGGGCGCCGTACGACCTCCACCTCTGCGAAGCCGAGCGAGGCGAGCACGCCAAGCTGCGCGGCGCCGAGTGGTGTTCCCGCAGGGATCGCGACGGCCCCCGCGTGAATATCCTCGCCTCGCGGTCGTACATGCTTTGCGGTGTCGCGTAGGTCGCGGATCTCGACCTGCTCGACGCCGCCGTCCGTGTCCTCGACACGAATCACCGTATCCGCGCCCTCGGGCACTGGGGCGCCTGTCATAATGCGCGTCACTTCGCCCGCGCCAATCGCTCGCGACGGGAATTGACCAGCGGCAATCGTCTCAACGACACGCAATGTGATCGGCGCGGTCGTAAGATCTGCAGCACGCGCGGCATACCCGTCCATTGCCGAGTTGTCCCACGGGGGCAGCGTGACGGTTGCGATCGCGTCGGTTGCTAAGACCCGCCCTGCGGCCTCCAAGAGTGGAACGCGGACCGCGCCGAGCGGACGTACGGCAGCGACGATGCGAGCGACCGCATCGTGCACTTGCAGGAGGCGATCTTCGGTCACCGGTTCAGCGGGCCGCGAAGGGTGAGCCCGCAATCCGCGCGAGGAGTGCGTCGGTGGCCTGCTCCACATCGCGACTGGAGCCGGCGAAGTTGTTGCAGAGGAAACTGAAAATCAGCATACGGCCGTCCGCGGTTGTCACGTAGCCGGAGAGCGAGCGCGCTTTGTCGACGCTTCCAGTTTTTGCGTGCACATTCCCCTGGGCCGGTGTCCCCTTCATACGTTCGCCGATTGTGCCGTCGACGCCGGCAATTGGCAGGGCGTCGTAGAACACGGCGAAGTCGCGATGTACGCGCATGGCGTTGAGTACCTTCGCGAGCGTCTCGGGTGTTACGTAGTCATGGCGCGACAGGCCGCTCCCGTCGCGCACGGCGGCGCCATCGGGTTTGGCGCCCCACGCGGCGAGTTGGCGTTCCACAACGCGGCGCGCGCTATCCGCGGACCCAACCCCGGTCTTCTCCAGCCCCAGCGTCTTGAAGAAGATCTCGGCGATCTGATTCTGCGACGGCTTCTCCATCACCGGGAGAATCGTGCGGAGCGGCGGCGAGCGCAGCTCGAACAATCGCGTGACGGCGGAGTCGCGGATGGCGCCGTTGGCCCATTTGACGTCCATCGTGTCGCGCACATCAATCGCGTACGCAGTCAACGCCTGCCGAAGCGCCCCAAGGAAGGCGGCTCCGGGATCTTGGATTGGCGTGGCGGGCCGATCAACGCAATCGTCGCGGCAGCGCGGCCAGGGCGCACAGCGACCGCGGCACGGCACGTTGCTCGTGCGGCCGGCGGTCCAGAACCCTTCGTTGACGAACAGCTCGTCTACGACCGCGCCGTATGTCTCGGTCAGGTCATCGATCTGCCAACCATAGCCAAAGTTGTTCCCCGGGAAGGCGTCGCCCCCGCGCCGAACACCACCACGAATCTCACGAATCCCGTGCGCTGCAATCGAATCGGCCATGTCGCTGAAGGCCAAGCGCCAGTCGCCGCGCATCGCGTCACTGAATGACGGGTCGCCGCGCCCAATCACCACAAGATCCCCGTCGAGTACACCATCCCGCAGGGTGCCGCGGTACCCAAACGTCGTCCTGAAGGTGAAATCCGGCCCCAACTGCGCGAGGGCCGTGGCACCGGTAATGATCTTCTGATTCGACGCCGGCATAAAGAACTTGCCCGCGTTGCGCGAGAGCAGCGTATCGCCGGTCGTGGGGTCAACAATCAGCATCCCCCACTGCGCGGTGCGGAACTTCGCGTCGGCCGCAATCGAGTCCGCCGCCAACACAAGCGCCGTTCGCGTCAGCGGCGCGCCAACGCTCGACGCGCCAGCATTTGGCGCGCCAACATTCGACGGCGTCGCGGCTGGTGCGGGCCTTCCCATTGGTGGCGTGCCGCCGGCGCACGCGGCGCCAAGGACCAAAAGCACGGGAAATACAATCCGCTTCATGCGTCCTCCGCCAACATACGTTGAGCCTGCGCCAAGTCCTGTGCGGTGTTGATGTTGAAGAATAGCCGATCGGCGTCCCCCCAAGGGGAACTGTCGAGCTGCATCACGCGAACGTCCTCGAGCCACGCTCCTGCCCGCGCATCCCCCGCCCGCAGCCGCGCCGCAATCGCCGTGGCGCACCACGGAGAGAACCAGCCCACCAACGGCTCCACGCCCCACGCGCCGCTGCTCGTGGGCAACACGGCCTCCGCGCCGTGCAACTCCCCTGTCTCGCGGAGCGCGCGAAGCAACGACGCCGGTACAAACGGCGTGTCCCACGGCACGGTGAGTACGGCACCATCGGTGGCGTCGATGGACGCCAAAATGCCGCCAATCGCACCAGACCCGGGCACGGCGTCGCGTATCACGGGCAGCGTCGGGGACCATTGCACGGCGTCGTCAGCGTTCGCGGAGATCACCACGTCGTCGGCCGCTTCGCCGAGCGCGGCTGTCACGAGATCCAGCATGCGATGTGTTCCGATCCGCTCGAGCCCCTTGGCGATCCCGCCGAGCCGGAGCGCCTGCCCACCGGCGAGAACCACTCCGGTGCAACGCGCCCGCCAATCCCGCTGCGGGCTCGGCGCCGTCATCCCGGCCCCACGGTCCACGCCGAGCTCAGCGTCGGGTCTTCAGCCACGACCACCCGCGTGACTCGGGCTGCTGCGCCGAGTGCCGATTGCATCCGTTCGGCGATCACGCGAGCGATGTTCTCTCCCGTCGGAATCAGGCCGTTCGGCTCCACGAACTCGGCGACATCGGTATTGATGTTGCGATGGTCGAACCGCGCGGTAACCTCACGGGCGATTGCGGCGTCGAGCACGGGCAGGTCGACAATCATACCGGTGAGGGCGTCAGTCGGACCGCTGACCGTGATATCCACGGTGTAGGTGTGCCCGTGATACTCGAGACGCGCACACTTCCCGAACGCGGCGACGTTGCGCGCCTCGTCCCATTCTGCGCGCCGATACCGGTGCGCCGCGGCGAACTGCACGCGGCGCGTAAGCGAGAGCGTGCCGAACGCGGCGCTCATCGCCCGAGGCTCAGCGGAAAACGCCCCACGTGTAGCCGACCGTCAGCATCCGGTTCGCCGTCCATGAGTCCAACGAGCCCGTCGGCATAATGGCAATCGGGTCCGAGACCGTCGATTGATAGGTGCCGGGATACGTCATCTTCCAGAGCCGCCAGCCGAGGTCGGCCCGGAACTCACGGTTCTTGCCGGTGACCCAGCGGACGCCGAAGCCCATCGACACCGAGAACTTGCCGCCGAAGGTGTAGCCAGAGGCGTCTTCGCGGGTGTCGCCCGGAGTGAAGACATAGCCGGCGCCAAGATGCGTCAGCGGCTGAATCCCCTTCCAGCTCCGATCGCCCGTGGGGGCGAGGTCAAAGCCGACGTCGAGCGCCATGAGCCAGGTGTTTTTCTCGCCGATATTGCGCGTGGCGGCCGACTTGTTGTAGTCGAGAATCGTACGCGTGGTGTGCCCCGAGGCGAGCGACGCGTTGAAGTACGTCGGGCCGGTGATGTGGTAGTCGTACCGGATGCCAACGATCGGAATCGGGCTCTTCGGCGTGACGCCCGGGCCATTGTCGGTCACAAAGAGCAGGCCGCCGAACCCACCAACGCGCGTCGGGTCGACAATGCTCTGGTATGGGCTCTTGTCGGGCTCCGTGCCGACGATGCTCGCTTGCGCGGCCAGCGGCTGAGCAAGCGGTGCGGTCAACGCCAGCGCGAAGAACGCGGCGGCAGCACGAGTGGCAGCACGAGTGGCAAGGGAACGGCTCACGCGACACCTCCCAGCACACGCAGATCGCGACCGGTCATCTCCGCCGGGCGATCAACACCGAGCATCGTGAGCGCGGTTGGTCCGACGTCGCAAAGGGCGCCGCCAGCACGCAGAGGCATGGTGGCCCCGTCTTCGATGAGCATGAATGGCACAGGGTTCGTGGTGTGAGCGGTATGCGGTCCGCCCGTCGCCGGATCGATCATCATTTCGCAATTCCCATGGTCAGCCGTAATCAGTAGTCGCGTCCCCGACTTCTCGGCGCTCGCGACAATCCGCGCCAGGCACTGGTCCACCACCTCGACCGCCTTGATCGTCGCAGCGAGATTTCCGCTGTGTCCCACCATGTCGCCGTTGGCATAGTTGCACAGGGTGAAATGATGCGATCGGGCCTCGATAGCGTTGCAGAGCACATCGGTTATACCCGGCGCAGACATTTCGGGCATCAGGTCGTAGGTGGCCACCGTCTGGGAAGGGACCAACACCCGCTCCTCCCCCCGATATGGCTTTTCTTCGCCCCCGTTAAAGAAATATGTCACATGGGGGTACTTCTCGGTCTCTGCTGTGCGGAGTGTGGTCAGCCCCGCATCGCATAATACGTCGGCCATAATCCGAGCCATTGAGAACGGCTGGAAGGCGACCGGAAAGCCAAAGGTAGCGTCATACTGCGTCATCGTGGCGATATGCAGAGCCGGGCGGCCGCGCACCTCAAAGCCGTCAAAACCCGGGACGGCTAGGCAGCGCACAATCTGCCGCATACGGTCCGAGCGGTAATTCCAGCAGATCACCGCGTCGCCGTCGCGCATAGGCGCCACGGGGGCCCCGTCGCGGACGATCACGGCGGGCTTGATAAACTCGTCGGTTTCGCCGGCATTGTACGCGTCGCGAATAAACTGCACGGGGTCGGTCGCGCTCGGGCCGGTGCCGTCTACGGCCGCGCGATAAAACAGCTCGACACGCGGCCACCGATGGTCGCGGTCCATGCCAAAGTACCGGCCCCCAACACTGGCGATCTCGGCACGGCCGGCCAACGCCTTCACCAGCTGCTCCATGTAGCCGAGCGCGGAGGTGGGGAGGGTGTCGCGCCCATCCAGCATCGCGTGAATGGCCACACGGCCAACGCCTTCGCGCTGTGCGAGCTCAACGAGCGCAATCAGGTGGTCCTGGTGCGCGTGGACCCCACCGTCACCAATCAGCCCGACCAGGTGCAGCGTCCCATTGCCGGCCTTGGCGTGGGCGCAGGCATCCCGGAAGGCGGTATTTCGGAAGAAATCACCCGTTTTGACGGCGAGCGAGATCCGCACGAGATCCTGCATCACCACCCGGCCGGCCCCGAGGTTCAGGTGCCCGACCTCACTGTTGCCCATTTGCCCTTCGGGGAGTCCAACAGATAGCCCCGATGCGTCGAGCAAGGTGCGCGGCGCGCGGGCCCACAACCGATCCCACGTCGGGATATCGGCGAGCGCCAAAGCGTTGCCCGTACGGTCGGGGCGGTAGCCCCAGCCATCGAGCACGACAAGTACGACCGGTCGGTTGTCTGTCTGCGAGCGGGCCATCGTAGCTCGGCGTGTGGTGTTCGAAGTAATTTAGAAATCTAACCTCTCGTCACGCTCCCCAACCAGCGATGCACATTCGCCGTCCCTGCCTCGCCATCACCCTATGGGCCCTCGCTGTCGCGTCGACGGCGGCCGCCCAGAGCACCCTCGGTACCGCCTCGATCGCCCGCGGGAGCCCGAACGGTCCAAGTGTGGGGGCGGTGAGTGCGGGGGCCCCGATTGTCGTCGGCGCAACCAAGGGGAGCGAGACCCAAATCACCATCGAAGGCTGGGTCGACGGCGCTCGGCTCGGCGGCGGCAAGGATAACTTCGCCGCCTCGGTCAACGGCAAGCGCGCGCTCCGCGTGCGCGCTACGCCTAGTAAGAAAGCCGCCACGATCGCCGAACTGCACGCCGGCGTCGGCGTCGGCACGGGCGAGCAAAAGGGCAACTGGACCCACGTGAAGCGATCCATGTGGGTTCCGACGGCGGTCCTCGCCAAGGTCGCCCCCAAGGTCGCCTCCAAAGTTGCCCTTCCGGCACCAGCAACACCCCCACCCCCAGCAACACGCCCAGCGCCTGTTCCAGCGCCGAAAGTGCAGATGGCGCAGAGCGCGCAGGCGGTGCAGGTCGCGCAGACCGCGATCGATCCACCCCAGTCTGGTGCCGCACCCTCAGCGGGCGCGATGCACCCGACCAAGTCCGCGCGGCTGTTCGTCGCGCCGAGTGGAGCTGCCATTGGCGATCTCGGCGCACAGGCAGTACTCGAACCGATCGCGCGCGATCGCGGCTGGGTGAAGGTGCGCCTCGAAGGGTGGGTCAACGAACGCGACCTGACCACGATGGAGGCAGCGCCAGGGCTCACCGCCGCCGACCTGCACGCCGACCCAGCCGGAACCCGCGGCCGGACCGTGCGATGGGAAGTGCAGGTGCTCTCGCTGCAAACGGCTGATCCGCTCCGCCGCGAAATGGCGCGCGATGAGCCGTATCTGCTCGCGCGCGGGCCGGGCAGTGAAAATGCGTTGCTCTACCTCGCGATCCCGCCGTCGCTCGCGACAGTTGCGGCCACGTTCCCGCCGATGACCACCGTCATCATCAATGCCAAAGTGCGCAGCGGGAAGAGCGAGCCGTCCGGCGCGCCAATCCTCGACCTTATCTCCATTACCAAGCGGTGACCGCTCCCGGCGCTCCCCCGGAGAATGGTTGGCGCACGCTCTGGCGTGAGCGTCCCGGCCTCATGCGCCTTGTGTGGGGCGTGGCCCTGTTGCTGTTGGTTGGCAATGGCTGGCTCCTCGCGCAACGCGTGCTCGACGGGCGCGAAACGACGCGGCTTCGCACGCAACTCAGCGGCGTTGAGCGCGAGCGCATCGATGCAGCCATGCGCGCCGACAGCAATCGTACCCAGGTTGTGGTGGAGTTAGCGCGTCGACAAGCGCGCATCGATAACGGATTGCATCTCTCGGTAGCGCTCGACAGCAATGTCCTCCACCTCGAGCAAGAAGGGGCGGTGCTGCTCAGTATCGCCACCGTCACTGGGCCCAACGGATGGATCCGCACCGGTCCGCGCGACTCCGTGCCGCTCGCCGCACCGCGCGGGGACCGCACCATTGAAGACATTGTGGGTGACACGCTCGTGCTGCTCAGTGGCGGCACCATGATCTACGCCGACGGCGTCGCGGGTCCTGCGCGCGCCGGTCAGCTGCGTGTGAGCCTCGCCGACCTCAAACTGCTCACGCCGAATATCCGGCCCGGGCAACACGTGTACTTCTACTAATGGCACGCGGCGACGGCTTCTTCACACGCGGTGGCGCTGCTGCCTGGGCGACGGTGCTCGTTGTTCCGGCCCTCGTCGCACTTGGCACGTTCCTGTACCTCGATGGCGCGCGCGCGCACTTTCGCCTCGAGGTGACGCGCGCGGCCTACCAGGACAACCTCGCGATGCTGGACAACATCCGCCGCGATGTTGGGGTGAGTCGCGATACCCTGGAGCGCGTCAAAGCGCTCGACAACGATTCCACGCAAAGCGATCGGCCGTTCATTGTGATTTCAGTGGCCGAGCATCGGCTCTGGTTCAAGAAAGGGTCGAGCGTGCTCTTTACGACGCGCGTGGCCACGGGAACCGGCAAGAATCTCGAGACCGGAAAAGGCGGCCAGCGCTGGAAGTTCGAAACACCGCGCGGGCGTCTGGTGGTGGAACGCAAAGACGTCGAGCCCGCGTGGGTGCCCCCGGATTGGCACTTTGTAGAAGTTGCGCGCAAGAAAGGCCTCCGCATCGCGCACCTCGAACCGGGCAAGACCATTCCCGCCGGCAACGGCGCGGTGCTCGCCGTGACCAAGTCGGGCGTCAACGTCGTCACCCGCTACCCCGACGGCCGCGAAGTCCCGATCGAAGTGCGCGAAGGGCAGGAGATCGTCGTCGGCAAAACGCTCGTTATTCCGCCCTACGAAGCCAACCAGCGCAAATACTACGGCACGCTCGGCAGCAATCGTCTCTATCTTGGCGATGGCTACGGCATTCATGGCACCGACGTACCAAGCTCGATTGGACACGATGCCTCGCACGGTTGCATTCGTGTTCGCAACGAAGACGCCGAACTCCTGTATCGCTTGGTGCCGCTCGGCACCGTTGTCTACATCTACTGACGCGTGCTGCGCCGGTCGGACTCCCCCAACTCGCTGCTCACGCTCGCCCTCGTGGGGCTTGGGGCCATCGTGATTGGCCTCGCGGCGCTGTTGGCACCCGCGAATTTTTTCTTCGGGGCAGCGCCTGCGGGTGATGTCCCGGTCGAGCATACCCTCCACGCGTCACCGGAAGCCTTTGGGAACAGCGGCGAGGTGCGTCTGCAACTGCGGATGCCACGCGAACGGTGGGAGTTCCCGCTCGAGGCAAGCGCGATCGACTCCATCAAATCGCTCGACTGGGTGCGCGCTGAGGACACCAACCGCTCCATTCCCGCGGAGGCCACCGTCAGTACCACCGTGACGGCACCTTCACGCCCCGGGTTTTATCGGCTCGCCGTGACCCGAAAAGACGGCTCGCGCTTTGTCGATTCGGTCGTGGTTGGCGTGCTCGTGCCCTTCAGTGCCAAGAAGCGGAGCGCGCTGAACGGCTATCAGATTGGCACCTATAACTGGGAGCACACCCCCGGTGACGCCTCGCCGCCGCCGCGTGGGTTTATCGAGGTGAGCCAAGCGGTCGAAAACATTCCGATCAGCGCCCACTTTCGAATTTCCGACTTCATTACCCACGACGGCCAGACCAGTTGGCCTCGCTACGTGGCGCTCGACACCCGCGTGCTCGACAAAGTTGAGCTCGTGCTTCGCTATCTCGGGTCGCGCGAGCACGACATGCCGGTGTCGCTGCATTCGGGCTTTCGGACCCCGTATCACAATCGGCATGTCCCCCGAGCCGCGAGCGACAGCCGCCACCAATACGGCGACGCCGCCGACCTCGCGATCGACGTGGACGAGGACGGCCGGATCACCTATCTCGACGTCCTTGCCGTCTCCCGGGCGGTCGAGATGGTGGAGCGCGACTACCCCGCGCTGGTGGGGGGGCTCGGCCTCTATGGCAACGCAGGGACCGCGGCGTACGTGCACATCGATGTGCGCGGGGCGCGAAAGCGCTGGCGCGGGTGACCGCACGCGGCTCCCCGTGTGCCTGCACCGTCCGCTCCGTTCACTGCACGCATGCGCTCTTCGGATTCGGCTTCGGCATGGTGACATGAATGCGATGATCCAGGTTCGCGATCTCGAGCGAGGTGGCCGTAACGAGTCGCGTAATAGCGGCCAAATGCGTGTAGTCGATGTACTGGGGCTCGTCCGTTACCGAGTGGTAGTCGATATTCCCGCCTGTAGTCAGTAAGACTGACGGGATGCCGAATCGAGCGTACGAAGCGTGGTCGGATCGGCAGTATACTTGCTGCGGATGGCCGGGGGCGTCCTCTGAAAGGTCGAAGTTGAATCCGAGGTGGAGCGCCGAGTTCACTCGATCAAAGGCATCTCCGAGCTCGCCGGAAAGCCGACGTGCGCCGAGAAGTTGGAGGTATCCCGGACCTCCGGGAAAGATCCGTCCACTGCTATCAACGGAGGCTGGATCGTCAACGCTTCCGTGGCCGACTCGGTCGAGATTTATCACGGCGACGATGGAGTCGAGCGGAACGGTCGGATTCTCGGTGAAGTATCTAGAACCGATCAGTCCGGACTCCTCGCCCGTGTGCCAGATGAAGAGGACGCTGCGCTTTGGCGGCACACGCGCCGAAGCAAGGGACTCTGCGATCTCTAGGAGCGCCACTGCCCCCGAAGCATCATCGTCAGCGCCGTTGTAGACTGAGTCAACGCGTGCTCCGCCGTGTAGCAGTCGCAAGCTGTCGACAAGGCCCGCGAGAACGCCAGCCCTGTCGGCCGGCGATTTCGGGAAGGCGGAATCCTGTTCCATTCGAAAGAAAAACAACGATCGTGCTTTTGCCGCGTTGTGCTCCTCCCGAGACAGAGATAGGCCGAGATGATCGGAATGCGCGCTCAGCACGACATACTCTCCGTTCGACCCAGACTGGCCGGGTACCATAGCGATCACGTTCCGCGCGACATCAAGTTTGCGGTCCACGAACTGGATGTTCGTGGTCAGCGCATTCCCGCCGATTGGCGCTGGGTCGTCATTTAGGCTCCCTCCAAGAATCGCCTCCGCCAAACGGGTCGTGATTCGCAATCCGAGTAGTCCCTCCTCGTCCGCGAGGTACTCGGGTCCGCGAGGTTGCATTGCCCCGAAGCCTCTGTAGTCCGGCACGAGCGAATCGCCTACGATTCGGATGACCTGTGCCGCCGCGGCAAGCGCGCGATTCCAGCCAGGTAGAGTCGCAGCAACTCGAAAGCCTCCCTGTCGGTTGCGGTCCTCCGGGAGGCGAAACGCTTCCCTGACGAGAACAACCTTCCCAGCCAGTTGCTCGACGCTGGGCACGCGAGACGTATCGTAGATCAGTCCAAGGTACTGCGGCCGAACCCCGTGCAGTTGCGTGAACCTCCTTGTCGCGGCCTCGGCTGCGAAGTCCTTCCCGGCGCGAAACTGTCTTCTTCCAACCGTGATCGTACTCGCGGGGTCAAGTGCGCGTATCACCACTGGGACGGTCTGATAGAAGGTGCCGTTCTCGCCCAGAGGGAGCAGCCCGAGACGGCCGACCTCGCGTTCTACGTAGTCCGTGGCCTTCCTGGCGAAAGTGGTGCTGTATAGCCGACCCTGCATGGAGTCGTCGGCGAACTGGTACAGCCGTGTCATTAGGTCGCCCGACGTTATCTCAGCTTTTGTCGGGGGGCCGGAGTACTTGATTGGCAGCGCTGGGCTCTGGGCGCCCAGCGGAGGGGACATGAGCAACGCGATGAGTATGCGACCGAAGACCCAGTGCAATTGACGGTCAAAGATGTGTCGAAACACTGTCGCTGGAGAAGGAGAAGCCGTAGTCTGGACGCACGCGGGCGAGGATGATTCAGCACACGTCACCTGATCGCGTTTTCGCGCATAACGGTGCACGCCCGCTCGATGTGACGGCAAAATGAGTCCTGGCTGGAGCGCCCAGTCCATCAGGTGGTTTGTGAGGCCGTAACGCCACGCCGAACCGGGCGTCACAATCGTGGAGGTCCGGCGTGACGCTACGTCGTGCTTGCGTCATACACCGCGTTCATCGACATCGCTTGCCCCACGACTGCGTCGCACGGCAAAAGTAGCTGCTCGGCACGGTTCCCGCGCGCAATGACGATTAGGAAATACAGAATCTCGCACCCTGAGTCAATAGTGTGCCGGGTTCCTCAATGCGCCGAGCAGAAGCCGGCCCCGCCGAGCGTGTTTCAGCGCTTCGCCGAGGGGATGGAGGACACGATGCGAGCGGGAAAGATGTCGGCCTCGACCGTCGCCCAGACGATGGGGTTCCTGAGCCAGGCAATGGGCGTCCTGAA